>CAWCJV010000023.1:0-88737 GCA_963795845.1 uncultured Acidobacteriaceae bacterium | reverse complement strand
CGCCGCTTAGCGATCGCGACTCGTGTAGTGGCTGTAGTAGCGAGGGCTGTAGTAGTAATACTGCGAGCTCATATCTGCCCGGACGCCATTGAGCACAATGCCGATGATATTGGCGCGCACTCGTTTCAGTTGTTCTACCACGCTGGCGACCGCGCTCCGGTTGGTACGTCCGGCCCGGGCCACGATGATCACACTGTCGGCGAGCGCGGCAATCTCCAGCGGTTCCGCAAAGCCTAGCAGCGGCGGTGAATCAATCACCACCAGGTCGTACTCACGCTCCGCCTCATCGAGGATCGAGCGCAGCACCATGCCGATCCGGTCCGCCACCCGGCGCGACGAAGGACCGGCCGAAAGAATATCGAGATCCGGGTAGGCATAAGGCGTCTGGACGGCTTCTTTCCAGTGCATGGTTCCATTCACTACATCGGAAAGACCGCGGTCGTTGGAAACTCCCAGCTTGATGACCGGCCGGCGCATATCACCGTCAATCAAGAGCGTTCTGCGTTGCTGTTGGCTGTGCGCTGCGGCCAGATACAGCGCGATGGTGGACTTTCCTTCACCCGGCGAGGCGGACGTGACCAGGATGCTCCTCGGGTGATGCTCCAGGCCGGCGGAAAGCAGGATGGAGCTTCGCAGCGTGCGGATGGCCTCATCGAAGGCAGCGTTCGGCGCAGCCAGGGTCTCCTTGACGGAGATCCCGTTAAAGCGGGCCTCCGGGCCTCCCGGCATCTCCTGCATCGGCAGAATGCCCATCGTGAATTTGCCCACGGGCAGCGAGGGAAGCAGGGGAACCCGCAGTTCTCGCTGCAGGTGCTCGCTGTCCACTACGGTTGTGTCCAGCGCGTCCATGAGGAAGATGATGCTCAGGCCGATGATGGTCGATCCCAGCAAAGCGAGCAAGGCATTCAACGTCGTCTTGGGGAAGGACGGATAAAGCGCAGGACGAGCGACATCCGCCAGGCGAATCGAGCTGCTCTCAAAGCTGGCGTTAATCCCAGCCTCGCGAATCTTCCGGATCAATTCTTCGTAAAGCGCTTTATCGGTATCCGCTTCCTGCTTGAGCGCCTTGTATTCGAACGACCGCGCATTCATTTGGTCGAACTCGGCCTTGGCCTGGCCCATGTCGCGGCGCAAGAGGCTCTCCCGATTTACGGCCTGTTGGTAATCAATGCCCACCCGTTGCACGATGCGCCGTCGCAGCACGTCGATCTCCCACTGCAACTCGGTCACCTGGCTGGCAGCCTTCTTGTATATAGGATGGGTCGAACCAAACTGGGTCTGAACCTCGGCGAACTTCTCGGTTGCGTCGTTCAGCTTGGCTTCCAGTGCGCGCAACTGCTCGCCCTCGGTAGAGGCCTCTGCGGCCGGCAGCGAGCCGCCCTTGACTGCGTTAAACGCCGCTTCCTTCCCCGCCCGGTCCACCTCGGCTGCGGTCAGATCGTTATCGAGGTGCAACAATCGGGCGGAAAATACGTTGGTCTTTTCCTCCGGATTGATCACATCAAGATCTTTTTCGAGGTTGGCCAACGCGCCAGCGGACTGCTCCATCTTGGCCTTCAGTTCTTCGAGTTGCTTCTCCATGTAGCCGGTCATCTGCGAAGCAGCCTGGTAGCGAATGTCATACGTGTGACGTATATAGCTGCGGGCGATCTCATTCACCACATCGGCGGAAAGCTGCGGATCGGGAGACCGGTAGCTGATGAGCAGCAGGAATGTGTGCAACGGACGGGTGACCTTCAGCCCACGGAGCTCAATCGGTGCATCCTTCAGCCGGGAGGAGAGGATCGGGTCTTTCGCCAACTTGAGAAAAGCCGGCGTCATCAGATGGTATTTTTCAACCACCGGGCGCAGGACAGCGTCGGACTGGACGATTTGCTCCTGCGTGGTGAGATAGTTCTCCACGTCCGCCGAGTTGACGGCCGCCGTGCTCTCGTTGCCCAAAACCGCGGCTGGGGTCTGGCGATCGATATCAATGACCGCCGTCGACTCATAGAGCGGGGTCAACCGTTTGGAAACAATCACCGTAGCGATTACGGAAAAAACGACAAAGCCGAGCAGTTTCCAGCGGTGACGCTTGACCACCCACAGATATTGCGAAAGCGAAGGACCGTTGAGGTGCGGTCCGCTTTCGGGCGCAGGAAGAAACACACGCGGTGAGAATGGCCTGGTATCGAAACCGTTGGCACTCTCGTCGGGTCTCTCATTCGGAATTGCGATCTCTTCTTTACGCATGAGCCGGTCTCAGTGCCAGATAATGTAGTTGGTGGCGGTTGCGGAGCCTAACCCGGCGAGCCGGTCGATAGCTTGCGCGGTGAGACGCCGGCCTTTGTTATCCGGAACGTAAAGGATGTCATTTGCCTGCAACGGCACGTCGGGCGATTTCCGCTCCATGATCTTCGCCAACTCGATGGGAACCTCGGTCTTGGCGCCCCCAGGAGCCCGGCGATATACATACGCCACTTTCGCAGAGTAAGGGGTCAAACCCTCCGAGAGAGCCAGCAATTGCAAAATCGTAGTCTCCTCGTCGCTGCGTACCGGGTACGCGCCTGGCCGCTTAACGTTCCCCACCACATAGATCTTTAATGCCTCCGGCACCAGAACTTCTTCTCCCCCATGCAACATCACGTTGACGGTGGGGTCGGCATTGTCGATCAGTTTTCGCACTGGAATGGTTTGCGTGATCCTGGCCGGTTTCCCATCCTGCACCACCTGGCGGCTCACCACAATATCCGACCCGGCGTCTTCCCTCAACCCACCCGCCCGTGCGATTGCGTCCAGTAGGGGGATGGGCCGCGTAGCCTGAAAGACCAGCGGGTTCTTCACCGCTCCCACCACGTTGACCGGACGGCTCTGGTACTCGACGATGGTTACGGTGACGATGGGGTCGACCAGAACCTTGCCCTGGGTCAAAGACTTGGCAATCGTGGTTTCCACCTGGGATGGGACCAGGTTCCGCACCATGATCGGGTCTTTCAGCATAGGCAGACGAATGTTTCCGTTGGCATCCACCCGGACCGTGCGTGTCAACTCCGGGGAATCATAGACGGAGACAGCCAGCAGGTCGTCAGGCCCCACGGGCTGAGTCGGCAGATTGGAGTAGGCGTACTCAAGATTTGAGCCCGGGGCAACGGCCCGGTCGGATTGCTGGGCATATAGGCATCCAGCCAAGAGCAGCCAGCAGCAACCCGCGCCCGTTGCTAAACGGCCCCACCGCCACGGAACAGGCTGCGGAAGACAAGGCTGCGGAAGACAAGGCTGCGGAAGATAAGGCTGTGGAAGACAAGTTGGATGGTTTTGCTGTGCGTCATGGCGAATGCGCGAAGGAGCCTGATCCGGTCTGCGGCGGGCCGCTGGCAAGCTACCACTACAGGTTGGCGCATTTATACGCCTCGCGGTGCGGCATGTCACCTCTCGGTCCGTCCGGCGGGTAGACGATCGATCACCCTCCAATCGCTGGCTTCTTGAGTGTAGTCTCAGGAGGCCGGAGAAGCAGCCTTGGAATTGGAGATTTTCTCTCCCGCGCAAGCCCCGTTTGAGGCGGTCGCGAGCCTCACATCTTTCAGAGCAAGCTTCCCGTCGACCCGTACCGTGCCCGGCTGCCGCTGGTAAAGCAGCGACAGATTCACAAACCCGGTTTCCTGGGGGATGGTGAAGCAGGTTGTTCCCGCGTCTCCCTGCTCGCCCCTATGTTCAGATGACAGGTTCGGAGTCTTCGCCAGGACCGCGCCCGTTCGCGCATCGGTCACCAGCCACGCAATCCCGCTGCCGGCGGGAATACCGGAAGTTTCGTAGTCAACCGTCAGGGCGTAGGTTGTGTTGCCATGCACGGGAGCGGTCTGATTGAGGAGCTGAAAACTGTCCGGCTCTTCTCCCGAGAATTCGAAGCCCAATGCGTTCGGATTCGAGTTTAAAAAGGAGCTCACCCCATCCACGGGCGCGAGATGCCAATCGAAACCGTGGGAGAGCGGCGATCTCCCAAAGTCGCCGTTGGTCACGGGGGAGTTCGCCCCCAGCGGTGGGGAGCCTATTCGTGGCGCCAGGCCGTTCCACAGCGCCAAGGCCAGGTCGGGGCGCTGGTGTTCGAGGAGCCAGTCGCAAGCTCCCAACAAGGTTTCGATGCTCTGCTTGTTGCTGGTTCGCAGCAGATGCAGGGCCGCGTCCTTGACTGCTTGCGGGTCACCTTGCGTCAGCAGGAAGTTTACAAACTGGCCGTCTACGGCCGGTCTTTTCATATGCAGCCGGTTTTCAATCTCCTGAGCGTTGGGATCGACGTACCAAGCCAGGCGGAAAAGGGGAGTGACGTCGTCTGGCGCCATCTCCGCGGCGCTCTTCGCCCAGCGCCAGAAGCCGGCGGCATTTTGTTGGCGAAAGTAAAAATTTGCCAGTGACCAGCTGGGAAGAAAGGTGGAATCCACGTTCGCTGCCTGCAACAGAGATTTTTCGGCCTGGGGCAGATCGCTGGCCGCCTCGGATAGCAGGCCCAGCTTGACCCAGCTTGCCGCGTCGAAACGGTTGAGGTTTACCGCCCGCTGCAGCAGAGATTTCGCTTCCGCAGGGTCGCTGGCATAAAGCTCATCGGCAAGTTGCGCGGGATAGGCTGCGTTGGCGGGCATCCAGCGCATGGCTATACGGGTAGCGTCTGCCTGATTCCGGCGGGCATAAAGGTCAGCGATCGTGAACAGT
The DNA here is from genome assembly GCA_963795845.1 of uncultured Acidobacteriaceae bacterium. Lineage (GTDB taxonomy): Bacteria > Acidobacteriota > Terriglobia > Terriglobales > Acidobacteriaceae > PALSA-350. The sequence continues at coordinate 84,054 of CAWCJV010000023.1, read as the reverse complement.
ACATTCCAGACGATACCCACCGTGAACGCCGCGAGGCAGACCCCCGCGATGGCGAACCGGCAAATCCGGTTGGTGTCTAGCATGGAGCGAAGCCTTCTTCATTTACTGAGCTTATCGATCTGGCGGTCGAGTTCTGAGATGGCATCGAATGGTTTCCCAAACAGATTTTCCCAAACGATATGTTGCGCTCCGCCCGCGCTGTCCAGATTAATGATGCTGGCTGCGATGAGCTCTTTATTGATCGGAAGATAGACCGCTGCCAGGCACTTCGTATACTTCGGTGAATAAAAAACAGAGTACACCCTGGTTTCTTTGACCACTGCCGTGAATGTTCGGGCGACTCTCGCGGTCTGGGCATCGCAATCGGCCTGGGCCTTGCGCGCCAAAGTCTTTCCAGCCGCCTTTTGCTGCACGCTCTGGGCACTTGCGCATACACCGAGGAGAAGGAATGCCGCCGTGATCAAGGGTGTGCGCATCGAACAACCTTTCCTGAAAAGCATCCCCATATCATACTGATTCATCTCGCTTGTCCGGCGCGTGCGGGCGAGGGCAGGGTAAAAACGCGGATCCGTGGCCCGGACGCAGGATGGGGCACCCGCCATCCGTTGAGGAACAGGCCGTGAGAACTGCGGTGGCTAGGCGGCGGCCTGGTTTTCGAGCTGAGGTCTGCTTTCCCGTCGCATCAGCCAACCCAGGATGATCCAATTGCCGGCGGCAAGGCTGCCATCGGTGAGCAGACTGGCCCAGGCTGCTCCGTGCCAGGAATAAGCAGGAATGAGCCACAGGTTGAGCCCGAAATTCAGCGCAGCGGCGCCGAGCTGTGTGGCGGTGCGGTAACGCTGATAGCCGGCGCCGGTGAGGGTGTCTCCCGCGCCCAGGTGGAGGCTGCGAAATACCGGCAAAAGACACAGCCACTGCAGCGCGGAGACACTATGGGTGAAGCTCGGGCCGACGATACGAGGAATGATCGGCGCACCCAGAAACATGGCGGCCGCCGCGAGGAGTCCGAAGGGTAAAGTCTTGCTCAACAATTTGCCGGTGAGGGCAATGGAGCCTCGTGCGCCATTGCGCCCGGTCTGGCAAAAGCGGGGAAATGCCGCAGACTGGAGCGCGCGGATCGGTGTGCAGCTCATGTCGATGACCCGATACGCCATGCTGTAAATCCCATCCGCAGCCAGCATGCCGTAGCGGCTGAGCATGACCTTGTCAATGTCGTTGTAAACCGACGTGGTGCTGGCGGCGAAGGAGAAACCGACACCCTCAAGTGCCCGTTGACGGAGCAGGCGCAGGTTGACCTTGGGCAAGCCAAGACACTTCGTCACCAGAACGAGCGCCACCGCCGCGGAGAGACAGGAAACGCAAAGCGAGGCGATGACCCATTGACGGACGCTTGCGTGGCGGAGAACGACTAACATGCCGGCCGCGGTCACCATGCGCGTGATGCTGGTGAGGGAAGTGAGCGCAGCGGTGAGCTTGAGCTGCTCAAAGGCCTGGAAGGCCTGACCGGCAGCCTCGGCGAGTCGCGCGCACGTGCACTCGCCCACGGCAACCAGGACGATCACCGATGCGCTGGCTGGACCCACCATCCAGTGGCCGAGGCGGCCGAGGGCCAAAATTACAAACAAACCGACGCCAAACGTAGTGACCAGCACATTGCCCCAATACTGTGGGAAGTCGTCGTGATCGCGGCTTACCTGGCGCACCAAAACCAGGCCCGAGCCGAGCGTGCTGTATTGGCTAAGCAAGGAGACGGCCGCAGCCGCGCCGACAAAGATGCCATATTGGTCAGCGCCAAGGAGGCGAGCGAGGAGAACGAAGTAACATGCCTGGACCGCAAAGCTGACTCCCTGTCCCAGGAACATCCAGCCGGCATTCCTGGCGAGACGGCTTCGCAGCTTATCGCGCATCAACCTCTTCACAAGTTACCGATGCAGTCTCCATCGGCTGCAATTTCTGGCGCACGAATTCGTAGTACTGCGATCCGTCTGAAGAGTGTCCCGGCAAACTGAGTCACAAGAGCATGACTGCTTTAGTAATAAAAGCGATCGAATATGGGACAGTCGTGCGCTCCAAAGCGGCGCGTTGCAAAGAGTGAACCCTAACTTTCATCAAACTGAAGTTGATTTCCACCGAAGATTCTGTCACCTTTTGGCTTTGATGATTCTGTTGGCCGCTCATTTAGCCCTGGTCCTGATCGGGGCGCAAGTAACGTTGATGTAAGCAATGACAATAATAGCTATCTAATTTACCGGAGTACTTTCTTCAGACTACAAAGTAAGTTGCCTGGAGTAAGTTCTCCACTTTGGCGTTGACTTCTGACCCTGGCGGTAGGCACTGGAAGATAGCAACTCAGCAAGTGAGCAGGCAGTTGACCGTTCCATACAACCAAAGGCGGTAGTGCATGGCGACCGATTTCCCTTTACCGGCTTCGGAACAAATGGGGTTCCGTCCTCCCTCGGTATTAGCTCAACCCCTGATGATTCTAAGAAGCGCCATTGGGCTGGCCATCCCGGCGCTGTTCGATATCGCCTGCATTGCCCTGGCTTGTATCGCCGGCATCCTGCTCTATGAGTTGCATAGGCCACTGGATGGGCGCGATGCATGGATGCTGTGGGCAGAAATTTCCCTCGAGTATGGGGCGGCATTCGTTATTCTCGCGCAGGCGCACCAACTCTACCGACGGCGCGCCACACTGCTCCAGGTGGCCGATACGGCGCTGGTCCTGAGGGTGTCCACCTACAGCCTGATTCTGCTGGCGGTTGGGAATTACTTCACCAAGGCGGGAATGCCGCGGCTACTACTGGCTTATTTCTGGGCGCTCGCAAACCTTCTTCTGGTAGTGCAAAAGTACTCAAGCAGCAGAATGATCCGGGATTGGAAGTCGGCCGCCGTGCGCCAACGCAGAGTCCTCATCTGCGGCACTACGCGTGAAACCAGACGTCTTTTCTCATATCTGCTGCACTCTCCTCATCTAGGCCAGATTCCGGTCGGCTTTCTCGATGAAAGCGGGTTTGACAATCGGCGCGTCATCTACAGTCACGACTACAACCTCAAACATCATGTACCTGTTATTTCCGAACCCATGTCGGAGTCTCTCCTGCGGTCTCTCAATGTACAGGAGATCTTCATACCGCCTACGGTGGCGCTGCCACGCATGAATGAGCTATTAGCGATAGCCGCGGCAGCCGGTGTCAGGGTTTCGCTCGTGGGTGCGGGTCACCCTCATTTTGCTGAGCACACCGCTTCGGTGCAGATGGTTGACGGCCTGATGGTGACAACGCTCGATGCCGAAGGCGATTACCCGCTTTCGTACATCGCTCTCAAGCGTTGCACCGATCTGGTTTTGGCTTCTGGCCTTATGCTGCTGACCCTCCCTATGTGGCTGTTTTGTGCCTTCATCGTGAAGGCAACTTCACGAGGGCCGGTTTTCTTCCGTCAGCAGCGTACAGGTCAGTCTGGCAGACCTTTTCTGATGCTCAAATTTCGCAGCATGTATGTAGACGTTCCGAAATACGAGCGCTCCCCCGAAAGCCCTGAAGACAAGCGCATCACGGCCGCTGGGAGATTTCTTAGACGAACCAGCCTGGATGAGCTTCCACAACTACTCAATGTTTTGAATGGAGACATGTCTCTGGTCGGTCCTCGTCCTGAGATGCCTTACATTACCGATACCTACACCGCGCTCGAACGTCGCAGACTCTCTGTGCCCCAGGGTTTGACCGGCCTTTGGCAGCTCAGCGGTGATCGCCGCTTCATTATTCATGAAGCCATCGAATACGACCTTTACTACATTGAAAACCGCGGTATCTTTCTCGATTTCGCAATTCTTCTGCACACCTTAATCTTTGCCATGAAAGGTCTCTAGGGTTCGACCTGACAAACCAGAGTTACGGAAAGCATGGTTGCAATTGGCAGGTTTTCACGTTGATCGGACAGGTAATGCTGATGAGCGCGGCGCTCAGCGACGGGATGAAACAAGTGGTCTGGCCGCCGGCGGGGGTCAGGGTTCCTGCGCTTGCTGGAGCAAAGCTACCGTCATTGTTCATCGTGCCGCCTTGAATCGTAACGCCAGAGATAGCAGCCAGGCCTGGACCGGTCATGATCTGCATGCTTGCTGTCTGGATGGTCTGATTTGCCTGTATGGTCAGGGTCAGGCCCTGCAGCGAGTCTTTGTTCACCAGGATGAGGTTCAAGCCCCCGCTCGGGGTTCTCACCGCATAGGCGGTGGCGTCGACACTGCCGGCTGAGAGCTGCGTTTGAAGCATCGTGCCTTGACCTGCGAGGGCAAAGAGAAGCAGGCCGTAATACTCCGGGCGTGCTTCGATGACAGCACCTGAATCATCGGCGATTGGCGTATAGCCTGGCGAGTTGCCACCGCCATGCATGTTCACCCCGGTAGCCCCCGCCATCGCCACGTTGAAGAGGAAATCGACGACCCATAGGGAAGAAGCATAGCTGTTGCTTACGCCGGCGGCCCCGCCATTACTAAACGAATTGCACTCACTTATGCGGAATGGAATGCCAAGTTGTTGTGCGCCGGCTTTCAGGATTCCGAGGTCGGTCGTTAGTTGGGTGTCGGGGCTAACTAAGAATGCCGCTGTCGAAGTGGTGCTTGCTCCACTGGCGCGATAGTAATGCTGGGTCAGCAGCGGGAGTTCGCCAGGAGTCACGGCCTGCGCAAAGGGCAGGGTCCAGGTGGAAATATGGTTGCCACCACCGGCAGCCGGGCCGGTGATGGGCACATGGGGTGCAGCCTGCAGGATAGCGGAGCGAAACGAATTCCAGCGGTCGATAAAGTCCTCGAACGTCCAGTTGCCGGCAAAATAGTTGCCTGGGATACCGTATTCGTCCGGCTCATTGCCAATCTCGATGCCAAGCAGATTCTCACCCAGGGCAGAGACGGCGAAAGCGACTTCTTCTGCTGCCAACGCTGGAGTCGAGGTGGCAAAATTGATCCCGTAGAGGCAAAGCCAGCCGGTCGCCTGGAGGAAGCCGGCGAGGTTGTCTACGTTAGCAGGCGATATCTGCTGGTGCGTGCCGTTGGCATTTGTGGTCCATAAGAGCTTATCGACATACCCGCCGCCAAGACGTAAGACGCCGGCGCCAAGATGGCGAAAGAGCGCAATGAGGTTGTGGTTTGAAGCGTGAAAGTAGCCATAACTCATCGTCAACTTCTCGTAGCTCAGCCCCATAAAGCGTGACGGGATAGTGCCCAGGCCGGTCGTTGTCACTGTGAGAGTGCCCTGGACAACAGGTCCGACGGGCAAAGGGAGAGGTTTGCCGGAGGGTGCGTGGTAATCGTAATTTTGATGGTAGCCGCATCCCGGTAGCGAGGATAGCGCCGCCAGAGAGACCGCTCCCTGAAGGAGCCGGCGCCGGCTCACGCGTGGTCTTAGGTCGTCCACCTAAGCGAGCAGCGCTTTCTGGATGTGCTCCACCTGGGATCGCACACTTGACCATGTGAAGTGCTCAAGAAATGCGGTATAGCCCTGTTGGCCAAGGCGCGCCCGCAGTTCAGGGTTCTCCGCCAGAAGGCGCAAGGCGGAAGCTAACTGAACAGCGGATCCGCGCTCTACGAGAATCCCCCCGCCATGGGCGAATATTTCGTTCGAGCTGCCACCGCGGGTACTCACCACCGGCAGACCACAGGCGAACGCTTCCACGTTGACCAGACCGAACGGCTCTTCCCACACGGAAGGCGAACAAAACATGTCGGCTTCCCGGAACAGCGTGCCCAGTCCGTCACCGCTACAGTAAGGCAGAAACACAACGCTCGCGGTCGAGTTCCCTTTCAGGTGCCTGATGTAGTCGGTCTCCTTTCCCGTCCCGAAACCGGAAGAACCGACGATGTGTGCCCGCAGGCGGACGCCCTGCTTCTCGAGCAGCTTCATCGCATCGAGCAAAACGTGAACTCCTTTGTCAGCGACCAAACGGCCCGCAAACAGCACCGTCGTTGTCTCCGGACCGGGCCTCCGATCCTTGGCCGGATAGAAGATAGATTCATCGGCTCCGTTGTATAAAACCGACGAAGCGCCTAACTGCGGGAACTTGCTCCATGCTTGTTGGCGCAAAAACTCACTCACAAATATCAACCTATCTACCCGGACCTGCTTCATGAGACGCTCAGGGCGGTCGACTAGGTGAGAGTTGTGTAAGTGAAGAACGACCCGCCCGCCGGCACGATGAACCAAGGGGGTGATCGCGACGGCAAATTCCGGCCGGTTGTGGATCCATACGATATCGCCGGGGCGCACGCGTTTGATCAGGCGGTGGAGAATTTCTCGTATCACCCGGCAATGAAAGACCCAGGGTAGATGTTCGAGGTGTCGTCGCAATTGTTTATAGGGCACCATGGCGGGCAGAACCTGGACACACTCCCGGGCAAAGCGCCAGGTTTTGTCTGCATCAGGACAGACGACCACAGCGTGAGATGTGTTGCGGAGTACATTGCCCGCCCAGCGCGAAATCGCGCCGCCGGCAAACTCGGAGAATGTTTCAGCTTCGGTAAGAAGATGATAAGTGGTAGCAGACATCGAGCTCCGAATAGGCGGGTGCCTCCATTAAGCGACACCGCCGGTATTGTAGAAACTCCCAATAAGGCCACTATCGGTTGCCAGGCACTACGGCTTAAGCCGTGAATGATCGGACAATTCGATGTCCATAGCCTATATATGCCAGGGCAGATCTGCGATAAGCACTATCGCAACCTCCTCGCGATATCTGGCGATTGTTTCCGCAGTAACCAAGTGTATCCAAATTAGGACAGTGTAGTTCCAACTTAGAACTCGGTTCATGACTGGTAAAGGAATTTGTAGAAGCCAAGGTTGCTTTACGCCAATCCTTCTGTCACCTTTGCCTTGGATCACTGACAAGCGTACTAGCTCTGACGCGCCATTGCGAATGAAAGCATTCATGGCTTGCCTCATGAGCAGCTCTTGACGTTAAGCACAACAGTTTAAATTCCTGAGAGTTAGATGGAGAATCCCCCGCATGAAAGCCGTAAGCCCGGCCTCTGCAAGAAGCACCGATACGGTTGCGTTTCTGGGATTGACGCTACAGCCTAGGTCAATACCTGAAATGAACGAGCTCGTGGATCAGGGAATTCGCGAGCGCCACAAGTGGATCATAGCGAATCACAATCTGCACAGTGTCTACCTGCTCCACAGGCACCCAAAGGTTAAAGAGTTTTATTCTCATGCCCATTGGACTTATGTAGACGGGATGCCCCTGGTAGCCCTGGGCCGTCTCTATGGCTACCCTTTGCAACGCGACCAACGGGTCACGAATGTAGATTGGACGGGCCCTTTGATGGAGCTGGCGGCCAGCAGAGGATGGCGTGTGTTTAACGTCGGCTCCTCTAAGCAGGTGGCCGAACAGGGCGCCGCAAAGCTGCGTGAGCTCTATCCGGGACTGCAGATAGAGGTGAGCGACGGATTCTTTGACGCGCGTCACGGCAGCGCTGAAAATGAAGCCCTGGTCGGCGAATCAACGCCTACCGGCCTGATCTATTGATGGTCGGGATGGGTATGCCGCGGCAGGAGCTCTGGACCGAAGAGAACTATTCGCACTTGGATGCCCATGTAATCCTGTCGTCGACTGGAGCGGCGCTAGAGTATATTGCCGGCGCGGCGCCAACCCCTCCCCGTTGGTCGGGCCGGATCGGATTGGAATGGATGTTCCGTCTGGCCCATGAGCCTCGCCGCCTTTTCAGCCGCTATCTCATCGAGCCCTGGTACATACTTCTCCTGCTGCTCATGGACTACCCTCGCAGCCGGTACGCAGCAAAGCTGCAGGGCCGCGCAACAGCGAACTATGCCGGCTCGGACGACCAGTCCAGCCCGATCCAGATGCGCGGCGACTGAGATATGGAATGCAGGTTGAAAATGGACCGCCGAGACTTCATCAAGAAGTCTGGCATGTTGGCTGCGGCGCGTTGGGCTCAATCCCAGGCAAGTCTCGAGGCTGCGACTACATCGTTAAAGCAGCTGGCGCAAGAAAAGGGGTTATTGTTCGGTTCGTGCCTGGCGCTGAAGTATTTTGCTCAGTCTCCCGGCTATCAGCAACTGTTTCTGGCGCAATGCGATATAGCCACCCCGGAACTACATATGAAGTGGAATTCGCTGAGTAGCCAACCGGCGGTGTATGACTTTGCGACTGCTGACAAATTTGTTGCCTTTTGCGCGGACCATTACATCAAGGTGCGGGGCCACACACTTGTCTGGCACGAAGCTTTGCCGGCTTGGGTCACCCCACAGCTCACGGCGGGAACCGGGCAAGCAATGATGACTGGCCACATTCGTACGGTCGCTGGACATTTTGCAGGCAGGTTGTATTCCTGGGACGTGGTAAACGAAGTGCTGGATCCGGGAAGCCGGCGCGCGGATGGGTTGCGCGATAGTCCTTGGTTGCAGAGCTGCGGTGCCAACTACATCGAACAGGCTTTCCGAGCGACTGCTGCAGCGGACCCGAAGGCTCTCCTGGTGTGGAACGAGTCCTATCTCGAAGTGTCAAACGGTTTTGGCCGCGCAAAGAGGATGGCTATGCTTGCTTTGCTTGACGGCATGCTGGCGCGCGGTGTTCCCGTTCAGGCGATCGGGCTAGAGGCGCATCTGCGAGGCGATCAGGCCGCTGTGCTGGGTGATGGAAGTCACGAAGAGTTTCTGGGCGAGTTAGCCCGTCGCGGGATGAAGATCTTCGTTACCGAACTCGACGTGCAGGATGCGATGTTACCTGGGGACGTGGCGGCGCGGGATCGAGTGGTGGCTGACATATATGGCAGATTTCTGAGCGCCACCCTGCGCCAGCCGGCAGTAAAAGGAATTGTTACCTGGGGACTCGCGGATTGCTTTACCTGGATTACCGGATACCGTCCACGCAAGGATGGCTTGCCGGTGCGGCCACTGCCTTTTGACGCCAACTGCCAACCTAAACCCGCTTACTATGCGATCGCCCAAGCGTTCCAGGCAGCGCCGCGCCGGGAAAACGTACCGAGCTAAGGAGTCGAATCATGGTTACTGTTTCTGTCGTCATACCTACCCGCGGAAGACCCGATCTGTTGCAGCGGGCAGTGCGTAGTGCACTGGCCCAGACTTTGCACGACATCGAGGTGGTGGTGGTGATCGATGGTGAGGACTCCGGCACCAGGCTGGCTATGGAAAGGGCGGCGCACCAGGACCCACGTCTACAGGTGCTTGCGTTGCCCAGCAGTGTTGGCGGGTCCGACGCGCGTAACCGGGGTGTCGACACGGCTGTGGGGGAATGGATTGCGTTCCTGGATGACGACGACGAGTGGTTTCCCGGCAAGCTCCAGGCCCAGCTCGACGCCGTCGCCCCGTCCACCGCGCCTTTCGTAATTGGGACTTGCAGGATGATCGCGCGTACACCGGGCAGAGACTATGTGTGGCCGCGGCGGATGCCCGCGAGCGATGAGCAGATTGGCGAGTATATTCTGGCGCGCCGGACGCTAACGCGCGGCGAAGGATATATCCAGACTTCGACCCTGTTTGTAAGGCGCTCGCTCATGCTGGCCCAGCCGTTTAAAAGCGGTCAATTGAAACACCAGGATACGGAATGGGTGCTGCGACTGGGGCGCCTGCCTGGAGCAAAGGTGGTGTTTGCCGACGAGGTGCTGGCAATTCACAACATTGAGGAAGAGCGGCCAACCGTAAGCAGTAAAGCGAATTGGCGGTACTCACTTGCATGGTTGCAGCGCGACCGGCACCTGTTCACGCCGCGCGCCTTATCGGCCTTCGTCTTGTACCAGATCTCCGCTGAGGCGTCGGATCAGGGAGAGTGGTGTGCGTTTCATCGGCTGCTGCGTGAAGCACTGCGCCATGGCAAGAGCACCCCCCGCGACTATGCAATATTCCTGGCGATCTGGTTCCTGCCGCGCCGCCGCCGCCGCCGCTTGCGCGATTGGGCGGCACAACGCCCGGGGCTTCGGGCACTGGTGCAGTCGTTATGAGGATCCTTCAGCTTACCCGTCAGTTTCTTCCTGCCGAGGGAGGCATGGAGAGCGTGGTGGAAGGCCTGAGCGTGGCGCTGCAGCAAAACGGACACACCGTGCAGGTTGCGACATTACGCCTGCTTTTTGCCAGCGGCGTCCTGGCGCCGGCCGAGTCTGTCGAAGCCGGCCTTACGGTGCACCGCATGCGCCACTGGGGGTCTCGCCGCTACCCGGTGGCGCCAGGCGTGTTCGGGGCCATTCGCGGTTACGATTTGGTGCACATCCATGCTATCGATTTCTTTGTAGATTATCTAAGTCTGCTGCGTCTGGTGCATCGCATTCCGATGGTGATAAGCACCCATGGCGGTTTCTTTCATACTCAGCGGGCCAGGGCATTCAAAGAACTTTACTTCAAAACGGTTACCCGCCGTTCGCTGAGTGGAGTGGGGGCAGTGGTTTGCGTGAGCCAGCACGATCGCCAGGTGTTCTCGAGGATTGTGCCTTCGCAGCGGATCCGCGTAATAGAGAACGGAGCGAACATCGATGGCCTTTGGAGCCTCAAAAAAAAGCCGGAGCCGGGACTGCTGTTGGGTGTCGCGCGCCTGGCCGAGAACAAACGTGTGCACAAAATACTCGAGGCGATGGCTTCGTTGAAGGACCGCTATCCACATTTGCGCCTGGAATGGGTAGGTTCGGATTTCTCTGGGTTGCGCTCGTCCCTCGAGCGTCGCGTGATCGAGCTCGGCCTCGGTGGAAGGGTATGCTTTCGGGGCGCCGTTAGCCGCGAAGAGCTATGCCGGTTGCTGCAGCGAGCTCATTTATTCGTTTCCGCTTCGGCCTATGAGGGCTTTGGGCTATCGACCATCGAGGCCATGAGCGCAGCAACGGCGGTGGTGGTGACCCGGGTGGGCGTGCATCCCGAGGTGGTTCAGGATGGGGTGACCGGTTTCCTGGTAGACCAGGACGCAACCCAGCTTTCGGCGCAAATGGAACGAGCCTTGTCGCTGCCGGCAGAAAGACTGGCAGCGATCGGCGAGCAGGCGCGAGCAGCCACCAGGCGTTTTTCCTGGAGCCGGATCGCGCCCCAGTACGAGCAGATCTACCGCGAAGTTCTGGAAGCGCAAAGCTGCTTCGCGGCCTAGTTGCCATGAGACAAATGACGATCCCATACGCAAATCCGAAGCCCAGCGAGAGGCCGCATCAGGGCACAGTCGTGGTCTTCCGCACCTTATTACTGCCGCCCTCAGAGACATTTATTGCGGCGCAAGCGGTCGCCATGCAGCGCTTCTCGCCGTTCTTTGTAGGCTGGCGCAAGACAGCTGGGATTGACTTACCGGCAAACAGCAGCTGGACAGTCGATGATGGCGGCTTGCGGGGAAGATTGCGGGAGCTTCGCTTTCGCTATGTGGGTCCCACCCGCGAACAAGTGGCAGAGCTCAGGGCGCGTGCTCCTCGCCTGGTTTATGCGCATTTCGCGCCCGATGGCTATGCGGCGATGCGGCTTGCGGAATTGCTTGGAGTGCCTTTGGTGACGGCTTTGCATGGATACGACGTGACCATAAGCGACGAGGTCATGAGCAGGACCCGCCTGGGCCGTGCGTATGTGCGGGGAAGATCGAGGCTGCAGAAAACCTGCGCCTTGTTCATCAGCTGTTCGGACTATGTTCGCGCTCGCGGGTTGGCGATGGGATACCCAGCGGATCGCACCATCGTTCATTCGATTGGCGTCGATGTCGAACGCTTCAAGCCGCCGGGCATGTTGCGGCCCCGGGAAAAGTCCGTGTTGTTTGTTGGGCGGCTGGTGGAGAAGAAGGGTTGCGGAGGCTTGATCGACGCCATGGCCGGCGTGCAGCGTCATTGTCCAAAAGCCGAGTTGGTGGTTATCGGTGATGGCCCATTACGCGCAGATTATGAGGCACGAGCCGCGGCGCTGGGTGTACGGTGCCGATTTTTGGGTGTTCAGCCCGCAGCGGTGGTACGAGATCGCATGTCACGCGCGTCCGTGTTCTGTGTGCCGAGTGTGGTCGCTGCCACAGGCGACGCGGAGGGCTTCGGCATGGTGTTCATCGAGGCCCAGGCGATGGGCTTGCCTGTGGTGAGCACTCTCAGCGGCGGAATCCCGGAAGCGGTGAAAAACGGCGAGACGGGTTTGCTGGTGGCCGAGCGCGACTCCGCAGCGCTGGCTGGAGCGATTCTCCGTTTGATGGACGACCAGGATCTCTGGCAACGGTGCAGCCTCGCGGGCAGGAGAAATGTTGTCGACCACTTCGACCTGGTGCAGCAAACCGGCCGGCTGGAAAATCTGTTCGAGCGGCTGCTGGCGGATCCATACACACCAGGAGCGGGTGCGCGATGGGCCAATTGACAGGGGTTTTACACGCGCCGCCGGCGGCGGCACCTACCCAGCGCCGCTTCTATCAGCCGGAGCTGGACGGGTTGAGGTTCTACGCATTCCTCGGTGTATTCGTGTGTCACACACTGCCTTTCGAGGGGGCATTCTATCGCCGGTTCCATCTGCCCATACCGTGGCTGTGGGGAGCGATTGCGAAATCGGGCGCGGCTGGTGTCGACTTGTTCTTTGCCCTGAGCGCCTTCCTGATTACTTCTATCTTGCTGCGCGAGCGGGAACAAACGGGCGGAATTTCGCTGCGGCGATTTTATCTGCGCCGCATCCTGCGCATCTGGCCGCTGTACTTTCTGTTGATTGCCCTGGGTGTCGTGCTCGCCCACACCGTGGCGAAACAGAGTCTGCCCTGGTACTACGTGGCCGGCTATCTGCTCTTTATCGGTAACTGGGTACACGCAGTCTTTGGACGGCCGGAGTCGATCTGCTCCCCTCTGTGGACGGTCTCGATTGAGGAGCAGTTCTACTTGATTTGGCCCGTGCTCATGAAAATACTCAGGCGGCGCGGGATGATCGTAGCAGCAATCGTTACCTTCCTTATGGCGACTGTGTGCCGGATAGGTTTTATGCTGGCCGGCGCGAGCGGCGGGTTCATCTACTACGGCAGCGTGTGCCGCTGCGATTCGTTGGCCCTGGGCATTCTGCTGGCGCTGTTCGTGGATCGTCTTCCCAGGCTTACGCGGAGCGCGCGTTGCTTGCTGTTGGCCGGCGGGCTGATGGGGTGGGTCGCATCCTCAGCGTGGTTGAACGAACAGCCCGGACCGGTTGATATTCGCATGGTGCTGGGACGGCTGATTGTATCCGTCTCAGCGGGCGCAATTCTGTATGCGTGCCTGCACAGTCACAGCAAGTGGGTTCGCGGTGAGTGGGTGGTCCAGCTAGGCAAGATCAGTTACGGGCTCTATATGCTGCACCTCACCGGAATCCTCATCATGCTTAATTTGCTCCACCCGGTCTGGGGATGGCAGCTGCTGGCGGCGAAAGCACTGGGATTCGTGATGACGGTGATTCTGGCCATGGCTTCCTATCGCTGGATCGAGTCACCGTTCCTGCGTTGGAAAGATAAGTTCGCTACCGTGTTAAGCCGGCCGGTCTGATGATAGCGACGCGCCATATCAGTGGAGGTATTTCTGGATAAGATAGCGCTGCAACCCTCGCATGTGGTCATTACGGCAAATCCGCCGCCCCCCGAACTGACACTTCGGGAAGTCGGCTTCATGCTGGTGCGCCGTCGCGGGATCATTTATGTGTGCCTGTCGATATTCTTCCTGCTTGGCGTCCTGGCGCTCATATTTTCCACTCGGCGCTACAAATCCGTAGGGGAAATTGAACTGCAAAAAGACTCTACTAGTTCCCTGGTGATTCAAACCGGTTCCGGGGACACCCCGTCCGATGCGCTCGAAGTCAACATGATTATCCAGACGCAGGCAAAGATCCTGCAATCGGACTCGCTCGCGCTGAGCGTAATCGAAGATCTTCATCTTGAGCAAACAGAAGACTACCAACAGAAGTGGTCGCCGGCAGGTTGGATCCTCGGGCTCTTTGCGCCGGCTGGGAAGTCGGACCCCAAGGGTGCGTCGCTCGAGGACTCGCCACACCGGCGGATGCGCGTCCTGAAAATCTTCCACCGCAGGCTGACTGTGCAGCCGGTCGCAGGAACGCGACTGATCGACGTGGAATATCTGAGCCCTGATCCGCAATTGGCAGCGGCGGTGGTGAATCACCTGCTGCAGGGGCTGATCGAAAAGGGTTTTCAGGCGCGGTACGACGCGACCATGCAGGCGACCTCGTGGTTGAGTTCGCAGCTGGCGGATCTGCGCACCAAGACCCATGAGCTGCAAGCCAAAGAAGTGAAGCTGCAGCAGGAGGCCGGCGTCTTCTCGGTGGGGCAGGTCGACAAAGACGGCAAGGATCAGGTCTACAACCCGATCCTCGACAAGCTTCAGATGGCGACCCAAGCCGAAGCCCAGGCGCAGTCGAACCGCATCCTCAAGGGGGCGATCAATGAGGTGGTGAAGACCGGCAACGCAGAGTTGATCTCGGGCCTCGGCGGAAGCGCCATTACGGGAGGGGCAACTTCTGCCGCCATCGGTACTTCGCTCAGCTTGATTCAGAACCTTCGTTTACAGGAAGCTAGCTTGCAGGGGCAACTGCAGGAACTGTCTGCGAAGTTCGGCCCAGCCTATCCGAAGTTAACCGAAGTCCGGAGCAACCTGAGCGCAGTGCAGGCAGCCATTCGAGCCGAGGTCGCCCGGGTTGCGGGGCGGGCTCACAATGACTTTATGGTGGCGGAACAAGCAGAGCAGCAAACCCGCCGGGATTTCAATGCCTACAAGAGCGAAGCCGAAGCGCTCAACAACAAGACCATCGAATACCAGATGGTGCGGCAGGAAGCTGACCAGACCCGCTCGCTTTACGACGATATGTCGCGGCATCTCAAAGAGTCCGGCCTGCTGGCTGGGCTGCGGTCCACCAATATCTCCGTGGTTGACTGGGCAAAGGCCAGCGATAAACCCGCTAAGCCGGTCGTGCTGCTTTACCTGCTGGGATCGATCGGCCTGGGTCTGATTGCTGGAGTTATTGCGGCATTACTGCGGGACGTGACAGACACCAGAATTCAGGATTTGCGAGAGATATCTCGCGAGTTGGGTCCGGCGCCACTCTGCGTGCTGCCTTATCAAAAGGACCAGGCTGCCCTAGCCGGAGGCGCTGACTGGATAGAAAAATCAGCTCTGCCCGCATTGAACAGCCCGAATTCCCCTTTTGTCGAATCGCTCCGCTCGCTCCGAACTTCTCTGATGTTGTCTCGCAGTGGAGCACCTCCGCGTTCTGTGCTGGTGACAAGTCCGCTCACCGGTGAAGGCAAGAGCTTCGTCAGCTGGAATCTCGCTATTCTCTTTGCTCAGCAGGGCAAGCGAGTCCTGTTGTGCGATGCAAACCTTCGTCACCCGTGGTTGCATCGGAATCTGGAGGTGAGCCCGCAGGTTGGGCTGAGTACCGTGTTAGCCGGCCTTTCTCAGGACGACGGCGTATCGGTGGTGATTCCAGTGCTCGAGGTTCCGGGTCTATTCCTCATTCCGTCAGGGCCGGTGCCGCCCTACCCAGCGGAGCTGCTGGCGTCGAATCAAATGGCATCGCTGGTAAAGATTTGGGAGGCGAAGTATGACCTGGTCATTCTTGACGCTCCGCCGGTGCTGCAATTCACCGACTCGGTGGTCCTTAGCTCGATGGTCAATTCCGTTCTGCTTATGGCGCAGGCACCAGAAGACTCCTTTGCCCGCACTCGACAAGAGCTACCGGATGCTGGAGGACGTGCAATCGAGCAGCGACCGCAAGATCAACATCGTGATCAACGGCGTGCGAGATCAGCCTGCCGGAGGATACCTCTCTTTGCAAGAAGGGCAGTTTGCGAGGGCTTAATGGAAAAATTACTGCGGTGGGTTCCCTTGTTGTTCGTCCTCTTGAGCGTTCCCATCAGCGTGCGAGCGCAAAACGAGAGTCTACTGATCGGACCCGGCGACTGCTTCACCTTCAGGTCTATGACACGCCAGAGATGGAACAACGTGCGCGGGTCACCGATGCCGGGACCATTCCCTTCAGCTTTCTGGGTAGTGTGCGCGTGTCCGGCATGACGCCGGAACAGGCAGCTGAACAGATCCAGCGTCGGCTGGTTGCCGCCGGCGTGATGCTGCATCCGCAGGTAACGGTGCGGGTGGAAGCCTTTGCAACGCAGAACGCGTCGGTGATGGGGCAGGTGCAAAAGCCGGGGATCTACGAGATAGACACGGCCCGCAAGGTCGTCGAAGTGCTTGCGCTGGCCGGCGGGCTTACAGATCTGGCGGATCGCCACATCACCATTCAGCGCTTCGGTCCAGCGAAACAGAAGGTCGAATACTACTATTCGAATGCTGCTCTGACCGCCTTATCCGATGATCCCATGGTCTATCCGGGCGACACGGTCATTGTCCCCAAGGCCGCAGTGGTGTATGTCCTGGGTGACGTATCGAAGCCGGGCGGCTATCCCATGAGTACCAACAATTCGCGAATGACTGTACTACAAGCCATCGCCCTGGCGGGCTATGCGAATCACACCGCAGCCGTCGGCAAATCGAGGCTGGTACGTGAGACGGATGATGGAGTCGAGGAGATCGACCTGCAACTCAGCCAAATCCAAAAGGGCAAAAAACCCGATGTTGCCTTGTTGCCTGACGATGTTATCTACATCCCTTTCAGTTTCATGCGCAACATCGGAATCAATGGCCAGGGAATCCTGGCTTCCGCTGCTTCCGCCGCCATATACATTCATTGATGCTTGCACTCCCTGCAAATTCGGAGGCTGTCCAGGAGATCGGTCGAGCGGCCAGAACCGTTCATCGACAGCAGAGAGCTGAGAGCCGGTCAGGGAGCCTCTGGGGTCGCGTCTCAACCTGGGCTTTGTTGCTCGTTCTGCTCTACTTTGTCCTGGATGGTGTCTCCCCGTTTGTCAATGAGCCGACTGCGACCCGTGCCGTCGCCACTAATTCCGCCGGTGGTGTACTTACCGATCGGCTGGGCAAGCTGCTGATGTTTGCCGCCTGCATGATCTTCGCCATACAGCGGCACCAGCCGGTTCGCCGGCTGAGCATGCAGATGAAGCTCGTGACCAGCTTTCCTATCCTTGCGCTTCTGCTCTCTCCTCTATCCCAGCTTCCGACGAGAACGATCAGTTCGGGCGCGCTTCTGCTGGGCAGCGTTTTACTTGTGTACTACATCATGTCTCGCTACGAACTCGACCAGGTGCTTGAATTGCTGCTCGTTCTCGGCACTGCTACCATCGTCGCGAGTATTGTCTTCGCAGTCGCTTTGCCGCAGTACGGGCTCGATCAGATGGGCGGGCATTCTTCTGCCTGGAAGGGCATCTTCAGCGCAAAGAATTATCTGGGAAACCTGGCGCTGTTCTTCCTGACTGCGACGGTATCGTATCGTGCCCGCACACCGTTTCTTCGAGCTGCTCGAGTCTCCCAAATCATTTTTTGTCTCACTGCGATTGCATTCTCGCGGGCCGCCACAGCGTATATGCTGACCGCCGTCTATATCGTGTTTGTTTTAACTTTGAAAGCTCTCCATAACTTTCGCAAGAAGGACTACTTTGTCGTCTGCTTTCTGCTGCTGGTGGCATTTTGCTCTGTGACGATCGTCATTCTGGTGTGGCCGGACTTTCTGTTCACCCTGCTGGGTAAAGATCTGACCTTGACCGGGCGCACCGGGATTTGGAGCGCGGTCCTCGATTCGATAGCCAAGCGGCCCCTTCTCGGTTATGGCTACCAGGCATTCTGGCTTGGCCTTCAAGGTGAATCCTATCGTGTGATCCTTGCTGTTTCCTGGGTTCTGGCCCAGGCGCAGAATGGATTTCTCGACGTCACGCTCGAAATGGGGGTAGTCGGCTTAGCCATTGTGCTCCTGGTCTTCGGATTTGCCTTCCGCGACGCGGTCGTTTGCCTTTTTCAGTCCCGTGACCAGGAGCAGCTTAGGGCGGTCGAGTGGTATCTCGCGATCGTAGTCCTCACGCTCTTCTACAACCTCGACGAGAGCTTCCTCTTCGACCCCAAGCATTTTGGCTCGATGATGTTCCTGCTCGCTTGCGTCGGCTTGAAAATTGAGCGGCTGCGTTTACGCGCATCGCGGTAAACCGGTTGTCGGGCTGAGGGCAAATCTTCGGGTGCCCCATTCAAGCCCGATCTTGGCTTGAGTCGGCTACCATGCCTGCGACCCGAACCCCGCCCTCACTCAACATTTCCTACTTCTTGTTATCAAGCGCTGCTTCGATGGCGCCCGTAACCTGCGGCGAGTCGGGAGTCACGGCGGGTTCAAACCGGTCGACCGGTTTGCCGTTGCGGTCGAACAGGAACTTGGTGAAGTTCCATTTGATCTCTCCGCCAATCTGCGGATTGGCCGACTTGTCGGTCAGGAATACGTAAAGCGGGGTCTTATCCTCACCCACCACTGAGACCTTGGCCATCATGGGAAAAGACACGTTGTAGCGGTTGTGACAGAACTTCTTGATCTCGTCATTGGTCCCAGGCTCTTGCTGGGCGAAATTGTTAGCGGGAATGCCGACAATCACCAGCCCGCGATCCTTGTACTTTTCATAGAGGGATTCGAGACCGGCATATTGCGGAGTGTAGCCGCACTTGCTGGCAACATTTACCAATAGAAGAACTTTGCCGCGGTAACTCTTCAAGCTAACCGGTTGGCCATCAATCGACTTCAAGGTATAGCTGTAAACGCTATTCGCGGGTACGGCCATGCAGACCGTGGCGACGCAAAAGGCAAGAACCAGGGCTAACTTGCGCATAAAATCCTCCACCTATCTTATACATCGCACAAGTCAACCGCCTGTAAAAGCGATGTCTTTGGGTCCCCGGTGGGGACAAACTCATGCGCAACGTACCCTTTGTATCCGCTTTCCACGATGCCGCGCATGACCCCGTCCCATTGCACTTCCTGGGTGTTATTCAGCTCATGGCGTCCGGGTACCCCGCCGGTATGGAAGTGACCTAGCCACTGAATGTTTTCTTTGATCGTGGCGATCAAATCTCCTTCCATGATTTGCATGTGATAGATGTCGTAAAGCAGCTTCACGTGGGTGGAGTTTACTTCCTTCATGACCGCGACGCCCCACGCGGTATGGTCTGCCATATAGTCCTTATGGTTGACCTTGCTGTTCAGCAGCTCCAGATTGAGCACGACGTTATTGTCTTCCGCAATCTTCTTTACCCGGTTCAATCCGATAATCACGTTCTTCGCGCCTTCCTCGTCAGACATGCCGCGCCGGTTGCCGGAAAACGTAATGACATTGGGCACCCCCGCTTTGGCAGCCAGCGGGATATTCTCACGTAGTCCCGCCTCGATCTTGTCGTGGTTGGCGAGGACGTTGAGGGCATCCGGAATCGTTCCGGCATTGGCGTAACCCATGGTGCAGATCAATCCGTACTTCTTGGGTGCTTCAAAGTCCTTCGGCTCCAGCAGATCCACTCCCTTGAGACCGATTTGCGCCGAATATGCGCATAGTTCGTCGAGGCTCATCTTCGCGTAGCACCAGCGGCTCACAGATTGCCGGATATTTCCCTTCCGCGGCATCGGTGTCTCAGGGGAAGCGGAGGGCTTTTCCTGACCCCAGGCGATAGACGATGTCATGGGAGCGCTGGCGAGGGCCGTTCCTGCGATCGTACTTTTGAGCATCTTGCGACGAGAGATGGAAGACATCTTGGCATACCTTTCGGACCATGGTGAGGACACGGAGGTATTTAATCATCTTTTGCTGCTTCTGGCCGGATATACAATTCTGAGCGCGGGATACAAATGAATAGCCACGCACTCATTCGAGTTGCCTTCTTCCTTTTGCTCTTCTCGCCTCCTCTTGTGGCACAAGTCGTGGTTTTCTGGCAGCCGGGTTTTCCGACGGTTGCCAGCCAGCCCGTGGAGCGCTCCACCCTATCCGCTGCGCTGAGTGATCTGCATCCTGCCTTTTTGGACTTGAAGGCGTTGGAGTCTCCCACTGCGCTCGAGAAGGCCGAGCTGCTGGTGCTTCCTTATGGTTCCGCGGTCCCAACGGATGCTTGGCGAACAATCGAAGCTTATTTGCAGCACGGTGGGAATTTACTCGTCCTCGGTGGCCAGCCATTGCACGTTCCCATTACCCAGGTGCGCGCTACGTTTGTTCAGGGAAGGCCGCAAGACACCTATGCGCGGTCCTTGGATTTGCGCCACACCTACGAGGTGCCGGTTGAGCAGGATGCGCATTTTGCTTGGCGGCCGGGTTACGACTTCGCAACGACTCCGCACGTGCAGGCGGAGAAGTTCTTCACGGTTGAGGGGCATCTCAACGGACTTGGTTACATGGTGGACAGTGCCGGATCAAGGGTTGCCGCGCCGGTCATCGTAATCGAGCGCAACACCGGCGGCCGCGTCGTCTGTCTCGATTTTCAGCCCGCTGCCGGTTATTGGGAGAGCCAGCCCGGCATTGCCCTCATTCGCGAATCAGCAGCCTACGCAAGCCGCAGCGCGGCCAAACTTTCCGTCGAGACGCTTTTTTCTGTCCTTAGGCCCGGCGAGCTGCCTCAGATCACCGTGCACCTACAGCAGGCGAAGCCCGGAATAGGCGATGTTCAGGTGCAGCTTTTATCTACAAATAAGGTGCTTGAGGAAGCCAGTCTGCCAATCGAGGCCAAGGAGACATCCGACTTCGCAGTCCCCTTTCAGAAACCATTGGCGGCCGGTTTTTACAAGGTCCGTGCTACATTTCGCCAGCAAGGAAAAGTTCGAGAGTTTTACGAAAATGGTTTTTGGGTGGCGGAGCGCCGTACGCTTGATGACGGTGAGGCCCTTGAAGCCAAAGGTGACTTTCTCACGCGCGGCGGAAAACCCTTTTTCCCTGTTGGCACCAACTATTTCACTACCGAGGAAAATGGCTGGGATTTTTCCGGACCACGGAACGCATCGGTGTGGGAAAGCGACTTTGCCGAGATGGCCGCGCATGGTGTCACGTTTGTCCGCACCGGCGTGTGGATGAAGAACGCCAAATTCATGGACCCTGCGACCGGAGAACCGAACCAGCGCTTCCTGCGCAACCTCGAGGCCTTTCTTATCTGTGCCCATCACTATGGCATTTCTGTCAATTTCACCTTCTTTGCCTTTTCTCCCCTCTCCGGTACAGCCACGCAGAAAAATCCCTATATCGATCAAGACGCCGTGCGTGCGCAACGGGCCTATGTGCGTGGAGTGGTGCGCCACTTCGCGACGGTTCCATGGCTCTGTTGGGATCTCATCAACGAACCCAGCTTTTCCAATCCCGACCAGATATTCAAAGGAAACGTTCCGAACGGGGATCCTGCCGAATTAAGCGCATGGCGGGCATGGCTGCGTGACCGGTACAAAACACTCAGCAGCCTGGGAGGCGCATGGGCCCAGACACCGGAGCAGCTCGGCAGCTTCGACAATATCCCGTTGCCCAGCGTGGCCGACTTGACCTATGCGCGTTATGGAAATGCGCAGCAGGTGCGGGCCATGGACTACAACCTGTTTGCGCAGGATATGTTCAGCCCATTGGGTTCAATCGATGGTTGCGGTGATTCGCCAGGCCGGCAGCAGCCAGCTTGTCGATGTCGGTCAGGATGAGGGCGGCGTCACCAATCGCCTGCTGAACCAGTTCTACGGTGGGGCAGGCGTCGGGTTCACCACCAATCACACCTACTGGCAAGATGATGCCCTGTTATGGGACTCGGTCGTGGCTAAGGTTCCAGGCATGCCAAACATCACCGGCGAAACTGGCTATCAACCGGTCTGGGCTCCGGATGGAACCTGGCGTTACGACGAGTTCGCCGGGTTGGGGCTGACCGAGCGCAAGTGGGCGCTGGGTTTTGCGGCCGGCAGCTCCGGCGCTGTGCAGTGGGATTGGGCCCGCGAAGTCGACTTTGGCATGTTGCGGAGTGACGGGTCGGCCAAGGTTTGGGAGCCCATGCTGCGGGGAGTGGCAGAATTTGCAAAAAGCGCCGCGCCTTATGCCACGGACTTTATCAAACCCGAGATCGCGGTAGTTCTGCCTCAGTCTTTGCAACTTTCCGTGTTTAATTTTTTGGCAATCGAGGCACAGCAAAACGCGGTTCGCGCTCTCTACTACTATGCTCGGGGAGAAGCCTATGCTGTTGGCGAATACCAGATCGCGTCCCTCGGATCGCCAAAGCTCATCATTCTTCCCTCACCGGCTGCTCTTACCGAAGACGCCTGGCAGGCGATCCTGGCCCGCGTGCGGGCAGGAGCCGTTTTGCTGGTCACCGGTCCATTCGATGGAGACGCTCATTTCCATGCGACAGCCCGGCAGGATGAAGTGGGTTTTCCCTATGTGGATGTACCGCTCACACTGCGCAGCAACACATTCAAGTGGCCGGGTGGAGAAGCAGACCTGACCTTCGGAGGCAACAAAACCACCGTGCTGAGCCGCGCACAGATGCCGGGAGAACAGGATTGGGCTGAAAGGACTGTGGGCAAGGGAAAAGTCCTTTTCGCTGCGATGCCCCTTGAACTCAACCAGAACCTGCAGGCTGTTGGCGATGTTTATCGCTACGCGATGAAGGTAGCGGATATCTCCCCCACCTACACTACGACGTCGAACAATCCCGGCATACTCATCTGTCCCACTCGTCTGCCTACGGCCACCCTTTATGTGTTGACATCTGAATCCAATCAAAAAGCGGTCGAGTTTCGAGACGCGCGCAGTGGGAAAGACTTCTCGGGACAACTGGAAAACGGCCGCGCAGCTCTCTTGTTGATAGACGATAAAGGGAAATTGATCAGCACCTACAACTGGCCGCAGCCATAAGAAACGCCGGATGCCATTCTGGCTCAGAAAGAGTTCCGCAGGGTGGGTGAACTTCAGGGCATCCAAATTTGATCTGAAAGAAGCTTCGGTTCAGCAATCGTCCTTTTCTCGCAACGACCCTCTTGCTTCCATCAGGATTCGGTGATGATTGCCGTAGGTTGTGGCCCGGAAGGGGCGGGGCACGCGAATGGCGCACCGCAGATCCCTCGGCTTCCCCAGATTTCCTGTCGAGAGCTGCGGCTTCGGTCAACTGCATATGGTTCTCCTTAAGGAGAACCACATAAGAGGTCGCGGTGAGCGCGGCGAGGTAGGAAATCCGGGTACGCTCGGGATGACAAACAGGAGAGGGTATCTATAGGGAAAGGGTGGTTGCTGGAGTCAAGGGTGGTTGCGTAGACGAGGAACTTACGTCCTGCCACTTGACCATTCAGACAGTCCTTAATCCATCATTTAATGGCTGTGGGGTACAGGTCCGGCAGCGGCTTGTTCTGTTCTTCGAGCCGTTCGGGATGCGGCAAAGGTTTGCGTGGAATCATTTGGTCCCGCATCGCGGCGTTGTAGACGAAAATAGCTTCCACCACCGCGATCTGTTTCAAGTCTGCGGCCTGTAAACGCTCGCGCGTATCCATGTTCGAGTGATGAGTGCGTGTCTCGTAATCCATTGGATCCTGGATGAACTGGAACCCAGGAATTCCCACCGCGTCGAACGATAAATGATCGGTACCGCCCGTGTTGCGGTTGGTGATGGTGGTCACGCCCAGGTCCTTCAACGGCGCCATCCATTGTTCGAAAATATGATCGACCGCGGCGTTTCCCTGGGTATAAATACCGCGGATCCTGCCCGTTCCGTTGTCAACGTTGAAATACGCAGAGATAAGTTTTTGCTCGGGTTTCAGGGCCAACGGGCCCGCCGCCTTCCTCAAGAATTCCGGCATCTCCATCTGCTCGGGAGTGTTCGAAAGCGGGAAGCTGCCGAAATGCTGGGCCGCGTATCCTTTGCTGCCGAAGAGCCCCTGCTCCTCACCCGACCACAGTGCAATGCGAATCGTCCGCCGCGGCTTGATCTCAAGCGCGTTCAAAATCCGCATGACCTCCATCGCAACCACAGAGCCTGCCCCGTTATCCGTAGCCCCAGTCCCTGCAATCCAACTATCCAGGTGACCGCCCACCATCACCACCTCGTCTTTCAACAGCGGGTCAGTTCCGGGAATCTCGGCAACCGTATTAAAGCCATGTTCGTGGTCACCAGAGAACTTGGTTTCCACGTTCATCTCGATGGACACCGGCACATGGTTTTCAAGCAGCCGGAATACCCGGCCGTAGCTCTCAATCTGCGTGACCACTACTGGAAACGGCACAGCCGTGTCCCGGTGGTAGGGAGTACGCCCCAGCGCGGCGCCGTTGTCGTCGAAAATAATCCCCGTGCCGCCGCCGTTTTCGCTATCGCGGCTGGGCACAATCACGCCCGCCACTTTCTCCTCGGCCAAAAACGGAATGACAAGGCTCGTGAGCTTGGCGCGTTTGACGTACCGCTCTATGCGCGCCTCCATATCCGGATCCCGGCCGTTCAATGGCAGTGACTCGAGCTCCTTGAGGTCCTTGTCGGTATATCTCTCAAAGAACGGCTTATCGGGGACCGGCACCGCGCGCATGGGCCCGAGCAGGACAATCTTGCCCGAGAGTTTGCCCTTATACTTCGCAATGTCTTTCTCGTCTTCGATGACTACGGAAATCGCCTGGCCACTCACGGGCCCGCTGGTGGCAGGTGACCACGGCGTGGCCTGGGCCATCAACACGGCAGTATCGGGTTCCGTCATGCGAACCCAGGTGTTCAGCTGTTGCCAACCCATACCGAACTCGCCCCAATCTTCCAGGTGTGCGTTCACGCAGCCCATTTTCGTGAGCTGGTCTCGCGTCCAGGCATTGGCCTTCGCCATGTTTGGCGACCCGGTCAGCCGTGGACCGATCCCATCGGTCAGACCCCCGGCGTAGTCCATCACATGCGAATGTTGCAGACCCTCTTCGCGGATAGCGTTATAGGCATTCAAGTTGATCGACTCGGACGCGGGCTGCCGCATTCCTTCGGCATCGTTCCAACCAGCCTGCTGCGAATCTGGGGTCCTGCTCTGCTTCTTGTCGGCCGCATTTGAGCCCACAGCACCGGCGGCGAGCACGATGGCAGCGGTGAAGACCAGGGCGCGTCTCAAAGACATGAATATTGCCTCCTGAAATGGGTCATATCTCTATTCTCTGTTCACACTGTCTCCGAATTCTACCCGGGCCAAGCAGCGGCCCAGGCAGTGGCTGCAACCAATACCAGGAGGAGCAGCCAACATGAAGCGGAGATCCGTCGACCCTGGGAACCACACATTTCGTAGCCTCAATTTGAGGTGCTCGGGAAATCCGCGAAGGATACAAACTTCGGTTCGAGAACGTTATCATGAAGGTGATGGGCAATTGGAGAACAGTATGAGCAAGAAGAGACAAGAATCCCCGGCCGGGCAGTTTAGCCGCCGCTCGTTCCTTTCCTCGCTGGGCGCAGCCGGTGTGGTCGCTACCGCCCGGCCTATGGCTGCTGCGGCACAGGCCGCGCCGGCGGCTCCCGCGGTCGAAGCGCCGGCGGAAACCATCGAAGGCGCTGTTCCGGTGAATCTTCGGGTCAACGGAAAAGAGCTCGATCTCCACATTGATCCCCGTACTACGCTGCTCGACTGCCTGCGCGAGTCCGTCAGCTTAACCGGCACCAAGAAAGGCTGCGATCACGGGCAATGCGGAGCCTGCACCGTCCACGTGAACGGGCGCCGCATCAACTCCTGCCTAACGCTGGCCGTGATGCACGAAGGAGACGAAATCACCACCATTGAAGGCCTCGGCCAGCCCGGCAATCTCCACCCCATGCAGGCGTCTTTCGTCAAACATGATGGCTACCAATGCGGTTACTGTACTTCGGGCCAGATTATGTCCGCCGTCGCGCTTCTGAAAGAGAAGTGCGGCCCCTCCGACGCTGACGTAAAGGAGCTGATGAGCGGCAACATCTGTCGCTGCGGAGCCTACCCCAACATCGTCGCGGCCATTCAGGAAGTACGCCAGCAAGCCTAGGAGGCACATCGTGGAAAGCTTCACCTATACCAAGGCCAGCGGCATACAACAGGCCATTCAGGCCGCCGGGCAATCCCAAACTCGATTCATCGCCGGCGGCACCACTCTGCTTGACCTGATGAAGTTGAATGTGGAGCGGCCCAGCAAGCTGGTCGATATTAATCGCCTACCGCTTGACCAGGTAGAAAAGCTTCCCGATGGCCGCCTGCGTATCGGCGCCATGGTCCGCAATTCCGATCTGGCTCATCACCCTGCCGTAGTCGGCGATTACGCGGTCCTCTCCCAGGCCTTGCTGTCGGGAGCTTCCGCACAGCTGCGCAACATGGCCACTACTGGGGGCAATCTGCTGCAACGCACCCGTTGCATGTACTTCCGCAACGAGGCCATGGCCTGCAACAAACGCACGCCCGGCAGCGGTTGCTCTGCGATTGAGGGCGACAACCGCACCCTCGCTATCCTGGGAGCCAGCAAAGATTGCATTGCGACCAACCCTTCCGACATGAATGTGGCCCTCACAGCGCTGGAGGCTACCATTCATATTCAGGGCGCGAAAGGCGAGCGAGACGTGCCGATTGGAGACTTCTTTCTCGTCCCGGGGAATACCCCCCAGCGGGAAACTGTCCTGGAGCCAGGCGAGCTCATCACTTCCGTCACGTTGCCGGCCCCGAAGGCGGGCAGCAAGCAGGTTTATCTCAAGCTGCGCGACCGGGCCTCCTATGAATTCGCTCTCTCATCGGCAGCCATCGTCGCCGTGGTCAGCGGTGGCAAGCTGGATTTTGTCCGGGTCGCCCTGGGCGGAGTAGGCACCAAGCCCTGGCGGTCGCTCGAAGCAGAGAGGGCTCTGCACGGGAAAACAGCCGACGAGAAAGTATTCCGTCAGGCCGCTGAAGCGGCTCTCCATGGCGCACAACCACAGAGCGAAAACGGATTCAAGGTGCAACTGGCCAAACGCTGCATAACCCACGCTCTCACGCTCGCCACCGCGTAAAAGCCACCAGAGGAGAATCCCCATGGCGTCTACACTCAATCTTCCTCCCAAGACGGAGGCCGGTCTGCCCCGGGTCGATGGCCCGCTCAAAGTCAGCGGCGTCGCCATGTACACCTCCGACCATAATCTGCCCGGCATGCTCTACGCCGTGCCGGTGTGCGCGACTATTGCCAAGGGCAGCATCGCCTCGCTGGACACCAGCCGCGCGCAGGCCATGCCCGGAGTGAAAGCCGTCTATACCCGGCAAAACATCGGCAAGCTGTTTCGAACCGCGCCTGCGCAAGACTTCACCGGAATTATCGATGAGCGTCGCCCTCCCTTCGAAGACGACACTATCCGCTACTACGGGCAATATGTAGCCGCGGTGGTGGCGCTTACGTTCGAACAGGCAGTGGCCGCGGCCAACGCTGTGAAAGTCACTTATAAGACCGAGAAGCCCGACGTCCGCACCCACCTCGAAACCGATGAAAAGCCCAAGGTTGACAGCCAGCGGGGCGATCCGGAACCAGCCTTTCAGGCAGCGTCCGCCAAGGTGGACGAAGTCTACGTGACGCCCACCGAGACTCATAATCCGATCGAGTTGCACGCCAGCGTGGCCGTTTGGGATGGCCAGAACTTCACCCTTTACGAGACCTCGCAGGCGGTTTGCAATCATCAGGACGTGATGGCGCAAATGCTGGGTGTTCCCCAGGAAAATGTGCGCGTCATCTCGCGTTTTCTCGGCTCGGGCTTTGGCGGCAAGCTTTGGCCCTGGACGCACTGCATGATCGCTGCCTCTGCTGCGCGCAACCTCAACCGGCCGGTCAAGCTGGTACTGACCCGCGACATGATGTTCCAGAGCGTAGGCCACCGCCCGCGCACCCAGCAGCGCATCCGGATCGGAGCCAACCCAGACGGCAAGCTCGTCTCGCTCATGCACGACTCTCTGAATCACACCTCAATCCTCGACGACTACTCCGAGGGTTGCAGCGAGGCGACTGCTTACAGCTACAGCACTCCCAACCTGCGAGCTACCTCTGGTCTGGTGCGCCGCAATGTCGGCACTCCGACGTCTATGCGTGGGCCGGGCGCCGTTCCCGGTCTCTTCGCCCTTGAGTCCGCTATGGATGAATTGGCCATCAAGCTCAACATGGATCCAGTGAAGCTACGCATGCTGAATGAGCCAGAGAAGGACGAAGGATTGAACCTGCCGTTCTCCTCCCGTCACATGGTGGAGTGTCTCAACGTGGGCGCAGAAAAATTTGGCTGGTCACGCCGCACGCCGCAAGTCGGTTCGATGAAGAAAGACGGTCTCATTCTTGGTTGGGGTGTCGCCGGCTGCTCCTGGATCGCCGAGCGCATGGCGAGCGAAGCCTCCGTCGAGTTGCGTGACGATGGTTCCGCGCGTGTCTCCTCAGCGACGCAGGATATTGGCACCGGTACCTACACCGTCCTTTCACAAATCGTCAACGATAAGACGGGCATTCCCCACGAGAAGATCGAAGTCGTGCTCGGTGACACCAAGCTCCCGCCGGGGCCAATTTCCGGTGGTTCCTGGGCCACCGCATCGGTGACGCCCGCGGTGATCGATGCCATCGAAAAGGCGCAGCAGACTCTCTTCACCATCGCAAGCAAAAGCAAGGATCCCAAGTTCGCAGGGCAGAAACCCGAGGCCATGGCTTTTACCGACGGCTGCGTGCATTTGAAAGACAAATCACCCGACAGCGGAGTGCGCTTTGAGGAAATCCTCACTGCGGGCAATCTTCGCGGCGTCTCGGGAAATGGGAAATCCGAAGGCACCTTCGGTGACCCCAAGCGCAAGTTCTCCACCCATTCCTTCGGGGCGCAGTTTGCCGAGGTAACCTGGCAGCCGGAGACGGCTCGCCTCCGC
Organism: uncultured Acidobacteriaceae bacterium; assembly: GCA_963795845.1. Lineage (GTDB taxonomy): Bacteria > Acidobacteriota > Terriglobia > Terriglobales > Acidobacteriaceae > PALSA-350. Next base: position 55,390 of record CAWCJV010000023.1, on the reverse strand, counting down.
GTCTCGCGGGTGGTCACGGTGATTGACGCCGGACACATCCTCAATCCCAAGCCCGCGCGTAACCAGATTGAGGGCGCGGTGGTCATGGGGGTCGGCATGGCCCTCTTTGAAGAGACCGTGTATGACTCGCGCTTCGGCGCACCCATCAACAACAACCTGGCGGACTACATCGTCGCCACCAATGCGGACGCTCCCGAGATCGACGTCACTTTCCTCGACTATCCCGACAAGGTGCTCAACCCCCTCGGGGCACGCGGAGTAGGCGAGATAGGTCTCGCCGGGATCGCCGCGGCCATCACCTCCGCCGTCTACCACGCCACCGGCGTTCGCGTCCGCGAACTTCCGGTGCGCATCGAAAACCTGTTGGCCGAGGAACGCGCATAATAACTCGTCGCAGTCCCGAAGGGACGGATGACCTTAGCCCAGGACGCTAGTCCTGGGTGCATCGTTCAAGATGATTGAGTCCCGCAGGGACGGCTGAAAATATGCCGCTTCTGAACCCTGGACATCTTCAGCCGTCCCTGCGGGACTTCTTTATGGTCAGTTCTCACGCACACACTTTAGCTCCTGAGGTACGACTTTCCAATCGTCTGTGGCGAAGTAGCCGTGGACAGAGGTGATTTGCCCGTATGGTCGAAAAGCGTACCTAAGCGGCTTAAGCGGTCCTTGGAAACGGATTTTTACGGCAGGGCTAAACCCGTGCCCTTCGTGCGAAGCCTCTTTTCCCTCAGCCAGTCCTGGGTTGGGCTTGAGAAGATGATTGAGTCCCGCAGGGATGGCTGAAAAGGTTTAGGAAGAATCCGAACTTCTGCCTTCGCACTCTCGTCCATAGAAAGGCCCAGGCAGACCGCATCTTGCACCATCGCCTCCACGGCTGCGATCATGGCTGCGGTTCGAAAGGTCGTTCATGCGCAAGTTTTCACTGATTTTCGCCGCGCTGCTCGCGGCTTCCTCTTGTCTCTTCGCACAAACTCCAGCGTGGCCGCCCAGCCCCGATCACGTAACCATGCCGCTTTGGCCCAACGGAGCCCCCGGCGCGCAGCCCGCCCCAGGGCCCGAAGGCGATATGACTACCCCCAAAGATGGGCGGCCCGGCGGCAGGGCGGTGATCCGTATCGGCAATGTTTCTAATCCCACGCTCACGGTCTACGCGCCCAAAACCAACAACACCGGCGCCGCGGTGGTGGTGTTTCCCGGAGGCGGTTACCGTATCCTGGCCATCGACCTTGAAGGAACCGAAGTCTGCGACTGGCTCAACTCGGCGGGCATCACCTGCATTCTGGTGAAATACCGCGTGCCCGAGCCTGGTCCTTATCCCAAATCTTCCGCCCCGCTTCAGGATGCCCAGCGCGCTGTCGGCATGGTTCGTGCCCACGCCGACGAGTGGCATATCGATCCAAATCGCATTGGAGCCCTGGGCTTCTCGGCCGGGGCTCACCTGGCGGCGGCCCTCAGCACTCACTTCGACCAAAGACTTTACGATCCGATCGACGCATCGGACAAGATCAGTTGCCGTCCGGACTTCGCGGTGATCGTCTACCCCGGCTATCTTGCACTTTCAGAGCAGAACTTTGCTCCCAATCCGGATATTCATCCCACCGCGCAGACGCCGCCGACGTTCATCGTCCAGGCTGAGGACGACCCGGTCCATGTAGAAAACGCCGTGGTTTATTTCATGGCGCTCAAGAACGCCAAGGTGCCGGCCGAGCTGCACATCTATGCCCAGGGTGGACACGGTTACGGTTTGCGCCGGACCGAGCTTCCCGTCACGACCTGGCCCAAAAGCGTCGAGATCTGGCTACATACCATTCATGTGTTGCCGGCGGCCAATTGACCAGGAGCAAATGTGATTAGGAAGAGATTGATATTTCTGCCGCTGCTGGCAGCCATTGTTTGCCCGGCGCAAAACACGCTGCCTCCCCTTCCTGCTGCTTCAGGAGTACCCGCTCCGGGTCCATCCACGGACGCGCCCTATGCTCCACTGCCCATCTTGCCCGGCGGCGTCGTGGTCACCCTGTATCCACCAGGCTCCCCCTACCTGAACCCGGAAAAAGTCCGTCAGGCCGAGCAATACAACATGAGCCAGGCGGTCCCCGGACGAATCAACAGCATCGTCAACATACACAATCCATCGATCGAGGTGCACACGGTGGATCGCGGGCTGAACACTGGCGCGGCGGTTATCCTCGTGCCCGGTGGTGGTCACAATACTCTCAATGTGGGTTCAGAAGGCAGCGACTTCGTGCCCTTCTTTTACAACTACGGCGTCAACACCATCATCCTGCGCAGTCGTCTGCGCAGGGACGGTTACAATCCCCGCACGGACGAGGTGTACGACGCGCAACAGGCCATCCGCCTGGTGCGGGCTCACGCCAAAGACTGGAACATTGATCCCAACAAGATCGGCATCATGGGTTTTTCCGCGGGCGCGGAGTTAGCCACCGCAGCCGCAGTTCTTTACGGCGACTTCGATAAGAAGGACAGCGGGCCGGGCGACCCTCTCGCGGGCGTCTCCTCGCGTCCCGACTTTGTCGGCGTCATCTATCCGGGGCCCACCCCGTTCGCGCGTGATCGCGCGGCCCCACCTATCCCGCAAAACGTTCCTCCGTCTTTCATCGCTTCTGCTGGATCGGATGACCGGATTCACGCCATCTGGGCAGATGAATACTTTGCGGCCATGCTGGCGCTTAGGGTACCCAACCTTGAAATGCATATTTATGCCAATGGCCGCCATCCGGGCGACCCGCTGCGCGACGGCAGTCACATGACGGGCGGCCTCACCGACCGCAAAGGGATACCCTTTGGCACCTGGCAGTACCGCTTTATCGATTGGTTTCGCGATCTGGGATTTCTGGAAGCGCCTGGCGTAGAAACGAAGGCAGCGAAAGACATCGCCTTCTATATGAGCCAGCCAGTGGCGCTCTCCGTCGAACCTCCCGCCGGCACCGCTCTACTTCTCAGCGCTGCGGGAGACGGTTCGCAGGTTTACACCTGCACCGATGGCCATTGGGTTTTGAAGGCTCCGGACGCCCGGCTGCTCGACGAGCATGGTCAGGCGATCGGAACACACTTCGCAGGTCCAACCTGGCGGCTCACGGATGGAAGCGAAGTAAAAGGCAAGGTCATCGCGAGCCGGCCTGCTTCCGACGGTTCTTCGGTTCCGTCCCTCTTGCTGCAGGCCGTTCCCGCAAGCGGAACCGGCAAGTTCGCGAATGTGACCTACGTCGAACGCAACGAGACCCATGGCGGTGCCGCGGGGACCGACCCTTGCACGACCGGGGAAAAACGGGTTCCATACACGGCAAAATACAGCTTTTACACGGGCAAACCATGAGCAAGATTCATCACGTGGCGGCAGAAGGATTTGCCCTGGGTGCAGCCAGCTACGTTGCCGGGCGCCCCGATTATCCATTAGCGATAGAAGATTGGCTGACTCACGATCTTGGGCTGACCGAAGGCAAAACAGCGTTGGATCTCGCCGCAGGCACCGGGAAGTTCTCGCCCAGGCTGTTAGCTACAGGCGCGCGGGTCATTGCCGTCGAGCCGGTGCGGGAGATGCTGGAACAACTGATCCGTCAATATCCTCAGATCGACGCTCGCACCGGTTCCGCCCAACACATACCGCTCGACGACGAGTCGGTGGATGCGGTGGTTTGCGCGCAAGCCTTTCACTGGTTCTCCACTCCTGAGGCGGTGCGCGAAATTCATCGCGTGTTAAAGGTGGGCGGCTCTTTCGGACTGGTCTGGAACGTCCGTGACGACAATGTACCCTGGGTCGCAGCACTCACGCGGATCATGAAGCCTTTTGAAGGCGATGCTCCACGGTATCACTCACAGAAATGGAGAAACGTCTTTCCCGCCGAAGGGTTTAGCCCTCTCCGCGAACAACGCTTTCCGCACCGCCATACCGGGCCGCCGGAGAAGGTAATTGTCGAACGGATATTATCGGTCAGCTTCATGGCTGCTCTTCCGCCAGAACAACGAGAGCAGGTTACGTCTCAGCTGCGCCAAGTCATCGCATCCTATCCGGAGCTTGCGGGTAAGCCTGAGGTTACCTTTCCCTACGAAACGCTGGCCTGCTTCTGCACCAAGCTGCCCTATACATCTCCAACACAAATGCTCTAAGCTTCTCCCCACATTTGGGAGGGCGTTTATGTCTGAGGCGAACAAACTTCTCGTAAAGCGCTGGTTCGAGCAGGTCTGGAACCAGAAGAGCGAGGCGGCGATTGAAGAAATGATGCACAAGCAAGGCAAGTCGCACGGCTTTCCTGATGCAAGCTCCGTTCTTGTTGGGCCCGAACCTTTCAAGGCCGTCCACCGTACCTTCGTCGGAGCCTTTCCTGATGTTCGTGTGGACATCGAGGACATAATCACTGAAGGCGACCGGGTTGCCGTTCGCTGGCGGGCCTCTATGACACACCATGGCGACCATCTCGGCTTCCCCGCCACGGGCAAAAAGGACACACTGGACGGATCATCCTTTGTGATCGTCAAGGGTAACCAGATTATCGAGGGCTGGAACCAGATGGACCTGCAGGGCCTGATGCAAAGACTCCAGGCTAAATAAGTGCGTCGCCCTGTCAGTCGGCAAAAAATTTATTTTCACAATTGTCGATTCACCGAGCCTCGAACGTCGTAGTGGCAGGAGGAAGAGAAAATGCAATATTTAGTCCTGATCTACGAAAGCGAAGCCCGCTTCGCCAACGGATACCCCGAGGCTGAATTCGCCGAGTACGGCGCTTTCGGCAAGAAGCACGCGAGTGCCATCAAGGGTGGCAACGCGTTACAGCCCACGCCGACTGCCAAGACCGTGCGTGTACGCGACGGCAAGTCGCTCACCACCGATGGTCCGTTCGCCGAAACCAAGGAGCAGCTTGGCGGCTACTACCTGATCGAAGCATCCACCATCGACGAAGCAGCCTCCATCGCATCCGGTATCCCGGCCGCTCGTTTCGGCAGCGTCGAAGTCCGGCCCATCATGGTCTTCTCTTAGCTCTGCCGTCTTAGCTTCCTCGAGACGCCGGAATTGAGCCTCCGGCGTTTCAGATCCAAATCTTGCACCCCGGTTCCAAGGAGGCGCCGTGAACAATACTTCGTCCACCATCGTTGCAGATACAGGACTCACCACCGAAGAGATCACCACGGCCTCTCGTCACTTATCGGTTACACGTGGGTTCCTGCTCGAATCCGTCGGCGGTCTGTCCCCCGCACAATGGAACTTTAAGCCCGCAATCGACGCCTGGTCGGTCGCTGAAAACATGGAGCACATCGTGCTCATTGAAAGTGGCATTCATGCGATTATCGAACGCATGAACGAGGCCTCCGGGCCAGTACCTGAGGGCGATCGGCGTGAAATGGATGAATTCATCCTTACGCAGATACCCAAGCGCTCGAGAAGGGGAAAAGCTCCGGAGCGCGCTTGCCCGACCGGCCGCTGGAGCGGCCCCGAAGCCTTGCAGCACTTTGTCCAGTGCCGGGAACAAAGTAACCGGCTGCTGCTTTCGCGCCGGCTTCGTGCTTCGGCTTTCCCCCATCCGCTCTTTGGTCCATGGGATGGCTATCAATGGCTGTTGGCCGCCGCCTCCCACGGCGCCAGGCACACGGAACAAATCTGCGAAGTGAAAGCGGATAGAAATTTCCCCCAGGCTTGAAACGAGTCTCACGAGGCTGCCATGCGTTACATGATGTTGATTTACTCGCGCGAAAATGAGTCCGCGACGCCCGAGGAGATGGCCGCCGTTGCCGCGGCTCATAAGCGGCTCATGGACCAAACGCGCGATCGCGGCATTTTCTGTGCTGCCGATCCTTTGCAACCCAGCGTGACTGCCACCACGGTGCGGGTGCAGGATGGCCAGTCACTGATAACCGACGGACCATTCGCCGAAACCAAGGAGCAGTTAGCCGGCTATTACATCCTCGACTGTCAGGATCTGGATGAGGCGCTGGACTGGGCGGCCAAAATTCCGACCGCTTGCGCCGGAGGCGCCGGATGTATTGAAATTCGGCCTATCCGCGATTTCCCCTCGCGTGCTTCTGTGAATGGATGACCATCGCGCCACTGTCGAAGCCGTTTTCCGCAACGAATCGGGGCGCATTATCGCCGGCCTTATCCGCGTGTCTCATTCCTTCGATCTGGCCGAAGAAGCGATGCAGGATGCTTTCGCCGCAGCCGTCTTAAGCTGGCAAGCCGACGGGGTGCCAGACAATCCTGCCGCCTGGATCACTGCGACCGCTCGCCGAAAGCTCATTGACTACGCGCGCCGGGAACAAACGCGTCGGAATAACGAAGGCCAGTTGCTGTACGAGTACGAATCGCGTACCAGCGTCGTTGATGACGAAATGAACCAACCTTTCGAAGATGACCGCCTGAGCCTCATCTTCACCTGCTGCCACCCGGCGATCAACATGGAGGCCCAGATCGGGCTCACCCTGCGAACCCTGGGCGGGCTCACCACCCCGGAAATCGCCCGCGCCTTTCTTGTTCCGGAGGCGACGCTCGCGCAACGCCTGGTACGAGCACAGCGCAAGATCCAGCAGGCGCGCATCCCTTATCAAGTTCCCACTCCCGGGTCTTTACCGGAACGATTGTCCGCGGTGCAGAAGGTTCTTTATCTCATCTTCAACGAAGGCTATTCCGCCAGTTCGGGAGACAGTCTCATTCGCCGCGAGCTTTGCACCGAAGCCATTCGCCTGGCGCGCACCCTGCTCGAATTAATGCCCAACAACCCTGAAAACATGGCGCTCCTGGCTCTTATGCTGTTGCATGATTCGCGCCGCGATGCGCGCTCCAGCAGTGATGGGGAATTGATTCTCCTGGAAGAGCAGGATCGCTCGCTTTGGCGCCAGGATCAGATCGCGGAGGGCATTCGACTGGTGGAGCGAGCACTGGGGCGGCGGAATCTAGGCCCGTATCAATTACAGGCGGCGATCGCAGCGATTCACTCCGAAGCCAAGACCGCCGCAGAAACTGACTGGAAACAAATCGCGGCGCTCTACGAGATCCTCAGCACGACCCAGGCGTCACCGATTATTGCGCTCAACCACGCGGTTGCGGTCGCGATGAGTGAAGGCCTGGAGCAAGGTTTGGCTATGATCGACGAGTTGGGCGCTGGCCGCGAACTTGATTCCTATCGTCTTTATCACGCTGCCCGTGCCGACCTGCTGCGGCGCTTAGGACGCAATCGCGAAGCAATTGAGAGTTACCGCCGTGCGCTGGCTCTTACAAATAATGCCGTCGAACTCCGCTATCTCAGCCTTCGGTTATCCGAGCTCGATGCCCTCGCCCTCTAGAGCTTGTGAGGTTCGATCGTTCCGTTCATCGCAGGGTACAGGAAAAGTATTTTTTCACATCTTCCTGACCACGGAGCTCCGCAGTTCCCATGGCTATCTACCGCATCCTCGGGGGCCTTTTGTTCCTGCAGTATATGCTGCAAGCAGAGTGCTATTATTTATATTATTAATAGATATGCTATAATCTAAATAAATTTTAGGGAGCTACGAGCATGCATAAGCAGCATCAGATCGGGACTCTCAAAGCCAAAGTTGTGGGCGGCGAGGACGACGACATATTGCTCGGGGACGTCATGATTATTGGCGTGGGTGGTGACGCTAAACTCATCAGAGCGAAGGCGACGGGCATTGCGAACAATCCGCAGGCCGGCGGAATCCTCTTTGGCCACACGGTCAAAGTCGACCCCAAAACGGGTCATCTTGTGATCGGCGAGAAAATCGAAAAGACTCATTTGCTTAGCAGCGCCGGGATAGTAGCCGGCGTAGACACCATGGGCAGTCCGGAATCTCGCGGAATCATGGTTGAAGTTGATCGGAACACTGGCCACCTCGTCGTCCGCTCAAAAGCTAAGAAAGAAAACAAATTGTATTCGGCAGCGGAAGCATTGGATGCGAGGTCACGAGGTGTCGCGAATGATTCCAATGCCGCAGAGATCGAATTCGGCACTACGCCGAAGATTATGAGTGGTACCGGCGAAGAGGTGGTGCGTGTGCTTGACCGCACACCAAGCGCGCGGTTCGTCGCCGTGCGTATCGAAAACCAAGATGAGGAGCAAGCGGCTGCGGCGGAGAATGTTTTTGCACGGATCGCTGAGTTTCTGCCCCAACTGATCGCGACAAGGCAGCAAGAGACACTGAAGGGGTTAGTCGATACTCTGCTGCCGAGTGTCATGCCCTCAGCCGCCGCGCGCGCGCAAGCTCAGATGCTCATTGCGGCCCGTTCGTCCCTTCTTCAAAGCGGTGACTTTATCACTCCAAAAGAAGTCAGCAAGCTCGCTGGCTATAGCGAGACGAATCCTTCTGTTTACCCGAACAAATGGAAGCGCGGCGGCAAAATCTTCGCGATCCAGAGTGAGGGAAAGGACTACTTCCCGTTTTATGCCCTCGACCCCAACAACAAATATCAGCCGCGCCACGAAGTGGCTGACGTTCTTCGCATCTTTGGCGACTCAAAGGACAGTTGGGGCGTCGCGCTCTGGTTCGCTTCCTTGAACAGCTTCCTGGACGACGAACGACCGCAGGACTCTCTGGCCATCGACCCGATCCGCGTGGTCGCGGCAGCGGAAGATGAGATGGCCGGCATCCAGCATGGCTAGAAACGTCGCGTATGATCGTTTGCCACGGCCGCCTATCGGGGCCCAAATCGTTCTCTGGGGCCGCGATCGCGACATGCACCGTGTTCACGAAAGCGTGTATCTGCCCGCTATTTTCAATCCGAGCGACAAGGGTAACGCGCGCTTCAGTCCGATACGCGACTCAGATGGCAACATCATTCCCACGATATACGCGGCGACCTCGCTGCAAGGTGCTTTGATGGAAACAGTCTTCCACGACGTGCCATATCGCAAGGGGCTCAAGACGGTCTTCAAAACTCGGCTCGCAGACAAAGTCTATTCTACTGTTCGATTCCATGCCGAATTTCAACTCATCGACCTCAACAAAGTAGTGTTGCGAAAGATGGGAGTGAAGCCGGAGCACCTTATCACCACAACCAAAGCGCACTACCCCGAGACCCGTCTTTGGGCCGAGGCGTTATACGCACACTATCCCCCTGCTCAAGGTTTGCTTTGGACTTCACGTCAGGACGACCGTTCGCTTGCGGTGGTTTTGTTCGGAACGCGGGTTAAGCCTTCCGACTTGTCCGCGCATGGGTTTTCTCAAACTCTCATGACAGGCGGGAGGGTTTGGGATCCGGTGGATAAACTGGCGACAGATATGGAAGTGATTTTGAACTGAAGCGGCCGCTTAGGTACGCACCGTCTATCCATATTTTAATGGCCTAATGAGCGCGTAGTGCGTCGACAGGATCCGCTGCGGCGGCGCGCGCCGCCGGCAGCGCGGAGGCGAGGAGAGCCAATAGCAACATGACCAGGGCTGCTACCGAGTACACCAGCGGATCAGTCGCGCTTACATCAAATAGGAAGGCATTCACCAGCCGTGAGATGGCGAAGGAACCGAGCACTCCGAGTACGCACCCAATGACTGCCAGTTTCGCTCCAGAAATTAAGACGAGGCGCGCGATGCTCGTGCGTTGCGCCCCGAGCGCGATGCGAATCGCAATCTCCTGAGCGCGTAGAGAAACAGAGAACGCAACCACTGCGTAGATGCCTGTGAACGCTAACAGAAGCGCTCCCAGGGCAAAGCTGGTGATAAGGCCGGTGTTGAAACGACGAGGCGCCTCAGTCTCTGCGAGCACGTCGCTCAAGGGTTGCGCCTGCTTCAACGCGAGCATCCGATCAATCCCGGCCACGGTCGAACGCAACATTTGTGCCATCTGCTCAGGCGGAAGGGTTGAACGGAGAGTGACGTATCCCCGTGTCTCCCTCGTCAGCTGTCCACTCGGCGTATCGGAACGGTTGAGCGTTGCCGACTGCAGAGCCGGGATGTACCACTGTTCTTTATCGGGCTCATCACGGCCCCCGACCTTGGTGTCTGCGACCACTCCCACGACCGTTGCCCATGGCATGGGTTTATGAGGATTGCCTGCATGCAGGCGTTTGCCGATGGCACTCTGGCCAGGCCAGTTCTGTTTCGCCATCGACTCATTTACGATCACCACCGCGGGTGTACCGTCACGATCGTCCATCGTGAAGGTCCGCCCTTCCAGCAAGGGGATGTCCATGGTTCGAAAGTAATCACCATAAGTCGAAGTGAACAAGGCAAACCTGAGCTTCCACGCGGAAGCAGGTTCACCCTCAATCGTGTACGAGGACGCTCCGTAGAATTCCGTCGGTAGCGTAGTGGTTATGCTGGCAGCCACAACGCCCGGCTTGGCGGAGAGACGATCTACCACGCTTTTGTGAAAGGCATCGACTTCATCGTTCGTCGTGTACTGCTTCTTTGGCAACTCATAGCCGGCGACCAGCACGTGAGCCGGACGGAAGCCGGGATCGACCGCGCGCATCTTCTGAAAGCTGCGCAGAAAAGCCCCTGAAACCGTAAGCAATACCAGGGCGATGGCAATCTCCGCAACGACCAGGACGGACCGCAGCCTAACGTGGCTGGCCGCTCCCATCTCCGTTCGGGCTCCTTCCTTCAAGCTGTCTGTCAAGTTAGTCTTCAAGGCCGCAAATGCAGGGGCCAGGCTGCACAGCGCGCCCGTAAGCAGCGAGAGCAGAAAACCAAACGCAATCACGCCTCCGTCCATGGCGATTGAGTTCAGCCGTGGCATAGAGTCAGGCAGCAAATGGAGAGCAGTTCGGATGGCGGTCGCGGCAAACGCCAGGCCGAGCACGCCGCCGATCAAACTCAACACCACGCCTTCCAGGACGGACTCGCGCAGGATCGCACTGGAATGAGCACCCAACGCCAGGCGAACCGCAAAATTCCGCCGCACGCGAATAGCCCGCACCAGCAGCAAACCCGCGACATTGATGCAGGCAATCAGCAGTACCACGATCACTGCCACGAACAATGTCCGCAGCAATGGGCGGACCTCAGAGACGGCTTCCTCGCGCACCAGCTTGACGTCACCCCGTATGCGGAGCGAGGACTTACTGGCAGGAAAATTGCGCATGATCTGCTGTGCTACCCGATCGGCGTCCTGCGCCGCCTGGGGGAGGCTCACGCCGGGCTTAAGGCGGGCCACGATGTTGTAACCCCACAAGCCTGATTCGGGGTCGAGCTCCTGGGCTGTGAGGCTCAGCGGCACCCAGAGCTGCGACTGATCGAGGTAGCCGGTCTGTAACGGATATTCGAAACTGCGCGGCATCACACCAACGATCGAATAGGGTTTGCGATCAAGTACGATGGTGCTGCCCAGCACCTGTGGATCGAGATGGTAGCGGTTAAGCCACAGGGCGTAGCTGATCACCGCAAGTGGTTTATGCGCATCCTCTTCCTGCTGGCTAAACACTCGCCCCAAAATCGGTTGAACCCCGAGCGTGGGAAATACGCTTGCGCCCAACCGTCCGGCGGGGATTTCCGCCGGCTCTCCAGCAAACGGAGTGTCGCCGGAAAGTTCAAAATGAGCCGGCGCGGTGGCTCCCATGGAAGAAAAGGCGCTCGTCGCTTTGGCGTAGGTGGCAATCTCAACCGCGGTAACGCCTATGCCGGGGCTATTTCCCAGGTGATCTCCCAGCAGCACGAGCCGGTCTGCATCCTTGAACGGCAGGGGCCGCAGCAGAATGCCCTCTACCAGTGAAAAGATCGCAGTCGTAGCCCCGAGGCCAAGAGCCAGCGTGAGAATGACCGTCAGGCTGAAGGCCGGCGTCTGGCGCAGACGGCGAACTGCAAATCGAAAATCACGGAGAAGCGCGAACATATCTTCTTCGCAGCAATTGACACGCCGAAACCGAAGAACACTAAACATTGTCGTTTCAAGGGAAATGATTCCACGGCCGACCAAGCAGGCGTCCATTCGCGTGCTTCAATGTCCAGATGTGGACAGATTTGTACGCCATGCAGCTTGTCGAACAGCACGGCCGGAGCTTACCGTGACCTTAGTCTGTGGGTCGCGGGACGCTTCAACTAAATAACCTCTTCCAGGGAACTACTGTCCTCAAACCTCCGTAGACAGCAACGAGTGCCAATCGACGCCCAACGGAGAACAACCATGGCGATTTTGCGGCAGAATCTGCAATACAGCTTGCGGCGTCTTTCCCGGTCCCCGGGGCTCGTAACCGCCGTCATCCTCTCCATTGGATTAGGGATTGCCGCGAACTCCACCATCTTCTCCATGGTCAGCCGCTTCGTGCTCCGCCCAGCGCCAGTGGGCGATCCCGGTACCCTCATGGCTCTTCATACCACCTATGAGGGCGACCGTTGCTGCAATAACTTTCCCTGGCCGGTCTACACGGACGTGCGCGACCAGGCGCATTCCTTTTCCAGCGTGGCCGCCTACTACGAACTTCTGCCCGCCTCGATCGGTGGCAAAGGAGAACCGGAACGCGTCTGGGGACAATCGGCCACTTCCAACTTCTTCGATGTTTCACAGATTCGCATGTACCTTGGCCGCGGCTTCCTGCCGGCTGAAGAGAGGCTTCCCGTCATCGTCCTCAGCCACCGGCTGTGGCAACGGCGCTTTGCCTCCGACCCTGCCATTCTGGGCAAAGCCATTCCGCTCTCTGGCCACATGTTCACCGTCGTGGGAGTGGCTCCGCCAGGTTTTCGCGGCCTCGATCTGATACTCGATCCTGAATTCTGGGTACCACTCGGCAACGTGGAGCAACTCGCTCCCAATATTCCTAGCCGAAGCACGCGCGACTTCAACTGGTTAGCCGTGGCCGGACGCCTCAAGCCGGGGATGACTCAGCGCCAGGCAGCCGCGGAACTCGCTACCCTCGCCCAGCGGCTCGCCAAAACTTATCCCGCGACTGACAAAGGCCGAGGCTTCTTCATGGATCAGGCCGGTTCGCTTCCTCCCAGGGATAAATCGGCGGTGCTGCTCTTTATCGCGGCGTTGTCCGTGGTCGTGTTGCTGGTCCTTGGCATTGCCTGCGCCAACGTGGCCAATCTCCTCCTTAGCCAATCCGCCAGCCGCCAGCGTGAAATGGCGGTGCGCATTGCTCTCGGAGCCACGCGCCGCCAGCTATTGGGGCAGATGCTGATGGAGAGCTCGCTGCTCGCCCTCGCAGGCGGACTCTTCGGTACACTGCTGACCCTTTGGGCTACCTCCGCCCTCTCCGCATTTCGCATTCCTGCCCCGGTCCCGCTGGACACAACCGTAAGCCTGGATTGGCGCGTCCTGCTGTACACCTTTCTCCTGAGCGTGGGCACGGGTCTCCTGTTTGGGTTCGGACCCGCATGGATTGCGTCGCGTCCCGTTCTGGCCAGCGCGCTGAAGGGCGAGGATGCTTTCATCCGGCCTGGCCGCCGTGTGAGTTTGCGCAATGTTCTTGTGGTGATGCAGATTGTCATGTCGCTGGTTCTGCTTTGCGCCACTGGCTTGTTTCTCCGTAGCCTCGAGCGCGCGGTCGGCTTGAACATCGGGTTCCGCTCCCGTGATCTGCTCATGCTCTCAGTGGATCCCCGCGTGCACGGCTATACGCCCGAGCGCACTACACAGTTCCTCGAACAACTACGCGAGCGGGTCGCAGCCATTCCCGGTGTGCTTTCAGTTGCTGTTACCGATAGCGCGCCTTTATCGGGCGGAAACCGCAGCGATGGATTTCACACGGAAACCTCGCAACCCAATGAGCCATGGCCAACGGCAGATCTTTTTATGGCGACCCCGGGCTACTTCGAAACCATGGGGATCCCTCGCCTGGCAGGCCGTGACTTCAGCCACGATGCCGCGAACACCACCCGGGTGGGCATCGTCAACCGAGCCTTTGCCGAGCACTTTTTCGGCCGGGAAAATCCCATCGGCCGCCACGTCACCGGGGGAGGCGCGACCTACGAGATCATCGGCGTCGTGGAAAACATCAAGTCCAGAACCCTCGGCGAAGACACGCGATACGTCCTCTTCCGGTCTCTTGCGCAAAGCACGGGCAGCGACCCTTCCTTTCTCGGATATCAACTGGTCGTTCACTTCCAGGGCAACTCGGCGGGTATCGCCGCTGCTGTACGCAGCCGGATCCACGACCTCGATCCAGCCATGGCCGTCTACAACGCCGAGACCATCCAGGAACATCTGCGCCAGGCACTCTTTCTTCCTCGCCTCGCGGGTACCCTCTTCGGGGTATTCGGCTTCGTAGGTTTGGCGCTCGCCGCGATCGGCCTTTATGGGGTCATCAGTTATTCAGTAAGCCGCCGCACCCGCGAAATTGGTATCCGCATTGCTCTCGGAGCCCAGCGCAGCGCGGTACGTCAGCTCGTTCTTCGCCAGGGCATGATCCTCACCATCATTGCCATGGTGATCGGACTGCCGGCCGCCTTCGCGCTTGCGGGAGTGCTGAGCAGCTTTCTCTACGGTATCCGTCCGCACGATACTGTGACCTTTACCATCGTGCCTCTATTTCTAGCCGCGGTTGCGTTCATTGCCTGCTGGTTTCCGGCGATGCGTGCAACCAAGGTAGATCCGCAAAGCGCTCTGCGATACGAGTAGTCCGCGATCAAGAGGCGTTCAGTCTTCGCGTGCGCAGTTTGTAAAAAGTGAAGCCGATCAGGTTACTCAACGCGGTGGTTCCGAGAATCTTGGCGGCATATACCTTCGGATTGATGACGTCGACAAACGGATACGCCGAGATCAGCAGGCTAAAAAGCGTGGCACAAAAGCCCAGGAGTGACGTCCATTTAAACCACCACGGCATGGTGGAACGATGAGCCGTTGCACCAGCGATCGGGATGGCAAACATCGCCAGGTAGGCAAGCTCGTAGTGCGCGAGGCTGGCGTTGGATAACAGTTGGTAGGCCTCCTGGGCGTGCACGCCTACGCTCCCCAGCACCAGCAACAAAAAGATAAGTATCGAAGTGCATAGGATTGAATTCGCAGGAGTTCGCCATCGTGGGTGCAGGCGAGTAAACCAGGCCGGCACCAGCTTGTCCCAACCCACCGTCATCGGCAACCGCGTCACTCCTGTGAACAGAAAACTGGCTGCCGCCAGCAGACGCATCTGCACCAGCAAAATCGCCGTCACGGCAAACAAGCTGCCAATGCCCGAATGGCCCAGCGCTAGACGAATGGTTTGTGGGATAGGGGCAATAAAGTCGATGTGATTAGGCTGGCTAAAGGCAGCCACCGCGCTGGTCCCGAGCACGAACATCGCACAGATCACCGGCGAGGAAATCCATACTGATTGTCCGATGCCGCGGGCAGCATGCTTGCTCTCTCCGGCAAGAATAGCGATATATTCCAGACCGCAAAATGCGCCGAAGATCATCTGGCCAAAGAGCGCGAGCGAGCGCAGTGTTGGCGGTGGGAGCGCCACCGGGAAAGGGATCCAATGAATGGGCACGTGCCGCCACAACGCCCAAAGCGGCAGCAGAATAAGGCCTGCATAAACGAGCAGAATGGCGATTGCGCCCACGTTGTGAATCCACTTCCCGAGTTCCAGCCCTCGAAGAGCTGAGACGGCGATCGCCGCAATCACCACGAAGAGGATGGCAAGCGATGCAAGATGATTCTCTGGAAGCCCTGCCGCAGAGGGCCCAATGAGATAAGCAAGCTCGCTGGGAGTCGCGTACAGGATCGCAGCGGTGATGGAAATCGCGTACACCCATAAGTTCCACGCCGTGAGAAATCCGCCCAGGTCACCGTAAGCGCGATGAGCCCAGACGTAGAGTCCGCCCTCCAGTGGCCATATACGGTTGAGGCAAATAACCGACGCCGCCATAGGGAAGTAGAAGACGACCATGGCGGCGACCCAGGTCACAGCCTGTGCGCGGCCCAGGCCTGCCGCGACCCCCACCCATGAGCTGCCAACGACGCAGAGGATTTGCGCCAGTACCAGGTCGCGCAGTCTCAGCCGGCGGAGAAGATGGTGCTCGTCTGCCGCTGAGGTCGGATCACGATTCGCAACTGGGCGCACGGCTAGAGATATTTCCTAATGGGTAGTCTCGAAATTCGGGATAGGAGGACACCAAAACTACCGGTAAAAACGGCAAGGGCAGGCTGCGGATGCAACCTGCCCTTGCCGCCCGTTAGAGTGGTGGCTATTTGGCTGCGGCATTGATGAAATCAAGGCCGTTGGGTGTACCGAAGCCAGTGACATTGTCCCAACCGGTAGCGGTGACCAGCGAAGTATCTGTTCCAAAAGTAAGAGCAAACCAGGAACCGCTGGAAGGACTGTTGTACAAATCGCTCAAGTACTCAGTGGTGTTCTCAAGCGGTGCGGCGAGCTGGGCGGGCGTGTAGAAAGTAGTACCGTTGCTGTCAAAGACAAAGCCCGCGACGTTAGTCGGTGAGCTGTACGGAACAACATCCGTGATCGCTGTGCTGCCGGAGAGTTTGGCAATGATGGGGGCTGCCTGACCCAACATTGTGCCCTTGCCGTGTATCTGGCCTGCCCGCTGGTTGGCGATGGCCCAAATACCGGAAAATGCCGGGCAGGCGAGACTGGTGCCTCCGATGGACTCAACCCCTTGCGTGCCCGACAGAGTGACCACGATTTCTACACCCGTGTAGGGATCGCCGTCCAGTGAGATATCCGGCTGCTGCCGGCCAGATCCGGGAAGACTAGACTGCCACGATGGTTTAGCGAAGTACTGGCTTTCGCCACCGCCCGATCCATAGAGAAAGCCTTCAACGAGAGGAGGATCGACCGGCGCTCCCGTGGACGCGGCCAGTTTGGTGATGTTGGTGCCCCAGCCGGTCTCAAATTTCACATTATTACTCTTGTCGAGGGCAAGACTCGTGCCACCGACCGAGGTGGCATAAGGGGAGGCGCCCAGGTCGTCGACGGTGACACTACCCACGAGTGCTTTGAAGTCGCCGTAGTCGCCGCTGGAGTAATTGACAGCCATACCGAGAGAGGCGCCCAGTTCTGTTACCGAGTTGGAGATGACCAGTTCCTGCGGGTATTGCGCAAGGTCATCGGCCTCATCACCACCGTAGCTGTTGCTGATCACGCTGCCGAGTTGGTTCACGACCGCATAAAACAAGCTGGTCGACAAATCGGTATCAAAGTTCGTTGGCGCTATGATCAGAACGATATTGGCGCCCGGAGCGACGGAATGCGCCCATTCGACGTCGAGGGAGGTCTCTTCCGCCCACGAGGCTGTATCTGCAGGGTCGGTTGCCTGCGGAGGACCAAGCGGAGTCAGAACCTGGAAATTGGAAGAGGTAAGAGCGGGCAGGCCATTCAGTTGCGAGAAGAGATTGGCATCCGCTTCAATGCTTGGTGAGCCGTAAGCATCGACGATTACAATCGTCTGCCCCGTGCCATCCAGGCCTGCTTTGTGGGCTGCCGGCAAACCATAGGCGGTGTTGAAGTTGACTGTGTCATATCCGCAGGGAGCCAGAGTTCCCGGGGTCGTGTTGGTTATGTTGCTACCGTAACGGTTGCCGGCGTAGCTAGCGACGGGTAGCGCCGCACCGGGTGTACTGAAGAGGTGTGATTGTACCCCGCGGAAGCAGCTGGAAGTAAAGAACAGACCGTTGGGAGAAGCGGAAACGGGAATGAGAGGATAGGCTTTGCCAGTGTCCGGATCCACTTGGTGCATGATGTAAGGTTTGAATCTTCGCTCCGAGAGACCGGTGACGCCAGAGACCAGATTTCCGGCGGCGCTCAGCTTCGGCTCGACGGTAGTGGCTCGGACTGCCTGACCCTTGATGCTGAGGCTTTTAATCTGCGTGTGGAACGCAGTTTGCATGTTGGCGGCACTACCGCTCACTTTGAGGAACATGTTGTGACTACCGACCGAAGTCACAGTGAGCCCTTGGCTGCTCAGCTCTCGCCGGACGGTTTGCACGTCGGAGGCAACTGGAGCGAACCGGGCAAGATCGCTGGCACTGAGCCAGTGGTGATAAGTGGGTGAACCCTCCTTGTAGAGGTTCGAGACTGTCTGGTCGAGCTGCTCTTTGTTACGGAGGTTGAGCCAGACAGTGGCTTCCATAATCCTATTGGGATCTACGTCGGCGACGCTTTCTGCCTGAGAGAACACTGTGGGTTTAGTCTGGGCAAATGCGCGAGAAGGAACACAGAGAGAAGACGCGATGGGCAACACCAGGATCGTGCTGAGGTGCATTAACCGGCGGGTAAGCTTCATGGCCATCCTTTCAAAAAAGGGTTCTGCTGCCGACTAGGAATACACAACTCCGCGAACGCATCACTTGGTAACCGATGCGCAAAAGGGGAGACTAACCCACGGTGCTGAGTATACGGAGGCCCAAGAACTGCGGTGAAGCACGCTATCCCGAATCTTGCGCCGGGACCCCATTTATATACAACTCACCTAGCTGATGCAAGCAAAGACAGTGAAGAATCAAGAAGGTCACCACCCGACCGCTGGTCTCGGAGGGGAGGATTTGTTAAAAGCGTTCATCCTTACAGCCGTGATTCGAGCTCTGTTCTGGAACTACCTCCACTTTAGTATTGATATCGACCGTGGGTACCGGGCTCCGTGCACGGGCGGGTTGCGAGTTGACCCAGCGCAGCATAGCCCAGTGGAGTCTTCGGTAGAGAGCCGCAGGTAAGTAGGTTATGGTGGATCGCATCAAGTTACACCAGGTTGGATGTGAAGATTCTTCGATTCTGTTTTTCGAACACCAACTGGCATGGGAGGACTGGTTGTCGCGCAATCACAGCGAGTGTCGCTGTGTTTGGTTACGATTCGCGAAAAAACGACCGAAGGTGCGCGCGATGACGTACGTTGAGGCGTTGGAGTCCGCAATTTGTTTTGGATGGATCGATGGTCAGAAGAAAGCGGAGAGCGACAAAGCCTGGTTGCAGAAATTTACCCCCAGGGGCAAGCGAAGCATGTGGTCGAAGATCAACTGCCAGAAGGCAACGAGATTGTTGGAGTGCGGACGGATGAAAGAGAGTGGGCTCAAGGAAATGTTGCGTGCCCAGCAGGACGGACGTTGGGAAAGGGCCTATGCTTCACCCAGCAACGCAACGGTTCCTGAAGATTTTCAATCTGCCCTCGACAAAAGCCCGAGAGCAAAGGCATTTTTTGTCACCCTTGAAAGCAGAAACCGCTATGCGATTCTTTATCGCATACAAACCGTGAAAAAGGCCGAGACCCGCGCGCGAAAGATCACCGAGTTTATCGCCATGCTCGAACGGCACGAGAAGATACATCCATAACCCGAGGAGTGATTCGTGAACGAACTAACTCAAGCCCTGATCGGTGATAGCGCGGCCGCACCCCCGGCGCACATCCTTGAGGGGGTTGACAGCGATCTCGCTCACGAAGCTTTGCCCTTTGCCCCTCACACCATCTATGAAGAGCTGTGGCATCTCGCATTCTGGCAGCAGGTCACCCTGGATTGGGTTACGGGTATCGAGACGCCTTTTCCCGCCGAGCCCTCAGCCGGCTTCCCCAAAAAAGGCGACGCCGATGTCGAGCCCTGGGATCGATTGCGGCAACGATTCCTGGATAGCCTTAGACAAGTCGCGACTGTTTCGGAGGACGAGGCTGTACACGATAAACAGGTTCGTTGTCCTTCTCGGCCTGGCAATCCCGTCCGCATCATGACTATCCGCGAACAACTGGAAAGCCTGGCAGCGCATAATGCCTATCACTTCGGCCGGATCGTTTTGCTTCGCCAGCTTCGTCAGGCGTGGCCGCCTCCGTCGGGAGGTTTTAGCTGGTAACAGCGCTGGTGCTCGATCAAAACAATTACAACGGCGGCGCCGGTGGTTTCGACGGTTCCCACGGTTTGGCGCCCGTCACCTTAACCGGACGGCGAAATAGTTTGCCGGCCTCCGTGATGTACAGCCAATTCATGCCCGTTCCGGCAAAGGTAAGACTGGAAATGCTCCCCGGTTCAGGAGGATTCAAAATCTGGCTGACGCGGCCATTGGCTTCACACACTTGAATGCCCAGCGGGGTCGCGAAGTAAACCTGCCCGTTCGAGTCTTCCATCGCTCCTGCCACGCCGCTCATCCAGCCACTCTCCGGTATTTCCAGGCGGTAAAACGGCTCGCCATTTTGCAACGAGCCGTCGGCCATGATCTGAAACGACCAGCTAAATCTGCCTTGTGCGTCCGTCACAATCAGCATGGCCTGATCAGGCGAAAGGGCCAAGCCCGCTGGAGAAGCAATTTCCCCATGGTCGTAAACGATGCGAGTTTTCCCCCCGGCATCAATGGAGTCGATCGTCTTCGCTGACGGATTCGTGAAATAGACTGTGCCCTTGGCGGTCACCGCGAGGCCGGCGGCTTCGACATCCCTGGCTAACACCTTTACATCGCCCCCAGATCCCAGGGAGACAAGTCGCTTTCCCGTTGCCTCGAAGGCGTAGAGGCGATCGTCAGATCCGGCTCGCAATGCTCTCGCACCATTCGCGTGATCTTTGAACAAGGTCACGTTTCCATCGGCGTCAGACTTGTAGATCCGATCCGTCGCCCGATCGGTAAAGTAGACGTTACCGTATTTGTCAGCCGCCGGACCTTCGATCGATCGGTAGGTGTCCGCAATTTGCTGCCAGGGCTTATCGACAAAAACCGTGGAATAAACCTTGCCCCGCGGATCCCAGCCCGCTTCATGCATCGCCGCCGGCTCATGTACGACGATAGGGTTTGGATAATCGCGCCATAGCCAACGAAGCGCATCCGGCAGAATCGCGGCGCCTTGTTTCATGTTGTGGCCTTCGCTGCCCATCACCAGCTTGGCGTCGTATCCGGCGGACTCAAACGCCTGCAGCATCACCTGGTTGTTGATGGGCCAGCTGCCGGCGTAGAAGGTTCCCCAGGGCTGCGCGGGTACGATGTGGTCGTTCGTGCCATCCTGCAGAAATACCCGGATCGGCTTCGGCTCAGTCTTTCGGATCAGAGCAGGCAAGGAGTCGGCGCCCTTCATCGCCACATAGGTTCCGATGAAACTCAGCACCCGGTGAAATTGATCCGGCCGGTTCCAGGCTGCCATGAAAGCGCCTACTGCTCCCGTGCTGACCCCGCACAGTGCGCGATCGTTTGCATCTTTGGAGAGGTTATATTTCTTCCCTACCTCGGGAATGAGTTCCTCGAGCAAGAAGCGGGAGTAGCGGTCGCTGAGCGAGTCGTATTCAAAGACTCGTTCGAACCGATGCTGCGCCAGGTCAGACACTGTAGGCAGAATCCCCGGGTCGATGAAGATGCCGATCATCGCGGGCAGCTCATGCCTGGCAATCAGATTGTCGAAAACCACCGGGCCCCGTACCTTGTCGGACAAAAAGCCGCTGCCATCGAGAAAGATCATGAAGGGCGTAGGTTTGCTCGCGTCATACTGCGCCGGTACGTAGAGAGAATAGGTGTGTGGAGTGCCGGGATAGAAGCGGCCCGCCTTCAACTCGTACTTCGTCACCGAGCCCTTGGGGACTCCTGCCTGGGGCGCAGAATCCGGTCCCAGGACGTAGGTCTCTTGAGCGTGCAAGAGCGTACCGGCCAGCAGGATAAGCAGAACAAATCGTCGCATGAATGAGCTCGCAGTTCAGATATCCGCATGAGTATACCCGCCTGACGGTATGCTGAAAGAACCACTTGGATATCCCGCTTAGCCAGGAGCCTGGAATCGATGCGCTTTGAACGTCCGTTGACGGCTGTTTTTGTTATCTTGCTGGGTTCGATTGCGTGGCCACAAACCCCCAAGCCAACTTATGACCCGCGCGTAGCCTTTGCGCCGCTGACACTGCCCGACGCGGTCAACGCGTATCGCTCCGGCAACGGATCTCCCGGACCGGCATATTGGCAAAACGAAGCGGACTACGAGATGCACGCTGTGCTCGATACGCAGGTGAAGACCTTAACGAACGACGAGGTGATCACCTACACCAACAATAGCCCTGACTCGCTCACCAGTCTGTGGATCCAGCTGGACCAGAACATCTATCGCAAAGATTCGCGCGGCTACCTGGTGAACGGAGGGCTACGCCGCAAGAAACCCGTACCCGACAGCGAGGAGAACCCCAATGCGCGCACGACCGAAGGATATGTGCTGGACTCGGTCGAGATCGAGCATGGGAAGGAGATGCTGAAGGCGGATTACGTAGTGGACGACACGCGTATGCAGATCCGGCTCCCTCAGCCGCTGGGACCCAAAGGGAGCGTGCTCAAAATCCACATCAAGTATCACTATCAGATACCAGGCGTCTGGGGCGGTCGCACATCTTGGGGGGCCTCGCAAAAGGGAAACATCTATGACATGGCCCAGTGGTATCCGCGTATGTGCGTCTATGACGATCTTCGCGGCTGGGACACCCTACCGTATCTCGGCAGCGAGTTTTACCTGGAATATGGTCACTTTGACTATTACGTAACTGTGCCCAGCGAGATGATCGTGGCTGGATCGGGTGAGCTGGTCAATCCGAAAGACGTGCTGACCAAAACGCAAATAACGCGGCTGGATCAGGCGCGGAACAGCGATAAAACCGTGATGATCCGGAGTGCCGACGAAATCAACGATCCGGCGAGCCGTCCGAAGGCGGGGGGTACGCTAACCTGGCACTTCCATATGGATCACACCCGCGACGTGGCGTGGAGCGCGAGCCCGATATTTGTGTGGGACGCGGCGCGCATCAATCTGCCGGACGGCAAGAAGAGCCTCGCCGAAAGCGTCTATCCGCCAGAGAGTGTGGGCGAAGGAGCCTGGGGACGGTCGACCGAGTACGTAAAGGATGCTGTGGAACGCTTCTCGACCGATTGGTTTCCCTATCCCTACCCGGCCGCCATCAACGTAGCCGGCTTCTCCACCGGGATGGAATATCCAGGCATCATCTTCGACGGCATCGACGACAAGGGCAAGATACTATTCTGGATTTCCGCGCACGAGATCGGGCATACCTGGTTCCCCATGATCGTCGGCTCGAACGAGCGCAGAAACGCTTTTATGGACGAGGGATTCAACACGTTCATTGACATCGATGAGTCAGCCAAGTTCCAGGGTGGCGTCTACGGCCCCAAGCGGGATTCGGAATACTCCGCAGGAGGAGAGCCGCCTGACACCATCCTCAAAGTGCTGGACGATCCAACTGCTCCCGTCCTGCTGATGCCGGCGGATGCGTATACCTGGCCCATCACGCACCCGGTGAGCTACTTCAAGGGAGCCTACGGCATGGTGCTGCTGCGCGAGCAGATCCTGGGCAAGGAGCGTTTTGACTGGGCGTTCCGCAAATACATAAAAGACTGGGCGTTCAAGCATCCGGCGCCCTCAGACTTCTTCCGCGAGATGAGCAGCGAAGGCGGTGAAGATCTGGACTGGTTCTGGCGCGGCTGGTACATGCACAACTGGCGCTTTAATCTTGCCGTCACCAAAATCGACGGTGATCAGGTGACCTTAGTGAACAAAGGACAACTGGTACTACCCGCAACCGTAGAGGTGCGCTACACCGACGGAACAACCACCCGTTTCCGCCTGCCCGTAGAGACCTGGCAATCCAAGGCGGAATCCGTTTGGCAAGGCGAGAAACCGGTAGCCGCCGTAAAAGTAGATCCCGATCACATGTTGCCCGACGACGACCGCACCGATAACTCGCTGGAAGCAAAGTAGTCGGCTTCCTGCGGAGTGGTTTTGGTCCTCACACCCCTTCCATAGAGCACCTCTGAGGAGAGTGGTGACCGGCGTGAATCACGGTCCCGCTGGAGCAAAGAAGCCGAAGCCGCTCGGCGAACTGGGGCACCCGTCCAGAACCAACGGCCGTAGTTTGGAGTCTTAAATCCCGCCAGAAGCTGCCGTCCCGCGGGACTCAATTTGCAATTGCTTCTCACGCAGACACTTTCGCCCCACTCGGGTGAAGTCAAGCATCCTCAGGGGTTCAAAATGCGGTGCATGTCAAGAGACGGCGGCCGCACATCTGTTTGGCTAAGCATCACATGCACCTGGCCGCGATGGTGCGTCTGATGATTGAAGAAGTGAAGAACCGCCTGCGGTGCGGAATTCTCGCAGTCCTTGCCCAGGCTGTTTTTGTAACGGAGTGACCGGGTCATAAACCCGTCATTCACCTTCTCGAAGAAGGACTCAATGCCGGCGTCTTCTTCTCTCCGCGCTGCACTGAGTTCCGGGAATGTCTCGTACAGAATAGTGTTCAGTGGCGGTGTCGTACTGCCTCCGCCGGCAAACCGCGACATCCAGATTCGATCGCCCAATAAAGTATGGTTCAGCAGAGCGTGGATGCTGCCAAACGAACCTGCACGTTCGCGGCGATATTCTGCCAGCTCCAGCTTGCCGCACTGCTCATAGAGCCGCTCATTCGCGACCCGGTTGTAATAAGCAAGAGTCCTGAAAACATCCAGCGAATTCATGATCCACCCGCATCAGTCGATGGACGCGTAAGCAACCGACGTCAGAAATTCCGGCATTTCTCTCGCTTCTGTCATCTGCTCGAAAAGCCTGCCCGCCGCGGTAAACTTGCTGGCCGCGAACCGCGCATCCCCCAGCTCCTTCTTGATCCGCTCCAACACTACCGGAATCGTTGCCAGCACCACGGGAACGTCGATCGTCACGCCATCCGTCATGCGGCCCGCATGGTGCGCCCACTGCCACAACTGCGCCCGCGAAATCTCTGCGGTCGCTGCATCTTCCATCAGGTCGTAGATCGGCACGCAGCCCAGCCCATCGAGCCACGCCGCCAGATAGCGCAGACCGATGTCGATATTCATCTCCAGGCCCTTGCGCGTGATATCGCCCTCGGGCACCGCCAGCAGATCGGCTGCCTTCACCTGGATGCCGGGATTACGCCGCGAAATCTGGTTCGGTCCAGGCATATATTCGTCAAACACCGTCTTGGCCAAGGCAACCAAGCCAGGATGCGCAACCCAGGTTCCGTCGTGTCCGGCCTTGACCTCGCGCAGCTTGTCCTGGCGCACGCGTTCCATAGCAGCATCATTGGCAGCCGCATCCCGCTTGATAGGAATCTGCGCCGCCATCCCGCCCATGGCATGGATACCGCGCCGGTGACAAGTTTCGATCAGCAACTCGACATAGGACTTGAGAAAATGCCGGTCCATGGTAATCGTCGAACGGTCAGGAAGCGCCAGGTCTTCGCGGTAACTGAATTTCTTGATGAAGCTGAAGATGTAATCCCACCGGCCGCAGTTCAATCCTGCCGAGTGATCTTTCAGTTCGTAGAGAATCTCATCCATCTCAAAAGCCGCGGGCAGGGTCTCGATCAGCACCGTTGCGCGAATTGTGCCGCGGGGAATGCCCAGCGTATCCTGCGCGAAGTTGAACACGCTGTTCCATAAGCCGCGCTTCCTTATGGCTCTCCATCTTCGGCAGATAGAAGTAAGGCCCGCTGCCGCGTGCCATCAACTCTGCAGCGTTGTGAAAGAAATACAAACCAAAATCGAACAACGACGCTGAGATCGGTTTGCCCTGAACCAGGACATGCTTTTCCAACAGGTGCCAGCCCCGTGGACGCACAAAAAGCACCGCCGTCTTCTCATTCAGTTTGTATTGCTTACCTTCAGGACTGGCGAAGCTGATGGTTCGCCGCACAGCATCCCGCAGGTTCACCTGGCCTTCGATCACGTTGCGCCACGTGGGTGCAGTGGAATCCTCAAAATCAGCCATGAAGACATTCGAACCGGCATTGAGAGCATTGATCACCATCTTGCGATCGACTGGGCCAGTGATCTCCGTTCGACGATCCTCGAGATCGGCCGGGATCGGAGCGACGCGCCACTCACCCTGGCGCACGCTCGCGGTTTCCGGCAGAAAGTCGTAGAGTTGCCCCTTGCGCAGCGCCTCGCCGCGGGTCACACGGGCCGCCAGCAACTTCTGCCGTTCTGCCTCGAAGTTCGCTGACAAGGCTGCAAGAAATTCGATCGCCTGCGGTGTGAGGATCTCTCCGTCCGCCACGCCCGCTGCACCTTCGACCTTCACTGTTGGAACCGTAACCGTCGAGTTTGCCATTGTCCCTCCGAAAAACTGTATTTTACTGTTTCTCACCCATGCCCGCGAGCGGAGCATTCCGTATGGAAGCGTCCAGCAATTCCACCATGTGGAACGTGGGCATCGTATCCAGACCACGCCGCCGCAATCCGCTCATCAGCTGCAGCAAACAACCTGGATTGGCCGAGATGACCGCCTCCGCCTTGGTGGCCAGCAAATTCTCAACCTTGCGATCGCCTAGCTCATTCGCCGGCTCCGGATTCAGCAAGTTGTAAACCCCGGCAGAGCCGCAACAAAGTGAAGCTTCCTCGACCTCCGCCACTTCAAGCTCGGGAATCCCGGCCAGCAGTTTTCGTGGCTCCGCATGGATGGCTTGCGCGTGGCGCAGATGGCACGCATCATGGTACGCCACCCGCATCGGCAATGCGTGACGTGGAGCCAGCGACGGCAATTCGCAAAGAATTTCTGAGATGTCTTTGCACTTCGCGCTGAACGCAGCGGCCCGCGCTGCCCAGGCTGGATCGTCGCGCAGCAGATGACCATACTCCTTCATGGTCGATCCGCATCCCGCGGCGTTGATCACAATCGTATCTACGTTGGCGTTCTCGAAGGCCGCGATCATCGTGCGGGCGAGTTCCGCCGCCTGTTCATCCAGGCCGGAGTGCAGCATGAGGGCGCCACAACATTGTTGCGCCTGGGGGATGATCACCTCACATCCCTCCGCGGCGAGCACTCGTGCGGTGGCCTGATTTACATGTTGGAAGAAAACCTGTTGCACGCATCCGGAGAGCATGCCAACCCTGCGCCGGGGCGCCGTAGTGGGTGCGACCCGCGCAGGCAGGCCCTGCAAAAAACCTGCAGGCACGCGTGGTAGCAGCGACTCCATCTGTGCCAGCCGCTTCGGCAGCAATCGCAGCAAACCAGTAGCCCGCACCAGCTTCTGCAAGCCGGTGCGTTGGTAGATCAACATGGGAAGAGCCAGCAACCGTAGCCGTTTCACATAGGGGAATGTGGCGAAGAGAAGCCTGCGGAAAAGGCTATCCTTCTTTTTGCGCGGAATCTTCCGTTCCACCTGGGCGCGGGTCGCTTCGATGAGCTTGTTGTATTGCACTCCTGAAGGACACGCCGTCATACACGCCATGCATCCCAGGCAATTATCCATGTGCAGGCCAAATCGTTGGTCGAGCGGAGCCTCGCCCTGCGCTGACTTCTTCATCATGTAAATGCGCCCGCGAGGTGAATCCATCTCTTCGCCCCACAGCACGTAAGTGGGACACGCGGGAAGGCAGAAGCCGCAATGCACACAATCGTCGATGAGGGCCATCTCGGGCGGCTGATGAGCGTCGAAGTTCGAAGGCTTAACAGGTTCGAGCTGTGTCAGTTGAGTCATAGTCTTCAGTTTTCTGGGGTGGCCCATTCAAGCCCGTAGTTGGCTTGAGTGGGATGCTGGCCTCGCCCTTTAAATCCGTCCCAAAAAGCGGCCCGGATTGATAATGCCCTCAGGATCAAAGCGGTTCTTAATCTGGCGCATGAGAGGAAAGCTATCCGGCAAAGCGCCCCAGCAATCGAGTTCCGACTCCGCGGGCTGTTTGAGAACCATCATCGATCCACCAGCCTGTTCCATCTCAGTGCGCAACTGCATCAGTCCATCGCCGGCAGGGAAACCCGCAATCATGATCCCAGTGCCCTGGATCACCGGCTCGCCACCCAAGCCACGAACTCGCGCGGCAAACCGCGCAATCTCGGCTGGAAGCATCGTGCCCTTACAAACAAACTCGTGAGCCATCTGTAACTGCCGCGCACCCCACACCTCATCCGCAGCCGCATCCGAACGAAGCCCTTCACTCTGAGCCATCGCTGCGAGCGCAGCCGCCTGGGTATGCAGCACCTCGGCCAACGACGCAAGCTGCACATCGAGCGCAAACCCCTCAGCCGTTCCGCGGAGCTGAATCGCGACCGTACTCACCTGGGCGTGCAGCACCTTCAGCATCAACTTGCCCAGCGGCTCAGCATTCGCCGCCAACACGCTAAAACTCTGGACGCACTGTGGCGTGGAGTGCAACCGGAAATTGACCGACGTGACGACCCCAAGCGTGCCGAACGCGCCGATCATCAGCTTGTGCAAGTCATAGCCGGCAACGTTCTTCACCACCTTGCCGCCGGTTTTGGCAATCGTCCCATCGGCCAGCACGATCGTCATACCGATAACCAGGTCACGCAACCCGCCGTACTTCAACCGGAGAGCGCCGGAATCGTTCGTGGCAACGATCCCGCCAACCGTGGCCTGCTCGGGCCAAAGCGGATCAAGCGCGACGAACTGGCCATGTTGCGCCAAAGCCGATTGCAGCGAAGCCCAGGTGCACCCCGCCTCTACCGAGCAGGTCATATCCTGCCAGGTATGCTCTTGGAGCGCGTTCAACCGATGCATCTCGAGCACCAAACGCCGGCGCCACCGGATAGCCCCAACCCTGTTTCGTGCCACCGCCCCATACCCCAACACTGCAACCGTTTTCGTTGGCCAAACGGAGGACCGCGGCGACCTCCTCTGTGCTGCCGGGAGCAACGAAGATGGTCCCATTCGAGTTGCGCAAATGCTCCGCCCCGATCGCGGCAGCCAGCGGAGCAGTCATATCCTGAGTACTTAGATCAAAAGAACTCTGCGACCCCTGCTGTCTCCAGCGGATGAGGAGTATATTTGCCGGTCTTTTCCCCGCAAAGCCGCGGGCGGGGGAACAGTTTATCGGGGTTTGCAATACTCTCCGGGTCGAAGCTGCAGCGCACCCGTTGCATCGTATCGAGGTCCGGTTCCGAGTACATGTAACCCATTGCCTGTTGTTTCTCCCGGCCCACGCCATGCTCTCCGGTAATCGAGCCGCCGTGATCGACGCAGAGGTAGAGGATGCGCATGGATAGATCGATCGCGATCTCCTCCTGGCCTGGAATCGACCGGTCATACAGCACCAGGGGGTGCAGGTTGCCATCGCCTGCATGAAACACATTCGAGACCCGCAGCCCGACCTCGTCAGCCATTTCCGCTACCCGCTCCAGTACCATCGGCAGCTTGGTGCGGGGAATCACTCCATCCTGCACGATGTAGTCGGGAGAAAGGCGGCCGGCAGCGGCAAACGCCGCCTTGCGACCCTTCCACACCAGAACCCGTTCCTGCTCGCTCTGTGCCAGCCGGTCCTCCCAGGCGCCATTTTGCTTGCACAGCTCACGAATCTGCTTCATATGCAGATCGACCTCTGCAAACGGACCATCCACCTCCACCAGCAACAGGGCCTCGCATTCCGGGTAGTGCGGGTGCACTGCAGCCTCAGCCGCCCTGATGGAGAGCCGGTCCATAATCTCCATAGCCGCCGGCAGGATCGAGGCCGCGATGATGTCGGAAACCGTCTGCCCGGCAGCGGAGATCGAATCGAATGCTGCCAGCAGCACCTGCACCGTCTCCGGACGCCGCACGATCCGCAGCGTCATCGAACTGGCAACTCCCAGTGTTCCCTCAGAACCCACAAAAACCCCAGCCAGATCGTAGCCGGGCGCATCCAGCGTGGGCGAACCCAGGTGGACCAGTTCGCCAGTGGGCAAAACCACTTCCAGAGCCAGTACGTGGTTGGTGGTGAAGCCGTACTTGAGGCAGTGGGCGCCCCCGGAATTTTCAGCTACATTGCCGCCGATGGTGCAGACCGATCTGCGACGACGGGTCCGGCGCATAAAAATGACCCGCCGGCGTAACCCGCTGGGTAACGTGGGCATTGATCACGCCCGCTTCCACAGTCACGCGCTGGTTGGGAATGTCGATATCCAGCACTTTGGTCATGCGCGCAAAACTAACCACAATGCCGCGATCGTCGGGCAACGCACCCCCGGAGAGGCCAGTCCCGGCGCCGCGGCCAACGAACGGTATCCGGTGGCGGGCGCAGACCGTGTATCACCGCTTGCACCTGGGCCGTGGATCGGGGCAGGACCACCGCCGCAGGCAGGCTGCGCAGCACCGCCAGCCCGTCACATTCGTAGGTCTGAAGCTGATTTCGGTCGATGATCAGACCATCGACCCCGACAGCGGCCCGCAGTTCGGCTAGGATGGTGGGCGTAAGCATGCTGCTAATATCCTAAGGCGGTTTCACAATCACGTGGCCCCCATAATCGTAACGAGGAGCGGTTTTCCTTGAAAAGAAAGCCACGAAAGCCCCTACTGATTCGGTATAGGCCGATGGTGAATCCACTGATCCACGCGGAATATACTGGCTCGCTGCCACCGCGAACGTAAGAATTCGAACCGCCAAATCCAAGAGTGAGCTGCCCCGAATGAGCCCAGTTTGGTCCCAAAGCTACACCCTCTTCGGGCATGGCTTAGCCATTTCCTCGGTCATCGCTTCTTTACCGATTCTTCTCCTGCTTTTCTTGCTCGGTGTCCGCCGCAAGGCCGCCTGGTTCGCCTCACTGTTCGCCCTGTTGCTGGCGCTCCTGATTGCGCTCTTTGCCTACAAATTGCCCGTCCCGCTTACCTTCAGCGCCGCCGGCTATGGGGCCGCCTTTGGCTTGTTTCCCATCTCCTGGATCGTCTTTTGGGCCATCACTCTCTACCGGGTGACTGTGGACATGGGCAAGTTCGAAATCATCAAGTCGTCGATGGGAAACCTGACCAGCGATGCTCGTCTGCAGGCCCTGTTGATTGCCTTCGCCTTCGGCGCATTTGTGGAAGGGGCGGCGGGTTTCGGAACCCCCGTGGCCGTTGCCGCAGCCATGTTGGTTGGGCTCGGCTTTTCGCCTTTCTATGCTTCCGCCCTTTGCCTGGTGGCCAACACCGCGCCGGTCGCCTTCGGGTCAATCGGGATCCCCGTGATTACCCTTGCCGGAATCACCGGCTTGCCCGTGGACAACTAAGCGGCGCGGTCGGGCGCCTTTGTGCCCCGCTTTCCTTGTTTGTTCCCTGCTTACCTGGTCTGCATCATGGTTGGTTGGCGCGGGATGTTGGAAGTTTGGCCGGCCGTAGCCCTGGTCGGCGGAGTTTTCGCCTCCGTCCAGTTCCTCATGTCGAATTTTGTGGGCCCGCAACTTACCGACATCATGAGTTCGCTTTGTGCCCTCGCAGCGTTGCTCGTGCTTCTGCGGTTCTGGCGGCCCGCCAAGATGTGGGATAGGGAACTGGAGCCGGTAGCCCCAGTGGGCCAGGAAAGAAAATACTCGACCCTCGCTCCCGGAGCGAACGACCGGAAGCATACCGCCGGGCAGATATTCGGCGCCTGGATGCCTTACGGCCTGCTCGTGATCCTGGTGCTGCTGTGGGGCTACAAGCCCTTCCAGGCAATGCTGAATTCCGTCACCATCAGCGCCGGCTGGCCCCTGCTGCATAACCACGTCATGATGATGCCGCCGGTAGTCGCCAGGCCCACACTGTACAAGGCGCTCTACCAGATGAACTTTCTTTCCGCAGCCGGTACTGCCTGCATGTTCTCGACCCTGCTGGCAGCCCTGTTTCTGCGCATGCCTCCGGCGGCCTTCGGGCGTCTGCTGCTCTCCGTGTGCCGCCAGCTCTTTTTGCCCACGTTGACCGTCACCGCTGTGCTCGCTATGGCCTTCGTTATGAACTATTGCGGCGCGACCGCCACCCTGGGACTTGCGTTTTCGGCATCGGGGAGGGCCTTTCCCTTCTTCAGCCCCCTCCTCGGTTGGCTGGGCGTCTTTCTGACCGGCTCCGATACCTCGGCAAATGCGCTCTTCGGCAATCTGCAAGTGGTGACTGCCAGCCGGCTCGGATTTGAGCCTACCCTTATGGCAGCCGCTAACTCCGCCGGCGGTGTCGTGGGCAAGATGATCAGCGTGCAGAACATCGCGGTCGCGGCTGCAGCCACTGCCATGACCGTCGCCGACCAGGCAAAACTCTTTCGCTTCACTCTGCGGCACAGCATCGTGATGGCCACAGCCATCGGCCTCGAGGTCATGCTGTATGCCTACGTCTTCCACGTTCGTTAACTTCATCAGGAGCACAATCTCGTGGCAAAACTAGGATTCTTAGGTCTTGGCATCATGGGCGGTCCCATGGCCCAACACCTCGTGTTGGGTGGTCACGATGTGGCCGTCTGGTCGCATAACCAGAAAAAAGCCAAAGCATTTGCCGATGCCAACAAAGCAACGTTCTGTGCTACCCCCACGGAAGTCGCGCAAAACAGCGAATGTGTCTTTCTCTGCGTGGGCGACACCGCCATGTCCCGGGAAGTCATCCTGGGCGACAAGGGTCTGGTGAAAGGCGCCAAAAAGGGCTTTGTGATTGCGGATTGCAGCACCGTCTCTCCGATAGAGAGCAGCCGCATCGCCGCGGAACTCGAGCCCCAGGGCATCGAGTTTCTCGATGCTCCCTGCACCGGCTCGAAGGCCGGCGCCGAGGGGGGAACACTCACCTTCATGATTGGCGGCAAGAAAGATGTCTTTGAACACACCAAACCCTTCTTCGAAGCGATGGGCAAGGTTCTCTACTATTGCGGCAAGTCGGGAATGGGCTTGCGCGCCAAGCTTACCCAGAACCTCATCCTGGGCAACCTTCTGCAGGCATTTAACGAAGGCCTGGTGTTGAGCACCAAAGCCGGGGTCGATCCCGAACTCATGCTCGACATCCTGAACAACAGTGCCGCGCGCTCAGGCCTGATTTCTGCCAAGGCGCCCATGGTCTTCAAGCGAAACTTCGCCACTAACTTTTCTGTGAAATGGCTGGAGAAGGATATCGGCCTCGCGCTCGACCTCGGATCCGCAATCGGCGTCCCGCTGCTGCTGACCGGCCTGACGCAGCAGCTCTTCCAAACCGCAATGGCCAAAGGTTATGGCGAAGACGACATCTGCGGCTCCATCCGTGTGCTCGAAGAGATTGCCGGAACCGAAGTCAAAGCCTGACGACACTGGCGAAAGACACCGAGCGCTAACTTGGGACGTTTTCGGGTTTTGAAGAAAAACATCCCTGACTACGCCGTCGCCACCTGATCAAACTCGTCCGCCGTGCTGCCCACAGGACGGCGGTCGTTTTGTTCGACCGCTTCCGCCTCCGCCTCGAGATGATCGATCACTTCCTTGGAATAAAGGACGAAGTGATGAGCCGAGAGCAACATAGTGAAGCCCAGCCAGATCTTTGCCGTTGAGCGCCAGTACGAGGAAACCATC
This sequence comes from uncultured Acidobacteriaceae bacterium, assembly GCA_963795845.1. GTDB lineage: Bacteria > Acidobacteriota > Terriglobia > Terriglobales > Acidobacteriaceae > PALSA-350. The sequence continues at coordinate 22,375 of CAWCJV010000023.1, read as the reverse complement.
CTGAACAGGAACTTCCAGTAACTGCTGCGGTAGCTTGAGCACATACCCTGGCGCCACATGGAAGCAAAAAGCACACGCAGGTTATAAATCATGCCCAGGTTCGGCGGCTTCTGCGTCGGTTTGGGGTTCCAGACCTTCAAGGAGTTATACGAGCGTTCAAAAAAGGCATCGGGCCGATATAAGCCTTCGAGCAAAGTGCAAAGACCGCGCAGCAGAATAGGCAACGGCAAAACAGTACGGAAATTAGGAAGGCCGAACTGGGTGATGGATTGGCTGTCCTCAATCAGGCGCCCTTCTCGCTTCATGCGATCGAAGAGGGCCGTCGTCGGCGGAGCCATGAGAATGCCGGCCATAGCCCAGGGAATCGCCGTCAGGTCAATAAACTCCAGTTGGCGGGCGAAGATAGTTTCGTCGTCGGAATCGAAGCCGACAATGAACCCTGCCAATACCCACAGGCCTTTGTCCTGGATAATGCGCACCTGCTCGACGTTGTTCGTGCTGCGCAGGTTTTGATATTTGTGGGTTTCCTTCAATGCTTCGGCAGAGGGCGTCTCGATGCCGATAAACACGTACATGAAATTGGCCTCGACCATGGCATCCATGAGTTCTGGTTGGGCCGCCAGGTTGAGCGAAGCTTCGGTATAGAACGAAAACGGTTGCTGATGTTGTTTCTGCCACTCGACGAGCTCACGCGACAGTTGTAGTGCCTGACGAAGGTTGCCGATGAAGTTGTCATCGACGATGAATACTTCGTTGCGCCAACCCAGTTTGAGCAGTACATCGAGCTCTCGAATCACCTGGGTGGGTGTCTTCGCCCGCGGCCGCCGGCCGTAGATGGTAATGATGTCGCAGAACTCGCACTGGAACGGGCACCCACGCGAGAACTGAATCGGCATCGAAGTGTATTTGTCGCGCTGCAGCAGGTCGAAGCGCGGCACCGGGCTCCGTGTCATGTCGGGTTTGTCGACGATCCGGTACAACGCGTGAGCTGTCCCGTTTTCGAGTGCGGCGGCTATTCCAGGAAATGCCTCTTCCGCCTCCCCAACCATGACGTGATCGGCCACCCGCAGCACGGCGTCGGGATCTGTGCTCGCCCATGGCCCGCCCACGAAAGTGCGTCGCCCCATTTTCCGGGCGCGGGACAGTATGGTCAGTGCATCCGCGCGCTGGGCGTGCATGGCACTCACCATCACCAGGTCGGCCCACTTCAAATCCTCGTCCCGCAACTCCTGGAACGCGTGGTCGATCAGCCGGATCTCCCAGGTTGCCGGACAAAGCGCCGCTACGGTGATCAGGCCCAGCGGCGGCGTCATCGCGCGCTCCGGAATCATCTGCAATACACCTTCAAAACCCCAGAATGAGGGAGGAAAACTCGGCCACACCATCAGAACTTTGACATTCGAACCGAGGGGCGGCAAGGAAGCGAGGGTCCACTGTCGGAAGGAGTGGTTTCGGGAGTGGGCCGGAGGACGGGAAGCGGCGCGCCAGGCAGAACGTTCAATCGCGGATCTGGTGTTGAGGGCATGGTGCCCCTTTCAGGTAAATAGAGGGCCCGTGGCACAACTGGATACAACACCAACCAGAAGGATACTCGCGATCTTCAGCGCACTGGGGAAACCAGTCGATCCAGTGAGTTGAGGCGCAGTGGGATTGAGTCTATCCCAAAGCCTAACGACTGTCATCTGTATGGTATACGGGATGCCGCCCCGCTCAGCGAGCTGGAGGCAATGGATTATGGAAGGGAAAATCGAAACCTATCTTTTCGATACGACGCGAAAAGGGTGGCCATCCCGGGCGGAACGACCACCCTTCTTCGCCTAGCGAACCGCTGCGTTGTGTTTGTCGCGATAGATGCGACGAGATTCCTGGTTCTGCTGCTCGTGGATGACCTGCCGGTCCTGTTTCGTCAGGTGTCCGTTATCCTGCGCACGCATACCGCGTTCTTCCCTGTTGATACCGGCTTCCTGGTGTTCCAGGCGCGAAGTTTCGCCTGCGGTCAACTGCCCGCTCTTCACGCCGTTGCCAATGCGATCCTGTTGGTCGACCTTGCGCTGGTTGATGTTATAGTCATGTGCGCCTGGCGTGGGTGTTTGGGCAAACATCGCCGCGGGCGCAACGAACAGAGCGGATGCAAGAATAGCCGTGAAAACTTTCATTGGATTCTCCTTTTCCTGGCGGCTGGCCTTGATCATCTCCTTGCCGCTCGCTCCACATAGACCCCAGAAAAGAAAAGGAGTTGCCGGATCTTTAGTAACTTGATTTGTGACAGACATACCGCAACTTTTTCAGCGTGGGCTAAACTTGAGGTGTCTCGGCAGGATGAAATCAGCGCCAAGGAACCGCCTCTGAAAACTCACTTCATTCTTAATCGCTTAAGTCCCTGCCTGTTGTTTTTGTCGTCTCCGCGCCCTTGTACGCTCTGGCGCAGGATGCCGGAAAACAATCCCCCAAAAGATGCCGGCAAGGACGATACGAAATCCGCGGAACCCGTTTTCCCGAAGGATTCCACCACTCAGGGCTCGGTAAGCATTGGCGGCCACGACATCAACTACCAGGCCGTCGCCGGAACCATCCTTGTGGCCGCGACCAACGATGCCGACGCCACCTTGGTTTGACCGCGCAGCCGCCAAAACAAACCCCCGACGCGCCGCCCACAGCGCGCATGTTCTACGTCGCCTATTTCAAGAAAGACGCTGCCGCCGGAATCGCGCCCAGTGACCTTTATCTACAACGGTGGGCCCGGCAGCTCCACCATGTGGCTGCACATGGGCGCCTTCGGTCCCCGGCGCATCATCACGGCTGACGATCAGCACACCAGTCCCGCGCCCTACAAACTGGTCGACAACGCCTACAGTCTGCTCGATGTCAGCGACCTGGTATTCATCGACGCCCCTGGAACAGGCTTCGGCCGCATCTTTGGCAAAGATAAGGAAAAGGCTTTCTGGGCCGTCGATCCGGACGCCCACGCCTTTGCCCGCTTCATCGCGCGCTTTCTCTCCAACTACCAGCGTTGGAACTCGCCTAAATATCTTTTCGGAGAAAGCTACGGCACTACCCGCTCGGCGGTGGTCGCCGGCATTTTGGAGACGGAAAGCCACATCGATCTCAATGGCGTCATCCTGCTTTCGCAAATCCTGAATTTCGATGACAGTGCCGATGCACCGCAATGGAACCCAGGCATCGATGTTCCCTATGAGCTGGCGTTGCCCACCTTTGCCGCCACCGCCTACTACCACAAGCGTCTGCCGACGCAACCGCCTGCGCTCGAGCCTTTCCTCGCTGAAGTAGAGCAATTCGCCATGTCCGACTATGCGTCGGCCTTGGCCCAGGGCGCGCAGCTGCCTGAAGCGACGCGCCAGGCGATTGCCGAGAAGCTGCACCAGTACACCGGGTCTGCCGGTGGCCTATATTCTCAAGGCTGACCTGCGCGTCAATGTCGGCGAATTCAACCATAATTTGCAAGGCGATGAAGACCTGACCACCGGCCGCCTTGACAGCCGTTTCTCCGGCCCGACCATCGACCCGCTCGCTCAGGAAGCAGCCTACGATCCGCAAGCGACCTCCATCGCGTCCGCCTACATTGCCGCCTTCAATGATTACGTCCGCCACCAGCTCAAATTCGGCGACGGCCTCACCTATTTGCCCGAAACCGACGCCATCGGTGAAGCCTGGGAGCGGAAGCACAAGGCGCCGGGTGCTCCCGGGGAATCCTATGGCACCAACGTCATGCCCGATCTGGCCACGGCGATGAAGTACAACCCGCGCTTGAAAGTCATGCTGAACGGCGGCTATTTCGATCTCGCCACGCCCTACTTCGCTGCGAGGTACGAGATGTCTCACCTGCCCATCCAGGCCAACCTGAGGGCAGAATATTGAATTTGCCTGGTACAAGTCGGGCCACATGGTCTACGCCCATGAAGAGTCGCTGAAACAGCTTCACGACAACGTCGCCGCGTTTATCACCAGCACCTACAAACCGCTGAAGTAGCGCGAAGTAAAAGGCTGGTCGTGGTTCATGATACATCGAGTGGGCCTAGAGTTTGCTTGAGAACTCGCCTGTGAAGGGTACGGCCTTTAGGCCGTACATCCGATCGTCAAGATGGATCGGCTTCAGCCGCCGAGGCTACTTAAACCAGCACAAGAGATTGCTCTCAGGGGAAAGCCTTCTTGTAGCTTGGGTGGTTAATGTATGGGCTGAACCCCGTACTGGAAAAAGTCCCGCAGGGACGGCTGACCTTAGCCCAGGACGCCAGTCCTGGGTGGATCCTGCAAGATGATTGAGTCCCGCAGGGACGGCTGAAATACGCCGCTACTTGACCTTGGACAATTTTCAGTCGTCCCTGCGGGACTTGTCATGTCCGAAAGCTTAGCCCAGGACTGCATCCTGGGCTAAGGTGTGCCGTCCCTAACGGGAACTTGTTTTGTCGTCCGATTTTCATCCGCACTTGAAGCCCGAGTCTTGTACCCCGGGTTACGGCCCGACTAAAGTCGTCCCTGATACAAAACCAAAACGCCGCCTCCAACCCACGAAACTTTCCTTCCCGTGGAGTCATCTACGTTTAAGCCGCATTAACCTGCGGCTCTTACGATCGAGAATCCAGGAGGATGTATGGCGAAGATGCGCGCAGTACAAGTACCCCGTGCCGGTGGGCCGCTCGAAATAGTGGAACGGGATATTCCCGAGCCCGAATCCGGTATGGTGCGGGTGAAGGTCCAGGCCTGCGGCATCTGTCATAGCGATACAGTGACCAAGGACGGGTTGTTCCCCGGTATCCAGTACCCGCGCGTTCCTGGCCACGAGGTAGTAGGAAAAATAGATGCTATCGGCGCAAATGTCCCACCGCGATGGACGGTTGGCGAGCGCGTCGGTGTTGGTTGGAACGGAGGCTACTGCGGCTATTGCGACAGTTGCCGCCGTGGAAACTTTTTTGCCTGCGAGACCAGCACCCAGGTCACCGGGGTCACGCGCGATGGCGGCTATGCCGAATACCTGGTGACTCCCTTTTCCTCCCTGGCCACGGTGCCGGAAGAATTGTCGGCTGAAGAAGCTGCTCCTCTCATGTGCGCCGGTGTCACCACTTACAACTGTCTGCGCAACAGCGGTGCGCGGCCGGGCGACCTGGTAGCCGTCATTGGCCTGGGGGGCCTGGGTCACCTTGGTGTCCAGTATGCTGCCCGAAGCGGTTTCAACACGGTTGCGATCGGACGTGGCAACGACAAAGAAGCCTTGGCGAAAAAACTCGGCGCCGCTCACTATATCGACACCGCGGCGCAGGACCCCGCAGCGGAGTTGCTTAAGCTTGGCGGTGCCAAAGTGATCCTGGCTACTGTGACCAGCGCAGACGCCATGAAGTCCGTGATTGGCGGACTCGCGCCAACCGGCACGCTCATGATCGTCGGCGCCGTACCTTCATTGGAGGTGCCCGCGCTGCAGTTGTTGTTGAAATCACAGCAGGTCAAAGGCTGGTACTCCGGAACCTCACTCGATTCTCAAGAGACGCTGTCCTTCAGTGTGCTCTCCGGTGTGCGCTCCATGAACGAGAGCTATCCACTGGACCGTGTGAAGGAGGCTTATGAGCGAATGGAGCAGGGCAAAGCAAGGTTCCGCGTCGTGCTTTCGATAGGGAAGTGAAACCTCCTCAAATTCACCGTTCACGCGCGAGTGCGACAGGCTCTATGCTCAGTAAGTGAGAATGAATGCTTGGGTCGCCTTCGTTGTACTCGTTCTGAGCCTTTCGCCGGGGAACGCGCAGAAAACTGCCGCGTTTCGCGTTGTCAGCTGGTCTCCTGTTCACCTGGAAAGCGGCTCGCCGGTCTTCTTCAAGGTTGAACTCGATCAACCGGCCACTGCGCTTCACGGCACCTGGCTGAAGCACGACGTCGTCTTCACCAAGGCGCCCGAAGGTAATCATTGGTATGCGCTGGCGGGGATCGACGTTGAGCAGGCCCCGGCGACTACGTCCTGGAATTGACTGCCACCGCAACCGACGGCCGCACGCTCGAAACCAAACAGCAAGTGGCCGTGCTGCCGGCACATTACAAGACCACCACTCTGCATGTAGAGGGAAAGTACGTGCAGCCCGACGCGGCAACTTTGCAGCGCATCGCAGCGGACAAAGTCGTGAAAGACGCGGCCTACGCACACCTGATCACTGAGCCGTTGTGGAACGGTAGCTTTCGCTCACCCGTGCCCTTCACGGCGACCGACTCCTTCGGCACTCGCCGCATGTTCAATGGCAAGCTCGCGAGCATCCACCGCGGAACCGACTTTCATGCGCCTTCAGGAACGCCAGTGTTTGCTGCCAACGATGGTGTGGTCATCATCGCCCAGCCCATGTTCTATGAAGGCAACCTGGTCGTGATCGACCACGGGCAACAAATCACGACTCAATATATGCACTTCTCCAAAATAGAGGTAAAGGTAGGAGACCGGGTCACCAAGGGCCAGCGTCTCGGCCTCAGCGGAGCCACCGGCCGCGTAACCGGCCCGCACCTTCATCTGGGTGCGCGATGGGGAGGTGAGTCCGTAGACCCGGTGATCCTGCTTCACTTGCCCCTACCCGCCCGGTAACTTGCGTTACTTGTTTATGTCTTCCAGGGCGAATCGTCCCAGCTCGAAGGGGTGCGATGTAGCCGGTTTGTTTTGCAGCCCGTTTGAAGGATAGGACTGCGGCGCATTGGTCGGGAAACCCCAGATCTTTCCCGTCCGCATATCCACCATCACTTGCCGAAATACCTGGGCAGTGCCATCCGGCTTTCGCAGCATTTCGAACCGGGCTCAATGTAGAGCGGGTACAGGGCGGATTGCGCCTCTGCCGCTCGCGGTGAGAAGATCGGTCGCACCGCAATACAACCAAAGCCGCCGCAATGATGGATAGCAAGACAACGGTAGGGTCTTGTTTCCGCATACTCTTCCTCCTGGGTATTGAAACCCAGTGTAAGAGGTCGGAGCCGCGTCCCTGTACCCAAAACTCAGGTCAAAGGAAATCCAAATCAAAATCAGCCCAGGTTGATCCTGCTTCGCGGCGCCGGCAACTCTCTCCTTCACACAACTTCGCGCCCACTTGGAAACGCTGTGCATTTGGCAAAAACGCTCTGCGGTGTTTCTGGGCTTCCAGGATTCCTTGGTGGAGTTACTAACCATCTACCACGAATTCGAGCTTTCGCCTCGAAGCGAGCATACCCTAATGTTGGTCTGCACTCCCCCTGACGAATACTTCGAAGCGGTCGCCTGAGATTCGTCCGCGTCAGACGCTGGCACGCGAGTACACCGACTACCTCCCACCCTGCAATTAGCCTGATCTATGGAAGTGCAGCGGAACTTACCGGTCGGCAGCGTGGTGGCACATTGTAGCCTTGCCAGCCCCGAAGGGGTGGTTGAAATACACCCGATGATAGCCTCGAAGCGCGTGAAATCACGCACCAGAATGCTGATCCACGTTTACAAACGGGAGGCAGAACCGATGTCTCTCGCGACTCAACTACGGCGTACGGCGAGCGTCCTACTCACTCCCACTATGCGTTGGGTCCTCTGCGAGAAATGAACAAGCGTATCAATACGTTTAGATCCGAAGCGTTGACAGACCTAGGTAACGCTCCAACGTTGTACGGTTGTCGTGGTTGCTGTCCCAGCAGCCCATTACTTTATTTCGTACCACCTGAGAGAAACTTCCCGGTCAGCCCTACTGTACAAGAACAGAACCTGTTGGCCGGGCCACGTCGAGCGAGTTCCCTGGCTCAGGCAAAACCCTTGGATAATTGTGGTTGCGTGTCTGGCCCTGTCGCAGTCAGGATGGGCGAGCGTGAGCGCGCTGGCAGCGCCGTTCGGTCGCGATTAGCTGTATCTGTTCGAGTTTGTGGCACTTGCCGATCAAACGAGCGGCACCGATTGAGTTCGTCGTCTTTGACAGGCTTGCTGGCGTGCAGGTTGTTGGCGCAGCGGCTGGAAAGCGGGTGCTTTGAGTTTGGCGATTGGATTGCTTAAGCGCTGTGGTATGATGCGGGGATTCGAAAAGCCGTCCGGCATGCGGCCGCAGCCGCGGGAGTGGGGGGCGCCGTTCTTCCGAACTCCGACGGGCGAAATTTTGCATCCTCGAAACTTGGAACGGTATAGCTGCACTATTCGCGGTGCAGAAATGCCAGCCAGGGGTCTTACTGACCGCCGGAGCCCAAGCGATGAGCACGATCGATTATGAACCTTTTCGAGAGCACCTACGTCTAACCGAGATAGCTTGGCTGCTTCGAATTTTTTGCGGACCGCGTCGGGACACGAATGTTCCTAACGTATATCAGTGGAGGTAGCAACGTTTTAGTGAAGCGTTATTAGGGAGAGGAAATGACGAAGACTGAATTGAGCAAATTCAAAAAGATCCTGGAAAGCAAGCAGGACGAATTAGAACTGATTGTTCGCAATCGCGATGCGATCACCATCGAGAAGAGTGCTGATGCTCTTGACGAAGTGCAGCACGCGGCCGAACGTGAGTTGGCAATTCGAAATCTCGACCGGGAATCTAACCTGCTGCGTAACGTTCGCTCGGCCCTTCGTCGAATTGAGGATGGCTCTTTTGGAACCTGTCTGCATTGTGAGGAGGAGATCAGCCCCAAGCGCTATCGCCGCGGTGCCTTGGGCTGCCTTCTGTATCCAGTGCCAGGAGCAAGCCGATCGCAATCGCGACGAAGGCAACGAGATGTTCGAAGAGTTGCTCGTAAGCGCTGCTTAGCCGGCCCCCCACCTAAACTGAGTCAAATTAACGACGGCGCGTGTGGAGATCCCTGGAGCACGCGCCGTTTTTTTTTTGTCTTTGTGTTTCATTTTGAGCGCCCAGCATCATTTACACTTCGCAACACAGAAAGTTGCCAACGGCTTTCCCGTTGGCCGTAACCCGAAGTAAGTACGGTTCGCCCTCATTTATTGCTTACCATTGGGAGTCCGGCGAAGCCAGGCATGCGCAACCACATATGTCCAAGTATTTCGCTATCGTTCTTTGTCTGGCGTGATGGCCTCCCCGTATTCACGGTAAACTAAGCGCAGCAACCGCAATCGAAAACTGCTGACCGCGTGGTTGGGGCCGTCACTCGCGGTCGACCCCTCACAGGGGGCAAAATCACCGTTAAAGAAGATCAGACGAACACCGAGTACTCCGTGTCCATCGCGGGCACTAAGACCATTCTCAAAGTGGGACCCGATCTGAACTTAAAGTCGGCGACGCGACTCACCCCGGAACAATTAGCAGTTGGCGATCGCGTTTCAATTCGCGGCCGTAAGCCCGAGGGCTCGACCAGCCAAATCGATGCTGCCAGCGTCCTCGTCATGACTGCAACCGCAGTGGAGCAGGTCCATCAGAAGGAACTGGAAGAGTGGAAAACCCGCGGGGTGTCCGGAGTCGTGGCTTCCATTGATCCCGACGGCTCACACCTGATTATGACCGTTCGAGCGCCCGAAGGTCCGAAACCAGTTACAGTTGAACTCGCAAACGTCAAACAGTACACGCGCTACTCCCCCGAGAATCCGAAGACTCCCGTCCAATCCAAACTGGCCGATATACAACCCGGCGATCAACTCCGAGTACTTGGCTCTAAGAGCGAGGACGGAGGGACTATCACCGCCGAGAAGGTATATTCGGGATCCTTCCGTACCGTCGCTGCCACTGTCGTTTCCGTAGCGCCGGACGGTAAGACGATGGTCGTGAATGATCTGCAGACGAAGAAGCCGGTCACAATTGAGCTCACCGACGATTCCGCAGTCAGGCAGATGCCACCTCAGATGGCGATGATGCTAGCCCGGCGCTTGAACCCCAGCTTTAGGTCTGCAGAAGGCGGCGCGAATGGATCGGGCGGAGGGCATTGGAATGGGAACGGCACTCCCGGGGGGCAGTCTTCCAACAGTCACGCTCCCAGTACCGAGCCGCAGCAGAGCCCCCGGGCTGCGAGCGCCGCGGCAAGTGAAACCCCGGGCGGTGCGAATCCAGGTGCGTCAGCCGCAGCAGGGACCCAACCGGGCTCTGGAGGTCCGGGCGGCGGGCCCAGGGGATCCGGCGTGGCACGGGGAGACTTGACGCAAATGATCGAGCGCTTACCCAAAATTCCTGTCTCAGACCTGAAGCCCGGCCAAGCCGTTATCGTTTCGGGTGGAGCAGCTAACGCGAATGCGCAATTAGTGGCAACAAACGTCATCTCCGGAGTGGAGCCGATCTTTCAGTCCTCCCCACCGCGCAGCGGCAACTCGGCGCTGAACAGCATGTGGAACTTGGGCGATCTCTCCGTTCCGGGTGAATAGCCCGCATGCGCGGCACTACGCAATAACCGAAATTCTTCTGTTGAGGTCGCATGAACAATCGCACGATCCGCGTTTTTATTGCCACGCTTGGGATCTCCAGCGCAATACTGGCGCAAACTCCAGCTCCAACCGCGGGCCAGTCGCCTGCAACCGGGACGGCAGCGCCGTCGCGACGGTCTCCGGCGGCCGGCACTGGCGTAATCCAGGGCGTAGTAAAGGACGATACCGGCGGCATCATCCCAAACGCAGTTGTCACTTTAACCGACAGCTCAAATGGACAGACTAGAACCGCTACCACTGGCGGCGACGGTAGATATACGTTGCGCGGCCTCGCGCCTGGAACGTACACCCTTACGGCTACCTTCAAGGGCCTTCAACAAAATGGCGCAGTTCTCATTTCAGTTGCTAGCGGGCAGCCTGCCACAGGCAATATCGTGATGGTACCCGGAGACGCAAAGAGAAGAAGTGACTGTAAGTGAAAGCTCGAATAATCAGGTGAGCACGGATCCGTCCAATAACGTGGGTGCCATTGTTCTGAAGAAAGAGGACCTGGACGCCCTGCCTGACGATCCGGACGATTTGCAAGCCGATTTAACGGCCCTTGCCGGTCCTTCGTCGGGTCCGGGTGGTAATCAAATTTACATCGATGGCTTCACCGGCGGGAGGTTGCCGCCGAAGGAGTCTATTCGCGAAATTCGCATCAACTCTAATCCGTTCTCGGCGGAGTTTGACAAACTCGGCTTCGGGCGCATTCAGATTTTCACCAAGCCGGGTAGCGACAAATTTCACGGCCAGGGATATTACAACATCAGCGACGACGTTTGGAACTCGCGCAACCCGTTCCTGTCAGTCAATCCGCCGTTCCGGTCGCAACTTTTCGGCGGAAACGTCAGCGGCCCCATCGGTAAGAAGGCAAGTTTCTTCATTGACGTGGAGCGTCGACAGATCGACGATAACGGCATTATCGTGGCTTCGATCGTCCCTTATGTCCTGAACAGCAATGCGCTTGCACCGAATGCTTTCAATATCGAGCCCTACAATACGTTTCAACCCACGCCGCAGCGCCGCACCACCGTGAGTCCACGCCTCGACATGCAACTGAACCAAAACAATACCTTAAGCGTCAGGTATGCCTACTTGGTGAATAATTTGGCACTCACTGGCGTCAGCGGATTCAATCTTCCGAATGCGGGGTACGCACAATCGACAACCGACGAAAGCGCACACATGGTGGAAACAGATGTTATCAATACGCACGTCGTGAACGAGACTCACTTTCAATACGAACGAACCCGTACGAATGAAACCTCCGTCAACTATGACCCCACCATCAACGTCAGCAATTCTTTCGTGGTGAATGGTGGATCAGGGTATGGCAAGTCTTACGATCTGGAACAGAACTATGAATTGCAGAACTACACGTCGGTGACATGGGGACCGCACGTTACGAAATTCGGAATACGTGTACGAGCGAACGTGATCGACGACTCGTCGGAAAAAAACTTCTTTGGCGAGTTCATTTTTTCTGGCGGAAATGCAAAGGCCATTCTGAATGGTCAATCGACGGGCCAGATAGTCCAAGTCACATCAATTCAGCAATACGCGACGTTACAGCTGCTGCTGAACCAATACCATGACACTTTTTCCAAGCACAGGCCTTAGGCTACGGCCCATCGAGATATGAGCAGAATGCCGGTACAACCCTATATTGGCATCGATCAACTGGACTACGGCCCGTTTGTCCAGGACGATTGGCGGGTAAGCCGAACCTACCTTGAGCCTTGGCGTGCGCTGGGAGGCGCAAAGCGACATTCCCGATAAGAATGACTGGGCGCCGCGCGTGGCATTTGCCTGGGCGCCCGATAACAAAGGTGGCAAGGGCACGGCTAAAACTGTAATCCGCGGTGGATTTGGAATGTTCTACGACCGCTTCGCGGTCACCAACCTGTTTAGAGGCTGAGCGCTTCGGATTGAATGGCAGTCAACCAAGCTTCTTATGTTGCTTCGAATCCACAGTTCTTTTCAAACCCGAACCCCAGGTCCGATCCACGTCGATAAGTTCGCTTGCAGCTCTCGCACGTCGGATAACTCGACCTATGTGATTGACAGCCACTTTCGCGCTCCTTATTTTGATGCAGACTGCGATCGGGATTGGAGCGGCAGCTTGCGAAGCACACTAATCTGTCTATCAATTACACGAATTCCAGAGGCAATCATACGCCGATGACCGTGGACATCAATGCGCCGTTTCTCAGCGTGGCCGATCTTCCGGCAACGGCCGCAGCGAACGGGCTGGTGGTTGGACAGCGGCCGAACCCGGCGCTGGGGAATATTTACGACTTCCAATCGGTCGGCATTTATCGGCAGAATCAGATTTTGACCAGCCTGAACACCCAGATTGGCAAGCTCACCCTATTCACGCGCTATGCATTCGGGCATGCAAACAGTGATACGGACGGCGTAGGTACGCAGCCGGCGAATCCATACAACATCGCCGGTGAATACGGCCGGGCAGTGACAGACGTCCACCACTTCTTATTCCTCGGAGGCAGTTATGCCATGAGGTGGAATATGCGGCTGTCTCCGTTCATTATCATGAGGTCGGGTGCGCCCTTTGACATCACAACTGGTACTGATCTCTATGAGACCAACGCGTTCACGGAGCGGCCAGGCCTCGCGAGTGGACCAGGGCCCGGCATTATCTCCACTCCATATGGATATCTCGATTGGATCCCACAAGTAGGCCAAAAAATTCTAGCCGCGGAATGCCGGCGATGGTCCCGGATTCATCGGGATCAATCTGCGCTTAAGCAAGACCTGGGGCTTCGGGACAACGAAGTTTCAAGGCAGTGTCGGTGGGGCTCGTGCGGGGGGCGGTGGTGGGCGAGGTGGATTTGGTGGCCCGCGTGGTATGGATGCACTGACGGAACATCGTTTCAACGTGACGCTCTCCGCTAACGTCCGCAACATCCTCAACCACGAAAACCTGAACACGCCGAACGGAGCCATGACATCGCCTTATTTTCTGCATTCGCTGGGAATCACCGGCGGGTTCGCGGCCGAGCAGACGTCGAGCGAACAGCGGCGCATGGACATTCAACTGCGGTTCGCCTTCTAACAACTCAGAAGTATTCACGGAGTCGTTGCCAGACTCCCAACATGCAGAGACCAGCGATGAGGACCGCCGCCAGCGAGGCGGTCATCTCAAAGCCGGACAGGGCCGCAAAGCCTTGTTTCACGGCTTCGTCGAATGCGTGCTTATTGATATCAAGTGTCTGGCCCAGAGACTCGTCAAAGCCGCGAAATGCCCGGTTGGCCTGATTCGCCCCAGACCCGGTGCAGAGTTCAACGGCTTCGGCTGACTTTCCAGCTTGTTGCAACTGGAAAACCTTGGCATACATTGTGGCCGTCTCGCCCCAGTTCCGAAGCGTCTGCTGGGCAGCTTCGAGTTCCCCATAAAACGTGATATTTCGAAGCTCATCGGCAAGATAGCCGGTGAAGCCGTCCACGCCCCGATTGTCCGTGGCCGCCGCCGCAACGTCACTAAAAGTTTTCCCTTCCGGCAGAGCGGCCACATGGCGCGCTTGCTCCATGAACAAGCTTCCGGTCGGTAACACTACTGCGACCCTCTAACACAAATCTGCTGAGGTCGGCTCTGGCCGCGTATGCATCGGCCCGAGCTTGCCACAAAGAATGCATCGACGCGAACGCGTCTTCTTTGGCGATTTTCAGGCTGTGTGCTTCCGCCGTAAGCGCGCGGTAGGCGAATGCCAGGTACCCGAACGCCACCAGGGTCGCGAGAACAAGGGGGAGATTAAGCGTGCGCCGCGTTTTCTCGCTTATGTAGCCCTGCACGTAGATTAGGGCTGCGAGCAGTAAGAATCCTGCAAGCATGGCCAATAGGCGCATCACCGAATTCCGCGACTTCGCTACGCTGTACGTCCTGTCCATGACCGTGAGGTTGGCTTTATCCAGGGCGTCGGCAGCGGGAACCAGCCTGTCGTCGACGATGTGCGCGGCTTTTCGCATAGCCGTCCAGCGCCCCGGCATCGTTGTGATCATGCAAATCGAGCGCGTGTTGTATTGCGCTCTCGTACTCGCCCAGCCCGATCTGCAAAGCTTCTATGGGGACGAGTTCGGATTCACCATACGTGACGTTTTCCGCGGCCGCTATCAATCCTCTGGCCGCTTCGTCGCGGGCCCGCACGTAATCGGCCCGAAAGACCTCGCGCTGCGAGATCTGGACCAGAAGTTCATCTGCGGCATTGGCATCCATGGCGGCAACCGGCAGACTTGACGTGTTGTGCCGCAATGATGCTGGGTGCCGAATCGCGCGCGATCGTTTGTAGTGCCTGGCGATGAACGTAGCCAGCCCCGAGAACCGCCATCAAGAACACTGCATCGAACGCCAACAGAAAATAGAGATTCCATCGCAAACGCTCGAGCGTATTCCAGGACTTTGCCGTCTGCGGAGGCGGTGTGCCGGATGCAACCCCTGTTACCGATCCCATAAGGCCGCCATGATTCAGGCTTTTGCTTTCACTAAGATTCGTGTCCAGTGCCCGAGTGTCAATTGATCGCCATCGTGAACCGCCACATCGGTCATGGGCGGAAGTTCGCGGTTGTTCAAACGGGTTCCATTCGCCGACCCGATATCACGCAGCGTGATCCCGCCATCGGCCGACCGGCTCAGAATAGCGTGCCTATGAGAGACAGCCGTGTCGAGGTCCAGCGCAATCTCAGGAAAAATGGCTCGTGTCTCGCTGCGGCGGCCGATCAGTGCGACCGGCTTGTCCAAGGAGATCGTTTGCGGCGCGCTACTGGCAGGCGGCTCGGGACTGTTCGGCTCTCGAAGGGAAGGATCGACGGTGACAGTCAATTCAATGATGGCGGGCACCGTAGCGGTTCCGACCGCCGCTGCAACGGGCTCAACGGACGGTGGTGGATCGGGTGCTGTGGTGGGGCTCATTGGAAGTGGCGCGGGAGCTGGTGGCTGATCATTCAGGGGGATTTGCCCGTGCGCGCCGGTGCTGAAGTTGTATCCGCAGATCTCACAAAAAACCGATCCGTCTGTGGGAACAGGGGCGCCGCAATCGGGACAGTTTGAGGAAGCCGAGTTCGGATGCCCGCTAGCGCTAGCAACAGGAGCGCCCTGGATTTTTGCACCGCACTCGGAACAGAAGTCCGACTCGGAAGATTGGTGCCCTCTGGGACAAGTGTGAAATGCAGCCATATTTCTACCTTCTTTTAGCCTCGTGTGACCCGCGTCGTCTTGGTGGAACGCGTATTGAGAGCCATTTCGTCCTCCTTGGCTACATCCGCCCGCAAGCGAACTGTGCCAGTCTCGGCGTTCTGTACGTCTACCACGCCACGCAGCAGCTTAGCTGTGGCCTCATTACCAGAAGCATGGGCCACTCGCACCGCCTTGCCAAGGAGCGCAGTCGCCTGATCCAAATCGCCGCGCGCCCTGGCATCCAGACCCTGTTGAATGGAAGCCGCCAAGTCAGCCTGCCCGGTGTAATGCGCCACCACACGATCGATCTTTGCGGACTTGGCCTCATCGTCTGTCCAGATGGCCAGAATACGCGCCTCGGCCCCCTTGTTTTCCACCCGATCAAGTGTGTAGACCAGGCTGGCTCGACCGGCCAGTACCTCGTCGCCAACCGCCCCGGGCTTCACCCTGATGCAGAAGTGGTAGTCCCGCGTCTCGTTCTTGCCCCAGGCGCCGGTCGGATATTCACGGACCTGCGGACTCACTTGGCGCATGCGGCCGGTCAGGTCTACGATTTCCGGACTGACCTGCTTACAGAACAGAATCTGCGCGCCCGCGGGGGTCCAGAGGCGCAGGGATACGTCGCCTACGCTCTTCCCTAGCGCTTTGGCAAGAATGCGCTTGAAGTCCGCCTCCATCTGAGCAGGCTGAGCGATGATGTCCGTCGTGCCTAATAAAGTGCCGGCAATGCGGCGAAGTTCGTCCACTTTCCAATCGGTGCCCACACCCCGGCAATCGCATTGAAACGCGCCTTCGCACTGCTTCAGTGCCGCCTTTGAGAGGATCTTCATCGTTGCCCTCATTCTGTCCGTCGGTGAGCAGCAAAGCCTGCCGCATCGCGTTAGGGCGCTAATCGAACTGGTCGAGAGCCGCCCCGCAGCCAGGTCGAAATGCACGTGCTACCGCCGGCCTTGATCTGCTTCACGGCGGCTATAGCGCGCGCCTTGGCATCGGGAGTGGCGAGCATCATGGGACAGAGCGTGTTCGCCGATAGCTTGGCCGGTCACCACGAAAAACGCGCAATCGGAAGGCAGCATGTCGATGAGCTGGATCATGGCATTCTTAGCGGCCACAATCTTTCCGCCTTCCATCGAGCCTGAGACGTCGCAAATGATTCCGAACAGCCGGCCGCCTTGCAGCATCGATGTCGAAGCACCAACGCCTTCCGCGGAGGTTACCGTCATAATGGCGTGGATTTCGTCGGCACCTTGCGGCACGTACTGGTTTTGGAAATACTTCGGCTTTGAAACTATTGCTCATAACAGGTCCTTGGGGTCCGTACGGCCGCGGCGCGCCGCAACACCAATGCTGTGATGTTGTCCCGACCGCCCTGCGCGATCGCAAAGTCCACCGAGGCTACGAGCCAATGCCAGAGCGGTATCGGAATTCTTGGACGACTGTTCCAGCACGGATCGTTCATGGCCTCCTCTGTTCGGCATAGTTCCATAAACCGTCTGAGCAGAGCAGCAGAATACCTTCCCCCTCAATAGTGTGCACAACTGTATCCGGGTCACCCGGGTCCGAATCAAGGCCCAGCCACCGTGTTAACGCATGAGCGTTGCGCGATTGCTGAGCTTCGGTGAGATCAGCCTCGCCCTTCTGCAGGACCATGTTCAGCCAGGAGTGATCGGATGTTAGCTGGTGCGCGCGGCTTTGGCTAATCCAGTAGGCGCGGCTATCGCCGATCCAGGCGATTGCGATCTGGTGATCGGAGACCACGGCGGATACGATGGTGGTCGAAGGAGCTTCGCTGCGCTGCAGTCCTAATGTGGACACCGCGGCCGAGGCAGCTTCGATTGAATGTTTCACGGTATCGAGCGCGGAGGCCTCATTTGCCAAATCGGTCTGCATTTACCGTGAGCGCGGCTTGCGAAGCTTGAGCCGCAGCCTTGTCGGCCTCCGGAGAACTGGACACGCCATCGCAAACGACCATCAGGTAGTAGTCATTGTGCACGCCGATCGCAAAGCGATCTTCATTTGAGTGGTGGTGCAACCCGCGATCGGAGACTGCCGCGAAACCGGTCGACAACTCAGCTTCGAGGTGATCTTCGGCGGGGCGAAGTACACGCCTTCCGCACCGCAGGCAGTAGCCGTCCTCATCCAGTTCCTCAAGCCCACGGAAGCAGGGACACTCATCGACTTCCGATATCGGTTCCGCCTCGACCGGGATTCTGCTCCCGCAACTTTCGCAGAACAGGTCATCATCGGGGATGACAGCTACGCACTTGGGACATTGCATATCGAAATCGTCCTCAACATCAGATCAGCGTCCACGGGCGTACGCGGTTTGCTTCGTCGATCAACCGAATTCGCTCTTCGCCGTTTGCCGTGCGTGCCAGCGCGCGCAAGGACTGTTCCAATGCCCGGCGAACCCACGCCTCCTCGAAGCGGCCCTCCAAGTACTCTGATGGCGGAACTTGGCCCCACCGTTTTCGAAGTCAGCATTGACAGCGCAGCCTGCAAGACCTGCTGGTACAGAATATGCCGGTTCACTCCCTCGAGCGCCAGAGACTCGCAGAAGGATGATGCGTCGGCGAGATCGTTAAGCGCCGGAGGGGCAAGAGACGGGCGGGTTCCATTTTTCCCATTGCCGTTGGGCTGTGGCCATTGTGTCCAAGACTGCTTCTGCCAATCAGGATGCGCGCGGATTCGACGCGCGCGCGGGGATAAAGCGCGGAACCGGGCGAGATCCGTTCGAGCGCCCGAACAGCGGAGCGGCGATCGCTCTTGGCATTGAAACACCGTGCAAGGCCAAAAGCGGCCGAGACGATTCCAGGATCGGTTGCCGAAACTACACCATACATCTTGATTGCCAGATCGAAGTTATGTGCGAGCTCGGCTGAAAGCCCTAACGCGAGCTTTGGGGCTAACTCGCCCGGCAAATCAAAATAGACCTGATCGAACATCTTTTGGGCCTCCACCGGATCGCGCTGCAGCAACAGCCGGCGGCCCTGATACCACAGCACCCGCCAATCCCATGGGTCCTCCCGCTCCAGTTGCTGAAGGAGTTTGGCGGATGCCTCGAAATAGCCTCCCCCCGCGAGTTCGGCCGCGAGTCGCAAACGAACCTCACGGGATACGGGCACCTGTTGCTGCGCCTGACGCAGTGCTGCAACCCGCCTATCGCGATCGAGCAGTGCGCCCGCATTCGCGATCTGCCGTGCCGCGGGATCGTCCGTGTCTAAGACGGGAATCGGCAGCAGCGACGGGTCAGGAAGGACGGGTTCCAATTCCCCGGCCGAATCCAGCGCCACCAGATCGGACCCGAACAGGGCGCTGGCTGCCGGACGAGGGGAATGCGTTTCGATGGCCACTATCTCGCGAAGAACGCCTAGCGCCTGATCCGCCATAGAATCAGCCGAATCAAACCGATCATCTGGTTTTTCCGCCGTTGCCTTCAGCAGCAGCCGATAAAGCGATTCCTGACGGGCAAACAGTGGCTCTTCCACGGGTGTCGGCAGAGTATAGCGGTGCTCCTTTGAAAACCCGTGGATGGTGGTCAGCAGCACAGCGAGCGTACGGCCGACCGTGAAAATGTCGGAGGCTACTGTCGGCCCTTGCCCAGCCTCGGGAGCGCTGTACCCGAGGGTCCCGTAGATGTCGCCCGCCGGATCATCCAGACGCCGTACGCCGCCAAGATCGATGAGTTTGACGTCGTCTTTCTCCAACATGATGTTGTCGGGTTTGAAGTCGCAATAGACAAAACCCTGGCGATGGAGAAATGAGAATGCGCCGAGAATTCGGTGGATGTAAGCGAGCGCTTCGGCCGGCGGAAGTGGGCCACGCTCCTGGCGGATCTGCTTGATCGTTTTGCCGCCGACGTACTCCATAACAATGAAGCCTTCGGCGCCGTGTTGAACGAAGTTATAAATGCCTACGATATTGGGGTGCTTAACCGCGGCCAGGAACTTACGTTCGGCAACGGCGGCAGCAGCACTCGACTCGTCGTGCACGTTCAGTGCCCCTTGAGAACCACGTAACGCCCCAGAATCGTATCGAAACCAAGATAGATCCAGCCCAAACCGCCATAAGCCAGCGCGCCCTTCACTTCGTACTGGCCAGCGACCAAGTCACCGGGTTTCAGAGTTGGGCTGAAGGCATACTTTTGCCCACACTTGCCGCAGATCCGGCTTCCCGCCGCAAGGCATTGCCACAGTTCAGGCAAGTGCGCTTGTTTTCGGGGACCACGGGATCAATCAGGATTGCGCGTTCCGGATCGGTCGAGGGCAATTCCGAAGAGTGACCAGACCGGCGCCCAATTGCCTTTGCGTTCGTGTTGAGGTATGTCGAGTGCGTTTGGGCCCATTCACGGTGCGGCTGCGCGGGGATGATCCCGTACCAGTCACGACGGAACTGGACGGCGCAAGTGAACTGGGGGCGCTATCGCCTTTGGGGCCGCAAGGCCGCAAATATTGCAGTAGCCGTCTTCAATGGTTCCTTTACAACCAAGCTGACGGCAGCGAACCTTCATGTAGAATCCTTGTTCACAGGTGCAGGCGTTACGCGATTGAGGGTACGCTCGTACTCGACCACCAGAGCGGAGGCCTTCTCAATTGGCGTCGGCCGGGTAAAAAGCGACGTCACCGGCTTGGGCCGCCAACTCCGAAAGCGCGCCGTTTTCTGCTACCCCCCGGCCCCGGGCCTTCGCCTTCAGCGCATCGAGGCGCCCGCGCAACTCGTTCCGCATCTCAAGGGGACCTCGGTTTGCCGCATAGGCCGCCCGCTCTAAAGACACGCAATCGGAGGCCGATTTGTTCCATCTTTCGAGCCCGATGGCGATGGGATCCCACATTCCTTTCGTGAAACCTCGAGTTGAGCCGTTCCAGCCAATCGAGAACGGATTGAACAACTTCTTGGGTCTGCGGTGCCGCGAGGCTCGCCGGGAGCGAGACTTTTTCGCGGCGTTCGGTCCAGCAGGCGACGGCTCCTTATGAATCTGTTCCAGTTCGCGGGCTCGGATCCCGGCTGCCTGTAAGCCCGCAGCGACCTGTCCGCGTTTTCGGCGGAGTTGCTCAAAGGCATTGTGCACCGAATCAAGTGCAGGCCTAACGGCGGTATCGTATTCCGCGATAGATGTTAGAGGGTCGCTCTCCGCCCGCCGCGCGGACGGTCTCCAGCGCCTGCTCTGCGGCATCCAACTCCGGCGCTGGGGAATTTCCACTGCTCAGCCTGTTTTCGGCAGGCAGCCAGATCCTCCACGGCACGATCAATGCTTGCGCCTAATTTCTCCCAGGCGGCATCCACCGCGAGTACCGTGTCTCGGGGCAGCCAGCCATAAATTCCTTGCACCATTGCATTCATTAGCTCTTCGGGCGTAATGGATGCTACGTTCTCGACCGCGCTAAGCAGGCTGCGCTGCTCCATGGGCACCGGCACCGCCGGGAGCCGTACACTTCTACCGAGCAGCAGTTCGTGAATCTCGCGCACTTTCTGGTCCGAACCAAACACAGGCGAGATACTCTGCCGGATAGAAGCTGCCCGATCAATGGTTTCCTTTAGACTGTCGAAGTTCTGGAACAGTGTGCCCATCGCGTTTAAGATCGGGTGCACGCGGGCCGCTGTGGCACCGGTGAGAACGGCTTTGGGTTGGCCATCGCTCCCGGCGAGGCGCTGATAGGTAGGCAGCGCATGCAGGTCCATCAGGTTCTGCGCCGCCGACGTCAAACGGAGATGCCAGGCGGCCAGCGCGGCATCGATCTCATCCAGAGTCATCGGGCAATTCCCTTAAATACGAAATCGTCAGGCACAAAGGACTGATCGCTGGCCTCGGCGATGGCAAGTTGGATCTGGAACGCCAGCACGTCGCGCGGCACGGGGGGCCGGTAATCTTTGAGAGAACTGACCAGCGCCTCAACCGGACTGCTATGGCGTGTTTTGGTCTCACGATATACCTTGACGGCTAGCGCTTCGGCAGCACCGGCCGTCAGCCACTCGGGCAGCATGGGTGCAAGTAATTCCAGGCTATCAGGAGGAAACTCGATGCCTCGCGAGCGACACAGGAACTGAATCAATGCGAAACTCTCGCTCGCGTTGGCGGTCGCGGAAAAGCGGTATCTTAACGTCTACCCGGCCCGGGCGCTTCAGATCTACCTCGATCAGATCGGGGCGGCTGGATGCCAACACCCACAGGATTCTGCCTCGATTGTAGGGCGAACTCATCTCTTCGGCAATCATTGAGTAGACGCGGCCGGAGACGCCGGAATCGCTACCCGATTCGCGTTTCCCGAGTGCCTGATCCGCTTCGTCTATAAATACATAGCATCGGGCCAGGGCACGCAGAAGCCGGAAGATCCGCTCCAGATTGCCTTCAGTGCTGCCCACCCAGCGGTCACGGAAATTCTTGAGTTTGACCATGGGGACGGCGGCTTCGCCTGCCAGGCACTCAACCAGAAAGCTCTTGCCCGTGCCGACCGGCCCGGAAATCAAGTAGCCTTTCGGCAACGCCTCCACATCGCCGCTGTTCCACAGAGCTATGTCCTGCCGTAGCCAGGTCTTCACGGCTTCGTGTCCCTGAATAGCATCCAGCGTGCGGTGGCTTTCGACAAACTCGATCAAGCCTTGTGATTCCGTTTGCACGATCTGCCTTTTCACCGCGACCAAGTCCTCGGCCGTCGGCGATTTCCGGTTGTGCTCCAATTCCTTAAGCAGGCTCTCCGCAGCCGTCAAAGTAGCCCCGGTCAATGCGCGCGCGATCTCTTCGCGGCGCCCCTGGCTTGGCCCCAATGTCACCGGATAACGGTCCTTTAGAACCTCAAATGCAGCGCTGGTCTCGGCCGTTGTGGGCAGCGGAATCTGAATGTGCTGGCAGCGCGGGTTCCGGCTGAGCA
>CAWCJV010000022.1:0-85923 GCA_963795845.1 uncultured Acidobacteriaceae bacterium | reverse complement strand
TTCCAGTTCGGTTCATTTTCGCGTCGGTCAGCGCTTCCACAATCTCAAGAAAGCGGTCTGAATCGTTGGGTGGAAGTTCATCGGCGCTGGTCAGCTTGTACCTGGGAGTGGGCCCGATAAGTGAACCGGCGATGGTGGAGGCAAGCAGCAACAATGCAATAATGCCCAGCACTGCCACGGCGGTCGGAACCGGCACAATCATCAACAGGAACATCACAAGCGTCCTCTCGCTTGTGCTCGCGCTGACTTCGAGTCGTCTTGTGCATACGGAAAGACGCGGAAGGTGGCGACAATCACCTGTGCTTAGATGCGCACAGAAAGGCAAGGGTTCGCGGGACGCGATCTGAGCATCCAGTCCAGGGACTACTCTCGTCCGGGCAGATTCTGCAGATCCATGCCCAGCTGCTGGCATTTCTTGTAAAGATGGCTGCGCTCAAGCCCCAGCGCCCTGGCGGTCGGTGCCACTTGCCTGCCATGCCGCGCAAGTTCCGCCAGCACCGCTTCCCGCTCGAAGGCAAGAACGCGCTGTGACAACGGCCCCGTCCCCCCTCCATCAGGCGTCGGGTCGCCTCTCCGCGTCGCAGACAGTGCCGTTCGCACATCGTTTCCGTCTACCTCGGCTCCGGCCAGCAGCAACAAGCGCTCCACCACGTTGCGGAGTTCGCGGATGTTTCCGGGCCACGTGTAGCTTTTCAGCGCCTCAATTGCTGGCTCGCTGAAGGGAACCGGCTTCCACCATTCTGGGCGCTGACCTGCCGCGCAAAGTGCTCCACCAGCGGCGGCAGATCTTCGCACCGTTCGCGCAAAGGCGGCAACGTCAACGGAAACACCATCACCCGGTGGTACAAATCGCGCCGAAACCCGCCGCTCTCCAAAAGCTGCTCCAGGTTGCGATGCGTCGCCACCACCACGCGCACATCCACTTTGGTAGCCTTCTCGGCGCCGATCCGCTCCACTTCGCCCTCTTCCAGCACGCGCAGCAGCTTGGCCTGCATCGCCACCGGCATGTCGCCGATCTCATCCAGGAAAGTGTTCCGCGATGCGCCTGCTCGAATTTTCCGTGTGACGGTGAGCCGCGCCAGTGAACGAGCCCTTCTCGTGACCGAAGAGTTCGGACTCAATGAATTCCGAGGGCACTGCCGCACAATTCAAGCGTACAAAGAGACCATCGGCGCGATGACTTTTTTCGTGCAGCGTCCGCGCGATCAATTCTTTGCCCGTCCGGTTTCGCCATGAATGCAGACCCGAGTTTCGCTTGCGGCGACGCGCTCGACCTGGGCGATCACTCGCGCATCGTTTCCTCGCCCGCACGATCGTGGTGCTTGCGAATTCGGTCGCTAGGTCCCGATTTTCTGCTTCTAGCTGAGCCAACTTCCTGGGCATTTTCGATCGTCACCAGCAATTTCTTGGTGGTCAGCGGCTCTCGAGAAAATCCAGTGCACCCAGCTGCGTGGCGCGCACGGCCATCTCTATGTGGCTTGGCCGGACATCATCACGACCGGCGCCGTGACCCGGCGGTTTTCAAATCCTCGAGAAGAGCAATCCTCGCGCCTGGGCATCACTACTCGACAAGAATCAAATCAAAGGGTTGACCTTGCGACAGTTCAGCGCGCGGGCGGCGTTGTCGCAGACCGCCGCTTCATGGCCGGCCAACCGGAAGGCGCGAGAGAGGGATGCCAGTGTGTTCGCGTCGTCATCGATGATCAGAATTCTCGCGCTGATCCTTCAGCCCTCGGCAGCGTGATCACAAAATTAGCTCCCTGTCCTTCGCGGCTTTCCACAGCTATGGTACCTGCATGGTCGGCCACCACCGATTGCACAATCGCCAACCCCAGTCCTGTCCCGTACTGCTTCGTCGTGTAGTAGGGCGTGAACAGCCGGATTGCCCCAAGCTTTCGATTGTGTTGATGAACGAAGGGCACGGGATCAGCAGTGCCACATAACGATCGAACCGATGAGGGCAATAGCGTTTGCGTGAGAACCGGCCTGCGAAGGGTACGGCCTTTAGGCCGTACATCTGATCGTCAAGATGGATCGGCTTCAGCCGCCGAGGGCTGCTTAAACCAACAAAAGAGATGCCTCAGGGGCTAAAGCCTTTGTAACTTGGTTGGTGAATGTACGGGCTGAAGCCCGTATCCTTCGAAGCAGAATTCTGACGCGGGAAGGCTTTTTTACGGCACGGCTAAACCCGTGCCCTTCGTGCAGAGACGCTTTCCCTGGCCCTCTAGCGTTTAAGTCCCGACCAACCGAGAAAAGCTTATTTGGACAGTTTTGGCTAATGTAGCCCAGGACTGCGTCCTGGGCTAAGGTCAGCCGTCCCTGCGGGACTCAACTCCGCTTCTTGACGCACCCCTCGCGCAACCTTCCATGTGATCAGAAAGGTGCACCCCACCTCCACCTCCCAGGATTGCGGAATCATTCCCCACCCTCGGCGGTATGCTCGGATCATGAGCTCGCAGACCCTGGCCCGCCCTAAAAAATCCGCACCCAGAAAAAGAGGGAAGAAGGCCGGCGCAGGTGGCTGGCTCGCCTGGTGGCCGCTATTCTTCGGAATCGCAATCACCTTGATTGCCGTAAAGATGGCGGAGATCCTGCCCCTGATGGGCGCAGGCGGGTTGCTCCGGTTGCAACTCCTCTACCCCTATGCATTGCTGCTCAAGCAGCCGCAGCTGGGCCTTTCCGAACAGACCAGCAACAGCTGGTCGCAAATCATGTTGTACTCCCAGTGGGCTCTTTACGGCCTCTACACCGCGTTGGCCATCAAGTGGAAGCCGCTGTGGGTGGCTCTGGCGCAGGTAGCCGCCATCCACCTACTGGGCTTTGGAGTACTGTGGCTACTGGCGCGCACCTAAGCGCAGGTGGAGGCCGCAGTGAGCACGGGAGAAATCAAGATCATCGAGTGCCCGCGGGATGCCTGGCAGGCGATGCCGCGGCACATTCCGGCTGAAGTCAAAGCCGATTACCTGCGTGCCCTGGCCGGTGCTGGGTTCCGGCATATAGACGCAGTCTCTTTCGTCTCTCCCACAGCAGTGCCGCAGATGGCCGATTCAGAACGCGTATTAACTCTGCTTGGCCCCCTGAACAATGTGGAAATCATCGCCATCGTAGTCAACCTGCAAGGCGCGGAACGGGCCATTGCCACCGGCGCTGTTCGCACCCTGGGTTTTCCTTACTCCCTCTCCGCCACCTTCCTCGCACGCAACCAGAAGCAGACACCGCCCCAGGCCCTCCAGACCTTGGAGAACATTTGCTCACAGGCGTTAAACGCCGGCCTGGGTGTGGTGGCTTATCTTTCCATGGCGTTCGGCAATCCCTATGGCGACGCCTGGAGCAAGGATGAGGTCATCGCCGCCTGTCGTTCGCTCAAAGAACTGGGCCTGAGGGAAATCTCGTTGGCCGATACCGTCGGCATGGCCAGCCCGGAGCAGATACGATCGCTGCTCGGCGCCGTGCTCGCCGCTGTGCCCGGAATCGAGCTGGGCGCTCACCTGCACGCCAACCCACGCCAGGCCGCGGAAAAGGTCGCTGCGAGCCTACCAGGCAGGCTGCCGGCGCCTCGATACGGCACTCGGAGGGCACGGTGGCTGCCCTTTCGCCCAGGACGCGCTAGTGGGCAATCTGGCCACCGAGGCAGCCGTCACCGAACTGAACCGGCTCGGTGCGAACCTGCCAAGCCTGCAACCGCTCGATAAATTACTGGCCATGGCCCATTCCATCGCCGAAAAATTCAGCGTGCCCCAAACGGGTTAGACCATTGTCATCCTGCACGTGGCGCCAGCAGCTATAACAGCACTGAGGAGCATGCGAGAACCGTGGCCATCCATTACGCAACCCTGGAAATCAAGGAAGCTGACAGTACGCACACCATTACCCTGAACCGCCCCGACCGCAGGAATGCCTTGAATCCGCAAATGATTGCCGAGCTTACGCACGCTTTCGGCGAAGCATCGAGCTGTGCTTGCGGAGTGGTCGTGCTCACCGGCGCCGGAACTGCTTTCTGTTCGGGGATGGACCTGGAGAATCTCAAGACGCTCACCCATCAGCGTCCGGAGGATCAGCGGGCAGATGCCGAAGCAACCATGTGGATGATGCGCCGCCTGTACGAGCTGACGAAACCGACCATCGCCGCGGTGAATGGACCGGCCATTGCAGGAGGCACCGGGCTCGCGACGCTGTGTGACTTCACTTTAGCCGCGCCCCAGGCCAGGTTCGGGTACACCGAGGTAAAAATCGGTTTCATTCCCGCCATCGTGTCGGTTTTTCTGCTGGAGATGGTTGGGGAAAAGAAGGCAAAGAGCCTGCTTCTCTCGGGCAGCATCCTGAACGCCGAGGAGGCCATGGCACAAGGCCTGGTCACTGAATTGGTGGCTGAAGGCCAATTGATGACACGCGTGGGCGAACTGGCGGCGCTGCTGCTTAAGAACAGCCCGGAGTCCATGAGCGCGGTCAAGAAGCTGTTGTGCTCGTTTGCGAAAGATCGTCTCGATCGCGACCTGGCGCGGGCGATGCGATGGAATGAAAAGATCCGTAACAGCCCCGACTTCCGCGAGGGACTCAGCGCTTTTCTGGAAAAACGCGCCCCTGTCTGGCCCGGCCGCAAACTCAGGTAGACTCTCGGATATGCCAAACAAAGTCCGTTGGGGAGTACTGAGCACCGCCGGGATCGGCATGAAGAAAGTATTGCCGGCCATGCAAAAGGGAGATTGGGTCGAGCTGAGCGCGATTGCCTCGCGCGACCTCAGCAAAGCCGAGGAAGCGGCCCGGACCCTGGGCGTCGCCAAGGCCTACGGCTCGTATGAAGAGCTGCTCGCCGATCCGCAAATTGAAGCCATCTACAATCCTCTGCCCAACCAGCTTCATGTGCCCTGGTGCATCAAGGCTGCCGAAGCGGGCAAGCATGTCCTCTGCGAGAAGCCCATCAGCATGACCGTAGCCGAAGCCAAAGGTTTGCTGGCAGTGCAGGAGCGCACCGGCGTGATCATCGGCGAAGCCTTCATGGTGCGCACTCATCCGCAGTGGCTGCGGGCGCGCGAACTGGTCACCTCCGGCCGCATCGGCTCTTTGCGTTCGATCCAGGGGTTCTTCAGCTATTTCAATACCGATCCGAAAAATATTCGCAACATTCCTGAATGCGGTGGCGGAGCGCTTATGGATATCGGATGCTACCCCATCAATACTTCGCGTCTTCTCTTCGGTGAAGAGCCGTTGCGGGTAGCCAGCCTGCTGGAGAAGGACCCCACGTTCCAGACCGACCGGTTGACCTCCGCCCTGCTCGAGTTTCCCTCCGGTCACGCCACGTTCACCTGCAGCACGCAGCTCGTCCCCTATCAGCGGATGCAATTGCTGGGCACCAAGGGTCGCATCGAAATTGAAATCCCTTTCAATGCGCCCAATGACCGTCCGTGCAAGATCCTTATCGACGACGGACGGGATCTATCCGGCGGCGGTATCTCGGTAGAAACGTTCCCAACCTGTGATCAGTACACGATTCAGGGCGACGTCTTTTCCAAAGCCGTGCGCGAAGGGACCCAGGTACCCATTCCGCTGACCGACGCAATCAAGAACATGGCCGTCATCGAAGCCATTTTCCGCGCTGGAAAATCGGGTACGTGGGAAAAGCCCCAGGCCTGAGATCAATATGTAACCGTGATTGATGTATATAAAACTTGATCTGAGAACCGCAACCGAGTCCCGCAGGGACGGCTGAAAATACGCCGCTACTTGACCCTGGACAATTTTCAGTCGTCCCTTCGGGACTAATCGTGTCTCGAAAGCTCTACCCAGGACTGCGTCCTGGGCTAAACTCAGCCGTCCCTTCGGGACTTGAATCTCATCCTCGTGCTTGCTACTCGGGATCTTCATCCTCTCGGGAGGCCTCATCCCACTCCTCAGAGTCCCCTATTTCCCGCTCCAGTTCTTCGGCGTCAAGATGAGGCTCGTCGAGAGCCTCGCGGGCTGGGTCTGGCGTCTCTTTATCACGCACTACGGTACCTCTGGCCTTGCCGGCGATTGTTGAGCCTACCACAGGCGCGGGGAGTGATACTTTAAACAGCGAGTCTGTTATGGGATTGCTGAACTTCCTGGTCGAAAGTTTTGTCGGAGCCTTTGGCATTACCAAGCCAAAGCCGGAACAGCAGCGCACCGTGGCCCTGGCACTGGGCGGATTTCTGCTGCTCTTCTTCGTGGTGCTGATCAGCCTGATCCTGTGGATGCTGTTCGGCGTCCGGCGCTAATCCAAACAAGAAATGCCGTTAACGGCTGGTTCAAAGCAAAGGGGCTCCCCCACACCGGGGGAACCCTTCGCTATCAGACCGTGAAACCGTCAACCTACTTGCTGTTATTGACCGCCAGTGCCTCAGGAGCCGGGGCGTTGCTCGCGGGCACGGTGCCTGCTGCCTTTTTGTGCAGCTGATGATGCAGGCAATAGAGCGCGAGCTCGAGCCGGTCCGAAACCCCAAGCTTGTCATACACCTTGCGCAGGTAGTTCTTGATCACCTGCTCGGTGGTGCCGAGCTGGTAAGCAATTTCCTTGTTGCGCTTGCCCTGCGTGATGCAGGTGATGATGGCCAATTCCTTGGGTGAGAGACGCGGTTGGGTCCGAGGACTGGTCAATGCCGTTGCTTGCGAACGATAAGCCTCGATGACCCAATTGATCGACTGGTTGTCGATCCAGGTCTCCCCGGCTGCAATCTTGCGCACGCACTTGACCAGCAAGTCAGGCGATATGGATCGGGGAATGATCCCTCGAACGCCGCGGCGGTACAGTTCCACGGTGTTGGATTCGTCATTCTGGGCCGACTGGACGATGATCTTGAGCTGCGGCGCACGGCGCACCAGCTCAGGAACCGCATCGACCGTGCCCGCGATCAAGTTGCCTTCGAGCAGAATCATGTCGGTTGGAAAGCGTTGGATCGCGCTGTGAAGGCCGGCCAGTGTGTCCACCTGGGCAATCACGCGGATATCATCTTCGAGGGCAAAGATCTTCCGGATACCTACCCGGTAGATCGCCTGCGAGTCGGCAAGAACAATCCGAATCGCAGCGTTGTCAGCACCCTCATCGGGTTCGAATGCACCGTCGGCAGGACCGGCATCGGAAAATTCAGGCTTGGCAGATACCATAGGTTCGGAGACCAAAATAGCTTCAGTGACTAAAGTGATACTTGTCGATAACCGCAGCGACGTGTGTCGTCTTTACTTCTTTTTTTACATCTGGTGTGCAGCGTACCACGCGGCCGGTGCAATGCAATACAACATCAGTGGGCGTGCCCATTGCCTCGGCAGGCATCTTAATAGTGAAGCTGACTATACTGCCTACCACCAAAGAAGTGGCAAGCTCAAACAAGACACCGTTGGCGGAGATATTTTCCGTAACCGCCGGAAGGTCTCCTGCTTCAGTGCTTATAGTAATCGGAACGCAAAGTGGAAATCGAACCGCAGCGCGGAGTTCGACCGGACGTTCGCTTGCGATTGCGGTAGAGATATCCATGTCCCTGATAATAATCAGTTCCTGGTAGGACGGGAATCCCCTAAAAAGGCCACCTTTTCCGGCTCACAGTACTAAAGTCACGCTTAGGTAGTGCCTTCGGTTTGCTCCCTTCTTAGGGGATTTTCACAATCGGACATTCCACGTTTCCCCAGGGAACCTTCCGCAGGTGCCCGATCCCGTTACTTGTGCCCTGGCGTATATACTAAGTAGTAATCACACAAAAGTTGTAGCGGTCAGGCATCCCCAACGGTACCATTTGCATACGCGCCCCCCACGCGCGCTAAGGAGAACTCCCGTGAAACTTACTCTGATTCGCGCTTTGACCGTAGCTGGATTGCTTGCCATGTCCGCCTCTGCACACGCCACCCCTTGCTTCTGGGCCTTCTGGGGGTTCTAACACAGAGCCTCCCCGAATTGGACCCAAAGACTTTGGCAGCCGGCCTGCAGCAAGCATCGTAATGATGCATAACAGGGATCATTTTTGCATCTATTAACCCGTGAGCCTTGGCGAACGCCGAGGCTCAGGGGTATCCTGCATCCTGCAAGGTGCAAAGATGAGCCTGAAAGTCTTAGTCCAGCTGTTCAGCCTCCTGGGCCTGGTCGCTCAAATTGCGCTTTTTGTCATCCTTTTGGTTCGACGGCAGTACAAGCTTTTTCCCATCTTTACCATCTACATCGGCTTCGGTTTGTTGTACGACATCGGCCTGAGTGCAGTCGTGATGTCGTCCCCCCACGTTGGGCGCTCGCTCGCGCTGGGGCTGTTACCCCTCCAATACCTGATTGAACTTGGCGTCCTTCTGGAAATCTCCTGGAATGTTCTGCGTCCGGTTCATATGTCCCTGCCGCGGGGGAGCGTCCGAGTCTTCATTGGAGCGGTCGCGCTGGCTTTGCTCTGCGGTGTCTTGCTCGCCTGGCACCTGGACAACACCGCCGATAAGCTGGAGGAATTTCGAGGCCCGCTCGACCTCACCGTGGGCCTGCTGCGTA
This sequence comes from uncultured Acidobacteriaceae bacterium, assembly GCA_963795845.1. Taxonomy (GTDB): domain Bacteria; phylum Acidobacteriota; class Terriglobia; order Terriglobales; family Acidobacteriaceae; genus PALSA-350. The sequence continues at coordinate 77,450 of CAWCJV010000022.1, read as the reverse complement.
TGCTGATATTTGCGGCCACGGCGGGGTTTGCACAATTGCTGGGTATCGGTTGGAAGAACAAGGTCCTGCAGCTCGCCACCGCCCTTTCCTTTTACAGTGCCGTCGATCTCGTGGTGAGCCTGGTGCAGCGTTACGCTGGTGCTTCGAGTAACCTCGAAAACATTCGCCTGGTAGCTTTTACACTCGAAGTCGGCTTTTTAGTCTGGGCATTTACAACTAAAGAGGTACGCCGGCGCGAATTCAGTCCACAAATGGAACAGTTTTTGGTTACACTTGCTGGGCGGGCAAAGCTCGCACGCACGGCGCTGGTTCGAATGCAGGTGAAATAAGCACATGATTTTACCGCTGCTCCAGGTAATACTTACTGCCCTGTTGATTGCCTACGCTGCGTTCTGGCGCAGGCAACAAACCAAGCGTCGAGACAAAAGCTGGAACGGCATCATCAGTCAGTTGCGCGGCAATGACTGGGGTATCGAAGAAATCAGCGAGCGTTTTCTCTACAAGAGCGAAGTTCAGGTCACTCCTAAAGATGTGTGGGAGCGGATCCAGGGCTGCAAAGGCCTCTGGGCCATGTATAAAAACTCCCCAGTTCTGGTTCAACTGGCGGACTACGCCGCTGAGCATGGCGAAGATGTCGATCTGGTAATGCTCGAAGGGCTGCGCAGCGACGCTTTTCAGATTCGGCTTTGTGTGCTATTGGCTCTCGGCCAATATGTGTTCTCCGCTTCCTCTGTCGGAGCAGCCGTGAACGCGCATCGTGCGGTCGCAACCTACAGTTCCATGCTCGTCCATCTCACGGCATTTATCCAGGAATATTCCTCGCCCCTGTTCCCCAGCTACCTCGACGCTGTCGCCTAACCATTGCCCGGCTCCGCTCTTTACGAGTGCTCTGGGAAACTTGCGCAATCAGCGCGATCCAGCGATACTTAAGTTGTTGGGAATGCGCGCGCGCGGCGGTTGTTCCGCTCCATTTGCGCAATGCTGAGCCCAAACCCACCTGGATTTCTAATTCCATCAGGGAAGAGTTTCTGAAAGGATTTACGCCTGTGTTGATGATTCGTCTGGCTCGCTTCGGTGCAAGAAAGCAGCCGTACTACCGAGTGGTTGTGATTGAAAAGGACCGCGCACGCAATGGCCGGTCGATCGAAGTGGTAGGCACCTATAATCCACGCACCAGCCCCGCCACCGTTGATTTGAAGCGCGAGCGCATCGATCACTGGACCAGCAATGGCGCGCAACTCTCGGAACGCGTAGCCAAGCTCCTGGTTCGCATACCCCGGCGCCGACTGCTGCTTAAAACGGCTCTGGACACAACCACAACAAAAGCGGTTTAATGCTCGGTCATGAAGGAACGCGAGGCATAGCCTGTTTCTGAAGTACGACGGGCTGGCGGCAGATTGATGAGTCAATCCTGCACTCGGGTGTTTCTTTTGAGGCCGTTCTGATGATGCAAGACACGAATCACGACAGCATGCAGCAACTAGTGACAGAAATCGCCAGAGCCCTGGTTGACGACCCACAAGCAGTGGAAGTGCAGGCTGTGGCCAGGGATGAAAACACTGTACTCCGCTTACGCGTCGCTTCGGCGGACGTAGGCAAGGTAATCGGCAAACAGGGCCGCACTGCGCGCTCCATGCGAACTATCCTGAGCGCGGTGAGCATGAAGCTGCACCATCGGTATACGCTGGACATCCTCGAAGAGGATGAGGCCGCAAAACCGGTCAGCTCCTAGCTTGCTCCGCGGCCACCCGGTTGGTTCTCGCCAACACATGAAGGCTTCCCCTGAGACCTGGGTATTGCTGGCTCACATCGTGCGTCCGCAAGGCCGCCACGGTGAGGTGCTGGCCGACATCTTTACCGATTTCCCGGAGCACTTCGCCCAGCGCAAGCAGCTGTTTCTCCGTCCCCCGGACAAGAGCAAAGACGATGCCATGCGCGAGGTGAAGGTGGTGTCCCACTGGCTTCACAAGGGACGCGTGGTGCTGAAATTCGCCCAGGTCGATTCCATGACAGAAGCGGAGAACCTGCGCGGTTTCGATCTGGTCGTCCCCCGCGAAGCGCGCATGCCGCTGACCGGCGATGCCGTCTATGTCAGCGACCTGCTGGGGATGAGAGTGATCGATGTAAGCCGGGGCGGCTCCGCCGATGCAGGCGAGATCACCGATGTTGAACCCGAAGGAGCCGGCCCGGCCATGCTCGTCATCCGCACGCAAGCCGGCGAGGAACTGCTGATTCCATTTGTCCGCGCCTACCTGCGGAAGATGGACATTGAGGGCAGACGGCTAGAGATGGATCTTCCAGAAGGCCTCCTGGCCGTGCAGACTTCCGTCCCAGGGACACCGCAGAATAACCGCTATGCGCTTTGACATCATCACCATCTTTCCCGGTATTTTCGCCGGCATCTTCGAACACGGCGTGGTCAAGCGGGCGATCCAGGGCGCATTGCTCGAGGTCGCAGTACACGATCTGCGCGCATTTACCCATGACCGGCACCGCACCGTCGATGACCGCCCCTTTGGCGGCGGCGAGGGCATGGTGTTGAAAGCTGGAACCCCTGGCCGAAGCAGTCGAGCATCTTGGCGTAGCTCTCAAACCGGATAGAAATTTGAGAGACAAACCGTCATCCTGCTCTCCGCGCAAGGAAAGAGATATACCCAGGCAACGGCGCGAGAACTCGCCCAACAGGACGGGTGGTGCTGCTGTGCGGACGATATGAAGGGGTCGACGAACGCGTCAGTGAGCTGATTGCCGACCAGGAGTTGTCGATTGGAGACTATGTCCTCTCCGGCGGAGAGCTGGCGGCCGCAGTTGTGCTGGACACGACCATGCGCCTTCTTCCCGGAGTACTGGGCAACCAGGCTTCTTCGGAATACGAGAGCTTCGGCTTGGCCGACGGGATGCTCGAGAACAGGCCGGAAGATGGCGTGAGCTCAACCCATGGCGCCGGAGGGTTGCTGGATTACCCTCACTACACCCGTCCTGCTGAGTTTCGCGGGCTGTCTGTGCCCGAGGTATTGAGCAGCGGTAATCATGAGCAGATTCGCCGCTGGCGTCGCCAACAGGCACTCAGGAAAACCCTGCGCAACCGGCCCGATTTGCTGCAAACCGCGGCGTTGAGCGCCGAGGATCGCAGCTTTCTCCGTTCCCTCGAACTGCAGGGTGACAGCGCGCAAAGCAAAGATTCCGTGTAAACTAAGAACTTCGACGTAACCGCGCTTTTTCATCGATATCAGGAAGCAACTATGTCTATTCATCCAGTCATGCAGCGTCTCGCCGACAAACTTCGGCGCACCGACCTGCCCGAGTTCGTGCCCGGCGATACGGTACGGGTGCAAGTCAAGATCAAAGAAGGCGATAAAGAACGCCTGCAGGCATTCGAAGGCATTGTGATTGCGCTCAAGAATGGCGCGCAGGGCAGCTTTACGGTGCGTAAGATGAGCTTCGGCCAGGGCGTCGAGCGCATCTTCCCCTTCAACTCCAAGGTGGTCGACAAAGTGGAGAAGATTCGGTCCGCACGGGTCCGCCGCTCCAAGCTGTTTTATCTCCGCGGCCTGCGCGGCAAGGCGGCTCGCTTGAAAGAAGTGGAACGCAAGTAGTCTTCTCTCACCCATCACAAACACGCCCCGGTGGCCAGGCTCCCGGGGCGTTGCTTTGTCGATTCTTTTTTGGGATTTTTCATTGCCGGCTGTGGGAAACGCGGGCCTAACCCTCGGCCCACTTCTCAGGATGATCTACACTCGATTTTTTAGAGATACAAGAGTGGCTACAGAACAAGTCATCCCGGCAAAAACTTCCCTCAGGAAGATCCGCACCGCAGTCGCAACCGAAACAGTACTCGTCGATCCTGAAGCGCTGGAACGGGAACTCTCCCCGGCAGCGCGCAAGATGCGCATGCTCAAGTCGCTGGTCTGCGGAAGCCGCTACGAGCGGGCCGCCCGCGCGAACGGAGCGAAGATGGTTGCCGGCGTCGATGAGGTCGGGCGGGGCGCGCTCTTTGGCCCGGTGGTAGCTGCGGCGGTCATCCTGCCCGAGGGTTGCCGTATTCCCGGACTGCGTGACTCCAAGCAACTCATCCGTGAAGAGCGCGAGCGCCTGGCGCGCATCGTTGAACGCAGAGCGTTGGCGATTGCAATTGAAGAAGTCGATTCCGAAACCATCGATCGCATCAACATCTACCAGGCCACTCGTATGGCGATGACCGCCGCGGTCTGTCGCCTGACCCTAATTCCAGATCACCTGCTGGTGGATGCCCTGCGGTTGGACCTTGCCTGCGCTCAAACCAGCATCATCTACGGCGACTCGTTGAGCATCTCCATCGCCGCTGCCTCCGTAGTCGCCAAAGTTTATCGCGATAATCGCATGCGCCAGTTGGACCGCGATTATCCGGTTTATGGACTAGCCTCCCACAAGGGCTACAGCACCCCCGAGCACAAGCAAGCGCTGCTGGCGCACGGGCCGACCCCGCTGCATCGCCGCAGCTTTCGCCCCGTCGCCGAAAACTGCCTCCCCTGGGACTGATCCGCCGGATAGGAAATGGACGATTGCCCTACGTTCGCCCCAGCATACGTGGACGTCCCCGTTCGACAGGGCTCTCGGGAGCAATTGGGTTCAGTGGCTACCGACCCACGTCTCAAAGGCGAGACGTGGGGCACCCTTCGGTTTTTCTTGTGGGGTTTTGATTGGCTGTGGACGCGGGCACGAAACTCCACCGGAAGCCTTATGTACGGGCTAAAGAGTTTGTGTGAGGACTCGCCTGCGAAGGGTACGGCCCTTTAGGCCGTACATCTCACGTCGAGATGGATCGGCTTCAGCCGCCGAGGGCTGCTAACCACCACAAGAGATGCCCTCAGGGGCTAAAGCCCTTCGTAGCGTGGGTGATTGTTGTACGGGCTGAAGCCCGTACCCTTCAAAAAAGTTCTCACGTTCTCCGTTCCTGATACAAAACAAGAACCACCTGCCCATCCCAGCTAAACTGTCCACGCAGGAGAACCAACTTGCCCCTACGGCTGATGTGTTTCACCGCCCACCCCGACGACGAATGCGGAGCCTTTGGCGGCGCATTGATGATGGCCCACCGGCGCGGCGTGGAAACCAGCGTCGTCTGCCTGACCGAAGGACGGGCCGGATCGCACCGCGGCAACGCGCGCACTGACGACGAACTAGCCGAACTCCGGCGTCAGGAATTTGCCGCGGCTTTGCGCGTGCTCGGCGTCACCCACGGAGAGGTTCTGAATTACCCCGATGGCGGCCTGATGCGAGAGGACTTCCCTGCCGTCACTACTGTTCTGGTCGAACGTATCCGCCGCTTTCGCCCTCATGTCGTGCTCACCTTCGGCGGAGACGGCAACGTAAACCTGCACCCTGACCACACCATGGTCTCCTTTTTTCGCAACCGCCGCCTTTCACTGGGCAGGCCGCACCAATTTCGCTCCGGAACAACAGGCAAACGGGCTGCTTCCCTTCCGCGCGCAAAAGCTCTACTACGCGGCCGCTCCTTTCCTGGCCAATCCGGACCCGCAAGAAGCACCGGCGATCACGCTGATGCCGGCCTCGCTCGTCCTTGCGTCGAATGATATGAAAGCAAAGAAACTCGAAGCCTTCATGGAACACAAAACCCAGGCCGGGATGCTCGCCAGGGTCCAGGCGGCTTTCGACGAAACAGGAGACGAGGAAAAATACCTGCTGGCCGCAACCCGGGGCCTTCCCGGCTCTCCCCTGGAAACAGACATGTTCGCCGGTATCGCAGAATAATCTAGCTTGCCGTGACGACGCGCTCTGGCTTGCTGACTCTCCGGCGGACCGTCCAGGCGACGCGAGCCAGCAGCAGCACAGTCAACACCAGCGTGATGGTAATCGGCGTGCGCACACCGCTCTTGACGATCCACCAGTAATGAATGACCCCGCAGATAGCGGAAACGTACGCAAGGCGATGCAGTGCCTGCCAGCGTTTGCCCCCCAACTTCCTGATCGACCAGTTGGTTGAAGTCGCAGCCAGGGGAACCAGCAGCACCCAGGCAGCCATGCCCGCCATAATGTACCGCCGCTTCCCGATGTCATCGATCATGGCGGCGACATTGAAGCCGGAATAAAGCCATAGATACGTGAGCAGGTGCAGACAGCCGTAGAAAAAAGCAAACAACCCCAGCAGCCGGCGAAACCGCACCAGCCACGCCAGCTGCGGAGAGAGTCTGCGCAGCGGCGTGATGGCCAGCGAGATGACCAGCAGGCGAAGCGTAGCAAAGCCAGTCGCATGGGTTACCGTTGCGGTGGGATCCGCGCCCAGATCATTCGTGAAGCCGCGATACACCAGGAGCGCCAGCGGAGCCAGGCAGGCAAGCCAGACCGCGACTTTGACGGTGACGATAGCGCGCTTATTCATGCCAGGGGCTAAAAGTTCTTCTTCAAATCCATGCCGTTGTAGAGGCTGGCTACCTGGTCTCCGTAGCCGTTGAACATCAGAGTGGGTTGGCGCTGATTGAAGAGAGACGCGCCGATCCGCCGTTCGGTCTTCTGGCTCCAGCGCGGATGGTCGACGTTCGGATTCACATTGGAATAGAAGCCATATTCCTGGGGAGCCATGTCATTCCACGCAGTCCGTGGCTGGTCGGAAGTAAAGTGTATCTTCACGATCGATTTCGCCGACTTGAAGCCATATTTCCAGGGAATGACAATCCGCACTGGGGCCCCATCCTGGTTGGGCAACACTTCCCCGTATAGCCCAAAGGTGAGCAGCGTGAGCGGGTGCATGGCCTCATCCATGCGCAGCCCCTCGGAGTAAGGCCAGTTCAAGTTGATCTCCCTTAGCCCGGGCATCACGGTCGCATCCTCAAGGGTTAAGAACTGCACGTACTTCGCCTTGGGCAGAGGCTCGGCCCAGTTGATCAACTCGGAGAGCGAATAGCCGGCCCAGGGAATCACCATGCTCCAGGCCTCGACACACCGGTGGCGATAAACTCGCTCCTCAATCGGCTTGAAGCTCAGCAACTCTTCGATGCTGACCGTCTTCTTCTGCTTCACCAGGCCGTCGATGGTGACCTTCCACGGGCGAGTTTTCATCTTGCCCGCATTCTGCGCCGGATTGTCCTTCTCCACCCCAAACTCGTAGAAATTGTTGTACGAGGTGATGTCCTTGTAAGAGGTCGGCGTCAATCCGCTGGTGGAGAGAGGGCTCTTGACTGTTTGCAGTTTGGTGCCATCCGCCATGCCTTGACGCGGGTCGAGAAGTCCCGCGATTCCCACGGCGGCCGCGCCGGTCATAAAGCTCCGGCGATTCAGATAATCACTTTTCGGAGTGATCTCAGAGTATGGAATTTCTCTTGTTTTTTTGATTAACATAATTCCCCGTCAGTACGACGCTACTCCCCCGGCAGAGGTTACGCCGGATGCGTGCAGTCCTGTAAATACAATAAAAGCACGCGAAGAGCACATCCCAACATAAGAACGCCCCAAGGAGCCCCATGGATCGCACACACGACGCAACTTTGAGTGGAGTGGACAGAGACCGGTTGCAGCAGGCAGCCGAAATATTCCTGGAAGCAAGGCGCACCGTGCAACCCATCGACGATTTGCCACCCGGGCTCGTCCCCAGGACCATGGACGAGGCCTATTACGTACAGGATCTGATGCTCCAGGCCATCGGAAAGGCAGGCGGGTGGAAGGTGGGTGCGACCAGCCCAGATGGGATCCCCTTCTTTGCCCCTATGCCCGTAGAAGGCTTCGCCCCCAACGGGGAGGTGGTTGCCAAGCGATACCACAGGCTGCGCGGCGTCGAAGCCGAGATCGCCTTCCTGATGGGCAAGGATCTGCCGCCACGCGCGACTCCCTACTCACGGGACGAGGTGATCGATGCCATCGCCAGCTGTTCTCCCGCTATCGAACTGCTCGAATCCGCCCTGCTGAATCCGGACGCCGTAGAACGGCTGACGGCGATTGCCGACTTGCAGTCCAACGGCGGATTCGTTCCCGGTTCCCCCGTGGAGGGCTGGCAGGACTTCGACTTCTCCACCGAAACCGCGCAAATGAATGTGGATGGCTTCGTGCGGGTCGCCAACGGCAAAAACGCAGCCGGAGGCGATTTGCTGCGTCTGGTCATCTGGTTGGCCAATGAGGCCCAGGCTCGCACCGGAGGCTTGCTGGCCGGGCAATGGATCACCACCGGAAGCTGGACCGGAAAAATCATGGCCGACAGCGGTTCGGTAGCCCTGGCCCGCTTCCCCCGCTTCGGAGAAGTCACGGTCCGATTCGACTGACGCCTTTCAAAATGAGTTGCAGGGACGGCTGACCTTAGCCCAGGACTTAGTCCTGGGTAGAGTTCCGAGAGACGAAGAGTCCCGTAGGGACGGCTGGAATTTACCGCAGGTCCCTGCGGGATTCGATATCGTGATGGCCGGTCCCACGCATACTCTGGCGCCGACACTCGCGGGGCCATCCAGTCTGCCACATACAACCCAGGCCTGACTCTGCCCCGTTTAGGGCAGACCACCCATTTACCCTCCCGCCGAAAGCGCGACCTACTCAAAACAAAGGCCTTGTTCCCTTGACCATCGCGGGCGAAAAGGCCCGTTTCTCCGGTTTTTCACGGCAAATTCTTCAGATGTTCATAGGCAGCTGCGAATCTCACAGCAGCAAAATGGGTTTCCGCGCGGCAATCCCCGCGTGTCTTTTTTCCATTATTTCCCTGCACTCATCGTGATTTGCGCTGCGAACAAATAGCAAAGAGAGGCCAAATGAAGAACCATCTGACGACGCTGGCAACGCTGGTGCTTGTCTCGGCAATGTCCGCCGGGCTGGCACAGACGACGGCGTCCAGTAAAACCAGCACGACAACCCACAAGCGAACGACCGCCCGCAAGGCTCCAGTGCCCAAGAAGCCTTCGGTTGAAAGCCAGATTCAATCGCTCCGGGAAGACATGCAGACGCAGATTCAGCAGTTGAAGCAACAACTGAGCGATCGCGACACGCAACTGCAGCAGGCACAGCAAGCTGCCGCAGCCGCCCAAGCGGCGGCGACGCAGGCGCAACAGGAGGCCGCACAGCAGCAATCGGCCTTGACTGAAAACACTACGGCCGTGACCAATCTGCAAGGTGCTGTCACCGACCTGAAGACGAACAATGTTTCCCTGGCCTCCACCGTTCAGGACGAGCAGGCAAAAGTACAAAAGCAGATTAACAACCCTGACACTCTTCACTTTAAGGGGATTACTCTCTCCCCAACCGGGAGCTTCCTGGCAGCGGAAACAGTATGGCGGCAAAAAGCTACGGGTGGCGGGCTGAATACCCAGTTCACCGGAGTTCCACTCAACTACGCGAACGCGGGCCAGTACTCAGAATTTTATGGATCCGGCCGTCAGTCTCGCATCGCGTTATTGGCAACGGGTAAGGCCAGCCCGAACCTCACGACTCAGCGGCTACTACGAGGCCGACTTCCTGAGCGCCGGCGTCACCTCGAACAATAACGAAAGCAACAGCTACACCCTCCGGCAGCGGCAAGTGTTCGCCCAGGCTCACTGGAACAGCCTGACGTTCACCGGCGGCCAGATGTGGTCGTTGGCGACAGAAACCACAAACCTGACGCAGAACAGGACTGAGCTCTTGCCCATGGTCATCGACCCGCAATATACCGCCGGCTTCGTCTGGGAACGTCAATATGGGTTCCGCGTCAGCAAGGATTTCGGGAAGTCTGCTTCCATCGCGATCTCTGCGGAAAATCCACAAACCTTGAACTTTGTCGGCCACAATACTCCCACCAACTTCATTTTCGGTTCGGCGGGTAACGCTGGCGGCCTGTACAACTCGGCCGGCACTTCCGCGGGGGGGAACGTAGCGAATTACTCTGCTAACCTCGCTCCCGACCTGCTCGCCAAAGTCGTCTACCAGTCGCCAAGCTGGGGCACCTACGAACTCTTTGGCGTCGCAAGGTTCTTCCGTAATCGCATCTTCCCGAACGCAACCGCCACCGTTCCTTCCTCGAAAGGCGCATACAACGACAGCACCGTCGGCGGAGGCATCGGCGGAAGCCTACGGGTACCAACCTTGCATAAGCACCTCGACGTTGGCTTGTCCGGTCTATGGGGCGACGGCACAGGACGCTACGGCAGCAGCACCATTGCTGACCTGACCCTTCGTCCGGATGCCCAGATAGCGCTGATCCACAATTTCGACGCCCTCGGATCACTGACGTTCCACGCAACTCCGAAGCTGGATATCTATGCCAACTACGGTGGTGATTATGTGGGCCGGCGGTACTTCATGACCAGCGCCACCAAAGCCACTGGATATGGCTCCTACCTCAACGTGGAAACCGGTTGCAATACCGAACCGGTGCCAGGTACGACGGTTGTGGGCTACACTCCGGCCAACCCGGCCAACTGCACTGCCGACACCAAGGACGTGCAGGAATTCACCGCCGGCTACTGGTACGACCTCTATCGCGGACCAGCGGGACGTCTCCGCCAAGGGCTCCAGTATGCCTACTTCCAGCGCAACATCTGGTCAGGTATCGGGACCACGCCCAACGCCACGGACAACATGTTCTGGACCTCCTTCCGCTACTACCTGCCATAAGGCGGCAACCGCCTCGAACCGAAAAGGGCACCCCACACGGGTGCCCTTTTCGCTGCCCTCAGCCTGACTTACACTGGGATATGCCAAAACCCATCGTTGGCCTGCATCACGTAACAGCCATTGCGTCCGACCCGCAGCGCAATCTGGATTTCTACACCGAGGTGCTGGGGCTCCGTTTCGTCAAGCGCACCATCAACTTCGACGATCCTGGAACTTATCACTTCTACTTTGGCGATGACGCCGGCTCGCCCGGAACCATCCTCACCTTTTTTCCCTGGCCTCACGCGACCCGCGGCAGCCTGGGCGTAGGAGAGACCTCAGCCACCGCTTTCAGTGTTCCGCATTCCTCGCTCGAGTTCTGGGAAAAGCGTTTGCTCGCGGCTGGTGTTCCCGTGGAGCACGCCGACGAGCGCTTCCAGGAGATGGTTCTCAGCTTTGCCGATCCTGATGGCATGCGGCTGGAGCTGGTAGGCCATGCGGACGCAGGCGAGGCAAAAGCCCCGCGCACCAGCGACGTTCCCCCGCAATACGCGATTCGCGGCTTCTTCGGCGTAACCCTTTGTGAAGGCGGGTACGAAAAGACGGTAGCCGTGCTCAACACCATGGGCTTTCGCAAAATCGGAGAGCACGGCACACGCTTTCGCTTTGCCGCCGACGGAGCTGCGCTGGGGAATCACATCGACATCATGGTTCAACCCCAACTCACTTATGGCCGCATGGGCGCCGGCAGCGTGCACCATATCGCTTTTCGTGCCGCGGACGACGCCTCGCAGCTTGAGTGGCGCGCCATACTGGCAGCGAGTTCGTTGGACGTAACCCCCGTCCTCGACCGCACCTACTTTCACTCGATTTACTTTCGTGAGCCGGGCGGCGTGTTGTTTGAGCTGGCCACTGACCCGCCAGGTTTCGCCCTCGACGAGCCGGTCGAATCGCTGGGAGAAACACTCAAGCTGCCTTCATGGCTGGAGCCGCAACGTTCCCGGGTGGAACGCATGCTGCCACCCATTACGCTGCATACTCACAAATAGACGGGAGACCTCCATGGTGACTGATCCCCATCGCGATCAGCCGGTACGAACCGAGGGTGCAACGTTAGCCAAAGCGGCCGCCGCCATCATTCTTCTCCACGGCCGTGGAGCCTCGGCGGAAGACATATTGGGTTTGTCCAACGGAATATACGACAAACGCTTTGCCTATCTCGCGCCACAAGCCGCGGGAAACGCCTGGTATCCCTCTTCCTTCATGGCGCCGATTGAGCAGAACGAGCCCTGGCTTTCCTCCGCGCTGGCCAAGGTCGGGACCATCGTGCAACAAGTGGTGGATGCCGGCTTATCGCGCAACCACATATTTGTCTGTGGCTTCTCCCAGGGCGCCTGCTTGTCGAGCGAATTCGTGGCCAGAAACCCCGCGCGCTATGGTGGCATGATCGCCTTCACCGGCGGGTTAATCGGCCCCAAAGGAGCAGACCTGCACCATGACGGTGATCTCGACGGAATGCCGGCGCTGTTTAGTTCAGGAGACCCCGACCCCCACGTGCCCTGGAGCCGCGTGCTCGAGTCCGCGCAGCAATTCACCGCCATGGGGGCGGCTGTAAAGACCCAACGCTATCCGGGTCGTCCGCACACTGTCTTTCCTCAGGAAACCAAGGCCGCACGCGACCTCATCTTTGCAAGTCTCGGACTGTAATCCAACCCAAGCGGAGAAGACATTTGGCCAAGCCCTCACTTCCCCTCCTCTTCCTTCTCTTCCCCACCGTCATACTTGGCCAGTCCGGCGCGTTACCCGATGTCGCGCCCGTTCAGGCGCAACACGCCATGGTGGTCAGCATTCAGCACGACGCCAGTGACGCCGGACTGAAGATCCTGCAGTCGGGAGGCAACGCTGTGGATGCGGCAGTTGCTGTGGGCTTTGCCCTGGCAGTCGTGTATCCCTACGCGGGCAATCTCGGCGGTGGGGGCTTCATGATGCTGCGCACGGCCAATGGGGAATCGCATTTCCTCGACTTCCGCGAAGAGGCGCCGCTGCGCGCGACCGCCAACATGTATCTCGATAGCAGTGGCAATGTCATTCCCGAAGCATCGACCATTGGTTACCGTGCCGTCGGCGTGCCGGGCACGGTCGCAGGGTTGATCGAGGCGCAGCGAAAATTCGGCAAGCTCTCGTTGCAGCAAGTCATGGAGCCGGCCATTCACTTTGCTGAGCAAGGGTACGTACTCAGTGCGGAGGAAGCGGCCATCCTGCGCAATCCTGTGCTGACCCGCTTCCCCGAATCGCGGCGCATCTTTCAACGCGACGGAAATTTCTATCAAGCGGGAGAGACCTTCCGGCAGCCGGAATTGGCGCGCACCTTGACCCGGATCGAGAAAGATCCGCGAAGCTTCTACCATGGCGCACTGGCGAGTGAACTCGCCCAGGCGATCCAGAAACACGGTGGCCTGGTCACCAAAAAGGATCTGGAAACTTACCAGGTAAAAGAACGTAAGCCGCTCACCGGCACCTATCGCCAATATGAAATCGTAGCCCCGCCGCCGCCCTCCTCCGGCGGCATTGCCTTGCTCGAAATGCTGAATATTCTGGAAGGCTTTGATCTGGCGTCGTTGGGCGACCGGACGCCACAGTCCATGCACCTGATCGTCGAAGCCTTCCGCCGTGCCTTCAACGACCGCACTTCCTTCCTGGGCGATCCGGATTTTCAATCCATGCCCACCGCGCAACTCCTGGACAAGGCCTACGCCGCGGCATGGCGCAAGAACATCAGCATGACCACCGCGACCCCGTCGAGTGATCTCGCCCGGCCACCGGGTTTCATCCCAGCGGAATCGAATCAGACCACGCACTATTCCGTCATCGACGAAGCGGGGAATGCAGTGTCGGTTACCTATACCCTGAATAATTCCTTCGGCTCGGGAGTCACCGCGGAAGGATTGGGATTCCTGCTCAACGACGAGATGGACGATTTCACCGCGAAGATCGGCGCGCCCAATATGTTTGGGCTCATTCAAGGTTCGGCGAATGCCATTGCCCCCAGGAAGCGTCCCCTCTCCAGCATGACGCCCATCATCGTGCTGGAGAATCACAAGGTTCGATTCGTCATCGGCTCCCCAGGCGGGCCCCGCATCATAACCACCGTCGCCAACATTTTCCTGAGCGCTTCGGACGGAGGTCTGAATATTCAAAGGGCAGTCGATGCTCCGCGTTTTCACCATCAATACCTGCCTGATCTTCTGTACGTGGAGCCAGGCTTTCCGCCTGCGACTCTGACCGCCTTGAAGGGCATGGGTTACACCATCAAGGGCGGCCAGGTTGGTGATCCCCATTGGAGCGACGGAGAATGCATCGCCGTTGACCCAAAAACCGGAATCCTCGAAGGCGGCCAGGACAAGCGCCACACTTTCGGAAAAGCGGCTGGATACTGATCGGCAACGATGGCGTTTAAATGCGAAACCACAATTGGGGGTACTGCGAGACTAGCCGCATTGTTACGGTACAGGCCGTGAGAATGCGGGACTAGGTCGTCCTTCCGATCCAACCCAGGACTTGCGTCCTGGGCTAAGGCAGCCGTCCCTTCGGGACTGAGATTCTCAATCCGCCCCCCAACCCGGTAAAGTAATAAGTTATGCAGGTACACTTTGCATTCGGCCAGCACGGCTTGGACGTCACCTTACCCACCGGGCCCAACTACGAATTGATTGAGAGCCGATCCGCGTCGGCTTTGCCCGATGTAACCGCAGCGCTCGACCGGGCCCTCGACCACCCCATTGGCAGCAAACCATTGTCCGCACTGGCGTCCGGGAAAAAGACCGCGGCTATCTCGGTTTGCGACATCACGCGGCCTGCTCCCAACTGGCTGACCCTTCCTCCCCTACTTCGGCGTCTCCACGATGCCGGCATCCCGGTCGAAGGTGTCACCATCCTCATCGCCACCGGGCTTCATCGCGAAGCCACCTCAGCGGAAATCAAAGCCATTCTGGGCGAAGAGATCGCGGCCCGGTATCGCATCGTCAACCACGATGCGCGCGCGCTTTCCCAACATCGCTGGCTGGGAGAAACCAAGCGCGGCATCCCCGTCTACATTGACGAACGCTTCATGGCGGCCGAGTTGCACATCACGCTCGGCTTTATCGAGCAGCACCTGATGCTTGGTTTCTCCGGCGGCCGCAAGCTAGTCGCTCCAGGCCTGGCGGCGCAGGAAACAATCAAGGTCATCCACTCACCCAAGTTCATGCGGGAGCCCCTGGCCATCGAGGGATCGATTGCCAAGAACCCGTTGCATGCCCAACTGCTGGAAATCGCCCGCATGGCGCGTCACGATTTCATGCTCGATGTAACCCTGACCCAGAGCCGTGAAATCTCGGGCATCTTTGCCGGCGATCCGGTCGAGGCTCATGCCGCGGGAGTCGAATTTCTGCGCACCACTTCGCTCGAGCGCCTCACTGGATTGGCGGACGCTGTCATCACCAGCGCCGCCGGCCATCCCCTGGACCTGACCTTTTACCAGACCATCAAGGGCCTCACTGCCGCCCAGCACATCGTGAAGCCGGGAGGAAGGATCCTGATCCTGGGCGAGTGCGCCGAGGGTGTGGGCTCTCCCGAGTTCGCGGGAAAGGTGGAGCGATTCACCGGCTACGACAGCTTTCTCGACGAAATCGGAAGCGCCGATGTCGAGATCGACCAGTGGCAGCTGGAAAAGCTGGCGCTTGCCGGGCAAAAGTACGAGCTCTTCTTCTACATGCCGGGCATTGACAACGACAAGCTGGGCAACCTGGCCTCCCGTGCGTATCGGAACCCGAAAGCAGCCGTCGCCGCGGTTCTCGATGGTCTCCCGCAGGGAACCCGCGTGGCGCTGGTTCCGGAAGGACCGTACGTGTTCGCCAGGGTGCCAGACGAGGCCCAGGCAGTGCTCGTGTAAGCCCGGGCCGTCGATTATTATCAATAGCGTGACCTGCGAAATGCGAAAGTGGCGAAATTGGCAGACGCACCAGACTTAGGAACCGTTTTTTTCGACTTCGGCCTATCGCACGGTGACGCGTGGGATCGCACCGCATTTTGATTTCAATAGTTTAGGATTTTTGCCCTTGCATCAAGTGGCATCCAGACGCACCAAAGCTCCAAGCGAACGGACACCAAATCGGACACCAACTATGCGCCTATATTCGTTAACGTTTCTCAACCAAGGGATTCGAACCCGCGACCTTTTGGGGTGACAGCTAATTGGGAACGTGTCCTATTTGATCCAGGCGTAAGGGATGGCCGCTCAGCGCCTGAGATACCCTGGGGACGTTGTGCTGAGCGAATGCGTGGGGCCCCGCGTATAACAGGCGGGGCAAACTCCACGGTGAGCTTCACCGAGATCAAAACCCGCGTTTTGCCAGGAAATACGGCGTTGACAACGCGAAGCGCGTCTGCCGACCGATACAAAAGTGCGCTCTCTTCATGGACACACTAGGCCATGAAGGCGCTGTTGACTAGTTTTGTCGCGTTATCACCCTCGCCAGTGACTTCGAGCAGTGTCTCGGTACTCTTCATCTCAAAGTCTGTCCGCGAATGTCCTAGGCCGAGCAAATTCAAAACGCAGCCATCAGGAGGCAAGCCTAGTGAATCGTTCCAGTAGCCTTTCCGCGGGCGCCGCTAGTAGCTCACGCCTACTATCTTGCGAATGAGTGTGTTGTCTGAAGCGGTTTGAACGAAATATTCTGCCACGTCGGCGCGCCCAATCTTGAATCCCATGCGGGGAAGATGGCCGAGCCGCACCCGGTACTTTCCGGTGAACGTTGAATCACTGAGCTGCGGAGGACGAATCATTGTCCAATCAAGGCCGCTCTCTTCGAAGATCCCTTCCATCGCCGCCGAGTCAGCTACCACCGTAGGAAAGAACAGCTTTCCAACCAAGTACGTAGGAGGCATGATGGAATCCTTGAAGAGAAATGCCGTGGAGATGACGATTGCCCGTCGCACGTTGGCACCGGTCATTGCACATGTCAAAACGGTTGCAAACTCTTCAAGAAGATGGGCGTCGGTTTTTGCGATTGGCACTCGCGGACCAAACCCAGAGAGAACCGCATCCTGACCCCGGAGCACCTCAGCCAACGCGTTCCGATTGAGCAGATCGCCTTGCTTGATTGCAATCCGGCCGCGGAACTCCTCCAATCGGTTGGGATCACGGACGAATGCCGTGACGGAATGACCGTGGACGAGGGAGCGTCGAATGAGCTCCAGCCCCGTCCCACCGGTTGCTCCAAGGATAATTAACTTCATTCGACTCATCTTTATCGATCAGGGCTTGCTTAGCTTCGGGAGTCGCCACATGTTCCATCCGGCGCCACCGAAGATTAAGACCGAAGGGGCAGCCGATTTGTGACAGCGTTCTAAACTAGGTCGTCTGGCAGATCGGGCACATGAGATAACTTCTCTGGGTTGGTAGACGATGTAGATCGTCTGAATCCGGCCATCGGAGACATGGATGGTGAGAACCGAATGGGGCCTTCCATCGAGGTAATTGACGAGGCCCGGTTCCCCATTGATCAGAGCGAGCCGTCTCACAAGATTCGCCGGTACAAGCTTTTTGAGGCCGCCGAGGATACCGCGCGCCACGTTTTTAGAGCCTTGCACCATGTTCGGCACTGCGATTGCCTTGCCGCCGCCGTCGGAGTGCAACTAACGTCCTCTGCCAGCAACGCTGCCAGGCCTTCCATTTCACCGGTCCGGACCGCGTTGAGAAACCGCTCGAAAAGATCATTCTGCTTATGTTCCGAAGTCGCGAATCGCGGCCGCAAAGCGCTGAGGTGCTGGCGCGCTCTGCGGAGAATTTGGCGACAGTTCGCTTCGGTCTGTCCAAGAATCGACGCAACCTCGGCATACTCATACTCGAAGACCTCCCGAAGCAGAAAAACGGCGCGCTCGACGGGCGTAAGGCGTTCCAACAGCACAAGGAAGGCCATTGAAAGAGATTCGTCGACTCGAATGATGCCGAAAGGATCGCTGGCTGCATCCGTGACAATAGGCTCTGGCAACCACTGGCCAACATACTCCTCGCGCTGGACACGAGCCGACTGCAATTGATTGATGCACAAGCGGCTCATGATTGTTACCAGGAACGCTCGGGGAGAACGCACGTTTTCTTCGCTCGATTGCTGCCAGCGAATGAAGGCCTCCTGCAGCATGTCCTCCGCATCCGCCACGCTCCCGAGCATGCGGTAGGCGATAGAAAACAGGAGGCTGCGGTACTGGTCGAACGTCGCCAGACGAATGGAGTTCTCCGCACTCCTCATGCGTGACTCGTCAATGGCAACAAGTATCATCGGTGTCTTCCATCGCAGACCTCACTCCCGTTAGAAGAATGGATGAGCTGAGGAGTCGACCGGCTCTCCTAACATCCGACCGTGAGCATCTGAATCTGTGGCCAGAGACACAGAGGAAGATGCGGCCTCGTTCTGAAGACCGACAACCCCAACAATTTGTGACAACCTGCTCATCGTTCAGAAAGTTCGGACCGGGCGAGCCCGCACGCTAGTTTACGCTATGCAACGACTCCACCATACTGTCACAGCCGATGCACCTCGCCGGTCTTATGGGTTAACCGGCCACGCAAGAGGGCAGCGCCGGCACAGAGAATCGGGAAGGCATTTAAGATGCGATTGCGGATGACTTTGCGGGGCATTCTGGTACTGAATGTTCTCACGATGCTGCTCCAGGCCTTGTTCGCTGGAAGAATGCTCGGCGGAGACGATCAGTCAGCCAACTTTCACGAATTCACAGCAAAGGTGCTGGTGCTTCTGACCATCTCTCAGATCTTCCTGGCGGTTTCGTTGCGGCTCAGGAGAGGGTGTCCGACGTGGGTGCCAGTTGCGAGTGGAGCGCTCCTTGCTGCTGAGGTCCTTGAATTTGCGCTGGGGCACTTCCATAGTGTGGCGTTGCATGTTCCCCTGGCCCTCGCAATATTCGGAGGCGCAATACGCCAGTTGCTCTGGTCGTTGCAAGAAGCGCGTCGAGGCCCGGAGCTGCGCGCATGAATTGGATCCCACGCGAACTGCTTAAAGTTGGGACTGGCTCTGCCGCCTTGCACGCTCTTTGGCTGCCGGGGATCACCTGCTGCAACTCCGGCAAACCTCTGCCTAAACTGTTGCCGAGCAACCTGCCATTGCCAGAGAAATACCGGGTCGAGCTTCCCCGCCTTCCAGCGCTCAGGCCATCTTCAACGGAGGGAAACGAAGACCGCTACGCCCTTAAGGCAATCGAAGCAAATGCAAAGATCATTCCTCGACTCGAGACGCCCATCTGGGGCTTTCATGGAACGTTCCATGGACCGACCATCGAAGCGCGCCGCGGCACACGGGTCGCCTTGGCAATGTGCCCGCCAAACGCCCAATAAGCATGCAGCAAGCCGATCCCCCTAAGGTGATACAAGTAAATACAGCCGCAACCCGTACCATTGTTGCCCCCTCATGGCTCACACCGGGAGTCTTTGCCAGAGTCACGTCGGTTGACGGATAGTGCAGTGAACCATCGGCATCAAAAGAACGGTCGCAGATCATTGACATCACTCACCACTCATACAAACGTGTGTATGGGACTCCTGACGGAAGAAAAGCTCGCCGCAGAAGCGGCTCGTTATGGCGACGCGCGTCATCATCCGCAGGTCGTCTGGCCCAACTGGGTTCTCGCATCCACTGCGGTGGGGCTTGCCGTCTATTTGGTCACGAACTGGACGCAGCGCAACCGTACTCATGCTATCTGGCCTATGACGGGAACGAGGGAACCATCCGTGAAGGCCTGACTTTGCGGAATCTCGCGATCAAGGAGTGCACTCACTCTTTGGCGAGCGAAGTCGTCGATACTTAAACAGAAACTCTTTACGGTTTCGATACCGGAGCCCCAACGAGATCGCCCGCGATGAAACGGTCAATCACGGCTGAGGCATCGTTGGCGATTTCACGCTCGAGAATGTCCACAGAGGCGCGAGCTTTAGCAGAGGACTCAGCAAGATCGGCGATGGCGTGCTCTTCTCCTGCCCCAAGGCGGGCCACTTCATAGGAGAGAACGTCCCCGATCAATGTGCGGAATGCTCGATCCGTAAGCTAACCCCTCACCATGGGTCTTCCGTAAAGCGGGTGAGAAATGGCGGTAAGCAGGTAGCCAGGCCTGATCGAAGCAGCCGGCTTGGGCTTTGCGCGAATAATGTCGTCCGTAATAATCTTATCTCAAGGTTTTCCCCGCTAAGCGACCGAGGCAAGAATGTCGTAGACTTGCCCAGATCGGCCATCAGAATTCAACCTGCTTGAACACGTCCCATTGCCTCCGTCTCACCAATCCGAATAGTTCAAAATTATCCTGCATGGTCTCGCGAAGGTACGCGTCAATCACCTGCGGACACTCCGAGCGCCATTCCGTATCCAGATGGACATAGCCTACGACATACAGGGTGGGTTCTTCGCTCAGGTCTGGCTTTTCGCTCGTCTGCGCGTAGGTGAGACCGGTTAAGGCAAGAGCAAGCGACAAGCCCGCATTTAACTTGGTGCCAAATCTTCTCATTACAACTCCGAGGTGCATTCTCGGGCGCAAGATGTACTGACGTTAAGACAATCGGAGTATCTTGAGGTGACAGCGTCATGGGATCACGATCTGTGCGGCGCGGTGTCTAAAGAAATCCTCAGCTGTTCGTCCCGGCCCGCCCCACACATTGGGGAATTGTTTCGTATAAATGACATCGTTGTCAACTGGCTTCTGAGAACGGGTCCTAGGCTAACTCTAAAAGCGGGCTAGTAGACTTCAAAGCTTCGGCGCGACCTCTCGGCGACTGAATTAGAAGTATGTAAAGCTGGCGGAGATTATGTTACGAACGGCAGGAATAAAACCTCTCCTTTTATCTGATTTGGCGTTCCTCTTCGGGGTGCGCCGCCTTACCGGCCAGGAATCACCAAAGCGCACGTCCCCTCATTGCGCCAGCGGCTGCATATCTGCAAAATTCAAGGGCCGTGGATCTTGGCCTGGACCCCGGGCGCAGCAACGTCTTCGAACTTCATCGAAACGTCTGAATAGATCGAACACTTGCCTAAATAGGTTCCAGTTCGTTACGGAACTAACCGCTCCTGAAAATCATTGACAGTTGTTTATTGGCGGGAGTATTCACTTCTTGCATTACATAAATCGCTGATGAGGAACCTAGTACTTAGTTAGTTCATATGGGAACAGGATAACTAAGGCCCGGCGCGAGGCATTTCCCGGTAAAGCTCCATGAGCTATTGAGGAAAACATACGAATTTGAACTCGAGAAGAACATCAACGGGACTTTTATGGTTTGGCGCAGTTCTAGGAGCGCTGTATTTGGCTCGGTTTCAGGTAACTGCTCAGAATGCGTCTGCGTCGCAGGTCCGGCCCAGTCAAGCTGCTCCTGCGGCGCCGGCACGGGCGCGAAGCTACCCGAAGCGTCCGCAAGCACCACAGGATGTTCTCGATCGAGGCAAGACCGCCTACGCCGTAAACTGCGCTTTTTGTCATGGCGAGGATGCGCGAGGCGGAGAAGTGGGGCCGAATCTATTACGCTCTGCCGTTGTTCTCGAAGATCAGAACAGCGAACTGATCGCTCCGATCGTTCATGGTGGACGGCTGCAGCAGGGGATGCCGCGTATTAATATTACCGACGGGCAGATCTCGGACATCGCTGCGTGGCTGCATAACTTTAATCCCATTGGAAAGGGGGTTCAATTTCACGAGACGATCAACATCGTGACCGGAGATGCGAAGGCCGGAGAAGTCTACTTCCAGAAGACCTGCGGCGCTTGTCACTCGGCGACCGGAGATCTGGCCGGGATTGGCTCCCGTATCGCGGTTCCCAGAATGCTCCAGCAGACGTGGTTGTTGCCGGGTGCCGGCAGCGGGCATGTGCCGGGGCTGCATGTACCTCCAGTTGGAGTGACCGTGACCTTGGCTAACGGCAAGAAGGTCACCGGCGACCTTGTCAGCGTGAGCGATTTCTATGTCGGCCTGGTGACCCCGGAGGGCGAGCCGCGGAGTTTCGCCCGCGACGGCAACGTACCACAAGTCGAACTCCACGATCCGCTGGCCGCCCATCGCGAACTGCTGCCGAAGTACAAGGACGAAGACATACATAACGTGACCGCATATCTGGTGACTTTGAAATGAAACGATCTCGGAGCTGTGTTCTTGCGCTTGCAGTGCTGGGAATGACAACGTTGTCGCTGGCGCAAGCCTTTGGTCCAGAGCAGGGTCTCGACCCGGCACGTATTCTCATTCCGCCTGACGACGCATGGTTGACTTATGGAGGCGACTATTCGGGCCGGCGCTATAGTTCCCTTACGCACTTGAACCAGAGCAACGTAAAGAATCTTTCTCTGGCCTGGGCAACGAGGGTTGTCGTGGGGCCCGAGGGTCCCCCGGGCACTCCCCCGGTCATTATCGGCGGAACCGATAAAGGGGCGGACGCGCGCTTTGCTGTGAAAATCAGAGGGTCGCTTCTGCAAGTCAACGGCATTCTCTATGTCACCTCGCCCGATAACGCGTGGGCTCTCGATGCTCGCGACGGGCATGAGATATGGCATTACTACTGGAAGGTCCGGGGTGGTACGCATACGGGGAATCGCGGTGTAGGCGTGTGGCATAACTGGGTCTATATCGAGACACCCGATAACTACCTTGTCTGTCTCGATGCCAGGACCGGCAAAGAGCGCTGGCATAAGGAGATCGCGAGTTTCGACTTGCAATACTTCTCCTCCATGTCGCCGATCGTCATCGGTAACCATCTCATCGTTGGCACGGGCAACGACATGGACGAGCCTGGCATGCTCAAGTCCTTTAATCCGGATACGGGTGATCTGCAGTGGACGTTTTACACCGTGCCGATGAAGAAAGGCGACCCCGGCGCGGAGACCTGGCCGAACATTGATGCGGCCTCACATGGCGGCGGGAATACGTGGACCCCCGGCTCCTACGATCCGGAGACTCATCTTTACATCTTCGGTACGGGAAATCCTTCGCCCGCCTTCACTTCGCAAACGCGCCCAGGCGATAACCTGTATACCTGCGCGCTGCTCGCCGTCAACGTGGATACGGGAAAGATGGCCTGGTGGTTCCAGACCTCTCCGCATGACACGCATGACTACGATTCGGCGCAAACACCTGTTCTGTTCGACGGGGAGTTCGATGGCAAACCCCGCAAGATGGTTGGCACGCTGGCTCGGAATGGTTTTTTCTTTACCCTCGATCGAGTTACCGGCGAGCACCTCGTCACCCGCAAGATAGCCGACACAGTGAACTGGGACATGGGAATCGACAAGCGGGGAGAGCCGATCAACAATCCGGCGAAGGACTACGCCGTTGGTGGCGCGCTGGTATCGCCGTCTCCTCTTGGAATTACCAACTGGGCCCCGCAAAGTTACGACCCACAAACAAAGCTGTTCTATGTGCACACCACAGAGACCTATACCGTGGCCTATCTCGGCACGCTCGACCCGCGAGGATCGATGGGACTGACGGGCGTACCGTCACTGAGTCTGGGTTCGGTTGCAAACCGACTCCTTGCGGTCGACTACAAAACAGGAAAGACCGTCTGGAGTCATCGCTATCCCGGTGTGGGCGGCTCTGACGTCCAGAGCGACTTTCCCGGTCTTCTGGCGACGGCAGGCAATCTGCTCTTCGCCCCCGACCCCAGCGGCAACCTGGTAGCGCACGATGCCCTTAACGGCAAGCCACTGTGGCACGCCAGGATCGGCGGCACCAATGCCCCTGAGACCTACATGCTCGATGGGCACCAATACGTGATTGAGGGCGCGGGGGACATGGTTTACGCGTTTGTACTGAATTAGTTGTCATCCATTGCAGAGCAAGAGACAAAGTGTAAACAGACCCATGCGTGGCCGAACCAATCGATTGCAAGGGAGGAATGAGTAACATGAGAAAGGCTAAGTATTATCTCGTCGCAGCGGTACTCATCTGTCTCGTGATATTCACGATGGGAGGGGGGCATGCCTTCGGGCAGGTCACCACAGCGGATGTGATCGGTACGGTAACGGATAGTTCGGGTGCGATCCTCTCCGGGGCTAAGGTAACCATCCAAAACACGGAAACGGGTGAATCCCACAACACGCAGGCGGGTCAATCGGGAGACTTCGCCTTTACCTTCCTGCAGCCTGGGATCTATTCGCTGACGGTCGAGGCACCCGGTTTCGAGACCTCCAAGGTCACCGGTATGACTCTCTCCGCTGGAGACCACACCCGCTCGGACGCCAAAATGCAGGTGGGAATGACCACCCAGGCGGTGGAGGTGACCGCGGCTGTATCGGCGATGCAGACAGATAGCTCTTCCGTTAGCAATGTCGTGCCGGAGAAGATTGTCCAGGACGTCCCGTTGGACGGCCGTAATTACATCGTTCTGGTGCAGCGCGCGCTGGGTGTGACGGCCGGCTCCGCTAACTCAACCACCAGTGGTACTCGTCCCGACGACCGCCGCCAGACAGGATCGATCTCGTCGAACGGGCAGAGTGACAATGCGAACAACAACATGGTCGACGGCATGGACAACAACGAACGGAACATAGGCGCCATTATCCTGAGGCCTTCCATCGATTCCATTCAGGAAGTCAGGGTGGATACGGATAACCTGCCGGCGGAGCTCGGGCGCACGACGGGTGCGGCAATCAACGTAATCACCAAAGCTGGTACAAACAGTCTTCACGGTACGTTCTATGAGTTTTTGCGTAACACCGTGTTCGATGCGAATGACTATTTTGCCAAGCGAGCAAAGGTACCCAGATACAAATACAACCAGAATCAATTTGGGGGGAGCCTCAGCGGTGCGATTCACAAAGACAAAGCCTTCTACTTCGCTGACATCGAGGAGCTGCGGCTGATACAGGGCCAGCCGACCGGCCTGATCACGGTACCAACTCTGTTCGAAGAGCAAAATCCGGGAAACTTTTCCGACCAGACGGTGACCAATAAGAACAACGTGCCGGATCCGGCCCACCCCGGTCAATTCCTGCCAGTTGGAGCACCGGGGCCGATTATCCCGGTCAGTCAACTAAGTCCGGTCACGCTCAAACTGTGGACTTTATTTCCAGCGCCCAATGTTGCTGGGGCGGGGATTACCAACAATTATTCAAACAGCCCCACGAAAACATATTTTTCGACAACGGTGGATTCGCGGGTAGACTATCACTTCCATAACGGCGACAGCACCTTTGTGCGCTACTCCTATCAACCTATTTCATCGCTGACACCTGGCTACCTGCCGGAGGTGGACGGGGTTCTGCCGGGGGGCGGAAGTTATCCCGGGCCTAACAAAACGACTTCACAGGGGGTGCAGCTTCATTATGTCCATACATTTTCAACGACGATCGTCGCGGAAGGCGGGATTGGTTTCGCCAGGCTCAATCTTGCGACAGAGCCGCTAAATTACGGCCATGCGGTAGATACAGCGTTTGGCATACCAAACGGTAATCTTGACACCCACTCCTCAGGTCTGTCGCCGATTGTGATCTCGGGCTACGCGTCGGGACTCGGAGATGCCAACTACGTTCCTATTTTTGATATCAACAATGTGTTTCAGGAGACAGGCGCCGTCAACTTCACTTTCGGTGCGCATAACATCAAGGTCGGCGGAGCAATCGTTCGGCGTCAGATGAACTACGTCCAATATCCTTACGCGAAGGGAGAGTTCGACTTCGCATACGGGTCTACCCTCGCATCGGCGGATCATTTCCTGCAAGGCACGCCTTCCACCATTTATCGAGGCAATCCGCAGCCGAACTTCTTCGGATTGCGTATGTGGGAACCGAGCGCGTACGCGCAGGACAACTGGCGCGCGACGAAAACGCTTACGCTGAACCTGGGTCTTCGTTGGGATTTTTACAGCCCAATTACCGAAGCCCACAATAACCGGTCGGAATTCGATCTGAACACGCTTAGCTTGATTGTGGCTACGCCCAGTAACCCGGCGGCGAGTGTGCAACCGAAATATTTCGACTATGCTCCCAGGATCGGTTTTGCCCTAGCGGCGGGACCTGGCCTGGTGGTTCGGGGGGGCTACGGAATCGTCTTTACTCCCAGGGACGGCACGTTCGCGATCACGCCACTCAATCAGCCCTACTACTTCCTCGTCTCCTGCAATCCTGGGTCCACGAATACGGGGTTAGCGTGTCCGGCGGGTCTGGGTAACATCGCCGCGGGGCCACAGGTACCAACCTTCGGAAGCATCAATCCTCTGCGGGGAACGGTCTACGGCAGACAACTGGACTATAAAACGTCCTATATCCAGGAAGCTAACCTGACGGTGCAAAAGGCCTTTGGCCAAACAGTGCTGACGGCGAGCTATGTCGGTAGTTTCGGACGTCATCTGTCGGCAAGTGTTTATCCGGATAATCCGGACCCGGCTCCGGGTCCGCTGCCGGCCTATCGCTATGCGAAAGAGTTTCCGCTGGTGAATAAGCTCTACTTGTTTTATTCTAATGCCTTTTCAAACTACAACTCAGGGCAGTTCAGCGCCGAGCGGCGCTATTCCCACGGTCTAACGATGAACGCGAACTTTACCTGGGCACACGGCCTGAGCGATGGGGCAGGGGCTCTGTATGGCCATCCTCTCTATGACTACGGGCCCTATGGTACCGCCCACAACTTCAATTTATTAGGGGTTTACACCATTCCATCCATTCACTCGGGCAACGGCATAGAGAAGGCGGCACTCTCGGGATGGGCGTTGAATGCGTCGGCTTATTGGAGGGCCGGTGCTTACTACACGGTTATGGATACAGCGTATAACCCGGCCCTCATCAATATTCCTGGCCAAACCAGCGATCGTCCCAATAGAGTAACCGGCGTGAATATCAATGCAGGCCGATCGAAGTCAGTGGGGTTCAACCTCGCGGCATTCGCAGCACAGCCGCAAGGTACGGTAGGGAATGAAGGCCCCGGCATCTTGCGTGCGCCTCCCACCAGGCAATTGGACACCTCGCTTAGTAAGGAGATTCCTATCCACGAGAGGCTAAGGCTCCAATTCCGCGCGGAGGCTTTCAACGTGACCAACACGGAGAATTTCGCTGCACCCAACGCGAATATTGCTGGGTGGCTTCCGAACAATACCCCCAATCCAGCGGTGGGGGGCCCGGGCCTGATCACATCCACGCTCCTTGGGGTCAGTCCTCGCGTCTTCCAGTTCGCCTTGAAAGGAACGTTCTGATACGGTCAATAGCTCATTCCTGCAGCCAGCCTCTTGGTGACAAAGGGCTGGCTGCAATTGCTTACGAGCTTCGGCGGCCACCGCGGGATCTATGGCAGTTACACCATCCGTTGGGCCGGTGAAGAGAGGCAGGCGAATGCAATGTAGGTCTGTTTTCAGTCCAATGCTCGCGCTCTTGCTGAGTGCGAGTACAGCCTGGGCACAGGTCCGGTCGGCCCCGTGGCGAGGGGCGGGACCGACCCCATGCGTGGGTTCGGATGGCGGCATTCGGCAATGCCCTCTAGCCGCACAGGTGATTGCGGTTCGTGCCGGACGCCTGTTCGACAGCAATACCGGCAAGATGTTGACGGGCCAGGTTGTGATCGTATCGGGTGAGCGAATCACCGCGGTAGGATCTGAATCGCAAGTCACGATTCCGCCGGGAGCGCAGGTCATCGACCTCAGCCACGCGACGGTCTTACCAGGGTTGATCGACGCACACACGCACATGTTCAATTTACGCCGGCCGGGCGGGACAACGGAAAGCTCGGTTCTGATTGCCGTCGAGAACGCGCAAGCGGACTTGCGGGCGGGTTTCACTACGGCGCGCGATATGAGTACGCACGGTAACGGCTATGGCGATCTGGCGATCCGCGATGCCATTAATCAAGGGCGTATGGACGGTCCCAGGTACCAAGTGTCGACCCGAGGCATCGTGTGGGGAAGCGCACCGGCAAGCCCGGCGGCCCCGGACAGCCCTTTGGAGAGCGAGGTAGTTCGCTCAGTTGAGGAAGCACGCGCTGCTGTGCGGGAGCAAATCGGCCACGGTGCGGACTGGATCAAACTGTTCCCAACGGGCGATTATTCTTTCACTATGGCCGGTGAGGCCGAGTATAAGCTCACCTATCCGATGCCCGTTCTGCGAGCATTGATCGATGAGACCCATCTGCTGGGGAAGAAGGCTGCTTGTCATGTTTTTGGAGGTGAAGGGCAAAAGAACGCGATCATCGCCGGCTGCGACACGATCGAGCACGCGTTCGGCCTAACTCAGGAGCAAGCCGGCATGATGGTGCAGAAGGGAATCTATTACGATCCGACCCTGGTCCGCTATACCGAACCGAATATGGACGACCACGACGCTAAAAGCGGTGGCGGCCATTACCGCATGACTCCTATCTTCGAGAATGCTGTAACCATGGCTGTGGCGACCGAAGGATTGAAGATCATGCTCGGCAGCGGGGTGGACGGGTCGACATACGCCCATGGAACACAGGCTCTCGACTTTGCAGCGCTGGTGAAGCTTGCCGGTATGAGTCCGTCGCGCGCTATCCAGGCTGCGACGAGCGTAAATGCCGAAGCGCTGGGCTGGCAGGACCGGATTGGGTCCATTGAAAAGGGTAAGTACGCGGACCTGATTGCCGTCTCCGGCGACCCGCTGGTGGACATCACCGAGTTGCAGCGTGTGAGGTTCGTGATGAAAGGCGGAAGAGTGATCAGGAACGACATGGTGCAAACGAGTCCCAGGTAATCGTCTTCGCGCCGAACGGGGGAGGCGCGTTGCTTCACAATTTTTGACAGGATCATAATTCATCTTCGATGCCATCGAAGCAGACCGACGAAGTTCCCGCGGAGGCAATGGAATGAATCGACGCATGTTTCTCGCCGGCACCGGAAGCGCGGTGGCGGCTTTGTGCAACACGGCGTTCGCGCAAGGGCTACGAACGGCGACGGCGGCTCCGCAGAACCAGGGCCAACTAGCGGCACGCGGACGCGTCTCCGGAACACCGGCCAACGTGCCGGCGGCTAAGCTCGCACGCGTGTCCATACTGGCGCTGGATTTCGGCAGCATCCTGGTGTTTCCGTGGACGCAGAGCCCGAAGGAGAATCAGACACTCAATGTGCTGGACCTACCGCAGATGATTCAGGACGTCTACGGCGTGAGTCACCTCGAGTTCCAACACGGTCATTTCGTAGATACCTCTGGCAATCAGGAACAGCGATCTCCCGACCTGGACTTCTTGCGCCAGATGCGCGCGAAGCTGGATGCGGCAAAAGTCACGGCTACACAGATCAACATGGAGATCGGGGCCGTGCCGAACCTATCCGGCGAAGCACGCGACAAGTGGATGACTTGCGCAAAGAAGTGGGTCGACGCCGCACCGATCCTTGGCGCGAAGCGGCTGTTGCTCAACCAGTCGGGGCTCAATGAAGGCAATAAGGCGAACTGCATCTCGGTCTGGAAGGAGATCCAGGATTATGCAACGCCGAAAGGGATCATGATTACGGCGGAGACGCGCGGCTCTGGAGGCGGGCGGCGTGTCGGCGATGCAGTGCAGCCGACTGACCCACGCGTGCAGGTACGAGCCGCGTTAGACCTGCTGGCCGATGTAATTAAGAGTGCGGGCGCGTACTCGACTTGCGATATCGGGAACGCCGGAGCACCGGACCAGCAGACGGAGAACTACGTGATTAAAGCCTTGTACCCGAGTTCATCGGGCAACATGCACATCAAGTCGAGTCCTTACTGGGACATCGGCACCACTGTGCGCTACACCGAATCGCTCGGCTACAAAGGGTTGTACGGGGTCGAGGGGGGTCAAGGCGACGCGGCTGTCCGCATTATCTACAACTTAATCCTGGCAAATATAACTTAACCCAACGCCGTCCGATCAGGGCTTTCTTCAAGACCCTCCGGTTTCCTGAATCGACCGCAACGGCTATGTCTTCTTCGCACTTATCAGGCTCAATCTCTTCCACAGGAGGGGTGGGACCGGCGATGCCCGCGTTGTTCACCGTAAATCAAGACCACCCGCTGCGGTGGCTTCCGGAACCATGCGCGCAATATCAGAGCGCTTTCCGTTGTCGCACAAGGTACTAACAGGCCTGGGATCTCTAGCTTCGCGGCCACCAGGACGAGTTTCCTCAGTCGGCGCGGCGGACTTCCAGGATTTCGACGGATTGGGTTGCGGCGAAACGCCTGGAATGCATACAGAGCGGCGCTTCAGGAGCTTGCATATTCACAGATGCACAAGCTGCCGGTCTCCGAGTTTTCACAACTCTATGGCCAAACGTTTATTGAAGGTTACATTCTGGCCTGGCCCCTGATCGTGGCATGTTCTATCAAAACCGGTAATAAGGACGGCTCGTTCCATCCGCAATACATAGTTCCAGAGATGCTCCTGCAATGGGTCTGCGATGAACAGAAGGTTGATGACATCAGATACTTTTCGACCCGAACCCCTCGGGGCGGATTCCCCTACTACAATTTCGCTTTTCCAGCGCGTGTGATCAAAAGCGAAGGCCGATGTGCCCACTGCAGAAGAAGTTCACACTAACCGATCCGATATCATGGTCGATTCTTCGCGAGATCAATCTCCCCGGCTTTGTGGACGCCAGCGCTACAAATTGGAAGACTCACGTCACCCTGACAAAAGACCTGCCATTTACCTACTCACAGACTGGCTTTTATTTGGCCGAACAGACCCTGAAGTATCTGGCGGACAAGTATCCAGATTGGCTCAAGAGGGTTGACCTCTGATCCGGGCAGGCCAACGACAGGATCGACGGCCTGACCAAAATCGTCGACTTTAAGTCGTATTGAAGTCAGAACCTCATGTAAGGGGCCATGAGGGCGGCCAGAGGCGGAACCGAAGAGATGGAAACCTCTATAAAGTGTTCCTCTTTTAGGTGTTGGCTTTGGTAGCGAGTCCATCTTTTTGCCGAGCATCGAACATGTTTCACGCACGATGTCGATTGCATGCTGAAAGTAGCTGTCGGCGATGACAACATAGTCTCCCGCCTTGTAGCCGTATGAGGCAACCCACTTCTCCTGATCTGCTATAACGTGGCCGTTTTGGTGCGCAATAACATTCCGAATGGCCTGCAGCTTCTTGAGTTCGCTCCATTTGAATGGTGGCTGACTCAGATAAACCCCGGAAGTCTTGAAGAGTCTTTGTAGCCTTCCAGCGTCAAATACCCTTGGTTTGAAGCTGCGCCCGTAACCTCCCCGCGATTCTTCATATCTTGAAACATCCAAAACAAGAAGCGCTCAAAAGCCCCGTATACGGTGAGGATGCCAAAGTAACCGTTCATCTCAGAAAGCATGTGCGTTTCCTGAACCTGCTCACCGGCCAATTCACTCATCGTCGTCCCGCCGAGATCGCGGTTCATTTCCGCATCTGAGTATTGGTCATACGTCCTTTCAATTTCGCGAATTCTTCTTTTAAAGCTTCGTGCCGTATGTTTGTAGAACTCATCTGCGGCGTGCAGGTCATGCGTGAGGAGCGCGACGAGGACTGCTGTGCGTCTAGCCCTGTATCGAAACTTTTTCAACGTTTCATCCCCGGATTGAGTTGCAAAGCAAGGGTAAACCTGCAAGGACGCGCCAGAAACAGTCATGACACTCTCCACAATGCGGTTCTTCTACATCCCGATTTCAACGTTCCCCTCACAAGGGGCAAATTTTACAAGAGCCCTCATCCACGTGTCCTTCTACTACTTCTCACCTGCATAGTTCCCTATCGAACTGTTCCCAGGCTATGGTGATCTGAGTACGGCTTGGACTCCTTTAAATTAGCAATGCAGTAGCTTGATAGACCGCAACCTGGCTGCACCGAGATAAGAGGAGCCTTCAGTCGGATGAGATATACAGAACCTTCAGTAATTCGGTGTCGTTGACTCCCGGGACGCGAGCTGTGCCTCGTAAATGAACAACCAATGTCGCGTTTGCTTGCGCAACGTCACCCTGATCGGAGCGTCTCACAGCTGCATCCGCTGGGACGCCGGGAGAGACCGTGGCGGGCCCGCCCGTGGAGCAGCACGAATAAGATAACCCGTGGGATCCTACGAATCCGCCAACAAACGTTGTCTCGCGCGATGAAACCGTGTACTTCGTCACGCTTCACCGGTGCAACCTACGCGTTTAATTCACTCAACTTCTTACCCACCGCGCCGGGCCCGAAGTTGATATGCGCGTCCTTAATCGAGAGTCCGACGACTTCGATACGTTTCAGGTCCCTTGTTCCGATCCCGGCTTCTTCCGCGAGACGCAGCGAGTTGTCGCCTCTGATGAACGGAGACGTGCCGCGCTCCGCATATGTATCGTACCCCATCACCGCCATCCCGACAGCGTCCACGTTGACGGCGTTGCGGCCGGCAATGATCACGCCCGGCGTCATTTTCTCCAGGCCAGAAAGCCACGGGCCTTCCCCTCCCCGCACTGTCTCGACACCATCAACGATTGCGATATCAATAGGCCGGATGCCGTTCTGATCCACAAGAATGCGCGGCACGCGATAGCCAGGATCACGCGGCGAATCAGGATGCAACTCGGCGTCGACTCCAGAGGGCGCTGGCGTTTTGCCGTTGTGCAGAACTTCTATGCGCTCTTTCGTCGGCCGCTCGTTTCCGCTCGGTCCGCAGTCCGAGCCATAGAGCGAGCAGGGCGTGTTGCCGAAGTTGTTCTTCATCGTCATGGTCACGCCTGCAACCCAGTGGTTCTTCAGCTTCGCCATCGAGGCGTATACGTCGCACTGATAGAACGCGGGGTTCAGGTGGTATGCCGGATAGGCGTACCCACCCCAAGGGACTTTCATGCGCACATATTGCTTGTAGTTGCCCACGTTCTGCACGTTTTCCCAAACCACCGGCACGCCCATGTTGTTAATCGCGTTTACATCCAGGCCGTAGCGTGCCCAGAGCGAGAGATCCTGATCGGCCGGAAAAAAGCTTTCGATCATGCGCACGCGGCGGGCACCCGCCCGGACAAACAGGTGCACCGCCGCCGCCACCGTCCGCGCATCCGTTCGATAAGGAAGCTCGGGTGTCAGCGGCCAGTTCGTCGGATTCCCCGTGAGATTGAGCTTAAGGGCAACGGTCTTGCCGCGCACCAATTTGTCGAGGCCGCCGATCTGATCGAACGCCTTCGAGAGTTGCTGCCCATACTGCGCGTAATCGCGGCAACGGACGATCGCAACCCGGCCCGCTGGAGCCTCGGCGTGCATCAGTTTCGGCATGACTAGTGCCCCAAGCGTCGCAGCACCCGTGGTCGCCAACATCTCCCGTCTGTTCATATCTTTCCCTCCTAAACTTTATGCTACCCATGCTACTCGAGTTGATCGCTTGCCCGTACCTTATTTACATATCGAGACGGACCTTTGCTAAGCTGCTCGCCTCAGCCCCGCAAGCCCAAGCCTCCCCCGGACCGAAGCGGTTCCCCGTAACATCACGCGAGTAGCCCCGCGTGAGCTCAATGGTTCTGGCCACAAGTTCGCCGAAAAGCGAATTCGCGCAAGCGAACCAGCTCCTGGTGAATTTACTAGCATCGTCCGCGTTGTAGGACTCATGCATGAATGCAGTCCCGGCAGAACCCGCTTTGAGGATCTGAAATGAATCTTCAATCTCGGCACTCGAATTGCTAGTGAACGCGTACATGATCTGGGACATAGGCCAGATGCTGTTTCGTCCGATGTGAGGTCCACCAATACCTTCACCTGCTCGCCCACGGAAGAACCACGGCTCATCCCGGCTCCACACAAAGTGTCGGGTACGCGCATAGAGCGCGGCATCGGGAGAGCTTTCGAGATAGGGCAGGCTAAGAAGACTCGGTACATTGGCATCACCCATCGTTATCTGGCCGCCGAAGCCGTCGATCTCGTATGCCCAGATCGACCCTGTCGGAGTCGAGACGATGGCATGCTGTTTCAAGGCCTTCTCCACCTCTTTGGCCAGATCTGTAGCCTGCATGGCCATGGCGGAGTCATGAAGTATGGCATTTGACATATCCGCCAGATACCGCAGGCAGGTGACAGCAAAAAGATTAGCCGGAATCAGGAATGGCAAAATGCACGCATCATCCGATGGCCGGAAAGCAGAAGCGATGAGTCCAACCGGATTGAGAGGATTACCTAACCCGTTGACCAGACTGTCAGCAGGGTCTAAAGCTCGCCATTGAAAGCGGTAAGGACCGGGGCCTGACTTCTGTTGCTGCAGCTGCATGGTCTCGAGGACCACTTTCATGGCCTGCTTCCATGTGGGGGTGAAGGGTCGGACGTCCCCGGTGCTCTTCCAATAACCATGGGCTAAACGGATAGGAAAGCAGAGGGAGTCAAGTTCGTATTTTCGCTCGGCTACGCCTGGTTTGATCTCTGTTTGATCTGCTTGACTCCAACTAAGAGGTGGCGCGTTCAAGTCGGCCATGAACGAGTTCGCATAGGGACCGATGAGCAAGCAGCGCGTTTGCCGGCGAATGACGCCTTCAAGGAGTTCTCGTAAGCGACTATCCTGACGTGCCAAAGCGAGGTATGGCCGCACCTGAGCAGAGGAATCTCGTAGCCACATCGCGGGTATGTCTCCCGTCAACAGGACCGTATCAGGCTCTCCTTCAAAAACACCTGGTTCAACCGCCGTGTCTAGAGTGCTGGGAAAGCAGTTCGTGAAAAGCATTGCCAATTGTGGATCTCTAATAAGGCGAGACTTAGATGAAAGAAAAGACTCCACTGCCGCACTGGTAAATTTTCGATCTTGAAGGGCAGGCCGCTTCGATTCCAGTTCTACCCTTGTCTGCGCTACGAGAAATCGAGGTGATAAGAGCCTGGCTCCGGCGGCTAAAGAAGTGTAGCCAATTTGAGACAGGAGAGATCGTCGGATGACGCTCACGAGCCCACTCCTGTCATCGGCGCAGCCTCATCGTTTGGGCTCACTCTGTTGTGACTCCTTAAGAAAGCCACATTGCACCCTCCTACCCGTAAAGGATAGCCCTTTTTCAAACACTTGACAACGTTGTCTTTTTCATAGATAAATGTTGCCGGCGTTACAAGTGGCTGTCGTGCAACGGCAAAGGTCGGGGCTTATATCGGCGCGGTTACCGCGGTCGCTCAGGTGCATTCTCTTTTGTTGTTTCCTTACCGCGATTTGATGCCGCTATTGCTGGGGGACTTCCCTTCTGTCCGGGGGTTACGCAAATCGCACTGACAGAACTGCAGCGGGTTTTGAAGATCGAGTGGTGTGGATGTGTCGAGACACAGATCATGGAGCCGGCACCCGCGCAGGAAGCGAGATCATGTTAAGAACCGCAGGAATTAAATTTGCCCTTTTATTTGCGTTGGCAATCCCTTCAGGCTGCGCTCCCGTGGTCCCCCGGAATCACCAAAGCGCGCCTGGCCTCGCTGCGCCTACTACTGCATACCTGCGAAATGCAAGCAATGCGGTTTTAACCCTGCAGACGTGGTACGACTCAACCACGGGTCTCTACAAGACGACTGGATGGTGGAATTCGGCGAATGCAATCGCCGTGGTGGTCGACTACGCGCGGGTGAGCAAGTCAACAGAATACAACCCGGTGTTCACAAATACCTTTACCGCGGCGCAGAAGACCAATCCGGGCTTTCTCAACAAGTATTACGATGACGAGGGCTGGTGGGCGTTGGCTTGGATTGATGCGTATGATCTGACCCGGAACAAAGACTACCTTGCAATGGCCGAAGCGATTTTTACTGACATGGCTGGAGCATGGGATGACACCTGCCGAGGCGGTATCTGGTGGAGCAAGGACAGGAATTACAAGAACGCCATCGCCAATGAGTTGTTTCTTTCAGTGGCTGCTCATCTGGCGAATCGAACCTCGGGTTCTAAGCGGAGTCAGTATCTGGGCTGGGGTAACCGGGAATGGAATTGGTTTCAGGCCTCCGGCATGATCAACGAGAAAAGTCTGATCAATGACGGGCTTACCAAGGTGAGCGGAGAGCCCGCGGCCCCAAGTTGCGCCAATAATGGCCGGACAACCTGGACTTATAATCAGGGCGTTGTCCTGGGGGGACTGGTGGAGTTGATGGCAGCAAACCACGAACCGGACTTGAGGCTAGCTGCTCAGAGAATTGCTACCGCCGCGATCACACACCTGGTCGATACGAATGGCATTTTGCATGACCCCTGCGAACCCAAATGCGGTGTGGATGCGGTCCAGTTCAAAGGAATCTTTGTTCGCAACCTGGTCCTTCTGGATCGGTCACAACCCCAAACGGCCTACCAAGTTTTCGTCGATAGAAATGCTGATACATTGTGGAAGAACGGACGGGGACCCAACTTTCAGCTGACTGAACGTTGGTCAGGGCCCTTCGATTCCGCCAACGCCGCAAGCCAGACCTCGGCTCTCGACGCTCTTGTGGGTGCCGCTACACTTCACGCCACAGGGAAGGTCCACCGTCTCTAGAAAGGCTCTGCCCGACGTATGCAACCATCATAGTAGATACAGCCAGCGGCTACAGCTTACTTGGCGGAGGCGATGCTAACTTCGCCGCCCGAAGAGGATCGAGGAATTACAGATGATGATAAGGTTTTTTCTGCTCGCTACCCTCTTCGCAGCTGGTTCCGCGCTCAGTGCTAAGATTCAGGGTGGCGCCAATCCGTCCCTCTCACCAACACAACTCCCAGGCCGGGGGCTCGCCGAACACGATTTTATGTACGCTGGTGAATCGCACGACCGCAGGATCTTCATCGTGCGGCAAGGTAAGGTCGTCTGGTCGTACGACGACCCTTCCGGTAAAGGTGAGATAAGCGATGCGGTGATGCTCTCGAACGGAAACATACTCTTTGCTCACCAGTATGGAGTGACAGAGATCACGCCTGAAAAAACAGTGGTCTGGAACTATGACGCCCCCGCCGGACACGAAGTCCATACCGCCGTGCCGATTGGACAAGAACACGTCTTATATATCCAGAACGGCGACCCGGCGGTTGCGCGGGTGGTCAATGTTGCCACCAATATCACGGAAAGAGAAATCATCCTGAAGGTCAAGCACCCCGCCAGCACCCATGGGCAGTTTCGTCACGCGCGGCTGACGGATCGCGGCACCCTTATGGTCGCCCACATGGATCTGGATAGGGTGGTTGAATATGACTACGACGGAAATGATTTGTGGTCATTTCCCGGAGCCGGTCCGTGGGGCGTGACGCCGCTTTCGAATGGAAACGTGTTGATCACCGATAAGCAGGGTGTTCGCGAGATCACGAGACGTGGAGATTCTGTCTGGAGTTTCAATCCATCCGACGTGCCAGGCTATCAATCTGCGAATCTGCAGCAGGCCTGGAGACTGCCCAACGGCAACACAGTTGTAAACAACTGGGCGAATGAATGGAACAAATCGCCGGACAATATAGCCGGTACCATCCAGGCCATTGAACTGACTCCCGCGAAGCAGGTCGTGTGGGCTCTCCAATCATGGAGTCCCCCCGCTGACCTGGGACCGGCAACCACAATCCAGTTTCTGGACTCTCCTTCAACTGCAGAGCATGTTCATTTTGGACCTATCCAATGAACGAGACAAACGTCCAGTAACACGGTCATTGCGCGGGTCGCAGTTTCTAGCGGTGTTCAAGCCTTATGTAGTTGCCGAAGATGGTAAATTCTGCAATCCCCAAGGTTTGCTCCACGGACCGCGGCCAATCCGTCAGTGTTAACCGGACAAAGCGGCAGCGCGTTGGAGAAAGTTCGTCGAATTCTGTGTATTTCGTAAGCATGTTGTTGGTCTTATCCAGCAACGTAGTGAAATGCTCGCCGTCGCTGGAAGCCTCGATTTTGTATCGAAAAGCTGGACTTCCGGAAAAGCCTGTATCCGCACCGCGTACCACTCTGAATTCGATCCGGCTGGAATCCACCGTGAACTGAGATTCCTTGTAGAACGGTTCATTCCCAAGCAAGTCCACCGTGATCGTAGGTTGCGCATCGCTCTCAGCCGGCTCCCACCACGTGCCATTCGAGTTGTCGAGCGCGTAAGCAGCATCACGCCCCGCACGCTGGCTGGAGGAACTCAGATTTAGCGTCTTGCCGATGCTCAGAGGAATGGATCCCGAATCTCCATTACGAGCCGGAACAGCTACGATTCCTGGAGCCCACTGGGGGGTTTCCGTCGGCATTCCATCGCGTACGAACATTCTTCCTTTCGCGTCAAAGCCAATTGGATCCATGCCGATCCGGCGGCCACCGGGCGGCACGGGAAGGACACAGAGATAGAACTGCCACCAGTTGCCATCCGGCCCCTGTACGACACTCCCATGCCCGGGTCCGGCGACGATTCCGCTTGTCTTTCTGAGTAAGGGATTTTTCGGCACGTAGGTAAACGGCCCAAGCGGGTTCTTTGCCGTGTATACGCCAGTTGCGTAAGTCAGCCATTCAGTGCCGGAAGCGCTGTACTCAAGGTAATAGGTGCCTTTGCGCTTGAACACCCACGGACCCTCAATCCAGGAGTAGTACGTGCGCTCATTCGCATCACCTGCGCGTTCCCAAACGTGATTCTGGTCGAAAGCGAAGAGAGTCTTGGGGGCAGCCAATAACCGGGTCAAATTCTTCGGGTCCAGCGGAGCGACCCATATCCCTCCAGTAACTCCCTTAGCCATGTATAAGTAAGGCATGTTATCGCTATCTATAAAGATGTCGATGTCGAATACGTGGATTGAGGTAAACGGCTTTCCATCCTGGTCGAGCCACGGACCGACTTCTTTGTAGGGTCCCAGGATCTTTTCTGAGCGGTAGAGGCGCGTGCCGTTTCCCGCCATATAAAAGTAGCCTTCGTACTTCACGACGTCGGGCGCGGAGGGAACGGGAACTCCCGCCGAATCAACAGGCGCATACTTCCAGTGAACCAAATCGCCGGAGCTCCAGGGACCTCCGCCAGTTGCGAACATGTAGTAACGATCTCCGTCGCGAACGATCGTAGGATCGCCCAGGCTCACGCCTCGTGGCGACCCGTCCCGGGAATCGCTCTCAATACCAAGTGGGTTGACATATCGGAAATCTTTGCCGATGACTGGGGATCCTTGTCGGCCTGAGGCTTCCGCATGTTCGCTCTGCGCCAGCAACGAACACAGTGTTGTGTTTCCCAATGTCATGAGGGCCAGGACCGTCGCGCTTCGGAGCGCTTTCCTTGACACTAAAACCATCTATATCCTCATCAGTTCCCGGAACGCCCCCGTGCCCGCCCGTCAGCAGCCGGATCAAGTCGTGCTCGCGGACAAAAACGGATCTGGTGGACCACTGGGGGCGACTGGACAGGCCCGCCTCTCCGCAGATAAGAATAGCTCGTGAGGTGATGGGAACAGGAACTTCTTACGTGTTCCGCCTTTTCTCAGGATCTTCTCGTGAGGGAGTCGTATACTTACGACACGGAGTTGGACCAGTACTCAAAACCGCTGCCGATGCGACTCAGCAGATCGACGCGCTGTAAGGCTTCCTTGTCCATTGGCTCTGTCCCCTCGCGATGACTCCGAGGTGGAAAACCCTGGTAGCTCTGCTACTTCTGTCCGCGGCATCCTCGCAGCAGCAATCGACGCCCCCTGCATCCGTCGCTAGCTTCGTGGATGTGACTGAGCCTGCTGGAATCCATTTCCGCCACCAAGCGCCGCACAGCTCACGCAAGTACCTGATCGAGACTATGGGTTCGGGCGTTGCTCTTTTCGATGCTGATAATGATGGCCGTCTAGACATATTTCTCGCCAACGGGGCGCCTTTCGGCAACCTCGTTCCCAAGGGAACCATCCCGCAAAAAACCGGTCCTCTATACTGGAATCGCTACTACCATCAGAAGCCCGATGGTACGTTTGAGGACCTGACCGAAAAGGCGGGGTTGCAAGGCGCTGGTTATTCCATGGGAGTGGCAGTCGGTGACTACGACAATGACGGTTGCCAGGATCTCTATGTAACGGCATATGGCGGTAACCAGCTGTTTCACAATAACGGTGATGGCACCTTTACAGATGTGACGCAAAAGGCTGGGGTAGCCGGCAGCGGTTGGTCAACCTCAGCAGCCTGGATCGACCTGGACGGCGATGGACGGCTCGACCTAGTGGTGGCGCGCTATATCAAATGGGACTGGGATGACGTATGGTGCGGCGAACATCGGGAGGGCTACCGCAGCTATTGTCATCCTGACTACTTTAAGCCGATTTCTATGCTGGTCTATCACAACGACGGAAATGGAGTTTTTAGTGAAAAAGCTCACAATTTCGGTCTGGACAAGCCGGGCAAAGCGCTCGGGCTTGCGATCGCGGATTACGATCACGATGGCCGTCCGGACCTGTTCGTGGCCAACGACTCCATGGAAGAGTTCCTATTCCAGCATAAGCCGACTGGAAAGTATGACGAAGTGGGTCTAGATAGCGGTATTGCTGTAGATGCCGACGGCCGGATATACGCCGGTATGGGCGTGGATTTTTCCGATTACAACAACGATGGGTGGCCCGATGTGCTGGTCAGTGACCTTGCCAACCAGAAGTATGCGCTATATCGGAATGCGGGCGATGGCACATTTTCTTACGATAGCTATCCTACGGGCGTGGCCGCGAGCACCCTGCTCCACTCTGGCTGGGGTCTGCGCTTTATGGACTACGACAATGATGGGTGGAAGGATCTGCTCATTGCCCAGGGGCACGATCTGGACACGATTGAAAAAAGCTTTCCCCAGCTTCGGTATCGTGAACCACCGATGCTGCTGCGCAACCTCGACGGAAAAGGATTCATCGATGTGGGCTCACTTTCAGGCCAAGTCTTTACCCAGCGTTGGGTTGGCCGTGGCCTGGCGGTCGGAGATATCAACAATGACGGGCGCCTCGACGCGGTCGTTACGGAAAATGGCGGCCCGGCGCATCTGCTGATGAATGAGACCAACACGGCTAACCACTGGATTGGTTTTAAGCTGGTTGGCCATAAAAGCAATCGCGACGGTATCGGCGCCTCGATCAGAATCGACACGTCAAAAGGGGCGCAATGGTATACGGTGACCACCGCATCGAGTTATCTGTCGTCGAGCGACGTTCGCGCACACTTCGGACTGGGGCTGGACACGCGAGTCAAGACTGTACAGATCCTCTGGCCCAGCGGGTACAAGCAGGCCTTGAAGGATGTGCAGGGTGACCGCTACGTAACAGTGGAGGAACCTCCCACGACCGAAGGATCCAAATAGACTCCGCAGCTTCACGACCCGCAAGACCTTCCATGCGCGCGACGTGAAAACCACCGGATTTGCCTGCTCAGAAAAACAGTTGAATTTGCTGGGGTGTGGCCGTGTTCACAAAATGCAGGAGAAGCGTCCGTCCACTTTGGCGATATTGGCCAGGGTCGAGACGCTTGCCGTTCACCGTGATTTTCCGCGGAGGTTTGGGGGACAGGATGCGAATGACGGAGTTGGTTTGATCGATCCCTTCCGCCTCAAAGGCGAGGCTGCCGGCCGACGCGTGCTCTGCCGTGATTTTCGCGGAGGCTGCGAGGATGCGCGGCCTGGAGGTTTTGAAGTAGTTCACATCGAGCAGGAGCGCCCGGGTGCCTGGCTGAACCGCCACCTCCGAACTTTCAGAGAGGTCCGGGTCAAAAATGTTGATCAGGTCGCCGGTGACGGTTGCCGGGTGTGCAAATGCTTGCTGGCTGACGCCCGGATCTTTATCCAGCCCTGCCGCCACCACATAGGGACCGCGACGCAGCACGAGCGCGTTCGTCTCTTTCAAAGATAGGTGGGCCGACTTGGCAGCACGTTGCACAAGGTCGTAGACCCGGTTTCCGCCGTCGGGTAAGTAGGTCAACGCGGCGGGACTTTGCGCTTCGTACAAGACATACCCCTTGCCAACGGCGTGAATGCCGGTCGCGGAGGGCGGCAGCCCGAGCACTTGAAAGAGTTGATCGCGAGGTGTCGCGAAGTGATTTCCCTCGGAGTTCCACCAGTCTATGGCTTTGTTGTAGGGGTCCTTATCATCGTCGAGCACGATGAGGACGCCACCCGCCTTCACCCAGGCGGTGAGCGCGGTATGGAACTCCGGCGAGGGTGGCTTTTGGCCATCGTAGGTGAGCAGAAGGAGTTTATAGGGATTAAGAAATCCGGCGGCGGATTTGGAGTAGGCGCTTTCGATCTGTACCGGCTCCACCGGCATGCCGCGCATCAGCAGTGGCAGCGCAAGGCCGTAGAATTGGCCGAGGTTTTCGTCAGATGGTTCCGGCGCGACACGCTGAAACATGAGCGTGTCAGAAACCAAAACGCCTATCCCCTGTGTCCCGGCTGACTCCCATCGGATAGCCGACGCGGGCTGCTCCATCTCATTGAGGGCATGGAAAACAGTTTGCAGCTCTGTCTCGTACTGTTTGGGGATAAGGCTTTTTTCCGGATTGGGGCTAGCTTCAGTCTGCTCGCTCACCGGATGCATCGATTTGGGCCCGAAGATACGCTCAGGCCAGGGAAGGATTTCGTAACGAGCCACACTGGGCTGAAGCAAAGACGCGATTAGCGTACTTTCCCAGTTGGTACGGTAGTCGACCCAGGAGTGGTTGGGATTGTCTTCGATGGGATCGTTGAGATACCAGATGCTTTTGCCGGAGGAGCGAGCAATATTCTGGAGCGCTCCATACTCGAGGAACGCAGTTTCGAAGGTACGCTGTTTGGTGACCCCGTTGTAGACATTCGGCGTGCGCGAAGTTCCTGTCCAAACCTGAGCGATGTAGCCGTCGGCACCGACATCGAGCAGAGACGATTCCGGGCTCACGATCTTCCATTGCGCGTAATTGATGAGGGAGTGGGTTGCTACGTAGCAAGGGACGACGAGGTGCTTGCCTGCGGCGTAAGTTTTCACCGCATCGAAGACCTGCGCCAGGGCGCGGCGATAGAGGAAGTATTTGAGCTTCGAAGCGCGATATTGCGCGTCGGGGGAGCTGTCAGGCTCCTGCCAAGGTTCATGGTAGTACTGCTGCCATTCATGTTTGAAGCTGTCGCTCCAGCCGGCGCGAGCCCAGAACTCCGGCTCTTCCAAGTAGATCGCCTCTGCTCCCGCATCGATCGCTGCTTCTACTCCCTTCGCAAGATAGCGGCCATACGAAAGGCCAGGAGCAATATAGGGGACCTCGCGGCCGCTGTGAAGGATAAGCTTGCCGCTCTTTTCCTGCTGTGTCTCGTTCCAATGTTCCTTCCCGTCAAAGTCTCCGCGCAGGTAAGGACCATACCGTCCCCACGCCACCCCTGTCATGACGGTGACCCGGTACCCATGATCGCGCCACGAGCGAATGCGATCAGAGGTGGTCTCGTCGATGCCATACACCATGACAGTGCCGGCATTGATGTTGGTGCGTGGCGACCAGGCATGTGCGGTTTGAAAGATAAGGCGGTCTTGCGGCGTTTGCGACGAAGGAATTTGTGTCCAGGCAGGGTAACAAGTAAAGACCAGAGCGCTCATTAACGAAAGGCACGGCACACATTTGCGGATTCTCATTATCCTCTTTTCTGGACCGAGGAAATAGGACGACTTTAGGATTACGGTTCGCCTAAAACAGGCAAAGTTCTGAGGGGAACTTTGACACCCAGGGAAGCTAGGGCGGCAGGAATTTTCCTTAAGGGACCGAGCTGCGAAGGGGGTAGCACGCGATATCAATACTATCTAAACTTG
Organism: uncultured Acidobacteriaceae bacterium; assembly: GCA_963795845.1. Taxonomy (GTDB): domain Bacteria; phylum Acidobacteriota; class Terriglobia; order Terriglobales; family Acidobacteriaceae; genus PALSA-350. Next base: position 34,312 of record CAWCJV010000022.1, on the reverse strand, counting down.
TCTTATGGGGATACGGAGCAATCCTTACAGTGGTTTTGGTCTGTCAACTGTCTCGCTAGTATTACTCTCACTATCGCTCGGCGCTTGTCTTATACCTGCTGCTAATGGTCAATCAAGACCGACCAACAGACGATCGGCCAGCTCGCAAGTAGACCAACTGATGAAAGAGGGACAGGATCTCGCGGCACAAGGCAGATTTGCGGAGGCGGAAGTCCCGCTGAAGCAAGCCGCGGAACTTGCCCCCGAGAACTACGCTCTGCTGACTTTGCTTGGCAAAATCGAGGGTCGAATCGGCAAACATGCCGATGCCATCGCCCTGTTTCGGCGCGTTGTCAGTGGCCAGCCGAAAACGGCGGATGCGCATGTAAATCTGGCTATTGCGCTTGCAGACGCCGGTGACCTCGAGGAAGCATTGAAGGAAACATCCACTGCAGCATTGCTTTCTCCAAAGCTGGTTTCCGCCCATCTGAACAGAGCGCGAGTGCTTGCCGATCTTCACCGTTTTGATGAGGCAGAAAAGGAGTTCGCCGCCGCTCATCAGTTGGCCCCTAACAATCCAGATTGTCTCTTCTACTGGGCGCTGCTCGAAAAAGATCGTGGCAATCTGGAAAAGCAGACCTCGTTGTTTCAGCAACTTGTGCGTTTGCAGCCGGATAACCTGGTTGCGTTGCTGTTGCTGGCGCAGAGCCTAAAGGGCGAGTCGAAAGATGCCGAGACGATTGCGGTTCTTCGACACATATTGCAGCTAAAGCCGGACTCGGGAAATGCGCTTTATATGCTCTCCATGGAGCTTCGACGGACCGATCCGGAGGAGTCCAAAAAGCTTCAACAGGAGTTTGAAACGCAAAAGCAGCAAGGAAGCGGACCTCGCCCAGGTGAAATCGCTGGGCAATGAAGCATATGTGGCTGCCAACAAGCAAGATTGGCCGGAGGCGATCAGAATACTGAAAAAAGCTCTTGAGGCTTGCGTGGACTGCGAGGTGGCCGCGTCTTTGCACAAAAACCTCGGCCTGGCTTTGTGCAACAACGGAAATCTCGACGAGTGCAAACAAGAACTGCAGGAAGCGCTCAAGCTTAACCCTAGTGACTCGGACATCGTGAAGGCTCTGAGCGTTGTTGCTCAGAAACAGTGACGATTTTCTGGTGGAGAGGTTGGGCGTCGCCTTAGAAGCCTGGCTCGTCCACTTGCACTTGCTGGTCGGCTCGCACGTGTTTCAAGGTCTGCACAATGCCGCTCGGCCAGCGGATTTCAATCGCCGCATCGGCATCAACGCTTCCCCAATCCAAAGTGCACGCGTGGATCGCTGGCCGACAGGTATGAGCTCGAGGTCGTGACCGTTGCCCATTGCGAACCACATGCAGTTGTCAACTTTACGACGGCTCCAATACCGTCTCGATTGCTCTTGTGGCCCGTGAGATGAAGCGACAGCCAGTGATTGCCGGTAGCTGTCTCGTTGTGAAGGATATGAGCGAGGCCGCCGTTGGTGCTCACGACTGCATCGACGCGGCCGTCGTTGTCCAGATCGCCGGTGGCCATACCCCGCCCCACCCAACCTTCCTTGAACAGTTCTCCAGAGATCGAAGAAACATCGACGAAACTCTTGCCCGCATTCCGCGCCAGGAGCATGGGCTGACGGTAATGGATGCCATTCTGCAGTTTTTCGATATTGTCCGTGTCATGACCCTGCGCAATAAGAAGATCCTTCCATCCGTCGTTGTCATAATCAAGGAATCGCATTCCCCAACCCGAGTAAGCCTGGGTCATGGCGCCGATGCCGGTCGAATCGCTCACATAGTCGAACGTTCCATCGTGCCGGTTGCGATAGATTGCGTATCTCTGGCCCGACAAGTCGGTCACAGCGAGATCGGGCCATCCATCGTTGTCGTAGTCGGCGAAGTCGACGCCCATACCGGCGAATGGATCACCCCCGGCGTCTACGGCCACGCCGGATGGAATGCCTACTTCCTCAAACGTTCCATCCGGTTTCTGGTGAAACAGAAATTCCGGGGAACTGTCATTGGCGACAAAGAGATCGATGCGCCCATCGCGATCGTAATCGGCGATGGCAATGCCCAACGCTTTCGCAGGCTTGTCGAGGCCCAGCTTGTGCGAGACCTCGGTAAAGTGTCCGTTGCCATCATTGTGGTAAACCAGCATGGGTATAGGTGGAAAATGATCCGGGTGGCAGTAGCCACGATACCCCTCACGATGCTCGCCGCACCATACGTCTTCCCAGTCCCATTGGATGTATCGCCCCACGACAAGATCGAGCAGTCCGTCATCGTCGAGATCTACCCAGGTGGCGGAGGTGTACCAGGTGTTGCCGGCAGGCTGCGCCCGCGCCAGCCCCGCCTCTTCGGTCACGTCGCGAAAAGTACAATTGCCGGTTCCGCGGTAAAGCCGATTGCCGCCATACGCGGTTACGAATATATCCTCAAAGCCGTCGTTGTCGTAGTCCGCAATGGCCACGCCCATCCCCAGCCCCACCCCTTTCAACCCGGATTTTTCAGTGACGTCTTCGAAGGTGCCATCCGGTTTCTGGTGAAACATCCGGTTCCAGTCACCGGGACCGCTTTTCTGTGGGATCGAACCTCGGGGTTCGGGGTCTCGATAAGAAGCGCCATTCACAAGGTAAAGATCGAGCCGTCCATCATTGTCGCAGTCGAAAGAGGCCTACACCGGAGCCCATGGTTTCAATTTGATATTTGGTCGCCGTGTGATTCGCGTTGTGCAGGAAGTGAACGCCGGCTTTCTCGGTGATGTCGACGAACTTGCCGGGGACAACCCGCGACGGAGCAATGCAGCCCGACTGGGAAGAGCTTATTCCAGCCACGGCGGCAAGAGACAAGAAAAGAGTTACCACTCCGAGCGCGGTTTGCAAAGGTTTTTTGATCGCCAAATTGACGCCCACCCAGTGGCTGTCCTTTCCCAATAGTGACCTCCCTGATCGGAGGCTAACTTACATCTGAGTATAGTAACTGCCGCATGGAGCACGACTATTTTGTTGCCTTACCCGACCCCTGCAGCAGGCGAAGCGATCTTGTGACCTCCTCATCTTCGGGCGCCTCCTTTCGTGCCACCAGCAATTCGGCTCGTCCGTCTTTCAGATCGCCTGAGTGGTAATAGATAAGACCGAGTTCCTTGTGGAGCTGTGGCAGGGCGCTACAGCTTCCGCAGAGCTCAATCGCTTGCTTGAGCTGGGCAATTGCTTGTGGCCAATCGTGGGCGTCGGCCAATGCGTTGCCAAGATTGAGGTGCGCTTCCGGCGACTTCGGTTGCAGTTCTGCCACTTTACGAAAGGGCGCAAGCGCTTCGCTCGCATGTTCTAGCCGCTGCAGCACCATTCCATACGCAGTGAGCACGGCAGTATTGTTCGCATCCAGCTGCACTGCGTGGGCCAGTGCCCTGGCGGCTTCGGAAAAGCGCCCCTGGCTGGCTTGAATCAGGCCAAGATTGGCAAAGCCCTGGCTGTATTGCGTATTGTTTTCCGTCGCCTCGATGAACAAGCGTTCGGCTTTGGCTGGATTGCCTTGCTGGCCATAGAGCACTCCCAGATTGCTTTGGGCTTCAGCGTATTGCGGATCAAGTGCGATGGCGGTTTTGAAATTGCTCTCTGCATCTGCGGCGTGCCCGGCTTTTAACTGGAGAAAGCCCAGCTGGTTGTAAACCGGAGCAAGCTTCGGGTCTAACCTCATGGCGTCTTGCAACGTCGCCCGCTCACCGGCGTAGTCGCCAAGCCTATCCAGGGCGAGAGCGAGGTCATAGTGAGTGCGAGCATTCTTTGGATCACTGGCCAACGCCTCGCGATAAAGATCAACTGCCTTCTGCGCATCCCCGGCCCGCAAATCTGCATTGGCTTGATTGCCTTTAACCCCGGCCGCATTCAGGTTTGCGTCTTTTTGTTTGGCCTCAGTGAAGATTTTCAGCTGCTCGCGAGACTCCTCTTGCCGGCCCAGCGCGCGAAGGGCAAAAACGAGCTGAAAGCGCGCATCGTCGAAGTTCGGGTCCAGTTGCAATGCCTTCTGCAAGTGCGGCAATGCTTCGGCCGGCTTGCCCAGCCGCATGAGCACGAAACCCAGGTTATAGTTGGCTTGGACATGATCCGGTTTCAGGACCACGGCCTGACGTAGCACGCTTGCCGCCTCTGCATAATGGCCCAACCCTCGTTCAACCACTCCATCGAAATACAGTGCTTCGAACTCATGCGGGTGGCGCTTGAGGTATTCGGTAATCAGGGGGTCGGCTTCATCGAACCGCACCAACGCCGAAAGCACTTTTATATACGAAAGGCGGGCCACATCGTCCGAGGGGTTAAGGCGAAGCGCTTCTCCATACTCCTGGGCTGCCTCAGGGAAACTCTGTTGCTGGCTGTAAGCGATTCCGAGATTCAGGTGTGACTGGGCGTCGGATGGGTGCTCTTTGACGATCGCCGAAAGTATTTGGATCGCTTGCTCCGTATTGCCATTCTTCGAGTAGGCGATAGCCAGGTTCAGGCGCAGCGCCTCATCCGGGGGTGCGTTTTTTAGTAGCGCGATGACCGCCGCGTAACGTCCCTCCGCAATCAGCGCCTTGGTCAGTCCGTCCAAGGCCGGCACCGATTGAGCGTCCTGCTTTAAAATGGTCTTGAAAACGTCGGCTGCCGCCTCCTGTTGACCCATGTTGCTCAACGCCACTCCCAGCGACAGCAGGATTCTCGCGTCAGATGGCTTGAGCCTGGAAGCGATCTCCAGTTCCTGGGCTGCGCGCCGGGCGTCGCCGCTGCTGAGCAAGGCGAGCCCGAGGTTGTACGGGCCCTCCCACATATTGGGTGCAAGACGAATCGCGGACTCGAATGCGGAGATGGCGCACGGATATTGGCGCAGACCGGCAAAGTAGGTGCCAAGCGCATTGAAGGCGGCGGCGGACGGATTCGAGGCGACGGTTTGCTCCAGATCGCTCGGTCCTTTGCAGGAAACACTCTGCGCCGCGAGCGTAATCGGCAACACATAAAACGTGACTACCGAGATGAGCCGCAAACGCGAGACGCGCAGTTTGCAGTCACTTAACATTTCAGGAGAAACGCGAAAAGTGTGCTCACGATGGATCATGCTGACGGATAGGAAGACCGCACCTCAAAGTCTATATTCTTAGCCCTACCTATGCGCGCGGCACCAGTCTTCAGTTTTCGTCGTCGAGAAGGTCAAAGGGTACGGCGCTGCTCGCTCACGGTTGCGGGCTATTCGCCTTGGCGCGGGCCAGCGCCTGCCGCATGCGATCGTCTTGCGGGAAATACTCCACATATTGCTCCAGCTCAGTCTCTGCGACAGGATACTGTTTCGTCTCGATCAAGCGCACGATCAGCATTTTGCGGCTGTATGGATCAAAAGGGTTCAGACCGATGGCCTTCTCCAGCAGTGGAATCGCCTGCTCACTTTCCCCCATGTGCGCCAAGGCGTCGGCTAGATCCGAGTAGGTTGTCGCTGTGGTTGGGTCATTTTCCAACGCACGCCGCAGATGCGCGGCCGCGGCCTGAAAATCACCCTTTTTCAAGTCTCTCCGTCCCAACGCCGCCTGTACCAAAGGCTCATTGGGTTCGGTCTGCTCCAGCCGCCCGAGAACTTTGAGATAAGCCTCCGTGTATTCGGGCTTGTTCTGCGCCAACTCTCCGTAGGCCGCCAACTGTGTCAGCAATGGCGGCGGAACACCGGCCTGCCCGGGAGCTGGATTGACGTGGATCAGGTCGGGCAGCGAAGTCGTCTGGTGGAAGGCGACCTCTGGAAACGGCTCGTCAGGTCTAGCGACGATGCGATGATTGGTGGCGCTTGCGTGGGAGATGGTCTGGATGTCGCGCTTCGGCATATGACAGCCTATGCAGTCGTTGGGCGGCTTTCGCTGCATTCTCGTTGCCAGGGTCAACTTACAGCTTTGGTTCGTGTGGCAACTGAGGCATTTGCCCGCAAAATAGGCCGGCGCCTCTTCGCTTGACGGCTCCACATGCGGATCGTGGCACGTGATGCATCTCAGGCGGCCGGCGCTCGCGCGATAGCACTTGCTCAGGGTCATGGAATAGTAGTGCTCAATGTGGTCTACCGTGGGTGGAGATTCCGGAAGAGGCGGGACCAGCAGGATCGAAAGGGTGTCGTCGAGTGGACTTCCAGGTCGAAAATCCTGGTAAGTCTTCCCCGGCTTGAGAACACGCACATCGCCAGTTTGATGGCAGCTCATGCAGATGTTGTCTGCGAGATACGGAGTAAGACGAGCTGGATTAACGATCTGGGAATCGATCCGAGCGGCGTCTTGCTTCGGCTGAGGACCCCCGCCGGATACGGCCCGGATATGTGCGGCGCCAGGGCCGTGGCAATTTTCGCAGCCAATGGCCAATTCGGAAAACGGCTCGCTATCAAATTTCCCATTGGTTCCCGTCACCGGCTTCGGGCGACCGCTGTGGCAGAAAATGCAGCCGGCGGTGATCGGCCGGTTGAAGCCTAAATCAATAGATTGATATCCCGGGGAAGGCTCCCAGCTCATGGGCCGGGTGTAGAAGGACAGCGGCGCCTGAAACAGAAACCCATCTCTCCGAAGGAGGCCTCCGAACCCATTGACTCCGGACCCTATTATCCATTCGAGCTGGTGGGCGTCTCGAAAACGCTCCTTGCCGTCGCTTTCAGTCGCCGATTCGCTTTGGTAAAGTTTTCCTTCCTGAGAGTAAACCTCAAAATGCCGGGCGAGTCTTTCATTGAAATACTGCGAGGGAGGAGACGCCTTCTGCAGAAAGGCCGGCGTCACGAGGGACATCGAACGGCCCATGCTAGTCTTCGTAAATTGTTGATAGATTCCCTGATGGCATGCAGAGCAAGCCTGGGAACCGACATATCCGTCGTTGGATTCGCCGGCATCGGTGACGGCAGTATCATTCTTTGCCGCTCCGCCGCTCGTCCTCAACAGGAGCATTGGCCATGCAAACAGGAACGCCCACAATGCCACCCTCCGCAATCCGCGGCTGGCTTCTCGTAGAGACTTCTCTTTCCAGATCATGCCTTTACTCGTGCTCCGATCTTGATCGACGCTGAACATCGCGAACTATCTTATCGTGGAAGATCGAATCACGTGCATGGTTCGCCTCCTAATCCTCCTTACAACGAAATACGCGGCCGAGCCATAAAGGCTTCGGCCGCGCGGTCCGCTGGTGTTTCTCAGAAAACAATCTTGCCGCTAATTTGGAGTTGTCGTGGGTTGTTTGCCAGGGCGCCGTCGACCGATCCGAAAGTGCTCGGACTGTTGAGATCGGTGCTGTTGTACTCGTTCAGACCGAAGACTGGATGGTTGAAAATGTTGAAAGCTTCAGCGCGAAATTGGAACGATGTCTCGCGCCACAGTGGGAACGATCGAATCACCGATGTGTCGAAATTGATCAATCGCTGACCCTGAATCTCATTACGGTACGAGTTGCCGAATGTGTACTGCGCAGGAATGGCGTAGGCCGCAGTATTGAACCACTCCGATGCCGACCTGTGAAACCCGGAAAAGGGGTTACCTATGCGGTTCGCCCGTTCATAGGTGTTGGTGTTGCCGATATTGGCGATGTCCTGGGTGTCGACCACGGTCTGGTTCTGTCCGTTGCGAGCGTTGAAGATATTGTTGATCTGCCAGTTACCCAGGATGTAGTCGCCGAAGCGGTTGCCGGTGGAAAATCTCCTGCCCTTGCCGACGGGGATATCATAAATAGTGTTGACAGCGATCACGTGGGGAACGTTCGTTCCAGCATAACCCCTGGAGGCTTTGGGGTTGTACGCATCCTGCACGGTGATCCCTTCCGAGTTAAACCAACCGTCGTCTGCCGTGAAGCTTTCAGACCAGGTGTAGGCTACCTGGAACGAGAGGCCTTGGGTGAAGCGCTTATCCAGTGACACCTGAAGGGCGTTGTAGCTGGAAGATCCAATACCATGGTCGTAAAGCGTTGGAATGGCATAAGGATAGGGCGCCCTTGTCTGCGGGTCTCCGGGACCGGGTGTGAGAGCGGTGTTGTAATAGCCGCCGATATTGGTGCGGTGTGAGCCAGAGCCCACATAGTCCATTCTCAATGACAGCGAATTGCTGAGCTGCTGTTGCACACCGAAGTTCCACTGCTCAGAGTAGGCATTCTTGTAATTGGGGTCGAAGAACCAATCGTTGTCATTATATGGGGTAGCAGGCGGGAACAGCCCGCCCCCCGGGGTGCCGCCAAAGGGGTTCTGGGCGCTTATGGTCGGCGTCGGCGAAGCGGCGGAGGGTACGTTGGTGCTATTCGGGGTTTGCAACTGGCCGATATCAGGCCAGGAGCCCTCGGCGTTCTGCACTAACTGGGTAACCGCCGCCCAGTTGTCGTAGACGATGCCGAAGGCGCCATGAATAGCTGTTTGTTCTGTAGCCTTGTAAGCAAAGCCGACACGCGGCCCAAAGTTGGTATGCGTGTTGTGGCTTATCCTGTTGTTGGGGCTCACCACCACATGGGCGGGCAGGGTTCCACTCCCCGGAATGCAGGGAGCAAAGCCACGGACGGAGCACGGAGGCGGCAACGTCTGCACGATGTAGGTGCCGTTGTCCCAATCCCAATCGCCGGTTTCAGGCCCGCCAACCTTGCCGAGGGTCGCGTTGGTCCCGTATCCCGGGATAAACGTGTAGTCGTAGCGCAAACCATAATTCAAGTTCAGTCTGGGGGTTATCTTCCAGGAATCCTGCAGGTAGGCGCTTAATACACCGCCGGGCCTCTCCAGTTCCGTGACATTGCGGCGAGCTCCGGACTGGGGAACGTTAAGCAGGAAGGATGTCAGGCCGTTGCCTGTGGCCTGACCTGATAATTGCGGCGCAGAGGTTTGCTGACTGTTAAAGTTGGTTTGGGTGTAGTTGATCGTACTCTTAAAACCAGTAGTGACCCACCCCAGCCCGAACTTCGCAGTGTGGTTGCCGAGAATCTGCGTGATGCTGCCCTGGTAGGCGTTGTTGTCCGTAGCCAAGGGTGTCAGATTGATATTCTCGCCGCCTCCGGTGATTCCCTGAATGCCCAACTCTGGAACGTAGTCGCGCCCCGAGGAGAAATTACCGACGAAAGAGGGGTCCCAGCCAACAGTACTGATGAGGTTGGCCGTGGGCACTGTGAACAAGGTCTTGTTGTTGTCGAGCACTTCGGAGTGCGAGCCTTGAAATTGCACGATACGCGTGGGGCCGAAGACATGGACAAAGCTGCCGCCAAAATTGCGCCCATCGATGAACAGGTGGCTGGCTAACAACGGAAGCCCCCCGGACTGAGTGAGCGACGAGTTGCTGAAGCTATAGCGGAACCATGCTGAGTCTTTGGCCCCCAAGGTTTGGTCGACGCGGACACTGAATTCGTCGAATGTTTGCACCCGGGGAGTGGTGTCGACCGCGTTCGCGGAGAACCCACCTTTGCCCGTAGGATTGAAGAACGGGCCCGCCACAGGATAAATAAATTTTGCCCAGGCGACCATTCGCGGGTCAATACGATTCGCGGGAATCTGATTGTTTGGAAACACAGCACGAGTGTAGCCGCCCCCCGGGGTCGCGACCGTACTGAAAGGATCGTAAATGGGATTCTGCCCGTTGTCCGACTCATCGCCGGCTAATTCCGCGGCGGTGGGCACCAGGAGGTTGTTATCCTCCGCCTGGGAAAAACGCCACCCTTGATAAGCCCCGAAGAAAAAGGTTTTGTCTTTGCCGTTGTATAGCTTAGGGATGATGACCGGACCGCCCACCGCGCCACCGAATTGGTTCTGATGGAAGAAAGGCTTGGACTGGCTTGTGGGAAGAAAATAGCTGCGGGCATCGAAGGCCGTGTTGCGCAGGTAATCCCACGCGGAGCCATGCAACTGATTGGTGCCGCTCTTGGTGGCCACGTTCACGACCCCGCCTATCACGGAGCCAAATTCCGCGTCATCCGTGTGAGATACCACCTTGAATTCCTGAATGGCATCGATGATCGGCGCGACCGCATAGGTGCTGTTGATGGCAGTGTAGTTGGGGAGGCCATCCGCTAGAAAGTAATCGCTGCGGTTGCTCTGCCCGTTGATGGCAGGAAAGGTGTAGTCCGAACCGAGTGCAATGGCGGAGCCGAAGCCGCCACCAGCGATATTAGTGCCATTCTGGGCGGTCGATATAGCAACCACGCCCGGAGTGAGCGCCAGCAGGGCGGTGAAATTTCGACCGTTCAGAGGAAGGTCGTTGACCTGCTTGCTCGCGATCACAGTACCCAGGCTGGCACTCGTCACGTCGAGCTGGGCGGCGGACGACTGAACCGTAACTACCTGTGTCTCCGTTCCCACGGTGAGAGCAAAGTCGAATGTGGCGGACTGGGCCACTGTCAGCACGAACGGCGCTATCTTTTGGGAGCTGAACCCCTTAGCGGTGGCCTCCAGCGTATAGTTTCCAACCGGTATGCTGACAAAGCCATACGCACCGGCGTTGTTGGCGGTCGATGTACGCTCGACTGAGGTATCGACATTTCTTAACACAATGGTGGCATTGGGGACGACGGCCCCAGTGGGGTCTCGGATCACGCCGTTGATCGACGCGGTTGATACCTGTGCACCAGCGGAACCCGCAAGGAGCAGAAGTAGAAAACTGAGCATGCCAGCCATCTGCATGCCGTGAAGCAAGCTTTTGCCTTGTCTGACGAAACTCTGTGCGCAAACTTTCATATACCACCTCCAAAAAAGTCCGTTCCTCATAAAACGACCGGCTCTGACCCTAACTAATCTGGCCCAGCGACCCTGTAAATCTGTACCCTTAGTCTTAGTTCACAGTGGACTTATAACCTGGCCCTGCACTTCAACTACTAAGTACGTGGTTCCCGGCTTCGGGACCAGAACTCATTTACGGATAGGGCTTGCCAGGGTATGGACGTGGAGTGATGTCCGCATCCACTAGCCCCAGTGCCCAACGAATTCCACCGGCATATATTTCTTGTATGTGCGGATCATCCAGGGTGGCCTCGAGATGTCCGAAGGTTGAGTACCATACGCGGCCTTTGCCGTACTTTCTCGCCCACACGATAGGGTAATCTCCATCCGTTCGCAGACCAATAAGCTTGTTGATCCGCGCGCGATAGGCTTCCTCTGTCATGTGGCTGCCGTCCTCTTCGGCATTGAGAGAAGCGAGCCGCTCGGCAAACCTGCTCGAATCCAACCTGAGGATCACGCGATCGGTATCCCGCGAAAAATTCGGTCCGAGGATCGTATATTGCTCCCTGAACGACAATTCGCGAGGAACATTCTGGAGGCCCGGAAAGGCTGGATCCTCGACCACGATCGGCAGCGATATAGAGGGGAATTCTCCGATCAGGTCGCCCCCGACCATGGCCGCGTAGTCCCTCCACTGGATACATCCCCCGCCGTTGGACGCGTGACCCCCTACAAAGCCTTTGCCGTCTTCGTGCACAAAAGAAAGCAGATCGTCCTTCTGCTCGTCCGTTATCTCCCACGAACCGCCCCCCATAAAAAAGACGGCGTCAAAATCATTAAGGGTCCGGGCATTGCGACCGTAATTGATATCTTTCGTAAGCAGCTTGAAGTCGGTTCGGATCACCGTGATCCAGTCGCCGGACTCACGGCCAAGCCGTTCGATGGTAGCCAGGGTATGGGAACTCGCATCGTGATGATACGACTGACGTTGGCGGTTGTACCACACGTCAGCGTCAGCGATGGCAAGGAGCTTTTTCTTGCCCGGCCAGGTATCTTCTACAAATCTTGTGCGCGCAGGGTCCGGTGTAGGCGGGTGCGTACGCTCTGGGGGAGGCGTTGCGTATGTCGCCTGCACGCCAGCCAGGGCGTCCGAGACCCGCGGACTGAACGAGGCAACGGCTAAGCCTTTAAGAAGTTCACGCCGGTCCATGTTCAGATATTCCCCCTTGCCCAAATAAGGTCTTCATCACCATTCCCGGTTCTTCTGCGCAACTTTGATTCCCTTACCCTGATCCCTGTTTTCAACCGCTCAGGATCATGCCGCAAAACACGGTACGACGACGGTTACATTAAAGTTCCTGCAGCCCAAGCCGTGCCCCGCCGAATCAACTCCCCCACCTGTGGGACCTGCAGAGCCTTCACATCGTGCCCCAAAGGAGTGTTGAAAACCCGGCCTTTCTTGTAGTTAACCGTCAAAGCCATTGGGAAGTCAGCGTCCTTCACGTTCGAGTGGGCAGTGGCGAGGATTCGGACCGGGGTAGAGCCGTCTTTGTTGTCGTAGTACAGTTCATCGTCAGTCTGAAAGTCGGCCATTCCCTTGGTGATGGGACTGTCGTGGTCTACGATTTTGACGGTGAAGGGCCCACGCTTGTCGTGGTGGAGCTGCTGCGAACGGCCCACGATGTTGTTATATTCCGGCCAATACGGAAAGGCGTCGTTAGCCCAATGAGTCGTGACTAAACCCTTGCCTTTGCCCAGGAACTTTATAAGATTAGCTTTGTCTTTTTCATCCTGTGCCAGCGGTTCGGCGTTCCTGAAATCAAAAATCAGCACATCGTATTTAAAAATTTCGGGGGTTGCGAGAAAGTTCGGATCGTCTTCGATCGTGACGTCGAAATTAAAGTCCGGTTTACCGGCGTCCAGGATAGTTTTTAGTTCGACGGAGGTATCTTTCCAATGATGGCCAGGGTAACTATCTTCACCGGTAACAATAGCGACGCGTGTCATTCGCTTGGTGTGCTGCGCGTAGCCGGTATGGCCGAAGGCAAGCGCAACTACAGCGCCGGCGATGGGGAGCATGGTCAACCGGATGGTTGCGCTCAATCCCGCTCCAGCTTTCCGGGTTGCTCCGCCTGGTGATGCTTGCTCGCTACGAAATTTCACTGTTTCTCACCTTCAAACATCGGGTCTTAGTTCAGAACAAACGCATACACCATGTCACCCGCGCCCACGAGGATGTACTGGTGCCCATCGAGCATGTAGGTTTCTGCTGCGCTGGTGGGATGGATTTTTGCGTACCATAGTGGTTTGCCGTTCAGGGGATCACGCGCGACCAGGTCCCCGTTCGGATCAGTGGCGAAGAGCAACTTGCCCGCGGTCGTCAGCAGACCAGGGAAGTCGCCTCGAACATCAATGCCGCCGACGCCGGCATAGCGGTGACTCCACACGATCTTGCCGGTCTTGTAGTCGACGGCAATCAGGCGGTTGCCACGAGAGCCCAAATCGGCCCCGGGAACGCCGGTAAGGCCCATGGCTCCCTTTGGATCGAGAGTGCCGAGATAACGCATACTATAACTCTCAGCGACATGAGCATAGAAAAGCTTGGTCACCGGATCATAGCTTTGCGGGGTCCAATTGGTGACGCCGAGAGCATTTGGGGAAACAATGGCTCCGCCGATATCATAGTCTTTCGCTGGGTTGCGGATAGGCTCGCCGCGCTTGTCGATGCCCATGTCCCAGTTCACCGTATCGGTGATTTTGCTGGTCACGAGGTGCTCGCCTGTCACGCGATCAACGGTAAAGAAAAAGCCATTGCGAGCGAGCGTAGCCACCAACTTGCGGGGCTTGCCGTTGAACTCTCCGTCGAATAGAACAGGAGTCTGCGCCGAGTCGTAGTCGTGCGTGTCGTGCGGAGAAGTTTGGAACCACCACGCGAGCTTTCCTGTGTCCACATTGACGGCGAGCAGAGCACAGGTGTAGAGGTTGTCGCCGGGACCGCGGGTTTGCGAAGTGTAGGCGGGCGAGGGGTTTCCGGTTCCGAAGATATAGAGGTGGGTTTCCGGATCATAGGAACCGGGAGCCCAGACATTGCCCCCGCCGTGAGCTGCGGCATCGATGTTCGCCCAGGTTTCTGCGCCGGGGTCGCCCTTTTTCATGGGAACGGTATAGAACCGCCATTGCAGATCACCGGTGTCAGGATCGTAGGATTGGAGCATACCGGGTTCGTCCATGTCGTCCCCGGTGCCGACCAGAAGATGATTGCCGACCACAATGGGCGACATCGACGAGAAGTATTGCAAGTCAAAGCTGGCGATCTCTTTGCGCCACCGCTCCCTGCCCGTTTTGGCATCGAGACAGAGAAGGTAGTTGTCGGGGGTCTCAAGATAGACCCAGTTATGCCACATGCCCACGCCACGGTTTCCCGTATGCGTACCGCCCTTGGTTTTCCAGTAGTAGTGCCAGATCTCATGGCCATCCCGCGCATCCAGAGCCCACGCATTGTCGGGCGAGGTTACATAGAGGATGCCTCCTACTTGCAGGATGGCGCCCTTCACGGTTACCGGGTAGCGTGCATCCACTCCTTGGTCTGTTCCGCCAACAATGACTGGAGGAGTGCCGACCGGACCTTCCGGTCCGACAACCACGTGGGTCGCCCAGGCAAGCGAAAGATTCTTCACGTTGCCTTGGTTCAACTGCGTGAGCGGACTGTAGCGGCGGCCGGAATAATCACCGGAATAAGTCAGCCACGCATCCTGAGGAGGATTGAAGATTTGCTGTGGATCAAGACCCTTGGCTGGATCGAAAGACTGGGCCATCGCTGCGCCGGCCAGCAGCATGGCAAGAATAGAAATTAAATTCCTGACGCCTGTGGTCATTTCAAGGTCACCAGATAGGCCGTCACGTCGTGAACGTCTTTGTCAGCGATCTTCTGCACAAGCTCGCGATGGGGCGCGAGCGGATCACGAATTTCAACTTTGGGTGTGTCACCGTCACGACGGAACCCTTGCGGGCCGTCCGTTTCATTCGTAAGACCCACATAAAAATCGCTGATAGTGACGAGATTACCTTCGACCTTCTTGCCATTGGGTAACGTCACGGTCACTGTGATAGGAGGAACATGCAGTCCAAGAATCTTCGCGGAGTATCTGCCAGAGCCGCCTCCCTCGCCCCCGGGTAGCAACCAGGTCTGTTGCAGCGTTTTGGGGTCTGTAATGCGCGAGCCTATCCCGGCCAGGTCTACGGTAGCCGAATGGCAGGAGGCACAGTTTTTTTGAAAATAGGCCGCGCCGGCTTCGGCGTTCCCGGTGAGGATGTTGATCTCAGCTGAGTTGTACATAACCGTCTTCCCAGTGGCATTAAAGTGGTGCAGCCATGCTGCTACCTCTTTTATTTGCTCGTCGGTGATGTCGACTCGAGGCATGCCCTGCTGGGCTCTCCCGCCATGAACAATCGGTGCAATCAGTTCACCGTTTTGATCCTGAAGCACCACTGCAGACCGCAACAAATTCGGCCCCACCTCGCCGCCTCTGGCATCGGAGCCGTGGCAGAAAGCACAACTCACTCCGTAGGTCGTCTTACCCCGATCGATTACTTCTTGGGGATATTTCGGCCGGTCCGGAAAATCCAGCGTCTGTCCTTTGATCGCAATGGTTCCTTTGCGGCCGTTTTGATTCTGAGCCGTCACCTTAAACTGCACCAGGAACACCGAGCCCAAAAGAGCTGCCAACCAGATCGCTCCGGTTGGTTTTTTCCCACGTTTCAAGTTCAAGCAGGCTCGGCGTCTCATCAGTTCTACTCACCCTTTCCCTGCTCGTCGATAAATGGATCCTTTTTCATTCCACGCCATTCGACTGAGAGCTTTTGCAGCAGGTCGGTGGGCGTGACTCCGTCGTGAACGACAACCCGGTAACGGAGGATCAGAGGTTCACTCGGATGGATGGTCAGCGGGCCGAACGAGGTGATACAGGGGTTGACCATCCAGAGCACGTTGTGCCAACGCGTGGGTGGATTCATAGGATGGTCTAGAACAGCTACTCCGACCAGTTTTCCGTCGCTCTTCAACTTTATGCAGTAGTCATACCAGGGCTCAGAAGGCCAATCCGAACCGGGCAAAGAGTAATGCGGACTGGGAAGGGTAACCTTGCCGGAAGCGTTCGAGTAGTAGGAATCGCCATACTTCTGGGCCTGGAATGCAAAACCGCCAAAGGCTGTCTGGTCGACCACGAAATCCACGACTGGAGCGATGCGGTAGGTGATGTCGATGACGTATACGCCATCGCGCTCAACGACAGCGACATTGTCGGTCTCTTCGACCATCTTTTGGTCATCCACAAGCCAGTCATTGTGGATCTCCAGCTCAGCGTGCTTCTCGTCGGCGTCGAGCAGTCGTATATCGCGGTTCCTGATAATGCGGCCATCGCGTGGAGCATAAAGACCCCAAGCCCAGAAGTCGGCCCGCTTTACAGTGAAGGCGCCTTCGAGGTGGTTCGAAGGAAGCTTCGAAGTATCGACCGGAGTGCGGAATTCCGAATCCAAAATGCCCAGGAAGATACCACGATGCCATGGGTGATCATCCGGCGCGGCGTTCGAGACGCGTTCTCCAGAGGGTGTATTAACGGGATCAAAGTATGCCGCGCTGGGAGATTGAAGATTTGCGGGAATCCTGGTCTTGTATTCGAAGACGATCTGACCCTCAGGCGTCTTCAGCTGCATACCCTCGGCGGTGGGTGTGAGCGTGTAAGACGCCGAGGCTGCGCAAGCGTGCATGGTGCAGACAAGCGTGCTCAGGATGAACGTTGAACGGGCTGCTGTCGAAAGAGCTTCGCTTAAATTCCTCGGATACGATGCCAATCAAATTTCCCCATACCTGCAGAGGTTTCTCTATCCAGTGGCCGATCCTGGTGCAATCGGCTTCCATCGTTAGGTGCGTTCAAAACCACTCTTCATCTCGCAAACGGCACTTGCCCAGAGAACGAAGCCGGCAATTTGGGCTGGCATCGCTAGTACGGCCATCTACCGGAAAGCACAATATGCCCCAATTGACATCGTTGTCAATTGATTCTTTGAAGGGTAACTCCGTAAGGGACTGTCACAGGGAGAGTTCCGTAATGAACTGCCGCAACAATGCCTAGAGATGGCGCCAGACGAATGAAACTGGATTAGTGTTACTACGGACATCAGGCGCCAGCGGAGAGTACAGCCACCGTGCACAGATGAAATCAGCGCCGGCACCGGCGGAATTCAGCTCTCTTATAGTGCGATGGAAAACTACAGCGGCTAGCCGGCTTGGGACCGAATCAACCGCGCCTGGCCAGTAAGCGATCAGCTTCGGCTTCACAACCGCAGGACTGTCGAACGATCAAGCTGGTGGGCAGGACAACAGAGCGGGGGTTCCCTCCGCGGCCCCGGAGTCGTTGGAACAACAAATTCGCCGCTTCACGTCCAAGCATTTCGGCAGGCTGTTGAACAACCGATAGACCGGGCGTGAGCATTTCCGCGAGCTCAAAATCGTCGAAGGAGAACATTGGTATATCGCGGCCGGCCTTTTTCCCGAGTTGCCGCAAACCACGCAAAATGAGCATGGTACAAACCCAATTCAAGCTAAAGATGGCGTCGGCATTTTGAACGCCAAAGACTTCCTTCGCGAGCCATTCAGCAACTAACGAGCTCTCGTGCTCCACAATACACTCTCTTGGCACAAGAGACGCCCCTTTCATCCCGGCGCGGTAGCCGGCTATCCGTTCTCTGCAGGTATAGAGGTACGGACGCGCGCCAATGGCTACAATCCTACGCAAACCATGACCGACCATGTGCTCAGTCGCCTCTCGTGCGCTCTTACGGTTGGTCACGGTCACGGAATCGAGATCAGCATTTCGCAGCAACTGGTCGAACGTTACGACAGGGACGCCTGCCGGGATGATATCGCTGAAAGAATCTGTTCGACTATCAATTGGAGCGACAACCAAACCATCTATTTGCCGACCGACTAAGCCCTCAATTTCAGATCGTTCCAGACCGACTTCTCCACCCGAACTGGCAAGAATCACTACATAACCATTCGTCCGCGCAACTACCTGAACAGCGTGCACCGCATTGGCGAAGAATGGGTCGGAAAGATTAGGCACAATCATTCCGATAGCTGCGGATCTCCTTGCCTTAAGTCCCCGAGCCAATTCGTTCGGCCGATAGCCGAGCCGTTCCATGACTGTCCGGATTTTTGCTGCCTTTTCCGGGCTGACGTTTTTAGATCGATTTAGAACTCGGGAGGCGGTCTTGAGCGAAACGCCGGCTTCTCGAGCGACGTCCACCAATGTGGGTACTTGCGTTTTTTTTACAGCCATTTCTCAGCCAATCTGGTCAATAAGCTTAGTAAAGTCAATTGCTACCTGTTCTTTCTGGTCCGGCGACAGAGCCAAGGGCTGTTCCTCGGGTTTCCGGATACCAAAGCAATACAACTCCAATCTGCAGGACCATTGCCAAGGAGAAAAAGAAAAAAGCTCGAACAGGTGAGGCCTGTTGCATGATCGGGAAGATCGAGACCAGAATAGCATTCGCAATCCAATTCACCGACGAACCATATCCCTGTCCTGCGCCACGTACTCCCGGCGAAAACAACTCGCTAAGATACACCCAAACCACCGTTCCTTGAGAAAACGCAAAGAACACATTGTATGCAACAAGAATTGACAGATAGAATACCGGGCCTAGGTGATGTGGGATTGCAAGGCCCAGGAAAAGAAGGCAGACCGCCATTCCGGCAGAGCCCCAGAGCAGGAGAGGCTTCCGTCCCAACCGATCGACAAACGCCATTCCAAGCACAGTCGTCGCCAGACTGATAGACGAAATCAGAACTGTGTAAGTGTGCCCTAAGAATACGCCAAGACCAGCACTGGACAGGATATCCAACAGGTACAACAACAAGATGTTCACACCAGAGAGTTGATTGAAAATTGCGATGCTCGTCGCCAGCAGAATGGGACGAGTGTTCTTGCGGCAAAATAGCTTTTCACGGCCGTAACCTCTTACGAGGGCGGATGAGGTCATGGTCAAGGGGTGCTTGTCCTGGCGGTCGCCAGGGCTAAGCCTGGAATCACCCTTTGCACTAAACTGGAGCCGGAAAACTAAAATTACCGCGGGAATGGCTCCGAGTCCCATGCACCATCTCCATTCGGTCCCGGTTGCTGCCGAATGCGCCACTAGTAATCCGATGGAGAACGCAACCAGTACACCTGCGCCGACCTGAACCTGGAAGAGGCTGACCAATCGACCGCGGAGAGCGATTGGAGCTATTTCAGAAAGATAAAGCGGACAGGCGACTGTAAAGCCCCCGATAGACATTCCGGCCAGGAATCTCATAGCGGGAATGAGAATCCACGTCGACGGAGATGAGACGGCGATCCCGATGGCCGCAAGCGCATACAGGATAGAACACCTGGCAATCAGATCGAGCCGCCCGACCCGGTCTGCCATTCGGCCCGAGAGAAGTGCCCCGCAGACAGTTCCCCATAAAGAAGATGAGACGGTCAAACCGAAAACCACAGGGGAAAGGTGTAATTGACCCCTGAGGCTTTGGGTTGAAGCAGAAAGTGCTCCAAGATCGTACCCGAAAACGAATCCCCCGAACGAGCCAACTAATGCGGCCGTAATCAGGCGCTTGTTCAACTGATATATACCAATCCCAGCTTGTCGCAACTTCGCACAAAGCCAGCGATTGCTCCTCGGCCATTCTAGCTCTGAAATAGAAAGATTCAGCTGGGGAATAAGAGTAGACGGGTGCGCGCAAGAGATGGCAGCCTGATGCCGCGCACCCGAGAGCACGAGGATGCTCATGGCGCGACATCGGTCTCCGCGCTTCGACAGCCAGGGCGAGTGAGCGCGACCCCGCACATTAGAAGATGTGATCAATGGAGACACAAAAGCGACAGCTTGTAGATTTGTCTCCAGTAGGTGAAACAGTGTAAGGTATCTGCGGCGGCGAATGACAACGTTGTCTTGATGAGCACAAGTTCTACCCGCACGGAAAACAGCTCGATGAAACACCGCGCGTTATGCTGACAAGGGCCATTGGAATCGCATTCAGGAGAAACCATGAACCGGCATCTGAAAATCAGCGCTTTGCATTCCATTCCTGTTTGCGACCTGCGCCTTCGCAAGCGGAAACAACTACAAGAACTTCGACGTCGCAACCTACGCCACGGTGCGCGATGTCGTGCAGATGAAAGACCCTGCCTATCTGGAGAGCCGATGGGAGGGGATGTCGAAGTATGTGAAGTTCGACAAGATCTATCTCGAGACCAGCCGCGATATGATTATTGCCGATCAGGCGAGCCTGGACGCCGGAAAGAAGTTTTTCCTGAGCAAAGGATTGAAGGTCTCCGGCGGCATCACCTGGACGGTGGACGAACACAATGGCGTCACCTTCTGCTATTCCGACCCCAAGCAACTGCAAAAGGCGATGGAGATCATCCAGTTTACGGCCAAGAACTTCGACGAGATCCTCTTCGATGATTGGGGCTTCACCAACTGCAAGACCGACGACGCCATCGCCGCCAAGGGCAATCAAAGCTGGAGCCAATACCGGCTGGCGCTCATGGACAAGGTCGGACGAGAATTAGTCGCACGCCGCCAAGGCCGTCAACCCCAAGGTCAAGGTCATCATCAAGTATCCGCAATGGTATGACCACTTACCAGGAGACCGGATTCAATCTCGAAACCCAGCCGAAGTACTTTGACGGAATCTACACCGGCACCGAGACCCGCGATCCGGTCAACAACGCGATGCAGATCCAGCAGTATCACGGCTACTCCATCTCGCGATACCTCACCAACCTCAACCACAACGATCGCGGCGGATGGGTCGATGCAGGCGGCAGCGACATCCCGAACCGCTATGCAGAACAGCTCTGGATCACCCTCTTCGCCAAGCTGCCGGAGATCACGCTATGGCCCATCTACACCCAGTATGAGCCGTCCATGCGCGCCGACGGAACGATGGTGCCCGATTCGAGGCTGGGGCGCATCGCCGGCCCGGTCTTCGAACAAGTGGACCAGTTTATCGGCAAACTCGGCAATCCTGTCGGCGTGAAGAGTTACAAGCCATTCCATTCCTCGGGGGAGGATTACCTGCAAAGCTATCTGGGCATGATCGGCATACCGATGGACATCGTCCCTGAATTCCCTACCGATGCGCAGACCGTCCTGCTGACCGAACAGGCGAGCTTCGACCCGGCGATCGTCTCCAAGATCAAGAAGCAACTAACCGATGGAAAGACGGTAGTCATCACCTCAGGCCTGCTCAAAGCGCTGCAGGGCAAAGGCATTGAGGACATCTCCGACCTGGTCTACACCGGGCGCACCGTCTCCACCCACGAATTCATGTCCGAGCGCAAGTTCGTCGGAGTCAAGTCCGATTCCGAAATCCTGCTTCCGCAAATTACCTTCTTCACCAACGATGCCAGCTCAGTCATCAATGCCTACACTTCTGCGTCCAGAACCTCGGGCACTCCCATCCTGCTCAAGACAAAATACTCCAAAGGACTGCTGTATGTTCTGACCATTCCGAATGCGCAGGGAGACCTCTATAGTTTTCCCCAGCCGGTATTGAGCGAAATCCGTGAGATTCTTGCCAAGGACATGTTCGTGCGGCTGGATACCCCCAGCCAGGTCAGCCTGTATGTCTACGACAATGATAAGTTCATCGTCGAGTCGTTCCGGCAGGACCCGATGCGGGCAGTCGTCGTCACGGACAAGCGCATCACCAAGCTTCGTGACTTGCAGTCTGGACAGTTGTTGACCGGGACCGAGCGGGCCGGAGCAACCGTCTTTGAAATGCCGCTCAATCCCGGTTCCTACAGGGTCTTCTCAGCGGAGTGAGACGAACGCGGAGAAGACCAAAACATTTTGATATGAGGGAAATAACCATGAAGAGCAGATTGCTTCTTTCGGCAGGAATCGTATTGTTGCTTGGCGCCATGCCCCGCGCGTGTGCGGCCTCCCAATCGTTGCCAAGAAGCACGCCCGAGGCTGAAGGCATCTCGTCACAGGCAATCGTGGATTTCGTCGAAGCGGCCGACAAGAACGTTAACACCTTCGACAGCTTCATGATCCTGCGGCACGGCAAAGTCATCGCCGAGGGATGGTGGAAACCCAACTCGGCTGACAAGCCGCATATCCTGAACTCGGTCAGCAAGAGCTTCAATTCCACCGCGGTCGGACTCGCAATCCACGAACACAAATTGAAGCTCGATGATCCGGTGTTGAAGTTCTTTCCTGCCGATGCCCCGGCTGATCCTTCCGACAATCTCAAGGCGATGAAGGTGCGCGATCTGCTCACCATGTCCGGTGGCCACGGCGTCGAACCCAAAGCGGTCGGGGGCGGCCCTTCAGTGAAGCAGTTTCTCGCCCATCCCGTTCCCTACCAGCCTGGCACCCACTTTCTCTACAACACCATGGGCGCTTACGTCCTATCGGCAATCGTGACCAAGGTGACCGGCCAAACTACGCTTGAATATCTCAAGCCACGCCTCTTCGAGCCGCTGGGAATAGAAAATCCCCGCTGGGACAGCAGCCCTGAGGGAAACTCGCTAGGCGGCTATGGGCTCTATCTTCGCACCGAAGACATGGCCAAGTTCGGCCAGCTTTACCTGCAAAAGGGAAAATGGAACGGTAAGCAGCTGGTTCCGCGCAAGTGGGTCGAGGAAGCCACCTCCAAGCAAATTTCGAATGAGAATGAAGGCCATGCTCAGATCGGCCCGGATTGGAAAGAAGGCTATGGCTTTCAATTCTGGAGATGCCGACACAACGCCTATCCGCGCCGACGGAGCAGGCAGGCCAATTCATCGTCGTGATGCCTGATCAGGACGTGGTCGTCGCCATCACCGCCGATACCGGCAACATGCAAGGAGAACTGGACGCCATCTGGGACCACCTGTTGCCGGCCTTCCAGTCCAAGCCGCTGCCCACTGATTCCGCCAGTCAAGAAAAGCTAAAAGAGGCAGTCGCGAATCTGGTGGCCCATCCAAAAAAGAGCGAGAACTGAGAAACCGTAGTTCCTTTTCACCTTTCTGACAGGCCGGCTTGGCTCTTATAGAAGCTTACCCTGCGCACTTTTGCTGTGCACAAGTGGAGCGAGCCCCAAAATGAACAGCAGCAGAGCCACAATCAGGGATGGACAATGAAGGCAAAGCCAAAGAGACAAGAGATATCTCGCAAGATCGATAAGTACTGGGTTCCGATTATCGCTAAGGCCATGGAACTTTTAGATTGCTTTGGGTCAGCCGCGGAATCGCTCACCTTAGAAGAAGTTGTGAGAAAAACCGGGATACCGCACACCACCGCATATAGGATTCTGCACACGTTGGTGTTACGACATTACCTGACGCAATCCGGCCACCAGTACAGGCTGAATCGCTCACGGAGAAGGCTCCGGTTCGGCTTTGCGAATCTTTCCAGGCACATCCGCCTGGCGATAGAGATCCAGCGCAGCCTGGAAAAGGCGACGGCCGCAGCGGGCATCGACCTTGTGGTGTGGGATAATGATCGCAACGCCGAGACCGCAATCCGCAACGCAGAGGAGATTGCTGACAGCAAGGTCGACCTCGCGATTGAGTTTCAGTTGTTCGAGCACGTCGCGCCGTTGATATCGGATATACTTTCGCGCTCTGACATTCCTCTCATTTCTCTGGTCAATCCTCAACATGGCACGGCTTATTTTGGAGTGAACAACTATCGCGCAGGCTTTACGGCCGGAACAGCGCTGGCGGAATATGCGACTAGGCATTGGGAATCTCACGTAGATGCGCTGCTGCTGCTGGGATCACCATGCGCGGGCAGAACCATTCAGAGCAGGCTGGTGGGCGCCTTACAAAGCATTCAGGAGCGGCTGGGGCCGTTGCCCGAAGGCGCGATTCTTCACCTCGATGGGGGCGGCGATGAAGCGACCTCACGAGCGACTGCCGCGGAGGCTTTCACATCTCGTTCCGGCAAGAGGATGCTGGTGGTTGCCATCAATGACGAGAGCGCGATCGGTGCGGCGGAAGCTGCCAGACAAACCGGCAGCGGCACGGAGATTGCGATCGTCGGGCATGGTGGGAGCGGCGAGATTACTGAGATTATCGCCAATCCAAACAGCCCCTGTATTGGGACGGTTGCCTTCCACGCTGAGCGCTACGGGACGGATCTGCTGAGCTTTGCTCTGCCCATCGTGCGCGGGAGGTCGGCGCCCGTCTTACACTACGTGCCGCACGAGTTCTTGGGAAAAGACTCGTTGATGCGAAGCCGCCGCGACGAGCAGGCACGCCCTCTTGAGGATGGAACAAATTAAGGTCGCGATTGATCGAGACTGCGAGGGCTGGTGACTGCGCTGTTCGTGGTGTCTTCCCCCCGGGGTTTGGCTTTTGCACGTCCGCCTTGAAACGGGGCATGTAATGACGAACGCCACCTGGCGAAGGCGGGAGCAATGCGCAAGGTTAGGGGGAAATCCTTCATTGGAGCGGCGGCGAAGCCGGAGCGGAAATGGACGAAGCGCCGCGCAGGTCTGCACTAGCGCGGCGCCGAAGACTGGGGAAACCTCTTGGTGTCACGCGATCGGGGCAGAGTTCGTTAGCGAGGCTTATCTCCCTTATGGGAGTGCGTCAGCACGCATGGATTTTCAGTCGGCGTTGCGAGCAGGAACGAGACTGTTACGAAACTTCTCAAAGCCATCGCTCCTTTTCCTGCTGCGCTTTATAGGACGCTTCGGGCCGACCCTGTCTTACCTGTGGCGAAAGCAACCGGCCCTCGTCAATGCACTTGGAGTTCGTACCCGCCCTCCGAATTGGTCAAGCGGGTCAAAAGCCCCTTCTTAAAATATCGCTGGGTATCAGCATCGTCCACTGTTACTTTAAGGATAACAGGTGTTCTCCCGTTTTAAGCCAATCGTCAATGCCACTCACACGCAAATGCGGTAAAGAAAGGCTGGGTTTCCTAGCTAAGAATGGAATGAGCTATTCCGGCATGGAATACTTGCCGGACGAGATTTCATTGGACAAGCGTGAGCCCACCTCGCGAACCTGAACACAACAGATGTGCGCACGAAGTCGGAGGCAATCATGGATGAGAGAATCCACGTCGAGAAGAAGCCGGCCGCCCGAACTCTGCCGGATTCGTACGATCGAATCCTTGTCGGCCGTCGAGAGGCAGCTCGAATGCTTTCGATCAGTCAACGCTCCCTCGATTATCTGGTCGCAAAGAGGCAACTGAACGTCCGTAGAATTGGAGCCAGGGTGCTCATCTCTATGAACGAACTCAAGCGGTACGCTCGGGCCGATCACCCCAGGCCGCTTGCCTAGTAAACGAACTAGATTTTCGCCACTCTTTGTCAGCGCGCAAAGAAGACTTGCTCACCCTTCGAGCCTATCGACTGCGGCGTCTAGATGGGCACTCGAAAGGTGCGCGTAGCGGGCGGTCATGCTGATTGTCTTGTGGCCCATCAGCGTTTGTGCAGTCTTCAGATCAACGCCGGACATAATCAATCTGGAACAGAATGTATGTCTCAGATCATGCCAAGTGAAGTTCGCGATCTTCGCTTCTGCAATCGCCAGCTCGAACCAAGTCCGAGGATCGTTGAGAGGCTCACCAAACTTTGAGTAAAAGATTCGACCGTTACCGGGCCGTTGCTTGCGAAGTGTGAGCAGAGCCTCCCTGCAGGACTTGCTCATCGGAATCTCCCGATCACTTCCGTTCTTTGTCTTGTTCAGGTAGATCCGATTGCGCTCAAATGATACTTCCGGCCACTCCAAGGAGAATTGCTCTCCCTTTCGCATCCCGGTCCTCAAAGCAACTGTCAGGGCAGGATCGTGATTCGGAAATCTACGATCAATGACTTTCCGAAGCTGCAGCTCTTCATCGGGTAACAGGTAGCGAATGCGTCCTGCACTCTCGGTGCGTTGCTCCACCAGGCGCGCTGGATTGATGGCGACCTTACCCGCGGCCAAAGCGAGCTTGAAAGTTTTCGACAGAAGCGCCTTGTAGCGATTGCAGGTCGCAGGACTCCAGTCCTGCTTGGAAATCCACAGGTCGATCCGCGCGGGGCTAATCTGATCGGCAGGTTGACTCCCAAACTCTTTAATCAACCGCTTCATACGAATCTTGACGGTGCGGATGTCTCTCTTGCCGTGACTGATGTACCAATTCTCTGCCTCGGTGGCGATTTCCAAGAATGTGCTTCCCTTAGCGCGCAGGTTTGAAGGCAACTTCACTCCGGCCCGGAGTTCGGACTTCCGCTGCTGATATAAAGCGATCGCGTCGCTCTTGCGCCCAACCTTTTCACGCTTGAGTTTGCCTTCTGCTCTGTACCGAATCCACCAAACGCCGCTCCCTTGCTCCTTCTCCCAAACGCCGGTTGCTTTTGCTGTCGTTTTCCGAGGCATGGCATCCTCCTGCGGAAACAATATCGAAGTATCCACATAAGTATCACCAGCGACTCGTAGACGCGAAAAAGCCTCTCGAGATGAGAGGCTTTGATCTTTGCAACTTATTCATTTCGGGAATGTTTATCTTGGTGCCGGGAGGGGGGGTCGAACCCCCACGAGGTTGCCCTCGGCGGATTTTGAGTCCGTTTTTTGCACATCGCACCAGCTCGCACCGTAGTGCACTCAGAAGCAGAAACCCTCTGATTTGTTATGGTTGGGGCCGATTACGATATGCATGCCGCCGCAAGGCGCTGCACAGGATTCCGGAACAAAGTATCACCACTTGTATCCCGAAAAACTGACAATTGCAGCCCAAATGGTTAGGGTAGATCGACAAACAGGTCTCTTGAGGATACCGCCAGCGCTTTAGCGAGCTTGACGATGTTCTCAAGTGCTACATTCCTTTCGCCTCGCTCAACCCCTCCTACATAGTTGCGATGTAGCCCCGCTCGCTCGGCTAAGGCCTCTTGCGAGAGACCGCGTTCGTCACGCAATCTTCGCACGGACGCGCCGAATCGAGCTTTGATGGAGGGAGCGGGCACACCCCCATCGTTCGTTTTTGACCACTATGAGTCTACACACGATGAGTGTGATATTGTGATCGGCTATGGAAGCAGGTGAGCCGGCTTCCGGCAACGTCCGGGTTCCCCGAGGAGATTCGTACCCAGATTTCCACTGTTATTTTTTCCGCAGAGAGCGACAGGGGCATCGGTTGAGACTATGACTAGAGTATTGACGTCGAGTCTCGCCACCCGCAGGAAAGCAGCAGTGCCTTTCGACTCCCGAATCGTCAGCCCAGTCAACATCGCATAAGCGCGAGGTATCCAGTCGATGAACGATGATTTTATCGAGTGTTCGGAAGTTGTTGGCAAACAGATCGAAGCCCTTCGCATTTTCAAGGACACTGGAGAGGGTACGGAACTCCAGATCGATTTCCCCGACGGCACAATTTTTACATGTTGTTTCGCTTCAAAGCCGGCGATCGAGGCGAGCATCAGTCGCCCTGGAGTCGGGCCCCCGGAAGTCTTGCAAAAGTACGAGTTCGATTAGGTCTCAGTTCCCTTCACGGCCTGTAGCAAGTATTCCATTTGGGAATAGTTGCTGGACGAAAAGTCATTGGACGCTGCGCGTAAGAGAGCTTTAGGTTTGCGCCATTAGCCGACGAAGCTGAGTCGGATGGAGGTGCAAACGTGAGAACGAT
Organism: uncultured Acidobacteriaceae bacterium; assembly: GCA_963795845.1. Lineage (GTDB taxonomy): Bacteria > Acidobacteriota > Terriglobia > Terriglobales > Acidobacteriaceae > PALSA-350. The sequence goes on along the minus strand of CAWCJV010000022.1, from coordinate 7,009 downwards.
TTCTAGAGTCGCCCGAGCAAAGAAGCCAAAGATGTTCGCTTCTCTCTCGGGCTTTTTGCTGTTCACCACTCTGATGATTCCGCTCGCCGCACATGCCCAGGCGTCGCCCTTTGATACCGGGTTCACAGCGTTAGAAACCCTCTTCACCGGGACCGTAGCTAAGGTCGCAAGTCTGATCGCAATCGTCATCGGCGGGTATGGTTTTGCGCACGGCGAACCGGGTCACAAGAAAGCCCTGGCCGGCGTCGCCGCGGGCACCGGCATCGCCGTACTTGCCACGAACGTCCTCACCTGGCTCTGGGGCGTATAGCCAACAATTTTCAAATTGACCATTGACCTACTCCGCGAGGGCTTATGCCAGAAACATACGTACAAAGGGCCCGGAGCAACCGAGTTTTTAAGAGCCTGCATAAGCCTTTGACCTACCTGGGCGTCGACCGCTGGCTGTTCTATTTAGTGTGCGTGGCCGCCGTGGGCACCTTCAACCTCTTCAACTCTCTCCTTGCCGGTCTGGCAATCTTTATCGGCGGCTTTCGTTTGGACAGTGGGTTAACGATAGCGACCCTGCGTTTCTGCGGATCCTTGCCAAATCCGAGCGTTACAAGGCTCGCTATGACGCGGCCAAGCAAAGAGTTCCCGAGTGGAGGTCCGCTGATGTTCCGCGTAGACAAGGTAATCAAACCATGGAAAGATTCAGCCGCCTTAAACGACCACATCAACCTTTACGGATTCTGGAACGAGACGGTTTTTATTACCAAGAGTGGCGATCTGGGCATGGTCCTCCAGGTGTCGGGAGTTGATTACGAAAGCTTAGATCGTGCGGCGCAGGAATATGCCACCAAGCGATTGGAAGCGGCGCTAAAGGCGTTCGGGCCTGGGTTCCACGTCTACCAATATCTCTTTAAGTCGAACAGGCCCGACATTCCGTTCGCCCATTATGACGATCCGGTTGTGGAGGCTGCCATCGAGCAGCGCCGGCAGTTCTTTGAGGCGAAAAGAGACGATCTATACCAAATCGAGATCTTCTATGCCATCGTGCTAGAGGGATCGCGTTCCAAGACCGGCATCCGGGCTGCTATTGCTCAGCTTCTACGAGACCCCGCCGGGGCGATTGGTGAGCTAAAGGCGCAGTTCACCAACAACGCCATGAAAGTGTTGCTGCGATCGCACATTGAGCAGGACCTCGGGCGCCTGGATCAGCGGGTCAAGGTGTTTGTCCGTCAGCTCACGGACCTCATGCGCATTGAAGTCCTTGACCAACAGGGGCAGCTCAGGTTCCTTCGTCGCCTACTCAACTACGACGCATGGCGCATCGCAGGAAGTCCTCAGAGCACGCAGTTTCTTGACTACCAGGTCGTGAATTCCAACATCGAAGCCGAACGGGATCACCTGCGGGTGGGCGATCATATCGTCCGCGTCCTCACGATGAAAGAGGCGATAGGCGAGACCAGGCCTCTGGTGCTTGATCAACTATTCAAGATCGCCGGGAACTTTCACGTAGTAACGGAATGGACCCCTCTCGCCACCAGCACGGCTCGCAAAGAGATATCCAAGCGCCGGCGGCACTACAACATGACAAAGACCGGCTTCGTTTCTCAGATTGGGAACGATCCCGCGAAAGTGGATCCCCGGGATGTTCTGCGGGATGACTCGAAACAGCAGGACATCGACAACTTGGGCGACTGCCTGCGTGCTATCGGAGATGGGCAATCCCTGGGCGATTTCTCTTTGACGATTGTGGTGAACGCGCCCACCAAGGGCGAGCTCGATCACCTGGTGGGAGAGTTTGCCGGCGTGTTCAGCAACGCAGACGGAAATCTCTTCCTGGAAACCTATAACCAGCTCAATGCCCTATTTGCCACGGTCCCGGGCGACTATGCGCAGAACCTCCGAAAGCTGTACCTGCTAAACACGAACTACGCTGATCTGTCTTTTCTATTCACGATTCTGGCCGGCGAAAAGCGGAATTCGCACCTTGACACGGAGTATTTGGCAGTCCTGGAGACGGACAACCAGACCCCCTATTTTCTCAACCTGCACAACGGGGAAGTTCCTCACACGCTCATTCTGGGCATGACAGGAAGTGGCAAGTCTTATTTTTGCAACTTCATCCTGCAGAATGCACAAAAGTACAAGCCACTCACCTACATCTTCGACATTGGGAGCAGCTTCCAGTCCTTGACATCCATCTTCGGCGGGTCCTATCTGAACGTTGGCCAGGAGTCCCGAGACTTCACTATCAACCCGTTTTCCCTCCCCCCGACCAAGGACAACCGGCAATTCCTCTTCTCTTTCTTCAGCGTTCTCATTGAAGGGAGCGAGCAAAGATACCAGATGAACTTCGCGGAGACCCGTAAGTTGTGGGACGCGATCGAACGCATTTACGTATTCGAGCCGGCACTCAGAACATTGTCGAATTTCGTGCGGATTGTGGGCGACTTGAAGGACCGATTGCACCGATGGACTCAGGACGGGCAGTACGGATTTCTCTTCGATAACGTCGCAGATACCCTGTCGTTTTCCCGCTTCCAGACCTTCAATTTCAACGGCTGGGATGATGCACCGCAGATCCTCGAACCGCTGCTTTTCTATGTGCTCCATCGCGCCACCACGGAGATTTGCGATCCCGACAAACTTGCCACATTCAAGCTGTTCTTGCTGGATGAGGCGTGGCTGTTCATCAAAAATGCCACCATTCGCGAATACATCGTGCAGGCGCAGAAGACCTGGCGCAAGCATAATGGCGGCATGATCCTGGCCACCCAATCCATTAAGGAGTTTCAGGACTCCGGCCTCTTGCCGGTCGTTTCCGAGAACTGCCCCACCAAGATCTTCCTGGCCAACCCAGAGATGGATCGAAATGTTTACCGGGATGCTTTCCATCTGAACGACACAGAGCTCGACCTAATTGCCGGGCTCGTTCCCCCGGGCCAGATGCTCATCCGCAAGGCGCAAAGCTCGAAGAAAGTGCAGCTGAATGTGGACTCCATGTCGCACTGGATGGCCACCAACAACCCCCGCGACAACCTTAAGAAACGGGACTACTTCAGGCGCTTTGGCATTGCAGAAGGATTGCGACGACTGGCTGAAGAATACCCCTTTCAGCCTAACCGGTTGAAGGTCGCCGCCAACTCCTGACAAGCCACAGAGACACCCTACACAAACGCAGCACCCGACCGAGAGAGAGGAGCCATTATGCAGCGCCAGCACTTCAACAACGGCATTACCATCTTCGCCTTCCTGACCTGTGCCCTGGGCGTCTCCGCACAAGACACGGCGCGCACGGTCCAATATCACGCGCAGGACATTATCCCCATTCGGGCCAAGGTGAAGTTCACCACCCTGATTGAGTTGCCGGCGACGGAGAAGATCATGGAAGCGGCCACGGGCGACAAGGACTTCTGGATTGTCGACGTGGTGGGCAACTTTTGCTTTGTCCATCCAGCAAAGGCTGGCATCAGTTCAAACCTCAACCTCATCACGGATAAAGGCAATATCTACAGCTTCACTCTGCAGGACGTCTCCGCGGCAGCGACCGCCGGGCAGGCCGACCTGAAGGTGCTGGTGAGCCGGCCGATCGCTCCGCACTGATTGCCTCCAGCGGTCCGGCGCAATTTGTACCGGCGGTCCAATTGGCCCAATCGCAGGAGGCGCTCGCCGCACTGCAAGCGCACATGGCCCAAACCGTTGACTCTTACAAGAGCGCCTATCCCATGGAGCTGAAATTTGATTACACCTTCAAGGCGAACGAGGCTCCGTTCGACATCCAGTCGATCTACCACGACGACAAGTTCACCTACATCAAGACCAATGCTCCAGAGAAATTTTCCGTCTATGAGCTCCGGGACGGTAAGCCCAACCTAGTCACTTATGATCTTCGCGAAGGAACCTACGTCATTCCCAAGATCATGAGCAACGGGTATGTCGAGTTGGGAAAGAAGCGCATGGAGTTCACCCGCTCCACGAAGGGATAATGGCCATGGCCGAGAACAATTTCAACGAAGAGCCGGCCGGGCCGGCAGCACTTAGGCACAGCCAGGGCGAGCCGCGCGGCGTGCTCCACGGCAACCTGAAATTGGTGGTGTACCTAGGCGCGGCCCTCCTCGTTGTCGTTGCTGCGGTGTTCAGTGCAATCGGCAAGAAGAATCCAGCACAGGCGAAGAACCAACCGCCACAGCCCATGATCCAGGACAACACCGACAGCAACGCCCAAGAGTTGAAAAGCCAAATACCGAGCACGCAGCCCCCGCCTGCCAGGCCCGGCCCAGACCCCGACTATGCTCCGGGTGGCCGCTTTTTCGGATGTGTCCCGGGCCAGCCTTGCACCCCGGAAATGCAGCAGCAGAACCCTCAACGCACGCCGGAGGAGCAGCAAGAACAGCAGCTCGCCGCCAAGGAGAGGGAACTAGCCTTTGAGTCTCGATTTACGTCGAACATCGCTTATGCCCGCCAGGCGGACAATTCAAATGCTTCACCTGGGGTGATTGGTGGACTTGGGGCACCTCGCCAGACCAATAGTAATTTGATTGCACCTCATGCTCTGGGCGAACATGCTCCGGGCGACGAACAGGGTGCAAGACGCGACACCGAAGTCAATCTCGATTCAGCTACCGGGCCGCTCTATGTCTTGCGTGAAGGCACGACCGTCGATAGCGTCCTCATGAATAGACTCGATGGTGACGCAGCCGGGCCCATCAAAGTACTGGTGTCGAGTCCGGTCTACTCTCATGACATGCAAAACGTGCTCATCCCCGAGGGTTCGGTCATTCTGGGTGAGGCCCGAAAAATCGGGCCTCCGGCTTTGGGCAGCAACGTCGCATGGCAGTGGTCTTTCATCGAATGCTGATGCCGGATGGGTATACAGTCGACCTCAACCAATTCAAAGGCCTCGACCAAACCGGAGAGATGGGATTGAAGGACAAGGTAAACAACCACTACCTCCAGATCTTTGGTACATCAATCGCGCTGGGAGTCATTGCCGGAGCATCGGAGATTGAGCTCGGCGGCGGGCTCTTACGGGCAGCGGATCTCAGCTATTTGCTACCGGTGCCTCCTCCAGCATTTCTTCATCCGCCACCACAGTCCTCGACCGCTTCATCCAAATCCCGCCCACGATCACAATCCGCGAGGGACACCGCGTGAAGATCTATCTCACCCAAGACATGGTGCTGCCGAGCTACGCAAACCACAATATACCGCAAGCCTTTTGAACAGGAGATCATCGCCATGACTAGCCTTACTCGCATATCACCGCTTCTGGCGCTCGCCATTCTTTGCGGCTGCCAGCAACCGCGACACGAAGCCTGCAATCCCGCAGACTCGGCGGCCATATGCACCCAGGTGCAGAAATGCTTCGCTTCCGACGTTTCCACGGAAACTTGCCGGGAGCGGAGAAAGATGCGCTTTCTGATATCAAAACCAAAATCCGCTCCGGTGGATGATGGTGCGTCCAAGGCCCTCACCTACTAATGGTCGGGAGATCCAGTCATGCAACGCTTCTTTCTAGTCACTATGGTGATTGCCTTCAGTGCGCCCATTCCAGGCCAAGCGCAACTCGGCGGTCTCGTTTACGACCCTACCCAAGCCGCCCATGCAATCGAGCAGATCGCGCAAGGCGAGAACATTCTCCAAAACACAATTCAATTGGCCCGACCTCGCTCGCGTACTACCAACTGGCATACCAAATGTCCATCGCTCCACAGAGCGTTTACGCCGGCTGGACTTCACCATCCACCTACTGGCAGCTGCTCGAGACGTCGGCAAATACCTACGGCAACTCCGAGCCTGTCATGGCTTCGGCCAATAGCGGCGCTGGTGCGGATGCTGCCTATCAGATAGCGAGCGTCCCGCGCTGTGGACCGTTCCGAATACCCCACCCTGAGCTTGCAAGGACAGCAGCAAATCGCCGCCTACGGGGGCCAGCAGTGATATCAGCGACGCGATCGTCGGCAGTTCTCGAACACACTAGGCACCATGCGCGCGAACGAAATAGAGCGTGAACAGGACATCGAAAACTTGGAGGCTGAATCCGAAACAACGGATCCCCTTCAGATGACCGATATGGCGACGCTGGAGAGGATCAATCAAGGAATGCTCTTGCAGATCCGTGAGTCCCAGGAGGCAAACCAACTCCAGCAAACGATTGCGCTTCACCAAGTCATCACCCAGAAAGAGCAGCAGGATGCCATCAAGTCGAAGTTTCAAGACGTGGCCGATTACGGAACCAATTTCCAGAGCCAGATAGCACCAGCTTACGCGGTGCTGACGCAGCGATGACCTACTAAAAAGCGAGGCAAACCATGGGCTTACTGACTTTTATCACTAGGCCTGCGACCAGCTGAGCGCGACCACAGCGCCTCCGTTGACGCACTCGGCGTCCACATGATCATCGCGCTCGCTACCATCATGCTGGTCTGGTTTGGTGCCCAGGAGGCTCTCGCTTTGCCACGGCGGAGCCGGCTTCAGCATCGCCAAACTTTTCAATTTGTTTATGCTCCTCACGTCGGCCTACGTCCTAGTCGCGTTCTATGACAGCGCCATCCCTCACGTTGGATACTCGCTCAAGGGCTTCATTAATGGAGGCGCCCATACCTCGTTGCCATCATCGGGAATGACAGCGTCACGACCATGCAGAACGCGCTTACGCAGGCGCAATCGACCGTTGGGCCAGGCATCATCAAATTGTTCGCTGACCCCTATTACGCTCTGGTATTTTTCTTTATCCAGGTCATGCTCGGTTCTTTGCTGCCACTCTTAGCCTGATCGTAGGTTACGGCGCTATCGCGAGCACCGTGGTGGGGATGTTTGGCCCCATCATGATCCCTTTCCTCGCTTTCGATAAACTCGCGTTTCTCTTCTGGGGATGGCTGCGCGCTTTCATTGGATTCTGCTTCTACAAGGTCGTTGCGGCCGCCTCCTGAGCGTTCTGGGCAACCTGCTCTCGCACTATTACATGACCATGCCCAGCTTCGCGGATCCGGGAACGATGGTGAAGCAGTTGCCTCTTCTC
>CAWCJV010000021.1:0-73026 GCA_963795845.1 uncultured Acidobacteriaceae bacterium | reverse complement strand
TACTCAAACGCCTGCACGGCACCCTGGCCGAGCAGTTGCTCGGCGCGTTCGATGAAGCCTCGGTCGGCGCCTACGGTTAGGTTTTCGGGCTCCAGCATGACGCAGTATTCGCCTCGGCTTTCCAGGTTGATCATCAATCTTCCGGGGCCGGGGGCGGCGGTGATCATGGCCCTCAACGAGCCCAGCATCGCTTCGCTTGCGCTTTCCAGCCTTACCTTGATCCTTACGTTTTGCGGGAGCTTGATCTTGATGTCTTCCAAGGGCTGCACGCTGGAGACGGAAAGCTTGGGCGCGGATTCATCGTCGTCGGCTCGCAGGACTCCTTTGATCAGGACCGGGACTTCGATCTTCAGGCTTTCGCAGAGACGGCTGTAGTCTTTGGGGAAACAGATGAGGTCTATCTTGCCTACGGTGTCCTCCAAGGCGGCCTGGGCATAGAGCTCTCCCGAGCGCTTCGACTTCCCTACTTTCAGGCCTACGATCACGCCGGCGATCGCGATCATGCTTTGGGGGTCGGGCGGTTCTCCGCGGCGGCGGGGCTGCTGCGCGGGCGCCTTCATCTCCAACGCGGTCGCGGTGTCGACGACGTTCAAATTGCGCAGCTTCTCGGCGTACTTGTCCAGCGGGTGGCCGGAGACGAAGAAGCCCAGGACTTCTTTCTCGGCCTGCAGGCGCTCGTTCTCATCCCAGTCCGGAGTGTTGGGCAGGTCGTCGTGGCTCTTGTGGCCGTTGCCGTTTTCGAACAGGCCGGCCAGGCCGGCGAAGAGGCCGTGCTGGCCGGCGAGCAGGTCGCGCTGGGCTTGCTGGGCTCGCTCCATGGCGCGGTCGGCGACGGCCATGAGCTGGGAGCGGCGGCCGAAGCAGTCGAGGGCTCCGGCCTTGATGAGCGATTCGAGGACGCGCTTGTTCATCAGGCGGAGATCTACTTTTTCGCAGAATTCCCAGAAGGTGGGGAAGGCTCCGTGTTGGTCGCGGGCGGCGAGGATGGAATCGATGGCGTTGCGGCCTACGTTCTTGATGGCGGTGAGGCCGAACCGAATGCCTGTGGGGCTGGGGGTGAAGTCGGCGCCGGAAATTTGCACGTCGGGCGGCTCGACGGCGATGCCCATTTCGCGGCACTCCTTGATGTACTTGACCACGTTTTCCGGCTTGGAAATTTCCGAGCTCAACAACGCGGCCATGAACTCTACCGGGTAGTGGGTCTTGAGATAGGCGGTGTGATAGGCCAGCAAGGCATAGGCCGCGGAGTGCGACTTGTTGAAGCCGTAGCCGGCGAACTGCTCCATGAGATCGAAGATGCGGACTACTTTGTCTTTGGGGTGCTTGCGCTGGAGGGCTCCGTCGACAAAGCGGGTGCGCTGCTTGGCCATCTCCTCGGGATTTTTCTTGCCCATGGCGCGGCGGAGCAAATCGGCTTCGCCGAGGGAGTAGCCGGCGAGCACGTTGGCGATCTGCATGACCTGCTCCTGGTAGACGATGACTCCCAGCGTCTCCTTGAGCAGGGCTTCGAGTTCGGGCAGTTCGTAGCTGACGACGCGGCGGCCCCACTTGCGCTCGATGAAGTCGTCGATCATGCCGCCCTGGATGGGGCCGGGACGGTAGAGCGCGTTGAGGGCGGTGAGGTCTTCTACGGAAGCGGGCTTGTAGCGGCGCAGCACATCGCGCATGCCGCCGGACTCGAACTGGAAGACTCCGGAGGTGAGCGCGCGGTGGAAGACTTTTTCGTAGGTCTCGGCATCATCGAGCGGGATCAGCGACAGATCTAATTTGCTGCCCAGCTTGCGCTCGATGAGCTTGAGCGCGTCGTCGATGACGGTGAGCGTGGTGAGCCCAAGAAAGTCCATCTTGAGCAGGCCCAGCTTCTCCACCGCTTTCATGTCGTAGGCGGTGACGATTTCGTCGTTTTTGCTGCGGCAGACCGGGACCAGTTCGGTGAGAGGCTGGGGGGCGATGACTACGCCGGCGGCGTGCAGGCCGGCTCCGCGGACCAGGCCCTCGAGTTTGCGGGCGGTGTCGACCAGTTCCTTTACCTGAGGCTCTTTGTCGTAGGCCTCCTGCATTTGGGGCGAGTCTTTGAGGGCCTGGTCGATGGTGACGCCGATGGTGGCGGGGACCATCTTGGCGACGCGGTCGACTTCGCCGTAGGGCATGTCCAGGGAGCGGCCCACGTCTTTGATGGCGGCCTTGGCGGCCATGGTGTTGAAGGTGATGATCTGGGCGACTTGTTCGCGGCCGTACTTGCGGGTGACGTAGTCGATGACTTCGGTGCGGCGGTTCATGCAGAAGTCAATGTCGATGTCGGGCATGGAGACGCGTTCGGGATTGAGGAAGCGTTCGAAGAGGAGCGCGTTCTGCAGGGGATCGATGTCGGTGATCTCCATGGCGTAGGAGACGAGGGAGCCGGCGGCGGATCCGCGGCCGGGGCCGACGGGGATGTTGACTTCGCGGGCGTACTTGATGAAGTCCCAGACGATGAGGAAGTAGCCGGAGAACTTCATCTGCTTGATGCAGTCGATTTCGCGTTCGAGGCGGGCTTCGTAGTCTCCGATGGGCTGGCGGCGCAGGCCACGCTCGCCTAAGACGCGGATGGTGGTGTCGAGGCGCTTGCGAAAGCCCTGGCGGCAGACTTCGGCGAAATAGCTGTCGATGGTGTGGCCGGGGGGGACGGCGAATTCCGGAAAGGGGTTGGTTACCTTGTTGAGCTTGAAGGAGCAGCGCTCGGCGAATTGCATGGTGCGGCTGACGACTTCGGGGGCGTGGGCGAAGAGTTTTTCCATCTCCGCTGCGCTTTTTACGTAGAACTGGTCGGTGTCGAATTTGAAGCGCTTGGGGTTGTGGATGGAGTCCGCGGTTTGCACGCAGAGGAGGACTTCGTGGGCGTGGTGGTCGTCTTCGCAGAGGTAGTGGCTGTCGTTGGTGGCGACGAGGGGGATGTCGAGCTCTTTTTCCATGCGGAAGAGGTCGGCGTGGATTTTCTTTTCTAGTTCCAGGCCCTGGTCCTGGATTTCCAGGAAGAAGTTTCCGCGGCCGAAGATTTCCTGGTATTGGCCGGCGGTTTTTTTGGCGTCTTCGTATTTGCCGGCCATGAGGTTGGCGCAGACTTCTCCGGCGAGGCAGCCGGAGAAGCCGATGAGGCCTTCGGAATGTTTGGCGAGGTAGTTTTTGCTGACGCGGGGCTTGCGGTAGAAGCCGTGGAGGGAGGCTTCGGAGGTGATGCGGACCAGGTTGCGGTAGCCTTCTTCGTTTTCGGCCAGGACCAGGAGGTGGTGGTATTTGTCTTTTTCCGGGGCGGCGCGGTGATCTTCCTGGGGGCAGATGTAGAGTTCGCAGCCCAGGATGGGTTTGATTCCTTTGGCTTTTGCTGCTTCGAAGAAGTGGACTGCGCCGTAGATGTTTCCGTGGTCGGTGATGGCTACGGCTTTTTGTCCGATTTTGTCGACGTGGGCTACGAGTTTTTCGACGTCGCAGGCTCCGTCGAGGAGGGAGTAGTCGGTGTGCAGATGCAGGTGGGTAAATTCAGCCATGGGATTTGTTTAGTTTAGTCCGGTTGTTGGGTGGGGATTTGTTGGGGATGTGCAGAAGGGGGGGCTGGTTGAGGAAAAGCGGGTTGGAATTGGGGGTTGGGATTTTTTGGGGGGTTGGTGTTGGTGGTGGTGATCTTGTGATGGTTGGGTTTTGGGTTTTTGTTTTTGGGTTGGTGCGGGTGGAGAGAAATACAGAGGAAAGGGGCTTCGCCCCATCTCGTTCAACCCATGTAGTGCCCCGGCTACGCCGGTACAAACATGGGGCACCCGTCCAGTATTCGTGTGGGGTGGGGGCTATGTGTGGATTCAGGAAGGTCGGTGGGGTTACGAGAACACAGAGGAAAGGGGCTTCGCCCCATCTCGTTCAACCCATGTAGTGCCCCGGCTACGCCGGTACAAACATGGGGCACCCGTCCAGTATTCGTCTGGGGTGGGGATGTGTGTGGATTTGGGAAGGCCGGTGGGGATTACGAGAATACAGGGGTGGTGATGCGTGGATTTGGGAGGGGTGGGATTGGAATTGCACACTGAGGCGCAGGCGGGTCCTGCGCGAGTGTGGCTAAGAGACCAGGAGAAGGTCGAATTCGGGTTTGGCGCTGGCTACGAATTTGTGACGGCGGGTTAGGGAGACGCGGCCGTCGTTGGCGAAGAGGAAGTCGTAATCCTCATGGCACTCGCCACAAAGCCAGAAATGTTCAACGTGTACTTGAGCCCCGGTGCGATGCGTGGTGCGGATGACTCTCCCACTACGCAGATAATGTAGCTCCTTGCGGCAATCCGGATTCATGCATTGAGATATCATGTCGGGCCTCTCGGGTTACTGGGGTAAGCATACTCCCGTTAGGTTACCTTTACGGGGTACCATTGCTCCAAAGTTGTACGGTCGCGCTGCCTATTTTCCACAGGGGGAATCGAGTTGGGCAACTCCCTCTGTTTTCTGTTTCGGCAAAGTCTTGTGATCTATACGTTTGGATGCTTTGAAGTGGAATGAGGTTTCGACGCCGCTCCCGGAATAAATGCTCGCGCGGTGTGCGGATGTACCGATTTCTTTAATGTTTTTTTAGGCTCGGCTCAGGAAAGGCGCCTTGCGCCGGCCGAAGCGCGGCAGAGATAGATGTCGGCATCGATGCGGGTGGCGGCTCGATAACGGGCGTGGATCTGCTCGCGAAATTGATCGGCTTCGTTTTCTTCGACCAGGTTCACGGTGCAACCGCCGAAGCCGCCGCCGGTCATGCGCGCTCCGTAACAACCGGGGAGCTCGGCGGCAATTTCGACCAGGGTATCCAACTCGCTGCAACTGGCTTCGAAGTCGTCGCGGAAGCTGCGGTGCGCTTCGGCCATGAGGGTGCCGAAGGCGGGCAGGTCGCCGCGCTCGAGAGCGGAGGCGGCGAGTTCGACCCGTTTGTTTTCAGTAATGATGTGGCGGCAGCGGCGAAAGACGTTGGGCGGCATTTCTGTTTGGCAATCGTTGAGTTGCGCCAGGGTGGCGTCGCGCAAGGCCTTGATGGAGGGCCAGCGGGCGTGCAGGATGCGCGTGCCCTCTTCTACTTCTTCGCGGCGCACGTTGTACTGGCCGCCTGCGTGTTCGTGCTTGACCATGGAATTGCAGATGATCAAGCGCACATTCGCGGGGATGGGCAGATGGCGATATTCGAGGGAGCGGCAGTCGAGCATGAGGGCGTGGTCCTGCTTACCGGCGCAGGCGATGAACTGGTCCATGATGCCGCTGCGGGCGCCTACGAAGACGTTTTCCGCGCGTTGGCAGGCGAGCGCGATGGTGGGCAGCGGGAGGGAGGCGCCGGCCAGTTCCAGCAAGGCCATGGCCGTGGCTACTTCAATCGATGCGGAAGAACTGAGTCCCGCGCCCAGGGGAACATCGCCATTTAGCGTGAGCGTGAATGCGCCGGCGCGCACGCCTTGTTGCGCCAGGCTCCAGGCCACGCCCATGGGGTAGTCGCTCCAATGCTTGCGCGCCTTGTTGGGCAGCGGCTCGGCCGGATAGGAAACCTCTTCGGCCATATTTTGCGAGTAGAGGGAGATGCGTCCGTCGGTGCGCGGGCTGATTTCGGCGATGGTATGGAAATCGATGGCAGCCGGCATGACGAATCCGCCGCTGTAGTCGGTGTGCTCACCGATCAGGTTCACGCGGCCCGGCGCTGCGCAACGCACAGTGGGTTCACCGGCTACGGAATAATGTGCTGCTACGTCGTCTGAGGAGGCCATGGTTGATTCTTCTTTGATCGATTGCTTTGCTGCCGCACTCTCAATAGAAGGCCCTCAGCCGCCAGGCCCTGTTCATTTCAATATCTGCTGAAGCCAACCTTATCAGTCTACGGTTTTGATGCCGCTGTGCTGAGCATTTGATTCAATAGCATGGTGGCGAATGGATCCTGACCGTAACTTTCGAAGCGGAAGGTGGTCACAAACAGACGGCCGGGGTCGTCCAGTTCCGTGAAGTACGCACGGTTGGAGTTGAGCCAGCCATAGAAGACACCGGCCTGCACGTTATGCGAGTCCTCTTCGCGCACTCCGTCGATGACGAATTCGGGCATGACCGAGGCCGCTTCCCAACCCAGGATCGAATCATCGATTACCGGGGCGAGGGGTTTCCATAGGGGGCTCGAAGAGAGCACCCAGTTGAAGTTGCTGACCCAGTCTCCCGACAAGTCGGACCCGGCGCGGGGCTCAATGCGGAAAGGCTTCCCGAAGATCATGGCCATCGAGCTTTTGGCAAGCACCAGCACCGCTCCCCCTTGCTTGAGCCTTGACGATGGCGTCGTTGTTGAGTGTGGAGGTGAGCCATACCGCATGCTCGCTACCTGGTCCCGGGTCGATCACTCTGATACCGTGAGCCACCAGCGCTGCGCGCAAGGTCTGCAACTGGTTGAGGGGGTCGTTCAAGACCACGGTCACGGCCGGGGGCGCCGGCTTGGCAGGATAGACCGCATAGCGGTAACGATTTTGTGCCAGGGTCATGCCGGCCGGTGTGACGAGTTGCAAGCGGAGATACTCCGGTGTGGGAGCATCTACCGACGGTGCTTTGAATTGCAGAGTGCCTTCTGTCGCCACCGCGCTCGGCTCCGGGGTTTTCGGCAGGGGAAAAATTCCCGACTGCCCGTCCGAAGTCTGCCACAGGATAGTTGCTCCTGCCAATGACGCAGTGGAGTAGTGCGACACGACGAGGGGAAGTTCCACTGGGGATCCGGCTGTGAAGTTGTGCGTGGCGAAGTTGGCCATGATGAGATCGTCTTGCTGCAGCTTGCCCAGGTCTTCGGCGAAGGCTTTGGGCTGGCGCCACATGCTCATCAATCCATTGGCTTCCCAATTGGCATCGGTGAGCTCGGTGATGACGTAGCCCTGGATGGTATCCCGCTGGCGCATTTGTTCGATCTCGTATTTCAGCGCCAGGTATTCGTGCTTCTCGGTTGCTTCGGCGAGAGAACTGTAACTGGGATAGATGCGGTCAAAGCCATAGCCATGCAGGCGGTCGAAGACTCCGGCGGCGCGGGTCAGTTCGCGTCCGTTGAAGTCTCGCGGGAACCACCAGGGGAGCTGGTCGGGTGGTGGTAATTGCGGGAGTCCCCAGTTGCCGAACTCCGATACGAGCAGCGGCTCGTGGCCGGTGGTGATTGCGTCGCCATAGGGGCTGAAGAGCCATTTGGGGCGGGCGGCGTACTCCTGCACCCAGTCTGCCCAATGATCCGCGTGATCGGGAATGGAGTAGTAGGTGTGCCAGTCGGCGAAATCGGAATGCAAGTGGAAGCCTTTGCAGCAGGCGCTGTCGTCGGTGATCAAGCGGCCGAGTGGAGCGGTGAGCTGCTTGAGATCGCGAAAGGTGTTGAGCAGCCAGGCACGCTGGTTGGCCTGGGTCACGTCGATTCCCCACTGCTCGTTCATGATGCTCTGTATGACGATGGAGGGGTGATTCCAGTCGCGCTCCACTTCGGCGTGGAAAGTGTCCACGCCTCGCTGGGCTGCCTCCGGTGTCCAGTGGTAGGCGTCATTCCATACCGGGATTTCGTACCACACGAGCATGCCTGTCTCATCCGCGGCTTCGAGGTAGCGTGGGTCGGGGACTTTGATGTGGCAGCGGAGCATGTTTAGTCCCATGGCTTTCGATAGAAGCATTTCGTTGCGGATGAAGTCCGCGGAGGGCGGGGTGTAGATGCCTTCGGGGTAGAAGTCCTGGTCGAGAGCGGCTCGCATGTAGAAGGGCTTGCCGTTGAGGTAGAGGCGTCCGTCAGCGGTGGTGAGCTCGCGAAATCCGAAGCGGGTGTGGACTTGCTGGCCGATCGACTTTGACTCGTTGTTCAGGGTGAGCGTGTAGAGGTTGGGGTGGTCGCCATCCCACAGCATGGGATGGGCTACGTGGGCCTGGCCTCGCGCGGTGGTTCCGTCTACGGTTAGTTCCAAGTGCGCGGCGGTGGCGCCGTAGGGATCGAGCAGGGTCGCTTGCAGAGGGTCTGCGCTGGTGCTGCCGCCGAGTTTGGCTTCGACTGTTAGGTCGCCGTTGTTGTGCGGAGTGACGTGTACCCACTCCACGTAGCGCAGGGGCACGGTTTCAAGCGTGACGGGCTGCCAGAGTCCGCTGGTCTGTACGTACCAGTTTTGTTTTCCGTGGGGAATCTCGTTGTAGTTCAGCTTCTGCTCGAGTGGCGACAGGGACTTGTTTTCCGGTGGGGTGGGGCGCAGGACTTCCTTAGGCGGAGCGGTGTTGGTGATGGGGGTGACGATGGGAGGCGGCATCGGGGGATCGAAAACTCTGACGAGGATTTCGTTGGTTCCTGCGTGAACTTTTCCTGTGAGGTCGAAGGTGAAGGGCGTGTAGCCGCCTTCGTGCTCGCCTAATCGTTTTCCGTTGACCCAGACTTCCGAGAGGTAGTCGACTGCGCCGAAATGAATGAGTTCCCGGGTGAAGGGCTGGGGTTGTGCCAGGACAATTTTGACTCGATACCAGCCGACTCCGGCGTAGTCGCGGAGGTCGTCGTATTGCGAATTCCAGGAGAGGCTCGCGCGCGAGGGGCGCCAGGTGGCTCGGGCATCGACGGTGGCCGCGGTGAATTGTGCGTGGGGGTCGGGGCTGAATTGCCATTGCTGATCGATTGCGCGGGTTTGTGCATGAGCGCACAGAGATAGCAGCGGCACGAGAAAAGAGGTGATTGCGTTGACCACCCTGCGCATAGACGAACGGTTCTCCCTTGAGGCGACAAGACCCATCGAAAGCATATAGCAATATCAGCGGCGGCCGAGACGAGGGTCGTATTGAAATGGAATCGGCTTGTGGATGCGCAATTTGCCAAAGTCTGGATGGCGAGGATTGAGGAGGAAATTGGATTCACCGGGGACCAAGGCACTGGGCACGCGCAATACAGCAGAAGCGTCTCCGGCAACCCAGGCGTCTCCGATCGCCTGCACCCGGGCCGGGACGGGGTACGCTCTCCAGTTCCTGGGCAAGCTTGCAAGGCTCAGATCGATTACATAGGAGGGATCGATCGAAATTTCGAAGAGAACGTATTTACTCAAGAGATCTGGCGAATCCAGGTGCACCAGCATTTCGAGGACCGCCAGGGCTTGCGACTGCGCCGTGTAGATCATCGGCGTGCCGGGGCTATTCCATCGGCCACCGTAGATGCGGGCGCCATCGCCCACGAAGGCCGACCTGGCGAACTTGTGCTTGGTGATTCGCCAGGCGGAAAGGGTCAAGAAAATATTCCGTGGTCCAAGCGGCCTATCAGGTCTTCCACTTCTCTGGCCCCTAACTCGGAGCGCGCATAGAGTAAGGGAGTCTGACGGTCCAAAGCTTTCTTGGGGGAAGTGAGCCAGTTGACGGCCGCGGGTACATCGCCTTCAAACAGCTGCACAGATTTCTCGAAGAGGTTGGAGATACGCAGCAGACGTTCGGATTCATCGGGTTCGAGTTTGCCGGAGGTTTTGCGTCTTGCCAGGGTTCGTTCGGGAATGCCGATCACGGAGGATAGCAAGGTTAGGGGTAATCCACTGTTGGCTGCTAGCCGCGAAAGGGCTGCGAAGGAAAAGCCCCGTTCGACGTGGCGCATGAGATCGCGAGTGTCACTGCCGCCGAGCCCCAGGCTCTCACCGCGCTTGCGAAACGAGGTGGCGCGCCGCGTTACAGGTTTAGATAACTTGCCTGAGGGGTTGGTGGCGGTCATATATTCATGATAGGCTGCGCCTGCCACGGCGTCAAAAATATGCTGCCAAGTGGCAGGGTGGTTCGAAACACATTTCCAGTAGAGGTATGGGGAACCGCAGGTCCCTCCGCTGCGCTTCGCTCCGGTCCCACGGCACGCCGGGGCAGGCGGGATGACAAGTGTAGGGTGGAGATTCCAAGAGAGTGGGTGCGGCACCATGGAGCACCGTCTGATTGCCTCCGACCTTTTCTACAAAGACACCTAGCGGGGTGGCTTTCCTGCCCTGGCGGCGAAGTCTACGGTGATTTCTGTGTGCCGGTAGGCAGTAGGTGTGGGTGCGACGATCAGTTCATAGTGATCTTCGGAGATGGACTTTAGCTCTGCTCCGTGAGCGCGGAGCGGCTTTTCGTTTGTGTGCAGCTCAATGGTGGATCCAGCTTGGGAGACGTCTGCGCTTATTAGCAGGGTTCCGGAGTTGTAGGTGGCGGAGATTATTTTGATGGCTTTGCTCGGTTCGCCTACCAATGGCGCCACCGCGTTCACGCTGAGTGAGACTTCTCCTTCGTAGCGAAGCAGATGGCGGCTGTTGCCTGGGGGCACTGTCAACTTTAGGTTCGCGTGTTCGTCTTGCGCGTTCTGCTGCGCTTGCGCGTCGTGGAGATGAGCGCCCAACGGAATTTCAGGGGCGAAGAGCAGCTCAAGGGGACCACCGGTGTTGTCTGTCTCGAGTTCGAGCCCATTTGGAACGCGGGTCACGGTCAGTTTCAAACGGCCGCCGCTTCCCTGGATGTTCTCGACTGTGATGTGGTCCCAGGCGGCGGGGAGATGCGGCGAGAAGAGGAGACGATTGGGTTGCGCTTGTCTTTCCAGGCCGAGGAGCCCGTGCACCGTCGAGGAAAGGAACGCGGCCGACGACCAGGTTTGCTCGGGGACTGACTCGATCTGCTGATGATAAAAATCACCGGTCAGAAGCTCGTGGATGTGCCCCATGGAATCGAGCGTGCCCCACGGGATAAGCGCACTCCAAATGTTGAAGGCGGTGAGCGGCCGGTGCTCGGCCCAGAATGCCGTTGCCACGCCTGCTGTGCCCACCGGCGAAACGCTGCCGCTGGCGTAGGAGGCTGGATTGAAGCGGCTGGAGGTTGCGGCGACTCCCCTGGTTCCCCAGTCGGTTTGAAAGTCGGAAGAAGCAAGCTGGTCGAGGATCAATTGTGATCGCCGTTGATCGAGAAGGTGGTTCGCTACCAGGTCTACTCCTGCCTCGCTACGCCGGAAAACGGGGCGGCCTGCCTGGTCGAAACCATCTATCCAGGAATTGCGCTGGTCATCCCAATAGCGAGTGGCTACGGAGGTCCTCGCTCTTTCATTCATCCGCAGTGCTTCTTCCGCCAGCGCCGCGTGTCCGCTGAGTTTGGCCAGAGAGGCAAAGGCGGAGGAGGCTCGAACCCAGCTGGTGGAGAGGCCCAGGTCGGTCGTCATCCTGTCTTGTTCGTTGCCGCCTTCTTTGCTGGCAGGGATGCGCGGAAGGCCGTCGTCCGCGCTCAGCAAGGATGCGCAGTAATGATAGGCGGCTTCGATTCCGCGCCAGTTGTTTTGCAGGAATTGGGTGTCGCCGCTGGCTGAGACGTAGCGCTCCACGGCGGTGAGATAGCCGAAGGTGATGTCGACGTGCACGAACATGTATGGGTAGCGAGTGGCCCAGTCGGCGGGATTGGCGCTCTGCGAGAGCTCGTGCCAGATCATTCCGGTCTGGGCATCCTGATATTTGGCGATGAAGGTCAGCGCCTGTTGCGCTCTTTCGTAGTCGCCGCTGCTGACCAGGGCGTCGACGGCAATGAGGGCATCGCCGGCGAAGAACCAGGCGTATTGCGGACGGCGGGCGTTCCTCGAAGGGCCATACCCGGCTACCAGGCCACAGCCCAGGACTTCATTGCATACCCAGGCTTGATCCAGCGCGATCTGGGCCCAGGCGAGCTGCTGGTTCACGGCCTGGTCGGGAGTTTCGATGCGCAGGGTGCTGGCGAGCAGCTGCTCATAGTGAGTGTGGGCTTCCGTCTCGAAGTTGGGCTCGGCGTTGAGAAGGCTTTTCATTTGTGCCGCGGGGTTTGAGGTGCGGTCATTTCTCGCTACTACCACGGTTGCTGAAGGCGTTGATCCACCGGCGCGGACAGCGAACGCCAGCCGTTTGCTCAGCGTTCCGGGTTGGGCGCTGTTCAGGACTTCGTCGTGCGATACCACGGCTGGGGAGCCGATCATGGCGGAGTAGGTGTGGGTCGGTTCCGCGAGGATGTACGCCGAGGCGGCCTGATCCCAATGGGGCTCCTGGCCGCCTATCGATGCGGGCCACATCAGGTCCAGCACGGGGGTGAAGTGGATCAACGATGTCGATGGTGTGACGGCATTCCACGGAGTAAGTGAGGAGAATGGCCGGCTCGTTGAGCGGGACGAAAGAGCCTCTCGCGAACGATGAAGTCGGGACCTATATAGGTGCGGGTTATCGCTTCAGGTTCATAGGTGACCCGGCGAAGGAGGGCGGAGCCGTTGATCTCGGTCGTGTCTCCGGTAGAGCGAAAACCCAGTTCGTATCCGCTGATGAGTTGCAGTGGGTAGGCCCAGGCTTCCAGGCCGCTCGATGCGTAGCCCATGATGATGGCTTTGCGTCCGTGAGCCGCGATGAATCGTTCGGGGGCGACGGAATTGGTGTTGAAGGATAGCTGTGCGAATGCCCTGAGGGATCAAGAGTAGGGCGAGCGCAACTATCTTTAGCTTCGCTTTAGTTCTTGGTCCGACAGAGCTGTCAGTGTAGCGACTTGGTATCCCACATCTCGCGAAAAACGAGCGAGATACCCGAATTTCCTGCAAGCGGCCGTGGACACGTCTGCGTGTGCGCCTTTCTCTTGAGGAAAGGCGCATGAAGCGTCGGGAGTCCACGAAACTTCACAGGAAATCGGGGGTGTGGGGCACCCGTCATTTGTTTAAGGATAGATGCTCGAAGTCGTTCGATCTTCTTTGAGGATAGGCGCATGAGGTGCCGTTGCCACGAATCCAGCTTCACCAGGTGAATTTTACGGTTTTTTCTACGTAGCCTTGGCCGGGCGCGAAATCGATCTGCACGGGGCGCAATGAGGAATTGCCGGTTTGTTGGATTTGCGCTCCCTCTGCGTGCGGCTTGGCGTGGGTGTCGTTGATGCGGAGCAGGATGGTCTGATGGCTGCCGCCCTGGGCCGCCAATTTCAGAGTCAGCGAGTTGGCGGAATATTGCTGGTCGAGGACTTTCATCTGCTGGGTTGTTGACCCGGCTTGTGGAAGCCCGTGGGAGATGCCTGCCTCCACGGCGGGCAAGGGAATGCGCAAAACATTGGACGCCCATTTTGCCCCGGGGACCAACGAGGCAAGTACTACGGGACCGCTGGCGTGCACCACCAATGCCGATCCTTCGCGGGTTATGTCGAGATCGATGTCGCCGCCAGCAAAAGGAACGTGATGGAGCTTGGCCTTGTCCCATTGCGCTGGGAGACTGGGTGTCACCGTCAGCTTTTTCCCGGCCGCATCCCACTCCAGACCGAAGAGGCCGCGAATCACGGGCGAGATCACCATGGCCGAGGACCAGAGCTGATGAGAGGTACTGCGGCCCAGGGGCGCGAAGAATTCGCCTGAAAGCAACTCCGTCACAGCGCCTGGATCCTGTGTCCAGGTCATATCCGCGTTCTGCATCAGGTGAGCGTAGCCGGAGAGACTACGGCCGTTACGATATTCCGACACCGAGACCCAGCCGGTGTAGAGCGGCCATACCGTGCCCTGGTGATAACTGATGGGGTCGAAAAAGGATACGGTCGGGCTCAGGTCGCGCGTACCCCAATCGGTCGAGAATTCCTGCGCGGCCCAACGATCCAGCATTGGTTGGGCGTGCTGCAGCTTGTAAGTGCCATCCCAGGAAGCTACGGAAGGAAAGATGGTGGGGCTGGGATCCGTGGTGCCGTTAGCATTGCGGCTGAAAGCGTAAAAGCCTCCGCCGGGCAGCAGATATTCCTTCTCGATGGTTGCGCCGATCTTTGCGGCCCTGGTCTCTGCCTGTTGCGCGATGTCGGGATGCCCCGTCGCCCGCGCCAAGGCGGCCATCGCGGTGCTCGCCTGCTGATCGAGAGCCGCCAGGTAGATTTCCTGGTGCGGCATGTCCGGGCGGCCAGGATTCCACCCATCCGGAACCTTCGGTGTTTTCGTAGATTCCGTCGCCGTCGGAGTCATGGGTGGTCTCAAACGTCCAGGTCTTTTGGATCGCTTCCCAGTTCGCCTGGATAAACTGCGTGTCTCCACTGATGTTGAGGTAATCTTCGCTGGCCATCAGGAACAATGCATTGGCATCGGCGGAAGCGTAGGCGTAGGGCAGACTCTTCCAGTCCACCAGGTCGGCCGTCTGCGCCCACTCGTGGATCATTTTGCCTTCCGGGCTTTGCCGCTTGATCAGGAAATTGAGCTCGTCCTTCGTCAATTGGAAGTCGCCATAGCTGTCCACGGCGTAGAGCGTCCACAAAGCATCGCGGCCAAAATACCAGCCGAAGCCTGGCCTCGCCGAATCTCCTGAGGTGTAAAAGCCTGCGACTAATGCCGTCTCGTCATGGCTGGGCGTCGTCTCCACGCGAAGCTGGTCGATCGCCACTTCGGCCCAGGCAAAGGCCTGGTTGAGTTTCTCGTCTGGTGTCTCAATGCTCAAGTGTTTGGCAGAGAAGGCCTGGAAGTGATGTTGCGTATCGCTAAAGAGCTTTTGAAAATCGCTATCGAGCGCCTGGAGCCGTGCAGCAAGTGCGGGCGTGGTGGCGGTCGCTGCTGTTTCCGCGGTCGTCATCAGCAGCGGGTAGATCTTATCGCGATCAGTGGCTGGATCGAAATGAATCACAAACTGTAACGGATAGTTTTTGGGCCGCTCCTGGTAAGGCGCGAGAATCCCGTACTGGGCGGTGGGCATGGCCAGCGCCGCAGCATGATCGGGAAAATTCAAGTGCAGGATATAAAAGCCCGATTGCCCCTGTTTCACCCACTCGGGCGACGGACGGTCATCGGAGAGAGCCGGCCACATGTGCTGCATCTCCGGCGTGAAGCTGAAGGTGAGCGTCATGGGACGAACCGCTTCGATCTGATAGTAGGCCAGTGCGCCGGCGCCATCGGGCGCGTTCTGGGGCGCAAAGAGGATCTCGCGGATGGTGAAATTCGCGTGCGAAAACGTGATGATCGTGTGCCCCGGTTGTACATCGATGGAGGCGACTTGTTCATTCACGTCGATGGGCACGGCGTAGTTCTGCATTTCCGCCGTGATACGCATATGACTGAGAATTTTCCAGGGGAAGATCCAGGCCTCGAACGATCCATCCTGCTGGCCTAGTAACGCTCCTCGCGGGCCGGTTACGCTAAAGGGCCTGGCAACGATCGCGTCCTGGTGGATGCTGAGCTGACCGGGTTGGTCCGCGGTGAATTTTTGCAGCGCAGGAAGGCCAGCGGAAGCGCGGCTGTCCGATAGCTGCGCCGTCAACGGAACCGTGACAGTGAAGAGAAGCGCGATGGCCCAGAACTTCATCGTGGCGTCACCATGGGCAAGGGGCAGTTCCGGATGAAGGAACAGAGCTTGATCGTCAATGGTACGTGGGTTGACCGAAAAGTGTGGGAGGGCGGCCTGGTAGCCGCCCTCCCTTTGGCTAAAACGAGAAGCGCCCGGAAAACTGCAGACGCCGCATCGTGGTTCCGTCCTGAGAGGACAGAGAGCTCGAAATGGTGCCTGCGTTGCCATCCTGGCAGTCAACGCAGGAATCCGGTTGCCCGAGGCTCACGTGGTTGAAGGCGTTGTAGGCTTCCGCGCGCAGTTGGAAGTGCACTCTTTCCGTCAGGTTGAAGTTCTTCGCCAGGGAAAGATCCGCATTCCAGAATCCAGGTCCAAAGAGCGTGTCACGACCGAGGTTGCCGAAGGTTCCCGCGGCAGGACGCGCGTAAGGGCCAAAGGAATTCTGCGGCCCCGAAGAGTGCGAGGACGTAGGGCGACGGAGTGAAGTACTGGACCTTGTGCGTTGCAGCGTTTAACGATCCACTATGCAGGCCAAAGCCGTGTTGGTTGGTTTTGTTGAGGAAACCGATCACGTCGTTATCAGAAGAGCTGAGCGCATAGCCCGGAGTGTACGGGAGGCCACCCTGAATGGCTACGTTGCCATTCAGAGAGAAACCGCCGATGATCTCATTCACCCAGCCCTTTACATCGCCGCCGATCAATTTGCCCTTGCCGAACGGCAGATCATAATTGCCGGCAAACACAAACGCATTGCGGCGGTTGTAGTAGCTGGACCCGTAGCCCACCTTGGGATCTATAAAGAAGTAGTACGACTCATGCGCCATGGCGCGCGACCATGTGTAATGAGAAAGGAACTGCAGACCCTGGCTGAAACGCTTTTCCACGATGACCTGCATGGCGTTGTAACTGGTCGTCGCTTCATTGGCGTTGTAACGAAGATCCTGTTCCCACCCAAAGGGGTGGCCGTAGGTCACACCGAGTTCCCTTTGCGCGGTGCCATCAAAGTACGGACGGCGCTCGCTTTGCGTGTAGGTTTGCCCCGTCTCTGGATTGATCTGGTTGAAGCCGGCGATGGTTTGCTGGTTAGGGCTCGCCTGGTTCGACGAGTCAAACATGTTATGCACGCCATGGCTGCCTACGTAGGCGATCTGGAAAGACATGGTTGAATTAAATTGCTGCTGGACGGTTAAATTCCACGCATCGAGGGTGGGTAAGCGCACATAGAGCGGACGAGTCGGGACACTCACACCATCGGGCAACGGGTAGTTGCCACTGGCCGGTATAGGGGCAAACGTAAAGCCCGGAGGCCCTTGCGTCAGATTGAAAACAGCCGCAGCATTCGAGGAAGGATTGAGGTTCTGTGAGACCTGCGTCGGATAAGAGAAGGTCAAGACCTCCCCATAGGTATCGCCCGACCAGCCCTGCCCGTACACTCTGCCATAGCCGGCGCGAACTACGGTGTTGGCAGAAACCTGGTAGGCCAATCCAACCCGAGGCGCCAGATTGGTCCAGCTCTTTTGCACATTCAGGTTCGTTCCCCAGGGTCCGTAGCCGGCGATGCGAATGTCTCCGGTATTGAGGTCAAGCAGACCACCTCGCCCTTTCCCGGTGACGGATTCCGGAAGATACATCTCCCAGCGCAAGCCGTAGTTGGCAGTCAGCTTGTTGGTGATGCGCCATTGATCCTGTCCGTAGAAGAAGAAGCGCTTTTGCCGCTCCTGCGCGTCGGTGTATTGGGTCTGCGTGCGCTGATAAGCAGTGGTGTCCCCTAGGAGGAAGGTAGCGAAGCCTACACCAGACGAGGTCGTGCCGGCCACCGGGTCGAGCACACCCGCCGTCCGCTGCTGGGCAAAGTGGAAGTTTCCGGAACGCACATTGTTGTTGTCCAGCCCGACCAAGTGGTTCAGTCCGTAGCGAGCATCGCCGCCAAAGCGGATGTTGTGATTGCCGATCTGGTGCGACCAGTTATTCACGATCTGATACTGGCTCTGATCCTGAAGGAATTGGGCTGCCGAGGTACCGTACTGCAGGACGCCGCTTCCGTTTTGTCCATTGCTTGGGTTGTCTATGTTGAATTGCGGCAGCCCCCCGTTCAGAGCCAGATCGCCTACGTTTGCGTTGGGAATGCCCAAGGTGTTGCCCAGCGGCTGGTTGTAGTCGGGACCGTTCTCGTCGACATGAAGCCTGAGATAGCCAAAGCGAATATCGGTAAGCCAGCTTGGGGTGACCACGTAGTCGGCGCCGGCAGCCACGCTCTGATCGCGAGCGGTATCAGTGCCTGCGAACCCGCCGCTGCCAAAGCCCGCGCCTCCGGCCGCGCCAAAGAAGGGCGCGCCGGAAAGATTGGAGCCGAAGTAGGTGTAACGTCCGAAGAGATGGAGCTTATCGGAAAGCTGAGTAGTCGACTCGGCCGTCGGCCTGGTTGGTATTGAAAATCCCCGAGCCGGAGGCGGAGTAATTGTTGACGATGCCCGCACCGGCGACGTTGGGCGCCGGCAAGAGCTTGAAGAAATTAACCGCCGGCGCCGAGAGCCGGGCTGCGGGAATGATGTTGCCGGCAAAGGGCGTGCGGCCGGTGAGTGCCGTCTGGTTGGTCGCCGGGTCAAAAATCTGGCCCTGGCCGCCCTGGAGGTACTCGCTCAGATTGCAGTCTCCCCCGGAAGTGCAGCTGGACCGGGCGAGAGCCGTCGGAACGGTGGTCAGGGTGGCAGTACCGGTCTTTTCCCTGAGGCCCTGGTAATCGCCGAAGAAGAACAGTTTGTCTTTGCGGATGGGTCCGCCGACTGAGCCACCAAACTGATTATGTAGATTGGGGGCCAGGTATTTGCCGGTGAGCGGGTCGGGAGCGAACTCCGAAAATGGGTCGCGCGCCTGTTGGGCATCTGAGCGGCGGTACAAGAAGGCGGAACCGTGGAAATGCGTTGCTGCCGGATTTGGTCTGTGCCGTCACCAGCCCTGCCACGGCTTTGCCGAACTCGGCATCGTAATTCTGCGAGGTGACCTTCATTTCGGAGGTTGCGTCCAGGTTGGGGTTGATGACCGCGACCCCGATAATCGGATCCTGGTTGTCCGTTCCGTCCAGCTCATAGCCGGTGGCAAAGGGCAGCTGACCGTTGACCTCGATCTGCTGGCTGCGTTGCGGGTTGTTTGCCTCGCCGACATTCCAGCCGATGTAGCTGGTTCCGGGGGTGAGCAACTCAAAGGAAGTGAAATTCCGGTTGAAGTTGGGTAAATTTTCGACCGCGCGCGCATTCAAGATGGTGCTGACTTCCGCCCGGTCCGTTTGCAGCAGCGGGGCGCCGCGAGCTGACCGTGACGGTGTTCGTGGCGCCGGCTACAGAAAGCTGCAGATCGACTTTGGGCGAGGTGTCGGCGTAGACGACGACGTTGTCGGCCGTGCTTTTGCTGAATCCGGGAGCCTCAACGTCGACGCGATAGCTGTCGGGAATGAGGTGCTGCACCCGGTAATCGCCGCCCGCACCACTCTGGGTCTGCACCGAAGTTCCCTTGGCGACGTCAGTGATGGTGATTTTCGCGTTGGGGACAACCGCCCCGCTGTTGTCGGTGATGGTTCCGAAGATTGAGCCGTATACGGCCTGTGCCAAAGCAGAAGGGGTTAGGGATGTTAACGACGCGATAACCGCTAAGTACAATATTTTGTTGAGCTTAAATCTACGCATATGGGAAGCCTCGAAAAGTACTGCTGTGGTCGTGCGCCCGCTCTCATTTGGTGGCGGGACGCTTGGGATTCGCTTTTCGGCGGCGCGAGACTACATTCGCGCTGCCCTTTGTCTAAGAAAAGCATCTAAACCTTGTAAGGTCTTCTACGGGCGAGATGGTGTATTCACCCTGACGAAAACTAAAGGTGCTGGAACAGTCGCTATTCCAGCGCGTGACAAGCATCTTTCCTGAACCACTAAGCTGCCAACGTTGTTTACGGTGAATTGACGGTGAAAAGTAGCAGAAGCAGTTCTGCGTTGCAGAAAACAGGGGAGTTAACGGAGCCGTTACACTCGTCAAATTCAGACCCCAGATCGGCTTTGATCGAGCGGGTTCTTTCGAGCACACAATTCCGCACTTCCCTACGCCTCCGGGAATTTCTTCTTTACATTGCTGACTGCGCGCTCAAAGGCACGCCCGAAGCGGCCACGGAACAGCAAATTGGAGTGCATGTTTTTCATCGCCCGCCCGGGTATAACAGCAGCGAAGACAGCATTGTCCGGACCCACGCCCGGCTTGCTGCGGCAAAGGCTGGCGGAGTACTTCTCGACCGAGGGCGCGGCCGAGCCCACCATTATTGAGGTCCCCAAGGGGCATTACCTCCCTACGTTCCGCCTGCGGCAATCTGAGCCCGCTCCGGCTCCGTTTCCTCTGCACCCGGAGGCCGTAGACTCGCCACCCAGTGAGCCTGCCGCAGCGCCGGCCTTTCGCAAACGGGATTATTGGAAGTCCACTCCGCTTGGCTTGGCGTTGGGCGTTCTGCTGGTCCTCGTTGTGGCAGGGTCAGCGTTTCTGGTTGCACGGGCCCGTCCAAGAGCGCTCACGAATAAATCTGCCGTTGAGGTTTTTTGGGCGCCGTTCTTGTCCGGTGATCCCCCTGTGGTCATCTACAGTAATGCCCGTTTTCTGGGCGATTCAAAAACGGGTTTACGCTATGCGCCGGCGGGCGTGTCGTCTACCGAACCAGTGGTTGACAACTACACCGGCATCGGCGAACTGGCGTCGGTCTATGAGCTGACCAGGCTTTTCGATGCGCACCACGCGTCGTTCGTGTTGAAACGCAGTCTGTTGGTGACTTGGGATGAAGCGAAGATGAGGAACCTGATTTTCATCGGGTCTCCGGCAGAGAATCCTTCGTTGAGCGCGGTGCCCGCGTTACGAGACTTTACTTTGACTGCCAATCCTCAATCTGCGGGTTTTGTAAACAATCATCCGCGCCCGGGTGAGCCGGCGGTCTACTCTCGCCCAGAGCACCCGCTCACCATGGACTACGCCGTGATCGCGCTCGTACCGGGAGTGCAGTCCGGCAAACGAACTCTTATGTTTAGCGGGCTGACTACGCTGGGCACGCAGGCGGCGGTCGAATACGGCTCGCGCAAAGAGAACCTGGCGGAGTTGTTGAAGCTGGTCTCTTCGCCTACCGGCGAAATAAGGCCTTTCGAGGCCCTGCTCGCTGTCACGCTCGAAGGCGGAGTACCCCTGCAAAGCAAGCTGGTGTCAATCAGGGTTCACTAGCTGTTACTGCATAGGCTGGAGTTTGAGCTGGCTGGACGCATGGATTTGCGAGGCAGCGTCGAGCTCTTTCTTTGCCTCGTCTTCCCTGCCCATGCCGCGGTACGCCTGGCCTAGCAGGGTGTGGCTGATGTAGTTGCCGGGGTCCATCTTGACTGCATGCTGCAGATACAGGGCTGCGCTTTCCGGGTCGCCGCGGCGCAAAAAGACTTTTCCCATCTGGATGAACGGTCCGGTGCTGGAAACGTCGAGGGAGATGGCGCGGGTTAACGCCTCCTGTGCTTTCTGGTACTCGCCCATCCTGGTATAGACATCTCCCAGGCGGTCATACACCGCGGGGTATGCAGGATTGAGTGCACGCTCCTGTTCAAACTGTTCCAGTGCATGCGCGACGTCTGACTTGTAGAGATACACCTCTCCCAGCATGAAGTGCGCCAAGGGAAGGTTGGGCGTGATCTCGAGCGCTTTCTGCGCATCCTGGGCGGCGAGCTCCGGCAGGTCGGCATCCAGCAGCATCCCCCCGGTAAGCAGGTAGGCCGCACCGGTATCGGCGGCTACTCCATACTGTGCGGCAAACGCGCCGCGAGCGTCGTCGTAGCGGCGGGCGTTCATGTAGGCGAGTCCCAGCACGTGATTTGCATCGGCGTTGGCATTCGGCATCCATTGCCGCACGCGTTCCAGGTAGGGAATGGCGGCAGCGGGCTGGCCAAGACGATAGAGGGTCAAGCCGCGCATCTGGACCGACTCGAGGTCTTGCGGATCCTGGGCCATGGCTGCGGCGAAGGCACGCTCCGCATCGATCAACTTGCCGCCGCGGTAGTAGGCAATCCCCAATTGCCGGCTTGCCCCCTTCACGGGCGGTTGTTGCGCTGCTTGCTGCTGCAAGGTGGCCATCGATGCCGCGCTCGTGGCGGGCGAAGGAGACGCGTTTTGTGCCAGGCACCACCAGGCAGGAAGGAACGCAAAGATGAGGAAGCGGAGTTTCTGCATAGCCCAGATAGAAGGATACGCCCCTGATTGCGCCCGGATGGCTCAGCTCCGGGTGCTAGCATTTGAAAAATGGCTGTTTGGCATAGGTTGCTGGCGGCAGTGCTGGCAGTGGCACAGGGTCCTTACCCGGCGAATACGAGTCATCCTCCCCCGGCATGGTTTGTCGATGTAGCCGCGCAAGCGGGCGTGCAGATGAACAACGTCAACGGCGAGTCGAACACCAAGAAATACATCATTGAGACCACGGGCAGCGGCGTCGCCGTGCTCGACTACGATCGCGACGGCTGGCCAGACATCTACCTGGTGAATGGCGATGCGCTGGATTCAGCTCACGAGAAATCAGCGCCGACCGGTCACCTTTATCACAACAATCACAATGGAACCTTCACCGACACGACGCGAAGCGCCGGGCTCGTCGCCAGTGGCTGGGGACAAGGCGCGTGTGTGGGCGACTACGACAATGACGGCTTCGACGACTTGTACGTGACGTACTACGGTAAGAATCGCCTTTATCACAATGAACGCAACGGGACGTTTAAAGAAGTAGCTGCGCCCGCGGGCGTCGCGGGCAGCGGCGGCGAGTGGGGTTCCGGCTGTGCCTTCGTGGACTACGACCGTGATGGCAAGCTCGACCTGGTGGTCGCCAACTATGTCCACTTCGATATCAAGACCGCGCCCCGCCCGGGTGAAGGCCAGATGTGCATCTGGAAGGGCGTGCCGGTTATGTGTGGGCCGCGCGGTCTCGACTCCACTCCCAACGTGCTCTACCACAATCTTGGCGGAGGCCGTTTCGCCAACGTAAGCAAGAGCAGCGGAATCGAAAAGACCAACGGACACTACTGCCTCGGCGTCTCTACGCTGGATTACAACAAAGACGGGTGGCCCGATATTTATGTGGCCTGCGACAGCACGCCGAGCATTCTGTACCGCAACAATAAGGACGGAACGTTCACCGACGTTGCTGTCGATGCGACCGTGGCCTTCGACGAGGACGGCCGCGAACAGGCAGGGATGGGCGCGGCGGTCGCCGATTACAACGGTGACGGCCTGCCTGACATTTTCAAGACCAACTTCTCCGATGACACCTCTTCCCTCTACCAGAACAACGGAGATGGAACGTTCAGCTCGAAGGTCTTCGACGCAGGCCTTGGACTGAACACCCAATATCTCGGCTGGGGCGTCATGTTTTTCGACATGGATAATGATGGATGGCCGGATGTGCTCATCGCCAATGGCCATGTCTATCCCGAGGTAGACACGGCACATTTGGGAGCGGCCTATCGAGAACCGCGGCTGGTTTATTGGAACCAGGGCAATGGCAAGTTTAAGGACATCAGCCGCGATGCAGGCCCGGGATGTACAGAGCCCCAGTCCAGTCGAGGTCTGGCGATTGCAGATTTTTGGAACGAAGGCCGGTTGTCGGCAGTCATCAACAACTCCGGCGCGAAGCCGATGCTGCTGGTCAATGAAGCGGCGAATCAGAATCATTGGATCGGGATTGCGACCGTGGGCACACGGTCCAACCGGGACGGCATCGGCGCCACGGTGCATGTGTCCGCCGGGGGGAGAGAGTTTGTGCAAGAGGTCCGCAGCGGATCGAGTTATCTTTCCAGCAGCGACCTGCGTTTACATTTCGGCCTGGGCACTGCCGGCAAAGTCGACCGGGTGGAAATCGAATGGCCCAGTGGGCTTAGAGAGTCGTTTAGTCCGCCGACCGTGGATCGTTTCGTTACTCTGACGGAAGGGACAGGGAAGGCGCTAACGGCCCACTAAGCCTGGCGAGCGCGGCCGCCCCTAACGCGATGATCATGGGGAAACATTCCAACGTGTAGCGGGGCTCTGGCGCCTCCAGCGTGGAAAGCAGCAGGCTGCGGACTACGATATAGGCCACCATCACGGTGGCGAATCTCGGCCAATAGAATATCCCGGCAACGGCGGCTAACAGGTAGAGCAGGTTCAGCGCTCCGTAGGCGTAGGCAATTTGGGTCTCCGCGTGATGCTGATTATATTGCCACCAGCGTAGTTCTATATTCAGCATCTCTACCCGGGGCCGCAGCCACATATCCGCCAGCCGCATCAGGGGCAGCGTCAGATAGTAACGCACGGGATGAGCGCGGATCCGGTCCGCAGCCAGGGCGCCGAACCTGGCGTCCATCTCCGGGGTCAGCACGTCGCCTGCGTTGTATTGCGCGATCAGGCCGAGAGTTGTGCGGCATGTCTCCATCCAGGGCTCGCGTGGGCAGTGTGTGGATGTCGATGTCGTCGCCGGGCACGTTCCAATAGACCTCGTAGGTGGAGGCGAAGTCGGCTATCCAGGTTTTCGCCCAGCGTTGGAATCCGAGGGCATTGGGTTCACCGGGGTCCGTGGCGGATCGGGGGGCCAGGGGCTGGAAGACGTGGAACGTGTGCCAATTCCGCAGGGTCCATGCGCCGAACGGCAGTACGGCCATCAGGCCGCAGAACAATGCGGTACGGAGCGCCGCTGCAAAGCCGAGCGAGGTTCGCCCATAGAAGATCAGTGCGGGAAAGAAGACCACCGCCAGCAGGGCGCCATCGGGACGCAAGAGCGCGGCATAGCTCCAGGCAAATGCGAGAGCCAGCATCCAGCCCAATCGCGGATGCTCGAGCACCGCGGCAAAGGCACAGAGGCCAAGCGCGACGCAGAAGATGGAAGGCGTCTCGGTGAGAGGCATGGCCACGTAGTTGGCGGTGAAGGGACAGAGTGCGGCCAGCCAGAGCGCGACCAGGGCGGATCGTTGGCCGCAAACGCGGCGCACGAAGTCCGCGATCAGGAGGCATGTGGCCAGATCGATCACGACTTGCAGGTAGAGGACCGCGAGGTAATTTTGTTTGCCGAAAACCGCAAAGCAGAGAGCCAGGAAAGCGGGGTATCCGGGCAGGCGAACGAGGGTTGGGGCGATGGTTGTGGAGTGAAGCAAGTGACCGGCCGTAGATGCCGTGGGTCAGCCAGTTCCTGGCGATGTCAGCGTAGAGGAGCGAGTCACCCTGGATCTGCGGGAAAAAGTGGATGAACCAGAGCCGAAGGCGGTTCCCGCCGCGAGCGCACAGAGAATAGAGAGCATTGTGCGGCGGCTGAGGGAGGGCATCCCCCGAAATCATACAGGCTTGGGGTTAGAATAATCGGGTGGCAGCGGGCGGGAGTAGCTCAATGGTAGAGTAGCGGCTTCCCAAGCCGTTGGTTGCGGGTTCGATCCCCGTCTCCCGCTCCACAATCGCTCAAGGTCCGTTGGGCCTGGGGGTCAGAATAGGCAGGTAGCAGGGCGAGTAGCGGAAGGGTAGAGTAGCGGATCCCAAGCGTTGATTGCGGGTTCGATCCCCGTTCCAGCCCAGATCTGCCATCCGAGGCTGTCCCGAGATGACGCAGAATCGTCAACTAGGTTAAAACCTCGTCCAACAACAACTGTTTATGAAATCTTCGCAGTCCTCCCCCTTGTCATCCCGACCGGAGCGAAGCGTAGCGGAGGGACCTGCGGTTCCGCGGACCACGCTGTTGCTTGTGATTGCTTTGGGGCCTGGCACAAGAAAATGCGGTTGGTTCAATGGCATTGCCGCGTTTCCAGTAGTGATCCGTGGAACCGCGGGTCCCTCCGCTACGCTTCGCTCCGGTCGGGATGACAAGGAGGAGGACAGCGACGGTTTTATAGACGGTTGTTGGACCGAGGTGCTTTCAAATCTAATTTGGACAGATTTGACCGTCCCTGCGGGACAGGTCAGTCGTTTCGTCAGCGACGAAGGGTGTGCGGCGGTTCGACTGTGCCGATCAGTACCTTGCCCGCTCGAAGACGTCGAGCAACATCCTGCGTGTGAGTTTGCCGGTGTTGGTGTTTTGCAGGGAGGGATGGAAGCTGGCTATCAGGACGCGGTTTCCGGGAAGGGCGTATTCCGCGCCGTGGGCGAACTTGAAGCGTGGCTTGCGATCACTCTGCCCGGTGCGCACCAGGTGCTCGAGATAGCCATCGAAGGCAATGCGGCCCAAGGCAGACCACCACCCGCATGTTGGTCAGCAGGCGGAATCTCCTCGTCGAGGTAGGGGGAGCAGTTTGCCAGCTCCGAACGCTTGGGAGCTGTTATCAGGCGGCGCGCAGCGCACAACAGCGCTGATCCAGCAATCGAGCAGCCTGCATCCCGTCGCCGCGAGAGACGGCGTTGGGTTGCGAAGCAAACCCAGTCTCGTGGAGAACGGGATATAAAAAGTCGCCGGAGCCGTCGCCGGTGAACGGCCGGCCGGTGCGATTCGAGCCGTGCGCGCCCGGCGCCAGACCCAGGACGAACAAGCGGGCTTTCTCGTCGCCAAAAGACGGGACGGGCTTGGCCCAGTAAACCCAGTCGCGGTAGGCGCGGCGCTTGCTGGTGGCGATCTCTTCGCAGTACTTGCGCAGACGGGTGCATCGGTTACAACGAATAACCTCCTGATTGAAAAGGATCAGCGGACTGGGACTGCTGGGTCGCGACCCAGGGTTCGCGGCAGCCACACCAGGGCTTCCAGCAGGCGAACCAATGGGAGAACCGGGGATTGGTCGAGGGATGGAGCTCATACCCGATTGTATGGCTCCGAGGAAATACGGCGTAAGATGTTTTTTGCTTTTTCAGGCCAGAACCAGCACGCTGGAATAAGAGAAGAGAAAGTCTGATGAGAGTGTCTATGCGCAACAGAACCAAGGGGTTATGCGGTAACGCTCGGCAACTTCGCCCTGCTCGCCACCGGCTGTCAGCAGCAGGCGCCCACGCCCGAACAAGCACAGCAGCCGCCGGCCGCAGCACCAGCAGCCCGTGCAAATAGGAGGCGAAGATGTCGTGACCCTTACGCGCAAGGCCAGCAACAATGGCAGCAAACCCGAATTCCTCTCCGTGACTCTGTTCCCTGGGCGCGGCATGAATATGTTTCAGGTCACTGCCGCCATCCCGGGTAAAGGAGAGATACCGCTGCTGCACTCACCTTCAGTAGAGGATGCAGCGAAGCAACTTACCGGCACGGGCAAAGATCAGTTGGGCAACGCATCCTTCGGCTTCGGCGGAGCCTTCCTGATTCCCTACCCCAACCGCATCATTGGCGAACATTCGTCGGATGGGAAGTCGGTCATTACGCAATGGCGCGGCCACACACTGACTCTTCCGGCAAATTTTCCCAGCAAGAACCCTGGCGGCCCAGTGGTGGCGATCCACGGATTGATCACTCAATCCAAAGTGGAAGACCTGCAGACCCAGACCACGGCCGACGGGCAAACGGTAACGGGCGTGATCCACGCGGGAAACTTTGGCGGCCACTGGCTTTCGGATACCGATCTGACCCTCAACATCGCGCTTACAGGCGATGGGGTCGACGCCACCATCACCGCCAAGAACGTAGGCAAAGAGCTTGAGCCGATGTCGATCGGCTGGCACCCCTACTTCGAAATCCCGAGCGGCCACCGCGCGCAGACCCGGTTGCATATTCCGGCCGCCATGATGGCCCCGGTGAACAACTACGGTGACGCATTTCCCACAGGACAACTCAAGCCGGTAAAAGGCACGGAGTACGACTAAACGCCGCCGACGGCGTCGCCCTCGACGATCATTTTCTCGACGACAACTTCTCTCACCTGCAACGCACCAATGGAGCAGCAGTGGTGAAGATGATTGACCCCGATCGAATTATGGGTTAACGGTCTCCGCGCTTTCGCCCGAGATCAGGACCATCCAGGTCTATTCGCCGAAACCTGCTTCGTTTGTCGCCATCGAGGATCAGTTCAACTATGTGGATCCATTCGGTAAGCGGTGGAAGGGCATGGATACAGGCATGGTGACGCTCCGGCCGGGACAGTCCGTTACCTGGAAGGTTCGCCTGGGGTTGTTCTGCTGCCGGGCCAACTAAACGCTCAGGAACTGGTTACCGTAGTAAGGGCAACAGAAATGAAGCACCCGACCTCTTTGCACCTAACCGGGGCATACTGGTTGGATGAGATCAGCGCATGCTGCCCGCTGCCTCCGTTGCGGGTACAGAACTTTGACTGTGCCTGAAGCCCTCGAGCTATGCCAGGTCTGCTGGTGGCAGGATGACGGGCAGGACGACGCGACGCAGATGTCATCCGCCGAACTCGTGTAAACGGCAACCTCTCCCTTAGCGACGGACGACGCAACTACAAAGTGCATTACCAGGCCTGCCGATCCGCGGTTCGTCGCGCACGTACGCACGCCGGCGGCAGGGAGGAAACGTCTAGGCTGTTGAGTTCACCGTCGCCGCGGGCCTGCCCCTGAGGTAACGTAAAGGGTGTATTGTAGTTAATAGCGGCTTCGCATTCTTGCGCTGCGGGTTTGACCCTCCCGGCAAAGCCTCATACGATGAAAGCAGGCTGTTTACAGGCTCCCCAACGCTTGCATCGATTTAGCCATTGCAGGCGCGGCGAAAGCGAGCATACCTGGAAGGCATACGTTGAACTCAACTGAAATGATTGAAACAACACCACAATCCGAAGGGGCGCCCACCGCCACCGAGGAATCCGCCGGACATGAACATGAGGGCCACTCTCATGGCGCTGCAACTCTAAATCCGGAATGCACCCGCGAAGTCGAAATCGAAGTCCCCGCAGACGAAATCACCCGTAATTATCAAGCAGTTACCAAGCGCTACCGAAAACTGGCGCGGATACCGGGCTTCCGCGCGGGCAAGGTTCCGGAGTCGCTCATTCGCAGCCGCTTCGCCGAGCAGATCCGCCAGGATGTGATGGAAGCCGTTCTGCCGGAACACTTCCGCAACGCCATCAACGAGCGTCAGTTCAAGCCCATCTCGCAACCCCAGGTAACCAAAATCGACCTCGAAGAAGGCAAGCCCCTGCGCTTCAAGGCTGCTTTCGAAGTTGTTCCTGAATTCTCGATCGATGGCTACCAGGACGTGAAAGTGGAGAAGCCCTCGACCGAGCTGACCGATGAGGAGTTCGATGCGGAACTCGCGCGCATCCGTGACTCCCGCTCGACCATGGAACCGGTGACCGAAGAGCGGCCACTCGCCGATGGCGACTTTGCCCAGATCAGCTTTACGGGCGAAGTACAGCCGGCAGAAGGCGAGGCCGAGCCCGCGCCCCAGCAACCAATTACGGGGCAAGACGTCATGGTCGAGGTAGGCGGTCCCAACACTCTGGATCATTTCAATGCTGCGCTGCGCGGAGCCACGGTGGGCCAACAGTTAAAGTTCGAGGTGAGCTATCCGCCGGATTTTGGTGAGCGGCAACTAGCTGGCAAGCGCGTGGCCTACGATCTCGAAATCAGAGGCATCAAGAAAAAGATCGAGCCGGAGCTGAACGATGAATTTGCCAAGGAGCTTGGGCAGTACGAGAGCCTGGACGATTTCAAGCAGCAACTGCGTGATCACCTGGTCAGGGATAAACAGCGGCGAGTGCAGACGGAGACAACCAACCGCTTGCTCGATGCCCTGGTGGAGCGGTTCGAGTTCCCTGTTCCCGAGTCGATGGTGCAGCAACAAGTCGATGCTCGACTTGATCGCGGTCTGCGCGCGCTGGCTTCGCAGGGCATGCGCACGGAAGATATGCGCAACCTCGACTTCGATCGGCTGCGCGCGGCACAACGGCCTTCCGCTACCGATGAAGTGAAGGGCTCGATTCTGCTCGACCGCATCGCGGATGTGGAGAACATCAAAGTGCCGGAAGAAGAAGTCGAAAACGAACTGCAAGCGATCGCTTTGCAAATGCGCGAGCCGGTGGATGCACTGCGCACGCGTTTGACTGAGGACGGTAGCCTCGCTAGAATCCGGGAACGCTTACGGAGAGAGAAGACAGGCGCGTGCTGTTCGAAAGCTAGCGTCCTGAAGAAACGCAAACGGGCCGACTTCACAGAGTGGGGCGCACGCCGCCCGCGGAAGTAAAAGCAAGGGAGAGCATGGCACTTGTACCTATGGTGGTCGAGCAGACGAGTCGAGGCGAGCGAGCCTACGATATTTATTCTCGTCTGCTTCGCGACAATATTATCTTTCTGGGTACGCCGATCGACGATCAGATCGCAAACCTGGTCATCGCGCAAATGCTGTTTCTCTCCGGCGAAGACCCAGAGAAAGATCTTCAGCTCTACATCAATTCGCCAGGCGGCTCCATTACCGCGGGGCTGGCGATTTACGACACCATGCAGTTCATCCGCAATGACGTGGTGACGTATTGCATTGGGCAGGCAGCCAGCATGGCGGCATTCCTGCTGATGAGCGGCAACAAAGGTAAACGTTTCGCTCTGCCCAACTCCCGGATCCTGATCCACCAGCCGTCGATGGGTGGACTATCCGGGCAGGCGACCGATATCGATATTCATGCCCGCGAGATTCTGCGTATTCGCGAGATCACCAACAAGTTGATGTCGAAGCACACCGCGCAACCGCTGGAACGCATTGAGCGGGATGTGGAAAGAGACTTCATCATGAATGCGCAGCAAGCAAAAGAGTACGGCATTATTGACGAAATCATAGATAGGCCACGCACCTGAGAGGCCGTCAGGCAAAAGGAGTTGCAGTATGAAAACGCCGAGGGGAACAGACGATACGCTCCGTTGTTCGTTCTGTCATAAATCGCAGGACGCCGTTGCAAAATTGATCTCCTCACCGAGCGACTACCCGCGGGCATACATCTGTGATGAATGCGTAGCGGTATGCAACTCCATTCTGGAAGACGACCGGGGCGAAACACAGCCCGGTGCGGCGCCTGCTCACTTGCCGAAGCCGCAAGAGGTCAAGGCGTTTCTGGATGAGTACGTCATCGGCCAGGAGCAGACGAAGAAGAAGCTGGCGGTCGCGGTATACAACCACTACAAGCGCATCCAGATGAACCGGACGCGCGGCAACGATGTCGAGCTCTCCAAGTCGAACATCCTGCTGGTAGGCCCCACGGGGAGCGGCAAGACCCTGCTGGCTCACACCCTGGCCAAGATGCTGGATGTTCCCTTTGCCATCGTCGATGCAACCACGTTGACGGAAGCAGGGTATGTCGGCGAGGACGTGGAGAACATCATTCTGAAGCTGCTGCAGGCAGCGGATGGCGATGTCGCCAGGGCGCAGACCGGCATTATCTACATTGATGAAATCGATAAGATCGGCCGCAAGGACGAAAACCCATCGATTACCCGTGATGTTTCCGGCGAGGGCGTGCAGCAGGCCCTGCTGAAGATCCTTGAAGGCACGGTAGCCAACGTTCCGCCCCAGGGCGGACGCAAGCATCCCCACCAGGAGTTCACCCCGGTCGACACCACCAATATCCTGTTTATCTGCGGCGGCGCGTTTGTCGGCCTGGAACGCCTCGTCGGACGGCGCGTGGGCAAGAAGGCGCTCGGGTTCAAGGCTCTGTCGGATAAGGAAGCGCAGGAAGTGGGTGTTCTGCCGGCCCAACGCGATACCGAGTTGCTGCGCCAGGCGCAACCGCAGGACTTGATCAAGTTCGGGCTTATTCCTGAGTTTGTCGGGCGCCTGCCGGTGATCGGCATTCTGGACGAGCTGGACGAAGAGGCGTTGGTGGAGATCCTTACCAAGCCCCGAAATGCCATCCTGAAGCAGTATCAACGGCTCTTCGAATATGAGGGCGTACGCCTGATATTTTCTGAAGATGCCTCCCGTGCCGTGGCTCGCGAAGCCCTGAACTCGCAAGGTGGGTGCGCGCGGGTTGCGCATGATCCTGGAAGAGTTGATGCTCGACTTGATGTACCACCTCCCCAGCAACAAGAAGATCAAGGAACTGGATATCACCGCCGAAATGGTACAGAAGCGTGACCTTTCGGTGACGTTGCTGGAAAAGGCCGGGTAGAAACGTATCAGAGCTGAGTCCCGTTCACCGCGAAAATGGGCTAAGGGGACGAGCTTTAGCCTGCGAAGGGTACGGCCTTAGGCCGTGCCCTTCCGATTGTCAGATAGATCGGCTTCAGCCGCCGAGGGCTGCTTAAACCAGCACAAGAGCTGCTCTCAGCGGCTAAAGCGCTTCAAAGCTTGGCTGATTCATGTACGGGCTGAAGCCCGTACCCTTCAAACAGGTTTTCGCGCAGGGGCTGAAGCCCTCCCGGCATTTGCTGCTGATACGTACGGGCTGAAGCCCGTACCCTTCGCTCAAGCCATCGTCTTCACCGCTACCGGCAGCCTCCTAAATGGGTCAATCGGCTGTGTTGACCGGTTGAAGCCTCTGACGTGTGAGGCATTGGCGCAACTCCCTTTTCCTCTGTATAAGGGAGATAAGTGAAAGGAATTCGCGTGACACAAGCCAAAGAAACCCGGGACAAAGGCGATCTTCGCAAACTCCCCATGATGCCCATTCGGGACATGGTGATTTTTCCTTACATGATGACCCCGTTCGTTGTGGGTCGTGAGTCGAGCGTGCGCGCACTGGAAGAAGCGCTGACCGGCGACCGCAAGATCTTTCTGGCCACCCAGCACGATGCCGGCATCGATGAGCCGCGCCCGGAAGACATCTACTCCGTCGGCACCATCGGCAATATCGTCCAGAGCGTCAAGATGCCGGACGGCAATATCAAGGTGCTGGTCGAAGGGCTGGAGCGGGCCAAGGCTGTTGAGATGAACGACTCCGATGGCTTTTTTGTCGCCACCGTACGCGTCGCCAACCGCCAGCTCGAAGTAAACCCGCAGATCGAAGCAGTGATGCAGCGCGTCACTTCCCTGTTCGAGCAGTACGTCAAGCTGCAGCAGTCGCTGAACTACGAAACCATGATCGCCGCCGTGCGCATGGATGAGCCGGCCAAGCTGTCCGACACCATCGCCGCCAACCTGCAGCTCTCGATCGAAGAGAAGCAGGAACTGCTGGACATTTTCGATCCCAGCGAGCGGCTGACCCGCGTCGCCGATGTGCTCGATATCGAGATCGAAAAGCTGAACATGGACCGCAGCGTCCAGAGCCGGGTCAAGCGGCAGATGGAGCGCGCGCAGAAAGAGTACTACCTCAACGAGAAGATCAAGGCGATCCAGAAGGAACTGGGCCGCGGCGAGAAGAGCGAGTTCGATGAGCTGCGCAAGAAGATCGACGCGCCGGCATGCCCAAGGAAGTCTTCGACAAGGCCATCCAGGAGCTGAAGAAGCTGGAAGCGATGCCGCCGATGTCGGCAGAGTCGACGGTTTCGCAGGAACTACCTGGACTGGCTGCTGGCGGTGCCGTGGAAGAAGAAGAGCAAGGAAACGCGCAGCATCGATCATGCCGAAAAGGTTTTGAACGAAGACCATTATGGCCTGGAGAAGATCAAGGAACGCATTCTCGAGTTTCTGGCCGTTCGTCAGCTGGTGAAAAATCCCAAGGGATCGATCCTCTGCTTTGTCGGGCCTCCGGGTGTGGGTAAGACTTCGCTCGGCATGTCGATCGCCAAGGCGACCGGCCGCAAATTCGTCCGCATGTCGCTGGGCGGTGTGCGCGATGAGGCGGAAATCCGCGGGCATCGCCGCACCTACATCGGCGCATTGCCAGGACAGATCATTCAATCCATGAAGAAGGCGGGAACCAAGAACCCGGTCTTCATGCTGGATGAAGTCGACAAGATGGCGTCTGACTTGCGCGGCGACCCTGCTTCCGCGCTGCTCGAGGTGCTCGATCCGGAGCAGAACACGAGCTTCCAGGACCACTACCTCGACGTGGAGTACGACTTGTCGCAGGTGCTGTTCGTGGCCACGGCGAATGTGCTGCACACCATCCCGGCTCCGTTGCAGGATCGCATGGAAATCCTGCGGCTGCACGGCTACACCGAGGCGGAAAAGCTGGAGATCGCCAAGCAATACCTGGTCAAGAAGCAACGCGAGAATACTGGCCTGACCGAGAAGAACGCGGTGTTCAGCGATGCCGCCCTGATCGAGATCATCCGCGGCTATACGCGCGAAGCCGGCGTCCGCAACCTGGAGCGCGAAATCGGCAATGTCTGCCGCAAGGTAGCGCGCCGCGTGGTGAAGAACGGCGCCAAGCACAAGGAAGAGATCGCTGAGACCAACGTGAACGAGTTTCTGGGAGTGGCCAAGTTCCGCGATTCGCAGTTGCACGAGACGAGCGAAATCGGTCTGGTAACCGGCCTGGCCTGGACTGAAGTGGGCGGCAGCATCCTCTCCACCGAAGTGCAGGTGCTGGACGGCAAGGGCAAGCTGACCCTGACCGGTCAATTGGGCGACGTGATGCAGGAGTCGGCGCAAGCCGCCCTCTCCTACATCCGCAGCCGGGCGCAGCACCTTGGACTGCCGAAAGACTTCTATCGCAACCTCGATATCCACGTGCACGTACCGGAGGGCGCCATCCCCAAGGATGGTCCCTCTGCCGGCATCACCATCGCCACCGCCCTGGCCAGTGCCTTGGCCAAGGTGCGGGTACGGCGCGATATTGCGATGACCGGCGAGATCACTCTGCGGGGTAAGGTTCTGCCTATCGGCGGGTTGAAGGAGAAGCTGCTGGCGGCTCATCGCGCCGGCATCTTTGAAGCGATTCTGCCGCGGGCCAATGAGAAGGATCTGGCGGATCTGCCGGAGAACCTGCGCAGCGTGATGAAGCTGCACTTTGTCGATCAGATGGACGAGGTGCTGAAGATCGCGCTGGAAGGTCCGCTGCCGGAGCTGCACGAGGAAACTCCTGAAGCGCTCGCTGCGGTAAAGCCACCCGTTGCCGCCGATCAGCCGCGCGCGCAGTAGTCCGTGCATGCACCTGGTACGAAGTTCCTGCTTTCGGCGATGTCGCCGGATCAGTTCCCTACCATCGCGGCCCCGGAATTCGCTTTCCTGGGCCGCTCTAATGTCGGCAAATCCAGTTTGATTAATGGGCTGCTGGGGGAGAAGGCGGCGAAGGTTTCCGCCTCGCCGGGCCGCACCCGGGCTATTAACTTCTTTTCTTTGTCGGA
This sequence comes from uncultured Acidobacteriaceae bacterium, assembly GCA_963795845.1. Classification (GTDB taxonomy): domain Bacteria; phylum Acidobacteriota; class Terriglobia; order Terriglobales; family Acidobacteriaceae; genus PALSA-350. Next base: position 38,731 of record CAWCJV010000021.1, on the reverse strand, counting down.
CTCACCGACAGCGCGGCATCCCCGCTTGCTGTTTGCCGATTTGCCGGGTTATGGCTACGCCAAGATTTCGCAGTCTATTTCGGCGGAGTGGCCCAAGTTCATCAATCCTTATCTCGAAGAGCGGCCGAATTTGGTGATGTGCATTTGCCTGGTGGATAGCAACATTCCCGTGCAGCCCAGCGATCAGCAATTGATCGCGGCGCTTAAAGGGATGGGCCGGAGTTTTCTGGTGGTCGGGACCAAGGCGGATAGGCTTTCCGGGAATGAACGCGCCAAGGCTTTAAAGCGGTTGAAGGAGGGGTTGGAGTTGAGCGAGATATTGCTTTGTTCCTCCAAGACCGGCATCGGGATCAAAGAGTTGTGGACGCAGATTTTGGGGCGAGCCGACGCGCCTGCTTAAATAACAAGAGGTTAGGTATGGGCGGTCTTGCCCACTCAAGCCAAAAGAGGGCTTGAATGGGGCACCCAAAGCATTGGTGGCTGTGCAGGTGCTGTTGGTCGGTCTCGCCCAAAGCATTGGTGGCTGTACAGGTGCTGTTGGTCGGTCTCGCCCAAAGCATTCACCGGCTCCTGACATGGTTCTCCACGTTCGCCCGAAAGCATTGGTGGCTAATAGGTGCTGGTGGTCGTCTCGCCGCGTGGCTGAACAGGCGGTTGGTCGGTCTCGATTGGTTGTCGCGCAAATCTGTCTCTAGCCCAACGTGTACGCATTCGGTCGGCTGGCAGAGGGTGTTGGCGGCTCGACATGTGTAGGTGCTGTTGGTCGGTCTCGAACCCAAAGCATTGGGGGCTCTGTAAGCTGTGGACCGGAAAGCAGTCCGGTGGGTGTGCAGCCTTCACCAGGTTGAGTAGGGCTGGCCGTCGCTTCCGGCCTGGTCTGAGCCGCTGTGCACGTCTGTCATGCCTGGATCGGTTTGGTCGACGCTTTGCAACGTGTCGTCCATTGCCGGCACCCAGGTGCTGTTGCTGGCGGTCATGGGATCCTTGGGAACTGCTTTCAGATAACCGCTGCTCACCAGGTCATCGAGACTTTGCGGCGCTTTGTTCTTGTCGTTGGTGTAGGAATCGATGGCGTCGCGCATGACGTGCAGGTCTTCCCTGAGGACCGCCTCCTTGGCGGCGCGGATGGATGCGGTGTAGGCCGGGATCGCGATCGCCGCCAGGATGGCGATGATCAGCATCACCACCATCAACTCCACCAGGGTGAAGCCACGCTCGAATTTATCAGTGCGCACGGTTCTTCTCACGAGCCTACCAATCGGAATACTTCGTGCCGTCAAGCGCAGTCGCTTGCGACTTCGACGCAACGTCAAACAAATTCTGGCCGCCCCAGGAATCGCTGTTCGGTTCGTCCTGCATGGAGCGCATGGTCCACTCGGCTTTGCCGGTCATCGGATCCACCGGAATGCGGCGTAAAAATTTGAGCTTCTTTCCTTGCGCATCCTCACCCTTGACCAGCCGGTCGAGGTCAGGGGGATACCCCTGGCTGTCCGCCTTGGGCATGAAAGCGTGGCGGTCGGCAGCGTCTTTGTAACGGTCAATCGCATCGCGCATTTGCCACAAGTCGTAGCGCAGTTCCCTTTCCTTCTCTCTCTTCGCGCGAAAGCGCGCCAAGGGAACGACGGCGGACGCCAGGATGGCAAGGATGGCGACCGTCACGATCAACTCGACCAGCGTCAGCCCCGATTGCCTGGATGCTGCTGGATTGCGTGGACGTAAGGTGTACTGCATACGAATAGCCCTATTGAATGTGGACCGCCGTTTGTGAGCCGGCGATGTTTACCGATTGCTGCGCGCTGTTCTTTGCCGACGCGCGGATGATTTGCATGGCGGCGTCGCCGGCTGCGTTGGCCTGGAAGGTCAACACGCAGACCGTTCCAGCTCCGCTCACACCAGCGACTCCCGGTGGACGCGAAGCCGAGATCACGACGTTGCCCACGCCATCGTCACGGTGAACCAGCGCAATCGCCTGGCCATCGTGGCCCAGATAATCGCCAGTATCGACGTTGATCAGCGCCAGCTTGCTGTTGTCGTAATGCAATTGCATGGGCACGGAGAATACGTCCTGGCCACCAGTTAGCTTCACGGCAACCTGGAACGTGCCGCCAACCTTGGGCGCAGTCTGCGGTGGAGCTATCTGCAGCCCCAAGGTGTTCGACGTTGGAAGGTTCAAGCCGGGCCGGGCCATGCCGGAACTCGGATTCCCAGGTGCGGCATTTGCTGCGCCGGGATTTGCCGTTCCAGGGGGCGCTTCTGCTCCGCCCGCAGGGGGTGGTGGCGGATGGGGCTGCAAGCCCGGCGGCAGACCACCCACACCACCGGTTTGTGCGCCGGCCGGCGCGGAAACGCGCCGCAACTCGACATTTGTTCCCGTGCCTGTGTCAATCTCCTGCAGGTTCAAGGGACTGATGTCGGTAGCCCGCACCACATGTGGGGTCAGCATGAAGATGATTTCGTCGTCTCGCACCTCATGCGCGTTGGAACTGAAGAGGTATTTCAAGATGGGTAATTCACCCAGGTAAGGCGTTCCCCCGATCGACTGAAGATCCTGCTTTTCCAGAAATCCGCCGAGAATATTGACTTCGCCTTCCTTCAGCCGGACTGTCTGGTCCGCCGTACGCTGGCTGATAATCGGCTCGGTAATGCCGCCGATATTGGTCGAGCCATTCTCCTGGGAGGAGACGATCTTGATCTTGAGGGTCACGTCCCGATCGTAGTGAACGATCGGCGTGATCTCGATCTCCACACCAACGTCCAGGTAAGTAAACTGCGTGTTTACCAGCGAGCTGACCACAGCGGTCGCCGCACCTGTCTGGTAAGAGCCGGTCGCCACCGGGATACGTTCACCAATCTTGAGGTCGGCCTTCTGTCCGTCTGTTGCCCGGATACTGGGATTCTGTAGAACCTTGGTATCGGAATCCGAAAGCAGAAAGTTGGCAGTTGCCTGACCCACGGTCACGGCAAAGTTCGTAGCGTTGAGATGGGCCAGATTATTCAGCGTCAGATTGGTGGAGTTTGAGCCCGTCGTGCTGGTGGTGCTAGTCGTGGAGGTGGTGCTGGTCGTGGCAGTGGTGCTGGTGGTACTGGTGGTATTCGTGGCGTTGGGTGGCTGCAACTGCAGCCCGAAACTCCCCGGAAGCTGAACCCCGATGGTGCGGGTCCGGTCCCGGTTCACTTCGAGCAGGGCCACATCCACTACGACCTCAGGACGCGACTTATCCAGGTCATTGATGAGTTTTTGCGCCAGCAGAAGCTCGTCGGGCGTCGCGCGCATCACGATGGCGCTCTGGCTGGGCACACCGTAGAGCTTGGCGTTGACCAGCAGGTTGCGCAAAGCCGTCTGGATATCGTTCAGGTCGTTCTGCTGCGCGGTGTTCGCCAGGTAGAACGTCTCGACTGCTTCCTCTTCAAGTTCCTGGCGCTTGGCGCGGGTGTTCTGGGCAACGAAGATGGTGTTGCCGGTAACCGGATGCCAGAAGGTGCCCGAAACAGTGGCCACGATGCGCAGCGCGTCCAGGAGAGACACGTTCGCGATATCTACCTGGATGCGTTTCGAGGTGTACTCGGGATCGAACAGAACATTGACGCCCGCCGCTTTGCCGATGGTGGTGTACACGACTTTGCTGTCTTCGGTCATGTGCAGGGTGAGCGGCTCGTTGGAGATGGGCTTTAGCCGGATCGGGGTTCCTACCTCGGTCAGCTCTTCGGCCTTGTTCTCGGGGATCGAGGTTTCCTGATTCGTCTTAGGCGAAGCCGCCTGCTTGTCCCTGGCCTTCTCGATGTCTTTATGGGCCAATTCGTTGCTGGGATCGATTTCGAGCGCACGCAGGAACTCGGTCAGTGCTTGCGTGGTGTCGCCTTGCGCAAGAAGCTTCTCGCCTCTTTGCACGTGAGCCGTACCGGCCTGGAAGCGTAAACGCTCATAAGCGGTCTTATAGCGAAGATTCTTGGGTTCCTTCTGGAACGCCTGGTAGTAGTCCTCGTAGGCGGTGATGGGATCGTCTTTGTCTTCGGCTAGCTGGCCGCGCTGATACAGCGTCTTTGCCTTGGGACCCGATGCTGCCAGGGAGCAAATGCTCAGCAAGAGGAACAGGGTAAACGCGGCGGATAGAGCCCAGTAATTTTGATGGCGTTTCATCGCACTCCAGATAGCCAAGACGCATGTTCACAGCAGTTTCGCAATCCTGTGGGCCTTAAGAACCGCGAGGAGCGGTCCCGGCCGGCCGGGACCACAACAGGGTTCTCGCTCCGGCTCAAACCTATTGCCAAACCGCTGGGGAGAAATCGACGTAGTAACCAACGCCCAGAACAGCTTTTCTCTCTGCTAATGTCGCCTGAGTATACCATCCGGCGCACCCGGTTCTTTGCTCCCAAGTCGCGTGCTAGCATGAAGATTCGTAACCAAACGTATGCCCCGGCAACACTCTCAACCCACGAATCCAGCGCCCCAGAAAGCCAAGCCCAGAGAACCGGTTGCGGCGGGTGAACGGGATGCTGCCGTCAACCGCGCGGCGGGACATAACTACTTTCTGCTCGACAAATTCGAGGCCGGTATCGCGCTGCGCGGCACCGAGGTGAAGTCTATCCGTGAGGGAAAGGCCAATCTCAAGGATGCTTACGGCATCGTCAAAGACGGCGAAGCCTATTTGCTGAATGCGCATATCGGTCCCTACTCCCATGGAAACGCTTCCAACCACGACTCGCTACGCACCCGCAAGCTGCTGCTGCATCGCCAGGAACTGCAAAAACTAATGGGGAAGACGCAGCTAAAGGGTTTAACGCTCATCCCCACCCGGCTTTATTTCCGCCATGGACGTGTGAAATGCGAACTCGCCGTGGCGAAGGGCAAACAGGACTGGGACAAGCGCGAAACCGAGCGGCGCCGTGAAGACGACCGCGAGGCCCGTGCGGCTGTGATCCGCAGCCAACGCTAGTAGCCTACCTAAACGATACGATAAAGACGACTTATCGGATTTAAGGACAGCAAGCCATCCATGCAGACAAAATTAATATCGGCTAAGCCGGACCGCGTCACGAGTGGCCTGCTGGTGATCTTTGCTCTCGATACCAAAGAGAAAAAGCAGACCCAGCCGGTCGTCAAGTTGTTAACGGGGGGAAGCGCTGTCACCAAAGCGACCGCGTCGCTCCTGAAGAGCGGCGAATTTGCGGCCGGAAGCTGCGAAACGGCCCTACTCCATGCCCCCGAAGGATTCAAAGCAGAGCGGATCCTGGTCGTGGGCCTCGCCAAGCTCACCACTGCGGACTTGCGCAAGGCAGCGGGCGCGGCTGTCCGGTTCGCCAAACCACGGAAGTTGCGGGAACTGTGCATCGCGGTCCCGGAAGGCCTTGACCCCGTCGCGGCCACACGAGCACTGGTCGAAGGTGCGTACATCGGCGATTTCGACCCGGATACCTATCGTTCCGATCGCAAAGACCAGAGTATCGAGCAACTGAGCGTGCTTGCGCCCAATGGGGCCAAGCCTGCTGCCATCGAAACGGGCCTGCGCGAAGGGATCATCATCGGCGAGGCGCAGAACTTCGCCCGGTCCCTGGTCAATGAACCCAGCAACGTGTTGACTCCCTCCGTGCTGGGGCAAAGAGCGTCGGAAATGTGCGGGCGATTCGGGCTGAAGTGTGAGGTTTACGGCGCCGAGAAGCTGAAAGAACTCAAGATGGGAGCGTTCTGGGGAGTCACCAAGGGATCGGAAGAACCGCCCGCCCTGATCGTGATGACGTACGAGCCCAGGAATGCTCCTGCCGGTCCTGTGCTGGGCCTGGTGGGGAAAGGCATTACCTTCGACACCGGCGGTATTTCCATTAAGCCTGCCGATGGCATGGAGAAGATGAAATACGACATGGCCGGCGGAGCGGCGATGATCGGGGCCATGCAGGCAATCGCCCAGTTGAAACCAGCGGTGCGGGTGATCGGCGTGGTTTGCGCAGCGGAGAATATGCCGTCGGGATCCGCCATGAAGCCGGGCGATGTGCAGATCGCGATGTCCGGCAAAAGCATTGAGATCATCAACACGGATGCGGAAGGGCGGTTGGTCCTGGCGGATGGACTGGCTTACGCCCGGCAACTTGGCGCCACCCACCTGATCGACGCGGCTACCCTCACCGGAGCCTGTGTCGTTGCCCTGGGCATGGTGAATGCGGGCGTCTTCTCCAACGACGAAGAGACTTACAGGCACTTCACTGCGGCGCTGGAGACGTCGGGGGAGCGGTTCTGGCGGTTGCCGGTTGAGGAGGATTACCGGGAAATGATCAAGTCCAGCATTGCCGACATCATGAACACGGGTGGCAGCCGCTGGGGAGGCGCCATCACCGCGGCGATGTTTCTTAAGGAATTTGTGGACGACACGCCCTGGATCCATCTGGACATTGCGGGTATGGCCTGGGTCGAAGAGCAGAAGCCGTGGATCGCCAAAGGTCCTTCCGGCATCGCGGTACGCACCATCACGGAATGGGTGCGGAGCTACGCAAAGTAAGCTTTTTCGGGCAAGCTCCGAGGGGACGGGACTCTGTTAAGGTCAGCCGTCCCTCCGGACTTAACCTCTTAGGATGCCGCCCTCACTGATTGTTTCTCGTGGTCGTGCTTTGATTGGGCCGGCTTTGCCTGGCTGAACTCGCGGATCAGCCTTTCGTTGAACGCGGGCAGGTCTTCGGGTTTGCGGCTGGTGGTAAGGTTCTGATCGGTAACTACCTCTTCATCTACCCAATGGCCACCTGCATTGCGAATGTCGGTCCGGACTGAGGGCCAGGAAGTAAGTGTCCTGCGCTTCACGACACCGGCCTCCACCAACAGCCAGGGCCCGTGGCAAATGGCGCCGATGGGCTTGCCTGAATTGAAGAATTCCGTGACAAACGCAACAGCCTTGGGCTCAATACGAAGTTTGTCCGGGTTGATTTGTCCGCCCGGCAAGACCAGCCCGTCGTAGTCCGCGGACTTTGCTTCGTCCAGCGTCTTGTCGACCTTGGTGCTTTCACCCCAGTCTGTTTTGTTCCATCCTTTGATCTGACCCGGCTTGGGAGAGATTACATGGACGGTAGCTCCTGCCGCCTCCAAGGCTTTCTTAGGTTCTGTCAATTCCACTTGTTCAAAGCCATCGGTTGCCACGATCGCGATTTTCTTTCCCTGCAATTTTGTACTCATGATTAACCCCTTATTTAGTCAGAGGCCCATTCGCGCGCACTCGTTGCCCAACGTCCGATTGTGAAATGTAGATGAACAATTGTTCAGTCACGATATCCCGTGGCATCCTACCGACAAACTTGTGTGATCAAGGATGGCATTTATGCTCTGCGAAAAGACCTGTAGACCCTTTGTTTGCGCCATTGCGATTTTTTCCTCGTTCAGCTTGCTGACCGCGTGCAAATCCGGACCCAGCACCATTGCTCTCAATGGAGCCGGCAGCACCTTTGTCTATCCTGTGATGGGCCGCTGGATTCAGGACTTCCAGCAGACTCACCCCAACGTGCGGATCAACTATCAATCCATCGGGAGTGGCGGTGGGATTCAGCAGGTGAAGTCCGGCACCATTGATTTCGGCGCTTCGGACGCTCCCCTGTCTGACAGCGACCTGGGGCAGATGACGCCCGTGGTCCAATTTCCGGAATCGGCCGGCCCGATTTGTGTTACCTACAACCTCGATGGCCTGCAGGGCCCCCTTCAGCTCTCTTCTGACACGTTGGCGGGAATCTTCCTGGGCAAGATCACGAGTTGGCAAGACCCCGCGGTGAAGAAGGACAATCCCAGCCAAAAACTGCCCAATACGAAAATAGTTGTGGTTCACCGCGCGGAAAGCAGTGGCACCACGGCTGCCTTCACGACCTATCTTGCCGCAGTCAGCCCGGAGTGGGCGCAGACGGTGAGCAAAGGCACGGCGGTGAAATGGCCGACGGGGCTTGGCGCCAAGGGCAGCGAGGGAGTCACCGGACAGGTGAAGCAATCTACGGGCGCTATCAGCTACGTCGAACTCACCTATGCGACGCAAAACAAGCTGCCGGTGGCTGCAATCAAGAACCAGGGCGGCAAGTATGTCTTGCCCAGCACCTCGGGAACAACGGCGGCGATCGAGGCCTTCAAGGATCAACTGGCACAGGACCCGCGTCTTCCGATTGCGAATCCGCCTGCTAGTGCGCCGGATGCCTATCCTATTTCCACTCTGACGTTTCTGATCGTTCCTAAGGACGGGAAGGACGTGCAGAAGCGGACTGCGTTGAAGCAGTTTCTCACCTACGTGGTGACGGACGGCCAGCAGGGCGCCAGCGGTCTGAACTACGCTCCGCTGCCCGACGCCGTGAAGCAGCTCGACGTGAAGGCGTTGAGTCAACTGACGGTCAATGGTGGCCCGATTCAGTGATAGGAAGGCCGCGGCAGCTTCCTGCTGCGGCCTTCTTCATCCGTACTTCGCCCAAGGCTGCGTCCTGAAAGCGCTAACCTTTTTTGGGATGCTTTTCTTCAAACTCCCCGCATAATCGTCATCCTGAGCGGAGCGCTACGCAGACTTATTTTGTAAATAACGTTTGGCGGCGCGGAGTCGAAGGACCTCAGAGGTGCCCAACCTACACATGCCGTTGCTCCTTTTCAACCACAGCGGCGGGAACGGAAAGTATATCCAGGGACCCTCCAGAGCTGACTGCAGGGAGATTTTATTCTGGGGCTTGGGTGGTTGAAAAACCCCGAACCGCATCGAAGAGATAAGCGCTTCGGGGTCCTTCGACTCCGCGCCATAAAGCCTCTGTTTGCGATAAATCTGCGAAGCGCTTCGCTCAGGATGACGGCTTTGTCAGGGGGTTGAACGAAAAATCGAAAAAGTCACAGGCTCTCAGGATGACGGATGAGTGGGGGCTGGCTGGCCTCTGGTGCGCGTTACATCACTTCTGGAACTGAAATTCCTAACCAATCCAGGGACCGCACCAACGCGCGTTCCGCAACCGCTGCGGTTGCCAGCAGAAACTGCCTGCGCTTCGGATCTTCTTCCGTGAGAATGTGGTGGCGGTGATAGAAGTTGTTGAACAGCTGCGCCAACTGGAAAGCATGCCGGGCCAGGTAGGCCGGCTCGGCGGCGGCAATGCATTGCTCCAGCAGCAAGCTTAGTCTGGACGCCATGATCCATAACTCCCAGAGACCGGCTGCGTCTTCACCCTCAAGATAATTCGCGACGTTCACATCAGCCAGCGATGCTTCCGGGGTCGTCTCTGCCTTACGGAAAATGTTGCGTGCGCGCACGATTGCATATTGCACGTAAGGTCCTGTCTCGCCTTCGAAGCTGAGCGCCTCTTTGAAATCGAACGCGATCACCGTATTGCGCGTGAACTTGAGCATGAAGTAGCGCAACGCTCCGACCGCAATCTGGTGGGCAATGCCCTGCCTCTCCTCCTCACCACGCTGCGGGTGCCGGCTGTCGACTTCTTGTTTCGCCGCGTCCGTCAGCTTATCTAAGAGCGCGTCCGCCTTCACCCCAAAACCCTTGCGCCCGGAGACCTCGATGTAAGAACGCGATTGATCCTCTTGCGAAATCTGGTAGCCCAGCTCCATGGCACAGCGCGGCGTCAAAGCGACCATTTCGTAAGAGAAGTGGACGTAATGCTCCGCGGCGTCGGAATACCCAAGACCACGCAGAGCTTCAATCACGTTTGACTGCGGATCCGCCTGGCGGCTGTCAATAACGTTGTAGATAGCCTGCGCGCCCCCGAAGTCAGGATGCTCCGCCTCACCCGCTTCGGTCGAGATCCAACACACATGGTCGCTGTAGTTGAAAAACCGGGCATACCCAAAGTCGCGGCCTAGCAAGCCAAACTTCCACAGATGATAGGCGATGTCCTTACCCACATACGTGACCGTTCCATTGGAACGCACGATCACCTTGGCGTCTTCATCCACGGCGCCTTCCGTGGGCGTCGCAGTGGAGGCTCGGCGCATCACCCAGCAGCCCTTGTTCTTGCCCTCGGTCTCCAGGTAGAGCACGCCCTTGGCCTTCAATTGTTCGAAGGCCAGATCCCAAAATTTGAGATGGAGGATCTCGCTTTCCCGGGGGAGAAAATCATATTCAATCCCCAGCCGCAGCATGGTCTCCAGGTGCCGGCGTAGCACCGCGGTCGAAACCAGGTCGGCGATCTGCGCAATCTCATTGCCTCCAGCCTCGATGGCATGGAGCGTATCGAGACGAATCTGCTTTCGTTCCTTGGCTTCGGCTTCCGATGCGCCGTACCACTGCGAAACCCGCGCGTACAGGTCCCAGCAGTAGTAGTCGATACGCTCCCCTCTTGCCTTGAGGTCCACCAGCAACTGGGTGACCGCGGCCAGGTCGTAGCCTTCGAGGTGGGTCAACCCGACCACCACGTCGGCAACCTGCACCCCGGTGTTGTCGATGTAGTTCTGTACATCGACGCGTTGGCCCGCGGCGCGCAGCAGACGCACAAAGGTATCGCCGAGGATAGCGTTGCGCAGGTGACCGATGTGCGCAGCCTTGTTGGGATTGATGCTGGTGTGCTCGACCAGCGAATGGAGGTGGCTCTGCTCTTCCGGCGTATCGTCGCGCGCGATTGCAAGTACCGCCGCCTGGCGGTCAAGCTTGCCATTGATATAACCGGCGCCCGCCACCGTAAACGAGGTGAAGCCCTCCAGGGGAAGCAGGTCCGCGACGAGTTCCCCGGCAATCGCGCGGGGCGAGCGCTTGAGCCGCCGCGCCAGTTCGAAGGCCACCGGCAGTGCATACTCCCCCATCTCCAGATCGGGCGGCTGCTCGATGGCGATTTGCGGAAGTTCTAGCTGGTATTTGGCCTGAAGAACCGAGCGGAGCCGCTCGCGAAGAAGTCTCTGCTGTTTGCGGTACACCCAAAAACCCCTGATTTTCTTGCCGATTCTAGCAGAACCGTCATCCTGTTAAGATTGAGTGAGGTGCACAGTCCTGGTGCACAACGCCGCCGCCTCTCTCATGTCCGATACTTCCAGTTTTTACATCACCACTCCGATCTACTACGTGAATGCGCGGCCCCACATCGGTCACGCCTACACCACAGTGGTGGCCGACGCCATCGCGCGCCGCAAACGAGCCCAGGGCTTCGATACGTGGCTTTTGACCGGAACCGACGAGCACGGGCAAAAGATCGAGCGTTCCGCCCGCCAGGCGGGACAGTCGCCGCAGGAGTTTGCCACCGCGGTTTCCAGCCAGTTCCGCAGCCTGTGGGACCGCATGGGGCTGAGCTACGACGACTACATACGGACCACCGAGGAGCGCCACCGCAAAGGGGTGCAAAAGCTCTTTCGCGTACTGCAGGAGCGGGGCTTCATCTACAAAGGAAGCTACACCGGCCAGTACTGCGTCTCCGACGAGCTGTATGTCGATGCGCCGCCAGGCTCGCCCTGCCCGGACTGCGGGCGGATCACGGAAACGGTGAGCGAAGAAAACTACTTCTTCAAGCTATCCGCGTTCGAGCGCAAGCTGCTGGAACTGTACGAACAACAGCCTGACTTCATTCGCCCCGAAGCCAGCCGCAACGAAGTGATTTCCTTCGTGCGCAGCGGATTGAAGGATCTTTCGGTGAGCCGCACCAGTTTCGATTGGGGTATCCCGGTGCCCGGCGACTCGAAGCATGTGATCTATGTGTGGATGGATGCGCTGGCCAACTACATTACGGCTCTGGGGTATGGCAGCGACGCCCCGGAAGACCAGGAGCGCTTCGCCCGCTATTGGCCGGCTAACCTGCAGCTGGTCGGCAAAGAGATCATCCGCTTTCATTGCGTTTACTGGCCTGCTTTCCTGATGGCCGCGGGGCTGCAGCTGCCCAAGAGCGTCGCCGCCAACGGATGGCTGCTCTTCGAGCAAAGCAAGATGTCGAAGTCGCGCGGCAACGTGGTGCGCGCGGAAACCATCATCGAAATTCTGGGATCTGACGCTCTGCGCTATTTCCTGATGCGCGAGGTGGTGTTCGGCCAGGATGGCAGCTTTTCCTTTGACGCCCTGGTGCAGCGCTACAACGCGGACCTGGCCAACGGCTACGGCAACCTGACCAGCCGGATCCTGGCCATGATCAATCAGTATTTCGAGGGCGTGATCCCGGCCGGAGACTCCGAACCCAGGGTCATGGCCGCCGCGGAGACAGCGGCCCGCGACTTCTCCCGGCACTTCGAAGCGCTGAATTTTTCCCTGGCGCTCGAGGCTTTATGGGGATTGGTGGCCGTGGTCGACGGCTACATCACCGAAAAAGCTCCCTGGAAGCTGGGGGCCGCTGAAGACGGAGCGGTCCGCAGGGCATCGATTCTGTACACCTGCGCCGAAGCGCTGCGCATCATCACCGCGCATGCCTACCCCGTGCTCCCCGAGGCGGCGGCAAAAATCTGGGCCCAGTTGGGTCTGGGCAATATTGGCCACGCGGATCTGAAAAACGTGCACTGGGGTCAATTGCCTACAGGCACCAAACTCGGGCCCACCGGCCCCATCTTCCCTCGAGCAGAAAAGGATACCGTCAAACGCATGCATGATCTGGAGAACAACAACGCCGGTAAGAGCGTGGAAGCGGAAGCAGCGCCGGTTTCAGAATCGGCCGTCATGACCAGTACGCCGGGTGCGCCGACTCCCGCTCCGCAACCCACAACTGCTGACCAGTCCGCGGCGGTTGCGGCATCGAAGGCCACCGAGTCTATCGTTGCCAAGGCTCCGGCGGCATTAACCACGGCAGCGTCGCTGGGGACCGCCACTCCCGATGCCAATTCGCCCGCGGCCAAGCCCACCATCACCATCGACGATTTCGCCAAAGTCGAGCTGCGCGTGGCGGAGGTGATCGTCGCGGAACCCGTCAAGGGCGCGGACCGGCTTTTGCGCCTGGAAGTGAACCTGGGGGATGAAGTGCGGCAAATCGTCGCCGGTATCGCGGGCGCCTACGAGCCGGAGAAACTTATCGGCCGCAAGGTCGTCATCGTCGCCAATCTGCAACCCAGAAAGTTGCGTGGGCTGGAATCCAACGGAATGATCGTCGCCGCTTCGATTGGGGAAAAAGGCAAGCCTGTCCTGGCCGGCTTTCTGGAAGATGTCGAAATAGGCGCGCGGCTCAAATAAACGGCCCAAATAAACGGTTCAGGAACTAGCGACTGGTCGACTCACACGCACATCTCGACAGCCCCCGGTACGACGCCGACCGGGATGAGCTGCTGCAGCGGGCCTGGCAAGAGGGGGTACGTACGGTTCTATCCATCGGCATAGGAGATGGGCCGGACACCATGCAGCAGGCGCTGGAATTGAGCCGGCTCTATGCCGGGAAACCGGGGATGCCCCGGATACTGGCCACGGCCGGCATCCATCCTCATGAGGCCCAGCTCGCCACCCCGGCAGCGCTCGAAAAGCTGGACGGCCTGCTCGCCAACCCGGATGTGCTTGCGGTCGGAGAGATCGGTCTCGATTATTATTATGACCACTCGCCGCGCGAACAGCAGAAGCAGGCTTTCGCGCAGCAGATGGAGATAGCGGCGGCACGGCGGCGACCCATCATTATTCATTGCCGGCCCTCCGATGGCAGCACCAACGCGTGGGATGACACTCTGGCGATGATTGAAAACAACTGGATGGGAACCAATCTGGGCGGTATCCTGCACTGTTTCACCGGGGAGTGGGAGCACGCCAGGCGAGCGATGGATGGAGGATTTCTCATCTCGTTTGCCGGAAATGTCACCTTCCCAAAAGCGGAAAGCATCCGCCAGGTAGCAGCGAAAGTGCCGCTGGACCGGATGCTGATCGAAACAGATGCTCCCTTTCTTGCCCCGCTGCCCTATCGTGGTAAGCGCAATGAGCCGGCCTGGGTGGGGCGGGTAGCGGACAAACTGGCAGAGGTATGCGGCGTCCCGGCGGAGCTGGTCGCTTCCAGCACTGCCAACAACTTCTTCCGTTTTTTTGGTGTAGCGCCCGACGCGGAATCGTAACTCCAGCCCAGACAACAAGGTTTGCGCTCATAATCGAGGAGGCAGCATGGCGGCAGACAATTCGTTCGATGTAATCAGCAAGGTCGATGTTCAGGAAGTACGCAATGCAATGGACCAGGCCACCAAGGAAGTGCGGACCCGTTTCGATCTCAAGGACTCCCACTCCGAAATCAAGCTTCTGGAAGGGGACGAGGTCATCGAGCTGGCTTCCTCGGACCAGTACAAGCTGAAGGCGGTGACCGAGATCCTGCAGCAGAAGTTCGTCAAGCGTGGGATCTCTTTGAAGGCCCTGGAATACGGGAAGGTCGAACCTGCGTCCGGTTCCAGCGTTCGCCAGAAGATTACCCTGCAGCAAGGGATACCCGGCGAGAAGGCAAAAGAGATCGTTAAGCTGATAAAGGAGTCCAAGAAAAAGGTGCAGGCATCCATTCAGGGTGATACGGTCCGTATAACAGGCAAGGATCGCGATACTCTACAGGAGACAATTGCACTACTTAAGGGCCACGATTTCGGCATCGATATGCAGTTCACCAATTACCGGTCGAACTAAAGCGGTTTCCCCAGCAACTGGAGAGTGAGTGAGCACACAAGCGATAGCGACGGCAAAAGAAGTCTTCGACCTGCTACGCGACGACTTGAGCGCCATCGAAAAAGAGCTGGTGCGCGACGCCGTTTCCAATGTTGGGGCTATCACCGACATCGCCGATCACCTGCGCGAGGGCGGGGGCAAGCGGATCCGCCCCTCGTTGCTCCTGCTGGCGGCAAAATCCCTTGGCTACCAGGGGTCCGGTATGGTCCGGCTGGGCGCTGTCGTAGAAATGGTGCACACCGCGACCCTGGTCCATGACGACATCATCGACGGGGCCGATACCCGTCGAGGAAGACCTTCCGCCAACACCACCTGGGGCAACTCCAAATGCGTGCTGGCCGGCGATTGGCTGTATATGCAGGCTTTCCACATCGCCCTGGAGGAACGCAACTTCAAGGTCCTGGACCTGCTCATTGGCCTGACCCAGCAGATGGTCGAGGGCGAGTTCGTCCAGATGGAAAAATTGGGCCGGACGGTAGGCGAGGCCGAATACTACGACCTGATCTACCGCAAGACGGCATGCCTTTTCGATGTCTCGATGCGCCTGGGTGCGGTCCTGGCTGGAGCCTCTGAAGAGACAGAAGAGCAGTTGGGGGAGTACGGCCGCAACCTGGGAATCGCCTTCCAGATTGTCGACGACGTGCTGGACCTGACCGCCACCGAACAAGTGTTGGGCAAGCCTGTGGCCAGCGACTTGCGCGAGGGCAAGGCCACCCTGGCCATCGTCCATGCGCTCGAACGCGGCACTCCTCATGAGCACGAGGCCATCCGCAGGGTGCTTGAAGATCTCAGCTTCGAACGGACCAGCCACGAGGAAGTGCTGAAGATTCTCGATCGGCATGGGTCGGTGCAATACGCCCTCAATGCCGCTTTCCAGTACGCCGAAGTCGCCCGAGCCGCCCTTGCGGGATTGCCTGAGTCCGATTACAAACGGGCTCTGCTCTGGATGCCGGATTTCGTCGTCGCCCGCGATAAGTAGCCATGCCGGACAATCCAGCCACCGCCGCCCCCATCCGCGTGCTGGTCGCCAAGCCCGGCCTCGATGGCCATGACCGCGGAGCCAAGGTTATTGCCCGCGCCCTGCGCGATGCGGGCATGGAAGTCATCTATACGGGCCTGCGGCAAACCCCGGAAATGATCGTCAACGCCGCCCTGCAGGAGGATGTCGACTGCATCGGCCTAAGTATCCTTTCGGGCGCGCATAACGTGATCGTTCCTCGCGTGCTGGCCCTGCTCAAAGAGCGGGAGGCTACCGACATTCTCGTAGTGTTAGGCGGAACCATTCCCGAACATGATATTGCGGACTTAAAGGCGCAAGGAGTGGCGGAGGTTTTCGGCCCGGGCACAAGCCTCGCGAGTACCGTCACCTTTATCCGCGAACGGGTTAAGCCGCGCGGACTGCCCGCTTACTGAGCGCAAAACCAATTCGGCCGGCCGCTCATCGGCGAACCATAATGATTACAAATTTAACCACTGGAATCCGCTAAACACAGGGCTCACCGCCGTCATGACCTTATATGTATCCGCGATTGAATCTATTTTATTCGCCATAAAAGCCGGGGTTCTTGCTGCTGCTCGATACGGCACCATGACGATTACATAAATGCCATACAATAGTGAAAAAGATCACAGCGGCGGATCCCGAAACAGGCTTCAATCCACAGGTTATCCACAATGTGGATAAAAAGGTAACTTACCGGGACTCCGCCAAGGCTCGATTAGTCCCAAAACGCCGCAAAAATACATAATTCACGGTATTGAAACCTAGCACCACCAAGCCGGTGAACAGGTAACTGGGCGGTTGGTGCCGAAAGCCGAACCACGCCAGCCAGCAGGTAAACAGGTGAAGTAACACCATGGCGTAGGTACGGATTCCACCAAGGTCGTAGGTCGCGGCCACAAACCAGGGCAGAACAACAAAGTACAGCGGCCATCCGTAGGCAACCAGGCGGTCGGCGCTGGCGCCCAGCAGAGGAGTCATCAGGATGCTGATCGCTCCGTACAGCAGGCAAAAGCGGAAAACAATGAACTGGCCCGGAAACCGCTGATCCGTCGCGGGTGTGGGCGCAATCATCTTCCGCCACAGCACCAACGCGAGCGACGGCCCAATCCCAAAGATGCCGAACCAGGCGATGAGCAGCCGTGCCGGTCCCCACACGGATGGCTCACACAACCCAACTTCCCGGATCGCACCGAGAGGATGGCCCCCGGGAAGCGCTTTACTCCAGATGGGGCTGCACTCGGGGAGTGTATTGCTCCACAGGGGAAGCCCGAGAACATTCTTGAAGAAACTCCAGAAAAGTTTGCCCAGGATATAGACCCCGCCTCCCAGGCCGTGAACGCTGGCAGGACCTCCCTGACCGTAGTGCTTGCTGAGAAGGGCGGCGCCGAAGATTGCCAGCGCCCCGATCACCGCATGATGGACTCGAACCCGGCGCCAGCAGGCAAAAATCAGGCAAAGGCCCACCAGGAGGGTTGACTCGCGCGCCAGGTATGCCGGGAATAGCAGAAGCAACGCCGTGGCCGTGTACCCGAACCAGAGACACAACAGAATGGCTGCGAGAATAGCCCCGTGCAGCAGATCGGGAAGATAGTAGTCGTGAAAAATATCCACCCAGAAGGGCATGAGAAAGATAGCCGCGAAGATCGCCGCCGGCGCCTTCCACGACCGCAGTAGCCCTGCAATGAGGGCAACAAACGCGGCCAGGCACACGAGACCCAGCACCAGGAACCCGGTATTCACGCCCCGGCCTGTGACGTGTCCCAGCCAGCCCGCAATAGCTGGACCGAGGATGCGCGCGGAAAACGGTGCGGGCACCGCGGCTCGCTGGCCCAGAGCGAGCAGGCGGTAGTACCCGGCATCCGGCACCCACGGGGCGCCTGGTAGCCCGAGCACAACGGCAAAGCACAGGCAAACGGCGGGGAGAAGCAACGACAGCCAGCGTGCGCGGCTAGACAAGGAACTGCTCTAGAACGGCCACATACTTTTTGGGCAGCGGCACCTTGTGCATCTTGCGGTTCACGGTGACGTGGGTTGTCTCCCCTTCCGCCAGCAGCGTGGACGCATCGTTTTCCTGCCGCAACAGCCGGTAACCGAACTTGATGACCGACCGCCGCAAAGTCAGCACGCTGGTCTCGAGCAGCAGCTCATCGTCGTAACGCGCTGGAGATTTGTATCGGCAATTGGCCTCGACTACCGGGATGTGGCAATCGTCGTCGATTTCCATCTGTTTGTACTGGAAGCCGAGCTGGCGGAGCAGCTCCACCCGTCCAAGCTCAAACCAGATAAAGAAGTTGGCGTAATAGACCACTCCCATCTGGTCAGTTTCTGCATAGCGCACGCGAATTCGGGTCTGGGACACTGGCATGGATAAAGCTCAGTGTAACGGACCAGGTTTTCTGGGAATTGGAAAGGCGGTGGATCCCAGTCCCGAAGGGACGGCTGTACTTAGCCCAGGACGCAGTCCTGGGTAAAGCTTTGAAACACGACAAGCCCCGAAGGGACGACTGAAGATTGTCCAGGGTTAAGTACGCGGCATATTTTCAGCCGTCCCTGCGGGACTCAGTCATCTTGCACTGATGCACCCAGGACTAGCGTCCTGGGCTAAGTTCAGCCGTCCCTGCGGGACTTCTTCAAACCGGCGGCTTCTATTTCTACGGTTTGAGTTTGCTGAACACCTGCAGCTTCGAGATGTCGTTGAACATCACGAACGCCGCGAAAATCAGCAGGACCACAAACGCTGCCTGGTAAATGCGCTCTTTGAACTCCTGGTTCAAATCGCGCCGCATCACGCCTTCGATCAGCAGCAGGACAATCACACCGCCATCCAAAATCGGAATGGGCAGAAGATTGAAGATCCCCAGGTTGAGACTGATGATGGACATCAGCCCAATGATCGGCTGCCAGCCAGGCTGCTCGACGGCGAGACCGGTTTCCCGGGCAATGCCGATCGGTCCGCTCAAATCCTGCACGGCAAACCGCCGCGTCACCATACGGTGAAGCACTTCCAGGATCAAGCCGGAATAGCGCAGGTTGAAATGAACTGACTGCTTCAAGGCCGCAGGCAGGGGAAGCTGCTGGATTTTGAAAGGCGGCAAGTTGGGCGCAAAACCGATGCGGTACAGCTTGTGCCCGTTTCCGGCATCCGCCATGATGGGCTGCAGTTCAACCTGAAAGGTCTTGCCGTCGCGCAGCGCGGTCAAGTGAATCGGCTTGCCGTTCCCCTGCTGCAGGAACGCGAGCATGGCATCGACGGAGTGCAGCGTCAGGCCATCGACAGAAACGATCTGGTCGCCCGCCTTAAGTCCGGCTTTTGCAGCTGGCATGCCGGCTTCGATCTGGCGCACGCGGATCGGATCTTCCTGCATCCGGGGCACAAAACCGACTGTGTCGAAATCGAAATCTTCGCCGTTGTGCGGTTGCGGCACCATCATCTGCGCGCTGACGGTTTGCCCGTCACGCTTCACATCCACAGGAACGATCTGTCCCACATTCATGGCCGAGCGGATGGACACCTGCTCCCACGTGGGATTAGTAACGCCATCGAAGCGGGTAATGGTGTCGCCGGCCTTCAGTCCGGCAGCCGCCGCTGCTGTGTGGTCAGAGACGAAATCGATGTTGGCTGCCTGCGAGCGGAAAGCTTCCACCTCGTTGTGCATCATGTAAAAGCCAGTCATGAGCAGCAGGGCAAGCAGGAAGTTTGACACCGGACCCGCCAGGCCGATGAGAATGCGCTGCCAACGGGGATGCGCGTTGAACTCCGCCGGGTCGCCGGTGGAGGCTTCCCCCGGCTGTTCTCCCGACATCTTGACGTAGCCGCCCAAAGGCAGCAGGCTCAGCCGGTAATCGGTGTCACCCCGGCGAAAACCGAAAAGGCGTTTGCCGAAGCCGATAGAAAAGACCTCGACGCGCACGCCGCACAACTTGGCTACCGCAAAATGACCAAACTCGTGCACCAGTACCATGATGCCGAGCACAACAAGCATGGAAACTGTGCTGGTTAAGAAAAAGGACATAGAAATTCGCTCATTTGCCTCTCTGCCGGATCCAGTCTGCGGACCACCAACTATCCGGAGTATGGACTGGAATCAACCGTCTGCGGTGAGCAAGCCACCTGGCTGGCCAAAAGCGTCCGCAGCAAAATGATTCAACGGAGAACCGGCGAAAAACCTGATACTACGTTGTGAGCCATCCGCCGTGCTTCCTCATCCAACTGGAGCACTTCCTGGATAGTCTCCGGATGCTTTGATGGCATAGCCTCGAGAACAGCTTCAATTGTACGCGGGATACCAGTAAACGGAATGGTGCCTTCGAGGAATGCCCCTACCGCGATTTCGTCCGCCGCATTCAGGGCAATACAGGCCGCCCCGCCCGCTTCGGCCGCCTGGTAAGCCAGCCGGAGACAAGGAAACCTCGCAAAATCAGGAGGTTCGAAGCTCAGCTGTCCCAGGGCCGCCATATCGAAGGTCAGTTCGCTGGGAACCCGCTCGGGATAGCTCAGCGCGTACAGGATGGGCAGCCGCATGTCCGTAACGGAAAGCTGGGCCAGAATGCTCCCGTCCACGAACTCCACCAACGAGTGAACCGCCGATTGAGGATGCACGGTGACCTTAACGGACGAAGGCGGCAAGTCAAACAAACGGCAGGCCTCGATGATCTCCAGTCCCTTATTCAACAAGGTTGCGGAATCGATGGTGATTCGCCGGCCCATGACCCAGGTCGGGTGGCGCAGCGCTTGCTCGACCGTGACATGCTGAAACTGATCCGCCGGGAGCTGGCGGAAGGGTCCGCCCGAGGCGGTCAGCCAGATGCGCCGCACCTCGTGGGCGTCTCCTCCCCGCATGCACTGGTGGATCGCGTTGTGCTCGGAGTCGATAGGGAGCAAAGGCACATGGTCACGGCGTGCCAGCCGGGTGAGGATCTCACCGGCGGCCACCATGGCTTCCTTGTTGGCGAGTCCCACGGGCTTGCCCGCCGCCACGGCAGCATAGGTAGCTTCCAGGCCCGCCAGGCCGACGATCGCGGAAACCACAAAATCCACCTGGGATAGGGTAGCCGCCCGTACCGTCCCCGCGCTGCCGTAAACCACTTCTATCGCGGTGAGGCCCGCCGCCTTAAGCCGCGCGGCCAATTCCCCGGCCAGTTGCTCGGTGGCCATGGAAACCAGCAAAGGCCTCCATCGCTCGCATTGGGCGAAGGCCATGTCCACATTTCGGCCCGCGGCCAGCGAAGCGACCGCGAATCGCTCCGGGTACCGCTCAATGATGGAAAGGGTGCTGGTCCCGATGGAACCGGTAGAACCGAGGATGCAAATGTGCTTCAACGCAAGCTAGCCCGCTCGAAATACAGTTGAATCCATTGAGCGTACCACAGCGCCGGAGCGGCCAGGAGCAGGGCATCGATGCGGTCGAGGATACCTCCGTGACCTGGCAGCATGGACCCCGAATCCTTCACCCCGGCTCCGCGCTTGATCGCGGACTCCACCAGATCGCCCACCTGGGCAAAGACGTTGAGCACCACCGCCAACACCAGCCAGCGAATCGGGGATCCGGCGAAGTGGAGGCCATGCATCGACCGGGCCAAAAAGAGCAGGAAGACGGTGATGAGCAGGCTTCCGATGAGCGACCCGGCGCTTCCCTCCCAGCTCTTGTTCGGGCTGATCTGCGGCGCCAATTTGTGCCGTCCTAAATTTCGCCCGACATAGAGAGCCACCACGTCGCCGGTCCATACGACGCTGAAAAGAAAAATCAGGAGCGAAGAGCCATCTGGTTGCACCCAGAGCAGAGGCAACGTCGCCAGGGTCAATCCGATATACAGGAGCGGAAAAATCGAAAACGCGGAATCGCGCAGCACCCGTTCGAGCGGCGACGCAAAGCTGCAGACCAGAAGGAGCACGAGGCTGCAGAAGCCGATAGCCGGCAACATGAGCGCGGGGTTGAAAAAAATGGCCGCGAAGAGGAGAGCGACGGAGAGCAGGACCAGAGTCCGCCGGTACCCATGACAATCGGCGATGGCGAGGTATTCCCAGGTAGCAAGTTCAGCGACCAATGCCGTTGCCGCCACCAGCAGCGGAAAGGATCCCTTGAGTAAAAGCAGCAGAACCAGGGGGACGAGTACGGCTGCGGTAATGACCCTTTTCATGATTTCAAGCAGGATACACGGCGGTCTCGAAGTTGCACGGATACCGCGTCGCGGCTTCGGTACTCTCCCACTCAAGCCAAACGCGGGCTTGAATGGGCCACCCAGACATTGGCTGCCCGTGAGAAGGAATACCATCTCGCTTAAGCTAGATGGAGATGAAGCGTGACCGAGATCGGGGCATTCGAAGCGAGAAACAAACTGAGCTGGCTGCTCGATCGGGTGGAGCAAGGGGAAGAGATCACCATCACTCGTCACGGCAGGCCAGTAGCCCGGTTGGTGCCAACGAACGCAGGAGTTGATCGCTCCCAAGCACTGGCGACCTTGCAACGGATGCGAGACCGAGCCAGGCAAGCGGGTCTCGGGCCCTTCGATTGGGAAACCCTCAAGGCCGACCGAGACACATCCTGAAACCACTAGGTCTGAATCACCCCTGGATTAAACTTCTCCACCACAGGATTCAGCGCGACCGCCCTAAGCGCAGTTATCAAGACCTCGCGCGTCTTTCCCGGATCGATAATCGCGTCTACCCAGAGACGCGCAGCGGCATACCGGCAATCCGTTTGTTCGTCATAACTGGCTTTGATCGATGCGAAGACCTGGCTCTTTTCCTCTTCGCTCAAGTGCTTGCCGCCGCGCTCCAGTTGGCGGATCTTAATCTCCACCAGCGTGCTCGCCGCCGAGGCCCCGCTCATCACCGCGTACCGGGCGGTTGGCCAGGCGAACATAAATCGCGGATCGTAGGCCTTGCCGCACATGGCATAATGACCCGCGCCAAATGAGCCGCCGAGAATAATCGTGATCTTGGGCACCGTGGAGTTGGCGACCGCCGAGACCATCTGTGCCCCGGCGCGGATGATCCCGCTCCACTCCGCATCGCGGCCCACCATGAACCCATTGACGTCGTGCAGAAAGATGAGCGGAATCAGGTTCTGATTGCAGTCCATGATGAAGCGCGCAGCCTTCTGCGCACTCTCCGCATAAATCACACCGCCAAATTCAACCCTCTTCTCCCCCGTCTGGCTGGTGTGGGTCTGGTGAGTCTTCTGGTTGGCCACGATCCCTACCGCAAAGCCGCCAATGCGCCCATATCCGCAGATCACCGTCTTGCCGTAATCCGGCTTGTACTCGTCAAATTCCGAGCGGTCGACCAACCGGGCAATCACCTCGTGCATGTCGTAGCTGTTGCCCGAACCTTTCGCCGGATCCGGATCGAGCAAAGCATAGAGTCCCTCGGCGGCAAACTTGGGCATGTCCCGGCCTGCGTCGTAAGCCGCACGATCGAACGGGGCCGACGGTCCCTGGCCGAGCCGGGCGACCAGCGATCGAAGCCGGGCCAGGCAAAGATGGTCATTTGGTTCCTTGAAATCCACCGTGCCGGAGATTTCGGCATGCATGGTGGCGCCCCCCAGCTCCTCCGCTGAGTATTTCTGCCCAATGGCTGCCTGCACCAGGGCCGGTCCGGCCAGAAACAGCCCGCTGCCCTCCGTCATCAGCACATGGTCGGTCATCACCGGCAGATAGGCTCCGCCGGCCACGCACATGCCCATAATTGCTGTAATCTGCGGGATCCCCTTGGCGCTCATGACTGCGTTGTTGCGGAAAATCCGTCCAAAATCGTCCTGGTCGGGGAACACATCCTCCTGCAAGGGCAAGAAAACACCTGCAGAATCAACCAGATAAATGGTCGGGATCCGATTCTCCAGGGCTATCGCCTGGGCTCGCAAAACCTTCTTCGCCGTCATGGGAAAGAACGCGCCGGCCTTCACCGTGGCGTCATTGGCAATCACCATGACCAACCGCCCCGCTACCATACCCAAGCCCGTCACTACGCCGGCAGCGGGCGCGCCACCCCACTCCTCATACATCCCGAAGGCGGCAAACAAGCCCAGTTCCAGGAACTCTTCCCCGGGATCCAGCAGCAATGCCAGCCGTTCTCTGGCCGTCAACCGCTTCTTCCCGTGCTGCGCCTCGATCGCCTTTGCGCCGCCGCCCTGGCGGATATCCTGTTCCTGCTGCCTCAGAGCCAGCAGCAGCGCTTCCATCCCGCTGGCGTTGGTGCGGCCCTTCCTGCCCGCCACATCCAGGTTGGAAACAAGCACGTTAGAGAAATGCGGCTGAGCCGCGGGTGGGATGACGGAGGGGTCTGGGTTTGGGCCGGCCATAAGAAACTCGCCAGCATAGCATCTCAGCCGTTGCCATGCTTGGACAATCAGCAAATCGAAGGGTTCAAAAACCGGTCATTTTGGTGCCCCATGGCACATTTTTCTCCTTTTCAACATCCCCCGAACGTGACATACTGCAGCCAGATTATCTTCCGGCTAACCCCTATGGCTGAAAGATGTTGGTATCGAAAGAGATCGTCATGTCGAACTTTCTATGGAAGTTGACTCCTTCACGTACCTGGCCCACCACGGATGGAACTGTTGATTCTTGTGAATGGGTGCGGCTCCACGACCATCTAGGGGGCATTGCGGGCCACTATCAGATCAAGTTCACCTATCGAACGAGTGATCGACAGATACACCACGGCGAATTCTGTCATCACGGCACACCGCACATTGCTCCTTATACGGTTGGGCGAGCAGTTGGCGGTCCAGTTCGATCCCAAAAAGCCGGGACGCTACCACTTTAGTGGTGCAGGCTCGAACTACGAAAAGCTCGAGGCCATCCTGGTGATGACGGTTTTCGCGCTGCTTGCCGGCTACGTGCTTTACACGTTCTAGGTTCTCCCCCACCGCACCCTTCGCGTCTGCCTTACTCCTCTTGTGTCTTTCCCACGCAGCAACTGAGGCATTGCTCACTGCCTTACCCCTTTTCAAGCTCTTCGCGTCTGCGCGGTTTTCCTTGGGTTCTCGGGGATTGCCCACTAGGATGGTTTCGCAGCCCGAGAAAAACACGAAACATGCAATCTCATCGCACCCGACTCCTTCCTCTGATCCTCGTCTGCAGCGCATCCCTCCTCTGCTCCGCTCAGGCACCACCACGGGAAAGCGTCTCTTCCGATGACATCAGCGTGGCGGACGGCCTCCAACTCCCCACCTACGGACATGTCTGGGCGCTCGATACCTGGAAGGGCGTGCGCGAACTGGTGCGGCTGAAACCCCCGGACAGTACAGCAGACGATTCCGGGTTCTCGCTGAAGCTACGGCACAGCATTGAATTCAAGGGCGAGGCCGCCGCTGTCCGGGTGCATGATCCCGCCCCTCAGTTTTTTTTGCGTGGAGTCTCCGGCAGCGACAACAGCCGCTCCGATCTCGTCGTGATCCGGCTGAACGTGGAAGGGCAGCACCGCGAGGTGACGAAAGATGCGATGGCGCAGCTCAAGCAACAGGCAAAGCATGCGGACGGGCACTATCCGGACATCATCAACATCCAGCAGCAACGTGTGGGAACGACCGACTGGTATCGTCTATCTCCCAAGCAATCGCTACCGGCCGGAGAGTATGCGCTGATTCCCTTTCCCGCCAGTCCCGGGTTTGCCGATGGTGAGGTCTTCGATTTCGCCATCGATCCGACGGCGCCGGAAAACACCGATCCGCTGCGCTCGGAACAGTATCGCGGCGCCCAATGAATCACACCCGCCAATAACACGAAGGTGTTAACGCGAATCGTTGCTATCGGCGTGATCACGCAGGTAAAAAAGAACTAAGAGTGAAGCGCCTGCGAACATCAAGGATCGCGCTTTTAAAAGGCTCCGGCTGCGCCCACTGAAAGAAAACTTCTCTTCCCAGAAAACGAGTGCGTGCCCTTCAATGCGTCGCCTATGGGAAACAAAGCGTGCGAAAAAATCTCCAGCACCGCGGCGGCAGGAAAGTTACGCCTCCCCGATAACGAAATCGCTATAGTTACAATTAGAAGGGCCTCGGGGGTTTCCGCGAGACCGCTCGATCGAGTCGGTCTCGCGCCTTGGGGAAAGAAAAAAATCAGGGTCGCGTCTGGGTGGAAGAAACGGCGGCGCCATCGAGTCCCAACGCCACGGCGGAGTTGCGCATGGCCCCGATACAGAAGGCAATGTGGGCGTCGGGTTCGAGCCCCAGTTCCTGCGCGCCCTGGATGATGTCCTCACGGTGGACACCGCGCGCAAATGCCTTATCTTTCATCTTCTTACGGACGCTCGCGACGTCTACATCGAAGATCGATTTGGTCGGTTTCACGAGCGACACCGCAGTCAAAAAACCGGCCAGCTCGTCGCAGGCAAAGAGAGCTTTGGCGAGGTGCGTTTTTCTCGCTACACCGGAGTACTGTGCATGACCCATGATGGCTTCACGAATCTCCTCCGGCCATCCTTGCTCTGCGAGAATTTTGTTTCCGACGAAGGGATGTTCCTCCGCGCTGGGATATTTTTCGTAGTCAAAATCGTGCAGCAAACCAGTGATGCAATACGTTTCGCGCACGCTGCCGGCAGCCTCTCCACTGAATCCGAGTGTGGCCGCCTGCTGCTCGCCGTGAGCGCTCATGCAAGCCTCAACAGCGAGTGCATGTTTGATCAAACCAGCCGATTGTGTGTACTGGTTAAGGAGTTGCCAGGCTTCGGTTCGTGTGTATTTTGTTCCGGTCATTTCGTATTTTTTGTCACAGACAGGCCGTCGTGCTCCGGGTTTCTTAGGCTTTCTTCCGAAATTCGTACCACGTTTTCCGCTTTCGCCCTACTTTTTAACTTGACATTGAGAATACCCTGCATCACTGTAATCATGAATCAGGTAGGGACCGTCGCTAAACGAATACTTGGCACGAGAACGTGCAAGTGATCTAAAACGACGCTTCTTACTGGGATCGCCCTGCTCTGGCGCTCCGTAAAAAAAAATTATGGCAACTACCCTAGTAACCGTCGAGGCGCGTGAGGTTCTACGGTGTGAACGCTGCACTCTGGTTCAGTTTCGCACCGCGAATTCTCTCTGTAGGCGCTGCCACAAGCCGCTCGAAGTCGAAGAACCGGAACGGCTCGTTCCGCAATTCGCCGGAGAGCCAGAAGAAGCCGTGGCTGAAGATAACGGCCTTCAGGTGGCGCGTGCGGTGCGTGATCTTCGCAAAGGCCGCAATCTGAGTCAACGTCAGCTTGCCGGCCGTATGCAAGTGCCACGTACCTATATTTCTAAAATCGAGAACGGCAAAGCCATGCCGACATTGTCTTCACTGGCAAGGTTGGCAGCGGCGCTCGAAATCGACATTTGTAATTTGCTTCGTGACGCGCGCAGCCGCCGCCATGAAGAGACTGCGTCGATTCTTGGCGATCCGTTTCTTGCCGAGCTCGCTCCCTACATCTCGCAGATGGATTCGCTGCAGCGCTCCATGTTCCTGAACCAGGTGCGCGACCTGGCCATGGGCCGCCGCAGAAGCGCCTGAGCTGCGGCCTTCCGCGCCCGAAGTGATTGGTACGAACCCCCCGCTATGGTGGTCGCTGAGCGGTTTTGCGGGGGGAGGGGACCATGTGCTACGGTCGTAAGGAAAGGCAATCCTTTTGCGATTCCTGCCACCGACCCGCATTTCCGAACTATCCCCCGAAGAGCAGGCTGCCTACCGCCAATTAGATCCGGCTCGCCTGCCGCAGCACGTTGCCATCATTATGGATGGAAACGGCCGCTGGGCAGGTAAACGCAGCCTACGGCGATTTCTCGGGCACCAGCAAGGCGCCGAGTCGGTGCAATATGTAGTCGAGACTGCCTCGCGCATCAACCTGCCCTGGCTTACGCTCTACGCCTTTTCGCTCGAGAACAACCTGCGCCGGCCCAAGACCGAGGTTAACTTCCTCATGCGCTTGTTGCGCTCCTACCTGGTCGATAACGTCGAACGCATGAACGACAACAATGTGCGCATCGCGTACATTGGCCGCACCCATGAGCTGCCTTCTGAAGTTCAGGAGAAAATGCAGTGGGCGGCCGAGGCCACTGCGCACAACAATGGCACCGTCCTCACCCTGGCGCTCAACTACGGCGCCCGCTCCGAGATGGTGGACGCAATGAAAGCGCTGGCGCGTGAAGCCGCAGGCAAAAATCTTTCGCTCGACAACATCACCGAAGAAGACATCAGCCGTCATCTCTACACCGCCCATATGCCGGACCCCGACCTGGTGGTGCGCACCAGCGGTGAGTTTCGCGTTTCCAATTTTCTGCTGTGGCAAATGGCTTACTCCGAGATTTACGTCACAGACCGCTTCTGGCCCGATTTTCGCGGCATCCATCTCCTTGAAGCGATCGCCGACTACCAACGCCGCGAGCGCCGCTACGGCGGCCTGAACAAGCGACAGGACTCCGACGAAGCGCCCATCCCCGACACGTTTCTCGTTCCCCGCTAGCCCAGCACTAGCGCGAGCCATTCCGCAAAAAATTTGTGTGTGAGTAAGAGCCGTTGGAGAATAAGTCCCGAAGGGACGGCTGAATGTCGCCCAGGACGCAGTTCTGGGTCATCGCGCAACCTTCCATGTGATCAGAAAGGTGCACCCCACCTCCACCTCCCAGGATTGCGGAATCATTCCCCACCCTCGGCGGTATGCTCGGATCATGAGCTCGCAGACCCTGGCCCGCCCTAAAAAATCCGCATCCAGAAAAAGAGGGAAGAAGGCCGGCGCAGGTGGCTGGCTCGCCTGGTGGCCGCTATTCTTCGGAATCGCAATCACCTTGATTGCCGTAAAGATGGCGGAGATCCTGCCCCTGATGGGCGCAGGCGGGTTGCTCCGGTTGCAACTCCTCTACCCCTATGCATTGCTGCTCAAGCAGCCGCAGCTGGGCCTTTCCGAACAGACCAGCAACAGCTGGTCGCAAATCATGTTGTATTCCCAGTGGGCTCTTTACGGCCTCTACACCGCGTTGGCCATCAAGTGGAAGCCGCTGTGGGTGGCTCTGGCGCAGGTAGCCGCCATCCACCTACTGGGCTTTGGAGTACTGTGGCTACTGGCGCGCACCTAAGCGCATGTGGAGGCCGCAGTGAGCACGGGAGAAATCAAGATCATCGAGTGCCCGCGGGATGCCTGGCAGGCGATGCCGCGGCACATTCCGGCTGAAGTCAAAGCCGATTACCTGCGTGCCCTGGCCAGTGCTGGGTTCCGGCATATAGACGCAGTCTCTTTCGTCTCTCCCACAGCAGTGCCGCAGATGGCCGATTCAGAACGCGTATTAACTCTGCTTGGTCCCCTGAGCAATGTGGAAATCATCGCCATCGTAGTCAACCTGCAAGGCGCGGAACGGGCCATTGCCACCGGCGCTGTTCGCACCCTGGGTTTTCCTTACTCCCTCTCCGCCACCTTCCTCGCACGCAACCAGAAACAGACACCGCCCCAGGCCCTCCAGACCTTGGAGAACATTTGCTCACAGGCGTTAAACGCCGGCCTGGGTGTGGTGGCTTATCTTTCCATGGCGTTCGGCAATCCCTATGGCGACGCCTGGAGCAAGGATGAGGTCATCGCCGCCTGTCGTTCGCTCAAAGAACTGGGCCTGACGGAAATTTCGTTGGCCGATACCGTCGGCATGGCCAGCCCGGAGCAGATACGATCGACGCTGAGCGCCGTGCTTGCCGCTGTGCCCGGAATCGAGCTGGGCGCTCACCTGCACGCCAACCCACGCCAGGCCGCGGAAAAGGTCGCTGCAGCCTACCAGGCAGGCTGCCGGCGCCTCGACACGGCACTCGGAGGGCACGGCGGCTGCCCTTTCGCCCAGGACGCGCTAGTGGGCAATCTGGCCACCGAGGCAGCCGTCACCGAACTGAACCGGCTCGGTGCGAACCTGCCAAGCCTGCAACCGCTCGATAAATTACTGGCCATGGCCCATTCCATCGCCGAAAAATTCAGCGTGCCCCAAACGGGTTAGACCATTGTCATCCTGCACGTGGCGCCAGCAGCTATAACAGCACTGAGGAGCATGCGAGAACCGTGGCCATCCATTACGCAACCCTGGAAATCAAGGAAGCTGACAGTACGCACACCATTACCCTGAACCGCCCCGACCGCAGGAATGCCTTGAATCCGCAAATGATTGCCGAGCTTACGCACGCTTTCGGCGAAGCCTCGAGCTGTGCTTGCGGAGTGGTCGTGCTCACCGGCGCCGGAACTGCTTTCTGTTCGGGAATGGACCTGGAGAATCTCAAGACGCTCACCCATCAGCGTCCGGAGGATCAGCGGGCAGATGCCGAAGCAACCATGTGGATGATGCGCCGCCTGTACGAGCTGACGAAACCGACCATCGCCGCGGTGAATGGACCGGCCATTGCAGGAGGCACCGGGCTCGCGACGCTGTGTGACTTCACTTTAGCCGCGCCCCAGGCCAGGTTCGGGTACACCGAGGTAAAAATCGGTTTCATTCCCGCCATCGTGTCGGTTTTTCTGCTGGAGATGGTTGGGGAAAAGAAGGCAAAGAGCCTGCTTCTCTCGGGCAGCATCCTGAACGCCGAGGAGGCCATGGCACAAGGCCTGGTCACTGAATTGGTGGCTGAAGGCCAATTGATGACACGCGTGGGCGAACTGGCGGCGCTGCTGCTTAAGAACAGCCCGGAGTCCATGAGCGCGGTCAAGAAGCTGTTGTGCTCGTTTGCGAAAGATCGTCTCGATCGCGACCTGGCGCGGGCCATGCGATGGAATGAAAAGATCCGTAACAGCCCCGACTTCCGCGAGGGCACGAACCATCCCCGCCTTGACGAGGTTTGTGCAATAAAAATATGCACTGGCTTTTAGCACGCTGTTGAGTTCTCAAGGAGCGGGCGCACACTGTCCGAAAACTTGCGTTTCCCTCCAGGGCAACAATTCAAACTTACCGGGTCTTGTACCTCTTGTCAAGCTAGTTCCGGAGAACTTTACCGACTCGAGAACCTTACCCTGCCTCCAGATGATCTTGAGACCAGCGACTCGCAAACACGCAAGAGCCAGAGTTTCGAAGACTTTCTGGTGGCTGTCGGGGTGCTCGCACACTTTCGTGGCCGTCCCGGCCCGACAGGAAGACTCTAGAGGTGCATGGCACCTTGTCAAATCAAACTCGACTACTTCTCGTCACCGCAGGTCAGACGCGGTGTAGTAGCCGCCGGGTGACCGGTTACCCGCCTTGCCGGTTCGGCAAGGCGGCGAAACTCGTGTGGGACTAGCCCTGTCATCGCCACACTTTCCCGGTCCGAACCGAGCCAAACACGATAATCCGACTGGTTATCGCCGCGCGGGCGGGTCAATGACCACCGAAGCGGATCATCCCGACACGATCCGGCCTGCCAGCATCGCCGGAACCGCCGCCGGCGGATTCGCAGTTGGCGGAACGGCCAGACTTCACGGACGACGAACGCGTCCGGGCGCGAGCCGGGAGGACCGGCTCGCGCCCGGAGCTTACCGCGGCGATCTCTAGGAGGCGGGCAGGCCGATCTCGACCGCGCCGACCGTGCGCTTGCCGCGGCGCAGGATCAGGTAGCGCCCGTGCAGCAGGTCACCGGTGGCGGGCACCGCGCCCACTTCGGTGACTTCGGTTCTTCAGGTACGCCCCGCCCCCGGTGATGGCGCGGCGCGCGGCCGAGACCGACTCCACCACGCCGGGCCGCCATCAGGTTCGCCAGCGGCGGCAGCGCGCCGGCGCGGGCTTCCACCTGGTGCGGCGCAGCCGGCGACGGCCGCGGCCAGGGTGCGCTCGTCGAGCTCGTCGAGTTCTCCCTGGCCGAAAGGGCGGCTGGCCGCGATCGCGCGCTGCGTCTCCTGCTCGCCGTGGACCAGGGTGGTGAGTTCGGCGGCCAGGGCACGCTGGCCCGCGCGAGCGGCGGGGCGCTCGGCGCTCTGGAGCGCCAGCGCCTCGATCTCCTCGCGCGATTTGAAGCTGAACACGCGCAGCAGGTTCGGCACCTCGGCGTCGGTGACGTTCAGCCAGAACTGGTAGAACGCGTAGTCGTCATGAGGTCGGGGCTGAGCCAGATCGTGCCGCCCTCGGTCTTGCCGTACTTGGTGCCATCCGGCTTGGTGATCAGCGGGGTGGCCAGGGCGTGTACCGACGCGCTTTCCACCGACCTGATCAGGCCGACCCCGGCGACCAGGTTGCCCCACTGGTCGCTGCCGCCGAGCTGCATGGTGCAGCCGTACCGCCGGTAGAGCTCGAGGAAGTCCATGGACTGGAGCAGCTGGTAGCTGAACTCGGTGTAGCTGATCCCGCCCGCTTCCAGCCGGGCCTTGACCGACTCCCGGTCCAGCATCCGGTTGACCGAGAAGTGCTTGCGGATGTCGCGCAGGAAGTCCAGCACTGGCATCGGCCCGGTCCAGTCCAGGTTGTTCACGATCAGCGCGCTCGACTCACCCGCATCGAAGTCCAGGAACCTGGACACCTCGCCGCGGATGCGCTCCACCCACGCGGCCACCGTGTCGCGCGAGTTGAGCACCCGCTCGACGACTTGCCGCTCGGGTCGCCGATCAGCCCGGTGGCCCCGCCGACCAGCCCGATCGGGCGGTGGCCGGCCAGTTGCAGACGGCGCAGGGTGACCAGCAGCACCAGGTTCCTGAAGGGCTGCCCGGGCGCGGTCGGGTCGAAGCCGCCGTACATCGTGACCCGGCCCGATTTCAGCGCCAGCCGCAGCTCGTCGAGATGGGTGCTGTCGGCGATCAGGCCCCGCCAGGAGAGTTCGTCGATGATGTCGTCCACGCCTGAATGGTGCCACTTACCCGCGCAGGGGGTAACCAGTTTGCGCCGCCGGGGTACGGCGGCGCGGTATACCGACACCGTCGGGTCCCCTTGAAGCCAGAACCGCCAGGGGATCAGCCGCGCTGCTCACCCCGACCCGCGGCCCGCTGGCAATTTTTGCCGACGAGGTGCCGGCTCCGCCCCGGTACCGACCCGGAGTGGCGAGGACGGGACGCAGGCGTCGGCGCCGTCGAGGGCCCGGTCAATGCCGAGCGCCAGGCAGAGCCGGGCCGGGCCGCGGGCCAGGTCCCGGGACGCGATCGTGCTTGTTCGGCTGGGGCTTGTTCGGCCGGGGCTTGTTCCGCTGGGGCTTGTCCGCTCGGGCGCTCGTCCCTTGGTACGCCGGGCCCGGGCCAGCTCCTCCCCCGCGACGATCACGCCTGGCCGCAGCAGGACCGCCGACGCCCCCTTCTCGGCCAGCAGGGCCCGCTTCGCCCAGGCAGACCAGGTTCACGCAGAAGTACATGCCGTAGGTGAAGTACACGTAGGCGTGCCCGGGCGGGCCGAACATCACCGCGTTCCGCCGGGTCTGTCCCCGGTACGCGTGCGAGGCCGGGTCGGACGCCCCGGCGTACGCTTCCACCTCGGTGAGCTCGACCGCGACCAGGCCGCCGTCTGTCTCGTGCTCGAGCACGCAGCCGAGCAGATCCGGCGCCACCTCGACCGAGGGCCGGGCGAAGAAGTCCAGGAGGAGCAGCCGCACCTAGCCGAGGTCCTCGCCTGCCGAGGCGGCGTGCGCGTCGACCGTGGCGCGCAGCGCGGTGATCTGCTCCCGGACGCGATCCGGCGCGGTCCCGCCGATCCTGGCGGGCCGCGAGCGGGCCCTCGACGTCAGCACCTGCCGGACATCGGGGGTCAGGTGCTCGGAGACCTTGGCCAGGTCCGCGTCGCTCACGTCGTCCAGGTCGCAGGCATGCACCTGGCACCACCCCACGAGGTGCCCGACCACCTCGTGCGCCTCGCGGACGGACGCCCCGCCGGACCAGGTACTCGGCCAGATCGGTGGCGAGGGTGAAGCCGTCGAGGCGCTCCGGCGCAGCCGGTCGGGTTGACCCGCAGCGTCGCGATCAGGCCCGCCATGGCGGGGAGCACGAGCAGCAAGGTGTCGACCGCGTTGAAGACCCGCTCTTGTCTCCTGCAGGTCCCGGTTGTAGGTCAGCGGCAGGCCCTTCAGCGTGGTGAGCAGCCCGGCCAGGCCGCCGATGAGGCCACCGGCCTTGCCGCGGGCCAGCTCGGCCACGGCCACTATCAGATTAACCTCCTCATCAGTCGCCTCGACGAGCAACAACGCCGCTGGTTCGCTGCACTGGAGTCCAAGAAAGCTGGCTACGGCGGCGATACCCTGTTTTCCCTCATTACCGGCCTGCACGTCGATACCATCCGACGCGGCCGCGAGGAACTCGACGCCGAGTTGCAAGGGCGGCCCAGCGACCGCATTCGCCGGCCTGGGCCGGCCGACCGCCCAGGGAAAAAAAGACCCGACCGTCCGCGACGACCTGAAGCAACTTGCCGAGCCGGCCACTGGCGGCGATCCCATGACTCAGGACAAGTTCATCCGCCGCAGCCTGCGTCAACTCAGCGACGAATTGGCGCTGTTGGGCCACCAGGCTTGCCCGACAACGGTGGCTGGCCTGCTGCGTGGCCTGGGCTACAACTTGCGGGTCAACCGCAAGCGTCTCACCGGCCCCTACCACCCCGACCGCGACCGACAATTCCTCTCCATCGAGCAGACCATCGAAGCGTTCCGGGCGGAAGGGTTGCCGATTGTGAGCATCGATACCAAGAAGAAGGAACTGGTAGGCAACTTCGCCAATGACGGAGCGCTTTGGGTGGAGCAACCCTTGGAGGTCAACGCCCATGACTTCGTGACCGATGCGGTCTGTCGGGCGGTTCCCTATGGACTGTACGACCTGTTGGCCAACAAAGGGCATGTCGTGGTCGGCACCTCGGCGGACACGCCGGACTTCGCGGTCGATGCGGTGAGCCGTTGGTGGGCGCGTTATGGCAGCAAGCGTTATCGGGGGGCGGGGCGGTTGTTGCTGCTGGCGGACAGCGGCGGCAGCAACGGTTGCCGGCCGCGTCTGTGGAAGCGTCGTCTGCAAGGGTTTGCCGACTGGTATGACCTGGAAGTAACGGTTTGTCACTATCCGCGTGGTGCCAGCAAGTGGAACCCGGTGGAGCATCGCTTGTTCAGTCAGATCAGCCGCAACTGGGCGGGTGTGCCGTTGCAAAGTCCAGCGCTGATGCTGTCGTTGCTGCGTGGGACGCGGACAACGACGGGGCTGGAAGTGACGGCAGAGTGGTTGGAGGGGACATACCGCCGAGGGGTAGTGGTCCGTGATGCGGAGATGGCCGAGTTGAACATTGAACATCATGGCACCTGCCCGCAGTGGAACTACACCATCAAGCCGCGCGACGCACAGTGGTGGAATTGGAATTAATTACTGGCATGCGCGAACTGGTCGGCGTGGACCTTTAACAGCAGCCTCCAGTACCATATCCTGCCCTTCATCGAGCAGGGGAACCTTTGTGCAAAGGGGAAGAGCTCAAGGCAGCGGCTACGTCTACTACCAGGGGTACGCCGAGAGTGGCTTTTACATCGTGATGCAGGTGGTGAAGACCTACCTTAACCCCTCCGATCCCAGCCAGACCGGTGATGGCCACGATCCCAGCGGCTACGCCGAGGGCGGTTTCGCGGCCAACGCCCAAGTGTTCGGAGTTGTCAACCCGACCACCTTCAGCTTGGTGTCTCCGGGCATAGCTACCAGGGCCGGCTATAACCCTGGGGGCGCATCCCGACCACCTTCCTGGATGGTACCTCCAACACCATCATGTTCACCGAGAAATACTGGCGCAGTGCAACACGTCAACCGCGACGGGTGCCCCGGTGGCCCCCTGGAACGGCACTTATTGGGACTGGGCCGGTTACTGCCAGAAGGGCCACGATGGGGGGGCGTACTATCTGGGTTGCCCTTGGTTCGCTTCCGACTACTACGGAACTCATTCCGCAGCCGTTGGCCCCGCTTCGCTGTTCCAAAACATGCCGCTGCCCTGGTCAACTTCGGCCTGCATTCCCTATCTCGCTCAAGCTCCGCGCCGGAGGCATCCTTGCCCTGTTGGGGGACGCCAGCGTGCGTATGGTCAGCACCGGCGTCAGCGCCACCACCTGGTGGGCGGCCTGCACTCCAGCCAACGGCGACATGCTTGGCAGCGACGGCAGGCAAGCTGAAGACACACTCTCTGTCCTGCACTTGCACCCGTTGCTCGTCCGCCCGCCGATGGGCGGCGCTTCCGAGAGGGAGATACGGAGGAATGCGAGATGCTTTCGTCCCTTGGGTTGGATACCGCCCGACGACGGCGTTGCTGCTGTTGCTGGCTGCCGTGGGTGGCCTCGGTTCGGCCAACGTTTCGGGACCAGTCACCTACAAGGACGAGCCTCTGACCACCGGCGCCGTCATCATCTACGGGTCCGAACTGGGCACGGTCCGGCAAGCGCGATCGCCGATGGACACTATGAGATTCCCAGCGCTCGTCGGCGATGTCAAGATAGCGGTGACCACTCCTAGCACGCCCACGCCGCAAGCGCCGCGGAAGATTAAAAAGGGCAAGCAGAAGGAGAAAGAGGGAGCAAGCCCAGACCGCGGACGCTCCCCCGCCGCAGCCCGTCAAGGTCGTCCCCATTCCCGAGCACTACAAGCATCCGGAAAAATCGGGGTTGAACTTCACTCTGAAATCCGGCGCAAACCCTCGACCTCGATTTGAAGTGAGAACGAAGAGGAAGGATCGGGCAGACATTCCTGCCGGCGAGCATTCCGCGAACGTAGGCTGGTAATCATTCGGAACCGAGCCTCCCGAGTACGTCCCTCCCGCTCTTGAAGGAGAACCATGTCTATGAGTCCTAGCGACCGCCGCGAACACTCACACGCCATGCTTTTGTCGATTTCCACCCGCTGGAGCGGGAGGGATTGACTTTGTTGAGCCGCCGAAACATGCTCAAGGCGAGCTTCGCGGGTCTAGCCGGTCTGAGCCTGCCCGAGCTGCTGCGCCGTCGAGCCGCTGCCTCTGCCCCCGCGAAGGATACGAGCCACGGCAAGAGCGTCATTCTTCTGTGGATGACGGGCGGGCCCAGCCACATCGATACCTGGGATCCCAAACCGGATCGACCTCTACAGAATCGCGGTCCCTTCGGCACGATCGCTACCAAGTTGCCCGGCGTCCGCATCTGCGAACACCTGCCGCGCATGGCCGGGATGCTCGATCGCTTCACCCTGATTCGCTCCGTCGATGCTCGGCACAGCAATCACGAGCCGAACATGGTCTTTCAGACCGGCAACCTTGAGGCCGCGCCCCGCATCAATCCGCGCGGCCGACTTTATCCCGCCATCGGATCGGTCATCGCCAAGTTGCATGGTCCCAACCACGCCGGCTTGCCGCCGTACATCGCCTTCATGAAGTCGAGCAGCCACCTCGCCTTCGGCGGCTATCTCGGTAAACAGTACGATCCCTTCATCGCCGATCAGGCGACCCGGCTGCCCATCTACACCAATGTAGGCGTCGATACGGGCCGCATGACGGATGCCGATCTGTTTCGGTTGCCGCTGGGTTTGAGCGCGGAGCGTATCCGCGAACGACGGACCCTGCTTCACGATTTCGACCGGCTGCGCAACGATCTCGATGCCTCCGGCGTGATGGAGGCGATGGATCGCTACGGCCAGCAGGCCGTCGAACTGGTACTGGGCAGGCGTGCGCAAGCCGCCTTTGATTTATCCCGCGAGCCGGATCGGGTGCGTGCGCGGTACGGCAAACATCTGTGGTGCCAGCAGGCGCTGTTAGCGCGTCGTTTGGTCGAGGCGGGAGCAGCATTCGTGACGCTGGATCTCAGCTATCATCGAGCCTCGGGCACCTGGGACACGCATGGCGACAACATCCCGCCCTATGGGGGTATCAAGAAAGGTCTTGGCCCGCTGTTGCCGTTGTTCGATCATCTGATTACCACGCTGGTCGGCGACCTGGCGGATCGTGGCTTGCTCGAGGACGTGCTGGTGCTGGCAATGGGAGAATTCGGGCGGACGCCGCAGATGGGAACGCAGGACAGCACCGATGGCCGCAATCACTGGCCGGTCGTCATGTCGATGGCCTTAGCCGGCGGCGGGATGCGACATGGGCAGGTGATTGGCGCAACCGAGAAAGACGGCGGCACATCAAAGAGCGTCCCGTGACGCCCGGCGATCTGGCGGCGACGATTTATCAGCACATGGGTGTGCCGTTGGACACCACCTACGCCGATACTAGCGGCCGACCACGCTACATCGTCGAAAATGGCCGGCCGATCCGCGAACTGCTTATGAATCCCACCCCGCTAATTCGGAAAATCGTTCTCCTGATCGGAAGGGTCGTTCAAGGTGATGAAGCAGCCGCAACCAAAGTGTGTATCCGTCGCCCTCGTCCTTGGCACGATAGCTCTCGGAACCCTGTGCGGCGGTTCGCCGCCGGGAACGTCTTCCTCCCAAACCGAGAAATCGCAACGAATCCCGCCCCGCTCCCCGGAAGCGGCCCAGAAGACCTTTCAGCTTCTGGACGGCTTTCGGCTGGAGCTATTAGCCGCCGAACCGCTGGTGACCAGCCCAGTGGCCCTGGCCTACGACGAAAACGGCCGAGCCTACGTCGTGGAAATGTACGACTATCCCTACACCGACAAAGACAAGCACCAACCGTGGAAGGAAAATACCACCGATCTGCCGCTCGGGCGCGTGCGTCTGCTGGAAGACACTAACGGTGACGGCAAGTTCGACAAAAGCACGATTTTCGCCGATCATCTCTCCTGGCCCACCGGGATCGCCATCTGGAAAGGAGGCGCGTTCGTTATCGCCACCCCGGATATTTGGTACTTCAAGGACACCGATGGAGACGGCAAGGCCGACATGCGCAAGAAAATGTACGCGGGCTTCCGTAAGTACAACGTCCAGGCGGTGGCGAACAACTTGATCTGGGGGCTGGATCATCAAATCTACGGGGCGGGAGGAACGAACGGCGCGGCCATTCGACGGATGGATCGCCCCGACGCGAAGCCAGTGCGTTTGTCTTACAACGACTTTCGCTTCGATCCGGTCAGCGGAGAGTTTCAGGTTCTCTCCGGAGGAGCGCAGTTCGGCAATACCTTCGACGACTGGGGCAACCGCTTTATCTGCAAAAACCGCAACCCCGGCATCCACATCGTCTTGCCCAACGAGGCGCTGGCGCGAAATCCCTATTTGGCCATACCCAGCGCCCTCCATGACGCGGCCGAGGCTGGCGACAAGCTACCTGTTTTTCGGATCAGTCCGCCCGAACCGTGGCGAGTGGTCCGCAGTCGGCGGTTCAGCGCGATCGCTCCCGTATCTACCCGCGCAGTGAACTCAATGAGGCATCCGTCACCTCCATGAGCGGGATCACGATCTATCGCGGCACGGCCTATCCGA
>CAWCJV010000020.1:0-64928 GCA_963795845.1 uncultured Acidobacteriaceae bacterium | reverse complement strand
CATCTGCGCCGCTCTCGCAAGACCCCGATAAGACGACCGCGACGCCGCAAGGTGGCGCAGTCGGCCAGCGGGCGTAGCTAAGACTAAGATCTGTTATTTCAGGCCTCAGAGTTTCGTAGGGTGATACTTGCGCGACCGAGTAGTTTTTTAATTCCTCGTCTGATGATCGAATTCGACGTTTTCCCGCTCGTATTTCAGGGTCTGGTCGACCAACCCACTCGCTATGCCCTTGACCCGGCTGGCAGGTGAGGCCCCTACGAAAATATCTGTGCAAATCTGACTGAAAGCCCATAACCCCAGCAAGAGAAAAGCACACGATAGCGCTTATCAAATGCCCTCTCTTTTCCTATGAGCACCAGAATGGAAGAAACGGCAGGAAAAAAATCTCTGCGTAGGGAAGCATCCCGCCTAAATTCACCACGAAAGCGCCTGAAACAGGAACCAGAAAGGTGATGCAGTCGCCTAGGTCGGGGCGCCTTTGCCGGTGCGTTGA
This sequence comes from uncultured Acidobacteriaceae bacterium, assembly GCA_963795845.1. Classification (GTDB taxonomy): domain Bacteria; phylum Acidobacteriota; class Terriglobia; order Terriglobales; family Acidobacteriaceae; genus PALSA-350. The sequence continues at coordinate 64,435 of CAWCJV010000020.1, read as the reverse complement.
CCTGTGCGCACGCGTGCCGATGGTTCTGATCGCGGCCGGAGCCGGTGTTTTAGTGAGCATGCGGGATAAGAGCGATTAGCCCCTGCTGGTCAGCCCATCAATTCTCGGAAGGGGGTGACCGGATTTCCTTCGAAGTCCTGTTCCGTGCCTGTGCGATGTGGCACATCTCATTCCCCTGAACACGATATCACGCGATGCTATTCACCCAACAAAACCGTTTGAGGCAAACGGAACACACCCACTGACGCCGAAGGAGCGAGCAGCTTCGATTTGGGTTCTTGTTCCTTATGCTCCGAGTCTGATAGCGGCAGTGGTTGTGCGGCTGAAACGTCAGGCATGAGTTGGCAGACGTTGGCCTCATGGTGCAGCTGCACACTGGGTACACTGACAGACGCCGGGTTTGACCAGCCGAGTCATGATCGGTATGGCTTGCACACAGAACGTCACACGTAGTCACACCAGTGACACAAGAGGTCAAAGGCGTGAAACACCCTTGATGTGCCGCGACACTGGGAATAATGCTTGGGCCTTTGGTGCGCGTCGCTCCGATCCATGCGCAATTCAATTTCTCCATCGCGAACCAGGATTCCAAAAGGCTTTGCCTCAACGCCGGGCAAAGCTCTCACTCCGGGGGCAGAAGCGGCCAACTGAGTTCGCTCATCCGGCGTGGCCCACTTTGATCATCTAATTTGGCCCACCTGGGTAGTGGTATTGTGCATCATCATTCCGGTTCTGGCTTTATGGTTTTGAGAGATATTCTTTCTCGTCGTTGTGGCCGTGTGTAATGTGGAAATCGCGGCAGCGATTTCCAAGGGCTGGGGGAAGGGTGGGAAAACGGTTTTATCGTTTCCCCATGCTTTCCACAGCGCGTCATTGTGTGCCGTGCATGTTCGATAGTTGATGGGGTGCAAGTCCCCTATCCAACCTGATGGAGGTGAAGGATTAGCGAAGCGCAAGGGCGTCATCGCGAGGTGGGGTCTGAAGGAAGCGTGGAGCAAAGGCGTGCGCCGATGGACAAGAACCGGATACGAGGCCAGTACTTGCGGGCGAGTTGGCAATGAGCAGCAAAGCCCATATCCATCAAGGCGAGTGCGGGTAAATCCGGCGGTGGTGCGCTGAAGGCGATCGAACTTACCACGGGAGATCTGTTGCATGTCGTGGATTCACGACTGAAGAGGGAGCGATTCTTCTTGAACGTGCAGCAGAAGTCAGCAGAAGGCATAGTAGGCCATGTCGTCGGCAAGGCTAATGAGGCACTCCAAAGCCGAAAGGCGGAGTCAACAGCTAGGCAGAGCCGGGAACGGTGGACGAAGGCCTGAACGATAGGAGAGGCAAGTACGTGGCACGACTCAAGGGTGCAAAGCGGCAGAAGAACCAGCTTGAGCTGGCCTTCGGGGAGCAGATGACGAGTGAAGCTCGGAGTCTGTCCGCTGAAGGGACCGAAGCATCCATGGCGAAGTGCAGTGCAGAAAGCCTGGCTCCGGATGAGCAGTGGATGGAGAAGGTCTGTCAGCGGGAAAACCTCTGGCAGGCGTTCAAGCGTGTAAAAGGAAACGGAGGCAGTCCGGGCATCGATGGAATGACGGTCGATGACTTCGCGGACTACCTGAAGCAGCACTGGATAACCATCCGGGAACAACTGCTGAGTGGGACCTATCAACCGCAGCCGGTACGTCGGGTGGAAATCCCGAAGCCGGACGGAGGGGTGCGGAAGCTTGGCATCCCAACCGTGCTGGATCGACTGATCCAGCAGGCAGTGATGCAGGTTCTGCAACGCAGTTGGGACCACACCTTCTCTGAATCGAGCTACGGGTTTCGTCCCGGACGCTCGGCGCATCAGGCGGTCGCGCGTGCCCAGCAGCACATCGCTGCGGGACACCGCTGGGTGGTCGATCTCGATCTGGAAAAGTTCTTCGATCGAGTCAACCACGACAAACTGATGAGTCAGATCGCCAAGCGAGTAAAAGACCGACGGCTTTTGCGACTGATTCGGAGCTGGCTTACGGCAGGTGTGTTGGAGAACGGACTCGTAGAGCCGACGGAGGAAGGCACGCCGCAAGGCGGACCTCTTTCTCCTCTGCTGTCGAATCTTGTTCTCGACCAACTTGACCGGGAGTTGGAGCGACGAGGGCATCGTTTTGTTCGATATGCGGACGATTGCAACATTTACGTCCGCAGTCAACGAGCGGGCCAGCGCCTGATGAGGGGACTCACAAGACTCCTGGAAGGCAAACTCAAGCTGAAGGTGAACCGGGAGAAGAGTGCTGTAGCACGACCGTGGGAGCGGAAGTTCCTCGGGTTCAGCTTTACGAACGGAACCATGCCGAAGCGCCGAATCGCGCCCAAAGCAGTGCTCCGGTTCCAGGCAAGAATCCGAGTCCTCACTCGTCGAACCCGAGGCATCAGCCTCGAGAAAATGGTTCGCGACGTGAGCCGCTACCTTCAGGGATGGCAGGGCTATTTTGGGTTCTGCCAAACCCCGACCGTGCTCGACCGTTTCAATAAGTGGATCAGGCGTCGCATACGCTCTGCTGCCTGCAAGCAATGGCGAACAGGGAAGACGCGATATGCCCGATTGCGAAAGTTGGATCTCAGTCATGATCTGGCGGCTCGCACGGCAGGGCATCAGTGGGGACCGTGGCGGCTTAGCCGAACACAGGCTCTCTCCTATGCCATGCCAGCCACTTATTTCGCAAGCTTGGGACTTCCTCTGTTGCGTTGCACTCCCGGCGCTTGATCCTAACGAACCGCCGTGTACGGACCCGTACGCACGGTGGTGTGACAGGGAAAGCGAGTGATCGCATACCTATGTCGATTCCACGGCCTCTGGTTGTGTTTACTGTTTGCCGTTCAATGCTTTTTGCTCCTTTCAAACGTGCGCCGGAAGCGGAAGGATTCGGTTCCGGTTTCGATGATGTGGGCTCGATCCGTGATCCGGTCCAACACCGCTTTACAGAGCCGGGGATTGGGAAACACGGTCGTCCATTCCGAGAAGGGTAGGTTGGTGGTGACGATGATGGCCGCCCGCTCAGCCCGCTCCGAGATCACCTGAAAGAGGAACTCCGCGCCGATGTCCGCCAGAGGCACGTATCCCACTTCGTCCAGCGCGATCAGCTCGTACTTCTGCCAACGCATCATTAGCTTGCGCACCTGGTTGTTCTGCTTGGCTTCCACCAACTCGTTGACCAGAGCCGCCGCCGTCGTGAAGCGGACGCGCCGCTTCTGCCGGCAAGCAGCCAGGCATAAGCCGATGGCCAAGTGGGTTTTTCCCGTGCCGCACTCGCCGATCAATACGATCGGTTCCTTGCGTTCGATATAGCCGCCTTCGGCCAACTCGCGTATGCGTGCCGCCGGGATCTGCTGGGCTTGCGCGAAATCAAACTCTTCCAGGCGTCTTCAAGCGCGGCAGGTGCGCATCGCGAATGCGGTTGTCGATAGCGTGCCGGTCGCGCTCTTCGCACTCGATGGACAGCAGCGCTTCCAGATAGCGGGTGTGGCTGTGGTTCTCCTTGACCGCCTGCTCGGCCAGCGATTGAAAGTTGGCTGCCCACCGTAGGCAGTCGAGTCGCTTTGCAATACTGCCGAATGCTGGCATGTTCCAGGGCTTGCGTCTGGTTCTTCACTGGATGCCTCCCGTCGTGTTGGCCAGCAACAGATCGTATTCATCCATCACCGGCATGGGGCGTTCGAACGGAAGTAGTTCTTCAGCCAGGGCAACAGCATATCGATGGCGTTGCTCCGGGTCAGGCATACGCAGCAGATGCAGCACCGCGGCTGCATCGCTAATCCCCAGCCGCAATGCCTCTTTCACGGCGGCGATCAGCTTGTCCCATCCTTCGATGGAACCGGCACGAATCAGCGAGATCATCTCTCGGGTCCCGTTGCCCTTGCCGTGACGTTGCTCAAGCTCTTGCCAGATCGCGTCCAGGCAAGCGGGCCAGCGGCCAGCCTCACGCCACTGCTGCAAGGGCGTGGAACCGGCCATGGCTCCCGGCTTCTTATCCAGCACATCGAGATAGTGTTCCAGATCGAGGATCTGATGGCCGCGCCCGTAGCAACGTGCGTGCCGCGCAGCCACCTTGTTGTCGTGCACGATCTCTACGCTTAACGGCGCAACCATCGCGGTTACGCGTAGCCCGGGCCAGAGCGGGGTCGAGTACCAGTTGGTCTTCACCTTGACCCGGCCCTTGCTGTCCACCAGAAGTGGATACAGCAACTCCTCAATCGGAAATCCTTCTTCGGCCAGCGGCGACAAATGCTCGCGTTCCAGTTCGCTGGCCTGACCGATCGTCATGCCGCGGCCGAGAATGGTGCGGCTTCGGTTCTCCAGACAGGCATCCAGGATATGTTGGTTCAACGCGCCCAACACACTGGCTTCCGGCACGGGCACCAGCCAGTTGCGCCGGAACCAGCCCAACTCCCCTTCCACGCCGCCTTTTTCGTGGCCGCTGGCCGGGTTGCAGTACTCGCTCCGGTAGCCCCAGTGCGAGCGGAACGCGATGATCCGATCCGTCTCCACACGCTGGTATCCGCGCAGAATCTTCTTCACCACCGACGTCATGTTGTCGTAGCGCAGGGTCTTGAAAACACCGCCAAAATAGGCGAACGCATGTTCGTGCGCTTCCAGCAGCGCTTGCTGTGTGGCGTGCGGATAGGCGCGGTGGAAGGCATCGCCGGAGCCCATGCTGCGCATGGCGAAAAACTGCAGCTTGCGCGCTTCGCCGCCCAGTATGGCCATGGCTTCAAACCAATCCACCTGCGCTTCCTGGCCCAACTCGTAGCTCTGCGGCACGAACACTTCCCGCCCACTGAGCCCCAACTCCCGCTTCCGCTCCCGTACATAACGCCGTACTGTGGCTTCCCCGACCGGGTGCTCTGGATGCTCCTTGCGCAGCCGCATCCAGATCCGATGAGCCGTATGTCGCTGTTTGCGCGGAGCCTGAAGGTCAGAGGCCAGCATCCGCTCGATCTGCGCCATGACCGGACCCAGTCTGGGCGCTTCGCGTACCGCCGCTTTTCGTTCGGGAGGAATCGCGTTCCCGATCGCCTGCCGCACCATCCGCCGGTGCACACCGTGCTTCTTAGACAGCCCTTGAATCGTCTCCCCGGCCGCGTATCCCCGCCGGATCACCTCAAATAGTTCCACCTTTTGCCTCCTGTCCATCCCCGAATGCTTACATCCGGGCTTGTACAGGTGGGCCAATTCAGATGAGCGAAGTGGGCCAATTTAGATGAGCGAACTCACCAACAATCTCCATAAACACCTGAAGACCTGTCCGGACCTGTAAGTCTCCAAGAAAACGAGGCTCGGCTGCCCATTCCGGCGCCCGACTCTCCGCTTGGAAGGTCACGTTCCGGGAGCCAAATTGCAGACTCCGCTCCCAAGACGCTAACTTTCAGAGAGGCAGTTAAAGATACGCGAAACTCACGCGCTTCGTCCCTAAGAGAGCCTAAGACTTAGGACGCGGTTTCTGGAACGTCTCGATGTACTACGGATCGCTATCTTTGATATTTTCCGATAAATCCCCTAGGCTCTCGAGTGACGGAGTTGAAAAACACGTCTTCGCATCCACTTCTTCAAACGATTGAGCCACGGTTCAGTCATCAGGCAAATAGTGATTATCCCGGATAGCAGGGTTAGCTTTTGTATCGAACTTGCGTGGTCGTATGGAATGTACGCTGCGGCTAAAAACAACAACGGTAGATGAAACAGATAAAGCGAAAATGTACCATCTGCGACTCGTCTAACCACGCCTGCGGCCCAATGGCCTCTGCTCATCTTCGTCCGCTCAAGCGCAAGCAAAAGAAGCAACATGACTACCGCCGTTGGCAATCCGATTATATAGAAGCGAAGGCTAGTCCGCTGCAGCAGGTGAATATGGTAACTTTTCATGCTCACATAAACAGGAAGCCTCGAGAGGCGAGAAAACGTCGGACGCGTCACGTCTTGCACGGTGAGAATCATTGAACCGATTACACAGAGCAATGCAGACGCTCCAACAACAATAAACATCCCTCGTCTCTCTCTCCTTCGCAGTTGCTGGTATACGTCATGCATTACGCATCCCACCAACCATAGGGGTAAAAGGAACAGAATGGGTGGCCCGAGCGCAAAGCACAGGAGCACAAGCCCAGCCACTCTCCAGACGCCGCGTCCAAAGACGGCCACTCCGTAGATCGCGTAATATGCACATTCGTAACTTAATGACCAGAACACTGAGTTGAAACTTACTGGTATGTCCCATCCCCAGCATTCAGCAGTGAAAGTTAGATTGACGGCAACCTGCGTCATTAGCTGCCGTAAATGCAAATGGTCAACCTCTCGATTACCTAGCTGATTCACGGAAGGAATTATCTGGAGGACGAAATGGACGATCAGCGTTAGCGCAATCGCCGGAAGGACGACGGAATAAATCCGAGAGGCGCGATCTACCGTATAGTCGTAAGCCCTCACGGGTCGCACTCTCGTCACCAAACGAATCACGAATCCAGACAAAACAAAGAAAACACAACCCCATCCAATGCCAGTGGTAGCTGGTACCGCCACCCAGTTGAAAATGTGGGACTCGTCAGATGACCGAAGGCAACCAGCAGCGACGCTGCAAAACGTGCAACATCCAGCAATATGGAGCCAGCAGTTGTAAGTGGCTGCACGAAGTGGCATTCAACTTTCTCTATCAGTAGCTTGGTCCTCAATCCAGTCCGCATTCGCAATGTCAATAAACCACATCAGCGAATCCTTAACTTGGCTGATGGTGGGGAGGTATTAGTCTTCGACGGAATCACCGTGCCGTCCGAGTTGCCCTCTTTTGATGGCAGAGTGATTAGGTTGCCAGCGCCGGACCGCTGGTGCGGGCGGCCAGTCTCTGGTCCAAACTTCTCAACGAATGCTGCTTCAGCGTAGAGCTCATCCTTGACCTCTTGCGGCAGTTCGTCGAATTCGGGCTCGAACTCTTCGTGAAAAGTGACCGTCCACTTCATTGGTTACGCTCTCAGATGCATATGTTATCAAGCGCATATGTGCTATCTGGGGCTCAATGTAAATGGTGCTTGCGCGTAGAAGGGCGTCCTAATCAAGCTGCGAAGCCTACATGTCGGCACGATTGCCGTAAGTAGCGACGAGTCAATAGCTTGCAGCGACGCCTAATCTAGCGGCCGGGCTACCAAAACCGGCTCTCAGCCTGCCGCGCCATCATCCTCAAGGCCGCCTCAAATGTGCGTAATGGTCGGGCCATAGTCGTAGGTACACGCCGCCCTCACCTTTCGCGATGGCGTGGTCCGGCATCTGCCGGCTCGCAGAGTCGCGCCAGGCTTCCCCGCGGCGCGCCAGTTCCCTTATCTTCCCCTCGTCCTTGAAGGTCAGCGTCCTGGGAAGTGGACTGTACAAACCTGGCTCCAGGGACGTCACGTACCAAACTTCGCGCCGGACGAACTGCATGTAGACCCTGTGGTTGGCCCTGGTGTGGGGGCAGTGTAGACGAACATAAAGCGAAAGTCATCCACTGGTTGTGAAGATCATGACCGGAACCGGCGCGATGTAGATGGCTTTGTCCATCTGGGCGACCGCGGCTGGGGATGCGGCAAAGAAGCTTACCAGAAGAACACGCGAAGCAGCCGAAAATGATTTAGAAGACGGCATAACGCGACCCCCGGTGCAAAGATGGCTCTCCCTCCTGATCGGCGACAATGCAAAACTCATGAGGTCCGGCACGTGCAGAGGAGGCAGACTGTTCTGCCCGGCGTCATGCCCGTGAAACGAGTTATCGGTAACTTCCCCATCAGACTTCTCCGCTTCTCCGGCAAGTAAATGACTGAAAGTGCTCCTCTGCGGGCATAATGGTCGGTCCTGGCCGTGTCCGCAAACTGGACGGAGCCTTTCTTTTTGATCATGAACGGTTTGTCGCCAATCCGGAAGTAATCACATCGTTGAGAAGCTGGCCTACATAACGTAGTGCCCGCAAAACGGTGCCCGGTAATTTGTTCTTGCCTGGCCCTTCCGTATGCGTCCGCCTCTGACCGTGCAAGCGTATGATGCAGCACTGAGCGAACACTGTGATTTTGGGTGAAACGAGCAGCCGCGAAGGAGCAGCATAATTGGGCACATCTTTTCTGCCGGTAGTTTGAAGGCGAGCGAAACGCTCGCCAAAGGTATTCCTTCCCTCAATGTAAATAGACCTGCTACGATCGCACCGCGATTCGAGGCGAAATCATGAGTTCAGCGAAAAAGCGGGCTCCTTTGTGTGCCTTTCTTGCGTTTTTGATTGCTTGGCTTGGAGGAGCAGAGTCGCGGGGTACTGCTCCGCCCGGATCCCCTGTCAGGACACGACAGGAACTGGCCCAGAAGATCCTCAAGGTCGACAATCTATTTGCGGCCGAGTTCGATAAGGAACATGCCGCCGGGCTGACCGTCGCAGTTGTGTCTGGGCCCGAACTCGTCTGGACGAAAAGCTACGGTTTAGCCGACGTAGAGAGTGAAAGCAAGCCAACGCCGGGACGGTCTATCGAATCGGTTCAATTACCAAGCAGTTCACTGCTTTGATGCTTCTACAGCTGGTTGCGCAAGGGAAGGTACATCTTTCAGATCCTGTCGAAAAGTTTTTCCCCGAGGTGAACCGGATTAAGGGTAAGTATCCTGGTGCAGCACCGATCACCCTAATCCAACTTGCCACGCATCACTCAGGGTTGAGTGAAGAGCCCGACGATGTTGAAAAGTTTACCGTCGGACCAGTCAGCCAATGGGAACAGACCCTGATTGCGGCTCTGCCGAAATTGAAATATGAGCAGGAACCTGACACTCATTTCATTTATTCCAACATTGGGTATGCGATCCTCGGGGCGGCGTTGAGCAGGGCAGCTGGTGAATCGTATACGGATTACGTTCAGGAACATATCTTTGGACCGCTCGGGATGGAGCATACGCGATTTGAGCCGAATGACCAAACAATTCCAGCCTTGGCGAAGGGTTACGTCCTGCACGATGGCGCGGCCGATCCGAAGCAGGCCGCCGAAGATTTGAAGAGCGGTCGTGGCTACAAAGTTCCAAATGGCGCCGTATTCACGACGGTGAGCGACATGGCCCGCTTCGTCTCGTTTGAAATGGGCTATGGCCCCGAAAGCGTATTGAGCAAAACGGTCTTGCTGGAAAGCCAAGCGCAGATGTTCTGGGCTCAGGAGGATGCAGCGTTGGGCTACGGAATTGGCCTAATGCTCGTACGAAGGGAGATGTCGTAGCTCTCGGGCATGGCGGCTTGGTTGCCGGCTTCTTATCCGGCGAGTATTTTGACCCTTCGTCGCATCTTGGAATCATCTTCCTGCGCAACGCCGAAGGGCACGGCTTTGATCCGCAGTTCATCGTCGGCTTGCTAGGCGAGTTAACAGCCAGTTCACCTAAGTAGCTAGACCGCACCTCACGGGATGAGCGAACGGGCTTTGGCGGTCCGCTATCCATCCAAGCAAGATGATGATAGATACCTACATGAAACTCCGATGCGGTTTAAGTGTCCGCTCGCCGCCAGAAGGATCCAGCGAATCAGCTCAATGAGTGGTGAAGTAGGGAGCTTTTCCGAGTTCCGGTCGGATAGTCGGCTAACCGGACAGAACTCATCTTGGCGTAACTTCCGAGTTGGCGGTCACTCGCCCGGAACACGGAACAGTTGGTGTTTTTCTGTTTGGATTGGTCAATGAGCGCATCGGCGATTTTTGGCTCGTCCAGCCTTTGACCGGATCGATTATCACTGTTGAGGCAGCTTGCCGAGGAAGTCGTTCATGCCGCGCAGCACTTCTGCTTCGTTGGAGCGGAAGATGTAGTGATCTGCATTCGGCAGACGGATGACCTTGGCTGAGGGGACACCTGCTTCGAAGGCATTGGCGAGCCTGGTTTGCCTCTCGAGGTCGGCTGCTGCGACGGCGGCATGGAGAGCGGCGTCGCCCGGGAAGACTCTGCTCATGTCGTGCGGCACAGCGAAGAAGGCAAGGCAGGGCACCTTGATCTCGGTGTATTTATGCTCGCTGCTGACGATGGCGGCGAAGGCGCTGGCGGTCGTGGGGTGCGGGTCTGGTGGCAGTGAGGGATCGGGGGTGGGTAGCGCGACGGCTTGTTGCAGCTTCACCTGATCTTGCAGCTCCTTTTCGAGCTGGGGCAGGCTGGCCAGCAGGGCTTCTGTTGGTTGGATCGGGCCGGAGGGGTCGCCGCCGTCCGGGAGAAGCTGCTCGATCTTGTTGCGGACATCGATCATGTCGAGATGCAGGTCGCCCTGGGCGCGATCGTAAAAAGAGTGGGTACCACTGCACTCGAGGTAGATGAGTCCGCTGACCTTGTCGGGATGACGGCTGCCGATAGAACTCAACTCTTCTCCGGCGATTGAGTGCCCGACAAGGACTGGCTTGGGCATGCCCGGCTTATCCAGATGAAGGGCAGCGATGACGCCAAGGACATCGTCGCCGAGGCGGTCGGACGAATAGTTGTCGTCATTGGGCGTGGGATCGCTGGACTCGCCAAAGCCGCGACGGGTGATGCCGTACACATGATACCTGCCGCTAAATTTGGGCGCGAACTGGTCGAACTCGTGCGCGGTGTCGCCCAGAGCGCCGAGGAAGACGAGAGGCCGGCCAGTGCCACCCCAGTCGAGGACTTCGAGGCTGACCCCGGGCTCGACGGGGACGAGTTGCACAGTGTGAAGTGAGGGGTCGGGGGGCAGAGGCCACGCGGCCGTCTGGGTGGTCTTTTGGAAGGTAAACGGAGTCGCCCCACCCTGTGTCCATGTGCCGGTGATGCTTTTGCCGTCGGCGCTTAGCTTGCCTTCGTAGGAAAGCTGAAGCATGCCGACTCGAAATTGCGCGGTCGAGTCGTGCACGGTTATTGAGTCGACCCAATCGCCAGTGAAGTTCTGATCGATACTGTAGGTCCTTGCCTTGAACGCTCCGCTGTCACCGTGTATGACTCGCAGAATGATGCGATGCGGTGCGCCCTCAGGCGTCGTCATTGTTCCCTGCCAACTGCCAGTGATGTCCTGTGCGCAAAGACAGCCTGCAACCGCGATTGCGAGCACGAACGCCCATAGTATCCTCAGATTCCATTTCAGTCCTTTCTTCATGAAGAACTCCTTGGAGAACCCGTGGACGACCAACCCGGGACTCGCCAGAAGATAGCATACTACATAGGGTATGCTGATCTTCGAAATCTGAATGATTACAAAAAATATTCGACGAGATTGACGATCGCACGAAGCCGGCTAGCGTTCACTGATACGCACATCCAAGTTCCAACTGTCGACTTCAGGCCAACGCACTCATCTCGACGGGTTGAAAGTCAAATCGCGGGTTCTGTTCGGATGGTCGCCGATCCGGACATACCCCGTTTTCTGGGTTATGTCCGTGTAGCCGGTGACTCGCCCGGAACTGAAAGAGACAGCTCCGGTCCTAGAGTATCCATTAGACTTCCGACCAGGGAACTGGCGATCTGAACGCCTTGAGGAGGAAGCGAGGGCTTACTCCAACCTATTTGTTGCAGCAATCGCTAATTCTCCGAAGGCTACCTAACGTGATCGATGGAGATACCGTAACCTTGGCGCCAGTGGATAGGCCTCACTCCCCGTCGCGGTGAGAAATGCTTTCAATGCCGCTCCGAATCCACTCGCGGATATAGGCCGGGCAATTACGAAGGCGAGTGCCACCCGTCTCGCAAGACGACAGGAACCTGACAGCGTCCTGGTCCACAAGTTTTACTTCCTTCATGTCCACTATGAGGTTCAGATTCCCGGTTTCCGATACGAAGATTTTTTGCAGCTCCAGCAGATGATCCCCTTCGATGCGCCCACTTAGCAGGAGAACCACAAACTCACCTTCCTCTATCCTTTTAGCCTTCCACATAAACCGGTCCCTCCAATTCACACCTTCGTGAGACTGCCGGGCCGCAAGCCACTCTGCAGTCGTTCAGTACGAGGAAGTCCCAAGGGCAAATCACAACACTTGGGACTGCTCGCGTGTAGCCTGAAGCGAACTTGCACGTTACTGGCCACTTCAAGTCGAAACTCGACGACATCCCATTAGCCCACCCAACCTCTCATCTAAGGGGTCAGTCTGTGTGGCTTCACGTATCGTGGTAACAAATGGGCCAGATAAGCGGTTGAAAATATGAGGATTAGCGAACAAATAAGGACGGCCTCTCGGGTAGTCCATAAAGTATTCGGGACCGACGCATTTTCAGGTAGCATGTGCGTGACCGTTGATCGGGACGATCGATCGCTCGTAGTGAAGTCCTCGACCGGTCCGGGTGACAGACTCTTAACGTCCTGTCGATGAGATCGTTATGTCTACAGAGACAAGAGCGTTCGAGGCGTCGTTGACATGCTTCAGGCGAGACCAGCCGTTGCGGCACATAACAGTGATCCGAAAGATCGCTCATTGGAAGAACACCAACTCAGACAGATCATCGATCTGATTCCGCAACACATAGTGATTATTGAACCCGGCGGCAGCAGTGCGTATACGAACCATATTTCGCGCGAGTACTTCGGCGACATTGCGACCCTGCCAATGGCGCCAAGAGAATTCATGGCCAAGGTCACACATCCGGACGACCTCGAAAAATTAACCAGGGTGGTCCTTGAAACATTTGAATCCGGTGTTGCCGGCGAGGTGGAAGCGCGGATGCTAGGCAAGGACGGCGAGTTTCGTTGGTTTCTCCACCAGAACTTTCCCGTCTGCGATGACCAGGGAAAAATCGTGCGCTGGTGTGGCTTACGCGTGGACATAGACGACAGAAAGCAGGCACAGGAGAGAGCCTACAAAGAGAATCTCGTGCTCCGGGAAGAGATAGAAAAAGTATCAATGTTCGAGGAAATTGTTGGCACTTCTGCAGCACTCCAGGCGGTCCTCGCCCGCGTAACGAAGGTCGCGCAAGCCGACTCCACAGTTCTTATCACCGGTGAAACCGGCACAGGAAAAGAGCTGATCGCGCGTGCGATTCACAAACGGTCAAAGCGTTCCGGACGAACATTCGTCAGCGTCAATTGCGCCGCGATCCCACGCGACTTGATTGCATCGGAGTTGTTCGGGCATGAGAAAGGCGCTTTCACGGGCGCGCTGCAGCGTCGGCTTGGACGTTTTGAGCTGGCCGATGGAGGAACACTCTTCCTCGATGAGGTCGGCGAACTCCCAGCGGAGACCCAAATAGCCCTGTTACGGGTCCTGCAAGAAAAAGAATTTGAACGCGTAGGGGGCAACCGCCCCATTCGCACGGACGTGCGCATTATCACCGCAACCAACCGCGACCTGGCGGCTGCTATCGCGGTCGGAGCCTTTCGCAGCGACTTGTTTTATCGGATCAACGTGTTTCCGATCGAGATTCCTCCGCTACGGGAACGAAGAGACGACATTCGCCTGCTGGTTGAGTACTTTATCGACCGATACTCGAGCAAAGCAGGCAAGAAGATACGGCGCATCGAAAAGAAGAGTTTAGACCGGTTGCAGTCCTATCCTTGGCCTGGCAACATTCGTGAACTCCAGAATGTCATCGAGCGCTCCGTGATCGTGTGCGACTCAGAGGACTTTTCGGTCGATGAGAGTTGGCTCTCTCACCACCGCCATCCGAGCTGGCGCTTACCGGATGAGCTCTTGACCCAGGAAAGAGCGAGCATCGAGGCCGCACTTACGGAAACCAGCGGCCGCGTCTCCGGCCCCTCAGGGGCCGCCACTCGGCTTGGGATGCCGGCTTCGACCCTGGACTCGAAGATCAAATCCCTCCAAATCGACAAGCGGCGCTTCCGCGCTTTGTAGTTTCAAATCCCCTTCGGCCCTTCACGCAACGCAGGGTTTCCAATCTCCCGTGAAATTCACGAAGTCTCGGGAGTTCACGACCACATCGTGAGCCCTTGTTGCTCCAATCCTTGTTATCAAAGCTAAATAACTTTGGCCCGGCAGTTGCAATAAGGAAAGCATCGCCCGCACGCGAGGGAGCAGGGCGGTGGAGATTTTCGAGGTGCAAATGAGAACAGCGTGGCGAACGAGTAAATTTTGGCTACCATCCAGCGAACGGGCAGCGTCAAAGGAAAACTGTACTGTGGCCGCAGATACGGAAGAGGGCAAGCGGCCCTTCCTTGATGCCATCGTAATTCATGCAAACAAGCTCACCCTATTCCGGCTTCACTACAAACCATATTGGATCATGTCCGATGCCGCTGCCCTGTCGGCACTCGCCTACGCGTGGGCGTTTTCCAGGCGTTTCCCAACTGTATCCGGCCTCGGTCTGACAGTCGCCGTACTTGCCGCATTATTTGTTTATAAGATTGGCCTGGAGGCGAAAGCTGCCTTGGGAAAAACAGCGGCGCGATCTTTTCTCCAGGATTGTCTCCTATTCATCATCCCAAGCTTTCTGATCGTCAGCTTGCTATTCAAGCAGCCGCTGAGCCTCGCCTTCGCATTCTTCGGAACGCTCATGCCGCTGTACGGATGCCTTGCTCGCGTCGGCTGCTTCCTCGGCGGGTGTTGTTTTGGAAAGCCTTCTCCCAGCGGCGTCCTCTACCCTCGGACTATCTTCGAATCGGCTGGGCACGGATGTAGACGGTTCTCTGCTAGCCCTAATCCGGGTACCCGTGTGTTTCCCGTACAACTCGTCGAAGCGGGTGCGCAGGCAACGCTCTTTGCGATATTGGCAACGGCAGTGTGGCAATTTCCGGGCACGGCCGGATACATCTTTTGGATGTATCTCTCTTTGTATGCGGTCGTGCGGTTCATCCTTGACTTTTACCGGACCACCAGCGCCCGCCCGAGACGCTATGGCTTTTCCGAAGCGCAATTGGTATGCGTTGGTGTACAGGCTGTGAGTCTCACCATTCTGGCATGTCTTTAATTCCTGGTTGTCGTGTCCAGGCGCAGATCGCGCGCGCCAGGACTTCTGCCACGTGGAATCGGTACAATGGAAAGCTAAAAAAGGGGGGCATGATGAGAGTAGACCGCCGGCAGTTCACTCTAGGACTTACAACAGCTCTTACGGGTCTCGGGTCAGGCCGCCCTTTGCAAGCACAGAAGCCCGAAGCTGGTGCGGAGGCAGCTCGCCACTACTTCTTCAAGAATTCTACTTTCGAGATGATCTTTCTCACGAGTCTCGGACGTGCCTATCACTCTGGAGGGAACGTCGGGAAAGTTCTCTATCTTACGAAACAGGTGGAGGATGGCAATTTTGAGAGCGCGTTTTTGGCTTTTAAGCAGGCCGGAGACGAAGCACGACAACTAGCGGAAGACTCGCTGGCCCACGGTCACAAAGAGAGCGCGAGACAAGCCTATCTCTGGGCACAGAATTTTTACGATAGCGCAACTTATTTCATCGATGGCTCCGAAGATCCATCCAGGTTTCTCCCAACCTGGGAACTTCTGTACGACTGCTGGATGAGAGCCATTCCTTTGTTCGATCCGCCGATTGAGCCAGTAAAGATTCCCTATGAAGGCACTGAACTTCACGGTTTTTTCTTGCGAGGGAACGGGAAGGCGAAGAGACCTCCACTATTGATCTTAGTCAATGGGAGTGATGGCTCTCTGCTCGATATGTGGTTGTGGGGAGGAGCCGGAGCATTGGCTCGCGGATACGACTGCCTTACCTTCGATGGTCCAGGACAGGGATACGCGTTATGGAAACAGAAGCTTTACTTCCGTCCCGACTGGGAGAAGGTCATCTCTCCGGTGGTGGATTATGCGCTTTCCCGGTCCGAGGTCGATGCAAAGAAAATCGCCATTCAGGGGATCAGCCAGGGCGGGTACTGGGTGCCGCGCGCCGTGGCTTTCGAGAAGAGAATTGCCGCCTCGATCGCCGATCCTGGCGTGGTCGACGTTTCCACTTCATGGACTGTCAGTCTACCTCCTCCTCTGCTGGCATTGCTGAAAGGGGGACACAAAGCTGAATTTGACAGTTTTCTGGCGAAGGGTTTAAGCCCAGCCGTCAAAGCGAATCTCAACTTCCGCATGAGACCGTTTGGATTCTCCTCCTACTTCGATACGTACAAGGCTGTATCGGAATATCATCTGCGCGGCATCACTGATTTGATAACGTGTCCGTTGTTGATTACTTCTCCTGTGAACGAAGCCTACTGGCCGGGCCAATCTCAGCAGCTCTACGATCTGGTGAAGTCACCGAAGAAGCTCATTCCCTTTTCTGTGAGTGACGGAGCAGATTTGCATTGTGAACCGAAGGCAACGGAACTCCGAGACTTGCGAGTCTTTAACTGGCTGGACCAAACTTTAGGCAAGTCGCCATCCTAGGAGAGCAACAGTCTCTGCCGGGCCTGTAAGACACGTAAGAAACTGTGTGGTACCACACGATGTGTTGTGTACTGCCCCCGATTGTTTGTTCGCTCTCTCTTGATTCTAATGTTTAGTTACCAAGTCTTGATGCTCGCCGGGATAGAATGTGCAGCTTTTGGGTGAGAGCCACACCGATCCTTGTGGCCGGTGAGCTTCTAGCGCATCTCGCATCACAACGTTTTCGCTCCTTGCGGCACTGACCGCGAGCGAAGCGCGCGTCTCAAGACCGGTCTTTCGTTAGCTGTTGCCTGCAGAGAACTGCTCATCGAGCTAATCCAACGTTCTTTGGTTGAGCAGAGATCGATTCTGCATCTCGCAGTGATCGCCTGCGCCCTCTGCGGCAGAAAATCGCAGTAACGTTTTGCGGCATGTCAGCGCTTCCAGAAACGATGGAGCCCTCGCACCTAACGAATCGTGTTCCGCCATCGTCACCAGCGTTGGGCAGCGGATCAGCTCTGCACGCCCGTCCATCGTGAACTGCTCAGCCGAACCCAGGTAATCACGCAAATTGTCGACACCGTGGACCCAGAATCCCCTCTGAACAATCTTCCAGTTGAAGCCACGATCCTTCCGAATGAAAGCATCCAGCTTGCCAATCGTGTCGTTATCGAGGTCTCCAAGACCTACACCCGGGTCGGGTGAGCGTCCCGTAACCTTGGCAATGAACCCGCGAAAATCGCCGGCAATGCTCCAAGTCCCGGGATCGGCAATCAGCGCAGCGATGCGATGCTCGCTGGAGGCAGCACGAGGAGCGAGGTGTCCGCCCAGGCTCCACCCGCTCAGCGCAATGCGTTCCGGATCGATGTTAGGTTGTTGCACCGCGAAATCGACAACAGCCCCAACCACTGTCTCCCAATCGGCACGAAGTGGAATGCCCTGCTCATAGAGCATTTCGCCTTGACCCGGGCCGTCGAAGAGAAGACAGTGATACCCTCGCCGCGATGCTGCTACCGCCGAGGCGAAATACATGTCCGTGATGGTAGCGTCGTAGCCGTTGTTGAAGATGATCAGCGGTCGCACCTCGCCTTCGTGTCTCTCTGCGGGAAAATTCGTCTCCTGCGCCGGTCCTCCGCCTTAGAGGATCTCGTCGCCATGGATAGCTCGTCCTTGACGCTGACCGGAGGCGACATCCCGGAGGACGTAGAAACCCTTTTCGTAACCTCGAACGCCTTTGACTTTCTTGGCGAACCGCCACTGCTGGGTCGGGGTCTCATCCCGTCGGACGCAGTCGACGGAGAGGAACCGCAACCAGTGGCGGTGTTGAGTTATCAGTTCTGGCAACGGCATTTCAATGGGAATCCGGACGCGGTAGGAAAGACGCTCCAACTGAACCGGAAGAGCTACCGGATAGTCGGCGTTGCGGCGAAACGCTTCCGGTGGGAGGCCAAGGATGTGTATCTGCCCCTGAATCTGACGCTGGATCCAAACCTGACATACCGCTTCGTACTCCGGCTAAAGCCGGGTGAAAGCCGTACGGCAGCCAGCGCGGGCCTTCAACCACTGATGGAACAGTTCGCCCGGGAAATGCCAAATCGCTTCCCCGAGCACTTTCAGGTAACACTCCACGGTCTGAACGACTGGGTAATAGAACACATGGGGCACACGCTGGTTCTGCTGCTCGGCGGTGTGGCGTTGCTGCTCGCCATCGGTTGCGGCAACGTCTCCATTCTGCTACTGGCGCGCGGAACCGTGCGGGAGCATGAACTCGCCGTGCGAACCGCGATTGGAGCGGGACGCGGGAGAATCGTACGGCAACTGTTGACGGAGTCGCTCCTGCTGGCCATGACTGGTGCTGCTATGGGTATTGTCGTGGCCTATGGTGCGGTCGCGGCCATGAAGGTCCTCCTGCCCCAGTACAACATGTTCGCCTCGGAATTCTCAGCGAGGATTAACCTGCCTGTCCTCTTTTTCAGCATTGGCTTGGCGCTAGCAACCGTGATTCTTTTCGGGCTATCGCCGGCGTTGCAGCTCTCGCGGCCGGAACCGGGTAAGCTTCTGCAGTCGGGCGCGAGAAAGATCGCCGGAAGCATGCGGGAACGCAGGACGCATAGCGCGCTCATCTCCGGTCAAATCGCTCTCACGCTCCTGCTGCTCGCCTGCTCAGGTGCGACCATCGATGGCTTTGCGCGTTTGCTGCACCAGCCACTCGGCTATGACCCGCACAATGTAATCTCCATCTGGATTCCGCTCCAAGAGAAGTCGTACACGAGTTGGAGCGGGCGGGCGGCGTATTTCGAGCAGCTTCGGGCGAGGGTGGGCACTGTGCCCGGCGTGAGGATGACGGCCATTGCCAGCAACGCCACTCCGCCCAATGCCGGCTCCGAAATGTCGTTCGAGGTTTTGGGACATCCGGGGCTGGGCCCGCGGACAGCCCTCCTAAACCTAGTGGGACCGGAGTTCTTCGGCACGCTGCGCATTCCTCTCCTCCAGGGCAGAATCTGGAGTGAGACAGAAAACCACAATGGCGCACCTCTCGCCGTTATCAACGAGACCCTGGCTCGGCTTTATTTTCCGAATGGCGATCCCGCGGGACACTCGTTGAAGCTGCCAGACATCGAGAACCCTCCGGCGGATCTCACCTCAGCTCCAGGAATCGCAGGCTCATGGTTACAAATTGTTGGAGTCGTGGGAGACGCCGCGACGCCGGGTTGCGCAATCCTGTTAAGCCTGCGATTTTCGTGCCCTGGACGCTTCGGATGCCGCCGAGCACGCAGATTCTGGTTAGGTCCGAGGTGCCGCCGTTAGGGCTCCTGAACGCAATCAGGCGCGCACTCGCCACGGTAAATCCCGATCAGCAGGCGGCACGCGTGGTCTCCGATCTCGATAAATGGATCAGCGATCAACCGGAGTGGCAGCAGGAACACCTGGTTGCCTGGCTCTTCACAGCTTTCGCGGTGCTGGCTCTCAGCCTGTCGGCTGTCGGACTGTACAGCGTGGTGTCGTACACGGTGACCCAACGAACCAACGAGTTCGGCATACGCGTGGCGCTGGGTGCTCAACGTGGGCATGTGCTTCAGATCGTCTTTGCGTCGACGGTGGTGAGTGTTGGCAGTGGAGTGCTGGTCGGTGTGGTGTGTAGCTTTCGACTTTAAGTGGCGCCGAGTTTCGGAATTATTTGGCGTAGCGTTTCGGGACTATTTGGCGTACAACTGTACAACTCAGTTTGTCCCGATCACCAGACTGTCCCGTGCTGCTTCGACGACCTCGACAGAAACATTGTGAAGATTATTCACGCTGAGAACTCGTTCGATCTGGGTTAGAAGTCGGGTCAGCAGCCTGAAGTTTCCTCCAGTCATGCGTATGAGGCTTGCGACAACTTCGGGGGAGAGCGGCCCTTCAGGGAGCTTGATACCCGCTGGCGCCCAGCGCTGCGCAAGGAGTTCCTGGACTTGGATTGCATTCAGAGGCCGAAATTCGTGAACGAATCCGATGCGTGAATAGAACTGAGGAAAGCGGGCGATACGCTTTTCGATCCCCGGCATGCCGATCAGCACCATACCGGCGGTACCTTGATCGAAGATCGATCGCATCTGTTCGAGACTATTCATGTGGAGGCGATCAGCCTCATCCACGAGAATCAGAGTTGTCGGGTCTGAGACCGCTCGCTGTTTGGATTGATAGTGCTTGTATGTCTCGAAGTAGGTAGGATCGACCGCCGGAGGATACTCCGGAGAGCAACCCGGTTTGTCCATGATGTCCCTTCGTCTCTTCTCGTCTTTGAGTCTGATTTCGTCGAGAACGATCCTCGCTTCTTGCTGGATAGGGTCCAGAAGGATGTTTCTGACTCTTTCTTTTGCGAGCGAGATGTCGGTATCGACCCTGGATGGGGTATTGACCACAGAGGTCGTGTAGAGCACTGTGTCGATTGGACGATTGTCTTTCACTTCAGTTGTCCACGCATCCCTTGTTCGGATTTGATCCGCGCGGCTGTAGCGAACGGCAGAGAGTGTTTTGCCAATTCCTGGAGGCCCGTAGCATATACCGATGTAGCGGAAATTGCGGCATGCATCGCAAAACTCGACAAATCTGCGGTGTTCAATCGTCTCGCCAAATGCGCCGTCACTCGTTGCGGTATCTTTTGATACGGACTTTGGATGGGGGTGCGGCGGCTGCTTTTGCATGAATCTCCTCAGAACTGGTCCCTTTTTTTAATTGCAGAAGCGAATCGACGACCCGTTGCCGATCGTGGAGGATCGTGCGGAGTTCGCGACGGCGTTGGTCGCGCGCTCTAGTGATGTCTCGGAGGGAAATGGTCTCTCCTGCCAGCTCCGCGGATACCGCAGAACAAAGAAAGCGATCCTTGTAGAAGACACGTATCTCTCCCATGTCACGGGGATCGTACCGAATGGTCACATCTTCACCCACGTACGCCGCCAGCACCAGGGAAAGATACCGCAGACCATGAAAGTGAATACCATCGCGGCGCACCCTCCGCGCGCCTACCGCTTGCATGAGCAGCAAATCAAGTTGCTCAAGGGACTCGGGCATGCGAGGCAGAAATCCTCCCTCCTCCCAGCGCGCCGAGGGAGCCGTCCTTGCGGGGGTGCTGGGTTGTCGATGGTAGGTCTCAAAAAGGAATGTCCGAAAGAGTTCCTCAAACTGCTCAATGGAAAGGTTTGGTTTACGTCGCCTTTTCTTGCCGAACCCATCAAGCTCGCAAAGAAACATTTCGTTGACCGTTCTGAAAAAGCGCTCGATGCGGCCACGCCCTTGCGGCTTCCCTGGTGTCGAGAACACGAGCTGGATTTTGAGATCGATAGCGACCTGTTCGATGTGCTTTGACTTAAAATCTGATCCATTGTCGGTATAAAGCACATCGGGGATACCGCACATCTGCCAATGTGGATGGCTCTTTCGCCAGATCGCTTGCCGAAGGGCAAGGGCGGTTCGTGTCGAGGAGGGAGGATCAAAGCCGAGAAAGTATCCGGCAACAGCCCGACTGTAGTCATCGATGACGATGGTCAACCAGGGTTTGGCGACCTGACCATCCTCTCTTACCAGGCGGATGCCCAATTGTGCATGATCGGCTTGCCAGATTGCGTTCGATCGCGGGGCTTCCCGTCGGTGGACCAGGTCGAATTTTTCGCTGTACGTCTTTCCGCCACGGTGGGCGAGGGTAAGCAGTCCTACTGGGATTTCACGCACGAGATCGTAAACGAGTCCGTAGCGTGGTGGGGTCTCACCGATTGTCTCCGCATGCTGCCGAATCTGTCGCCAGATTGACCGGACCGGTAGAGGAGGGCTCTCCAAGGCGAGCGCTTCTATGGTTTCCTTAAGCTTCAGCGAGATCACTCTGCGGGCACCGCGATCAGCCCGTGATTTGCGTGCAAGAGCTATCAAGCCGAATTTACGGTACTGGCTCACCCACCGCTGTGCGGTTCGGAACGGGACCTTCCCGTTAGCTGCTACGGTTTGCAGGGGCTGATTCTTCTCGAGATGTGGCTGGATCAACCGAAACCGGGACATCGCGAGCTCTCGAGCTTCCTCAGGCACTTCGCCCAGTTCTCGCATGTCAAAGACCTTACGCCATATAATTCCGAAACACTACGCCAAATAATTCCGAAAGCTACAGGACAGGGGCACGGCCAGTTCTCGATGCAAGACTTCGCTTTTGGAGTGCATCGAGCAGGCGTCCGCACTAGGTGGCTTCGCAGTTCTGGCACATGTCGATGGGGCGAAGGGCTTCGAGATGGAGGTTCCGGGCAGCGCGCCGCATAAAGTTGATGTGCTGAAGCATAAGGGTCTGTTGGGGATCGAGCTGAAAGACGCGGCCAGCCCGGTCAGTTACAGCCCGCTCGATCCCGATACAGGCAGGAAAAATGTCGGCGCACAGCGTGCAAGCGCTTTAGGAATGGGCTCGCGGCAGTTCCTCGCGCGCGTGTTGAATTCGGACGCACATAAGCTGGCAAATGTGGGCACGAACTCGGCCGGGAAGAAACGCGTGACGCGTTACAAGATGCAGTCACCGTCCTTTTCGGCCCTGCAGCTGGCCCTCCTTGATGCGGAGGTCCGTGTCCGGATCGAGGATGAGATTCCGTTTGCTGTTCCGTTCGTGCTGGGCATGCATATGGAAGGGGGGTTCTTCACCGGTACGACCATCCGTCTGAGCAAGAATCTGAACTGCATCATCGGCGGCCGCGGCGCGGGCAAGTCGACCACATTGGAAGCCGTTCGCCTTTTGTCAGCCGATGGGGGCAAAGCGTACATGCTGGACTCGGAGGTGTGGCCGACGGAGGTAGACCTATTTTGGAAAGACGCAGCCGGCGTTGTCACGGCGCTGAATCGGGTGACGGGCAATCCTGTTTCCAACCTGTCGGACCCGCTAGATGGCCAAACAGAATTTGACATGGATTGTTTCGGTCAGGGGGACGCGGCGACAATCAGCAAGAGCGCCGAGCGAGACCCTTCCGCGCTGACGCGGTACCTTGACAAGTTCATCTCGCTCGCTACAGCTCAGGACGAAGAGGAGAAGGCGCGCGAAGAGCTTTTGCAGTCTCAGCAGGCGATTGAGAAGGCGAAGCAGCAGGTTGCGCTGATTCCGACGTGGGATCAAAAGCTGAAAGTGGCAAATGCGCAACTTTCGGCGCTAGAGACCGCCAAGGCAAAGGATGTCATCGCGCTGCAGCGACAACTTTCGAACGAGAAAGAACAGCGTACGCAGATCGTCACTCATTTGAGAGCGATACGCGAATGCGTCAATTCAAACGCTCTTCCCGAAGAGATCAAGCGGCTACTGGCGGTCACCCCGGTCGCTGGCACCACGAACAGCCAGGAATTGCAGGCGATTTTGCAGGGAGTGAACACCTTCGAAGCCGCGGTTACCACCTCGCGTTCCGAACTCACCGCACAATACAGTCAGCTTTCAGGGACTGTACAGGCCCAGCTGAATCAATGGAAGGCTCGTGATCAGACGGCGTCCGACGAAATCGAGCAAAAGCGGAAGGCGCTGGAAGATCAGGGGATCAAACTGGATATGGGCTTCATTCAGAAGCTCGCGAACGATGCCGCCTCGGCGAAGCAGAATCTTGTAAGCCTCGATGCGTGGAAGAAGGAGCTGCAGCGCCTGGAAACCGAGCGCAAGGCAATCCTGCAGCGGCGTTGGTCGGCGCGTTCGAAGATTGCGACGTTGCGCGCGGCGTTCGCGTCGAAGGCCAGCACGGTCCTCGCCTCCGCACTTAAGGATCTGACTCTGAGCCTGAAGTTCGTCACCGACGGCTACTCGCCCGACGCCGAGAACCTTGTAACTTCCGCGATGGGATGGAAAACGGTGCAGGTCCCAAGGGCGGCCATCCTCATCGCCCAGCTCACCGTACCGAAGCTGATCGACGCGGTTCGCGCGCAAAACAGCCAAGCGCTCATAGGTTTGCAGAGCGCTCCCGGCGTCGCGGCCTTCACCAAAGGAGAAGCCGATACGATCCTCAACCGGTTGAACACCCCTGAACTACTACACGCACTGGAGCGGATTCAGATCGATGACTACCCGAAGCTGACGGTCACCAAGATGGTACAGGTACCAGGTCAGACACCGAAGCCACGCATTCGCGACTTCACCCAGCTTTCTCTAGGCCAGCAACAGTCGGTGTTGCTGGCCCTGATGCTGTCATCGGACCGTGCTCAGCCATTGTTGATCGATCAGCCGGAGGACAACCTCGACAGCGAATTTATTTACAGCACCTTGGTTCCTGTACTGAGAAGGGCGAAGGAGCGGCGTCAGATCATCGTCGTGACGCACAACGCCAACATAGCTGTGCTATCCGATGCGGAACAGATAGTGGTATTGAAGAGCACAAGCGACAAAGCAACGATTACCCATCGCGGCTCAATCGATGACGTGGGCACAAGGGATGCCGCATGCGAGATTCTAGAAGGGGCTCCGGAAGCGTTCCGCTTGCGGGCCCGGCTTTACGGAATGACGTAGTGAGTCTGTGATCTGCATGATCACGTCTTTCATAGCCATATTGCACACGGATTGTATCGCTGCGCGCAAGAAGCAGTGACGAACGTACTCCGGCACGCCGGACGTTGGTTAACAGACAGTTAGTTATCGGACATTCGTAAGCCATTATTTTTGTACCAAATAAGCGATTCGTGAAGGATAGCAAACGTTATCAGACCTCGTGACTGAATGCGCCGGCTGCGGAAATCGCGAACTTGACTCACTCGAGTTCCGTTGATCGCAATTTCGACATCTGGCCCTTTAGCATCCGCAGACACCCCTTTTAGGGTACCTGCTCGTACTGTATACATGGGGATGGGATCCGGATGGGGCGTCACACTCGAAAATCGGTCGGCGGAAAAGCGGCTATGCTGCAGTAGTTTCTTCCTGGCATATTTCTGTGGACAACAAGATCTTTTGTTTCCGAACGCCAGTCTCATCTTGTGGGATAGCTCTCGCGAGCAGCCGGATCCCCCCTTTTGCAGAAAACTGGAAATCGTAAAGTTGATAACAGTCGCCGCATAGCCAAAAGTGCTCTACCCTTGCCTGTCCGCCCTGCGTCTTGACCAGCCTGACGACACGCCCTTCTCGCAGATACAAAAGTTCCCGCTTGCAGACCGGATTGAAGCAAACAGTTATCATAGTGCACCGCCTATCCCCAGATGTGGCTAACCCTCCAAGGGTTGCCTGTGATGGTAGCTGCACGAATTTCAGGTTAGCGTAAGACCGCGAGTGGGCATCTGTAAAGACGTTTTTTTCGGCTGATGGCAGAAAGATCCTGAAGCCGAATCGATGGAGCGAGAATTCGCCGGTGGTTTCTTTCCGATGCCGGCAAGTACGGGCGTATCTTGTCCGGTTTCGGTTCAGGCGGCAAGGTCCTGAGAACCGCAGAACCGCCGCGTTTGTCCTCATCACTCCAGAGCGTCTGTGCCGTCATATCCGGCGCCAGCCGAGCAGACGGTGCTTAGGGAAGGGGTCTCTCGTCAGCAGGTGGATCGAAATGGTGCGGAAAGGACAGGACGACGACGGTGCCACTTTTGCGAGGTTGGATCGAGCTCCGGACCCGAATTGACCCACCGGCTTTTTCAAGCAATTCTTGAATAATCCAAAGTCCTAACCCAGTGCCGCCGATCCCTTTTGTAGTGTAAAAAGGTTCGAAAATGCGGTTCAGGGCAGCTGGGGTTATGCCCGTGCCGGTATCCGCTATCGTAACGCGAACACCTTTATGGCCGGAACGAAGGCGGGTGTCACGGCAGGCCAAGATGAGACGACCTCCCCTTCGCGTGGCATCGAATGCGTTGCTTATCAGATTCATCAAGATCTGGCGCATCTCGCCATCGAAGCATCGCAGTGGTGATGCGCTCAGTTTTTTAATTTCGACGGTGATTTCTGAACTGTTGAGACGTGCCCGATAAAGCCCCAGAATAGAGCAAATAAGTTCTCCCAGATCGACGTCGGTTGCGTTTGTGGTCTGACGATGAAAGCGCAATGTGTGATTTGCGATGTGAGATACACGCGCTAATTCTTCCTGCGCCGTGATGACCAACTTTTTTGATTCCTCTGAGACTACTTGTGACTGAAGGATATAGAGCAAGTTCGTTACGGCTTCCAATGGATTGTTGATCTCGTGTGCGATTGAGCTCGCAAGGCGTCCTACGGAAGCCAATTTCTCGCTCTGTATAAGGGCTTTCTCCGCCGTCCTGTGTGCTGTTACATCGCGAATGATGACAGAAAACGCGACCAGAATACCTGGTGCTTCCATATGGGGAGTCAGATTCACCGATAGGTCCATTGTCTTGCCAGTTTTGTGCAGACCAACAAACTCTCTGTTGATGCTGCGCCCATGCTCCAAGAGGGCGATGGCGTCTCCTACCTGCTTCTCCTGTTCGCTGCCGAACAGCAAGGCCAAAAGAGATTTACCCCTCGCTTCTGTTGGAGCGTATCCAAAGATTTGTTCTGCGCCTTTGTTCCAGGTCTGAATGTCTCCGCTTGTCGTCAAAGTGATGATTGCATCCGAAGAGTGCCGGATAACCTCGACCATCTGCTCAGCGGTTTTGCGGGCGAGGAGTAGATCTTGCTCGTAGGCACGGCGATGTGACGCATTAAACACAGCCATGAAAATGTCGCGCGGTTTTCCGAACTCATCGCGGCGGAGTACGGCATTGATGAGTACGGGAACGATATTGCCATCAGCACCGATAAGGTCAAACGCTACCTCAGTGAGACGGCTTCTAAGAAGAATGACCTGGGCGAATTGCGTTTCGTAGAACATGCCTCCCGCGCGCGAGAGCATATCCTGAAAACGCTGTGGTTGAAGCGAAGAGGCAGAGAGATGAGTGAGTTCGTGAAATGCACGATTCACCCGCAGAAAGGCCCCGTTCAAGGCGAGGACAACATACCCGCAGGGCGCTTCTTCAAAGAAGTCGGTCTCCAAGGCTTTGCCGCCTCCCGTCAGAGGAAGCTGCGCATGTGCGCGACCACTTCCTGTGGTGCGCTCATGTGAGGGCAATGGCCAGTCGCCTGCATTATCTCGAGTTGGCTGCTCGGAAGGCACTTATGCACATATTCTCCTACGTGAATGGGAGCGATCATATCTTTGTCGCACTGCAGGATCAACGTTCGAGTCTGCACTCTGGCCAAATCCGCGCGATTATCGGAAAGAAATGTCACGCGTGCGAAATGTTGGGCGAAAAGGGGGTCGGTACGGCAAAAGCTTGCCTCCAACTCTCCAATCAGTTCCGGAGATTTGTCCTCCCCCATGATGAGGGGAGCCATCGTCGCTGACCACCCTAAGTGATTGCTGTCTAGAAGAGCCAAGAGCCCTTCAATGTCGGATCGGTCGAAGCCGCCCTTGTAGGCGCCATCGTTGATGTAGGAGGGCGACGGTCCGATCATAACGAGATTTTCAAAATAGCTGGGTTTCTCGATCGCCGCCAAGGCTCCAATCATCGAACTCACCGAGTGGCCGACAAACGTCACACTGCCGAGTTCTAACTCGTCGATGATTTCGAGCACATCTGCTGCATAGCCTCGCAACGAACTGTAGTGGGTCCGATCGAATGCTGAGAAATCGGATCCGCCGGCGCCTACGTAGTCGAACAGAACCAGTTTGTAGTCGGCTTCGAAAGCTGGGATCATGGATCGCCACATACTCTGATCGCAGCCATATCCGTGAGCAAACATGAGGTATCGAGTGCCATTTCCGCGGACTTTTACGTTATTTCGGTGAACTGCTGTCATTTTAAATCCTGGATGGTGCATGCGAAGCTATGGTATCGCGTCCCAGACGCAGCCTGCTGAGGCGTACGATGCAGAATTTTGGGCAGGTCAGAGTAGCCCACATAAAACAGTCAAGGCGAAAGATTGGCCTTTTCTACGTTTTTGGGTTGTACCCTCGCTTGCACTCTACCGCGCAAGGTTAGCAGCTCGCCAATTGGTTTGAGCTGCCGCCTTGATTTCTGGAGTGTGAACGACGTCCTTTTGGTTCTTCTGCTACCTGTGCTGTTGTGGCGCTGGCTGAACTGGGCCGCAGACAATGTACACTTTGGGCTCACAGCCGGCTTGGGGGCCGGCCAGCTTTGCGCTTCGTCAAGGTCGAGTGACGGTAACTTTGTCGCATACGACTGGTCCGTGGGGCTAGCCGGAGGCCCGAACGCCCTTCTGAGTATTAGTCTGATAAAGCCGTGTCGCAAGGAACGACCCTCGGTTGATCCAATAAGGCAATACAGCAACGCTGACAGCGGAACGATCTGAGTCTACTCAATCTCATAGCCGGCCTCTATCTTGACAACAATGGTGGATGAGACTTTCTCTGTCTCATCCACCTGAACGCCGGCGATTACTCCTCGCCGGCTCCGTCTGCTGGATCATCAGCGGTCTCGATCTTGGAGAGCCGCTTCATGCTGGTGGCATGGACTTCGGCTATACGGTGTTTGAAGGTAGTGCCCTCAAGCTCATCTTCGACCTCGCGATACCGCAAAGTGCCTTCAAGGGTGATGAGCTGCCCCTTCTGGAGGGTTTTGGCGAACTTCGAGAGATTCCTCCAGGCATAGACGCGATGCCATTCGGTCCGGGTTTCGTAGTCGCCTTTGTCGTTCTTCCAGCTTTCCTGGGTTGCGATGTTGAGGACGACGTACTCGCGGTTGTTCTGAGCGGTTTTGGCTTCTGCGTTCTGTCCGAGGCGGCCGATGAGAATGACTTTGTTGAACATGGTGTTTGGCTCCGTTTCTTTTGGTTTGTCCGCTGGATGCGGTACATGCTTGCCCAACGGGTGTGCCGTCGCGACCCACTCCCTAGGCGACTGGACAGAATCTGCGGAAGGGGACCCAGACTCGCTATGGGGCAGGAGTCCGCACCTCGCAGAGGCGTGTAGCGGATTTTGGAGAGGAGAGCGTGCGTCCGAAGGGCGGGGGTGCTTTGAGCGCGGCACGCTGAACGCAGATAGAAAGGCAAACCGGAAGGTAGCCGGCCCTGTTCAACGGCCTTTCCTCATGGCGCGAGTCGCAAAAGCCAGCTCAGAAACTCGAACAGTCAATCACAATACAACAGGGAAGAAAGACAACGAGACTTGAAGCAGCGATGCTTATCGCTCGGCCCATCTCCTGGCCTTCTCCATCGTTCTGCGGATGTAGGCAGCTCTCTTTGAAGTGCTGGGATCGCGGGATAGATATCGTCGCCGTTTCGCGGGCAGCTATCGGCGATGGTCTTTCGAGCTCGTTGGCGAATTGGTGAGGGTCTATACCCTCCAAAACGTGCTAGAGGCTGTCCGGCGGACAGCATGGTGCAAATTTGACCCTGGGAACCTTCCTGAGCAACTGTCCGAGCTTCAAGTAGGAGCAAAGTGTTGTCAGGAGATTTAACGGTATGCACGGATATTGTCGGACTGCGAATATTGGAGAGGTATTCCGGAACAAAGGGACCTGAAACAGCAGAGTGTCATCAAATCCGCCCAGACAAAATAACTCACAAAGCCTTCATCAAAGGTGATCCTCAAGCGGTGCTTATTACGCGGGCTGACTTCGGGTGCGAAGAACATCACACCAGAATCGGCATTGGTTCTGTGCAAGCAGGAATGCCATAAACCTTCTAAGGGCGCGCTGCATCTGTCGAGCGCTGAGCGACGCCGTTGACGTAACGCCAGGCATTGATCGACGAACAAGGAAGCAGCTGTGCTAAGGGGAAGAACATTCGGCTGCCTCCCTCTTCGAACTTTCCATCGTCGAACTTAACCTGAACGGGAGCGTCCACAGTCGGATAGGTTTTCCTGTTGCTCGGGTCAAACTTGTGCCAATCGCTGAGATGCGTCATCGGATGATAGTACGCCCGCGCTGGGCCGCTGACACCGGGGCGACGGGTACCTTCCATTTGCAAGCCCGCGGTGCGCTGGACGGCGAGACCTTGCCGTTGCACTTCGCACCCCCCCGGGTTGGCAACCGCCCCGCCAGCAGGTCAATCAAATCCCCACATGGCGCTATACCTGAGCGAGTGGCACGACTTCAGACCGCTGGACTCTCGGACGTATCCCAAGGTCAATGCGGCGGTTCAGGTGCGATACGCGGATGGAAAATGCAAAGAGAGAACGGCTGTGTCTTTTTTCGCTAAGGTAGACCCAAAGTCCGAGATTACTGCCTGGCGATACATTAAATTGTGAACTTCCAGAGGATGCCAGTCCACCCCTCCCCGTGAGCTAGGAAGCAGCCAGATGCTTTGCCAGACTCGCCGAGAGCTTGAACACGATAAGCAATACGTTGACGAGCTGGTGGAAAAGTACGCGCCTGGTAGCCGGGAATTTGACCATTGGATCGCTGAAATCTCAGAACTAAGCAGCCGGCTAGATATCCACAAAGCGTACTGTGTCTTTTGCCGGGAGGAATAGGTCAACCTGTGGATGAGTTTCGCTTATATTCGCCTACCATGAGGCATGAGCCGCTACACCAAAGCGAACCACAAAGTCTACATGCAGTTCGTTCGGGGCGACGTCAGGCATGTGACGTTCCTGGAGCCAGGTTTGCAAACGCCACTTCCAAAGACACTGACCTTCAAAGACGAGGGCAAGATATGCGAGCTGGCGCGCCGCGGGGAGGCTTGGAACGACTTGGAGAGCCGGCAGATGCTGGACTATGCAATAGCGAAGGGTGAGGGTGGTGTGTACCTGCGTGTATCGCCCGACCAGTTCGCGCGGTCGGCTGAGACGACCCTAGGAACTCAAGCCGAGATGAATAATCATCCCGGCTTGAGGGTTTACCGATCCATATGCTCTAGTATCGGCGCGAGCAGGTAAGCAACAATAGTCAAAGTCCTTAGGGATGGCGGTTACAACGACACTCCCAAAACGGTGGCAGACCAAGTTTTGGTCGCGCACCTCCCGATTGCAGGTAGTCCGCCTTGACGCCACCCGTGGCATTCACGTTCACAACGCCTCAACCCGTGCTTGACTTTCTCGCCGTGCGCCCCCCGTAGGTAACGCAAGGTGCTGGCAAGATCCGTATGTTCCATCCAGGATTAAACCGTCCTCATGCCTTAAACCGCTCGCCAGTGAGCAGAGACCCTCTTGTCGTTGAGATGGCGAACCCGGGGGACGGGAGGTGACCCAACTTTGTGTGACTTCAGCTCTGGCCGCCTCCGGCCCTAGCCCGTTCTGGCGCTAGTAGCTACTTCAACATTATGCCGATCCGACTCATCGTCAACCTCACGAGGGCATTCCGCCCGCCGTAACCGATATAGCACATGTTTCCGAAGATGGTGCCCTTCGGCTAGCGACGGGTGCTCGAAATCGTCGGAAGAGTTCCTGACAAACCGAGCCTGTGCATGAGCTTCTGCGAACGTAGATTGTTCGCGGCGGTGAAAGAAACCAATTCTGGCAAGCACAAATCCTCGAACGCGTACTTTAAAACTCTCTGCGCGGCTTCCAGCGCGTAACGTGCCCCAAATACTTTTGGTCCAATCTCCAGCCGATTTCGACACAGGGAGTAAAGTGCGTCTGAAAGAGGCTTCTGCCAGGCCGAGGAAACCGATGAATTGGGCATCTGCTGCACAAGTTCCACCGCCAATCCGAAGGCATGCTGATTGAGCTGCGCACGTATACGCTCGGCGAGGGCGCCGCTTTCGGTGCGAGTTAAAGTTTTGGAGAAGAACTCCATCACGCGCGGGTCTGCATTCATTGCAGCAAACGGCGTCAGATCCTCTTCACAGCACGTTCGAAGCCGCAATCGTGAGGTCAGCAAATCGGGCGTCATAAACCTTCTTACGGCAACTTCGGCCAACGGGCCTTTCTGGGCTCTGTTATTACTCTGCGACCTGCAAGATAAGCCCCGGGATCGATCCGCATGGGTAATGGCGAAAATGGGCATCAGCTCACGCGGAAGGCAATCAGAGATCGCCGGCCGCTTTCGCCTCATCTTCTTTGCTCTTCTTTGCGGAATACTCTTCCTTGCCGGTCTTCGGCTTTTTAGGGGATTCTGGTTCCTTTGCGCTCTGTTTCATAATCGGCTGCCCGGCCGCGGAGACCTTCTTAGCCGCCGCCAATTCTTCTTTCAGATTTGACGTCAGCAACCTCACCACCTTCGGCATGCCGAGAATTGTCGCCATAGAGATACACGCCTCATAGCCGGCAATCTCGTAGTGCTCGGTGCGCAACGCCGCGCCGATGATGCCGGCATCAAAAGATGCACCTTCCTCGTCCTTTTCCAAGGCGTCTTTGCCTTCTTCGATCACGCCTTCCATGCCGTTGCAATGTTGCCCAGTGGGCTTCTCTTCGAAAATTGCGAAAACTTGCTTAAGACGTTCGACTTGTCCCTTTGTTTCTGCCAGATGTGCCGTGAACAGGCTCTTGAGTTTTGGGTTGATGGCGCCCTTGGCAAGCTTGGGGAGAGCTTTAACCAGTTGGTTTTCGGCGCTATACATGTCGCGCAATTCATCCAGCAAAACGTCTTTCAATGCCATATTGTGTCCTCGCGTTCATACCAAGCGGCTTTTGGTGCCCGCAATGAGTTGCCTTTAGGATGCAAAAAGTTGCCGCGTGGCGCTTAGATAATGCTTTCAAAGGCCCAAAGGGCTTGCGCTCCATGACCGCACATTTCGGCAGTCTCAATAGACCTGAACCAACCCACGTGGCTATCGTCGATTCGCATATAATCGTTTTGCTCGGAGTGCCCAGAGCCCATACGCGATCATGAGCCAAAATATCGCAGCAGTAGAGATCATGACCAAAGCATTGTGGTGATCAACCCACTTCCACAAGACAAATGCAAACCCAATCAGGCCGACGCAGCCGAGAGACGCTCCCTGCGAGTCTAGGCTAGCCGCCATCCGTCCACGGTTACGTCCGTCCAAACCCACCTTGGTCTTACGCTTTATTTCGTGGCTCTCAATTAGGCTGGCGCTTGCCGGAAAGATCGCCGGGAACGCAAGAAACAGACCTCCAACGCCAGGTCCGAAACGCTTCGCGATCAGGCCTGCCGCAACAGTTGAAAAGCCCCCGAACAGAAATCGGGCTGCATATTCGTGCGGCTTGGTCTGCTTTAGGGAAGACCAGTTGATCTCTATTCTCCTCATAACCCTCCCTGGAAAAGAAACCATAGGCTAAACGATATGGCGAACCACGCCGGCATGAGCGCAAGGCTCGCGAAGAGCGCAGGGGGCTTGTAGCGTCTCAAGGTCCAACCCACAAACACCGAGTACGCGAAAAATGCAACTGCGCCCAACATCATGGAGCGACATTCAAGAGCGGCGTAAGGTTTTCCGTCCTGAACGATGGTAAGACCGATCGTTGCCAGAGCGATCGACGGTGCGGTTCCGAATAGCCCGGCAAAGCTTTTTGGGCGAAAGATATCTCCAAGAACCGCAAAGAGGCTGACCACTACACCGCCGATCAAAAATCGAATGAGCAAAGTCTCCATTGAGGATTAAGCCGCCTTGCGGGCTTTCTTGATCAAGCCGAATGCTATCTCTTCACCCTTGCATCCCAGCAATTTGTACTTCTTCCCCTCAAGCCCGTGGTAATTCACAAAAAAGTCCTGGACCTCATCGAGCCACTTTGTCGGGAGATCCTTGAGCTTGCGAATATTGGCGTACATGTGGTTCGCCTCGGCGACGGCCACGAGTCTGTCGTTGCGGATCTTTTTCTTCCCATCAAGCTGCTCGCCTTCGATGACTCCAATGACCCTGGACTTCACCGCGCATCCGGGAAAAGCAGGCTCGTCCATCAGGAGAAGGACATCGATCGGATCTCCGTCGGGAGCCATCGTCTGCGGTAAGAAGCCGAAGTCATACGGAAACACCATACCGGCAGGAAGGACCTTTTTGAGGGCAAAGATACCCTGGTCGGGGTCAAATGCAAATTTGTTACGGCTTCCTGCGGGTGTTTCGATGATAACTTGTACGAAACCTTCCTTGAGGAGAGGCTTCAGCTTTGCGGGATCAGCTAGAGATTTCAACTTGGACAACTCCTAAACTTACGCGGCATTTGCTTCTACTCCGAACAAAGTCACGATGCCAATCGTTCTTCAATCCACCGTATTTGCGGTTCAGTTTTAGGGCGTGCGGCACGCACCCGTGGCCCGATCGAAAGAACCTTTTCGTCAGTGAACCAGAAGTCGTACAGTAGATGACAGGAACCACATAGCCAGAAGTGTTCTACGCGAAGTGCCCCAGCGGAATCATCACGGATTATGCGAACGACTCTTCCGTCTCGGAGATACATTAATTCCCGGCGGAAGGACGGATTGAAGCAATGAGAAATCACTTGGGCTTCTTCCTAAGAAACGAACAGTTGGATGCGGTGCGTCGACTGTTTTGTTGCTCGCGGAATTGAGTATCAAGAGGGGCGGCGCGCTACCGAATCGACCAACCGTGCCTCCGAAACCGCCCATCAAACACGGTCGGAGGAAAGTCAGGGACAGATGCTCGACGATAGGGAACTTGAGGCTGAGGGCAAAATAGATCAAATTAAGGGCGCTGCCCATATCGCCGTCGGAATACTAAAGGATTCGGCCGCGGGCCATGGTACGGCTTCATCGCTCTATGAAGAGATATTGAGACGACGGTGGTTGCTGGCGCGAGTAGGGTTTTCCCCAGTAGCCACGCTTATTGGCTTGGCTCACGCCAAATCCATCGGCTCCAGCCCGTCACTCATTGGGAGGCGCCAGTACGTCGCAAGTGTCTCTCCTGGGCGCTGATCCGAATTCCTTCATATGTCTTGCCCAATTCTTCCAGCTCGAGGTCTGAGAGCTTTTCCACGTCGATCATCCTGTTTCTGGCCTTATCTACGGCGTGGATGAGCTCATTCAGCTTCAAGTGGATGGCGCGGGCATCGCGATTCTGCGTATTTTGAATTAAAAAGACCATGAGAAATGTCACGATCGTGGTCCCGGTATTGATAACCAATTGCCAGGTATCCGAGTAATGAAAAATCGGTCCCGTAATTGCCCACACCAAAATGAGGCTGATCGCGGCGACGAATGCCCATCTGGAACCAACATAATGGGACGTGCAGACAGAGAATTTGGTGAATCGATCTGGCCCGGAAATCGTCACAGTGGTGTTGTCCGCTGCTTCATCGGCTACTGTGACGCTTGTTGTTTTAATAGTTTTCATGGGCCCTCTGTGTGCGTTGCCGTTCCCTACGGGATGAGCTGCTGGTCGCCGCTGAACCGAGGGATCAAACCTCTGCCCGGCAGCTCCTGAGGTCGTAGACTCGAGGATTCACTTGGAACGCATCTCTTCTCGGCGTTAGGATGCAAATTGCACGACCGTGGGGCCATTTGCTGCAAAAATTCCGTTACTAGTCTGGAACTTCCTCAAGCGCTCTTGGTTCCACGACATAGCGCGCATTCCGCTGTGCTCTGTACTTCCTCGCTTCTTCGTAAGCCTTGAGACGTGCGCGCGTAATACCGTCCAATGGCCGATGAGCTTCGAAGGCGCCATGGGCTAAACGAAAGATGCTCGTCTACGAAAAGCTGTCGCCCGTCGGAGTAAGTGTTCAGCGGGCCGGCGGTGATTGTCCCTCCCTTTTGCCACGGGATTTTGCGCTCTGGCCAGGGCTTGTCAGCCTTTCGATAGGAAAGTCCATGTCTTTCGTCTCGGCATTCGGATCGGCTGGGGCTAGTGCAAGTTGCGCCTTCACGTCCCATACCGCGGTTTCTCTCCGGAAAAGGTGCTTGATCAGTTTTTCGAGCGCGTTGTAATCCGCGCTCAGGTCAATCGCTTTACCCGTCACCTCCCGCAGATTTTCAGAGCTCGGTGCGATTCCGGTTTTGGCTACACAGCTGCCGTAGCGCAACGGGGCGACCGTCGAGAAACTCTCACCCAAAATATGAGTGGCAGAGGCTCCGGTTCCTTCCAGCGTCGCCGACGAACTGCCTTGAGGACGGCGTGGCGCGCGCTGCTACGGAAACCGCGTGCTTTACGCCCTCGGAGGTTTCCAGATTTTTGTCGAAGAGCTTGATCTGTTCAAGGAAGCCCTTGGCGTCACGGGCTGAAAATGCGTTCGTATGATGCACATCAAGTCTGGGGTCGGCTGTCCGGTGTGACTGGCCACCGTTTCTCCATCGACATTTGAAATCTCCACCGCCAACCCCTGCGGACTCGAGACATCGTCCGCAAGCAGGTCACCCGGATTGGTCGAAAATCGCATGATGACTGGATTCGAGCCCGGGGCCGCAAAGAGTCCCGGCCTTAAAGGTTCCGGCAATCCCGAGGCTATCGAAAGCGTGCCGACGACCACTCCGTGCGATTTTGTGTGGACGGGTCGATAGGCATGCCGGTATCGGCGCGCCATAGTTCGCGTGATGTGCTGCATGATCCTCGACCATTCATCGAATACGACAGCCTCGTCTGGCTGGGGATGTTCCAAGGTTAGACTGTATCGGAGATAGTTTCTGGTTTCTTCTGACATGAAGGCCCTTGCGATCCCTTGTGCAAATACGTGACTTCGTAAGCTGGTTGGGTCTAAGACACCTCAAGGCCACCCGTGGCACCGTTAGACCTCTCCCGTAACGTAGCTCGACTCCTGGGACGCTTACAGAACGTATAACGGCGCTATCTAACAGGTTGGCCGTGGCGCTTCATGGGTGTCTCAGACCCGAACGCAGGAATTTTGTCGGGCTGGCCCCCGCTTGTTTGTAGCGGTGTCCACAGGGGCCGGGCGCAACGCGAATACCAACCTCAGCTACCTGCCTTGCAAGTGCGCGTGTGAAGGCCAAAATCGCCGCTTTGGTTGGGGCATGATCCAAAATGCTCGGGCGGGGGTGGGTCGCCTGGATCGACGCTGTAGTGATGATGGAGCCACGGGCCGCATAAGAGGAAGGGCTGCCTTGCAAAGCCAAAAAGAGCGCAAACACGTTCACGCGATAGGTGTCTCCATTGCTTCGTAGTCACGTCAGCAATCTTGTCGACCGCGTGCTGCCTCCCGGCGACGACAGCAGGGATGTCGAGTCCACCGAGCTTTTTGTGCGCCTGTTTTACGAGCTGTGCGCAGAACTTCTCATTGCTGATATCTCCGGGAATGGCTACTGCCAATCGACCTTCCTCTCAAGAGAGCGATCACCTCTTTGGCGTCGACCTCCTCTGACGGTAGATAGTTTTCGCAACGTCTGCACCCTCACGCGCAAACGCAATCGCCGCGGCACGGCCAATTCCGGAGTCGCCGGCGGTTACTAAGGCCTTGCGTCCTCTCAAACGACCGTGACCCAGGTAGGACGTTTCCCCGTGGTCTGCCTTGGGCGCCATCTTCTGGTCGAGGCCGGGAACCGTCTGCGGTTGATGCTTGAATTCGGGCGGGGATATTGCTTCGTGGGATCTACAGCGTGTAAATATCTTTTTTCAAGTCGAACTCCTGTTCAACGGCACGCTTATGTAATGCGCAGTTTCAGGTAATCGTGTTCGACAAGGATCGGCCGACTCCACAGACAAACTGCGCGCCGCCCGTCGGTCATTGCGACGACACCCACTAGACGATTTGGCGCACAGTATCCTTGGCAGCGGTGAGCGCAATTTTCAAGCGATCGGGCTGCCCTTTTGCCAGAGCTTGCGAGAATTTGGCCGCCTGGTCGGCCGTGATCTTTGCGGGAAGCATTGCCGTAAATTGGTCTACGACCGCCTCTATGATGACCGGACCGGGTATGGCAAGGGCTTCGTCAAACTTGGCACCCGCCGTCCGTGGATCATCGATGCGGACACCGTGGGCGCCAACCGCTTGCGCCAGAGCAACAAAATCAATCGGCAAGAGATCGCACTGGTACTCGGGATTGCCTTGAAAGACCATCTGTTCCCATTTGATCTGACCGAGCGTATTGTTTTTGATGATCACGATCTTGATCGGCAGCTTGTAAGCCACAGCTGTGATGATTTCTCCCATCAGCATCGTAAACCCGCCGTCCCCAACGACGCCAATGACCTGTCGTTCAGGGAACGCAACCTGTGCGGCGATCGCGTATGGAAGTCCACATGCCATTGTCGCCAGATTTCCAGAGCATGAGTGCATTTGGCCCCGCTTGGCTTGCATGTAGCGCGCCCACACAGTGGTATTCGTCCCTGAGTCCGAAACAATAATCGCATTCTCCCGCGTCCGCTTAGAAAGCTCCCAGCCAACGACCTGAGGCTTCATCGGCATATCCGTTGAAGTGCCCTCTTTTTCTATGAGTTCGTTCCAAGACTTCATGCCCTTTTGAGCTTTTTCGAGGAAGCGCCTATGTCCATTCCGTTTGAGGAGCGGCAAGAGCATCTGAATTGTTTTCTTGGAGTCTCCGACTAGTCCCACTTCTACAGGGGTTCGAAGTCCTATCCGCTGGGCGTTTGAGTCGATCTGCAGGCAGCGGCAGTCACTTGGTTTTGGCAAATACTCGATGTAAGGATATGAGGTGCCAATCATCAGAAGGGTGTCACAGTCTGCGAGTGCTTCTTCGGATGGGGCGGTGCCAAGCAGACCAATGCCGCCGGTCGTATAGGGCGAATCATCCGGAACGCAACCTTTACCAAGCAGCGCCTTAACGATCGGTGCGCCCAACAATTCTGCAAGTTGGAGTAACTCGTCGGTGGCGTGCAACGAACCTTGGCCCGCAAGAATTGCGACTCGTTTGCCGTCGTTCAGGACATCGGCAGCCGCCTGAAGGTCCTCCAAGGCCGGAACATTCCCGGAGATGGCGTAGACAGAAGATGAGTGCTTCAAGACGTTTCGCTGCGACTTTTCCGCCTTGGCTGATTGCTGCTGAACATCGATTGGAATGGTGATATGGGCGACACTACGCTTCTCGATCGCAGAGCGAATTGCAAGGTCTGCGGCTGACTCCATGTGCGCCCCGCTCATGATGCGATTGTTGTAGCACGCAACGTCTATAAATAGCTTGTCGAGTTCGACGTCTTGCTGTTGGAAGGTTCCCGTTACGTCGTTGAATTGCATTCCCGTGATGGCAAGCACTGGCTGTTGGTCCAACTTCGCATCGTAAAGGCCGTTGAGAAGATGGATTCCGCCTGGCCCGGAGGTGGCAAGGCAAACTCCAAGCCGGCCCGTGAATTTGGCATACGCGCAGGCCATGAAAGCGGCCGATTCTTCGTGCCGAACGTGGATAAAGCGAATCTTGTCCTGGGCTTTGCGAAGAGCCTCCATCACCCCATTAATTCCGTCGCCGGGTAGCCCGAAAATAGTGTCCACATCCCACGCGACAAGACGCTCTACCAGTACATCCGAAGCATTCATGAACCAGCTCCTTAATTTCGTTAATTTGCCAGACGATGATGAGACGCCTATGTCTGGTTGTAGGCTGTATACGAAGAGCGCATGGCAGCGATTAAAGGGCCAAAAGAATATGC
Organism: uncultured Acidobacteriaceae bacterium; assembly: GCA_963795845.1. Classification (GTDB taxonomy): domain Bacteria; phylum Acidobacteriota; class Terriglobia; order Terriglobales; family Acidobacteriaceae; genus PALSA-350. The sequence continues at coordinate 25,401 of CAWCJV010000020.1, read as the reverse complement.
CACCACCGACGAACCGGGCGGCATATACGCGCTCTTTCGATGCAGGACCTCAAGTCGGGATCTTGGCGACTTGGGCCTCTTTGGCATTGTTACGTTCCTATTCGCTTACCGGCCTTGCCCGTCAGGGTTCCCGATGGGTCTAGAGTTTCGGCCGATGTCGTTTCCGTGCCCAGCTTCGGGCCGTAGAAAGCGACGTCTTGTGTAAAGCGTCTCCCCTGGTATGTTTACTGCACACCCATCTTCGCCGCAATACCGTCGATCATTTTTCTGTGTCCGCTGATCACTGTGCTCGCGTGGGCGGTCAGTTTCTTCATCGAGTCGTTTTGTGTGCTGTCGCTGCTTTGAACCCCGATCTTGTGTGAAACTAATCAATCGCTCATAGACGATCTTCGCGCGCGCTTCGACGGCGATGTTACTCCGCAGATCTACTGCCACATCGCCGGTTATCTTCAAGTAGTTTGCAGTCCAAGCGTTCCCCATAGAATCGAATAGGGAGACACCACCGCCCCCGGCGATCGCTACCAACGGGTCGGCTTCCGCCGCTTCGCGACTGCTCTTCATGGGGTTCAAATGCATCCGAATCAACGCTCCCACCACTTCGAGGTGGCTCAATTCTTCCGTCCCGATTTCCATGAGGAGGTCTTTCCGGGCGGCATCTTCGCAGTTGACCTTGGATGGAATACTGCATTGCCGCGGCGAGCTCTCCGTTGGCTCCGCCAAACTGCTCCAGTAGCATCTTTCCGAACTTTGGATCAGCCTCGCCGATCTCGACCGTATACATAAGTTTTTTGACGTGGTGATAATGCGTAGATGATTGGCTCACAAAGGACTACCGTAAGCGAAGCCGCCGGTGGGTCGCAGGACCGCGGGCTTATCGAATATGCCCTCGGGTCGATAAATATTGTCGACAGGATCGGACTCGAAAACGCTAGCTGCGAATGTTTTCCCTTAACCAGAAGTTACTTGTGGACGTCTACAAACTCGCTAATCAAACTGTATTTGAAGACATCGCGGGATAACGAGCGGGGTCGGACACGCAGCAGCGGTTCAGGTTGATCGGGTCGATTCGTCGATTCTTGGAGGGACTACGGATCTATAGCAGCATTTCTCGTGCTGAGCTGCATCATTCGCGAAGAACGATCCGGTGCGTGGGGTTCGGCTCAGCGCGCGTACATCAACCACAAGGAGTAATCGTGAAACCTGCCAAAACGACGTTCACAATAGTCCATGAGGCGGCCGATCAGTCAACTTTGATCGTTTCAGCCCAGACGGATTTACAAGGTTTTCCGCCTGCACCTCGCGATGCTTCGGTTCTCGATGGGCTTTTATTAGCGCAATCGGGGTCATCGTAGCCTGGGCCATTACGGGACCAATTTTTCATTATTCAGATACGCCGGTTGCCTCGAGTGAGGCAACGGCTGGCGTGGACAGATATGAACTTCGAATTCATGAAAAGAGCTGGCAAGCACCGCCTCATCGCTTACCGGCAATGGGATACGGAAATGAACAATAGGAGATCGTTTTCCGTTGGCATATTGTTAGGCCTCATGGCTCTTTGCTGTTTTGGGCTACTAGCAGCGACTGCCGGCATTATGCTTCGCCATGTGCCCGGCCAACGGCCGCGGTCGAGCGTGATCGCGTTTCCCAGTGGGGATCACCTGAACGTCGAAGTGAGTGCTACACGGGACGAGCGAGGGTTCGGTCTTATGGACCGTGTGGCGCCCGGCAGAGGAATGTTGTTCATTTACGCAGACGCCGGACAACACCGAATCTGGATGTACCGCACGCATTTTCCGCTTGACCTGGTGTGGCCGAATCATCGTCAGCAAATAATTGACATAGCGCAAGGCGTGCCGCCTTGTTATCACTTAATACCGTATTTATGCCCGCAATACGGAAAAGCAAAAACAGCCAACTATGTGTTGGAACTTCCGCAAGGTTCTGTCGAGCGAAGAGATCTCCGCATAGGAATGAAGCTGCCAATGTACGGCAACGTCGCCTCTCTTAACAAGGCGGCTTGCCCAGAGGATTCGAACCCTCACAGATAGAAGAGAAGACACGAAACGGAATTTAAAGCACGCTAAGCGGCTGCATTGCCCCCGGTGCGGAGCGGCCGGAATTGATCTGGACCGAGGGTCGGCGATGTTTCCCAGTGGTAATCGCCGGTTAAATTGATGTGCTCCCGGCCAGCGGCGATAGACAGTAAGCGGCGCAGAATTTACCGAGGAGTGCGCGTGCAAGGATGCGAGATCATCCGGTTCGTGAAAGCTCACCTGACTGGGGAAAATAGGGACTGCCCCGCTGATGAGGCGGGGCTTTTCTTTATGATAGGAACAGGGAGAGCTGGCCGAGGGGTTTAAGGCAGCGGTCTTGTAAACTGCCGAACCCAAAAGGGTACGTGAGTTCGAATCTCACGCTCTGCGCCATTTCACGAAGATTTATGTATGAGCCACGGGAGCTGATTGGGATTCTTGAGAGGCAAGAATTTAGCGTGGGGGAGTCTATGGATGATCGCGGCAACCCAATTTATTGGATCACTGCGCGGGAAGGGATGCTTGGTGCTCTGAGCGTCCAAGAGTTGGACGATTTGCAGAATAGTGGAAAGTTAAACTTGTTGGGAATTGAAGGACGTCTTGAGGAGAGGAAAAAAGAGAACAACCTCTGAACTGTCCTTCTTGTCCCATTCGGCCTGTGTCATCTGGGCGAATGCTTCGCGGGCTAGTTGCGAAGCGCGGAAGATGGGGGCGCCTCTTGTCGCGCCAGGGACGGAGTCCCTCAGCAGGCTTGGTTTCCTTGCATCAGCGTGAAACGCAGAAATTGCATTCCGTTCTATTCCGGATTCTAGGGTAGAGTTGAGAGCTTTCGATGTTGTATCTTTCTTGCAGGACTGTAGCGAAAGGCTCTATGAGCCTGACTGGAAGCACATCACCAAGGCAGAGGCGGAATGATAAGCAGGAACAGATCTCCTCTAAGAAGCATGCGAATCTGGATCGTCACCGTGGGCCTCGTCGCGATCTTCGGGACGGGATTTCATCAGTACCAGCAATACGAATCACTCGGAAACAACCTCGCACAGATTGCGGCGAGCTGCGCAGCCAAAGGCGGCTGCAGCTTGCCTTATTATGACTACTAGGAAGTGAACTAGTGAAGATCGGAAGTCAGCGAGTTCTCTATTGTGCCTGTGGTCGGAGCAATATCCTCGCGCATGGTCTCTGCCCCACGTGTTACACCCTCAAGCGCCGAGACATGTCATATTTCGGCGGCTTGCGAGAGGAAGTGTTGAAACGAGACGGCTATACCTGTCAGGGCTGTGGCGCTCCCGGCAGACGCAAGCGCTCAATTACAGTGCATCACCGTCAGCCGGGCGTGTCTCTGCTTTCTCTCATGATCTCCCTCTGCCCGAAATGCCATGCCAAGGTGGAGCGCACCCAAATGGTGCTTTCTGAAATGAACCCGCTCCTACTTGAACTGTGGCGGGAGAAACATCCGCAGGGGCTAGAGCAGTTCGCGTTGGATTTCGGAAAGTATACCGAGAGTGGTCCGTGTCCTAGACTTCCTATTTATCTGGACGCTACGACCGCAGCGCAGACAAACGCGCCTGGGCAGATTTCTTTCGCGCCGAATCCACGGAGGGATTTAGCATATGATTCCGGTTGCAACATGCTGCCTTCACATAACTCAAACATAGCTAGTTAACAGAAGACTTCTAATGAGACACCGTAACTGACTGTTCTAGCGTAGGTTAGGTCATTTGCTGGCATGACGGGCGTTATCAGACCTAACACGCGGGCAAACGAACCAAAGCTTTATGTCCCCTGTCTCTTGAACCATCCGTCACAAGCGTTGAGTTCTTAATCATAGTTTCTGTTGACGTGACGCCGCATCGCTTCATTCTCATTCGATCGGGAATGCGGATTCCAAACGCGTCGGTGTATCAACCACCTGCTGCAGATGCCTAGAACGCCGAAAACGACCACGAAAGCGGTCGATTGGAAAGTGCCTCGTATCATGACAACCCCCTCTCTTCCGCCCCTAAGACGCGGAAGTTGCCAGAGTTTTCGCTTTTGTGCAGCGAGCGGGCCTCACTGGGCGCTCTTTTTGAACCTGGCCCATCGGGCCTTCTGCGCAGCGGCGATCCTTGCACGACCAGCGGCACTCATTCCGAGGCGCTTTCTGGGCTTGGCATCAAATTCCGCCGGATTGAAGCTGGTTGCTTTGCCGCTCCCAGATGCAGCGGCCGGTCGGCCTGGTTCGCGCTTTGCATGGGTAAGGCTGGGTGTATCAGTCAAGAGTGCCTTCGCCTGTTGCAGTCGTGAGATCTCTGCGTCGATCGCGAGAACAATGTCGTTCGTATCCATGAATCCTCACTCAAGAGCATAGCCCACTTGGCGCAGCCAGGGATTGAGATTTGTGGTCTCTCATTTTTGCCCTGAACGGAGAACCACCGCCCCCTGCCAGACGACGGCCTCCTACCGTTCTGGGGCTACAGCCATGTCGAGCGATATGGAATGCGTAATAGAACCTGCTACGCCTGTGATTCTTAGCGGCACAGGTGCTGAAGTATTCGGAGCATCTAGGACCGCGGTGAACCTGCTCTCCTGCCGTTTCGAAAATGATTGAATTCGGCGTTACGCTGACTCCCGGCTGGAGGCGCTCCGAAGGAAACACGAATGTCTCCTGGGCTACCCTCCGTGAATCCGATAATGAGTCTTACTGCGGCACTCTTACCGGGAGGGATGGACCCGAAGGATGGCTGGCCCACACCGAATTGCAGGCTGACGTCCGAATGTTGGCCACTACCGGCATCCACCGAACAGAACTGGAAAGATGTGTATCAAGAAACAACGGACTGGATCGGATCCTTGCCCGGCGTGTTTCTGCGTACATTACATCCCTTCACCGTCCACTTGCCTATCACTGCGGCCAGTTCTACCTTAATGCCCGAGCGGATGGGATTGCCTGAAACAGACAATACGGCATGAACGATGAGGAACGCGTGACGGCCGAGACGGAGAGTTACGAGCGGAGCTGGCCGCTTGCTGAATCCTCATCACGCTTCGATTCATACGCGTGGATGAGGGCCCTCGCTGTGGCGCTCTTTTTCGCGTTGCGCGCTGCTGCTACAGAGCCGATGGGTTGCTGTCCGCTGGCTTTGAGCAACTGCTGGAGACGCTCCATATAGCCTTGGAATTCACTCTCTTCGATCGCGTTCGACGCCAGAGTCCTCCTTCCACGCCGCTGATTATGGGTGCAGAACAGACAAACCGGAATCACCCGTCCTGGGTATTCAGATTGGACGATATTTGTTCTGGGTCTTTTACGGCACTTTGAACGTGACAGAAAGACCAGCTTTCCTTCTGATGGCGGCCGTTGGCGCTATATGGCGCTCATCCTTGTTCAGGCCATGAGGATAGTATTGCAACCGTCACCGTGCTCGTTTCTGAATTGTTTGGCCTGCCTATGGTGGAAGTATCCGGAGCCGTCGTCATCATCATTGCTGTGCTCGCTTCGATGTGGCTCGTGTTTGCCATATCTGCGCCGGAGAGACCTATCAAGAAGTTTGACGTTGATCTATTGGTGATCCGACCAGCGCCCTTGCGGCCGCCCGACTCTAAAGCGTCGGCCAGCCTCAGATCAAGAACGGGTGGTCAAGGAGTCGGTCCAGAGATATAGTTTTGGCGCGCCCGATTACTCACTGCTAGGGTTGTGGAAACGAGATCAGGGCTCCACTCTCAAATCGCAGCGATCGCCTCCCGTCCGTCTCTTGCCTCGTGAATTGCAGAGATCTCGACGTCCTTGGTGAGCAAGCCCCGCAAGCCTTCTCGCGCCAGCGGTTCGTCATCAAGGGGTTCTAATGAGGTCAGCAATTGTTCTGGCGTTGACCGCAGCGTAGTATGTGTCGCCAACGTAGTTGCGTGGCCAATCTCAAACCGGGCCCATGCCTGCCGAGCCAGCGGTGGTAAGTCCATTGCACTGAGATGCGTGGACCTCGGGTTGTAGGCGCAATATGACGTGAGCGGTTCTGCACCTAGACCGCTATACTGGTCGGTTCGTCCAACTCAAAATGGGGATTTACATGGCGCACTACGGGGCGGCCAAGATTCTTTGCGTTGAATCTGACTCGGCGGTCCGGGAAAGCCGGTGCGCAGTTCTGAAGCTTGCAGGCTACGACGCTGCATCAGCGTCCCCTCAGCTAGCTGAGATCGTTCTTCGCAGTCACAAATTCGACTTGATAGTGGTCTCGTGGTTGAACGACCGGGATGTACAAAGGGTCGTTAACTTGTCTGATGGCGCGGAGGTGCTAATTCTTGAAGACCTAACCCTGCCGCCTCAATTGCTCTCTTTGGTGGCAGAAAGATTAGAACGCCAGCGGAGAGCTTAGCAAAATAAGCCCCAGCCGAAGCCAAGGCTAGCCTAGAAACGAATCTAGCGGATCATACGCCTGGATGCAGAGCGGCGGAAGTATATTTTTGGGCAAAAAAGCGAGACTCCGCAGAGTCTCGAGATTTGCCAGAAATGCCCCGCGGCTTTTACATCCGCATTTGGCTATGTGATTGGCGCTGATCCTTCTTGGTTGCCACCACACAAAAAGAGCCTTTAATCCGGCTTCACACCGACCCAGTGATTGTCGATGTAGCCGGTTGCACCGCAGCGCGAGCAACGACCAACCCACGCACCACGGGCCTTCTCGTACCAGGTGATGACCTCGCCACTGTGGTTACATCTCTGGATCGGCGTCGGACCCACGGCATTTTCCTCGCAACGGAGTGGTGAGGGCCCAGCCAATAGAACTAGAATCTTGCGAATGCTGAGACAAAGAGAACTGAAGGACGCCTTGGCAGGAAACTATACTCCCTGTGATGGGCGGGTGTCAGGTGTTGCGGGAGTGAAGATATTCAGGTCGCGCCATCCCAGCTTTGTCATGGTCTGGGCAAACTGATCCGCACTTTCGTGCGTATCGAAGGTGCTCAGGCACCGGGCCAGGTTAACAATGTTCCTAACATAAACCCTGTATCGTTTAGCTTTGGAATTCATGCGCGGTTCTCTCTCCGGTGACTCAGACGAACGGTTGATAACCAAGGACGCCTAAGCCTGCCCCGGCAGACAATCCCATCTGACGTGAAGAGGATTCTCATGGCTGACGCCAAAGAGAAGCAGAAGAAGGCCGTAAAGCGTATCAAGAAGGCTGTCCGGAAGGCTGTGTCCAAAGGCGTAACAGATCTACAAATCTCGCGCACGGTCAATGCGACACTAGAGGAACCTGGCAAGCCAAAGAAGTCTTCCAAGAAGTAAACAAACTCAACCTCTCTTCGCCTTCGCCCACCTAGCCCGCTGAGCAGCGGCAACTCTCGCCCTACCCTCGGCGCTCATCCCCCCACGCTTCGGCGCCGGTAGAACACGCTTGAGTGGGGCTGTGTGCCCAGTTAGCAGTGAGCGGGCGCGCTGAAGCCGCTCAATTTCCTCGTCGATACCCTGCACAATCGCGTCGTGGTTCATATGAAGGGGATTATAGCCACCGGCCTGGCCGGGTGGTTACCTAGTTACCAGAGCGCAAACCCTTGCTGCAACCTAAATCCCAGCCGATGTGTCTTAATCCCTTGAGACTGGAAGCGTGATTCCAGCTTGCCAGACGAGAGTCTCTGAACCGAGTGGGGCGAAAGGGACTCTCGTGATTGCGCCGACTGAGGTTTTTTATGAAATGCCGTGATTGTTCATCGTCGAAGCTGCGCCGCTCCAGACTTCGACCGATGGATCTCGTAAGGCTGCTTCTTCTTCAATATCCGATGCGATGTCAGCGCTGCACTCTGCGCGATTACGTAAGCCTGCCCCGGCTTCTGCTGCGCTGAAAGATGAGATGGTTGATATAACGTTCCTGATTGAGTTCCGGACCCCTGACCTAGACACTCAAGTTGTCCTCGCTGCGCGAGTGGAGATTAGAGGCGAGCACCTTCTGCTTTTGCACTCCGACGGCGAGATGTCCGCCGTCTTTATGCTGGAGAACGTCAAGAGCTGGTCCGAAGTCTCTCCAGAGGTGAATTAGTTATCGTCGACAGCTTCTGCTCACTCGTTTCCACGTAGAGTTGGGCCGGAAAGTGGCCCCACTTGCTCCGTAGCGGTGTCGGGGTTCTTCGGGCATCCTGGTGTCCGACAATCCATCAAATCGCGTCCGCCAGAATCGAGTAAGGTTCCCAAACCTTTCGGCTGGCCGCATTCCCCGCAGTGCATCCTTCCGTCTTTTCCCAAGAAATCGAGTTTCTGCATGGCGCCAAGTATAGCGCCAGGTCGGCGCAAAACGGCGGTACAACACGCAGCGTGCGAGAAGCAATTAGCTCATTAGCAACGTGACTTTGGCTTCGATTCAAAGGATCGGGGCTTTCTTTTGCTCGGACGCAAGCCAGCGCAACCCCGCAGTCAGCTCGACCTGCTTCAAACTAGGTAGACGTGGACAAAAGCTCCGCGCTGTTTGGCCCCTATCGAGCCAGGGTCCACACCGGCCTCGGCTCGGTTTTTTGTGTGGTCGTCCTGCCCTCAGGATGGACACGGCATGGTTTCGATAATCGCCATTACCAAAGATCTATTGTCCGTGAGGTGCTCGGTGTCTTAGTGTCCTGCGACAGCTGAGAGGGTTATGCACCTAACACCCGCATTCTGGATGATCGTCTTTGCTGCCGCCAACTCAATCTGGCTTCGTGCTCGAATGCGATGAGCAATGGCCTGCCGCGGAAGTGCTCGTTTGGATCGCTGATGCGCCTTCTCTAGGAAACAGGCCCGGTAAGGGCGGGTCGTCACACCGGTCATTGCTCGACAAACCAGGTGATGATCAACACGATTAGCCCGAAAAGCCAACAGACCGCACCCAGGGTCCAAGCGAACGTGGTTAGACCTGCGTGGGTGGGCGGATGCCAAAACCACGTTACGACGGACAGAAGCAATCCGAAGATATTTATGGATACTGCAGCATATCGAAATCTCCGCAAATCCTCTCGCGGTGCCATCTGATTAACCGTCGTGAACGCCCTAGGGACTCGGCTAGAATGATGCAAGTATCCGACCGCGGGTTACCCTCGGATGAGAAGCGCCATATTGCCGGCGGACACACGCGCTGGAGATGTAGAGCGATTCAATTTTGCAGGACTCACTGCCCAGCTATAAGCCCAGGCTCCCCTTCCGGCTGACCGGAAGGCGAAGCGCAGGTCGGAAAATGGTTTGACGGCGAACGCCCTCCATTTGTCTGCCAATTCCACGTGCGACACATTTGGCCCGTATGGCTATCAAGTGCCAAGTTCTGACGCATCCCTACGGGATAGACCTCGACAGTCTTGAACCGCTGCGGATCGCCACTTCTGCTGACCGCAGCGCACGGGTTTTCGCGCTTGGTCGGTGCTTGCGAAAACTGATCGCACCCCGCGAGAGAGCCAAGAGTAAGTAGTGAAGTTACGATTGCGACACGCATTAAGGCAGAACTTCGCACGTAAAGGCGCATGACTCTACGCTCAACGAGGAGCAGGCACTCCACCAGGCGGGATCCTCTTCTCCACAAGATCAAGCCTCTTCTCAACACGCTGTAGCGACTCGGCCAAGAAGTAGAGCCCTTGGCTGATGTTCCAACCATGCGGATCGCGGCTCCTATAGGCATCCGTGAGGTTATCCGCAAAGTACTGCTTTGCAGCTTCAAGACCGATTTTCTTCAACATAGATCGCGCAACTGTACGCGTCATCTCACCGGCTGTCAAAGTTGCAATGTTATGATGCCTGGCGTCTTCGTCCTGCAACTGCAGGCGATCTGGACGTACCTGAATCCACCGCGGTGGCAGCGGTCGCTCCTAGAGGCTCCTGGAGCGTCGAATTTCCCCCAAAACACAGAAAAAACCCCTCAGGGTTAGGTGAGGGGGTTTGGTGATCTGCTGTTCGGTTCTAGCTGACGTAGGCGTGCACTTCCCGCTCAGTCTGCTTCTCGCCTTACTGAGGTCATAGCTCTTGCAGGCTGAACCAGGCCCCGGCCGGGGCTAGTATCCAAAAAAGCGAGCCAGGCGTAATGCGGTCTCGGAGTAACAATGCATCCTCCCTTGTACGATGGAGCCGAATTGCGCTCCCGCACGGTTACGGCGTTTGCGCAAGTTTTACGTCAAGTAAAATCTCACCGTTGACGTTTTCGTGCGCGCTGATGAGTCTCGTTAATTGATCACGAAGGTGTTTGGCTGACCGCCAAGGGACTGTAACTGCAGCTCGTTCGACACTTACACCAGCTCGGAACGGCACTGCCGCAGGTCGTTACGTTTGCCGTCTATGCAACCTTGGTGGCCGTCCTCTGCTATGCGTTTAGGCCGCCAAGTCGCCCTCCCATAGCGCTCCAATTTACCGGCGTCAAGGATCTCGTTTTCGCAATCGGTGCAACCATCCTCGTGATTGCCGCCTGTGCGCTTGGCTATGCATTTGTCGGCCTGTTTTTGGGGGCTTTGTACATCTGTTCGCGCAATTAACCTCTGTGGCGACTGACGCCAAACGTCTACAGGGCCAGAGTTCGTCCGCCTGGGCGGTCGCGATCCTTCGCGGCTGTCTGCTCGTCCCTATTTTTGAGGAGGTCTTCTTCCGAGGACTCTTGGTCTCGTGGCTAAACCGGCACATGCGCTTCGTTCCTGCCCTTGTCGTACAGGCCGCACTCTTTGCGGCAATGCACGTATACCCGGTTGTCTTCCCCGATACCTTCCTCTTTGGGATTGCCACTGGATACGTGCGCCGTACAACTGGTTCGACATTCAATACAGTCCTAATGCATGTGATTAACAACGTCGTCCTTCTCATCCTTGGCTTGCATTTGTTCAGCCACTGAAATCGCAGTGCGTATTTTGTACAGCTAGACTGTGTTAACGAGCGCATCAGCCCAGATGCACACTTCGAAAACGGCGTTCCTCCGAAGTCTGCATCGTCGGCCATCGACTATGTGGCACGGCTTGAGTACATTCACGCGATTATCGTCTCGGACAACCGCCAACGCCACATAACGCCAGATGCCACATAAGATCGTTAGCGAGCGGACAAAAAGGACCCCAGCCGAAGCCAGGGCCGTCACTAGAAGCTAATTGCAACGGATGATACTCCTGACGATAATGCTCGGACAGTTATCTTTAGAATACCTAGCCTTGGGACCCGGTGTTCCAGGGCAGCACCATGATTTTTCTATTTCAGATCGGTGGCAAGGGACCGTGCTGCGGAACCTAAAATGGCGTTAACTCACGTTCCACACAGCAGACAACTTGGCCCTTTACGCTACGTGCCAGGCGTGAGACGGACGGCATGAGCGATCACTTTGCGGCATACGAGTAGACAGGTTTGGCGGTTCGACCCCGATGACACGCCAACCAGGATTTTCCATTGAGGCCGTCCATACTGCTCGATCAGCCGAGCCGTCGTTTAGGTAGAAGCACTGGGTGCGTGGATAGTGCACGGGGAATGAAGATTGACGGGAAAGGATTACACAATAACTGGCCGGGATACGGTAATCTTCCTCGACGTTAACGCGCCCTTGCGGCCAAACCTTGTCGGGTGCGTAGGTAATCTTCGCCACGGCGGTCAAGCTCCGTTGAGCACCCAAAGCCACAGCAACGCAGGCTATGCTCGGAACAGAAAGACACCATAACGCGGGCGCGGACGGCAGGGGGCTATGAAGTTCAAACAGAACTGCTACTTGGAACAGCACGGCTAACGCCACAGTCGCCCAAATGATTGAACGAAGCATTAGTGTTTTTCTCATAATGACACCTTGCAACAGTAATTGTCGCGACAGTCACGACTCGTCTGTAAGCAATCATGGCCGCGCTTCTCCCTACCGTTTGACGTCAGCGTGAAGGTCCGGCCGTTTCAGCCAGTAGCATCTAGGAATGACATCGTTCCGCCACATCCGAAGCAACGCCAACCTATTTCCGTTGAATTACAGCCTAGCCGTGGGCGTCGAACAAGCCCCATGGCCTCACGCGCACAGCGCGGGTCTGGACATTTCACGATGTTTTGGGTCTCGTTGTCGATGTGCTTTGGACCATTCCATGTCGCTGGCCGTACACAGAAATAGCCGAGGGCTCGACAGTAATAACGACCACAATCCGACGTCCAACAATCAGTACAATCAGCATCGGGGGATAATGAGAACACCCCGTCAGACATAGGCAAGCAGTGGCAATCACATAGAATGGATACAGCACCCATGGCCGCACTTCTTCAGGCGGGTGCACGGTTCAAGGTGACGCACAATGTTGGCCCTGATTGCACCCCTAGGCTTAATACAGAAACAGCGTACGCCTTCCTGCAAATGTGTCAAGAGATTTGTGACGGTCAAGATGACAGACCGCAGAGATCCCCGATGCGACTGAGTCGAGCCGCCCAAGGGCAGTTAGCAAACCCACGAAGAGGATTTAGCTCGTTCCGATAGCGCAATGATCGCCGCCGCTATGGTGTCTGTGCACTAGACCGGGGTCGATGGTCCTCTGGATACCAGCTCCCGCTCCTGTCCACCAGAGCGACTATCAAATTGCAGGCAGGGCAGTCACCAAATCTCCTCGACCCTCCATTCGTGAAGGGTGGCTTTGCCGGTAGGTCCTTTCCTGGGCACCACATGTCGAATACCTCTGCGACAATCAACTCTCATCAATCCGTTGAGTAGTTTGGTCGTACTGTTTTGAGTTAGGCATCGCTACCCTTGATGTAGCGCCAAGCGTTGATTGATGAACACGGAAGCAGGTTGTTGAGCGGGAAGAACATTCGACTGCCTCCCTCCTCAACCTTTCCATCGTCGAATTTAACCTGAACAGGAGCGTCCATATTGGGGTAGGTTTTCCTGTCGCTCGGCTCGAACCTGTGCCAGTCGCTCACATGATCCATCCGTTGATACCGCAAACCTCGCATCGCCATCATGATACCTCGCTGGGTCGCGGCGAATCCGGTAACACAGGGATAGGGATTTCCGCCGCGAGTGCTGCTACCCGCGACAGCATTGTGGATGGGTGCACAGGTTTTTCAAGCAATTGGAAGTTGTGCCCCTGGTTGCGGGCATCCTCAAGCAAATCTTGGGTGGCGGCGCGTGCTGAAAACAAAAGTATTTGGCACTCGGGGTGCCTGATCTTTATTTGGATTGCAAGATCAATTCCGGATACATCGGGCATTACGACATCTGCAATCAGCAGGTCGGGTGGCCTCGACCCGGCAGCGGCCAGCGCTTCTCGCGGAGAGATGAAGCCAACTGCTGAGTAACCGTGCAGCTCTAGGATTGCTGCGAGAGTGGATGCGATGAGAGGTTCGTCATCAACAACGAAGACGCGTGAAGCCACATAGGTCCTCTTCCGCCTGACTGTTCTGTGAATTGCAGAAGCGCTAGGGTTGGCTGGCGTTTCGCGAATGTCCCGAGAAGGGGCCGGGGTAATGCTTAGCGCCATATTACGCCATTTTCGCCTTGGACGGCGATAAATGGCACGAGTCGGCAACCAAAGGACCTACGTGAATAAGAAACCATCAAGGTACTCGCAGGCTGGTCTCAGCTCGATAGTGCTGCTTCCAGGAGCTAGGTAAGGCGGGTTTTTCTGGAATTAGGGTCCTACATCTGCTCCACAGATGGAGAAGTGAGCATCGAGTCAGGTTGCCACCGCCCTTTACTGTTTGGTAGCCAAGTAGCCATAAATGTCGGTGACAATCGGTAGCAAAAGGCGCAGCACGCCGCCGACTGATCGGCTCACACTTAGTGCGTGACATGCCTTGAAGAAATTCGGTTACGGAACGCTTAGGACGCAGCGCTCAAAGCGTGGAAAAGGGACCGGCTCATCCTCGGAAACGGAGTTCATTCAATCAATATCAGCCAACGCTCCAGGTTCCGTAGGGAACTGCTAGATTGGCGATTCAAGGCCGCTAACGATCTTTATACGCACAGCGTTACGTGCCCACGGTGCAGCGATATCAGATTCCACGCCTTCGACGCAGTAGGCTGAGACGCTAGGCCCTATTCATCCCGCAAAGCGGGCAGCCTTGGCAGTGGGCGTCTCTCTACGAGGCCTTACAGCTATGGCCGCACTTTCATATCGAATTGCTTGTCGAAGCGAAGCGGCCCCTCCGTATTGGTAGAGAGCCTCTTCCCTCGACGCCGATTCGTAGTCTTGTTTCAATAAACGAAGTTTGTCGCAATCACTGATGATGCCTCGAGTGCCGCTACCCGCGACAGCATTGTGGATGGGTGAACCGGTTTCTGGAGCAGTTGGAAGCCGTGGCCCACCCTGCGGGCATCCTCGAGTAAATCCTGAGTGGCTGCTTGTCCTGAGAAGAGGAGTACCTTGCATTCTGGGTATTGAGTCTTCATCTGAATCGCAAGATCCACCCCAGACAGCCCCAGCATCGCGACGTCAGATATGAGTAGGTCGGCCGCTGTCGATGCGGCAGCGGCCAGGGCTTCCAGAGGAGAGGTGAAAGCTTTTGCCGAGTAGCCGTGCAGCTTCAGGATTGCTGCGAGGGTTGAAGCGATGATCGGTTCGTCATCAACAACAAAAATGCGTGGAGCCACATGTGTCCTTGTTCGCCGGAATATTCCGTGAATTGCAGAAGCGCTAGGAACCGGAGGGAAAGGTGGCTGGCGTTTCGAACGTGGCCCAGAAAGGGAGTCGAAACCTTGGTGACCTAATGCCATATTACGCCTAATGCTCGAACCCCGTCTCTCGCACGGTGCCTACCCGGGCAAACTCTCACTGCCCCTGAACAAGATCCACCACGAGCGCGTCCAGATAGACAATGGGATAGACTGCGTCGAGCGGACGCGACAGCCACGCCTTGACCTCGTCGAGCACCGCCTCGGTCACGTTCGAGATCAGCGTTGGCGACACCTCCACCTGGTACATCTCTTCCAGGTGGCCCTGGATCTCGCGGGTCGTCATGCCGCGCGCATACAACGACAGAATCTTGCCGTCGAACCCATGCCAGCGCGTCTCGCCCTTGGCCACTAGTTGCGGCTCGAAGCTCGCTTCTCGGTCCCGAGGCACCGCGATCTCAAGCGTCCCAAAGTCGCCCTTCAGACGCTTGCCGCTGCTCCCGTTTCGGCTGTTCCCTGTATTGTGACCTTCGACCGAATGCTTCTCATAGCCCAGATGCGTCGTCAGTTCCGCTTGCATCGCCCGCTCGATGATCGCCTTGGTCAGCTGCTTCAGCAAACCGTTCTCTCCAGCTAGGTCGGCCGGCGTCTTGCAACCAGCCAGCAACTCGTCAATCAAATCCTTCGGCTTCTTCATACGATCCTCTTCTATCAGCGAAGATCGTTTACACAAAATGATTTACACCCTCGCCGCCGTTTCAGCTGGTCCTCGAAACGCGTTGTGCGGGCGTAGCCATTGCCCAGACAAAGCCTCAGTCACCTACCACGACGGGACGCCTAAACCGTGAATCTGGATAGTCGCTGCTTGTGCCGAGAGAACCCTTGATTGCTGATCGCTGTGCCGATGTTCCTTTCGCCGTTGCTGCGTGGCCAACCGTACGTCTCCTTGATCACCATCGCAGGATCTTACTCTCATTGGTGCCACGTGATTGCCCCGAACCAGGAGACTGAGGTTCAGTGACCTGACAAGATCAGGAAGCTGACGCACGCCGACCTGATCTTTGCTGCCATTACCATCCTGCATTACCACAATGTCACGGCCCGTTACGCAAGAACAATATGAAACGCCGGACGACCCACTATGCTCACTACGCGGCGACTCTCCCGGACTCTTTGATTCGATGTTCCGGGGGGACACGAATCGGGGAGTAAGCTGAGTCGCCGCTCGTTTTCGGGGTCGTGCAGGGCTGCTTTTTGGAGTGCGCCTGCTGCCTCTGCGATCCAATTATCTACGTCGCTAGTTCTCGAAATCAGCCGTGGAACAGGGCACGCGAACACACCCACGCACGCAAGATCGCTAGCGTCCCAAACACCACAGCCGTTACGGTGGTCAGAGCTGCACTGCGTGCGGCTACAGGAAAGTTCATTGTGCCTCCTGGCTGCGGGACTGGCGCACGGCAGCCTATCTTAGCCGGAACTATAGCGCCTTTGGCTTGCGGCACCGACCTGCGCATATCGGGAACTGTCATGGTGTGGTGAGTTGGTGCCGGTTGTGCGCCGGTAGCGCTCACAGTCTGGGAGGCGGCTTTCTGGTGGAGACTGACATAATGCTAGGTCGGGGCCTACTCCTACCGACTGCCCGCTGTACTCCTCTTTACGTATGGATTGGTAGCGGTTTCCTGTTGAACAGTCATAGTCCAGGGCGAGAAGTGGCTTCCGCTGGCCGTCACGAAGCTGATGGAGGTTGTGCCAGGACCGATTGAAAGCGCCACGCCCTGCTGACTGATGTAAATCACGCTCGGATTACTGGAGGTCCAGATGCCCTGCATTCCGTCATAGTTCGCGTTCAGCATCTGGCGGGTGATTCCGTCACTCCAGGTCGCCTGTGGGGTAAATAGCAAAGCGTGGCCCACCGTGACTGTATTAACGTTCGGCGTTGTTGTCCCTGGAGGTATGCTGTATGGCCCATTGGCTCCGCTGCCACAGCAGAAGCTATCCCCCGGCGATTCCTGCCATAGTTCTACATCACTCAAATAACCGCCTTTTATGGTCAGGCTATAGGTTGCGATTGCTGTTTGTGCCATTTGTGTTAAGAGCGCAAAGCCAGCATCACTAATGGTGTTGAACCCAGGAGAGGTTGAGCCTTCATATTGCGGCAAATAGTAGGGAGTCACTTGACCTAACCCGCCGCACTAGAACGTGCAGAATGCCGCGTTGTAGTTCACGACCGGAATGTTGTTTGCTCGTCCGTACTGATCGAGCCACGCATTCAAATAGGTAGCCACGGCTATATTTTCGCCACTTGCTGGCAGGTATATCATGTTCCCAAGGATCACTTTGATGTTGGCGGCTTTTGCCATTGCGACCATTTGAGTGATGCTGGAGGGTATCTCCGAAAAAGCTTCGGAGACGGGCACCGCATCATCCACCTGCTCTCCATAATTGTATCCAACCATGATGTGAACATATGTCGGGTGTTGGTTGATGACGTTCTGGAAGTTGATGTTGTCGTAGAAGCAGCAGCTACTTAGTACCGTGCTCCAGTTTTTATTGGCGGTGAACTCAGGACTTGCTGCCCAGAGACCAATAACGGTGTCCCCAACGAATACGACCTTTGGAGAGGTTTGAGCAGTAGCGGCAAGAGATACCAAGAGGCAGGCAAGCAGACAGAGCTTATTCATTCAGGGCTGCCCCCCAAGGCAGCGAGCCAGGGAAACAAAGCCTCCCAGCGTGGACGGTCGAGGGGCCCGTGGAGGATTCTGCAAGCGCCTGTGAGTGGGGGAATCGCAGGTAGTGCCGCAAAGCAGACGGAAGGTAAGTTTGAACTCTTGACAGCATATTGGGTTTATCATCGGGGGCTGTAAGCGGTCAGCGTGTTTTTTTGCTGCTCATTTCCAGTGAGGACTGTCAGCGGCTTCTGACCTTCCGGCTGCCTTTGTCAGTCTTATTGTTGTAACCATTTGCGCCTAGCTTGCACAATTGAACTAGAAGAGAATCGTATGGCCGCTCTTGCGCCGGGGATTGTTCAGTTGTGCGATGTCCATCTAGTAGAGATGGAGCCTGGGGACTTGTCATTCGTGCCTCCGCCCATAACCGTGTGCACCGTCCCTAAGTGCAAACGCCGCTATGCGCCGCGATTGGGTTATTTCAGCCTCCTTCCCCCATACCAGGGAGAAAGAGCAAAGGTCGACCCGATAGGCCGTAGCTTAAACTGTGTCCGCTGAGCGTAGACGAGCACTCATTCCTTGTATTATCGAGGACGGTGAGGGTGGCTACTGGTGGCACTGCCTTGACTGCCACAGGAACTATGACCGCGTCGACCACGCCGTGAAATAGCTGAACTTTCCAACCGTACGGAATACGCCACCGTATCGTTTACCGGCCAACTTGCCCTACGAGCTTGTCCCTGTATCGGTTGCGCTTTGCCTATCCGTGTATAGGCACCACCTCCGCAATGAGCTTCGTTGTGCAGTCGCGCTTCGTTCATAACCGCCCTGTTAGCCCGATCGCAGTCATCCATCTAAATCCAAAACAGTTGAATGTTGCGCAAGCCCATTTACCTCGGAAAACAAGGGTTGGCGAAACAAGACTCGACATGAGAGTGTGTCCACCTGTTTACACGATCCGCCGAATGCATTCGGGTGTTTACAACTTGTCGGGCTCCGTCCTGCGCTTTCGGGGACAGTTCAACGAGAATGAGGCAGCTATTGTTTAAGTAAATGGAGGATTAGCACTACGAACCGTCACCCTTTGGCGCATGAATTGCAATGCTTACCGTGAAACGCGGCGTTTTGGCCACAAATGTTTCCTCCCTTTTCACTTCTGCAGCCCCCACGCAGATTTACACGCTCTTTGGGTGTGATGTAGGTAAATCCCATAGGCCATGACGAGATTGGACTGAGTTGTGAACATGCACAAGAAAGGGGAAGGTTCAAGGTATCTGTGGCGGGCAGTAGTTCCCCCACGGAGAATTGTTCGAATGAAGCTCGCCGACCGTGTTGATGCGGCTGGTGGGTCTCCTGCTCGCCAGGACGGCGAGGAAGACGCTACACTTCGCATTCTCCTGGCGGATACAGAGACGATCTACCGCGAGGGTATCCAAAAGATTTTTGCACTCGAAGACGATATCCGGGTGGTTGCACGGGTTGACACCCTAGCCGGTCTTATCCAAGCCATCCAACGATTTCCCACCAATCTTGTTCTGCTCGAAGGCAGGATGATTGTTGGAACGGTCGATACCATTTCTGAGCTGGTCGGTTATGTGCCTAAGCCGAAGATCATTGTCCAGTTGTCGAAGAACGACCAGATCAGTACTGTCGACCTCATTCGCCGGGGAGTTCGAGGGGTCATCCCTCGTTGTATCTCAGCCGCCCTGCTAGTGAAGTGCGTCCGCAGGGTAGCAGCAGGAGAAATCTGGATGGACAACGAGTCCATCAATTCGGTAATGGAGGCGTTCCGATCCAAGGATGAGCTAACCAGCCTGCGAACCCAGCCACGTCTATCAGTTAAGGAGCAGGCTGTCATCGCGCTCGTCGCGCAAGGCATGCGCAACAAGGAGATAGCGTTTCAGCTCGGTACCAGCCAGCAGGTCATCAAGAACTATCTTCGCAAGATTTTTGACAAGCTAGGGGTTTCGGATCGAGTCAAGCTTGCGCTCTATTGGCTAAATCACCAAGCGCCCAAAGAACGTCCTTGACTACTTGCCCATGCCATTCCGGATGGAAGTCAGGTCTGGTTGTTCGCTGACCCTGCTGAGAGGAAACGTGGGTGGGCCTAGGCAGCTCGCCAATCGTCTCGGGCAACGGGCTCGATGCCAAGCACACGGCACTCAGGATTCTCTGCTTCAGTGGTCAGTATTGCGCGATCAGCCGTGGCGGAGCTGAGATAAAAGCGGATCAGAGGTGGTTTGCGGAGAGAACGCACCCCACGCTCGCAGCAAATGACACAGTAAGTGATCATAAGACCTCCTTAAACATTATCAAGCCACGATCGTTAATTCCAATGATTGGTTTGGTAACGCTCATAACCATTGGTAAGGGTGCAGGGTTACCGGAAATTGTTACTGATCGTTTGGGACGATACATTTGTGGGCTATAGTTTCCAAAGAGGCAACCGCCTGTTCTTCGAAGCAATCTGCAGATTTTTGATCGAGTGTCCGTGTGCGCTGATATAAAGTTCTGGTTTCAGCCGTTATCACCGCCCTCCACGGTAACCATTCTGGAGGTTACCTTTGTCTAGGGCTTGGATCACTAAAGGCCAAGGATCGAAGCAATATATACAGGCGACCTAAATTGCCTGCATCAGAAAGGTGTGGACACACCGAGGAAGCCGCCAATTAAGGCTACGAGCTTTATAGACGCACAGAGCGCTATCGATGCCACTCTTGATGCTTTGTTGCCGAGCCTAATCGGGAGCAATGAGCGCCTAGTCGACGCCTTAACGCGGCTGAGGGACCTTTACCTGAGGGGAACACAGATACCCGGTGCGGATGCCGTGTTGGCTGAGGTCGAAGCCGCCCTGGAGCAAGCTGCAAAAGTTGGAAGAGGGTTTTAGTTTGGTGTTTGCTATTGTCTGCAATTCGCACGACGGCTTAAAAGAGAGTCGGATGCCAGAGTGACTCCAGTGCTACGTTACGAGCTTGCAGACGCGTAGGCATTGTGGTCCTAGCTTGGGAACTGTCGTACTGCATCCGATCCGTGGCAAGTATAGGTGCTGCTGCGCGGTACTCACGCCGGAACAGATCGTTTACCGCTGAATCTGCCCTGCGGCCTCAGCCGCCATACCCAAAGACGCCTGCCCGTATCCGGTCGCTTGTAGGTCATCCTGGAGCGATTGCGGTCCATCGTAGCTCTGGTCCACGCAATTCTTTTACCAGGCGTTGCGCACATGGCCGAAGTCTGAAGTGCAACGCGGCATGTTCGCTGTGCCCGAGGAAGGCCGTCATGAAGGCCACAATCATGGTCACAGATGTGATCCTCAGGTTCCGCTTGGCTGTGATCGAACACTTGTTCAGGCGCCCGCAGACATGGGACCTCCAGGTCATGACCATACAAGAGGTGGCAAACGTCCTCGTGTCCTTGGGTTTTCTCGACCCCGAAGCCGCTGCCCGGCTTTGCGAAGCCAGTACGACATCACGTCACAGCAAGGCATCACGACCCTGCGGATTGAGGACCTCGTTCCCCTGGTAGAAGCTGTCTATCCCGAAGACGAACCTGCAAGCCTCGAAGCCCAGCAGACCTATGTACTCATCGCTCAAGGCGACACCACAGAAGAAGCCTTGGCTGCGGCCGGTTCTGTTTTGAGGGTCGACGGACCGCTGCAATGAAGACCACCGACCGGGCTTCGCCCTGAACTCTAGGGTCGAGACCTCCTGAAAGGGTGCTTCTGCGTCATAAGACATGGACAGTGAGCTGCAGGTATCGATCCGAACGCCGACTTCCACACGCATCTATTCAAAACCAAGCGATGAGGGAGTCCGCCGGTGGCAGTCAAGAACACTGATTGTGCGAAATATGACCGTCTGGTGCATTCTGGCGGTGGCATTGGTTACCGTCTTTCTTATGGCGGGTTACGCTCTTCTTGAGTCCGGTTGGCAGGCCCCGACCGTTCAGCAGGAACAGCGTCCGAAGGATTTACCCGCTCGCTAGCGTCACTTTCAAGAAATAGCCGGAGGGCCGGATGACAGTCGAGCCAGACGATTACGACGATTTTCATGTGTGGACCTTTCAGGCAACCTGAACTAGGCGGAGTCTATGCGCATCCACGAACTACTCTCGACCCTAAAGACGACATTTTCCAGCTGGAACGACCACAATGCTCCGCGCTTGGGAGCGGCCCTGGCTTTTTACACCATTCTCTCTCTGTCCCCCTTGGTCATTCTCACCATCACGGTCGCCGCGCTGCTTTTCAGTCGCTCCGCTGCCCAAGCTCACATCGTGGCCGATGTCCAATCCATCATCGGCACAGACGGTGCCAAAGCGGTTCAGACGATGTTGGCCAACACCCACAGGCCGGCGGCTGGCATCATCAGCAGCGCCCTCGGCCTGCTAAGCCTCTTGTTTGGAGCGTCTGGTGTCTTCTCCGAACTGCGCGCTGCCCTCAACACGATCTGGGAGGTCCAGCCGAACGAGAGCAACTCCGGAATCATGGGTCTGTTACGTGATCGGGTATTTTCCTTCGGCATGGTCCTCAGCATCGGCTTTCTGCTGACGGTGTCACTGATTCTTAGTGCTGTCCTCGCGGCCATCGGCAAATTCTTTGGGGGCCTGTTGCCGCTGCCTGCCTCAGTGCTGAGTGTCGTGAACTTTCTGGTCTCCTTTCTCGGGATAGCAGCCCTCTTCGCGCTCATTTTCCGCTTTGTTCCCGCAATCAAGCTGCCCTTCAGATACGTGTGGCCCGGAGCCGTCGCTACCGCCTTGTTTTTTACACTAGGCAAGACCCTAATCGGTCTCTACCTAGGCAAATCGGGCGTTGGATCCCCCTATGGCGCTGCCGGTTCGGTCATCGTGGTGATTGTCTGGGTTTATTACTCCGCGCAGCTGTTTTACTTCGGCGCGGAGTTCACTCACGCATATGCAGCCCGTCATCAGCTCCCCGGCCAGACTATTGCCCGCTCCAAGTCCCACATTGAGGCAGCCTAGCGACGGTTAACGCCTTTCTGGATTAGTGCACGTACCTCTTCGGGTTACGGAGGTGCTACTCGCCCGCCTTATCTTTTCAAAGGACACGAGCAGAAGCATCCAACCCAACAAGGAGAGGTGTATTGAGAAGAAGAACCCGAAGTCGGAGTTCCACAGGAATTTTCCGCTGACAAATCTCCGCATGCGATGTATGACACAAGATGGTTCTGCTGTCCGAAGTGCCATTTGCGGGTTGCGGAACCTGAAAAACTGCCTGAGCAGCGCTAGCTCAATGCGATTGGCAAAACCAAGACATGGTCCGGACAGTAAGCATTCTCTTGTCTTAGAAGTTAGGGAAAACTTGCGTCCTCCCTAACAGGCTTCAATTGCTAGAGATCATGGCTTAAATCTTCCTGCCAGTGCCATCTTTGATATTCTGATCGATCTTTAGCTCCTCACTACGCACCTGTTCGTCAAGTGTCTCGACGTTTGTGACTTGCTTCTTTCCCACACGAACTTCTTCCCGGACCACGGCCTGCTTGCTCACGGTTGCCCGCTCTTCGCTGAGGGGGATGCGAATCTCTTGCGAGTCAAAGGTCGCCCCTGTGGCTGGGACTTGACCCGATACCGGGACCCTCTCTAACACCAGCTCTTCGCGCGTCACTGGTACTTCAACCGTCTGCGTTGTCGTCGTTACTTCCTTACGAACACGAACCTCACCACGGCTGATGCGGTCCTTGTGTACACGCAAGACTTCTCCGTAAAGCTGAATGTTTTGAGCATCGGCTGATCGCGGGGTTTCGGTTCCGTAGTCGTAGCTGTCTGCCTGTTCCCCGATATCTCCACCATTCGCCTGAATGATGCCAATCGCTTCTTCTTGGCGACCCTCAGCATTGACTGTCACGACCGCGCCCTCATTACCTGTTCCGAGGCGATGACCAAAATAACGAGCGTGCTCTGCTGGAACGGACAAACCTGCCAAAGAATCATGTACGTCTTCTGAGCCGTAGTCTTCGGGTGTCAGTACGTGGTCGTCGAAGGTCTCTTTCGTCGCCTCACCGGCGTAAGGTTCTGCGGCGTTCCCCCCGAAGAAGTTTTTGACCGATTCCCAGGCTCCGCTGGCGGCTTTGCCTGCCTTATATGTTGAGCTAGAATCGGAGGAAGGGGCTATCGCTGCAGCGGAACGAGCCGCCACTCCAATCTGGTTTTGCTGAAACCCTGCTTGTCTCAATGCGCTGATCGCCGACTCAGCAGTCACCTGAGACGGGAAATATCCAACTACGGTTCCGTAGTCAGCCATGATTCTCCTCTAGCCGCACCCACTCTCATGTGGCGCAACTTTTAGCGTTTATCGTCGTAGAGTGTTGGTGGTGTGGGGATGGCCTTCGGTTCGATACCTGCAGCTACCGCCCCAATCAAATATCTGAGATGCAAGTTTTCGCTTAGCGAATACCTAGCTGGCAGGACGCCTGGTTGACTCTAGTTGGAGGCCATTGGGTGCAGAGGGAAGATTCTCGTAGCTCGAACCTGCTACTCAGGAAACCTAGGTCCACTCCAGCCAGAACCGGTAGGTCGTCGGTACAACTTTCCCTTCCATCTTAATATCCAAACGATTGTTTCAGGTTGATTCAGACAGACGAGGAAAGAGACTCATGTACACTCTCCCCGCCCGCTGCCACATGTCTGTTTTGTTGTGCGCCCTCATCATCTGTGCGACCACCGCTACCCTGCGCGGAGAGCCGATTCCAGTCCGCCATCCCCAGGGCTCCGCGCACGGCTTCCTTGTCCTCAAAACGACCGATGGGACACCCATTGCCACTGGGGACGCTACGCAGACTGTCCATGACGACCGCGTCACCTCGCGCGTGACCTTTCGGTTCCGCGATGGCTCGCTCGACGACGACACTACGGTCTTCTCGCAACGCCGAGTATTCCGCCTGATCAGCGACCACCATATCCAATACGGGCCTTCCTTTCCCAAGCCCGTAGACATCCTTATCGATGCTGACACCGGGACGATCACTTCGCGCACCGACAACGGAACACTTAGGAAAGACCATCTCGATCTTCCGCCGGACACATCGAACGGTCTGCCGCCCAACCTTCTATTAAATCTTCTCCCATCCACTCCTGAGACAAAGCTTTCGTTTGTCGCGCCAACTACGAAGCCGCGGCTGATCAGCGTCTCCGTCAAACCCGCGGGCGACGTTCCCTTTAGCGTCGGCGGCCACTCCCGCAAGGCGGTCGACTATGTCCTCCACGTTGAACTCGGCGGCCTCGTCGGCGCGATCGCCCCCTTGATCGGCAAGCAGCCCGCCGATTATCACATCTGGATACTTCAAGGCACTGCTCCTGCATTCATTCGCGAAGAGGGTCAGCTTTATGAGGGCGGCCCTATTTGGCGTATCGAGCAAATCAGCCCCTCTTTCGCGCCCGATTCGCCACGTAAACGTGGGGAAGAGTGATCGGGTCGCCATGCGAAGGCTCATGTGCCAACTTCCTGCAGTAGAACCGTAGGACTCACGAAGTGACGACCATGCGTTATCTCCGGCTGGGCGCGAACACCAACGTTGTAGAGTTTGGGATACCAAGGATTTGCTTTCGGCTGAACGATGAGGATCGGTTGCAGAAATCAACCACTAGTCGTATCAAGGAGACAGCGTAAATCGGCAAGAGATCTGCAGCCAAAAGCGTCGGTAAGCAGATTTGGCCACCATGCTTTGAAGGTCTGCCGTGGCATCCATTATGCCTTATCGAAGCGGCGCCAGACAGGCCGTTCGGCGGTCGTGAAAAAGCTAGGCGGCCGCGTCCCAAAAAGCTGTCCGAAGGCGCCCTGCAACCTGTTGATTTTGGAGTACCGATAACCCTCAGTCGCGACGTCCCAGAAGGTAATGATTCTGGCACTGTTCTTGCGTGGGGAAAACTCAAGGAGTACCGTTTTCGCACCGCATGTATCAAGCATTCAGGGGTTAAGCGGCGAGAAACGGAGGAAGGTCCTGATGAACAAGGTACATTGTTGCGTTGCGCAGATTGGTGTCCTGGTCGTGGGTCTCGCGTGTGGTGCTCCGGCGTTTGCTCAGTAACCGGGTTTCCCTCCGGAAGCCTCCGCGCCACCCCCAAAGCAAGGGTCGAGCGGCGGCCATCACGGGATGATGGATCCGAATGAGCAGTTGGCGAGGATGACCACGCGGTATGGCCTCACCGCCGAACAGCAAGACCAAAATG
>CAWCJV010000019.1:0-123887 GCA_963795845.1 uncultured Acidobacteriaceae bacterium | reverse complement strand
GTCGGCGATCTGGTGTCGGGCCTCGATGGAAATCAGTCGAATGTTTCCAAGCACCTGCAAATTCTCCACGAGGCCGGTTTGGTCGGGCGCAGACGTTGAGGGAACCACCGTGCTCTACTCGATCAGCGATCCCATGGTATTCAAGCTCTGCGATCTGGTTTGCCGCAGTGAAGCGGACAAATTGAAGCATGAACTCGCGCAAATCAGCCCGCAGAAAGCCGCCAAAGCAAAGAAATAGATCGGGGCAGCTACCGGGTTCTTATCCAATGTTAAGCAAGCGACGACTGTTGTGTATCGTTCTTCCTTTCGCCGTCGCTGCCACCTCAGCTGCGCAAGGCCCAAGCGTGAATGCTGACGCGATCACCTGGCAAGCTCACGAGTTGCGCGGAACCGCTGAGCTGAATGGAGGACGTCCAGATTTAGCGGTGGTTGAATATACCGCCGCTGCTGCGATGGCGCCCAATCAACCAGGGCTCCATGAGGAACTTGGTGATGCAATTTGGTCTTCGTCCAGGATGATGGATGCCGCTTCGTCCTATGTAGCGGAGATTGCACTCAATCCCGATTGCGCGTCGAGTTTATTCAAGCTGGGCAGCCTGAGGGTTATATCTTCCGACCCTAAGGCGGGCATGGAGCTTCTGAAGCAAGCGCTTGCGATCAATCCGGACCTCATCATGGCCCGATATTATCTTGGGAAAGGCGAGCAATCCGTTGGCCTTCTCGACGAAGCGCGCGAAGATTTTCAGGCGGTTACCGTGAAAGCGACTCATGATACTGGGCACCTGATGGCGTGGTACCAGCTTGCCTTCCTCTACCGGCGAATCGGCCAGCACAGCGAATCTGCTCACGCGTTCGAAGAGTTCCGGAAAATTCAACAGCGCAGGGCGGCAGCCATGCTGCCAGACCCGATAGTTCCTGAGGATCGTAAGCGGGAACTTCCGCACCCGCCTCCCCGCACCCATGTAGACTCGTCCAGGGAATATAGCCTCGTTCTTTGCTCTAGAACGGCGAGCCGATGAACCAATAGAGCTGCCAGGTCGTTGGTAATCGCGATTCCTGCCATCCGAGAGCGCTTACAAAAGGGAGCAACCGCTCTTCAGGCCCATCGCTTTGAGTATGTTTTCAGCCAGAACCATCTCGTCCAGGCAGATTGGAAGAGGTTCAGACCCACGAATACAGTCAGAAGCAACCAATACGGCGAGACCCAGTGTGCCAGTGCCACGGAAACCAAAACCAAACTTCCCCCTACCAGGCGTACCCCATTCTCTAAAGTCATCGTAGCGCCTCCAACATCGTTGTGGTCTCATTCCAATCTAGTTGTTTTGGATTTGCAGTGACGCAGATCACCGTTCCCAGGCCGAAGCGACGTTGTGATGACAATCACCGCGGCGATTTCTTTACACTTTGAAGATTCAGTCATCCCCGCCGATCTTATCTACGGAATCGTCTCGTGTTCGCTATATGACTACATAGTGATAGAGTGGTGGATGGGAGCGGGTCAGGCGCAGGTGGGACTAGAACAACCGTGAGGGTGCTGCTCTGTGTAGTGTTCGCGCTTGTTCCGGCAATCAGCGCGGGGCAGACTTCTCCCGCTATGGCCTCACGCTCGAGGATGCCGTAGCGGCTGCCTGTGCAGGAAGCCCGGAAAGCCTGCTTGCCGCCGGCCGCCAGAATGGGGCGGCCGCCGGCGTTCGCGCTGCGCGTGCATCCGTACTGCCCAGGGTCGGTGTGGCGGAGGCAGCTACCGAATCGACTGACCCGGTATTCGCTTTCGGAGCCCGCTTGCGCCAGGGGCACTTTACAAATGCGGATTTCTCCGCACCGTTCCTCAATAACCCAGGACCCACCTCGGACTACATGAGTACCGCGTTTTGGACTGGACGGTGTTTGATTCCGGCCGCGCACCCCACGCGATCCGGGGAGCGCAAGCAGCCTTGACCGCATCCCGCGGGCAGGCGAACGCCACGGCCCAAAACATCGCGTTCGCCACCATTCGTGCCTACTACCGCGCGCTGCTTGCCGACGATGAGAAGACGACCACGCTGGCCGCCGTCCAGCGCGCGCAGGCATTTCCAGGGAGACGCGTGATCGCGTGGATGCAGGCATGGCGCTGGAGGCCGAAGCGATGCAGGCGGAGGTTGAGCTTTCCAGCGCCAGGAAGACGAAAGCGAAGCGGAATCGAATGCTGCACTCGCGTATTCCGTTCTGGCGGCTACGCTGGGTGACCCCGCGAAGTCCTTTACCCTCGCCATTCCATCGGGGATGCCCGCGGAAGATGCGCAACTGCTGCCGGTATTGCAGCAGCAGGCTCTCCACAAGCGGCCGGATCTGCTCGCTCTTCGCAACCGCGTCGTTTCCGCGACAGAACAAATCAAGGCGAGTCGTTCTGCGTTTGGTCCCCAGGTGGACACGTTTGCCAATATTCAGGCAGACAATCCTCATCTGTTTGGCGGGGGTGCTAGCAACTGGACCGTCGGCGGAAAGATCGAATGGCAGGTCTTCGATGGCGGTACACGACGCGCCGAAGTTGCAAAGGCAGCCGCGGACGCACAAATGGCCCAGGCCACCCTGAGGCAGCTGGAAAACCAGACCGTGCTCGATGTGCAGGCCGGCTTTTACGCCCGGCAAACGGCACAGCGAAAGTACTCCATTTCTGACGCGATGTTGATCAAGGCACGCGAGTCCCTCCGCACGGCGCAGGAACGATATAGGGCCGGCCTGGTGACCGTCGCTGAAGTATTGCGGCAACAGGTGCAGTTGGACGCTATGGAACTTACCGCACCCAGGCGCTACACCAGTGGTGGATAGCGCATGCCCAGCTTCGCCTTGCGACCGGAGAGCTCGTTCTACCCGCGGCAAAGGTGAAACCATGAGAATTTCTCCAGACAAGCCTCGCTGCTATTTCTCATCGCGGCGGGCTGTTCCAGGCATAGTCAAATTTTGCCCGACAAGACAGAGTCAATGAGTGCGGAGGTCATCAAGGTATCCGTCGAAACGGTTCCTTCCGTACTGCCCTTTACCGGCGTGATCGCCGCCCGGCAAGCGGCCGACATTTCCTCGCAAATTCTGGCGCCGGTCGCGGAGCTTCGCGTGCGGGAAGGGGATCGGGTGGCCGGGGGCAGGTGCTGGTCCGCCTTTCCTCCGCCAGCCTCGCTGCAGGCGTGCAACAGGCCGAGTCACAGGTAGCCGCAGCCCGGCAACAAGAGAGTGCCGCGGCAGCCCAGGAGCAACTGGCCTCTGATACCTTCACCCGCTACCAGGCTCTTGATCAACGCCACTCCGTTACCCCTCACGAATTCGACCAGGTGAGAACTGCCTTTGCGGCTGCGCAAGCCCAACATCAGGCTGCGGCGGCGCAGGTGCAGGCCGCCCAATGGCGGCAACCCAGTCCCGCGCAAACCAGGCCTTCACCGTCATCACCGCCCCGTTCGCCGGGGTGGTGACGGCCAAATTTGTCGACGCCGGCGCCATGGCCACGCCGGGTACCCCTTTCTGCGCATTGAGGATGTGCGGCAGCACGAGGTCGATATCCAGGTGAACGAGTCAATGCTGGCCAAGCTTCGCCCGGGTGCCCGGTGCAGGTGGCTACCAGCACCGAAAATTCCATCAATGGCCCCACGAATGGAACGATCCGCGAGATTGTCCCGAGCGCCGACCCGTCTGCCCACACGTTCATGGTAAAGATCGCCCTGCCTGCTTCGACCGCACTCTATTCCGGGATGACCGCGAATGTCGCTGTCCCTGCCGCTCAGCTGAATGCCATCACTCTTCCCGGAGCTCCATCACGGAGGCGCGGTCAGATGGATTCTGTTCTTGCTCTCGACGCCAATTCGGTGGCGCAGATTCGCTACGTAAACCTGGGCCGCTTGTTTGCCGACCGGGTGGAAGTGACCAGCGGACTCAACGCCGGGGATCGCGTCCTGGCGCGACCCGAGGACGCGCTGATTGGGCGCCGAATCGAGCCGCGTCCATGAGCAGGTTAGGCATTGCGGGACGATTGCGCATCCTTTCATCCGTTCCAAGTTGACGCTGCTTCTCGTAATCGCTGCGCTTGCGGTAGGGGCCTTCAGCATTCTCGAAATTGCGCGCGAAGAAGAACCGCAAATCGTTGTGCCCATGATCGATGTCTTTGTACAGATGCCCGGGGCGTCCGCCAAAGAAGTAGAAGAGCGTATCAGCGCCCCACTCGAACTGCTGATTCGCGACATCCCGGGAGTCGAGTATGTGTACTCCGCCAGCCAGCCCGGGGCCGGCATGGTGACTGCGCGCTTCTATGTCGGGCAGAAGGAAGACGACGCCATCGTGCAGACCTTCCAAGAAGCTCAATGGCGCAGCCGGCGCAATGCCCATGGGTGCAAGCGCACCGCTGGTCAAGGTGCGCTCCATCAACGACGTTCCCATGATGGCCCTCACCTCTCCGGTAAAAACTATGACAGCACGCGCCTGCGCATGGTCGCGAGCGAAATCGAGCGCACAGTCAAGCAGGTGGACGACGTTTCGGTAACTGAAATTCTGGGTGGTCAGCCCCGGCGCGTGAATGTTTCTTCCGCTCAGAGAAACTTGCCGCGTATCGCCTCTCCCCCGGCGTTCTCGCGAGAGGCACTCCAGGCTTCGAACTATCAGAACACTCCCATCGAATTTGCCGCTGGAGGAAGTGAGAAGTCGCTACAGGCCGGGAGCTATCTCACCTCTGTCGCCGACGTGCAGGATACCGTGGTCGTCGGCGCAGCCGCGGGACACCCGGTCTTTCTGCGCGACGTTGCCCAGGTAACCGAGAGCCCGGCGCAGCCCGACGATTATGTGCTCTTTGCGCCTGGCAAGGCCTTTCAGAATCCACCCGACGAACTTCCCGCTGTGACCATCACCATCGCGAAGCGTGCGGGCGCCAATGCAACCGTAATCTCCCAACAGATCGAAGAGCGGTTGGCAGAGATGCGCGGTCCGCTGATTCCACCGGACCTGCACGTCGCCATTACACGTAACTACGGCGAGACTGCCAAGGACAAGTCGGACGAACTTCTCGAACACCTGCTGATCGCCACATTATCGGTTACACTTCTGATCGGCTTGCTCTTGGCATTCGTGAATCCGTCATCGTGTTTCTTGCCATTCCGGTCACGCTTGCACTGACGCTGGACGTCTTCTATCCTCTACGGGTACACCCTAAATCGAATCACGCTCTTCGCACTCATCTTCTCGATCGGGATTCTCGTTGACGATGCGATCGTGGTGGTCGAGAACATTGTACGGCACTGGCGGATGCCGGAAACCACACCCGTGTCTCTCGAGGTGGCGGTTGAGGCTGTGGATGAAGTAGGCAACCCGACCATCCTGGCAACCTTCGCGGTGATTGCCGCGATTCTGCCCATGGCCTTTGTGCGTGGTCTGATGGGCCCATACATGCGCCCGATTCCTATCGGAGCGAGCGCCGCGATGGTCTTCTCTGTCTCTGGTCGCGTTCATCGTAACTCCGTGGGCCGCTGTACGATCATGCTTTGAAGCGCAGCGCGCACAGATCGGCGACACGCCAGGATGCGACTGACGCTGCATGTATCGACGCGTGATGGGGGCCTTGCTCGCACCGGACCCCGATCTCGGTGGGCGTTCCTGATGAGCGTAGTATCCTGCTCCTCGGCTCGCATCCTCTTCTTGTACTTCAAGGTGGTTACGGTCAAAATGCTGCCCTTCGACAACAAGAGTGAGTTTCAGGTGATTGTGGACATGCCCAACGGCACGACCCTGGAGCAGACGCAGCATGTGACCGCAGACTTTGGCTCGGGAAGCAATGAAGCAGCCCGAGGTGATCAACAGCTCAAATTTATGCCGGGACCGCTGCGCCCTTCAACTTTAACGGTCTCGTTCGTCACTACTACCTGCGCCGCGGACCCAATATCGCCGACATTCAGATAAACCTTGTGTCCAAAGGCGACCGCTCACTGCAGAGTCACGAAATCGCGAAGCAGGTGCGTAACCGCATACAGCCGGTGGCCATGCGTTTTGGGGCGCGAATGAAAGTAGCGGAAGTCCCACCTGGTCCGCCTGTGCTCGCAAACACTGGTTGCCGAAGTGTACGGACCGTCACAGGAGGGGCGTATTGCAGTCGCCAGCCAGGTCCGCGCAATTTTTCAGCGCACGGCGGGGGTCGTCGACACGGATTGGTATGTCGAGGATGAGCAATGCGAGTACCGAATCCTCGTCGACAGGGAAAAGGCCGCCCTGAATGATGTCACCGACGAGCAGATCGCCCGGACCATTCAGGCAGCGTCGTCAGGATATACAGCCGGACTTCTGCATGTGGACACGGCAAAGGAAGACGTGCCCATTGTTGTCCGGCTTGCACGCGCAGATCGATCAAGCCTGGGAGGATTGCGAAGCTTGCGGCTGGCGGTACGGGCGGGCATTCTGTTCCACTGAGCGAATTGACACGCACGGAGGCGGACACGATCGAAAAGAGCATCTATCACAAGAACCTTCTGCCGGTCACGTACGTGACAGCCGATGTTGCTGGTGCCGTAGAGAGTCCCGGCCACGCAATCTTCAAGATGATGCCGGCCATCGACAAGCTGCGGCCCGATGGTGGTGAGCCAATCGCACAATTCATTACGCGACAGCCGGAGAACCTTTCTAAGTACTCGCTCAAATGGGACGGTGAGGCCCACATCACATACGAAGTTTTCCGTGATCTCGGGCTGGCTTTCGCGGCCGTGTTGATCCTGATTTACGCGCTGGTGGTCGGATGGTTCAAATCGTTCATAACTCCGCTGATCATCATGGTGGTGATTCCGTTCTCGCTGGTTGGGATCGTACCAGGCCATGGCGCACTGCACGCATTCTTCACCGCTACTTCCATGATCGGGTTCATCGCAGGCGCGGGCATCGTTGTTCGAAATTCGATCATCCTGGTCGACTTCATCGAGTTGCGACTAACGGGAGGGTATGCCCCTGGATGAAGCCGTAATCGATGCCGGGGCTGTTCGTTTCCGACCGATGGCGTTGACGGCCGCAGCCGTGGTTGTCGGCTCCGCGGTGATCCTCTTCGACCCGATCTTTCAGGGATTGGCTATTGCGTTGATGGCAGGCGAGATCGCCTCAACCCTCTTGTCGCGCATCGCTGTGCCCGTCCTCTACTACCACGCGCAGCGAAGATTCGTTAAGGGCCGATGGTTTTCAATCCTGCACCGCTCAATCGCGCAAGATCTAACTCTCGATGACCACGCGCCGCATCCCACGGACCGCATTGGTCAGCCACACCTCATCGGCACTCCGCAGCTTCTCCACGGAGAACTCCGCAATTTGAATTTCCGGCATTCTCTTGAACAGCGATGCCCTGTAAACCCCTGGAAGAACCACAGTCCTCGAGCGCGAGCCACCTCAAGTTTGTGGAAGAAGGTGGGAAGTTCGCTTAGGTCTGTTGCCTCCAACCATTCGATTGGGTTCCTGAAAAGAAATGAATGCCCCTCAGACCCAGGCCAAAAAACTCGAAGACTCCAACAGGATTGCATGCTCCTCGGCCGCAGCCAATTTACGATATTCGATCGTGCGGCTCATGTTCCAGGAACTCGAGCCAGCCTGTCGTAATCTTTTGTCCTCAGTGACATGGATCAATTTTAGCGTTCGTTGGACTTCGGCGCGAAATGTACTGCCGCGTTCCGGCAAGATAAGATGAATCCGTCGAAAGACAGGGGGAAACCATGCGAAGCAAAGTACCGGTCGTCCCATCGGGACTTTCTGGTTCAAAACCGGCGCATAAGATTGGTGCGTTCTTCATATTTCTTGTATCGACGTGTATCATGCCGGCTCTCTTTGGCCAGCAGGATGTCCATGCGACACTCACACCTCCGGCAAACCGAAAAGTAGCACCGGCTTTTCAACTTGCGACCGAGGATGGCAGGAAGACGCAGCTTTCTGACTATCGCGGAAAGGTCGTTCTACTCAACTTTTGGGCTACCGATTGTGGCGGATGCGTGCTTGAGATTCCATCGATCATCCAGATTGAGAACTCATACAAATCCCAGGGCTTTACCGCCCTCGGTGTTTCGATGGACATATCTTACGAAGGCCTGAAGGACGCCAACGAAGCGTGGGGAAGGGTGACGCCATTCATTGCCAAGCATGGAGTCAACTACCCGATTGTCATGGGTGACGATGCAATATCCAGGGCCTACTCATTGAACGCGTTTCCGGCCACTTATTTGATCGACAAATCCGGTAAGGTTGCTATCTCGTATGTAGGAGTACTCATCAACAAGGATACCGTTGCCACGAACGTCAAGAGCCTCCTGTCGGAACGGTGATCGCCTGGGTGGTCCATGCAAGCCGTCTTTTGACTTGAGCGGGCACGGGTCTCCATGAAGCGCGAAGCTATCAGCGCCGGCAGAATTGTCTTGAGCGAAGTAAAGGAGATTCGTGGCACACCAACTTCGCGCGCAGACTCGAAACATCCCGCAGGGACTGACAGGCGCGGCACTACTTTGCTGTTACCGCATGGCCCCCTGCCTGGAAGCAGGAGCGGGCTTGGCAAAGGACTCTTCCGTATGACCACATTGGCTGCACTCGTATCGAATCCTGGCTGCTGAAACGGCAGGAGTGCCGTCGTCGGGCTTGTGCTGCAACTCAGGGACCTCGGTCTTTATCGTGGATTCACGCATAATGGCGTAGCAGCTAGGGCATTTCTTCATCACTTTCCCTCAGCTCTTTAGGACGCTGTTCCACCGCCAATCGTCGCCTGTCAATATTGATTAAAAGGCCAGGACAGCCAGGGGCCACGACCTGCGCCCGTGTCCTGCTGGTGCGCGTGCTCTAGGGTTGCGCGTAATATCCAGTGCGTGTCCGCGCGGTCGCTCCCGGTTGATCCACTTTCACTTGTAGAGAATGGTACTCATTCGCGCGATCGGCATGCGACCCGTGGAACGTCAGTACATAGAACGATCGTGCGTCGCCGGCGCTCTTCGCGATCTCATGCGCCATCGCTACGGGCAGATCGTTGCTGCCGTTCAGGACCAGGCCGCCCGATTGAACTGCAAGCACGGAGAGGGCCAGGTTCGGTGGATACGCTTGCGACGGAGAGCGCACGCCATCGAGGAATTGCATGTAATCCGAGAACCCCGAGACATCCGTGCCCGCGATCCCACGCGAAACTACGTTGTATAAAGTGATGTGGCCGAGCCGCAGGGCGGTTGAGGTATGCACGATGTCGTTGAAGATTTGCCGCTGATCGGCGCTGGTGATGTCACTCGCGGCTCTTGTGAAGAGAGGCCAACCCGGGCTCACCCATACGATGAGTTTCCTGCCGGGTTTCGCCGACTCAAGTGCGACCATGGCATCGAGCGCCTTGAGAGACAACTGGTAACGTTCAAATGCGCCGCCGGCCGTGGTCCGGTTCACCACTCGCAATCCCGTAGCACTCCGGTCAAGCGTGGCCGCAAGAGCATTGCCATCCCGCGAGGCCGCCATCGGCCGAATACCGTTGTCCGTAAGGGTCACCAGCGACACTGGCAATGGCAGCTTGCCCCCATTATCCAGGAGAAAGTTTTTGATCCCCTCCCGTTCACGCGTTGCTTTCAACACATCAGCGTTAATTGAATCGACGACGAGAACGATCTCGATCGGCGGCGCCGGAGTTCCGGCATCCAGGTCCACCGCGCGGAAGGAATCGATGCTCTTCGCCTGCTTATCGTCGAGTATCGTAAAAGCTTGTCGAGGCAAGCCACGCACCGGCTTACCGGACTTATCGGTGACTGCCACATCAACGGTAACGTTATCCGTCAGCGCCGCGGCCGCCGGATTCCCGGTACCTACAGAAGAAGAGGGAAACAAATGTTGTTGCGCCGTGAGAGTAAGGGGAGAGACGATGGAAACAGCCAATAATGCGCAAAACCATTGCATACCAGCTTCACCTGCGCCAGGCTCGTAGTTACCAGCAGAGCCCCGGGGCGCCACTTTAAAAGACGTGTTAGCCAAAAGATAAGTTGCGGACTCCCCCGGCCGCGGTATGATGCTCCTCCTCGATTCTGGCCCCCGAGAGAGTACTCTGCAGGCCACCCGTATGCCCCATTCGTGTCATTTCATGGACGGCAGGCAAGAAAACATACTTCATACGGAGAAAATCAAGATGAAGAAAACACTTTCCGCTCTTGCTCTCACATCCGCCTTCGCGACCGGCGCCATATTATCCGCGCAAGTTCACGATTGGCACGATCTTGACGCTGTTCACAAGCATGTCATTGAATCCATCAACGAAATGGAGCATGCACGTGCGTCGAATCACTACGACATGATGGGCCACGGCGCCAAAGCCGAAGACCATCTCCGCGCAGCAGAGCGCGAGTTAGGCCTAGCGATCGACGCTTCCAAAGCCTCCGCCCGTTAACGCAGCCACAGTGCGATGGACTGGGCGTTCACCGTCGCCCGGTCCACCCATTTTTCTATCGTTACCGAACTCGTGCCGTTCATTCCCGCTTGGCAGGGGTTGGAAACATGCACTCCACGCGCAGCTCCTGCGCGGTGATGCACTGCGGCGTGCCGACCGTCGTGATCAGCGAAAAATAAGAAAGCCGCTCATCGCCCCGGCGAAACGTGATGGGCAGCACAGGGCTCTGCGGCGCCAGCGGCGGCTTCAATTCCGCAACCCCAGGATACGTATGCAGCCGCTGCAACAACTCTGCAAGCCGCGCATCGACCACTTGCCCAACCGCCTCCCGCCGCACCCTTTGCAGCAGGCCCGCCGCGACGCTCTCCCACTCCTCAACAAAGGGCCGCATGCCAGCCGGATCAAGCATGAGGTCGAGCAGATTACGTGGCTTTGGTCTGGCCTCCAGATCGACGAACGAACCAAAGAAGCGCGGCGCAGCTTGGTTGGTGCGCATCACGTTCCAGTACCGGTCCAGCACCAGCGCGGGATGCGGCTCGTGCTGCTGCAGCATCCGGTCAACTGCCCGGGTCACGATCGCCATTTGCTCGGCATCCACGCTCTGCTCGCCGTACACCGGCGCGTAACCGGAAGCAAGCAGGAGGGAATTGCGCTCGCGAAACGGAATATGCAAAGCATCCGACACCGTCGAAAGAAAATCCCGGCTGGGAGCACTTCGCCCGCTCTCGACAAAGCTCAGATGACGTTGCGATATGCCTGTGTCGAGTGAGAGTTCCAGCTGGCTCTTCCCTCGCTGGCGTCTCCAGTACCGCAACAGTTCTCCGAGCGGCGCGACCGTGGAAGCAGATTGTGTTGCCATTTCGGTGTCATCCTTGCCAGGCGAATCGCTGGTACTGATCTTCCAACGGAGGATCAGCGATGGTCCCAGCATAATTGGTGATTGTCGACGCTGCCACCACGGCGATGACCTCCAGGATTTGTTCCTGGCTGAACCCCGCAGCCAGAAATGCATCGAGTTCCTCTTTGGTCACATGGCCCCGTTTCTCGATGAGCGTCTTCGCGAGAGTAGAAAGCGCGGCAAATCGCGGGTTCTTCGGTACCAGCCGCGCACGGATCTCTTCGGTCTCGTCCGCACTTACTCCCTGTTGCAGGGCGAGCGCGGTGTGAAACGCCACCGCATACGTGGAATGGTTCGCAACCGCATCGGTCAGCAGGACAATCTGAATCTCCTGCTCGCTGAGACTGCTGCTGTGTACCTGCTGAAATACCCCAACCAGGGCATTCACAAGCTTCGGCGAATTCGCAATCACCGCGGCCAGGTTGGGAACCGTGCCGAAAGCCCGCTGCAGCTGTTCTAGTGCGGGCTTGGAGGCCCCCGGCGCGGATGCGATGGTGTGAACGGAATAGGTCGGCATGTGCTTCTCCTGTGAGACTGGGCGTCTACCTCTTTAATATCGAATCAAGCCCGAGGCGTAGCAATTACCTGGCAGGTAATCATCTCTCGCAACCAAGCCAAACACATCGAGCGAAACGCCGGGCTCCTCTATCGAGTAGAATTTCCGGGATGAGAGGCGAGCCATGACGCTGACGATCTACGACGGGAAGGATTTTGCCAGGCAGTTTCGCGTTGTCCGCGATAACACTCTTCAGATTGCACAGGATATTCCTGAATCGAAGTACGACTTTATACCCGCGCCTGGCAGCCGCGCGATCGGGGCTCTGTTGACGCACATCGCGGTGTCTCCACGCATGTGGTTTGAGGTTCACGGCAAGCAGCAGGTGAAAACGCTGGTCGGCTTTGATTTCGCTCGCCTGTTCGGCGAGGGGAAAGCGGAGGAAGGAAAGTCGCGAACAAAAGCAGAGATCCTCGCACTCCTACGCGATGAGGGCGACAAGTTTGCCGGGTGGATAGAAACGCTGACGCCCGAGGTTCTCGCAGAAAGGATCCCCGTAGCCGACGGCTCAGGTACGAAGTCGCGGTTTGAACAACTGCTCGGGGCCAAGGAGCACGAGATGCACCATCGCGGCCAGCTGATGCTCATCGAGCGTCAGCTCGGCATTGTGCCCCACCTTACCCGCCAGGCCGAGCAGCGCATGGCGAGTGAGGCGGCAGCAAAACACTAAGTGCGGCGGCGGCTGGTCTAATCGCGCCGTCGTGATCCGGATTCCAAGTCTTTCGAAGCACATGTGTTGGAGTGCCTGGAGATGCTTCTCTCTGCAGCCGGCGGTTTGCTTTTGCGGGATGGCGACCGGTGAGAATTGGAGCCCACTCAAGCCAACGAGCGGGCTTGAATGGGGCACCCTCAACTTTTTCCTGCACATACACAAATGCCGGTTCGGGAGAATGTTACGAACATCACTCAGGCATTTGTTCCGCCAAGACGGCTGCTGGTCTAATCGCGCCGTCGCGATCCGGATTCCAAGTCTTTCGAAGCACATGTGTTGGAGTGCCTGGAGATGCTTCTCTCTGCAGCCGGCGGTTTGCTTTTGCGGGCTGGCGACCGGTGAGAATTGGAGCCCACTCAATCCAACGGGCGGGCTTGAATGGGGCACCCTCAACTTGTTCCTGCACATACACAAATGCCGGTGCGGGAGAATGTTACGAACATCACTCAGGCATTTGTTCCGCCAAGACGGCTGCTGGTCTAATCGCGCCGTCGCGATCCGGATTCCAAGTCTTTCGAAGCACATGTGCTGGAGTGCCTGGAGATGATTCTCTCTGCAGCGAGCGGTTTGCTTTTACGGGCTGGCGACGGGTGAGAATTGGAGCCCACTCAAGCCAACGGCGGGCTTGAATGGGGCACCCTCCACCTTTCCTGCACATACACAAAGGCAGGTTCGTCGCGCTCCGGATTCCTTATCGTTCCCCCTCAACTTTTTCCTGCACATGCACAAAGGCCGGTTGGAGAGAATCGTTACGAACTTCACTCATTCATTCGTTCCGCCATGAAGGCGGCTGGTCTACCCGCGCCATTGCCATCTGGATTCCTTGTCGGCACCCTTCACTTTTTCCTGCACGTAGACGAAAGGCCGATTCGCGAGAATCGTTAGGAAGTCCAATCAGGCATTCGTTCCGCCATCTACGGTAAGGTTCGCCCCGGTGATGTAGGAGGACTCCGGCGCAGCGACAAATGCCACCAGGGCAGCCACCTCGTCGACAGTCCCGTAACGATTCAGTGCGGTGACAGCTTTTTGCGGTGTGGCCCAGTCACCCGATGCGGGGTTCAGGTCAGTGTCGATCGGCCCCGGTTGCACGTTGTTGACGGTGATGCCTCTGCTCCCGACTTCTCTCGACAAGCTCTGGGCAAACATCTTCACGGCGCCTTTGGTCGCCGCGTACGCTGCCAGCCCCGGCGTCAGATTTCGCTCGCCCACGCACGATCCGATCATGATGATTCGGCCGTTATCATTCATATTCAGCAACGCTGCCTGCGTGGTGACGAACATACCGCGGATATTGAGGTTGATGACATGGTCCATCTCCTCCAGCGTGGTGTCTGCAAATAACTTTGGAATAGCCGTGCCCGCATTATTTACCAGGATGTCGAGTCTGCCAAGGGCGGCGACGGTCTTCTCTACCGAGGCGCGGACTGCCGCGGGATCCACCGCATCCGCCTGGATGGCAACGGCCTTTCCCCCGGCATCTTGAATCGCCCTGATCACCACCGCGGCCGCGTTGGCATCTTTTGCGTAGGTGATGGCAACACTGGCTCCATTGGCGGCGAGACGTTTTGCAATCGCGGCGCCGATCCCACGCGATCCTCCCGTTACCAGCGCGACTTTTCCTTTTAGTGACTGAGACACAGGTCCCACCTTTCAACAAATAAATGGTGATGCTCCTCGATCCTGCTTTTTCGCTCGAGGAGCAGTCTCCCTGAACATAACCTCGAAAGGTGGTGTGCAAAACTGCTTTTTAAGCAGACGGGTTATGCTTTCTAGGCAGAGGTGGCTTTTGGAACTCAGGCATCTTCGTTACTTTGTCGCCGCGGCTGAAGCACGAAGCCTCAAACTTGCGGCGGAAGAGAGATTGCATACAACACAGCCGTCTCTAAGCCGCCAGATCCGCGACCTTGAGGAGGAGGTCGGTACGCCGCTTTTTGTGAGAGGAGCAAAGGGCGTGGAGCTGACGCCCGCAGGCCGGGTATTTCTGGACCATGCACGGGTGATGCTCTCCCAGGCGGAAGCGGCAGTGCAATCCGCCCGGCAGATTGCCTACCCAACCAAGCCTTCTTTCGCCCTGGGCTTCATGATCGGTCACGACACGACATTGCTTCCGGCGGCGCTCAAGCTTCTTCGCGATGAATTGCCGAACATTCATGTGGTGATTTCTACGCAGAATTCTCCGCAGCTGGCCGCCGCTCTGTTACACGGAGGAATCGACGTGGCCTTCCTTCGCAGAGAAGACGGCAGCGGTGACCTGGACTTCAGGACCCTGGTCGAAGAGTCGTTCCACGTCTTTCTGCCTTCGAATCATCCGCTCGCCGCTAACGGGACAGTCAGTCTTCAGCAACTCGCCGGGGAAATATTTATCAGCGTCTCCGGGACGGCCCTCAGCATTTCTGGAAAACAGCCGGCCTTACGCCGGGCAATCGACCGGTTTCTCCATGACAATGGTGTCAAAATAAGACCGAGCCACGAGGTCGACAACCTGGGAAGTGTCATGTCCCTCATCGCCTCCACAGGAGGGGTTGCTCTTCTCCCGTTGTATGCAAAGACCTTCCTTCCGGATACGGTGACAACTCGGCCCCTGCAAGGGCTCGGACCGAAAATCGATTTGTCCGTTGGGTATCGTAAGGCAAACCCCTCATCTGTATTGAAGCTGTTTCTTTCGCGTGTGAACGAACTCGCAGTCGACCTCTCGCAAAAGTGATCGCCTTGGAGAGACTTTCGGGGAGCCCAAAAGAAACTACGAGTACGGCCTTTGCTTGCCCACTCAAGCCAAAAGAGGGCTTGAATGGGGCACCAGGGCTCTCTCGCCGGTCCGAGCGATCGGACTTGCTGTCGTATTGGAGGTTGCGGATGATGTTCCATCGACTGGCATGCGGCGCAATATTGGCGCTGATCGCCGTCGCCGGAGTGCTTGAGTCTCGAGGGATTGCGGAGAGCCACTACGCTCTTCAAGAACCCTACGAGCTTGCAGGTACTTGGCAAGGCACGCTCGGCAGTGGCCAGGAAATGCGAGTAGTCATTCAAATCACCAAAGAGACGCGCGGCGAGTATCGGGCCCTCTTCTACAACATCGACCGGAGCGGGGACGGGATTCCAGTGAGTGAAATCTCGGTCGACGGTTCGATGGTAAAGATGGCGTTCACCATGGTCAATGGAACCTTTCATGGCCGCTTCGCACCAGATGGCAAATCCATCGTAGGAACGTGGAGCCAAAACGCTCCGCCCGTGTCGCTCACTCTGGCGCGCGTTGCGCCCGGATCGGCATGGACCATTCCTCCCGCTCCGGTCAAGCCAACAGCGATGGATCCGACGGCGGACCCGGCATTCGAAGTGGCCACCGTCAAGCCGAGCAGTCCTGAGGAGCATCGCAAATTCTTTCGCTTGAGCCCCGATCATCTACAAGCGGTCAACCAGACCGTCGACGACCTGATTACTTTTGCCTATGGTGTTCACCGCAAGCAGATTGTAGACGCGCCGTCCTGGATGGAGTCGGAGCAATTCGACATTAGTGCGAAACCCGATGTTGAAGGCATGCCCAGTCTTGTGCAGTGGCGGAGTATGGTGCAGAAGCTGCTCGCAGATCGTTTTAAGCTCAGTTTTCACCGGGACCAGAGAGACCTTGCGGTCTATACGCTCTATGCCGGCCCGTCGGGGGCGAAGCTCACTGAGAGTCAGGGTGATCCGAAAGGACTCCCGGGAATAGGCTTCCAACGACGTGTGGGCGACCTGAGTGCGTTCAACGTGAGCATGGTTGATTTCCTGAATTTCATGACAAGAAATGCCGGCCTGGACCGCCCAATCCTGGATCGAACCGGGCTTACCGGCCGGTATGATTTCAAACTCACCTGGACACCCGACGACGCGCAATCCAGTAGCATGCTGCCCAACGAGGCTCCGCCGCTCTACACCGCGCTTCAGGAACAACTGGGGCTGAAGCTCTCCGCGACCAAAGCGCCGGCGGAGGTTTACATCGTCGACCATGTCGAAAAGCCTGGCGGGAATTAGGCTCTGAGGCTGGCCCTGACCGTAGAGTGCAGTGCACCAGAACTGAACACCAGGTGGTATACGTATTCTCGGCACAGAATTCGAAAAATATTTGTTCAAAGCAGGCAGGGCCGAATGAAGACCAGGATCGATTTCGCGGGCATGCTCTTACTTTTGCTTTCCGTGGCCGGCGCCACCTTGACCATTGCGCAGCAGGCTTCCACTGGAAGTGTGGTTCCACCCAGGCCGCAGGGTCCCTGCGATATCTACGCTACGGCCGGTGACGCCTGTGTCGCCGCCCATAGCACGACCCGTGCTTTATATGCCGCCTATCACGGTCCCCTGTACCAGGTGTTGCGCCAATCGGACGGCGAGACCCTGGACATCAGCGTTGTTGAGGCCACTGCGTCGCCGGTTCCGGACCCGGGCGGATACGCCGACGCGGCCGCGCAGGATAGGTTTTGCACCGGTACCTACTGCTGGATCAGCAAAATCTATGATCAATCTCCCAAACACAACGATCTCACGCAAGCTCCCCGTGGCGGCTTCGGGGGCCCGGCACTGGGAGGCTTCAACACCCTTCCCATCGCCGACATGGCCCCGCTTACGATCAGCGGGCACAAGGTTTACGGCGTATTCATTGAACCCGGTATGGGACTTCGCCAAAACGATGTGAAAGGCACCGCGGTCGACGACCAGGCAGAGGGGCAATACTGGGTCGTCAATGGTAAGCACTTCAACGCCGGTTGCTGTTTCGATTACGGCAATGCCGAGATCGACAGCCGCGATGATGACAACGGCACCATGGAAACGCTTTACTTCGGGAATGCCACGCCCTGGTTTAGCGGTGCTGGTCACGGTCCCTGGATCATGACCGACCAGGAGAACAATCTCGTTGGTTGCGTCAACCAGGATGGTTCTAAAGGCTGTCCCAATCTGCCCAGCATCCCGTGGCGTTTCGTGACCGCCATTGGCAAGGGAGAACCGCACCATTGGGCGTCGCTGGGTGGTGATGCGCAAAGGGGAAAATTGTCGGTCATGTTCGAGGGACCGCGTGTGAATCCAACCTATGACCCCATGCGCAAGCAGGGGGCCATTCTGTTGGGGAACGGCGGCGACAACAGTGTCGGCTCGCAAGGAACGTTCTATGAGGGAGCGGTAACCGCCGCCGGCACATTTCCGTCGAATGCTACCGACCAGCTGGTGCAAGGCAACATCGTGGCTGCCCGGTACGACGTCGCTCCCCTTACCGTGTCGCCGGTGGCGGCAGAATCCACGACGTTCACTCCGGAGTCTTCGCGAGAAATCACGGTAACATTTACGAATACGACAGGAGCGCCTGCAGCGGGCGTTACCTTGAGCCTTGCCGCTCCCGGCCACCCGTGGACCTCCGTCGTTTCCGGTACAACAGAGACATCGAAGACGTTCGCCCAGCAGGTGGCGCCCGGCGCCAGCGTGAGCGCCACCTTCAAAGTCACCTCCGGGCCGCAATCGTTCAGCGGCGATCTCGTTGGCAATGCATCCTGGATGAACGCGGCCAGCGGCATAAAGCAAGCCGAGACAGCGGTTATCAAGGTGCGCAATGCCCGTCCGATCAAGATCAACGAGCTTCGCGTCACTTCGGGCTCTCCGGCTTCTGCTCCTTCAGGCAACCCGACGAACTCCTTTATCGAGCTCTACAATGCAGGTTCGCAAAGCGTCGATATTTCCAACTGGACGTTGACGCAGCACCCAGCCCATCAGGCCATCTTCTCGACGGTAAAGATCCCGGCTGGAACGAAGCTTGCGGGCGGCGGCTTCTACCTTCTCGGTCTCTCCAACTCCGGGCTGGCGGCGCCTGCGCGGGCGGGTGACAAGATCCTCCATGTGAGAAACACGGAAGGAATGTCGGTTGGCGACATCATTACCATCGGTAGTGGCTCCAGTATGGAAACGCGCAAGATCGCGAGCCTGGGGACGGCCGCCGCCAACCACACCACCTTGTGGCAACCGCTTCCCGAGGGACCGGTGATCACTATCTCCCCCGGGTCGACCAATGTGCCCGTG
This sequence comes from uncultured Acidobacteriaceae bacterium, assembly GCA_963795845.1. Lineage (GTDB taxonomy): Bacteria > Acidobacteriota > Terriglobia > Terriglobales > Acidobacteriaceae > PALSA-350. The sequence continues at coordinate 105,319 of CAWCJV010000019.1, read as the reverse complement.
GAGAATGCGTCCGGCTTCGTAGTTGGGCAGAAGATTGCGCTCGGTTACGGTTCTACCTACCCGGTTGCTGCCAATCCTGTGGAGCAGTACGAGGTCGCCACTGTGACCGCCGTAGGCAAGCCAGGCACCCAAGCGTGGCTCGCGATGGATGCACCGGCTGGAGCCACCAACCTCAAGGTAACCGACCTCTCCGATATCTCCGTCGGTGACAAGATCAGGTTGGATGTCGACAGCGTTAGCCATGGAATAGAAACCATGACTGTGGCGCATGTCGGCACGGCAGCAGGCCGGACCAATCTCTCCGCTCCCGCGGGCGCGGGAGAGAGCCGGATCAGCGTTCGCCGGGCGGAGGGCTTTGCGGTAGGCGATAAAATCGCAGTCGGCACGCCTGCCAGCCAGGAATCCGTGACCGTCACCGCCGTGGGCAGCCAGGGGCCGGACGGCGCAGCCATTGACATTACACCCGCCCTTGCCAAACCACATGTGGCCAGTGAATGGGTGGTGTCTCCGGGCACGGGCCTGGATCTCGCGGCTCCCCTGCAGTTCCATCATTCGGCCAATCTCCCATTCAGCAATCGCGGGACAGGAATCAGCTTTGAGCCGGCGACTACCTTTGCTCATTCGAGCAACGAGCCGGTCCAGGCCCTGGGCGCCGGTATCGAACTCGACAAACCGCTGGCCAACGGCCATGGGACCCACGACGTGGTGAGGGATGCCGCCGTCAAGACGGCCGGGTACCAGGGCGCTCCGCTGCCCAACCAGTGGTTTGGGGGACCTGAATTGACCACCACGTCTCCTCAATTCGGCCATAACCTCACCGTCGAAGAGGGCAGCATGGTGCTACGGGACGCCTCGGGAGTGGTGGCCGACAGCCTCAACTACGGCGGTCTCGTCGATCCATGGGCTGCACAAGGCGATCAAGCCACTTCAGGAGTGGTGCTCAGCGGCTGCTATGTTCCGGCTCCCGGCTCTGTGTTCGATCCATGGTCAACGGTGGTGACGCCGGTTGCCACCAATACCAGCGCGGGCAGGTTTCCCGACGGCGTCGATACCGGCAGCAACTGCAAAGACTTCCTGACCCAGGCTGTGGCGACTTTGTTGGCTCCTTCGCCCGTGGGCGTTAGCAATCTCAAGGTCACCGGCGTGCAAGGTTTTCGACCTGGCCAGAAAATCCTGATTGATTCTGGTGCGAATCTTGAAACTGCGGTCATTTCTACGGTTGGCACAGCGGGCGCCACTGCGTTGAGCGCTCCTGCGGACGCGGGAGCAACCGTTCTCCATACGGCAAACGCTACCGGTTTTGCGAAAGGTCAAACCATCTCTATCGACGATGGAGATAAATCTGAAATGGGCGTTATCGCGTCCGTCCGAGCCCGCGGCGGCGCTACTATCACCCTCGCTGTACCACTTGCTCGCGCTCACAGCGCCGGCGGACAGGTTTCGGGCAGCGGTATCGGGCTCACCACTCCGTTAACCCGTGAACATGCCAGTGGAGCGCAGGTCTCCGACAACGTTCCGACGCCTGGTGCGCCGAACCAATATCACGCCTTGAATCGTTGAGCGAGGTTGGCAAATGAGACTTGTCCAAATTCGCTTTCTCACTGGTCGGAACTTGGACGTTAAACGGGCTGAGGAGGGAAAAGCGTCTCTGGACGAAGGGCACGGGTTTATCCGTGCCGTAAAGAGGCCATCCAACGACGGCTTTAGCCTCTGAGGGCTGCTAAACCAGCCCAAATAATGCCCTCAGGGGCTAAAGCCCTTCGTATCTTGGGTGGTTCCTGTACGGGCTGAAGCCCGTACCCTTCAAAAAAAATCTCTCACCCGTGCCCCTCGTTCATCAACACTATCGAACACTTGCGGCCAGTTACGCATTAGTCGATCCACTGGACCACCCTGATTCTGTCCGCTCAAGCTTTCTTCAAAGCAAACAAAAGTGGCCCACTCAAGCCAAACGAGGGCTTGAATGGGCCACACGAGAGCCCGCGCTTTGAAGAAATGGCTTCCTTCATCCAGATTTTTTTGCGAATGTGACTTTCGCAGTCCATCCGTTGTCTTCGTCAGTGGCCGACAATTAGGAGGACTACATGCTCAAGGGATTTCGCGACTTTGTATTGCGGGGAAATGTCGTTGACCTCGCTGTGGGTGTTGTTATCGGCGCGGCGTTTGGCACGGTGGTGACGGCCCTGGTAAAAGATCTCATCACTCCCATCATTGCAGCGATAGGAAACAAGCCTGATTTTTCTGCTTTCTTTTTCCAACTGAACGGGGCCAAGTTTCTGTACGGCGACTTCCTGAATGCCGTGATCTCTTTCCTGATGATTGCCGCCGCAGTGTATTTCTTCGTGGTGCTGCCGGTCAACAATCTGCTGAGCCGGGTGCAGAAGCAAGCGGCGCCAGACAAGAAGCCGTGTCCCGAGTGCAAAAGCGCCATCGCACTGGATGCACGCCGCTGTGCATTTTGCACTTCAGCCGTCACTTAGCTCGGCACGCCATACGTTCCAAGTCGTAGTTAAGAACAAGAGAGGTTTCTGCAATGCTGCGTTTGCAACCAGGCTGTCTAGTCTTGCGGTCGATTCAATCCATGCGTTTTCTCGTGTTGGCGGCAGTTTTGCCGGCAGCGGTATTTTCATTACCAGCGCTGGGTCAGGGCGCCGCGGCGGCGGATGTGCTTATCCTGGCAAATGGCGATCAGCTCACAGGAAAGCTCGTGGGTGAAGCCAATGGCACAATTACTTTTCATAGCGACATGGCGGGGGATCTGACGTTCACCTGGGACAAGGTGAAATCCATTCGCACTTCCGGCAAGTTTGCCGTCATTGAACAAGGTCAACACATAAGCCGCAAAACTCCCGATAACAGCGTGGCCCAGGGAACGGTCGCGATTGACGGCAATACGATTGAGGTTGATGGCAAAGAGATCCCGGAAAAGAATGCGCAGTACCTGGTCGATCAGGATAGCTACGTCAAACAAGTCCGCGGCAATCATGGTTGGCGATATGGTTGGGGTGGTTCCTTAAGCGCGGGCGCGGCGGATGTAGAGGCGACGCAGAACAGCCGTACCTTTACCGGGGCGGGTACCTTTGTCAGGACCGTTCCCGGGGTCAGCTGGATGGACCCGCGCAATCGCACGACCGCGGACTTCACCGCTGCTTATGGTTCGCTTTCCCAGCCGGGAGGGGCTACCACCAAGACGAACATCCTGCACGCGGATGCGGAGCAGGACTGGTTTCTTTCGCCGCGATTGTATGCCCTGGTCGACACATCGTTCGACCACAACTACTCGCAGGGTTTGAATCTGCAGCAGATCTACGGCGGCGGACTGGGATTCGTGCTCATCAAGACTCCTCGCCAGGAATTGGATCTGAAGGGCGACCTTCACTACGAACGGCAGAACTTTGGATTTACGCCCGGCATTGTTCCACCGACCGCGACTCCCAACAAAAACCTGGTTGGCGCCGATATCGGCGACACTTATATCGCGAAACTTGCGCACGGCCTGGTGTTTAACCAGGGTTTGGTCGTGACCCCTGCGTTCAATACTCCCAAGGCTTATTCCGCTTTGGCCACTGCCGGGTTGACCTTTCCGGTCTACAAACGTTTGGGCTTCAGCCTTGCGGCGCTCGATGATTTTCTGAACGATCCGGCGTTCGGTAGTAAGAAAAACTCATTTCAATTTAGTGCGGGGCTTACCTATACGTTGCGTTAGCCCGGAAAGTGCTTTCCATCTTCGGACGGGGCTCGATGCCGTGTCTCCACCTTAATCCTCAAGGCCTGAGGTTCGTCGAACGGAAGGCCAGCGCTTGTTGCGAAAGGATTTCTCATGAGTGATACCCCTGAAAAGGCTGGACTGGACGGCCGCGGCCGCGAAAAGAGCGGGCGGATTGACCACAAGCATCCCACGACGAAGATCAAGCATTTGCGCGAGCACTATGGCGCACATTTTGCGAATGGGTGGGACGGTGAACGCACGCTCGGCGAACTACTGAGCGAGACAAAATTCGAATCGCTCACTCAGTACGTGAAACATCACGGCCATCGTTCCGATGTGGAGACGATCAACTGAAGGTTGATAATTGGGCGGGTCGACGCGGCATGCTTTCTCTCCATCTCCCAGGCGATGACGGTAACAGGAAACATAACGGCCCGTGCCGCGGTCCCGCGGACTCCGCCGCGGGAAAACGGCAGCGGCGCTAAGACCCTTATTGCGAAAACAAAGGCAATCCATCTTTCTTGTCGCAGGCCGACCGTGACGAGGGATGTGTGAGCAGAGGAGTGATCACGAAATGTCCTGCAAGGAGTATCAGGAGCTTCAGCGGCGGTGTGAGTCGAGGCGCAAGCGAATGAACCATTTCATGAAATACAAACCTGCGAATTGGCAAACCGATCCACAGGCAAGAAAATTCGCTAAAGATACGCAAGCGGAAATCATGAAAACGGCCGCTCGAATGGCCAAGCACCAACAGACCTGTACGGTCTGTAAACGAGAACCCAGCGGCGCGTTTTCCACCAAGCCGCCCTACCTTGAGGGCAACTACCAGGGGCTTCGGGGAAACGCACCATGAAACATCTCAGCGACTGGCGCACATTCGAACGAACCGACCGGGAAACCTATCCCCGCGTGGATGCTCGCGTGCAAGTAGAGTTTGAGAACGGGCGAATCGAAGAAGGCAACTCACTCGAGTTCTTCCCGAGATCCGGTCATCTTCCTGCTTCCACCATCACCGCCTGGCGTTACCTAAAGCAGGTGAATATTTGATAGGCTGCGCAGGCCGCTGCTGCGGAGTCCGCAATTCAGAAGCTATTTCGAGTTATAGAGATCCATGCAGTAGGGCATTGGTGTGCCTGCGTCCGGCAAGGAGGCTCGCTTGTAAGAGACGCAAGTTTGTCCTGTCTCGGTATCGAGAGCCAGGATAGTGTTGTCTTCTACAAAGGGTACGAAGCGCTGCGATTGCCCGGAGCACCCAATCATGGGCAACAAGATTGCGGCTGCGAGAATCTTGGCCTTAATACCACAGGAGCGGTCGAGGGATCTGTAGTTCACACTCCTAGTTGATCGCGAGATTGGCCGGGAGGAAATGGCACTTTGGGGTAGTCGGGCAGGAAGGGTTCCTGCCCGCTTATCCTATCCTCTTGCCGAACCCGCGAAAACCGCGCCGCGGTAGCGGACGATAAGCGATCGATCCTGGAATGCTCAACTCGACCTCGGTGCCGCTGCCTGCGCCGCTCCGAATCGTGACCTCCGCGCCGATTTGTCTGCCGCGTTCGCGCATGCCCGGCAGGCCATAGTGGCCCGGGCGGCCCGCTGCCAGGGTTGCGGGATCGATGCCTTTGCCGTCGTCTCGTATGCGCAGGCGAAACACACGTTCTGCATAGATAAGTTCCGCTTCGATATGCCGCGCCCGCGCATGGGTGAATGCATTGCGCAGGGCCTCGCGACTGATGCGGTAAAGCTCGTCACGAATGATCGGATGCATGTCGCGCGATGGACCCTTCACCGTCAGCTCGAACGCCACGCCCTCAGGTGTTGCCAACTCATTGCACAGAGCCCTCACTGCCTGCGCCAAGTCATTCGTAGTGGTCGCGGAGGATCGCAAATCAGACACCGCATCCCGGCCCTCGGTGAGCGCCTCGTCCGCGCGTTCCAGGGTTTGTTCAAGCTTCTCCTTTGCTATTCCGGGCGGAAGCAGGTCATCGACCACCTGAAGATGAAGCATGAGCCCTTGAAAACTCTGCAACAAGGTGTCATGCAGCATGCGGGCGATTCGAATGCGCTCGTGCAACCGTTCTTCCAGGCGAAGTTCCAGAATGCGCCGCGCGATGGCCCAGCCAAAGAAGGCCGCGATCAACACCGTGGAGATGGCCGTGATCGGGACGATCAGGAAAATCCTGCGCTGAACACTCTTCATGTTGGCGACGGCGTGTGGCAGTTCCTCACCGAGCTGCTGGTCAATGCTCTGCACGTGGTCCGCAGTTACTTGCTCGATTCGGTTCAGTTCGCTGTCGAGACGAATGCGAACCGCGCCCCAGTCACCGGCCCCAACCAGGGCCGAGATGTCGTCGAGCTGGTAGGGCAGGGTGACCTCGATGGTGTCCAAAGCGGTTAGAAATGCGGGATCGACATGGAATTGCGGTGGCAGGTAGGCCAGCGCGCTCCTGGTTTGTTGGGTTTGTTTGCGCAGAGCCGCGCGCAAAGGCACGGCTTCGGCTACCAGGCGATGCGCGTCTTTTGCCTGCGCCAGTTCGTTCAGTCGCTGATGAAAGGATTGCAGGCTCTGTTGAAGGCGCAACGCGGCGATCAACTCCTGGCTTACGCCGGTAAGACGATCGGTTTGCAGTTGAGCTCTCTTGAACTGGTAAATCACCAATCCGTTTCCGCCCAAAATCAAGCCCACCAGCAGGGCCAGGATGAGGGTCAAACCACGGCCGATGTTGAAGGAGTTGCCGTTTGGGCGCTTCATCGTGGGGGGCCGGTCCGGAAGCCGGTGATTCCGACCAGCTGCTGTTCTAGTTTAGCCGCGGCCTCAGGCGCGCTCATCTGTCCCATCAGGACCGAATGCACAGCGTCAGAGTAAGCCTTCGATACCGCCTTGTACGCGATCCCGGTTTCGATGGAAGGCCGGGCGACAATCATGGGCTCCTTCGAGGACTCCGAAAGGATTCGTGAATCCGGCATAGACGGCGGGTCGGCGAGTTCAAGCTGGTTCGTGGCGCCGAGGTCGCCGCCCTTTTCGCCCGCGTCGATGAGACTGCGGAGCTGAAACCGGAGAAGAACAATCGCTTCCTGGCGATGTGTCGAATGTAAGGAGATGGCGGTACCCGTCCCTCCCAGGGTTCCAGCCGAACCTTCGGCTTCACCAGGCAATCTCGACAAACCGGTCGCCACCACCGGCGGCGCACTGCGCCAGGCGAACTGCCGCGCCTGCCCCAGCCGGCTCATGGGTGTCAGGATCCAGGTGCGGCTAAAAGCGGCCCTGCCCGAATCAAAGACCAGGCGGGTATCGTTCTCCCGGTACGACACCACGCTGGGCGGGGATATCCAGCCGATCCAGCGCCTGGCCCGTTGCCATGCCCGAATCGCCGCTGGATTGTTCACGCTGATGGTTCGATCCCGCTCGATGGTCCGTCCTCCTCCCGCGGCGACTTGCCACTCCAGGGCATTGCAAGTCAACGATTCGGCAGCATTGCCCTGCCACACGTATCCCCAGAAGTCCTTTCGACCTTTTGCGCGTTCACCCTTCTGGATGCGTACGGCCATGCTCTCGAGTTCGTCCCACGTCCGCGGAGGATGAGCATAGCCGTATTCGCGTAGGAGGTCAGTGCGATACTCCAGGCCACCTATCGGAACGTTGAAAGGAACCGCCACCAGCTTGCCGTTGACAGAATAACTGCGCAACAATTCCGGATCGACCCGCGCAATCTCGGGGGCCAGATAAGGTTGCAGATCGAGCAAATCGGGTGCGAGAACCGCGGTCCAGATCAAATCGATGTTCAGCAGATCGGGACCGGAGCCGCTCTGCAAAAGCTTGCGCGCCAGGTCGACGTATTCTCGGCTGGCCTCGGGAACCGAAATGTTCGTGACGGGAATCCCTGTTTCCCGGGTGAACCGCTGCAACAGGGCCCTCTCTTGCGGCCGGTCTTCGTTCCAGGAATAGGTATATTGCAACGCAACCGGTTGCTGCGGAGGTTGCCGGCAGCCAATCAGCGCGATCCCCAGCAGGAAGACCACCCCGCAATTGGCCTTGCCTTCCATGTGAAACTTTCCGTTCTTAGAGTTTTCGCTGAGCCCGGTTGAAACCCATGTTAAACGACTCATCGCGACCGGCATCGCAAGGGGTTTGATTCCTCACATCCGGAAAAGGCGCTCGGCGTTAGCATGCGCGATCCGCTCTTTGTCTGCGGCAGAGACCGGCAACTGGTCGAGAAATGCACGCGCCTTCGCCATGGACGCGTAGGGGTGGTCGGCCGAGAACATGATTCGATCAACGCCCACTTGCAGCAGCAAGTCGAGAAAGGTCGGCGTGAAGTTGAACCCGCTGAACGTATAGTGGACATTTTCCCGGAGATATTCACTGATGGCGCGCTGGAGCCTGGTCATCGCGACGGGCATCACGTCTAGCCGCTGCAACATGAAGGGAAGCGCTTCGCCCATGTGCCCGATGACGATCTGCAGCTTTGGGTATTGGTCGAAGACTCCACCCAGAATCATGCGAATGACGTGGACGGCGGTTTCGATGTGCCAACCCCAGCCCGGGCCCGCGAGCAACTCGGTTACGATCGGAGCGAACCCTCCATAGGACGCGTCGATCACAGCCTGGGGAGGCGGGGTTGGATGGAGATAAATGGGAACGTTCAGCCGCTCAGCTTGTTCAAGAATCGGCCAAAAAAACTTGTCATCGAGATAACGTCCGCAGTGGTGGCCATTGATGACCGCGCCTTTAAAGCCGTGGTCTCGGACCATGCGGACCAACTCTTCGGCCGCACGATCCGGGGCGGCGGTGGGCAGAACCGCGAATCCGGCGAAACGGGTGGGGTTTTTCGCCACGGCATCGGCGAGGAAGTCGTTCGCATCGTGCGCGAGGGCCATTGCCTGGGCAGCTTCGAGTTGTTCGACACCGGGAGAGGTGAGCGACAGGACCTGCATATCAATGCCTGCTGCGTCCATCTCAGCGAGTCTCTTGGCTCCGAGGTCAGTGAGTTGTTCGAGGAGATATGCAGCGCGGGCGCCAAACCTCTGTGCTTTCTCTTTGAGGTCTTTTCCCGGGCCGTCGAGAAATGCCGGAGTGGCAAAGTGTTCTTCGAGGGTGATCGTTCGCATCTGGTTTGACTATTCCTCTCTAAGCCAGTTTAGATCGGCAGGGATGATCGAGCTTGAGGGTTGACGGGAGTTCAGAGAGGAACTCTCGCGGATTTCGCCGATTCTGTGGTGGAGCTGGAGGAAGATCGGTCTACACTTGTCAGCCAGGAGGATTCAAAATGCCGCAAGTGACCGTTTACAAACCAAATGGTGAGACTCTTCTGTCAACCAACGCGAAGAAGTTTGAGCAAACCAAAGGAGGCATCATTCTCCATCTTGAGGGCGAGCACGCCAGGGTCTACGGGACCACCATGATCACGACGCTACCTTATGTGATCCTGTGTGGCCAGGGTTGTTAGATACGAATCGATGGCGAACATGGGGCACCCGTCCAGGGAAGAGGGCTTCCGGGTAAAACGATAAGATAACGGCGTGGACACCATCCAATGGCTTCTTGAGGCTGACCCTGCTATCAGCTGGCAAGCGATGCGCGATCTGACGGACGCTTCCCCTACGGCAATCGCTGCGAAGCGCGGCCGCATTCCGCACGAGGGCGTCGGAGCTGAAATTCTTGCGTGCCAGGGGGCAGACGGCCCATGGCACCTTGCCGGCGAACCCGACTGGCTCCCTACACTTTTCACCTTTCTCCTTCTGCGCGCGACCGGCGCGGATCCGGCCGACCCGGCCGTCGCAGCCGCGGTAACCCGCCTCGAGGCAGGCTATCAATGGGACGAGGAATTCCGCGACAAGCCGTATAAGTCCTTTTTTGAAGGAGAGGTTGAACCCTGCATCAATGGCGGCGTGCTGGCGCTAGGCGGCTATTTTGGGCGGCCAACAGAGAGTCTCCTGCGCCGCCTCCTCAGCGAGCAACTTGACGACGGCGGTTGGAATTGCGACGCGCCGAAAAGCTCGCGCTCCTCATACCACACCACCATCTGTGTGCTCGAAGGGCTGCTCCAGTACGAACGCGCCGCTGGGAGCACGTCCGAGATAGCGGCCGTCAGACGGCGCGGTGAGGAATACCTACTGGAACGCGGTCTGTTTCGCAGGCGCTCGACCGGCGAGGTCGTGAACCCTGCCTTCCTCGAGTTTGCCTACCCGCCCCGCTATCACTATGACATTCTCCGCGCGCTCGACTATCTCAGGGATGCGGGTGTTCCGCCGGATTCGCGCATCCGGGATGCCGTGCAAGTCGTAGAGAGGCGCCGGCAACCCGACGGCCGCTGGCTCCTCGATTGTGCCCACGATGAAGCGCTCGCGTTGCCATTCAGCGAAACCGTGGGTGAGCCGAGCCGATGGAACACGTTGCGTGCTTTGCGGGTACTCCGTTGGGCGGGAGTGCTGGCGGAGTAGCTTCGCGGCCCCATTCAAGCCTTACTTTGGTTTGCGTGGGCAAGTCTCTCAACATACACGTAATAAGCGCCACGCTCGCGCTGGTCTTTGCAGGCAAATGCGGTGCGTAGTTCGGTGGGCCCGGCAGGCAGGTCCAAGTCGAACGCCAGGAAGCGGGCGTCCTCGGCGACCGGTTGGCTCTGGTGCTGCCCGGCGATACTGACGGATCCAGAGACAGCCCCGATGGAGACGCCCGGGGTCTGTTCCTTGTTGTCCGGTGGATTGTGATAGGTGGCGTTGATGGCGGTGTCGATCTCGCGTGGCCAGCGCCGGAGTTCAAAGCGGTAGCGTCCGGCGCGCGAGACATCGACTGCCCAGAATCCGTTCGCGGCCGGACCCGTCAGGATCTGCCTTTGATGCCAGGCATTCAGCGAGTCCGGGCTGTGCCAATCCATGGAAGTGAGGCAGCCCGGGTTATCGCGATCATCGCCGAGGACGATGCGCACCATGCGTGCGTTCTGGGGAGCAATGGTGGCCCACCACGCATCGTATTTCCTGCTCAATTCTCCGATGACATCGGGGTGTTGCCCGGCGATGTTGGTCTGCTGCCCTGGGTCCTTGAGGATGTCGTAGAGCTCGAGCTTCGCTGGATCGCCACTCAGCGTTGGATTCACCAGGCGCCACTGCTGCGTCATGACCGATGCCTGCCGCCATCTCACCAGGAGCTCGTCGCGTTGGGAATCGACAAAGATCGTCCGGTCCGACCAGCTTGCGGCGGCGGTGCCTCTGGAGAGGAGTGGGCGCAAAGAATGTCCGTCGGGTTGGGAGCCGTGATTTGCCAGCCCACACAGGTCGACCAGCGTCGGCAGCAGATCAATGTCTTTGGTCAGCGTGTTTACGTCGCGGCCGCCGCCGATGTTGTGTCCGGGCCACTCAACGAACAACGGTACGCGATGACCGCCTTCATAGGGAGACCCTTTTTCCCCACGCATGCCCGCATTGAAGACCTTCACGCCGTCTGCGCCGCCATTGTCGGTCGCGAAAATCAGAATTGTGTTTTCGCGCAGGTGATGATCCTCCAGAAACTTCACCAGGCGGCCAAACTCCGCGTCGATCTCCACTGTCATGCCATAGAAACCGGGCTGGGTGAGCCCGGGAACGTGCTCGTAGGGCAGGGTGTCTTTCTCCAGCGCCCAGGTAGGAATATGCGATGCGGTGGTGGGAACGTAGCAGAAGAATGGCTCGCTCGCCTCCTGTGCGGCGGCCATAAACTTCATCGCCTGGTCGAAGAAGACGGTGGTGCTGAAGCCTTCGTATTTCTCAAAGCGGCCGTTGTGCCGGTACGAATCGTTACGGTCATCGTTGCCGAAGTAATCGGGCGTCTGCCAGACACCGCCGCCGCCACAAACCACCACTTCATCAAATCCGCGATCCTGTGCCCGGCAGGGATAGTTGTCACCGAGGTGCCATTTGCCGAAGAGGCCGGTACGGTATCCCGAAGACTTGAAGCAGTCTGCCAGCGTAGCGACGTCAGGCTGGAGGATGCTCCGGCCCATGATCGTGTGCCACACGCCGACCGAGTTGCAGTACTTGCCCGTCATGAGCGCTGCGCGCGAAGGAGAGCACGTTGGGGAGACATGAAAGTCGGTGAAGCGCACCGACCGCGCATGCATGCTGTCGATATTCGGTGTCTTGATGTAGGGATTCCCGAGGCAGGCAAGATCTCCGTATCCTACGTCGTCCGCCAGGACAAAGACGACATTGGGTTTCTGGGCCTTGGCGGGTTGGGCGAAGGCTACCTGGGCAGCTAGGGCCTGCCCCGCGATCAGTTGCAAAGCGGTACGGCGAGTGATGTGGCCTGACGGCATCAAAATCCTTTCCTGGCTAAGGGCCGCGGTTCTGCGGCTGAATTATATGCCTCCCTCGAAAGGGCGGGTGGTAATGGCGGGTAACCCTTCTTCGTACCGTCCGCGGGGTGAATCAGTGCTCGACCTGACTCGTCCATACAACTTAAGATAGGTACATCAAAGAAGCGGTGGGAGAGGGTATGCAACTACTGTGGCATTGTGTGGTGAATATGTCGTTCGGCTACCTGATGCTGATCGCCGCTGTGCGCATCGTTCAGGAAGTCATGGTTCTTGGTTCCCAGATGTCTCAGAGCTCAAGGTAAGCCGTCGGCGCACTAGCTTCCTTGAAGCTTGCATTTAGGGAATGTTTCAGGCCTCAGCCCGGCAATTCGTCATTGGGCGCCGGCGGTTTTGTTGCCTGTCCCCACTTTAGTTCCTCCTCCCGGAGCGCCTTCCAAAATTCGCTGGGCCTGGTGCCAGACATCGAGTAAGGCCTGTTCATCCGCCGCTGTTCTCGGGCTGTGACGGTAATCCATAATCCCATCCTGTAGGAGCAAATCTCCCTGCCGGTATCTCTCTGCGAGTTGCGCCGGGTGGATTTTTGCGTCCAGTGTGGTCGCTACGATGGTCAGGGCCGCAAACCACATCACCAGCCGGTCAACCCTGGCCGTGGCCGGAGCCACTTGGCCGCCGGCCTGTGCCTGTGCCTGGGCATGATTGGAGAAGGCATTCTGCACCGCTGCGGCAATTGCCGTGCCCGCCGCCAACAGGCTCAGGATCCAATCCACCGCCGTCCAGCGCATCCATAAAACCTCATACCACTTGGCATCGAAGAAAATGTTCTTTGCCGCATCGGAGACACTTTCCGTTACAGGTTTCGGATTGGTCATCCAAAACCCGAGCCACACCAGTCCTCCGATCAACAATGCGGCCAAGCCCCATCCGAGATAGCGCTTCATCTGATCCTCCTCTCCGGCATGCCAACTTTCCAGAGCCTTCGCTCGATTACAGCGACAGAAGCGCAAGTAAGGGGGCGAGGGCACCGATTGTGGCAGACGAAAGTAGCAAGAGCAATTTGTTTTTGCAGAGGGTGTATCGATCGCAACTGGCCAGAAGTTCATCCGTGTAACGGTTGCGATCCTGCCGCCACTATCGGGCTAAAGAAGCTAGCTACCAGCCATCCGTGAAAGGGGCATATGCTCATTGTTCCTTTGAATATCGTAGTTACGCCGTTCGCTGAACGGGGACAGGCGGAACCCTCAGCCTGGACTGGCACCGACCCCAACGACGCCTTACGGGTGGCCAATTCGATCTGGATGCACGCCAATATTCAGTTCCACCTGAAACAAGACGTGGTTTTCGATACGCCACTGGATATTGCGAAAGGTTCGCGCACCCAGGACCAGCTGGTGCTCGACGTGCTTTCCGACCGGCGTCCGGCCGGGACGTTGGTCAACGTATTTCTGATTAATAAGGTGCAGGGTTTGACAGCGGGCGGCTTGTCCTATCTCAACAGCGATCCGGAGGCGGCTTGTTTCGTCCAAAAGTACGATAACGCGACGGCAAGTGGCCGCGCGCTGGGACACGAATTGGGACACTTGCTAGGCTTAGACCACGTGATCGTCGACTACCAGAATGAGCGGCTGGCCAAGACGCAGGTGAACAACCTGATGGTTGAGGAATGGACAGTGGGGACCAGCCTCACGCCGGCGCAGATCATCCGTGCCAAGGGCGGGAAACTGGCTAAGAAGTTCGGCGGCTGATTGCACTCTCACTGCCTGTACAGCGGGCAAGCCAAGCATTTTGCAACACCTATCTTTGTTTGCGCCAAGGGTTTATTTCGGGAAAATCGTGACCCTGTTGCCGGTCGGGTCGGACGGCCGCGCACCACAACTGATTCGACCGACCAATCGACCGATAGAGCAGATAGAGGTGATATCTATGAGCGTGTCTCCTATCAGTTCTGCTGTTCCGGCCGCAACTGTGCCCGAGGTTCACAAACCTGCAGCCGCGGCGGCAACGCAACCGTCCGCACCCTCCTCGCCGGCCGATACTGTTGTCTTGAGTTCTGCGGCCCACAAAGCCTCCCCGGCAGTTGATCCTGACCATGACGGCCACTAAAAGTTAATCTCTCGAGATGGGAGGGCCCTAAACGAAAGGGGCTCGAAAACAAGAACAGCGCCGCAAGCGTCCCTTCTGCTGCCAGCAAACCCAAGTGCTCGTCACGTATTTCGACCGTGGCCGCTGGGACGTGCTGGATGTCACTGTTTCTGAGTCGCACCACAAATGACCCACTCAACATGATGTTCCTCTGCGGACCCGGCGTGACGCAGCTCGAAACCTAGTTAACCTTGTTCAGGACCCCGTCCGGGATGGCCACGTGCGTGAATCCGGCCAACTCTGCGCCATACTTGATTCTTCTCGCCTCTTCGAGCGAGTCCGACGAATCGAGAATGAGTATTTGCCTCTTACACCATGTTATGCGTACTCATGGCCCTTGATCATTGTCCGGTTCTTTAGGTGCCTGAAGAACGACACGTATTGCAGTTTTGTCGGTGCATGATCAAGCGGGCTTTAGCAGCAACGCGTTCAGCCAAGGCTCGTTTTTTAATCTCCAACGTCAAGTCTGTCGGCTGACCGAACATTTGGGAAGACGCTTGGATTTGCGCCCAGCGACGAACCGACGCATCATAGAGTTGTTGCAAGCGGATTTGCTCGGGACACACCATTCATCACTTTGATGCAGTCATGGTGACAAATCCAACTTCATTTTTGCAGTGCTCTCTTGACCTTGGGCCGGGTTACAGGTTTGTGATTAATCTGGATCGGGAGGGGCGCCCCTTCAATCCCGCAAAGTCTCTGGGGGGCAGAGCACGCTTTCGCGAGCCGCGCCAGGTCCGTCTTCATGGTTTTCTCTTCCCTGACGACCGTGAGCGTTTCGCGAAGGACCCTGGCTGCCCCGGTGTGCAAAGGCACGGTAATCTTGTAGTGCATCCATTTACCCTCGCGCCTTGCGGCCGCCACTCCCGCACGACGCAGGTACGCGAGATGCCGCGAAATTTTGGGCTGGCTCTGCCCAAGGATCTCAACGAAATAGCAGACACAAACCTCCCTCCCATCCATGAGGTTGAGGAGCCGCAGACGGGTGCGGTCGGCTAGCGCCGCAAATAGCAAAGCCAAATCGTACTCTCTAGCGAATCGATCCATTTCTTGATCCACCCCCGATAATATATGTTTTGACATATTTGTGGCGCGGGCAATACATTCCCGTTAACGTATTCGAGAGATGAATAAACGGTAACCTTGATAACCCGGGAAGCCGGCGACCCGTATGCGATATCGAATTCTGTCCGTTGGGACGGATCTGGGCCTTCTCAACACACGCCGGGCAGTCCTTGACTTGTGCGGTTACGATTCCGCGACCGCCACGCCCGAGGATTGCGAAGAAATGTTGCGCTTTGGCACGTTCGACCTCGTCATACTTTCGGTGATGCTTAGCGAGCAGCAAAAGCGCGAGATCACGGCCAAACTCCCGGCCCGCACGCGCGCGCTGGTATTGGAGACAATGGTGCGCCCAGATGAGCTGCTGAGCATGGTGGCTGAGGCGCTAGCTTGAGGCAGGGCCGGTGCAAGACCGGAGTTGAAAGGGAGAGAAACCGCGGAGCTCTGTCCACGTCCTAAGCGATTCGAATTGACCCGGGGCCCAATAGATTGCACAGAAGTTCGCTTAGGTCAGGGAAAAAAGCCCCAATCCTTTGGATCGGGGCAAGTCACCTCGCTATTTCATTCTGAGATAAGCGGCGCCCGCGAAATGTTGGCTACACAGGTGCGTCTTACTTTGCGCAGTGGTCAATGATCGCCATCAAAAATTGGGTCGGCAGCAGCAACCTTCGTCAGGTCTTACGTGTCTTACCTCCCTGAGACTGGAAGCGGGTGATTCCAGACTTCCCGACGAGAGTCCCTAAACCAAAGGGGGATGCAGCGACTCTCGTTGCCTCTGCCGGGTTGTCTCGCAACAAGTCTTTAAGAGGCGCGATGCCACGGCATCATCTTCACGGCTGCTGACCTTCCGATATCCGATCCAGCGCTGCTATCTAAGCCCGTACCGGCTTCTGCTTCGAGCTGTCAAAACAAAGATGAGAGGACTTGTTCACTGAGATGATTGAAACAACATTTCTGGTTGAGTTTCGCACTCCTGATCTCGGCGCTCAATGTGTATCTGCGGCGCGAGCGGAAGTCAGAGGCGAACATCTTCTTCTTTTGAGCTCAAACGGCCAATTGGCTGCGGTCTTTATGTTGGAGAACGTCAAGAGCTGGTCAGAGCTCTCTCCAGAGGTGCATTAGAGGCATCGAGCCGATCTTTGCAAGAGTAGTCCTTTTTGCCTTCGCCCCTCGCCCCCTCTGAGCAGCTGCAAACCACGTGCCGCTCTCGTGGCGCGCCAGAGCGATACATCTCTCAACAGGCGGAGAGTTTCAATTTGCGATCTTGAGGGGCCCTGGGCCACTACCAGACCTCGCGTGCTCTTCGATGATCAGGTTTTCAGATTTGATATCTAATCGTAAACGGCTGAATACGCTCATATAAAGATTTGCTATCCATACCAGTGCGAATTCGGAGAGGAGGTAACCACGCCACCCGGTATAGAGCATCTGGAAATGGGTAAGGATTAGAAACAGCGCCGTGACATAGTGACTGAAGCAATATTCACAAGTGAACAAGTAAAACAGTTTGCGCACGTAAAGGGGCCGACAAAGCCTGCTCTTTTCTTTGCAGAATTCTCGCGGCTCACGAAAAATCTCTTCATGCGTTACGGTCCAGGAAATGCAGGCGATGGGTAGCCCGATCAATAGAAGCGAACCCATTTGGTGTGCCAACGGATCCAAGACCGCAATAGGATGCATCTGGAAAATACGCCCTTTTCTTCAGAGAAACAGACTGATATGGGGAAGCAGGTTTAACGGCTGCCAGTGCGACTCTACTGTTGCGTCGACAGCCAGGTAAATCGCGAACCTAGCGCCCCCGCTCCACGAGAATGGTTATTTGATGCTTACACTGCCTCAAACGGCGAACTCTTAGGCTGTCGTGTGATGGTCCGCCCACGCTTGCTGTAACCTGGCTACCGCTTGCTTTGCCGGAACAACGCGCGCACGCGAACTGCCGGTGCGAATGAGGAGCCAGGCTGCTGAGGTTGCAACGAGGCTGAGAAGTAGAAATCGGTTCATAATCCGCGTCTCCCGTGGAGTATGAGATGCACAGTTGGGGCCAACTGGTTGAGTCAATCGGCAACCTTACCTTTCTCGCCCTTCTTCGATCAGCCTCTGCAACGCGCCGTGCCTCGTAGCGGTGGCGATCGACCTAACTATTATGAGTAATCAGCCTCCCCTTCGCCAGTCGCTCAATTAGGGCGCCGGGGGGGCGTATGATCGGTGCCGAAACGTTCTGCAGATTGTCCTTGAAGACGCGCCACAAGGTTCGAACGTCGTCGACCAGACGACCGTAAGGTGGGGGCTTGTGGGTGTGCCATATCAGAATCCAGCGGGACGGAAGGTTTATACCACCCATGTCGTTTAAGGGATAGGGCACAACCAGCCACGAGTCGGGACAGTCTAACCTCGCATGTGCTAGTCGGGTGCCAATGCAGCGGTAGTCTACCCCCCCCGAAGACTTGCCTCGACTCGCAAATTCAAAATTGAAGGAAAATATTTCATGCATAAGTTTGGTGTTTGGGCACCGAAAGTTGGAAAGGTGTCGCTGGATTGGAGTGGACAAATCCTGCCCATGAACGGGCCGAACGAGCGCGGCTGGTGGACACTTGAAGTGCCGGATGCCGGCTGCGGCGACAAATATGCCTTCCGGCTGGATGACGACCCTACCGCTTATCCGGATCCGCGTGGTCTGCGTCAGCCGGATGGTGTGCACGGCCCTTCTGAACTCTACAACCACAGCCTGTTCGAGTGGCACGATCAGCTCTGGCGTGGGGCTCCAAAGATGGCGTCCATCATCTACGAGCTGCACATTGGCACCTTTAGCAAGGAAGGCACATTCGATGGCGCGATCCAGCATGTGCAGTACCTCGCCGACCTGGGAGTGACGCATGTCGAGGTGATGCCGGTTGCGGCCTGGGCTGGTCAGCAAGGCTGGGGGTACGACAGCGTAGCCTTATTCGCGACTCACGAGCCGTACGGCGGCCCGGACGGCTTCAAACGGTTTGTCGACGCCTGCCACGCGGCAGGCTTGAGTGTGATACTCGATGTTGTTTACAACCACTTTGGACCGGTCGGAAACTACACCACCAAATTCGGTCCGTATCTGAATCCAAATCGTAAGACCCCTTGGGGAGAAGCAGTCAACTTCGACCAGGAAGGCAGCGATGAGGCGCGACGGTTCTTTGTGGACAACGCGCTCATGTGGTTGAGGGACTATCATTGCGACGGCCTGCGGTTCGATGCGGTGCACGCATTCATCGACCTCTCGGCTGTGCACTTTCTGGAGCAACTATCCATTGAAGTTGAGCGCCTGAGCGCGACGCTCGCGAAAGAGTTCTACCTGATCGCCGAAAGCGACCTGAACGATCCGCGCATCGTGCGATCGCGCGAAGCTAACGGCTACGGCATGGACTCGCAGTGGAGCGATGACTTTCACCATTCCCTATTTTCCGTCCTTTATAACCCGAAGGATGGGGAGACTGGCTATTACGACGACTTCGGCTCTCTGGCCGACCTGCACAAAGCTCTCAAACACGCCTATGTCTATGACGGGCAATATTCCGGATATCGAAAGCGGCGGCACGGCCGCACCGCAGATGGGCTTTCGGCGCATCACTTCATTCACTTTGATCAAAACCACGATCAGGTGGGCAATCGTGGATGGGGAGAACGCCTGGAGCATCTTGTCGGAGTAGAAGCAGCGAAGGTGTCAATCGGCCTCGTACTTACAGCTCCGTACACTCCCATGCTGTTCATGGGTGAGGAGTGGGCGAGCTCGTCACCGTTCTTGTATTTCGCAGATCACGATGATGAGGAGATGCGTCGCCTGGTCGCCGAAGGCCGCAAGCGAGAGTTTGCTGCCTTCGGCTTCGACGGGGAGGTCCCAAATCCTGAAGACCAGAAGACCTACGAAATGTCGAAGCTGAGTTGGGAGGAGCAAGGCGAAGGCAAGCACGCGGAAATGCTGGCCTGGGTGAAGGCTCTGATTAAACTGCGCCGCAGCAACGTGTGCCTGAATGATGGGGACATGCATCACCTGCTGGTATCCACAGATGATGAATGCCGAACACTGACGATGGAACGCGACGAGGCCCGCGTCCTGATCAACTTCGGGGAACAGCCTCACACGTTCGCCCTGCTGCAGGGCGAACAGCTGGAGCTCATCTCGCGGGACGGACTCGGTGTCCGAGATAACCAACTTGAACTTCCGCCGATGACGATGGCGGTCTTGATGTCCACTTCGGAAGAGGTTCAGAACCGTCAGGTCGCTCCGCGTCGTAGATGATCCGACGGAAAGGGCCCACGGCAGGCATCTCTTCTAAGGAAAGCTCCAGCGACGGTTTCCGAATACCGTGAAGTTGGCGCCGCGGGTGTGGCCGGCGCCGGTCAGATTTCGTTCCAACTTTCAATCAACTCTAACAAGACAAGGAAAACCAGTTTGCCATCCGGGCCCAGGAACGCCAGGTGGTCACTATGAACCTGAACACTCGCTGCAACCAGAGTGTGCAGTCTGGGTTGCGAGCCTTTAAGCTGGAGGAGGTAGGTTTTGTTTGCCATCCATTCCATACCCGGAACGGCAAACTACGCAATCATGGCGAGGGGGCGCTGTGATCCTCGTCACACAACGAGGTTAAGGTCCAGCTTATAATCTTCCGCTTCGACAAATCCGGCCAACAGATCGATACCCTCAAGATTCAAGCAGGACTTGTGAGCCGCCCGGGGCCGGATCCCACCGGCTACGGCAATCCTTCGCTAAGGTTTGGTTCGTGTGAAACGTTTCGGTGTGCTTTGTCACTCTACTGTTAGCGTTCTGGCCGTTGGGAGCAGGAGTGGCATGACCGATACCGTACAAAACGCATTCGGCCACAACGAAGAAGGAAGGTCCGGACCGCTGCCTCAATCGGAAGCCCGCGGGCAACAGTCTGGAACGCCTGGGTCATCATTCGAACCGCAACGGGCTCCGGACGAGTATACGCAACCGATTTTCGCTCAAGCCAGTTCGGTCGGCGACAGCGCTGCGCCCATCGACAAACTAGGGTTCGAGCTTTACGTGAATGCTCTTGCCAACTTCCTCGTGGCCCCCAATACAAGGGCCCCACTCACCTGTTCTATTGAGGGATCGTGGGGAAGCGGTAAATCGTCGTTCATGCTCCAACTCAAGAACCGCCTGGGAGCGCTTGCGCCAGGCAGCCGCACGATCGATTTCAACGCCTGGAAATACGATAAACAGGAAGAGCTTTGGGCAGCATTTGCGCTCAAAGTTACCCGGTCCTTGCGCGAGGATCTCGACTGGTCAGGCCGGCTGCGAGGCGACTTCCGGCTCTTTCGCACCCGTATCAAAGGCTGGAATGAACGGCTGTCCCTTGTGGCTCTGCTGCTCACGTGGCTTCTGCTTCTGGTTGGCCTCGGCGGTGTGATCACCTGGACCCTGCGCGTGTCCCAGCACGAGCGCGTGGTGATGATCAAGTCCCTGACCGGCAGTAAAGTAAAAACCTCGTCCATCACAGATCACAAAGTGGCTGAGCCGGCGGTTGCGAATGAGGCCCCACCGCTGCCAGACCCCTGGTACGAGTGGCTTTCCTGGTCGCCGCTGGCCACTTCGGCGGTGCTCCTGGTGTTGCTCACGGGCAAGATTCCGGAGAGCCTGCGCAAGCGGCTCTTCGAGGCCCAGCTTGAAAAATACATCGACAAGCCTGATTACAAAGGCAAGGCGGCGTTTGTCGATACCTTCTCCGAGGATTTCTCCAGGATGATCGCAGCCTATGGGCCGGGCGGTGGAGACAAAATTTTCGTGTTTATCGATGACCTCGATCGCAGCGAAGCGCCCAAGGCCGCCGACCTGATGCAGGCCATCAACCTCATGATCGGCGATGGCAACTCCCTTATCTTTATCCTCGGTCTTGATCGCGCGAAGGTCTCCGCGGCCATCGCCTTCAAGTTCCACAAAATCATTCCTTATATCGACCCGTCGGTTGATCTGCCTGCTCGTCCGGACAGCGTCCGCAGCTTTGGCGACACCTTTCTGGAGAAGTTTATTCAGCTTTCCTTTCGACTGCCGATCTCTTCCAACGACAGCCAGGCGCGCAGATTTATCGATAGCCTCATCTTAGACGCGGCCAAGGCAGAGGGAGACGGAACTGCCGGCAAAAGGACTTCGGCTGAGGAAGGGGCCGAGGCTGCGGCATCCTTCCGGCGCGCGTTGCGCGTCGAGTCCGGCGCAGAGTCACAGCGTATCCGCGACACCGTCATGATGGCGCGGGAAGTTCTCGAGTACAGCCCGCGTCGTATCAAGACCTTCCTTAATGCGTTCCGGCTCGCTCTTTATATCGCCAGTGCACAGGGATTGCTCGACGTAGATAGTAGAACGGGCGAGGCAGAAGTTACGCCGGAGCGCCTGGGTAAATTCCTTGTTCTGACCAGCCGGTATCCTGAGCTCCAGGTGATCCTCGATAGGGATCCGGCGTTCTTGAGGAAGGTCGAACAGGTCGCCCTCGAAGAAAAGGCGGTGGAGGGAGACCTGCCTGGCCTGTGGCTAAATAAGCCGGGTGTTCGACGGCTCATGAGTCTCGGTATCGTCGATAAGACCCCGACGACATCCTGGCAACGCCAGTATTCCATGGCAAATTTCCCGGCATGGAAGTTTGCCACCATCCTGCCCGGCATTCCGCCACCGGCGCAGGCACGTTCGGAGGTAGGCGGCACAGCAACCCGAACGGACAGGACGGCAGTCAAAGAAGCGAGTAAACCGGTATCAGTGGCTGATACCAAGACCCGGATAGACCTTCGCAAGAATGAGCCGTCCGCTGCGCAAGCTGTCCATGAAGATTTTGCGAGCAGTACCGCCGGCTCGGGGAGCTTTGCGAGCAAGAGTTCTCCCCCGCCTGCCGGCCCGGTGACAAGATTTTCTGCCTCGCCGGAATGGTCTGATCTCGGTGAGAGTTCCAGTCGAGAGAGTGACGGTTCATCCAGAGGAAAGAAGTCAGCCGTTCCTCCGCGCGCGGCCAGGAAGAAGTAAGGGTCAGCCTTCGTTTGTGTCAGCGCAAATTTAGAACGTTGATGTGCAACGCAAGTGCGTTCCCGTCCGTTTAAGACCTATCGCATCGTAGCGCGCGCCTCTATTGAGGTTGTTTGTGCCGTTGAGTTCCTATTCCGAAGCTCTGTATTGGCGGATGATAGTCTTGTTCCCCAGGAGCGCGCAGCAGTGAAACCAAAGCTTAGGGACAATCTGGGGTGGTATTTGTGCCTGCTGTTTTGGTTTGCGGTATCGCCGTGGGCTGGCCGCGCGGCTGCGCAGGAAAGCCGCTATGTGGTCATCGACCAGGATGCCGCTGGGCCGGCCGGCACCGACATGAATTCGATGCTGATTCTTCTGCAGGCAAAAAATATCAACGTGCTGGGGATCACGGTTGTAACTGGTGACGGGTGGCGCGATGAAGAAGTCGCTCACACTCTGCGCATGCTCGAGTTGGTAGGCCGTACGGATATTCCGGTTGCGGCGGGAGCGGTCTTTCCCCTGGTACGCACACAACAGTGGACTCAACATTGGGAACAAATGTACGGCAAGGTTGTCTACCAGGGCGCCTGGAGTAGCTTCCGCCCGCAACACGGCCCGTACGAAATTCCGAAATTGCCCGAAGGCTCGCCTACCATCAAGCCGGTCGACGAGGATGCCGCCCACTTCCTTATTCGCCAGGTGCACAAGTATCCGCACCAGGTGACCGTGTATGCCGCTGGGCCGATGACCAACATTGCTCAGGCCATAACGCTCGATCCAAAGTTTGCCGAGATCGCGAATCAACTAGTCATTATGGGCGGCAGCCTCAACCCGCATACTGACGATAAGGAATACATTGATAGCCCACGCCATGAGTTCAACCTATGGTTTGATCCGGAGGCGTCAAGCATCACGCTGCATGCGCACTGGCCTAAGATTAGCGTGACGCCGGTTGACGTATCGATCGAAACTCATCTGACCCCGGAGATGCTGAAGAAGCTGAGCCAGACACACAGCGTTGCGGCCCAGTACATTGCACGGTATACCCGCCGCCCCGGCGATTACCTGTGGGATGAACTTGCGGCGGCGGCCTGGCTCGACCCCAGCCTGATTACCCGTGAGCGCTACGTCTACATGGACGTAAGTCTCGACAAAGGCATCAGCTATGGAGACACGGTGGTGTGGTCGGACGGCGATAAACCCGATCTCGATCTCGAAAAGGCTCACGTGCAAATGGATGTTGACTGGCCCAGGTTCCAAAGTTTCTTTATGCAATTAATGTCTGCTCCTACTCCGAATGCGAAAGATCCGCAAATGCCGGACACACCCGGTGTCAAGAAGTGAGGAGGGCGAGATGAAAGCGAAACCCATCACGGTGATGGGAATTTTTGTAGTGGATCTTGCATTTCGCACCAAGACACTGCCGGTCTGGGGCGAAACCGTCATGGGGGCGGGCTTCCGTTTGGGGCCGGGCGGTAAAGGATCGAATCAGTCGGTCGCGTCGGCGCGACTCGGCGCAAAGGTTTACTTCATCAGCAAGGTCGGCGAAGACAACTTCGGCGAGATGGCGCAGAAAACTTATGATGAGGAAGGCATTGATACCCGGTTCCTGGTGCGGGCTCATGGCGGCACCACCGGTGCCGCGGGGATTATCGTGCAGGAGTCCAGGGGCGAGAACGCCATTATTGTCGTTCCCGGAGCGGCTAACGCGTTGACGCTTGAGGAAATCGACCGGGCTCGTGATCAGATTGCGGAATCTGCGGTGTTCTTGACGCAGCTGGAACTCCCTGTGCCCACAGTTGAGCACGGGTTGCGGATGGCGCGAGCCCTGGGAGTGCCCACCATTCTCAATCCGGCACCGGCCTGCGCGTTGGACGACTCCATCTTCGAGTTATGCGACTACATAACGCCCAACGAGAGTGAGGCCGCAACCATGACTGGCTATCCTGTGGTGTCGCCTTCGGATGCGGAGAAGGCCGCCGACCGGTTACTTGCTCGCGGTGTGCGCAACGTGATTCTGACGCGGGGGGCGCAGGGAGCGCTGGTGAAGACCCGGTCGCTCACCGAATACATCGACGCTTTTGATGCAGGCCCGGTGATTGACACGACTGGGGCGGGAGACGCATTCAACGGGGGATTCGCGGTTGCTCTATCGGAGGGCCTGAGCGTGGTGGAGGCCACCCGCTTCGGCTGTGTGGTGGCCGGCCTGTCTGTCACCCGGCACGGTACCGCTCCTTCGATGCCTAAGCGGGCCGAAGTGGAAAAGCTGATGGCATCGCAAAAGTAGCGGGGAAGTCCCACCACTAGATAATGGCTGTGCCGGCCGAGCGCAGCCAGCGGAAACGAATAGCCTCCATGGTGCATTGGCCAGCATAGCCTCTGGGCCGAGAGTGTACGAATTATGGGAACCGTCTTTAACTCGAAAACGTAGCTTAGCCGGATGCATCGATCAAGATCGACGGACGAGGCTATCCGTGAGCGGCATTTGCTGACTAGGCGCAAGTTCTACGAAGGCCTTCGTTGACGACTACGAATGGTTTCGTATATATCTGCTTCAGGACTTTCCTGGGTCTTTGCAAGGCGACGTGAGTGGGGGTTAGGGGATGAGAGTTCTAGGACAGGATTTGGTGTATGCATTCCGCCAACTGCGCAAGACACCTGGCTTTAGCATCACGGTGTTGCTGACGCTGGCCCTGGGCATCGGTGCTAACGCGGCCATCTTCACGTTGGTCAACGCCATCTTGCTGCATAACCTGCCGGTGGTCGATCCCAACACCCTGGTGCGCATTGGCGACAAGGATAGCTGCTGCGTGAATGGGGGATGGAGCGATGACGGTGATTACTCGCTGTTTTCCACCGACACCTACTCCATGTTCAAGAAGAACCTGCCGGAGTTCGAAGAGTTAGCAGCGATGGAGTCCGGCTACGCCTGGCGGCCGATTACCGTCCGTCGTGCTGGACCGCAGACGGTTGCGAAGTCTGTCATGGGAACCTTCGTCTCCGGGAACTACTTTCGCGTTTTCGGGCTTTCGCCTGCGGCCGGCCGCCTGTTTTCAGATAGCGACGACCAGAAGGGCGCGCCCCTGACCGCGGTGATGAGCTACGACGCATGGCAGCAGGACTTTGCAGGCGATCCGAGCGTGGTGGGAGGCACGTTCTACGTCAATACGAAGCCGGCCACGATCATCGGCGTAGCCCCGAAGGGTTTCTATGGCGACCGCATCGATACCAATCCGCCTAAATACTTCCTTCCCATGTACTCGATGGACCCCGTCATGGGCGCGCCATACTTTAACGATCCTGAAACGCAGTGGGCTTACATCATCGGGCGGGTAAAGCCGGGAACATCCCGGGCAGCCGTTCAGGCCAAAGCGAGTGCGCTGCTCAAGCAGCAGTATGCGACGCTCAAGACATTTACCGATCAGCGCGCGCAGAAGGTTCTTCCGCGCACCCACGTGGTGCTTACCTCCGGAGGGGGAGGCATCCAGAACATGCAGGACGGCTACAAGGACCACCTGAAGCTGCTGCAGTGGATCGCGGCGCTGGTGCTTCTCATCGCCTGCGCCAATATCGCCAATCTGCTGCTGGTGCGCGGCATGGGCCGGCGCGCGGAGCTTTCCATCCGGTCAGCACTGGGCGCGCAGCGCAGCCGTATTGTTCGCCAGCTGCTTACGGAAAGCGTTCTGGTGTCGGGTCTGGGCGGGCTGCTCGGCCTCGCCGTTTCCTACCTCGGAGCGCACGCTCTGCTGGCGCTCGCCTTTCCTAACCAGCAGAATATGCCGATTCATGCTTCGCCTTCGCCCCTGGTCATCGGCTTTGCATTTGTGCTTTCGCTGGTCACAGGCATCCTGTTTGGGCTTGCTCCAGCGCTGATGGCTGCGCGCGCTCAACCGGCAGAAGCCCTGCGCTCCAATGCGCGAACGACGGCTCATGGAGCGTCCTTGCTGCAGCGCGCACTGGTTGTCATGCAGGCCGCTCTCTCGCTGGTGCTGCTGGTTGCCGCTGGTCTCTTCGCCCAGAGCCTCAATAAGGCCGAGAACGTGGACATGAAACTGCAGACGACCAACCGGTACATCGCTCACATCAATCCCCAGGCGGCCGGCTACAAGAACACAGAGGTGGAGCCCCTCTACCAGACCATCGTAGACCGCTTCCACGGCATTCCCGGCGTTCTCAAGGTGGGGCTTGCCACCTACACGCCCATGGAGTCGAACAATTGGAGTTCGGGAGTAAAAGTTCAGGGCGAGCCCGACATGAATAAGAATGCTTCCTGGGTAAAGGGCACCCCTGAGTATTTCGACTCCGTCGGGACCCGCGTCGTGATGGGCCGCGGGTTTACTTGGCAAGATACGCTGCACGGGGCGCCTGTCGCCGTTGTGAACCAGGAATTCGTCAAACAGATTTTCGGCAAGCGCAACCCCATTGGCCATCACTTTGGTTTTTCTGGCCCCACTCAAGCCGGCTTGGACGGTGCGCATGAGATCGTTGGCGTGGTGGAAGACACCACCTACACCAGCGTTTATTGGAAAAACCATGCCATGTATTTTCTGCCGCTGACGCAACGGGCAGGCAGCGCGGACGACCCCAACAACTCCCTCGACAAAGACCAGTCGATGTATGCCGGCGCGCTGGTGATCCAGACCGCCCATCCCATTGCAGGGTTTGAAAAGGTTGTGGGGGACACTCTGGCCAGCATCAATCCCAACCTCACGATCGTGAAATTCCAAACCTTCCAGCAGCAGATAGACGACCGGTTTATCGACGAACGGCTCATCGCGCGTCTTACCTCGCTTTTTGGTTTGCTGGCGTTATTGCTTGCCGCCATTGGTCTTTATGGGGTCACAGCCTATACTGTGGCGCGGCGCACACCGGAGATCGGCATCCGTATGGCGCTGGGGGCGGCGCGCAGTCGCGTGATTGGAACGGTCATGCGCGGAGCCATGCTGCAGACTATCGCCGGCCTCGCCATCGGAATCCCGATCGCGATTTTTTGCGTGCGGTACGTCAAGTCTCAGCTGTATGAGATCACCAGCGTGAATGTGCCGGTCATGGCCTTTGCCATTCTAGTGTTGGCGCTTGCGGCTGCTGTTGCAGGAGTTATTCCAGCACGGCGTGCGGCTTCTATCGACCCAGTAAAGGCCTTACGCATCGAATGAGTTGTGCGTTTGCTATGGCTTCCGGCGTGGATGCTCGGCTCTTCTAGCAGCGGCTGCTATGAAATGTAGCGGATCGCGTAGCCGGTCTCATCATCGTTCGCTATCTTTACGAGTTCCAGCTCATCTTCCGGCACGTCTATCAGTGCTGCTGCGTCTGGTGGTTGTACCTGATATATATTGGTCGGCCCGTCCCGGCGAACTCCCTTAACCGTGCCCGTCTTGCCGCTCTGCATGATCTTGACTACATCGTCGTGCGCGAATTTCTGGTGTGTGCTCATGGTGACCGCAAGTTTATCAGTATCACGGTGTCCGCCGGACTGATCCACTTCGCATCGTACGGCCATGTATTTGAACCTGGCTGCTTTGCCCACTCAAGCCAAAAGAGGGCTTGAATGGGGCACCCGGGAATTTGGGGCAATCTACAGAAAAACTGTACAGGTAGACTGTATGTCTGGTACGGTGCCTTATGGTCGAAAAATTGCTGAATGCGGACGCTGCGTTTGCAGGCAAGCTTGCGGCAGAGTTGCGCACCACCCTGGGACATCTCAAACGGAAGCTGCAACAGCACGGTGGGTGGCACGACGTCACGTCGTCTCAGATCGCGGTCATTCTTCGATTGGAAAAGGACGGCCCGGCGACGGTGTCGAGCCTCGCCAGGGCAGAAGGGATGCGCCCCCAGTCGATGAGCGCTGTGATGGCTCCGCTCGAAGAAATGGGGCTTGTGGCGGGAGCTGCTGACCCAGACGACGGGCGAAAGACGCTTATGTCGCTGACCAAAGCGTGCAGAAAGTCGATCGAAGACGGGCGCGCCGCTCGGCAGGACTGGCTGGCGCAGGCGATCCAGAAGAAACTCTCTCCACAGGAACAGAAGAAAGTGTCTGCCGCGATCCGCTTGTTGGCGCGTCTCACCGCGGAATGAAGAGGAGCATTTAACCATGAACTGGCTGCATATCGTTTCCTACTTTTTTGGGGGCATGTTTCTGGCGAATGCCGTGCCGCATTTTGTGAGCGGCATGATGGGAAAACCCTTTCAGACGCCGTTCGCAAAGCCTCCGGGAAAAGGGCTCTCCTCCTCGACCGTGAATGTTTTATGGGGCTTGGCGAATTTCGTCTTCGCCTATCTGCTACTGCTGCGTGTGGGAGAGTTCAATCTGCGATCCGTCGCCTGCATGGCGCCATTAGGCGCCGGCGTACTCCTCATCAGCCTGCCTTTGGCACGGCATTTCGGTCAGTTTCACGGAGGCAATAACCCGGAGCGGTCATGAGAAATCCGCTCGCCAGGGCTTTTCGCGCTCTGGGGAACTTCAACTTCCGGATATGGACGGCAGGCGGGCTGGTATCGAATGTCGGGACCTGGATGCAGCGCGTGGCACAAGACTGGATCGTGCTGACGCAACTGACCCACCATGACGCGACTGCCGTCGGTATTGTCACGGGTTTGCAGTTCGCGCCGCAGCTGTTGTTGCTGCCCTGGAGTGGTTTGGCGGCTGACCGTTTCAACCAACGCAAGCTGCTGATGCTGACGCAAGCGTCGATGGGCCTGTTAGCGTCCGCGTTGGGGATCCTGACCATCTCAGGTTATGTCCGGCTTTGGCAGGTGTATGTGTTTGCCCTTGTCTTTGGGGCTGCGGCGGCGCTGGATGCTCCGGTGCGGCAAACCTTTGTCGGGGAACTGGTGGGTGACGAATACCTGCCCAATGCAGTCGCGCTCAACTCAACCTCGTTCTTTGCCGGCCAGATGATCGGCCCGGCTGTGGCCGGTCTGGTCATTGCCAAGATCGGGACCGGCTGGGCATTTCTCATGAATGGACTCTCCTTCGGCGCTGTCCTGCTGTCGATGTATCTTCTGCGCGTACAGGATCTCAGGACCAATGCGAGAGCTTTGCGTGCAGCGGGCGGTTTCATCGAGGGACTTCGCTATGTATGGACGCGACCGGACCTCCGATCCATTGTGGTCATGCTCTTTTTGATTGGAACATTCGGTTTAAATTTCCCAATCTTCATCTCCACCATGGCCGTGAGTGTTTTCCATACCGACGCGCGCGGATTCGGTTTGCTCTCGTCAATCATGGCGGTCGGCACCATCAGCGGAGCGCTGCTGGCAGCAGGACGCGACAGGCCGAAGATTGGGACGCTACTGGCGGGGTCCGCGGTCTTTGGGGTCGGTTGCACCTTGGCTGCGTTCTCTCCCGGATACTGGTGGTTCGCCGCAGCCCTCGCTGTGATCGGGGGAGCGGCCCTCACCTTTACGACGGCGACGAACAGCATGATGCAGCTTTCGACCAGGCCCACCATGCGCGGCCGGGTGATGGCGATTCGTGTGGGCGTGGCGCTGGGGGGAACCGCGGTGGGGGCTCCTATCGTCGGTTGGGTAGCGGATCGTTTCGGCCCGAGATGGTCGCTCGGTCTCGGCGCGATTTCCGCGTTTCTGGCGGCGCTGGTTGCAGCCTCGATCATGGCGAAAGCTGTGGCTGCGCCGCTAGACGCCTAGATGCATCGTCAGGCCGGGAGGGTGATCTAGGATTTCAGTTCGCTCATCTTCTTGCCGACCGCGCCTGGGCCGAAATTGATGTGAGCGTCCTTGATCGACACACCAACGACTTCGATACGCTTCAGGTTCCGGGTTCCGATGCCGGCTTCTTCCGCCAGACGGAGCGAGTTGTCGCCGCGGATGAACGGGGAAGTACCCCGCTCCGCATAGGGATCGTAGCCCATGACAGCCATCCCGACGGCGTCTACGTTCACGGCGTTGCGGCCGGCGATAATCACACCCGGTGTCATCCTTTCCAGGCCTGGTAGCCAGGGACCTTCGCCTCCCCGGACGGTTTCGACCCCATCCACGATGGCGAGATCGATGGGCCGAATACCGTTTTGATCGACCAGAATGCGCGGAACCCGATAGCCTGGATCGCGCGGCGAATCAGGGTGTAACTCGGCATCGACTCCCGAGGGCGCAGGGGTTGTTCCGTCATGCAGTACGGGGCCGCGTTCTTTCGTCGGGCGCTCGTTCCCGCTGGGGCCGCAGTCCCCGCCATAGAGGGCGCAGGGCGTGTTGCCGAAGTTGTTCTTCATCGTCATGGTTACGCCGGCAATCCAATGATTCTTCAGCTTGGCCATCGAGGCGTATACGTCACACTGATAGAACGCCGGGTTGAGGTGATAGGCGGGATAGGCGTAACCACCCCAGGGCACTTTCGTGCGCACATACTGTTTGTAGTTGCCCAGATTCTGCACGTTTTCCCAGGCCACCGGCACTCCCATGTTGTTGATTGCGTTTACGTCGAGGCCGTAGCGTGCCCACAGGGAGAGATCCTGGTCGGCAGGGAAGAAGCTTTCGATCAAGCGGACGCGGCGCGCACCCGCCCGGGCAAACAAATGCACGGTGGCTGCCACCGTTTGGGGATCTGTCCGGTACGGAAGGTCAGGCGTGAGCGGCCAGTTCTTTGGATTTCCGGTGAGATTCACCTTGAGCGCAACGGTTTTACCCCGCACCAACTTATCGATGCCGCCGATCTGATCGAACGCGCTCGAGAGCTGCTTCTCATATTGCGCGTAATCGCGGCAGCGTACGATGGCGACCCGGTTGGCTGGAGCCTCGGCCTTCATCAGCTTCGGCACGACGAGGGCGCCAAGCGTCGCAGCACCCGTAGTGGCTAACATCTCTCGTCTGTTCATGTCGTCCACGCCTCGCGATTATGCTACTCGGATATGATCATTTGCGCATGCCTAATTTGATAACCAGACGATCATTTGGTAAGCTCCTCGCCGCCACCCCGCTCGCCGCAACCCCGTTCGCCAGGCCTTCGCCGGCAACACAACATGTTCCTCTCTCTGAACAGCGTACTGTTGCAGGGGCGTGTTCACTGGCCGGACTTTGCTCGCCTGGCGGCGCAAACTGGATTTCCCGGCACGGACATCATGCTGCATCCGGCCATGCAAGCCGGCGTCAGTGCGACCAACGATCTGCTGGCCGGCCTTAAGATCAGGCCCGCCGTCATTGAGTTTCCGGTCGAATTCCGGAAAGATGACGCAACGTTCAAGGCTTCGCTCAGCGAACTCGATGCCGCCGCCCAGTTCGCGGCCGCTATCCATTGCCCGCGCATGATCACGTACATCATGCCATCGAGCGATACGCCAAAAGAGGAACTGCGCCAGACCTATAAGCAGCGGTTTACGGAGAGCGCCCGCATTCTGGCTCGCCATCATGTCCGCTTGGGCCTTGAGTTTTTAGGTCCCCTCGAATTTCGCAAAGCGCACAAGTACGAGTTCATTTGGCGCATGAACGATATGCTCGCGTTCGCCAGGGAATGCGGTTCCAATGTGGGACTTTTACTCGACTCCTGGCACTGGCATCACGCAGGAGCCACTCCAGAAGACATCATTGCCGCCGGGCGCGATCGCATCGTACACGTTCATTTCAACGACGCGCCCAACCTGCCCCCGGAACAGATCCACGATAACCA
This sequence comes from uncultured Acidobacteriaceae bacterium, assembly GCA_963795845.1. GTDB lineage: Bacteria > Acidobacteriota > Terriglobia > Terriglobales > Acidobacteriaceae > PALSA-350. The sequence goes on along the minus strand of CAWCJV010000019.1, from coordinate 73,526 downwards.
GCGGCTGCTGCCCGGCGAAGGTGTCATCAACCTGACCGGCTTCCTGCAGGCGCTCGAACACATCCATTATCACGATGCGCTGAGCGTGGAAGTCTTTGGGCGAACGAAAGACATGACACCGGAGGCCGCGGCGAAAGCGGGCCTCGAAAGCTCACTTGCGGTCTTTCGGAAGGCCGGAGTTCCCGAGGGCTGAAGGGGACAACGGAAGTCAAGTTGTCCCGGGGCCAGGGGCTGTCTTAGTTCAATTTTTAGGGGTGACCCGGGGCATCAGATTTGTCATTTTTTGCGGCCATCCCCATGGCGGTTGCCGCGTCCAACAGCATCGGGGCGAATTTGCGCACAATTTCCTCCAGCTGCGCGTTACGGCTGCGCAATGCCTGGGTCTCGCCTTCGCGGCGCGACAGGACTTCGCGCAATTCGCGGTTTAGGCGGAAGATGTCCCGGGCTGACTCCAGCCGGTCCAAAAGTGAACGCAATTCGTCTTCATTGATGGGTTGTGGGGCGGCTGGGGCAGTGGTCCTGGGTGGTTCAGTAGCAAGGGTTTCTTTCCACATAGATCGTCTCCATATCCTGCGGGATGATGTTGCCTTGACGGCGGCCCGGTCTTTAGTGGGTTATATCGCAGGATGAAAGAGCTAAACCCCCTGGCCGCGAAACCCCCACCGCTGTAGGATGCCACCGGTGCGGTGTCGGGTGCAAGGGCGGCTGCCCCAGGTTGAGATTTCACGTTGCGGGTAAAGTCGGGACGGGAAGGATGTTCCGTTATCGGGCAACGGCGCAAAATGTTCAATTTTGAACTGTTCGCATTGCGATCCATCCTTTCGCGTCTGCAATTTGGACTGCCACAATTGGGATGCGATAACCACCGGTACCAGAGGTTTTCGGCAGGTAAATTTATTTTGAGGTTTGGGTGACCTATGACAGAGTGGTTCGCACGCCCGGTGCTTCACGTAAGGGATGTTGAGGCGTCGCTGCTCTTTTACACTAGCCGGCTCGGTTTCACGAGCCCCTGGCGCTACGACGCGAACGGCAGAGCCCACGTTGCGCAGGTGGACCGGCAGGGCTGCGCGATCATCCTGGCCGACACGTGGCCAGAGAAGATTGGCAAGGCGGTGATATTTATTTCTCTTAACGTTGAGCCGGCGACACGCGAAGGTGCAGTTGCAGCGTTGGACGTGCTGCGCGCAGAACTCGTTGCCAGAGGTGTTCCGGTCAAGGATGATTCGTGGGGATACCGGCTCCTTGTGGTCGATGATCCGGACGGAAATCAACTTTTTTTTAACTATCCGAGCGACACCCCGTCCGGCAAGGTTGCCGGAGACGAGGCATCTTAGGGCGTACACCGTCGGATATATCCCGCAGGAAGAGCGCTTATGGGGCTGCGCCCCGACTTATGTGACCCATCTACGCCCCACGGCGAAATTGGGGCGCCCGCCCAGTTTCCGCCAAATTTGCCAGGACGGGAAGTTTCCAACCATAGGATCGGCGCGCAGTATACTGACGGCGTCAATACTCAGACCACAGGTAAGGGATGATCGCCGCGGATCCGTTTTCAATTCTGACCGTTGTAGTCGCTCCGGCGGTGCTGACCAATGCATCGTCGGTTTTGGCCCTGGGAACGAACAACCGCCTGGCGCGCGTGGCCGATCGTAGTCACGCCGTGACAGCGCAATTGGCGGGCGCCCAGAATCGTGAGGCCGTGGTGGGCGAACTCGCCGCTCTGCAAACGCGCGCTCAATTATTGTTACGAGCGCTTCGTTGGTTTTACCTGGGTCTCGGACTATTCGCCAGCTCGGCGCTCATCTCGATCGCCGGTTCTATCGTCGTGTATTACGGCTGGCCCTGGGCTTTCCAGGTGGCAGCTGGAATTGGCGTGGTCTGTGGAGCATCCGCGGTCATCGCGCTGGTCTGTGGCTGTGTCTTAATGATTCGTGAAACGCAGCTGGCGGTTAAAGGCTTAGCCTGACGACGCAAAAATGCCAGATCGGCCGTGCTCGGCAAATGTTGCATCCAATATGCGCAGAGGTGAAATATGGACAAGGAACACGTGAAGGGCGCCATCGACAATGCAGTGGGTAAAACCAAAGAGGCGGTCGGTCATGCGGTTGGCAGCAAGAAGCTTGAGACTGAAGGCCAGATCGACCAAGCTAAAGGAGCGGCCCACAATGCTGCAGGGGATGTGAAGGATGCGGGAAAAGCAGCAGTGAACCGCGCTACTGATAAGTATTAATCCAAAAGGGCCGGGAGTTTGCCGACCTCACTCCCGGCCCCTCGTCCAGACGCTCACCAAATACTTAATACTCTCCCTTGGCTCTGGCGGCTTTGTCGAGCGCTTCCTGCACCTGACTGAGCACCAGGTCTTCCGCGAAACTCGTACGGCCGAGGTGAAAGTCTCTTAAGAGCAGGAGAGCCTGCTCCATCGCGTCATTGCTCTCTACCAGGCGGGGAAGCCAAGCCTCCAGCGTACCCGTGATGGCTGATTGGGCATCCTTGAACGTCAGGATTTTACGTGCCGGCTTTTCAGGCGCTTCCATCCTGTCTATGCTGCTTTTTCAGACCAGGGATCGATCACAATCTTGGTCACGCGTTCTTTCTTGTCTCGCCAGACTTTGTACATTTCCGGTGCCTCGTCAAGCGAGATGCGGTGAGAAATGATGTAGCTGGGATCAATTTGTCCTTTTTCAATTCGATCGAGAAGTGGACGCATGTAATTGTGCATACTGGTCTGCCCCATCTTCATCGTGATGCCTTTGCCGAACGCAGCGCCGAAGGGAACCTTGTCTAACATGCCGCCATACACGCCAGGGATGGATACGGTCCCACCCTTTCGCACTGCCTGAATGGCCTGCCTAAGAACGCTGGGGCGATCGGTTTCCATGAAAAGCGCTGTCTTGATGGTGTCATATGCGCCCTGCAAGTCGCCCGAGTGCGATTCCAGACCGACTGCATCGATACAGGCATCGGGTCCGATTCCGCCGGTGAGATCTTTAAGTGCAGTAAGCACGCTTACGTCTTCCTGGGAGTAGTTGACAGTTACTGCGCCCACAGAGCGAGCCATGTCTAGCCGTTCTGGTTCGCGGTCGATGGCGATGACCTGGCCCGCGCCCAGCAGGAACGCGCTGGCGATGGCAAATTGTCCTACGGGTCCACATCCCCAGATGGCTACAGTGTCACCTTCGTAGATTTGGCAGTTCTCTGCTGCCATATAGCCAGTGGGGAAGATGTCTGACAGGAACAAAACCTTTTCGTCTTCGAGTCCGCTCTCGATCTTCAATGGCCCGACGTTGGAAAACGGTACACGCACGTACTGCGCTTGGCCGCCCGCGTAGCCGCCCATCATGTGCGAATAGCCAAAGAGGCCCGATCCGGAGTATCCATAGGCAGCTTCCATCAGGTGAGCATTGGGATTGGTGTTATCGCAGGCTGCCCAGATCTTCTTTCGGCAAAACTGGCAGTTGCCGCAGGCTATGGTGAACGGGACGACCACACGGTCACCGCGCTTCAAGTTGGTGACGGCCTTGCCCGTCTCCTCGACAATGCCCATGAATTCGTGGCCGAGTATGTCGCCCGATTCCATGGTGGGTATGAAGCCGTCGAAAAGGTGGAGATCAGATCCGCAGATGGCTGTGCGTGTGACTTTGATAATGGCGTCGTGGGGATTAAGAATCTGTGGGTCTTCCACAGTGAGGGTCTCAAGCTTATGCTTACCCATCCAACAAACTGCTTTCATAACTGACTCCATTCTGTGAGATGTGCTTAGCTTGCTTGCCGATCTTCATCTCCCGGCGGGGTTTTGATGTTTTCGCCATAGGCGGCAGCCTTAGCTTTGCCTATGACACCGCGGGGGCCGTGGGGCTGGGCTTGTGTGCGTGGTATTTCGCCGGTCTCAGCCAGTGCTTTAAAGTGACGTAAGTTCTCGATGACCGCCTGCTTCGGATTTCTGCCGGTAAGGCTTTCCCACAAATTTGCGAGCTTGCCCAGAGTGAACTCTTGCAGAACGGTCACCATAGTCCCTTGTCCGGCCGGCGCCGGTTCAAAAATGACTTCGCCCGCGGTCTTAAGGTCGCCACCTGTCGATCTCCAGGCAAGCCGCTTGCCGGGTTCATCCGCCAACACTTCCGCGTCCCACTCCAGGGTGCTGTTAGCCTTGCGCATCATCCAGTGCGAAGTGGCCGCGCCCGTTTTGATGACCTTGACCATTTGTTCCTGCCACTGTGGCACAAGGTCGAGGTCGGTCCACATTCCGTACAATTTCATGGCGTCGGCCTGGATGATTGCACTTGTCCTCACCCAGATTTTTCCATCGTCATCCTTGGGAGGGGCGAGATATCGGCCATCGAGGGTTACCGCCGCGCTGCGATAGCGCGGCTCGTTTTGAACTTTAGCTTGGTTGGATATTGAGTCCATCGTCTATTTCTCCGGGTACCAGGTGTTTGGTGGTTGCTTCAGGAGATTTTTTCTTCCTGCGGTTTAGCCATCTTCTCGTGCATGGCAGCCTTAGCCGGACCCGGAATTACATTAGCGAGCATGCCTTCCAACTTCGTTTTTGCGGCCGCCGCATACACATGATCTTTGCCTGCGAGCAGAGCCTCGATGCCCTGGTGAGCGACGTCTTCCGGTTGGCTCTCGGACTTGCCTTTCGAGCCGACCTGAGTATCGTCCATACCCGCACGATGAAAGAAATCGGTGTCGGTGGGGCCCGGCTGCAGCGCGGTCACGGAAACGCCGGTGTCGCGTAATTCGTAGCGCAGACTATGCGCGAGGGAGAGCACGAAAGCCTTCGTCGCAGCGTAGACGGCTTCTCGCGGGGCGACCATTTCGCCGGCAATGGACGCTGTGAAGAGAATTTTGCCTTCGCCCTGCTGCGTCATTTTCTGGACGACATGTTTGGCCAGGTGGACAGTGCCTGTGCAGTTGAGCGCCACCATGTTTAGCTCGGCGGCGAGATCGGTTTCGGTGAAAAGTCCACCCACCCCTATGCCCGCATTGAGGCAGGCGAGGTTCAGATTTCTGCCTGTTGCTGCTACCTGTTTCCAGAGTTGTTCGATTCCGTCACTGGTCGCGAGATCAGCTTCCACCTCTGAGACCTGGACATTATGGGCCCGTAAGGCCTGACTCGCTGCGTTCAAGCGGTCCCCGGCTGAACAGATAATAAGGTCATAACCGCGAGCGGCGAGTTCCGTGGCGAGAGAAAGCCCAATGCCACTGGACGCCCCAGTAACGAGAGCCAATTGATTTTCCATTATTGAAGACCTTTTGATAGAGAGAAATTACTTGCCTGTTAGCTAGGATGCAAACTTGGTGGGAACCGGTTACGAGCAGGCACTGCGCCGTGCGAATGATTGATAAAGTGAAACTGTGACGGAGAAGATGCTGAGCCTGCAAGTTTCTTGCCCTCAGAGCCTTCTATCCGGGACGAAGTGAAGCCTGCTGCGGCGCTGCTCTCCGCCATTCAACTGGCTAAAGCCTGCGGCTTCTTCCAAATAACAGGAAAAGAACGACGATCAAGAGCACAAGACTGAGGCCGCCGCCGCCATAGTAGCCAACGCCTGGACCCATGTAATAGCCGCCGCCGCCCACCAGGAGCAGCACAATCACGAGGATGACGATAAGAGGCATGTGCGAATCTCCAAAGGAACAAAAGGGTGGTTTCTATCGTCCTGCGCGGAATCTTTCAAAAACGCTGGGTCATCATGAGAAAACTCGACAAAGAAACTGGACGCCTGCGCGATGATCCGGGAGCCAATGTTTAGAAAAGCTGCTAAACAAACTACGCCGGGGACTTCATGAAAAAACCTGTTGACTGGCATCGGAGGCGGGGCATGAGTCTTGTGATCCGGGCAATACGCCGGGTCACAAGACTTGTACCATGTGGCCCTTTACGCCTCGACGTGGGCTTCTTGTGCTGCCTTACGATTGGCTTTCTCGTGAAGCGCCGTTTGTTTCTCACCAATGCCGTTGGTAAATTCGCCCACTGGCGAGGAATCGACGGGTGAGGTCTTTTCGGTTCCAGGCTTCGGGTCATACGGTGCGACTTCCAGCCCGCTGCCACCCTTAATTTCCGATTGCACGGTCGTCAACCCATTGCCGTGGTTCCATGGGCCTACGAAGTCAGTTTCGCCGTACTGACTTTCACCGGTAGACGCGTTGAAAAACTGGTCGACTAATTTTGGTGTTGGCTCAATGATTCCCACGGCAAATTGAGGTTTGTCCATGCTGTCGAGCGCGGCAGTAAAGGCGCGCATGTGGGTAATCTCGCGTGTCATCAAAAACTGCAGAGCTTGCTTGGAACCTTGATCCTGGGTGAAGCTGATCAGCCGCTCATAGACGATCTTGGCGCGAGCCTCGGCGGCGATGTTGCTCCGCAGGTCGACAGCTACATCCCCGGTAATTTTGAGATAGTTCGCGGTCCAGGCGTTGCCCATGGAGTCGAAAAGGGAAACACCTCCGCCCCCGGCAATCGCGACCAATGGGTCCGCCTCTGCCGCCTCGCGACTGCTCTTCATGGGCTTCAAATGCATACGGATCAAGGCGCCCACGACTTCCAGATGGCTCAGTTCTTCTGTGCCAATGTCCATCAGGAGGTCTTTGCGCGCGGCATCCTCACAGTTGATTCCCTGGATCGAATATTGCATCGCTGCGGCAAGCTCTCCGTTCGCCCCTCCGAATTGCTCCAACAACATTTTTCCGAACCTCGGATCAGGCTCTCCGATCTCGACGGTGTACATCAATTTTTTCACGTGGTGATACATGGTCCCTAATCCTCCGTTTGCCGGTATTACATCCGAGCATACTTTCTCTGATGCAAGGCGCGGGCTTCCTCTGTGGCGGCTCGCCGACATAGCAGCCCGTAATTCTGCATCTACTTGGTGGAGGACCGGACGTTGACATACCCCCTTTCCAATGTTTTGCTCGATGCGCTGCCTCCGGACAGCCGGCAAAAGGTGATGAAACATGTGATCCGGGTCAATCTTCCCATCCGGACATCTCTGTATGAGCCGATGAATCGCCCGAAGTACGCTCACTTCCTTACCTCCGGCATTGCGTCGGTGGTCACCACCATGGGAGACGGAAGCACGTCCGAGGTGGGAACTGTAGGGCGGGAGGGTGTGCCGCAGGGCATTCATTTGCTCGGAACGCTTCCTGTTTCCACCCGATGCTTCATGCAGATCAGCGGCAGCGGCTTGCGACTCGAGTTTTGCGTGTTGGAGCGGCTATTTCAAACCGACGAGGCGGTGCGGCGGGTATTTCTCATATACGCCCAGTATCAAAGCCTTATGCTTGGCCAGGTAGCGGGATGCAACCGGCTCCACGATGTAAGTGGAAGACTGGCCCGCTGGCTGCTGATGGTTCAGGATCGCACGGGGAACGCGGTGCTTATGCTCACACAGGATTTTTTGGCGCAGATGATCGGATCACAGCGGACAACCATCAGCGAGGCTGCCGGTGGATTGCAGCAGCGCGGCCTCATCGAATACGCTCGCGGATCAATACAGATTCTCAACCGAGCCGGACTTGAAACCGCGAGCTGCGAATGTTATCGAGTTACCAGGACTTTGCTCACCGACGTCTACAAACTCGCAAACCAGGCTGTTTTCCAGGATTCCGCTGCATGAGGAAACGCCTTAGGTGGAGTATGCGGCCCCGAAAATGATTGCGGCCGCCGCTCACGCTTCTGTGGCGGGCCACTTTTTCTGGACTCGGCGGTCCTGAATCGAAGCGTGGACGCCGACGGTTTACTGAAGTCCGTCCCATGACCAGCGCGGGATGATGCCAATACTGCCTGCTGACAAGGGTCCTGATGGAGGGGGGACACAACCCCGACGGGAACTGGAATCGCGTCCATCACTCTCGCAAAGATTAGCTAGGAAGAAGAGGCGCCCGCCAACGCGTTTTCGTAGTTCGCAGCCACTCCAGCCGTGGAGTGATTCGTTGTGATGAAGTCGAGGATGTCGGCGTTGATCTGGTCTGCATGGGTTGTCGGCATGCCATGGGGGAATCCAGGATATGACTTGAGTGTGCCGTGCTTCAGCAACTTGACCGACCTGGCTCCGGTAATCGGGAAGGGGCAGATCTGGTCGTCCTCGCCGTGCATTACGAGAACTGGGACATCGATCATCTTAAGATCATCGTAAAACTCGGTTTCAGAGAGAACCTTGATGCAGTCATATTGGGCCTTAATGCCACCCATCATGCCTTGCCGCCACCAGTTTTCCCGAATTCCCTCGGAGACGTTCGCTCCCGGACGGTTGAAGCCGTAGAAGGGAATCGTGATGTCTTTGTAAAACTGGGAACGATGTTTGGCCGTACCTTCGCGGAGCCCATCAACAACTTCCCTGGGAACCCCGTCAGGATTTTTGGCGCTCTGGATGAACGCCGGAGGAATCGCACTAATAAGAATTGCTTTTGCAACACGCCCCTTACCGTAACGGGCCACGTAGCGCGTCGCCTCGCCGCCGCCTGTAGAGTGCCCGATATGAACGGAATTCTTGAGATCGAGCGCCGCGACGAGTTCGGCGACATCCGCGGCGTACGTGTCCATGTCGTGGCCATTGATCGTCTGAGTCGAACGGCCATGCCCGCGGCGATCATGTGCAATGACCCGGTAACCACGGTCTAGGAAAAACATCATCTGCGCATCCCAATCATCCGCGGAGAGCGGCCAGCCATGGTGGAAGAAGAGAGGTTGCCCTGTGCCCCAATCCTTGAAGTAAATCTGCGTGCCGTCTTTCACTGTGATCGTATCCATGATGTCTCCTTTGATTTGATTTCGTGGATCTTCGCGAGCGCTGAGAACATCAGAGAGCGCGGAATGAGCCGTTGGGCTGGAAGAATCATCTTCCAGTGTCATCGATCATCGTCTCACTATCACTTTTGAGAAAGACGCAATGGAGGCTGTTTCCTCCCCCTCTTTTGGGGCGTCATGCGGGAAAGAACATTATTCTTATATCGATAGGCAGTGAGCCTTTATGAGCAAACGCACAATTAGCGGGCGAAACCCGCAAAACGGACGGCCGCTTGTGGTCACCGTGTCCGAACGACTGATCCAGAAGATCGAGGACGGCCGACGGGAGGAGGACGCGTGGCTTTCCCCCGGCTTCGTCGACTTGCAAGTTAATGGATTCGGCGGCGAGGATGTAAACGATGAGAGGCCGGACCCGGAAATCATTCTCTCGCTCACGAGGAAGATGATCGCCACGGGAGTCACGACCTATTTCCCCACCATCATCACGGCGGCGGAAGGCAAAATCACGGCGGCCCTGCGAGCGATCACTGAGGCACGGCGACGCAGCAGCCTGGCCGCTCATGCGATACCCTTCGTGCACGTGGAGGGAGCCAGCATCAGCCCCTCCGAGGGTTTCCGTGGGGCGCACCCGGTGGAGCATGTCCGCCCTCCCAGCCTGGCGGAATTTGGCCGATGGCAGGAGGCCTCCGGTGGTCTTGTCGGCATGGTCACACTCTCTCCCCATTTCAAAGAAACTGAAGAATATGTGCGGGCGTTGGTGGCTCAGGGTGTCCATGTTGCGCTGGGGCATACGGACGCGTCCGCGGAAGAAATACATCGCGTGGTGGACGCGGGGGCGCGGTTGTCCACTCACCTTGGCAACGGTATCGCCGGCCTCATTCCCAGGCATTCGAATGTGCTTTGGCCCCAGCTCGCGGACGATCGTTTGACTGCGACGGTGATCGCTGATGGCCATCACGTTCCGGCGGATATGCTCAAGGTGATACTGCGCGCGAAGGGATTCGATCGCTGCATATTAGTCTCCGATGCGGTTGCACTCGCAGGTATGGCTCCGGGGCCTTATACCACGCCTGTAGGAGGGCGAGTGGAACTCCACGCCAATGGCCGCTTGAATCTCGCCGGGACAGAGTTTCTCGCGGGCGCTGCCGTCCCTTTGAAAGATGGGATCGCACGGGCCATGGCAATGGTGGGATGCTCACTGGCAGATAGTTTGCGGATGGCGACCGAGAATCCCGGGCGTGTGGCGGGCGGTCTGGGCGTCCTGAGGGTGGGTGGCCCTGCGGATTTAGTGCGCTTCACCCTGGAGGGCGGAGGGACCGGACTCAAAATCGCGACGGTGATGGTCAACGGACTTGAATACGACGGTAGCGAGTAAGCACGGGAGCGCGAGTAGACTATAGAAAACATGGGAGCCGAACCCACGATGACCGGACAGATGCTAGCCACGACTGCTTTGCCCACTATCGACGAGATTAAAGATGCGCAACAGTTGGTGTACGCGATCATGCCGCCTACACCGCAATTTACCTGGCCGCTGCTGTGCGAACGCCTCGGAGCAGAAGTGTGGGTGAAGCATGAGAACCAGACTCCGATCGGCGCGTTCAAGGCTCGCACTGCAGTGGTATATGCGGCTGAATTGTTTCGCACATCGGCAAATATATCCGGATTGGTCACCGCGACGCGCGGCAATCATGGGCAGTCGGTCGCGTTGGCTGCGCGCAGGTTCAAAGTGCCGGCGCATGTTGTGGCTCCGCGAGGCAACAGTGCAGAGAAAAACGCCGCGATGCGGGCGCAGGGAGCCGATCTCATAGAGTACGGCAGCGACTTTCAGGAAGCGAAAGAGCATGCGCAGAAGCTCGCGGATCAACACGGTTGGCATTTTGTGCCTTCGTATCATCGCGACATAGTGAAAGGTGTAGCCACCTATTGGCTGGAGTTCTTCTCGGCGGTGCCTGATCTTGATGTTGTTTATGTACCTATCGGGCAGGGATCAGGTATCTGTTCCTGCTGCGCGGTTCGCAACGGAATGAATTTGAAGACGCGGATCGTGGGAGTTGTGGCCGAGGGTGCGCCGGCTTACGCGCTTTCGTTTGAGGCAAAGCGCAGCATTGCTGCTCCGGTAAGTACTTTGCTGGGCGACGGAATGGCTTGCCGCGTGCCCGATGATGCAGCGCTCGACGTGGTGCTCGAGAATGTCGATCATGTAGTGCGCGTGAGCGAGGAGGAAATACGCCTGGCGATGAAGTTTTACTTCACAGACACGCATAATGTGGTCGAGGGCGCCGGCGCAGCAGGATTGGCCGCTGCGTTGCAAGAGAAGGCCACGCTGCTGGGAAAGCGTGTTGGGCTGGTGGCGACTGGCGGGAACGTCGACCATGATGTGTTTGCCAGGGTTTTGGTGGATTGAGGCGACCGCGAAATCCGTGGAATGAGGTAGGTAAATTCCGTCGTTCGATACACTGACCGGTTGTTTCGGGGAAAGCGGTGGGGCGCGCTTTTTCTAATAGGGAAAAGGTTGCGGCTGAGAGCAAGAGGCCTTGAACATGGGGCACCCGTCCAAAACAAACGACCGTAGTTGGGAGTTTAAATCGCGCCAGAACTCTTATGCCAACTCGGGCGTCATCCTGGCTATTTCTTCCAGTGCTGCTACATCTCTCTTACCGTTCGGGGTACTCGGCAGACTGTTGAGAGTCCAGAATTTTTCCGGGATCATGTATTTGGGCAAATAGCGTGCAAGGTGGGAGACAAGATCATAGAGCGTGATGTGCAGGTTCGGTTCCGGCACGACGAAAGCATAGAGGCGCTTCTGGTTGGAGGGGCCGACCACCCCGGCTACAGTGACATCCGCAACGCAGGGAAGCTTGCGAATAGCGCTTTCTATCTCCTGCACCTCGATTCTGAATCCATTTACTTTTATTTGATGATCGATTCGGCCATGAAATTCCAGTTTTCCCTCATGGTTCCAGCGTCCCAGGTCGCCCGTTCGATACACCCGCGCGCTATGAGACGGCACGGAGTGAAGCTGGATGAAATATTCATCAGTTAGCTTCGGGTCGTTTACATAGCCTCGGCTCAAACCGGCACCGCCGATGCAGATTTCGCCTACCTCACCGGGGATCTGCGGTTGCCCCTCGGCATCAAGAATATAAATTTCGGTATTGGCAATCGGCTGCCCGATCGTCACTTTATCATCGCCTGGAAAAAGCCTCTCGGCGGTGGACCAGATGGTTGTTTCTGTGGGTCCATACATATTCCATACGGCGGCTGATCGCGCGACTAACTTGTTAGCTAAGCCACGATCGAGGCGATCCCCTCCACAAAGAATGGTGAGATCTGGCGAACCCGCCCAGCCGGACTCAACCAGGATCCGCCAGGTAATCGGAGTTGCTTGCATGATCGTAGGTTTTTTGTGATGGATGATGCCGGCAAGAACCCGCCCAATTCTCGCTTGCTCCTCGGATACAAGGATCACTTTGCCTCCGTAGCACAGTGGCAGAAGGAGCTCGAGTGCTGCGATATCAAAGCAAACGGTGGTCAGGGCAAGCCAGCTGGAGCGCTCAGTAAATGCTATGCGTTGCGCAATGTCGGTGAAAACGTTGGAAAGCCCATCGTGCGTAACAGCAACTCCTTTGGGGCTGCCCGTGGTTCCCGAGGTGTAAATCACGTAGGCGAGGTCCGCCGCGTGCGGAAGATCGGGTGCGCCAACTTCCTTCTCCGTGGAGGCCTCCGCCGGCTGGTGATCCATTACATAGACCGGCGCGGGTACATCCGGAAGATTCGTCATACTCTGAGAATCGGTCACAACAAATCGGGAGGCCGCGTGGCCTATGATCTGGCCCAGACGGTAAGTTGGGTCGCTGGGATTGAGGGGCAGGTATGCCGCTCCTGCCTTAAGAACGCCCAGTATCCCAATAATGAGGTTCTCAGTTCTTTTAAGACAAAGAGCTACCACGTCGCCGCAGCCGACTCCGTGACTTCTGAGGTCGCGCGCCAACCGGTCCACCCGATTGCTTAAAGATAGATACGAGAAGCTCTTGTTATTTACTTCCACAGCGGTTGACAGTGCGTGGGAGATAACCTGTGTTTGAAACAAGTCGACGATCGTGCGCCGGCTTGGTATCAAAGCTTCAATTGAGGATGCAGTTGGGACATCTTGCCCCAATAGTCGATTCATTCTTAGTTCCGCCGGCAGATGGAAAGCGTATCGGTCGATGTGAGTGTCGACTGATACAGCAAGTGGGACATCGTCGGATCAATTGCAGGGCTATTGTCCAGGGCACAAATGAAATACGTTAAGTCAAAAGAGGAGCAATGCTACGAGACAGTCCAATTTCATCCATGGCTCCGCGGTGTGGGTTTTGGTGTCTACCCTGGAAAGTCACAGCGATTATAGATCAAACTTTTATCTGCGCGGCAACCGAAAGATGCAAATAATTATCGAACGACGAGTGAGTCTTATGAAGAGTGCACGTCATGCATTTCAAATCATGTTCGGCTCGGATGAAGTCGTGCCTTTCGTTCAGAGATATTGCCCTCTGGCAGTTTGTGCATAACTTGCAGTCGTGGAGAGCGCTGGAGCTGTAGTCGTCTTTCCAACGGTTCTTTCCAAGAGGCCAGCCGCATCGCCCCATCCAAACCGTGTTCCTGGAGGCTGTCCCAATTGGCAGCTTGGCTCTTGTTTTTTGTCAGCTAACCGTCCTTCCAATGCTTCAAGCACCCAAGCTCAACTTGTGGAAAAGTCGAGTCGCCCGGGCTCGTGAAGTTACCTTTGGCACCCTCAGGGGTTACCGCTGGGAACTGCAAGTCTTTTAGTTTGTGTAGGCGCAAGCAGCGTACCACTTTCGCGATATAGATTCTCTTTCTCGGGTAACCCAGCCTAGGACAAAGAGCACGCCACGCCAGTTGAGTTTCGAACGTGGCGCCGATTCTTAAGTTCCCCTGCGGTTCTCGTACCAATCTCTCTTTCTATGCTGCGGTTCGATCGTCGTCTGAGCCAGTTTTTGGGCGGGGTTTTTAATGACGGTCGTACCCACTTTCCATAACAGCAAATGCGCGTTCGAAACCGATCCAACAGAGGCCAGGCAGCTACAGGCTGTCATTGACGTGGGTACCAAGGTAACTCCTGGTACACGCCACAATGATTATCTGTGGTTGTTGCCGAAGAGCTTCAAAAGATGCTGCGCCAAGTTAGAAGGTAGCTTCAGGTACACAGCATTACCCGTTACTCTTTATTGTGATTCTGGCAGCGATTACATTGGCGCTGGCGACCGGTTGCGGTTATTCGGGCTCGGTAGCACCGGTTGCCATTGGGGGGAGTGTCCTTGGCGGCCATCGGCCGGTCACCGGCGCGAGCGTCGAGCTCTACGCCGCTGGTACCAGCGGGCTCGGTTCGTCCGCTGCCCCTCTGCTGCGCAAAGCGGTCGCGTCCGATAGCAACGGTAACTTTTCTATACCCGCAGAGTATGGCTGTCCTTCTGCCTCGGCCCAGATATATGTTGTCGCTCGCGGGGGTAATTCGAGCGATTCAGGGGCAGCGAATCCTTCCCTCGTGCTCACAGCCTTGCTGGGCCCGTGCAGTGGGCTTTCCAAGCTGGGTTCGGTTTCCGTAAACGAGGTGACCACCGTTGGTTCGATCTGGCCTCTCGCCCACTACTGGAAGTCTCCGACTCAGCTCGGATCCAAGTCGAATGATGCCAGCTTCCCGGAAGCAATCGCCACCGTGCCGGAATTCATCAACGTCGCGCAGGGAACCTCGCCCGGCACACCCACGTCGACCAGCTACTTCGCCGAAAACAGCAAACTATATAGCCTCGCGGATGCTCTTGCGGCGTGCGTAAATTCCCCCGGCGGCAAAGCCGGAGATGGAAGCCCCTGCGGTCAACTGTTTTCGATGGCCAGCACGGCGGGCAGCACTGCTCCCACCGACACGATGACTGCAGCCATTCAAATCGCGCGGCAGCCGGACAGCAACGTGGCCAGTATTTTCCAGCTGGCCAACGATTCCACACCCTTCCAGCCGGCGCTGACGGCGACTCCTTCTGACTGGACACTGAAACTGAGCTATGTTGTGGCCACGCCTTCAATCTCGCTGGCCAGCGGAACGTATTCGGGCACGCAGGAAGTGACCATCAGTGACACGACGCAGGGCAGCGTCATTTACTACACCACTGACGGATCCAATCCAACGACCTCTTCGAATCTTTACAGCGGCCCGATTTCGATTAGTGTGTCATCGACGATAAAGGCGATGGCGGTTCTATCGGGCTCCGCCAGTTCCGTCGCCGCTTCGGCCCTCACCATCACTGCGTCGCTCCCGCCGGCGAAGCTGGCCTTTTTACAGCAACCCTCTAACGGCCTGATTGGGGTGACCATCGCACCCGCCGTCCAGGTAGTGGTCGAGGACGCAAACGGAAACCCGGACACAAGCGCCAGCAATCCCATCACACTGGCGCTGGCGGGAGGCACAGGTCTGGGAGGAACGCTGACGATCACGCCGCAGAATGGCGTTGCGACCTTCAGCGACCTGTTGGTGAGCGCGGCCGGAGCCGCCTACACGTTGACAGCCACCAGTCCCGGTCTGACCTCGGCGACCAGTACCAGCTTTAGTATCAGTGCGTCCTCGCCTGGTCCTCTCCTTAGCCCGGCGAAGCTGGTTTTCCTGCAACAACCCTCCAACGGCGTGGCCGGAACCCCGATGACCCCGGCGGTCCAAGTGGCGGTGGAGGATGCCAACGGAAATATCGTGACCACCGCGATTACTCCAGTGACGGTCACACTTGCATCGAGCAAGGGGATCGGAGGAACGCTGTGGACAGCGTTTCCGCAGAATGGCATCGCAACCTTTAATGGGGTCACCGTGGCCACGGCCGGTACGGGCTACACCCTGTTTGCATCGAGCCCATCACTCAGTTCGGCGACCAGCGCACCCTTTACCATCAGCGCTCCAGGAAGTGGAACTCCCCCGTCGCCTTTCAAGCTGGCGTTCCTGCAGCAGCCGATGAACGCATTCACTCAGGCCACGATCACCCCGGCGGTTCAGGTGGTGGTGGAGGATGCCAACGGAAATGCAGTGCAAGCAGCGGACAATCCGATTACTCTCGCTCTTTCCGGCGGCTCGGGGCTCAGTGGATCTCTGACCGTCACCCCGCAAAACGGGGTCGCATCCTTTACTGACCTCAGCGTGAACAACGCGGGTACCTACACGCTGCAGGCTACGAGTTCAGGCCTGCAGCCGGCTGCGAGCGTAAGCTTTACCATCACCAAGCAAAGCAACGGCAATGGTCACGCAGCGGTACAGCTAGCCTTTATTCAGCAGCCATCTAATGCGCAGGCAGGGGCGACCATCTCACCGGCCGTCCAGGTCGAGGTAGAGGACTCCAAGGGGAATGTGGTAACCACCGCGGCAAGCCCTATCACCATTGCTCTTGCCGGCGGAACGGGTCTGGGCGGGACAGTGACGGTCAGTCCGCAGAACGGGGTTGCCACCTTCAGCAATCTCAGTGTGAGCACCGCCGGTAGCGGATTAACGCTCATGGCGAGCAGTACGAATCTCCAACCCGCGACGAGCACACCTTTCGCCATCAGCGCGCCGGGCGGAGGGAACCCCCCTTCGTCACCGCTGAAATTGGCGTTCCTGCAGCAGCCCTCCAACGCGCTGACCGGGACAATCATCTCGCCGGCAGTTTCGGTGGTGGTTGAAGATGCGAATGGCAATGCTGTACTCACAGCCACCAATCCCGTTAGCCTCACCCTGGGCGGTGGGACCGGCCTGACAGGAGTGCTCACGGTCACCCCGCAAAATGGCATCGCCACCTTCAGCGACCTGACGGTGAGCACTGCCGGGACCGGGCTTACGCTCACAGCCGCCAGCCCGAATCTCACCTCTGCAACCAGCGTAGCGTTCACCATCAATACGCCGAGCAGCGGTCCCCCTCCGACGCCAACCAGACTGGCCTATTTGCAACAACCGACGAATGCCGTCGCCGGCACATCGATCTCGCCCTCTGTCCGGGTGGCGGTCGAGGACGCCTCCGGCAACGTGCTGCCGACCGCTACCAATCCAATCACTATTGCCCTGGTAGGGGGAACGGGCCTGACGGGAACACTGACAGTGGTGCCGCAGAACGGCATTGCCACCTTCAGCGATCTCAAGGTAAGCAATGCGGGCAGCGGCTATGAGCTTTCGGCCACCAGTCCTGGGCTCACGACTGCCACCAGCAGCAGCTTCAACATTACTGCGCCGAGTGGTGGGGGCGCCGCCCCGGTGAAGGTTGCGTTTTCGGTGCAACCCACCAATGCACTTACCCAGGCCACGATCACACCGGCCGTCCAGGTACAGATACAGGATGGCAGCGGCAACGTCGTCACCAACGCAACCAACCCGGTTACACTCGCGCTCACCAGCGGCAGTGGCCTGAGTGGAACGCTGACGGTGACTCCACAGAACGGGGTTGCGACCTTTAGCGACCTGTCCCTCAGCACCGCCGGCACTTACACGTTGTCAGCAACCAGTTCCGGCCTTACCCCGGCCACCAGCAGCCGCTTTACCATCAGTGCGTCCGGGGGCGGTAGCCCTACTCCGGTAACCTTGGCATTCCTGCAGCAACCGTCGAATGCGCTGACCGGCGCCACGATCTCGCCCGCGATACAAGTGGCGGTAGAGGATGGCGGCGGAAACATCGTCACCACGGCCACCAACCCAGTAACGCTGGCCTTGATGGGAGGGACCGGTCTCGGGGGTACGCTGACGGTGGTGCCGCAGAATGGCATTGCGACCTTCAGCGACCTTACGGTGAGCAATGCGGGGAGCGGCTATACGCTTTCCGCAACCAGCCCCAGCCTGACCTCCGCGGCCAGCACCAGCTTCACGATCACGGCGCCGGGCGGCGGTGGTGGACCTTCCGCGGTGAAGCTCGCGTTTTCAGTGCAACCTACCAATGCCGCGACCCAGGCCACGATCACACCCGCCGTCCAGGTCGTGGTTGAGGATGGCAGTGGCAATGCGGTCACGAATGCTACCAATCCGGTTACGATTTCGCTGACAGGCGGGGCCCCCGGCCTTACGGGTACGCTCACGGTCACGCCGCAGAACGGCATCGCAACCTTCAGCAATCTCACCGTCAGCAATGCCGGCACCTTTACTCTGTCGGCGGCCAGCACGGGACTGACGCCGGCGACCAGTACCAGCTTCACGATTACTTCTGGTGGCAGTGGCCCCACGGCGGCAAAGCTGGCCTTCCTGGTGCAGCCTTCGCACGCGTTGGTAGGGGCAACGATCACACCGGCGGTCCAGGTGGTGATCGAGGATGCTAACGGAAATCCTGTAACCAATGCCACCAACTCCGTCACGCTGGCTCTCACCAGCGGTACAGGACTGGGAGGGACGTTAACTGTCACCCCGCAGAATGGGGTTGCGACCTTCAGCGACCTTGCCCTAAGCGTTGCTGGAACCTACACGCTGTCGGCAAGCAGCCCCAGCTTAACCTCGGCAACAAGTGCCAGTTTCACCATCTCTACCCCGGCCCCGACGGCGGTGAAGCTGGCGTTCTCTGTGCAGCCTTCGAACGCGCAGACTGGGGCGACCATCACGCCGGCGGTCCAGGTCTTGGTGGAAGATAGCAGCGGCAATGTAGTGACGAACGCGACCAACCCTGTCACGGTTGCGCTTGTGGGCGGTACAGGTCTTGCGGGGACGCTCACCGTTGCACCGCAGAATGGCGTGGCCACGTTCAGCAATCTCTCTGTCAGCAACGCTGGGACGTATACGCTGTCGGCGAACAGTCCGGCCCTCACTGCGGCAAGCAGTACCGGCTTTACCATCACGGCGCCTGTTCTGCCTACGGCGGTGAAGCTGGCGTTTTCTGTGCAGCCTTCGAATGCGCAGACCGGGGCTACTATCACGCCGGCAATCCAGGTGTTGGTGGAAGACAGCAGCGGCAACGTGGTGACGAACGCGACGAACCCGGTCACGGTTGCACTTGTAGGAGGTACAGGTCTTGCCGGAACGCTCACCGTTACGCCGCAGAATGGTGTCGCCGCGTTCAGCAATCTTTCTGCCAGCAACGCTGGGACGTATACGCTGTCGGCGAGCAGCCCGACTCTCGCCTCCGCAACCAGCACCGGCTTTACCATCACTGCGCCTGTTCTGCCTACAGCGGTGAAGCTGGCGTTTTCTGTTCAGCCTTCGAATGCGCAGACCGGGGCCACCATCACGCCGGCGGTCCAGGTGTTGGTGGAGGATAGCAGCGGCAACGTGGTGACGAACGCGACGAACCCGGTCACCGCTGCGCTTGTAGGCGGTACAGGTCTTGCGGGAACGCTCACCGTTACGCCGCAGAATGGTGTCGCCGCGTTCAGCAACCTTTCTGTCAGCAACGCTGGAAGCTATACGCTATCCGCGAGCAGCCCGAGCTTGACTTCAGCGACCAGCACTGGCTTCACCGTGAGCTCGACCGCAAGTTGTTCGATCACCTCGTTCGGCGCGGTGGGAGATGGCGTCACGAACAACGCGACCGCGATCCAAAATACCTTCAACTATGCGGCGACCAACAAGTGCACGGCTTTGATTCCAGCCGGTACGTTTGCCTACTCCGGGACCCTCACGGCGAAGGCCATAGCGGTTGCCGGGACAGGAGCCGGGTCCATTTTGAAGGCTCTGGATACCAATAACGAAGCGCTCACACTTACAGGCAGCGGCGGGTCGATTTCAAATCTGGTATTGCTAGGCACGGGCACGACACGCAACGTCACCTACCAGGCGGCGATGATCTGGATAAACAATGCCACCAACTTTACCGTCCAGAACGTGCTCATCAACGGCGGTTCATGCGTCGGCATATACAACGCAGGCGGTCAGAATGGCGTCATCGAAAACAACACAGTAGAGAACACCCTGGCGGATTCCATCACAAATACAAATGGTGCTTCCGGCATCACGGTGAAGGGGAATCGCGTCGTCAATTCCGGCGACGACGGAATTTCCAACAATAGCTACCTTCAGGATTCCAACACCGTCCACAACATCACGGTCCAGGGAAATACGATCTTGAAAAACAAGTGGGGCCGTGGTCTTGAAGTCTCCGGAGGTTCCAATATCAGCTTCATTGGCAATTACGTCGACAACCTGGACGGTTATGCTGACATGTATGTCGCATCCGAAGCGGAATGGAATACCCAGAACGTGTCTACAATCAGCGTGACAGGAAATACTTTCGTTGACGGCGGTCCCAATCAAGGTACGGCGATTATCTACAACTCCGAGGCGGGCTCCACAACGATCTCAGGGGTGACGATCAGCGCCAATCAATTCGTAAACCCTAAGGCAGGTGCTGTTCAGTTTGCCGGCAACGGAAGTGAAACCGGCTTGTGATCCAGAACAACACAGACTTCTCTTCGAGCGCTTTCAGCTTCTCGAGCAACCCAACCGCGTCTCCGAGCCAAAGCGGGAACCAGGTATTGACGCCATCGAGTTACACCACGCCCATGGTAGCTCCGGGTGGTGGATGCGCCTTCAGCGGATGTTGAGGGAGCATCCCCAGAGCCGTCGCTGCCATCCCTGAGGGATGGCAGCGGACCATGGGAAGCGAAGACATATGTCTGCTGTCTCCCCTCGTCGGAGGGCATTACCTTGTTCATCGGAGTACCCACTCACAGATTACATCTGGCATCCCCTGCCACCACTGTAGTAACCAGTGCAGATGTGACCCTGTCTCGATCTTTCAGTTCAGTCTGACGCACAGCCGGCCCCAGGGTAAACCGGAGCTTTTACGTAAGACGACTCATCTGACCAAATTCGCACCCCTGCTGTTTTGACGCGTCCTCCGCCACCTCTCCGAAAGGTCAAACCCGGCCATCCAGATCAGATCCTCTCCGCATTTCTGAACTCATGCTGATTCGACTATGGCGATGAAATGTCACGAATTGCCGCTAACACTACCGATGGGAGCAGATATTTGACAGGCCTGAAAAGATATACGCATGTCCCTTTAACCAAAGATAATTCACACGCGTCTATCTGTGGTGACACGTCAACATCGGCAAATAAAAGCCTCTGTATTTTCCAGTGAAGCCGGAAATTCAATAGATAATGTCTACGTGCAAAAAATGTCGAGCGCGTTCGATTTTCCGTCGCTGTTTGTGATCACCACGGTGGCGCTCGGTCTGGCATTTACTGGCTGTGGATCAAGTGGCTCGCCTACGGCGGCTACGGCGGCTCCAATAACAGTCGCGGTCCCGACTATCTCTGTGCCGACGGGGACCTATACGACTGCACAGCAAGTGACCATTCAGGATACAACCCCAGGGAGCACCATTTACTACACGACCGATGGCAACGCGCCTTCCACGTCTTCAATGCCCTATGCGGCGCCGTTCTCCGTGAGCATTTCGTCTACGGTGAAGGCGATTGCGGTCTTGAGCGGCGTCCAAAGCACCATCGCTTCTTCTACGTTGACCATTAATCTCCCTCCGCCACCAGTGATGTTGGCGTTTACTCAACAACCAAGCAATGTGTTGACAGGCAGTAACATATCGCCTCCGGTACAGGTAGCGATCGAAGACAGCAATGGCAATCTGGTCTCTACCGCTACTAACGCCGTCACGTTGGCGCTGGCGGGCGGGAGTGGTCTAGCCGGAACGCTGACGGTTTCTGCCCAGAATGGAGTTGCGGCGTTTCCGAATCTTACGATTGGCGCAGCGGGAACCGGCTATACGCTCGTCGCCAGCAGCCCGGGCCTCGGTTCCGCTACCAGTACAAGTTTCGCGGCTACACCGGTGGCTCCTTCTCCAGCCAAACTTGCGTTCTCTCATCAGCCCTCCAGTGCGCTGACGGGTACCCCACTCTCGCCAGCGATTACTGTGACGGTTGAAGATGCGAGTGGAAACCCTGTTACAACTGCGAGTAATCCGGTGGCTCTGACCCTGGTGAGTGGCACCGGTCTGGGAGGCACTCTCACAGCCACGCCCTCCAATGGCGTCGCGACCTTCAGCAATGTGACCGAGGCAGCGGCAGGCACCTATATGTTGTCCGCCAGCAGTGACGGGCTCGCCTCCGCAACCAGCACAGCGTTCACCGTCACGGCCCCTATTAATAATGGCACGACGATTATCCCGGACATGCCAGCCTCCATTACCGCCTCGCCGGGAAGCACCTTTCAGGTGACATACATTTGGCTGGCTGTCCCGGTGTCGGTTCCGGCGACAGTTTTTGTCAATTTCATTGATAGCAGCGGCGCAGTGCAATTCCAGGATAATGTTCAACCATCCGTATCTCCCTCGCAGTGGAACGGGTTGGTGGTCTACACCCACACTGTCACCGTGCCCGCGGCGCTGGCCGGTGGAACGTATTCGATCGTTTCGGGCTTGAAGTCGGCAAACGGCAACATTACTCTGATCACGGGCGGGGGTGTATCGTCTCTGCCGGACGCACAATATCAGATTGGCACTTTGATTGTGGAGCCGACTTGTCCCATCGACTCGTTTGGGGCTGTAGGCGACGGCACGACCGACAATGGAACAAGTATCCAGACCGCCTTCAACTACGCCGGCGCCCATCAATGTATCGCGCTCATACCCGCGGGAACGTTCGCCTACTCGGGTAATTTGATGGCCACAGGCATAAGCATCGCTGGGTTAGGGGCAACCTCGATCCTGAAGCCTCTGTCGCTTAGCAAAGAGGCGATCATTCTATCCGGCAGCGGAGCATCCATCTCCAACCTTGCTTTGACAAGTGCGGCCAACACGCGGCTGTTGAGTCAACAATCCGGGATGATTTGGATTTCAGATGCGGATAACTACTACGTCGAGAATGTGCTGATCGACAATTCTTCAAGTACCGGGATTCTCTCTCAGAATAGTTCTGGCGGTTTCATCCTGAACAACACCATCGAGAACACCCTCGCCGATTCCGTCACCCAGGTCTACGGGTCCAACAACATTACCGTCTATGGAAATCGTATCCTCAACTCCGGTGATGATGGAGTATCAAACAACAGTTATGTGGGCGATCCTAATCCGGTCCACGCCGTCACTATCCAAGGGAACACGGTTCTCAACAATAAGGGCGGCCGTGGTCTGGAGGTGTCGGGGGGCACCGATATCAGCTTTGTAGGTAACTACGTCGATAACCTGGATGGCTACACAGACATGTACATTGCGTCAGAGAGCGAATTCAATACTCAAGGCGCCAGCAACATCACGGTCAGCGGGAACAGTTTCATCGACGGCGGCCCTAACCAGGGATCCGCCATCGTCTACAATTCTCAGGCCCAGGCAACCAGCATAAATAATGTCGCTATCAGCGGTAATCAGTTTGTGAATCCTAAACTGAGCGCGTTGGAATATGCCGGCAATGGGGCCGAAACGGCAATTTCGGTGACGAACAACATAGACTATACGATCAACCAATTCAGCCGGAGTTCTAACTCGAGTGCGGTGGTCACAGAGACGGGTAATCAGTTGCTGGCGCCCTCCTCGTACTCGGCTCCGCTCGTAGCACCAGGCGGTGGCTGCAGCTTCACCGGTTGCTGATCCAGGCGCGAATGCTCGCTTGGATTCCGCCTGGTGAGAGCCCGCGAGCATGATCTGCAGCACGAATCGTGGGAGTACGCCGGTTATATCAAGAACAGGGTTTCGATCGTGGCGGGCAGCGTCGCTACTTTTAAATATGGGCGCGGGAAAACTACTCCTATTCAATGCGGAGGCGTTGTCGTGCAGTCTCGCAAGACCACCTCCGCACTCGCGACTGGTCATTTCTCCTGACTCCGCTGCCCAAATCCGACATGGACTAGTAGGCGCCCTCCGCATGCAGTACGGCGCGGAAAGTTCGGGCAAGGATATATATGTCCAGCCAGACAGACCAATTACGAACGTAGTAGTCGTCGAATGCCACTCGCTCTTCGTACGTGGTGTTGTTGCGTCCGGAGACCTGCCAGAGACCTGTCAGGCCAGGAGGCACACGCTTGTACAGATCGTAGGTTGTAGCATAGCGCTTTATCTCGGACTGCACGATGGGGCGCGGGCCCACAAGGCTCATGTGACCGGCGATGATATTCAACAGCTGTGGTAGCTCATCAAGACTGTAACGCCTCAGCCACTTGCCTACCGTGGTGATGCGGGGATCGTCTTTCAACTTGTGAGAAATCTGCCACTCGAGCAGGAGCTCGGGATGTTGTTTGAGATACTCTTCGAGCTTCCGGTCCGCGTCGGTCACCATAGTGCGGAACTTGAGCGCGCGAAACGACTTGCCGTCGCGTCCGTAACGAAGATGTCCAAAGAACACCGGACCCTTTGATGTCAGCTTGATCGCAGCGCAAATAACCAGAAATAGCGGGATGAGCATCAGTAGGAGCGTTGTACCAATGGCGAAATCCATGCAACGTTTGATTATCTTGGGGACGACAAACGACAACCTTTGCGGAATCTCCAGCCCAACTTGTCCGCCGATTTCCCGGGGAGAGATTCCCAGACAACAGATTCCGAGCAGCTCAGTGATGATAAGTATGTGGCGAAAATTCTTGCAATGGTCCTGGATCACTTGCCTCATCTCTGCGTGAGAGGCGTCCGGCATCGCGAGGATCGCGTAGTTCATGGAAAATCTGCGGCAGATCCGGGGAGCGTCAGACAGATGCCCGATCACGGGTGGCAGGCTCGGGTCCCACTCCCCGACTGCGCTTGGCAAAAGAACTCCAGTTACACGCAGTCCTCTTTGAGAATTATTGAGGCTTCTTGCAACGTGTTGAGCTGCGGGACCTGTCCCCAGCACGACGGCGGATGTTGGCCACCACGTGCGTTGGCTGAAGAACTTACGGGTGATAACTCGCCCAAGCAGAACCGCTGGTGCTACCAACAACCAGGCGAGACCAATCACATAGCGGGAGTAGTCAAGCCCGTTCCTCAGAAAGAAGGTACTGGCCAGGAGAACGACAATCACCGCCGCTACCGCGTGCGAGGTTCGCCGCATCTCCTCGGCTGGGTGAAGGAGCATAGCCGGATACAACCCCTGCACACAGAATGCAACCAAGAAGGTAAGTATAGCCGGATAGACTTCCATGTAGAAATGGAGATCGAGACTTGGATTGATGAGGTGCTTGGTCCATACTGCGAACCAAAAGACCGCGGACAAGGCGATGAGATCAGACAATAGCAGGCATACAGACGCGCTCGGTGGATGAGCGCGCGCAACCGGAATATACGGAACTACCTGGGGCTGGCTGACGAGAGTCTTGGTGCTCATGAGATCGATCCTTTAGAAAAAGTAGGCTGTATCAAGATGACTAATATGAAACCCGTCGCCGTGATCTTGAAGACGCGGGAAAGATATGCCTAGGGGAAGGGAACCAGGAAACCTAGTGTTAGCAAACGTGCAGAGGGAGGATGCACACGGTGAGGCTAAAGCGTTAGAGCGATGGATCGAGGGGGGAGGATGTAGCAGTCGATGCTGGCACAGTCATCGCTTCGGACTGACGGTGTTTGGACTTCCTGCTAATTAAAACGCGATAAACTTCGAGCGTTGCAAGGACCATCTGTTTATCGGTGAAACGCTCAAGAAATAGAGCACGGCCGCTGTCGCCCATAGTGCGGCGCAGCGAAGGGTCGAGCAACAAACGTTTCAGCGATGCTGCCATCGAGTCGTCCCGGGACGGTGGTACGAGAAGACCGTTGACCCCGTGAGACACAGCCTCCGATATGCCGCCGACATCCGTTGCAACAATGGGTAGACCCGCACGCATCGCTTCAAGAATGCTGATCGGAAAAGCCTCATAAAAAGTACTAAGGATAAAGATTGCTGACTGGCCCAGGATTTCGGGCGTATTCCTGCACTCCCCGAGAAAATCGACGCGATCGGCTATGCCTAGAGAACCGGCCAGTTGCCGGGTTGATTCCAACAGTGGTCCCGACCCAACCAGCTTTAGCCGCCAGGGATATTCTCGAAGTCCACCCAGTGCGCGCAGAAGAGTCGCGTGGTCCTTCTGTTTATGAAAGCGCGCGACCATCACTATCGTAAGGATGTCATCGGAGGAGTTTGCGCGAACCCCCGAGTCCGGGATTCCGTTGTGGACACAAAAGAGCTTATCCCGGGCAACGAGTCCGCTTGCGCGGCCTGTTTCTTGCTCATCATGGCACACGGTGATCACGCCCGCGCCCAGTACTCCCCCTAACTTTTCGAGTGCTTTGAACTTCCGATCAATCGTGCCAGTCGCACGATTCACGATCGACCACCCATGGGGAGTAAATACGCATGGGATGCCAAGCAATGCACAGGCGATCCTTCCCAGGAATCCGGCTTTCGCGGTGTGAGCCGCTACCAGATCGGGCTTGTGTCTTTTTAGAAGTGTCACCAATTCAAGCACGGCTCGCAGGTCCGTGAGGGGATGAAGAGCCTTCCGGAGGTGGGATGCAATTTGCACCTGAATCCCGAGAGCGCGCAACTGGCCGCTGAATAGGCCATCGGGCGGCCCGACAATCACGACGCATTCGTGCCCGTGTGCTTGTAAGCCCGAGGCCAAATCTCGGACGTGTGCCTGTGCGCCACCGAAATCGGCCGATCCAGTAATGAGCTGGACGACTTTCACAAGTTCACCTTACGGCAACGGGTTAGCCATCCGTCCACCAGCTGAGTGTGACTCACGGTTGCTCCCTTCTTTTAGTTGGTCATAGATCGTGAAACCGCCTGAACAGTCATCGCGTCCTGGAGTCAGAGTGTGCTGAGCTAGGCTTCCTCCATAGAACTCGGTTCCATCACGAGTTCTAGTGTGGATTTGTCCAGGGCGAGATTATCCAGGGCTTCCGCTAGGACAGCCGCAGTTGCATTCCAACGGTAGACATCTGGGCGGTTGTGTCCTTTCGCTCGCAGCACAGAGGAGATCTCCGGGTGATTTAAGATTCGTTGCATCTGATCCTGCAGCATCTCGACATTGTCCGGATGGAAGTGCAAAGCAGCGTCGCCACAGACTTCCATAAGTCCGGGAGCTGTTGAGGCAATGACCGGGCATCCCTGAAGCATCGCTTCCAGCGACGGTATCCCGAAGCCTTCATATCGGCTGGGAAATAGAAGCGCGGCGGCAGAGCGCAAAAGTCCCGTCACTTCCTCGTCGGTCAGACGGCCGGTGAAAAGGACCCCGGGTATTGCGGGCAGCTTCTGCGAACCAAAGACACGTGAGCTACCCTTGCCGATGACAACGAGCTTGGTATCCGGTCGGTTCAGGCGGCGGAAAGCTTCAATGGCCAGCGACACATTCTTGTTCGCAGTCGAGAGCCCAAGCGTCACAAAGAATTTACCGGGGTCAAGTTTGAGGCGTTGAACGATAGTTTCGTCCGGCGATACCATTCGTAAGTGTTCGGTTCCGTTCGGAGCAAGCAGAATGTCATCTTCTCGAATGTCGAGGCACAGGGCGAGTTCGTTTTGCGAGAAGGATGACACGGTGGCGATCCGCGCCCGGCGAGCGAGAAGTCGGTCCAATATCTTATGAAGAGTGCGATACCTCCGCGAGTAGCCGGCCGGCGCATTGTAAATTCCTGCGTCGTGAAGAACGACGATTTGCCTCGGATGCCAAACGGGTCCGCTACTTGCTGGTGACAGAAGCCGGCCTGACCAGCTGTGCCGGGCCAAATAGGTCTGCTCCCAAAGGTGACCGTCGCCCTTCCCGATCGTGCGAAATTCGATTTGCTCCAGGTCAATATCACAACTCGCTCCTGGAGGAGCCAAAAGAACCCACTTTGTCTCCCAGCGCAGTGGAGCGTAGTCGGTTTGCTGCAGGAGCCGATCGATGGCGCGCACAACTTCTCTCGAGTATCGCTGCACGCCGGTGCGGTTCTGGGTCAGAAATCGGCCGTTGATGTATATTGCGCTGTCTGTAGACTTCGCCATTTTTAGATTGATCCTGGATTTGCAAAAATGAACTGCGAGTCGTTGTTAGTCGTGACGTCCGGCGGGGGAACCGCTGTCACGCTCTGATGATTGCCGCAGCAGGGCTGGTCTTCTTTATCTGGGGGAAGGATCGGATACCCATGCCACGATTGGAAAGGAAGAAACAGCTACCAATGATGAGCAGAAACATAGATGGCAAGAGTCGTCCCTCGCCCCAGTACAAAATTCGAGCAGCCTCGGCCAGTCCGGTATAGAGAAGGGGGTAGAGAAACATACCAGCAGGCCTGCGGAGTTTCAGTTCCTTATACAGGTACCCGCATACGAGCCCGCAGAGGAACCAATACAGCAGGCCGCCGGCTACGCCGTAGTCCACAATTGGACCGAAAACACCGCTGGGGTTCGTCAGTTCAGGGTTAGCAGCGGCCTTGAGAAGGGCGTCGTAGCGATAATCGGAAACTGTTGCGGGAATGGCAAACGATCTGGACAGGACGGGCAATAACTGATTCACGAACGGAAAGCGCCAGATGAAGTCCAGAGTTGCCGGTTCCAATCGATAGGAAAGAGGTCCACTGATCTTCCACAGCATCGCACCGTTATTGAGCGCCGTCGTGTAATAGCCCATCAGCCGTAAAGCGATGAAGCTCCAGAAACTGCTTTCTGTGCGCGAGTAAAAGACTGTCCAGGACCGGAAATACTCCATGCCTGCGAAAAAGAAAAACAGCAGCACTGGTCCGAAAATAGGTGTGGCTTGAATAATCCTGAACGTCAGCTCGCTGCGAGGCCTTCGGAATGAGATAAAGGCCACGATGAAATGGTATGAGCAGCTCGATGATCGCGAGGCGTTCGCTGTTCAGGAAGGATCTTACCAACGCGAGTGCGAAAACTGCCATGATTTGCCATCGGACTCGCCGCCAACCCGCGACTGTACCGAGTGGAACACCCAGAACAATCACGGCAAGCCCGAATTGGGTCGCTGTCGTTACTCCCGGGATCGTTTTCAGATGCTCATCGAGGGGACTGTTCGTTGTGCTGCCACTCGAAGAGAGCAATGAGTAGATGACGCTGGGGCGAAGACCGTCCTTGATAGCCATGCCAAACCAGATCGTGTATGCCACGATGGTGAGCGTGAAACTAAGATTGAACAGAGTTTTCACCAGCGTCCAACGAATATCGCGTTTCCAGTCTGCGGGGTAGTGTTGGCCCGACTTCCTCCGGCGCGCACCACCGAATAGACATCCGCATGCGAAGGTCAGCACAACGACGGACAGCAACCCCAGGGCAGACGCATCAAAATATTTTTGCGTCCGCCAGTGCCTCAGATAACTCGCTCCATCCGTGTAATAAGCGGTAATCCCAGCGATAACGACAGGCATACTGAAGACCACGACGGGATGAAGCCACCAGGCCCCTTCGAGCGTTGCTGGGTCGGACGTATGTTTGGTCTGATCGCTCACTCGCCGATCCTCGTGTTGGTTTCAACAGCCGGCTCAAAGGCCGATATCTCCGACAGGCGTACCCTACCGCGAGGCGAAACCGTCGTTCGAAGAACAATCCAGATCAGTACCAGGCAGACTGCAGCCTCGGCGAGTACTACCGACACCGCCATGCCCCCGGCCATATAGCGAGGCGCCAACATCACTGCAAATGCAGCATTGACAACTCCCCCGGACACAATCGCGATCATTACCAGAGATTCCTTGCCCGCAGGTAGCAGCGATTGAAGACCGATTGCATCCGAAAGGGAGGTGATGAAGGAAAGCAGTGACAGGATTTGCAAGATTGGTACCGCCGCTGCGAAGGTCGGTCCGAAAACGAGTCTGATGATGAGGTGCGCGCTGACAAATGTTGCCACGGACAAGACGGCGCCCGCGGCGACCTCTATGTAAGCGCTGATCTTGGCTAGGCGCTGGCCTTCTTTCACGGAGTGGGCTGCCAAATGGCTGAGTCTGGGGTAAAAAGCATCCCGGATCGGCAGCAGGAGCCCGACGATCGCTTTCGAAACTTTTTCCGCCGAAGCGTAGTACCCAACTATACCGGCCGGCGCGAACATCGAGAGGATCAGGACGTTTGCTGTGCTGTAGGTTGCCAGGCCGCTGCGCAACAGGAACATCTTCCACCCGGCTTTGATCGAGCCCCAGATGAGATCGAACGTTGGTACATACAATGACACGGTGCGATGCGCGACCCAAATCCCCGCGATGAGGGAAACAATAGGTGCAAGGCTTTGAAAGAAGAGCACCTTCCATTCATCGGCTGGGGAGTTTACGAAAACAAAAATCGCCCCAAGTGAGGCTACTTTACTGGCAACTTCAAGGAAGGAAGCGAGAGCCATACGCTCCAGACCTTGGAATAGCCAGGTCGGCATCATACCTTGAGCTACGCCGTATACCAGTCCCGCGCATAGCAGTCTGGGTTGCGAGCGGAGAAGCGGGACCTGCGTAGATATAGCGACTGCGACCAAAACACCGATGGTGGCGAGAATAGCCTGGGCCCCGAAAGTCCCTGCTGCTACCCGTCCGCACTCTCCTTTCGAAGCCTTGCTTTGTGCAAGATCCCGCGTCGCAGATAGTACAAATCCGAACTCGACAAAGATTGCTATGAACTCGCCAACGCCCTGCGCGAAGGCGACATTCCCCCAACCTGCCGGGCCAAGTACCCGCGCCAGGTATGGAAGTACGAACAAAGGTAGCAATTTACGGCAAGCCTGCACCAGGTAGAGTGAAGCCGCATTCTGAGTGATCTTGCTCCTGAGAAAACTCCACCGGCCCGGTTTTGCGGATGTATTCACTTGGTGCTCATGCGGGGCGTTCGCCCCAGTAGTCCCGTTTGATTTGAAATCAAGCTCGTCACCCAACCTCCACCCCGACCGATGAAAATAGACCAGTGATACAACGCTTTTCGCGGCCTACCCAGCAAAAGTGTGTACGCGCCGCCTAGAAGGGGGCGAGAGAGGTACTTGAAAGTCAGAGAAACAGGAAACCCGTGATCGTGCAGGATGCGTCCCATGCCCATCCCGTATCGCCGGGCTTTTGCGATCGCGGCAAGCGTATATGGCCCTTTCCCCCAGTCCGGATGGTAGACAACCAACGACGGATCGTACTGAACCCAGTAACCCTTTTTGATGAACCGAAGGATAAAATCCGTCTCTTCTCCTGAGCCCCAAATCGTATCGGCGCCTATACCGAGCCTCTCGTCATAAAACAAGCCATCCAGGCACCTTCTCCTGAAGAATGCCGCGAAGGAGATGTGGCGGCGCATGATATTACCTTGCACCACCTGGCCCGCGACCTGGTCAAATCTGTCATTGCGGACAAAGTCTTCAGAAGGAGCTTCGCAGCCCGTCATACCGTCCCAGGCTGGGTGCGTGTCAAACCCATCGACGATCCGGCGCAACAAGTCCGGAGCGTACCAGCAGTCGTCATCCGGGAACCCAACGATATCTCCCTGGCAAACCCTCAGGCCTACATTGTTCGCTGCGGCTTTGCCGAAAGTCTCGGATCGTATGTGTCTCAGTTGCAATTTCTGAGCGTACGCTTCAAGCACCGGGACGAGGCGGTCATCAGAGTTTTGATCGACGATGATGACATCAAAGGCGCCGTAGCTCTGCGCGAGCAAAGAATCCAGAAGTTTCCTGACTTCCGCTGTCCGATGACGAGTGGCAACAATAAGAGAAAACGTCGTGCTCATTTGAACACCTGGATACCAAACAGACTGGTCAGGCCCATAGAAGCCACGCGCACGTACGGTTCAATCTTACCCAGACGATTCTTGGGAACGATCAACATGTCATCCGGCCGAAGGTCGAAATCCTCACCCGCCCCTTTCGCGCTAGCCATGAGTTTGGTGTTGACCACCTTCACTTCGGCTACTTCCGAGTTCATCTTTCGTATGAGGACCACCTGTGTTTCCTTGGAACTGTCTTTCACGCCGCCGCTCAGTGCAAGTGCCTGCAATACGGTCACCGCGCCGTGGATGTCATACACTCCGGGCCGTGTCACCTCGCCGTAGACCGTAAAATGCGGTTTCACAAAATCTTTGAGAGTCAGCGTAATCACCGGTTTGTTCAACGATAGAGAAGCCTTGTCTTTGATCGTCTTCGTAGCTTCATCCAGAGTCTCGCCGGCAACCTTCACCGATCCGAGCAACTTGAGCCTCACGCTTCCGTCTGGCTCTACGGTGGCCACCTGGTTGTACTCGGGTGTGAACTCGTATTCCAGTTCCAGTACATCGCTGGGCTGCAGCCTATAGGGTTGATCACGCGCGACCAGTTGAGCCGGTTGCTGCGCGAACGCTCCGCAAAGGCCGCTCATGACGAAAATGATAAAGATTACCCGCTGCATGTTCTTGACCCCTATAGGAAGTTGTAGATCGCTTCCGGAATTGGATACGTCCGCTTGTTCAGTGCCAAACCTACAACCTTGATCGAAGCCAGCGTTAAAATAGCAAGGCCCCCGCGTACCTGGCTTCTTGTAGCCTTCCCCGAGCCAACAACCATCAAAAGTCCGTCACTTTGCGGGCCAAGGATGGTAGCAGCCCGGCTGGAATTTAGCGCGGGGCAGTCGATCAGCACAAAATCGTGCTTCTCGCGCAGCCCCTTGAACCACTGTTGTATAAACTTCTCGCCGCTGCTGGCGGATCGGCTCCAGATCAAGGCATCGGATTCACTGCCCGCTTCAGCAATCGTTTCAAAGATGTCCGGTGCGTTTACGATCGCAACTTGCTTTCCGGTGTAGTTGGTCAACTCTGCGCCGAGGCCTCGAACGAAGTGGCTCACTCCTTCACCACGTGTGCAGGCGGTAAAGGCGAATATGGCGCCCTTACCGCCATCCGTCGAGCTCACGTTGCGCAATCTCTGGATCAGTGGCAAGTACAGCCCGACCGCCTGGGCCTGCTCGGCGTTCGCGAGTCCCGGCTGGAGCGACACGGGCGACAGTACTTGAACCCTGGTCGGTTTTACGCGATCACTTTCCTCAAAGGCATCTCTTGGGAGCAGGGTCGATGCATCCGGCAAGTCAGACGGCCTGATGGTGAGAGGCCCTTCGGTTTTCCTGGAGAGGACAGGAATGGTCGCAAGAACCGCAGTACCAATTGCACTTTCAAGCTCCCAGGGCGAATAGAATCGGGGGCTCCACAATCCGCACAGTGTTCCTAAGCCCCCGATCAGAAGTATGCCTATGGCATATATCGCAGCCATGCTCATTGTGGTCTGACCGAGCGATTGCGGCATAATCCCAGGGCCGTCGATCTGACGGACATTGGCCAGTTTGTCGCTGTCCAGATTTCGATTGATGCGAGCATCCTCTCTTCGCTTGAAATACAGGTCGTAGCTGCTTTCGTCTTCCTTAA
The DNA here is from genome assembly GCA_963795845.1 of uncultured Acidobacteriaceae bacterium. Taxonomy (GTDB): domain Bacteria; phylum Acidobacteriota; class Terriglobia; order Terriglobales; family Acidobacteriaceae; genus PALSA-350. Next base: position 40,569 of record CAWCJV010000019.1, on the reverse strand, counting down.
CCTTTCGGGTGAGTTCATCGTTTTGGGCTGTCAGCTGATTCAATTCCTGCAGCTTGGCCGCGTAATCGCCAGTTTGAGCCATAAGGCTACGTTGGCGGGCCTGCAGTCCTGCGGCGCGATACTGCGCCTTCTGCAAGTCAGCCTCCACGTCCTGGCGTATCGGGTTGAGGTCGGTTTGCTCTTCAGTAGACTTTGATTTTTGCGCCCGCTCGAGCGCCTGTCGCGTGTTCGCAATCTGATCATCAAGTTCTTGTACGTGGCGGTCGGTTGGGTAGTACTTGGTGAGCAGTTCGACCCGTTTGTTTTGCAGCTCAACCAGGCTGGAATTCAGCCGCTCGGCCGTTGCCTGGTCAGGGAGGTCCCGCCTTTGTGTCGTGATGCGAACGGGGAGCTTTGCGCGCATAGCCAGCATCGACTCGATTTGCTTGTCCGCTTCCCGATTCTCCGCTACTGCCTCATAGGCGCTTGAGCGTGCATCAGCCATTTTGTGGATCAACTCGTCCTTCTCACTGCTCATCGAGGTGACCCGGTATTCCTGGTTAAATGCGGTCAGCGCAGCCTGATCCTGCTCAAGCTTCTTGTGATAGCGATTGGCCTGTTGATCGAAAAATTGATAGGCACTGTCGGAGCCTCTTATACCTGCGCGGTAAGCCAGATAGAGCTGGCTTAATGTAGAGAGAGTCCGGTTTGCTTCGTCTCGCGAAGACCCGGTATAGGTCACAGCAATCAGGGTGCTCTTGGGAACCGGCAATACGCTCAGGTTTTTGTTGAACGTCAGAAGACGGCGATCGAGATCGCGCATCGTCAAACCTGGGTGCATGGTCAGGATGACCTCTTTGTGCAGCTGGGTCCCGGACAAGAGCTCGATCTCCGTACCGATCTGCACGTCCGAGATCGGCATGGTTGGCGTGGAACGTTCGTCAAATGAAGTAATCGGCAGTGCGGCACCTTCGTCACGCACAAGAAAGACCATTCGCGACTCGTAAGTCCTCGGGCGAAAAACGAAAAATGCGCTGAGCAGAATAATAAATACGAGAACTGCGGCCGCCGTCTTGTATCCGTTACGGAAGAGGGCCGTAGTCACGTCAGCCAGCGCCGTTGGCGCTTCTGGATTTCTTACCGGGATGATCTCATCGCTGGTTAACAATGGGCGCACTGTAGGTCCCCTTTCGGCAGATAGCTGTCGTGTGGAGCGGTGAAATGGTCTTTGATTTTACCGCTTCCAACCCAGCGAATAACAAGGCGTAACTAAATGCTGCATCGGTGCTGAATAGTAAGCATGAGCCCATGCAGACCCAAGCCCGCGTTGCCAAGGCTGTCGATCTAGCCCACCAATCTCTTTTCCTGTTCGTTGATGACCTCGATGTCATCGGCTTGAACCTCGACCACGACGCTCCGCATAATCACTTCCAGCGTGAGAACAAACCGAAGCTCGTTCTTTTTGCGTGTCAATATGCCCTCCATCCCTGACATCGGTCCATTTTTAATTCTTATCTTCTCGCCGATTTTCAGGTAAGGATGGGGTGCAACCACCCCCATCGTACTTCCAAGCCGCAACGCTTCTATCTCACTGCTGCGCAAGGGCCAGGGTTCGCTGGGCGATCCCACAATCGAAACCACTCCCGGCACACCCAAAACCCTCCCACGCGCTTCCCGGGAGATTTTGACAAAGAGGTAACAAGGAAACAGGGGGAGCTCCACAACTACCGGAACCCGCTTCTTGTATTGCCGACCTACTTTATAGAGCGGTAGAACTGTTTCAATCTCGCGATCCAGTAGAAGTTCGGCAACCCGTTTCTCGTGTCGGTGAACGGTGTATACAGCGAACCAATGAGTCGAACGCGGAGCCGCAAAGGGTGTCTCTACTGCAGTGCTCCCTACGTTCGAATGTGTCCCAAATTTGGACAAGGCTTCGCCATCCTTAATCGGGGAGTTGCTTTCTACCCTACCCGCGGAACTGCACAAATTCGTGATCCCTTATGTCTATCGAAACTCACCTGAGTTAAAGAAACTCCGCGTGGTATCGAGTTTAGGGTTAGACGAGTTCTAGCTCGTGTCACCACTACAGTTGAAAAAAGTAGTGTCACCGTGGTTCTTACATCAGATAGCCGGCGCAGACAACACGGAGGGAGGCGTGCGTGAGTCAACGGTCTACTTAGGCAAAAATAGAATCAAAGAGCAAAAACGAGTGTTGCTGTTTTTCTTTTTACTGGGCAATGCAAATATGACCGAGCGGAAAGCAAAAGTAAAGTTAATACAGGAAGGTACCTGGCGACTTTTAAGTAACGGTTACCGCCACTTTGCGCTCGCCGCTGGCCGCAGAATCAGGGGCGTTCCCTGTCGAGTCCACGACGCCATCTATGGACGGCTGGTGTCTCCAGTGAAAGGTGACGCCTTGGTCGCAGCCGTAGAGACCGTTCTCTAGAAGGCAAAAAGCGGCTGCCTGCACCGAGTAGGTTACTGTGGAGGGTAGACACAGCCGGCAAGTAGTTACCATCTCGAATATTGGTGAGGTGTGGTCAGGTGACCAAAGAGTGTGAGGATGGAACCGGAATGAGGTTGCAGTCTGAACATAGAACGGCCTACTATGAGCTACTAACTTAGACTGTTCACTAGTTCTTAACTGTTGTGGTTTTGGGTCCGCCCGTTGCTAGGTCTGCTGCTTACGTGGTTTGTACTCGCCTTTTTTCATAGACAATCTGGCATCCCTCCCCAGGTGCCCCATCGGCCAGTTCGTTTAACTTTGAATGTGGAAGGTAAATAGATGAATACCCTCGCGCTCGCACCTGAGCTGACGACCGAGTCAGCCTTAGCCGCTACTAAAACACATGTCGATCAGACGATCGATGAGGTCATGAACTCCCTGCCCAGAGTAGATCAATTGAGCAGCGAACAGCGTCGTGGGATCATCGCGCGTTACACGGCCGTCTTGGAAGGGAACTTTATTTATTGGATGACAGCGGCCTACCTGGCCGTGCAATCGGATGCCGCCCGCCCGATCATCATTGACAACTTGATGGAGGAGGTGCGGGATAGTCATCCCGCGATGCTGAGACGGTTTGCTATCGCTGCGCACGCATTCCCGACCGACTCGGATGCGCTCGTGGTTGATCACGAACTGGCCCAGATGCGTCTGTTCTTCGGGCGCCTGTCCGGGGTGCAAATTCTGGTCACCATGGCGTTTTTTGAAGGCTTCATTCAGCGTTACATGTCGTACCTGGCGGATCTGGCTGTGGCTCAGGGCTCCTCGGACCTGGAATACACCGACGTCCACGGGATTTGCGATATCGCCCATACTGAAGGCCTGATTCAAGCACTTTCCATGGAAATGGCACTGAATCCGCTTGCGCCGGATGCGGACATATTCGAGGGGGTCGTGCTCTTGAAGGCCCTGCTCAACCGTGTAGTGCAGGTCAGCCACGCCGCTTAAGGGTCGAAGATGGCTATTCAGTCGTACCTTCCCACTGATTATTTAGAGCGTGCCGGATACTTCCCAGCATCCGGCGCGCACCTTTATACGGTGCTGCATGAGGTTGAGAAGCCCGTGGCGCGGATGCTGATGGCCGGATCGTTCGCGTCGGAACGCCACTATTCTTTTGATCCTTGGGTTCGTTGGGCCCGATATCTTGCGGGGAAGGGAATCGAAGTTCTTCGTTTTGATTATCGAGGTGTAGGCGAAAGCGAAGGTGTTTTCGAAGAGGCATCGTTCAGGCAGTGGAGCGATGATCTGGTACTTCTCGCAAAGTGGTTGCGGGACCGGTCTCCGAATTTGCCCCTGATTCTAAATGGTCTCGAGATTGGGGCTCTTCTGGCCGGCAAAGCGTTTGACGCTGGTATAGGAGACATATTGCTTCTGTGGTCACCGCCGGCTAATGCGAATCTGGCACTGCGTCCGACGCTTCTTCGTTGGGTCGTGGCTGACCAATTATTTAAGTTCGGTGACGAGCGAAAGCCGGCAACCGCATACATTCGCCAAATGGAGCAGGGTTCGGCGATCGAAGTAGAGGGGTATCAATGGACACCCGCACTCTGGAGAGAATCCTTCGAGGTAGTACTCCCATGCGCACTGGATGATGAGACGCACGCGCGGGAAATCTATAACAAACCAGTGAAACTGGTCAAACTCGGTAAAGAAGCAATTCCCCTGGTGAAGGGTGGACCGGCCGTCGCTGACATCCCCAGGGATTTTTCAATTTTCTTTGGCAAAAATTGGGATTGGTTGTCATCTGCATTGGCGCTCAATGTTGGGAGAAGTATCCGTGATTCAAAAAATTGACAGTCGCGAATTATTTACGCTCGATCTCCGGAGCGACTCTCTCTGCGGCACATACCATGTGCCGGCTGAAGGCCTGGTCGGGTCGAACCGGACTGGGATCTTACTGCTTTCTGGGTTCCCCATGCCGAGAACTGCTCACGGTGACGCAGCAGTCCGTTGGGCTACTTCATTTGCAGAAATGGGCTATCCGAGTTTCCGCGTGGATCTTCCCGGCGTGGGGGATTCGCGAGGAAATGTTCCGGCAGAGCTCATCCAATACACCACCGCAGGTGGGTATGAGCGGGTGACGGCACAATTAATCGAACAGATTGTTGCCCGATATGAGCTGGCGGGACTGGTCATTTTGGGCCAGCGCGCGGGGCAATTCCGCAATCTTTGCTGCGGCGATATCTGAGAAATGCCGCGGGCTGATCTTGATTGATCCGCCTTTCAACTTGCCTCCGGCGGTCAGACCAACTGTCAAGCGCGCTCTGTTTCACTGGACCACGAAGAGTCGTATCGGCGGGCTACTCAGCAATGCCTACGATCAAATTAAGAAGCTCAGATTGCAGCTACGCAAGAATGCACCCCCCGAGAATACTAATTTCCCCCTCTTGAAGCGTTGGAAAAGCATAGCTTCGGCAGGTATGCCTATCCTCTTACTCACGGCTCCGGAGCCGAAAGCTGCGGATAACAGGCCAAGGCCGGGCAAGTTCAACTATATAGAGCACGTTCTCGATTTGGCCGGTAGCCGCAGTCGAGTCGAGGCCAGGGTAGTCTCCGGAGCGAACCACACGTTCTCAAACCCGGTAGGCAAATCCGCTATCAGGGAGCACGTTGCTGAGTGGATGCCAAAATTTTTTCCGTTTGAGCGTTCCGTGATGGCCGCTCAAACTTTGACGCAAGACGCGCAGTTGCGCGACGAAAGCGAGTTTTCCAATCACCAGTCGATCCTTGCCCCCGTCGACGCAGCCTTGGGAGCCAAAAGCTAATATGACCTTTCGATCCGAAATTGAAACTCAGTTTCAACAGGTAGCCCGTGAACAGGACAAGCGGTTGGCTCCTTTGACCGACAATCTAAGCCTTCTTGATTCTGGTCTTGATTCCCTGTGCTTCGCAATCCTCGTGACGCGTCTTCAGGATTCTTTCAGGAGTCGATCCATTTACCTCCTCGGAAGACGCCATTTTTCCCGTTACTTTTGGTGATTTCGTCACCTTTTACGAAAATGTTGCCAAGTAAGTCAGAAACGCTTCGGCAGGCGCTCAGCGGCAACAGCCATCTGAGTGATCGCTTCGTATTTGCAGCGGACGCGATCGCCTCGTGGTGCCAACTGGCAACCGGGTCTTGTCTCGGCAATGAAGGGACCAGGCTCGTTGGCAAGTCTGTTCTCATCGCAACCACCGGCCAGCTCACGACTATCGAGACTCTGGTCGAACTCGATGGTGTTGCCAGCCGGCTGGTTCTCTACCCGCCGGATCTGTCGATTGAGCATTTGGCCTATTCCGCGAGAATCGCCGAGGTCTCTGCCATTGTGTCGGACAGGCTTCCAGCCGATCTGCAGATACCAGGATGCACGGTGATAGTTCCTGGTGCGCTCAAGACTAAAAGCATAGCGTTTGATCGAGAACAACCTGAAAAGACGGAATGGGTTCTTCTCACTTCAGGCACCACAGGGTTACCCAAGTTAGTCGCCCACACGCTACGTAGTTTGGCGGGCGCTATTCGTGGCGCTGATACGGCACATGACGGGATTACCTGGAGCACCTTCTACGACATTCGGCGCTACGGCGGACTACAGATTTTTCTTCGCGCTGTGCTTACCGGCACATCCCTGGTGCTTTCCAATGCCCATGAACCGACGGCGCATTTTCTGGTTCGCGCCGGCGCCCGCGGAGTAACCCATATCTCCGGCACACCCTCGCACTGGCGGCGGGCGCTGATGAGTCCCTCGGCTAACCGGATGGCCCCGGACTATATTCGGCTGTCTGGAGAAATTGCAGATCAGGCTATCCTCGACCAGCTGCGGTCGTTTTACCCGGAGGCCAGGGTATCTCACGCATTTGCCTCCACCGAGGCCGGGGTTGCCTTTGACATCAAAGACGTCTTAAGCGGTGTGCATCCGGACGTAATCGAGAACACGCCCGGTGTGGAAATGAAAGTCGAGCACGGCACCCTGCGCATTCGCTCAGATCGTACCGCGAGCCGCTATCTCAATCACGATGCCGGCCTTTAAAGGATAAGGATGGCTTTGTCGATACCGGCGACGTGCTCGAACTACGAGGCAATCGCTACTACTTCGTCGGCCGGCGCGACGGCGTGATTAATGTGGGCGGATTGAAAGTTCATCCGGAAGAAGTGGAAGAAGTGATCAATCGGCATCCGCACGTACGGATGTCTTTGGTCCGGACAAGGAAAAATCCTATTATGGGTTCATTGGTCGTTGCGGATGTCGTTCTGGAAACAGCAGAGGAATCCGGATCGACGGACGATCATGCGATACAGCGGGACATCTTGCTTTATGCCGCGAGTCGCTTTCTGCGCACAAAGTTCCCGTCTCCATCAACTTTGTTCCTGCGCTGGCCGTTGCGGAGACTGGGAAGCTCATCCGCCGCCATGCGTAATGTAATCGTGACCGGCGGGAGCCGGGGAATCGGGCTGGGGATCGTGCGCAGGCTAACTTGCGCGGGCTATCGGGCCATCGCGATCGCACGCAAGGAGAGCAGCGAACTCACGGCCGCAATTGAAGAAAGCGAACCCAGGAAACCTGGATCGTTGCGGTTCGTACCCTTCGATCTGGCGGATATCGAAGGCCTTGCAAGTCTGGTGAAGAGCGTGCGCAAAGAATTTGGGCCGATCTATGGCTTGGTGAACAACGCCGGCATCAGTGCCGAGGGCGCTCTCGCGATGATGCCCATTTCGCAGATGGAGCGGCTTGTCCGCCTGAATACGCTCTCGCCCATGGTGATGACCAAGCACGTGGTGCGGGCGATGATGGCCGACGGCGGCGGCCGCATCGTGAACATCGCTTCGATCGTCGCCAGCACAGGCTACAGCGGTCTGTCGGTTTATAGCGCAACCAAAGCCTCGCTCATCGGCTTTACCCGCTCGCTGGCCAGAGAAGTGGGACAGATGGATGTGACCGTGAACGCCGTCGCTCCGGGCTTTGTCGACACTGACATGACTCAGGGGCTTACAGATGAGCACAAGGAGCAGATCGTCCGCCGCAGCGCGCTGCGGCGCCTGGTCGAGGTTGACGACGTCGCCAATGCGGTCGAATTTCTGCTGAGCGACGGAGCAAAAAACATCACCGGAACGGTACTCACCGTCGACGCGGGGAACACAGCTTGATCGAAGTCGAGACAATGACGCCGGTCAAACCCAACGCTTCGGCGGGAAAGGCCTGGCTGCGCGCACTGGAGTTGACCGCGCCCATCGCGCGCAATCGCGATCGCGTGCTCTCCACGGTGATCGAGGAGCTCGCCGCTCCAACGGGGCGACGCGCCGGCACTGTTATCAGATCGCGAGTCGATGACCTATCGCGCACTCGCCGCGCGGGCGAATCAATATGCGCGCTGGGCGCTCGACGCACGGCATCGCCAAGGGCGAAGTGGTCTGCCTGCTGATGACCAACCGGCCCGAATACCTGGCTATATGGCTGGGCATCACCAGCGTCGGGGGCGTGGTTTCGCTGCTCAATACCAATTTGCCGGGCCTTTCCCTGGCCCACTGCATCCATGTCGTCTCGCCCAAACACCTCATCGCCTCGGCGGAGTACGCCGGCCAGGTAGCCGCTGCCCTCCCGGCACTGGTTGACGCTCCCACCATCTGGTTCCATGGCGAAGCGCACGAGTCGTTACGCGCGCATTGATTCCGTCATCGACGAATATTCGGGGGAACCGCTCAGCACAAACGAGCGGCGGCCGCCGACGATCGAAGATCGCGCTCTCTACATCTACACCTCCGGCACCACCGGAATGCCAAAGGCCGCCAACGTCAGCCATGCCCGCATCATGCAATGGAGCCATTGGTTCGCCGGCATGATGAACGCCCAGCCGAACGACCGCATGTATAACTGCCTGCCCATGTACCACAGCGTGGGTGGGGTACTGGCCCCTGGGGCGATCCTGACGGCGGGCGGAGCGCTCGTGATCCGCGAAAAATTTTCCGCTTCGCACTTCTGGAGCGATGTCATCCGTTGGGACTGCACCATCTTTCAATACATCGGCGAACTTTGCCGCTACCTACTCCATGCTGCGCCCTCCGCGAATGAGGCGGGCCATCACATCCGGATGGCCTGCGGCAATGGTCTGGCGCCCGAAATCTGGGAAGATTTAAAGAGCGGTTTTCCATTCCGCAAATTCTCGAATTCTATGCGGCCACCGAAGGCGGTGTCTCGCTCTTCAACGTTCAGGGCAAACCCGGCGCCATCGGGCATATTCCGGCGCTACCTGGCGCATCGATTCGCGCCCATCCTGGTCGCGTTCGATGTAGAGAACGGAGAACCCGCGCGGAATGAGCAGGGCTTCTGCATCCGCTGTGGCCCCAACGAGCCCGGCGAAGCGATCGGCAAAGTTACAGACGACCCGGCAAATCTCGGCAGCCGATTCGAGGGCTACACCAACCCTGAAGCCTCAGAGAAGAGAATACTGCGCAATGTCTTTGAGCCCGGCGACGTCTGGGTTCGCACCGGCGACCTGATGCGCAAAGATGAGCAGGGCTATTTCTATTTCGTCGATCGCATCGGCGATACCTTCCGCTGGAAAGGCGAGAACGTCGCCACCTCCGAGGTCTCCGGAGCGATCTGCGCATTCCCGGGAGTGAAGCACGCCAACGTGTATGGCGTGACCATTCCAGCGGCCGAAGGCCGCGCAGGCATGGCCGCGCTGGTCCCCGAAGAGACCTCTGGACCTGGCAGAATTTCGCAAGCATTTGGTCAGCCGTCTCCCCCCGTATGCGCGCCCTTTGTTCCTGCGCATAAGAAACGATGTCGAAGTGACCGGCACCTTTAAGTATTCGAAGACCGATCTGGTGCGCCAGGGATACGATCCTGTCGTGACCGAAGACGAGCTCTACTTCGACAATGCGGAGTCAGGATCATTCACCCGGCTCGACCAGGAACTCTATGAACGTATTCAAGCTGGCGGCATTCGCTTGTAGTCGCCGGTTGTGGGAGAAGGGTAACCATGCTAATCGATGAAATCGGTTCTGATTACGAACAGTTACAGACCGATATAGCGAACGGTCCAATTCTGCCCACCGTGACCGCGGAAGAGATTCGCGCCCATCTCGGCTCTCGCTATGATTTCCAGCAACCGCTTCCCCTGGAAGAAGTGATCGCCGATGTGGAGAAGATGCTCCGGAACTGGCAGGTGCAGGTCACGCATCCTCGCTATTTTGGCCTGTTCAACCCCAGCGTCACGCTTCGCCTCTGTCGTCGCAGACACCCTGGTCGCCATGTACAACTCCCAGTTGGCCAACTGGCGCACTTCGCCGGCAGCCAACGAGATGGAACGCCATACGCTCAGCTTGCTTGCGGAAAAGTTCGGACTTCCTGAAAGCACCATCGCGACCTTTACCAGCGGCGGAACCGAGGCCAACCTGACGGCCGTAGTCCTCGCCTTGACGCGGGCTTTTCCAGACTACGGCGAACACGGCCTGCGCCATGTGCAGGGGACGCCTGCGCTATATACCACCGAAGAAGTCCATCACGGCTTCAACAAAATCGCGCACATGACCGGGCTGGGAAGAAGAGCACTGCGCTCGTTCCCACAGACCGGAATCTGAAAATGAATATTGGCGAACTGAGAAAGCGGGTCGCCGAGGACCGTAAGAACGGCTTCCTGCCATTCATGGTTGTGGGCACCGGCGGGACCACGGCTGCCGGAGTCATCGATCCGCTCCCCGAGATCGGGCACTTCTGCCGGGAGCAGGACCTGTGGTTTCACTGCGACGCCGCGTGGGGCGGCAGCGCCATCCTCTCTCCAAAACTCGGGCAACATCTCGCCGGCATCGAACTCGCGGACTCCATCACCTGCGACGCACATAAATGGATCTCGGTTTCCATGGGCTGCGGCATGTTCTTCTGCCGTCACGCCGAAACCGTCGCCGAAGCATTTCGCGCCGATGTCTCCTATATGCCCGGAAAGAAGGTAGGTCCGGTCTTCGATCCGTTTACGACCTCAGCCCAATGGTCGCGGCGATTTATCGGGCTGAAGCTCTTTCTTTCGCTGGCGCAGAAAGGCGAGGCGGGCTACGCGGAGATGATCGAGCACCAGACCCGCATGGGCCATGTGCTGCGCGAGGCGCTCAAGGCGTCCGGCTGGCGCATTGTCAACTCGACTCCTCTCCCGCTGGTTTGCTTCACCCGGGAAGGGCTTGTGCCGGCTGACTTTCTGGCCGCGCTCCACCAGCGCCAGATCGCCTGGATGTCGGAGGCGAAGTTGGGCGACACTCCCGTGGTGCGGGCTTGTATTACCAGCTTCAGAACTACCGAAGCGGATATTCATTGGGTGGTCGATCGAAATGAACCGCCTCATTCGAATAGATACGCCGGGTCCCACCAGATTGGAAGTGACATGAAACGCGAAACTATCGCCATCCATAGCGGTTACGAAACCGATCCGACGACCAAAGCGGTCGCGGTGCCCATCTACCAGACGGTCGCCTACGCGTTCGACAGCACCGAGCATGCGGCGGCGTTGTTCAACCTGGAGGCGGAAGGATTCCGCTATACCCGAATCCAGAATCCGACCACAGCGGTGCTCGAGCGGCGGGTCGCGGCGCTGGAAGGGGGCCGGGATGCGCTGTGCGTGGCCAGCGGCCAGGCGGCCGTGAACTACGCAGTACAAAATGTCACCGCAACTGGGAAGCAATATCGTCTCCGCTGCCACAGCTCTACGGCACCACGCACACGCTGTTCGCCCATCTATTGCCCAGCCAGGGAGTCAACGTGCGCTTCGCGGAAAGCGATCGATCCGGAGATCGATCGAGACGCTGATCGATGAGAACACGCGCGCCGTCTTCTGTGAAAGCGTCGGCAATCCAGCGGGAAACATCTGCGACATCGAGGCCTTGGCGAAGGTGGCCCATCGCCACGGAGTGCCGCTGATCGTCGACAATACCGTCGCGACCCCGATTCTGCTGCGGCCGATCGAATACGGCGCGGACATTGTCGTGCATTCGCTGACCAAGTTCATGGGTGGGCACGGCACCACGCTGGGCGGAGCGATCGTCGATAGCGGCAATTTTCCCTGGGAGCAACACGCCGGACGCGCTTCCCGCTGTTCAGCCAGCCGGACCCGTCGTATCACGGATTGGTCTACACCGATCATTTCGGGAAAGGCGCGTTTCTCGGCCGATGCCGCAGCGTCTACCAGCGGACGACCGGGGCCGTCCTCTCGCCGCTCAGTGCTTTTCTGCTGCTGCAGGGAATCGAGACCGTCGCGCTGCGGGTAGAGCGTCACGTGGAGAACGGCAGAAAGGTCGCCGAGTTCCTGCGCAATGATCCCAGGGTCGCCTGGGTCAACTACGCGGGATTCCGCGATAGTCCTTATTGGCGACTTGGCGCAGAAATATCTGGGGGGTCAACGCCTGCTCTCTGATGGCCGTCGGTATCAAAGGCGGCTACGCGGCCGCGGTCAAATTCCATGACGCACTTAAGCTGGTGACGCGCCTGGTCAATCTGGGCGATGCCAAGTCTCTGGCCTGCCATCCGGCATCGACCACTCACCGGCAGATGTCCCCCGAAGAGCAGCGCAGTGCCGGCGTTATGCCCGAGATGATTCGGCTCAGCATCGGGATCGAGCACATCGACGATATCCTTGCCGATCTAAGCCAGGCACTTGACGCAACTTGTAACTTCGAAGGGGGACAGCCGATGCCGGTTCTCATGGACTCGAATCACCTCAGCCCGAAGACGCCCGGGTTCTATGAAGGGTCGAGCCGATGCATCACCATCGGCCTGATCAATAACATGCCGGACGGGCGCTCGAAGCGACGGAACGCCAATTTGTTTCCCTGCTTGAATTCGGCCTCCGACGGCATGCAGATCCGGCTGTCACGTTACATGTTGCCCGATGTCCCCCGGCAAGAGGCAGCCCGGCGCCATCTCAACACCTTCTACAGCAGCGTGGATGATTTGTGGGAGCGCCATCTCGATGGGCTTGATCGTGACCGGCAGGGAGCCTCTGACGGCGAACCTGATGGACGAGCCTTACTGGGAGAGTTTCACCAGGGTGGCTGGAATGGGCGCAAGACAATTCTCATTCCGCAGTGTGGTCTTGCCTGGCGGCGCACGCCGCTATTCTTCACCTGGATGGCATTAGCCGTATCAAGAGGAATGAAAGCTCTGTCGGCGTCTTCGAGTGCGTGCGCGCGACCGATCACCGCTTGACCGCTGGAACACCGCGCGTTTCCGGCTCCGCATTCGCGCTGGAACGGGCTACCCGAAGAGGAGTTGACGAGTTGCGGATATCGCGTGCTCACACGCGCCGCAGACGCGGGGGTTGATACCTTCGTAAGCAACAAAAAGCACTCTTCGTCTTTTTCCAGGGCCATCCGGAGTATGAATCCGATACGTTGCTGCGGGAATACCGCCGCGACGTCGGCCGCTACTTCAAAGGTGACTCGGAGAAGTACCCTTCGATGCCGCATAGCTACTTCGACAGCAGCCTGGTAGAGACATTGACGGCTCTGCAGGAAAAAGCGGCCCACAGCCGCAGCGGGGATTTGCTGCTCGAGATAACCAATGCACTGGGAGAGCAAAACATCGAGAACACCTGGAGTCCGAGCGCGACCGGCATCTATAGAACTGGCTGAATTACATATGCGCACAGAAGGAAAGAACGCTGCAATTGAAACGGATCAAGGCCATGACCCACGCAGCCCGGGTGGAATGGGCCAGCACCACCTTGAAGCGCAGCGATCGGGGAATCGTCTAACCGAGTTGTGAAGGGATCTACCTCTTATGGTTTCTACTCTGCCCAATCCCACGGAAGTCAAAATCACCCCACGGGTGAACCGGCTGCTCATCAACAATCGCTGGGTTCCCAGTGAATCGGGCAAAACCTTCGCCACCATCAATCCTTCCACTGGGGACGAAATCTGCCAGGTAGCCGAGGCCGATGCGGCCGATGTGGATAAGGCAGTGAAAGCGGCACGGACGGCGTTTGCAGGGCCCTGGAGTAAGATGCGCGCATCCGAGCGCGGGCGACTGCTGTACCGTCTGGCTGATTTGATCGAAGCGAACGCAGACGAATTGGCCCGGCTGGAAACACTCGACAACGGCAAGCCGCTTTCGATTGCCAAGGCTGTCGATGTCGCTAAGACCGTTGCCTGCTATCGCTATTTTGCAGGCTGGGCCGACAAGGTTCAGGGCAAGACAATTCCCATCGATGGGGACTTCTTTTGCTACACCAGGCATGAGCCGATCGGAGTAGTAGGGCAGATCATTCCCTGGAACTACCCCATGCTGATGCAATCGTGGAAGCTGGCCCCGGCGTTGGCTACCGGCAACACGGTGGTGATGAAGCCGGCTGAGCAAACACCGCTCTCCGCGCTACGCATCGGTGAGCTACTTATGGAAGCAGGTTACCCGGAGGGCGTGGTCAACATCCTGCCCGGATTCGGCCCCACCGCCGGCGCTGCCATCGCCCGCCACATGGATGTGGACAAGGTCGCCTTCACCGGGTCCACGGAAGTAGGCCGCCTCATCATGACCGCGGCCGCACAATCGAATCTCAAGCGCGTCACGCTTGGAGCTGGGCGGCAAAAGCCCCAACATCATCTTCGCGGACGCAGATCTGGACGCTGCCGTAGAGGGCGCCCACATGGGCATCTTCGTGAACCAGGGCCAATCCTGTTGTGCAGGATCAAGGGTCTTTGTGGAAGAAAAGATCTACGAGCAATTCGTAGAAAAGAGCGTAGCCAGGGCCTTGAAGCGGCGCGTAGGCGATCCGCTCGACCCCAGCACCGACCAGGGCCCGCAGGTAGATCAATCGCAGTTCGACAGAATCATGGGTTACATCGAATCCGGGCGGAGCGAGGGTGCAACGCTCGCCTGCGGAGGCGAGCGGGTTGGCAATCGCGGCTATTTCATCCAGCCGGCTGTCTTCGCTGACGTGCATGACGATATGAAGATCGCCCGGGAAGAGATCTTCGGACCGGTGATGAGCGTGATCCCTTTCAAGGACGTGGACGAAGCGATCGCCCGCGCAAACAACACAGACTACGGATTGGCAGCGGGTGTCTGGACCAGCGACATCAAGAAGGCCCACGCGGTCGCCAACGGCGTGCGGGCCGGCACGGTCTGGGTGAACTGCTATCACGTTCTCGATACCCGCGCCCCCTTCGGCGGCTTCAAGCAATCCGGGATGGGCAGCGAACTGGGCGAGTACGCCTTGCAGGAATACACAGAAGTGAAGACGGTGACCATTAAGGTCTAACCCGGCGCCGAGCTATCCCTCCTCTACCCGCGGGATAAAAAAGCTCGTTCAAACCACCACTCTCCATGGAACCGTTAACCTTCCCCTTGTCATCCCGACCGAGCGTAGCGTAGCGGAGGGACCTGCGGTTGCCAGCGGATCTTTCGTGGAAGTGTTTTTCCAACCTGACCGCGGCGTTGGCGTTGACAGCTCTCCCTTTCCCCAAGAGAATGACCGAAGCCTTCCATAAGGACCGAGGCCCATGCCAAACATTGAAGTGAATGGAGCGCGCCTCTTCTACGCCCTTAGCGGCAAAACCGATGCTCCCGTGCTCATGATGTCGAACTCCTTAGGCACCGCGCTCGAGATGTGGCAGCCGCAATTAGCAGTTCTGGAAAACAGGTTTCACCTCCTGCGCTACGATATGCGCGGCCACGGAAGAAGTGACCTGGTCGATGAACCCTGCACAATCGGCACCTTCGGCCAGGATGTCCTGGCCCTGCTCGATGAGCTTCACTTCGACAAGGTACATTTCTGCGGTCTTTCCGTTGGTGGAGTGATCGGCCAGTGGCTCGGGGCAAACGCACCGGACCGCCTCCGGTCCCTGATCCTCTGCAATACCTCCGCCAAAATCGGGACAGCAGACTCATGGAACCAACGCTTTGCCGATGTTGCGCAGCACGGAATGGCGGCCATTACCGAAGCGACTCTCGGGCGCTGGTTCACCCCAGCTTTCCACCAGGCATCGCCGGACGCAATCGCACCCTTCCGAACCATGTTGCTCGCCACGAATCCCAGGGGATACACGTTGGTCGGTGCCGCCATCCGCGACATGGATCAAAGAAAGTTGGTCGAAGACATTCGGCTACCCACCTTGGTGATCGCCGGCGAGCATGATCCAGCAACGACGTTCGACGACGCAAAGTTTCTCCAAGCGAAAATTCCAGGAGCCACACTGGTCCCCTTGCCGGTCGCACACATCTCGAATGTAGAAGCCGCCCCCCGGTTTAACCAGGCGATCATCGACTTTCTTTCTCGATAGCCCGGGCAGTATGCTAAGCATCACAATGTTGCCGCCTGGAGGATTATGGACGAGGAACTTTACTTCGAGGACTTCTATCCGGCCCAAACCTTCGATTCGGAACACAGCTATTGGCTCACCGCGAAGGAGATTATCGGTTTCGGAGAACGCTATGATCCACAACCGTTTCACATCGACGAAACCGCCGGGCAAAATTCATTTTTCCACGGTCTTGCGGCCTCAGGATGGCTCACCGCAGCCATTGCCATGCGCCAACGGGTGCAGGCGATCCGGGTCTCCGGAGGAATGATCGGGGCAGGTGTAGAAGAAATGCGCTGGACCAAGCCTGTCCGTCCAGGCGACACGATTCGCACCAGGACCGAAATTCTGCATACGCGTCTCCTGGCGTCGCGCCCCAACTACGGCATGGTTCGCTCTCTGACGACCGTCTACAACCAGCGAGACGAAGTCGTGATGACGTCCATCACCAACTTCCTCGCTCCTTCCCGCGCGACCAGAAGTTAAAGGAAAAAATGAAGGGTTCGTGATGACGTAACGAACTTCCTCGACCCTTCCCGCGCGACAAGAAGTTAAGGAAAAAATGAAGGGTGCCCCAGGTCTCGCGTTTGAGACCTGGGATCCTCCGAGGAAAAGCCGATCAAGTCCCTTGTTATATCCATAGGTCTGAACCACCGCCTACTCATCCTGTATCAGGCTTCGCTGCATGAACACCGTATCGAGCCACCGCCCGAATTTGAATCCGACATCTTTCAGCACGCCAGCCTCCTGAAAACCAAACCGGCGGTGCAAGGTGATAGACGGTTGGTTAGCGCTGTCGCCGATCACAGCGATCATCTGCCGCATGCCGCAAGCCTGGACCGCACGAATCAAAGCCGGCATCAGCAGCTTGCCCAGACCACTCCCGATCCGGTCCGCGCGAACATAGATGGAGTCTTCCACCGTGTGCCGGTACGCCGGCCGGGTTCGGTACGAGGCGGCATAGGCATATCCGCCAATCTCACCACCGTCCTCGGCGACCAGCCAGGGCAGGCCCCGAGCTTCCACTTCGCTCCAGCGGCGTGCCATTTCTACAGGATCGGGCGGCTCGGTTTCAAATGACCCAGTGCCGTGCTGCACATGATGCGCATAAATCCGCGTGATCGCATCCATATCGGATGCAACCGCTGGCCTGATAACAGTGGACATGTTCCTTGCCTGCTCCTTGGCGTTGGAGTCAGCGGATGTGCGGATAAGTCCCTGGAATCTTCAAGGTAATGCGATAAATACTGGAACTCGCCGCCACGTACAGTGTCTTGTGATCGGCGCCGCCCCAGGCCACGTTGCCCACCCGCTCCGGTATGTCAAAGGTACCGATGTGCTTGCCTTCCGGAGAAAAGATCCAGACTCCGCCAGGGCCCGCGCTATACACGTTCCCGCTCTGATCGACCTTCATCCCGTCGGGCGCGCCGACCCGCGTATCCGAGGTGGCATCGAAGAAGACCTTCCCGTCCGTGAGCGTTCCATCGGCTTTGACCGTGTAGCGCATCCACAGCTTCTTCGGTTCCGAGTTGTTCACGTAGAGATATTGCTCGTCGGGTGAGAAGCATATGCCGTTCGGCCGTGGCAGATCTTTCACCAGCAACTGCAAAGCAGCATGGTCGGAGCGGCTCCAGGCTTGTGATTGACCGCGCCGGGTAACCGGTAAACCCCGGCGAAGGGCAACTGCTTAGTCGGATCCTTTTCCAATTTCGGCAGCCCGTACGGCGGATCCGTGAAGTAAAGTGTCCCATCGGACTTGTACACCAGGTCATTGGGACTATTCAGACGCTTACCCTCGTAGGTATCCGCAAGCACCGTGATCTGCGCCTTGGGGTTCATCTGTTCCAGCCGCCAAACGTCGCGCTGCGCATGCCCGGAAACCGTCAGCCGGCCGTGGCTATCGAGCGTCATGCCATTGGAACCGGGCTCGGACCGGTGAAGGGACAAGGGGATCGTGCTGCACGATCCTCCCCTGGTTATCGTCCGCCCAGGCTCAGAATTCCGCTGAAGGACCGGCAGCGGAAGGCACGCGAGGACTATGTCCTCATGCGCGTCGCCACCGTAGTCGTGGTACTTGCGGCCGCTGCGGTTGCCGTGATCTTTGTCCTGATCATCGCCGGGTATCACTAGCGCCGGTCTTCCGCGAGCTCGGCCTAGTGGCGTGAGGGCTGCGGTCGGTGCAGGTCATCCGATATCAACTGGCTGATCGGCGCTGCACATGCCGCATGAGACCGGAGGCAAGCTGCCAGACCAGCAGCGCGGTGAGAGCGATAAGGGTCAGCCGGCCGACAGCCGGGTCACCCACGCTCAGCACCAGGAGCGTCCCCGTCAGGACGAGCCAAGGCTTATGCCGAGCTCATTCCAGGTCCGGCGCCTCGCGCGTGGCTTGGCCGGTGGATGGATGCGGGCCCAGCGGCGCAGCCGGGTATGCCGGGCAGGCCCGCCAGTCAGCGAGAGCAGGTACCGGCCCGCAGTCAGGGCCCCAACCGCGATAGATACACCGCCGACGGCGGCGATGAGCACGGACATCGCAACTCCAGCGAGTGACCAGTGGCGCAGTCGGATCTTACCGCCCGGGAGATGGGGAAAGGGCTTCTGCGGAGGTGACAGTGACGGCACCTGCGGCCCCCAGGACCAGCCACTGCGACTGAATCCTGACCGGCGATGGCACAAACGGCCCCGGCTGAGGAGAGCGCTTAACGCCCTCAAGCCGGGGTTTCTCTCCCTCCGAGGTGATCGGCCGAGCTGAGCTGGGCAGGATGCCTGGAGAGGCTACGCGTGGACTTGGCCGGACGGCGCCAGCGTGGCCGTCCGCAAGATGGCGGCGGCGGGGAAGAAGGTTCCCAGAATGGGCGATGACAGGAACAACCACGAGTACGAGCGCGTCGTGGTCAGCGGTGAAGGGGCAACGGCCCGGGAGATCCGCATCTATGGCAGCGGGGGACGGCTGATTCTTGGGGGCTGGCAGGTTGCCGACGACGAAGGTCAGACTGCCTGGATCAGCGACGCCGGAGCCATAGCCGTCTTCGGTGAGCCGCTGGATCCCGGTGAGACGACGGAGGCCGGTCCGCTCTGGGTCTTCGACAATTTTGCGGAGGTCAAAGAGATGGGCTCCTGTTCACCACCGTTCATGGCTGAGGTCGCCAAGGCCCTCGGGGAGCGGTACGAGCCCGCTTAGGCCGAATTCGCCGCCACGCTCCAGGACAAGGTCCACGCTGACCTGCCTGCCTTCTTGCGCGGCTGGCCAGGCCTAGACCTGCCGGTCCCGGCTGCCGCGCCGCCGGGCCTGGGCGCGGCACGCTGAAGAAAGGAAAAGTTGTGCAGCTCACAGTCATCGGCGGTACCGGGCTGATCGGCTCGCAGGTGGTCCAGAAGCTGACCGCAGCCGGACACCAGGCCGTCCCCGCGGCACTGTCCACCGGCCTCGACCTGATCACGGGCGATGGGCTGGACCAGGCTCTGGAAGACGCCGAGGTCGTGGTCAACGTGGCGAACTCGCCGACATTCGACGAGGCGTCCCTGGACTTCTTCCGCACCTCCATGAACAACCTGCTGGCCGCGGGGAACGTGCCGGTGTCCGGCACCAGGTGATCCTCTCGATCGTCGGCGTGGACCAGGTGCCCCAGCTGGCCTACTACCGTGCCAAGTCCCTGCAGGAGGACTTGCTCCGCCAGGGGCCCACGCCGTACTCCATCGTGCGCGCCACCCAGTTCTTCGAATTCATGAACACGCTCATGTTCGAGACCCCTGATGACACCACCCTTCGCCTGCCCTCTACCCGCCTTCAGCCGATCGCCGCCGCCGATGTCGCCGCCGCGGTCGTCGAAGTCTCCACCGGCACGCCGCTGCGAGCCATCTGGAACGTTCCGGCCCGGATGTCTTTCCCCTCGACGAACTCGGCAGGCTCACCCTGGCGGTGCAGCAGGACAACCGGACCGTCATCACCGACGACAAGGCCGGACATTCGGGGCGTCACCGGCGACGTGCTCACCGCAGGCCCGGACGCACAGCTGGCGCGACGCACTACCAGGATTGGATCCAGACGCCCCGGTAACCGGGCCGTCGGCTATCCCGGAACCACCGCTTACTGCCGGGAAGCGTCCGGCCCTGGCCAGGCGTGAGATACGGGCGACTGGTGGCGCCTGGAGGCTTGCGCCGCCTCACATCGGTGACGGCGGCTGAAGTGGGATCGGCGGCGGCTGCGCTTCCCCGAACGCCGCCTCGGCAGCCGACATGGCGCCGTAGTCGGTCGCAAGGTTGGCGTAGATCGAGTAGATCAGCGTGATGAAGATGCCGAGCTTGAGCCACAGCGTGGGCGTGAAAGAACAGGCAGCAGATCAGCGGGAAGTTGATCAGCCAGTAGATCGCACCCCACATGTGGACCTTGTACTGGGTGTAGGGGTTGGTGGACAGGGCTTTGAAGAGCAGGTTCATCCAGCCGTGCCGGATGTGCACCGGCGTGTGCGCGGCGTGCAGCCGGGCGACGTCGATGCGCAGTTGGCGGACCTCGGCGATCAGGGACTCGGTCTCAGTCATAGCGCCAGAATCAGCGTGCGCACGGCGGTCAATCAGAGGGATCGCGCCGTCCGCGTACGCGGACGCAATGCCGAGGCGGCCACGGTGATGGGTCAGCTCGTCCGGGACGTATCGCAGCGGCGCGATCGCGATGCCGCGGACGCCTGCTTCGACGGCGATCAAGGCGGCCCCCCAGGCGCGGCGATACGGCGGCGGAAGCGCTGGCCCTGCTGCGCAAGAGCTTTGCCGCGCTGCACGGCGGGCCATGGGTCCGGGAGCGAATCGCGAACTAGCGGTATCGCTGGGGACGTTGACCTGTGCTGCAGGATGCCCGCGACTGACCTGGTGCACCGCTGAGTATGATCTGCCCCGAACTTTCCGGACAGCGGATTTGTGGTTAATTCACGCTGCGGACTGCTGTTCCAGATACTCGTTATGGACTTGCTGCGGGGTCCGGGTACTGAAGTCCGGAGTGCCGACGTTTTGGATTGTACCAGAATTCGATGTACCTCACGATGTCACGGCGCGCGTGCTCACGAGTCGGATACTGGGTCCGGTGAACACGCTCGTTCTTCAGTGCTGCGAAGAATGATTCGGCCATCGCGTTATCGTAGCAGATTCCGGTGCGGCCTACGGACTGCCGGAGGTTATGCTTCCCCAGTGTGCGGGCGAACTGCTGAGAAGTGTAGTTACTACCGCGGTCAGAATGGAAAATGGCATCAGTGGCGAGGAGGTAGTTACGGGCAGCCATCTCGATCGCCTGCTCGATGAGCGGGGTCTTGTAGTTATCGCCGGCTGCCCAGCCGATTACGGCTTTCGTGTGGCAGTCGATAACCGTCGCCAGGTAAAGCCAGCCTTGCCACGTCGGGATATAGGTGACGTCGCCGACCATCTTCTCGCCGGGCGCCGCGGCGGTGAAATCGCGGTGCACCAGGTCGGGGATAGCGTGTTCCTGGCCGTCGCCCTCGGTGAGGCTGAACCGCCACGGCCGCGGCTGGCAGGGCTCCAGGCCCAGCTCACGCATCACCGAGCGGACGAGCTCCGGCCCGGCGGGCACGCCCCAGCCCACCAGGTCCGCGTGCACCCGCCGGTACCCATACGTCTCATCGGAATCATCGAATGACTTCTTCACATACAGCGCGAGTATCCCGCGCCGCGCCGCCGTCGCCGATTCTGGCGCATTACGCCAGTCATAGAACCCGGAACGGGATACCTCCATCCACCGGCACATCTTCATGACCGACGGCATATGCTTATCGCCTGATTCCCTGTAGACCGCATACTCCGCGTCAATGAACTCGAACTTCTCGGTCACCGATGGTCGCGGGCGAAGTATGCTGCGGCTTTTTTCAGGAACTCGTTTTCTATCTTCAGTTCCCGGGTTTCCCGCTCGAGCTCACGAAGCCTTGCACGCTCACTCACGGACAGCGGAGGCTCTTCGCCGGCATGCTCACGGCGATAGATAGCCACCCAGTTGCCGAGGGTGCCATCGTTGATACCGAGCTCCTTCGCCACTTTGGCGATCGGGCGCGACGACTCGATCACCATCTTCACGGCTTCATCCTTGAATTCCGGTGAGAAGCTCTTCTTCGGTCGGGGCAAAAAAATCACCTTTCCAGATAGCCCATCCTAATGGATGGACTGTCCGGAAGGCTCGGGGCACCTCAGTATTGTGTCAATGGCACGGTGAGGTGGGTGCAGGGCCACCGTGGCCGCGATGTCGCCATCCGAGCAGGATTACCGCCGCGGCGATCGGCACGGCCCCGATGAGCATGGGGGCACGGATCCCGGCAATGGCGGCAAGCGCGCCGCCGCCTAGCGCGCCCAGGGCCTCGGAGCCACCGGCTACGGTTCCGTACAGACTGGTGACCCGCCCGAGCAGCCTGGCGGGGACCTGGCGCTGCCGCAAGGTGACGCTGGTCATGTTGAAGAGCGCCCAGGCGGCGCTGCTGGCGAACAGCATCGCGGCGGCGGCGATCACATTGGCGGTGAGTCCCAGCCCGACCTGGGTGGCTGCCATGACCGTCCCGGCGGCCAGCAGTGACCGCCACGGGCGCGCTCGCCGGGCTATCCGCGGTCCGATGCCGCCCACTGAGATGCCGCCGACCGCGGCCACGGCTAGCAGCAGCCCATAGACGCCGGGCCGCTGGTGCAGGATCTGGACCACATACAAGACCAGTACCGCGAACCACGCGGCGTCCATGGCGGCGATGACGCCGGTCGCGATGGTGAGGTCCCGGATATCGGCGTGCCGCCACAGCCAGACGGCACCATCGCGAAGATCGCGCGGTACCGATGCTGGCGCGGGTGCCGCGTCCTGGCCTGGCGTCGCGGGCAGTGGCCGAACACGCCCGGCAGCGTCAGCAGCAATAGCACGGCGATCCCCAGTGTCCCGGCGTTCACCGCGAACGGCACGACCGCCGCCAGGCCGAACAGCCAGCCTCCCGCAGCTGGGCCGGCCAGCTCGGTGCCCACGATGTTCCCGGCGATCACCCGCGCGTTGGCCCGGTCCAGGTCGGCTGACTCGACCAGGCGGGGCACGCAGGTCGCCTCGGCGGTATTGCGCAGCGCGGCGCCGGTGCCCGTGGCAAACGCCGCGATGTAGATCAGCACCAGCCCTGCGCTGTGCACGAGGATCGCTACCGCCAGACCGGCGATGATGACCGCCCGCGTCACGTCCACGATCACCATCAGCCGGCGCTGGTCGGTGCGGTCAACCAGCACGCCCAGCCCAGCCCCGAGCACTAGCCAGGGCAGGCTCTGCACCGCGGTGACAGTCCCGACCGCAGCAGGCGAGCGGGTGACCTGGGCGGCGAGCAGCGGGAACGCCGCCAGCTGGATCCCATCGCCAAAGTTGGCCACAAACCCCGACAGCCAGTAGCGGGCGAACGGCGCAAAAAAATCGCCAGCAAACGCGACCACATCAGCATCATGCCTGACCTTCGCCCAGGCCCGCCTCACCCCAGTACGACCGGAAGATCGAACGACTGCACAGTCCCTGCCGACCGAGCTGCGCACCGGCCACAGCCCGTTCGAGTCCATCGAGGCACCTCAGGCCGCTTTGGACGCGTGGCGCCAGGAGTACAGCACCAGCCGCGCACGAGTCCCTGGCGAGAGGCGCGAATCCCTCCGGCGACCCCTTGACCCCAGCACGAACCGGGTGTCCGAGCCAGTCTGAGGGAGTCCGGCAGGGGGCCCTCCCCTTGCAGATTTCACCCCAAGGGGTCGTCGCGACCCGGTTGCTTAGATCACCCTTTCTCCAGGAGGCCGAGGTCGCGCAGGCTCTCGGCGGTCTCCACGATCGTGGTCTCGGCTGGGCGCGGGCGCCATCCGAGCTCCTGCTTGGCGCGGTCGTTGTGGATGATCAGCCGGGGCGGCTCCGGTCCTGGCGCCTCTTCGGTCGGTACCCGCTCGGCCAGCGGGCCGAGCCGCTCGCGCAGGATCTGGGCCATCTGCAGGAAGCTGATCGTCGGCCCGTCGGCCAGGGCCAGGAAGCGCTTGCCCGCCGCCTCGGGCGCGGCCATCGCACGGATGTGCAGGTCGGCCACGTCACGCACGTCGGCGACGCCGAAGCGCTGGCGTCGCACGACGGGCATCGTCCCGTCGAGCATCGCCTTGGTCAGCTGCAACGACGACCGCGCCTGCGCCGTCAATGTCGGGCCGAGGATGAACGTCGGGTTGACCACGACCAGTTCGGTGTCGCCACCCTCATGTTCGATGAAGTCCCAGGCGGCCCGCTCGGCGATCGTCTTGGACCGCGGGTACGGCGGCAGGCCGGGCGTGTCGGGATCGGTCCAGTCCGCCTCGGTGTACTCGGCACCCGGCTTTGGTGAGTAACCGACCGCCGCGAACGACGAGGTCAGCACGACCCGCCGGACGCCCGCGTCTCGCGCGGCCCGCAGGACACGCAGCGTGCCGTCGCGGGCAGGAACGATCACCTCATCGGGATCGTCGGTCTGGATCATCGGCGAGGCGACGTGATGGACCTCGTCGCAGCCCGCCGCCGCGGCAGCCCAGCCCTCGTCGGCGGTCAGCTCGGCGGCGACGACCTCCAGACCGCTGTCGTCCGCGTCACCGCGACGGACCGCCGCCCGCACATCGGCCTCGTGCTCCGGGAGCGCACCGTCGCCCGTACCTGACGCCCGTCCCGCAGCAGCGCCGCAATCAGCTGCGTGCCCACATAGCCGGACCCGCCGGTCACCAGCACCGGGCTCATCGCAGCACCATCTCTTCCAGGCGGGGATACATTCCTGCACCCGCAGGTTCGCCTCGGCCTCCGCGTCGGCATCGCCGCGGTCACGGGCGTCCCACAGCGCCGCCTTCGCGCGCAGATAGTCCAGGTGGATGTGCAGTGTCGCGATCTCGGCTTCGATCCGCTCGGCGTGACGCAACAGCAGGTCGCGCTGCTCAGCCGCCGCCTCATGCCCACGCGCAGCGGTTGGCCTGGTATGTGCGCATGTCCTCGATCCCGACGCCCATGGCGCGCAGGCAGGCCAGCGCCTGCAACGTTATCGAGGTCCTCCTCGCGGTAGCGGCGGTGCCCGCTGCTGGCGTCGCGCTCGATCGGGCCGATCAGCCCGACCTCCTCGTAGTAGCGCAGCGTCGGCTCGCTCAGCCCGCTGCGCCGGGATACATCCTGGATGGTGAGAGCTGTCATACGAGCAGCAAAACAAACCTCAAGCGCTTGAAGTCAAGCGGTGGTTGGTCACTCATCACATAGGCAGGCGACGGTGCCCAAGGCCGCTCGGTCTGACGCCTCGTCCTGGCCGTGATCCGGGCCAGTCTCACTATTGTGTCGGTCATGACGGACGAGCAGAAACCATCTCTGACGCGGCCCGGCACGGCCGCCCTGACGGACGTGCTGCCCGGCCCGGACGGCTCCCTGCCGCTGCTGATCCTCGACCAGTGGCCCGAGATGGCTGTGCGCAGCGGCCCCGCCGAACGCGTGAACTTGATTGTCTCTGCCCTGCTGAGCATGGGCCTGACCCTGGTCACCACGATCAGCGAACGCAGGACCGGGCACCCCGGACGTGATCGAGGTAGGCGAACCGCTCGCCCCGGCCCCGGGATGGCGGCTTGAGCTGTCCGCCCACCGCGCAGCACGACTTACCGCCCCGGACGGGTCGATCGTTTACGGCGGGGAATGCGGCCAGCCCAGCCGTGGCGCGCGCTGATCAGCCGCACCAACCGATGCGCCGTGCTGATCGGCGCGATCGGTCTGTACCCCAACCCCGGTGAACGCGCCCCCACCCGGATAACCACGCTGCTGGACCAGGCCGCACACGCCGAGGAACTGGTCGGGGGCCTGGTAGAAGCCTGCTAGGCCGGGCCGCCTGCTTCCCGCACCCTGCAAGACCTCACCGACCCCGGCATGAACGAGGCCGCCTGGCGGGCGATGGGTCGGCTCAGGTTGAAGGGGCCGGCGTGGGCACCACTTGCCGTGACCATCAAGACGGCTGTCTATCCGCGATCCGAACCTGGCGTGGTGGTGTCACCTGGGTCGTTTCGGGTTTCGTGTAGAGGACTTCGCGGACCTGCTCCGCGGCGCGGAGGATGCTCTCGCTGATGAAGTCGCTGAAGCGGGCGATGTTCTCCAGGCGGGCGGCGGCCGGGCTGTCGCGGCCGAGGATGCCGACGCCCTGCCGTGCGGTCTCGGCGACCTGGGCGATGCCGCGGGCACTGGCGATCGTCGACTGGTACCAGACGTCGTCGTCGACGAAGTAGCGCTCGCGGCGGCGTTCGTCGCGTTCCCGGCGGATGAGGCCCAGGTCTTCGAGGAACGCGATCGCCTTGGAGACGGACGCCGGGCTGACCTGGAGGTGCTGGACGAGTTCGGACGCGGTGAGGCTGCCCGCGTCGGCGATGAAGAGGCAGGTCAGCACCCGGGCCGTCATCCTGGGCAGGCCCTGCTGCATCAGGAGGGTGGTGAACGCCTCCTCGTACTCGCGCACGGCCTCGTCGTCGCGCCCGCGGCCCTGCGGCGGCGCCCCCTGCCCTCGGGGCGGGGTGTGCTTGCGCCGGTGGGCGCGGCGTTCGGTGGCGCGGTGGGCCAGGTCGGCGCGGTAGGCGGTGGGGCCGTCGTTGCGCATCACCTCACGCGTGATCGTCGAGGTGGGGCGGTCGAGACGCCGGGCGATCTCGGCGTAGGGGAGGCTGTCGGCCAGCCCCAGCGCGATCTGCTGGCGTTCCTGCTGGGTGAGCCTGCCTCCCGGCATCGCGATCTCCCTGGTGATCCTTCGTGGCGGTCCCTGGTCCCCCACTATAGCGTTCACTTCCATCCATTGCAACGATCAGAGCGGTTGTCGTTGCGTTGATCTCTAAAACCATTGCAACAGTTTCTGGCTTCTAGCTGCATAGATGTCGTTCCATGCAACAAGTATGTTGCGGAGATTCTGGAAAGCAACGTAGCGTTTCCAATATCAGAAACAACGAACGAGCACAGGAGAGCACGATGCAGAAGTTCGACACCCCCGCCCCGATCTCCGCCGTCCTGGACATCCCCGCCGGACGCATCCAGTTCATCGCCGCAGACCGCGCCGACACCACCGTCGAGGTCCGGCCCGCCAACCCCGCCAAGAGCCGCGACGTGAAGGCCGCCGAGCAGACCACCGTCGAGTACGCCGACGGCGTCCTGCGGATCACGGCCTCGGCCGCCAGCAACCAGCTCTTCGGCCCCTCCGGATCCCTGGAGGTCACCGTCCAGCTGCCCGCCGGCTCGAGCATCGAGGCCAAGGCCGCCAGCGCCGAGTTCCGCGGCGTCGGACGCCTCGGCGACGTCGCCTTCGAGGGCGCGTACCGCCAGATCAAGATCGACGAGGCCGCGAGCGTCCGCCTCACCGCGATCGACGGCGACGTCGAGGTCGGCCGGCTTAACGGCCCCGCGGAGATCAGCACCGCACAGGGCGACATCCGGATCACCGAGGCCGTGCGCGGCACGGTCGTGCTCCGCACCCAGTCCGGCGACATCACGGTCGGCGCCGCCGCGGGCGTCTCCGCCGCCCTGGACGCCGGCACCGGCTACGGCCGCATCAGCAACGCCCTCAAGAACGATGGCACCGCCGAACTCGACATCCGCGCCACCACCTCCTACGGCGACATCACCGCCCGCAGCCTCTGAAGTCACGACCTAGACGAGCAGGTGGAACACATGACGAAGAACAGCACTTCCTCGACCAATTCGAAGTGGACCGGCATGGTGCCGGTTGACGATACGGCCCTGGCCGTCACCGACACCGGCGGTCCCGGCATCCCTGTGGTCTACCTCAATGGCCAGTTCGCCACTCAGGGGTACTGGCGGCGGGTCATCGCTGAACTGGGGACGGGGTGGCGGCACATCACCTACGACGAGCGGGCCCGCGGCAAATCGAAGCGTTCGGCGGACTATTCCTTCGTGGCCGCCGTCCGGGATGTCGATGCCGTTCTCGCGGCCAGGGACGTGGACCGGGCGCTGCTGGTGGGCTGGTCCTACGGGGCGCTCGTCGGGGCGCACTGGGCCAGCCGGAACCCGGAGCGTGCCCTGGGCGCGGTCCTGGTCGACGGCGCGTACCCGTACGACTGGCTCGACGAGGCCATGGAGCAGCGGATCCGGAAGCTGTTCCGGCGGATGAGCTGGTTCACGCCGCTGCTGCGCCCGACGGGCCTGACCCCGCGGATGACCGCCGAACAGCAGGCCGACAGCAACATCGAGCTCGGCAGGCTCTCCCGCGAGCGCGAGCTGGGCCCCGTGCTGGACAACATCACCGTCCCGGTGCGGTACGTGGTCGCTTCGGGGACGTCCCTCGGAAGCCGCGGCGATGAGCAGGAACGGATACGCGCCAGCCTCGATTCGGTGACCGCCCGCAACCCGAACATCAAGATCAGCGCGAAGGTCGCCAGCAACCACGGTGCGATCCTCAAGAAGGACTTCCCGGCCATCGCCGAGGCCGTACGCGAGGTCGCCGCCCTCGACCGCGGCCGGCGCTGAAGTCCTGACCGGCGGACTGACGATCAGCCAGGCAACGGCCTTCGCCGGTGCCACGGTGAACACAGGATGCCGCCAAGTCCTGCGGTCAAACGATCAAGAGGCCATCTGACCGGGTCGGCGAGATGGCCTCTGGCCTGCAACGCCTGGTCGGGACGGCCGGATTTGAACCGGCGACCCGGCCCGGTGCACTGCGTGTGGTCCCCAAGTGGTCCCAACCCGACGGTCGCGCGGAACGCAGCGGCTCGCTGCTGGAAGGTGCTGCATAGCTGTCTGGAATCCTTCACTGAGTAGGTCCCTTGCGGTTCTCTGGCGATCGGTCCCATTCGGCTTCGGGGAGGTTCGGCCCGATGGGCTGCACTCGGCTGCAGGCCGCGGCAAGGTCCGGCTTAGGCTTAAGGGGCCGGGCCGCGGGATTGTTCGGCCCTCCCGGGGATCGGAGGGAGGACTGCGATGAGCGAAGATCGGCTGGAAGCGCCTGCGCCGGCCGGAGTGACTCCCGAGCTGATCATGCAGCTGGGCACCTCGTTCATGGCGGCAAGGTATCTGATCGCCGCCTCCGACGTAGGGGTGTTCGAGGCTCTGGGCGGCGACGCGCTTGACCTGGATGCTTTGGCAGCTCGGATCGCCATACCTAGGCGGACCGCCCGGATCTGCGTTGACGCCATGGTCGCGCTGGGCTTGCTGGTGCGGATGGGGACTTGTATCGCAACAGCCCGGTGGCCGACGCGTTCCTGAGCGGACGGGATGACGGCGACCTGCGCCCGTTCCTCCGCTATCTGGATGTGAGCTACCGGGCCTGGACCGAGTTCACTGGTGCGATCCGGGCGGGCCAGGGAAGCGGCTTCATCACCCGGCTGGACCCGGAGACCCAGCATGTCTTCTCCGCCGGGGTTGAATCTGCTACCGCCAGGTCTGCCGTCGCGCTGGCCGAGAGCTATGAATTTGGTCAGCATCGTCGGCTGCTTGACCTGGGTGGGGGAACCGGCTCGTTCCTGGTCCGCATCCTCGACTGTCATCCGCAATCGAGTGCGGATTGTTCGAGCTCCCGCACGTGGTCGTCATGGGAAGGGAAAACCTGAAGGCCCAAACCTCCAGTGGGAGGGTCCGGTTCTACGAGGGGGACCTGCTCCGGGACAAGTTGCCGACGGGCTACGACGCCTTCTTGCTGGCCAACGTGATCCACGTCTTCACGCCGGAACATAACCGCGGCCTCCTGGAACGCGTGCACGCCAGTGCGCTGCCCGGGGCGCGCTTGCTGCTCTGTCGACTTCTGGACCAATCCCACCCACACCAAGCCGCTCTTCGCCGCGCTGATGGCGGGGGAGTGGCTGATGGGCCGCGGGGAAGGCGACGTCTACAGCGAGGATGAAATGTGCGACCTGCTGACCGTAACCGGATGGCGGATGATCGGTCGGCGGCCTCTGACCGGCCCAGCGAGCCTCATAGTGGCCGAGCGCCAGTAACTGCCGAACTCGCCGGATCGCGTTCCGCCCGCCGGACAGTCTCTATCGGACCGCGGTCAAGTCGCGTCGGGAC
The DNA here is from genome assembly GCA_963795845.1 of uncultured Acidobacteriaceae bacterium. Taxonomy (GTDB): domain Bacteria; phylum Acidobacteriota; class Terriglobia; order Terriglobales; family Acidobacteriaceae; genus PALSA-350. Next base: position 10,818 of record CAWCJV010000019.1, on the reverse strand, counting down.
GCTCCGCAATCTCTTGATGTTGGTCCCCAGAACCGCAGAAGGCCGATCCGCGCTTCCGAATCGGCCTGACCTGCGTCGGGACGCCCGGATTTGAACCGGCGACCCCTTGACCCCCAGGACGTGGGACTAGGCGTTTCCGCCGGTCAGCCCAGTTCTGGAGGGGGGAGCGGTCAGTCCGTCCACGTGCCGATTGTCTGGCCGAGTGCATGCCGGGTGCCCCCCAGTGGTCCCGGGGACGGTCGGTGATAGGTGACATCCTCTACCGACATGGACAGTCGTGGGTTCTGGCAACTGGTCGCGTCCGCCCCTAGCCAGGTCCTCGATCCAGCGGACGATGGGGCGGTCACGGCTCGGGCGGTCACTAGGCTCGCCGCTCTTCCGCATTAGAGCCCAGTTCAGCCGCCCCCTGACCCGCCCTGACCCGTTGAGTGCGATCGCCCCGCCTCTGAGGCACGTTTCGCCTGGCGTGACGCCGATGTTTGCCGCGTCTGCTCGCGGACAAGCCGGCGCTCACGCCAGCGGCTAACCCACCGAGCGATCCTGGTCTTCACGGCTACCACCTCTTTGGACTTCCCAGGACGGACCATGCTGACTCGGAGCCTGGCTGCCTGGCGCGCTGGGCCGCCCCCGACCCCCGCAGTGCTCGCTTCGTCAACGTGCGGCTGGCCTGCATCCGCAGCGTACGCCTTGTAAAACGGCGCTGACAGCCCACCACTGCGTCTGCTGCCAGACTGCGTTGTCTATGGGGGGCGGTCGCTTGCAGGAAGTCCCGGCCATCTTGTCGATACTTGTCTGATGACTCATCAGCATCGCCGGGTGGATGACGTGCCGCTGGCGGGCGGGCGCATGACCAGCGGGATCGTGCGCCGTGGTGACCGGCTGCTGCGCCCGATGGGTCCCTGGTCGCCTGCCGTGCACGAGTACCTGCGCCATCTGGAGGCAGCCGGGTTCGATGGCTCGCCCCGGGTGCTGGACATCGAGGACAACCGGGAGGTGCTCACCTTTATCGACGGGGACGTCGCGGTGGACCCGCAGTGGGAGCCTGGGCACGGGCACCGGCTACCTCCGTATGCCCGGACCGGCCTTGCCCTGTGCGGCGCGGCGGACCTGCTGCGCCAGCTGCACGCGGCGGCCTCCGGCTTCCAGCCCGCGATCACCAGCTACCGCTTCCACCCGCGTCCTCCCCGGGCCGGGGAGATCATCTCCCACGGCGACCTCGGCCCGTGGAACACCGTCTACCGCGACGGAATGCCCGTGGCGTTCATCGACTGGGACAGCGCTGGGCCGGTCAGTCCGCTGGACGATCTCGCCGATGCGGCATGGACCTTCGTGCCCCTGGCGCCACCCAGGCAGCTGATCGAAGCAGGATTCGACCCGCCCCCTGACCTGCCCGCCCGGCTGCGCATGTTCATAGAGGCCTACGGCCTGACCGATCGGAAAGCGATCTTGCCCGCACTGGAGCGCAGCATGACCGGGGCAGCAGGCCGACCGGCGAACGCCGTTGATGCCGCCTCTTTGCAATGGCTGCAGGGCGTATCAATGAAGCTCGCTGGCGCACTGTAAAGCCATGGTGCCATTAACCCCGGTGGGCTGCGGTGTCTCGCGGACACCCCCGGTGCCCGCTCACCAGGGGAGGCGGCTATGAGAAAGGTGGCAGCGGAGTAGGAGGCGATCAGGCGGGTTCTGGCCTCATCCGGGGTGTTTCGCATCTGCGGCCAGGAGTGGGAAGAAAGTCGCCGGCGATCTGCCGGAGGACGCTGACGATGAGCCGGGGCGGAAGGTCGGCTTGCGGGTCGTTGAGTTGGCCGGGAGCTGCACCCCCATGTCTCTGGCTCTGGTGATGAGGGCGGGTGCGATGCCTTTGCCCAGAGTGCTCAGGGCCTGGCCGACCACTTCGGGGTCCATCGTCCACGCCGGCACGGGATGCGCGCTGGGTCCGCCCAGGTCTCAGGGTCGCGGGGTGTGGCGAGCGAGAAGAGGTGGTCGAAGGTGCGGGCTGAGGCGTCGCGCTGGGTGAACGGCTCACCCAATCCCCATTTCTTGCGGAGCGTGGCGATCAGGGAGGTGTGGCGGTACTCCTGGTTGTACACCGATCCCGGTTCTACCCAGGCGACACGATGACGGCGGGTACCCGGTAGCCGGAGCGGTCGAAGGTAAAGCCGAACTCGCCGGCGGCGCGGATGGGTCTGGTGGCGGCACTGGCCCGGGAAGGACGTGATCGTAGGTGCCGCCTGGCTCGTCCCACCCGATCAGCAGGGGGGTGTTCCACACGTTGGTGCCGGTCGGGGAGGTGGCGGAGCGGTAGGCGCGATACACCCGGTCCAGGAAGGCCTCGCCTGGGAGCATCGAGGTCGGGGAGTCCATCGCCAGGTCGACGGTGTCGGAGAATGAGCGGCCGAACGCGGGGTGGTAGTCACCGTGGCCCCCCAGCATGTTCGGCTCGATCAGCGAGAAGTCGGGCAGGGTGCCCGCGGCGGCGTCCTTTTCGAACTCGGCGGAAGGCACGAAGTGGGTGGCCAGCCGGTCCTTGAGCCGGGGGAAGTGGATCACCCCGGTGAACGAGATCGGCATCGGCTCCATGACGTAGACCTTCCACGTCTTGCCGTGGGCCTCCAGCCGGTCGAAGATCGTCTCAGCCGTGTTCTGTACCAGCCATTTGGTCATCGGGCTGTTCACGACGAACCCCGACGAGGTGGCCGCCGTCCAGAACGACCGGTTCATAAAGGTCTGCGACGGCACCTCGCAGAACCAGTGATCAAACACCCCGAAATCCCGGGCGATGCCATTGAGCACCGGGAGCTGCTCGGGAGTGCAGCCGGTCATGATGTGGGCGTACTCGCCGTAGGTGGGCTGGCGGCCGGTCTCCGCGGTGAAGGTGGAGATGTAGTCGGTCACGAACCCATCCATCGTCGGCTCCGCCCCGGGTGGCGGCGCATTCCACGGAGCCGCCGCCCCCTCACCGATCTTGAACCGGTTGTGGTCATCGATGACGTTGAATAGCTGGGTGTTGGTATGGAAATACTCCTCACCCGAGTCCGGGTTAGGCGAATCCATGTCGGTGGCGACCGTGTAGGGAACCACCTTGCGGTCAGCGCCATGTTCTGCCCACCCGGGAATGGGGTTGCTCAGGTCCTTGCCGATGACCCCGTCGAAGTTCTTGCGGTCCCCCGGCCCGTACAGGTGCCCCAGCACATTGTCGAAGGAACGGTTCTCAAACAGCACCACCACGACGTGAGCCAGCGCATGGGACCCATCCAGTACGGGCATCAGCCGTGCCTCCTTACCCAGCCGGCCATGACCGCGGCCGGTTCGTGATACCTGCAGCGTTCACAAGCCCGGGGGCCCATCAGTGGCCCAGTTAAGCATCATGTCTCAGGCCGGTCCTGAGTCATCACCCGCCACAGGCGATCTCGATCGCCGTCAGTCCCGAATGGCAGGTACCGCAGCGTGCGGGATCCGGGCGTCAGGACGCGGCTGATAGACCCTTGCCGGACGGTGACACTGACCAATCTTTTTGAACACTGGATGCCGCCAAATCCTGCGGTCAAACGATCAAGAGGCCATCTCACCGACCCGGTGAAGCGGCCTCTGATGCGATGAAGGAGCGGGGCCTCCCGCTCTCCGTAGGTGACCCGGGGTTCATGCTCGGGTTGTCTACGCCATCTACGACGATGGGAGGCCCACTGCAGAAGCGTAGGACGGCCCGCAGGTCGTGGGAATGGACCTGCACCGGCGGCGCAGCGTGCTGGTCTGGATGACGCCGGATGGCAGGCGGCTGGGCAAGGCCCAGATCACTAACAGCCCGGAGGAGTTGCGGCGGGAGATCGCCCGGGCGGGGGAGCACCCGAAGGTGGTGCTGGAAGCCACATATGGCTGGTACTGGGCGGCGGACACGCTGGCGGACGCTGGTGCCGAGGTGCACCTGGCGCACCCGTTGGGGGTGAAAGCCTTCACCTACCGCCGGGTCAAGAACGACGAGAAAGACGCGGCCGACCTTGCTGACCTGCTGCGGATGGGCAGGCTCGCCGAAGCGTGGGTCGCGCCGCCTGAGCTCCGTGAGCTGCGGGAACTGACCCGTTACCGGCAGAAGCTGGTCCGGGCCCGCACGAGTGTCAAGGACCAGGTGCACGCGGTGCTGGCCAAGCTCGGCGTCCCGGTCACCTGCTCAGGCATCTTCGGCGTCTGGGGCAGCAGCTGGCTGAATGGCCTGCCGCTGGGCCAGCCTTATGCCGGCAAGGTCGCGTCGCTGCGCACGCTCGCCGGTGAGCTGACTGGGGAGATCACGCTGCTGGACATGGTCTTGGCTGACCTGCTGGAGGGTCACGGCGGGTACTGCGCCATCCAGGCCCTGCCCGGTATCGGGCCGGTCCTGGCCGCGGTGATCGTCGCGGAGATCGGCGACGTCCGCCGGTTCTCCTGCCCCGGGCGGCTGTGCTGCTGGGCAGGCCTGACTCCCCGCCACCGCGAGTCTGACCTGAAGGTAGCCCGCGGGCACATCACCAGGCAGGGTTCCCCGTTGCTGCGCTGGGCGGTCGTCGGGGCCATCCAGCGCCAGCCCGGCGGCCCGATCCGGGACGCCGGGACGCACATCGCCGTGGCGGGGAAGCGCGCAACATCGCCAAGACTGCCGCGGCCCGCCACTTGCTCACCTGCGTCTTCTACGCGATGCGTGACGGGCAGGCCAGGTCACTGGCCAGGCGCACCGCCGCGAGAGACGCCGGATGAGCAGGCCCGGACACGGCCAGCGCGTGATCGCGAGCAGGTCTGGCCCCCGCCACCAGGCGGCGCGGCCGCGCCTCTGATTCATCCCGCTGTCCGCACGCGGAATGCCCCATGCCCCCGCGGCCAGTCACCGCGGGAACCCCGAAGGGATGACCGCAGCCGGAGGCCTGCCAGCCAACGAGACTGCACCTGGGACGCTGCCACAACCACACACCTGTTCCCGGGCGGCAGGCAGTATCGCCGCAAGCAGGACCGGCCTCAAGGTCGTTCATCCGGCAGGGCGCTCCACCTTGACCCCGGCCCTGCTTCCGGCATGCCCGGACCCCGGCCGGAAACCGGCAGAAAAAGGGCACATCGACCCTCTTGACCGGCCCCCCTTCTTCAGGGATGACCTGCTAAGACCTTCTGGTCGGGGTGGCCGGATTTGAACCGGCGACCCCTGACCCCAGGCACGAATCGGCTGTCTGGGGGAGTCGGGCAAGGCGGCCTCCCTCTGCAGAATCGCTCCAGCGGGATCGGGGTGAGTCGGGGGAAGTCAGAGGGCAGTGGCTCCCGTAATTGGCTCCCCAGTCCCTTGACGTCGCGACGGCCATCGAGCGAGCCGGGGTCGGCCGGAAGTGACCTACTGGCTGCGGTTCTTCCACCGCACCAGGCCATCACCGCGCCGACGGTCACCGTGCTTCTGGAGAGCGGGCGCGACAGCGACGACCCAGTTGTGGCGGCACTCCGGCAGGAGCTGCTAAACGGGCCTGCTGATCAGGCTCATCATCAAGCTCGCCGTGGCCGGGGTCGCGGGCGCGCACGGCCTTGATCAGTCCTGCCGCAGTCCTCAGGCCCGAAGGGATCTCCGGCCCGGCCTGAAGGCTCGCTAGTAACGTGTTGCGTTAATAACGTGACGCGTTACTATAAGCAATGTGCTGCGATCCTTCAAGGACCGGGACACCGAGGCCATCTGGCACCGGCAGCGCTCCCGCAGGCTGGACGGACCTACCCAGCGTGTTGCGTGGCGCAAGCTGGCCATGCTCGATGCCGCGGAGGTGTTAGCCGACCTCCGCGTGCCGCCAGGCAACCGTCTGGAGAAGCTGGCCGGCGGCCGGGCCGGGCAGTACAGCATCCGGATCAACCGGCAGTGGCGGATCTGCTTCTCCTGGTCTGATGCTGGACCGGAGGACGTGGAGATCGTTGACTACCACTAGGAGGACTCGATGGTGACCGACACGAGCATGCCGCCGGTACACCCCGGCGAGATCCTGCTGACTGAGTTCCTGGAGCCGCTGGGGGTGAGCCAGTACCAGCTGGCCAAGGCGGTGGACGTGCCAGCCAGGCGGATCAACGAGGTCGTTCACGGGCAGCGCCGCATCAGCGCCGACACGGCCCTGCGCCTAGCGCGTTACTTCGGCACTTCGGAGCGGTTCTGGATGAACCTGCAGGCCCGCTACGACCTGGAGATCGAGAAGGACCGTCTAGGGACGACGCTCGACGAGATACACCCCCTCAGCGCCGCAAGCTGATCCGCCTGGGCTATCCGCCAGCCGGTACCACTCGCCGCCTGTTGGCTTGCGGTGATCACGCCGCGGCCCGGTTCCGGCCAGCTGGTTGTGTGGCTGGGGGCGCGTCGGGGATTGGCTGCATGACTGGCACGCGGCCCCGGCGACTTGAAGTGGCGCTGCCGTAGCTGAGGTCGGCGTGGTGAATGGCCGTACGGTGGGGTGATGGAGGTGCGGCTGCTCGGCGAGCTCGAGGCAGTGCAGGACGGCATGGCGGTGCCGGTCCGGGGTACCAAGCAGCGGGTGCTGCTGGCCCTGCTCCAGACAGGCCTGGTGAATTGTGAGAGATTGGCTCCCGCGGACAGCGTCAGGGCCGTCTCTCACACCGAAGAGAACGACCCTGGCCTGCGGAAACTGGTCGGGACGGCCGGATTTGAACCGGCGACCCCTGACCCCCAGGCACGAATCAGGTGTCTGGGCCGGTCTGACGGAGTCGGGCGGGGAGCCGCCCCCAGCAGATTCGCCCCGAGGGGTCGCGGCGAGTCCGGGGGAGTCGGAGGGCGTTGGCTCCCGTAATTGGCTCCCGGCTCCCACCGCCGTAGAGATCTTTAGCCCATCCAGGGGGCGGGCGGCTATGGCGGCAAAGCCCGTCCGGGCGATCGGGACGGAGTTGCGCTACCTGCTGCCGCCCTTCCTGCCGTTCCGTTCTAGCCCTCGATCAGCTTGGTCCACGTGTTGTCGTCAACCACGCCGCTTTGGGAGAGGCCGAAGGCCTTCTGCTGGGCCTTGACCGCGGCCTCCGTATTCGGGCCGAAGATGCCGTCAATCGTGACAGGGTTCCCCAGCGCAGTGAGGAGGCCCTGCAGTCGGTGCACCATCCGGTTCTGCGGCTTGTCCTGGTCACCGGCCTGCAGTTGGGGAAGAGTGATATTCACGTGACCTCCTGCGTTGGCAGTGGCAGAGCCCTTGAAGATACGGCTGTTCCTGATCGTAACCCTGGACGAGCGCCACCCGCCTTCACGAGGCGATCGTGCTGGTCCGCGCCTGGTACAGCACCCGGAACCCCGGGCCAGGTCACCGTGCCCCGCAACGGCACCGGGGAGATCAGCAGGTTTAAGGCTTATGGGACAGGACAACCTGCCAATGGTGCTGGCTAGAACGAGGATCAGCTCGATGGTGCCTGAAGGAATTCCCCGAATTCTGGTAGCGCGGCCGGGTCCTGGAACAGGAACAAATGCCCTCCGTCGTAGCCGCGCAGCTGGGCTCCGCGAATGCGCGACGCGATCGCGGCGTTGTTTTGAGCTGGCGCGATCCCGTCGTAGTTGCCGTAGCCAACCAGCGTCGGGCATGTGATCGCGCCGAGCCGGTCCCAGACGTCATGGCCTGCGCGCGCCTCGAGTTGGGCCTTGGAGGCGGCTGCGGCGGCCTGGTCCTGCTGACCTTGGCCAGCGCGGCTGAGGGCCTCGGCCAGCGCGCGATCTGCTGGGTGGGCTTTCAGCCAGCGCTCGTCCCAGCGGCTGTCAGCCAGCTTGAGTCCCGCCGCAGCACGCTCCTCAGGCGGGAGCCCCTGCAGCTTCTGCAGCGGATAGGAGGACCCCGCCGCCGCCACCTGCTGAGGTGCACGCCAGAGCCAGGCGCTCTACCTGCTCCGGATGGGTGACGGCGAACTCCTGTGCCACCATCCCCCCGAAGCTCACCCCAAACACCCGGCAGGTGTCCCACCCGGCGAGCGCCAGCAGGCCAGCAGCGTCGGCGGCGAGATCGGCGATCGTATAAGAACCTGTCAGCGGAACGCTACGACCCAGGCCACGGTAGTCCCACGCCACCAGGTCAAACTTGCCAGCAAGTGAATCAAGCAGCGGCCGGACGACCTGCAAGGTTGTGCCAGACCCGTTGCAGAACAGCAACCGGGGACCGCTGCCGCGGTGCTCCCAGTACAGATCCACCGGGTTTACATGATCAACCAGCATCGCTTCAGCCCTATCTACGATGGTCAACCGGCAATCCGCTCCCCGACGCTACCCCCTGCCGGTTTCCGCTCACCGCCCACGGCGGGTGATCGCCAATCCGGCTCCCGTGACTCCAGAAGACGAACACGAGTGCATCACGCGCGGCAGGCAGGTGACCGGGTTTCCGGCCGTCACCTGGCCGACCTGCAGACCGCCGTTCACCGGCCCCCGCGGCGGCCGGATCGGCACCGCGGTCCTTCGTGACGCCACGCATTGGGATGACGTCGTGATCGGGCTCGGCTATGAGCACCTGCGCCGGCACGACCTGCGGCACACCGGGCTGACCTGGATGGCTGACGCGGGTGTCCCGGTGCACGTCCTGCGGAAGATCGCGGGGCACGGCTCGCTGACCACCACGCAGCGGTATCTGCACCCGGATGAGCGATCTATCACCGAGGCGGGCGATGCCCTGACAGCGCATCTCGGCGTCCGCCGGTCCCCAAGTGGTCCCCAGCTGCGGGTCGTCTAGGCTCCATGCGCTCTCAGGCCTCGATGACAAAAGGCCCGCTGACCTGGGCGGAGTGCCCTGATCAACGAGCCTTGCCAGCTGGTCGGGACGGCCGGATTTGAACCGGCGACCCCTTGACCCCCAGTCAAGTGCGCTGCCAAACTGCGCCACGTCCCGTTGCCACGCAGCAGCCTACAGGACATCCAGGCCGCGTTCACACGCCCGCAACCCCCGCCGTGCAGCCCAGTTCCGCATCGGCGACCCGCTCACCGGGGCCATCGCCGGCCCGCCAGCTCGGCCCCTAGAGCTTCAGCGGCTTGATGGGCGCCGCGACCAGTGACGGGTCGCTCTTCCAGTCCACCCCGGGCACGTCCACGTACAGCTCGATCTCGTTCCCGTCCGGGTCGGTGATGTACAGGCTGTGCGTGACCGTATGGTCGCTGGCCCCGACCACGTTGACCGCGTTGGCCTCCAGGGCGGCCAGGGCCTCGCGGAGCTCATCGTCGCTGTCGCCGACCTTCAGGCCGAAGTGGTACAGCCCGACCCTGCGGCCCGGCGGGAGGTTGGCCGCGTCCTCGCCGACCTCGATGAGCAGCAGCTCGTGGTGAGTGCGCCCGGACGGCGCGGAGAAGGCCGCGGCCCGGAAGGGGGTAGGCGCGTCGCCGGGGCCGCCCATGATCTGGCGCCAGCCGAGCACATCCCGGTAAAACGACGCGGAGCGATCGAGGTTGTGAACGTAGAGGACTAGATGTCCGAGTTCCTTGACTTCCATAGCGGGCGCTCCACGTGGTGGAAGGGGGCTGAATCCCGGGGCACATCAGTGCCAGCTTGCAGGGTTTTGCGGTCCTGCGTCCAGCACGTCAACCTCAACCGGCAGCCACCCCGCTGTATGCCCATCGCCTTCTCCTGCTAACCCGGGGATCCGCGGGGCAGGCGCGTGCGTGACCAGCACTCATGGCCTGAATCCCATGATGGATGCAGGTTGAATACCACACAGCCTCGCGGACTACGCCGCCCGCAGCCCTCTGGACCTGGAGTAGTGCGCCCGATCCACACGGCCCAGCTGGATAAGGTGCGACCAGTCCTCGTACTGACTAGGGAAGTCGTGCGCCCGCATCTGACCCGGGTGACGGTGGCCCCGATCATCACCACGATCCGCGGATCGTCCACCGAGGTCCCCGTGGGGCGCCGCAACGCCGTCCGGGCCGCCTTTGATCTCGCCTGACACGAGACGGCAGGCCAGCGAAAGACGACCAGCCAGCAAAAAGGCTGGCTGCCCTCCCCCGGCCAAAGCCTGGGCAGGACAGCCAGCCCGAACCAGCCCCGCAGCTACGCCACCTTGATGTGCTTATGCACCCGGTGGTAGCGGTTGTGGTAGATGTGCGCCCGGATCCGGCCGTTCAGGTAGATCCTGAACCAGTTGCTGTGGATGTAGTTGCCGTGAATCCACACCCTGATCGCCGACGAGGCGCCGACCAGGATCCCGGTCGTGCGCAGGTCCGGGTGGTTCGTGACCGGCGGGGCCAGCCCGATCGTGTCACCGATGATGTTGTTCTTGCCGATGTCGTTGGCCACGATCTGGTTGCCGCTCATCCGCTGCCCGGCCACGTGAGAGTGGATTGTCACCCCGGCCAGGCCGTTGCCGTAGATCTCGTTGTCGGCCACATCGTTGTCCGACACCCGCTCGCCCTTGACCTCGGTGGCGATGACCACGCCGGCCCCGGGCTGCTTGTGGTTGAGCCCGTTGAAGGTGATCAGGTTGTGCGCGACGTAGTTACTCCACACCCCGGCCGTGGAGTGCCCGGCGATGATGACCCCGCAACCACCCGGATTGCGGGTGGCCTCGTTCCAGGTGACCGCGTCGAAGTGCGTCGGCCCCAGGTCGTCGGCGATCAGGAAGCCGCCGCCCTTGTTGAACTCAGAGAGGTTGTGGGTCGCCAGCGAGTCCGATGACCCGTTGAAGTCCACGCCCACGTCTCCGTTGTTCTTCAGCAGGTTGTGCGAGACCAGGACCCGCCGGCTGCGCGCCACCAGAATGGCGTCGAAGCCCGCGTTCTTCACGGTGAACCCGGTGACCTCGACGTTCCTGGTGCCGAAAACGACCACGCCGCTGCCGCCCGGCAGCTTCTTGCTGATCGGCTTCTGGCCCCGG
>CAWCJV010000018.1:0-25530 GCA_963795845.1 uncultured Acidobacteriaceae bacterium | reverse complement strand
TCGCTTGAAGAGGGTCACTCGCCTGTGGCACTGATGGCTCAGCTACCCCGTTCGGTCGGTTGCCTTTCACCGAGGTTGCCGATTCCATCGCCTCTCTTTCCCGCTTGTACTTGTCCAAGCGCATTTGCTCGGCGAACGAAAGGGCGCCATTCGCAGCGGCGGAGACCGGGCCTTGCTTGTATTTGATAGGGGGCACGGAGCTAGACCGAGTTTTCCTGCGTCGTCTACGTTCGTGATGGACGAGCGGTGATGGAGAGAACCTGGTATATGCGTCTGGCCAGTGTCGAATCCGCTCCGTGCCTGGTCAGAGAGGAGGCCGTTCTCCACGGTGGTTGCAGGACCAACACCAACCTTCGCGGTCTCGGCCTGCTTTGCAGTCCTTCTATTACGAGTCGCCATGCCCTCTCGCATGTATAGTGCCGCCAGCACGACAATAATGATGATGATGATGCCCGCCAGCGGGCGCAACTTTCGCGCCGACGGCACTAAGCTGCCGTTCACGCCGCGCACGACTTTGTCGGTCTGCGCGGCCCGTTTAAGGTCCTCTTGCTCCTGATCTGCCCGTGTGTTCTCCAGGTCGAGCGGTTTTAGCTCCCCTTCATTGGCGGCCATCGCTCAGCTCCTTTTCCCGATAGTGCCGGAATAGGGTGTGGCTCGGGTGATCGTCACCCGCGTCTGCTTCTTCCCAACCCCCACAACGAGAATCGCTTTATCGAACAGCCGATCCACGATGTACCGTCTTCCATCCACTCGGAAATTGACCAACTCCGTCCTGCCCTTCACCAGCAACAGCAATGTCGGCAACTCTCGGAAGCGTCCATCGTTGGGAAAGATCAGGTATGTGTGCTGGCCATCGTCCAGAACCCGTTCCGGACGACAGGCAGCATTTCCGCTGAGCTTGTAATCGAAATAGAGATTGTCCAACGCGTTCTCAGCCATCGGTACCGCTCCAATTTGTTTGTCTTTCGCCTGCTGCTCCGCGACCGCTTCTGCATCTCGCCTCGCCGCATCTTGTTCGGCTTGGAAGGCTGCCCACTTCGCCCGATCATCGGCGGGATACTGAAACGCCAGTCGAGACACGAACCGGGTGGGGTCCGACACCAACCTGACAACGTAAGTACGCCGATCCGTCGGGATGATGAGGTCCGTTTCGAGACCAGACTCAATCGGCTTTACGACCAAAAGCGGAGTTTGGTCGAGCCCCGAACCGCTCATGACCGGAGTAATCTCCCAACGGCGCGAGTCGCCCACCTGTGGCTGGCTCTGCAGATGCTCACCTGCTTGCAATTCCACCGCGCAGACTCTAAGCGGAGCGCACACCATCACGGGCATACCCTGCCCAAAAACATAGAGGACCCGCCCGTCGGCGCAGGCGTGGGTGTTCCCACGCCCGTCTCCCATTGCTGTGCAACAGCCACTGCCCCAACAGCAGCGTTGTTCAGCTCGGCATGTGGCGGTTTCCAGTTTGGGGGAACCCCAGAACCCTTCTCGCCGCCATCCTTGGATCCGGAGAGGACTGCGCGATGGGCCGTTGGCTGGTCACTGGAGGTACTTGAAGAGGCGGTATTGGAGTCGACGGACTCGGTTTTGGAACCGATTGATTTGTTTGTGCGTTCAACGCTGCCGCCGCAGCCTTGAACTTGTAATTGGACAGCTCTTGCTTCTCCTGAGCCGTTACAGCCGGGGACGGTTGAGGGACCCCCGTTGCTCCCCCTGCTTGCGCTGCAATCATCAACGCTGCGATCCAGATCATTTGCCGGAGTCTCCCTTTGCGGTTTGATCACTGCCCACGGCGGAACTAGAACCGCTCGTGCTTACAACCTCACCCCAGGTCAGGTTCGTGACGTAGAGGCCTAGCGGGTTTACCAATGCCTGCCTGGCATCGGTGACTTCTTGCGTTGTCACGGATACAAACGCTCTGTACCGTCGGCTCCCAACGTACTCGCCCACAAGATCGCGGGTCACTTCGGTCCAAGTCACTTCGAAGGTTTTGGGGGACTGCTGGACGATCGACTCCACTGATGCGTCTACGGTCTGTTTCGTCAGCAGGTCGAATGGGGAGTTTTTCGAGTAGAACTCGGTCACGGTGGCCGATGCGGCCGAGTTCTGTCCGGTTTCCGCGTAGACTTCATCGACGAGTCGCCGTTGTGCCACGGCATCCGTAACAACCGTTCGGAGGTCCGTTAGCCACCGAGCTACGACTGCCGCCTGTAACCGGACGTCCTTCACAGCGACTTGCTTTGCAGGAACGACAGGCACCGCTCGGCCAACGTCATCCAGGGCTACGACGTACGGCACCGTGTTTGAGCGATAGCCTATGGCGACCATTCCCGTCACGCAGAGCAAGGTCGTTGCCATTGACGTGAAGGCCGCGAGACGCCAATTGTTCTTGCTCTTGATCTGATCGCCGAATCGCTCATCCCACTCTTGGCGGGCGCGGACGTAAGGCGATTGAGTTTTTGCTGCTTCTGCCACTGTCTATTCCTCCCTATCAATTCGCAGTTGTGCGGATGATCCGTGTCCGCTGCCATCATGTGGAACCTCAATATTGCTCGCCCGTCTCACCAGGTCCTGAGCGGAAGTACTGCCTTGCGGTGTCGAAGCCGGAGCAGCTGCAGCGCCGGCGTTTGCGGAAGCAGTAGGGGGAGGGGGCGCCGCCGGCGAGTCAGGCGACGGAGAGCCTCCCCCTGTAGGGACAGGAGGGGCTGGGACGCTGCCCATTGCCTCGCCTCCATCCGCTACGCCTGCCGCCGCACTCGACCCGGCTGATGCTGCTGCACCTCCGGCTTCCATCGCTCCCGCTGTTTCGGTTGCGGCCAGGGCGCCACCAGCAACGGCGGCAGTACCTCCCGTAGCAGCCACCGCAGCCACTGTTGCGGCGCCCAGAGCAACACCTTTCCCAATCTCCGCTGCCATACCAACCAGGTCCCCACCTCCCATGCCTAGAGTCCCCGCAGCGACCGATCCAGCCATCTTGGGAATCATCCAAGAGGCAAACGCAAAGAGAAGCATCGACATGAGAGTCGGAAAAATTTGGGTGATCGGCTGATCAGCCGTGTACCCGTTCATTGTCGCGATCCAGTTGTTCGAAACAGTCCTGAAGACCCCCAACATGAGGTAAATCAACATCAACCGGACGCCTGTGCTGACCGCCAGTGAAATGTACCTTTCAAAATAGGGCGAAGTCCAACGACTACCTCCGAAGCCAAGGAAGATGTAGCCAGCAGACATGACAATGATCGCCTCAAGCTTGGTCACCACGTAGTGGAGCGTGATTATGATGTATGAGGCGAGAACAATACATGCGGCAAGGATCGTAGTGATTGCTCCGCCTGGTTGTGTCAATAGGTCAGTCGCAGAAACTTTTGTGAAGAGGTCCGAAACAAGCTGAATGCCCTGCATCATGATGTCGGAGGGATTCTGGACCAGCGGAACACCGGCGGCCGTCGCGCCGAGCTCGGCGAAGCTATCCACTATGGCTGGAATCCAGACCTGCCCATTGATGAGAACCGCATAGAAGAACGAAATGACGAGCAGCTTCTTTATCAGGCTCAGGAAGAGGCCGTTAAAATCGCTCTCGCGTAGAAAGGATGGCGCTCCCCAGGCGAAGTCCAAAGTAGCCAGCACGTAGAATAGGAAGGCAGCCTCGTGCATGATAGCGGGTATCCAGGCATTCGCCGCCTGACCTATCTGCTGAAAAGTCCCACCGACATCCACCTGGGTTTGGGCGTGAGCTGTGGTGGCCGAGACGAGTGCCACGGCCAACACAGACAAGGTCCTTCGCTTGATTGCCATCCCTCACCTCAAAAGGCCACACCGTCCGACTTCATATTTGGTTTTCCGAAGAAGTTGGCGCGGGCATTGCCGGCGCACACTTTTCCTTCATCGGTGCCAGTCCAGTCTGCCGGAGCGTCCGCCTTTCTCTGATTACAGAGAGGCGTGAGTTGCTTCCGGACGTCCTCGTGCTTGGCTAGAAATTGCCCTATGCTGTCGGGCGTGGACTGATCTACGTCCCCGCCTCCCGCCTGTTGAAAAGCCGCGACGATCGGGCTTTGCTCCACGTGACGGCATCCCGTCAGCATCATGAGACCAGCAACTGCCAACCAAACACTCTTTCGCTTCACGCAAAATCTCCTTTTCAGAAAGTCACGCCATCGCTCGTCACCTGATTCTGACCGAAGAACATGTCGGAGTTTGCTTGTTTGGTCGCATCCGCCTGGATCTGTGCGCCCTGGAAAGCTGCTTTGCTCTGCATATCGGCCATCATCAGTTGTCGCAGCTTCATTAGCTGCTCTGACTGATTTTCCGCTATTTGGTTTCCAACTTCCAGAGCTTGCATCCTTCCAACGGAAGACGTGCTTTGGTTTTGCAGCGTGTTCAGCAGAGCCGTGTCGCTGTCAAACTGCGAGTTCTGCAGCCCGGCAGCCTGCAAGGCTCCAAGAGTGCTATCGAGGCTTGTCTGGCTCCATTGCTCATACGCCTGACCGTAGTTGGTGGTCGACGAGTAGCCGGGAAACCGTGCTCTGAAAGCCCCGTCAAGGTTGCTCATCGTGTACGAGAGTGCCTGGCCCGTGTTCACGATCTGTCGCAGATTTGCGATGTCTGAGCCTACGGTCCCAAAGAGTTGGTCGGTAATCGTAAGGCCGTGCTTGGTCATGTCGGCGATTTGGGTGAGTTGGTTTTCCACCATCACCACCTGTTTCTCCAACTGCCCAACCAGCTCCGCGTAATTGAGAAGCTGCGTGTATTCAGTTGCGAATAGACCCGGCACGCCTGCGCGAGCAGGTGGCGGGCATATCCCCGCAGTCCCCATGACAGCAATCATGGCGACTGCACTTGTGCCCTTAGCTAGCAATCTGGATTTCATGTCGTCTGACTCCTTCGTAGTAGTCGATCCAGCTTCTCTCAACCTTCCGTTCTTTCATCCATACCGAGATCCAGTCGTCGCCCAGTTCTCTGGCTAAGGTCTCGATTCTGGCCCTGTCTCTCTGGCCGGAGACTCCCAGAAACGCCAGAGCCACAGCGCCGAGCCGAAAAGAGATCATGCGCCGTCCGAGGCGCTGGACGACGTAGTAGTCGCGCTTGGGCGTCGCGGTCTGCAGCAACTCGATTTCTCGGCTGTTAAGACCTGCGTACTCATAAAACTGCCGCATACCCTGATTTGCCGCTTCGCTGTTAGGCAGGTAGACCTTCGTTGCTGTGCTCTGAAGAATGGCCGATGCGATGGGGGATTCCTTGATGTCAGCCATGCTCTGCGTTGAGAGCACCACGACCGCATTCTTTTTCCGAAGCGTCTTCAGCCAGTCTTGAATCTTGTCGCGCCACGCCGGATGCTTCAGGAAGAGCCATGCTTCATCGATCGGGACAAGCGTCGGGCTTCCATCGAGAGCACGTTCCATCCGACGGAATAGATAAAGCAGGACCGCCATGACAGTCGCCTCGCCGTACGAACCGCTCAGAAGTGTCTCCATCTCGCACACAACGAAACGTGAGGTCGTAAGACCGTCGTTCCTGGAGTCCAACAGTCCGCCGAGGGGACCGTCGATGACATAGGGCTGAATTCCTGCCTTGAGCTTTTCGTCCTGGAGGTTGGCCTCTAGTTCCGTCAGTGTTCGACGCTCGCGGGGAGCCGTCGCTAATTGCCGTAGGGCATCACTGATCGAGTGTCGTTCAGCAGGGCCAATCTGCACGCCCTGCAAACGTAAAACAGTCTCGACCCATTCCTGGCCCCATCCGAACTCCGCATCGTTATCAATGTCGCGGAGTGGCTGAAATGAGAGCCCGCCTTCACCGATGTCATAGAACCGGCCGCCGGCGGCCTTGCAAAGACAATAGAGTGAATGACCTTTGTCGAACCCAAAGACCTGCGCCTTCGGATACCGAAACCACTGCGCGACCAACAAGGCTAAAAGGACCGACTTGCCGGCTCCAGTTGGTCCGACGATGAGCGTATGCCCCACATCGTTGTCATGCAGGTTGAAGCGGTAGGGGGTTCCACCTTGAGTGGCGGCATAGATGACAGGCGGAGAGTTGGGCGGCATCAGGGTCGAAGGGTTCGTTTTCTCTCCGGCCCACACCGCCGAAATCGGCATCAGGTCAACGTAGTTGCGCGTGTGTGCAATCACGCGTCGTACTTGTGCTACACCGTTTCCCGGAAGAGTTCCAAAGAAAGCATCTACGGCATTAATGTCTTCGACCCTCACGCCGAATCCGCGATTGATGAGCACCTTTCGGAACTCGCTGATCATGTCGTCGAGAACTTTTTTATCCTTCTGCCATAAAACGATCGAAGATGAAAAATAGCAAAAGTGCACATCCCCGGATGTGGCTTCAGCCAGCGCCCCATCTGAGTCTGAAACCATCGACATTGCGAACTGATTTAGTTGGCCTCCACCCTTTGACTTGAAGACCTGGTCTTTCAGTCCTCGCTGTTGGAACTTCCACTTCTGACCGATCTTTGAGATGACTCCCTGTGCCTCCGAGGGGTCCATAAGGATTGCTCGCGTGTTCCAGCGATACTCACACGGGATCGTGTCCAGCACAGAGAGTGCGCCCGGGTACGTGGATCTGGGAAAGCCGTCGACCGATATGGTGCGCAAGTGCCGATCTCCCATCATCGTGTCCATACCCCCGCGAAAGTCTTCCATTGCGAGAAGGTCATTTAGAAAGACTGGAATTTCAGGCTGGAGAACCGGGCCTCTGATGCCGGTCAAACAGCGGCGAAGATAAGCCAACAAATCGTCATCGACCCGCTCAAAGCCACTACCGAGATTCGTGACAACCGCCTTGAGCCGGGTTATCGGGAACTGGGCAGCAAACACGTCTTCGAACTGGCGGACCTTTGCCTTAAAAAAGCGAAGAGCCTCTGCGCCGGCGTTCGTTCCGTCGCTTGTGTCCTTCTCTTTTCCCGTGAGCATGAAGCCTTGCAGTTTCTCCGTCGCAGCAACGGGAGGCATATACGACAGAGTCAAGAAATACTCATTTTCAAAATGGCTCCCCTCGTGGCCGAATTGCTCCCGTCGCTCCTGGTCAATCAAAGCCGTTACATGATCGGGGAATTCGCCCTCCGGCGAGTAGCCGCTGGAATTGGTTCGGAACGAGTCAACCTGAATCATCCAGCTGCGGCCAAGACGAAAGATCCTATTCAAGCGGCGAGCGATAGCGGCCATCTCAGCATGCGTCGCCGAATGAAGGTCTGGCCCTCGGTACTGCCATGCAGCCAGCAGAGAGCCATCCCGTTGCAACACAACACCGTCGTCGACAAGTCCGAACCATAGGAGCAAGTCAGCGAGCCCCTGAGGCTGTTTCCGAGTCTCTCCGAACATTACTACCTCCAGCTCCGTTTTGGAGTTTTGCCGAGCGACGTGACTCCGCTCTTCGCCGGATAAAAATCCTTGTATTGCAGGTGGCGGCTGTACACCTTTCTCATGATCGGGTCGACCTTTCCAATCCTCGCCAGAAGGGCAACGATGGCGCCAAAACCTAGGAAAGCTATCAGGAAAGACAGGAAAGTCATGACGCTAACAGCCATCAACCCGGCCCCGAGGCCCGACAAAATGACCAGTTCTCTGTCTCCGCCGAGAAGCTGCTGAGGTCTACTCAAAGATGTCCGCATGATCGTCTGTTCTGGTTCTTCCACTGGTTCTTCCCCAAATAGGTGGAGGGGGTGAGTGTTCAGCCCCTCCTCCCTTGCTAATGGTTCTGGTTGGCGTCTATCCCCGCACAATCGCACGAACGGGCTGTGCCATCGCACCTAAAGGCTGAAGAGCCGCAATTTCCGCGCTCTGACCGATGAACGATGTCATAACCTGAGCCGCAAAGACGACGAGGCAAACAGCGATGCCGGCCTGGAGGAGATGCCGCATAGTCTCGCCCATCTCCCCGCCACGAAACGCGAGTGTCGCTCCGAGCGCAACGATTGCGATAACCGAGATGGCGTATGCCACCGGCCCGGTCAGCGAGGTTACAAGTGTCGTTAGCGGGCCTTCCCACGGCAGGTTTGTTCCAGTCTCGGCGGCAAAGGCTCCGCTGGAACATGCTGCTGTCATGAACGCAACCATCAGGGCGACCCGAAGGGTCCCTGGCCGCTTCGCAAAGAAAATACGTACACGATTCATTTCATTCCTCCAGTGCCCTCCGGCACATCGTTATGCGAACGACTTTCGTCCTCCGCGCCCTGGACAAGCTCTGCCCCCCAACAACTCGGAGCCAAAGCACTCATACGTGGGTCAGAAGATAGCGACCATCCTGATATCCAGTAACAATCGCGACCTCCTGCACCTTTCGGCCTTCAAGGGGATCGTTAACGACCGAAATCACGACATCGACAGCCGCTGCGATGGTCCGCTGTTGGGGTGCCTCTGTTGCTTCGCGCACCAAGTCTTCCAGGCGAACCAACGCCTCCGCGGCGCTGTTGGCATGAATCGTAGAAACACCGCCCGGATGGCCCGTGTTCCAGGCCTTCAGCAGCGGCAGGGCTGCCGCGCCATCTCTGACTTCGCCGACGATGATCCGGTCAGGCTTGAGCCGCAGCGCAATCTTGAGGCACTTGAGTTGGTCAAAGTCCATCGTGGCCAACATGCTCAAACTGTTGGCAGAATCGAGGAGAAGCTCTTGCGTATCTTCAATCACTAACACCCGATCGGCTGGTGTCAGAATCCCAATCTCTTCGAGGACCGCATTTGCGATCGTCGTCTTCCCAGCACCCGCTCCACCAACGATCAGTATGTTCTTTCGACTTCGGATGGCTTCTTGAATCACTTCTATATGGTCCAGGCCTTGCAACTTTGCGATGAACTCTTCCTGCTCCGCCCGCCGATTGCGCGGGTCGTCTTTCCTGGTGAGAATCCCTTGCATCTGCAGATCCCGCAGACTGCGCTTCCTATCCGGCTTGACCCGGATCGCGAACGACGGCGACGGCACAACAGGCTCAATCAACCCCGCAAAGCGAAATTTCCAGATGGGAAGCTGCGTCTCAAGAACAGGGCGCAACTCTGTCACCGTGGTTTTCTGCATCGAGGCAATTGTCATCATTGCCCCGCGAGCCTGGCGGCTGGACAGCTCACCGATCTGCTCAAATGAAGATCCAGTCCGCTTGACCCAAATTCTCGAGTCTTCGTTCACGATGATGTCTTCGAGCCCAGTGCAGTGATCGAGCAAACCCACGATCAGCGGGCCTAGCTCGTCCCGTAGCTTCTCGCTGAGCCGTTTCTGCTTCTCGTCACTGTGGCTATCCTGATGCATACGTTAATTGAGATGAACATTTCACGAATGTTGCGGTTGAAGTGAAAACCACGACACATCTCAAAAAGACCCGAGACAGAGGACTTGCGGCCCTAGCCTAGTGCACTGTACATTTCAATAATGCATCCTAGCACTTATCGGGATGGGTTTGGCAACTAGATTGTTGTGGGTGGTCGAAAATGGACAGGACCCTCATCGCCGTTCGGAAGATGCTCGGTGCTCTTGGGGCGCCGGCGTATGACATTGGAATTCTGAGTGAACGTGGGATGCTTCCTGGCTTGTCAAACCTCCCAGCTCAACTCGTCATGTCTCGTCTGACTCTCCTAAAGGCCCATAATGCCCGGGGAGCACACATCTACGTTCGCCCTTCAGGAGCGCACCGATTCACGATATTAGACGACCTAAATCAAAGCTCGATTGACCAGCTTACAGCCGACGATATGGAACCGTGTGCAGTGGTTGAGACCAGTGAAGGAAATTTCCAAGCGTGGCTCAAGCACGACGATGTTTACCCAACAGATCTCTCAACATTTGTTGCTCAGACACTTGCTGGCAGATATCAGGCAGACCCAAGCGCCGCCGACTGGCGCCGTTTCGGCAGGCTTCCCGGTTTCACGAATTGCAAGCCGAAGTACCGCAAAGGCAACGGTCTCTATCCGTACGTATTGTTGCGCAGCTGCAATGGCACTCAATACCGGAGGGCGCCGTTTCTTCGTATTGAGCTAACGAAGCAATTCCAACTGCAAGAGCACGAACGACAGGCTCGTATCGCCCGACGGCGGTCGACGGTCGTTTCCCCTGGCGGGGGGATGAGGTACTCGCACCTTTCACTGGAGAGGTTCCGTACCGCGCCAAAATACCACGACCGGCCCGCCGCCGCAGACATCGCCTTCTGTGTGGCAGCTTATACCCTCGGGATGCCCGACGATGCAATGGCAAGCATCCTCGACAGCGAATACCTCTCCCGCGATCCAAACCCCTCACGGAAAGCTGCCTACATTCAGCGCACTATGGCAAAGGCGAGATTATGGGCGAACAGATAGTCGCTCAAAAGCGTCGGTTTCGGGCCTTTTACTCCAGCCAGGGCGGCCAGGTCGTCAAACATCCTTTTGTTCCGTGCGACTTCTGCAAATCCAAGGCAACAGATATGAAGGAGTTGAACAGTGAGCTCCATTTCCGTTTGCCTTTCTGTCTACGTTCAGCGTGCCGCGCTAACAACACCCCCGCCCTTCGGACGCACGCTCTCCTGCCAAAGATTCGCTCCGCGCCTTCCAGGCGTGGACTCCTCCCCCGAGACAAGCTCGGGTCCCCTTCCACAAATCGTTTCTAGTCGCCTTGGGAGTGGGTCGCGTCGGCACACCCTCCGGGCAAGCATGTACCGCATCCAGCGGACAAACCTAAATAACGGAGCTAAAGACAATGTTCAACAAAGTCATCCTCATCGGTCGTCTCGGAAAGAATGCAGAAGTAAAAACCGCACAGAACAACAAGGAATACGTCGTTTTCAGTCTGGCGACCAGCGATAGCTGGAAGAACGAAAAGGGCGATTACGAAAACCGCACTGAATGGCATCGCGTGTACGCCTGGAGCAATCTCTCCAGCTTCGCCAAGACGCTTCAGAAGGGGCAGCTCATCACCCTTGAAGGGAAAATCAAGTATCGCGAGGTTTCAGAAGAGGTCGAAGGCGTTACCTTCAAGCACAGCATCGCCGAGATCCACGCAACAAGTATGAAGCGGCTCTCGAAAGTCGAAGTTGCGGACGATCCGGCAGACGGTGCGAGCGAGGACGACGGCGCAGCACAAACGGAACCGGAGATTTTCGCTCCAACGAAGAGGCGGAAGTAGCCTCTGCCCCCAAAATCTGGGGCCGGTAACGCCGGCCCCTAGTCTCTGCCAAAGCTGTCGCGTCGGTAATGGTACGAAGCTCAGTTTCGGATTTGGGCCTTTCTGAAGCTGGATGACCGCTTTGGCCTGTTTGCATCAATAGACAAACCAAGGAAACCATGAGGTGGAACACGTTAATGACCGCTTGGCTTCCCTGGATAACGACTGAAAGTACTGTAGTCGACTGTCAGTTCTTCTCCGGCCACAAACGTCCCGCAGGGTGTGGAAGTCATAGTTCTCGTCGCACCGGGTATTCGGCTTTTTGGATTCATTCAGAAACCACGCTGGAGTGAGCCTGTTGAACGATGTTGGGCATCCATAACGATCTCCTTCTATTACGGCGAAAGCCTCGTAAAGCGTTCGCAGAGCCTTTCCCTTCGGCAGAGACGATTTGGGAATCCAGCAAAGCTCTTCGTTTTCGTCAGCGAAAATCCGAGTGTCTTTTGGAATCTTTCTTATCGCAAATACGCCAACTCCCTTCTTATCCAGCTTGGAGGGTCTCAATCGCACGTAAACCCTGCTGTGGGGACGGTCCATCTTGACATCTCGGTAGCTCGTCGCCAGCGCTCTTCCCAACCCTTCGAGATCTGGGAAGATCAATGTCTCATCAATGCCATAATTTTGAAGGTCTAGCCGTATGTCACGAATGGCGTACCCTGGCACAACGATTCTTGCGAGGCAGGGGTCTTTGCCGGCTTGGAACTTCGAGAACCCAGCGTCATCATCGCCGTGAACCGTGAAACTTGATTTCTGACTACTAATGCGGCGCGCGATATGCGTCGGAAAGATTGCAATCGGCTCTTCTGGCGGGTGCCTTTTGGTCCATCGCGGGGGTAGCCACGGATTTACACGCCCAACATCCTTCGGATTAGCGCCTGGCGCGCTAGGCGCGACAATTTCTCTCTTGCCCGTTACGCGTCTATTCAATTCGTATGGGTCCAACATCCAGACTGCGGAATCGTAGTAGCCCGGATTGTCGCGGACAGCAAAATATAATGCGATCACTGGACTATCCGTCCAGTCGAGCAGTCTCGTCGGTGCCCCATAGTGTTGCATCAGGAAGTAAAGGTCCCAATCATTGGTAGGGAGCGTCTCGAACCGGCTCAGTGCGGGAGCACGTATGGCAAACTCCTCCCGGATTTCGTCTTCGGTTTCCCTGTTGCCGCAGCCAATTCGGACGATGTTCGGTACTAAAGGCCAGTGCTTCCTTTGCTGGCCCCGGAACCAAGGTCCGCCAACGTCGTCACGAGCGAAATTCCATTCGTCACGCGTCTTGCCGACGATTTTCAAAAACTCTGTCAGAGTTGGAGCTGTCCAAACCTTCCTTTTGATAGCTGATATGGCCATTGTGCAAAAATCGCCTCCCTAAGGCACATCCAGGCGCTCTTCGCGGACAGGAATGCCCGGGCCGGAGGTGCCAAGGCGTACCTAAGTATGGTTGTTCCTTGCCTCGGCAGACCGGTCTTCCTCCTGAATGTTTAGTCTCGAGCCAAGTCTAACTCTCGCTGGGCCTCGACGCGATCCGCAACCCACAAACTCACCCGAAAACATGGTTCACATGAAGATTGGCTCGCCACATAGCTTCTTTGCCTTCCCACGGTATGCCTCGTCCTAACCAGAACAGAAGCAATCTGGTTTTGCAATTCTCAACCAAATGCAGCCCGAAAGCATTCATCAAATACGGTGAGGCTCCCGCGGGCGATGATCGATTGTGCCTCTGCTCATTGAGAATGGACCAGCGGTTCGGTTAAAAAGATGAGAAACTGACCTCGCGCGGGTCTGTCATGCTTAACTCGCTAAAGCGCTCACCGAATGCCGAGGCACGGAAGCAATGAAATTTTGGTTGCCTTATGAGGGGACAGAAAAAGAAATACTCATTCCCGCTGAATACGTAGATTCGATTATGATCCCTGCAGCTGAACATGAGGCAGGCCACGCCATTGCGGCACGTCACTTCGGTGGTCGAGTTTTTGGGATCGCCGTCGGATTCATACCGGAGCAAGCTAAACGCGGCATGTTCTTTCAAGTCATCTATGATCACGATGATTGGCCTATCGTGACTCAATGTGTCGTAAAGGCAGCAGGTCCAGCCGCAGACATTCTTTCCAACAGACCCATCTGTGAGCGTGGAGCTTCGGTTGATCTCCAAGATATGGAAAACCTGACCGGCATTCGTTCCTTTGACCCTTATCTTGAACAGGCTAAACGATTACTGCATGGCTATTCCCAAGAGTTGGAGGCCATTTCCGCAGAGATCAGGAAGGAACTCACTTCCCCTAAAGATCGGTATTTGGGGCTTCTGCCGAACGGTCGAATTGGATCTTTGCTCATCGATGAAGCCGCTTTGAATTCAATTCTTGGTACTCCTTAAGCTGTGGAATGACAGCCAGAGCATGGCGGCTCACGGGTGCCGCGTTTCCGAGCCTATTCACCACACCGGCAATCAATAGTTGGTTGCGAGCATGTGGCCTTCCCGGCCCCTTCCGCTCCTTTATCAGCATTCTCTGAGAAAGCCCGTTTCGGCCACTAAGGCTCGCAACCAAAGCGCCGTGCTGCCGGAATCACCCTCTTGGCGGGCTGGTGCTTAACCAGTAACTTAGCGTTAGGCGACCATCCGACCAGAACCCGCGATTTGACCTTCAATCCGTCTGGATGAGTGCGTTGGCCTGTTCTTGCCAGTGCAGGGCGTCGGCGGCGGCCCAACGCTCCAAGCGGTTGGAGTTTCACGAAGTAGGCTTCCGGGCATTCATTTAGCGCCCAGCAAAACCGGTTCGGTTTCGATCAACTTCAACGACCTCACCATGAGTGCGGTCTGACTTTTGTACCTTAGAAAGTGTGCGGATTGAAGGTGCGCCTGATATGCGGCCGTACCCGCGTACACTTCGAAAAGCCTGATCTGGTTGGGCTGGCCTTTCACCGATACCGCGTACAGCGTAAGAACGCCTGCCTCGATCCGAATAGAAGCTTCGATCTCTTCACGTAGCGCATGCTTGTAGGCCTCAAGCTGTCCGGGATCAATCTCCAGCTCTGCAATGCGCACGAGTCGTTCCGGACTCGCCTGCGCCGCAGCAGGTCGCGTGTTCAAGAACAACGAAGCAAAACAAACGGCTCCGGCTGCCATGACTGCGACTGTTCCAAGCTTCATTTCTGGCTCCTTATTCTGACGAAGGTACGTTCGGCTCTCCTGAAGGTTAGAGCGACCAACCTCCGTCGATGACTGTTGCAGCACCGGTCACAAAGCCGCCAAGATCCGATGCCATCCACAGCACGGCCTCTGCGATCTCCTCGGGCTTACCGAGCCGCCCGACCGGCTCCAGGTCAATTGCTTTCTGGATATCCCCGCCTGTAAATCGGTCCATCATTGGAGTTTCGATGTTGCCGGGCAGTACCGCGTTTACGCGGATATTCTGCTTGGCATAGTCGAGCGCAGCTGAGCGCGTCAGGCCAATGATCGCGTGTTTGGATGCGGCGTATGCAGCACCACCGGCCACACCGCGGATACCTGCGCCCGAAGACGTATTCACAATCACCCCGCCGCCCTGCTTCACCATCTGGGCCAGCTCGTGCTTCATACAGACAAAAGTGCCACGCAAATTGATGTTGAGGATGCGATCCCACTCAGCAAGATCGATTTCATGAACTGGAGCTGCCTTGTTCTCCACGCCGGCATTATTGAACGCGACGTCCAGCCGGCCGAACCGGTGTACCACCTGCTCTACGGCGTCTTCTACCTGGTCCGGTGAAGACACGTCACAAACCACGGTGAGAACCTCACCGCCCGCGCTCTCCACTGACGACTTGACCTTTTCAAGCGCGTCCGCTGAGCGGTCGAGGATTGCTACCCGTGCTCCCTCGGCGGCGAAGGCGATTGCGGCGGCGCGACCGATGCCGCTGGCAGCCCCTGTGACGAAGACAACTTTGTCTGTAAAACGGTCATTTCTTGCCATGATCTTTTCTCCAGCGGCCTAGCCGCGCTGTTAGAGGCTGTAGTGTTGATCGCTCACGTGTTCCAGCCAATCAACCCCTTTCCCGTCCTTTTTCTCTTGAATTGCGATATGAGTCATGGCTGTGGTGGGAGTCGCGCCATGCCAGTGCTTCTCATCAGGCGCAAACCAGACGACATCTCCTGGAAAGAGCCGTTCAACCGGCCCGCCCTCGCGCTGCGCCCACCCTGCTCCGGCGGTCACAATCAGGGTCTGGCCAAGTGGGTGCGTGTGCCATGCCGTGCGTGCGCCCGGTTCAAACGTCACTGCGGCGCCTGCGACGAACGCAGGATCTGGAGCTGTGAAAAGAGGGTCGATGCGAACGGTTCCGGTGAACCATTCGGAAGGTCCTTCGACGGAGGCCTGTGAGCCTACTCTCTTGATTTCCATGCTTGAACTCCTCTTTAGAACCGCCCTTCGTGGAAGGGCTGTTGATGTTGCGGGTTGCCAGCTCACATGGTGTAGCCGGGCTTTTTGTAAAGGTTCTTCTCATTGCCGACGATGTTTGGCTGGTAAACCTTGGAAGCCCAGTCTGCCGATCCGATCTCTTCAAAAGCGACCGAGACCGACTCTTCGCCGTAGTGGAGCGTTTTCATTACGATTTGAGTAATCTCATTCGCAAGCTGGCTCTTTTGCTTCTCCGACTTGCCGGGCCAGAGCTTCACGATGACATGGGGCATTTCGACTCCTTCTGGATGCCTGCTGACGACGAGCGTCAACCCCTCATGAACCATCCTCAACCCGTCAGGCCCTTTTGAGAATCCCATCAAATGAACAAGGGCTTGTGAGTAGAATTCAGTAATGCTGCCTCGGGATATGGCCACGCTCGCAACCCTCATCGTCGTTGCGGAGGAACGCAGCTTCACGAAGGCCGCGAAGCGGCAGGGTGTGTCTCCTTCGGCTATCAGCCACGCTATGCGTGGCCTCGAGGAAGAACTTGGAGTGCGGTTGCTTGCCCGGACCACAAGAAGCGTGTCGCTGACGGATGCAGGCGAACGGCTTCTCGTCCGTCTGAAACCCGCGCTGGGGGAGATTGGAGAGACGCTGGAGGAGATTTCCGGCAACAGAAACAAGCCTGCCGGTCGGATCCGCCTCCTGCTGCCTCGCCTCGCGGTAAAGGCGGTGCTCGCGCCAAAGCTTGGCCAGCTCCACAAGGAGTACCCAGACATCGTCCTCGATGTGACCACCGACGACAGTCGCAGGGATATCGTGGCAGATGGCTTCGATGCGGGCGTTCACTTCGGCGAATACATCGAGAAGGACATGATTGCTATGCGCGTGTCGCAAGATCAGCGGCCGGCCATCATCGGTTCTCCTGCGTACTTCGAATTGCATCGGAGGCCGAAGCAGCCTCGTGATCTGCTGCAGCATAGCTGCATCAACTTCCGCCACGGATCGGAAGGGCTGTACCGATGGGAGTTTGAGAAAGGGAAGAAGACACTCTCAGTCGCCGTGAACGGTCCGCTCGTCGTGGATGATCTGGAACTTGTCATCCGTGGAGCGCTCGATGGTGTTGGGCTCGCCTTTGTGGGAGAACAGGAAGTTTCTTCGTACCTGGCAGACGGGAAACTGATCCGCGTTCTGCAGGACTGGTGCCCCCCGTATGCCGGGTTCTTTATCTACTACCCGAGTCGAAGGCAGCAAACGGCTGCGCTCTCAGCACTGATTAGTGTCCTGCGATCCTGACTGCGGCACTGCGTCGCGAAACCGACTCTACGAAAACTCGGTTCGGCGATCCTCAATGAGTCGCTAGCGATCTCGATGAGCGCGAAATCGCCGATGCGCTCATTGACCAATCCAAACAGAGAAACCCCAACTGTTCATGTTCCGGGCGAGTGACCGCCAATCCGGAAGTAGCTCCAAACGGCGTCACTTCCGAGTTGGCGACAAACCTCCCGGAACACGAGAATTGGCCGTCGGAATGTGGCGCAACGGCGACTGTAATATGTTGTTACTTTCAATCCATGACTAGGGAATCGAATGTGATTGGCAAACCAGCTTTATGCATTTGCCTTCTGCTTGGCGCTGCGACAGTCGCGATGGGACAGACCAGGCAAGAAAACCTGAACAAGTGCCAGTCAGTCGACCCGGACGCAAAAATAACCGGATGCACGGAGCTCCTCAAGGCGGACCAAGACACTACCAAGAATCGGGCCGTCATTTACGGCAGCCGCGGCGTCGGTTATTACAGCAAGGGTGATTACGACCGCGCGACCCAGGATACCGATCAAGCGATTCGCCTAAACCCGAATGAACCATCTTTCTATTACACCAGCGGCCTGGCCTACAAAAAGAAGGGCGACTTCGACCGCGCAATCCAGGATTTCAATGAAGCAATTCGCCTGAACCCGAAGTTTGAAAGAGCCTATTACGACCGCGGCAACGCCTATATAGACAAGGAAGAATACGACCGGGCCATTCAGGAATTCAACGAAGCGATTCGCCTGAATCCGAATAATGCGAACAACTACAACAACCGCGGCGTCGCCTACAAGAGGAAGGGCGATTACGGTCGCGCGATTCAAGACTACAACCAAGCGATCCATTTGAACTCGAATGACACAATCGCCTACTTTAATCGCGGCGACGCCTATTTCGCCCAGTCCAACTTGACGGCAGCCGTTACGGGCTTTGAGTACACGATCTCCACCGCGCCGTCTTCAAGTGCGGCGGTATCCGCGGCTCTGTTGCTGCACGTGGTCATGAAGCGGCAGGGCCACGACGACGCGCAGCAGCTCGCGCGAGTGGCAGCGGCCGCGGATCTGTCGAAATGGCCTGGACCGGTGCTGAAGCTCGATCTGGGACAGGCAACAGCCAATGGGGCAATGGTGGCTGCGGCCAGCGGCGTCTCCGCTTGGCAGAAGTGGCATGTTTGCGAGGCCAACTACTTCACCGGCGAGGACGCGCTATTACATCATCAACGGACGACGGCGCTTGCGCGCCTCAAGGCCGCGCGCGATGGCTGCCCAAAGGGTGATACGGGCTACACCGCGGCGCTGGCAGAACTGAAGCGGCTAGGCGCATCGGTTGTTCCGGCTAAATAGCGAAGGGCCAGCGGACGATATAGCCGTGCCGGGCGCGAGCAGCCTTAAAAGGACACCGTGCGCTTGGCGGCACAATCATCGCTGCACTTAGCTGATTCGATAGTGTCGTTGAGAGTCATTGTTTTGGCATGCTGTCGCATCACCGCCTACTCGGAAGTTACTAGTTTTTTAACAACTCGGAATTGGCTCACGCCGTCTGGAGAAATAGGTACCGACTAGTGCTTACTGATCACCATTACTGTGAGCTTCGACTGGTGACTTCAGATCGATGCGCTCAGCGAGACGGGCTGAGGGTCAAATCCCGCGTTTCGGCCGGATCTCGGCAAACAAGACACTGCCCTAGCTCGGTAGATTTCCGTGAGTCGGCTAATGATAGCGAGGAGATTTGGCGCTTTTTTGATGGCTTCCGCAACCTAAGCCACACTCCGGAGCACCCTGTTGAGAACGCGCACGATCAAAGCAAAAGTTTCTCCCACGATCACCGTAAACAGGTATGCAAGCCCAAACATACATTTCTCCTTCTACATTTGACGCCGTTCAGCAATTTACCAATGTCTGCCTACCCAAAATCCGCCCACCAGAAGAAGGACGCCGGCCAGGACTCCGCCGCCGATACAGCCCCAGAGTAGCTGTCCCCATGCGGCTCCCAGCTTGACTCGAAAGTCCGTCGTGACCGCCGCCAAAGACTTCTGAGCGTCTCGAATGGAGTTGTCGAGTGTCCCCTTCATCCACTCGTCCATGCGCTGTTGTGAAAGCGTGAGCGCCCTTACAAGGGTGTCCTCAATAATTCCCTTTATAACGGCGGCGAATTGCTGCCTTGTTTCATCGGTGTAGCTCTTAATTATGGCTTCGCCCGAGATCGCATCATGAAGGCTGAGCTGTACATCCTCAAGCATCTGCCGAGTCTGTGAAGCAGCGTTTTCGATTGTTCCCCTGATCTGAGTCGATGCAAAGTCTGCCATCTCACGAGTGACGCCCCGGAGCTTCGCCTGTTCTGTGGCAGCTTCGTTCAGCGCCCGCGCCATGTTCTCCATAGCTTTGCACTCTACTACGTTCAGTTTGTAGCGCAACCATTCAGGGTCTTCCGGATCCATTTTCGAGAACTGCTTGACCAGGTCGAATAGAACACGTTCTCTGGCTTCACCCTCTGGGAAGGCGAGATACACGAGGTCACGAATCCACGCAGAATTGTCGAGTGGTGTCAAATGCACAGTGCTCATGGGAGAAGTACCTTTCTTGCTTCCGTGAATTGGCTGAAAGCGCGAAAGCGGTACGTTCTTGCCCGGAGGGTCATATCCGGCGCTCTCAACTCCGGAACATTGGTTTTGCGGTCGCCTACATCGCCAAGGGTGACGTTCATCGTTCGCATCATGCGCTGCAAGTCAGGCCGTCTGGCATCCATCCGTATCTCAACAGGCGAGAATGTCTCCCGAAAGGCCGTCACATCCGGCTCCAGCTTCGGGTTCTCCCAGGACGAAGCAACACCATCCTGAAAATGATTGTGAACAATGACGTAGTCAACGGTGTTCTGCAACTCGCCGCCCCACTCGATCACCGACCGTGCGGAGGCAATGTCCGCATCCACGACACCCAGAGCCGTCCATCGAAGATCAAGACCGGAGTCCTGCATCACCTTATAGAAGTCCCGAAACCACGGAATCAATCGATGGCCCTGTGCCGCGCCCAAGTCAGCGAGAATCACGTCGGCGCTGGATTCCAGGGAGATTCCCAACAGCTTGTCGTATGTCCAGCTCTCCAGCGCCGGAAGTTTGTGCGCTTTGGCAAACAGTGCCTTGAAGCACCCCTCTGTTTTATTGTCGGGGTCCATATCAAACAGGTCAGCGGTGTAGGCAGTGCTCGCGTACCACTCCGCTAGTGTGGCCATGACGGTCGTCTTCCCCACGCCGCCCTTGCCGGCGATTGGAAAGACGACCCGCTTGGGTTTCAATTCCAGGGCCGCGGTCAATCGTCGCTCCTCCCCACAAATACGCTCGGCTTGAAGACCTTCGTCGGTTGCAATCGCGACTCTCTCTGACGATTCACTTCCGCCTCGCGATCCAGCCTCGCCATTTCCTCTTCTCTCCGTACTTGCCATGCCGGTTTCTCCGTTTTCTCTGTGTTCTCGCTGCTCAGACCCCGAGCGCGGACCGTTTGTTGACGAATGTCTTTTTCCACCCCGGGAGGGGGGAGGTTCTCGCCATTACCCGCGGTAGGCGAACGGGCGCTTTCAATGACTCGGTTTGCCGCCTTGCAAAACTGCTGGTATCCGCCGGGATACCCTTCATCCCGGAGCGTTCCCCAGATGACACGCCAGGTCAATCCGCTGTCTTTTGCGGCTTGCAATTCGGAGCGCACTGACTTCAGAAGCCTGGCTTTGAGTTGAAATACACCCCTACGAAGCGTCAGTGCTTCAACCAACGCGACCAATTCGGGGGGCCGTTCATGGTGTGCAATGCACATTGCAGTAGCAGAATGCCAGACCCACAGACAGAATTGCAAGCGCACAAGAACGATTCCGTGAGAGTAAAGGCGAACAACCACGACAAAGCACGAATTGCCACGAACAAAGCCGAACCACGGATCGGAGGCGCATCGATCGCGGATAATCTGCCTTGTTCGTCTTTCTTCGCGCTTTTGTTGCGGCCGAAGGCTGCGCTTTCGAGGTCGAAGGCCCAGGAGGTAGGCTGCGAAAGGCAGCCGTCTTTCTACGGAAAAGCAGTAGTGGAACATAAAGCCCAGCGGCACTTTGAAGGTTTGCTCTCTCTAAGAACCTTGCGACCAATCATTTATGGTGCCGCACCTAGGTACCTTTTCGAAGCCATTGTGCGGCATCTTGCTAGAGAAATGTACATCGCGGTATAGTTGCATCCATGCCGCGCCGAAAGAGACCGGAATCAATTCGCTACTACGTCCGCCTGAGTCGCGCCCAGGCCGAACGTCTCGCCGCGCTACGTCAGCAGCTCCACGCCCGAAGCGACAACGAAGTATTCGATTACCTTGTCACGGTCGGGACCAACCAACGGGACGACCTTGAGCAACTTGTTTACTCTCTATTTGGCAACCTGGCCGACTCCTTGTCTCACAGATTCCAGAGCCTGGAGACTGTCAGCCAACTCCATCTCGCGTTAACTGACACCTACATCAAGTACGCCCTCACCGCCCTCCCAGAGGTTCCCGGCTCCCAGCTTGCCGCGGCGCGCATTCGAGCGACGAGGATCTACGAACAGGTCAATCTCACGGCTGCGCGGGAATTCCAACGTCGCCGCCAGTCGGACGCCTACAACCCTGCCCAGCTTGGGATTGAAGACGAGCCAAGCTATTCGGCGACACCGTCAGATGAGGTCTAAAATCAGCCATGCGATCCTTTCCGCGACAGCGACCAAACACTAGCGAGGAACGTGAGCGCTCGACAAAGGTTCGCCCCGGCCGGGTCCGACCCTCAAATACATCTCCGCGCCGGGTGACAGGCACGGCAAAGAATCTCCTGCGGCTTGCGCGCCTAGTCAGTAGGTCATCCACGCGAACGACCCGGGCCGGTAACATTAAGGGTTCGGGAAGCGGTTCCTCGAAGACATCTCCGTTCCAGCGCCGGGCCATTGTGAATGTTCGGTACTCCAATGCAAAGACCCCCGGAGGGTGGAAGGCTCACGGGACCTATGTCGAGCGGGAGAGCGCAAAAGGCCGGGACGTGACCGACGGGAAGTATGGCGTTGAAGACGAGGTACAGACACCCCACCCGGACCGTTTGGGGTTAGCCCAGGAGCGCTCGCTGGATTCTGTGGCCGACCAATGGCAGAAAGCCGGGGACGAGCGCATTTTCAAAATCATCATTTCCCCGGAAGATCCGACCGTCAATTTTCAGCGCACTGGAAGCGACTTGATCGCTCGCATCGAGCAACACACCGGCGCTCCGGTCGAGTGGGCCGGAGTCGTCCATCGAAACACGGATCACCCGCATGCCCATTTAATCGTGCGAGGCAAGCTCCCGTCAGGGGAAGCCCTGAAACTCCCACCCACGCTCATCCGCAAGGGCCTTCGTGAAGCTGTCCAGACGTCTCTTACGCACCAGCTCGGCCCTCGCACGATAGAAGACATTCAACGCCAGAAACAAATTGAACTCACCGCCAATCGAGTTACACCACTGGATCGGAGAATTGCCGGACGCGCGAAGTTTCAATCCAACGACCAGGGGTACAGTGACGCCGGAATCGCCTCCGACCGCGGCGAGCTGGCTCGCTTTCGACACTTAAAGGAGCTGGGACTCGCGAAACGACACACAGCAGACAGTTGGCTCGTTCGCTCCGACTTCATCGCCCAGCTCCAGCAAATGAAGGACGTGCAGGACCGCGCAAGAACACTTTTCCGGAGCGGCGTTGCCATCAGCGACCCTCATGCGTCGATGGAGTTTTCTACCAGATCCAAGAAGTTGATTGGGCGTGTGTTGCTCAATAGCGAAGACGAACGCACCGGCGCTCTGCAAACCATATTCGAGACGACCGAAGGGAAAATCGAGGTCATCCGACACGATGGAACACTTCGGGCGGCTTGGCGGCGCGGAGACCTGGAGCCAGGGAACGTAGTGACCATCGACAGCCTGAGAAGCGATCCAAGCAAGCTCTATGCGACGTCCGCAGGCGCGGACAAAGACATTCTTGCGAATAAGCAGGCTCTTGATTCGGTAGCGCGGCGGATGCGAACAATGGGCCTTGTTTCCAGTGAGAGCGACAAAGGTTGGATGGGGCAATTTAACAATGCGCTCATAACCCATATTGTAGAGCGGACCCACGAACGATGACTTTGATTTTCTTTAGCCATTAGTGCAATGTACTGTTCACTAGCGCAAGGATGTCACGAATGAACAACGGAACCACCGCACCCCCTGGATATGTTCTCCCATCGCGCCCTCGCTGGCAGGGCGGGTGGAACGTTCGGGCGCTGTTGGGCGCTGTCGTCTCCTTCGTCATGGCAGCCAGCGCCGCGAGCCAATGGCTTGCAGCACAACTCAACAATCCTGTCGAGATGGGCGACCCGATTGTGTGGTTTCACGGCGTTGCTGTGTTCCAACCATTTGCGGGCCTTGTGCTGTGGAAGCACTTTTCGGGGAGTCGCCTTATCAGTTCCGCCGTGCGGAAAGAAATATGGATTGCGTTCGGGGCGACGATTCTGGGTGGACTCTTTCTCGCCTATCTTGCCTATTGGTTCCTCTCCCTCATACGCGATCGCAAGAGCACAGATAGTTTAATGAACCTTCACGGCTCCGCAACGTGGGCCAAACGACATGACATTCAGAAGCTCGGCTTATTGGATGCGAACGATGGCGTCTATGTCGGCGGCTGGCGTGATCCAGATACGCAGGAGATTCACTACCTGCTCCACTCTGGCTCTGAGCCGGTTTTGCTATTTGCTCCCAGCCGAAGCGGCAAGGGCGTATCGGCGATCATCCCCACCCTGTGCCAGTGGCGGCAAAGCGCCTTTGTCTATGACCTAAAGGGTGAGAATTGGGACCGCACCGCCGGTTTCCGGCACGCAATCGGCCAGCGCGTTCTGAAGTTCGCTCCCACGCTACCGTTC
This sequence comes from uncultured Acidobacteriaceae bacterium, assembly GCA_963795845.1. Taxonomy (GTDB): domain Bacteria; phylum Acidobacteriota; class Terriglobia; order Terriglobales; family Acidobacteriaceae; genus PALSA-350. The sequence continues at coordinate 1,805 of CAWCJV010000018.1, read as the reverse complement.
GAGAGTTGCTGCTATAACCCGCTGTCAGAGATTCGATGGGAAACCGATTACGAGGTCGCCGACGCACAGACCATCGCGAACGCAGTGATTCGCCACGGCAACGACGACAGTCTCTACAAGCACTTTGAGGATGCGGCAGTTGATCTCGTATCCGCTGGCATCATCCACCTGGGGTACGTCTTCAGAAACTTGGACGTCCCGCGCGAGCCAACGCTCCCCGATGTGCTCGCACTTTACTCCTCGCCGGGCATGGATTTCCAGGACGTGCTCAAAGAGATCCAGAGCACGGTGCACATGCCGGGCGGCAAATCGAACCCTCGCCTTGAGTGGTTCGACATCAACGGCAAGCCTACCTTTACCCATCCTTTCGTCAGCAAAGCCGTCCAGAGACAACTCAATAGGGCTGACCGCGAGGCTTCAAGCATTCAGTCCAGCATCGTCACTCCGATGACAGTCTACGACGACCCAATAGTTCAGAGGACCGTTTCCCGCTCCGATTTCGTTGTCCGAGATTTGGTTTACGGAAAGGAGCCCATGAGCTTGTATTTCAAGGTTCCGCAGCCGGATCGAGAACGCTTGAGACCACTGGTAAGGCTCATGCTCCAGCTCATTTTCAACCGGCTCATGGAACGGCTCGACCCCAGGCGTCACCATCTACTGCTCATGTTGGATGAGTTTCCAGAGTTGAAGAAAATCCCGAACCTCGCAGGCGCGATGAGCCTAATGGCCGGGTACAAAATCAAGCCGTACCTCATCGCTCAGACACTTACCCAGATCGTCGAGGAGTATGGCCCGAACGAGTCTATAACCGACAACTGCTACATCAAAGCAGCCTTTCAGACCGACAATCTCCAGACGTGCAAGAACCTCTCCGAACTCAGCGGCAACATGACCGTGGAGAAGGAGACCGTCAACTATAGTGGGCAACGCACGGACTTCTACCTCAAACACATCTTCCGTAGCGTCGAACAGGTCCAGCGCCCCCTCATCACCGTCGACGAAATTCGACGCATCAAGCCTCCGACGAAGGCTAGCAATGACCCCGACAGCAAGATCACGGCGCCCGGCGACATGCTCATCTTCATTAATGGTGTAGCTCCGATCTACGGCGTCCAAAGCCTCTACTTCCTCAATGACGCATTGCTGGCGAGAACCAAACTTAAACCTCCCGCTTTCAAAACGGCTTCCGAGCCACACGCACAGCCCGCGCCAATCCGACAGGCGGCGCTCGACATCAGCTCAATCGCTGCGGCTGCGATTGATCAACAGGCTATCGAGGAGAAGTTGAATGGAAATTCTTAATCAAGTGACCCTCGCCGGAAACCTTACCGACAAACCTTCGATCGATGACGCCGGCGGTCGCGTTTTTGTGCGCGCCCGTCTCGCGCAGAACTGGTTCTACGACACTCACGGCAAGACTGTAGAGCACCGGCAGTTTCTCCCCCTCACCTTTCTCGGAGAAAGTGCTTCCGTGGCGAAGAGCTTCGAAAAGGGTGACAACATCCACGTTACCGGCCAGTTAATTCGACGTGACCCCAGAGCCCGCTCTGAGGATGCATCGCGGCCTCGCGAAACAGGAAGCATTTTCGAGATCCACGTCATTCGAGCGTTCCGCATCGCAGGCATCTCCAAATCCGACACCGCCGCGATCCACCAAAACGAAATTCGGCGCACCAATGATGCGAAACAGGTTCCCGCATTTATTCAGGAGGGCATTCATGATTGGCCTGTCTAATCCGAAGTTTCGCAATCGGCTCGCCCGCCTCTCACGGTTGAGCTACATCGTGGTCGCGTTCGCAGTTGCC
>CAWCJV010000017.1:0-224640 GCA_963795845.1 uncultured Acidobacteriaceae bacterium | reverse complement strand
AGGGTTGTAGGTTCGAGTCCTACCTGAGGAGCCAATCATTTTGCCCCCTGGTATTAACCCTCCAGCCAGAACGAATGGCGGTCTCCCTTCGTCCAAAAGAAATCCTGGGTGGCCCATGCAAGCCTGCTTTTGGCTTGAGTGGCAAAGTTCAGGCCTATCGCCTTAAGGCGTGCGTTTGTGGAGGGACCCCAGTCGTGGGCTCGTGCCTGGGCGAGGGAACAGCACGCAGGCTGAAGCTCGCGATCGTGGCTGGGTTGGATTTCGGCCGCACCTGGAGCGTACCCAGCACCTCATCGGATGCGGGCGTTTGGTCGCGTAGCCTGAACACGACAACGCCGGGCATGGCCTCTTTGGCAGAGAGCAGGCTGAAGCCGCCGGTCTGCTGCCGCAGTTCCAGCTGCGCCGCAGTCACAGAAGCGAGAGCAACATTGGGCAGGGCATTCGCCAGCGCCGGGAAACTTGCCTGGTTGAAGGCGCCGAGCCAGTTGTAGAGCAAATGACCGGCGGGTGTGTCGGGAATGAGACCCATCTGGTCACCAAATCGTGGAAGCCGAATGAGGATGGTGGGGTGAACCGGGCTGACGTGGTCTCCCGGGCGAGCTGGCACAGGCGCGTCGGAAGGATCGCCGAGGACGATGGTGTCAACCTCGTCTGGATCGTCATCGTTCTTCCCCTGTGCACCTCCGCCATGGCCCAGCGCGTACATGACCAGGCAGAGTGCAACCACGGCGGCGACAATAGCGAGCAGGATCGCTCCGCGGTTCAGCGGCTGCCGCTCCGTGATATAGAAGCTGGGAGCGGTGAACGTTTGCAAGACCTGGTCCTCAGCTCTCACCGGAGCGTTATGAGTCGGAGGAGGGCCTGCAATGTTCGCCACATTAACAGTGTAGACGCGCCCATTCCAACCCTGGTGTGCCCTGTTTGATTGTCTCGAACGAACGACGGGGATGCCCCATCCAGCTCTTAAAAAAACGCCGGGGTGCCCCATTCAAGCCCTCTTTTGGCTTGAGCGGGCTCAGTGCCTTCATTGCAGATCGTTTTCATTTTCATCAAGCAGGCAACCCTCTGGTGCTCTTTAGAAGTCGCGAGATGCTACACAGAGAGAAATAAGCGAAGTTCGATTTCCAAGCATCCCCTCCGTGGCTTCGATACATCTTGAAAGGTTAAGACATTGATATCACTTCTGCCCAAACGCGAGGGGCGGCAATCTAGAGAAACGAGTGAACACATTCATGAGTTCCTTGAGGTGCAGCGACTGTTCTTCATCAAAATTGCGCCGATCCAGGTTCCGCTTTAAAGATTTCGAGCGCCTACTCCTTCTCCAGTATCCCATCCGCTGCATGCGATGCCATCAGCGTGACTACGTAGGCTTACAGCGTATTTTATTGCGGACATGGAAGGTGCGCCGCAAGAGCCCAGAAGCTTGTCAAAGGGCATAACCAGAGGATCTTACACAGCCGATGATAGATACAACATTCCTAATCCGGTTCAGGACCCCGGAGCTGAGTCCCCAACAGGTAATCGCTTCCCATGCGAAAATTCAAGGAGATCATCTCGTTCTGCTGAACGCGCAGGGAAAGCTGGCCGCACTGTTCTCATTGGACATAGTCGAAAGCTGGAATGAAGTCGAAGTCGGCTGTTCCGGCAATACGATATGCGCAGGTTAGTCCATATTCAACCGAGAGCAGTACTTCAAGACCGGCGAAACCCAGTCAGCGCCGCAATGCCAGCACTCGTTTCATGTTCATCGCGATAAGGTTTGCCTTGCGCGTAACGATCGCGGCCTGCGGAGCCGACATGACTTCGTCTGCGGTTTCCGCGCACAGCTTCAGCCAACGGGCGAAATGTCTTTCCTCAATGGGCAAAGGGAAGTGTGCAAGAAGCGGATTGCCTTTGTATCGCCCCGTGGTCAGCAACACTGTAGACCAGAAGTCTTTCAGCAAATCCAGATGGGCATCCCAATTTTCTACCGCGTCGTTGAAAACAGGTCCTATTTCCGGGTCCACGCGGACCTTCGCGTAGAATCGCTCAACCATACTTGCGATTTGCGTTTCGGTAATGGGTGGTTCGGCGCTCATTGATAGATTCCGGTGCGCAGTCTTTCGCCGCGCAGAATTGCCCCTGTCAATCCCACGAGTTTCCTGCAAAGGCGTGCGCCAAGAAACAGGTAGAACCAGGCAAGAGGCAACACTGCTCACCTCCGTTGACCGCCAACAACACGCAGGAATAATATCGCGATGCGATCTATGACGCAAGAGCTCTCGCAAAAGCTGAGACACGCTGGGCAACCGATGGGTACCCCAGGTCTCGCTTCTGAGACCTGGGATCCGCGCGACCAATCGCACAAGGGCTACTGCTTAATCATCGTTTAGGCTCACTTATGACCGTCTCGTTCCGGCGGCACGTAGTCGAAGAGCCGCAATCGTTCGCTCTCGCGTTCCACCGACCGGGTCCGGCCGCGCAAGACCTCATTCAAGGAAATTGTCCCGCAAACCTGCTGGCTCGCGCGGTCCACGACCGGCAACTTGGCCAGGCCTTCTGTCGCCATTACCTCTGCCGCTCCCCGCGCCGTGCCATCCGCATACACATAGTGTTCCGGTAGCGGCTGCCGTGGTTCGGGAAACTCTATCGGCGACATAAGCTCGCGCACAATGACCAGTTCCAGCGGATCCACGCCATATTCGCGGCTGAGATGGTATCCACGACGGCTCAACTTTTCTGTGAGGATAGACCGCGGCATCAAGAGCGAAGTGATCAAGTAAGAAGCGATGCACGCGATGGTGAGCGGCAGCAGAGCGGGTAAGCAGTGCGTAACCTCCAGACTGAAGAGAATCGCTGTCAGCGGAACACCCAGCGCACCCGCCAGCATGGACCCCATGCCGATCAGTGCCCAGAATGCCTGATCTGCCGCCGGCGCATGCAAGATGTGTCCCACGCTTGCGCCCACAGCACCGCCGATCATCAACAACGGGGCGAGCACGCCGCCTGAGGTTCCCGACCCCAGCGACGATGCCCACATCAGTGACTTGGCAACAATAATTCCAACAATCAAAGCCACCGTGGCATTGCCGCGCAGCAGTTCCGCGATGTTGTCATAGCCGACCCCGAGACCACGCGGAAAGAAGAGACCGCCAATGCCTACTCCGATCCCTCCCAACGCCGGCCACCACATCCAGTGAATGTGCAGATGCTCGAAAAGATCTTCAAAGGCATACATCATGCGGCTCATCCCGGCGGATACCAGGCCGACAAACGCGCCCAGAAACAAGGAACCTATCGCGAAGCTAAGACGCGGGGTTCCACTGAGCGTTGGCATCCTGAACAGCGGTCCCGCGCCTAGCCAGTAGACGCGCAGGATGCCCGCCGTGGCGCTGGCGATCGCCACAGGCACCAGGCTCCTTGGCCTCCATTCGAAGAGCAATAGCTCGACAGCAATCAGAATCGCCGCCACCGGGGTGGCAAAGGTGGCGGACATGCCCGCAGCCGCGCCGGCAACCAGCAACGTCGTGCGCTCAGCGTCGGTGACGTGCATCCATTGCGCGATGAGCGACCCAACAGCGCCTCCCGACATGATGATGGGGCCCTCCGCGCCAAACGGTCCGCCAGATCCAATTGCAATCGCGGCCGATATAGGTTTCAACACCGCGACCTTGGGATCTACCCTCGCGCGGTGAAGCAAAATAGCTTCAATGGCCTCAGGAATCCCATGCCCGCGAATCTTGTCGGAGCCGAACCTCGCCATCAGCCCTACGAGCATTCCGCCGATCACCGGCACAACCACCATCCAATAACCCAGCGGGCTGCCCGCCGGAGAAACACCTGCAAGGCTGAAGCGATGGTAATAGAACAAATTAGTCGAAAGTGCGATACACCGTAGCAACAGAAATGCCAGAGCCGTCGCACAAATCCCAATCCCGATAGATACGCCCGAAAGGAGCCAGACCCTCCGATCTACGGTGAAATCGCGCAGGACGGATGGTTCCGATTTCATTTGTAACTTCCTCGAGCGGCGACCGTGCTTCTTCGATCGCTGGTTCGCTGGGTGTCGGAACCGCAGATCAGTGACAGTGTCCTAATCAACCCAGGGGCGAGCTCATTCAATTCTCGCGCATGGGCTTCCGACAGAATACGAAGCACGCGGTGACCCTTCGCTGTAACTTGCAGCTGGATGCGCCGCCGGTCGTTCTGATCCTGGTTGCGATTGACCAAGCCTGCCTCCTCGCAGCGCTTGCTCAGTTCGACCACGGTATGGTGCCGCAGGCCCAACCGCTCCGCGGCATACGACACTGTTGTTTCCACTCCCTCCGGAGCTCCTGCGAGCTGCAACAGCAATTGGTGTTGTTGCGTGTGTAGGCCAGCCTCCGTGGCACAACCCTCGCTGAACTGGAGGAATTGTCGTAGCTCATAGCGGAACTCGGCCAGGTTCCGGAGTTTTAATCGATCGTCAATCTGTAGATTTTTCGCCATGTATTGATTATCGCATCACGATAGAGTTATGGTATGAGATGGGTATCCTCGCGAAGACCTCTTTTTCGGAGATCTCCCGTATGAGCGGTAATAAATACCAATCTCCCCGCGCGCGCGCCGAGGCCTTCAGCCACGCCCTGGGTATTCGTTTGCCCGTCCTGCTTGCCCCCATGGCGGGAGCGTCCCCTCCCTCGCTGTCGATTGCCGTCGCGAATGCAGGCGGCTTGGGAGCATGTGGAACGCTGTTGATGCAGCCGGAGGAGATCAAAGCCTGGGCCGCCGATTTTCGGCGACAAAGCAAGGGAGAGTTTCAACTGAACCTTTGGATTCCTGATCCGGTCTCCGAGCGCGATCACGAGTCGGAAAAACAGCAGCGGGAGTATCTGTCCGCGTGGGGCCCTCCCGTTCCACCCGAAGCCGGCGATGCAGCACTGCCGGATTTTGAAGCGCAGTGCCAGGCCATGATCGACGCAGCGCCGAAGGTCATCTCATCGATCATGGGTCTCTACGCTCCCGCCTTTGTCTCGGAAATGAAAGAGCGCGGGATCCTGTGGTTTGCCACGGCTACGACGGTTGCGGAAGCCCGGGCAGCGGAGGCTGCGGGCGCCGACGCCATCATCGCCCAAGGCATGGAGGCCGGCGGACATCGCGGAGCTTTCCACGCCGCGCAGGCGGAACATCACATGGTTGGCCTCATCGCTCTTTTGCCCCAGGTGGTGGACGCAGTGAACCTACCGGTCATTGCCACGGGAGGAATTGGCGATGCGCGCGGAACAGCTGCGGCCCTGATTCTGGGCGCCAGCGCGGTGCAGATAGGAACCGGCTTCCTGCGATCTCCGGAGGCGATGATGCCTCCAGCGTACGCGGACACACTTGCAAAGACGGAAGCCCACGAAACCAGGCTCACCAGGGCTTTCAGCGGACGCCCCGGACGAAGTGTGGCAACAGCATACGTTCGCGCATCCCTGGTCCGGCACGCTCCACCACCGGCGCCGTACCCTATCCAGCGTGGTCTCACTCGCGCTATGCGGGAAGATGCTCGAAAAGCCGGAGATGCCGACCGGATGCAACTATGGGCCGGCCAGGCTGCCTTATTGGCACGCGCTGAACCAGCCGGCAGGATAGCGCAACAGCTGTGGGACGAAGCCTCGTGCCTCCTTCGATAAAACGGCCACAAACCTCGGCCGCCCCGCCTCAACTACGCATCAGATCTTGGAGGAAATCGGACGAGTGCCACATGTTCGCCAAGGCGTACATGGGCGGACAAAGCTACCCGCCGCATCCGACCACCTGCAGCAGAGATCGGGTGCCCCATATCTCGCTCGTTTTTCGCGAGATGTGGGATACCACGAACCTCGAGCGCCCACTCTCAACGACTCAACAGCCCCGGAGGAAATCGGACGGGTGCCCCATGTTCGCCCAGGCGTACATGGGCCGAGAAAGCTGGACGCAGCCCTACAATCGCTTTTTGCCAGTCCACTTACAGACGATTTGAAACCACTCCGTCGCGCCAGCTTGCGCTCACTTGCTCGTGCCCCGGCCCTTCTTCAAATCCTCGCCCAACAGAATCGCCTCGGCGATCTCGTGCATGGAGATTCTTCGCTGGCGGCTCTCCTTCTGCATCGTGCGGTAAGCTTCATCTTCGCCAATCCCCAGGTCCCGTTGCAGAACTCCCTTAGCACGCTCCACTGCTTTGCGCGATTCAAGCCGGCTCGCTAACTGCACGTTCTCCGTCTCCAGCCGTGCCCGCTCAATCTCTGCGCCCACCAAAAAGCCAAGCGTCGAGAGCAGCCGCACCTCCTGCTCTGCATGTTGGTAACTGAGCCGATGCTGCAGGTTAATCACGCCCACAACCTTGCTCGCACACAGGATCGGCGTGCTGAGAATGGCCTCGAAGTGGTCTTCCGGAAGACTGCGGAAGATCATGAACCGAGGATCGTTGGAGGCATTGGACGCGATGGCTACAGGCTCTCGGTGCTCCGCCACCCACCCGGTGATGCCTTGCCCCAGTTGCACCCCAAGGTGGTCCACCAGGTCGGCATGAGGATTCTTTGAGGCCCGCAACACCAATTTCCCTTGCTCCAGAACATAAATGAAGCAGGAATCGCACGGAATGACCGCGGTTACAAATTCCACAATGCTGCCCAGGACCGCGTGCAGCGGATCGGCTGCGGCAATGCGGCTGCTGATCTGGTGCAGAAAATCAATTGACGTCAGCCCGTCGCGAAAACCAGCCATAGTCGGAGTGGATGGGGCCACCCGGTGCACGCGCGAAGCCCGCTTGCCTTCCTCTTTCTTAACTGGCGCAGTCGCATCCGGGGTGGTCGCATCGGGATCAGTCCGCACCGTGAGAGAAGCAAGCTGGTCCTTCTTCTGCTTCAGGATTTTGCCTGCGTACTGCGCAGCCTCATTCACGATGAAGCCCATCTTTGGGCGGGACGGTTCGAAGTCCGGAGTTATCCCGTAGTGCGCCAGTTCCTCAGAAGTGGTTGGCCCGATGGAAACAACCACCACGGAACGCAGCCCGGCGCTCAGCTCATCGCGAAGACCCATCTCTTCGGCCACTTGAAAGAGATGAATCACCTGCACCGCGGTCATAAAGAGCACCACGTCGACGGTGGCGTTCGCAACGCTGTGCACAGCTTCTCGTAAAGGGCGCAGATCTTCCGGCAGAGCCCATTGATACACCGGGACCTTGGTGACTTCAGCGCAGCGCTCCGTCAGTTCCGCCAGCAGCTCGGGGTTAGACGCCCCATACTCCTGGATCGCCACTCTCATGGTTTCGAGAGAGTCGCCGAACTCCACCTTGATCGCGGTCATCATTTCGCGCCAGGTGGCTGGTTCGGCCGCGGTGGCCGCGACAGGTACTCGCAAATCACGAAGGGCGGCTACCGGCTTGGGACCGCGGGCCACTACTTTTACGGCCCGCAGGGCTGAAAGAAATTGCTCGCGATCGTGTTTGGTCTGCACAATGTCAAGCAAAGCGCGCACCCCGACACCGGTAAGGAAGATGACCAGGTCGACCTTGTGGGCCAGAAGGTCATCCGCGAAGGCCAGAGCCTGACGGTTGGATTCAAGGGAAACTTCACGCATGGCGGGCACAACAAAAGGCTCTCCGCCGTAGGTGCGGATCAGCTTTGCCACTTCAACTGCGCGACGAGATTCAAGCGACAATACTCGCAATCCGTCGAAGCTCGCGTGCGCCATGCACCTCCTCCAGACGCTGGCCACGAGAGACACTTCGGGGCGCCACCGGGGCCGGTGTACAAACGCCGTATGTCTATCGCTTTAGGGTGGCCGATCATTTACGAGTCTAGCGGCTTTTGCACAGGAACTGCAAAGGCGCTTGTAAAACGGCCTATTTTGTCAACGCAAAATCTTGTTGCAGCCACACCCTCTTGCCGTTACTATCAAAATATTGCGAGGCTCCTACCGTGCCGTAGGGCGTCTTGCAACAGTGTTCACCCCGCTGTGGACGCTACCCTTCGACCCAGAGTTCCACGCTCCACGAAGAGCCTTGAATGCATCGCGCGTTAGCGGTGTTTGATTCGGCCCGGCCGTCTGCGCTTCCCGTACCTCGATACGGGTCCGCCAGGCTTCCGCGCCCAAGCGTTCTTCAGGGTGTGCATGGAATCTCAGTTAGCTTTCAATCCGGCGTCCGCTTCCTTCACTACGGAACAGAAGGAGTACCTTAAGGGGTTCTTCGACGGCCTGTCCCAACGTGGCCTGGTTCCCTTTGCCGGGCACACGCCCTCCGGCCAGATTACGAACGACCCTGCCGCCGGAAGTCCAAACCTGGCCGCAGAGGAGTTGTACTTCAACACTCCGGTTTCTGACCTTGCTCGCGAAGAGCGATGGAAATTCGGAGAGAATCCGCTCGATATCTGGGACAAGCTGCTGGCGCATGCCAATGAGAACAAGGCTCCCGCTCCGGACGACCTCTTCCGTTTTAAATTCCACGGTCTGTTCTATGTCGCGCCTGCGCAAGAGTCCTTCATGGTGCGGCTGCGTATTCCTGGCGCAATCCTCAGTTCGCACCAAATGCGCGGCCTGGCCCAACTGGCAGCCGAATACGGCCCCGGCCGAGCCGACCTTACCACCCGCAGCAACGTGCAAATCCGCTCCCTGCAGCCCAAAAATATTGTCCGCGTTCTGAATGCGATCCAGGCTATCGGCCTGTCTTCGCGCGGCTCCGGCGCAGACAACATACGCAATATCACCGCCTCGCCCATCACCGGTATCGATCCTGCGGAGCTTTACGACGTAGCCCCCCTGGCGGAGGCCCTCGGTCATTACATTTTCAACTCACGCGATCTGTATGGGCTGCCGCGCAAGTTCAATATCGCCTTCGATAACGGCGGAGCCATCAGCGTGCTGGCTGATACCAACGACATAGGTTTCGTCGCCGTGCGGGTTGCGGATGGCAAAAGCGTGCCGCCGGGCATCTATTTTCGCGTTCTCCTCTGCGGAATCACGGGGCATAAGCAATTTGCGACCGACGCGGGCCTGCTCCTTCGGCCTGACCAGACAGTGGCCGTTGCCGCCGCCGTGGTGCGCGTTTTTAGCGAGCATGGCGATCGTACCGATCGAAAGAAGGCTCGGCTCAAATACCTGGTCGACCGCTGGGGCATGGAGAAGTTTCTCGCAGAAACGGAAAAGCGGTTGGCCTTTCCGCTCATTCGTTTCCTGGCTTCGGATTGCGAGCCGCGGCACCGAATCGACCGCGCTGGCCACATCGGCGTACACCCGCAAACCCAGCCTGACATGCATTACATCGGCGTTTCCGTACCGGTGGGGCGCCTGCCGGTGCAGCAGATGCTGGCTCTTGCCGCAGTCGCGGAGCGGTACGGCAACGGAGAAATACGCCTTACCGTCTGGCAAAACCTGGTCATTCCCTCTATCGCCGGCGAGCATCTCGAGGCGGCCAAGGCAGAGATTCTCGCCGCCGGCTTGAGCTTCGATGCCGGTACCGTGCTCAGCGGAACCGTGGCTTGCACAGGAAATCAAGGCTGCCGCTTTGCCGCCAGCGACACCAAGACGCACGCGGTAACCCTGGCCAACATGCTCGACAACGCTTTCAGGATTCTTGGACCTGTGAATCTGCACGTAACCGGCTGCGCCCACTCCTGCGCCCAGCACTATGTTGGCGACCTTGGCTTGATGGGCGTGAAAGTGGGCGGGGAAGAGGGATACCAGGTGATGCTCGGCGGCGGTTCCGATCAGGACCAGGGCCTGGCCCGCGAACTCTTTTCCGCAGTGAAATTCAGCGACCTGCCCCCACGCATTCACAACTTGTTTAGCGCCTACACCCAGCGCGCAATGGCCAAAGAATCCTTTCTTGCCTTCACCCGCCGGCACGCCATCGACGAGCTCAAGGCATTCTGCCAACCAGAGGAGCGTAGCTAGCATGCCCGGCTCTGTCGCTCACGTTCCATTTATTCCCGAGAATGCGCCGTTTACCGCGGAGCAACGCGCGTGGCTCAACGGATTTCTCGCCGGCATCTACTCTCACACCGAAGCAACTCCGTCCGCGGAACCACTCCCGTCGCTCAAGATAGCTGTGCTGTATGCCTCGCAGTCAGGCACCGGGGAAGGGCTGGCGCGTAAGCTCGCTAAGGAACTGACATCCAAGGGCCACGTCGCCACCGTACTGCCGCTCGAGGGTTATACGCCCGCCGCCCTGGCCGCCGAACGGCATGCTGTGCTCATTGCCAGTACCTATGGCGAAGGCGATCCGCCCGACGCCGTGCAACCTTTCTATAACCAGCTCTGCATGGAACACTTTCCCCGCTTCGAAAATCTTTCGTTTTCCGTGCTGGCTCTGGGCGATTCCAGTTACGAAAACTTCTGCAAATTTGGTCGCGACCTCGACGAAAAACTCGCGTCGCTCGGCGCCTTCCGCATGTGTGAACGGGTCGATTGCGATGTCGATCCCAACGAGCCCTTCACCAAATGGAAGAGCTCGCTCTTCAAGAGCATCGACGAAATTGCCGCCACCCGTCCCGCAAAGCGTGTGGTCGCCAACGATGCGATCGTCGCCGCCGGAAAACCCGAAACGGTAAAAATGAAAACCGTAACGCATACCCGCGACAACCCTTTCCTCGCCCCCATCGTCGACAAGCGGCCTCTCACCCATGAGGTGTCGAGCAAGCTCACCCTGCATCTGGCTTTCTCGGTCGAAGGGTCGGCGGTCATCTACGAGGCGGGCGATGCCTGTGCCGTCATCCCGCAAAACGAGCCCAGCCTGGTGGAAGAAATTCTGCACAAGCTCAAATTCAGCGGCGACGTGTCGGTGCAACTGCCCAAAGCAGGCACGGCGCCTCTGCGCGCGGCGCTGCTCGATCATCTGCAAATTACCCGCCTCACGCGCAAGATGGTCCAGGCCTACGCAACCATTGGGCAGTGCCTCCCACTCCTCGATTTGCTCAAGCCGGAGCAACAGTCGCATCTCGACGCTTATACCTGGGACCGTGGCCTCATCGATCTGCTGTATGAATTCCCAGGGGTGTTGCGTGATCCAGCAGACCTGGTAGCTATGTTGCCCAAGCTATCGCCGCGTCTCTACTCCATCTCATCCAGCCCCGCGGCACACGCGGGCGAGATTCACACCACCGTTGCCGTCGTCCGCTATCGCTCCCACAATCGCGAACGCGGAGGCGTCTGCTCCACCATGTTTGCCGACCGGTCGCAACCCGAAGGCCGCTTGCCCATTTATATTCAGCCAAACAAAAAATTCCGCCTTCCCCAAGAAGCTGACCGCCCCATCATCATGATCGGCCCGGGAACCGGCATTGCGCCCTTTCGCAGCTTCTTGCATGAGCGGCGGGCACTCGGCGCGCCCGGCAAGAACTGGCTCTTCTTCGGCGAACGCTCCGCTGCCACAGATTTCCTCTATCGCGAAGAACTGGAGGCCATGCAAAAAGACAATTTCCTCACCCGTCTGGACCTCGCCTTCTCCCGCGATCAAGACCACAAAGTTTACGTGCAGGACAAGATGTTGGAGCAGGCGCCGCAGTTCTGGTCCTGGCTCCAGGATGGGGCCTGCCTTTATGTATGCGGCGACGCCACCCGTATGGCGAAGGATGTCGACGCGATGTTGCACACCATCGTGGAGCGGCAAGGTGGACTGAAGAAGGAAGCAGCCGTCGAATACGTCCAGAACCTCAAAGAGCAGCACCGCTACCATCGCGACGTTTATTAATTCACTCCGGCCCTTGCTGAAGGAAGGTCCGCATTTGGCATTGCCCTTACATGAACGCGCTCAGGACGGAAGCAGCGACACTCTCGTTCGCCTGACTCTGGACGACTTCCTCAAGCCGTTGGCTTCTACACCGGCTGCCTTGCCTTCGGTCGGACCCATGCTCATTCCCGATAGGCCGCTCGGGCCAGGAGAGCAGTACCGTTTCCACTTCAACATGACCAAGTGCATCGGCTGCCGCTCCTGCGAGATTGCCTGCAATGAGCAGAACGGGAACCCGGCCGAGATTCACTGGCGGCGTGTCGGCGAAATTGAAGGCGGCGTCTATCCCGATACCAGCCGCCACTATCTTTCCATGGGCTGCAACCATTGCCTCGATGCCGACTGCCTCAAGGGCTGCCCGGTCGACGCCTATACCAAAGATCCGGTAACCGGCATTGTGCTGCATTCCGCCGATGCCTGCATCGGCTGTCAGTACTGCGTGTGGAATTGCCCTTACTCCGTTCCTCAATTCAATGAAGAGCGTGGGGTGGTAGGGAAATGCGATATGTGTCACGGCCGCCTTACCGACGGCCTTGAACCCGCGTGCGTCAACGCCTGCCCCGAAGGGGCCATCGAGATCGAGATCGTGGACATGCTGGCCTGGCGTTCCGACTACGCGCTGGCCGAGTCCCCCGGCATGCCCGCCGCGGGGCAGACCATCTCGACCACCCGCATCACTCTGCCGCCTGACACCACAACCAGGCTCGAGCGCGTCGACACTGGGCGCATCGCTGCCGAGCACCCGCACTTCTCGCTGGTCTTCATGACCACGTTGATGCAGGCCGTTACCGGCTCGCTGATCGTCGCTCTGTTCTTTCATGCTACGAAACCTCTGGTGTTAGCCGCCTTGCTCGGCATTACCGTCGTAGCCCTGAACATCTCTGTGTTCCACCTGGGCCGCCCAGCGTATGCGTGGCGGGCGCTAAAAATGTGGCGGCGTTCCTGGCTCAGTCGCGAAGTCCTGCTCTTTGCATTGTTCTTCGCGGCCTTCGCGGGCTTCACTGTTGCCACCTGCCTTAACGCTTTATCCGCCCACTGGCTGAGCCGCCTGCACCTCACCCGCTTGATGTGGTTGCAACATCTTCCGGCTCTAGCCCTTTTGACGCTTGGGATCGTTGCTGCGGCCCTGGGTATCGCCGGCATCCTCGCCGGCTCCTTCATCTACCTGGTCCCCGCAAGGCCGTCCTGGAACATGGTGCACACGCCCATCGACTTCCTGCTGAGCGCAGCGCTTATCGGCACTGCCTTGCCTGCCGTGCTCAGCGCCATCATCCGGTCGGCTCATCCCGTCCTCTTGCTGTCGGTCTATCCGCTCTGGCTGGTCGCCCTCGTCTCTGTGCTCTGGATCGCGAATCACGCGGCACGCCTCGTTCGTCTCAATCGATCAGCGATCTTCGAGCATCGCGCAGCCGCTGCATTGCTCAATCTGAATGGACATAGAGCAGCGCTCATCGGTAGCTTCGCTTGCGCGGCCGCGGTTCCCCTTGCCTGGGCATCCTCAAACTCCGCGCTTGCTTGCGCATCGGCCTTAATCGCGGTGCTGCTCGCCCGCTATCTCTTTTTCGTCTCCGTTGTTCCCCTGAACATGGCGCTTACCTTCACCCGCGGAGGGGCACACTGATGTGGACTCGTGTCCGTCGCGCGTTGGGTATCGACACCCGGCAAGCGAAATATGCTTTCCAGCGTGACCCGGTAGCCGGCCACATTGCTGGCGCACGGGTTGCCGAACGTTGGGTCAAAACCACCTGCGGCTACTGCTCCGTGGGCTGCGGCATGCTCGTCGGCATCAGGGATGATAAGGCAGTCGCGGTTCGAGGTAACCCTGACCATCCGGTAAACCGGGGAAGCTTTGCCCCAAGGGCCTCAGCGAACACCACATTCTGGATGCGCCTGGCCGCGCAAAACAGCCACTGTTACGTAAACACGGCGTACTCGAGCCCGTCTCATGGGACGAAGCGCTCGACACCATGGTCGAGAACTTCTCGCAGGTGCAAGCCCGCTACGGACAAGATGCTCTCGGTGTCATCGGTACCGGCCAGTTGGTCACGGAAGAGTTCTATACCTTGGGCAAGCTGGTGCAGCTGGGCTTCCGCAGCCGCAACTTCGACGGCAATACGACGCTGTGCATGTCGTCGGCGGTATCGGGATACAAGCTCTCCTTCGGCTCCGACGGCCCTCCGGGCTCTTATGCTGATATGGAGACTGCCGACGTTATTCTCCTGATCGGCGCCAACATCGCGGACAACCATCCCATTCTTTGCCAGCGGCTGGAACGCAATCGCATGCGCGGCACACCCACCCGGCCGGCCACCACGGTCATCGTGGTAGATCCTCGGGTCACCAAGACCGCGATGATGGCCGACATTCATATGCCGGTCAAACCGCGCAGCGACGTCGCCTTGCTCAACGGCATAGCCCATGTACTCATTGCCGAGGGCCTCATCGATCGCCCCTATATCGAAGCCCACACGACCGGCTTCGAGGAATTCTCAGCTTTCGTCGCCGGCTTTACCCCGGAGTGCGTCGCTGAAATTACTGGGCTCTCCCCGTACGATATCGTGCACACCGCGCGCCTGTACGGCAACGCGAAGGCCGCCTTCATCGGCTGGACCATGGGCGTCAACCACTCCACCCAGGGCGCTGTCACCGTGGCCGCCATCAACAACCTTGCGCTGATCACCGGCAATCTTGGCCGCGCAGGCGCCTCACCCTTTTCCATTACCGGTCAGTGCAACGCCATGGGGACGCGCGAGGCCGGCTTCACTTCCAGCCTGCCCGGCTATCGCAAATTTGAATCGCCAGCCGATCGAGCCGATCTCGCAGCGCTGTGGAACATCGACGTAGATCGAATCCCCACCGCGCGCGGGCTGGCGTATCCCGACATTATCGAAGCCGCAGTCTCGGGCAAGATCAAAGCCCTGTGGTTTATCGCCACCAATCCTGCGGTCTCTTTTCCCAACTATGGATTGCTGCAGCAAGCGCTCCGCAGCGTGGAGTTCATGGTGGTGCAGGATGGTTTTCATCCCACCCCCACCAGCGATTTTGCCCACCTGGTTTTGCCCGCGGCCATCTGGGGGGAGAAGGAAGGCACGTACACCAACTCCGAGCGTCGCATCAGCAAGGCAAACGTGCTGGTCACGCCTCCGGGCGAGGCCCGTACCGACTTCGACATCTTTCTTGCTCTCGCCGAAAAACTAGGCGTCAAGGAGGAGCTCTATCCCGGTTGGCAATCGACGCATGACGCCTTTCAGGAGTGGCAGCGTGTTTCCGCGGGACGCATGTGCGACTACAGTTCTTTTACCTGGCAGCAGATCGAAGACAACGGCGGCATGCAATGGGGCGGCGAGCACCTCTATACCGACGCCATGTTTCCTACGGCGACAACCAAAGCCATCCTTCACTCTGTGCCTTGTCTGCCTTTCATCGAACAGCCAGACAGAGATTACGACCTTATCCTCAACACCGGCCGCACCGTGGAGCATTGGCACACCCGCACCAAAACCGCGCAGGTGGAAATGTTGGAAAGCATGGTGCCCACCGCTTGGCTGGAAATGAACCCGGACGATGCAGTCAAACTGCAGCTCAAACCGCACGACCGCGTCACCATCGTGTCTCGTCGCAGCGCGGTAAAGAATGTGGAGCTGCGGATTACCGGCATTGTCGCTCCCGGCCAGGTTTTCATGCCCTTTCATTTTCCTGAAACCAACTCCAACCTGGTCACCCTGGGAGCGTTTGACCCGATTTCACGCGAGCCAAACTTCAAGCAGTGTGCCGTGCGCGTAGAGAAATTCAAGCCTTCGAAATAAAGCAAACAAACTTTCAAGTAAGGATAGACATGGCCAATCTCAAGCTATTTCTGAAGTCGGGTCATACGCCCACGCTCATCGCCGCGTTCCTTTACTTCGACTTCAGCTTTGCAGTCTGGGTGCTGAATGGCGCCATGGGCCCTTTCATTTCAGAAGCCTTTCATCTGCGCCCGGCGCAGATTGGCTTCATGGTCTCCGTCCCCACACTGGCCGGCGCATTCATGCGCTTTCCCCTAGGTGTTCTCTCCCAGTACATCGGCAGAAAGAATGCTGCCATTGTTGAGATGTCGGCTATCGTGATCGCCTTGTTGTACGGATTTCTCTTCGTGCACACCTTCAAGGATGTGTTGGCCATGGGAGTTCTGCTGGGCATCGCCGGGGCCAGTTTTGGTGTCGCGCTTTCTCTAGGTTCCGGATGGTTTCCCAGGCAATACAAGGGCCTGGCCATGGGTATCGCCGGAGCAGGCAACAGCGGCACCGCCATTGCGGCCCTCTTCGCCCCACGACTGGCGACGCACTACGGCTGGCAGCATGTCTACGGCTTCGCCGCGATCATGATGCTGCTCCCGCTTTGCGTCATGATATTTTTTGCCAAGGAGCCGCCCGATATTGAGCATCAGTCCCTGCGGCAACATCTCAGCTGCCTTTTCGAAAAAGACGGCTGGTATTTCAATCTGATTTACATCATCACCTTTGGCGGCTTCATCGGTCTTGCCACTTTCTTGCCATCTTTCTACTACGCGCAATTCCACGTATCGAAAATCATGGCCGGCGAACTCACCGTCCTGGCTACATTGACAGGATCCGCGACCCGCGTGTTGGGCGGTTGGTTTAGTGACCGTGTCGGTGGCGTTACCACGCTGTCGGTGGTATTTCTCGTAACCATCGCCGGACTCTTCGGCCTGATGACGGCTCCGCCCCTGGTCGTTACCACGCTGCTCTTCATGCTCTGCTTTGCCGCGCTGGGAGCAGGCAACGGAGCCACCTTCCAACTCGTGCCCCTGCGCTGGCCCCTGACAACCGCGGTTGCCGGCGGCATGATCGGTGAGATCGGCGCGCTGGGAGGCTCCATCCTCCCCAACCTGCTCGGACTCTCCAAGCAATACACCAGCTCCTATCGATCCGGTTTCATCGTCTACGCACTCTTGGCTGCCGCCATTCTCCTCATGCTCCGAGCCGTTTCGAAAACCTGGACCACAACCTGGGCCGGTCACGGAGGCCGTGCCCTAATCCCGACCGTTGCCATGGATTCAATGGCCGCAGACTAACGTCACCCGACCCTACTGAAACGTCATCGTTCAAACACGAAGGGTGCCCCAGGTCTCGCGTTTGAGACCTGGGATCCTCCTGGTAAAAGCCGGTTAAGTCCCTTGTTATATCCACAGGTACAAGCCTACGGTCCTTCGCATCCCAGACAAACTCACCGGATCGCGATCAGCAGTCCGCCGCTCAATCCGATCGATTGTGGGTGGCCCCCAGCAAAGCTATAGTCGTAAGCCGGTTCGAGAAACCAACCAAACCGGCGGTTCCGGGCAGGCCAGAACATGAAATCACCGGCTACCTCACCGGAAACTGTATTGCTCGTTGTTCCATTCTGTCTGACATGGACCCATTCCGGACCAACCCCGAGCATGAACTCCGCTTTGCGAGAGAGGGTCCACGGCTTCTTGAACAACAGGTCCGTATCCCACTCTGTCGAACGATGGGTAAAAAAAGGCGACACGCCCGCCTCGATCTCCAGCCAGTTCTCGATGGGTGTGGTTTCGACCGCAAAGTTAGGCGCAAAGCTCGCCGCACCCCCGCTCACATCCCAGCTTGTAGCTGCGCCGATCTCAAGAATCGCCAGGGGATCCTTATCCAGCGAGGCCTCTTGCGGATGGGCGAAAGAAGGCGAGGTTTGCCCACGCACAGACACAGCGAGAAACAGAAAAACGCACACGACGCCTGCCGTGCATACGCGTCTCACCATGAAGCTAAATGACTGTGCGCAGCGCGACCGTCACGCTGTCACGGGCAGCTTTGACAGCACTCACGACCGTTTCACCTGCGGCCACGGTATGCGCAAGTGCCGATCTCTTCCGTGTTCCCCGGTGCTCGACAGGGACGCTTTCGATTCCGCCACCGAAAAGCAGATGCTTCTCCTCCAACCGATCGAGCGCCGCATTCAAGTCCGCGACAACCGTTTCAGCCTCATCAGCGACGACGATCAGTTCGATATTGATTTTCCTGTATTGCATCTGAATGTCTCCAGCCTCTTATCTTATGCCTCCCGAAGCTCTTCGAACGGGGAAGCTGCCCGTCTCGAGACGGAAGCTGAGGATTCTCTACAATCTGTCCCCCTGGACGGGTGCCCCATGTTTGGATCGGCGTGGCCGAGGCACTACATGGGTTGAACAAGATGGGGCGAAGCTCCTTCCGCTGATCTGTTCCGACCGCAGCGAAGCCGTAGAATTAAAACCATCGGCCCGTGGCGCACCTGAGGTTGTGAGATAAACCTCCGCTACAACAATCACTTTTCATAGAACCCTTGCACGTGCGACTGGAGGCCAGGCGACTGTTCGGTTGTGCGTGACGAAGCGGCGGCCCCTCAAGCTCAGCTACGGCTTCTTGTCCGCCGGTCGAAAGTCAAAATACGCCAGGTTCATGTTGCCGTTCGTCAAAATATGCACGGTAATCACATTCCGGCCAGCCGGCAAATCCAACACGACAGCATTCCGCAGAATATTCCAATGGTGCCACTGCCTCCACGCAATCGGCTCTGCGTCATTGTACGTAGTGGGAATCGTCACCGCTCCGGTTGCATCTTGTCCATTCACATCGAGCGAGATGCTTCCCCCGCGATTCGACGTGTAAAGCAGGTCCGCACGGTACTTCCCGGATTTTGCGACATCGACCGTGACACGGAACCACTCGCCCGGTTCCGTCCACCCTACGTAAAGCTGATCTTTAGGCGGCGTCACCGTCTCATAGTGGTTGTTGTCGATAGCGTCCTTTCCCGCGGCCGTCGGAAACTTCGTATAAGAGATGTCGACGCCCTCGCGCATCCGAAATTCGTTCAGATAGCTGCCGTCCGCCGGATTCAGTTGGCCGCTGCCGTGGTTGGCCGCATCGCTGTCATGGTAGGCAACGCCTTCGTCTCCCACATCGTAGGCCGCGCATTGCACGCGGCCGGGAATTCGCTGTGGAGCTGTCGTGAAATGACCATCGTGAAACGGTTCGCCCTTGTACTGCTCCGGCATCTTCCCAGCCCGGGCCCACAAGGCCGCGCTGCCTGTCAGACAAATCCCACTCCAAATCCAGCTCTTCATCGATCACCGTTTTTACCGAGCGGATGCACGCTTGTTGGAAGCTCATCCCTGAGAGCAAATAGTACCCTTTTTTTATACGCTGCTGAACCGCAAATTGGGTACTTACCACGTTAACCAAGCCCTGCCCACCGCGTTACGCCCGAAGAATATCCAGCAATTGCTTATTGACATACCCTTAAATTGGCCCCTTCTCTTAACTTCCTGGTTAACAGTTCCTGGCGCCTCCGCAAAAAGTGTCGATCTATTTTTGAAATTCAACCCTATAAAGTCACACTTATCCCGGTGACCAATGATTTTCGACAGACAAATGAAATCGTAATAGTTTCAAACTATGACATTCCAAACCAGTAATGGGTATACGCTGCCAACCCTTGCGGACATAGAACGCCGAACTGCTGAGTTTGTTGAGCCTGCTTGACCAGCCGGAGACGGAGGAGGAGGAAGATGACCCCACTCCCGCTTTCCATCAGCCTTATCCCTCTTCTCCGCCTCCGCAGAGGAATTCCCTTTGGCCTAGCCTTGCTCCGGCGGCCCTTCACGGCATCGCCGGGGCCGTGGTCCGGACCATCACGCCGCACACCGAAGCCGACCCCGCGGCCATTCTCCTGCAGTTCCTCGCCGCCTCCGGCAACCTTGTAGGGCCTGCGCCGCACTGTATCGTAGAGTCCACCCGGCACGGGCTGAACCTCTTCGTCGTGTTGGTAGGGGATTCCGGAAAAGGTCGCAAGGGAACTAGCTGGCGCCAGATCTGCCGCCTCTTCTCTGAAGTGGACGACCCCTGGCTCACTCACCGGGTCACGACCGCCCGCTTGTCCGCGAGCGGCCTTGAGCGAGTCTCGTCCCGGCCTCTTCGGCGCCGCGACCAGCCGCGCCGAAGCCCAGGTCCTTCGCTTGAGTGCCATCTACGCTGCTCTCGACTGCAGCTCGGTCATCGAACTGCCTCATCTCCAGGCTGCGCTCGCCGTCTGGGACTACTGCTCCGGAAGCGCCGCGCTGATCTTTCACGCCTCCACCGGCAACGCCGTTCTGGATCGCATCCGACGGGCCCTCGATGAAACCCCGGAAGGTCTGAGCAGAAAAGAAATCAGAGCCCTTTTTCACGGTCACGTCAGTAGTGACCGCATCGACACGGCGCTTGAACAATTGAGCGCTCAGGGCCTGGCAAGCAGGCAAAGTAGCTCTGGCAGAGGCCGGCCCGCCACTCGCTGGTCCGGAACAGAAAAACGCCGAGCAGGAAAACCGCCCGACTTAGTGCGCACGTTTTTCCAAAAACAAATCCCGCGGGAGGCTACTTCAAAACCAACTGACCTACTCGGATTGATGGAAGATCGCGTGGTTCACATCCGGCCAGAACTCCTTCGCCGCGAAGGTTCCAAAATCCAGCACCACGTTCGTCAGCCAGCGCTGGCCAACCTTCGTCCACGTGCGGTACTGGGTCGGATAGTAAGCCGAGGAGATTCCCGCTGCGGTGCCTGCTCCCACGATCTCGGAAACGTTGAAGGTTTCCCTCCCCGAATCTGTGCGCGTGATCACCGTTCGCGTCACGGCATAGACTCCGCGCTTGATAAAACCGCCGTGGCCGAGCGTGTAGTAGCGGGTGTCCTGGCGGAAAATCGTGGGCACAATTCCTTCGACCCAGAGATTCTCGTCCGTTTGATCCGCGAACGTGTGCCAGTAATACCGGCCATAGCCGGCGGCGCCCTGGCGAAATGCCGGGTACGCGTCCGTTGCTTGACTGATACCGGCCTGGATGCCGACAAAAATGAACGACGAATAGTCGAAGCTATCGAGGGCGCCGGTTTTGAACTTCTCCTTTACCGTTTGCGGAGGTAGCTTGGCTCCCGCGCTGACCGCACGAAAGTTAGGCACGATCCATAGGATTCGCTTCGTTTGCCGCCCCTCATCCGGACTCGCTGTGCTCGCAGATGATGACGGACTCGTGGAAGGTGTAGTGCTTTGGTCTCCCGCATTGACGGCGGAAGGCATGGGGGCGTCCGGTAACGCTGCCACGTCGCCATTTCGTGCGCCGGCCGCTAATAGCATGCCGACGTTCTGTTGCGCCATCGTCGGCATGAGCGCCAGCAGAAACATCGCACAGCAAATCGCAAATCGCCTAAGGTCGCCGGTTCTCATCAAGTCGACACCACTGACCTCTCCATTTGGCAATTCCAACCCACCTTTGATGTGGCGGGAGGACTTTGGTTCTATCTTTTCTTCGAGCGCTGCTTCGGAAGGTTGGAGGAAGTTCAGTTTGGCCGCAGGCAATCGACTCTAGTACCCTCAAAACCATGCCCGTGTGTCCGGACGGCGTGTTGGACCAGGAGAATTCTTGTGGAACGCGAACCTCAAACTGCCCGCTCCTGGACAACACGCCGCGACGAGAAGAAGAGACGCATCCAACTGGCTTCTCCCTGGATGAACGGCCCGGTCCTCGCACAAGAAAAGATCGTCGACGCTTTACACGTCCTTCTTGCCCCGGCGGATCGAGTTGTGCTCGAAGGCGACAACCAGAAGCAGGCTGATTTTCTCTCCCGTTCCCTGGTCAAGGCCGACCCGGCTAAACTGCACGACCTGCATCTGATCATATCCAGCATCAGCAGGCCTGAACATCTAACGCTTTTTGAGCTGGGCATCGCCAAGAAGGTGGATTTCGCATTTGCCGGGCCACAGAGCCTCCGCGTGGCGCAATTGCTTGAGGATGGAGTTCTCGAAATCGGGGCCATTCATACATATGTTGAGCTGTATGCCCGCCTGCTCGTCGACCTGGCGCCGAACGTAGTATTGGTCTGCGCGGAACAGGCGGATCGGCACGGCAACTTATATACCGGACCGAATACAGAAGACACGCCCGTGATCGTCGAGGCTGCCGCATTCCACGACGGAATCGTGATCGTGCAGGTAAACCAGATCGTGGACGAGCTGCCGCGCGTCGATATTCCTGGTTCCTGGGTGGATGTCGTCGTGCAGGCCGATCACCCCTTCGCGGTGGAACCGCTCTTCACCCGTGATCCCAGGCACATCACCGATCTGCAGATCCTTACCGGCATGATGGTGATTCGCGGCGTGTATGAGCGTCACCAGGTCCGCTCGCTCAACCATGGAATCGGATTCGATACCGCGGCGATCGAACTTTTGCTTCCCACCTATGGTGAGTCGCTCGGTCTACGCGGAAAGATCTGTGAACATTGGGTTCTGAATCCCCACCCCACACTGATCCCCGCGATCGAAAGCGGCTGGGTCAAAAGCGTCCACTGTTTTGGCAGCGAGGTCGGTATGGACGGCTATGTTCGCGCTCGGCCCGATATTTTCTTTACCGGTCGCGACGGCAGCCTGCGTTCCAATCGCGTTCTCTGCCAGCTCGCGGGGCAATACGCCGTGGATGCATTTATCGGATCCACGCTGCAGATGGATGGCGACGCAAATTCCTCAACCGTTACGGCTGGAAGGCTTGCCGGTTTTGGCGGCGCGCCCAACATGGGACATGATCCTCACGGGCGCAGGCACTCGAGTTACGCGTGGCTCGACCTGAAAATAGACGCGAGCCCAACCACTCGGGGAAGAAAATTGGTCGTGCAAACCGTGGAGACATTCCAGAAAGGCGGAGTGCCCGCGTTCGTCGAGACTCTCGATGCCGTGGAAGTCGGCAGGAAAGCAGGCATGCCCATTGCCCCCGTCATGATCTACGGCGACGATGTGAGCCATGTAGTGACAGAGGAAGGGATCGCCTACCTTTACAAAACGCAGGGAATCGAGGAACGCCGTAGAGCCCTGGCCGCGGTAGCCGGCGTTTCCCCGATAGGCCTGCGGGCCAAACCCGAAGAGACTGCGGAACTTCGTCGCAAAGGCATCGTAGCTTTTCCCGAGGACATCGGAGTGCAGCGTACGCAAGCCAGCCGCTCTCTCCTCGCCGCTCGAAGCATGGAAGACCTGGTCGCATGGTCCGGCAACCTCTATCAGCCACCACCAAGGTTCAGGAGCTGGTAAATGCCGCCCACCAAGGAGTCTCTCCTTTCTACAACTGACGGGTGCCCCACATCTCGCTGGTTTTTCGCGAGATGTGGGATACCACGAACCCCGACCCTCTCACCCCGACCCGCCTTAACGCCTCATGGACTCGCGTCCCTCGCGCGCGAAGCCTTGATCGCGGAAGCAGAACTAACCCCGAAGCCAGGCCTGGTTGACAGGCGAGGCTCCGGAGCCCACCACGATCTTTCATTGCCACGCATGCATCAATCGGCAACCGCCATCGAGCCATATTTGGCTGAGATGGCGTTGCGCTCTCAGGGTCAGGCTCTCGACATCAATTTAAGATCGCAGTTGGCCGCGATCGGCCGCGATGCCGAACGCGCCATGTACCACGCCACGCAAGGGAGCAACTCCCACAAGGGCGCAATCTGGATTCTCGGCCTTCTCATCGCGGCGGCAATACGTTTGCCTAGCGGTAGCCGCCCGCGACATAACCGCAACCGCCGGCGCCATCGCCAGGCTGCCCGATCGCGCGCAGCCCAAACTCATTACCCACGGTGACCTCGTCCGCAACCGTTACGGCGCTGGCGGAGCACGCATGGAGGCATCGAACAACTTCCCCCACGTCATCCACTGCGGACTTATCACCTTGCGGCGCAGGCGAAGTAACCAACATCCGGCAGAAGTCTGCCGCCTCGACGCTTTACTCAGTTTGATGGCAGAACTCGACGATACCTGCGTGCTCTATCGGGGTGGTATCGAGGCCCTGCACGTTGTCCAATCGGGTGCTCAGGCCGCATTGGACGCTGGCGGATCCAGCACCACCGGCGGCCGTCAACGGATCTACCAACTCGATCGTGAGCTGGTCGCCAGGCATGTGTCACCCGGCGGAAGTGCCGATCTATTAGCCGCGTCCATCTTTTTGGATGCCCTCGAGTGTCAAAAGACCAAAGTAGAGGAGACAAATGGAGCTGCTTGAGTTCGACTATCCAACCGCGACCAGGCGCGTCAACCGCAAGGCACACGTCGGCGTCGTGGGATCCGGAGACATGGAGGTCCTGATGGAACCCGCCCAAACAAACGAAGCCCATGTCTCGATCCGAACCAGCGTCAACGGATTTGCAAGCAGTTGGAAGGCTGTGCTTGACCGTTTCTTCTCGCGCTTCGACGGCGCGGTTCGCATTCATATCAACGACGCGGGGGCCACGCCCGGCAGTGTGATGCTGCGCCTCGAACAGGCAGCAGAAATGATCGAAAGATGAACGCTCCTATCGCCGCGCCGCCATTTGTAAATCGGTACAGCTTCATCGAACTCGACGCCAGGGCGCGAGCGCAAACCCTCATGGATCCCGGTTCATGGAGAGAACTGGCCGGCCCGTTCGATCGAATAGAATCTCCCTGGCTCCCGTTGCAAGGCATCGCTCCCCAATCCGACGATGGCTGCGTCGTGCTGAAGGGCAACATCGCCGGCGCCCCCAGCGTCGTGATCGCGTTGGAAGGAGGTTTCCAGGCCGGAAGCATGGGTGAAGTATCGGGCGCCAAGATGTCGACGGCTCTCGACCTGGCAACCGAGGACTCGCAGAACGGCAAGAAGACCGCCGCGGTGTTGTTATTGGAAACAGGCGGAGTACGCCTGCAGGAGGCGAATCTCGGACTGGCCGCGATTGCCGAAGTGATGGCGTCGATCCTCGCTCTCCGCGAACATGCGCCGGTCATCACCGTGATCGCGGGAACAGTCGGGTGCTTTGGTGGACTCGCGCTGGCCGCAGGGCTCTCCAGCTACATCGTCATGACCCGGGAAGCTCGGCTGGGCATGAACGGCCCGGAGGTGATCGAGCAGGAGTCCGGCATCGAGGAGTTTGATGCTTCCGACCGCGGACTTATTTGGGCCATCAACGGAGGAGAGCAGCGCGTCGCCATGGGCGTTGCCGATCAACTGGTTCTCGATGATGTTCCGAAAATCACCGCAGCCGTACAAATGTACATCAAAGCAGGATTGCCGCCAGTCCATCGCAGCCAGCAAGTCAAGTTCTATCGCGGGCGAATCGCGGAGCTTGATACTTCCAGCCAAATCGATCCTCTGACACTAAGGCAAAGCTGGAGCAGTAAAACCAGGAAAGAGGAAAACCGATGAGTGGTCTCCGCGGCAAGGCATGGTTCGAAGCGCTGACCGGTCGGAAGGAACCCCAACCGGGAGATCCCGCCTCGGTGCTCAGTGCGGATGCGACGCTGGGGAAAGAAACCGCCCGCTTTCTTTGCGTGGCGCCCAACCCGGCATCCCGCTTCCCTCGTGCAAGGCAAGGAGAAGTGGGCCTGGAAGAAGCCTATACACTGGCGGCCCGAGTGCGCGAAGCGATGGAGCAGGACGTCAACCGCAACAATCGTCCGCTGATTGCGATTGTCGATCTGAAGAGCCAGGCCTACGGCCGCCGGGAGGAGACAGCAGCCGTCTTTCTCGCTACTGCAACCGCGGCGGATGCGTATGCCTCCGCGCGCATGAAGGGACATCCGGTGATCGCCCTGGTAGTGGGCCACGCTATCTCCGGCGGCTTCCTGACCCACGGATACCAGGCGAACCGCATTCTCGCCTTCGACGACGCTGGTGTCGTAATCCATGCCATGCACAAGGAGGCTGCAGCCCGAATTACTCTTCGATCGGTTGCCGACCTGGATCGCCTCGGGCATCAGATCGCTCCGATGTCTTATGACATCCACGACTTCGCCAGGCTAGGCCTGCTCCATGAATTGCTGCACGTCGAGGGCCCCGATCACCCCTCGCCTGAAACGGTGGGGCAGGTTCAACAATCCCTGATCGAAGCGGTAGCCGATGCAAGGGCGGGATCGACGGACCTGAGTAACCGCCTCACTTCTCAGGGTGCGCGTGAAATGCGCCAGGCCGGCCTCGCCGCGCGAGCGCGAATGCAAGAGCAATGGCGCCATGATTAAAGTCCTCGCCGATGCACTCGTACCTATCTTCGCCGGTCTGCTGTTCGGATACATCGCCGGACGCCGGCGCGTCATGGACAATCAGAACGTTCATAACCTCATCGTCTTTGTGATGAGTTTCGCCGTCCCTTGTTCCCTGTTCCTGGCCATTGCGCGCACACCCAGGGCAGCCTTGCGTGAGCAAGCTGCAACGCTTCTCGTCCTCTTCATTGCCTATTTCGTTCTCTACGCATTGAGTTTCTCCTGGGCTCGATACGGCGAAAAGTTGTCCTCTTCGGATAGTTCAGTGCTCGCGCTGACTATCAGTTTCCCTAACATTGCGGCGATCGGTTTGCCCTTGCTCGCAGATGTCTTTGGAGTGAAATCCCTGGTCACTGTCGCAACCTCGATTGCTCTCGGCTCCGTTACTATCTCAGTGGTCACGCTGGCATTTCTTGAGGCGGGGAGGAACAGTTCAGGCGAGGCCTTCTCTATTCGGGAAGCGGCCGCCCCTCTGTTTCGCGCCCTGAAGAAGCCGATCGTATGGGCGCCATTGCTGGGTTTTCTGTTCTCCGCCGCAGCCCTGCATCTACCGTCTTATCTGGATCGATTTCTCACCGTGCTCGCCTCAGCAGCGGCGGGATCTGCACTCGTGCTGACAGGCCTGGTGGTCTCCGCCCAGAAGTTCGTACTCGGACCAAAGACACTGATACCGGTTCTACTGAAGAACTTCTTGCAGCCGGCACTCGCTCTCGGTCTTGCGATCGTGCTTCACCTATCGATGGAGCAGACCCGTTACCTCACTCTCATTTGCGCCATTCCCTGCGGTTTCTTCGGGCTCGTCTTCGGAAAGGCTTTTGGCTCAAGCCCGCAGCTCGCAAGCTCCGGCCTCATCGCGTCCTACATCGTCAGCGTGGCCACACTGCCGCTATGGATAGTCATTGTGAACCACCTTGGGTGAACAAGAAATGCACACCAACCCGCAGATACACGATCTGTTGCAGACGTCCCTCATCACGGAATGCACAGCAGAGCCATGCTGGGTAAGAAGGTCGTTGCTTGAGTGCCCATGGGTTGTAGTTCGTCGCGCCCCCGCTGTGCCCGGCCTGGTTGCAGTTGGCGTACGAGGGAACACCAGGAGCGAACGATGGGCTGCCTTCTGCGAAGCAAGCTTGGCAACAAAGTCTGTCCGGCCAGAGGACCTGCGCGACCGCAATTCAAACGGTTTACGCCGAACGCCGGCGCGAAGAGCTCTCGTAGCAATGGAGGAGCGATGGGCAGACCTGCCGCTGCCGTGGGGACCAGTCGGCAGCGTGGGCTTCGAACTAGCGACCGGACGCAAGGTCACTACAGAAGTAAGTGATCTCGACATCGTCATACGAGCGAAACAACGAATGGGCTTAGAGCAGGCCAGATCTTTCCTGGATTGCACTCTCGAACTCGAAGCAAAGGTTGATGTTCGCGTCGAAACCCCGCTCTGCGGCTTTTCTCTAGAGGAGTATGTGTCAGCTTCCTCCGCAAAGATTCTGTTGCGTTATCCGGATGGTGGAAGATTAGGAGAAGACCCATGGCAGGAGGAAGCATGAGCATCGCGTTCCTCTTTCCTGGGCAAGGCTCACAGTTCCCCGGTATGCTTCATCAATTGCTCGACCATCCTGAGGTTGAGCGCACACTCGACGAAGTGACCGCGGTGCTGCGTTCCGATGTGCAAAGCCTCGACTCCGAGCAGGCACTTGCTTCTTCTGTTTCGGTCCAGTTAGCGCTACTCACCTCGGGAGTTGCGACAGCAAGAGCTCTCATCTCACAAGGTGCTAGCCCTGCCGTGGTCTGCGGCTTGTCAGTGGGAGCATTTGCCGCCGCCGTGGTGGCGGATGTCGTGTCGTTGGAAGACGCCATTGGAATGGTGAAACTCCGCGCAGAGCAAATGATAGAACTCTACCCAATCGGGTACGGTCTCTCCACGATTATCGGATTAAGCGAATCACAGGTCGGAAGCATCGTGGAAGCGGTCACAACCGATCAGCAGCCAGTATTCCTCGCCAACATCAACGCGCCGCTGCAGATCGTGATTGCAGGCTCGGATGCAGGCATGGAGCGTGTACGAGATCAGGCCTGCATCCGAGGCGCCAGAAAGGCCGAGCGGTTGCAGGTGTCCGTACCATCGCATTGTCCCTTGTTGCAACCGGTAGCGGACCTGCTGCTGCAGCTTTTCTCTTCGCTACGCTTGAAAAAGCCAAAGATGACTTACATTGGCAACGTCAATGCCAGAGCTCTGCGGACCCCGGAGCTAATCGCAGTCGACCTCGCAGGCAACATAGCGCATGGCGTCCGCTGGCACGATGCAACCACCGTTGCCAGAGAACTCGGTTGCAACCTATTTCTCGAAATGCCACCCGGCAACGTTCTTACTGGCCTGGCCAAAGAAAACCTGCCAGGCGTAAGCGCACTAGCCGTCGAGAAGGACGTTCTCCCCAGGGTCTTGCGCCTAGCAAAGGAAGATAACAACGGGGCTGGTTGATTCCTCCACAAAGGCCTAAGGTCCGGGACGGGTGCCCCATGTTCGCCCGGACGTACATGGGCCGAAAACGATGTGTTTGAAATGCTTTTACTCCATAGCCTCACGATAATAATGAGAACAGAATGAAATTCCGATGTGCAATTCTCGATGACTACCAGGACTGCGCTCTCGGCTTCGCCGACTGGGCCTCGCTCGAAGGTTTGGAGGTGAAGAATTTCACCCACGCCATCACCACAGATCAACTGGCAGAGTTCGAGATCATCGTTGCCATGCGGGAGCGCACGAGGTTCGACGCGGCGCTCCTCGCGCGTCTGCCTCACCTGAAGCTCCTTGTTACTACTGGCATGCGAAACGCAGCCATCGACCTGACCGCCGCCGCCGCTCGTGGTGTCTTGGTCTGCGGCACACGAGGACTGGCCTATCCCGCGCCAGAACTTACCTGGGCTCTCCTGCTTGCTCTGGCAAAGCAAATACCCGCCGAAACGACAGCCGTACGCGAGGGAAACTGGCAAACGCGTATCGGGCAGGGCCTCTCCGGCAAGACGCTGGGGATCGTCGGCCTGGGAAAAATCGGCAGTCAGATCGCCCGATACGCCCAGGCCTTCGACATGCCAGTCCTCGCCTGGAGCCGAAACCTGAAAGAAGAGCGTTGCCAATCCCTGGGCGTGGAGTGGGCGCCCACGCTCGATGCGCTGTTGCAGCGCGCTGACATCGTGACCCTGCACCTGGTGCTCTCTGATTCCACCCGCGGCATCCTCGGCGCACGCGAGCTTGGCCTGATGAAGCCGTCCGCCCTGCTCGTGAACACCTCGCGCGGGCCGCTGATCAACGAAGCGTCGCTGTTACAAGTCCTGATCGAGAAACGCATTGCTGGAGCGGCGCTCGATGTCTTCGACACCGAACCGCTACCTGCCACGCATCCCTTACGAACGTTGCCGAACGTCGTAGCCACCCCACATATCGGATACGTCTGCCGCGAAAACTATCAGCTCTTCTACGGCGATGCCGTTGAAGACATTCAGTCGTGGATCAAAGGCTCTCCGATACGCACACTGACCGGCCAAGAGTAGGTAACTGTCAGAGAAGCGTAAGATCGGGTCTGCCTATGAGTACCAGGTACTGGTGGATGAACGCGATGGACATACTGCCTTCGCCCACGTCGCTAGCTACGCGTTTGATCGAACCGTGACGCACATCACCCGCACAAAATATGCCGGTGAGTGCTTGCATCGAGACCAGGTTTGCGGTGCCCAGCAGGATGGGAATCTCCCCGAAGAAATCGTCTGCCTTGACCTGGTCCAACTTCCGATGTTGTCCCACAATGTCTTTGACCGCCTGGAGCGACCCCTCCAGAACGACGAAAAACCGCGGGTCTTCGCCTCGCGTATCACTCAAGCTCCGGATTCCACGCGAATATCCGCCGCCTTCGTGGCGAATCTTTGACACTCAGACTCGTTGAGGCCGGCGAAGACTGGTATTTGTGACAATTCTGCCGCAGTAATCACGTATCTGTTTCCCCGCGCTACTATGCATCTTCTTTCGCTCTGGAGGCTCGCCTGACCCTCGATTGTGCAGCGAAGTTCAGCCTGGAAAACAAGGATGGAAACCGCCCGCCGGGCTGAGTTCCGCGCGGCGGGCAGCTGGTTACCAGAGCAACTTCAACGCAAATTGAAGGTCTCTGTTATCGAAGGATGTCGCGGTGATAGTTCCTACGTTGCCGTTCGAGATATTTGCATTCGGATTACCGAAGTTAGGGTGATTGATGATGTTGAATGCCTCGGCACGGAATTGCGCTGTGAGCTTTTCAGAGATCGCGAAATTCTTGAGCGCAGAGAAATCGAACTCAGCGGTGGCAGGTCCGCGGAGCGTGTTCCTTGTAACTGTTCCCTGCACGCCGGCCGCCGGCACAACATAGGCTGTCTTGTCGAACCATTTGGCCGGGCTGCGTTGCGTAAGTTTGCCACTGGTGCGGCCGGGCGCCAGATTTGTCCGTTGTGGAACATAGGTACCGCAGGTACAGGAGCCGGACCCACCGGTGACCGAGAAGGGAAATCCCGTCCGGAGCTGGACAATGGGCTGTATCGACCAGCCGCCGGCAATGGCGTTTGTGATGCCGCCCTGGTTCAGGAAACGTTTGCCGTTACCGAAGGGAAGCTCATAGCCGGCACTCCCGACAGCCCGGCTGCTGGTGTCGTAATTGGAGTAGGAGCGATCGAAGGAAAAGTGGGTGGAGTAGGAAGTATCGTTTGCATCCGCTTCGCCGGAGTTATTGTCCAGGTTTTTCGACCACTGGTAGTTGACGAGATAGAACAGGCCGTTGCGGCTGCGCTGTTCGAGTTTGGCCGAGAGGCCATTGAAATCGCTTCCGCCTGCATTTTTGCTGGTGAGCATACCGTGCAGGAAGTTTTGAAACGGCCGCGGCCCAGGCGCGCCGCCCACCACCGCGAAAGTATCTTCATTCTGGTCGAAGCGCTTCCAGAGCTTGTGGGTCACGCTGCCGGTGTAGCCAACCTCAAATACTGTGCCGTGGCCAAGATCCTGTTGCACGCTCACTGTCCATTCCTGGGTATACGGCACTCGATTGCCTGGATAGAGACTGAAGGGCGCTGGGATGGAAGGCAACTGGTTCAATCCGGGCATCAGTGTCTGGGTTATGAAAGATTCGTTGTTGATCGTCGCGTTGAAGTAGAACGGGGGGATGTTGCGCTGGAACTGCAGTTCGTTGATGTTGGTGTTATCGAAGTAGACGCCATAGCCAATACGCGCCACTGTTCCGGGACTTGCCTGGTAAGCCAAGCCGAGGCGAGGACCAAAACCTCTTTTGTCGGGCTGCACCATGCCGGCGGGAAAGAAGTTGGGCGTGGTGTTTACGTGGGGAAGAAGGACTGCGGGGATATTCGCGGGCACGGTGTGAAAGGCAATAAGACCGGTCCCTGGATCGAACATGCCGGCCAGTCCATTCTTCTCCACAAAGGGCGAGGCATACTCCCAGCGCAGGCCGTAGTTCAGAGTGAATCCATGGCCGATCTGCCAGATGTCGTTCATGAAGACGCCGTAGGTGTTGTCCGTATAGTGTCCCAGTGAGCTTCCCGAACCGGCCTGGCAGATGGAACAAACACCGGCCTGGTAGGTTGCTAGAGAAGCGAAGGTAAAGGATCCGCGCGCCGGCGTATCGGTGAGCTGCCGAACCTGGCGCCACTGAAACTGAGCGCCGGCCCTGAACGTATGCCTCCCGATTACGTCGCTGACGGTATCTCCAATGCTGTAAATGTTCTCCGTATCGCCTTGAGAATTGCCGCCTTCCCCTAAACCTGTGTAGCCGGTGATGGTGATCGCAGGACGGCCATATTCGCTGGGTGTTATGCCGCCGCTGATGTTTTGCAGCCCTGCCAACTGCACCCAGTTCTTGCCGGGAACTGGATTGATCTCGTTGGTAAAACCGTAGGCGCGGTTGTATCCCAGCCGGACCTCGTTGACGATCGTGGGGGAGATCAGGTAGGTGTCACCCACGCTTACGTTATGACCCAACTGAGGGTAATTCACACCGCTTTGGACCGACGGCACGATCTCTGCGGCGGTGTAGTACACGTAGCGCTCGAACAGGCTGTGCTTAGAGGACAGAGTCTGATCGGAGCGAACCACTGCCTGGTCATAATTGTTCGGCTCAATGGCAGTCACCGAGTAATCGTTTGTGCCGCAGCTCGTGCAGTTAGGTATGGGAAACGACGGCTGAAGCACCTGGGCAAATAAGTAGGTTGGTGTTCCCAGCTGTGCAGGGGTGGGAAAGTTACCCAGCTGAGGGATGGATTGCGAGCTCCGGAGGCCCTCGTAACCAGCAAAAATGAAGACCTTGTCTTTGACGATCGGCGCGCCGATCGTTCCGCCAAACTGATTGCGGTGAAACACGGGTTTATGCGGATAAACAGTGTAGGTGGAGAAGTAGTTGCGCGCGTCGAAGATAGAACTGCGTGTGTATTCAAAAAGAGTTCCATGGATCTGGTTGCTGCCTGACTTGGTCACCATCGATACAGCGGCCTGGCCCTGGCCATATTCCGTGGAAAAGCTGCTGCGCAGAAGGTTGAACTCCTGCAGCGTATCGACCGAGGGCTGCATGGAAAGTACGTTGAAGCGTAGGGAGCGGATATACACGCCGTCCAGAACGTAATTGGTCGAACTGGCGCGTCCACCATCTACCGTGATGTAGAGGCTTCGCGTGCCGAACTGCCCAGGGGTTCCTGTGTTGGCGAATTGCGCCGGGGAGACGCCCGCGGCCAGGGTTGCCAACTGGAGAACGCTTCTGCCATTGAGGGGCAGGTCGGAGATCTGCTTTTGATCGATGACCTGGCCGACGGCCGCATCACTGGTTTGCAACTGTGGCGCAAGGGACGTGACCTGGACCGTCTCGTTCGCTGCTCCGACGCTCAGCACGACGGATTCATTCGCGTCCTTGCCCACGAGCAGGTCGAAGGCCGGGATCGTAGTAGTCTTGAAGCCTGATTTTTCTACGCGCATCGAATAAGTGGCCGGCGGCAGGTTGGGGATCGAAAAATCGCCGTCGTTGTTGGTGGTCGCTGTGCGTTCAGCCGCGGTGCCCTGGTTCACGACGTGAACGGTAGCCCCTGACACGACGGCACCGGTAGCGTCGGTAACCCGCCCCACGACGTTCGAGACGGATGATTGTTGAGCTGAAACCAGGACAGGCGCCACCCCGATGACGATGAGGGCAAGCAGGTGGGAAAGTGCTCTGGCTGTCCGCGTCCACGCTTGGCCTCTCGGGTTTACTGTCCGGGATCCCTTCTTGGGGTATCTCTATAGGTTGCATTGAATCCTCCTAACGTCGCTGGCCTGCTGTGTTGAATGAGGGCTTGGCGCGGGATGCACCGAAAGTCGACATTCTGTCGACCGGGTTAGGCAGAAACAGCAATCCCGGCATGAGACGTCTCATTCGGACGCCATGCTACTCACACCGGTGAAACACCTGTCAAGGCCCGTCTTCATTGCCGTGTCAGGAAGATTAAGGCGCCGCCATCACCTTCCGCTGATCTGGCCGACGCATCACTTCCGGCATAATTACGCTCATGTATTTACCCCTCTTTCATTTAGGATCTGGAGCATGGCGGCGAACCAGAAGCAGCTAGCCAAATTGGCCGGAGTTTCCGCTGGAACCGTATCCAACGTCATCAGCGGCTCGACTCGAGTCAGCGAGAGCTCGCGACAAAAGGTTCTGGAAGCCATCCGCATTCTCAACTACCAGCCGAACCTGATCGCGCGTAGTTTGAAGACCAACCGGACCCACACCCTCGGGATCGTGGTCCCGGATATTACCATCGCCTTCTTTCCCAAAATCATCCGTGGGGCGGAGTGTGCCGCCCGAGAACGGGGATACTTCCTGATCGTTCTCGATTCCGAGGGAAGCCCGCAGCGCGAGGCTGACATGATCGCCCTGCTGCGGGCACAGCGCGTCGAGGGCATTTTGCTGGTTACGGCGTGCGGCAAGGAGTTGTCCTCCGAAAGATTCGCCATGTTGACTTCGCATTCGCCCGTGGTATGTCTTGACCGCCTGCCGATCAATCTGGAGGTAGATTCTGTTTGTGTGGATGATTGCGGAGCCTCCGAGATGGCAATTACTCACCTGATCGGGATGGGCCATCGGCGGATCGCGGTGATTACCGGCCCCCTCACCCTGCAGAATGAACAGGAGCGGCTGAACGGGTATCGCCAGGCCATGCATAAGGCTGGGATTCCGATTCAGCGTTCGTTGATCTGGAACAGCAGTTTTGATCAGCAGCATGTTGCCGGCATGTGCCAGAACGGCTTGCTTCAACTCGAAGAAAGGCCTACGGCGGTATTCGCCACCAACGGTGTTACCGGGCTGGCGGCCCTTCGGAGTCTATATGCTGTTGGATTGAGTACGCCGAAGGACTTCTCGTTTGTAACTTTCGATGAATTGAATGCGGAAGATTTCTTCCGGCCTGGAGTGACCTCTGTGGTACAGCCGACGTTCGATATGGGGTATCAAGCGGTCGAGGTACTGCTGCGCAGAATCGAAAAAGGAGAAGGCAAGAAGCCGCGCGAGAAGGTTCGTCTACCCGCAACGCTCACGGTTCGAGAGTCGTCCAGTACGCCCTGCCCGGCGGAGGCCAGAACCGCACCGGCAAGGGCTAGAAAGAGTTCCCGGGCTTAGCCTGGTGTCGAAGTACGGATGGCGTCGGCGACCTCATCGACTCCGTTGAGCACGCGCAATTCCAGACGGAATTCGCGCTGCTCGCCCGACGAAAGCATCTGTAATGTGCCGCGCTCACGCTCTGCCTTACGGCCCAGGGTCCAGCAGTTCGCAGGCTCCAGTCCGAGGACGAAATGGTTGGTGCCGGTCATCTTCCATTGCACAAACCGGGGCAGAGTCTTGCTGTCGTAGCTCAATGCTATGCCGAGGTCGGGCCGGTCGCCGTCACTTACCAATACCACGGTTACTTTTCCGCTAGGATCAGGCGCCATGTGGTGGAAATAAACCCGCTCTGCTACGCCCTTCTGTGGCGTCTCAAAACGGTGCCAGGTCTCCTTACTCCGCGCAGCCCAATCGTCGGCGGGTTCGACAGCCCGCGAAGGTGCATGAATCACACTGCGTTCGGTCAGCAGTGGGAATCCAAAATTGAAGTGATAAAGAACCATCAAGGGGGAGTCACGCACACCCTGGTTCTCGACTACATCGTGCACAGAGAAAGATTTGCTCTTGAGGGATGTCGAAATCGCTCGTTCCAACACGAGGTTCGGGCCATGCACCGACGCCTCGCGTAACTTGCCAGCGACAGTCAACAGACAGTCGTCGCCCTCCCAACGTTCCGACCAACTGACTGCTTCTGCAGGAGTGTTTGCAATGGATCCATGCACTCCGAGGCTTTCGCCGTTGTCTACCGACGAAGCGCCTGCAGTGGTTAGCCCACACGTGGCCAGAAGCCCTCCAGGAAAGGACCTGAGCCATTCAGCGCCGCGAGTCGAGTAGTATGCGGGATGGACCATCCCATTGGGAGAGTGCCAGCAGAGCGAAGTTCCCCGAAACGTGGCCTCAAAAATATCCATGCCCCGGTCGGGCACGACCCAGAATTCGAGCCCCTCGGCGGTTCGGACGCGCAGGGTAGACACGCCTTTGCCTTTGCCGTCTGCATGCGTGAAAGTCGAAATACCGCCGGCCTGTGAAAGCCGTCCGGTACGTTGCAGCAAAAAATCGCGAGAGTACGGTTCGTCTGGCAAACCCGTCGTCCGTTTCTTAAGGCAACTTCTTGAGCCACACGTTGCGGTGAGAGATTTTTAGATTGCCTGGTCCTTCAATTTCGAAGGCGATGAGTCCCTTGGCCTGGTAGTACTTCGGGTCTGTATCGACCAACGAAGCCATTACGTGACCATTCACAATGTGAATGAGGGTATGGCCATCGGCGATGATTTCGACCTGATTCCACTCTCCCGGTTTGATGAAGGATTTGAGGTCGTCCGGATTTCCCAGCGAGGCCAACAGGCGGGGCTTTTTACCTGGTTCGGTGGCCACCATCTGGCCGCGCCAGGCGATAATGCCACGGTCACTGTCCTGCTCGTAGAGCTGGCCGGTGTATCGATTGTTGTAATCGAAATCGGCCTGATAGCCCTTCAGGTTCCACCGGGCATGTTTCTGCGACAGTTGCTCATTCTGCTGCATTCGCTGTTTCTGGTCATCCGTCATTTGGGCGAGGCGATCGGCGGGGACCTCTCGATGCATGGGAGGCACATTCAGGCTGCGATACTGAATGCCGCCGTTAGCGCCAGAACCCTCGAGCTTCATCTCCACCTTTAGCATGAAGTTTCCCGGCTCACCGCCGCGCCAGATGATGTTGGTGGTCCCGGAGGTATGCTCCGGGCTGGATTCGCCGACAATAGAACCATCTTCTACGTGCCATACGTCGGGCGGTCCGTCCCAGCCGTTCAAGGTTTTGCCGTCGAAGATTTGAGTCCATCCGTCGTGGTCGTTAAAGTCGATCGGCTCAGGCTGGACAAAGCGGCTCGGGGGCGCAGGCTTCTGCTGTGCTGAGACAGAAGGGGAGGTGAAGACGGCGAACAGCGCCGCAGACAGCGTTGCCGACGCCAGGCAGGCTGAGGCTTTGAGGCGCCATGAATTCGAAGATCTATTTGGCATATGCGCTCCTAGACAAGCGGTACCGTTTCCCATTTCCTGCTGGCGGCTGCTTTCAAGACTGTATCGGTTACATAGTCAGCCGCGAGACCATCCCGGAAGCCGGGAGAGAATGTGCTACCCTCGCCGATCGCCGTGAGGAAGTCGGCCACCTGGTGGATGAACGTGTGTTCGTAGCCGATCTGCAATCCGGGAACCCACCAATTTTTCATGTACGGATGGTCGGCGTCGGTGATATGAATGCTCTTCCATCCCCGCAGACGCCCCTCATCGCGATGATCGAAGAACTCCAACCGATGGAGGTCATGCAGATCCCATCTCGCGGAGGCGCGTTCTCCATTGATCTCCAGGGTGAAGAGCGCCTTGTGTCCGCGGGCATAGCGAGTGGCTTCGAACAAGGCCATCGATCCATTCTGGAATCGGCCGAGAAAGGCGCTGGCATCGTCGATGGTAACGGGCTGCATTTGGCCGGTGAGATTGTGCTTGCGTTCCTTGATGAATGTTTCTGTCATCGCCGCGACCTCGGTGATGGGTCCATTCAGCCAAAGCGCCATGTCGATGTTATGGGCGAGCAGATCACCGGTCACGCCGCTGCCGGATACGGAAGCATCCAGGCGCCATAGTCCTTCGCCGCCTTGCGGCAAGTCCTGAGAAATAGTCCAGTCCTGCAGGAACTGCGAGCGGTAGTGAAAGATACGGCCGAAGATTCCCTGGTCCAGAAGTTGCTTCAGGAGAACCAGGGCTGGAACACGGCGGTAGTTATACCAGACCATGTTAGGCACCTTTGCGGCCTCGACGGCGTCGAGCATCGTCTTGCCTTCCGCGGCGGTTCGTCCCAGCGGCTTCTCGCACAGGACCATTTTTCCCGCCTTTGCCGCGGCGATAGCAATTTCCGCGTGGGTATCGTTGGGGCTCGCGATGTCGACGACGTCTATGTCGGCGCGCTGCACCAGCGCTCGCCAATCGGTCTCGACTGATTGATAGCCCCAGTTCTCAGCGAAACCTTTCGCGCGATCAGCATTCCGCGCGCAGACGGCTTTCAAAACCGGGCGATACGGCAAATCGAAAAAGCGAGGCGCCTGGAGAAATGCGTTCGAGTGGGTGCGCCCCATGAAGCCATATCCCACCAGTCCGACGTTCAGATCTTTCCTGGCCATGCCTGTTCCTCAACTTCTTACGAGTGGTTGCGCATCGGGATTTCCCGGGCCAAAATGCTTCAGCATCACCAGAGGGTCTGATGTGCTGAGGTTCTGGATCACCACTCCTTCTTCCGCGGCTGCAGCGGTCACGAAAAATTCATCCTCGGTCATCTCGCCGAAGCGGATCATCGACGGCGTGCTGATCGATCGCCTGGCAATCAATCCGTGGCCCTGGGTCAAGATTGCCCCGTAGGCCGCTTTATCCTTGATGGTCACGCTTTGTTTCGGCAACACGGTGAGCTCTTTGGCGGAGTAATGGGGAGTGCCATAAGTGATCCAGAGTTCGCGATAACCTTCGCTCTCCATTTCTTCGAGGTCTTTGACCGGTTGAGGCCTGGTCTTGTTCGACTTGGCAAATTCCGGGTTCACGTTGGCATCCCAATCTAACATGCTGACCAGGTAGTCGAGGTCATGGCTGAACTCGGGCCTGACATCCTTCACCAGTAAACTCCAGTCCACGATGCGGCCTTCCACTTCCGATTGAAACATCGCAAAGACATCGCTGTTTATCTGCGGCTCGTAGGTTACCAGCGATCCGGGAGCATGCAGTATCCCCGGATTGATCTGCCAGCCTTCGCCGACGACGAGCCGGTAGGCACGAGCATGCTCAAGGATGCCGTTGTCACCCTGATTCCACTTCTCCAGGCACCGCGTGATATCCGCCTTTGTTGTGCCCGGTTCGAGGCCCATGTAGGTGTGGGGAAAGTTGTTTTCCACCTGGTTGTATTGCGGCGGAAAGTAGTATGCCTCCGGCTTCCCCTTCTGCCCGACGAGCTTGGCGAACTCGTCGCTCTGGTGCAGGTGGTGCGGGATGGGGCCCAGGTTGTCGAAGAACTTGCAGAGCAGATTCCATCCGCCTTCGCGATTCATCACGGCGGTGCCGAGCAGCAGATCACCGGCAGTTTCAACGGCATCCCTGAGCAGGAATTTCTCGCCCTTGTCGGGTTGGATATAGCTGAGACCTTCGTCGGGAAGAGTATCGGGTCCATTCGAGGCCTTGGTTGTCGACGAGAACCAACGTTCGTTGATGCCTCCCCGATGGCCGCCGAACGCGTACAGGTCGTTGGGGTGAAGCTTTAGCCGGCGTCCCGGGATCATGAACGAGCGCGGCACCCAGCAAGGGCGCAGCCGCAATATGCCTGAGGCGCTGTCGACTGCATCTTTTACCTGCGAGCGATT
Source organism: uncultured Acidobacteriaceae bacterium (assembly GCA_963795845.1). Classification (GTDB taxonomy): domain Bacteria; phylum Acidobacteriota; class Terriglobia; order Terriglobales; family Acidobacteriaceae; genus PALSA-350. The sequence goes on along the minus strand of CAWCJV010000017.1, from coordinate 185,874 downwards.
AAGCATTCTGAATCGATCCTTTGTTTCTTGAAATTAGTGCTCCATCCCGATCCCGAAGCAATACAACGTGCCGTCGTGGGTGGTGAAGAAAGCATGAGCATCGCCGACGGAAACCCCGGACATCTGCGCATAGGTGGCGATCTCTGACCCGCTCGCGTATAGCTGCTTACCGGTGGTTGCATCCAGAACATACGAGCCGGGCGTTCGTCTTCCGGTCACCCTGGGAGAGAGCGATCACCACGCCATTGGCCACGACCGGGGGCGCAGGGTTGACCAAGTCCGGCGATGACCAGCCCGGGATCAAGACAACTTTTCCATCCTGCTCCGCAACCTTGAAGGCGACGATGCAGCCATGAGTGGTGGCGCCGTTGCTGGTTCCGAACTTTGCTTCTGCGGAAAAGGACCAGAGCACAGATGCCAATATCCAGGATGTGCCGTCTGCACCCTGCCAGTGGGCCAGGCCTTCCCAGGCTGTCGGCCTTCGTGCTGGAGATGGTGGGGGTTTGGAACAGGGGAGTGTGGTGGTCCGATCCACCCAACGATTTGCTATCCAGCAAAACTAAACTGCCGTCTTTGCCTGGGCCAGACAAAAGCTCCTGCTGCTTGAACGTGAAGGCGACGGGTGTGAGGTTTTGAAGATTGCCGGTGTTTTCGGCGGGTGTATACCAATCCTTCACCTTAAGGTCTTTGCCGTCGAGAGCCACGATGCTATTGGGGTACACCTGGCCGGTGGATGATCCGCTGCCCGTAACTAGGTACGCGACTCCACCGCTCAACGTGGCTCCCATGGCAGCCTGCAGGCTCACGCTTCCGGTCGAGTAAGTGGTGACTGGATAATCAGGGGCAGCCAAATCGAGTGCCCACAACGCGTTTGGCGCGTCTCCGCAGCCGTGACTGGTTGTGGCGTACAGCACATTCCCTTCGATGTTCAAGCCATTGGAGACGCCGGGGTGCAGGGGAAGAAACTTGACTGCGGGAGCGAAGTCGGCGCCGGTGGAGAGGACCTGTTCATGCAGACTAGCCGTCTCCCGTAAGGATGTAGATCCCTCGGAAGCCGAAACCACCGCCGCCGGCGGAGACGCCCAGGCGCCGCGCTCCGGCCGCGACCGGCGGCGGCTGTGGAGGTGGAGGTGTGCCCGGCGTGCGGCGTGCGTTGAAGTTAATGATGTGTGGTGGTTCTACCAGGATAGGCAGAGGGTTCATTCCGCATTTGCCTGTGCGCCACTGGCACGTCGAAGTGTTTTTGCCACACCATGGTTCCGAGTTCGGAGTCGACCGCGTAGACAGTGTCTTTGCCGCCCCAAATCACGAGGTCTTTGAATCCTTCTGCATTGATCAGCCGAGGAGCAAGGAGCGGTTCGCTGAAGGAGATGGGCCCCTTCGCCTTATTCTCCAATTTGATTTTCCAGAGAAACTTGAATTTGCCGGCAACTGTGTCTTTAGAGAGCGTGGTTTCGGCCTTTTGCCAACCGCTGTGTTCTGCGTCGTTGTGGGGAGTGGCCAATTGCCGGGCGCCTGACCGTAAGCTTGCGCCAGGTAGAGAACTGCACCAGTCAGCGATAGAGCGATCGATCGACGGAGCTTATGGGTGATCACTGAATGTCTCCGAATTGACTGCGGCGAATTGCCGACTACTTGATTCCGAAGCAATAGATGGTTCCATCAAACGTGCCGAATATTACGCGGCCTCCGGCAACCGCAAGACCTGACTGGTGCAGAAAAGACGCAATCTGGTCTCCGCTGGAATACAGTTCCTTGCCTGTCAGCGCGTCCAGCGCATAGAGCTTTGCCGGGATTGAACGCTGGATTCTTTGCTCAGCGCTGTACAGACCGCCTTCGGTGTCATTTGCCTGCCCGGTAAATTCGCCACCCGCTAGCGCGAAGACCACACCATTGGCGAGCACGGGGGGCTCTGCGGTTACCATGTCGCGCGACTGCCAGGCGGGAGCAAGAATCGTCCGTCCATCCTTTGTTTCCACTTTGAATGCCAGGATGCCCCCATTGGGAGTGGGACCGTAGCTGATAGGAAATTTGGCGACGGTTGGTCCACCATTGGGCGCGAGCACCCATTGCGTGCCGGACTTGTCTTTCCAGGCGGCCAGGCTACCCCAGGTGCCTTGCGTCTGAAAATTCATATTGGCGTTAGAGATGAGCTCGGAGCGGAATAACGGCGTCTCGTGGTCGGCTCCTCCCATCGATTTGCTGTCCAGGAGGAAGAAGCGTCCTTCTTTGCCTCCGCCCACGATGACGTCACGGCCCTGGTAGGGAAAGACAACGGGCGTGGTGTCCATGTCTAAATCGCGCTTGGTCAGCCACTCGTGGTTGGAGGGTGTGTAATAGTCCTTGAGCGTTAATACGTCGCCGGAGAAGGTGTAAGCCTGGAAGCTGGTGGACAGCAGGCCCGCCTTCGCATCGTAAGGGTGGTCGGCCGATTCGAAATAGATGGTCCCATCATTGCCAATGGCCGGGCCAGCCACACCCCAAAGTCCTCCCTGGGGCGGAGAGGAGGATGACACCTTTCCATTGACCGTATCGTACGCATAGAGCTCATTGGGCACTCCCGCGCAGCCCTGGCCGGTAATGGTGTAGACGATCCCTTTCACCAGGTTCAAGCCATAGGCTTTGCCGTAGGGCTTCGAGAGTATTTCTACAGGCGGCTTCTGATCTTCTCCGTCGTGCAGATTCAGAATATGCAGATACCCATCGCTCGCGAGGACGTATAGGAAGCGCTCGCCCTCTCCGGATGGGGTTACGACCGGCGTGGCACTCAGGGCATTGGTGCAGATAAAGCCGCGGCCCTCTCCCGCTTCCGGGGGTGTTGGCGCAGACCATTTCAATTTCTTCTGCCATACCAGGGCGCCTGTGCTCGGCGTCGATGGCGTAGACATCGTTAGCACTGCCCGCGACGATGGCCAGAGTCTTGTCACCAGCAGAAGTAGGAACGCCGGTAATGATCAGGGGCTCGCGGAAGGACTGCATCCCCATGGTTTTGTTGTCGGTCTTGAGTTTCCACAGCAGTTGGATTGTGTGGGCGTTAGCGGGTGAGATCGTAGTCTCATTTCGCTGCCACCCGTCGCGCTGTGGATTGAAGCTGTCGGTGGTCCACTCCGGAGATGAAGAGGACTGAGCTTGCGCGGTGATTATCAGCGATGGGGAAGCACAAAGGGAAACGGTACAGAACAAGCCGAGGGCTCGCCGCAGAGAGTTCAATCGCAGTAGCGTGCGTATGTTCATAGAAAGCAGGCCCTCGGGAATGAGTGGAAATATGAGACGTCTCATTTCCGCGAAGATGGTAACGACGCAGAACAACGACTGTCAAGACCGCATGCCGACAGGTCGTCTACAGGGTTCTCTTGAGTGTCCTATTCCGCGTTTCCAGTCGTGGTCCGCGAAAGTGCAGATTCCTGGGCTTCGTTCCCAATGACAAGGGGTTAGGTGCGGGCGTACTTGCCCACTCAAGCCGAAAGAGGGATTGAATGGGCCACCCAGAACATTGGTGGCGGTGTAGGAACCGTTGTCGTTTCATCTCGTCAAGCCCAGTTCGCAGATGAACCCAGCTAGTACGGGTCCTTTGGCTCCGGCTTGTAGTTCTCACCGAATTTGTTTTGATGGTGGGTCATGATGTCTCCGCTGGCCTGGAGTTCGAAGTTGCCGAGCTGAGTGTTCGAGGGCGAGATTTCGACCACCCGGCTCAGCGCGTTGAGCCGGTCCGCGGGTACGTTTTCAGCCCAGATGTTGAGCCGATAGCTTCCCGGCGGCACACCGTGGATGGCGAGGTTACCGTCCGGCACAGAAACCCCGAAATACGGTGTGCTTAAGGAAATGACCACTGCACCCATCTCCGGGTGAATATTGCAGAAGATGTAGGAAACGCCATCGCGATCAAAACGCACCGCACGGTTGGTATGAGCTTCGTAGAGACCAAGGTCAAAACGCTTTCCGTTAAAGAGGGAAAAAACGTTGTGGTAGAAGGGGTCAAGGTTAGGGAAGTCTACGCTGCTGCCAGTCGCTACGACGAGAACATGCGGGGTGAATTGCTTATCCTTCTGCTCGAGCGTGTAGCGTTGCGGGGCGCGCGGCGCGGAGACGTTTTCAGCCTCGCGGAGAGGGGTAAGCCAGATGACGACATCTCCCGACGAACGTTGCGGGGAATGGTTTGCTCCTCGAGCCTTGGTTAGCTTGACGTGTGCCGTCAGGTCCACGGTCTCTGCCCTCAAAGTGAGAGTCAGCGCAACAGAGCACAGCAGCAACGCGAGACGGCCGATGGGGAGATTTGGCTTCATATTCCGCTGGTACCCACTTTCGCTCGATAACCCGCTCGTAGTCCGTCGCAATTCAGAATTCGTATCCTGCCGTGATGGTGAAAATGTTAGCGATGTTGGCCGGGCCGCTGTAAGGCCAGGTCCTGATCCTTCTGTATTCCGGAGAAAGGATCAGATAGGTTTTAGGACGGTAAATCAGGTTAGCCACGACGGAACTGTTGCGCGTGCTGGAGATCGCGGCTTCGGTCGCGCCAGAGAAATTGAACTGATCAAAATTGCTGGAAAAAGCATCATCGAGTCCAAAAGCAGCATTGAGTTGAAAGGTCGAACCAGGGATGAACTTCAGTTGGCTCCATCCCCCCGCGGTTTCCACACCAATGGTGCGGGTCATGCCGGTGACTGCATCAGGACCGGTGAGAATGTCCTTGTAGGTTCCTCCACCCAATCCTCCCAGCGCCCGGCCACGATAGGCTTCGCCGGTAAGCGCGAACCATCGGAATATCGGAATTTGCCAATCGCCGGCTACCGCCCAGGAGTGGATTTGCGTGGCACTCGTATAGAACTGATGCGCGGAATACCCGCTTACGCCCAAGGAGAACGGCCGCGGTACGCCTTTGCGCGTCCCATCGGCGCTATAGGAGACCCTACCTTCGTAGCCTGGATGCCGTGATGCCTCAACCGGGCTGTCAAGTTGGGTGGCCGTATAGCCAGAAGCCGGCGGCTCTATGAGACCAGCTTCGAGGCCAATCCTGCGTTGTTCGTTGAATGGAATGCGCTGCTCGACTTGCACCTGCGGTGACCAGGTCCAAAGATTGCCGGAGCCTGCCAACCCAGGTTGTGCGACGGTAGCGTAGGAGGTGGGCGACAAAGGAGAGATGAGTGGCACGGTGTAGCCAGCTTGCGCTGTGGTTTTGTACCAATCGAGATTGACCCAGCTTTGCCGCATACGCACGACGCCGGTAGAATAATTGTAGCCGTAGTTGTTGCTGGAGACACCACCAAAGAAATCGATGCTCACATTCGCGGAACTACGGGCCCCCGCAATGCGCGGTCCGGTGGCATCAAGAGTCAGCAAGGTCTGCTTCAGGGTTGCACCTGAGCTGCCATGGGATGCCCCGGGGAACCGGGTGAGTGCGATCGTGGGCAGCTCGGTATTATCGACAACGCCCGCATTAGAAAATGCGTTGAAGAGAATCAGCCCACTGAGCCGCAGGGGATACTTTGAGAACGTCTCCACCTTGCTTTGATCGTGTTGTTTGATTTCCGCCTGCATGGCGTCCTGCTGCTCCTGCATGGCCTCGAGTTGTTGCGGGTGATTGGCGTTCGCGTCCTTAGGAGGGTTAGGGGGCGTCACACTGGCCGAGTCACCGGCACTCTTCGCCCGAAGGGCATCCAGCTGTGTGTGCAGGGCCAGAATTTCAGCGCGCGACTTCTCGAGCATCTTCTCCGTCTGGCTGAGGGCGTCGTTCAATTCATTCAGTTTGGTTTCGATGGCGGCCACCCGTTGTTGTTCCGCAGTGGCTGCGCCGTCCGCCGCCTGGGCCAGGGATATGGGCGCAAAAGACGCCAGCAACAGTAATGGAAAGGCCAAGATGACTATCCTACGACGACACCTCGGACCTGTGGACGGCTGACCTGACAATCGTCTCATAGCGGCTCCTGCCACGCCTGGTTCGGGATACCGGCGGTATTTTCGCACTCACTCCTGGAACGTGTTGACCTTGACGGACTCGGCCTTGGTGTGACCGAAGGCCTCGAGCGCCTGCTTGTAGAGCAATATAGTGAATACAGTTTCTCCAGGCGCGGATTTCTCCAGGCGAACTTCACCACCATGCTCTTGCGCGACGTGTTGCGCAAGCGTAAGCCCGAGCCCCACACCATTCTCTTTACCGGCACTCACAAAAGGCTGGAAGAGCGTCTCTCGAATGGATTCGGCTACACCCGGACCGGTGTCGCGAATTCTGATTTCAATTTTGTCGTTGTCTTCCGAAAGCTTTACGACGACCTTGTGCACGCCCGGGCCCGTTTTTGCCGATTGGCAGGCATTCAGGAGCAGGTTGTAAATAGCACGGGAAAGCTTCTTGCTATCTACCCAGGCATAGATGGGTTCGGGAATTTCCGTCGAGAGTTGAACCTCGCGGCATTCCGGGTGCAGGCGCACGGACTGAGCCGTGCGCTCGACCAGGGCGTCGATCTGCTCCCGGCGCAGATGGAGCATCTGACCAGTCTGGCTGAAAAGGAGCAGCGATTCGATCAGGTCGGTCATGCTCTGCACGGCTTCCTGCACTTCGAGATGCAATTCGGCGCGTTCCTCCGGCCCCGTGTTGGGCAGGCTCATGAATTCCGCGTTGGCGTATATCGCCGAGAGGTGGTGGCGAAGATCGTGCGATACCGAGCTGGCCATTCTGCCGATGGTGGCCAGGCGATCGGATTCGAGGAGCTCGCGATGCGTGCGCTTGAGCTCACCACGCATTCTGTCAAAGGCCAGGGCGAGCTCGCGAACTTCCGCAGCGCCATCCACCTTTAATTCATAATCAAAATCGCCCTGGCCCAGCGCGCGCGTGCCGGCGACCAGGGTTTCCAGTGGGCGGGTCACGGTACGTGAAATGGCAACCGCCAACACCAGGCCCAGGAGTAAGGTGGCCACGCCCAGGGCCAGAACCCATCGATTGACGCGGCCCAGATATTCACTCGCCCGGTCATAAGACTTCAGCACCACGATCTGAATCTTCTCCTGGCCGGCAGCGGGGAGAGCGGCGGCAGCCGCGATGTAGACTTCTCCGCCTAACTGCATTTTGCGCGGGGCGTCGTCCACTTCGGCAAGAATCGGACTGTGTTGCCGCAGATCATGCAGCCTTGGCGGTGGCAGGGTGGTGGCAGCCACTTCACCGTTGACGAGAAAGATGACGTCCGCAGCCGCGGCCTCACTGACCTCGCCAGCCACCTGGCGGTCAATGGAGTAGCCGATGATCACATAACCGAGGTAGGATCCGTTTTCCGGTGGTCCAAAGTAGAGCGGTTGAATGGATAGCTCGTAGAGATTTTGCCCGAAGGCGATCATGCAGGCCCCTTCGGCAGCGGTCATGCAGGCTTGCAACCCGCTCGTGACCGACTCACTATTCAGCCTGGGTCCCCGGTTGGAATAGGTGAGGAGTGTCCCGGTGGGAGTGGCGAGAGCGAAGAAGTCACTCCCGCTGGTGGCCCAGAACTCCTGGCTGGCATCCTGGATCGTATGCGCATCCTGAGTGGACATCAGGGCCTTCAGGCTGGGCAGATCGGCCAGCAGGGCCGCTTCCCGGTCCAGCATGCGATTGCGTTGATTTGCCAGGTTGCGAAAAGTGCTGAGCGAATGGTCCAGGTCGGCCTGGAGACTCTTGCTGATTTCCTGCTGAACGGTGACCCGGATGATGAAGAGGCAGGTGACCGTGAGCCCCAGCGAGACCGCCAGGAGCGAAAACATCAAGGTCGTCCGCATCCGCCACTGTTTCATGAATCAGCTATCTCTTTCACGACACAAATCGGCTATCCCTGGGGGACGAATTTGTATCCAATTCCATGAACGGTGCGGAAGTGAACCGGGTTCGCGGGGTCGGCCTCGAGCTTCTGTCGCAGCTTGAGAATCTGGTTGTCGACGGTGCGGGTGGTGAGGTGGAAACTCATGCCCCAGACATCGCTCAGCAGTTCCTCACGCGCGATGGCGCGGCCTGGATTGTCGAGGAAGTAGCGGAGCAGTTTGAACTCATGCGCCGTTAAGGGCACGAGTGTTCCAGACCGGTAGATCTCCATCTTGAGGAAATCGACGGAGACGTCTCCGAAGCCGGCCGGCAACTCCTTGACCTTTTTTTGCGTGCGCCGGATCGCTGCCTGAACGCGCGCAAGGAGCTCACGGGGACTAAACGGCTTGGTCATGTAATCATCAGCACCGGTCTCGAGCAGCAGGACTTTGTCGGCCACTTCAGAGACGGCGCTGAGCACAATGACGGGGATGTCGGCACACCAGGCTTTTATTTCTTTGCAAACGGTACGCCCGGAAAGCCCGGGCAACATCAGGTCCAGCACCACGGTTGCCGGACGCAGGCTCTTGCATGCGGCCAGGCCGGAAGGACCTTCGCCCTCAATGTGAACGTCATACCCTTCTGCGCTGAATTGTCGTCGCAGTGCGCGTTGGATTCTTGGATCGTCTTCGATAACGAGAATCAAGCTCATACTCACTCCACGGTTCAAGACCTTTTCGGGGCTATTCAACCCGCAAAGTCGCTCCTTACAGTGTCCCTCAGGAAGACGCAAAATGAACACTGAAAAGGCGAAATGACAAAGAAGTGACATCCCCCAAAGCCACCGTTCGTGACCTGGGCTCCGAGCCAGTATTCACCGGTGCGGCGGCAACCCTACGTGCGGGCCGCAGTCAGATCTTTCAAACAGCCCGATGAGTCCGGAGCGGAGGCGGCCTGTGAGCCTGACAACCTGGCAAAAAGGAGCGTGGCCGCTACCGCCAGGCCGGCGATAGCAAGCAGGGTCGCGGAATAACCAAAGCGGACGATGGCGATGCCCATGGCTGCAGAGGCTATGGCTTGGCACCCGCTACTCACAAAGAACGTAGAGGCCGAGGCGCTGCTTCGCTCCTCCGGAGGGATTTTATCCATCAGCAGGCTGTAAATGCCGGGTTCGTTCATAAACTGCATCGCCATGTAAACCGGGTAAACCCATACAGCGGATGTGCCTCCATAGGGTCCGGAATGGATCAAGGCCAGAGATGCCAAGGCAGCTGCTGTTGCCAATTGGGTCAGAATGACTCCTTTAATAAGGCCTGTGAGCCTGAACAGGAGCGGAGCGCAAAGCACGGCAAGGAACTGAATGAGTTGTGCGAGCGAGAAAACGACGCCCATTTTTTGCAGGGACAAGCCCAGGTGGTGGACGAAATACACGTTCGCGAAAGGAGGGAACGATCCGGTAACCAGGGCCCAGACGGCCATTGCCGGGAGAAATCGGCGAAGAAATGGATTGGAAAGGCGTGGGAGCTGGACCCGCGGCGCCGCTCCAGGCAGGTTGAGTCTGAGTAGAGGAACGATCGAAAGAGCCGCCGCGCCACAGGCAAAGCCGAGCGTGAGGCTGCTGGCTCTATTTGCAGTGAAGGGCTGCGGAAAGTGGCGGAGCCAGCCCGGTAGCTGGCCGGCCGCCAGGGCGCCGAGGGCGGCGACACCGATGCCTGAAGAGAACATCAAACTGAACGCAGTTGGCCGCTGGTGTTCTTGAGTAAGACTGGCGATGGCAGGAGAGAGACACACCGCCCAGGAACAAAGGGTCATGCCGGTGAGGAGCGCGAGTGCGAGCTGCGCAGGCTGGGCGAGCACACAAACCCGAAGCACGGAGAAGATTACGGTGCACAACAGGCCGCATACGAGTGTGAGACGCAGACCGAAGCGCTGGGCGTAAAGGCCGACGGGGATCGTCCCCAGGATGCTGCCCAGGGCCATGCAGCCGCCGATCAGGCCGAGGGATCGCTCAGTGTAGTGGAAACCGAGCAAGTAAAGGTTGAAGAGAAAAAAGAAGATGGAGAAGCCAAAGTTGAAAAATAGAGCTGCGGTGAAGAAAAGCCAGAACTGCCCGCGCGGCGCCCTGGCCAGCAAGCGGCGGAAATGCGGCAGGGACGCCCGGCTCATCTGGGCTCGCCTGAATCGCAGGTCAACCGGTCGAGACACTCAATCGCCTGATCGAGATCCTGGTAACGAAGTTCATACACCTCGGCAGTGTCGATGCTCTTGGCGGCTTCCGCCTGCATCTCTTGAATCTTGCCAGGCAGCTGAAGGTACTGGCGAAAGTACTGCCTGGCAGCCTCTTTGGGAAGCAGCCGCAGCTCAGCGTAGGCCGACGGTATACGAGTAAGAAGAATAATGTAATGCACCAACGCTTCGTCCGCGGTGACGATTCCAGGCAGTTCGGCCGTGGGGACTTCGATGGACGGCTTGCCTTCCGCGCGAGGAGTGATGGAGCGTCCTCGCAGTTCGGGAAACAGATCCTTCGCGGAGGGTCGAAAACGCACCTGGTGCGAGTTGCCGACCACGCGAAGATCGCTGGCATGGTGGCGAAGGTAGGAGGCGTCGTCGGAGGTAAAGACCCACCCGCGGCGCGCACACGCGTAAGCCAGTGTCGACTTGCCAGTGCCCGATGGTCCGCACAACAGCATGCCGCGTCCGTAGCGGCTGACACAAGCCGCGTGAATGGGAGTGGCATGGGTAGTCGAAATAAGGACAAGAGCGACCGCCTCAAGAAAGTGGTAGCGGGCATAGCTGTGGTTCTGCAGAGCATCCTCAGTGAGCCAGGCGAATGCAAAACCAGTGTTGAGATCGCAAATCGCATGGTTCTGCGCATCCGCGATGAAGGAGATCAAATGCTGCTGGCCACGGGCCACCGGCGCGGGAGGGCAGGTTCCAGAGACACCGGGGGTAACGCCAATGCGGAGTTGCAAGACCGGACCGGCATCGCGTGGCCGGCAGTGGCGCCAACTCTCACCTGCGGCATCTAACACCGCCTGGCTGTTGGTGACGATTTCGAAGGCGAAACCCAGCGGATAGAAGACCGCTCGCAACGGCAGTTCCACATTACATAAAAGAGGATCTTCGATCGAAGACGAGGATGGCTCCTTCTGTAGAGCCTGGGGCACCGTGGCTTCTGCTTCATTGTCCGCCGGCTCTCGCAGCAGCGCGGGATAGGTGCGGAACGCGCGTGGCCGGGGGAAATCGATCAATTTGTCCATGGTTGAAATCGAAGCACCTCGATCTTTTCGATTGCCCAGGCAATCAAGACTTTATTTTTTGGTTCTGTCTGTTGCAGTTTGCGTAACAGCGGTAGCGACTCACGGTCACCTTGCCAGCCGAGAATGCGAATCATCCTTGCCTGTGAAGGCAGATCGCTTAACGGGAGTGCCTGGCGCAGTTGAGAAGGACCAAAGGCCCTGCTTTCATCAGCGCCCATTCGGCCCGATCGGCGACCTCGATATTGGTAGAGCGTAGGGCCTTTATTGCAGGCGCGGGATCGGCTGCGATGCGGTCCCAGAGTTGATATCCGGCAACCACCGCAGTTACCTGAGAATAGTCAGCGACGGACCGAAATGCCTGGTTTGCGAGCGGCCCCAACGCATCCTCAGCCGGGAGTGCGGCAAGCGCCTGAATTAATTTCATCTGCTCCTCGTAGGCATTCACGATGGGTCTGATTTGTTCCGGGGTGAGCTTCCTGTTGCCGCTGCGGAGCTGGCTATCATGTTCCTGGGCTGCCTGCGCTTCACTTCGACGGAGAAGATCCGTCACCGCAGTCGTGGCGATCTGAGGTTGATGGCGGGCGAGGGCAAGCGCCGCGGCTGCGCGTATCGGAGGAGCCGAGCTACTTAGAAAGGGAAGAATCGCCTCTGCCGGCACCTGACCTGGGCAGCGGCTGAGTGCAAGGAGCGCCTCCTGCAAAACATCAGGATCTTTGTCGTGCAATAACGACAGAAGAAAACTGGTAGAAGGAGCGCCGGTAATGCCGATGGCCCACGCCGCATTCCGCCGAGCTGTTTCCTCTGGCGCGGAGCCGGCGGCGATGTAGACCTGCGCAGGAGTCGCCGGGCGGGCAATGACCAGGGCCACCGCTGCCGCGCGCGAGATACGGTCGTCGGGATCGCGCAGCAGGCGGACGAAGACATCCTGGGTGGGGAAACCGGTGAAGTGGGATAGCTCGCGAATGGCGGCCAGTCGTTCCGGTATGGGGCCGGCCCATGCGGTGCGTGCGAGTTCTGCTAACCTGGCTTCGACCGGGCGGCCAACGGCGTCGGCGCCCAGGCGAGGGTAGTCCACATTCAGTGCGTCAACGCCCGCAGCCACGGCTTCGCGCATGGCATCCAGGTTCATCTCATAGGCATTCGCCGAGAAGTTAGCCACCACAAATTTTCCCTGCCGCTGCAAGTCCGCTACTTGAGTGGCGTTGCATCCAGGGTTGATGTAGGCGACCGGGTCGTGATTGGCGTTGGGGTAGAGGACGCGCACATCTTCCCATTCGCCGCCAAAGACGACACGCCCCAGCATGCCTTCCCGTTCGAGGATCTCCAGTAAGAGGGGGGCGATGCCTTTGGTTTTGATGTCGAGGTAGAGACCGATCCCTTGCTCGCGAGCAAGCTGCACGGCGTCTTCAAATCGTGGTATGCGCATACCCGCGAAGCGTCCGCTCATCCAGGCGCCGGTGTCGAGCAACTCGAGCTCGTCGTAGGAGCTTTGCTCAACCGTTCCCATCCCGTTGGTGAGGCGCTCCAGAAAGTCGTCGTGGTTGAGGACCAGTTGTCCATCCGCGGTTTTTCTTATGTCGATTTCGACGATGTTGCATCCCATGCGCGCCGCGAGAGCAAGGGACTCCAGAGTGTTCTCGGGCATGTCGCGATTTGCTGTGCGGTGGCAGATGAGTTGTACTTTGCCACGCTGCAGAATTCCCCCGTAGGCCGGGAGTGCTTGAGCCAGTATCAAGAGGAACGTGCCAGCGAGATGTCGAGCGATGTTCACACGGCGACCCTTACAGCCGAGTCTAGGTAAAGGGTGCAGGCCGGTTGTCACCAAATTGTCGGCGTTTCGTCATGATTTCCCCCAATGCACCACTCCTGCCTCTTCGGCTTCGCGGTTGACTCGACTGTTGTTGCTGAGGGGCTGTGGTCTCCCACATCTCGCGAACAACGAGCGAGATGTGGGAGACCCGGCATTCTCTTTAAGTTAGCGCTTATGGGGCCGACGCTTTTTTGGGGCCCTTGTACGTGTAGGCGGAAAAAACCTCGATTGATCGTCTTAATTGCCACCGAACCTTGGGTGCCCCATATCTCGCTCGTTTTTCGCGAGATGTGGGAAACCACCCGGGTCTTGCTCATTCACCCTTAAACCTGTTGCGATCCTCGAAGATGTGGGCCACCCGGAGTTTTGTTCAGGGAAGAAAGCGCCTCATGGTAACGGCGGTAAAGCCTAGCGCGCGACCACAATCGCTGCCGTATAAGAGCGTTTTGGAATCGGGGAGCCAGGCGGGCATGGTTTGATCGCAACTCACGTTGGTGAGAGGACGGGTCGCACCTGTATTCAAATCACGCAGAGCGAGGTTCCAGTAGCCCGACCGGAAAACACTGAACGCAAGCCAGCGGCCATCTGGGGAAATTGCCGGATAACGTGCTTCGCCGGCAGGGATCAGCTCCAATTGGTCGACACCGTGAACTTCGTAAAGCCTCGAACTGACGTCACCTTCCGTCGCGGAAATTACCAGCGAATTACTAGGCGACACAGCGATTTCTTCCACGTTCCAGGGGGAAGTCGCCGTCGTGAGTTGCTGGTCCGCTCGGTCTGGATGGGCGAGATCGCGCACGAAGAGGCATTTGCGGCCGTTTATCTGGCGCAGAAAGGCGAGCTTCTGTCCGTTATATAGCGAGGCAGGCGACTCGGCGTCCACGATCGACGGTTCATACCCAGGTGAAGGCTTGAGGACAGAATGAAGCCCGACCGTCTCTGTCCAAAGCTGATCCCCGGCAGCGGTAAGTGATAGCTCATCTCTTGCTCCTTCGCCTGCGTTGGTAACAATAAAAGTGTCTTTTATTGTTGCCGTGCGATATCCATCAGGTAGCAAGGCGATGGCCTGCACACTATTTCTGCGCGGAACTGGCTGCGCCATCAGAAGGATTTGCTGCCCCATCGGAAGCCGGTAGGGGTAGTCATCAAATAAGCCGCGCTGATGTTTGAGGCCACCGGCGACACTGAAGATGAGAGCCGCCGCCCCGCCAGCGAGCCACCATTTTGACGATTGCAGGCGAGCGGTATTCTTGATCAGGTATGTGGCCAAGACAGTCAACAGGATCAGGGCATACAGACGCTTCACATGCAGAAGAGAATGCCAGCCGTCCGCACGCTCCACATTCCATCCCGGATATCCGACGGCGAGATAAAGGGCAATGACAACAGCGAGCAGCGCTCTACGCCGCTCTTGCACGAGACGCCCGCAAACAATAGCGACGGGCAAAACAAGGACAGTGAAGTGGTAGGAAGCGGGCAATGGAGTGAGCGTGAGGGTTGCCAGCAGGAGCGCCGACCATTCGAGGGAAGTTTGATCAGGCGACGATTTGCGGGTTCCGATGCAAAGCAACGCCGGCAATAGCAAAGCCAGTTGAAAAGCAGGGTGCAAGATAACGAACAGCCATGGAGCGCGCAACGCGGGGTGCGCGTTTAGCTGGGGTTCGAAGATGAAGAGCCGGTGGAGCAGGGTGGAGAGGGAAGAGCTGCCAGGGTTATAGGGGTCGAGCACCTCGCCCCGCAGCGTCCAGGGCAGGACTTGCAGAACATACGTGCGGTGAAGACTCCAACCGAAGACCGAGACAGAAATCAGGAGACAAAGAATGCCGGTCAAGAGGCACGCCAGGAGTGCCTCCCAATTCCTTTTCCGGATAAAGTGCAACGTCAGGATGACGGGGAAAATCTTGACCGCTACGCCGAGGGCGATCAGAGATCCAGCTATGCGATTCCGTTGCCGTTGCATGACCCAGTAAGCAGCAGTCAAAATTCCGAGCAGAACGATGTAGTACTGCCCATAGAGAAGGTTCCGATGCAAGGGAAAGGACAGTCCGAGAAGACAGCCGACCTCCAGCAGGGATAGGCCACTGACACTGCTCATCAAGCACGTAATTGGCAAAAGAAGCGCGAGATTGAAAACGAGCCAAACATGTTTTGCAACCAACGGCGGCAAACCGGTCAAGGGCCACATGGCAAGAGTAGAAAAGGGTGTAATGGGTACCAGCCCAACCACTCGCTGACCAATATCTCGGTGGTCCTTTTCACGCTGCAGCCAGATCCACTCGTAGGCGCGCGAAGGATCCACCCTCTCACGGGTGAGCCTCGCTGCCAGGTAGTAATCGGGAAAGTCGGTGTTCAATGAGCGCCAGGCGCGTGGCATGGTGTGCCCGAACAGGTAGCAGCCCAGCAGTATGAGGATGGCACCGGCAACTACGCGCCTGGACACTATGCTTTACCGTGTGGGGCATGAGAGAACTGGTTCCGCGGGAGGCTTAGCTTCCCTATTTTCATGATCCGCTTCCTTCCAAACTACTGGCCAAGCCGCGATGGCTGACGGTCTCTACGGAGGCGTCGATATGGCACAACTCCCGGTAGACCTCGAAGTACTGTCTTGCAATGCGATCGCTGGAATAGCGATCGATGGTCGGTGTGCGGAATCTCAGGGTCGCCAGCGCCTCTCGCGTAGCGCGGACGAATGCGTCCTCTGGGGATGGTTCCAGAGGAACATAGTGGCAGTAGGACCCGCCTACTTCACGGAACGCCGGAATATCGGAGCAGACGACGCGGCAATGGTGAAACATGGCCTCGACGATGGGCAGACCGAAGCCTTCAATCAGAGAAGGCGCAAGTAGTAGTTCGCAATTCTTATAGCACCACTCCAACTCGGCGTCAGAAATCCCGCGCAGGAAGACAACCTGGCGCTCCAATCCCAGTTCCCTGATGGTTCGATGAATGTTCTCGGTCTCCGGACCTTCGATACCAATGATCACCAGCAGGGCGGCCGGATTGATTTCCTTTTCCAGCAGCAGGCGCCGGAAGACACGCAATGTAAGCACGATGTTCTTGTTACGGCGATGCTGGGCAACGCACAAGAGAAACGGCTGACCAAACCATGCTGGGATAGGACTGGTTGCGGCCGCAGCCGGCCCGGGGTCGACGCAGTTGTAGATAGTGACTGCCCGGCGAGCGGCAAGCCGGGCAGCATAGAAGGCTAGACGGCGAAAGGTAGTCTCGGAAACGCATGTGATTTTGTCTGCCGCACGGAGACACTGTTGCAATATCAGGCGGTTGAACAGAACTTTGGGAAAGCCAAAGTTAGACGGAATATCGTACGGATATAGGTCATGAAGAGTAACGACCGCGGGGCAGCCGAGCGCACGCCGATTGATCGGAGCCGGGTATGCGAAGTGCACGATATCCGCTTTAAGGCGGCGGGCGATAGCAGGCAGATGATTGTAATACCAAAGATTGCGGCTAATAGCATTGCTGCCCATCGATATCTCGTGAAGATGGAGCCTGGCGTCGTTGTGTGGCAGGGCCGAGTCCAGCGCATCCCACTGACATTCAGCAGCAACCATATGGATAGCCGTTACGCTGCTCAACGAGAGCAGGCATCGGGCGAGATTAGCCGCATGGCGAGTGACTCCCGAGAGCTGTCCGGAGGATCCGGCAACTACGATAACGATCTTCATGATTGGCCGTCCTTTATCGGCGAATTCAACCCGAGGGATTCGAGTTGATGCGGGATTGGGTGCATCATTAGCGAGCTGATCAGGAAAACAAACCAAAACGGCAGCGTGAGCTCGAATCGATCGGTATCGCCGAGGCCCCGTATGACGATGAAGAGAAGGAGTCCGTAGAGAAGCGCTTTATGTGTGGTCAGGTGTACTCGCCGGATCTGCAGGAAGAGGCTGCCGTAAACCACAAAGAAAAGTACTATCCCCACCACACCGTAGGCGTAGAAGAGCTGCAACAGTTCGTTGTGAGCGTGCCATGGTTCGAAGGGCCCGAAATTCGGTACGACATTGCGGAAAGAGTGAAAGCCGTGACCGATCCAGGGCTGCTCGAGCGATCTATCCCAGACGTAATCCCAAACGCCGACGCGCCCCGTCAGTGTTTCCGCCTCATTGCCGGTGGTGGTGTACACCTCAAAATAGGCTTGAATGAGTCTCCAGAACGCAGCCAGGACGAGGCCGAAACCAACCAGAATCGCGAGCAGTTTGCGGCGGGTGATCGCGGAATCACGAACGAGGAAAAGTGCTTCCGCCGCGACAAAGGCAATGATGGTGGTCTTGCTGAGTGTGCGCAATAACGTGATAGAGAGGAGAATGGCGGCCAGGTTCCACGACCCGTTGGGACGGCTGAGAAACTGGGCCATAAATACACCGAAGGCCAAAATCAATGCGATGGCGTTGGGGCTGAAGAAGTCGTCATTCCCCGGACGGAGATCCTGCATCGTGGGGGACAACCACGTGATCACCGCAATGACGCCGGCGCCCCAGACATAGCCTTTCATCACCGAGGATGACATCAGGTCCGCTGGCCCAGTGCGCAGCAGCAACACCACCATGGCTAGGTCAGCCACCACACCGCACCAGTAGGCAAAGGCAACGGGTACCGAGATCGTCGCGCTCCAAAGCAAACTGCAAAGAGCGAACAGAAGAAAAGCGATGGCCGGGCGGAAGCAAGGCACCCGCACCGTTGACCGCAAAGTATTTGAGGCCGGCCCCAGAGAATGGAATACAACCACTGCGAAAAGGAGAAAGTTAAGTCCAACACCGAACGCGGCGCCGGCGCGGGGGTTTGACTGGAAGAATAAGTACTCGAAGGAATAGCGAACAGCGAAATAGAAGCCGACGGTTGCGGCCATAAGGCTGCAGGACTCGCTGGGGCTGCGCACACCCGCTATGGCGACGCTGGCGCTCATACGTCCTCACAGACTGGTCGAATGTCTGCGGCAGACAAAGAAGGCGCCCGTGCGCCCCCCAGCGCACGGGCAAGCGGGACGTACATCAGTAAGGCGGTGAGCCCGTAGGATAGACGGGCCATCGCGATTCCATGAACGCCCTGCAAGGGTAGAAGGCAAGCCATGAGCAGCAACATGGCGAGGCCTCCCGTGATATTCAGCGCGGTGACCATATGGACGCGGCCCAGCGCGAGCAATGCGTAGTAGCCGGTGACGCTAAGTCCCAGCAACGCGAAACTCCAGGTAATCGGGGTCAGTATTCCCGCCGCACTTTGAGCGACCGCAGGGCCAACCCAGGCGTGGAGGACTGCGCGGCCGAAGAGCAGGAGAGCGCCCCCTCCGATAGCTACGGTCAGCAAGTTGACGGAGAACGCGACGAGCACGGCTTTCCTGATGGCTGCCGGTCGTGAGACTGCATTGCGTGCCGCCAGATAAGGAAAGAGAAAATGCAGCCCGGAGGCAGCGATGCCATAGATCGGCTGGGCCATCTGCACACACAGCGCGTACGCGGTGACCGTCGTTGCGCCCAGGGAGACGCCAAGGAGCACCCGGTCCGCCTGGGTAAAGATGACGCTCGAGACCGCAAGCAACCAGCTGAAGGCTCCGAATTGGAATAAAGCAGTAGTGGCGTGACGGTCGAACGACGGAAAAAGCGAGCCCGCTCCCAGGTATTGCTGCAGGCGAAGCAACTGGGCCAAGGTTCCAAGAATCAGGAAGCAAGCTGTCGCCACCATGATGCCGGCGACGCCAAATCCGTGGACGCTGAGCAGTACGGCCGCCGCGACGGTGACCACCCGGGCAAGAAGGCTGATCCGGATGGCTGCCCCATATCGCTCGAAAGCTCTCTGGGTGCTGACGCAGACAGTCTCGACAGCGCGCACCAGCATAAGAACACTGGCGATCCGCAGTCCCAGGAGACAGGATGCGCGGAGATTCTCCGCGGAGCCGACCAGCCGGCCGACCGCGTGCGGCGCTATCACCCACGATAGGAGCGCAAGCACTGCGCCCAGCAGGAGATTGATGCCGAGCATGCTCCGCACCGCGCGCAGCAACAGTTGCATATCCCCGTGGCTTCTGGCGCCGGCGATGTATTGAATGTTGGCATCGCCAAAACCAGATGCGATGATGCTGCCGGTATTTAGCGCTGCGGTGGTTACTATCCAAATGCCGTACTGTTCTACCCCCAGGTGCTTCAGAAGTGTTGGGGCAGACAGGACCATGGCAACCGGATAGGCTGCGTAGTCCAGCACCCCATAGGCGGCGTTCGAGATATGAGCTCTCATTCGCCACCTACCCTTCGCCGGAGGCGGTGCTCCAAATGTCTGCTTACCGTCTCGCCAATCTCCTGAGCGAGTGCCTTCCGCGGATCGCCAGCCCCCACGTGCTCCCACATGGAACGTAGAACGATGTAGAAGCAGGCTGTTCCGAGGGCCAGCGCGGTTAGAAGAAGAATGACGAGCAAGCGCGGAGGGAAGGACTTCTTCTCTGCGACCAGCGGCTGGTCGATCACCGCGACCACCGGCGTATCTTTTGCCTCCTCGATCCGTGCCATCTCATACTGCTGCGACAGCAGTTCGAAAACGGTTTCCTGAATGCGCACGCGACGATAGAGGTCAGCGTACGGAACGGCAAGCCGTGGCAGCTGACGAAGGGATGGGTATAACTCAGTGCTAGCGTCGTTGCTCTGGCCGGATCCTTCGGGAGAAGCACTGCCGCTCATCTTCGCGAGCTGGCTTTTCAATACGCCGATCCGCGCTCGGGCTGCCCGCACACGCACATTGCCATCTCCGTAAATTTGTTGCAACGAGTCGAGCTCCGATTGACCCACGATCAGTTCGGCCTGCAACTTGGCCGCCGCATCGACCATCGCGTGGGTCTGCTCCTTGATGTCGAGCGTGACGTTTTTGCTGGAAAATTGGCTGAGCGCTTTCTCGGCGTTCTGTAGTTCTGCTTGCACGCTGACCAGGCGCTTCTCAATGAACTCGCGTTCCCGCCGTGCCGAGGAAGTATTAGCTCGGGTCATCATGCTATTCAGCTCGTCGAGATAGGCCTGCGTAATCGCCTGCGCGCGCCGCGGGTCAGTATCGCTGAAGGTGATGGTGATGACTCCACTCTTCTTGTCATCCACAACCGTTGTATGGTGTGCCAGATACTTAACGGTGTCGATGCGATAGCGTTTCTTGTACAGGCGTTGCAGGTCGAAGCGATCAATGATGTGATCACTGATGGTGCGGCTGTGGAGAAGATCGATGAACAGGGCGCTCGAAGTTCTTCCTCCCAATAGGCCCGTGAGGTTGCCAAGTCCGGCCAATCCGCCCAACGAGTGGCCGGCGAGCGCCGCAATCATCGCAGCGCCTGAAGAAGGTTGTTCCGGAGGCATAAGGCGCGCGACCGACTCATAGCGGTTCGGCGTAAGGAAGGCAATAGCGGCGCTCAGAATAAGAGCCACCGCCGCCACCCTCGCCAACAGCCGTCGATGATCCCAGAGCAAGTTGGCGTTCCGGATCCAATTTGCCGTGGGTTGCGCTTTGGTGGAGATGATCTCGGCTGTGGCCATTAGAATTCCGCTCCTTTCGGATGGAAGGAGAGCTGGACAGTGGTAGTCAGATTATTTTTTGCTGTAGAGGACAGAAGCGGAAAGCTCCACCGCTCCTGTTGCACCGCAGTAGTGAGCTGCCAGTGTGGGCTTAGAGCAACATCAGCGTTGATATTCAGGTCGCGGACGGAACCGCCACGAAGAAAGACATCACTGGCCGTTTGATGACGCGCGCTCACCTCAATAGAACTGCGCGGCGAGACCCACCAGTGACTCCATAACTGGTATCCGTTCGACTCGCGTCCTATCCAACTGCCCAGAAGTTGCCGATCGTTGGTATAGCCGCTGAGGTAATGGACATTGAAGTAATAGAACCCCGGAAACGTTCGACGGGGCGTCAGATATCCTTCCGCGCGAAAGTCTATGTGTGGGAGACGCGGCAGGCGAGCCAAATAAAATCCCGGCGACCATGCGCTATGTGTGGGGTAGGCAAGGGGAAAGAGTTCGTCGTCGGTGAACGTGTCCACATAAAGCTTCAGCAGATTGTGGGACTTTGGGATTGTGTATTGGACGTCCACGTCGGACCGGCGATCACCCGGATCGCTGGCGCCGGTGGAGTTGCCGGTAGAGAATAAGCTGCGCAGAAAACTGTTAGTCGTGAAGCCAACGCCCGCGCCCGCGAAGATCGCCGTGCGCGAAACACTGAATTCAAGATTGGGACTGGGCTTGAAAGAAACCTTCTGACCATTGATGAACGGCTGGTTGTTGAGCGCGACTCCTGTCCGCCCCAGGGTCTGATCGCCGACATGGACAAACTGGTGTCCTGAGAGGCGACCCAGGAAAAGCTGAAGACGAATCGGCCCCAGCAACCGGCCAAAGCCAGGCAACTCGAACGGGGAAACCCGATCGTAGCGGAGCATGGTGAGGGGCTCTGCGTTGTTGCTGAAGAGGAGCGGGCCACCTTTGCCCGGACCCCACCACAACGCCTGCTTCCCAAACGACAGTTGGTTGTTGTGAAAGGTGTACGAGGCATAGGCTTCGATCACGCGTCCGCGGGTGAAACCAGGAACCGGGCCCGCAGCGGCAGCCGGAGTAAAGTCGGCTGCTGCGATGGCACCATCCGCTGAAGAGGGAGTGGCAACGGCGGGCGCGGTTCGCTGCAGGTCCACCCGTAAGTAAGACGCAAAGGAACCCAGGGCCGCGCGACTGGATATGCCGGTGTAGATGTTGGCTCCGCGACCGTAAGGCCGTCCATAGTCGTTGGTGAGAGTTTGCGCAAAGTGGTAGCCGTCGGTAAGCGGGGCGCCCGCGATCGCTGTGCTGCGTGAGTCAATGGAGTCGATCGCTGCCTGGCGATTGCACTCTCCGTCTCTCTGGCGAAGCTCCGCGGCGAACTCACCAGCCAGATCCTTGATCAAAGAGTTCATTTGCTCGTTGACCACTTCGCCCGAGTCGAGGTCATTCTGATGATCGATTTGCTGCTCGAGTGCCTCAGCGACGAGCCGCGCGCTCTCCATCCGCGTCCAGGGGCGCAGCCCAGCGAACGCGGTCTGAACGTAGCCGGCCATTGCCAGCCTCTCGATCGCGGGATAAGTCCAGCTTTCAATCGGAACGTAGGTGGATGCCATGTTGGCGGTTTGACAGCCTGCCTCTCCGTCCGTTGGCGGATGCGGACGCGCCTGGGCACACCTATGCGCGAGCATGAGTGACACCGACAGGAGCATCGCTGAGCTTCGCATAGTGGCCTATATGATCCCGGCGACTGCAGCGGTGATGGCAATCGAAGAAGAGATCTGGGCAACGGTCAGCAGATTTCTCCAGAAGAGAGATCCACCGATGATCTTTTGTGGAACGACGATCACATCGCCAGGCTCGAGGCGAGTCCCGAGGACATTTGCCCCGTACCACTCACCGGATCGTCTTCCAATTACCGAACCATTGGCACGCACGACAAAAATCTCTTTGCGATTTGCAACATCGTTGGTTCCCCCGGCTCGACGGAGATACCAGCTCGCTTCTTTGCCGGGAACGTAGGTAACCGCGGAGGCGTTATAGACCTGGCCGCTGACCAACACGAATCCAGGACGCTTGGGCACGGTTAACACGTCGCCGGCATGCATCTCGATGTCCGCGGGTGTGTTGGCCCAGCTGCTGATATCCGAGCTGATATGAATGACGAGGCGTCCGCTGGCGGGTTGACTCTTCAGCCGCTGAAGAACCTCGGCCTGTTGCTGCGTTGCGGCCTGCAACAGCGCAGCCGAATCCTGTCCGCTTAAATTAGGTGCGAGGCGAGCGGATGCCGATGAAGTTTCGATCTGGTGGATCAATTCAACCCTGGTTTTCTCCTCTAACTCCTTCACTTGGGTGCGTATCAGGATGGCGCCGGCCGGATAGGCAGTATCACGGAGTCCACCTGCCCGGCGCAGTACAGAGCTAAGACGCTCGCCTTCCTGCAGGCCATAGCTGCCGGGGTATGTCACCTCGCCATCGAGCACGACAGAGGCGCCGATATCGTTCCACCCAGACAGTTGGTGAATGGTGAGAATGTCGCCCGGCTTAAGCGGGACCGTGCCAAACTCATCCGAGTGGATGTGAAGCGACGCGCGTTCACTGACGATTTTCTTCCCGTCCTGAACGGTGTAGCTCGCCAGGTCGGCGCTGCTGAGCAGGGCATCCCGCTTGAAGCCACCCGCCATGTTCACCAGCTTCATGGGGGTCATATCGAAGCTGAGCGCATAGGTGCCGGGGCGCAGGACTTCACCACGAATCGTTACCTGCGGGGCGTCCACTTCATAGCGGCCCAGTATGCGGATGGTGTCAAAGGGCTGGAGCGGCAGGTTGGCATTGCCGATCAGGGCATCGGCCACATCGAACTGAATGGTCTCCGGATGAAAATCAGGGGCGACCAGCCGTATCAGGTCGCCTTTGGCAGCGGGCTCCGGCAATAAATCCTGATAGGAGCGAAGAACATCGCTTAACTGCATGCCTTCCCGGAACGGGAACTTGCCCGGCCGCACCACATGGCCCTCCACATAAATAGCACGCTCGCTATAGGGGAGAATGGCTGCTACGTGGACACGGTCGCCATCTCTCACAGCGAAGGTGGCAATCTGGGCCTCGACAGACTGGGTCGTGTCGGACGGCTTCGAGTCCAGGGTTACCGTCTCACGCTGCTTGTTGGGTTCGATACGCTCGATCGTGATGTGGTCCAGCGCCGCAGCCACCGTGGCTCCGCCGGCATCGTCCAAAATGTCTTTTAGAGTCGAACCACCTTTCAGCTCATAAATCGCAGGCCGCTTGACCATGCCGAAAATAGCGACCTGCGGACCAGCGGGCGGAATCAACAGGGTATCGCCGGCCTGAAGGCGCTCGTCATCCATGCGCACACCGTTCAGCAAAAAGCTGTACAGGTCCACTTCTCGTATCAGTTGCTGCCCGCGATAGTGGCGCACGATGCGCAGCGAGCCGACGCTGGTGGGTCCGCCTGCCTGGTAAATGGCGTTGAGCGGGGTGGAGAGGGAACTGACGTCGTACGCTCCAGGGCGCTGCACGTCGCCGACGACATATACCCGCACCGTGCGAAGGCGGGCAATGGTCACATCGACCTGGGCGTTGTGGTATTGCGGCTTCAGCGCATTCTCGATCGTGGACCGTGCCTGCTGCAGGGTGAGTCCCGCTACCACGAGAGAACCGGCCTCCGGAAGCGCGATCTTTCCCTCACGGTCAACCACGCGGGCGAAGTTCTGTGAGATGCCTCCCCAAAGATTGATAGTGAGGCCGTCCCCCGTGCCCAGTACATAGTCGGGACCGATGGGGAGATCGACTGGCAGGACACGGTTTCCCAACCCGCCGTGTGTCAGGTCGTCGCGGTTGACGAAGACTTCGGAACCGAAGCGCTTGAGCTTAGTGCTATCCGGAGGGACCTGGGTGTAAAGGTCGCGCAAGGAGCGCAGATTGTAGGGCGCGGGCAGGTGCAGGGTTTCCGGCTCATCGGTAGTGCTGCGTGATTTGTCGGGTATGCCCGAGCGCCGGATCGAGGACCCAACTCCGTTCGTGCGCATGGATCCGACGCCATTCTCGCCCGGAGATAGCTGGCCGGCAGAAAGCGATCCAGCTTGAGAGCGCTCGCCAGCCAGGAGGGAAGAGCCGTCAAGAGGCGCACCGTTTGGGAGTGTGGATGTCAAAGACGAGGACGATGCTGCGAAGGGCGACAGGCCACTGTCGTCATCCGGCGCATCGTTCGAGAGTAAGCGGTCCATCTCGGCTGCCGAAACATAGCCCCGGGCGCGTAGCCAAACGGTGATGTTCGCGCGCAATTGGGCGTTGGTCGAGATCTGGCTGAGCAGCATCTCATCCGAGATAGAATCAGCCTGCGTCTGGATACCCTGCTGTTGCAGCTGATCGGCTACGACGGACTTAAGCTCTACCACTAACTCCGGTCTCTGCTGCAGAATTGCAATAATCTGCGATGCTGTCAGTGAGCTCCTCTGATTGAAGGACGAAGCAGAAGAGCTGGTGGTGTCAGCAGCCGACGAAGTTGTATCCGTGCCGGCCCCAGGCGAAGTAGCCGGAGCCGTTACCTGCTGAGCCAGAACAGAGCCGCACATCGCAAGCAAAGCCACAACTCTCAAGGAAAGCTGGGTGAATCGGGTTGTGGTTCGAATCTTCATAGTCATGGTTCAATCAACAATCAGGTTGGGCCCGTAATTCGGCAAAGCAGCCAGACGGCGCTTCCAGCGAGAGACCTCAACCAGGTAGTGCAATCCTTCGAAAACATGAAAGCGCAAGCGAAACAGCAGGTACCGTAGCTGGAATAACTCGTTGCGCAAACGCTTCCATATGTTGTCGTTGCTACTCACGCTCACGATTCGCGGCGCCGGCCGTAACGGCATCAGGCGGTTGCGTTTGGTATGTTTCCACGAATCATCGTTGCCCTTTAACTCTTCTTGCAGCAGCAGGTAGAGCTTTGTTCCGGGAAAATCAGCCAGGACCGCTTCTCTTCCGTAATGCTCCGCCCAGAGCTTGACGGGGGCAGGCAGATGGGCTGAACTCCAATCCGCTAGTTGAGCCGGGGGTTCCCCTCCGAAAATGCCGTATGAAAGCAGCGAAGCCAAGCCGATCGCGATGGATGCCTGAGGGTTGCTGCTCGCATGCTTTCGTACGTCCTCCCAGAAGGACTGGTTCTGGTAACGAACAGCAACGTGGTGTTGATACTCAAGCAGCCAGGAGAGGCGCGTACACGCACTGCAAAGGTGCTTAAAAATGTGCATCGCCTGGGCGATAAACTGATCGGCGGGGGCAAGAGCTGGGAAAGTGATACCTCCCCAGGAATGGCGAATCGGCCTTTCCAGCCGCGCATCGCGGAAGGGCAGATGGGTCGGGGGTCCCGACGTCGCGAAGTGTACTTCGACCGAGCGCTGCGGTCTCCATTTGTAATGGTCTGCGATACTTGTCAACTCACCCGCTCCGGCTTTGAATTCCCACACGTCCGCGGTTGCAGCCGTTAAGTCGTAGCCTGTTTTGCTGAGAATCCTTCGGCACAAATCCAATTGCGTTCCGTCCAGCAGAAAGTCAAAGTCCTGCTGGCAGCGCAATTCCGGCCGCGGACAAGACTCTGGGGAAAGAGAGAAACCTTTCAGATTTACGTAGGCCAGGCCAGCCCTCTGAAAGGATTGGTTCAGAGAAGCAAACTCCACTAACATCGCTGAGCTTCTTTGCCGGTTGTCCGCGAGGTTGCCGCGGAGCCTCTCGAGCGTTGACGATGGCAAAGCATTCTCCATGTGCAGCGACTCAACGCGGTCAAGGAAATATAGAGCCATCCCACTTGCATCGAGCCAGTGATAAGAACGCTGCCAGTCGCGAACTGACAACCGGGACAGACGCTGAGCAAACTTCTCCGCCGGCTCCCGGAAGGCAGCAACTACCGCCTCCACCACCTGTTTATTTGCGCGTCCGCTCCATTTCATAGGTTTCTCCGGCCCATCCATCTTTCTCAGTGGCTGTAGACGTCGGGTTCGCCCAGGCTCCCCGCCGGTGGCAAATGACGAATAAAGTGAACGATCGACCAAATCTCCTCTTCGCTCAGCGTGCCTTTCGAAGCAGGCATGCCGGAAGGCGCCAGGCCGTTGTCGATCACCCATTTCAATTGCCCATCGCTGTAGTCCTGTACCTGCTTGGCGGCCAGCGACGGAATGGGCGGAGACATGCGGTCTGCGAACGGTATACCGGTGGCCTGGCCGTCGAGCCCGTGGCAAACCACGCAATAGTGACCAAACGCTTCCTTGCCTGCCTTCAGAGTTTCTTTGGTGAGCGGCAAGGGGTTTTTTTGCGACCGGTTGCCGACGGTAAAGTCATGCTCTGCGGCGACAACAACCTTGCGCTCCAGCGGGCTCGGTTCGCTCACTTTGCACCCGCACAGCAGGAGAGATAAACCAAGCAAACCAACGTGGCGCGCCGGCAGCATATCTACTCCGTAACGTGCACGGTCAGCTTCATCGACCCGTGCCCCGCTCCACAAAAACTCGCGCATTGTGCGACAAATGTTCCTGCCTCATTCGGGGTAAATTCCACCTGGTTGCTCTCGCCTTTTTTTGCGATGACCACTTTGTTAAATGCATCCAGCTTCAATCCGTGCTGCACGTCTTTGCTGGTCAACACCAGGATGACGGGTTCTCCTTTCTTGAGCGTGATCTCGCTGGGGCTAAACTCGAAACGCCTGGCAACGACTTCGATACGGCGAGGTGAATCCTCGGCACGCGATATTAGCCGGGCACACGCAATGGTGGCGATCAGGGCAACCATCAAAATGGGGAAGGTCAACTTGAGTTTCATCAGCTTTTCTCTTCTCGGTTTCCTAAGGTCAGGGGTTCAGAAATTTCAGTAAGTCGCGCTCGTCCTGTGGGCTGAGCAAAGCTCGTTCCCGCATGTGACGGAGCACCGTCCCGGTAATGCGCGGTGAGAGTTGTTCGGGAGGATTGTGACAGCGGCTGCAGTTGGCCTGAAACGCACGCTCTCCCGGAGTAGTAGAAGCAGGTTTTGCATGTTGCGCGGAGGGTGCTCGTCCAGCACTCGGCGAGGATGTTGTCGCTTGCGCCCAGGTCAGCAAGCTGCCGAGCGAAAGAATTGCCAGGGGCAGTGCAGCGCATTTCGAGCAGAAGCGGATCTTCTTCATTGGTGACCTCGCCACATAGGAAAGAGAAACCGGTAGGTCAGTGATACGTCCCAGATATTCCCGTTACCGGTCGCTGAAAACTTTCGCGAGTAGCTTCCATTCAGGCGCACCTCGTGAGGCAGGTGGTAGTCGATGCCAAAATCAGCCTGCTGGGTATCGGCAGCGGGAAGACCGTCGCCCGGACCAGGGCTGTTCCGAAAAGTCTGTTGCATACGAAACAGGGGTTCGGCACGCCCGATCAGGCTGTCAGGGCCTCTCCATTGCGAAAGGCGGTAGCTGCTCTCGATCCAGTAGCCCTGCGCGTGTGCTCCGTGGGCATACTCCGAACGCACCTCTAAAGGGAACCGGTATGGTAGCCACCAGAAGTGGGCTCCACTGGCGTTGGTGTGCGTTCCCTGCAGAAATCGCCCATAGGAAGTCCCTACTTCGATTCGCTTGTTCGGAAAGTAGCCATCAAAACGGTAGCCTGCTTGCCGGCCCGCCTGGAATTGCGGGGCATTGCTCGATGCGGAAAAATATCCAACGTAGTTCAGATGGAATGCCGGCTTGGCGATCAGCGCGCCTCTGACCATCCCGCCGTTACTCGACCCTGTCGTCCGCGTGCCGAGGGGGAAAATGAGCGGAGCATCCTGGATCTTCTGGATCCAGATGGCCGTAAGACGTTCGTTGTAGGTTCCAAACGGAGTGAGGAATCGCCCAGCGGTGATCGTTACTTTGTCCGTGGCAAACAAATCCAGCTGAAGATACTGGGTCGAGCCAATGAACGTGCCTTGGTAGGGCCCGCTGTTGCCATTCTTGCGTTCATAGAATCCACGCAAATCGAATCGGGATTCCGCCAGGAAGTGCTTGCCCAGTGGGGCAACGACAACCGGCGCGAACACCGGTTGAAAGAAATTAATCCCGGTATTCTTGCTGTCAAAGAAGCCGACAGCACCAGAAACGATGGGGACATTCTGTGCCGGCAGCAAATGCCCAGGAAGCAGCAGAAGAAGGGCTGCGCATCGCAGTGCGATGGCTATGCGCGTCAACTGCATTCGCTTAAACCGGGCTGGCTTGAATCGTCGCATAGGGGAAACTCATCTCGCATCCCCAACGTAACAACCCCGGCTATGAGGCGTGTCAGTGCTCTGTCATCACTATGTCAATGGTTTGTAATCGAGAGAAAGTCTTATGGGGAGTCTGCGCCTCACCCTGTCGTATCTACCGATACGTCCAAGGTGCTACGTACGGGATCCGCAATACGTCGATGTTTTGCCTAGCTGCAATTCAAGGCGTTAGGAGAATCGAGATGCGGGTATCAGCCGGGTCGTTAAAAAACTTCGAAGAGTGGATTCAGATGTATGAAGCGTCGATGAATGAACGAGTTTACAAGAGCCTTGAATCATCCCGGGATGGCGGCGCAGCAAAGCCATCAAAAACTGATTTTTATGTCATCGATGGTTGCTCAGTGGATGCCAAGCAACTGTACCGCGAAGACAAGCTGGGATGCGCACGCGGTGTGATTTGGGCCTTGATTTTTGAAGCCGGGCTGGTAGTCGCCGCGCTGGTCTATTGGAAGCTGCGTCTCTTCGCCCGGTAGTGTTCCATAGTGCGCACCAAATGACCCGTGCTTCTGAGTCGAAAACCGGCATAACCGTTACCTGCAAACCTTGGTCGGGGCAACTCTTGATTGTGAATGAAGCCATCCTGGAGTGTACTGACCGGTAATCCCTGAGAGAAGACCCGATGAAAATGATGACGACGATCCATCCCGGGCGCATCCCTGCTATGGCTGGCTCGAAATGAAGATGAATCGGGCCATGCTGTCCGCCCAGGGGAAGCCGCAGTCCATCGATCCCGCACCCTCACCCGCTGGATCCGTGACCTCAATGGAACGGAGGTCAGCCGTTCGAAGCGGATCCCGCGGCGACAAACATAGAATTTCACCGGCGGTCATCGTAAACATTGTCCAGGTTTGCGACTTGCTTTTGTTGCTGCTTAGCGGCTTCCTCGCCAGGACGATGTTGGAGCTAATTGGGTTGCACTCCGGCAAGCCGCTCTTCCTCGCCACGCTCATGGCAAGCTTCGTTTCTGCCGCCTTTCTCTCGCGAGCGGATGCGTACCTGCTTGGCTCGCTGTGTTCGCTGAGCAAGCAGCTAAAGCTTTTGCCTTTGCCGCTGGTGGCCGGAGCCGGAAGCCTGATCGCCTGCCTGTTTTTCTTGCGCGACGACGGTCCCGTGTTTCGCACCTGGCCGCTGCTGTGGTTATTCTCGAGCGCCGTTCTGCTCATCGCATCGCGATCGTATGTTTCAAACTTGCTCAACCGTTGGAGCCTTGCCGGACGCTTGGCTCGCAGGGTCGCGGTCATTGGCGCCGGCGAGTTTAGTCGCGAGTTCATCGAACGTCTGCGTTCCGAGCCCACTCTTTACACGGTAGTGGGTCTGTATGACGATCGCCTTTCGCGCATTCCGGCGGTCCAGAACGGGGTGAGAGTGCGGGGTAGCGTGCGCGATCTTCTGGAGCGCAGCCGCGAGGAACAGATCGATCAGATTGTCATCGCCCTTCCGCTCAGCGCGGCGTCTCGCATATCGGTGATCCTCGAACAGGTCGGCAGCGCCGTGGCCGATCTCTGCCTGACGACTGATTTTGTTGGCTTCCGCTATCGCAGTAGCCAAATATCCTCAGTTGGTTCGAATCCTGTGGTGTTGATTGAGGAGCGGCCGTTGAAAGACTGGCGCGCTGCCAGGAAGGCGGCCTTCGATCTCGTTGCCGGATCCCTGGTGCTCCTCATTCTCTCGCCGCTGCTCGCGCTCGTTGCCTTGGCGATCCGTCTCGATAGTCCAGGTCCAGTTTTATTTCGGCAGCCCCGACTCGGGTTTCAATAATCGGCTTTTTACCTGCTACAAATTTCGCACCATGCATCACGGAATGGCCGACTTGCTGGGAGACCGCCAGGCGACGCGGGGGGATCCGCGAGTGACGCGGCTGGGGAAATGGTTGCGCGCTCTGAGCCTCGACGAGTTGCCGCAATTGCTGAACGTCCTCAAGGGCGACATGTCCCTTGTCGGACCACGGCCACACCCGCCGAACACCAAGGCAGACGACAGGCTGTTTAGTGACGTCGTCGCCAGGTATGCTTTCCGTCACCGGGTGAAGCCCGGGATAACCGGCTGGGCCCAAGTCAATGGGTGGCGAGGCGAGACCAAGACAGTCGAGCAGATTGAAAACCGCGTCGCTTGCGACTTGGCATACATCCAGAATTGGT
Organism: uncultured Acidobacteriaceae bacterium; assembly: GCA_963795845.1. Classification (GTDB taxonomy): domain Bacteria; phylum Acidobacteriota; class Terriglobia; order Terriglobales; family Acidobacteriaceae; genus PALSA-350. The sequence continues at coordinate 155,137 of CAWCJV010000017.1, read as the reverse complement.
CCATCTGGTTCGATTTGCGAATCATGGTGCTGACGATCACTCGCGAAATCCTGAGCCGGCACGCCTTCTAAAACCCGCCAGTATGTGGGGGCTGGGCAAAGAAGCTTCACCGGGCGTAGCCGGCTCAGGAACCATGGACCGGGGTGCGGCCACTCGTCATTATTTGTCAGCGATGATCTGAATCTTGTGAATTTCCAGCTTGTTCGAGAACAGCTCGTCGGCTTTGGCCATGAGCGCCTTGGCAATGGCGCCAGTAAGATGAGCCTCGCGGCCCGCTTCATCGTCGAAGGTGTCGAAGACTGCATAGGAGCCCTCACCTTCCTTGATGCCATACCAGGTTACTGTGCCGGTTTCAGCCTTCGACATCTCGGCGCCTTGCTTTAGAAATGCTTCCACTTCGGCTGCTTTGCCGGGCTTGGCTTTCAATGCGACGTACAACGCTAACTTCGCCATCGTGTTGACTCCTCCCTGTGGTACTCCTGTCTCCGAGCATAGCCGCTCCCCGCGGTCAATTGCGGAAGGGCAACCGACATCGTTGTTCATGGCATGAGCATTTCGTGTATTTCCGGTGCCAATGGGCGATTTTGCCATAGAATAGAGAGGGCACGTTCCCGTACGACCCTCGGTATTTTGAGGGGTTCTATCAACATCCTCTTTTGTGCGGGCCACCGATTTACACGCGCACGATTCGAACGTCGAAGCAGGGTTCGGAGCGCCTTGGAGATCAGCCCCCTTTCCCTCTGCGGTAAGCATGGTCTTTTTCGTGCTCCGTTACGTCTGCAGGGTTGCGGGTTGAGTCCGACTCGGGCCCGGCAGCTAAAGAATTGCTCCGCGTTGGCCGGTTTGAGCGATAGGTTCACGCAGCAGGATTGAGGTCGACCGATTGGCTCTAACTCGATGGTACGCGGCAATATGCCTAGCCTTTTTTGTGCTTTCAGCAAATCCTATGGCTAGGGCACAGTCCGCAGACGCCGCGCTCAATTTGCCTGACAACCCTGTTGGGAACCCCCAACAGACGGCTCCTGGTAGCACACAGACAACGCCGGCTCCAGAGGCCCCGACATCCCAAAGCAGCGCAACGACCCAGGATGAAACCGAACGGCAAAAGGCGCAGGAGCAGCTCAATAGCCAGCTGCACCAGCGGGTATTTGGGGTGATGGCAACCTTCAACACGACTCGCAATCGCGACGCGCTGCCCTTAAGCACCAAGCAAAAGTACGTGCTCTTTTTCCGCAGCGCCAGCGACCCGTGGCCTTTTCTGCTCACGGCTGTTGGGGCGGGGATCGATCAGGCTCAAAACAGCTTCCCCGAATACGGCCAAGGCGTAGAGGGGTACGCCAAACGGTGGGGTGCGGGTTACACCGACTACTTTACCGGCAATCTGCTGGGCAACGCCGTGCTGGCAAGCTGGTTTAAAGAAGATCCGCGGTACTTCCAGAAAGGCACAGGCAGCTTTACCACGCGTGCACTGTGGGCCGCCGGTGGAACGGTGTGGTGTAAGCGCGATAGTGGCAGCTGGGGGCCGAACTACGCCAACGTCATGGGAAATTTGATGGGCGCAGCCGTTTCCAATCTGTATTACCCCGCTCCGGATCGGACGGTCGGTGAGACCCTGGAACGTGGTTTCACGGTTACGGCCCAGGCCATCATAGGCAGCGAAGTGATCGAATTCTGGCCGGATATCGCGCGCCACCATAGGCGAAAACAAGCGGAAAAGCTGGCTCGGCAAGGCGTGCAAAGTGCTCCTGCCTCCACTCCTCCGCAGACCGCCCCTCCCCAGCCCTAACCCTGACGGCAAAATCAGTCCCGGAGGGACGGCTGAGCTTCAGAGTTGTCCAAATCAGGTTGGTCCAATGAATCGACTACTATGGCTACAAGTTTTCGATTGTGTTGATGAACGACGGGCACGGGTTCAGCTATGCCACATAACGCTCGAACCGATAAGAGCTAAAGGGTGTGCGTGGGAACCACGCAAGTCCCGTTAGGGACGGCTGACCTTAGCCCAGGACGTAGTCCTGGAAAAGCTTCCGAGACACGACAAGTCCCGCGGGGACGACTGAAAATTGTCCAGGGTCAAGTAGCGACGTATTTTCAGCCGTCCCCACGGGACTCATTTCGATCGACTCTCACACAGCCTCTCGGCCCCTCTAACGCGGAGTCACCTTGACTACGTTTGCCCGGCAGGATCGCACGCCCTGGCAAGCTTCGGGGTGCAGGTCTTTACTCATGCAGATCTCCACCGCCGTCAGCCGGTTATTGCCGCAGCTTAGCGCGAAACTCCCCTGCGGAAAGCCTGGATTTGCTCCCGCAAACCTGGCCAGCAGGGCGTCTGGAGTCACCCCGTCCGCATCACTGCCCAGGCCGATGTTTGCAGGCACCTTCACTTCCGCGAACGCCTTATGAATGGTTGCGAAGTAGTCGTCCGCCGCCAGTCCGGAACAGGTGCCGTGTGTCTGCCACTCGTGCTCGATCAGGCTGACGGTGGGGATGATATCCGTGTCGGCCTGGGGATTGGTGGGGCCGGGAGCATTGCTGCACTGCTCCGGATAGTCGCCGTTTGCATACTGTGGCCAAAGCCCATGCACCACGAAGCCGAGGCCACGCCCACATTCCGGGCTGCCAGAGTGGGTCGCGCAGAACTCCGGCGACCAGGAAAGATTCAACAGGTAGAAGTCGAATTGGCCCGGAGCCGCCTGCTCCTGCGGACGCCCGCGGCGCGGCCGGCGCCTGCCCGTTTGTGCATCGTCGCCGATACTCGAGGTGTCTCGCGACTGAGGCTCAGCTGCGCTCGGGCGAGCGGCTGGTTCGCTACGTTGAGAAGCCGGCGGTTGGCTGGGGTTTTGGCAACCGGTGATCGAAAGCACCAGTAACAAGCCAAGGCGTAAAGTGCTGCGCAGCGTGCGATTCATGGGTCGTGCCTCGGGTAGGGAAGAGCCGCTCACGGTCTTCATAGTGAATGCCGATAAGGGACAACAGGCGCGTTAGTAACTTGGCGGTACCGGGCAAACTCCCAAAATGGGAATATTCCACTTTTTCGAGCAAAGACAGCTTATCGGAACCGGCCCTCGATCTCAACGCGAGCCGGCAAGTTCGATGCGCCTGGCCTCACCGCCAGGTGCCGTCGCGATAGAACATTTTGCAACAGTATTTGTTCCCATAAAGAGGTTTTGCGGAGGTTTGTGAGCGATGGGCAATAAGAAGATACTCATTGTGGATGACGATCCGGATGTGCTCCAGAGTATGCACGTGCGCCTCAAGGCCAATCACTACGACACTTTCTTTGCCGGGGACGCGATCTCCTGCATGGCCGAGGCGCGGAAGAATGAGCCGGACCTGATCCTGCTCGATCTGGGCTTGCCGGCCGGCGATGGTTTCCTGATCATGGAGCGGTTCAAAGCGGTGCCCTCTCTCGCCTCGATTCCGGTCATCGTAATCTCTGGCCGCGACCATCGCGCCAACCACAAACGAGCCATAGAGGCCGGGGCTAAGGCTTTTCTGCAAAAACCTGTGAACAATGCCGACCTCCTCGCGGTCATCCGCCAAAACCTGGCGGAACCCCAGCAGCGGGAGCGACCGGTGGTGTACGACCTGGGGAAGGCGTAGCCGCCAAGAACCAGTTCCTCATCGAACTGCTCAATGGGCCGCGTAGCCCAATCTCTCTTCCTTCTTCCTTCATTATTTACAACTCCGCATTCTGTCGTGTAGCATCCTCACTTTCAAAGGCCGATCCGCAGTTGCACGTTTCTATCTCTATGCGCATCCCGATGGGTTGGCAAAAATGGTCCCTGATAATTCTGGCCGGCGCCTCCATATGCGCAGTGCTGGCGATCGTGCTACCCGGCAAACCAACCCGGGCTTCGGGGCCGCCGGCCTATGTGACCACCGGCGTTTTCACCCCCGCACACCCCACTGCATCCGCCGCTATCAAAGACTTTCTGGACATCCACCCCGAACATCCGGTGCAGCCGATCGCCTATACCCATACCGTGCATCTGGCTAAGGGCCTGCCCTGTACGTTCTGCCATGTGGGAGTGGATCAGGGTCCCGAAGCCCGGATCCCCGGGGTGAATGTTTGCATGAGCTGCCACCAGACGATCGCCACGGACCGGCCCGAGATCAAGAAAATTGCTGCGTACAAGGCGCGGGGTGAGGAGATCCCGTGGGTACGCGTTTACAACTACAGCGAATCGGCGCACGTGCGCTTTAATCATGCTCCGCACATCCGTGCCGGGGTCGACTGCGCCAAATGTCACAGCGATCTGACCAAGCAGACGACAGCGGAACGCAAAGTGGATTTAAACATGGGTTTTTGTATTAACTGCCACACGCAAAAGAAGGTCTCGATCGATTGCGAGACCTGCCACTACTAGGGCACATATGGAACGGCGCGACTTTATCAAAATCTCGGCTCTCTCGGGTGTGATGGCGACGCTGGAAGGCTGTCGCAGCGCCGAGAAACAGCTCATCCGCTTTGTTCCGGAAGAAGAGCTGGTTCCCGGCATTGCGACCTTGAAGCCAAGCGTCTGCACGCTTTGCTCCGCGGGGTGCGGGTTGCAGGTGCGCGTGATGCAGGGCGAGGCTGAAGTGGTGCGCCGTGGCCAGCAGGGCCTGATCAAGATGGGCCTGGCGAAAAAGCTGGAAGGTAACCCGCAGCATCCTGTCAATCGGGGCAAGCTTTGCGCCCGCGGCCAGGCAGGGCTGCAGGTGCTCTATCATCCCGACCGCATCACTCATCCCATCAAGCGCACCGGGGCGCGCGGCTCCGGCGAATTTCAGGAAATAACCTGGGACCAGGCGATCAAGGAACTGACCGCGCACCTATCCTCACTGCAAACGTCCAACGCCAGCAACGCACTCGCTTTTCTGGCCCGGCCGCAGCACGGCCAACGCCGCGAATTGATCGAGGGCTTCCTGAAAGCCTTTGGCGCGCCGCCCGCGGTCTGGTACCAGCCTTTCGATGAGGCTGTACTGCGCCAAGCGAACCTTCTCAGTTTCGGCCACTCCGCTATGCCGACGTTCGAACTGGGCCGCGCTGACTATGTCATCTCCTTCGGCGCCGATTTCCTGGGCGCCTGGAACTCCGCAGTGGCGCAGTCCATTGGCTACGGTGAAATGCGCCAGGGGCGTCCGGGACGGCGGGCAAAGTTCGTTCAGGTGGAATCGCGTATGTCGCAGACCGGCGCCAACACGGATGAATGGATTCCCTGCCGGCCCGGAACCGAAGGCGCGCTCGCTCTGGGCATCGCGCACGTCATCCTGAGCGAAAAGCTTGCGCCTCAGGGTGCGGGATCCCGCGCTGGTTCGCTCGTCGCGGGATGGTCCGCGGGCTTACCCGACTTCACGCCGGAGGCGGTCGAAAAGCAAACCGGCGTCAGCGCTGGTGTCATCAAGCGTCTCGCGCATGAGCTCACACAAAGCGGCTCTGCAGCCGCCATGATCGGCGGCGCGCCACTAGCCCACACCAACGGATTGTTCAACGCGCTGGCGGTCAACGCCCTCGAGTCCTTGGTGGACCACGACCGCGATCAGGGACCAGTACTTGGCTTTACGCCTGCATTGCAGCCCCCAGCCCCTGCGCAAGCGAGTCTCGCCAGCCTAAGCGCTTTCGCGCAATCGGCGCTTTCCGGTCCGCACGCGCCCCAGGTGCTGCTGCTCGATGAGGCGAACCCCATTTTCTCGGCCCCGCCCGGCCTGCGGATCCGTGAAGCTCTGGCAAAGATTCCCACGATCGTCAGCTTCGGCAGCTTCATTGACGAGACCAGCGCCCAGGCGGACTTGATCTTGCCCGATCACGCTCCGCTCGAGAGCTGGCTCGACAGCACTCCGGAGTCGGGTTCCATGCAAACTGTAGTGAATCTCTCACCGCCCGCCGTCCTGCCGTTGCACGATACGCGTTCGATGCCCGATGTCTTGCTGAGCGTAGCCCATCAGCTTGGGGGCGAGGTCGCCAAGGCGTTGCCCGCGGCTACGTTCGACGTCATGCTGCGTGCGACCTACGTTCCCCTGCGGACGCGCGCGGGCTCGGTCGATGCCAAGACGGATGACGATTTCTGGGATGCAGCACAGACCCAGGGCGGCTGGTGGAGCACGCCCCCCACAACGCACAATCCTGATCATTCGGGAGCTACTGCGGGGAAGCATGCGCCCGTATCCATGGCTGTGGCTGAATTTGCCGGCTCGGCCAACGACTTTCCGTTTTACTTCTTGCCTTACCCCTCGCAGTCGTTTGGCGACGGTTCGCTGGCGCATCTACCCTGGCTGCAGGAACTCCCCGACGTGCTCACTTCCGCCATGTGGTCGAGTTGGGTGGAGATTCATCCAAAGACCGGCGAGCGTCTGGGCATCGGGCAAGGTGACCTGGTAGAAATTGCATCGCCGCAAGGGACCATCCGTGCCCCTGCCGTCCTTTCCCCCGGAATTGCACCTGACATGGTGGCAATGCCAGTGGGGCAGGGACATGAAAATTTCACCCGCTTTGCCAGCGGCCGAGGTGCAAATCCGCTGTCGATTCTGGCTCCCCTCGCGGATCACGAAACCGGCTCGTTAGCCTGGGCCGCGACCCGAGTCAAGCTGGCGCGCGCGGGCGGACCCGAGCAAGCGAAACTCGTGTTATTTGCCGGTGGAATGAGCGGTTTTCCGCACGAGGAGCAACCGCGATGATGCGCATTCACCGTCCCGCAGTCGCACCTACAACCAGAAGGCAGGTAGAGCCGAATGACCCATAAGTGGGGACTCGTAGTGGACCTGGATCGCTGCACTGGCTGTGAAGCGTGTGTGGTTGCGTGCCACGCGGAAAACAACATCCCTACTGCGGGCGAAGATCAGGCTGCGCGGGGCAGGGCGAAACACTGGATCCGCGTGGAGCGTTACTGGGAGGGCGATTTCCCCAACCCAAAAGTCCGCTTTCAACCGGTTCTCTGTCAGCAGTGCGACGAAGCTCCCTGCGAGCCCGTCTGTCCGACTTACGCCAGCTATCACACGCCCGAAGGGCTGAATTCACAGGTCTACAACCGTTGCATCGGCACCCGCTTTTGCGCGAACGCCTGTCCCTACAACGTGCGCTTCTTCAACTTTTACAACCCGGAGTGGGACAAGCCGTTGCACCTGCAACTGAACCCTGATGTCTCTGTGCGCAGCGTCGGCATCATGGAGAAATGTACTTTCTGCGTACAGCGGATCAAGGCCGCAGAAATTCAGGCAGAGGCAGAAAAGCGCGAGCTGAAGGACGGCGAGTTCACCACCGCCTGTGCACAGTCCTGCGCGTCGAAGGCACTGGTCTTCGGCGATCTGAATGACCCAAACAGTGAGGTCGCAAGGCTATCGGAGTCCAATCGCGGCACAAAACTGTTAGGCGAACTGGGTACCAAACCGAACGTGACCTATCTGGAACGAGGCACCTGGGAAGATGCAACGCACGGCTGAACAAATCGAGCAGGATCTGCTGCGGCCGCTCTTCCACAGCAGCGGGAAGTACTGGGTCGCGGTAGCGCTCGCGACCGGTCTGCTGCTCGCCGGTGTCGCCGCGTTCGGCTATCAGCTCTATCAGGGGATCGGTGTTTGGGGCCTGAATTCCCCGGTATTCTGGGCCTTCGACATCACCAACTTCGTTTTTTGGATCGGCATCAGCCACGCCGGCACCCTCATCTCTGCCATTCTGCGTCTCACCAATGCCACCTGGCGCCGCCCGGTCACTCGTTGTGCTGAGGCCATCACCGTTTTCTCCGTTCTCATCGGCGCCATCATTCCGCTGTGCCACATAGGCCGCCCCTGGCTCGGTTTCTGGATGATCCCTTATCCCAACGAACGCCATATCTGGCCCAACTTCCGCTCGCCGCTCGCCTGGGATTTCTTTGCCATATCCACCTATCTCACCGGCAGCACCACCTTCCTGTATCTGCCCACGATCCCAGATTTCGCGGCCGTGCGCGATGCCGCTACCGGCTTTCGCAAGAAGGTCTATCGAGTCCTGGCGCTGGGCTGGCAGGGCACGCCCCGGCAATGGATGCGTCTGGAAACGGCGATGCACATTATGGCCGTGGTGATCGTGCCCGTAGCGGTCTCCGTGCACACCATCGTCTCCTGGGACTTCGCCATGACCCCGGTGCCCATGTGGCACTCCAGTATCTTCGGCCCCTACTTCGTGGCCGGTGCGATCTTCAGCGGCATCGCCGCTCTAATACTGGCCATGGCGCTGCTGCGCAAGTTCCTCCACCTGGAGGAATACCTCCGCCCTATCCATTTCGAAAACCTGGGCAAGCTTCTGTTGACCATGAGCCTGCTCTGGTTCTACTTCACCTTCGCCGAGCGGCTGACCGCGTGGTACGGCAACTCCCCGCCGGAAATGGCTGTCTTCTGGGAGAGCATTCGCAAACAATTCGCGCCGCTGTTCTGGACCATGGTGGTGTGCAACTTCATCATCCCGGTGCCGATCCTGGCTATCAAGCGCCTGCGTACCATCACTGGAACTGCGATCGCTTCCGCCACCGTGGTGGTCGGCATGTGGCTGGAGCGCTTTCTGATCGTCGTCCCCGCGCTGGAGCACAAGTTCCTGCCTTACTCGTGGGGAACCTATAAGCCTACCTGGGTGGAAGACACGCTGATGGCCTCAAGCTTTGGCATGATGGCGCTGCTCTACCTGCTGTTTTCAAAATTCGTGCCCATGATTTCCATCTGGGAAATGAAGGCCGGTCTCCAGTCCCACGGCGGCGTCGCTGTAACTGCCCCTGCAGATAGTCACGTGGTGTTGGAGGGCCCGCAATGAATGCTCTTTACGGTCTGTTCCCCGATGCCGATGCGGCCCAGCGCGCGTTCGATGCGTTGCGCGCCGCCACCACTGAACTCAAGTTCAAAGCGCAGCAGATCGTGATCGTCTCCGGCGAGCCCCACGAGGGCTATGCGTTCACTGACTCGCAGTACAGTTCCTCCCCTTATCGCTGGGCCGTGCTCGGGGCGGTCGTTGGAGGCACTGCCGGATATCTGCTTACGACTCTTTCGCAGAAGTCGTATCCCATTCACACCGGAGGCATGTCCCTTACGCCTGCGTGGACCAACGGCATCATCGTTTACGAGATGATCATGCTCGGCGCCATCCTCACCACGCTGGTCGTGTTGCTGATCGGAGCAGGCCTGCCAAATTTCAAAGGCGTGATTACGGATCCTGAAGTTGGGAAGGGGAAAATCCTGGTAGGGGTGGTCGATCCTCCGACAAGCTCACAACCTGAACTGGAAAGGCGCCTACGGCTCGCAGGCGCCTCGCAAGTTAAGCAGTCTGCCGGGGAGCTCTAGCTACGCTCCGGCCTTGATGGTGGCGACATGGATCGTTTTGGTGGTGGCGTTCAAAGTCCCGGTAACGGATACCTTCGCGCCGGCGAACGTGGCGGCCTTCTTGGCGTCGTCGAGCTGGTAAGCGGTCTTGGTCGCGGGATCGTACAGTGTGTATCGGCCGCCCATGCCCACGCAGCGGTTGGTGCAATCCTTCTCGCTCTCGCCCGGCTTCGCCATAACCTGGTGGCCACCAAGGGCGGCGCACTGGCTGTCAATGATCTCGCCCTTATAGGTCTGGGGTGCCTGGGCAAACATGCTTAGCGACGCGAGTAGAGAGATCGCGCCGATCGCTAGTTTCTTCATGGGATAGTTCTCCTTGTGACCAATATTTCGCGTTCTCCCAACACCACCACTACGGGACGTCCGGGATACTTTCATAATGTTTCCGCCATTGTCAATCTTCGACTAACGTGGATGGCACAAGGAGATCAAGGTTGAACCCACACGCAGAGCACCACAGCCACTCGGGGCATACACACCCCCACAATCACGCTGGTCACACCTCGCGACGCGACTTTCTCCGGGGCATGATGGGGAGCGCCCTGGTTGGGGCCCCTATCCTTGAACTTGCCTACCATCGTGCAGCGTGGGCTCGCGCGGCCGCTCCCAGCTCCGATTCCAACCTGTTTGAAATACAGAAGGTAGCGAACGGTATTTACTTTGCCCAGGCCCGCCCGCAGGCGATGTTGAACAGTAATGCGGCCATCTTCGTCCGGTCGAAGGACGTGGTAGTGGTCGACACCCACTCCAAGCCCTCGGCTGCAGCTGGTCTGATCGCGCAAATGAAGAAGGACGTGACTACCAAGCCGGTACGCTACGTCATCAACACCCACTTCCACTGGGATCACACCCAGGGCAGCCATGCCTACCGCGTAGCGAACGAAAAGGTTGATTTCATCGCCAGTGCAGTCACCAAAGACCTGATGCAGAAACTATCGGTAGCCAGGATGAAGGCTTCCGTGGGAGATGTCCCGAAACAGATCGACGCGCTGCGGGATAGGGCGGCGCGGGCAACATCGGCCGGGGAAAAATCTTTCTGCGCCGGCCAGATCAAACAACTGCAGGCCTATCAGGCAGAGCTGCAGAATTACACGCCAGAATTGCCCACAATTACCTTCGATAATTCGTACCTGCTGCAGGATCCAGCCTACGATCTGCACATCGATTTTCGTGGCCACGCTCACACGGCGGGAGACGTCGTCGTCTTTTGTCCTCAAGAGCGCGCGATCGCAACCGGAGATGTGATCCACGGCTTTTTACCCTTCATCGCGGATGGTTTTCCCCGCATCTGGCCGGGCACCATCAACGCGATCGGTCAGGCCGATTTCAGCAAAATCATGCCCGGCCATGCCGCCCTGCAAACCGACCGGATAACCATGACCAACCTGCGGAACTATATAGAGGAGTTGACGGGTAGGGTGGAGCAAGGCAGGAAGGCCGGGCAGAGCGTGGCTGAGATGCAGCAGCGCATCACCGTCGCTTCGCTTAAGTCACTGCACTCCAACGGCTACGAAGCATACCTGGCGCGCATGAGTGAGCAAAGCCATTCACCTTTCACGCAGGTCGCTCCGCTACAGAACGGGATCAACGTGAATATCGCCGATATCTACGCCAACCTGGACAAAACCTAGGCCGAATTACCAAAAGAAAGCCGGGTGCCCCATATCTCGCTCGTTTTTTGCGAGATGTAGGATACCTATGCGCTCAACCGGAAGGTATTCGGGTCACTATGAACATGTAGGGTTTAGATCTGTGGTATCCCACATCTCGCGAAAAACGAGCGAGATATGGGGCACCCGGCTTTTGTTGCAGGACCCGCTCAGTCGCGTCCGCGAATCTTGGTAAGCAACCGCAGCATTTCAAGGTAGAGCCAGACCAGCGTCACCATGATGCCAAATGCGCCGTACCACTCCATGTATTTGGGAGCGCCCATGCGCGCGCCGTTCTCGATAAAGTCAAAATCAAGCACCAGGTTCAATGCTGCGATCCCCACCACAATCAGGCTGAAACCGATGCCGATTGGGCCTGAGCCGTTAATCGAAGTAAAGTGAACTCCGAAGAAACCAAGCACAAATTGCAACAGATAGAACACCATGATGCCGCCGGTCGCGGCGACAATCCCCAGCCGGAAATTCTGGGTCACGGGGATCAGCCCGGAGCGATACGCCAGCAACAAAACCAGCAATGTGCCAAAGGTGAGGCTGACCGCCTGGATGGCGATCCCGGGAAAGCGGAGCTCAAAGACCGCCGAGATGCCGCCCAGTGCCAAACCTTCCAGCATTGCGTAAGCCGGCGCTGTCACCGGAGACCACTCCTTCTTGAAGACAGTAACCAACGCGCACACAAATCCGCCGATCGTCCCGATCCACAGATAAGGGACAGCAGCGGCAGCCGAATGCGATTGCATGAACTGATGCCAGGTCCACGACGCCGAGGCGACTGCGAGAAGCAAAAGCAGCCCGGTCTTGTTGACCGTACCCTGCAGGGTCATTCTTTCTTCGCCTATTGCCAAACCCTCGAAACGTTTTTCGCTCAGTACGGGATTCGACGTTCTCATCAGCTGCGCCATGCGATTCTCCTCGTTCCACTCCAACACCATTTTACGCCCGGAAACAGGGTAAAAGCGGGTTGCGCCCGCGGACGCCGTTGCCTAAACTAGCCTTATTCGATGGAATGAAGTGGCTAGGGCTGCGGTGATTCAACCGGTCCGAGCGCCACAGAGACTTGGGCGGCCCGCACCCAAGGCAAAAATCCCAGAGGGAAAAGTCGACAACGATTTCGTGTCTTCGGGGAGCGGATCTTGCCACTTTCAGCCTTTCTACTTGTTACCTTCGCCGCGCTGGCCCACGCCACATGGAATTTTCTGGCCAAGCGGGCAGCTCATAGCAAAAATCTCATCTGGTTTTCCTCGGTGACCGAGGCGTTGGTGTTTGCGCCTTTCGCAATCTGGATCCTAAAGGATGCATGGCGGAACCTAGGTCTGCATGCCACCCTGTTTCTGCTGGCGACCGGTATCCTCCATGTCCTCTATACAGAGAGCCTTCTTCGCGGTTACAGGGCCGGGGAACTCACCGTGGTCTATCCCCTGGCGCGCGGTTCCGGGCCTCTGCTGTCGTTCTGTGGGGCCATACTCTTTCTGCACGAGCGTCCCTCGTTATTCGCCGGAGTGGGCGCAGTGCTCATCACCTTTGGCATTCTGCTCTCCTCTGGGGGCCTGGCTGCCCGGCGGCATAAGCGTAGCTATGCGGGCGTGTTCTGGGGTGTTGCCACCGGTTTTATCATCGCCTGCTATACCATCGTGGACGGTTACTCGGTCAAGGCACTTCTCATCTCACCCATCCTGGTGGAGTATGCCGGCAATCTGTTTCGCGCGGTGATTCTATCCAGGGGGGCTTATCTTCGTCGTGCCTCTCTCCGGCTGGAATACTCACAGTACTGGGAAGAGGCATCCGCGATCGCGCTGCTCACGCCGCTCGGCTACATTATGGTGCTATTCGCCATGCGGTTGGCCCCGGTCAGCCACGTGGCTCCTATCCGCGAGATGTCGATGCTGATTGGCATGTATTTCGGAGCCAGATTTCTGAACGAAGGGCAACTTCGCCGCCGGCTAATTGGTTCGGTTTGCATTGCCGGCGGCGTGGCGGCGTTGGCCTTTGGCTGATCCGGCGAATTTATTTGGAATTAACACGCACCGGATAGCTTAAAAAGTTAAGTCAATCCGGGCATTTCTGCGGTGAATGGCATTGCCGGGTTGGCTCTCCCCCTCGGGTGGCAGACAATGGTGCTGGGACAACTCTGCGTCGTGGCAGCAACCGGTGATTCATGGCAGCAGCGAAGTTGTGATTGGCCCGTCGTGTCCGCCGGAGGGATGGATGATCGTCAAAGCGCCAGATGTCGCTGTCGCCGAACTGAAATGTCTGCCGGGTGAACTTGAGATCACCTGGCAGAATTCGTCTTACAGCGTCTACAGTTCGATATGGCTGCGAGACAACGACCCCGTTCACCGTGATCCCCTTACCGGTCAACGCCGGGTGAGCTTGTTGGATTTCCCCCAGGCTCCACAATTGGTGACCGCGGAAGCGCAGCCGGCGGGTCACCTCACTCTGCGTTGGGACGACGGTAAAGGCAGCGTTTTTCCCCTCAGTTGGTTGCGAGCGTTTGACAGCAGCCTGCGTATAACCACACGGCCTACTCGCCTGCCGTGGACGGGGCAATCCGCTGGAGCTTTTGCCCATTGTGACTATACGGAATGGATTGCGAACCCAGCCAGGCGCCAAGACTGGCTCTACTACGTGGGCCGCGATGGATTGGCGTTCCTCCGCGACGTGCCGTCCGGAGACAACGCAGGTAAGGCGGCCCTGTTGCGCATTGCCACGTCCATCAGCCTGGCGAGCGAGGTCAATGACAACCACCTCCTCGAGATTCGCAGCATTCCCGAACCGAGCAACAACGGTTACATAACCTCACCACCTCTGGTTGGCACGGAGCAGCCATATCGCGATCCCGTACCGGGCTTCCAGTTGCTGCATTGTCTCTCCGCAGATGGTCCGGGAGCGGAAACCATCTTTGTTGACGGAATGGCAGTTGCCGAGCGTTTGCGCGCGCATGATGCTGATGCCTTCAACACGCTGTCGCAGATCTCTGTTCTCTATCGCTTTGCAGACGGGGCAGTAGAGCTAGCTACCGAGCGCACCATGCTCGAAGTCGATACTCAGGGGCAATTCCGCGCCATCTGTTACGACGATCGCTCGATCGCTCCGCTTCCCTTCAAAGGTCCGCGCCTCAAAAAGTATTACGCGGCGTACCGCCAGCTTGCCGAGCTGCTCCACGAACCAGCCAGAGCGGTAACCTGGCGCTTGCAGCTAGGTGATCTTGTGCTCTTCGACAACAGCCGCATCCTTCATGGCCATTCCACCGGAGCCCGTCACCTGCAGGGTTATCCCATCGATGCTGACGGACTCTATAACGCGCTGGCCGTTCTTTCACGCGAACGGCGCGATGGAAACACCCTCGGGTGATGAGGGCGCAGCATATACTTTTGTCGAGATGCAGAACCAGGATTCAGTGGCCGCTGACGCGTCTTCGATCGCACCCGCTACATCGAACAGCGGCCCCTCGCTGCTGTTGCGCGGCCTGCGCAAATCCTTTGCAGATGTAGTGGCAGTGGATGGCATCGACCTTGAGGTTACCCGGGGGGAGTGTTTCGGGTTGTTGGGACCGAATGGGGCAGGAAAGACCACGACCCTCGAGATCTGCGAGGGTTTAACCGCACCCGACGGAGGGACCGTCGAACTGCTGGGACTCAATTGGGCCACCGGCGAAGGCCGGCTGCGCCAGCGGATCGGCATTCAGCTGCAGGAGACGCAATTTCCCGAAAAATTGACCGTAGACGAAACATTGCGCCTGTTCCGAAGCTTCTTTCGTCACGGCCTCTCCTTAGATGAGTCAATCCAGACAGCGCAGTTAGAGGAGAAACGCAAAGCACGCGTGGGAACGCTCTCCGGCGGCCAGAAGCAGCGGCTGGCCATGGCCTGCGCTCTGGTGGGTGATCCCGAATTGCTGTTCCTCGACGAGCCAACCACCGGGCTGGATCCGCAGGCACGCCGCCACCTATGGGACCTGGTCGACAACCTCAAGCAAGCCGGGCGCACGATCATCCTCACTACGCACTACATGGATGAGGCGGAGCGGCTGTGCGACCGGGTTGCGATCATGGACCAGGGACGGATCATCGCCCTCGACAGCCCGGAACGGCTGATCGCTTCGATCGGCGGGGAGCACATCGTGGAGTTCGCCATCACCGGCAACGACAGCGTGGTGGATCAGACGCTCACCGGGATTCCCGGCGTCCGATCGCACCGCGTGGACGCGGGGGTACACCAGCTTTCGGTGAGCGAATTGCATTCGACGGTGCCGGGCATTTTTGCCGCGCTTGCTGCCCAGGGTTTGCACCTGAGTGAGTTTCGCACTCACTCGGCCACCCTGGAAGATGTGTTTGTGGGGCTTACGGGAAGGAACTTGCGCGATGAGTAAGCTCGAGCTGAGTAGTCTTTATCAATTGACGATGGTGCGCTTTCGGCTATTCTTGCGCGAGCCGGAAGCGATTTTCTGGATCTTCGTTTTTCCCATCCTGTTGGCGGCAGGGCTGGGGATTGCCTTTCGCAATCGCCTGCCGGACGTGTTTCCGGTAGGAGCAACCACAGTGCAGCTTACACAGGCACTGGCGGCCGATAACGGACTGGCGGCTACCACGATGAGCGAGGCGCAGGGGACTCGGGCGCTGTCGACGGGCAACATCCTGCTGCTTGCCATCCAGACGGCCGATGGGTTGGCGTACAAATTTGACGACACGAACCCGGATGCACGGACCGCGCGCATGGTAGCTGATCGCGCCATCCAAACAGCAGCCGGCCGGCACGAGGCCGTTCCGGTCCACAATCAGTTGGTCCGCGAGACCGGATCGCGTTACATTGATTTCCTGGTTCCCGGCCTGCTGGGTATGAACCTGATGGGATCCGCGATCTGGGGAATGGGCTTTTCGATCGTAGAGTCGCGACAGAAGAAGTTGCTCAAGCGGCTGGTGGCTTCACCCATGCCACGATGGCAGTACCTGGCATCCT
The DNA here is from genome assembly GCA_963795845.1 of uncultured Acidobacteriaceae bacterium. GTDB lineage: Bacteria > Acidobacteriota > Terriglobia > Terriglobales > Acidobacteriaceae > PALSA-350. The sequence continues at coordinate 139,193 of CAWCJV010000017.1, read as the reverse complement.
ACTTATTGTCGCGGCTTTTGATGCTGGTCATTGAAGTGGCAGGCTTCCTGGGCTTTGCGAAGCTCGTATTTGGAGTGCCTTTCCGCGGGTCTTTCTGGCAGCTAGGGTTTTTGTGCGTGCTCACTTCTCTGGCCTTTTCCGCGTTGGGCCTGCTCGTTGCCTCACGTGCCCAGACGATGGAGACCGCGTCCGGATTGATGAACCTGGTCATGCTTCCGATGTGGATCTTGTCGGGTGTGTTCTTTTCGGCCACGCGTTTTCCGGCGGTGGTTCAGCCCGTAGTCCGAGCTCTTCCCCTGACTGCGGCGATCGACGCCATGCGTGGGAATATGCTGCAGGGCATGAACCTGCGCCAACAGACTACGCAGATGGCGATACTGCTCACCTGGCTGGTGATGTCGTTCGTCCTCGCTTTACGTCTCTTTCGTTGGAGATAACTGTTGAAACGGCTTAAGCCCACAGACGTAATCATCATAGGTAGCGGTTGGAGCGGCCTGGTCATGGCGAAAGAGATAACCAGGCGCACCGCTTTGCAGGTGATCGTTCTGGAGCGCGGTCCAGCGCGCACTATCGCTCAGTACGCCGACGGCATGGACGAAATCAATACCCGCCGTGTCGGCCTGCTGCAAAATCCGGCCGAACAAACTATCACCCATCGCCACTCCGTCAAAGATCGGGCAGCGCCGATACGTCAATATGGCGCCTTTACGCCCGGCACTGGTACGGGAGGTACTTCCGAACACTGGGGCGGCATTTCCGACCGCTATCTTCCTGACTTTTTCACCCTATCCTCGCATCTACGAGAAAAGTTCGGGCGCTCGCGCATGTCGCCGGATTGGACGATTCAGGATTGGGGCATCACCTACCAAGAGTTTGAGAATGACTATTGGCGTGCCGAGCAGTTGATGGGCATCAGCGGCAAAGCCGGTAACCTGCGCGGACAGTTGCAGGAAGGCGGCAACATCTTTGAAGGGCCCCGCCAGCATGAGTACCCCACCCCTCCTTTAACTCCGACTTACACTATGGGGTTCTTCCATAAAGCGGCCAAGCAGTTGGGCTACCATCCTTTTCCTCTGCCTGCCGCGAACCTGAGCCAGGCCTATACCAATCCCGACAACGTATCGCGGCCAGGATGTGTCTTCTGCGGCTATTGCCCCACTCATGGCTGCATGATCGGCGCCAAGGCGCAACCAACGAACACCCTCATGCCGGTGCTGAGCAATCGAAACAACTTTGTCCTCCGCAACCACTGCTGGGTGCGCAAGATCGTGCACCGCAATGGAAAGGCCGAAGGCGTGATGTACATGGATGAAAACGGCGAGGAGACTTTTCAGCCTGCCGAGTTAGTCGTGTTGTCCGCATGGACCCCGAACAGCGTTCGGCTCCTGCTTCTTTCGGACATCGGCGATCGATATGATCCGGTAACAGCCAAAGGTACGTTAGGCAAGAACCTTACCCACCAGGTAACCAGCGGAGCCATGGGGATGCTCGTATTTAAAGAACGGCTGAACCTCTTCATGGGCTCGGGGGCAGTGGGTTATGGCATCGCCGATCTCGATGGAGATATCAAGCAGGAGGTTCCCGAGAACATTCTGCGCGGCGGGGCCTTCCTGCGAGGAGCAGCAACCGGAGAAGGCCCTGCGGGTTCGTTCGGCCGGATACCCAAAGGTGCAGCCCCGCGCAGTTGGGGTGCTGCCTGGAAGAAAGCCGCGATCGATCATTGGGACAGAATCGGACCCGGCGTGGAAATGAGAGGCGACCATTTTGCCTACCGGCAGAACTTCATGGATCTGGATCCCACCTATACCGATAAATGGGGGGATCCTCTCCTGAGAATGACCCTGGATTGGACCGACTACGAGATGCGCCAAATGGCCTTTGGAGCACGTGTGGCCACCCAAATCCTGGAGACGATCGCCCAGGTTTCCGGGGCCACAGTGGTCAAGTTGGAGCGTCCGGCGGCCTTTCATCACTACAACGCGGCCCAATACACGACGACGCATATCCAGGGGGGAGCGATCATGGGAGCGTCTCCTGACCAAAGCGTTGTCAACCCCTGGCTTCAGCATTGGAAGTTGCCGAATCTTTTTGTAGTAGGCTCGTCGTCTTTTCCGCAAAATTCTTCCGCCAATCCGACGCTGACGATCGTCGCGGTCAGTCACCGGGCAGCCGACGGCTTAATAGATCGGTATCTGAAAAAGCCGGGCCCGCTGGCCTAGGAGGGAATTGTGAGAAGGCGCGAATTCATTCTCGTTCCGGCAAAGGCGTTGAGTGGCCTGATGCTGTCTTCGCTGCTGGGAGAGTTTGTACCCGCGGCTGCGCAGGACGCGGTAAAGGTCCCCCTGCGATTCTTTACAGCGGAGGAAGCGAAGGTTATCCAGGCCGCCTGTGAACGTATTTTCCCCGGTGGTGAAGATGGACCGGGGGCAAGCGAAGCGGGCGCGGTCATTTATATCGATCGCCAACTCGCGGGTCCTTACGGCAAAGACAAGTATCGTTACACCAAAGGACCGTGGATTGAGTCGGTGCCCGAGCATGGCTACCAAGGCAAGGAAAACCCGCAGCAGATTTACCGCAGCGGGATCGCTCTGTTGGGGAATGATTTCGCAACCGTATCGCCCGACGAGCGAGATTCACGTCTCGAAAAAAATCAGGACTCGCACTTTTTTCTGCTGCTGCGGGCTCACACCATCGAGGGCATTTTTTGCGATCCGCTGCATGGTGGCAATATCGGAATGGTTGGATGGAAAATGATCGGCTTCCCAGGCCCACGCATGAGCTATCGCTACGAAATCGACAAGTACTACGGCAAAACCTTCACCGCTGCTCCAAAGAGCCTGGAAGAAATTCTTCGCCACCCAGTGAAGGCGGTCGAAGACGAGGAGGCGTGAGAACCAGTACCTACGTGTGAGCGTCATCTCATACGCCTGAACGTCACCGACCGCACCCAGGCAGTCGTCGCGGCCCTGCAGCGTGGATTGGCTCACCTCTAATTTGCGACGCGCGTGTACGATGCTCACATGTCACTTGCCAATAAAGTAGCTATCGTCACTGGCGGCAACAGCGGTATAGGAAAAGCCGTTGCCCTCGAGCTTGCAAAACAGGGCGCCAGCCTGGTGATCGATTACGTTTCCCATCCTGACGCGGCGGAGGCCGTCGAGGCGCAGATCACCGCTTTGGGCGCTCAGGTGATCGGGGTACAGGCGGACGTCAGCAAGCTGGACGATCTGCAGCGTCTCTTCGCGGCCGCGGTTGATAAGTTCGGCCACGTCGACATCATGGTTAACAATGCGGGAGTAGAGACGCGTACCTCGATTCTTGACACCACCGAGGCCGAGTACGACAAGGTGTTGGACGTCAACCTGAAGAGCGCATTTTTTGGCACGCAGCTTGCGGCCAGGCAGATGATCAAGCAGGGCGGTGGGGGGCGGATCATCAACATGACTTCGATTCACGAAGATTGGCCTATGCCGGGCAACACCGCCTATTGCCTTTCGAAAGGCGGCATGCGCATGTTGACGCGCACGGCGGCAGTGGAACTCGCTTCCCACAACATCCTGGTCGTGGGCGTGGCGCCGGGCGCGGTCGCGACCCCGATTAATCTCTCGACCATGACCGATCCGGTGCTCCTGAAGAAGCTCAATGGCGCCATTCCACTGGGCCGCATGGCCAAGCCGGAAGAAATAGCCAGCGTCGTTGCATTCCTCGCTGGGGACGGGGCCAGCTATATCACTGCGACCACCATCATCACCGACGGAGGTATGATGCAGAGCAGCCCCGGCTTGTAAGGGAGGTATGCCGATGATCGCCCTCTTGCGTTTGGCCTTGCTTGCGCTGGCGGTGGCCACCACGTCGGCTGTCGATCTGGATGGCCGTCCGGTTACGCAGCTGGCGCCCCCGGGGTCGCGCGCCGTCGTCCTCTTTTTCGCCGCTTCGGATTGTCCGGTCTCGAACCGCTACATTCCTGAGATACAGCGATTGGCCAGGCAACTCGAGCCAAGCGGGGTCCGGGTGTGGTTTGTTTATCCCAATTCGGGCGATACGTCTAAAGTCGTTCGCGCTCACAATCAAGAGTTTTCCATTACCGCGAACACGGTGTTAGACAACAAGCAGAGCCTTACGCAGATGGCGCATGCGACTACAACTCCCGAGGCTGCGGTGTTCATCCCTGGGGGTGCGGGGCTACGAGAGGTATACCGGGGGCGGATCGATGACCGGTATTTATCCCTGGGAACCGAGCGGCCACAAGCCACGCGCCACGATCTTGAAGATGCCATCCGGGCGGTGCTCGCTGGTAAGCCGGTACCGCAGCCGGGCGGTCCGCCTGTTGGCTGCTCGATTGTGACGCTGCAACCATGAAGAATGTAGTTTGGGTCCTGTGGTTGATTTTGGCCGGTGAAGTTGCCGCGACAGCACAAGACTCCGCTGTCACCTGGTCCCACCAGATTGCGCCGCTGGTCTATAACAACTGCACCACCTGTCACCATCCTGGCGGAGCGGGTCCGTTCAGCCTTCTCACCTATGAGGATGCCAGGCGATGGGGTACACAGATGGCCGCCGTGACCTCGTCCCGTTATATGCCACCCTGGCTTCCCGAGCATGGCTATGGAGATTTTGCAGACGAGCGAAGACTCTCGAGCGAGCAGATAGCGCTGATCGCCAAATGGGTGCAGGCCGGCATGCCCCAAGGCGATCCGGTAGCGGCGCCGGCCGCGCCTCAATACAGCGAAACCTGGCAGCACGGCAAACCTGATTTGATCCTGACTGTGGAAAGGCCGTTTACTTTGCCGGCCTCGGGAACGGATGTATTCCGCAATTTCGTTCTGCCCTATCCGCTCAAACAGACCCATTTCATTCGTGCGATGGAGATCCGCCCGGCTGTGCCGCGCATCGTCCACCACGCCAACATCCTTATCGACCGCACCGCGTCTTTTCGCCGCGCACATCCAGAGCAATGGAAAGATGGGGTTCCCGGGATGGAGCTTGAGGTAGATACGGGCAACGACTTTGACCCCGATAGCAACTTTCTTTTCTGGAAGCCGGATACGCCGGTGTTGGTGGAACCCGAGGGTATGCCGTGGAGACTCGATCCGGGAAATGACCTGATCCTTAATATGCACCTCAAGCCATCGGGCAAACCGGAGACAGCGTCGGCGGAAATCGGCCTTTACTTCACCAATCAACCGCCATCGAAACAGCCGATGTTGCTGCAGCTGGAGCACGACGCTGCGCTTGATATCCCGGCCGGCGACCGCAGCTTTGTGGTGGAGGATGCGCTGCGGCTCCCTGTCGATGTCGAGGTCCTCGGGATTTATCCCCACGCGCACTACCTGGGCAAGCGGATGGAAGCATGGGCCACGCTGCCCGATCAAAAGAAGCAGTGGCTGATCCTTATCCCCGATTGGGATATTGACCGGCAATCTGTTTACCGCTATCGCAGCCCCGTCTTTCTGCCGAAGGGATCGGTGGTGCACATGCGCTATATATACGACAACTCTTCCGCGAACGAGCACAATCCACACTCGCCTCCGGTGCGGGTGAGAGCAGGGAATCGCTCTGAGGATGAGATGGCGCATCTTTGGTTGCAGGTGTTGCCGGTCAACGTGCCTGCGGGTTCGCCGGATCCGAGACTGTTGCTGGAGGAAGCGTGGATGCGGAACTGGTTGACCAAAGACCCCGGCGATATCGTCCCCCTCTATAACCTTGCCTCGGCATTGGCAGCCGAAGGTAAGTATCCGGAAGCCATTGCAATTTATCGGCATGCGCTGGCGCTGCATCCCGGGGAGGAACGCACGCTGAATGAACTTGGCGCCGCTCTGGAAAACTCTGGAGACTGGCAGCAAGCGCAGAAGATGTTCTTGCAGGATATTGCGGATCATCCGGCGACCTGTAATGCACGCTTCAATTTGGCACGTTCGGATCTGAAGCACGATCAGGCGAGTGCTGCGGAGCAGCAATTCCGCACTATGCTGGCCCAGTGCCCGCCCGACGCGACCATACGCACTGGGCTCGGCGCGGCTCTGGATATCGAAGGTCATGCGGAAGCCGCGGAAGCCGAGTTTCGCGCTGCTCTGCAGATCGATCCCCACGATTTCACCGCACTTTATAACCTGGGAGGCTTAGCCCTCCAGGCGGGTCAGCCTCAACAGGCCGCAGACTTGTTGCAAGGCGCAGTCGAGCAGCGGCCTAAGGATGCGGAGGCTCGCCAACAACTGGCTGCAGCCTATGCGTTGTCGGGACACATGAGCGACGCGGTGGAGCAGCTGCGTGCCGCGCTGACGCTGTCCCCGTCCAATCCTGATCTGCATGCGGATTTGTCGCAAGCGCTAGCTAGCACGGGGCAACTGGAGCAGGCGATCGCGGAACGAAAGGCAGCTCTTCACCTGCGAGCAGATGACGCCGATGACTGGAACAACCTTGGAGTTCTGGAGGCAAGGGCGGGCAAGATTACGGAAGCACGGGGGGATTTTATGCGCGCTTTGCAACTCGTGCCCAATCATGCCCAGGCGCGGAGCAATTTGCAACGTCTGCCGCCGTCTTGAAATCACGATTTCCTACCCTTTTGTGCGCAAATATGTGCGCGGTAAGCGCGGTATGCGCGGTAAGTCCCCTTTTCCAGGTCGGGCTGCAGGGAAACGGAACCTGGTCGAGCTTTCTCCGATAACGAATGGGCCTTTGTCGGGATAATTGATGCGGATTACAAGTGTTTCGTCGCGTTGCAAAAAAACTTTTTCGTGGCGTGGGGCTAATGTTTCATCAGACCCTGGGCATTCATTCAGTCGAGAAAGAGCGATGGCCAATCTGAGACTGTCGGCGTATTGGCCTTGCGAATTGCAAAGCCATGCCCAATACCCGCGTAAATTGTCGAGGGGCTAGGATTGTTTGCCGGGATCGTCCGCCTTGCTGAAAGCAGCAAGCCAGCGGGAGGCAAAGCCGGTGAGCCTCTTGCGGACAACCTCGGTAAATTCCGGCTCCGCGATATTCTGCAGCGCGTTGATCAGTTCATAGTGCTCGCGGCCCATCGACCCGGTGAGTGGAGCACCGCTGGCCAGCACAACAAAGATAAAGAGAGGCGCCATCAACCGGTCCAGAGTCTCCGCCAGGTAGGGATTGCCCGAAAGCGCCCAGCAATGCCGGTGAAAGGCGTAATCAAGTTCCAGGAATTGGCGGCGATCGCCTCTTTCCCCTGCGTCCACGACTTTCGCAATTTCGCGGCTGAGTTCCTTCAGATCGTTTTCCGTCACCCGTGGCTTCGCCCACTGGTAGGCCAACAGCTCCAGTTCCACTCGCAGGGTATAAAGATGCCGCACCTCGTCCGTCGTAAATTGGGTCACAAACGTGCCCGTGTTGGTCACCCGGCGGACGAAGCCCTGGCCCTGGAGGGAAATCAGAGCTTCCCGAACGACCGGTGTGCCCACCTTCATCTGCCGCGCCAGCTCCCGCTCCACGATGGCGTCGCCGGGCTTGAGTTCGCCGGCGAAAAAAGCGTCTTTAAGCGCGTTGATCACTCGATCGCTGAGAGAAAGTGGCTCGATTTCGGCAAAGGTAGGCATATTCCCTCAAACTTGCGGGCTGCTCGTTCATTTATCATCGCAGCACGCCGAGGGGCTCGCAACCCTGTCTAGTCACACGCCGTGTCCTTGTGTACACTTCTCCCGTCGCGCCAACGCGGACGGTGATAGATCAATTATCAATCTGTCGTTGCTAGAGGGATAAGGATGTCTAGAGTGGCGCGTCCAACTCGTGTTCGCTACATCGTTCTTGGACTGACAGTCGCCGCGTACATGATCACCTACATTGATCGTGTCGTCATCTCCTCCGCGGTGCCATCCATCCAGAAAGAGTTTGGCTTCTCCATCGTTACGATGGGATGGATTCTGAGCTCCTTTCAGTGGGCCTACGCTCTCTTTCAAATACCGGGTGGTTGGCTGGGTGACCGTATCGGTCCTCGCCGCGCCATGACGATCATCGTGACCTGGTGGTCGCTGTTTACCTGCTTCACGGTGTTTGCCTGGAGCGCGGCGTCGATGGCGTTGATTCGCTTCCTGTTTGGGATGGGCGAGGCCGGCGCTTTCCCCATTGCGACCCGGTCTCTGTCGCGCTGGATGCTGCCCACGGAACGCGGGTTTGCCCAGGGAGTTACCCACGCCGGGTCGCGCCTGGGAGGGGCGATCACGCCGGCCCTGGTGGTGTTGATTATTGTGCGTTACGGCTGGCGGGCCGCGTTTATTTGTTGTGGTGCGTTGGGGTTGATCTGGGCTGCCGCCTGGTTCTGGTATTACCGCAATTCACCGGATGAACATCCGTCCGTCAATGCGGAGGAGCGCGAACTAATCCGTTCTTCCCTCGAGCTCGCGCGCGGGGCGAAGAGCTTGCAGAGTGTTTCCTGGAAATGCATCCTGTCCAGTCCACAGATGTGGATTCTTTCCGCGATGTATTTTTGCTACGCCTATAACCTGTCCGTCTACCTGGTGTGGTTTCCCAAGTATCTGAACGACCATCGCGGGTTCAATCTGAAGCAGATGGGCTTCTACGCCAGCTTGCCGTTGCTTGCAGGTGTGGTGGGAGATGTGTTCGGCGGATGGTTTTCCGACCGGTTGGCAAAGTGGACCGGTAATTTGAAAATGGCTCGACGCAGCGTAGGCGCCGGAGGATTTCTGCTTTCGGCTTTGTGCATCGTGCCCGCATGTCTTACGACAAACTCGCTTACGTCGGTTTGGCTTTCCTGCTTGGCGATGTTCGGGTTGGAGTCGACGGTCGGGGTTTCCTGGGCGATCACCCTGGATATCGGCGCTGATTCCGCGGGCGCCGTTTCGGCCTTGATGAACACCTGGGGAAATATCGGGGGCGCGATTGCATCCGCTCTCTCAGCGTATCTGGTCGTGCTGCGTGGATGGAACGCGCCGTTTCTGGTAATGGCGGGGTTGTCGGTGGTCGCTATGCTGCTTTGTTTGCGGATCAACGCCAGCCAGCGGTTGCTAACCAGCTGACAAAAAAGATTTCCACGAAAGGTCCGCTGAACAGCAGATCGCTTAGGGCAACCGCAGCGGCCGATATCTACGGAGCACATAAGCCAACAATGCTCTGGGTGGCCCATTCAAGCCCGCTTTTGGCTTGAGTGGGCAAGCAGCACACCTTAATGAGCCGCGCCCCCAGCCACTCGTTTGCCAGCGATATAGACAGCCGTGATAGTGCGTGTGTTCTTGATATCGTTCAGAGGGTCCTTATCGAGCACCACCAAATCGCCCCACTTACCTTTTTCCAGCGTGCCCAAATCATCAGCGTGCAGAAAGCGAGCGGCACTCCCTGTGGCGGCCGTGATCACCTGCATCGGCGACAAACCCGCCTGCACCATCAACTCCATCTCCCAATGAGCGAAGTAGCCTGGAAACCGCCCAGGAGGCCCGCTGTCCGTGCCAAATCCATACGGCACCCCGGCATCCGCCAAGGCCTTTAAATTATGTTCCGCAGTTCGCAGAAAGCCCGGATACATGCTGAAATCAGGATCCGACCGCATCTTCTGCTGATAAGCCGGGTCCCTGAACTGAGCGTCAACATCCGGCGACACACTGCGGGTAAAGAACGGATCATTGGCAAAAGGAGGCGTCTGGCCATACACGAACATAGAAGCTTCCCGGGAAAGCGTGGCTGCTTCCTGCCATGTTCCGTGCTGTTTCATATCGGCGATAAACGCAGCGTCGATCGGTTTATCGCGGACACTATGAGCCAGACCATCCACGCCGTAGTCCACCAGTTGCTTCGCATCCTGCAAGTAAAAGATGTGTGCGATCACGCGCAGATGGTGACGGTGTGCGCTCTCGATAATCGCCTGGGCAATGTCATAAGGCATCTTCTTCTTCGTGCCCAGGTGGTCATCCATCCATAGCTTGATAAAGTCCACATGCTTGGCTGCCTGCGCGGCCACCGCCGGCTCTACCTCCGCTACCGTAGCGACGCCGTGGTTCACTCCTTCGAGACCACCGTAGCCGCCCTTGAAGACGAAACCTTGTCCTGCCGTATAAATACGCGTTTCCGTTGGGCGCCCGGCGCGCTGCTCATCACGGATCTTGAAGATCGAGTCTTTGTCTGTGCCCATGCTGAGCACGGTCGTGACCCCGTAGGACGCGTACGTTTTAAGGTCTTTCTCTACATTTTCCGGGGTGAAGAACTTTTCGTTTTGATTGAGTCCGATGGTCGCACCGAGGTGGACATGCAGATCGATGATGCCGGGCATGATGTATTTGCCCTGCAGGTCTGTCACCGAAGCGGACGGGGGCGGCTTCAATTTTGCCTCCGGCCCCACCCACGCGATGCGTCCATTCTCGAGAATCATCGCTGCATGAGCCATCGGAGCGTGGCCGGTGCCATCGATCAGGGTAAAGTTCTTGAGAACTTTGACTTGTGCAACCAGGGAGGTTGCAAAACACAGCACCACCCAGACAGCGACGCTATTTCGAATTCGTCCGGGCATCTTCGAGAATCCTCTTGGCGCGCGACGGATTGAAGATACCACAAGAGCAGAAGCGCGAGAGATAGGTCGCCGCCTGCTCCGGGCTGCGCCGGTTTTCCTTGACGAAGTCGATCATTTTCTTTGCCAGTGAATGGCTGATCATTCCGTGACCGCACATCGTTGAGAGCGTAGTGACCTGTGAATTGGGAATCTTTTCCGTCTTGCCTTCAAATCCCAGGGAGTAGCCTACGCTGTGGCGGTCGATGCAAGCGTAGTTACAGCATCGTTCCGCTCCCTCGATCGAGGTGGAAACGTTGACGCTCATCCCAAGATTTTCTTCTTTGATCCGCTTGACGAATTGTTCCGCGGCAGGAGCATTGTCAAAAACCGCGGCGCACGTGGTGGGCACGGTCAGTCCTTTGATCACTGCCTGAAAATCCGGCTTCATATCCCTGTTCCAATGCGCCATGGGGCCGAGATTCTTTGAGGAGCGCAGCGCGCCTCCGTGACGGGCGTCGCCCAGGTTCACCGGCTTGTACTCCATGGCAATTTCCAGGAAGCGATGCAGCTTGGGTAGCGCGTTCGGATCCTTATTGCTCTTGCTGGGGATGGCAAACACGATGTAGTCGTCGCTGAAGCTCTCGGCATCACCGAAGCGATGAAGGGTATTGGTCATACGTTAGCCGTCTCCCTGGCGGGTTCGCTCGTGGGTTCCACCACTCGTCCTAAACCGATATTTGTCTTGGCGCGCTGCAGCTTGTAGCCCAAGCTTTCCAGGATGGGCGCTACGACAACTTCTTCTCCATGTTCGCCGCAGCGGGTGGCCACGCCCAGCGCGATCACCGTGTCCAGTTGTTTCTCAAGCTCCCACACCAGGCGGACGATTTCTTCCGTGCGCGCAACCGGGACCTTGATTTCAACAATGGCCGACATCACTTTTTCGTTCAGAATGTCTTCGCGCAAAGTACCGGTGCTCACGTCGGACATCAGCGAAGTAATCGGGTTTTTCTTTTCAAAACTGACGTTCGCCTTCGCCAGGGCCGAACACATTTTCTGGATGTCGCGAAAGCGGACCCCAACGCCGGGCCGGCCAAACTCGATGGTGAAACCGACCTCTCCGACTTTTACTCTGCCGGTCACGTCGTTGGTTTTCACTTCCTCGGTGCCGCGGCCTTCCACGCCGGTGGACTCGTGGGGCACACTGGGGTCAGAGAATGCGCGACGCACCACGCGCGGCCAAGTGAGTTGGTCTGGTTCGAAAGCGGCGGTAGGGCAAACATCCGGTTCCGGTTCAAAGCGAATGCGCAGCGCTGCGAACACGCGGCGTACAGTGCGCACCATGGTGGGGTTCAGGTGCTCCTGGCTTAACCCGTTGTAGCAGGCATAGCACTCGACGCATTCATCGCTGTTGATGGTGGCGCGCTTCAAGACCGGGTCAATGTAGATGGCCCCCATGGGACAAACGTAGGTGCAGTTCCCACAAGCCACACATTTTTGAGGATTGATCTTCATGCTTCCTCCTGCGAGGTAGAAGATGGGGTCGTACGATGATCTATCGTAGATAGTACCATAGCCGCTTTACCCAACCCATATGGGCCGTTGAGCCGCTTAACGCCAACTTTTGGTACCCTTGGGGCCGTGCTGACTTATCATCTATCGGATTAAGGGGGCCCACTCGTGGATCGAAGACAATTTCTTACCAGTAGCGGGACTTTGTTGGCAGCCGGGGCAATCGCTAGCGCGGCGAATGCGCAGCCATCCGGAGGTTGCGCTGAAAAGCCTCTGCGGCCGGAGCCGGAGTACGCCCCCCAGCAGCCCTATCGCATCGGCTACACCACCAACACCCGGGGCGGCTGGGAAGGCGATCCATTCAAGGGGATGCGCGAAGGCCGGGAGGTCGGCTTTCGCTACATGGAGATTTTCGGAGCCTCGTTCTGCCGCCCCGACTCCTTGTACTATCCCGACGACGCGGAAGGCCTGATGCGGCGCATTTTCCAGATGGGGGTGAATTTCGTCAGCATCACCGGCGGGTCAGCTACCGGCAATACTCGTTTTGAGGATCTGGACTCACGCCAGGCAGTGGTTGAGAACCACTTCGACATGGCTCGCTTTAGCAGGCGGTTCGGCTGCCAGGTGCAAAAGACCAACACCGGCCGCCGGCGGCCCGAGGGCACAACCGACCCAGATCTCAAGGCGATGGCCGGCACCCTCGATGTTCTGGGCAAGCGTATGAGTGAAGAGTTGGGGATGCAGCTGGGGGTTCACCCTCATCTGGGTAGCCAGCTTCAGAGCCGGCACGAACTGGAATTCATCATGGACAACACCGACCCGAAGTATGTCGGCCTGGTTCTTGATACCGGTCATTTCACCATGGCCGGCATGGATCCGCTGGCCATGGGCAAGCGGTACGGCAAGCGGGTGCTCGAGTATCACCTGAAAGACACCAAGTCCGAAGATCGAGGAGGAACGAAGAACGTCCCCGGGCCGCACGTCGATCAGTTGAAAGACCCCTACTTCTTTCCCATGGGGACCGGAGGGGTTGATTTTCCTGGCCTGAAGGCGTATCTCGACAGCATCCAGTGGAGAGGGTTTCTCAACGTTGAGCTGGACACGTCTCCCTGGCGCCCGCCGCAGGAGAGCGCAAGGATCACGGCGAAGTACATTGAGGATGTGCTCAAGATTCCTTTGTAATAGTCTGCGACAAGAAACCGAGGGGAAGATGAAATTTGGGGTGAACACATTCATCTGGTCGGCAACGTTCGATCAATCTAATTTCGACCTGTTGCCCACTATCAAAGAGGCAGGCTTTGATGGAGTTGAGGTCCCGCTGTTGCGGCCTGATAAGTTTCAGTCCGCCGCGATTCGCAAAGCGGTTGCCGCTAATGGACTGGAGTGCAACGCGTGCACGGTTCTGGTGGATGGCTTGAGCCTGATCAGCGACAGTGCGGATATTCGCCGGCGCACCCGCCGCCATCTCGAAGAGGTGATCAAGGTGGCAGCAGAGGCTGGCGTGGCCATTGTGGTGGCCCTCTCTACTGTCCGGTAGGCTACTTGCCGGGCAGGCGGCGAACCACTGATGAATGGAAGTGGGCAGTGGAGGGATTTCAATCCCTCGGCGATTCGCTGGCGGCCCACAAGGTAACGTTTGCCATTGAACCGATCAATCGATTTGAAACTTTTTTCCTGAACACCGCCGCCGATGCCGCCCGGCTTTCGGAGGAAATTGGCCACCCGAATATCGGTATTCTCTTTGATACATTTCACGCCAATATCGAAGAGAAGAGCATTGCCGACGGCTACCGCACCGTCGGGCGCCAACTGAAACATGTGCATACCTGCGAAAACGATCGGGGCATACCTGGATCGGGGCACGTGGAATGGAAACAGGTATTTGAGGCGCTGCAATCCCTGAAGTATGACGGATGGCTGACGATTGAGGGCTTCGGTTTCGCGCTTAAGGAGCTGAGTGCGGCCGCGGCCATCTGGCGAGATATCGAACGCACCCCGGAATCGATTGCCTTCGAAGGAGTGAAATTCCTGAGGAAGAGCGTTCTCAGTCCAACCTCATCCCAGGTCCACTAGTTCGTATTCCTCGAGCACCGGCAGAGTGAACTGAGAGTACCCGGCGTTGCCTTTGATCGCTACCGTTTTGCCGGATCGGAGCGCCCGGCCAGAATGAAAGTCGCCTCTGACGCTTACTTGGATGTCGTTCATGGGGACCGGATTAAAGTAGGCCGTATCCGCATGGCCCGATAGGTTGATGAAGTGCATCAACTGGCGGTTGTTTTGCCGCATGAATGTGATCTCGACCAGGGGATGGGCGTTGCTTTTCAGCTGGCGTCCCTGCGGCAACATGGTGTCAACCAGGTCACTCAACAGTTTTGCGTGGGCTTCCGAGCTATGCCGGTAATAAAGGCCGCCGATGTTCCAGGGCAGCCAGGCGAGCTTGCCTTTGCCGATCTCTTTGATCAGCAGGCCGGGGTCGTCCGTATCTTTCCAGTCAACGTGCACCAATTCGGGCGGCCCGTACATGGATGGAGGAATAAACGTGATCGGGCTTGAGCCCTCTGCCTGCAACTGCAGGTAGTCGCCATACATGAAGACGACGTCAGTCCGCTTGAGGGAAGGGAACATGGCTTTGTTGCGGATGCGGAAATAAGCGCCGTCGGGAGACTTCCATAACTTGACCGTGGCGGCAACTTCGAATGGCGGTGCAGTCGCGCTGCCAATGATGAGGCGTCCGCCGTTCTGGACATAGGATTCCAATCCGGAGGGGGTTTCGCCGGGGCTGATGACCAGGTCAGCCTCGCGCTTGCCCAGGAAATCCAGATTTTCGACTGCAGCGAACGGGATATGCTGTTCGGTCAAAAATCGATAAAACCCGCGGTACGCGTCGTTCGAGATTTGGAAACCAACCCCGCCGGTCCGCGGAGCTAGCAGAAACACCCGGGCCTCGCTGGTCTGGCCCACAAAATACTCCTCGTGTTCCTTGAGCCAGCCGTACGCCGGGATCGCCACATCGATGGCCGATCTATCTTGCTGCTCGGCGATGGTTCCGTGCAGGTTGAACGCTGCGGCGCCCCCGTTGGCAACCTCCTGCCAGATGCGAGTGCGAATTTCGGGTTGGGGTACCACGGAGAAGCGCCAGGGAAAATCGATGAAAGACATCCCCTGGCAAACCACTCCTTTATCGGGATAACTGTTGCGCCACTGGTTGCTGCTGTCGCCCGACGAATAGGGCCACAGCGGAAGCGGCCGCCGCACGGCCGTATTGGCTTCGCCATACGCGATGTCGCCGATTTCTACCGAGGTGCCGAGTAGGGCAGCGTGCGGGCGCTTGGTTCTGACCACGGAACGAATCGCAAGCGACATGGACACGCCTGCGTCGTGCAAAAACGCGTGATAATCGGCGTCCGGCGTTTCGGGCACATCACGATGGAAGCGCTCGTGGTAAAGACGTTCGCAATTGTCACAGTGACAGAGCCCGAGCGGGTGTTCGCTGTAGTCGGCAGTGGGATTGCTGAAGAAGTTGAAGAAACAACCGTCCACGTCATACCGGTCAAGCGCTTCGGACAGGATTTCGATGGACTTTTGCCGGTACCAACCGCCATTGATACAGGCCAGGTAGAGTCCGTTGTAAACCGCAGGTTGACCATCCGCCATTTTGAAGAACCAATCGGGATGGGCATCGAAGACTTCCTTGTGGGTTTTGCTGAAATCCCAACGGCTCACGACCCGGATCCTGCGGGCATGGGCCTGTTGCAGCACCTCGCCAAAGGTGTCCTGCCCTTTCGGCAGGTAGGGGCTCACATAGTGGTACGGGACCTTGCTGGGATACTGGGCAGTGATGCCGCCCGCCGACATCATCAGTACGTTGGCGTTGAACCCGGCAACGTCGGCGATAAAGTCAGTGGGGTTGAGCGCCGCGTTGGTTTCACGAAGGTTGGTCTGTAGCCAGCGAATGGGTTCCGTCATCCACCAGCCTGGCTGCCCGTCCAGTGTGCCCGGCTCGCCCAATAGAGCCGGTGCTGGAAGCGTGGCCGCAAGCGCGGTGGCTGCGGCGTTTTGCAGAAATGCCCTACGATCCATATCGGATAGTTCCTCCCCGGACTGGTAACCTGCTCGCTCACCAATAGAGCCTAATTTGATCTATATTTGCGAGGGGAGCGATTTCCGCCTCGCAAACCCTGTTTTATCGGAGATTTAGAATGGCCCAGGTAATCCGCTCACCCAAGGTATACGACGTCTGCATCATCGGCTCTGGTGCGGGGGGCGGTACCGCCGCCAAGGTGCTGACCGAAGGCGGCTTGAACGTCGTCATGCTGGAGGCGGGACCACTGTTGAATCCCCGCACCGATTACAAAGAGCACGTGTGGCCGTATCAACTGCCCCATCGCGGAGCGGACATCGGGGGAAAAGCGCGCCACGAATTGAACGGCGAGTTCCTCGCGCCCAATGGATTTTGGGAGATTGACGGCGAGCCCTACACCACGGCGCCAGGATCGAACTTCCGCTGGTTCCGTTCGCGCATCGAAGGTGGCCGTACCAACCATTACGGGCGCATCTCCCTGCGTATTTCGCCGTCGGATATGAAAGCCCGCTCCAGGGATGGCCTGGGCGACGACTGGCCAATCACGTACGAAGAACTCTCGCCTTATTACGATAAGGTCGAAGAATTTATCGGCGTCTTTGGATCGAAAGAAAACCTGCAGATGCGCCAGACGGCGTGTTTCTACCCCCGCCCAAACCGCGTTGCACGGAAACACTGGTCAAGAAGGCTTGTGATCACCTGAACATCACCTGCATTCCTTCGCGCATGGCGGTAATCACCAAGCCGGTCAACGGCCGCGCCCCTTGCCACTATTGCGCGCAATGCGGCCGAGGCTGCATCAGCGCCTCAAACTTCAGCTCCAGCCAGGTGATGATTCCGCCCGCGCACGCCACCGGCCGCTTCACTTTGATTCCTAACGCCATGGCACGGGAAGTGATCGTCGGCAAGGATGGAAAGGCTCAGTCTGTTTCCTACATCGATAAGGCGACGCGCACGGAGATGCGGGTCCATGCGAAAGCGTTCGTGTTGGCCGCAAGCGCGTGCGAAACCTCGCGGCTGCTGCTCAATTCACGCTCCACACAGTTTCCCAATGGCCTGGCGAATTCGTCCGGCGTCGTCGGACGGTATCTAACGGACTCCGTGGGCAGCAATGTGACCGGGTATTTCCCCCAATTGGCCGGAGTGGCTCCGCACAACCACGATGGTATCGGCGGCATGCACATGTATATGCCGTGGTGGAGAGGCGATCGCAAGAACGACTTCCCGCGCGGCTACCACATCGAGTTCGGTGGGGGACGTCATATGCCGGGCGTGGGATCGTTCGATGGAATCTGCAATGAACACGAAGGCTACGGCGCGTCGCTCAAGCAGAATGTCCGCAGCAAATATGGCAACTTTATTGGGTTTTCCGGACGGGGAGAGATGATCCCCAACCCTGACACCTACTGCGAGATCGATCCGACGGTAGTAGATAAGTGGGGAATCCCGGTGTTGCGCTTCCACTTCAAGTGGAGCGACCACGAATTGAAAATGGCGAAGGATATGCAGGAGACATTCCGGTCTATCGTCGAAGCTGCCGGAGGCACGGTGGTCGATAATGCCAGGCGCCAGGATGCGGGCGTGAAGAATGCCGGCAATCGAGCCACAAGGGAAGTTACCGTATGGCATCTCCGAAGGCGGAGAGATCATTCACGAATTGGGAACAGTGCGGATGGGCGATGATCCCAAGACCTCGGCGTTGAACAAGAATTGCCAGGCGCACGATGTGAAGAATCTGTTCGTCGGCGACGGAGCTTGTTTCGTAACCGGTCCGGATAAGAATCCAACGCTCACGATCACTGCGCTATCGTGGAGAACTTCCGAATACATCCTTGACCAGGCCAAAAAAGGGGAGATCTAGCATGTCTGTATCCCGGCGTGATCTTTTGAAGTCGTTGAGTTTGGGTGCGGCAGCTACTTCCGTGTTGCGCGTGATTCCGCTGCAGGCCGCGGAGTACGCGCACCATATGATCACGGACGGAAAAGGCCACGAGTAAGACCGGTGTCTACACGCCCAAGTATTTTCCGCCGCAGCAATACAAAACCCTGCAGTCGTTGTGCGATGCGATTTTTCCTGCAGACGCGGATTCGGGAGGCGCGGTCGAAGCCGGGGCGCCGGAGTTCATTGATTTGCTGACCAGTGAGAATCCACACTACCAGCTGACGCTCGGCGGCGGCATTATGTGGCTCGATTCCACGTGCACGGATAAGTACGGCAAGGTCTATCTGGAATGCACCCCGCAGCAGAAGACGGAAATGCTGGATTGCATCGCCTACCGCAAGAGTGCAGAAGAGGATGCGAGCATGGGCCAGGGCGTCGAGTTTTTTGCCTTCTTGCGCAACTTGGCTGCGGACGGGTTCTTCACCAGCAAAATTGGAATTCAATATCTGGGTTATATAGGAAACGGCTATCTGGCGGAGTTTCCCGGGTGCCCGCCGGTTCCAGGGGTCTAAGAGTTCAATCGGCAACCGTCTTTCCACAAGTCACTGCTGTCAGAACAATCAAAAAATGCCAGTCCTGTCCAAATAGAGTCGGCGGCTTCTGGCGAGATTTTGACTCCGAACTAAGGTCGTTGGTTCTGGACGGGCGCCCCCATGTTCGCCCCAGCGTACATGGGCCGAAAACGGATTCTTCCAATGCTTTCACTCCATGTGCAAGGACTCTTGCTTTCGCCCGCTTCTCGGCTATAGAGCAAAACATTCGGAGGGGCTGCGCCCACTCATCTTCGGCCGCATGTACGCTCAGGCGAACATGGGGCACCCGTCCAGGGAAGACCTGTCCAATTAGATTTGAAAAAGCCTTAGCTCAGCATCCGCCGTTTCATCCAGCAACCGCTGTTTCTTTGCGAAAACCCTCTCCTTTTGTCATCCCGAGCGAAGCCGAGGGATCCCGCAGTTCCGCGGACCACTCCTGGAAAACTCGGAATGAGAGAGGGAAGGGGTCTCCATAAAGATTCGGTGATGACAGGCGGAAGTTGGAGCACGGTAGAGGAGGGGCACAGGGAATGGCGCACCGCAGCTCCTTCGGCTTCCCCAGATTTCCTTTCGAGAGCTGCGGCGTTCGTTCAACGAACACGTGGTTCTCTTTAAAGAGAACCACATAAGTAGCGCGGTGAGCGCATCGAGCTAGGAAATCCGGCTTCCAGCTCGGGATGACAAAAAGGAGAGGGCAGTGGTTCATAAAGAGTGGTTGTTGAACCGAAAGAGTGTCCCTGCGGGACTCATTTCAAAGACAGCGCGAGCCCAGAAGGGCTTACCTGTTACCGTCCCGCTACCGTTACCGTCGTTTCTTCAGCCACCCCAACCCCTCGGAAGTTCCCGCTTTCGGCCGGTATTCACATCCGATCCAGCCTTCGTACCCAAGCTCCTCAATCACCCCAAACACGTAATCGTAATTGAGCTCGCCTCGGTCAGGCTCGTTGCGATCGGGCACACTGGCGACTTGTAAATGGCCTACATTCTTCCCTAGGTACTTGCGCAGCTTCATGCTGACGTCGCCTTCTACGATCTGACAGTGATACAGATCCATCTGCACCTTCAGCGTAGAGCTGCCTATCTCGTCGACAATCGCGTGCGCCTCATCCTGACGGTTTAGAAAATACCCGGGCATATCCCTGGTGTTGATCGGTTCGATCAACAATTCGATTCCCGCAGAGGATGCTTGCTCGGTGGCCCATGCAAGATTCGCAACAAAAACGCTCCGCATGGAGGCGCGCTCGACACCAACAGGCTGCAGACCCGCCATTACGTGCACGCGCGGACACCTGAGTGTCTGCGCATAAGCAAGCGCGGTTTGGATGCTCGCGCGAAACTCAGCCTCTCTGCCCGGCAAGCTCGCGATGCCGCGATCGCCCGCCGCCCAATCTCCCGGCGGCGCGTTGAACAGCACCTGTGCCAAGCCATGGGTCTGCAACCATGAAGCCACTTGCTGCGCGGGATACTCGTAAGGAAACAGGTACTCAACCGCCGTGAAGCCGTCTCTCGCGGCAGCAGCAAAACGGTCAGGGAAGGCATGTTCCCCATACAAAAAACTGAGGTTCGCGGCGAAGCGCAGCATAGAGTCTTTACCTTCGGTTCCTACCACGACGCGCCAAATTGCTGGCGCAGTTCGTCGATCTGCTTGGGTGTGAGTGGTTCCGGCTTGCGGCCAGTGAGCAGCCAGAGCCGTGCGGTTTCTTCCAGTTCTTCGAGCGCCGCCATGGCTGCTGCCGGCGTGGTGTGCCAAACATTGGGTCCCAACCGGTCAAGCATGACAGCCCGGATCGGTGTTGCCTGGTTGCGCATCCGCTCGATCGTTTGGGCCACCAGGTCGCCCACAGTAGCGTCGCCGGGCCGGTAATACTCAATCAGCGGCACGTGGCCAACCTTCATGACGTAATAAGGAGTTAGTGGAGGAAGGATATCCTCCTTCTTCCAAACCCCGGCCAGCGTCAACGCAACCAGGTGGGTGGAATGGGTGTGGATCACGCAACCGGCATCAGGATCCGCCGCGTAAATACGGCGATGCAGCGTCAGCGTCTTGCTGGCCCGGTCACCGCTGATCTGTACCCCATCGGTTCCGACCTTGGAGAGAGCCTCAGGCTTGAGAAATCCCAGGCAAGCTTCTGTGGGCGTGATAAGAAAGCCATCGGGCAGGCGAACGCTGATGTTCCCCGCAGTCGAATGAATATAGCCGCGCTCGAAGAGAGAGCGGCCTACCCGACAGATCTCCTGCCTTAGTTCTAACTCGTTCATGGTCATGCCACGAAGGCAAAGGCTTTGCAGAAAAAGTCCGGCGATCCGAAGTTGCCGGATTTCAAGGCAAGGTGGAGTCCACCCTCCGCGGAGGTGGCGTAGCACCACGGTACCCCTGGATCAATCTGCGGGCCAATTTTCATTTGCCGGATGTTGAGAGCCTGCACACAAATGCCGGAGGTCTCGCCTCCGGCGACCACCAGGCAGCCAACACCGCGCTGCACGAAGGCGCGCGCCAGCGCCGCCATCACCTGCTCGACCATGGCTGCGTTCTCCGCCCTCACGTGCCCCGGCTCCGCAGTCGAGTAGACGAGCAGGGGAAGTCCGGCTTCGCTTCGCCACGCGGCATCGGCCCACGCCAGCGCCTGGGCAACTTGCAGTTCGAGATCAGCGCCCTGCTCGGGCCGTAACGCGTAAGCTTCGCCCCCGTCGCGAATGAAGTGCTGCACCTGGGCGTTGGTCGCCACCGAGCAGCTGCCGGCAAGGATGGCTTTGAGCCCCCGCGCGGGCGGCAGATCCGCCCGATTCGCCGGTGTGAAACCCCAGTTGTGGGGCAAGGTGCTGCCTAACCCCGATCCGGCGGTGAGAAACGCCGCGCCGCGCAGCGCTTCGCCCAGTCGGCCCAGATCCTCATCGTTCAGCGCGTCGACAATCGCAATGGCAATGCCCTTGTCCTGCAGTTCGCGCATCCGCTGTTGGATGGCCTGCTCCGACTGGGAAACCGTGTGGTAGTCGATCAGCCCAACCTTGCGGCCCTTCGCCGGATCGAGTTGTGCCTGCAACACCCGCACCAGGTTGGCATCGGTCATGGGCGTGAGCGGATGATGGCGCATGCCGCTGTCGGATAGCAGAGTGTCACCCAGAAACAGATGTCCATGGACTACCGTTCGCCCGGTCTCTGGAAAGGCCGGGGTCGCGATGCTGAACCCGCAATTCAATTCATCCATCAACGCTTCGATCACCGGGCCGATATTGCCGGCCGCGGTAGAGTCGAAGGTAGAGCAGATTTTGAAATAGATCTGGCGGGCGCCCTGGCGGCGCAGCCAACGGCAGGCGCGCAGAGACTGTTCCACCGCTTTGGCAGCAGGCACCGTCCGCGACTTGAGCGCGACCACCACAGCATCCGCATCGATCGGGTCGGCCTGGGTGGGAACATCCACGGTGAGCACCACCCGCATTCCCGCGCGAACCAGGTTGTTGGCCAGGTCAGTCGCGCCGGTAAAGTCATCGGCGATGCAGCCCAGGACGGTCAATGCTAACCCGCCTGCTCTTTTTGAAACTGCCGGACAATGGAGAGGAAATCGGGGTCGGGAGAAAGACCGAGCCGGCGTGCTCGCGCGCTTTCGAAGCTGGCGGGCCACCCCAACATCATCCTGGAGATGGTCGGGTCTGGTTGGAAGTGCACCCGGTCTCTGGTAGCTCGGCCGGCCGCGACTTCCAGTGCATCGAGCATTTCGCTGACGCGTACCGTAAGCGCGGGCAGGTTCAAAGCGGTCCGGCTGCCCCATTCATCGGGCGTAGCCTCCGCGGCTTTTAGCAGCCCTTCGATGGTGCGTTGGGGCGAAGCCAGGGCCACCAGGGTATTGGTAGGCACCGGGCACACCGCATCCTGGCCATTTAAAGGCTCACGGATGATGGAGGAGAGAAATCCAGACGCTGCAGCGTTAGGGCGGCCGGGGCGCACCGTCACCGTCATCAGTCGCGCGCACCGGCCGTCGAGCAAGCCGCGCCGGGAGTAGTCCGCAATCAATTGCTCGCAAACAAACTTCTGAATGCCGTAGGAGGTCTGCGGAACGGGCAACGTATCGTCATGGATGATCCGGGGCAACGGGTAATCGGCATCGCCACCGAAAACGGCCACCGAACTGGAGAAAACAAGCCGCGCCTTGCCCCCGCCGCGTAAACCATCGATCAGGGCACGCGTGGTGTCCACATTGGAGCGGAGCCCGAGGTCCAGGTCGGCCTCGCATTCTGCTGAGACCGCTGAGGCGAGGTGGAAGACTGTGTCGAACGCTTCCCCGCCCACGGCCTTGCATTGATCGAGCAAGGCGCCGGTCCAGGCGCTCACCCGTGGATCGCCCGCCACGTCAGCCGCGGGGGGCGCCAGGTCGGCCAGCACCAGCTGGGTCAGCGGCTGCCCCGAGAGGTGTCCGCGGGAAAGGAGAGTACGCGCCAGCCTGCTTCCGAGAAATCCCGCGCCACCGGTGATCAGCACCTTCATCGAGTAAGGTTAACATCGTTGTCCAAGCCAGCCTTATGTGCATCAGATGGAGGGAGGTTTTCCATGCGCAAATCCGTTGTCCCGCTTGCCCACGCTTCTGCCGTTTCCCCATCTTCCGGCGGATGGCTCGATTTAGAGCAAATTACTAGTGCAGAGATATCCTCCGAAGACCCGGCAGCATCCCTTTGAAAACGCTTTGCGGGGTGGAGGGGGATGGCGAGCTGCCGATCCAGGACCGCAGTTGATTCGGCTGAACTTCGATGAGCCGCAGTCCATCCGGAAGATTCGCCTCGAATTTCGAGAGCAGCACAGGGAGAGGGCGCAGGAGTTTGCCATTTTTGCGAGTTCAGCCGCCCACCCGAGGAGAGAGATCGTTCGCCAGCAGTGGACATTCAGTCCCGGCGGCTCTGCAATCGAAGTGGAAGACTATTCGGTCGACCTCTCCGCCGTGTTGTCCCTGGAACTGGAAATTGACCCCGGCCGCCATGACAAGTCGGCGATAGCAACCCTCGAATCCATCTCGGTTGCCTGAGACGATGGTCAAGAAGGACAAGAGCAACGCGCCGATCGACACGGTAGACGAATCAACGGTAGAGGCTTCGATCGAAGCGAAAAATATCGGGGAAAAAATACGCAGGCTCCGATTGAAGCGTTCCATGGGTTTGGTCGAGCTTGGACAACAGGTTGGCCTATCGGCGAGTTTTCTCTCGCAGTTGGAGACAGGCCGCGTGGTGCCCACCCTCAGGAATCTTGCGCGCATCGCACTGGTGTTCAACAAGGATTTCTCCTACTTCCTGAGCGAGGAGACAGACGCACTCTTCCGCATTTCTCGAGCGAAGGACCGCATACGCCTGCCGGTGGGTGAAAAAGCGGATCCCTTTCTCCTTTCCGAAAGCATGAGTGTCCTGATTCCCGATCGCAACGTTGTTCCGTGTATCGCGCATTTTTTGCCCGGGGTCGAAGGCGGTGCTTTTAACCCCCCGTCGTCGCCAGGCCTGGAGCTGGTCTACGTCATCGAAGGTCCAATGGTCGTCTGGACAGAGAGCCGGACCGAGGTGCTGGAGACGGAAGATAGTGTCTGGATCGATCGCAGCACCAACCGTCTGTATCGCAGTCACGAAGACAAGCCCTCAAAAGCCTTGATCATCACGTTCGCACTGCAGTCGTAGCGGGAGTTGTATGCTTCCGTCATGGAGCGTACGAGTGAACCGCTAACACGCCGGTCGTTTCTGCAGGCGGGAGCCGCTTCGCTGGGAGGCATGGCTGTAAGGCCGGCTGCCGGTCAACGGACGTCAAGGGCTACGTCATTCATCGAACTGCTGCGCGCCCCCGACAGCGTGACCGCCTACGGAAGTTTTTCGAAAACCCTGCCCGCGGGCAGGATCGCGCTCCGGCCGTCTGGTACGCAATGGCAGGGCGGCGACGTTGCCATCGAGTGCGGACTGTCAAAGGATGCGTTGGCGCTGTCCCTCACTGCGCCATCCACCCCGGTTGCGGTGGTGCATGTGCGCTGGCAATCGCAGGCGCACCCCGGGCTCCGCGCTTTGGGTGATGCCTGGGAGCGTAGCTATGGAGAGCTGGGCTGGCGCGACCTGATACCGGAACGGGTGATGCCGTGGTACTTCGCCACCTACGATGGAGTGGCTTGCCACGGTTACGGAGTCAAGACCGGCGCCGCTGCCCTGTGTTTCTGGCAGCTTGATCCGGAAGGCGTGTCGCTGTGGCTGAATGTAACCAACGGTGGCGACGGAGTGGAACTGGGCTCGCGCAAGTTGAACATGGCCATCGTGGTCTCCCGCCGTGGCAGTGAAGGCGAGAACGCGGTGGAGGCAGTAACCGGTTTGTGCCGCGCCATGTGTGCCCGTCCCTCACGGCCCACGGTGCCGATTTATGGGGCCAACGACTGGAACTACAGCTATGGGCAAAGCACCGCGGAGACGATCCTGCGCGACACCGACTTCATCGTCAGTCTCTCGCCCAGCGGCGGAGTGCGACCGTTTTCGGTCATCGACGACGGCTGGTCGAAAGGGCCGCCGGCTTGGCCAGACATGGGCAAGCTCGCGGACCAGATCAAGCAGCGCACCGCGCGGCCGGGGATCTGGATCCGCCCGCTCCAGGCGCCACCGGCCGCCACACCAGGCCTGTTGTTACCTGGTTCGCGATTCGGGGAGAAGAAGGAACGGGCTCGCGAGTTTGCCTACGATCCGACGATCCCGGAGGCAGCGGAAAAGATTCGCGCCAAGATGCTCCAGGCAGTCGGCTGGGGCTACGAGATGGTGAAACATGACTTCTCCACCTACGAACTGCTGGGCCAGTGGGGCTTCGAGATGGGGCCGCAGCCGACGCTGCCCGGCTGGTCGCTTCACGACAAAAGCAAGACCAATGCGGAAGTGATCGCCGAGCTCTACGCTATGTTGCGCCAGGCGGCCGGCGAGCGGGCGCTGCTGGAGGGGTGTAACACAATAGGCCATCTAAGCCAGGGCATCTTCGATCTGCAGCGCACGGGAGACGATACCAGCGGACGGCAGTGGGAGCGCACCCGGCGCATGGGCATAAACACTCTCAGTTTTCGCTTGCCGCAGAATGGAACCTTTTTCACCGTCGATCCCGATCTGGTTGGCATCACCGATGCGATCCCGTGGGAGCTCAACCGGCAGTATCTGGATGTGCTGGCCCGTAGCGGAGCAGTCACAATGGTCTCTCCAGGACCGCCGGCACGCGGCGCAGAGCATCAGGCTGCGTTGCGCGACGCATTCAAAATCGCAGCGGCTGGCGGCTCTGGCCGCAAAACCGGTCGACTGGATGGATGGCAGCACCCCTGAGCATTGGCAAGCTGGCGGAAAACCGGAATGGCGCTATCGCTGGTGTGCACCCGATGGCGCCTCGGCGTTCCTCGGCCCCTAACCCGGCATTTCTCACGGCTTGTTCCGTCACGAATGACGGGTGAGAAATGCGGGTTAGGGGTCAACCGTTGGCCAATTTTGCGGCCTTCACCTTGTCGTTGACCTGTGCTACCGCGCGCAGCGCGCTCAGTGCCGCTCCCTCTTGCCACGCAACGATGTGGCTCACATGGTCGCCCGCGAAAATAATGGGCCCATCCGGTTCAATCAGGGTTTCGTAACCGGGATTGGTATGGGGAGCGGTTTGGGAAAAGCTGGACCAGCGTTCCTGGCCCGGACCATAGGCTCGTATCCACGAGCCTTCGTTGTCGGGGATCTGGCCCCAGGTTACGTACATCGGCTTTTCCAATTCCTTGCCGTGCCCGGGATGCAACCGCTCTACCGACTTGCGGCTTTCTTCCAATTTCTGTGCCAGCGGTAGATCTTTGATGTTGGAGTGCCCCTCATCGGTATATCCGCTGACCAGGACCCCTCTGGGCGTAAACATGCCGGCCGAAGGAAACCAGATGGGGCTGCAACCTTCGCTGACGAACTCCAGGCCGCCAAAGATGTTGTAATCCTGCTCCCAGAAGCGCCGGCTCTCCCAGGCAATCTTGTAGGCGCTGGCATACGAGCATTGGTCGATTACTTTTTTGTATGGCGCGCTGAAGTCGTTGGGTGTCCTCTTCAAAATCGTGAGAGGCATGGCGCAGATGCAGTAGTCGGCCTCGATTGTTTTCGCTGATCCATGGCTGGTGTAGCCGACTTTGACTCCCTTGGAGGTCTTGCGGATCTCAGTGACCGGTGCGTCGTACTTCACCACGTCTCCGAGCGCCTTGGCGAAGGCATACGGAATGCGGTCCATGCCACCCACAGGCTGAAACATGGTGGCCTGCATATCGAATTGTTCATCGAAAAGCATGTACTGCCAGAAGTTTTCGTCCAGCAGGGTATGCATGTCGATCGGCGCGCTCAACACGCCGGTCTGGTCGCCGGCTCCCGCCGTCTTTGAGTATCCCGCACGATCGCTGCCGACGTATTTGCCGGTGTCGTCCAGGGGGCCGTAAGTGCGTAGGAAATCCAGCATGCGCTGCCGGTCTTCTTTCGATATGTCCTGCTCCAGAAAACCTTGGTTGACGGCTTTTTCCAACAGTTCGCTCACGTGGCCCCGGGTGTCGTTTTCTGCTTGCCGCAGCAGCACCGGTTTTCCGCCGTTTGCCTTATCGTTTTGCAGGAAGGCGGAGCGGGTCATATTCACTTCCACTTCGAGAGGTACTCCCAGCTTCTCGCAGTAGCCCAACATCGTTTTGTGGACAGACGGAAGGCGGGCGGGGCCAAAGTTTTGGTAGTTCCCCTTGTCCCAGGTGCAGGTCTGCGTGGTGCCGTCGAGAAAGGTCACCCGGTCCCCACCGCGCACTGTCCAGTTTCTTCCGCCAGGTCTTTGCCTGCATTCCAGAAGCGTGCACTCGTATCCCAGAGCGCGCAGCTCGTATGCCGAGACCAGGCCTGCAATGCCCGCGCCCAGGATCACGATCTTCACCCCTTTGCCGGCTCCCGGCTCTGCCGAAACAGCCCCTCCGGCCATCCCGGCTTGCGCTTCCATGAGGCCCATACCCTGCATGACCAGGAATGCCGCGCTGTATCCGCCTGCCCGCCCTACGCGATGTAAGAACTCTCTTCTGCTGACTCCCATCGTGTCCTCTCAAAGTTTGAATTTTTGGCGTGCCCATGGACCGGGTTGATAATGGTCCCTGGCATAGATATAACCATGGGACGGACAGATTGTTGCTTCGTTCTTAAAGCAAACATATTGACCAGCAGGAATGGGGTGGCAATTCTGCATGCGGTTTACCCGGCGCGACACACTTAAATTGCTCGGCTATTCGGCAGCCTGGGCTCAGACCAGGGGCGCTTTCGGTCAGGCGGCCGCGCTTCCCATCACTTCTGGACCCTTTCAGGCGACGCGTGCATCGCTTGATACCTACACTGTTCCCGACTGGTTCCGCGACGCAAAGTTCGGCATCTGGTCGCACTGGGGACCGCAGTCGGGTGTCGAGGACGGCGATTGGTTCGCCCGGAACATGTATATCCAGGGGACTCCCCAGTACGAGTACCACCTCAAGACCTACGGGCATCCCTCCAAAACAGGCTACAAAGACTTGATCCCTCTGTTCAAGGGAGACAAGTGGGATCCGGAACATTTGATGGACCTGTACGTGAAAGCCGGGGCCAAGTACTTCGTGAGCATGGGCGTGCACCATGACAATTACGATATGTGGAACTCGAAGTACCAGCCGCGCTGGAATGCGACTGCGGTTGGGCCGATGCGCGACATCGTCGGCCTTTACAAGGAGGCGGCGCGCAAGCGTGGATTGCGGTTCGGAGTGAGCGAACACCTTTCCAACAGCTTTGACTGGCTGGCGCCAGCGCATACCAGTGACACCAAGGGTCCACTGGCCGGAGTTTCCTACGACGGCACCAATCCGTATTTTGCCGATCTTTACCACAGCTACACCCAGATGCCGCACGACTTTGCTCAAACCGCGAAGGCGATGGGGCGCGTTGCACCCGACGATTGGAAGATGCAGTACTTCAACCGCATAAAAGACCTAGTCGACCAGCATCAGCCCGACCTGCTCTACACCGATGGCGGCATTCCCTTTGAGGAATACGGATTGGCCACCGTGGCTGAGGTTTATAACGTGAGCGCCGCCCAGCATAACGGCAAGGTCGAAGCAGTCTATTGCAGCAAGGTCGCCGGCGACTGCTCCGTGGGCACCTGCATTGTCGACCACGAGCGCGGCGTTTCCGACGCCATTTCCACCACCGCTTGGCAGACCGACACTTGCATCGGAGACTGGCACTACAAGCGCGGGCAGGTATACAAGACGCCGAAGAAGGTGATTGATCTGCTGGTCGACATCGTCAGCAAGAACGGAAACCTGCTGCTGAACTTCCCCTTGCCCAACAGCGGCGAGTTGGATGCCGAGGAGATGAAGGTGCTCGAGGGCATCACCGCGTGGATGAAGGTCAACAGTGAAGGCATTTACGGGTCTCGCCCGTGGAAGATCAATGGCGCCGGACCATCGACCGAAGTGGTGGTTCCCAAAACCGGATTTAACGAGAGCAAGCAGCCCGGTTTGACAGCTCAGGATGTGCGCTTTACCACCAAGGGCAAGTTCCTCTATGCCTACGTCATGGGAACACCTGCAGGGGAGTTCACCATCCAATCGCTGGCAACAAATAGTCCCCAGGAACCGGGCAAGATTCTTAATGTGGAATTGCTGGGATTCCATGACAAGCTGCGATGGAAACAGGACAAGCAGGGCTTGCAGGTACGCATGCCGGCAGCAGCGAACCTGTCTGACATCGGCGTCACCTTCAAAGTCACTCTCGCCTGAAAGGCCCTGCATGCGAATCAAGTTGCTGATGAGTATTTTCTTGCTGACTGGCGCGTCAGCGTTGGCGCAGGGAGTCGACCACTCTACGCTTCTCAAGCCGCCGGCCGATAGCTGGCCCTCGTATCACGGCACGTACGATGGTCAACGCCACAGCAAACTGGAACAGATCACCACGCAGAATGTGCACGCGCTCTCGATGGCATGGGCTTTCCAGACCAATCAGAAAGCGGACATAAAGGCCTCTCCGCTGCTGGTCGACGGCGTGATCTATTTCAGCGTGCCGGACAATGTATGGGCCATTGATGCGCTTACTGGCCACCAACTGTGGCACTACACCTATCCGCCGAATCCCGGTCTTCACATCGGTAGCCGCGGCGTGGGGATGTACAAAAAATGGGTGTACTTCCTGGTGCCGGATGGTCATCTGATATCTCTCAATGCCAACGACGGCAGCGTGCATTGGAAAGTGCAGGTGGCCGATGTGGCCAAGGGATACTGGACCAGCATGGCTCCCCTGGTGGTGGGCAATCATGTGCTGGTGGGGACGTCGGGCGACTTCGACAACCTGGTGGGATATGTCCGTTCAGTCGATCCCGAGACAGGCCAGACACAGTGGCAATGGAACGCAACACCGCCTTTGGGCACACCGGGCGCGCCGACTGGGGGTAACTCCTGGATGACGGGCACCTACGACCCCGATTTAAATTTGGTCTATTGGGGAACGGGAAACCCCACGCCCGTACTGGCCGCGTCCACCCGGCCGGGAGACGACCTCTACACCTGCAGCATTGTGGCTCTCAATCCCGACACGGGAAAAATGGCCTGGGCATTTCAGCCTTCGCCCCACGATACGCATGATTGGGATGCCGCGGAAACTCCGGTGCTGGTGGACGGAACGTTCCAGGGCAAGCCGCGTAAATTGCTCCTGCAGAGTTCGCGCAACGGCTATTTTTTCGTGCTCGACCGGACGGATGGCAGCAGTTTGTTGACGACTCCCTTCGGCCCGGTGAACTGGACAACCGGGGTCGACAAGCAGGGGCGTCCCATCCCGAACCCCGCCAAGGATCCGGCGCCGGATGGCCGCTTGATCGCGCCGGACGAAAACGGCATGACAAACTTTCGCGCCCCCAGCTTTGATCCAAAGACGGGACTGTTCATCGTGTCTTCTCATCCCAGCTACAGCCTGTACTTTACGAAGGCCGCCGATGGCACCTATGGCTGGGCGGGCGCCGACTACGACTTGTGGAGTAAGGGCGTGCTCGAGGCCATTGACTACCAGACCGGCAAAGTTCGCTGGACCCACGAGCTCGGGCAGGGAACGCCGACTGCGGGCGTCCTGACCACCGCTTCCGGGCTCACCTTCACCGGCGACGTTCGCGGCAACGTTCTCGCTGTTGATACCGGCACCGGCAAAACGCTGTGGCATGCCGGCTCCGGCGGAAGGATGTCGACTTCCCCCATCACCTACGAACTTGGCGGCCGCCAATATCTGCTGACCAGCAGCGGCACCGTGATGTTTGCCTGGGCATTGCCGCAACATATGTAACCTTTACTGTTGGTATCTTTCTCCTCCCCCCTTGTGCGTGTGCTAACCCCCAGGGTTCTCGCCCACTCAAGCCAAAAGAGGGCTTGAATGGGCCACCCTCAGTATTGTTGGCTGTGTAGGGATCGGACGAGATTCTATCCTCAGACAGAACCGTCATCCCGCCTTTCTCCTGAAGAAGGCTATCGGTAAATCCTGGTTGCGAGTTGGAGAGGAATGACAAGCCTCCCTACACGCCCACCAATGCTTAGGGTGGCCCATTCAAGCCCTCTTTTGGCTTGAGTGGGCAAGCATGCCTACGGTTTCTTTTTCCTGCAAAGTTTGCCCCTTGTGCACCCGCTCATCCCTAGGTAGGCTGGTTGACACTCGGAGGAAAGCGAATGCAACGGATCTGGACGGCGTGTGCAGTGGCGGGATTGATGATTTCGGGCGTAGCACTGGGGCAGGGAAACCCGCTCGCCAGCGAAGTTCAGGCGAGCTATGCGCGTCTGAAACCGAACATACTCAAAGCCGCCGACAAGATGCCCGCTGCGGACTACGGCTTTAAGCCCACGCCGGACATTCGCCCCTTCGCTCGCGTCGTTAACCATGTGATCGAGGCGCAGCTGCATATCTGCGGAGCAGCGAACAATACCGACGCCAGTGCACTGCCCAAAGTGCCGGCGGATACGGCAGATAAAGCGGTGATCGTTGAGGCGCTCAAAGCTTCCTTCGCCGAGTGCGACAAGGCCTATGCCGGCGTAACCGAGGCCAATATGACAGACATGCTGCAGGCCGGGCCCGCGGGCAAGCGGACACGGCTCAGTATGCTGTGGGGCAACCTTGCTCATGACAACGAGCAATACGCAATCATGTCGTTGTATCTGCGATTGAAGGGGTTGGTGCCGCCCACTAGCGAGAAATAGGGTTTCCGCCTTGCCTCCGCAGCTCTCCGTTATTTGGCAGCTGGGACGAACTAGCCCTAACCTAAGATGGTGATCTTGCCCTCTGGCGTCTTTGCGAAGGCATGCAGCGTGCGCCCATTCTGATCCAGGTGGCGCAGAGTCATTTGCTTCGCCGTAACCGAGATATGGCTGAAACCATAAACCTTCTGCGCATAGGGGCCGCGTTGCGAAGGTTCAACTTTGAGTGAGTACAAATCGGCGCCCCCGCCCCCGGAAAGAAAATGGCTGGTGGGATGTCCCTCGAACTCTAAGTGCTGCAAATCATGATCGTGGCCGGCCATGAAAACGTCGACACGGTATTTGCGGAATAGCGGATCCCAATCGCGAATCAACACCGGATGATCCCCGTGCGGCCCATCTGAGAAGACCGGATGATGGGCAATGACCCCGACAAAGGGAGTCGTCCTCGGACGCTTCAGCTCACCTTCGAGCCACGCAAGCTGCTCTGCTTGCTGCTGTGCCGTCAGGGTAAAATCTCGCCCGCCCTTTTCCTTACCATCCGGACGCGGCATGTTGCTGTCGAGCGCCAAAAACGTCACCAACGGATTCTTGCTGGGGAACTCAAAGCGATACCAGCGCGCCGGCATGGTCCAACGGGTGGCAGCTGACCCGTTCCGGCCGTTGCGCGCGTACTCAAGCTCGGCATCGACCTTGCTCTCAGGCCAGCGCTGGTAGTCATGATTTCCCAGCACGGCATAGGCAGGGCAGGGGAAATCCTTGGCCGGGTACATCTGCTCGAATTGCGTCTGCCATCGCGGGGAGTGGGCGCCTCCGGCCAATTCGCCGTACCAGTTGTCCCCTAACATCAACAGCGCCTCGGGGCGGACGGAATGCTGGTTGGCATAGGCCGAGAGGCCTGCAGCCACCCGCGACTGCGCCGTCCGGTCCTCGTATCCCCAATCGCCCAGCACCAACAGCTCCGTAGCTGCGTGGTCCGCAGGCACGAAATCCGCCCGGCTCGATAGAGATCCAAAGCTGGCCAACGCGCTGAAGGCGAAACTTTGCCGCAGAAACCGGCGGCGGCTGAAACTACCAGGGGAGGGAAGAGGCAAAGACATACAAGCGGGTTATATCACTTCTTGAAAACGCCTAAGTAAAACGGCCCTTCTCTCTCGGTTGATCTGCTGCCCGGGGACGCCAGCGGTAGGCAGCCATGGAATTCTTCCAGAAAAATTTCTCCGATATAGCACGGCCCTTGGCTTCCACGTAGCTGCGCACGATCGAGATGGTTTCCTTGTAGGTTGCATGATGGTCGCTGTTCGGCCAATCGCTGGCATAAAGAACGTGGTCTTCGCCGAAAATATTCCACAGTGCGTCGAGCCGTTCCTGGGGGAAAGTGGAACCGCCTGACTCTTCTATACGTGCGGCGATCACCTCAGAAAGCTTCACGAATACGTTCTTGTTCTGCGCCAGATGTCGCAGCAATGACCAATACTCATCTCTCTCGGTTGCTTCTGAGGGCACGCGTGCAGTGGGTAGATGATCGATCACGATGCGCAACTCCGGAACCTGGTCCGACACGCTGGCGATGGCCCGGACGAGCTTGAGATTGGGATTTGCGCTGTCTAGCACCAGCCCGCGATCGGCCAGCATCTTCAGTCCAGGCATGAACTCCGGTTTCTGCGCGTCTGTGGTCAAATCCCGATCCCAAAGATTGCCGTAGCGGATGCCCAGGAACAGCGGATTGGCGTGAAGCCGATCCAGCTCCTTCTGATACTCGGGCGTTCCCGGAATCAGGTCGCCCACCATGCCCACGATGATGGGATGGTTGGCCGCCTGCTGCAGTACCCAGTCGTTATCGCTGGCCAGCGGGCTGGCTTCGATCACGATCGCACCCACCACGCCAAACGGACGGGCGAGGCTGGCGTAACGGTCGGGCAGGGCAGCCATGTAGAGCGCGGTGTCTGTCTTTGCCGGCCAAGGCACGCCCCCGGGACGCCCGGGATCAAAAAGATGGATGTGGGTGTCGATAATGGGTATCGCCGGGGGAAGGCCGGCGGCGATTCGGCTGGTTGCGGCGCCTCCGGCTACCGAAGCTGCGAGCGTGAGAAACTTGCGCCTCTTCATACGCGTCTCCTCTATGTCCCAGCCAGAAACAGTAACAGAAGAAATGCTTTAAAATGCTGGTTTGTTCGGAGGAGTTTTGCAAAGACGACATTTCCTGACCTCGTCGCTGGCCGCCGCGGCCGCCGCTTTAGCACCCAGCGAGACAATTGCCCAGGCAGCCGCCGGCAAAGGCCGCGAGTACTACGAGCTGCGCAAGTATCAGTTGCAGTCGGGCCCAGAACCAAAATTGCTCCAGAGCTACCTCGCGGATGCGCTGATTCCCGCACTCAACCGGCTGGGTTTCTCGCCCATTGGCGCTTTCAATCTTGACCTCGGCCCGCAAACGCCTGCCCTCTATTTGCTGATCCCCTCGACCACGCTTGAGTCGCTGGTGACGGCCGAGTTGCATCTGGCCAAAGACGAGGAATTCATGAAAGCCGCGGGACCATTTTGGAATGCGCCGGCGACCGCTCCCGGTTTCCTCCGGATCGAGAGCTCGCTCATGATTGCGTTTGAAGGTTGGCCCCGCCTGGTCGTTCCCCCCGTCACCGCGCAGCACGGCAAACGAGTCTTCCAACTGCGCACCTACGAGAGCCCAACCAATCAGGACCACTTGCGCAAGGTGGACATGTTTCACAACGGCGAATTTGAAATCTTTCAGCGTGCCGGTTTCTGGCAGGTGTTCTTTGGCGACACCTTGATCGGTCCGCGTTTGCCGCAGTTGACCTACATGGTCAGTTTTCCCGATATTTCTGAGATAGACGTAAAGTGGAACGCCTTTCGCTCTGATCCTCAATGGCTGAAGCTGGTGGCGCAGCCAAAGTACAGCTCGGAAGCGATCGTAAGCAACATCGATAGCCTGATACTCAGGCCGGCTTCTTTTTCCCAAATCTAGGATCCTGGACGAAAGCGCGCTTTCCCGGAGTCACCTCGAATGCTTTGCATCAGGTCACGACTTCAGTCGGGCCGTGGTGGAGAACCAAAGATTTATATGTTTTAGTCCCGCAGGGACGGCTGAAAATTCGACGCCACTTGACCCTGGACAATTTCAGCCGTCCCTTCGGGACTAAAACATGTAAGCCTTTGGTTCTCCACCACGCTCTAAAGCCCGCACATATCTCAATAACTCTCAGGGGCTCTTGGCACGTGTGAGACCCGCCGTTGCGAAATCGAGTTCCTACCCATCCAATCCGAGCTCTTCAATCCCTTTGCCGCCGTGCTTTTCCAGATCGGCCAACAAACCTTTGTCCGACAGGTCAAGCGTGTGGGAATGCTTCCAGTCATGGCGAACAACGTCATGCAAACGATCAACGATATGTTTGTCGCTGACCTCGATTGCCAATTCGCGCCGGCTGTCGAAACTGCCCGGCGCCAGGTTGATGGATCCGATCACCGCGCGCTCTCCATCAGCCAGCAGCATCTTGGCGTGGAGTTTGAGCCCCTTCAGCTTGCGCACCTCCACCCCGACATCGTTCAGGATTCGCAGGCCGCCGACACCCTCGAGCAGTTTCTCCTTCTTTAGCGTGTGCGGCGGACGCGCCATCACGTGAACCTTGACTCCGCGCTCCTTGGCCCGCACCAGGTGCTCGATAATCATCTGGTCCTGGTATCGTTCGTTCTGTAACCATAGCGAGTGCTTGGCACTGTCGATGAACTCGGTAATCCGCTCCCGGCCATTGCCGCGGCACCAGATCAACTGCGCTTGTTTTCCAGAAGCAAAATCCTGGCGGCTCCAGTCTGCCTCGAAGCAGTTGATGATCTCCGTAACCTCATGCGGGTCTGAGGTGATGACGGCATAATCCCGGGTTTCCGTCAGGTTCTCGCTTTGCCAGTTCAGCGATTTCACAAACGCCGTCTTGTCATCCACCACCATGGATTTCTCGTGCGTCAGGTCAAAGGCCGGATTACTGTCCAGCACGTCAATGCCTGCGGCCGCTAACGTGGCGCGGCTTTCATCGTTTTCCGAGACCCCATTACGCCGCTTGGGATTGAGCATGACGCGCACCACAACCCCTCGGCGATGTGCCTCGATTACGGCCGTGATCAGCGAGGGATCTGTAAAGACGAACATCTTGATGCGCAGCGACTTGGTCGCATGCTTGATGGCGTCCAGAATCGGCTTGGCGGAGTCGTCAGGTAATACAAGCAGGCTACGCGACATCTGCACTCTCCCGCCGGCGCAAGCCGCTAATGAGAGGCCTTTGCCGGTGTTGTATCGAACTGTACACTATACAACT
Organism: uncultured Acidobacteriaceae bacterium; assembly: GCA_963795845.1. Taxonomy (GTDB): domain Bacteria; phylum Acidobacteriota; class Terriglobia; order Terriglobales; family Acidobacteriaceae; genus PALSA-350. The sequence goes on along the minus strand of CAWCJV010000017.1, from coordinate 103,148 downwards.
CGGCGTAGGTTCCGCCGAGCGCTATGAGCTGGTCGTGCGTGCCCTGTTCGGCCACCACACCGTCTTTCAGCACAATGATTTTATCCGCATCGCGAATCGTACTCAGCCGGTGAGCAATGGTGAGCACGGTTCGCCCCTTCATCAATCGTTCCAGGGCTTCAATCACCAGCCTTTCCGACTCGGTGTCGAGAGCCGCGGTCGGTTCATCGAGAATCAGGATGGGATTGTTGCGTATGATCGCCCGGGCGATCCCGATCCGCTGCCTCTGGCCGCCCGAAAGCGTATCCCCTCGATCACCGACAAAGGTCTGATAGCCGTTGGGCATGCGGGCGATAAACTCGTCCGCGTTGGCCAGCTTTGCGGCCTCGACAATCTCCTCCTCAGTCGCATCGGCCCGGCCGTAAGCAATGTTGTCGCGCACGGTTCCGCGAAAGAGTACCGTCTCCTGCAGCACGTAGCCGATTTGATCCCGCAAGGCCTGCAGCCGGTAATCGCGAACATCCACGCCGTCCACCAGAACAGCGCCCGCGCTGGGATCGTAAAATCGCGGGATCAGGCTCATGATGGTCGACTTGCCCCCGCCCGTCGGCCCCACCACCCCAATCATCTGACCAGGCTTGACTGTGAAGCTCACATCACGCAACACAGGGCAAGTGGCGTCATAAGCGAAGGCCACGTGATCGAAGACGATCTCACCCTGGATCGGCTTCTCCACGGCATCCGGTTTCTCGGGAAGAATGGCATCGGCGTCGAGAATGGTGCGAATTCGCTCCACCGCCACCGCTGTTTGCGCGATCGAGTTGTTCATGCTGGCAAGGTCTTTCACCGGCTTGAAAAATGATGCCAGGTAAGAGAGGAAAACCGTCAACTCCCCGGCCGTCATCCCGCCCGTAAGGATAAGCAAAGAGCCCCGCCAGAGCACGAAGGCAACGCAGAAGGAGACGATGACCGATACGATAGGCGACAGCAGCGCCTTCACCTGGCGGGCTTTCAGCGCCGCGGCTACGGTCGCCGCGCTCACCACCGCCAGTGATTGCTGTTCCAGTTCCTGTCTGCCGAAGGCCGTCACCACTCGAATGGACTCAAGATCCTGCTGCACCACGGCCACAATATTGCTTTGCTGCTTCCGCACCTCGTGGGTGGAGCTTTTGACCGCCCTCTTGAACCTGGTGGCCAGCAGGAGCAATAGCGGAGTGATCGCTACTGCGATCAGGGTGAAGTCCCAGTTGAGAAAAAACATCACCACCAACATGCCCAGGATGGTGAACATATCCACCACGATGCCGAGCGTCGCGGACGAAGCAAAATTCTGGATCGTGAGCACGTCGGCGGTGATCGTGCTGAGCAGAACGCCAGATTGATGACTATCGTAATAGCGCAGCGATAGATACTGCAGATGGTGGTAGGTGCGCATCCGCAGATCGTTGGCCACCCATTGCCCCACGCTCTCGGTGAAGTAGTTGGCCGTGTAGGACGCGAATGCGTTCAAGATAGCGATCAGGATGACGGCTAACGCCGCAATCTCTGCCAGGTGTGCCCGGTGAGCATGCGCAAGCAGTGGCTCAATCAGGTGCGCGAGCCAACGATCGAGCTTGCGCCCAACCACCACGTTATCGATGACGATCTTGAGTGGCCAGGGTGCGGCCAGGGTCATGGTGCTCTGAACCAGCATGGCCACCAAAACAATCGCCAGGCTGCCCCGGTAAGGGCGAAGCAATTCGCGGATGAGGCTCGACATCCCTGAGCCCTTTTCCTCATCCTCCAACTGCGCGGCCTCGACCACTGCGGATACCCCTTATTACAAGGCTGTGAACGGTTGACACCACTTTAAACGGTATCCGCCCTTTCCGCCGCATCAGGTTCAAGAAAGGGATCTACGGGTTGCAGCCCGCACTTAAGGCTTTAAGAAATGCAGGTACGGGCTATAGAACCTGCGTGAGCACCAAAGGCTTGCGCATTTAGTCCCGTTAGGGACGGCTGGCCTTAGCCCAGGACGCAGTCCTGGGTTGGATTTGATAGGACGCTCCAGTCCCGTAGGGACGGCTGAAAATGGGACGCGATGAAGTCCTGGATAACCTTCAGCCGTCCCTACGGGACTGAATCATGTCTTGATGTTGTACCCAGGACTGCTTCCTGGGCTAAGGTCCCTGACGGACTAAATACGTAAAATCTGGTTCTCAGGCACACTCGCTCGCCCATACGTCAAACGGGCGAGATCGTGAGGTGTGATCTTCCAATTTAGTTCTGCGAAAACCTTGCCATCACGGTCTAATGGTCACAAGGACGACAATATTTAGGCCGGGGATAAATCCCGGCCTACCCTTGCTTACTCCGCGCTTTCAATCAAGTGGTAGATCTGGGCGCCATATTTTTCCACGGTGCCCATGCCAATCCCAGGCACCGCCAGGAAGTCGGAATCCGTCCTCGGGCACGAACTCGCAATATTCCGCAACGTTCGATCGCCAAAGATGCGAAACGCCGGCATCTTTCTCCGTTTCGCCTCATTCAACCGCCAGGCCCGCAATGCCTGCTCGAGGCGCGCCTGCCGCTCCGGCGGCGCGGACTCACCCGATGATGACTTCGCGAACCTGCCTCGCGTTGGCTTTGAAGACTCCGCGAACTTAAGTTTTTTCCCTCGTTTGTCAGCCGCTGAAGGAGCCACCGTATCACGCATCACGAACCGATGAGCTTCACTCTCATGGAAGCTGAGCCCGGCTGGCAAAATGCTGACGTTGCGGTAGGGAATTCGCTTCCCCTGGGTCTCAAACACCGCCTCGGTAAACGCGATCAACTCCCCCCGGGCCATCGCTCCCAAAACCTCTTCAAAATCATCCCGGCTCATCTCGCCATCAGGGTAAAGGTCAGTATGCAGCTTCCCTGTGGACCTGGCAGAAATCCCACGCAGCTTTTTGAGAACCTGGTCGCAGGCGATTCGTTCCGCATGCGTAGGTGAGCGGAATTTCTGCGCAATACAATCCACCGGTGCGCAAAAATCGCACATCCCGCAGCCTGCGCCGGTGTCGGAAGTATCCCCAAAATGGTGGACCAGGGATTTCATGCGGCAGTGATGGCCCTCTGCATAGCGGATGATTTCTTCCAGTTGATCTTTTTTCTGATCCGCCTGCAGAGTGTAGGAACCCCTCCAGTTGTCCACGCCAAGACTTACGTTCTCCGCAAAGTCCACCAAGGCGCCCTTGTGAATCCATAGTTTTTCGAGAGCCTTATCAAAGACATCCTCATCCATCTTCGCCAGTTTGCGCACCGCATCCTTGCTTTGCGGTTGTTCGCGTAGCTTCAAAAAAATTCGATCCAGCAACGCGACCGGCGGGTAGTCCCGGCCGATGAAAAAATCGTGCGTGTGACGGTCCGCATAGGAGTACATGAGGATCGCCCGGCTGGGCTTTCCATCTCGCCCTGCGCGGCCAATCTCCTGGTAGTAGCCTTCCAGGCTGCCGGGAACCGCGGTGTGAATCACGGTGCGGACATCGGCTTTGTCAATGCCCATCCCAAAGGCCGTGGTGGCGACCATAACGTCCAGCTTGCCGGTCATGAACTCCTCTTGCACCCGCCGCCGGCGATTGGCGTCGAGGCCGGCATGGTAGCCCGCCACGCGAAACTCACGCGCCCACTCCGTAGACAAGGCTTCCGCCTGTTTGCGGGTGGGTGTGTACACAATCGCCGGGCGATTGCCGGCCTCAAGCAGGATCGCCCTGGCCAACCCAGGCCGATGGGAAGGCAGCGCCTCCACAATCTCGATGCCGATATTCTCCCGGCGGAAGCCATGGATAAAATGCTTGACCGTGGACAGCCCGAGTTGCGTCGCGATGTCCTTCTGCACCAGCGGGGTCGCGGTCGCAGTCAGGGCCAACGCCGGCGCGGGCCGGAAACTCGGCAGGTACTGGCCCAGCATGCGGTAGTCCGGGCGAAAGTCGTGCCCCCATTGCGAGATGCAATGCGCCTCGTCGATGGCGATCAACGAGGGCTTGCGTTTCGCCAGCAGCTCGGGAAAACCCGGCACACGCAACCGCTCCGGAGCGATGAATAAAAACTGAAGGTTACCCTTCACGTAATCCACGCAAGCCTGCCGGGAACTTTCCCGATCACGGCCAGAGTGGATGCACTCGGCAGCCAGGCCGAGGCGCTTCAGCTTGCCCACCTGGTCATCCATCAAAGCGATCAACGGACTAATGACCAGCGTCGTTCCCCCGCGCGCCAATCCCGGCAACTGATAGCAGAGCGACTTGCCCGAACCGGTCGGCATTACCAGCAGCGCGTCTTCGCCCGCGGTCACCGACCGGCAGACCGCCTCCTGGTTGGGGCGGAAGCTCGAAAACCCGAAGACGCTTTCCAGCAGTTGGTTGAGGCTGGCGTTGCTGGGAATCACTTTTGCCGCAGGAACTTCTCTGCTGCTCGCCGGCTCCGCGGCGGATTCTGCAACCCGGGCAGCACCGGCCCGCGCCACGGGCGTCGTTTGACTCACCCGGCCCACCACCGAGCGAACGTAGTCGCTGATCCGTTCTAAGAAGGGATCCAACTGCGCTTCACCGTGCTGGATACGATTGAGAAATGCTTCCCATTGCCCGGTCATTGCCGGGCTCTTCACTTCCGGATGTACAACCTCGATCAGGTGTATTCCTTTGTCAGTGGCCTCGAGGCTCTTGCCGCTTCGCGTGATGTAGCCCCGCTTCAAGAGCACTTCGATGATGGCCGCCCGCGTGGCAGGGGTGCCCAGCCCGGTCTCCTTCATCGCGTCCGATAGCTCTTTCTCGTCCAGACTCTTGCCCGCCGTCTGCATAGCGGTCAGGATGGTCGCATCGGTGAACCGTTGCGGCGGCCGGGTCTTCTTCTTTTGCGCTTCTATCTTGGTTACGTTCTGCGCCTGACCTTCAGCGAGCGTTGCCGGCAATGACTCATCGGCTACTTCGTTCCGCGCATCGCGCCGGCGGGCATCTGCTCCAGGGTCAAGAACTTTCCAGCCAATTTGCCGCACTACTGTGCCCGTGGTGCGGAACCTGTCCACGACAGGTCCCGTTGCCGTCCGGATCGCCGTAATCACCGTGGTCACTTCCTGCAGGTGGTCCGCATGCCACAACATCAGCAGTCGCCGGCAAACCAGGTCGTAGATCTTGCTTTCCTCATCAGAAAGCCGGTCTGGTTGCATGGTGACCGCGGTAGGAATAATCGCGTGGTGATCGCTGACCTTGCTGTCGTCCACGTAACGCTTGCCCAGGGCGCGTTCCCCGGTTCCCGGAGCCAGGTGCTCCTGGTAGCGGCTGGAAATAACCTCAACGATCCTGGGAATCGTGGCCGCGATATCCGTCGAAAGGTGGCGGCTGTCGGTGCGTGGGTAGCTGATGAGTTTGTGCTGTTCATACAGCGCCTGGGCCAGATCAAGCGTCCTTTGTGCGCTGAAGCCGTAAAGACGGTTGGCATGCCGCTGCAGATCCGTCAGATCGTACAGCAGGGGAGGCGGCGTACGCACAGTCTCCGCGGTAAGCGACTCGATTGCGGCTTTGCCCACGCGAGCCCGTGCCATGATCTGCTCAGCTTCCAGGCCATCGGCGGCCAACCGGCTGCTCTCGTTGCTTTTGACTTCAAGCCGGAACCAGGTGCCGTCATACGTTTCCGCGGCTTCCGCCGCCTGGAAAGTCGCTACGACGTGCAGGTAATCCTCGGGTACGAAGCTGCGCAGAGCCAGTTCCCGTTCGACGATCATGGCCAGTGTCGGCGTCTGCACCCGGCCCACGGAAAGCTCCTCGTTGTAGACGATCGAATATGCGCGAGAAAGGTTCATCCCGACGAGCCAATCGGCCCGGCTGCGTCCGCAGGCGGCGTCCGCCAGCCGGTCGTAGTCGCTCCCCGGCCGAAGGCTTGAAAACCCTCTGCGGATCGCGTCTGGGGTCAGTGAGGAAATCCACAACCTGCTGAAAGGCTTCTTACTCTTCGCCGCCTCGTAGATATAACGGAAAATCAGCTCCCCTTCACGCCCCGCATCCGTCGCGCACACGATGCTCGACACGCGCGGAGACTGGAGTATCTTCTGCACCACTTCGAACTGCTCTTTGCTGCGCTCGTAGACCACCAGCGGCCACTGGTCGGGCAGAATCGGCAGCGACTCCAGCCTCCATTGCTTCCACTGGGGATTGATCTGGTGCGGCTCCGCTAACGAGACCAGGTGCCCAATGGCCCAGGTCACCACGTAGCCGTTTCCTTGCAGGTAGCCGGTCCCTCGTTTGTCGGCTCCGAGCACGCGGGCGATGTCACGCGCGACCGAAGGTTTTTCGGCCAGAACCGCGATAGTTCCGGATTCAGATGCGGTCATTCTGCTTCTCAGTCTACCGCGCATCTCCATGAGCACGTGGGCACCAGGGGTGGCGTTCGCAACCCCTCCCCTTTTGGGAGCAAGCTGAGAAATGTTTTAATCAACTGTGGACGTTTCGCTCGAGCAGATAAAAAAAGCAGAACAGAGAATTCGCAATTTCATCTACTTCTCTCCTTGCCAGCTCTCGGCCGCGCTTTCCGAGGTCACCGGTCAACAGGTCTTTCTTAAGTTGGATAATCTCCAGCGGACCGGCGCATTCAAGGAGCGTGGTGCGCTCAACCGGATCTTGCTGCTGAGTGACGATGAAAAGCGCCGCGGCGTCATTGCCGCCAGCGCCGGAAATCACGCCCAGGCCGTGGCCTACCACGCCACCCAGCGCGGCGTTTCAGCCCGCATCGTCATGCCCCTGATGACCCCCCTGGTGAAGATCTCGGCCACCCGCGGATTCGGAGCCGAGGTCATCCTGCACGGCGCCAACTACGACGAGGCCTGTGATGAGGCGCTCAGAATCTGCCAACAGGAAGGTTTGACGTTTCTGCATCCCTTCGATGACGCCGCTGTAATCAACGGCCAGGGAACGATCGGCCTCGAGTTGCTGGAGCAAGTGCAGGGACTGGAGGCAGTCGTGGTGCCCATCGGCGGAGGCGGTTTGATCAGCGGCGTCGCCTGCGCTTTGAAGGAGAGCAATCCCGCCATTCGTGTGGTGGGCGTACAAACGGAGCGCCTCCCCTCCATGTTGCGCGCCATGCAGCATGGGAGCCCCATCACGCTTCCTGCTGAAGCGACCATCGCTGATGGCATCGCGGTTCGCCGTGCCGGGGATCGCACGTTGCCCCTGGTCGAACGCTATGTCGATGAGATCGTCACCGTCGACGAGGAAGAAATCGCCAACGCCATCATGGTCTTGCTGGAACGGGAGAAAACGCTCGCCGAAGGCGCCGGGGCCGTGGCCCTGGCGGCGCTGCTACAGAAAAAGACCTCGCTGAACGGGCAACGCACCGCGGTCCTGGTCTGCGGCGGCAATATCGATGTAAGCCTGCTTTCCAGAATCATCGAACGGGGTTTGGTCAAGGATGGCCGCCGCGTACGTATCCGCGTCCATCTTGCCGACCGGCCGGGTGCTCTGCATCAATTGACGAAGATCCTCTCCGACCAGCGGGCGAACATAGTCGAGACCCTGCACAATCGTGCTTATTACGGCGTCAATCTGGGCGATACAGTTATAGACATCACACTCGAAACGCGAGGCGCAGCGCATATCACCGCGATTGGCCATGCGCTGGAAGTTGAGGGCTATCGGTATGAGCGTATCCAATAGCACCATAGGAACCAGGCCAATGCAAGAATTCTTGAGGTTGAAACGCCTTCCGCCCTACGTCTTCAACATAACCGGCGAGATGAAGGCAGCGGCGCGTGCGCGGGGAGAAGACATCATCGACTTCGGCATGGGCAACCCTGATGGCGCAACGCCGAAGCACATCGTCGACAAGATGATTGAAGCGGCGGGAAAGACGGCGACCCATCGCTACTCGTTGTCCAAGGGAATCCCTCGTCTGCGCAAGGCGATTTGCAATTGGTATCAGAAGCGCTATGACGTGCAGCTCGACCCGTTGACCGAGGCCATCGTCACCATAGGCTCCAAGGAGGGCATTGCTCATCTCTGCCTGGCCACGCTTGATCGTGGCGACGTCGTCGCAGTCCCCAGCCCCAGCTATCCCATTCACATTTATGGTCCGGTGATCTCCGGGGCCAATGTCCGCGCCATCCCGGTACACAGCACCGATGATTTCCTGGCGGAGCTGGAACATTCAGTCCCCCTGATGTACCCGCGTCCCAAGATGTTGATCCTGAATTTCCCTGCGAATCCCACTACCCAATGTGTGGACCTGAAGTTCTTCGAGCGGGTGGTTGCTCTCTGCAAGGAATTTCAGATCTACCTGGTGCACGACCTGGCATACGCAGATATTGTTTTTGACGGATACAAGGCGCCTTCCATCCTGCAGGTGCCGGGAGCGAAGGATATCGCCGTCGAATTTTTCACTCTATCCAAGAGCTACAACATGCCCGGCTGGCGGGTTGGCTTCATGGTGGGCAATCCCGTATTAGTAGCAGCACTCGGAAGGCTCAAGAGCTACTTCGACTACGGCACCTTTACCCCAATTCAGGTGGCCTCGATTCTGGCGCTTGAGGGCCCGCAGGACTGCGTGCAGGAAATCTGCGACAACTACCGCAAACGGCGCGATGTCTTGGTCAAAGGGCTCAACCAACTGAACTGGCAAGTGCCGATGCCCAAGGCAACGATGTTCGTCTGGGCCTCCATCCCGGAGCGATACAAAGCCATGGGCTCCCTCGAATTTTCCAAGAAGCTCTTAACCGATGCCAAGGTCGCAGTAAGCCCAGGTGTCGGCTTCGGCGAACACGGAGACGAGCACGTCCGCTTCTCCCTGATCGAAAACGAAGAAAGAACCCGCCAAGCCCTCCGAGGCATCAAGCAAATGTTCCAGTCGTAATTAAGCCCAAGGGTCCTGTACCAGTAACAGAGATCGGGTGCCCCACATCTCGCTCGTTTTTCGCGAGATGTGGGATACCACAGTCCACGATGCGCAACTCTGTCCATGTATTTGGAAGATAGTGAAGGAGCCCTCCCCGGCGTACCGTTGCTCGCCCTAATGAAAATCGTGTGACCGAACCTCCAGATTACTGAAAGCCAAATTCTCAATCCGTTTGGCCTTGATATGAATCACCCCATCCTGATTCTGCAGCGCCCCCTCCACCAAAATAAATTTGCTACGAGTCACCACCACCCGCTCCCGCTCATAAAGATCGGGAGTAATAATGACATTCGCAATCCCCGTCTCATCTTCCATGGAAATAAAAATGAAACCCTTAGCCGTCCCGGGGCGTTGCCGCGCAATCACGCAACCGGCTGAGCGCACATACTGTCCATCCTGGTAATTTCGCAACTCCGCTGATGTCAGCACCTTCATAGCCTGTAGCTCGCGGCGGCGATAGTGCAACGGATGTTTCCCCACCGTCAGCCCAGTGCCGGAATAGTCCGCACTCAACCTCTCGTCCGTAGTCATTTGCTGTAGGGGCGAAGAAACCACCTGCTGCCCATGATGCGGCTTCAGCAAAGGGCCCACCGGCCGCACCGCCTCTTCCACCTGCCAAACAGCATCGCGACGATGATCGATGCCATCCAGGCAATTCAGAGCCCCGATGCGGGCCAGCAGCGTAAGCTCCTTGCGCTGCAGCAAGGGCACACGCCGGGTAAGTTCCACTGCGGAACAAAACAATCCTGTCCGATTTCGTGACTCGACGATTGCTTCCCCTACGTCCTGTCGTAACCCCTTGGCATACAAAAGCCCCAGGCGCACGGAGCGCTCACCATTATTCTCATGCTCCACCGTACATAACCATTGCGAAACCTGCACGTCAATGGGCCGTATCCGCAGCCCATGCCGCTGCGCATCCTTAACCAGCACTGCAGGCGAATAAAACCCCATCGGCTGATTGTTGAGAATGGCGCAGGTGAACGCAGCCAGGTATCGCACCTTGAAATACGCAGAAGCATACGCAATCAACGCGAAGCTGGCGGCATGCGATTCAGGAAAGCCATAAAGCGCGAAGGAAGTAATGTTCTGAATAATATTGTCCTGGGTGGCTGCATTCAGGCCATTTTTCGTCATGCCGGTACGCAGCTTCACTTCCAGTTGCTCCATTCGTTGCCATGAACGGCGCATGCCCACAGCGCGCCGCAACTCCTCTGCTTCCGACCCTGAAAAATCCGCCACCGTCATTGCCATGCGCAACAGCTGTTCCTGAAAAAGAGGAACGCCCAGCGTCCGCTTCAGCACTGGCTCCAGCGAAGGATGCGGATAAGTTACTTCCTCTTTTTTCTGCCGCCGACGCATGTACGGGTGCATCATCTTGCCCACGATCGGGCCCGGCCGGATGATGGCCACCTGCACCACCAGGTCATAAAACTTATCCGGCTTGTTGCGAGGCAAGGAAGCCATTTGTGCCCGGCTCTCCACCTGAAACATGCCCACGGTATCTGCCACCTGTAAGGTTTTGTAGACCACAGGATCCTGCGGTAGCCGCGCCAGATCAACTGGCTCATCGTAATGCTGCGTGACCAGGTCCAGGCAGTTCTGGATGACTGCCATCATCCCCAGACCCAACAAATCCACTTTGATGATGCCCAGGTCGGCACAGTCTTCCTTATCCCACTGCACCACTGTTCGCCCAGGCATGGAGGATCGTTCCAGCGGCACCACATGATCCAACTGGCCCTGGCAGATCACCATCCCTCCCGAATGTTGTCCAAGATGACGCGGCAGATCCTGTATCCGCATGCAAAGCTCGAGAAACTTGTGGATGTGGGCATGCTTCACATCAAAGCCGGCATGCAGAAAAGAATGTTCCAGCGTGTCGTTCTTTCCTTTCCATTCCCACTGCGAAACCAGGCTGGATAACCGTCCCAGCGTTTCAGGATCGAAGCCCATGGCCTTGCCCACCTCCCGCGACGCCGACTTGCCGCGATACGTAATCACGTTGGCTGTGATGGCGGCCCCAAGCTCTCCGTAGCGGGTATAGATGTACTGAATCGCCTGCTCGCGTTTATCTCCGGAGGGCAGATCCAGATCAATATCGGGCCATTCACCGCGGCTTTCGCTCAGGAAGCGTTCGAACAACAAGTCCATGCCGACAGGATCCACCGCGGTGATTTCCAGCGCATAACACACAGCTGAATTTGCAGCACTCCCCCGGCCTTGCACTAATATGTCGTTCTTCCTGCAGAAATCGATCAGGTCCCACACGATCAGAAAATAACCGGCAAAGCCCAATCTCTCAATCAATGCGAGCTCGTGCTCCACCTGCTTTTGCGCTTTTTCCAATAAACTCCGGTTGTGCTTGGCCCCGTATCGCTTCAAGACCCCTTCTGCGGTAAGCCTGCGGAGAAAGCTATCCATGGTTTCGCCTGCAGGAACCGGATAGCGGGGAAATTCATACCCCAGATCATTCAATTCGAATTCCAGCCGCTCAGACAAGGCAACGGTGTGCTTAATCGCCAGAGGAAGGTCGCTAAACCTGGCGGTCATCTCCTGCGCATGGCGCAGGTGGCGTTGCTGGTTAACACTCAACAGACGGCCCGCCTGCTCCAGGTTGGTATGGTGGCGGATCGTCGTAAAAACATCGAGGATTTCCCGGTCGTAAGCCTTTGCATAGCGCACGCCGTTGGTAGCCAGCAAAGGCAATCTCAAGCGCTGGGCAATAGCGAGCGCAGCCTGGTTGCGCCACTCTTCCTCCCGCTCGCCATGACGCTGAAGTTCGATAAACACATTTTCCCGTCCAAAGAGCCGGATAAGTTTTTCTGTAACTTTCACTGCTTCCGCTTCACCCCCACGCATCAGGGCGGCTGCCAGCGGACCCTCCTCTCCCCCCGTGAGGCAAACAAGCCCCGCAGAAAACTCTTCCAGGTCTTCGAGCGTGGCGGCGCCTTCGGTCTTGGTGGTCTCCCGCATCTTGAACTTGGTAATCAATTGACACAGATTCTGATACCCAATGCGTGATGCACATAAAAGGGGCAGCCGCACTGGTTCAGGAGCATATTGATGCGGCACCCATCCCGGAGGTGTGAGCCGCCTGCCCAGATTCGATACAGCAATCTCCGCTCCAACATGGGCGCGCACGCCGTGCTTATGGGCCAGGGTGTGAAAACGCGCCGCTCCGTATACACCATTGCGGTCCAGCAGAGCCATAGCCGGCATATCCAACTCCGCAGCCCGCTGAATAAGATCTTCCGGCAGAGAGGCGCCTTCAAGAAAGCTGAATGCGCTGGCGGCATGCAGTTCGATATAGTGCTCAGTCATACAGAGCCTCGATCTGCCAACGATCCTGCATAAGATCACGCGTCAGGCAACAACAAAGTGAGGCAGAGTCATGAGCCTTGGCCACCAGGTCCCACTGTTCGAGCGACCAGAGCGTAGGATTCCACCAATCTCCCGCACAAGCCCACGGGCCATAAGCACGCTCGACGGTGTAGCGCTTCTCCCGGAAAACAAATGAACCAGGTTGCCGGTCATGTACTTTTACATGGACTATTTCCGGCGGCCGTAGCTGGCGCATGGCCAGCCGTCCGGTTCCCGCCTTCTTATCACTTGCAGTCGCAGCCGGCACAACAAACGGCTCCATACGAAAAGCATCCGGGCGATGCGTGTCCTTGAGTACCGCCTGGCCCACGCAGCCCTCGCCGACGATACTGCGAATCCTGGCTAGGGTTACATCCAGTCGCATGGGCTCCGGCACCTGGGGAGAAAACAGTCCCAGTTGCACTTTGCTGGTGCTGCCTGGTTCTGCACTCAAGCGTAGCGACAAGATAGCGGCTTGGGGAGGATATGCCTGCAGGTCCAGGTGGATAAGCTTCAGCCATAGTTTCCGATCGATATTGGCAAGTGCGGGGCGAACTGTTCGGGAGTGTTCAGTGCCACCTTCCAGTCCTAGATGGAGAGTAACGGAGGCGAGCGCAAGTATGTGTGCCTGGGCCCGCACCATCAACTGATCGAGCATCACGCCCAAAATGAAAAGCAAGGAATCGAGCAATTCTACCGGCGCATCCAGGTTTATTCGTTCTTCCAGCGCAAAGTTTTCTTCAATAGCGGTAAACAAATGCGGCGATTCACCACGTGCCAGCAGGCGTATCTCTTTGCCTGCTTGTCCCAGCCTGGCGATTAATTCTGTTTCTGCCAGTTTGCCCAGGGCCCCGAGGGTGGTGATGCCCCACATCGAGAACGTTTCCGTATGCTCCGGAGAAAGATCGAGCACCGTGAGCGGCAAAGGGGCGAGTACGGCACATTCCATTCCCCTTGGTATCACGCGAACACCAGTGCTGCAGTGGCCCCGTGCCAGGCAACGGGCGGCATGAAAGTTGCTGCTGATCGCAATCGTTGCTTGTATACCAAGAGCCTTTGTCTTTTTCAGCAGACTTTCGCCCAATGCATCCGGGGAGCCAAATAACGATTCGGTTCCGGCAATATCGATGACACAGGTAAAGTAACGATCACTGCTCTGATCTTCCACCCATGGGGAGAAGGCTCCGGCACACCCCAGCAAGGCTGTACGCGCCGCTGCTTCCTCTGTACGCGATCGGTGCAATACAACCGCCGTAGGAAACATCTCCATTTCCAGTTTTGTCATACCCAGGGCGATTCCCAGGATCAAAGCAGGCTCATTGAGCGAGCACACTTGTTCGAATGGAGATTCCCCATCGAATACGGCTACCGGTTTGCGCCGCAATTCTGGGCGTAAGCGCAACAAAGCCTGCAGCGGAAATTCTTTTGCATCGAGGCATGCGTAGCGTGCAATCGGCGTAGTCATCTGCACCCTGACCAAACCGTTCTGGCCTGCCATTCTGCCCTTTGCACGCTTTGTGGCTGCTTCCGCAAGGGAAGTACCTTGTCCTGGGGAAAGCGCTGCCGGGTTAACTCCGCCTTATGTTCAAGGCCGGTAAACACAGTCGACTCGCGGTCGAGCAAGCTTCCCGGGGTTAGATGAAGCACCAGGCCGGCGCTGTTCCTGGAGCAAGCGTGTTGCGTCAGCAACAATACGTTGGCTTGTAAACGCTCGGCCGCGGCACGAAAGCGAAACCAGGTTGCCAGGGGCACGCGCAAGGCATATTCCGCAGGCAGGCTGCCCATATCCAGCACTATGCAACTAAAGCCGCCTGCCTGCAGTAGTAGATCGCTCACCTTGAGTGCTTGCTCCAGGCGCGACCACACTTTACGCAAAGGTGCAGTGCCATGAATTACGCCACAGCGTATCCACAAGAGCCTCGTGAGTTCCACTCCAATGGCCGCTGCGGACTCAGGGTGCAGCGTGTCGGAAACATCTACCCACGCACATACTTTGCCTTCCTTGGTCATCGCGGCCACGAATGAGAGTGCCAGCGAAGTACGTCCGGAACATTCCGGCCCAACAATTTCGCTGAGCGCGCCTACAGGAAATCCGCCACTTAGCAAAGCATCGATCTCACAAATACCACTAGGCGCAACCGGGGAGGGAACTCGCGCCAGCGGAGTGAGTGCCGAAGGGATTCTTTCCGCTAGGTTGGCTTCAATCTGGGCTCGAAGATGTTGGGCGGAGGGCATGTTCGGATCTTCGCCTTATTTTCGCCTATAGCCGCCCGCCAGCGCCAATCCCAATTGTGGGAAAAGTTCGAAAATTATCTTTAAGGGAATGAAAGTAAAATACTTATAAATTCACTCGCGGCGGTATTTTCGTTACCCCCGGACTTGCCTTTGCGACTTCAAGCCTGTAGATAGGAATCTGGTACCGGCTTCGTGATCGGCATGAAGTTGTTGAAACAGCCCAAGTCTTGAGTACGTCTTATGAACTACATGGTGAAATCCGGCTGCATCTCAGGCTTGGACGTGAATCGATCCACATGGAAATTAGGGACGGAATGATCCTGAGTTTTGTGCATTACCTTATCTTGGGAATAGCCGCTATCCCCTTGATTTATTACGCCCTTGCTCTTTTTAGTGCATGGCAGTTCTTTCGCACTTCGCGTAAATCCCGGCCCTTGGAGATCTATACCCCTCCCGTCAGCAACCTGAAGCCCATTCGCGGTCTCGATCCTGATGCCTACGAAAACTTCGCCAGTTTCTGTCGCCAGGATTATCCCGAATACGAAATCGTCTTTTGCGTAGGCGACGCCTCTGAGCCTGCATTACCCACCATCCAAAGACTCATCCGCGACTTCCCGGAATGTCAGATACGCGTACTCATCGGCTCCGGCCGTGTGGCCACGAACGACAAAGTTGCCAAACTGGCACGTCTCACCGCGGAAGCAAAATACGAAACCGTCGTCATCAGCGACAGCGACGTTCGTGTGCAACCGGATTACCTGCGCACCGTCGTTGCCCGGCTTGCCGATCCCAAAGTAGGAGCTGTGACCTGCTTTTACGCGCCGATCCCCAATGAAGAAAAAACCTTCGTCCAGCGTGTTCAATCCGTAGGGATGCTCTCCGATTTTTATGCCGGCATTCTGGTTGCCAGGCAACTGGACGGGGTTAAATTCGCTCTCGGTCCTACCATTGCCACCACGCGTAAGCACCTCGCCGGCTTTGGTGGTTATGCTGCCATTGAAAATCGTCCGGCGGATGACTTGTTAGTAGGACGCCTGATTGCAGAGCAAGGCTACGAAGTCGAACTGCTGAACTACACCATCCAGACCGTGTCCGATTTTCACTCCCTGCGTGACCTTTTTCTCAAGCGTCTACGCTGGACCGTTGTCATGCGCATCATGCGTCCCTGGGGACACCTGGGCCTGATCTTTACTCTTGGCCTGCCCTGGGCCCTGGCGGCTATTTTTGTCCAGCCGACACCAGAGATAGCTTTCGCCTATCTGAGCGCCTACTTCGCCTGTCGCATCGCCATGATGGAAGTGATTGGAAGGTGGGGTTTGAAACAGCCAGGCATTTACAAAAAGCTCTGGCTGCTTCCAGTCTGGGATTTGCTCTCAGCCTGCATCTGGCTAACCAGTTTTACCCGCAACAGCATTCGCTGGAGAGACGGCTACTACTACATCCGCAACGGCGAACTAGTCCCGGTAGACCCAACAGCCGCAATCCGCGCCGCCGAGAAAGCTCCCGAACGCGTATAGAAACTATTTCGGTCCCACCGCTACCGCTCCCTTGTCATCCCGACTAGGCCGTCACTCTAGCCTTGTGCCTACCGAAGCGTTACCGCTAGACTTGTCATCCCGACCGGAGCGAAGCGTAGCGGAGGGACCTGCGGTTCTGCGGACCCCTACTGGAAATGTTTTTTACAAAGCGAAGAGAACCGCAGGGATCTGCGGTTCTCTGTTTAAACCCTTACAGACCCGTCTTGGCAAGCACCGGCTTTTCCACCCGACGATCATTCTTCGTGTGGCGCCAATTTACCCGCGGCAAAAACAACCCCGCATCGATCCGATCCTTATACCGAACCGCAATATCAATCAGAGAATCCAACAAGGAATCCGACAAAAAGTGCGGCGCCAATCCAAGATCAATCAACTTGGAATGCTTCGCATTGTAATAATGCTGCTCCGCCTCCACCCGAGGATCCGGCAGATAATCAATCTCCACCTTCAATCCCGTTTGCTTGCCGGTCTTCTGCACCAGGTGAGCTAAATCCAGTACTGAAAACTGCTCAGTGAACTGATTGAATACACGAAACTCCCCCTTAGCCGCGGGGTTCAGGCACGCAAGCTCCACGCAGCGCACAGTATCGCGAATATCCAGGAATCCGCGTGTCTGGCCGCCCTTACCGTAAACCGTGAGCGGATGCCCAAGCGCAGCCTGCGCGCAGAACCGGTTCAGCACCGTCCCGAATACCTCGTCATAATCGAACCGGTTAATCAGTGCCTCATCGAGGGCGACCTCATCCGTCGTAGTTCCATACACCACGCCCTGGTTCAGGTCAGTCGCCCGCGTGCCCCAGATCCTGCAAGCGAACATCATGTTGTGGCTGTCATGCACCTTCGAGAGGTGATAAAACGACCCCGGCTGCTTGGGGAACGGCAAAACATCTTTCCGGCCGTTGTGCTCGATGGTGATATACCCCTCTTCGATATCGATATTCGGGGTGCCATACTCGCCCATGGTGCCAAGTTTGACCAGGTGACAATCAGGCTGAAACTCGCGCAGCGCAAACAGCAAGTTCAGCGTGCCTACGACGTTATTCACCTGCGTGCCCACAGCGTGATTGCGATCGATCATCGAATACGGAGCCGAGCGCTGTTCCGCAAAGTGAATCACCGCTTCAGGCTCAAACGTCTTGATGGTCGAAGCAAGAAACTCATAATCCGTTACATCGCCTACAAACAACTCAATCGACTTGCCGGTAAGCTCATGCCAGACCCGCAAACGATCGGCCAGCGGGCGAATCGGCGTGAGCGACTGCACGCCAAGCTCGTGGTCCCAAAGACGACGCACAAAGTTGTCGATAATAGCAACGGAATGGCCACGATTCGATAGGTAGAGTGCGGTGGCCCAACCACAATAGCCATCGCCTCCAAGTACAGCAATTTTCATAATGCTTCTCCTCAAGTACAGGTTCTTTGTTTGCGCCTGCTAACGTCGCCTTAAGCCAAGTCTAGCAGGGGTGTGCCAGCGCCCTCGGCAACTAAGACTGGCAGTTTTTGTGTCAACGCAGGCGTTGACTGAATGCGCCATTGCTTCATCCATAGAAACAGGATCATCAAGCCCCATAAGTGATATCCCAGGTTGGCTCGTCTTTCCAGGTGCAGCTGCAAATATCTTTGGATAGTATCGGCGCGGAAAAGTTCAGCGTGCTCAGCAAGGCCTTCGCTCAAAGTGTTCAGCAGAAGTGGACGAAGAGAACCGCGCAGCCACTCGTGCGCTGGAATATCGAAGCCAACTTTTTTCCGGTTGAGAATCGATGCCGGCAATTTGTCTTTCATCAATTCCTTGAGCAGCAGCTTTTGCCGCGAGCCTCGAATCTTGAGTGAGTCCGGCAACGTAGCGGCAAACTCCACAATCCGATGATCAAGAAACGGAGGACGCACCTCCACCGCATGGGCCATGCTCATGCGATCCGACTTCACCAGAATGTCATCGGCCAGGTAATACTGCTGATCGAAGGCTAGATATGGGTACAAGCCATCCTGCGCTGTGAGCGAGTTGGCCAGTCCGTTGAGGATGTCCCCCATAGCCCCCGGCAACGGGCGCCGCAGCAACGCTGCTTTCGCGGTCTCGGAGAAGGTTCCATTCCAGTGGACATGCGCCCGTTCCGGCGAAAGCAGGCTACCCTCAAGAAAGCGTTTCAGTTTGTATTCCAGGCTGATCTTTTCGTCAGAAACAGGCCAGAAGCGCAATGCCTCGAGCGCCAGCTTGATTGCCGGTGCAGGCAAGCTCCGCGCCGTACGAGCCAATTGATTCGCGCGATACGTAAGATACCCGGCGAAAATTTCGTCTGCGCCCTCTCCGCTCAAAGCCACCGTGGCATGCGTCTTGCACATACGGGAGAGAAACCACACCGGCAACGCTCCAGCATCGGCGCTTGGCTCATCGGAGTAATACGCGAACTGCTCGATAGCCCCCTGAAGATCCTCTTGCGGGTTCAGGTCCAGTTGCTCATGATCGGTTCCGTAGTGAGCAACCACGCGCTGGATATGTTCCGTCTCGTCAAAGCTGCGGCCGTTGAACGAAATAGAAAATGTTTTGAGCCGCGCACGGTTGGTGCTGGCCGCGTAATGCAGGATGGTCGAAGAATCAATCCCTCCGCTCAACCAGACACCCAGCGGCACATCAGAGAGCAAGTGCTCGCGAACAGATTGCTGCAGTAGAAAGTCCAGCTCCTGCTTGGCGCTCTCGATATCTACTGCACGCGGCGTAGAGGCAGGAAGCTGCCAATAAGACTCGCTGCGCACCTCGCCGTCATGCCATTCATACCAATGGGCCGGTCGCAGCTTTTCTACCCCGTTCACCAGGGTCCACGGGCAGGGCACGTAGTTCAGAGTGAGATAGCAATCCAAACCTTCCATGCTCAAGCGGCGCTCGACTTCCGGGTGGATGAGGATCGCCTTCAGTTCAGAACCGAATAGGATGTCGTCACCGTACTTTGCCAGGTAGAGTGGCTTGATGCCCATGCGGTCTCGCGCGAGTACCAGACGCTTTGTCGACTTGCGCCATAGCGCGACCGCGAACATCCCGCGCAACCGTGCGAAACAAGCGGTGTCCCATGCCAGGAAAGCATTCAAAACTGTCTCGGTATCGCAATGGGTATGAAACTTGTAGCCGAGGGCTTCCAGCTCAGGCCGCAGTTCCAGGTGGTTATAGATTTCGCCATTAAATACGATCACCGTGTCGCCATCGCTCGAGGTGATCGGTTGACTGCCTGCAGCCAGATCGAGGATCTTCAGCCGGGTCGCCCCGAGCGAGCACAAGCGGGAGGAGAATACTCCCTGCTGATCTGGTCCGCGATGTGTAAGGGTCGCAGTGGCTGCGCGAATCCGGTCAGGATCGCAACTCCAGCCTTTCTGGGTAAAGCCAACAATGCCACACAAAGTGGTAACACCTCGGGAAAGGTGAACGATTTCACCCAATCTATAGTTATAACCCAAACAGGCCCAGGGCTCGGGTGACAGGCAATCCAGCGAGTACAATCTGTAGCAAGGCTGGAAGGCATTTATTTGACGCCCGGGAACGCATGACGTCTCAAAAACCACTGCATCTAAAAACGTTTTTGATGATCCTGGTGATGGTCATTGCCGGCCCCCTGGGGAATGCCTTGCTCAGCAAAGGCATGAAGCATGCAGGAAAACTCACCATGTGGCCGCCTTCCCACGCGCTGCACACGGCGCTTGCTGTTTTTGGAGCCGGTACCATCTGGCTCGGCGTTGCCTCGCTGCTTACCTTCTTCCTCGCCAATTTGCTGGTGTTAACGTGGGCCGATTACAGCTTTGTGCTCCCCGCGTCTTCGATGGGTTACGGTGTGGTGGCCCTGCTTGGATATTTCATGCTGGGGGAGCCCGTTTCTCCTTTGCGCTGGCTGGGAATCGCCATCATCTGCCTGGGCGTCTTCGTCGTAGGGCAGACCAGCCCCCGCAGTTCTGAAAAGCCTGGCAGCCCTGAGCGCCAGGCGATGAGTCTGGAGCAAAGCTAGTTTGCTCGAGGCGCTTCTTTTTTTCCTGATCGTCGTGGCCGGCACAGGCGGTGAGCTCTGTGTTTCCCGGGCCATGAAAGAAGTGGGAGAAGTGAAGGATTTTCGTCCACTCTCGATCGCTCGCGTTATTTTGCGTGCCATGCGTGTGGGCTGGTTGTGGGCCGGCATCGGCATGATGGCTCTCGGCTTTTTCTCCCTGCTGGGTGCTCTCTCTTTTCTCAACGTGAGCTTCGTGGTCCCGGTCACCGCGCTTAGTTACGTTGCGGGAGCATGTGGGGCGGTCTTCTTTTTGGGCGAGCGTGTCAGCCCCCAGCGGTGGGCCGGTCTCTTTCTGGTAACGGTCGGGGTCACTCTCGTGTTCCTGGGCAATCGATGAGCACCGTGCCGGCAGTTCGTACTACCAAGAGCATCGCGTTTCGCGAGATCGTGATGCTGGCCATCGACTCCTTTCGCCTCAACCAGATTCGCTTTGCCCTGACCGCGCTGGGCATGGTCATCGGGACTGCCTCATTGATCCTTGTGGTCACCATCGGGCTTTCTGGTAGAGAGTATGTTCTCACCTCGATTCAGAACATCGGCACCAACCTGGTCTGGGCGGAATACGCAGGGCTTTCGGACGCCAGCGTCGCGTCCGTGCGCGATTATCTGACGGTCGACGATATGCGCGCGGTCGAACAACAGGTTCCCGGCATTCAGGCCGCATCTCCGGTACTCAACCTGCACCAGTTCTTTACATCGGGTGGAGGAAAAGAGCGCGACGTCCTGATCCTGGGTGTGGACCCTGCCTACGCGGACATTCGCCGGCTCTACCTCGTCGCAGGGCGCTTTTTCGATGACCAGGACTCGTTAACTCATAGCCACGCAGCCCTGGTCACGCAGAAGTTTGCTGCGGTTCAATTCGGCAACCCGGGAGAAGCCATCGGCAAGACGCTGGCAATTTCCGGCGTCCCGTTCACCATCATCGGTGTCTTTCGCGAGCGCGTAGAGACCTTCGGCCAATCGGAAATTGTCGACGAAACTGTCCTCATTCCCTACACTGTAGGGCGCTATTTCACCGGCACGGATGCGGTCAACCAGATCTATTTCTCCATGACCGACTCGAACAATGTGCCTGCGGCGACGCAGGCCATCCTGAAAGTGATCAAGTCCAGGCATCGCGCCGAATCCGTGTACGACGTGGGCAATCTCGCCGAAGTGCTCTCCATGGCCGCAAAGACCGCCACTGCGTTCAGCGTTGTCCTCCTCTTGTTTTCGCTCGTCACGCTGATGGTCAGCGGGGTGGGCATCATGAACATCATGCTGGCTACCGTGCGTTCCAGGATTCGTGAGATTGGCATCCGAAAGGCCCTGGGAGCGACCTTCCGGGAAATCCAGATGCAGTTCCTGGCCGAGG
The DNA here is from genome assembly GCA_963795845.1 of uncultured Acidobacteriaceae bacterium. Classification (GTDB taxonomy): domain Bacteria; phylum Acidobacteriota; class Terriglobia; order Terriglobales; family Acidobacteriaceae; genus PALSA-350. The sequence continues at coordinate 81,759 of CAWCJV010000017.1, read as the reverse complement.
CGGTTTTGATCTCGCTCAGTGGCGGCGTGGTAGGGACCGTGCTGGCCATGCTTCTGCCGCTGGCCGTCGCTTTTTTTACCGATTACCGGTTACAAGTTTCGTGGCCATCGGCGGTAATCGCGATATTGGTTTCTTGCGCGGTGGGGATCGCCTTTGGCACGGTACCAGCGGTGCGGGCAGCCCGCATGAATCCTGTAGAATCATTGAAGTACGAGTAGCCAATCGAGCTTTTTTTGCGTACTGCGGCAAATTTTTCATTGCGCTTGTCGCCTCAGCGGTATATCCTAAAAGAGCGTCGAATACGATTTTGGTTCTCAGTTCGTTCTGCTTTAGGAGTCCGCACCGCCTGAAGATACCCCGATTGAATTCAGCGTCATCTCGTTACTAAGGAAGAAACACAATGGAACAAGGTACAGTGAAATGGTTCAACGATGCCAAGGGGTTCGGCTTTTTGAGCCGTGCAAATGGTGAGGATGTTTTCGTGCACCACACAGCGATTCAAGCAAACGGCTTCCGCACTCTCCAAGAAGGCCAGGCGGTTCAGTTCAACGTCACCAAGGGCCCCAAGGGTTGGCAGGCTGAGAACGTTCAAGTTCTGTAATCTTTAGCCAGAAATCAAACAATTTGCTTAAGAAGGGAAAGACGGTTCTGCCGTCTTTCCCTTCTGCTTCACGGTCTGGATCTTGGCGCTCTCAATTCGCGGTCCTTTCTGGGAACCTCTCCTGCGCTTCTCTTCTCCACATTTGCCTCCAAAACCCCGTCTCCATATAGAATCGCCTTCAAGGAGAAATCATGCTCAAAGCAAGTGTTCTCTTGCTGCTCATCTCTTGCGGATTGGTGCTGGGTTGCGAAACAGGTAGCACTGCGCAAAATGTTAGTACCACTGGCTGGAAAGGCCAGAAGGCCGGCAAGAGTTCGAACGTGGTAGGCCCCGTGACCAGTTCCACCACCGGCACCCCGGGAAACATTCAGGAACCCCAGCCAAAACCCCCGAACGAATTGCCCAAGGCCACGCAGAATCTCGACAGCGACTAATTTCCCCGTTGCCGGCTGCTAGACTCAATCCGAACTTACAATCTCTAAACTGGGGTGCTCATGGCTGAGGGTGAAGTAACTATCACGGTCCGACCAAACGGACCATTTCGCGTAGAAGGTCCCATCAAGCTGATCAACACAGACGGTAAAGAAATCGATCTTGCCGGCAAACCCGCCGTTTCTCTCTGTCGTTGCGGCGCATCCACCAACAAGCCCTTCTGCGACGGAACCCATTCCAAAATAGGCTTCCAGGCCGCCGCCGCCGCCGTCCCCGAATCCGCCGAAAAAGTCTAACCGGCCGCCCTCCCGCGTAGCCCAGAAATCCCAACCAGAACTACGCGTGGAGGGATCTGCCGTTCGCTCTCCACACCAACCAGAATCAAAGGAAAAACGCGAAGGGTGCCCCAGGTCTCGCTTTTGAGACCTGGGATCCCTGCAACCCATACCTCATGGACACTCGTGACGTAACCACAGGGACACAAACAAGATAGAACTTCTATCCCCATCGCAAGCCCTACACCGGCGACAAGCCCTCACCCTTGTCATCCCGACCGGAGCGGAGCGACTTGCGGTCACTTCACGTCCCCGCTACTCCTCATTACCCAACGCCACCTTAGGCCGTCTCCAGAACCGCTGCAGCAGCGACAAATCCATCAGGCTCCGCGCAAACTCGCCCAGGTGGTCATCCAGCAACCGCAAACTCTCCCGCAACACATAAAACGCCGTAAACAAATCCCCTGCCACCAACGCAATCGCCGCTCCGCGCAAGCCAAGCGCCGGAACATGCATCAACACCCAGGCGAGCCCTAGCGCCACGCAGGTAGCACTTAACATAGCCCGCGCCATTCTCTGGTGCTGGTTGATCGCCATCGGCACCACCGAACTGGTGAACCAGAACGCCGAAATCACCATCTGCAACAGCATGATGTTCAGCAGCACAGGATCCGTCGGGACCTTCCCCACCGTCCAGATCTTCCAAATCCAATCCCCCAGAAAAGCGACCCCCAGGGTGATACTCAGGCACAGCACCAGGGAAATCTGGCAAGCCCGCCGGTGGAGCATCCGAGCGACATCCATAGCGCCTATCCCAAAGGCCGCGGACATCTCCGGCCATATCGAATTGTTGATCAGGTTCATCCCTTGCGCCGCGCTGCGCGAGATCGTCCGCGCCGTATTGAACGTGACCACCGCGATCGGGCCCATCACATAACCAATCACCACCAGGATGCCCTGCAGGTTCAAAGCATTCACCAGCGGAAAGCTCATAAACGAAATCGCTGGGCCGGTGAGCCTCCGGATCACCGCCCATTGCGCATGCCGGACGCCGAACCGGATCCACGGCACCTCGCGCTTGAGAAGAATCCAGAGAGCAAAGACCCCCACCGCGTTCACCGCCACATACAGCACCGCAACCGGAACCGGTCCCAGGTGCAGCCCTACCCCAACCATCGTGCTCAAGAACGCCGCTAGCACTACCACGCTCTTCGCCATGGTCCCTAGCGGATATTTGCCCACGCAACGAAAAGCCGCCTGAAACAAGGTCTCCTGCATGCCCAGCAGGACCGCGAGACCGAGCAGCAACACAATCAGCCTGGCATCCCCTCCGCTGATGGAATGCATGTGTAGCCACGCTCCCAAGGGGAGCACCCACACCGTCGCAATCAGCAGCAGGCCGAGCAAGCTGGTGATGACGGTGGTCAGCACCCAGACACTCTGGAAAACCACCAGGGCCTGATCGAAATCCTGTGCCGCCGCCAGCATCGTCATCTCGTTGCCGGCAACGCTGCCGAACCCCACGTCGCTAAGGCCTAGGTAACTGGGAATGGTATTCAGCAGGATCCACTCGCCGTAAAGGTGCACGCCCCAGTGGCTGAGGAACACCGGAACCGAAAAAATCTGGGTGAGTGTGGTGGAGAGGCGGCTGAAGGAATTGGCGCCGAATCCTGCAATCAGTCTGCGTTTAAGACTGCGTGTACTCATGGGGGTCCGGCGATAGAACTATCGTACATGGCTTGCCCACCCCTTGCTTGAGGATGCGGCTACCAACCATGTACCCTTACCTTCTATGAAAGCACTGCTCCTTTCGCAATATAACCAGCTTGACATTGCCGATCTTCCCGCTCCTGAGCCTGGTCCGGACGAGATTCTGGTGCGTGTGGCCGCCTGTGGCATCTGCGGTAGCGACGTTCATGGCTACGACGGCACCTCCGGCAGGCGAATTCCACCTATCGTCATGGGGCATGAAGCGGCGGGAGTCGTAGCCTCGACTGGCTCCGGCGTGAAAAAATTCAAAGCCGGCGATCGGGTGACCTTCGATTCCACGGTCTATTGCGGTGAGTGCGAGTTCTGCCGTCAAGGAGAGATCAACCTCTGCAACAACCGCCAGGTCGTCGGGGTTTCCTGCGGGGACTACCGTCGCGCTGGCGCCTTCGCGGAGTACGTCGTGGTGCCCCAACGCATCGCTTACCATCTGCCGGAAGCGCTCGAGTTCAAAGAAGCGGCGATGCTTGAAGCCGTCTCGGTCGCGCTGCACGCAGTACGCGTCTCGGAAATGAAGGGTGGCGAGACGGCTCTCGTCATCGGAGCCGGCATGATCGGCTTGTTGACACTGCAGGCGGCGAAGGCCGCGGGAGCCACCAAGGTGCTGGTGGCGGATATCGATCGCACCCGCCTGGAAACAGCCAAAAATATCGGCGCCGACGAAACACTGCTCCTTTCCGGAAACGACTTGGTCCAGGAAATTCTTCGTCAGACCGGCGGCCGCGGTGTGGACCTTGTCCTCGAAGCCGTCGGCCGCCAGGAAACCATTGCCGCTTCCATTGCCAGCGTACGCAAGGGCGGGACCGTCACGCTCATAGGCAATATCTCTCCCGAAATCAAAATTCCCCTGCAGGCAGTGGTCTCCCGGCAGATTCGTCTCCAGGGCTCGTGTGCTTCCTCCGGCGAGTATCCCCAGGCAATGGAATTGCTGGCCAACGGAAAAATCAAAGTGAAGTCCCTGATCACCGCGGTTGCTCCGCTCGAGGACGGCCCGCGTTGGTTTGAACGGCTGCACGCGGGCGAACCAAATCTGATGAAGGTGGTGCTTGATCCCAGTGCGTAAATCAAAGACGCAATATCTTCTGACAATCCTTCTGGCCGGGCTGCTGCTTTTGAGCGCACGCATGGCAACGGCTGCGAGCCATGATTTGCAGGTTTATTTCATCGACGTCGACGGCGGGCAATCGACGCTCTTTGTCACCCCGGCAGGGAAGTCGCTGCTGATCGACACCGGGTGGGCAGGGAACAACGGCCTGGACGCCGGCCGCATTGTCGCCGCAGCCAAAGACGCGGGCGTGACTAAGATCGACTATCTGCTGTTCACCCACTACCACGCTGACCACATTGGCGGTCTACCCGAGCTCCTGGCGCGCATGCCGGTAGGCACGTTCATCGATCACGGTCCCGACAGCCCCACTGATCCCTCCACGAAAAAAGCGTATCCGGCTTATCAGCAACTGCTGGCCAACGGTCACTACGGCCATATAACGCCCAAGCCCGGAGACGCTTTACCCATCCCGGGAATCAAGGCGGTCGTGATCAGCTCCAACGGCGAGCTACTCGACCACGCACTGCCCGGCGCCGGGCAGCCGAACGCCTACTGCAAGCAATCAGAAACCAGGCCCGAAGATAAGACCGACAATGCTCGTTCGCTCGGGACTCTTTTCACCTTCGGCAAGACCAGGATTCTCGATCTCGGCGATCTAACCTGGGACAGGGAAATGCAGCTCATGTGCCCCGTAAACAAAGTTGGCAAGGTGGACATCCTGGTCGTCTCACATCACGGATTGTTCCAGAGCTCGAGCCCCGCACTGGTGGATGCGGTAGCCCCGCGGATAGCGGTCATGAACAACGGCAATAAAAAAGGCGGCTCCACGCCGACCTTCGAAACCATCGCCAAAGCCCCCGGCCTTGAAACGCTCTGGCAGCTCCACACCTCGGACGAGGCCGGAACCCACAACACCGCAGCCGAGTACATCGCGAACCCGACAGGGCCCGATGCAGCCAACTACCTGAAGCTAACCGTCACTCCCAACGGCAGCTTCACCATGTTCAATTCGCGAACCGGGCAGACTAAATCCTACGCAGCCCGCTGAGATTCGGAAGGAAAGTTCAAACCTCTCCGTCCAGCAACTCTTTATGGAACCGTAGCCCTTTCCTTTGTGATCGAGAGTGGAATGACCAGCGCCGTCGGTAAAAACCGATGGGTGCCCCAGGTCTCGCTTTTGAGACCTGGGATCCCTGCAACAGATCGTCCATGGAAACTCGACTCACCCTCTTGGTGAGAGGGTGTCCGAAGGAAATCGGACGGGTGCCCCACGTTCGCCACGGCGTACGTGGGCCGAAAACGACGGGCGCAGCCCATCGACCGCTTTCACTCAATCAGCCAAACAATCCCAGCTGAACGACCCGTCGCACCCTTCTCAGCTCATTCCCTTAGGATCAGGAGCAGGAACAACCGCCTTCTTGGCCCGCCGCTTCGTATTGCGAGCCGGCGAAGCGGCCTTCTTACCATTCGCCGCCGGAGCAGCCGACTCAATCACGCTCCGCATCCAGTACTCCCCGTCGGCCCCCAACTCAATCCCGTGGACCTCACGCTCAAACCCGGGAAACTGCTTTCCAAACTTCTCCAACGCCAGCAACAGCCGAATAATAGGACTATCCGCATCACCCATGCGCTCGCCGGGCATGCGCACCGGAATACCCGGAGGGTAGGGAACCAGCATGACCCCGGCCAACCGCCCAGCCATCTCGGAAATCCTGACCTTCTCCGTCCCGTTACGTATCAACTTCTGATACGTTTGCGCCGGCGTCAGCACAGGATCGGGATCCACGTCGCAGGCCTGGTGCAGCAGGTTGGTCAGATTCAACTGCACCATGGCCGCATGCATCTCATCGCTCAGTTCCTTTAACGTCATGTCCCGGTAACGCAGCGGATGTTCCTCCACCAGGTCCGGCAATGCCTCGTACAGCGTACCGTCGTTATCGTAGAGCCGCTTGAACTCAAACAGCGTTTCCAGCAAGCTGCCCCATTTGCCTTTACTGGTTCCCACCGAAAACAGGATCAACGCCGTGTAGTCGCCGGTCCGGGCAATCTCTACCAGCCGCGCATCGAGAAATTCAGTCAGGATCGCCGCCGGAATCCCCCAATCCGAAAGCTCTCCGCGTGAATTCAGACCGGGCATGAGAATCGTGACCTTGGTAGGGTCAAGCATGCAATAGTCGTCGGCAATGTCCTCGTTCCGGAACCCATGCCAGTCGTCGTCTCCCTTGAGCGTCCAGCAATTCGGCGAGTGGATCAGCAGCGAATCGGGAGTCTCCTCAAACAGAGACGTCGCTCCAGTCGTCGGGTCCGTAACCGTATCCGGCTGGTAAATCCGGAAGAACCATTCGTCCCCGTTGGTGGAACGCAGCCGGTGCGCGATCGAAGACATCGCTTTCCTGAAGCTGATCGCGTCCTGAATCGTCTCGTACATCAGCGTCGGGCCGGCGGGCTCGTCCATCATCGACGTGGCCACGTCGAGCGACGCAATCATCGGATAAAACGGAGACGTCGTCCCGTGCATCATGAACGATTCGTTGAACTGATCGAAATCGAGGGGAGCCCGGTCGCTTAGCTTCACGTGGATCATCGACGCCATCGAAAACGCCGCCAGCATCTTGTGCGTGGACTGCACTGCGAACAGCAGCGGCCGATTGGGCATATCTTCGGGCACATCCATGGCGAAGCGGCCCCGGTAGATTGCGTGGAACTTTGCATACGCATACCAGGCCTCGTCGAAATGCACCCGAGGCACACTGCGCGCCAATTCACTGGTAACCCGCTGCACGTCGTAACAAAAACCGTCATAGGTCGAATTCGTTACCACCGCATAAGTCGGTTCCGGTGACGCAGCCCCCGCGCTGAAGGGACTATTGGCGATCAGTTGTTTGATGTACTCCGGAGAGAAGCGGCGCAACGGCACCAGGCCGATCATGCCGTAACCATTCCGGGTAGGTTTGAAGTAAACCGGACGTCCTCCCGTGACCGTGAGCGAATGGCAGATCGACTTGTGACAGTTGGCGTCGATCAACACCATGTCATTGTTACCAATCACTCCGTGGCCGACAATCTGGTTCGAAGTGGAAGAACCGCTCAGCACATAGAAAGTCCAGTCCGCGCCGAAGATGCGCGCTGCATTGCGCTCCGATTCCGCCGGCGGCCCAATATGATCGAGCCACGAGCCCAGTGAGGAAGTGGAGATTCCCAGGTCGGCCCGCAGCAGATTCTCGCCGAAATAACGATGGAACTGCATGCCCACCGGATGCTTCAGGAAAGCCACTCCGCCCATGTGCCCCGGCGCGTCCCAGGAGTAGGCCCCCTGATCCGTGTACTTCTTCAACTCCCGGAAATACGGCGGCAGCAACTGCTCGTCGTACCGCTTCACGGCGAAGTCCACCCGGTTGGCGATGAACGCAGGGGTATCGCCAAACAAGTGGATATACTCGTGAACCTGCTTGACCACTTCCAAAGGCAGTTCGCTGACCAGAGTACGGTCCGCGATCAGGAAAATCGGCACTTTCTTGTTCCGCCGCCGAACAGCGCGAATAATCTTCAGCGCCGCGCGTTCATCGAACTGGTGCTCCTGCTCCAGATCCCAGTCCAGCAGAATCGCGCTGTACGACGGGTCGGATTGAACCATGGATAGACCATCCTCCGGCGTTGACGTCCGGATGACTTCGTAGCCCTCCTCCGTAATCGCGCCGCAGAGGCGATCCATGGCCCGGTCAGACACCGAGTTCGTACCACCCAATTCACTGGCAATCAAAAGTACCCAACGCCCATCACTCATAGTTGGGAGTCTCGACGAAGCTTGTTACTGACATGTTTCAATCCTTTAAGGGGTAGTGGTGGCTTGCACCAACTTCAAAACCGCGGGTGCCACCATATTGAGCAGCACAGCTTGCGGTTTCTCAGATTGTTTCAGAAAGGCCACTTCCCGGACCTTCCAGGCGTGTGGCGCGTTGCGGTGTTCGCGCAGATATCCGATTGCGTCCAGGCCAGCCTGCGAGACATGATGCAAATTGGTCGAAACCGGCGCCAATTCCTTCGTCAATTCAGCCTTCGGCAACAAAGGCTGAAGCTGCGCATCGTTGTCACGCCACAACACCAGCCACTCCTGTGACTGCTCCCAATCTTCCCGTGACGCCTTGCCGGCAACGATACGGTTGACCATATCAAGAAATTGGCGCGCCGTGTCGCTTTCCGGAGGAACAGCGTCGATCATGTGGTTCAGCGGTGAGAAAGCGTCATACTCGTGCAGCTGTTCCCGCGCGTAGTTACGCGGCGGCTGCATAACATCGCCGAACACCCGCAGCGGCACCGGATCTGCTTCGCCCGTCATGCGGCTCAGCATCATCGGATAGCTGGAATTATGCTGCAGCCCGTAGTAGTTGAGCCTCTGCGAGACGAGGGCCAGCCGCGTGTACATCGATTCCACATCGCGCGTATTGCGCGGCGACCAGAGGCGTTCTGCAATCGCTGCCGTCCGCGGCCAGATGCGGCTGTCCACGTTCTCCGGGGTCACAAACTCCGACCACATGGTCGCTTCGCCGCCCAGAATTCTCTTGCTTTCTTCCGCGCTCAGCGTAGTAGGCCCTTCCCCTTCGGGGTCAGCCGCGTAGTGCTCCGCCGCTGACTGGTTCAGATCGATATAGTAGCCGGCCGACAGCATTGCACGGTTACCGCCTTTCACCGCCTGGCCAACAAACTGCGGGCCGCGCCACGACTGAATCACCACATCCTTGGGTGTGCCCGGCTGAAGCACCTCGTCCCATCCCACCATGATCTTGCCGTGCGCCGCGACAATCTTCTGCACCCTGGCGCTGAAGTAGGCCTGCAGCGCAGCATTGTCCTTGATCGCGTGGTCCTTCATGAACTGCTGGATGCGCGGGTTCCTGTCCCATTCCTTGCCATTGCACTCATCCCCGCCAACATGAAAGTAGGCATCGGGAAACAACGCCGTCATCTCGCCAATAAACGCGTCGAGAAAGGTGTAGGTGCTGTCCCGCGTCGGGTCCATCGCGGGGTTGAACACACCCCACTTGCGCTCGATTCGATAGGGGCCAGAACCGCTTGCCAGGTCTGGATATCCCACGAACCAGGCGGTTGCGTGTCCCGGCATATCGAACTCCGGCACCACCCGGATGCCCCGGTCGCGCGCATATTCGATCACGCTGCGAATCTGATCCTGCGTGTAGAAGAGGCCGTCAGAGCCTTTCTCCTGCAGCAGGGGATACACCTTGCTCTCTACACGGAAACCCTGATCTTCCGACAGGTGCCAATGGAAGACGTTCATCTTCACCGCTTCCATCCCATCCAGCGTGCGATAAACCACGTCGAGTGGCTGGAAGTGCCGGCCCACATCCAGCATCAGCCCCCGCCACGGAAATCGTGGCTGGTCGTCAATGGTCATCGCGGGAACAACGAACCCCCGGGGCGTGATGCGGACCAGTTGCAAAAAAGTTTGCAGCCCATGCAGCACACCCAACGGATTCACCGCTTCCAGGTGAACCTCGGTAGCCGTAATCTGCAGATGGTATGACTCGTCTTCATCCACTTGCTGTACCGGGGCGCTCGGACCCTTGGTGTTGATGAAGAATGACGGCTGGTTGAGGACGGCCTCTCGCCACAGCGGGATCCCCGTCTGTTTCGATAGCAAATTCACAAAACGTTGCTTGGCCCGCTCCAGTCGCGGCTCCTGAAAGCCTTGCAGGCTGATGCCGAACCCGTTGCTTATCAGGAACTCGCCCTCACCTGGCTTTACCTGGGAGGGCATCGGCATCAGGGGCAGCGGAGCCTGGGCCTGAACCCCGGCCACAACCAGGCAGCTGAGCAACAAAGTCATCGATACAATTCGAAGCAAATGAGACCTCACGCTCAACGATTCTATCTGGTATACGATTGGCCATAATGACCACAGCCACCGTTTTCGAGCATGAGATGCTGCGCGAGATTTTTGAGCAGCCGAAGGCGCTCGCCGACACCATCGAGCGCTATGCCCCCAATGGCAAGCTGGCGATGGATGTCTTCCAACCTGTAGCCGATGCGTTGGGCTCCAGATCGCGCTTGGTGATCGCCGCCAGCGGCTCCAGCCGCCATGCCGGCCTTGCCGCTGAAATCATGCTGGAAGACCTGGCCGGTTTGATGGTCGACGTCGAGTATGCCAGCGAGTACGTCTACCGCTCGACCCACACCATTCAGGACCCTGGCGTGCTCGTTATCTCCCAATCCGGCGAGACTGCCGACACTTTGGCTGGCTTGCGCGAAGCGAAATCGCGCGGCCTGCCCACCTTGGCCATCACCAACAATCCTCGCTCCAGCATGGCTACGGAAGCGGATGCATCCTTGCCTACCTGTGCCGGACCGGAGAAGGCGATCCCCGCGACCAAAAGCTTTACCACCCAGCTCGCCGTACTCTACTCGCTCGCACTTTACCTGGCCCGCATCCGCGGACGAATGACCACGCCCACCGTCGAAAGTCACACCGAAGACCTGCGCCTGTTGCCCAGTCTGCTTGAGCCTGCGTTGGAAAAGTGGCGGGACCAGATCGCCCGCCTCGCGCCGTCCTTGAAGGGTTCCCGCGCCTTTCTTTATCTGGGCCGCGGCGTCCACTACGCCATTGCCCGTGAAGGAGCGCTCAAGCTGAAGGAATCGGCCTATCTTCAGGCAGAAGGCTATCCGGCCGGTGAATTGAAGCACGGTCCGAACGCCCTGGTAAGCCCCGACGCGCCCCTGGTCGTGCTCGCCACCCAAGACCCCTCCGATCCCGACGCCATGCTCCGTTACCGCAAAGTGCTCCAGCTCATGAAGGACATGCGCGCACAGGGAGCAACCATCCTGGCAATTGCGACCGAAGGAGACGAAGAAGCTGCAGCGCTGGCCAACCACTGCATCGAAGTCCCCAAAACCGAAGACATGTTAGCCACGATGCTGGAGGTAGTGCCCCTGCAACTCCTCGCCTACCAACTCGCGATCCAAAACGGAATCGACGTAGACCACCCAAGAAACCTGACCAAAGCCGTCCTCCAGGAGTAAACGGCGAGTCTCCTCCCGGAGCGAAGCGGAGGGACCGGCGGTGCGCTCTCCACTCCAACCAGAATCAAACGAAAAACGCTAAGGGTGCCCCAGGTCTCGCTTTTGAGACCTGGGATCCCCGCAACCCATACCTCATGGACACTCGTGACGGAACCACAGGGACACAAACAAGATAGAACTTCTATCCCCATCGCAAAACCCTACACCAGCGACAAGTCCTCGCCCTTGTCATCCCGGTCGCACCGAAGCGAGATCCGCGCGCTTCCAACCAACCCCACCCTCCCCACCGGAAGTTATAATGAACCCTAGACACAAGCCATGGTCACCAAAAATCTTTCCTTGGAACATCCCGCCAACCTATTGATTTCACAGCGCGATTACATCTTCGATGCCTTTCGCCGCTGGGGTCACCTGCAGGCCAAATTAGACCCCCTCGGGCAATACCTCCTTCCCGAGCCCATACCCGAATTGAATTTCAAGGGCGAGGACGCCGAAGAAGCCCAGGCCTACTACTGCGGCAGCATCGCCGTAGAGTTCATGCACATCCCCGACGCCGCCAAGCGGGAATGGATCCAGGAGCGCATGGAACAATCGGCGCCGGTGCCCGACCAAAAGCACGTGCTCGAACGCCTCACCCAGGCCGACCTCTTCGAGCAGGTAATCCAGTCGCGGTATCTCGGCACCAAGCGCTTCTCGCTCGAAGGGGTCACCGTACTCATCCCTTTCCTCGACGAAGTCCTCAACCACGCCGCCGATTTCGGCGCCGAAAAAGCCGTCATGGGAATGAGCCATCGCGGACGCTTGAACGTGATGGCAAACACCTTCGGCAAATCGCCCGCCGACATCTTTTCCAAGTTCGAAGACGCCAACCCACGCAGCATTCTCGGCGGAGGCGACGTGAAATATCACGTCGGCGCCACCGGTCAATTCAACACCCGAACCGGCGGACAAATCGGCCTTCACCTGGTATCGAATCCCAGTCACCTGGAAGCCGTGGACCCTGTCGCCATGGGTCGCGCCCGCGCCCAGCAAGTACGCCTGGGAGACACCGGCCAGGCCAAAGTCTTACCCATCCTCATCCATGGCGACGCAGCCTTTGCCGGCCAGGGCATCTGGGCAGAAACCCTCAACCTGGGCACCATCCCGGGCTTCACTGTGGGGGGCACCATCCAGATCATCGTCAACAACCTCATCGGCTTTACCGCCGATCCCGACGAGTGCTATTCGTCACGCTTCTCCTCCGACATCGGCAAGCGCCTGCCCATCCCCATCTTCCACGTCAATGCCGAGGATCCAGACGCTGCTATGCGTGTCGCCTCCCTCGCCGTGGAATACCGCTACACCTTCCACACCGATGTCATCATCGACCTGATTGGTTACCGCCGCCACGGCCACAGCGAAGTAGACGACCCCACCATCACCCAACCGCTGCGCTACGCCAAAATCAAAAACCACCCCGCGTTGTACGAACTCTACGCTCAGCAAATCGGCGCGGATCCCTCCGCTCGCGTCAAGGAACTGCAGGCGCAGCTCGCAGACGCGCAGAAACAAGCCGCTCAGATGAAGAAGAGCGCCTCCCTGGCCAAGCTTCCCGGCTACTGGTCCAACTACATCGGGGGGCCCTACAAGCCCGAATATGAAGTCGACACCGGAATCAGCGCGGCATCAATAAAAGAAATCAGCGACAGTCTCACTCAGTACCCGAGCGATTTTCATATCCATCCCAAGATCAAGAAGCTGCTCGAGCAGCGCCGCGAGATGGGCCGCGGCGATCGGCCATTTGATTACGGCATGGCCGAGGCGCTCGCCTTTGGGTCGCTCGTGCTGCAAGGCACACCCGTGCGGCTCAGCGGTCAGGATAGCCAGCGCGGCACCTTCAACCAGCGTCACAGCGTGCTGGTGGATATCGAGAACGAGCAGCTCTACTTCTCGTTGGCCAATTTGTCGCCGAACCAGGCACGTTTTGAGGTCTACAACTCCATCCTCTCGGAAGCCGGTGTCCTCGGTTTCGAGTATGGCTACAGCCGTGATTATCCCGAGTCCCTTACCTTGTGGGAGGCGCAGTTCGGCGACTTTGCCAACGGCGCGCAAATCATCATTGACCAGTTCATCGCTTCGGGCGAAGACAAATGGGGACTGCTCAGCGGAGTCGTTATGCTGCTACCCCATGGCTATGAAGGCCAGGGGCCGGAGCACTCCAGCGCCCGCCTGGAACGCTACCTGCAACTGGCGGCCCACGACAATATTCAAATCTGCCAGCCCTCCACCGCGGCCCAGTATTTTCATCTGCTCCGCCGCCAGGCCATGCGCAAGTGGCGCAAGCCGTTGATCGTCTTCACCCCAAAAAGCATGCTGCGTAATCCCGATGCCAACTCCCCGGTGGCGGCCTTCGAGTTCCCGCGCTTCCAGAATGTTCTTCCCGAAACCGGGATACCGAAGGTCAATCGTCTGCTGCTCTGTACCGGAAAAATTGGTCACGAGCTGCGCATTGAGCGAGCCAAGCGCAAGGACAGTACTACCGGCATCGTTTTTCTGGAACAGCTCTATCCCTGGCCGGAAGCGGAATTGACCGCAGAAGTCGGCCGTCACCCCGAGGCGCGCGAAGTGGTTTGGGTGCAGGAAGAACCGGATAACATGGGCGCGCTGTCGTTTGTTGTGCCCCGCCTGCGTCGCCTCTTTCCTGATCGAAAGGTGCTCAGCATCAAGCGCTCCGCCGCCGCGAGCCCCGCAACCGGCTCGGCCAAGGCGCATGATCTCGAGCAGAAAACGCTCATCAGCCTTGCCCTGCGTGAAGACACTAAATAGGGAAGACAGGAGTGACAAACTAATGACATTAAGAGGTATCATTCGGGTCTAATCTGATGCAGGCGCTCCTCCCCCGAAAAGCGCCGATACATGTTGTATGTCTCCGCGAGTTCGGAGTGGGTGGAGCGGTTAATGTTCGTCCCGGACTTATTCGAGCAAAACGCGTCCGCCTCCCCGGATGCCCTGGCGATCACCTCGCAAACGCAGCGGCTCACTTACCGCGCGCTGAACCAGAGAGCCGAACAAATCGCCGCCGGATTGCGGGCAGCCGGCGTACGGACCGGATGCCTGGTCGGCGTGCTTCTCGATCGGTCCCCCGAACTGATTGCAGCACTGCTGGGCATTTGGAAGGCCGGTGCTACCTATCTTCCACTCGATCCATCGGCCCCTGTAAACCACATCGCCTTTTTGCTGGAGGACGCCTCGCCTCCATTTGTGCTCACCCGCAAGAAATACTATGCCCTGGCTTCCACCCGCGGGGTAGCCAATCCACAACTGTTAGACGTGGATGACCTCCGCGCCCGGCGGACTAACCTGTCCCATAATGAAACGGCCACAGTTGCTGACAATCGCCTGGCCTATGTGATCTATACTTCCGGTTCGACCGGCAAACCAAAAGGTGTCGCCATAACCCACGGAGGCCTCGCTAATACAGTGCTGGCCGTTGCCGAGGATTTGAAGTTGCAGTCCTTGGACATCGTGTTCGCCGGCTCAACCATTTCGTTTGATGTGGCCTTTCTCGAACTTCTTCTACCTCTTGCCTTCGGCGCGAGCATCTACCTGGTCGAGAAGGACATCGCCGGAGATGCCGGGCAAAGGCTGCATCACGTTCGCGCGTCTTCTGCGACTGTGATGATGGGCACACCCACCATGTACCGGCTCCTGCTCGAAGCAGGGTGGCAGGGCGATCCCAGGATGCAGGTCGTCGTTGGCGGCGAGGTCCTGCCCCTGAATCTCGGAAAGCGTTTAGCCGCAATGTGCCGCACCGTCTGGAATCAATATGGGCCAAGCGAAACCGCGATCTGCGCCACCAGGGAAAAAATCGAAGCTGATGCCGATCAGATCACTATCGGCCACCCCCTGCCGAATGTAAGCATCCACCTTCTCGATCATCATCTTCAGCCGGTCGACCAGGGTTCAATGGGCGAAATCTACATTGGTGGCGTGGGTGTGGCTCCCGGCTATCTCCACCGGCCCGATCTTAACCAGGCTCGCTTCCTTCCCGATCCCTTCTCCGCCGGCAGGCTCTTCCGCAGCGGAGATCTGGCCATCGAACTCGCCGACGGCCGTTACCACTTCCTCGGCCGCAATGACGATCAAGTCAAAGTACGCGGATTTCGCATCGAACTGGGTGAAGTCGAATCCGCACTCAGGCGATGCCAGGGTGTGCAGGCCGTGGTGGTGCGGGCCGTCGACCTGGAAGAGGGCGATCGGCGCCTGATCGCGTTCGTAGTCGGCGATGAATCCCACCTCGACCAATGGAAGCAGTCACTGCACCGCGGGCTGCCCCATTACATGGTCCCGGCCGAGTTCGTCCCGTTACTCTCTTTCCCCACAACCCCAAGTGGCAAGGTAGACGTTCAGGCTTTGGACGCCATGCGTCTCAATGCCGCATGCCTTCGTCCCGTACCAGAACCCTCCTCGTCGGACCCCGTCGAGGCGAAGCTCAAGAACATCTGGCAGGAACTCCTCAAGCTCAACACCGTAGGGCTCGATCAGAATTTCTTCGCCCTCGGTGGTCACTCCTTGCTGGCTGCTCGCATGTTGGTTCAGGTTGAGCAGTGCTTCGGGGCAAAGCTTCCCCATTCGGTGCTGGTGGAACACCCGACTATTCAGGGATTGGCAGCCTGGCTCCGTCACTGCCCCGCAGGCAAGTGGCCTGAGCTTGTCACCATCCAGGGCCGCGGGTTTCTTCCGCCCTTGTTCATTGCCCATGGGCTCGGAGGGAGTCTGTTGAGCTTTGTCGATCTGGCCAGCGCTCTGGGTCCGGAGCAGCCTGTCTACGGTCTGCAACTCCCCGCATTTATCGACGAGCATCAAGCGGACTTGAAAATACTTGCCGCCAACTTTGTGAAGCAGGTCCAGGCCATTCAGCCCCTCGGCTCCTACAATCTTGCCGGGCATTCCTCCGGCGGCCTGGTCGTTTTCGAAATGGCCCGCCAGATCATGGAGCAGGGCAGAATCGTTAACCTGTTGGCCCTCCTGGATTGCGACCCGAATATCGGGAAGGTCCCCCATCGGCCTTTCAGAGATTGGCTCACCTTCAAGACTTCCTTGCGCCGCTTGCTGGCTGGCTTCAAACTGCGTGATTTTGTTACCCGCAGGTGGATGCACCACAAGATAAAAATCAGAAGCTGGCTCGCGGAACGATCACGCCGTTTCAAAATAGGCCGCACTTGGTTCCCTGGTTCATTAAGGAGTTCACTGCTGGGCAAAGAAGGGTTTCTCCTGCTCGCCATACGCGACTATCAACTGGAGCCCTACCCCGGCGATGCAACCCTCTTCCTCGCCCAGGATGAGCCCCGCCTCGATCCCGAGCTCGAGCGAGCATGGTCGGCCAGGATTCTCGGTGAGTGTGAAACGCAAATGATTCCGGGAAATCATCAGACTATCCTGGCTCGGCCACAGGTAACGGCACTTGCCCGGGAAATCAGCCAGAGGCTGGTGCGAAACAAGCCCGGCTCCGCAAGCGGCGCCGTGGCCCCGGTGCTCGCTCACGAGATAGCGTCATTCACAAAACTGAAGCACGCCACCCTGGCATCGGAATGCGCATTGGCCATTGCCCCGATCGTGCCCACGGACGGCGCCAAATCGTGCAGCCTCCACGTGTAGCTGAAGGGTTTCCGCGTACCCAGCAATTCCGCCGCGGGCGATAGCGACACGTCAAAACTATCGAGTGGATGAGAGAGCCCCACTCCTTCAGCTTTGAGAATCGCCTCCTTGCGCGTCCAGCAACGATAGAAGCCGGTGAGCCACGCATCGCCTTCCAGCTCCTTCAATTGCCAACGCTCGTTCGCGGAAAAATTGCTATCGGCCACCTCTGGTTCGATGGGCCTTACCTCTTCCACATCCACGCCCACTGGTAGTCCGTTGCTCACCGCGAGCAGGGCAATACTGGGGCTATGACTCAAATTGAAATGCAACCAAGAGGATGGGTCGCTCTGGTCCAGCTCGGGTTTGCCGAATTCACTCGCCCGGAAGCGAACGTCGGCCGCTGGCTGGTGAAGATAACTTCCTAAGATCGTACGCACGTTGGCATGGGCGACAGCGTAGCGGGCACGGTCCAGCGCGAAATAGAAACGTTGCAACCGCTCCCGTTCCTGCACATCGAGTATTTCGATGTATGCCGCCAACTCCACTTCCGCAGGCTCGAGGTCCCAGGCCCACACATGGATTTCGTCGGGAGCGATCGTCCCCGGCACTCCGGACGTGGGCCACCTCAGCCGGGACATCAAAACCGCCTGCTAAGAGCTGCCGTCTGAGGTCTCCCGCGAGGCGCTCTTCTCGGAATTCTCAATCCACATCAATTCCAATTGGCGAAGCTTGTTGGTCAGAAATGCCACGTCGCGGGCGCTCACGTCTTCCGATTCCGCACGCGCGATCTCGTGTTGCAAAAAGTTGAACGCCGGCCGCATCTCCGCCGGGAAGTCATCGCTGCGCAATCCGCGCAGAACTTCCCACGCCTGAAGAAGGAGCGTCCGGTCACCCGCGTTTGCTCCTTCGTGCGCCAACAGAGACGCCGCACGGCGGAGTCGTTCATGAGCATCCAGTTTGATCATGGGTATTAAAGTGTGACACGAAATGGTCGAAATCATCTACCAGGGACCTGTGCTTTCCCACAGGCCTTCGCAGAGGGAGGGAAATATAATCCGGTGTAAGCGCTGAGCATTCATGCGACCCGTCCTCGCGCAGGTTGCTCAGACAAGTTAAAGGCAACCGGCGATGAACGCAACTCCGTTCGAAACAGAAACCGATACACAAGAGGATTACGACTTTCGTTCACGGTTAGCCGAGTACGTGACCGGCCAGGCATTGCCCGTCGACAAACTGGGTCACCAGCCTCGCCTGTATGCGTTGACGCAATTGGTAGGCCAGGGGATATCCTACGATGACGATGTGGTCTACGCTGCCGCATGGCTCCACGACCTGGGCGTGTTCATCGGGCATCGCCCTGAAGATCCGGAGGCACTCTCCAGCTGGGACAATGTGGTCTATGCCATGAACCAGGCCCCCGCAGCACTCGCCCGCTGTGGCTTCCCTGCGACGAAAGTTGCACGAGTCGTCGAGGCCATCCGGACCCATCAACCACATCTCTCTCCCACCTCGGTGGAAGGCACAATCTTGCGCGACGCAGATATCCTTGAACAACTTGGCGCCATCGGCATCCTACGAGTTGTGGCCAAAGTAGGCCGGGATACACGCTATCCCACCTTCACGGATGCCGCTGGCGCCTTACGCAAAGCACTGGCGGATTTACCAGGCAAACTGCACCTGGAAAGCGCCAAATCACTGGCGCAGCCGAAAATTGACCTGCTCGAATCTTTTCTTCGGGCGATGGACATCGAAGCCCACGGCGCGCTTTGTTGATGGGCCAATCGTGGTTACCGATGATGTTCAGAGAACTGACCCGCAGGGGTCGAGTGTGAGAGACTAACCGTTACTGCGCCAGGCGTAAACAATCTAAATAGACTGTCGCAGAACGCACTTGGGGGCCTGGTAAATGAAGCTGAAAAACACCAAAGTAGTGGTTTGCGGCGCCGGCGGGTTCATCGGCGGACACCTGGTGAAAAGTTTGCTCGAGAATGGAGCCAACGTCATCCGGGCGGTGGATGTTAAACCGCTGGCGGAGTGGTACCAGTCGTCGCCCGGTGTGGAAAACCTGGTGCTGGACCTGAAGGACAAGGATAGCTGCATGAAGGCAGCCCAGGGCACTCAGGTCGTCTTCCAGTTGGCCGCCGACATGGGCGGTATGGGCTTCATCGAAAACAACAAAGCCCTCTGCATGTTGAGCGTGTTGGCCAATACCCACATGCTCATGGCTGCCCGCGAAAAGGGAGTCGAGCGCTTCTTCTACTCCTCCTCAGCTTGTGTCTACAACGGTGACAAACAGAAAACCCCCGACGTCGTCGCCCTCAAGGAAGAGGACGCCTACCCTGCGCTGCCGGAAGATGGCTATGGATGGGAAAAGCTCTTCAGCGAGCGCATGTGCCGCCATTTTGAAGAGGACTTTGGCCTGCAGTGCCGTGTAGCCCGCTACCACAATGTCTACGGCCCTCTTGGCACCTGGACGGGAGGACGGGAAAAGGCTCCCGCAGCTATCTGCCGCAAGGTGATCGAGGCCAAAGCCTCCGGTAAACATGAAATCGAAATCTGGGGCGACGGCAAACAGACCCGCAGTTTCATGTATATCGATGACTGCACCCGCGGCACCCAGGCCATCCTGGAAAGCGAAATCCACGAGCCCATCAACCTTGGCAGCAATGAACTCGTCACCATCAACCAACTGGTCAGCATCGCCGAAGAGATTGCCGGCATCAAACTCAAGCGTAACTACGATCTGGATGCGCCCAAAGGTGTGAACGGGCGCAATAGTGATAACACCAAGATCAACCAGTATTTGGGTTGGGAGCCCTCGATCCGGCTGAAGGAAGGTTTGGCGAAAACCTACGCCTGGATCGAGAGCGAGATGATGGCGGTATCCAGAACGTAATCAAAATACCCTTGAATGGTATTTACAGTTCCATAATGCAGCTCTGATAGTCATCTCGTGCTACAGGAACTCGTGGGAGTGTCATCGGTGGTAACGGCAAGTGCTCAGTTCCGGCAGATTCTGGGCATCCGCTTCTTTGTAGGGGACGCTGATGAGGCCGTCGCCCGCATGAGCAGCGGTGGTTTACTAGTCGTCCCCGCCGCCCCGGCCCTAAAAAATCTGGCCAACGATGCGGCCTATCGTGAGGCGCTCCAGGGCGCAGATCTGGTCATCACCGATAGCGCCTTCATGGTCATGATCTGGAACCGGCTCACGGGCGATTCCATCCGCCGTGTTTCCGGTCTCAAGTATCTTTCTTCTCTCCTCAAACAGCCTGATTTCTACCAGCCAGGAGGAAGCTTCTGGATCATGGCCAGCGAGAAGAGTGCCCGCAGAAATTCCGCCTGGCTGCGCCGCCGGGGAATCGAGCTTTCACCTTCCGATTGTTACGTCGCCCCTCTCTACGGCAGGGGCCTCTCCGACCCTGCACTGTTAAAGCTGATCGAGGAGCGTCGTCCCCGGCATATTGTCGTGACCCTGGGTGGGGGCACGCAGGAGCGCCTCGGCCTCTATCTAAGAAGCCACCTCAGCTGCAATCCCTCGATCCACTGCGTAGGTGCGGCCATCGCCTTTCTGAGTGGCGATCAGGTCTTGATACCGCGCTGGGCAGACCGCATGTACCTGGGCTGGCTCTTTCGCTGTCTCTCCGATCCCCGCCGCTACATGCCCCGCTACTGGGATGCCCGCAAGCTCCTCTCACTGATGATCCGGTACGGCAGTAGCCTCCCTGACACACTCATGAGCGCCCCCAACACCACCATCCCCTCCACCCCCACCACCTCCCAGTAGCCCCACACACCACCTGAACCCACAAAAACTCGAGGAATCAGGACGGGTGCCCCACATTCGCCTGAGCGTACGTGGGCCGAAGACGACGGGCGCAGCTCAACGATCGCTTTTACTCTGTACCAACAAAAAGTGACGGGTGCCCCACATCCCCGATTTCCTGTGGAGTTCCGTGGGTTCCGCACACCTCATGCGCCTTTCCTCACAAGAAAGGCGCACAAGCAGATCCGTCCAGGGACGCGTACAGGAAATTCGGGGTATCTCGCTCGTTTTTCGCGAGATGTGGGATACCACGGTCATCGCCCCTGAAACTCTATCGGCGCGCACAAACTCAACGTCTCGCCACAAATAAAAAAGGCCCGGGATAAAATCCCGGGCCTTTCCATTCCCCAACGAACTAAGGCTGATTACCCCGCACACTAGCCCGCTGCGTCTCCGCGTGCTTAGCCGCGGTCTCCAGTGCTTTCGCCTGAGGCAAATAATCCAACGCCTTATTAATCATTGGATCCCACGTAGCCCGCACCTTCAACCCTTCTTCCTGTCCAAACTGTGTAGTGAAGATCTCAGCCTTGATATTCGCCTTCACCCAATCCATCACCGGAAGCAAATCCGCATCGGAGTAAGGAATCTGCTGGCTCGTCAAAAACTGCTTGAACGCATCCATCACTCCATCATCTACCTGGAAATCCTTACCCACCGTCCGGTTCGCCATATAGTGCTTGGCAAAGTTGAAGAACGCGTAGTGTTCCAGCAACACATCCTGAACCGGAACCGACTTCGGCGTATCGATCTTGTCGTCCGGGGTAATCCCGCCTCCGCCAAACACCGTGCGCCCGGAGTCAGTCGCCTTCACCTCGCGGCTCTTTGTATCCTGCGGCTGGTCATGGTTGTAGTAGTAGTCGTAGAGCGAAACCCCGTTGTAATTGCGCTGAATTAACCGGCCGCTCGGCGTGTAGTAGTGGTACGTAGTTAACGCCAGCCCAGTATTCTCCGACAACGGATAAACCGTTTGCACCAAGCCCTTGCCGAATGTAGTCTCGCCCGCGATGATCGCGCGATCGTGATCCTGCAGCGCTCCGGAAACAATCTCCGCTGCCGAAGCCGTACCGTGATTTACCAGCACCACGATGGGATATTCGCGGCCCCCATTGCCATGGGTCGCGCGGTAGGTCTGCTCTGGGAAAGCGCGGCCACGCTGGGAAACAATCACCTGGCCCTTTTCCAGAAACTTGTCGCACACTGCAACCGCTTCACTTAACAATCCACCAGGATTGCCCCGAAGATCGAGAACCAGTCCATCGACGTTGCCGAAGTGCTCCAGCGCGTCGGAGAGTTCGCGGCCCGTCGTCTCCTGGAAATTGGTGATGTGCACATACCCGACATTCGGCCGGATCATGTACGAAAGATCGATGCTGTTGTGCGGAATCTCATCCCGGATCAGGTCGAACACCAGCGGCTTGGCCGCACCCTCGCGCGCAATCGTGATCTGCACATGGGTCCCTTTGGGTCCCTTCAGAACGTTCGCGACATCTTCCGAGTTCATGTTCTCCGTGGACTTGCCATCCACCGCCACAATCACGTCGCCGGGCCGAATTCCCGCCTTGAAGGAAGGCGTCCCCTCAAACGGACTGACCACCACAATCTTGTTGCTCTGCGGCTGAATCAGCATCCCCACGCCGTAATACTTGCCGTGCTGGTCTTCCCGCATTTTGGCGTAGGCTTTGGGATCGTAAAAGCTGGAGTGCGGATCGAGCACTCGCAGCATACCGGGGATCGCTCCGTCGTAAACGGCCTTCTCCGCCTTTTCGCCGGTTAACGGCTCCGCATAGTTCTGCTCCACCAGGTTGTACACATTGGTGAAGGAGCGCAGATCATCGCGCAGGGCCGATTCGTCGGTGCTCGATTGCGCGCCCAGCTTCTGGCTCACCACCGTGCCTAGAAAGCCACAAACTACAAAGAAGAGGAGCAGGGAGAACAAAAACCGTCGTGTGCGGGAGGCCATTGTGCGGTAATCCTCTGGGTCCGGTAGCGCAGGGGAGAGGGAGGCCCTGCCGCGCGGCCCGGGGTCTTCTTGATCGAAGTATATCATTGGACGTAAGCTGATCTGATAGGTACTCAGCCAACGAAACAGCAGTAAATCCGGCCTGTTTCCCCCGCCGCACCATGGCAAATCAGGCAAACTACCACGTAAGGGCTAGAGCTTTTTACTTCTGATGTATGCCGGGTCTCGAGTTGGCTTTCCTCCTCCGCAGCCCCGGAAGTGAAACGCTCCACGAGCCGTCAACTAAACAGCTTAAGAGATGTCCAAACACATGACGTTTTCCCGGTTCCGGCAATCCACAGCGATATGCATCCTGAGCGTGAGCCTCGGCTCCGTCCTTTCCCTGGCGCAAGGCGCCAATGAAAAGCCCACCAACGCGAAGACCACGACGGAAACCCCGCCGGTGCAAGGCAAGGTCGTCGAGGACATCGTCGCGCGCGTCAACGATCAGATCATCACCAGCTCTGACTACGACCGGGCCGCGGAACAGCTCACCGCCGAGGCCGGCCAGCAGGCCATTGCTCCCCAGCAGTTGGAGCAAAAGAAAGCCGACCTTCTGCGCGACCTGATTGATCAGCAATTGCTGCTCTCCAAGGGCAAGGAACTGGGTGTTACCGGCGAAACCGAATTGGTCAAACGCCTCGATGAAATCAGAAAGCAGAACCATCTCGACTCCATGGAAGACCTCGAGAAGGCTGCCCAGCAGCAGGGCGTCTCCTATGAAGATTTCAAAGCCAACATCCGCAACAGCATCATTACCCAGCAGGTGGTGCGGGACGAGGTCGGCCGCAAAATCAGCATGTCGCCGGGCGAGGTGCAGGCCTATTTCAAAGCCCACGAAAGTGAGTTTGCCCAGCCCGAGTCCGTCGTTCTCAACGAGATCCTGATCCCTACCCCAGCCAAAGCTGCCTCGGAAGGGGCGGATGCGGCGGAAGTAGCGGCCGCGCAGGCCAAGGCCGACGAAATTGAAAAGAAACTGGCCGCCGGGGCGAAATTCGACGACCTGGCCAAGCCTTCACCCACCGACCCCAACGCCCCAAAAAGCGTGGTGTTGGGTGAATACCGCCGCGGCATGTTGGTCAAAGAAATTGAAGACAAGGCTTTCGCCCTGAATACCGGCGAGCATACCCAGCCGATCCGTACCAAGCAGGGATTCATCATTCTCCAGGCCACGCAGCGTAATCTCGGCGGGGAAGCCAGCCTCAAGCAAGTGGAGCCGCAGGTAGAAGAGGCCCTTTTCCTGGAGCACATGCAACCCAAGTTGCGGGAATATCTCACCAAACTGAGAGAAGAAGCCGCGATCGATATCAAGCCGGGAATGGTAGACACCGGAGCCAGTGGGAATGAGATGAAACTCTCCTACAGCGCCTACACTCCTCCCGCACCCAAGAAAGAGAAGAAGTTCAAGCGCGCCCGCTTCCGCGGCAGAGACCGCTCCAGGGCTGCCCAGACCCAGACCGCAAAGACGGCCCCTCCAACGGCTCCGGCCTCAACTGCAGTCCCGGCAGCCACCGATGCCGCCTCCGCCGCCAAGCCTGCCGCGACCAAGCCGGCAGCCACTCAACAAGCAAGCAACAACCAGGGGACCGAGAAGCCAGGTAAGCGCGAGAAGATTCGCTTTGGCCAGGCCCCTCGAGAATCTCTCCCTAACGCCCAGGTAGCGACCGCGGTGACCCCGGAGTCCTCTGCACCCGGCGTCACTACCCCGGAAACGCGCTATGTCAATCCCGATGGCACGATCAGCGGCGAGCAGAAAGTTGTGGATCAACCCAAGACCCGCCTAAGCAAGCGGCCCGTCGTCCACAAGCCAAAGACTCCCAAAACTCCGGACACATCCAACCAGCCGACAGCGGAAGAACTGGCAGCGCAGAAGGTGCAGAACGCGCCCATGGGGCTGACTGACCCCAACGCGGACAAGAAGCCTAAGCCGAAGCCCGAGAAGACCCGCTTCTCCGCCAAGCCGCCCGAGCAGGACAACACCCAGCCCTATCTCGGCAAGCCTGAGTCCGCTCCCCAGGCTGCCCCTGCAGCGAGCCAGCCTGCAGTCCCTGGCACCCCGGCCGCCGGCCCACCGAACTAGTAAGGCGAAATGAAGGACATTTACGTTGCGGATGTAGGCAAGTTCGAAAATCAGGCAGTCGTCGCTTTTTTCGCCGTCAGGTCCAAGCAATTACGCAGCCGCAAGGATGGCGGCCAGTACATGGCCGTTACCCTGGCTGACCGCACCGGCCAGATCGAATCCCGCATGTGGGAAAATTTCGCCGAGGCCGCTCCCGGCTTTGAGGCCGGAGACGTCGTCAAGGTTCGCGCCGAAGTCTGCCGCTTCAACGACCGCCTGCAGCTAAACCTCGAAAAGCTGCGTCGCGCCAATACGGACGAGTTCGAGCTCGCGGACTACGTACCCCAAACCCGCAAAGACATCGACGAACTCTGGGCGTCCCTGGTGCGCGCCGTCGACAGTTTTACCGATCCCTGGCTGCAGGCCCTGGTTCGGTCCTTTCTCAACGATCCCCTCATGGCCACCGCCTTCCGCGAGGCGCCTGCCGCAAAGTCCCTGCACCATGCCTGGATCGGCGGTCTCCTCGAGCACGTGGTGTCGCTGATCGGCCTCTGCGACCTCGCCGCCCGCCACTACTCTGACGTCAATCGCGACCTGCTCCTCACCGGCGCCATCCTGCATGACATCGGCAAGCTGGAGGAACTCCGCTGGGGCACCACCTTCGACTACACCCTCGAAGGCCAGCTCGTCGGTCACATTACCCTGGGCATCGTCATGATCGAAAAAAAGCTGGCCCACCTGCCCGGGTTTCCGCCGCACCTCCGCATGTTGGTCGAGCACATGGTCCTCAGCCATCATGGAAAACTGGAATTCGGCTCGCCCAAACTGCCCATGATTCCCGAAGCCGTGCTGTTTCACTACCTCGACGATCTCGACGCCAAGATGCACACCATGCGCGGCGAATTTGAACGCCACGAGGCGCAGGGCGGGGAAGCCGGCGAGATGACCGATTGGGTGCGTTCCATGGACCGTCCCTTGCTCAACACCGCAACCTTCCTCAAGCCAAAGGAGTAGCGCATGTACTACCTGTTGAAGACCGAGCCCACCGCCTACTCGTTCGCCGATCTGCTGCGGGATAAAGAAACGGACTGGACCGGCGTAACCAACCCGCAAGCGGTCAAAAACCTTGCAGCCATGAAGAAGGGCGACAAGCTCGTCATCTATCACACCGGCGACGAAAAAACGGCGGTCGGTCTGGCGCAAGTCAAGTCAGTGGATTTATCCAATCCCAAAGTCCCGCTGGTCTACATCACCGCCGGTGCAGCCATCAAGCGCCCAAAAACGCTGGCGGAAATCAAGCAGCAGGGACTGTTTCAGGAGTCTCCGCTGGTCCGGCAATCGCGCCTCTCCGTGGCGCCCCTCAACGAGGCGCAATACGACTGGATCGCGCACAACTAAGTTACAATCGAACTTTGGGTCTCCTCGCCTAACAAGATGCTACGTTTTTCTACGGCTGGTGAATCACACGGCGAGTGTCTCATCGCCCTTATCTCCGGACTGCCTGCGGGCCTCGACGTCGATTTGGAATTTATCGACCGCGAGCTGTGGCGGCGGCAGCAGGGCTACGGCCGCGGCGGCCGCATGCGCATCGAGCAGGACCGCGCTCACATCCTCTCCGGCGTTCGCCACGGCAAAACCATCGGCTCGCCCATCTCCATCGAGATAGAAAACCGTGACTGGAAAAACTGGACCGAGATCCTTCCTGTAGCCGCGGGCGATCCCGAAAAACACAAAGCCGTGGCTTCACCCAGGCCCGGCCATGCCGACCTCGCCGGCTCACTCAAGTACAACTTTCCCGACGCCCGCTATGTGCTGGAACGCGCCTCCGCTCGCGAGTCGACCGCGCGTGTCGCCGCCGGCGCCCTGGCCAAGTTGCTCCTGAAATCGCTGGGCATTGAAATCAGCAGCCACGTCGTTCGCGTCGGTCACGCGGAGCTGTCGTCCCCCGCTACCTGGGAACAGGTCGCCGCCCTGCGCGATCGCGATGAAATCCTGTTGAACTGCGTCGACCCAGAAGCCGAAGCAAGAATGAAGGCCGAAGTTGATCAGGTCCTGCGCACCGGCGACTCCATCGGCGGCGTTTTTGAAGTTGTAGTCCACGGCGCTCCAGCCGGGCTAGGCACCTACGCCAATTGGGATGAGCGCCTCGACGGCCTCCTCGCCTGGGCAGTCATGTCCTTGCAGGCAGTGAAGGCCGTGGAACTGGGCCAGGGAGTTACTGCCGCAGAGTCGTTCGGCTCCGCCGTCCACGATGCCATCGGCTACAGTGCCGAGGAGATCAACGGCGCCAAAACCAGGTTTACTCGCGAACACAACAATGCCGGTGGCATTGAAGGTGGCATCTCCAACGGCGAAGACATTATCGTGCGCGGCTATTTGAAGCCCATCTCCACCCTCCGCCGGCCGCTCAGCTCCGTCTCCTACACCACCCGCGAAACTACCAAGGCTGCGTACGAACGATCCGATGTTTGTGTTGTGCCTGCCGCCGGCGTTGCTGCCGAGGCGATGGTCGCCTTCGTGATCGCCAAGCTCGTACTGGAAAAATTCGGCGGCGATTCTGCCGGAGAACTTACCAGAAACTACCAGGGATACCTGGAGCAGATTCGCCGATTTTAGGAAAGTTATCCCTTCGAATGGTTTACCCCATCGTCAAATTTCCCGACCCCATCCTGCAGCGGCCGACCGAGCCCGTGACTGCATTCGATGACGATCTACGCAGGTTGGTCGACGATATGTTCGAGTCCATGTACGTTGCCCACGGCATCGGTCTCGCCGCTCCTCAGATCGGCATTCCCAAGCGGCTGACCGTGATCGATCTCAGCTTCCAGAAAAACCCTGAAGAAAAAATTGCCCTCATCAATCCGGAAGTGATTTTCAAAGAGGGAAAGATCTACGAGGAGGAGGGCTGTCTCAGCTTGCCCGACATCCGCGAGAAGGTCGCGCGCGCCGCGAATGTGAAAATACGCGCCCAGGATTTAGAGGGAAAATGGTTTGAACGCGACGCGGACGACCTGCTGGCGCGCGCCTTCCAGCATGAAATCGACCACCTCGATGGGGTCCTCTTCATCTTTCGCATCAGCGCCCTCAAGCGCGATTTTGTCCTCCGCAAAATCCGCAAGCTGCAGCGCGCCGGGGAATGGTAGACGAGCGATGAAGCTCGTCTTTTGTGGCACCCCGCAGTTCGCCGTTCCCACTCTGCAACAGCTGCTCGCCGCCGGCCATTCGATCGAGCTCGTCGTCACTCAACCCGATCGAGTGCGCGGACGCGATCAGGCCCCGTCACCACCGCCAGTCAAGATCCTGGCTGAGCAATCTGGCCTGTCCGTCGTGCAACCGGAAAAAATCAAGAACAACCCGGACTTCCGCGCTCGCCTGGAAGCTATCCAGCCCGACGCCATCATCGTGGTCGCCTATGGCCGCATCATTCCTGACTGGATGCTTAACCTTCCGCGATGGGGCAACATCAACCTGCACGCCTCGCTGCTGCCCAAATATCGCGGCGCCGCCCCTATCCAGTGGGCGGTGGCCAATGGTGAGACCATGACCGGCGCCACCACCATGCGCATCGACCAAGGCCTCGACACCGGAGACATGCTCCTGCAGCGATCGCTCCCCATCGGACCGGACCAAACTGCCGAGCAGCTTTTCCCCTTGCTGGCAGAGAGTGGAGCAGGCTTGATGCGCGAGACTCTTGAAGGAGTGGAAGCAGGTACGATCCAACCCATCCCGCAGGACAATGCCGCGGCATCGCTGGCGCCGATCCTCGAACGTGAGGATGCCCTCGTCGATTTCACCCGCACTGCCGCGGTGATTTACAACCGGTGGCGTGGCTTTCAACCCTGGCCCGGCGCCTACACAATCTTTCGTGGAAAGAAGCTGACCCTGCATCGCCTGCTGCCGGCTGGATCGACGCCGGCTCCTCCCGGGGAGATGATGCTGGAAGGCAACCGTCTCTTCGTCGCTGCCGGTTCCTCCACCCGCCTCGAATTGCTCGAAGTTCAAATGGAAGGGAAGAAGAGACTGCCGGTTGCGGATTTCCTGCGCGGCGCCGCTCCCCATCCCCATGAGAGGCTGGGCTCGTAGTTTGGCTGCCCGTATCTCTCCTGCGCGAAAAATCGCCTTCGATCTCTTACTCGAACTCAGGCGGAAGCCGGACCTGCACAGTGACCATCTGCTTCGTTCGAAACCCGTGGAAGCACTCTCGGACCTGGACAAGAACCTGGCCACTACGCTGGTGATGGGTGTCCTGCGTTGGCAACTGGTCGTGCAGCAGCGCATCCGGGAAGCGCTCACCAAAAGCAAAGGTCACCTCGCCGACCCGGTGCAAATCGCATTGGAGCTCGGAGCTCTGCAGCTTTTGTTACTCGACCGCATACCAGCGCATGCTGCAATCTTCGAGAGCGTCGAGCTGGCCCGGCAGTCGGGCAATGAATACGCCGTGGGGCTAGTGAATGCGGTGCTGCGCAAGCTGGCGCAAACTCCAAAGTTGAATGAGACGAACGCCGTGGCCGCTCATCCGCAATGGATGGTCGATCGATGGATCAAGGCCTTTGGTCTGGATACGGCGACAGCAATCTGCCGTTACGATCAAATTCCACCCCCGTCCGAGGAGAAGCCGGGCGCCTTTGTTGTGCGTGCTCGCGACCGCGTTCAGGATGAAGGCTCGCAACTGGTCGCGGAGCTGGCCGGCCGAGGCGCCGAAATTCTGGATTGCTGTGCCGCCCCCGGAGGCAAGACCGCCATCCTGGCCGAGCGCAATCCAACCGCATCGATCACTGCCTGTGACATCAGTCCGGCGCGTCTGAAGGCCATGCAAGCTCTTCTGAGAGGGCAGCCCAACATTCACTTTCGCGTTCTCGATGCAACGCAACTCCCGTTTGAAAACCAATTCGACCTCGTGCTTTGCGATGCGCCCTGCAGCGGAACCGGGACCCTGACCCGCAATCCAGAAATCAAGCACCGCATCACCACCGCTGATCTTGAGCGCCACCGCGAACGCCAGCTACGTCTCCTCCGCTCTGCCCTGCGCGCCCTGCGCCAGGGAGGCAGACTGATCTACTCCACCTGTTCCCTGGAGCCGGAAGAAAACGAGTCTGTAATCGAAGAACTACTGCAGCAGGAAAAAGGCCTTCAACTCCAACCCTGGAGGCCACAAATCAAAACACTGGAATCCGAAGGCATTTTAAACCCCGGAACCGCAGACCGCCTCTTTCCCAACCAAGCCCCGGACCACTACCTGCGCACCTTCCCAGGACTCTACCCCGGAGACGGCTTCTTCGCCGCAAGCCTGGTAAAGGGTTAAGAAGAAACCACTGCAAAATTTCGGATCGTAACAGTCTTTGTCCGGTAACAACCCTCTCCTTGTTGTCATCCGGAGCGCGCCCGGGGTTTCCAACTTCGCCGCGCACACCGCGACCACTTATGTGGTTCTCCTGGAAGAGAACCACATGCAGCTGATGCAGCGGCAACTCCCGACAGGAAATCCGGGGAAGCCGAGGAACCTGCAGTTCACTGTCTGTAAAGCGTGGCGCGATTGTTCTCTCAAGATGAGCAAGGTGCTCAAGATGCTCAAGGTGCTCAAGCAATTAATTGAGCATCTTGCCTCCCTCGCGGGATGGTACTCATCCTGCGGAGGGGAAACGTCCGTCACCAGTCGCCAGGTTCTCCGTGTTTGGAGCCGCTGCCAGGTGGGCGCGGAAAAAAAGTGTGCGCCATAAGCGCCTTATGCGCCATAAGCCCCTTTGCTGCACTTAAAAGGAAGGGGAGAACTGCTTTTCGCTCCATGCAGAATAGGGCCCGGCGGCTTGCCGGACAGGTTGTGGTGCTAGTTGTCAAAGACCTGCTTAGAGGACGCCTGGTCGCCCCCCTGCTTACCCCAAACAGTTGCTCACCGTGCGGCGCTCCGGCGCGGCTGGCGGCTGGATTTCCACGACGATATAGATCCTGATTGGGAGCATTTAGTGTCGCGGGGTTTCAAATATGTTTTGGGCAGGGCAGTGCGAGAGAGAGGCGGCAACCCGGGTTCGGAAAAGATTGGGCTAGAGTCCCGGCGTTCTCCGCAAGCCAACCGCGATGGCAAAGCTATCGTAAGCAGAAGAGCTTATGGCGTGCAGTCGGAGAGCCTGTCCTGAGCGACTGTGACTTTGTCGATTTTTCGGCTCTCAACATAGGCAACCACTCTTTATCAACCGCCACGCTTTCCTTGCTGTCATCCCGTACCCGGATTTCCTGCCACGCTGCGCTGGAAACGACCGCGTGTGCGGCTTTCAGTAAGGAAAGCCGCAGGAAGTTCGCGGGAAGCCGAGGGTCCTGCAGTGCGCCCCTCCCTCAATCAACTCTCTCGGAGAACCCACCTCTACTGAGCCACCCGAAACGTGACTGTCATCCCCGGTTCCACCTTATGCCCGGCTGCCGGACTCTGGCTCAACACCGTCCCTGAAGGGTCCACTGTATCCGCGGGAGCCATCCCCCCATCCGCATCCGCCGGAGCTGCCGCCGCTGAATAACTATTCTGCACCGGCCCCACCTTCAAACCCGCATGCACCACCAACGCCGTAGCCGCAGCCAACGGCAAACCCGTCAGCTGAGGCATAACCATCGCCGGCCCAGGAATAGGCGCCGGAGTACTCACCAGCAAACTTACGCTCGGCCGCTCTACGCCACCCGCCCCCTGCTGCGGATTCTGCGCAATCACTGTCCCCGGTTGCGCCCCGCTGTAAGGCATCTGCGCTGTCTCTTCCAACTCCAGCCCCACCCGCCGTACTTCAATCGCCGCCACCCGCTCCTGCTGCCCCACCACTTTGGGAATCGCCACCCGCTGCGGACCAAGGCTCTCCGTCACCCGCATACGCCATTCCCGCCGGACAGTCGCACCAGGCAGAGGAGACTGTGCCAGCACCCGCCCCGCGGGCACATCCGCGCTGTAGTACTTGTTATCAATCCCCAGGTTCAATCCCAAATTAGCCGTCTTATGCACCGCCTCGGAAACAGTAAGCCCCTGCAAATCCGGGACCTTCACTTCCGCCCCATGAATCGCAAACCGCATGGTCACCACAGCCGAAACCAGGCCCGCCATGGCAATCGCCAGGAACGCCAACGCCAATCGAAAAAAATTGATCATACCGGCTCGCCGTAAGTAATGACGTACTCGATCTTTGCCGACTTTTCCAACATCTTTGAAACCGAACAGTATTTGTTCTTTGAAAGCGCAACCGCGTCTTCCGCAGCCTTGGCCGAGACGCCTCCGCCGATGTGATACGTAAGCTGAATATGGGTAAACACCTTCGGAGCTTCCGCTGCCTGTTCAGCCACTGCGGAAACTGTGAGCGACGTAAGCGGCTCGCGCTTCTTGCGCAAAATAGAAATCACGTCCACAGACGTGCATCCGCACAAAGCCATCAACACCAGTTCCATCGGACTAGCGCCCGCCTTGTGAGCGGCCTCTCCATCCATGGTGACGTGATGTCCGCTATGGGATACCGCATCGTACTGCTGGTCATGCTGCCAGGTAACCGTTGCATGCATGCCCTAAGTTTATCGAGTTACCCAGCCGCCCGGAAATTCACCCAATCGGGGACGACCTCACATGGTTAACTTTTGACCCCGCGATACAGGCCCGCGACACCAAAGTTGTAGGACGTCCACGAAACCTGCTCAAAGCCCACAGACTTCATCGTCTGCATCAATGCCGCGGGGGCAGGGAACCGCTGCACGGAGTTAGGGAGGTATCGG
Organism: uncultured Acidobacteriaceae bacterium; assembly: GCA_963795845.1. Taxonomy (GTDB): domain Bacteria; phylum Acidobacteriota; class Terriglobia; order Terriglobales; family Acidobacteriaceae; genus PALSA-350. Next base: position 49,376 of record CAWCJV010000017.1, on the reverse strand, counting down.
TACGGTCCGGAAACCCCCGAAATCAAAGATCCCACCGCAGGCAAAACCCGCCGGAAGTAAAGCGCATACAACTTCCCCAGGAAGCCGCCCGGCTCGCTGAAATCGAGAATCCCCAGCTCGCCACCCGGCTTCAGCGTGCGGTGGAACTCCTCCAGCCCAGCCCGGTAGTTGGCCAGGTTACGAAAACCAAACGCCGTGATCAGCAAATCAATCGAATCGGTGGGGAGTGGAAGATGCAGCGCGTCTGCTTCCACAGCCACGGCTCCGCGAGGAACAAATTTCGCTGCCCCCCGTACCAGCATCTGGTGCGCGAAATCCGCGGCCAGCACCGGCCGGCCAGCTTTCGGCCGCCGCCGCAGCAAAGCCATCGTCATATCCCCGGTCCCGCAGCAAAGATCCAGAATCTGCGCGTCCGGCCGGGCCAACACCCGGCGAAAGGCCCGTGCCGCACGCCACCACCAAACCCGGTCAATATTGCACGAAAGCACATGGTTCAGCAGGTCGTAGCGCGGGGCAATCTGGTCGAACATCGAGCGCACCGCCGCCGCTGCGCTCGCTTCATCCCCGGTTCCCTCGGGTTGCGCTCCAGCCGCCACGGTTACTTACCGCTTTCAGAGAGCTGTCGAATATACGCGATCCCCGCCAGCACTTCCGCGTCGGTCACATCCTCGACCGTGACCGCATTCCCCAGGCCCTGCAGCAGCACAAAGCGGCGCACTCCGGCCCGGTTCTTCTTATCCCCGGCAGCTGCCTGGAGCAGCCGTTTGGAACTGACCGGTGGGAATGGTGGAGGTTGAAAATACCGAATCAGCGTCTCAATGCGCCGGGCTTCGCCTTCCGTCACCATCTTGCGCTGGCGGCTGATCTCGAGCGCCGCAATCATCCCCCACGCGATCGCTTCGCCGTGCAGCAGCGCGCGATAGCCGCTGGCCGCCTCAATGGCGTGGCCCAGGGTGTGGCCAAAATTAAGCAGCATCCGCACCCCGAGTTCCCGCTCGTCCTGGCACACCACATCGGCCTTGATGGCAATGGAAGCTGCCACCATCTTCTCCAGCGCCGTGGGGTCGCCCCCATCGATCTCTTCCCGGTGGCTTTCGATAAAACGGAAAAGCGCTGCGTCACGGATCAGCCCAGCTTTAATGCTCTCGTAAATCCCTGCCCGCAGCTCTCGTTGAGGTAGCGTGTGCAGCAGGGAAATATCCGCCACCACGGCCTGCGGAGGATAAAAACAGCCCACCAGGTTCTTGCCCGTTTGCAGGTTGACCCCCGTCTTGCCCCCCACCGAGGAATCGACCTGCGACAGCAGAGTGGTCGGCACCTGAACGTAGTCGATACCGCGCATATAGATCGCGCTGACAAACCCGCCTACATCCCCGGTGACTCCACCGCCAAAAGCGATCAGCAGCGAGGACCGGTCGCCCCCTGCTTTCGTCATCTCCGTGGTCAGCCGCTCCACCTGGCTCATGCGTTTGTGTCGCTCCCCCGGTGGAAGAAACAGCACGATCGGCTCTCGCGGCGCCAGGGAAGCCTGCACCCGCTCGCCCCATAGCGCCCAGATCTCCGGTGAGGTGAGCAAAAAAACCAGCTTGCGCGGATTTCCGGCCAGCGCAGGAATGCGCGTCGATAAGGAATCCAGGACGCCGCTTCCCACGGAAACAGTGTATTGACCGAACTTGGTCGTGACGGGAATTTTACGCACGGCTTGGTCCATCGTACCGTAACTCAGGCATGGCTCTTCCGCGTGAACATTAGCGAAGCCGCCGTGGCCACCGCCACGATCCCCACGATGAGGCCGAGCGAGAGAGCTACCGGCACCTCCACCCACTTCGCCAACAGCATCTTGCCGCCCACGAAGCCCAGAATGGCAGCCAGGCCGAAGTGCAGAAAATGCAGCCGGTCCAGCAGCCCGGCCAGCAGGAAGTACAGTGCCCGCAGCCCCAGAATCGCGCAGATATTCGAGGTATAAACCACAAAGGGATGGTGAGAGACGGCCAGCACCGCCGGCACCGAGTCAATAGCGAAGACCAGGTCGACGACCTCGATCGATACCACGGCAAGAAAAAAAGCAGCCTTGGGGTTGGTGGCCCAGCGCTGGCTCCACTTCGTAACCCACGTGGCTGCCGCCGGCGACTTGGTGGTCTTCTTATTCGTTCGTAGCAGCCGCAGGGCGGCGAACACCAGCAGGGCGCCAAACACGTACTGCACCCACGCAAATCGTTCCAGCAGAGCCACGCCGGCGAAAATGAACACCCCGCGCATGACTATGGCGCCCAGAATTCCCAGCAGCAATGCTTTTCGTTGTTCTCCGGGGCTGAGGCCGAAAGAACGAAACATCAGCAGAAAAACAAAAAGATTGTCGATGCTGAGCGACAGCTCGATCAGGTAACCCGAGGCAAATTCAAGCCCCGTTTGCCGTCCCTCGGTATGGCCAATCCAAATCCCGAAAGCAGCAGCGAGAGCCAGCAAAAACAAGACAAACAGAAAATTATGGCGGGTTTGGGAAGACTCTTCCCCGCGGCCCAAAACAACCAGGTCGACCAGAATCAGAACCAGCACTACAACGTGAAAACCTATCCACCAAGCAATCGGAGCGCCATCGAGCATTACCCAATGCTAGCCTAGCCGCGGCCCCCAAGCCCTGCCTACCCTACCAAAAGCCCCAGCTGTCCCATTCAAGCCTGCATACTCACCAAAGCCTGCATAACTCACCAAAAGCCTCGGGTGAACCATTCAAGCCTGCATGACCCACCAAAAGCTTCGGGTGCCCCATTCAAGCCTTCTGTTGGCTTGAGTGGGCAACGCCCTCCCCTCCCCGATTCCAAAGGGAAACCTACCGTTCATTCAACAACCGAATCGTCTCCAGAAACACATCCCCGACAATCGTGAGGCTCTTAGCACTCAGCTTATCCATCGTGTCCTGCGGAGTATGCCAGAACGCATTCTGATACCCATAATTGAAATCAATAATGTCCGCGCAAGCCACATGCCGCTGCATAAACGGCGTATGGTCATCCCCCACCGAAGTCTTCTCCTGGAAAAAATAAGACTGGTCGCCAAACTTCGCCGCTGCCTGCCCCACCACATCCAGCAGCCATGGCGTCGAACCCAAATCCCGCAACACATCCAGGTCGCTGTCACCAATCATGTCAGCCAGCAAAAACGCCTTGATGCGTTTAAGAGTCCCATCCGCCTGCCATTTCTCCGCAAGATGCCGGCTACCGTAGTCCGAATCGGTATCGGTCCACTCCTTTACCGCCTCTTCTCCATCAAAAAACACCAGCCAGACGCTGTAGCCATCCAACTTTTTGCCACGAAAACTATTCGCCAATTCCAGCAGCAGACCCGTACTGGACCCACCATCGTTCGCCCCCACATACCCGGTATCTTTCAGCGGATAGTTGGTGTCGTAATGGCTGGCCAGCACGATAATCCCATCCTTGCTGCCGGGAAATTTAACGATGTAATTCGTCATCGCCATCGGCCCCGCGGGCGTGGACGCCGTAAAGCTATCCTTTACCAACTCATCTTTGGAGAACTGTTTTTCCAGGAAAGCCTGCGCCTTGGCATGCCCATTGCTGCCTACCCAACGCGGTCCGGTAGCGACGAACTGCCGCGTATAGGCGAGCGCCCGGGCCCCATCAAACCGCGGAAGCGGCGTCTGGGCTCGCGCCGCACCGCACATAAGCAGGCAGAGAAGCGCAGCAACCAACCTCATGTTTGCTCTTTGAGCCGGTTTCTCCGCGACGGGTGCACCATGTAAGCGACCCCGATACTCACCAGGTAAAGCACCAGCATCGGCGCGGCAAACACGCACATGGTGAGCACATCCGGCGTGGGGGTGATAATCGCGGAGATGATAAAAATCACCAGGATGGCGTAGCGGATATTCCTCCACAGCCATCCGGCCGTCACAATGCCAAACAGCGCTAGAAAAAATACCAGGATCGGCAACTCAAACGTGACCCCCAAACCCAGAATCACGGTCATGAACAGTTCGGTGTACTCGCTCACCGTCACCATCGGCCTGAACTGAGAGCCGTAGCCGATGAGAAAAGTCAAAGCGCCCGGGTAAACGTAGTGATAGCCAAAAAACGCGCCCGCCAGGAACAAACCAACCGTGGCTGTCATAAAGGGCAGAATGTACCGCTTCTCCTGCCGGTAAAGACCGGGAGCAATGAATAACCACACCTGAAACAGGATGAACGGTGAGGCGATGATCGCCCCGCACACCAGGCTGATTTTGATGTAAAAGTTGAACGGGTCGACCGGATTCAAATAGACCAGGTGAGCGTCCAGGTTGTGCGCCTTGAGTGCTGCCGTGATGGGCTTCACCATGAACGCAGACAGCTTTTCACGGATCGCGTAAGCGATAAAGAAAGCGATGATCAGGTAGACGCCGGAATGAATGATGCGTTTGCGCAACTCCTCCAGGTGTTCCAGGAGGCTCATCCCCGGCAGTTCGGCTCGTTCGGTCACGGCGGTCCGTGCGCGGTCCACGATGTCAGTCATGGTGACTGACTGCCTGCTCGGGCTCGCGCTCAAGGCCGTTGCTCGGCAGTTCCGGATGGTCTCCCGCCACTGCTTTCAGCTCCGCCACTTCCTCGTGCACCGGGATCACCCGTGCCGACGGACTTTCCGTGCTGACCGTCGTTCCATCGCTCGGCGGCCGGATCGTCAATTCTGACGGAGTTTCCGCCGCCGCAGCTGGGGTCACGGGCGGGGCGGCAATCTGCTTTTGCCGGTCCGCTACCTCGGCGGTACGCAACTCTTCCTCGATCTGCATCTTGAACTCATTGCTGGCGCGCCGGAACTCGAGCACCAGTTTGCCCAGTTGCCGCCCGATCTCCGGCAGTTTCTTAGGGCCGAACACAACCAGGGCAAGTCCGAAAATGAAGATAGTGTCGGGCAAACTCATCGCTCTGTCATGATACCTTCCCGGCTAAGCCGCCACAAATCAGGCCCTCGGCCACCTGTATTACCATAAAGACAGCCGTAGGTCGCATCGATGAAGACATTCACTCTCGACGAGGCGCAATCTCTCCTGCCCATTCTGGAGTCGCTGCTGCGCCGGGCGATCGATGCCAAAGAGAGCGCCAGTCTGGTGGAAGCCGACTTGCAGATGCTCAGTCAGAACATCTTCCTCTCCGGGGGCATGCTGGTGGATGTTGCCGCCGTGGCCCAAAAGCGCATGTCGCAGCGCACCTCCGTCCAGCAAGCCCAGGATGCAATCCAGGAAATCGACTCCATCGGCGTCCAGGTAAAAGACCTGGACAAGGGCCTCCTTGATTTCCCCTGCCAGATCGGCGAACAAATCGTCCTCCTCTGCTGGCAACTCGGAGAAGCCAAAATAGACTATTGGCACACCGTTGAAGCCGGCTTCCAGGGCCGCCAACCCCTCGACGAACGCTTCCAAAAAACCCGCCCCGACAGACCCAACTAAACCAACGAGTCCCGAAGGGACGGTTGACCTTAGCCCAGGACGTAGTCCTGGGTAGAGATCGACGCACGAAAAGTCCCGCAATGACGACTGAAAAACTTCCAATCTTCCCTCTTCAACCTCCGAGGTACACGTTTCCGAACTCCCAGGGACATCCAAGAAGAAAACGGGACGGGTGCCCCAGCCTGCCCCGGCGTGCCGTGGGGTCTCGCATTTGAGACCTGGGATCCTCCTAGTGAACGCCGCCGGAATCGTCTTTGGATCTGAATCTGAAATATTGAAACACCAAGACGATCGGTAACCTGTTTTCCCTGAACCCCCACCCACCCTCAACAAGGGTTACTAAATCGACCCCACCTCGTCTCTCTAACAACCCTTCCCCTGCGACTGTTAGACTGCAACCGGCCAACGATGCACGACAAGCACACCAGGCACGCCAGTCTTACCCTCCTGCTCGGCACGCCGGTCACGGACCGGCAGGGCCGCGTCCAGGGTCGGCTCAAAGATGTTGCCGTCGCCACCGGGCCCGCCGCCGGAAACGTTGCCGGTCTCCTCCTCAGGACCCGCGAGGGAACCAGGCTCGTAGCCGTCAAAGACGTACTGCAGACCCCGGCCGGAACCATCGAGTTGCGCGAGGATGCCCTCCTTCAGCCCCTGCGCGGCGACGAAAATCTGCTCCTCCTGCAGCAAGACGTCCTCGACCGGCAAATCATCGACGTGCACGGCAGGAAAGTCGTCCGCGTGAATGACGTCGACCTGCAGTGGTATCCCCAAAACGGCCGCGAAGGGCTGCGGGTAGCTGAGGTAGCCATCGGCATGAGAGGCGCCGTACGCCGCCTGCTCAAAGGCGCCATGCCCAGGCAAACCCTGGCAAACTTCGCCATGCACTTCCGCGCCAGCGTCATCCCATGGGAATTTGTCGATCTGATCGAAGTCGATCCAGCGCGCCGCGTCAAGCTGAAGATCGAACATGAACGCCTCTCTCATATGCACCCTTCCGATCTGGCGGACATCCTCGAAGATCTGCCTCCACCCGAGCGCGAAGCGGTCTTTGTCTCGCTCGACGAAGAAGTAGCTGCGGACGCGCTCGAAGAAGTAGATCCGCGCCTCCAGAAATCCTTGCTCGAATCCCTCGACTCCGGCCGCGTCGCCGACATCGTGGAAGAGATGGATCCGGGCGCAGCCGCCGATCTGCTCGCCGAGCTCTCCGACGAGCGCTCCGAAGCGATCCTCGAGGAAATGAATCCGGAAGAGCGCCAGGAAGTCGAAGATCTGCTCGAATTCCGGGAGAACTCCGCCGCCGGCAGAATGACCACCAGCTACGTGCAAGTCCCCTCCAGGGCCACCGTGGCAGAGGCCGTGCGCGCACTGCGCGAGTTCGATGGAGATCCCGAAGGCGTCACCGAAATCTATCTCACCGGCAACGATGAAGTGCTCGAAGGAGTCGTCCCGCTGGCGCGTCTGATCCTGGCGCTTCCGGAAACGCGAGTGGCTGTCCTGGCCGAGCCACGCATCATCTCCAGCCCGGCCGAATCTCACCAGGATGAAGTCGCCGAGCTTTTTGACAAGTACAATCTCCATGCCCTGCCGGTCGTGGATAAAGCCAACCGGCTCGTCGGCGTCGTCCAGGCGGACCATGTAATTGCATTCTTGCGATCCAGACAATAACTCACTGCTGCTTTGCTGTAGTTCGTTAACGAATTCAAATTGAACTCTTCACCCTGACCGATGCTCAAGCGCTGGCGAATCCGGATCCTGCTCTTCCTCGCCGTGCTCGGCCCGGGCTTTATCACCGCCAATATCGACAACGACTCCGGCGGCATCCTCACCTACTCCAATGCAGGCGCCCAATTCGGCTACACCCTGCTATGGACCATGATCCCTATCACCATCGCGCTGCTGGTGGTCCAGGAAATGTGCGCCCGCATGGGTGCCGTCACCGGCAAGGGCCTGAGCGATCTCATCCGCGAAGAATTCGGTTTGCGCATGACTTTCGTTTTGATGTTCCTGCTGTTGATCGTTAACTTCGGCAACGTCATGGCGGAATTCGTCGGCATCGCCGGCAGCATGCAGCTCTTCCATGTCAGCAAGTACGTCTCCGTGCCGGCCAGCGCCTTGACGATCTGGCTCCTGGTGGTCAAGGGCGATTACAAACGCGTCGAAAAAGTCTTCCTGGCCGCATCCGTTTTCTATATCGCCTATATCGTCACCGGCGTCCTTTCCCAACCCAGCTGGCACGATGCCATGGTGGCCACGGTCGAGCTGCCGCGGGGGTCCATATGGCACTCTAAAAGTTACATTTACATGATCGTGGGCGTGATCGGCACTACCATCTCACCCTGGATGCAGTTCTATTTGCAGTCCTCCATCGTGGAAAAGGGAGTCACCGCGAAGAGTTATCCGGCCTCGCGGCTCGACGTGATCATCGGATCTTTCTTTACCAACATCGTGGCCTGGTTCATCGTCGTCGCGTGCGCCGCCACTCTGTATGCCCACGGAATGGGAGCGCTCCGCGAAGCGGCCGATGCTGCCGAAGCGATGAAGCCCCTGGCCGGACAGTATGCTTTCCTGTTGTTCGCCATCGGACTCTTCAATGCTTCGCTGTTCGCCGCCTCCATCTTGCCCCTCTCCACCGCCTACACCATTTGCGAAGGTCTGGGCCTGCAGTCCGGTCTGGACGGCGGATTCAAAGATGCTCCGGTCTTCTACTGGCTCTATACGCTATTGGTCGCCGGCGGAGCCATTGCTGTCCTCTTTGTTCCCAACGGCAAACTGATCAGCATGGTCATCCTGTCCCAGGTGTTGAACGGCGTGCTCCTGCCCCTGGTGATTATCTTCATGCTGCTGCTCATCAATCGCAAAGACCTCATGGGCGAACAGGTCAACTCGCGTTGGTTCAATGTCGTGGCCTGGTTGACAGCCGTGGTGGTTATTGTGTTGTCACTGGTCATGATGTTTACCAGCGGCTCCACCTAGGGCTGTAATACGATTAAAGTCCAGGATTTATTTTGGACGTCCAAACCGCCCCCAACCCCGAAGCCGCTCGGCACGAGCCGCCTGCGAAGCGAAGGACTCCGTCGGCTCTTGGCTGGACGATTTTGTTCTTTGCCCTGGCTTGGGCAGGGTTGTATGGACTTTGGCGTGGCTTGCCCTACCTGAAAAATGGCTCAGACATAGTCTTCAGCGCCAAGCTGCAGTGGGAACACATAGGGCCGGTATTTCCGGCCAATCCCGCCGTGACCCGGGTATTGATTTTCGGCAACAGCAAGATCCTCGCCGGCTTTGTGCCCGCCTGGTTCGACCAGTTGAGTGCGGCCGATCATCTGCAGGTTTCCTCTTTCAACTCCGGCTTTCCCGGGAGCGACTTATTTCTGCCCCCTCTCCAGGCAATGTGTGCGCGTGGCCAGGCTCCCCATGTGCTGCTCATGACGCTGCCCTGGAGACGCGATCCACGCCCCCGCGGCCTCTTTCACTTCATCCCCGACGATCACGCCGTTATCGATGAGCTCTTTCCTTTTCGCAATTTCCCGCGCGATCTGACCGCCTTTCTGCTTGCCGCACCCAGTCACGGTGGCGTCCTGAGCTATTACCGCGAGTCGGAAGAAAACGAGCGCGAGGTCATCGCGGAACGCGGCTACCATCTCATCACCGAGCAGAGCCGCTTTGCCGAAGGGCGTCTGCCTGACGATTTTCATCTCGACTCAGACCAACCCCTCCAGCGGCTTCCTCGTGATGCCCCCTCGCCCAGCGCGCAGATTGCCCAACTCAACCAATTAATTCGCCAATATCACATCGACTGTTACTTTGTTCCGTTTTATCTCCGCGAGCGGGAAGCTGCGCCGGCGAAAGCAAGGGATGAGGATTTCGCCGCCCAGGTTGAGCGAGCCACGCCCTGCAAGCTGCTCGGCCCGGATTACTATCTCTATCCCAATCGCCTGTTTGCCGATCAGACCCACCTCAACCAGTCCGGCGCCCGCATCTATACGCAAGCTCTGTTTCAGCTGCTGAAGGACAAACATGCTCTTCAATAGCTTTCAGTTTCTGTTCTTTTTTGTCATCGTGTGGCTGCTGTTTCTGGTCACCCGCGGGACCACGCGCAAAGTCATCCTGCTCGTCGCCAGCTACTACTTCTACATGTGCTGGAGCACTCGCTATATCTGGGTCATCTGGGGCATCACGCTCATCGACTACGTGGCCGGTCTGCAGATAGAAAAAGCCGAGCTGCCCGCGCGTCGCCGTTTGTATCTGGGAATCAGCCTCTTCTGCAACATTGGGCTGTTAGTGCTGTTCAAATATTTCAACTTCCTGACCGGCTCCTTTCGCAGTGCCTCGCATCTTTTCGGACTGCGTTATGACCCGCCATTGCTGGCCATCATTCTGCCCGTCGGCCTTTCCTTTCACACCTTCCAGGCAATGAGTTACACCATCGAGGTCTACCGGCGCCGCGTACCCGCGGAAAAGAATCTGCTGGAATACGCGCTCTACGTAGCCTTCTTTCCCCAGATGGTGGCTGGGCCCATTGAGCGGCCTTACGAACTGTTGCCTCAATTTCACCGCGAGCCGAGCGTCACCCTCGATGGTGTGCGCGCAGGCCTGGCGCAAGCCCTGTGGGGCCTGTTCAAGAAGATGGTGTTGGCCGACAACGTGGCTGATTTCGTGAAGCTCATCTACGACAGCCCGCGCCACTACGACGGCGCCGCGCTTTTACTCGCGACGTTGTTATTTTCCATCCAGATCTACTGCGATTTTTCCGGCTATACCGATATAGCGTTGGGCCTCGCGCGCATGATGGGCTACGAGCTCCGCATCAATTTCCTGCAGCCCTACTTCAGCCGCTCCGTGGGCGAGTTCTGGAGGCGATGGCACATCTCGCTTTCCACCTGGTTCCGCGACTACGTCTACATTCCCCTGGGTGGGAGCCGCGTGAAGCTACCGCGTCACTACTTCAACTTGATGATCACCTTTGTCATCAGCGGCCTCTGGCACGGAGCCAACTGGACCTTCGTCATCTGGGGATTCCTGCACGGCCTCTACCTGATCGTGGCCCAGTCAATCAAGCTGGAACCATTCCCTCGGCTACCCCGCCTGGCTGCATTCTGCAAAACGCTCGTGACCTTCACCCTGGTGACCTATGCCTGGATATTTTTCAGAGCCAACTCGGTGGGAGACGCCTGGTATATCGCCACCCACCTTCTACCGCCAGGAAGGCTGGACCCACTGTTGCTGAAGGTAGGCGGATTCAGCCGGGCAACCGCCCCATACTTGGTCCTATCGATTGTGGCCATGTTCGTGATCGAGTGGTGGATAGCCCATCCCGCGGCCGTTCCCCGAATCTGGGCTCGCCCCGCCATTCGCGCCCTGGCCTACAACGCCTGCATCTATGCGATCGTCTTCTTCGGCTTCTTCGGCCACCGCGACTTCATCTACTTCCAGTTCTAAAGCTGTCCTTTGTCATCCGGCCATACACAGCAACGAAGAGGGGCCCTACAACAACCTGCCCGCCGCCAGCTCGCGAATCAAAATCCGATCCGCGGCCAAAAAATCGTACCGCGTCAACTCCCGCAACGGGCACCACCGAAGGTCATTAAAAATCCGGTTCGTCATCTCACCAGAAAACTGGTGCACCGCAAAAAACTGCAAATCGATCGCGGTCCCACTGCGGTACGTATGCCGCGTATGTGCGACTCGATTCCCGATATCCGCGGCGATACCCAATTCCTCGTCCAGCTCCCGCCGCAACGCTTGTTCCGCGCTTTCCCCGTCCTCTACCTTGCCCCCGGGAAACTCCCATTTCAATGCCATCGGCTGGTCCGGCCGCCGTTGGCAAATCAATACCTTCTGCTCCCGTAGGATCAGTGCGGCCACCACTAGCCGAACTACCTTGGCGTCCGTCTTTGGCCGCCTTGAATCTCTCTGCACGTTCATACAATTTTAGACGTTGCTGCAGCAAGACCGTCTGGTAACAGGCATCGTACGCCTTGCGCCGGCCCAAAGATCTCCGGATGAATCGCGCCCGCCAGCGCCCGCAATCCCTGCAGGAGATTAGGTGCCGGAGTATTCAAAAACTCGTCCGGCACGCAATAAACACGGCCTTCCCGCACCGCACGCAGCGAATGCCACTGCCGCTTCTCGATCACCCGCGCCAGGGGAACACGGTCGCCGGCGCCGCACCATGCAAAAACGAGAACATCCGGATCTTGCTCCGCCACTGCATCCGCATCCGTCACCGAGCCGGGCTTTCCCAAAAAACGTCCCCCCGCAGCCGAAACCAGCTCCGCAACCCAGCTCTGCGAGTGAATCAACGGTTTTCCCCACTCCTCGCAGTAGACCACCCGCGTTTCCGCTGTGGAAACTGCCTCCTGGGTAGACGCCACGTCCCGCATCATCTCCTCGACCACACCCGCGGCTCGATCCGGGGCTTGCAGTATGTCGCCGAGCAGCCGGATGTCCTGATAAACATCCGCCAGCGTGTGCGGCGCCAGCGTCAGCACCGGGACCCCGCATTTCAGAATCGCGGCCAGCGACTCCATGCGATATGGGACCGAGGCGAGCACCAGGTCGGGGGAAGCAGAAAGAATTTCTTCGGTGGTAGAAGACCACGAATCAGCAATCACCTTCACGTCACGAGTGCGCAACGAAGGAACCGCCTGCAGGCAGTAACGAGTGCAGGCGACCAGCGACTCCAGGCATCCCAGGTGTTCGAGCGTAAGGCTTATGCTGGGCTGCAGAGCGGCAACCCGGAGGCTACGGCCGAAGCGCTGAGCCATCATGCCGGGGCCGGCAGAGTGCCTTCCGGATAAAAGATGGGCCAACCATGCTTGCCGGCTATTTCCAGTAAGGCCGGGGTGGGGTTCACGGGATAGGCCTGTTGTGCAATCTCCAGCATGGCAGCGTCGTGGATCGAGTTCCCAAACACCACGTCGGGAGTCGCCACACCTGCTGCGATCAACGAGCTCGCTTTGCCCTCGCCCGTGGGAACATCCACCAGCTTGGTGGTAATGACGCCGTTGGCCACCAGCGCGCGTGCGGCAATCACCCGCGTGGGAGGCACCTGGAAGCTGCGCACGCCCTCTTCGATCACCCAATTATTGGTCGAGCTGACGACCCATATATCCGTCCCGCGTTCGGTCAGCGCCGCGACCAGGGAGCGCATTTCAGGAAAAACCCTGCCCGTGAACCGCGACTGGAAAAACGCGGCGGCGGCGCGGCGGACTTCCGTTTCGCTCAGACCGTCGTAGATCTGGACCATCTCGCCGCACATGGCAAGTTCGGAGACCGTGCCGGCACGATAAAGCCGGTAACGCGAATCGATCCAATCACTCGCGTTTCGAGAGACGATGCCCTCCTCGATCGACCACACCATGAAGTCGTAGCCCGAGTCCCCGTCCCACAACGTGCCATCGCAATCGAACACAGCCACTGCGGGCTCTCGGGAGAGAACAGACTCGGCAAATTCCTGGGGGGAAAGAGGCGTGATATGTGGGGACTTGCTGCTAGTCAAACCGGAGGTCGCTCCTGGCGGGGCGCCTGCCCCTGCTGTGTATTGTCGGCGATCTGTGGCAATTTTGCACTTCCGCCATGAACAACCGATAAAATCCGAACATTATGGCGCAAAGGGCGCATACGGCGCACACTTTTTTTTCAAAACCCCTTCCGCGGTTAAGGACGGGTGTCCCAGGTTCGCCAAAGCGTACCTGGGACGAAAACGACGGGCGAAGCCCATCAATCGCTCTCTCCATCTCCGTCGAGGGACCCTTGAGGCGCACAACTTTTTTACACCGCTGCCTCTCTTGATTCCTGCCTTAGGCCACCCCTCGATCGACCCTGCGGCAAGCGGATAATCAAATGTGTGCCCGCCGAGAACCAGTCCGGCATCACGCGTCAATACCTTACCTACCTGCGGGTCGAAAAAGGTCTGCGCCCACTGACCTGTGAAGCCTACGAGCGAGACCTCTCCTTATTCGCCGAATATCTCGAGGGGACCCACGCCCTGCCGCTCACTGCCGCGCAGGCACAAGTCTCCGGCTTCCTAGAACATCTGCAAAAGCACGGAGTCCAATCTCGCTCCATAGCGCGCAAGCTCTCCTGCCTCCGCGGCTTTTACAAATGGCTGCTGTTGGATAAGCGCATCGGCCACGACCCAACCGTGAACCTCGAATCTCCGGCTTCCTGGAAGGTTCTCCCCAAGGCGCTCGCTCAATCCGAAGTCGAGCGCATGATGGATCATGCTGGAACCGCGGCCGACCATCCCCAGGCAGACGCCATCGCCTTACGCGATCGCGCCATCGTGGAGATGCTCTACGCCGGCGGAGTCCGCGTCTCCGAGCTCACCGGCCTGAGTGTGCAGGATCTCTCCCTGGCAGAGGGACGCATGCTGGTCCGCGGCAAAGGCGACAAGGAACGCATCGTGCCCCTGGGCCGGATGGCTGTTGAAGCTTTAGAGGCTTACTTGACTCGGGGCCGCCCCGGCCTGGCCATCCGCCCCCGCGAAAGCCGCCTCTTTCTCTCCGTGCGCGGTGCAGGACTCACCCGGCAGTGGGTGTGGCACATGGTGAAACGCCTGGACGGACGTGCCAGCCCTCACGTCATGCGCCACAGTTGCGCCACCCACATGGTGGAGAACGGAGCCGATCTCAGAACCGTGCAGACCCTGCTGGGGCACGCTGATATCTCGACCACCCAGGTCTACACGCACCTGGCTCTTGGCCGGCTGAAAGCCGTGCATCGTGCCCATCATCCGCGCGCCACCCGAAGGGCAGCCCCATGAAGCCGCAGCCAGTTCTCCTGGCCGAGCAATTCCTGGCCATGCTGACCCACGAGCGAGCCGCGTCCCCACACACCCTGCGCGCCTACCAGCGGGAAATCGGCAACTTCACTGCCTATCTGATCGAGCAGCGCGGAACCAACGTGCAGATGCACAGCATTGACCACCTGCAGATTCGCGGCTACCTGGGAGAGCTTTACGAACGGGGATTGGCCAAGGCTTCGGTGGCCCGCTCCCTGGCAGCCGTGCGCTCATGGTTCCAGTGGATGGCGAGGGCCGGCCACGTGACCAGCAATCCGGCGGCGCTGGTCGCGACCCCGAAGCTGCCCAAGCATTTGCCTCGGGTACCGTCGATCGAGCAGATGAACCACCTGGTAGAAACCGCGGCTTCAGACGAAGCGGCCGCCTGGCCCGAGCGCGATCGCGTCATCTTCGAGCTGCTTTATGGTTGCGGCATTCGCAACGCGGAACTGGTTGGGTTGAACCTGACCGACCTCCACTGGGCGAGGGAAGTGATCCTTGTCCGGGGCAAAGGCCGAAAGCAGCGCTACGTCCCACTAGGAGATGCCGCGGCCGACGCTATCCGCGCCTATCTCCCCTCCAGGACCCTTAAGCTTGCCGGGAAGGCCAACGAAGGCCTGCTCCTGAACCTGCGTCTGAGGGGAACCGGTCGTCTGACGACCAGAAGCGTAGGACGAATCGTCAAGCAAATCTCGCTAGCGAAAGGCCTGCCGGCCGAGATCCACCCCCACACCCTCCGCCACGCCTTCGGTACCCACATGCTGGAAGAAGGAGCCGACCTGCGGGCCATCCAGGAACTCCTGGGCCACGAGCGCCTCTCCACCACCCAGCGCTACACCCAACTCACCGTAGGCCAGGTCACCCAGGTCTACGACCGCACCCACCCCCGAGCAAAGTAAAACCGGCTACCAATGCATCGGGTGCCCATTCAAGCCATCTTTTGGCTTGAGTGGGCGACCATGTCAACTTTGCGCTGTTTCTAAAGAGAGATGTATCAACACGGGTGTCCCAAAAAAACGGGGTCCCAAAAACCCCTAAAGAGAAGCGATCGCGGAAGCCTCATCGCGATGTAAGGCCGCGTACTTGGTAATCCCCACCATGGTAAACACCTTCTGAAAATGGGGCGTCAACCCAAACGCGGCAATCGTCTGATCCGCCTTATTGGCTTCCATCAACATCTGGATCACCAACGCAATTCCACTCGAATTGATGTACTCCACCTTGGAAAAATCAATCAGCACAGGACGGCTCTTAGTCACGCCCTCATACGTCCCCAGAACCGTATCGCGGGAACTACTGGAAATATCCCCCGTGAAGCGAAGAACGGTGACCGGCTGCCCCTTGGCGCCCATAACCTCATCCACTTTAGCTTTTGTCTCCGTCTGCACCTTACTCACTCTCCTTGGCCAGCCTGATGACCAATCGCACGTAGCTTCCTTTGCCCGGGCTTCCTTTGACCCACTCCGCCTCATCCACCAGCGACTGGATCAGGAACATACCCATGCCACGCGGATCTTCTTCACCATGCATCTTGCGGTCAATGTCCGGTTTGGAAGGCGTCTTGGTGATGCCGGAGCCGGTGTCCATCACCTTCACTTCGAGCGCTTCATCGCTGGCGGAAAGAATCACTCCGACGCATAAGCTGCCGTCCAGGCCATTTCCATGCTCGATGGCATTGATGCAAGCCTCCGCCAAAGCAGTCTTCAAATCTTCGATACGATCGTCGGGGAAGCCCATGAGCTTGGCCACGCTGGCCGCTGTGCCCATGGCAACTTTTTCGAAGCCCAGCCGCGATGGGAGCTTGACTTCCACCGCCGTGCCCCTGGTTTCAACCATGTTGGTCTTCTCCCTACAGCATGCGCACCAAAGCAAGTGCCGTCATGTCGTCCTGCTGCGGCTCTCCCCTGGAAAACTCAGCCAATTGCTGCCACAGGCTCTTGAGGATAGCAGTACAATCCTCCGACTTGCACTCGCGAAATGTGGCCAGCAAACGCTCTGGACCGAATTCGTCATCGCCCTGAAACACCTCGGTGAGCCCATCGGTATAGAAGAGCAGGCGCGATCCAGGATGGAATACGAGCGTTTCCGAGCTGTATTGCATGAACGGAACCAATCCAATCGGCGTACCGCTGGCCTCGATCTCATGCACCGTCTTATCCGCGGACAGCAGGAAACCAGGGTTGTGGCCGGCATTCACCACCTCGACGGTATGCGTTGCCGGGTCCAGCTTGAGGAAGATCGCGGTCACGTAGCGGCGCCGCGCTTCCTGGCCCTCGCCATAGTGCTGCTGGTTCATGCGTGCCGCCAGCTCGGCCAACGGCAACCCCGCCAGCGCCATGGCGCGAAAAGCTGACCGGAACGAGGTCGCCACAATAGCAGAAGCCAGACCCTTGCCCGCGACATCGGCGACGACCATCAGCTCGCTGCCGTCAGGCAGGCTGACCAGGTCAACGTAATCTCCACCCACCTCGTAGCAGGTGCTGGACTGCACGGCCACGGAATAACCGGAAATCTCCGTCATCTGCTGGGGCAAAAGGCTACGCTGAATCGCCCGGGCGGCATCCAGATCCTGTTGCACCCGTGCCCACTCGACTGCGCGCTCATGGTATTGCGCGTTTTCGACCGCCACCCCTGCCTGCAGAACCAGCCCTTCCAGAAAATCCTGTTCGTAAATGGATATCGTCCTGCCCGGACCAGGATTCACCACCAACTCTGTCAGCTGATGTCCGTCCTTGGTCAGCAATGCAAACCGGGCGCACCCTTCCCAGGGTTCCGCAGGCATCTCGCCCACGGTGAGCGAAGGCTGGGTGACATGAGCACCGGCCATTTCCAGCTCCCGCACCACGATGCGCAGAACCGATTGCAGCACTTCTTCCGCCCCCCCGGCCGCATGCACCTGGCGCGAAATCTCCAGCAGAGCCTGCAGGCGGGCGACCTGCTGTTGCAGGTCAATAATGTCGGCATGGCTCTGGTGAAAAGAAGACGTAGACATGAGTGATCCGCCGGGCCCGCTCTTTCTCAGGATTCTCTGCTGACGGATATACTACAAGAGGTAGATACGGTCTCATTCTTATGGAAACCAAAGTAGCAGTTCCCGCGCAAGCGAAGTTTTCTGATGAAGTAGCAGAGTGGATTGAAGCCTTTGACGACCTGGTGGTCGGCGAAGGCCATGAACAGGCTGCGGAGCTGATTGCCGCGTTGCGGCAGCGGGCGCGCGAGGCCGGCATCTCCACCCCCAGCGCCCTCACTACCCCCTACCTCAATACCATCCCCAGGCATGAAGAAGTACCCTACCCCGGCGACCGCAAGTTGGAAGAGCGGCTCGAAGCCCTCATCCGCTGGAACGCCATGGCTATGGTGCATGGCCAGAACAAAAAGGATGCCGGCATCGGTGGCCATCTCTCCACCTATTCCTCGCTGGCCACCCTGCTCGAAGTCGGCTATGAGCATTTCTTCCACGCCACCTACGGAGACCAGCCCGGCGACTTTATCTACTTCCAGGGACACGCCTCACCCGGTGTCTACGCGCGAGCCTATCTCGAAGGCCGGTTTGATGACGAACGCCTGCTGAATTTCCGCCACGAACTGCGTGGCAAACCGGGCCTGTCTTCTTATCCCCATCCGTGGCTAATGCCGGATTTCTGGCGCTTCCCCACTGTCTCCATGGGCATCGGACCGCTGAACGCGATCTACCAGGCCCGCTTCATGCGCTACCTGGAGAACCGCAACCTTATTCAGAAGACCGACCGCAAGATCTGGGCCTTTGTGGGCGATGGCGAGACCGACGAAGTCGATACGCTGGGCGCGCTCAACGTGGCCTCCCGGGAGAAACTCGACAACCTGATCTTTGTCGTCAACTGCAACCTGCAGCGTCTCGACGGCCCGGTGCGCGGAAACAAGCGCATCATCGATGAGCTCGAAGGCACCTTCCGCGGCGCAGGTTGGCTGGTGATCAAAATCGTCTGGGGCAGCGATTGGGACGAACTCTTCGAACGTGATTCTTCCGGCCTCTTGCTCAAGCGAATGGAAGAGTGCGTCGATGGCGATTACCAGGCTTTCAAAGCCAAAGGCGGAGCCTATCTGCGGCAGGAGTTTTTCGGCAAGTATCCCGAACTGCTCGAACTGGTCAGCGACAAGACCGACGAGCAGTTGGAGAATCTGCACCGTGGCGGCCATGACCGGGTCAAGGTCTACAACGCTTACCGCAGGGCAGTGAATCATCACGGCTCGCCGACCGTGATCCTGGCCAAAACAGTTAAGGGTTACGGCATGGGCGCCAACCAGGCCCGCAACGCTTCCCACCAGGAAAAGAAACTCACCGACAGCGGCCTGGCCCAGTTCGTGAAGCGTTTCAAAATCCCGGTGCCGGAACAGCAGGCAAAACTGGGTAAACCTTACCGGCCGGCGCCGGAAAGCCCTGAGATCGTCTACCTGCAGGAGCGCCGCCGCGCCCTGGGTGGCTATCTACCTCACCGCGACGCGCCCAAGCTGGTGTTCAAGGCGCCCCCGCTCAAGGAGTTCAGCGAGTGGACCGCTGGATCCAAAGGCCGGGCAGTCTCCACCACCATGGGATTCGTCAGCATCCTGCGCCATCTGCTGAAAGACCCAACCATCGGCAAGCTGATCGTGCCCATTGTGCCCGATGAAGCCCGGACCTTTGGCTTGGAATCGGCGATCCGTCAGGTGGCTATCTATGCCCCTGAAGGGCAGAAGTACACCCCGCACGATAACGACATGCTGCTCTATTACCGCGAAGAGCAGGACGGCCAGATCCTCGAGGAAGGCATTACCGAAGCCGGCTCCATGGCATCGTTCACCGCCGCGGGCACAGCCTACTCTAACTTTCGCATCCCCATGATCCCCTTCTACATGTACTACTCGATGTTTGGTTTCCAACGCGTCGGGGACATGATCTGGGCTTTTGCCGATTCGCGTGGCAAGGGTTTCCTGATGGGAGGAACCGCCGGCCGCACCACCATGTTGGGAGAAGGGCTGCAGCACCAGGACGGGCATAGCCACGTACTGGCCAGCACCGTGCCCACCTGCCTCAGCTACGACCCGGCTTACGTGTATGAGCTGGCCGTGATCGTGCAGGATGGCATCCGCCGCATGTACCAGGAAAACGAGAACGTCTTCTACTACATCACCATGTACAACGAGGACTATGCCATGCCCGCGATGCCGGAAGGTGTCCAGGAAGGCATTGTGCGCGGCATCTATCGTTTCCAGACAGCTCCCTCGGGCAAGGCCACGGCGCAGCTGTTTGGCAGCGGACCAATCCTGAACGAAGTAGTTCGGGCGCAGGGCATCCTGGCAGAAAAGTACGGCGTGCAGACGGATGTCTGGAGCGTGACCAGCTACAACGAACTGCGCCGCGAAGCGCTGGGCGTGGAGCGCTGGAATCGCCTCCATCCCACGCAGCCGGCGAAGCATCCTTACATCCTCCAGGCCCTGCAGGGTGCGGAGGGTCCAATCATTGCCGCCAGCGACTACATGAAGGTCGTCCCCGATCAACTTGCACCCTGGCTATCGTCCAGGCTGGTGTCGCTCGGTACGGACGGCTTTGGCCGCAGCGATAACCGTGAGTATCTGCGCCGCCATTTCGAGGTGAACGCAGAATCGGTGGTAGCGGCGACGCTCTCTCGCCTCGCGCGTGAAGGCAAATTTGACCAGGCGAAGGCCGAGCAGGCATTCGCCGAGCTGGCGGTAGATACCGAGACTGCGGATCCAGCCTACCTATAGTGGAAGTGGGCCAAATTCTTCAGGCCTTCTGAGCCATGCAGGTTTCCAGCCATCTTTGCGGAAAGGGGACTCGACCCTGGGTCCCCACCACAGCCGCATCATGATCGCCGCGATGACCAGCAGAAACAAGACCAGCAGGCTGCCTTCCGGGCCGGTCGTGCCACCGCTCCACAGCCGCGGGCCGATGGGGTGCTCGCCCAGCAGGTGTCCTCGCACCACCAGCCCGCTGTCCGACGTGCCGTAGAAATACGATTCCGCCCAATCCCAGCTGGCATGAAAGCCAACCGCCCACCACAGCGATCCGGTGTACCAGAGGCTGAGGCAGAAGATCAGTCCGACGGCCGCCGCGGCGAACAATCCGACCGGGGTCTCGCCTGGATTGGTGCCGTGAGAGAAGCCGAACAGCAGTGAGAGCAGCAGCGCGCCCCACCAGAACCCAATCCCGCGGGTCAGCGTGAATTGCAGATAACCCCGTAAGGTAGATTCCTCGAAAAACGCCACCGTCAGGAACATAAGTCCCCAGCCGATCGCGTACTTCCAGATGTCGCCACCGTGCAACAACTCGCCATCGAACGCCAGCAGGTGAGACTTCCACAAGGTTAGGACGAACACCGAGAGGGCAACGAATCCCCAAACCAAACCCCAGCCGAAGCGCGCCGCTTTGGCCGTGCCCTGGTACCCGTAGGCGAGGAACGATCGGCGTTCGATCAATGCCATGATGGCGGTGGCCAGAATGGTCGGAAGAAACTGTGCAAACTCGGTGATGAATGCCAGCCGCAAGGGCAGGACGGTCAGGTGGCGGGCCTCGCGAAGAAACGGCCGCAGCACCCATCCCATGATCAGCAAAAATCCAACATAAAGCACGATGAACAGAAGCACACCCCAGCCTGCTCGAAGGCCGTTGGTGCCCATGAAAACCCAGCGCAAATCATGCTTAGGCGGCTCCTGAATCACCGTCGGCAAACCCTCGGCCCGCACAATATCCTCGTCCAAGCTGCCTCCTTAAACGTGCCCCATCATCTTACCGTCCGTCCCCGAAACAACTGAGGGTGTGTCAATCAAACCCGCCTTTGGCTTGAGTGGGCAAGTATCTCCCCCATCAAAAGACCCCGAACCATCGCCGTCAATCCGTTCGTACGTCCCCGAAACAACTGACGAGGGTGCCCCATTCAAGCCCGCCTTTGGCTTGAGTGGGCAAGCATCTACCCCATCAAAAAGACCCCGAACCATCGCCGTCAATCCGTTCGTCCGTCCCCGAAACAACTGACGAGGGTGCCCCATTCAAGCCCGCCTTTGGCTTGAGTGGGCAAGCATCTACCCCATTCAAAAAGACCCCAAACCATCGCCGTCAATCCGTTCGTCCGTCCCCGAAACAACTGACGAGGGTGCCCCATTCAAGCCCACCTTTGGCTTGAGTGGGCAAGCATCTACCCCATCAAAAAGACCCCGAACTCCCAACCCCATCATGTTGCTTCACCCATTGCTGCGCATGGACCATCTCCGGCAATCCCGGATCCGCCGTCTTCCACGCGCTGAGAAACTGCCGATAAGACGCCGTAGTAGCCCCGGCGTCTCCCCCCTTCTCTTTCACCTGTGCGAGCCCATAAAGCACGAAACCGGAATTGGGCCGCTCCACCAGCCCTTTCTGGAACGCGGCCTCCGCCTCCGCCCATTTACCCGCCGTCATCATGGCCGCCGCCTCACTCTCAGCCACCGGCCGGATATAAAACGGAGGCTCATGATAGCCAAGCTCTTTCTCTTCCCGCCGCGCAGCCGCGAACAGCTTCTCCGCCTCAGGAACATTATCCTGAGTCGCCAGCATGGACCCGCGCAACTCCAGCGACATGATCGAGAGCATCTGCAGCAGAGGCTTGGGCAAAGGATCGGGAGACATAGAATTGGTTTCCCGTTGGCGGGGCAGCTTTCTTATCCTTCGCTTCCTGATCCTTGATCTGTTCCGACATGCGCCACAAAGTCGAATCCAGCAACACAGAATGCCGCTCGGCGACATCCGGCTCGTGCGCTTCCACCGACTGCATCCCCAAAGCAAACTGCGAAAGCCCACCCGCAAGAAACTCCATGTGCGGCATGTTCTGGGATAGATTCGCAGCATTGACCAGCTGCACCACGCGCGGCCAGTCCGCGGTCCGCAAAGCCGCCGGCAGCTCAGGATTCAGCCGGGCAATCGCATCGCGCGGCGACCACGGATAGAGGGTGTCTTCCAGATGACCCCGCGCTTTGCTCAGCTTGGCGGAAACCTGGGTCGCCTCCTGCATCTGTCCCGCCTCCAGCAGGTTGGCGATCGAGTACATCAGGTTATGGACGTAATTCCAATCGTTATCCGGCGCGATGTGCTGCGCGCGCATATAGCCTTCATCTGTGCGCGCGGAAGCGTCGAATGCTGTCCTGCGCGCGGCGTAATCTCCCGGTGCGATAGAAAATATGGCCGGGCATATGCACCATGTGCCCCGACGCAGGTGCAAGCGAGCCCAGAATCTCCGCGCTGTGCAGCGCCTGCTCCGGATGCGGGCCGGCCTCGACCGCATGAATCCACAGATGGTTCGCGGCGGAGTTCTGCGGTTCCTCTTTCAGCACACCCTGGCAGCAGATCCAACTGCTCCTTCTTGCCCTTGCGCGGTTCTCCCGCATCGTCATAAGCCATCGTTGACCGCCTCCGAGAGAGCAATACGCGCGTTCGTATCGCTCGGGTTCTCTTTCACCAGGGTGCGCAGGATTTCAATCTCGTGATCGAACTTCGGGTCCCCGGTGCCGGCCTCGCGAATGGCCGCCTCGTGCGCTTCGGAGGCTTGAATGTAGAGCTTCTCGCGGGGCGTAACCTGCCCCGCCAGCGCGACAGCTTTCTCGAGCGACGCCTGCGCGTACGTCTTGGTTTCGCTGTGGTTGAAGCTCTCTGCCTGGTACAGCCCCCAATAGCACATGGCGCAATGGGCATCGGCGCGGATGGACTCTTCAAAGGCGCGATCCGCCTCGTAGTCCCAAAAGTCGTAAAGCAGGTTATAGCCCTGCTCGAACCACTTCTGGGCCTCGGCATTGGCCGTGATGGGAAAGCGCACATTGCCTGCGCCCTCAATATGTTGCGGCGTTGGCAGCTGCTCCGGCGGCACCGGGTCTCCGCCATCCCCCATGGGCATATTCATCTGCCCGAGGGCCAATCCGGCTTGCACCAGCACCAGCAACAATAAAAATCGTTTAGGCATGGGGTTATCTTTGCCCTTCCTGGACCCCGGTATTCTGCACCAAAGACCCGGGGTGAACTAAACTAGAGTAGTAAACGTGGCCCTGGGGGCAGTAAAGGAATTATCCATTGATCGCAAGCACTTTAACCAAGATTTTCGGAACCAGTAACGAGCGCGTGATCAAGCGGATGGGGCCCATGGTCGACCAGACCGGGTCGCTTGAGCCAGCAATAAAGGCTCTGTCGGACGACGAGCTACGCGCCAAGACCCTGGAGTTCCGTGCCCGCATCGCCGCCCGCCTGGAAGGTATCGACGACGCTGAAGAACGGGCCGCGGAAGAAAAGGTCGTACTGAACGAAATTTTGCCCGAAGCCTTCGCCGTGGTGCGCGAAGCCGGCCGCCGCGTACTGCAGATGCGGCATTTCGACGTGCAGTTGATTGGCGGCATCGTCCTGCACCAGGGCAAGATCGCCGAAATGAAAACCGGTGAAGGCAAAACCCTGGTCGCGACCCTGCCCTGTTACCTGAATGCGCTGGCCGGTCACGGCGTGCACGTGGTCACAGTCAACGACTACCTCGCCAAACGCGACGCCGAGTGGATGGGCAAGATCTATGAGTTCCTCGGGCTGAGTGTCGGTGTCATCGTGCATGATCTCGACGACTCGCAGCGCCGCGCCGCGTACGGATCCGACATCACCTACGGCACCAACAACGAATTCGGATTCGACTACCTGCGCGACAACATGAAGTTCGACAACGCCGATTGCGTGCAGCGTGGCCACTACTTCGCGATCGTGGACGAAGTTGACTCCATCCTCATCGACGAAGCCCGCACCCCGCTGATCATCAGCGGTCCAACCGACCAGACGACGGATAAATACGCCCGCGTGAATCGCATCCTGCCCTCGCTCGAACAGGGAGAAGAGATCGAGCGCGGCGAAGAGAAAATCCTTACCGGCGATTACGTGGTCGATGAAAAGCACAAGACCATCAGTGTGACCGATGAGGGCTGGGAAAAAATCGAGCAGCTACTGGGCATCGGCAACATTGCCGACCCGGAAAACTGGGACCTCAAGCATCACGTGGAAGTCGCGATCAAAGCCCACTCGCTTTACCGCCGCGATGTGCAGTACGTGGTGAAGGATGGCGAAGTCATCATCGTCGATGAGTTCACTGGCCGCCTCATGCCCGGCCGCCGCTGGAGCGATGGATTGCACCAGGCGATCGAAGCCAAGGAGCAGGTGAACATCCGCCGCGAAGATCAGACGCTGGCCACCATCACTTTCCAGAACTACTTCCGCCTCTACAAGAAGCTCTCCGGCATGACCGGTACCGCAGAAACGGAAGCTACGGAATTCGAGAACATCTACAAGCTCGAGATCGTGGTCATTCCTACCAACAAGCCGATGCGGCGCCAGGAAAATCCTGACGTAGTGTTTCGCACGGCCAAGGAAAAATACCTGGCGGTCGCCGACGAGATTGCCCGGCTCCACGAGCAGAAGCAGCCAGTGCTGGTAGGCACCACTTCGATCGAGAAGTCGGAACTGCTTTCTTCGATCCTGCAGCGCAAAGGTGTGAAGCACGTCGTGCTCAACGCCAAGTTCCACGAGCGTGAAGCCGAGATCGTGGCCCAGGCCGGCCGGCTCGGCATGGTGACCATCGCGACCAATATGGCCGGCCGCGGTACGGACATCGTGCTCGGCGGCAACGCGGAATTTGCCGCCAAACAGGAGTTGTTGAAGAAGGGCATGGCGCAAGCGGTCAACGCCGCCCAGGGAGCCATCAATCCCATGGCGGGTCCGGGCATGGTGCGCTTCTATTACCAGGGGCAGGAATTCGAAACCCGCCAGGAAACCTGGGATCAAGGCATTCGCTCAGTATGCCGCCGCGGCCGAAAAGGAGCACGACGAAGTCATCGCCGCGGGTGGCCTGCACATCGTGGGCACCGAGCGCCACGAGTCCCGGCGTATCGACAATCAGCTTCGCGGACGTGCCGGCCGCCAGGGTGATCCCGGCGCTTCCCGTTTCTATCTGTCGCTCGAAGACGACCTGATGCGCATCTTCGCCAAGGAGTGGGTCTCGAACCTGCTGCAGCGCCTGGGCATGGAAGAAGGCGTCCCCATCGAGTCGAAGATGATCAGCAGCCGCATCGAGGCCGCGCAGAAAGCAGTGGAAGGGCAAAACTTCGAGGCCCGCAAACACCTGCTGGAATATGACGACGTCATGAACAAGCAGCGCACCGCCGTGTACGGCCTGCGCGGGCAACTACTCGAAGGGCTCGATCAGAAAGAGCTGATTCTCGAGGATTACATGGCCAACCTTCTCAGCGCCATCATGGACCAGCATGCTCCGGAAGCCATGCATCCCGACCAATGGGACGTGAATGGACTGAAAGGCGCGCTCGCTTCGCAATTCGGCATCGACCTCGAGAAGGAAGGCATCAACATCGATACGCTGGACCGCCACGAGCTGGGGGAAGCGATCTTTGACCGGTTGAAAGAAAAGTACGAGATGAAGGAAGCCATCCTGGGCGGCCCCACTATGCGGTTGCATGAACGCATGGTCATGCTTAGTGTGCTCGACGGCTTGTGGAAAGACCATCTGCTGAGCATGGACCACCTCAAGGAAGGCATCGGTCTGCGCGGCTATGGCCAGCAGGATCCGTTGGTGGCCTACAAGAAAGAATCCTTCGACATGTTTGAAGGCATGATGGGACGCTTTCAGGAGGACACGGTTCGGTTCCTGTTCCTGATGCAGATTGTCGGACCGGATGGCCAGCCGGTGACGGAATTGCCTGCTCGCCGGACGCCGGAAATCACCAGCCAGGCGGTTCCGGAACCGGCCCGCGCGCTCCCGCAGACTGCTCCGGCGACAATCGAGGGCAACGGCAGCCACCCGCCGCAGGCCCCACCGCCGCAGCGTCCGATATCGGTTCCTGTGCGCGCGCCTTCGACCACCATCGACGCCCTGGAGCTGGAGTTCCAGCGCAAGAAGAAGCGCGAACTCGAACAAGCAAGAATGACGGGCGCAAACGGAAGCTCCGACGCCCCGGCCCAAAGGCGCTCCGGCGACAAAGTAGGCCGCAACGACCTCTGCCCCTGCGGCTCCGGCAAGAAATACAAAAAGTGCCACGGAGTAGAAGCCTAGGTTCTGAAGGGGCGGGGCTTCAGCCCCGCCATAAAGTGTGTGATGTGATCGGCGTTAGCCGCTGATGGAACGGATGTTTCTCCGTAAGCTCGTTCCCTCAGAGGCTAAAGCCGAATTTGTTTCGGAACAGTTGTACGGCCCAAAGGCCGTACCCTTCCGGTTCCCCTATACTCCTCGACGAAAACTCTCCGGTATCTCATCAAACGTAAAATTCGTCGCGCTTGAACCAGCCTGGTCCCGCCACATCTCGAAAATGCGACCGTAACTGAGCGTAATGAATTCGCTGGTCGCTGATGCCCAACTTAACCGCGGTCGTGTCGATCCATTCGCTCAGGTCCTTCAAGTTCCGCGTAAACCCCCAACGGCGTTTCATCGATCACGAAATGGCCTTCCTGGTCCGCCCACTCCGTCCGCCATTTTTCATACACGAACACCGGGCCGAACCCCAAAGCCTCGAACACCTTTCCCATCACAGGGCCATCCTCGACCACGGTTTCGGTTTCCACCCGCTTTTTGTGCGGCCCCTCTTCTGCCTGGCCCTTTGGGACGCACTTGTGCGTGACCACCCACTTACTCCCGTATTGCCGAATGCGCAAGATCTGGCGCGAGTTGCGGAGTTCGCGATCGGCTCTGTCATAAAGCGTATTGCGTTCCAGTGTGCGTTCCGTGACCCGCACAAAACCAAGCGCCGGCAGCTTCTGCTCTAACGCTTCGCGGTCCGCCACCCGAATCTTTACTTCTGTTTCCATGGCCTGCATAGGCCGGAGTCTATACCACGATGGCTCCCCGTGGGAAAATGGCACCGTGATCGTTCATAAAACACTGCGGCTGGCTGTCGATGCCAACGCCATCGACTCGCCGGAGTCGACGGCGTCCTTGCTCCAGGCAGCTGCATTGTTGCGCCAGGGCGGCACAGTCGCGTTTCCCACGGAAACCGTCTACGGACTGGGCGCGAATGCTCTCGACTCAGCGGCCGTGCAGTCTATCTTCGAAGCTAAGCAAAGGCCTGCATGGGATCCTCTCATCGTCCACGTTGTCAGTGAAGACCAGTTGGGCATGGTGGCCGTGAACATCCCTCCCACCGGCCGCTTGCTGATGGAAGCGTTCTGGCCCGGGCCGTTAACGTTGCTGTTACCCAAAAGCCCGCTGGTGCCGGCGATCGTGACCGCCGGGCGCGCCCGGGTCGGCGTGCGCATGCCCGCGTCATCCCGTGGCCCGCAGATTGATCGAACTCGCGGGTGTGCCGGTCGCCGCGCCCAGCGCGAATTCCTTCGGCAAAACCAGCCCCACGCGCGCGGAGTTTGTCCTTGAGGACCTCGATGGCCGCATCGATGCCGTGATTGATTCCGGGGACACCACCCTGGGACTTGAATCCACCGTGGTCGATGTCGGTGAGGAGCCGCCCATTCTCTATCGTCCCGGGATGGTCACTCTGCAACAGCTGCAGTCCCTATGCCCTTCGTTGACGGTGTATAGCGCGCCGCAGGATGGCGCATCCGGACCGCAGGCCTCGCCAGGTATCGGACTGAAGCACTACTCTCCCCGTGCCCGGCTGCTGCTGGTGGAGAATGCCGGCAGCGAAAAGCTATATAGCCTCGCCGCGGATCTGCAGGCTGCGGGGGAGACGGTGGGCGTAATGTTGCCTACTGTGCTCACCAACGAAGGCCTTACCTGGTGTATGAATGGGGCGATCTGGAAGATCAGGAAAAACTGGCTCGCCGCCTGTTTGCGGGATTGCGCGAATTGGATGCAGCCGGCGCGACCGTCATCATCTGCCCAATGCCGGAAGGCCATGGCCTCGGCGTCGCCATTCGTGACCGCCTGCTCAGGGCCGCCCGTTAAGCTGGTTGCTGTCCGCCGCCTTATACAAATATTTGATGCCCGCCTTGTAGATGAGCGTGCGCAGATTGCCGTTCCGCACCTTGATCGCATAACGGTCGTACCACTCGATCATGCCTTCGATTTGCTCTCCATCCTCCAACACGAAAACCATCACCGTCCGGCTATGAATTTGCTTTTGAAAGTAGAACGCCTCGGCGTGCGAACTATCCCCGCGGACTGCCGCGGAATCCGGGCGTGTGTGGTGGGTGAAGACAGGAGAGATCGCGGACACACGGGCAGGATATCGCCCCGTGCCCAGCGGCAGTGTCGGACGTACGAGCTTGCGTGGACCCGTCGGGCTTATCGAAGGCAGAATCGACGGGTTTGCCCCATCGGTTTTGGTCTTCGCTTTTGCCTGACGCGCGTCATAAATACGAGGCGCCGGAATTGCGGAAGAATCGGCCATTGTCTAGTTATGAAGTCTAGTGATTAGGATGCAGAATGCGGCCCTTTGGGTTTGACTGTCAAAGGTAGGCGGAAAATGGCGTGCCTCAAGACCTGCCCAGCCCGACGGCGAAGGAATCCAGCGCCAGCGATCGGAGCAGGTTACGCCGCATGCCTTGCTCCACCTGGTCCATGCCCCGGACAGCGTTCTCGATCCATGCCACGTCGACAGTTTGTGCGATGCGAGTCGAGTTCAGCCTTCAAATCGATGTTGCGCATCAGGTGGCCGGTGCCCGCCTGCAGCAGCAGCAGGTCTTCGAGAAGACTGGCGAAGGCATGCAGCAGCGCACTGGTTTTTTGTTGCCCCTCGGCGCCTGCGCGATAGGTCTCGGTCACGCGGAAGAGGGCGCCGAAGTCGGCCTCCTGCGCTCGTGAGGCGCCTTCACCGGTGGCGTTGGCGAGCATCACCAGCGCATCCTGACGGCTGGCCAGATAACCTTCCAGATCGAAACCCAATGCCTGGCCGACCGCGCCCTGGGCCAGCCGTGCCACCAGCGCGCGCTGGTTCGGTTTCCAGTCTTTGCGTTGCTCGGCAAGAACCGCTTCGATCTGTTCCGGCGGAAGCGCGCCTAGCCGAAAGATACTCGAGCGCGATCGAATGGTCGGTAGAAGTTCGCCCGGATTTTCTGCCAGCAAAAAAATATGTGCATAAGCGGGTGGCTCTTCGAGAATCTTGAGCAGGGAATTGGCCGCCTCCTTCATGAAGGCGGTGCTGGTAAAAATGTAGACCGCACGGGGCGCATCGGCAGGCAGCCGGTAAATGCGTTGGATCACGCTCCGCACCTGGCCCAACTTGATCAGCAACTGAGGTGGGTCCGGGGGAATGACGACTACATCCGGATGCGTCTGGATGAGGACGCGCGTGTCTTTCTTGTCCACCTCGCGCAGCTCTTCACGCGCGGCAACTGCTTCGCCAACTCGCTCCGCGAGCGGCATGGACAGAGCGATGCGCGTGCAATTGCTGCAAACCCCGCAAAAATCGGGCAAGCCATCGCTGACCGGGCGCTGCAAGCACGCCATGGTCTGCGCCAGCATGATGGCCAGGGTATATTTGCCGGCGCCGCGCGGGCCGGAAAGGATGAGCGCAGGCGGCATACGCTCCGCCGCAATCGCCTCACGCAAATGGCGGACCGTCGCTTGATTCCCGGCAAACTGGTTGAAGCCCACATACCGAGACTAGCAAACTCTCGCCCTCCAGCCGCTGTCTCAGGTCATGGGCCGAAACGAAGTTGTCCAAACTCTTCAGACTTGTCCAAATTAGATTTCGCGGTTGGTTGGGAGTTAAACCCTAAACAGGCTGAGGGAAAAGCATCTCTGTACGAAGGGCATGGGTTTAGCCGTGCCGTAGATAGGCCTTCCAACGACGGTTTTAGCCGCAGAGGTACGCTTTTCGACTCCTACGCGGCAAATGCTGTCTCTGTCCCGCAAAAAAAAATCCAGCCTCAGCCCGCAATTGGGCTTCGTTGGATCTACCGCGGTTCGGGCACAAACATCATCGGATACTTGGGCCGGAGCGTGATCTTCGGCTGCACGTCGACAATCTGTCCAGGAACAAACCTTAGCCCCCACTTCTGCGCAATGGTAGCCAGCATCAGAACCCCTTCCATCCACGCAAAAGCCTCGCCGATACATTGCCGTCCACCGGCGCCGAAAGGAAAATAAGCAAACCGCGGCCGGCCAGCCTTGTTCTCGGGGAGAAATCGATCCGGATCGAAACGCAACGGATCGGGGAAATAATCCGCGCTGCGTTGAATGATGTATTGGCTAAAGAAAAAATAAGTTCCCGATGGAAAACGATACGGTCCAAGCTCCACATCTGCAACCGACTGCCGGCCCATGGCCCATGCCGGCGGATACAAGCGCATCGACTCCGCAAACACCATCTCCGTGTAACGCAGCCGCGGCAGATCCTCAAGCGTGGGCAGCCGCCCACCCAAAACCGCGTCGATCTCCGCGTGCAACCGGGCCTCGGCCTCGGGATTCTGCGAGAGCAGATACCACGTCCAGGTAAGAGCATTCGCCACCGTCTCGTAGCCCGCCAGGAAAATGGTCAGCACCTCATCGCGCAGTTGCTCATCGGTCATCCCCGAGTGATCGGATTCCTCATCACGCGACGCCAGCAACATCGAGAGCAGGTCGCCACGGTCCACTCCATCGGCGCGATGGCCGGCGATCATACGCTGCACGATCTCGTCCAGCCGGGCGCGAGCCCGGCGAAAACGGATCAGGCCCGGAAGCGGCCAGTTCAGATAGGCTTCCGCGCGCGGCAGGGCGATCAGGTAGTTGTAAAGCTCCATGATCACGTTGACCTGCTCATTAATCTGCAGCACATCATCCGTCACGTCGGTGTTGAACAGCGTGCGGGCCACCACCTGCAAGGCCAGTTGCATCATCTGCGATGCAATGTCGATCGGCTGATGAGGGTGCCACTGCCCGCGCAGATGCGCAGCCCGATCGACCATGATGGCGCCATAAGCCTGGATGCGTTGCCGGTGAAAGGCGGGAGCGGCAATGCGCCGTTGCCGCCGGTGTATCTCACCATCGCTGGTGATCAGGCCCTCGCCCAGCAGAATCTTCATACGCCGCTGGGTCCGTTCCTTGATGAAGTTCTGCGGCTGGTTGATCAGGATCTCCTGGATAAAATCCAGCTGATTCACGAAAACGATGTGCGAGAGCCCGAGCCGGTAGTGGGCCATCCGGCCGTACGTCTCGGCGAGGTGCTCAAACAGCGCAATCGGATTTCCCGGCTTGAAAAAACGGCGCAGCAGATAGAAGGGCAGGTTGAGTTGCAGCCCCGGAGGATAACGATAGCCGCCGCGCTCCAGAACGGTCCACGGCGGCGGCGATGCTGGTGAATAGGTTGTGCCCATGCTGCGTCTACAAACGCCCTCGTACTACTTCTACGACGCGCTCGTGGACTTCATCAATGGAGCCGTTGCTATCGATTGCGACCACACGCAAAGGCTCGCGCGCGGCAATCTCCTGATACTTGTCGAAGACCCGCCGATAGAAAGCGGAGCTCTCGGTTTCAAACCGGTTCTCGTCCTTTCCGGTAGCTGCGACGGCGCGCTGATTGCGGCGCCGCGCGCGCTGCAGCGAGAGATCGAAATCCGGCAACAGTAACAGGGTCAGATCCGGCTGCAGCCCGCCGCACAGGGCAGCATGAAGATCGCGCACCACCGCGCTGCCCAGTTGCCGGCCGCCTCCCTGGTAAGCCTCGCTGGAGTCGGTGAAGCGGTCGCACAGCACGATGTTGCCGCTCAGGAGCGCTGGCTCGATCACTTCCGCAATTGCCTGCGCGCGATCGGAAAACATCAGCCCCAACTCCGCGAGTGGCGCCAGGCTCTCGGTACGCGTGTCCAGCAACAGGCCGCGGATGCGGTCGCCCACCCGGGTTCCCCCAGGCTGGCGCGTCGTCGTTACGGCACGTCCTTCCGCCTGCAACCACTCTTTCAAGCGGCGAAGTTGGGTGCTTTTCCCGGAGCCATCCAGGCCCTCAAAGGTCACAAACAGGCCTCGTGGCATGAACGGAGTTTACAACGGAATCCATTCGTTAGAAATAGAGTTCCGCTAGCGGCCCTAGCCGGCCGGGGCAAGATCGGCAATCTCTAATTCCAGGCCGCCGTATTCCGGATGCTGATTCTGCCGCAGCTTGTAAGCGATGTGGAGGACCGACCCCTGTTCCAGCCCCATGGCCTGCACACGCCCAGCCCAATCCCATCCCAGGGCAGACCAACTGGCGCCGCGAGCCCCCTGAGCCAGCTGCAGGCAAACGTGGCGATCTTTGATAGCGCGCGCCGGAGCCGCGACGCGCACGTTATAAGCGACGAACACAGGTTCCTCGTTGCCGTTGCCCACCGGCTCCAGGCGGCGCAGCCAGCCGATACAGTGCCTCGGTGATTTGATCCAGCGGCAGCACCGCGTGGCAGCGCAGGATGGGCGCCGTCTCCTCCACGTTGAGCGTGGCCCAAGCCTCAAGGCGGCTCTTCAACTCCTCAACCCGCGCTGCTGGCAAAGAGAACCCGACCGCGTGCGCGTGGCCTCCAAAGCGAGTAAACAGCTCCTTGCACCCCTCGATGGCCTGCAACAGATGAAAGCCGGCAACCGAGCGGCCGGATCCATAAGCCTCCCCATTCTCGAGCGCGATCACAATCGCCGGACGCCCTACCCGGTCGACCACCCGCGAGGCGAGGATGCCGATAATCCCGCGATGCCACCCTTCGCCTTCGATCACGATGCAGCGGCTTGCGGCAAAGCCAGGTTCTTCGCGCAGGCGGCGCTCGATCTCCTCCAGCATGCCCGCTTCCGCTTGTTGCCGTTCGCTGTTCAGGCGGTCGAGTTTGGCTGCCAGCTCACCGGCCCGGACTGCATCGCGGGTGGTGAACAGTTCGACCACCTCAGAAGCGACATCCATGCGCCCAGCCGCGTTGATGCGGGGCGCGAGACGGAAAGCCAGGTCAGTCGCCGTCAGGGCGCGTTGTTTCGGGTCAAGCTTCGCCACCTGCATCAGCGACCGCAACCCGGCGCTCGCGGGGCGTCGCAACTGTTCCAGGCCCACGCTGGCGAAGACGCGATTTTCCCCCAGCAGCGGCACCGCGTCGGCGACCGTGGCAATGGCCAGCATCTTGAGAAAAGAAGGCAGAATCTTTGCCCGCGCCCGCTCCGCGTCCCAAGCCTCCAGCAGCGCCTGCGACAGCTTGAAAGCGACTCCAGCGCCGCACAGGTGCTTGCAGGAGTATCCGCAACCAGGCTGGTTCGGGTTAAGAATCGCCAGCGCGGTCGGCAGGCCGGGAAGGCCCGGCACATCCTGCGCCAGGTGATGATCGGTGATGATGAGGTCCACGCCCAGCCGCGCGGCCGCCTCTGCGGCGGCAAAGGCGCGTATGCCGGTGTCGACGCTGATCACCAGCCGCACACCTCGCCCGGCGGCCGCCGCCAGCACCTCCTCCTGCATGCCGTAACCTTCGCGCAGGCGGTGCGGCACATGGAAATCCACTAAGCCACCGAGCATCTCGATCGCCGTCTTGAGCAGAACAATCGCAGTGGTGCCATCTACGTCGTAGTCGCCATAGATGAGGATCGGCTCCCGCGATGCGATCGCCGCCTGCACCCGGGTAACGGCCGCGGCCATGCCCTGCATCGCGTAGGGATCGAGCAGGTGTTCCATACGGGGATGAAGGAAGAGATCGGCTTCCTGGGCGCTGCGCACGCCACGTTCCGCCAGCAGCTCGGCCACGATGAGCGGGAGCCCGGCGCTTTGCGCCAGGATGGCGGCAGCGGAATTGGCCTGGGGTAGAACCCAACGGTTGAGGCGCACCGTCTGGGGGTTTAGGGCAGGGGAGCGGGCAGCATTCACCCTTCTTCTTCGTCCTCGTCGTCTTCGAAGACCACGTCCCCGAAGTCTTCCACAAACTCCAGTAGTTGCTGGTAGCGTTCGTACCAGGGGGTCGCGTTCTCGTGCACGAAGAGGACGCCCTGGTGGGCAAAGCCGAGCTGGATGTAGCCGATCTTGCCCACGTAGTTCACCAGGTATTGCGCCTCGTGGACTTCTGCCGCCGCCTCATCCGGAAAGTTATCGTCGCGGATCTGTTCCAGCAGCATCGCGATGTCTTCCTTCTCCAGCTTGACCTCGCTCATGGTGACGAACGGCGCCGACGCCGTTTTGGCCATCTCGACGAAGTCTTTCCAGCTGTCGGGGTTTTCCTCG
Organism: uncultured Acidobacteriaceae bacterium; assembly: GCA_963795845.1. GTDB lineage: Bacteria > Acidobacteriota > Terriglobia > Terriglobales > Acidobacteriaceae > PALSA-350. The sequence continues at coordinate 15,036 of CAWCJV010000017.1, read as the reverse complement.
TCCTCCCACAAAACCGTGGGCAGGTCTTCGGTGATAAAGCCGGGGAAGCGGCGCATGGCATGTCCTTCGATAAAGGCCACCATGTCATCTTTGAGGGAGATCAAGTCGTCAGGCTGCATGTTCGCGCCTCCTATTGTCGCAGAAGTCTTCCCATTTGCCGCAAGGCACAATGCGGTTAGCCAATTTCATGGCGCTCCGGTGAGCCGGGCTGCTGGGCGGCAGCTTGAGAATGGCGCTGGAAGGCACCGCAATTCGTGCAGATGAGGGGGCGGGGGTGAGCCGGGAACCGGGGGGCAAATATGCTATAGTCCGATTCATATCACATGATTTTTTCGCGGGAGTACGTCAATTATCTGGCGCGCCAGACAGTCAATCAGTTGATCGAAGCCAAGATGATCCGGGCTACCAAAGTTGGTGTCGTCGCTGAGCGGGTCAATGCCGCCATTCTGGAAGAGCTGTCGCTCGAGGATCGCATCAACGAAGAAGTGCGCGTCATTCTGGACGCCTACCAGGAAGACATGCGCCGCACCGGCGCCAGTTACGCGGAGATGTTCAAGAAGGTGAAGCTGGAGCTGGCCAAGAAATACAAGGCGGTCTTGTGAGACTTTCCCGAGACAAGCTGAACAAGCTGGCGCACGTGGTAGCGGACACCCTGGCCGAGACCGACGAGTGCGAATTTCTGGATGACCGGAACACCATCCGCCAGGAAGCGCGCAAGGCGCTGGAGAAGGTGTTAACCGAAGAAATGAAGATCGACCAGGCAGCCCGCCAGAAGATCGCCTCGCAGCGCAAGATCATCGTAGAAGGCAGCCAGGAATGGGACATCCTTTACCGCAAGTATTACAACGACGAGGTAAGGAAACTGGGCGTCTGAGCCAGAGGCAGGCCGCCGCTTTGGTATACTGAGAATCCTGCCCTATTCCACCGTGGCGTCATGGTGTAATTGGTTAACACGCCGCCCTCTCAAGGCGGAGAGTTCGGGTTCGATCCCCGATGACGCTACCAGATAAACCCAATAGAATCATTAGCAAAAAACACGAATCACACTCCAGAGCATTGCCATTTATCACAAGGTTCTCACAATCGGAAGAACAAACCGGTTTGCGAGATTCGGTGCAATCTTGGCTCCCAATCCCTATTTGTGCGGGTTACTGTTGCTTATCAATGTGGGCACCCAAGCCTTTAGCGACTCGCCGGGGGTAGCGCCGACCCAGGAACGGCTAGGCTCTCTGCTGATGGCGGTTCAATCGTTGCTTCACCGACGAGAGCAACGCAGCCGGCGTGGTAAAGCCTTTGAGGACCAGCGCCTCCGCGCCATCAGCCAAATTGAGGACTCGGTGCAAATCAGAATCGCTCAGCCTCGAGAGGACTATGAGGTCAAACTTTCGGCTGCGAAGCACGATTTCTGCTATTTGGGGCGACGCTGACGATACGTCATAGCCGGAGTGTTTCAGGATGGCGCACCGGCTTTCAAGCAACGCGACGTCACCTTCGACGCAGAGAATCTTAGCCATTCGCAAGTCTTTGCTGGCGTTCATCGTCACTTCCTGATTTGGCTTGTGGTAACCCTGTATCCTAGCGACCCGAAAGCAGGATCGCTCACGCCATTTTGCGCCGTAGGCCCCATCGCCAGGGCTGGCCAGGAACGACCGATCCGATTTTCTGATACCCCAGCACCCCGGAAAGTGGATGCCAGCAAGGGGCGGGTTCACAGAAAATTCTGCTATGCTTCCCGGCGTGAGGCGAAGGTATGGCGAGCGTGACCGTTCCGGGTTTAGCGGCGCTGAAAACAGTGCTTGACGGCTTGAAGGGAGCGGGAAACGTCCTACGTGAACCCCGTCCCCGCTAGGGTCACAACTTCCAACCAGCCGCTAGGATCAGTCCAGCCCGACGCGACGCACCAAATCTTGAAAACGCGGATCGCCGCGCAGAGGGTCATACAACGGGAAGACCTTGATGTAAATCAGAATATTGGATTGTTCTTCGTAGGCCCGCTCAAACCACGCAAATGCCTTATTGTTGTCGCCGAGACCCAAATAAGCATGCACAAAGGCACCGGCAGGAACGTAGCCAGTCCGCTGGCGCTTTTTCAATTCTCCAAGGAGCCGAAATGCATCTGCTCGTCGCCCGGCGTGGGAATACGCCCAGATCAGCGCACTGATAACCCCTGGGCTACCGTCCGTAACAGAAACCGCCTTCTCCAACTCAGGAATTGCCCCTTCGGCTTGATGGTTGCAAATGAGCGCCCACCCAAGAGGCATGAGGGGTAATCTGTCGTCCGGCCTTAACGCCAGCACATCTCGGAACTCGCGTATGGCCTGGTCATAGCGATGTGCGTTGAACAACGTCCACCCGATGGTATGGCCGGAAGGTCCGAGAGGGTCAAGATCGCGGGCGCGGCCGGCCCACGCCAGCGCCTCTTCCATACGTCCATGGCACAACAGCCAGTCAGAGAATCCGTCGTGCGCAGCAGCGTCGTTCGGATTCAAATCGAGGGCGCGCCTGTATTCTGCCTCGGCCTCGGCCCACTTCCACTGTCTCATATACATGTCGGCCAGCAGAACATGCGCGTCGGCGAGATCAGGATCTAGCTCCAGCGCCTTTCGAGCCGCGTTGATCACCTTTGGACGCGTTTCATTCGGGGGAGCGCCGACAAAAACTGTGCCAAGTGCCCCGTATGCCGATGCGAGCCCGACGTAAGCTTGCGCAAATGTCGGGTCCTTCCTGATCGCCTCGTCGAACCAGGCGATACGCTTTTCGGCCTCAGCCCTGCTGTTGCCTTTGGCAAACATACCTTGGAGATAGCTCTCGTAAGCTTCCGGCGACACCGGACGTGCGGCAACAAGTCTGGCGCGCTCTTCGCCTGTGACTGTAACCTCCACTCTTTGTGCGATGGATCGTGCGACCTCGCTCTCCAGCGTGAGGGCGTCGCCGAGTTCGCGATCGTAGGACTCGGACCAGAAGTGCTCGTCAGTTGATGCACGAATCAACTGCGCGTGAACACGAATGCGGTTGCCTTCCCGCATCACAGAGCCTTCAACGAGCGCATCCACTCCGAGGTTCCTGGCAATCTCCGGCGTCGAGAGCCGAGTGTCTTTGAATTGCATCACCGATGTGCGGGAGATAACACGCAGGCCTCGGATCATCGATAGACGTCCGATCACTTCCTCGGTCATGCCGTCGGCAAAATATTCCTGTGCCGGATCACCGGAAAGGTTTTTCAGAGGCAGTACGGCGAGCGAAGTGATTTTGGGAGCTGTCGCAGGAGTCGAGCTGCTCCGGGCAAGGATGTACGCTGTGGCGGCGACAAGCACGAGCAAAGACACGGCTCCAAGCAAAAGCCACCTGTGGGCGAGCCAATTCCTCTGTCCTTGATCGTTTTCGGCAGCAGGCAATTTCGCCGCGGTTCGATCCTGCTGCTCCCCCACCGCGCGCAGTCCAGGGGTCTGCAACCAGCCGTTGGGCTCCGACACGAGATTCGGCTCGCTTGTGGCGACGATTGATGCTTCAGGTCTGGGTGCCTCCGCCCGGCTTTCTTCTTCAACAGCAGCGACCGGCGCAATGAAGCGATACCCCTGTCCGGTGACTGTTTGTATGAATCGCGGGCACTCGGCGTCGTCCTTCAGCGCCTGCCGAAGCTTCCGGATCGCGCCCCTGATGCTGTTGTCGGTATCGAGGTAAGCACCTTCGCCCCAAACCCGCGAGACGATTCTGTCCCGGGTGACAACCTCATCCTTGTGCTCAACGAGCAGGACAAGTATCTCCAAGGGGATACGCTCCAGCTTCAAGAGGTGACTGCCGCGGCGCAACCTCCGGAGACGGAGGTCAAGTTCATAACCATCGCCGAGCCGGATCGATCGGTATTCTCGGCCTGGGGTGGAAGCCACAGCACACCCCCCACTGGTGGTTGGGGAGAATTTTACAACACATCCGGAACCACCCACGTAAATGTAAAGGATAGTTCCACTTAGCGTGACACAAAACATAACGCCCCGACACGCGCTTCGGTATGGACAACCACGCCCTCTACCGCAAGAATGCCGCTCATCACTGACCAAGAGGCAGTGAGCATTGGAGGAAGCACCATGAAGAGGATGCACAGTGGTGGGGGGAAGAGGACTTTTGGCTTGTGCATGTTGATGGCGGCTCTGCTGTTCGGACCTGCCGTCGCAAAAGCCGATCCGGTCCTGGACTGGAACCTAATTTCGGTAGACACAGCCGTTGCGAACGGCCAGAACCCGTTCGCCCAGGCGCGATTTGCAGCGATTGTGCAGGTCGCTGTCTTTGAAGCCGTCAACGCCATCACTGGCGACTATCGACCGTATCTTGGGAGCATCGTCGCGCCTCATGGCGCCTCAGCCAACGCAGCAGCCGTCCAGGCCGCCTATCGGGTACTCAGCACCTATTTCCCCGCCAGCGCGTCAACGCTCGACGCAGCCCGCGCAAGCTCGCTGGCTACACTACCGGACGGCCAGGCGAAGATTGACGGCATCGCAACGGGTGACGCCGCAGCTTATGCCCTGATCGCTATTCGTGCCAACGACGGCTCGTCGCCGCCACAATTCAAGACACCCGGCCCACTTGTTCCAGGCGAATGGCAGGCTACAGTGAGTTGTCCAATTGTGAATGGAGTCGCGTCGGGAATCGCCTTTCAATGGCAGAACGTAACCCCGTTTGGTATTCGGAGCGCGAAGGAGTTTCTCCTCGGCCCCCCGCCAGCCCTTAGGAGCAACGAATACGCGAAGACGTACAACGAGGTGATGACGGTGGGGAGCCTCGACAGCACCGAGCGGCCACCAGATCGGTCAGATGTCGCGACCTACTACGCGGCCACCTCGCCCACCCAGGCATTCAATCAGGCCGCAGGGCAGGTCGCACAGGAACAGAGGCGTTCGCTGTCAGAGAATGCCCGGGCTCTTGCCCTGATCAACATGGCGATCAGTGACAGCCTGGTCGCTGCGTTCTTCAACAAATACCACTACAACTTCTGGCGCCCCGAAACCGCGATCCGTGCGGGTGACACGGACGGCAACCCGAAAACCGAACCCGATCCGAACTGGCAGCCCTTCCTCGTGACCCCATGTTTCCCGAGCTATCCCTCAAACCACGGCAGCGCAGCCAATGCGGCAGCGGCGGTCATGAGACGTCTCTACGGCGAAGCCGGACATTCCATGACGCTGTCAAACCCCGCCGTACCCACCATCGTCCTGCAATACACCTCGTTCACGCAGATTACCAACGACATCAGCGACGCTCGTGTCTACGGTGGGATCCATTTTCGAACCGACCAGGACGCGGGAGCGCTGCTGGGGCTCGCTGTCGGCAAAGCAGTCTACAAGCACAACCTGCGTCCGGTGCACGATGATGACTGGGATCATGACGATGACTGAGTGATCGAAAACGATTGGCCATTCGAGTCACGCGGTACGGCGATTGTGCGGTCACGTTTCCCGAAGACAAGGCCGCGAGATTCGTGACCAGACGGGGACTGACACCTTGGAATTGATAAGTCAATGACAATGTCACTCCGGTGAAAAGGGGCATTCCCGTCTGGCCAGGAAATCTCGTCTTCGCGAGATGCGATACAAAAGCCTCAACCCGGTCGCCTTGGAGGAATGAATCAATACCCTGGGTCAACCGGAGAATTTACCTTCGATGTTTTATAGTTGTATCTATCGTAGTGACATGATGGAAGAAACGCGACGAAGCATCGGGTTTCGTTTGGGTCATCACCAAAATCACTTTCAACCCTTTGTACTTCTTGAACTGCCGATCCGATCCGATGAGCGGAATATCCTCAGCCAGTGAAGATTGAAGGGATCGCGGTGATTGGAGCGGCAGGCCATAAAGGCGCATAGCGTGATCCGGGGCAAGGAAATCACCTGCAAACGAAGATCACGCATTGCCTGCTTTGTCTCTGCTGCTCCCATCTTCGGCTTGCCCGCGTGCTTCATGGCGATTTCCATCAGGGACACTGTGCTAATCAGCGGGAGGAGCCTCTGGGTCGGAGAGCAGCGAGTATACCTTGCGCGATTAGGGAACGTCCCCAATGTAGGCGCGGAACATAACCGGAGTATCCGGGAGTATACGCATGCGTCAGAAACGGCACTGAAGGAAGGCCTCGGCCTCGTCATCCGTCATTGGATCCAGCGCGCGGGGATCAATGAGCGTTGCCTTACCCTTACCAGTACCAAACTTTCGCCGGACCTTCTCCGCTCTCGCCGCCGGCACGAGTTCGGCCATAGGCTTGTTGTAGCGCGAAATGATGATGCGCTCACCTTCTGCCACGCGCGCCAGCAGTTCCGCGAAGTGAGCCTTGGCGTAAGCAACCTTAAAGTTTCCCATGCAAGTAGTATAAGAAATGTGGATCATCACGAATCCGGGTTTCCTTGGGTAAGTCGCACCAGCAGGCGAAACTAACGTCAAGCCGCCCGATGATGCCAAAAAACAACTGCTTGGCCATCGCGGCCGCCGTTCTCTTCTCCGCACCGCTGCAAGCTCAGGACGTCCATGTGCGTGTGTCACCCGATCTGGCAACTGCGGCCGCCGACGGCAGCGGCTATCCCACGATACAAATGGCGCTCGATCACGCTGCCGAACCGGGTCCGGCAGGCAGGCTCTATATAGAGATTTCCCCGGGAACCTACCACGAGCGCGTATTCGTTACGCAAAACAGGCCGCGAACCACGCTTGTCGGCACCGGAGACGACCCCACCAAGGTGGTGATATCCGCCTCGCAGAACGCGAAGAGCGCTGGGGGCACGTTCTTCACCGCGACCGCACAGGTCAGCGGCGAAGGGTTTGAAGCGGATAACCTCACGTTTCAGAACGCCGCGGGAAATACCGGCCAGGCGGTCGCCGTCGCAGTGCGATCGGACCGTGCGGTCTTCAAGCATTGCCGTTTTCTCGGGGACCAGGACACACTGTTTTCCGACTTCGGCCGCCAGTATTTTGTGGATTCGTATATTCAGGGCGGCGTGGATTTCATTTTTGGCAACGCCGCGGCGGTGTTCGACAACAGCGAGATCCACATCATCCGCCCGGGCTATTTGACCGCACAATCGCGCGTCTCGCCGAAGCAGACGACGGGCTATGTATTCCACCACGACCGCATCACCGCGGAAGATCTGCACGGCAAGTTTTTCTATCTCGGGCGCCCATGGCGTCCGTTTTCTCGTGTTGTCTTCCTCGACTGCACAATGCCGGCGAGCTTGAGCCCACAAGGCTGGTCGCCCTGGACGCCCGGCGGCACCCTTGAGCATACCTACTACGCGGAGCGAGGCAGTGACGGACCAGGCGCAACTGTACAGTCGAGGCTCGCAGGATCCCATCAAATAACCGCGGCAGAAGCGGCTTCCTTTGCAATCAGGAAATTCCTTGCCGGCGCCGACCACTGGGACCCAGTCGCGGAAGCAGCCAAGCTACCCTAGAGTTGACGAGAATCAGAAAGGATAAGATTCGTGACCAGACGGCACTGACACCTTGGAATTGATAGGTCAATGACAATGTCACATCCGGCGAAAGGGTCATGTTGATTTAGCCAGGAAATCTTTCTTCCACGAGGGGTCGCCAAACCGATCCGGGTGGCTCCCTCGACTTTATATATGAGGTTATTCCGCGCGGAGAGCCTCTGTCGGCTCTCTTGAGGCAGCGGGACGCGCTGGAATGTAACTGCCAAGCTGACCGTTGGGTGAGATCGAAATGGGGCGAAACAGGGACAGAGAGCGCCGGGATAAACCGGCACATTGTAGGGGATGAAAGAGCCCTACGGAAAAGGAGAAGCGACTCCATTCGAAGATTTGTGACCAAAGATTTGTGACCAAAAGATTTGTGACCAGACGGGACTGACACCTTGGAATTGATAGGTCCATGACAATGTCACTCCGGCGAAAGGGTCATTCCCGTCTGGCCAGGAAATCTTGGAAGTCGTAAACCCCGATCAATCTAGTGGTGGCTACCCGGCTGGGCCTGAGAATGGTTCGGCAAGAAAAGGTTCCTAGAGTAAAAGAAGTCGTCTTTGGTTACGCCCCCGAACTGAGGATACCCATGTCGGTCGGAACCAATAGGTTTCGACCCCTGATCCGGTTCACACTAACCACCCTCTAGCAAGGAGGCACGTGTCCGAGAAGCCGGTATTCGCCCACATGATTCCTTCCGAATAATCCGTGATCCAGGCACAATCAGAAGAACTTTGAACGCGGACCCGCATCTACTCTTGGTTGGGGGCGGGTCATCATGGCCATTGAAAAATTCACCATCAACATATCGGACTCTTTGCTCGCGGATCTCAGCCGCAGGCTAGACGCCACACGATGGCCAGACGAGCTTGAAAACGCTGGCTGGGAGTTGGGCTCAAGTCTCGGCTATATGAAATCGCTGGCCGATTATTGGCGGAACGGCTATGAATGGCGGCGCCAAGAGGCAACGCTGAACCAGCTCCCTCAGTATCGAGTCGCACTCGATGGATTCCACATCCACTTTGTCCATGTCCGCAGCAAGCATCCAAAACCGGTGCCGCTCATCATCACCCATGGCTGGCCGGGAAGCTTCGTTGAAATGGTGAAGCTTATCCCCCTATTGACGGATCCCGAGGCGCACGGAGGAAGCGCTGAAGATGCCTTCGATGTGATCGTGCCCTCTCTACCGGGCTATGGGTTCTCAGACCGGCCTAAGGAGCGTGGCATGAACCCGTTCAAGGTAGCAGCACTCTGGGCCCGATTGATGACCGAGCTCGGTTATGAGCGCTTCGCTGCCCAGGGAGGCGACTGGGGCTCGACCATCTCCACAGCCATTGGCCTCAACCATGCCCAGCGCATCATCGGCATTCACCTCAATTACATTGCCGGTCGTTTCCTCTTCGGCGGAACATTGAACCAAACGCCGGACGATGAAACGTCCAAGTCCTACCTCGCGGAACTCCGTGCATGGACGGACATCGAGGGCGGCTACAGCCATCTTCAAGGGACGAAGCCGCAAACGCTGGCTTATGCGCTGAACGACTCCCCGATAGGTCTTGCAGCCTGGATCGTCGAAAAGTTTCGAACCTGGAGCGACTGCAACGGTGAGCTGGAAGGTATCTTTACCAGGGATGAACTTTTGACCGATGTGATGATCTATTGGGTGACCGAGACCCTGAACTCTTCGGCCCGGCTCTACTATGAATCGCGAGAGCAGCCTCTTCAGCTTTCCACCGCAAATCGCGTCGAGGTTCCCGTGGCAGTGGCCGTCTTCCCCAAGGAGATTCCTATGCCGCCGCGCGCTCTCGCAGAGCGCGGGTTCAACATCCAGCGCTGGACTCTCATGCCCAGGGGCGGACACTTCGCGGCTATGGAGCAGCCCAGTCTACTTGCACAAGATATCCGGGAATTCTTCCGCCCACTCCGCTAGGGCTTCGTGGTTCACGGACTAGAGTTGCCCTTGGCCGAATAGTCGCCTGCTCGGACCATTGAAGGCACGCATCACAACCTGCCCCTTTTTACTTTGGTTCCGGCAGATTTATTTTTCGTCGAAGCTCCTCGAATCGCGGGTCGTTGCGCAAGCTATCCAGGCGCGCGTCTGTGTTGAAGTAAACCACCAGGATGTAGGAACGATCGTTGTACGCGCGGGTGAGCCAGTCGAAAGCTGCGTTCTTGTCGCCCAGCCCGGCATACACAATCGCAAAGTTATAAGGTGCCACATAGCGCTGGGCGGAAAGTTCCTTCATATGCCCCGGCTCAGGCTGGGGCATCTCTTTTGTGGCTCAGGCTCTACGCTTGCGACCTAATTTCTCTGCCACCATGGCAAGCAACTCAGAGGGTAGGGTGATCTCTTCGAGAACCAGCACCTCGGCGCCATCACACAGGTTAACGACTCTCTGTAAATCGCGGTCATTTAACGATGAAATGACCAGCAGATCGAACTTTCTGCTGCGTAGCAGAACTTCAGCCAATTGAGGCGACGCTGAGGCAGCATCGTATCCGGAGTGTTTCAGGACGGCGCACCGGCCTTCCAGGACTGCCGGATCATGTTCGACGCAAAGGATTTTAGGCGCCATTCTCTGAGATTCCCCTGGGTTTAGACCCAGATTCTAACTGCACCGTGCCGTCTTGTGCCACAGGAAAAGAGGCTTCATTTGGCTCAATGTGACAGCCTGCGGGTGCATCAAAACATGGGCAATGATCGAAGACCACAAGTATGCGATACGCGCTCAGTACGCCTCTTCCATTGTGCCAGCGACCCCGACGAACCGCGGACCTCTGCCAGCATCAATCAGATCCAGCACGTCCCGTGAGATGGACGACGGCTGACTCTAATTCGCCCTGGTGCGACACCGAGCGCACCACAAGCGATGAACCTCGAATAGTTTCAGAGCTACCCTGATAGAAAATTCTGCTTCTCGTCTGCGTGGTGAGTCTGGACCCATGTGTCGACCGCACCTCTCCACCACTTTTTTGTAGTGTTCTGTCAGCACCGACAGCTTGGGGCACGCCACGAAATTCGACATAATCCACCTTCAAATGTATGTCAACTGGCTGTGCAATTTGAGCGACATCGCAGCCTCTGGCGCTAAATGTCGCCATCAAATGCGGTAGTCACGTTGCATCACATTCAGTGCTATGACGGAAACAGTTACTGAGAGCAAGAACCGCACGGTCTCTTTGATCTCATGCGGTCTAAGGCGCTCCATCAGAGGAACCGTGACCAAATAAAGGCTCGGCGGGAGTGGTATTCAGTTTGAATCCGTAGAAAAGCGCTGTCAGCAGCACTAGCCACAGTGGGCCGACGAGCAAAGCTACCCGCGTATCCGGAAAATAGGCCATCAACACGATGACGAGCGCCAGGAAAGCCAATGCGAGCCACGAACTGTAAGGATAGAAAGGCGTGCGGAAAGTCAGCCGATCGCGTTCTGCCACGCTCAGGCTTTTCCGGAATTTCATTTGCGACAGGAGAATAACGGTCCAGGTCCAGATGGCGGCGAAGGTTGCAATCGACGTGACCCACACAAAGACCTTTGCCGGCACCAGATAGTTGAGCAATACCCCAAACAGCAAGACGATACTGGATACCTGAACCGCCCGCCGAGGCACTCCCCCGGGTGAAGTATTTTGAAAGAGCCTTGGCGCCTGCCCTTGTTTCGCAAGGTTATAGAGCATGCGCCCCGTGCTGTAGATACCTCCATTGCACGAAGACAGGGCAGCGGTGAGCACCACGAAATTGATAATCCCTGCCGCGGATTTGATGCCCAGCCGTTCGAACGTCATGACGAATGGGCTGCCATTTGTACCGATCTCGTTCCAAGGATAGATCGCCAGGATCACGAAGAGGGCGCCCACATAGAAGATGAGGATGCGCCAGAAGACGGAATTGATCGCATCGGGAATCGACTTTCTGGGGTTGGCAGCTTCGCCGGCAGTAACTCCGATCATCTCCACGCCGAGATAGGCAAACATCACCATCTGCAAAGCCATCAGCATGCCAATCCCCCCGTTGGGGAAAAACCCGCCATGTGTCCAGAGATTGCTGACGCCCGTAGCGACACCGTGATTGCCCAGGCCGAACACAATCATGCAGGCGCCGGCCACAATCATCACCACAATCGTGACCACCTTAATCATGGCAAACCAGAATTCGAATTCGCCGTAGGCTTTCACAGCCGCCAGATTGACGGCGCTCATCGCTGCGAGCGCCATCAGCGCCCAGATCCATTGCGGTACAGACGGAAACCAGACACCCATATAGATCCCGACCGCGGTGATTTCCGCGACACAGGTGACCACCCACATGAACCAGTAGTTCCAACCGGTTAGATAACCCGCCAGGGGACCGAGATGCTCTTGCGCATAGCGGCTAAAGGAGCCGGCAACCGGCTGATGTACGGCCATTTCGCCGAGAGCGCGCATAATGATGAAGATCGCGATTCCGCCCAGTACATAGGAGAGCAAAATCGCAGGCCCGGCGAGCTTGATCGCGCTGGCGGATCCGAGGAATAAACCGACTCCGATCGTCGAGCCTAATGCCATAAGGCGAATGTGGCGTTCTCGCAAGCCGCGGTTCAATGAATCTTCGTTGGTATCCATGCTGTGCTCTTCGTTTATCAACGCGCTTTCACCCCGGAACTCATTATCCAACGCCCGGTGACGATTCGCGTTGGCATTCCTGAATTCCTTACGAATGGTCCGGACAAGCCCGGTCATCTTTTTCCACCGGTTACGGACGAAAACCCGTCACCCCAGCCACATGTTCGTTCAGGCAAAGCGCAGGTGAATAAGAATCGTGTCGCCGCATATACATCCAGACACATAGATCACCCGGCTTTTCGCTGATCCGATGAGCTTAAGCAGAGGTGGGGGTCCATTTCTCAGGCACACCGTCCAAACAGATTGAGTCCGATATTGCCATCCCAGCTGCCAATCTTCACTGCGATCCTGCTCCATCCTTGCCATCCCAGCCGCCAATCTTCACTGCGAACCTGCTCCATCCTTGTCATCCCAGCTGCCAATCTTCACTGCGATCCTGCTCCATCCTTGTCATCCCGACCGAAGCGGAGGGACCTGCGGTTCCACGAGTTCATCGTGGAAACGCACAGTTCAAACCTCAAACTCAATCGTCGCGAATGAGGCGTGAGACCGTGAAGATTCTTGGCCAGTCCGTCGATAACCGCAATCGGGCAATGGCTATGGTGGCACAGTCGCAGTCCCGGGCCTGCGGCCAAGGGGTAAGGTAATCGTGATTGGGCAGTGGTCAGAAATGCGAGGCTGTAGCGAATCGTTCACGAGCTGCAGAGTACGGCCGAGATGCGGGCTAAACGCCATCGCTTCCTTCGTGGCACCGGGATCCCCCTGTGGCTCTTTGAGGAAGAACCAATCGATCTTGTATCTGCCAACCAGGCCCTTAAAGGTACGTTGAAATGAGAACGTCGGAGTAAATCCTTTCCATGCGCGCTGATTGCTATCCGCAAGCGTCTTCCCACGATGGCGGTAGCTTTGCTTCCTATCGCCGGAAAAGTCGAAGCTGTTCCCATCTGAGAAGCGAAAAGACTGAATATCATCGAACACCTTTCGAGACCCGTTTCCGAAAAGCAGCGGCACGTCGAGGGTTGTTGGATCGTGATAGTTCTTGAAGTAATTCACTGCGCGGAAAACGTATCCAAGGCCGGGTACGGGCACAACAAGAAACAAAGCTTGACGAGCCCAGAAACGGTAATTCTTAAGAGAGTTCAGGACCAATCTACGAACGCTGACTGGCCTCGCGCTGCTGCCCGTGGTGTTAAAGTCTCCCGCCAAAACCAAGGGGTTTGAAACGTCTCGAATCTTACCCAGGAGAAATGTCAATTGTTCTTCGCGCCCTTTGGGTTTTGTGTAGTCTTCCAGATGTGGACAAACCACAGTGACCAATCCCGTGGGGGATTGGGGAACTTCCAGGTCAGCGACAATGGCCATTCTCCCGCCTCGCCGGATTTGCCTGGTTATCCGCTCCTGAAATAAGGTTTTTGATGTCCAACGCCTTACGTGCTCGAGATCAGAAATTGCTTTGACCTCTTTGTGATACCAATCGTATTTCGATGGAAGTCTTACCAGCCGGGCGCCGCGTATAGGATACCGGGAGAGAATAGCCGAGCCTTCCAACCCAAGATACCGCTTGGGGTCAAGACCGAAGACCTCGTCCGGCCGCAGGTTCGGCCTATCTGCCTCATCCTCCTTTTCTGCGCCAAGATAGATGCGGTTGAGCTCAATGAACTCGACACCGTACACGTAGTTCATATGAAGCGCGTTGGCCAGATCGCGGGCGACGTTGCGATATTTTGTGCGTTTTACACCATAATCGACCTCGTCAAGAATGATGACGTCTGCCCCGCTCAGCTCCTTCAATTCCTCAGCCAAAACGGAGAGATCTCCAGGCTTCAAAGACTGATTCTTTCGAGCCGCTTCGAGGTAACCGGCTGGATCAGTGAGGGCGAGCTGGACCTCAGTTTCATTTTCCCCGCGGTTGATGTTCCACTCCGCGATTTGCAGGGTAGGGCCGAGCGCGGGAACTTGAGGGACTTTGGGGACAGCTCCGCGAGCGGTGGCTTCGTTGCTGATGAAAGGGGTCGATAAGAGGTGGTCCAGTCTCATTCCAGTGGAGCGGGCGGAGGATCAACGGTCGCCAGTGTCACCAACTCGTCAAAGCTGAGCGGCTCGGGCCCGGAAAAGGAAGAGGACGCCGCTGTTTGAGGAAAGACAAAGGGCACGGCCAGTAGATGCAGGATAAGTATGCGGAACAGGAATCGCGTCCTGGAAAAGATCATTGCAGGGTGAACCGGAGACGTGTCCTCATCGATGGTCGGATGAGCGGAGATATCTTTTTGTTGCTCAGTCCAGGATTCGTGGCCGAAAGATTCGTGGCCGAAAGATTCGTGACCAGACGGGACTGAAATCTTGGAATTGATAGGTCATTGACAATGTCACTCCGGCGAAAGGGTCATCCCCGTCTGCCAGGAAATCTTCGAATCTTAGACCTCATGCCACCTCGTGCTGCACAGGCGCCTCGAAATTTATGGTGAGCACAGTAATATCGTCGTCTTGTCCGAAGCTTTGCGCTGCTTCCGCAATGCTCTCAGCGGACTGAGTGGACAGCTCCGCAGCGCGATCAAAACCAAGCAACTCGCCGGACTCCGCTCGAGCCTCTACCACGCCGTCAGTGTAAAGAGTAATTTGGGCGCCAGGAGCTATCGGTAGCCACACTTCAGGGTACTCCGTGTCGGCAGTGATTCCGAGGGGGAGCCCGGACTGCATTGAAATCTCCTCTCCCGAGAGATATGGGGCAAGATGGCCTGCATTCGACACAATGACTGTACCCGCCGGCTGAATGCGCAGCACGATGCAGGTAGTGAATCCGCCGTGACTGCGCGACAACATTCGGCGGTTCATTGACGCAAGAATTTCTGCCGGACTTTGCGTGTAGTGGGCCAGCGTTCTGAATGTGCCGACCAGCAGTGAAACCATCATCGCTGCGGGCATCCCTTTGCCACTCACATCCCCCACGGCGACCAAGGCTCCGCCTTGCTCCAGCGGAATG
>CAWCJV010000016.1:0-139674 GCA_963795845.1 uncultured Acidobacteriaceae bacterium | reverse complement strand
CCTCAGGTAGGACTCGAACCTACAACCCTTCGGTTAACAGCCGAATGCTCTGCCATTGAGCTACTGAGGAGTGTCTTGGCGGGACTTTCTGAACTGTGTTGATTTTACCGCAAACCTGATCCCATCCGTCAAAAGGGCTACTCTTTTCCCTCGCCGGCGAGGTCGTGGAGCACGGCCTCGGCCGCCCTTCTGCCGGAGGCGAGAGCCCCCTGGATAGAGGCCGTTTCGCGGTAGTCGCCACAGAGGTAAACACCCCCCGAGCCTCCCAATCGCACCGGGGACTGCTCCCACTCCGCGTGCTTCTGCTGGGGCAATGCCCGCGGGAGCGGGTAGGCTTTGAGAGTCTTCCATTTGTCCACGGCGGGGCCAAACCACTTTTTCAAATGGATGCGTACCCCGTCGTCCAGGCGCAGCAGCGCGGCGGCGTCGCGGGGTGCTTCTCCTATCACGCTGGCCACCACCAAGTGGGCGCCCGGGGGTGCATAGCCGGGCGAAACTGCACTCATCACCACCGCGTTGTTGACCGGCCCGGCCTTGCGCCCTTCCCCGTTCAACAGGATGATGGGCTCATCCACCGGGGCCTGCTCCGCGGCGTAACAGAAGGCCGTGGTCTGGTTCCAGGCTCGCACTTCGGGGACACTCCACCCGCCCACTCCTGCCAATAGTGGATTGCCTTCTTCACCGGCCACCGCAAGTACGACCGCCCTCGCATCCTGGGCGTCCCTGCCCTCGATGGCGATGGCAAAGGATTCGGGGTTTCGCGTCACGCCGGTCACACTTGCGCCGGCCATCAATGTTCCCGCAGGAAGTTTCGCTGCCAATTGCAACGGTATCTGTTGCATGCCGGCAGCGGGAACGGCCGTTTCCCCGACGGAGAACATGCGGAAAAGAAATTCGAAGAAGCGGCTGGAGGTTACCAGCTCATGCTCCAGAAAGACGCCCCCGAAAAATGGTTCAAAGAAGCGCTCGATCATGCGGGCGCCAAACGGGATCGCCTGCAGGTAGTCGCGGGTTGTTTTCTCCGGCCGGGCAAACAATTCATCCAAGGTGCCTGCCTGCACCCGGGAGCGCAGCTTGGCCACGTTGAGCTTGTCTGCCAACGGCACAATGCTGTCTAAAAGGAGCTGCGCTGCAGCCCCGGGATTGCGTACCGGATCCGCGAAGCGATGAAATTTCCCATCATGCCAGACCAAGGCGCCCGGTTCGAATTTTTTCAATTGGAGTGCATCGTAGTCCAGCAACCGCTTGGCTTCAGGATATGCGGTCAGCAGAACCTGGAACCCGCGATCCAGAAGAAATCCTTCCACCTGGTCTGTGCTCACCCGCCCGCCTGGGCGGTCGCTGGCCTCGATTACGGTCACCGCGAGTCCTGACGCCTGAAGGGATACAGCACAACTCAGCCCGGCGAGCCCGGCACCGATAATCACAACGTCGCTCATTGGTTCCCCGTTCCGGTCGCTTGATAGTCTGGCCGCGGCACGCTGGCTAACTCATCGATGGCTTCGGCTGCCCGAGCACGCAGCGCCTTGCGCTCCGCGGCTGTCTTCTTGTGCAGTGTCGCATACGGCATGGCTAATCGCTGGTTGTTGCTCAACCGCTCGCTGTTCCTTTCCAAAAACGACCAGTACAGTGCCGTGAAAGGACAGGAGCCTTCACCAGTCGATCGTGTTGGATCGAATTTGCAACCTTTGCAGTAATCGCTCATGCGGTTGATGTAGGCCGCCCCGCTCACGTATGGCTTGGTGGCAGTCACGCCTCCATCGCCATAGGTCGACATGCCCAGCACGTTTGGCTCCACGACCCAATCGTATGCGTCCACATAGGCGATCCAGAACCAGTCGGTGAGTTCGCGCGGCGAAAAACCGCACAGGGTCGCAAGGTTGCTGAGAACCATGAGACGGGTGATGTGGTGCGACCATCCCTCGCTCACTACCTGGCGGACTACGGTATCGAGGCAGTTCCATCCGCTGGGTTCCCCCCAATAGGCTGCGGGCAACGGCAGGGTTGCGTTGAGGGCCGTGGGCGCCGCCCCGGCGTACATACCCTTGGCTGCTTTTTCGTACGGGACTTGCAAATCGCGATAACCATCGGTGGCGCGGTGCACGTGGCGCATGAATTCGCGCCAGCCAAGAATCTGGCGGATGAAGCCTTCGGCGCTCGCTAACGGAATCCCACCCTCCGCGTGTGCCGCGGCCACATCGTCCACGGCTTCGCAGGGAAGCACGCGGCTTAGATTCATCAGGGCTGAGATTTTGCTGTGGAACAGATCCGGTTGATCGCTGACCATGGCGTCTTCCCAAGGTCCGAAGTGCGGGAGCAGATGCTTGAGCGCAAATTGCCAGGTCGCGCGGCAGTCGTTGGCCGTGACCGGCAGGTCAAAACCATCGAGTGATCCGAAGTGCGTTGGAAATTGCTCTGCCACCAGTTGCAGGACTTCTTTTGTGATTTCATCGGGAGCATAGCGCGGCCGCTCGGGGACGGGCACCTGCCCACGGTAGGGCTTGCGATTCTCCTGGTCATAGGAGAATTTTCCACCCACGGGTTTGCCGTTTTCCATGAGCAGGCCGGTCCGCTTGCGCATGGCGCGGTAGAAGCGATCCATCAAGAAGCTTTGCGGCCGCGTAGTTTGGTTGATGCCAAAGACTTCATCGAACTCGGCTTCCCGGGTCAGCCAGGTCGAGTCCTCTATTTCTTCGAGCCTCAGACCCCGCTTCAGTGCCTGGTTCAGATCCAGGCGGAGTTCTCTTTCCGCCGGATGCATCATTGTGATCCGCTTAAGATCGTATTTCTCCTGTGCTTCCAACAGGCCGTCGCCAAAGCTTTTTTCGGTGAAGATGTAGATGACTTTTACTCCGCGGGCGGCTTGCTCCAGGGCGAAGTGGCGCTCATTGGAAAGCAGGAGCGCCAGCTTTTTCTTGTGGTAGGGCCGACGATTTCCCTTCTCCAGCGATTCCACCATGACGATGCCGCATTGCGTGGGATCAGTTTCCAGTAAGGGTCCGGTGCGACCGGTGAGCCGGTCGTAGGGCACGTAGATCCAGCGGCGGTCCTGGGTGTCGGTTTTGGTAGGTAGGGCTTTGTTTATCTGGGGGAGGAAGACGCTCATACGGGGAGAGTAAAACGATTTCAGTCACAGCCGGTGTGTCGCGGTGGGATCGTGTTGACCGGGGTGAAATGTTGACGGTTTGTGGGGCTGCGCTAGTAGAGCAGTACGGCTACTTTGTAGGTGGTAAATCCCTGGGTGGGATTGCCGGAATCGCAGGCTCCGACGGCAGCCTTGTGATATTGGTGGGTGGCGATTTTCTGCTCGAGCACGTCCGGCAAGCGAGTCAGGTCAGTTCCCTCCCAGCGCATGATGAAGCCGGGCGCGGAACCACCGGCTGAGCCGTGTTGCATTTCGCAGGTCTGGCGTGCGTCCTGGGTGGAGGCGGCAGCTTGCAGCCCCTTCTGTTCCAGCATTTGCGCGATCTTTTGCTCGATTTGCTCCGGCCCAAGCTGGGCTATGCCATCCGCGAAATCTTCCACGGCATAGTAGTTCCCTCCTTTTTTCACCAGGCCCACACCGATGGCGTTCATCGCCGGATTGAGGATGTTGGCGCGGTGCGGGGCGGAGTTCATCCACTCTTTTTCGAGCGCTTGTGGGTTTGCCGCCAGCGCGACGTTTTCCGCAATAGTGCGAAAATGCGCACCCGCCGCGCCACATCGGGTGACCAGGTCAGATTCGCCTGGAAACAGATGGGACAGCGCCCCCTGCTGGGCCATCAGTTGCGCGTGATCGGCGGCTGCCTGGGCCAGTGCAGGATCCCATTTGAGAGGCGACAGGCCTTGTTGGGCGCGGTCAGCGTTCGCCAGGTCCATCACTTCCTGCTCAACTGCTTGTTGCGCCCATGCCGGCACCGCCAACAGGGTGGCTGCCAGCGCGATCATGCAGAGTTGTTTACTCATACTGTTATCTCTCATCGTACCAACCAAGAACAATATGCGATCATGGGCCATCGATGGCCTTCGCGCGCACTCTTCGTCATCAGCCCCTGGGAGTCATTGGCATCCTGCTCCTGGTGCTTTTCGTTGCCGTCGCGGTGCTGGCGCCGGCCATTACTCCTTACGATCCCGCGGGCATCGATCTTTATAATCGCCTCACTCCACCTTCGCACGCCCACTGGTTCGGCACCGATGAGTTGGGCCGCGACATCTTCTCCCGCATTCTCTCGGGTGCACGGCTTTCGCTTATGGTTGCCGTGAGCGTAGTGGGGCTCTCACTTTCTATCGGGTTGGTTCTCGGCGGCTTGGCGGGCTTTTACGGAGGCCGTGTAGACACGCTGCTCAACATCTTCGTCATGAATGCCTTTCTTTCTTTTCCCGGCATTCTGCTGGCGATTGCGTTCGTAGCGTTTCTCGGTCCCGGGCTGCTGAACTTGGTGCTGGCCCTGGCCATTGGAGGATGGGTGGGTTACGCGCGCCTGGTGCGGGCGCAGGTGCTCGCCGTGAAGGAGCGGGAGTTCGTAGAAGCGGCCCGTGCCCTGGGCGCTTCTGACCTGCGTATCTTCACTCGCCACATCTTGCCGAATATTCTGCAGCCGATCATTGTGCAGGCGGCTATCGGCATGGCCGGCGCCGTTCTGGCGGAGGCTACTCTGAGCTTTCTTGGACTGGGTCTTCCACCGCCTGCCGCCAGTTGGGGTGGCATGCTCAACGACGCCCGCTCCCACTTGTTCGACTCGCCCCACATGGTCGTCTTCCCGGCCATTGCCGTCATGCTGTGCGTGTTGTCGTTCAACTTCATCGGCGATGCGTTGCGCGATTACCTTGACCCGCGCACCAAGCTGCTGATTGGATTGTGATCGGCGGCGTATGATCGGCGTAATTTCCGACACTCATGGCCTGCTGCGGCCCGGCGCGATCGACGCGTTGCGCGGTGTTGAGCACATCCTGCATGCGGGCGATGTCGGCGATCCTGCCATTCTGGATGCGCTGCGCAACGTGGCCCCGGTCACAGCGATCCGCGGCAATATCGATGTGGGCGGTCCCTGCTCCCATTTGCCGTCTACCGAAGTGGTGACGCTACAGGGTCACACCTTCTACATGCTGCACGACCGGAATGCGCTTGATCTTGATCCGGTGGCCGCAGGATTCTCGGCCGTTATCAGCGGGCACTCGCATAAGCCACTCATCGAATGGCGCCACGGCATTCTCTACATGAACCCGGGCAGCGCGGGACCGAGACGCTTCTCCCTGCCGGTCTCGATTGGCCTGCTGGTTATCGGTCCGGATGGACTGCAGCCGCGACTGGTAACTCTGTCTTAAAGCCTGCTTCCAGCATGGGCAGAATCAGCTCCTGCAGCTGCGCCACCAGCGCTTCTACCGGCGGCCGCTCCGGCATGAACTCCATTGCTTCACCCCACCCAAAATGGCCGCGCTCGCGGATGCCGCGATCAGCTCTGGAGATACGGCTGTTGGCTGTTGCGCCCGCTGCAATCCGTCCAACAGCATAACCTGAATCGCCTTCGCGATCGCCGCGTTCATCAAAGGCTCGAACGCCGTCTGGCGGTCACAAGCTCCCCCAGAGTGAGCCTGGGTGAAGAAGTCGCAGGTAGCTTGAATAATCGCCCTTAAGGCACCCGGACAGCCGGTGTCGTAGCGCAGCTGACGCTCATGCAGGAGTTCGTGGAAGCCGCCCGCCACCATCGCCTCCATCAGAGCGAACTTGTCCGTGTAGTGGTCGTAAAAAGTGGCGCGGTTCACGGTTGCGGCTTCGGTGATGTCCTGGACTGAGATCTCGTCGAAACTCTTGATTTGCATAAGGTTACCCAATGCCCCCTGGAGGAGCTTTCGGGTGCGCCGGATGCGCGGATCGCGAACTTCACAGTCGGAAATTGGCATGGCTGACTAATTAGAGGTTATCAAGCCAGAAAAAGAATCGCTTAAACAACTACTGTCGTCTATTCATTGAACAACACACGATGTCTACACAACGCGTGTTGATTATGAGGTGATAGATGCCGACACTCCTACAAATTGATTCAAGCCCGCTCTCAAGCTCCATTAGCCGCGAATTAACTCGCGAATTCGTCAGCAACTGGAAAGTTGCCCATCCTTCCGGCCAAGTGATCGTACGTGATCTGGCGGCCAATCCCCCAAAACCTGTTGACCAAGCCTGGATCTACGCCGCCCATACGCCGGCAGACACGCTCCAGCCGGAACAAAAAGCCCTCCTTGCCCAGTCAGAGGAATGCATCGCTGAGCTCGAACTGGCGGACGAGTACGTGATTGGCGTGGCAATGCACAATTTCAGCATTCCCTCTGTGACCAAGTTGTGGATTGACCAGGTGGTCCGCGCCGGACGGACATTTTCCTACGGCCCAGAGGGGGCTAAGGGCCTCCTCAGCGGGAAGAAAGCGACCATCCTCGCCGCAACCGGCGCTGTTTATGAGGCAGGGTCGCCAATGGCTGCGTACAACTTCGTCCATCCGTACCTCGATACGATCCTGAAATTTATTGGCGTGGGCGAGGTGAAATTTGTGACGGCGGGCGGCACGTCGCAGCTGAGAACGGGCAACGTCGATCGCGACCAGTTTCTGCAGCCCCACCTGGAGCAGGTTAGAAGCATCGCTGTCTAAAAGGAGAAGCCATGAGAATTGCGGTTCTGGTTGCACGCATCCTACTGGGCCTGATGTTTCTGGTCTTCGGCCTCAACGGTTTCTTAAACTTCCTGCACATGCCGGCGCCCCCCGGACCTGCCGGCCAGTACGTGGGCGTGCTCTTCATGTCCCACTATCTCCACGTCGTGTTTGTGGTGGAGGTGATTGGCGGAGTGCTGCTGCTCTCCGGGCAATTTATCCCGCTGGGCCTGGTTCTCCTGGGGCCGGTGCTCTTCAACATCCTGCTGTTTCACACGTTTCTGCTTCCATCCGGTTTTCCGCCGGCGCTGTTTGCCACGGTGTTGTGGTTCATCGTTTTCTTCGGAGTAAGGAAGGCATTTACCGGCATCTTCTTGCAGAAGGTGCCGGCTTAGCTTCGGATTCTGGGATTGGCCACGGTGTATAGCAGATCGGTCAGCAGGTTGACCAGCACATAGGTCAACCCGACGGCCAGGATGCAGCCCTGCACCAGCGCGTAGTCGCGATTGGAAATGGCTGAGACCGTGAGGCGGCCAATCCCGGGCCAGGAAAAGATCGTTTCGGTGACGATGGCGCCGGCCAACAGGGCGCCAAATTGCAATCCGACCAGTGTCATCACGGGGATGATTGCGTTGCGCAGCGCGTGGCGATAGACGACCACGTGCTCAGGCAGGCCTTTGGCGCGGGCGGTGCGAATATAGTCCTGGTTCAACTCCTCCAACATGGCGGTGCGCACCATGCGGGTAAGAATCGCGGCCAGGCTGCCGCCCATGGTGATTGCGGGCAGCACCAGGTGAGCGGGCGAGCCGGCGCCGGAGACCGGCAGCCATCCCAGCTTGATCGAGAACAGCAGGATCAGGATCGGGCCCAGCGCGAAGCTGGGAAAGGAAAGCCCCAGCAGGCTCACCACGCCGACAGCGCTGTCTTGCCAACGAGCGCGGCGCAGGGCTGCCAGCACTCCAGCAGGAATAGCCAGCAACAAGGCCAGAACCAGCGCGGCCACGGTTAGCTCCAGGGTGTAGGGGTAGCGTGTGAGCACCAGGTGGGAGACGGAGTCGTTCAGGCGCAGCGAGCGGCCCAGGTCGCCGTGCAGCACTCCACGCCAATAGTGGAGATATTGCGTGCCCAGCGGAGCGTCCAGCCCGTACTGATGGCGCAAGGCCGACAGGTCGGAAGCGGTCGCGCCCTCGCCCAGCATCTGCTGCACCGGATCGCCCGGCACCAGGTGGATGAGCAGAAAGACCATCGACACGACCAGCCAGATGACCGGCAGGATATAGAGCAGCCGCTTCAGCAACGCTACCAAGTCAACCGCTCTAATCCCCTCGTTCTTGCTCGGAATGAACCGGCTGCGGGCTATTCCCGCTTTCTTGTTGTCCTGTTCTTCCACCGCCGCGGCACTTCCAGCCGCTCGACGCGCACCTGGCTGATGCGATGATCGCTCATTTCCACTACCGTAAACCTTCTTCCCTCAAAATCCACGGTCTCTTCGCCAGTGGGAATTTTTCCCAGGCGCGTCAGCAGAAACCCGGCCAGTGTCTCCACTCCGCCGCTGCGGGGCAAGTGCCAGTTCATCTGCGTCTCCAGGTCGCGCAGGTTGACCCCGCCATCGAGCACCACCGCGCCGGAGGTGGTGTGCACGGCGGCTCGGGGACCGATGTCGAACTCGTCCTCCACCTCACCGATGATCTGCTCGATGGCATCTTCTACGGTCACCAGGCCAACGGTCGAACCGTACTCATCCACGACGATCGCGATGTGCCGTCGGCGCTGCTGAAATTCGATCAGCAGATCCAGCACCGGCTTGGTCTCCGGCACCACCAGCACATCGTGCATCACCTGCCCCAGCCGCAACTCGGTAAAGGGCGCGCGGGCAAAGCGGGTCTGGGCGGTCATGCGGAAGTGCATCAGACGCGAGAGGTCTTTCGAGTAGACCACGCCAACAATGTGCTCCGGGCCGTGCGCCGGGTCATACACCGGCACGCGGGAGTGCTGCTCCTCCACCACGCGCGCGTTCGCGTCTTCAATCAGCATGTCCTGAGGCAGGGAGAAGATCCTTTGCCGCGGAGTCATCACCTCCCGCGTGGGCACGCTGTTCAGCTCCACCGCGCGGTGGATCAGCGCCTCCTGAAAAGCGGGCAGCATACCCATGCGGCGCGACGCGGTCGCGATCAGCTTCAGCTCTTCCGGCGAATGGACCTCGCCGCCCTGCATCATCTCCATGCCAAAGAGGCGCAGCACGACCCGGGCCGACCACTTCATTAGCCGCACCACGGGACGGGTAAGCGGATAAAGACATCCATGGGACCGGCCACGGCCACGGCCATCACCTCCGCCTTGCGCAGGGCCAGGGACTTCGGCACCAGCTCACCCAGCAGAACGTGCAGATAGGTAATCAAAGCGAAGGCAATCGGCACAGCCAGTATGTGGGCGTAGATCCGGGCATGGGCCATGCCCTTGAACCAGTTCTCGAAGAGGGCAGCCACCGCCGGCTCGCCGATCCAGCCCAGGGCCAGGCTGCACAGGGTGACCCCCAGCTGCACGGCAGGCAGGAAGTCTTCCATGTTTTCCTGCAGGCGGCGGACCGCCCGGGCCCCCGGCCGCCCCAGGGCGATCAAGCGCTCGATGCGGGTCTCGCGCACGCTCACCAGGGCGAACTCGGCGGCCACGAAGAAACCGTTCGCCAGGATCAACAAGGCTACGGAAACCATTCGAAAGAGCATCAGTTCAATCATTTCGCGCGAAAACCGGGTATTACGCCATGATACCGGGGTAGTTTGCGCGAGGGGGAGAATGGAACCTTCCCCGGCCCGGTTACGTATCAAACGGCATCTGGTCAAATGGGTTTGGGGGATTTGTGGCGGCGCAGCGAAAAAGCAAACGGATCTGGATTTGGGGTGGTCTGCTCGCCGTCGTCGCGGTTGCGGGCCTGGTGTTTTTGGGCATGCACCGGGGAGGTCCCCACTTCGAGCCCAGCCGCCTGGACAAGGTGACGCGGGGGGAGATCGATCAGAGCGTGGTCGCGACGGGCAAGGTACAACCCATCACCAAGGTCGAGTTGAAATCGAAGGCCAGCGGGATCGTGCAGAACCTGTACGTGGACATTAACCAGCATGTGCACAAGGGACAGTTGCTGGCTCAGCTCGACCGGCAGGAGATCACGGCTGAAGTCGAAGCCCAACGGGCGACACTGCAGGCTGCGGAAGCGAACGTAAAGAGCGCGGCTGCCAGCATTGAGCACGACAAGGTCGATGCCGCCGCACCCGACTTGCCGATGTACTACGCCACCCTGCAACGCAACAAGGAGATGATCAAGGACGGCATAGTGTCGCAGCAAGCTATGGACAATGCCAACCGGGATTACCTCTCCGCGTTGAACAAAAAGAATGTTGCCGTGGCCCAGATCGATGTGGACCGGGCCAAGCTGCATCAGGCCGAAGCCCAGGTAGCGCAGAACCAGGCCAGCCTTAAATCGCTGGAGGAGCAGCTCAGCTATACCACGCTCACATCCCCGATCGATGGCGAGGTGCTGTCGCGGGACGTGGAAGTCGGTGATGCGGTGAGCTCCATCCTGGTGCTGGGATCGACCGCTACCCTGGTCATGACCATTGGAGATACGCGCCAGGTGTATGTGAACGGCAAGGTCGACGAGGCGGACATCGCGTCGGTCTACCTGGGCCAGCCGGCACGCATTCGCATCGAGTCATTTAAGAACAAGACCTTCGCTGGAAAGGTGACGCGCATCGCGCCTCTGGGTGTCGAAAAGGATAATGTGACGACATTCGAGGTGCGGGTTTCGATCGACAACCCCAATCATGAGATCAAAGCCAATATGACGGCAAACGCGGAGATCCTGAATCAGGAGCACAAGAATGCGCTCTCGGTCCCTGAGCAAGCCCTGGTCTACGACAGCCAGAAGCATGCTTTTGTCGATGTACCCGATAGCCACGCGAAGAACGGCCTGCGCAGGGTCGCGGTCAAGGCAGGAATCGCAAATGGCAGCCGCACCGAAATTCTTTCCGGCCTGAGCGAAGGCCAGACAGTCTATTTACAACCGTAACGGGCCCTGAAGGAGGACGACGATGCAATCCCAATTGAATTTTTCCCGCAGAAAGGCAGCCGCCATTCTGGTTGCCATGACGATGTGCCTCCCGGCGGCTTTTGCCGCGGAGAAGTCTTTCGACCGTACGCTGTCGGTGAATGGCCCGGTAACGCTGCGCGTCTCCACCGGCTCCGGCTACATCAAGGTGTCTCCGGGATCGGACAATCAGGTGCACATTATTGGCCACGTGAAGAGCAGCAACAATAGCTGGTTGGGGTGGGGTGGATCGTCGGACGATGCGGTGGCGAAGGTGGCCGGCAATCCGCCGATCGACCAGGCCGGCAACATCATTCGCATCGGTGACGATCATGGGAATGACTGGACCCACCATGTGTCGATCGATTACGAGATCACGACGCCGGCTCATACCATGCTGGTGGCAGAGAGTGGTTCTGGGGACTTGCAGATCTCGAGTATCGATGGGACGGTCAAGGCGCACACCGGATCCGGGGCCATCCACGCGGACAAGCTGGGATCCGGCTCCAGACTTGAGACTGGTTCTGGAACTATCAGCGCGACTAATTTGATGGGGTCTACCACGCTACAAACTGGGTCGGGAGAGATCCAGGCGCAGCTCGGGTCGGCGGGCGACGTCGTCGCGGGCACGGGTTCCGGCGATATCAAGCTGGAAAATGTTCAAGGTGCGGTGAAGGCGGAAACGGGATCGGGTTCGCTGGAGATCAGCGGTCAGCCGACTGCGCCATGGAAGCTTGAGACGGGTTCGGGTGGTATCACGCTGCGCCTGGGGAACAACGCTCACTTCACGCTGGATGCGGAGACGGGGTCGGGGTCGGTCAAGTCGGATCCTCCGCTCACGATGACTACGCATGGAACGATCGATAAACATCATGTGAGCGGGACGGTGAATGGCGGCGGCCCGACGATCAAGGCAGAGACGGGATCGGGCGATATTCACATCATGTGATTGGGCCCGGTGGACGGAGATATCCTTCAGCCGTCCCCGTTCGACGGCTCAGGGCAGGTTCTCCGGGAGCTTTCAAATCATGCTTTTGTGATTTACCCAGCACTAGCGTCCTGGGGCTAAGGTCAGCCGATCCCTCCGGGACTAAGCTCGTTGCTTCTGTCTTCGACACGCGGGCATAGCGAGAGCGGGACCTACTTGCCCAGGCCGAAGTAGGTGCGCATGCTGTATTCGGTGATGCTGTAGGGCAGCAGCCGTTTGAGCCAGACAGCTGCGCGCTGTTGGGCGGGTCCGATGGTGTAGCGCAAGCGGGGATCACGGGTGTTTACGATGCGATACAGCAAGCGGGCGACCTGCTCCGGGCCGGGACCACTCTGCTCATCGTGCGCTGTGCGCGCCAGGGCTGCCTGGAAAGACGCTTTGTAGGCGTCGGCGCCGCCGGACATTGCGGTTCGGTTCTCGGTGATGGCGGTCTTGTGATCGCCGGGCTCGATGATCACTACCTTTATGCCGAACGGTCTTACCTCCATGCGCAGCGACTCGCTCAGCCCTTCAAGGGCAAACTTTGAGGCGCTGTACATTGACTGGTAGGGAATCGCGATCAGGCCGCCGATCGACCCGATGTTCACGATGTAGCCGCTCCTCTGGCTTCGCATGATCGGCAAGACGGCGCGGCTGACCCGGAAGGCGCCGAAGAAATTGACGTCGAGTTGCCTCTTTGCTTCCTCGATCGAGGTGTTTTCGACCGGGCCGGCGATGCCCATCCCGGCATTGTTCACCAAAATATCCAGCTGCCCTTCGCGCTCGAGTACCGTCGCAACCGCCCGCTCTACTGATTGATCGTCGGTTACATCCATAGTCAGGGTGAAGTCACCATTAGCTGTCCGCCTGGACGTGCCGTAAACACGGTAGCCGCGGCCCGCCAGGTGCTTGGCACAAGCCAACCCGATGCCGGAAGAAGCGCCCGTAACCAGGACAACCCGCTTATTTTCTTTATCCATATCGAACTAAACCGTATCACCTGTGCATCGAACTAGCTTGCATTGCCCTTCCGCAGGGGGCGGAAAAGAAGTACCCTTTACATTCGCGAGGACACGAAATGGCACGACAAAGATGGATCGACCGTACGGCGAGCGCGTTTGCGTTGGGGCTCATCCTGACAGGATGCAGTGACTTCAAGAAGCCAACCCCGAAGAATTTCACCGGGGCGCTGAATACCTACTTCAGTAACCACGACGATTGCCTGTTCCCCAGCGCGCTGCGTTTTCCCTACGAGGCGAGCACTACGGGGACCGATGCGGATAAGAACAAGGCGGGTCTGGATGCCCTGACGGCGGCGGGCCTGCTAAAGTCGCTCGAAGACCGCGATATTCATGTGAAGCGATATGAGCTTACGACCTTTGGCAAGCGCGTCCCGCCACGGTTCTGCTACGGGCACCGCGTGGTGACCAGCATCGACAGCTTTACGCCGCCTGCCCCCGTGGACGGCCAGCAAACCACCCAAGTGAGCTATCACTACAAGATGAGGGATATTCCTGGCTGGGCGGACTCCGACTCCATGCGTAAGGCCTTCCCTGTTCTCGCCAAAACGACCGCCCCCGACGCACAGGACACGAAAGGCGTCGTGTTGACGATGAACGGCTGGCGCGTGCCGGAATAGGATGCGCGGGGCGAATCGACTATCTTAGAAGGATGCTGAGGATTTTTCGTCCCATACCAGCAGCCTCGTTGCGCCTGCTGGTGTTCGACCTCGATGGCACATTGATTGATTCGGGAGCGGACCTGTGTGCGTCGGTCAATGCCATGCTGCATCATTTCGGCCGCGCGGCGCTTCCGCAAGATGTCATCTCTACTTACATCGGCGATGGCGTGGCACGGCTGGTGAGCCGCGCACTGGGCGAGCCTGTCGAAGCTGCGTTTCTTGATTCTGCTGTCGCCTATTTCCTGGACTACTACCGTGAACACAAGCTGGACCAAACGTACGTGTACCCCGGCGTCTTTGCGTCGCTCGACAACATACGATTGGACCCGGGCGGTGTGCCGCGGTCCATGGCGGTGCTTACCAATAAGCCGATTGGGCCCTCGCTGGCTATCTGCGAAGGGCTGGGATTGAGCCCATATTTTTTCCGCATTTATGGCGGCAACAGCTTCGCCAGCAAGAAGCCCGACCCCGAGGGACTGCTCAAACTGATGCGGGAGGCGGGTGTGAGCGCGGACGAGACGCTGATGATTGGGGATTCGCACGTGGACATGATGACTGCACGCAATGCAGGAGTCTGGAGTATGGGCTGCACCTTTGGGCTCTCCCCGCATACACTGGCCGCGGTTCCACCGGATTGCCTGGTGGATTCACCCGCCGAGTGGACCTTGGCGCTGGCAGGCGACTCGATGATTACGCCTTCTTCCGAACAGATCGAGTTGCGTGGCGCCGACGCGCGGGATTAGGTTTAAGAGGCACTCCCCGGCGATTTCGTCCTGATTTTCGGCAGAGGTCCGAATGATCTCCGCCAACACCTTGATGGCGGTGAAACCGAAGCTCACCAAGGCGGATCCCCTGAGCCGCACCCGATGCAAAGATGGCCCTGGGCCTGATGGAGGATCCCAGGATTGCGAACCCGGTGCTCAACCGGTTGGTCTCATGCCAAAACATGACGACGGCGCAGATTGGGGAAGAGCTGCAGAGAGTCGCTGCCGGCTATATCTATGGTCCGGTTCTGGATTCCACTGGGATGAAGGGTTCCTGGAATTTCACTTTGAGCTTTAGTTCCGCCGATCTGACCAAGGCCGGCGCCGGCGCGGGTCCGGCGCCACCAGGAGGAGCGGCAACAGCGACGACCGCAACGACATCCGACCCCAGTGGCGCTCTGACCTTGTACGATGCGATGAGCAAGCAGCTGGGGTTGAAGCTGGAGAAGCAGAGGCGGCCCGCGCCGGTGTTGGTGATCGATCACATTGAAGAGAAGCCGACGGATAACTGAAGCATGAATCAACCGGCACTCATCCGTGCACGACTAAGCGGCTGCTTGCGCTAGCCGTTTCTGCAGGAGATGCAGCAGGGCGAGCTCCTCCTGACGGAGTTCATGAGGGAGATTGTCGGTCTCCTTTTCTACTCGCTGCGCTACGGTTTTGATCATCGCTCCGCTGAAGTAGGTGTCGAGCACGGCTGGATGCACATAACACTTTCTGCAGACAGAGGGAGTGTTTCCGAGACGGCCGGCTACATCTTTGATGGCCTGCACGACATTCTTCTTGGCCTGGGTCTGCGACTCAAACATTTCGAACTCGCGCAGCATGGTGCACGCCAGGACCGATCCGGCCCACGTGCGAAAGTCCTTGGCGGTGAAGTCCTGGTTCGTCATCTCGCGCAGGTAGCCGTTCACGTCGGAGGAATCGATGGCGTGATGCTCGCCGTCGCGGTCGACATATTGGAAGAGTTCGTAGCCTGGAATGTCCTGGCAGCGTTGGATGATTCTGGCCAGCCGGCGATCGTTGATGTCGATGGTGTGGCGCACGCGGCTCTTGCCCTGGAACTTGAAGGTGACGTTAGATCCATCGACTTCCACGTGCTTGTTGCGCATGGTTGTCAAGCCGTACGACTGATTGTCGCGAGCATACTCAGCGTTGCCCACACGAATGAGCGTCGCTTCCATCAGGCGCACGATGGCTGCCAGAATCTTTGGCCGAGGCATGCCTGGGAGGGAGAGATCGTGCTCGACTCTTTCCCTGATGGTGGGCAGGGCCGCGGCGAAGATGGTCATGCGTTCATACTTGGTTTCGTCACGCACTTCACGCCAACGGGGGTGATAGCGGCTCTGCTTTCTGCCCCTGGCGTCGCGCCCGGTCACTTGAAGATGCCCCTTGGGATTGGCGCAGATCCACACATCTTTCCAGGCGGGAGGGATGACCAGCGACTTGATACGCGCCAGGTTCTCTTTGTCGCGCACTGGTTTTCCTTCTGCGTCTACATAGCGAAATCCTGTTCCCTGCCGCTTGCGGTGGATTCCCGGCTGAGCGTCCGATACATACCGAAGTCCGGCCGCTTTGGCAGACTCGGCGGGATCAGTGATCAGCGTGGTTGCTTTTTTCGGCTTTGCCATCGTTTTCCTGTGGGCCTTATTTCGAAAAGTTGGATGCGGAGTCCGGGGTCAGTCACAAATCCGGCGGAGAGAAATCTTCACGGGGCAAACTGTCTGGGCCGGCGGTTGCCGTGCCGGCAAAATGCGTCCATGGAGCCAGAAAAAAATAGCCGAAAAGGAGAGAAAAGAGAGGGAAGTTACTTTGGTAACAAAAAAGGCAGGAGTAATCTTCACAGCGCTCTGAGCAACAAATCTTTGGCCTGGTGCGGCGGGGCACACGAATGGCGCACCGCAGATCCCTTCGGCTTGCCCAGATTTCCTGTTGAGAGTTGCTGCTTCGATTAACTGCGTGTGGTTCTCTTTGAGGAGAACCACATAACTTGGTCGTTGGCGGAGACGGTGAAGCAGGAAATCTAGGTACGCTCGGGATGACAAATAGGAGAAGGTGGTTTTAGGGACAGGACGGTTGCTGGAGGAAAGGGTGGTTGCGCCAGTTGCCACTTGGCAATTCAGACAGTCCCTCGGCTGCGCTCTAGGGATGACGGATAGGAGAGGGTAGTTTTAGGAAAAGGGTAGTTGCTGGAGGAAAGGGTAAATTTCGACGTTGCCTATTACATACACACGTAGTAGTAATTATTACGGCCGTAGGAGAACAAGTTGTCCGAACCTAAATTATCCAAGCTTGAGTTTCAGATCATGGAGGCGCTCTGGTCGCATGGCGAACTCTCTATCCGCGAAATACAAGAGACTTTTACGACGAAGCGCCGGCCAGCTTACACGACAGTGCAGACGACGGTATACCGGCTGGAAGCAAAGGGTACTGTGCACCGGGTAAGGAAGGTTGGAAACTTTCACATCTTCGCTGCCGCGGTCTCCCGAGATGCTGCGCAGCGAAGACTTATCGACGATTTGCTGGCCATGTTCGGCGGACGATCACAACCGGTGATGGCTCACTTGATTGAGTCCGGCAAACTCACTTTGCAAGACGTAAAGGAAGCAGAGAAGGCTCTCCGCAAGCTGGAAAGAAAGGACTAGTCATGATTCCCGAGAATTTTTCCGCAACCGGCACGGCGCTGGCCAACCATCTTTGGCAATCAACGCTGTTCGCGTTCGTAGCTGCCGGCTTCACGCTGGCCTTACGCAAGAATCAGGCAAGCCTTCGCCATCATCTTTGGCTGGCGGCTTCGCTTAAATTTCTCGTCCCGTTTTCCCTGCTGGTGACCCTGGGCGGACACCTGGCAACGCTGCGTGGCTCCACGAGTGCGCAACCGGTTTTTTATTTTGTGTTGCAAACCATGAGCCAGCCCTTTCACGAGTCGATGGACGCTCGAAGTCTGCTGCGATGGTTGCCGGCGATGGCAGCGCTCCTGTGGCTAGCCGGATTTGTCACTGTGGTTAGTGTGTGGTGGATACGTTGGCGGAGGGTCGCTGGCGCCATCCGCAACGCTGCGCCTGTTTCTGATGGGTGCATGCTGGAGATTCTTCGCCGAGTCGAAAAGTCTGCAGGAGTTCGGTCGCCGATCTCGTTGCAGTCATCGCAGAGTTCGCTGGAGCCGGGTGTCTTTGGGATCCGGCGGCCCCTTTTGCTTTGGCCAGAGGGACTGTCGCAGCACTTACAGGATGCGCACGTGGAGGCTGTCTTCGCCCACGAGGTACAGCATGTGCGGCGGCGCGACAATCTTGCTGCCGCGATGCACATGGTGGTGGAGGCCATCTTCTGGTTTCATCCACTGGTTTGGTGGCTGGGAGCGCGGCTGGTTGAGGAACGTGAGCTGGCCTGCGATGAGGCGGTGCTGCGGCTCGGCAATCAGCCGGGGATCTACGCGGAAAGCATTCTTAAGACCTGCGAATTCTGCGTGACTTCGCCGCTGGCTTGTGTGCCGGGGGTTACCGGCGCTGACCTGAAGCAGCGAATTGTTCGTATCATGTCGCAGCGCTCCGCGGTTAAACTCGGGTTTCTCAAAAAGATGGCCCTGGTGGCTATCGGTACGGGAGCGGTGGCCGTGCCAATGGTTGCCGGGTTGATCAAGGCGCCGGCAGCTACTGCAGAATCAACCGCCTCCAAGCGCGCTGCGGACCCGCAGGTCTACCACGTAGGAGGGGATGTCACCGCGCCTTTGCTGGTTTACGCGCCTGATCCTCAATACACGGAAAAGGCCCGGCGGGCGAAGTATGAGGGCGTGTGTGTTATCTCCACTGTCGTGGATGCGCAGGGGAACCCTACGCAGGTACAGGTGGTGAGGCAGTTGGGGATGGGTCTCGATGCTAAGGCGGTCGAGGCGGTGAAGCAGTACAAATTCAAGCCGGCGATGCGCCTGGGTCAACCGGTTGCCGTGACCGTGAACATCGAAGTCAACTTCAGAGTCAGGTGAGAAGGGACGGTCCTGCGTGTGACTTAGCTGAGCAAGTACTTCGCGCGTTCATTGAAAACGAACGTCTTATATCAAACTTTTCGCTTCATGCGGACTGAGTGGCTGGTCTCGCCGTGGTGATCTTTGACCTTCTTTACTCACAAAGTCCGTGGGGCGAAGGTGGTTGTTGCCCACTCAAGCCAAAAGACGGCTTGAATGGGGCACCCGGGGCTTGTTGGGCTCTAACAACGTCGGAAAAATGACCAGTGGTGGACAGTGAAGGTGTGGGGAACTTTAACGACAGAGGATCGTACTCACTAATATAATTCGGGCGCTGAGCAAATTCGACGATTCGAAACGTCTTATATGCAGCTTTCGCTTTACATGTGTTAACTAGCTGTCCGGACTTGCCAGGGCCCGATCTCAAGTGAGGATTCCCGGATCATGACTAACCGTGTTGTGCGCAGACTGCATTTCCCCGTTAAATTCCTGCTCAGTGTGGCCGGATGGATAACCGTGGGCGTGGTTGCCTTATTTGTCCTGGTAGCCGCGGCGCAAAGCAGGGCCCAAGCTCCTGCTGACAATAAGACGCAAACGATCGCCGATACCTGGCAGGGCACGTTGCACGCCGGTAAAGATTTGCGCGTCGTTTTCAAGATAACCAAAGGGGATGACGGCGGATACAAAGCTGTCACTTACAGCATCGACCAGGGCGGCAATGGTATTCCCGTTGACAAAGTCACGGTGGATGGCAGCACGGTCAATATGTCGGTCAAAGCGATCGGGGGCACCTACGAGGGTAAGCTAAGCGGAGATGGCAAAACCATTACCGGCACCTGGACGCAGGGCGGACCGCTGCCTCTTACCCTGACCCGTGCCACGCCGGAGACGGAATGGACGATCCCTCCGCCAGCGCCGCCGGTTCCGCCGATGGACGCGAATGCGAATCCCAGCTTTGAAGTAGCCACGATCAAGCCGAGCGCTCCCGATCAACGCGGCAAGGGATTCGGATTTCAAGGCGATCGTTTCAGGACCCGCAATACCAACCTGAACGATCTGATTGCTTTTGCGTATGGACTGCATGCCAAACAGTTGATCGATGCACCCGCCTGGTCCGGCACCGACCTCTTTGACATTGAGGCCAAGCCCGACGCACCCGGCCGCCCCAACTCAAAACAAATGCAGGCCATGGTGCAAAAACTGCTGACAGAACGCTTCCAACTGAAGTTTCACCACGATAAGAGGGAGCTGTCGGTTTACGTGATCCGGGTAGCGAGCGGTGGCCCCAAGATGGACAAGAGCACCTCCTCCGACAATGACCCGTCTGCCTTTTTCTTCCGGGCGCTGGGAGACCTCACGGTGAGGAACCAGTCGATGACCGATTTCGCCACCTGGATGCAATCCGGGGTGATGGACAAGCCCGTGGTTGATGAAACCGAGCTCAAGGGCAGATACGATTTCCAGTTGAAATGGACTCCAGATGAGTCGCAGTTTGGCCAATTCCGAGGCACGGGTGCGGTGGTGCCGCCGCCGCCCGACGATCCGAAGGCCCCACCTAACCTATACACCGCCATGCAGGAGCAACTCGGGTTGAAAATGGCGCCCGCAAAGTTTCCGGATGACGTAATCGTCATCGATCACGTCGAAAAGCCTTCGGAAAACTGACGCCCCCAGGGAACCGCACATGATCTGGCGGCACGCGCGACGAGTTTTCTCCCTGATTTTCTGGTTTGCGGCGATGGTATTCCCTTACTTAGCCGCTGCCTCGGAGTATCGCGGGCAGGTGACGTTTGGCGGATTGCCACTACCCGGCGCTACCGTGACGGTTACACAAGGGACGAAGAAGTCGACCGCTGTCACGGGCCAGGGAGGGCTTTACACTTTTCCGGATTTGGCCGACGGACCGGCGAAGATCGAAGTCGAAATGTTATGCTTTTCGACCGTCACCGGGGATGTTACTGTTTCGGCGACGACTACCCCGGGCAAGTGGGAGCTGGTATTGCTTCCGCTTGACCAGATCACCAAGCTGACGAAACTTCCGCCTGCTCCCATTCCCCCTCTTATCGCGAGGCCCAAGACGGTCGCGGCTGCAACCAATGAGAATGCTCCGGAAATGCCTAAGCCGGCAGAAGAGGCGAACCAGCAATCATCCGATGGCTTCCTGGTGAACGGGAGCGTCAACAATGCGGCTACGTCGCGGTACTCGCTTGACCAGGCGTTTGGCAACAGGCGTTCCAACAGCAAGAGTCTTTATACCGGCGGCCTGGCCGCTGTCTACGATAACTCCGCCCTGGATGCCCGTCCTTACTCGCTCAGCGGGCTCGATTCGCCTAAAGCTGCTTACAACCGAATCACCGGCATCTTCACGCTCGGTGGCCCGTTGAAGATTCCTCACCTGATGCCGCGGGGGCCGACGTTCTTCGTGGCGTATGCGTGGACGCGCAACCGTAATGCCGAGACGGAGTCCGGCCTTGTTCCTACCGATGCAGAGAGAACGGGTGACCTTTCGGACCTGGTCAACCCGCTTGGCCAACCGGTGATTGTCTACGATCCCAAGACCGGGCAGCCCTTTCCCGGCAATGCGGTCCCGGTCAACGCGCAGGCGCAGGCCTTGTTGCAGTTGTACCCTTTGCCGAACCTTACCGGGACTTCGCTTTACAACTACCAGATACCGGTGCTGAACAGCAGCCACCAGGATTCGCTCTTCTTGCGTCTGGACAAGACACTTGGCCATCGAGATGAGCTTTACGGGAGCTTTAATCTTCAGAGCACCCGGGCGAGTGAGGGCGACCTGTTTGGCTTCGTGGATAAGACTGCCACCTTAGGCATCAACACCAACATTAACTGGTCGCACCGCATCAACCAGAGGCTGTTTTTCTTTGCGGGCTATCACTTTAGCCGTCTGCGAACACAGATCGCGCCTTATTTTGAAAACCGGCAGAATGTTTCGGGTGGGGCGGGAATTTTGGGCAATAACCAGGACCCGGTGAACTGGGGTCCTCCGGCGCTAACGTTTTCGAGCGGCATAACGCCGCTGAGCGACAAGCAGAGCGCGTTTAATCGTAACCGTACCGATAGCTTTTCCGGGTCGGCCGGTGTTTACCGCGGCCGCCACAACATTACGGTGGGCGGCGATCTGCGCAAGCAGCAATACAACGATTTTTTCCAGCAGGATCCGCGGGGCACGTTTGCTTTTACCGGGACCGCCACGCAGGGCCTGGCGAACGGGGCTAAGATTGGGGGCTCTGACCTGGCCGACTTTCTCCTCGGGGTGCCGGATACGAGCTCTCTTGCTTACGGCAACGCTGACAAGTATCTTCGCCAGACTGTCTATGATCTTTATGCCACGGACGACTGGCGCATCCAATCGAATCTCACCATCAATGCCGGTCTTCGCTGGGATTACGGCGCACCGCTCACGGAGATTCATGGGCGGCTGGTGAATTTGGATATTGCTACGGGGTACACTGCGGCGAAACCTGTAATCGGCAGCGATCCTATCGGGCCGGTCACGAACAGCCACTATCCTACTTCGCTCATCTGGCCGGACAAGCGCGGATTTGAGCCGCGGGTGGGGATCTCGTGGCGGCCTATTCCTGCCTCGACCATCGTGGTGCGCGCCGGGTATGGCATTTACGACGATACGTCGGTTTATTTGACTTCCGTTTTGCAGCTCGCCCAACAGGCGCCGCTCTCCAAGAGCCTGAGCGTACAGAACAGCACGGCCTGCCCGCTGACACTGGCGAACGGGTTTACGCCTTGCTCCTCCATCACGGAGAATACGTTCGCCATCGATCCAAACTTTCGGGTTGGCTACGCGCAGACGTGGCAGTTGTCGATTCAGCGCGACTTACCTGGCGCTTTGCAGCTTACTGCGACTTATCTCGGGGTGAAGGGGACGCGCGGGGTGCAGCAGTTCCTGCCCAATACTTACCCGATTGGCGCGGTCAATCCTTGCCCTGGTTGTCCTGCGGGCTTTGTTTACCAGGGTTCGGGGGGCGATTCTACACGGCAGGCGGGGCAGGTGCAGCTACGTCGGAGACTGCGTAGCGGGTTCACTGCTTCCCTGCTCTATACGTTTTCTAAGTCCATCGATGATGATGCTTACCTGGGCGGCCAGGGTCACGTGCTTGCGGGTAGCCAGTCCGCTGCCCCTCCGAGCGGGCAGGGTTCGGGGCAAGGAGGATCGGGTGGAGGATCTTCGGGAACTGCGTCTACCACCACGCAAAGCGCGTCTACGACAGCGGCGATTGCGCAAAACTGGCTCAATCTGCATGCTGAGCGTTCGCTTTCCAGTTTCGATCAACGCCACTTGCTCAATTTGACGGCGCAATATACCAGCGGGGAGGGGCTACGGGGTGGAACGTTGATGGGGGGTTGGCCTGGCCGGCTGCTCAAGGAGTGGACGTTTGTGGCTACGGGTGTGGTGGGGAGTGGTTTGCCGGAGACTCCGGTTTATTTGGCCGCTGTGCCGGGTACGGGTATCACGGGCACGATTCGGCCCGACCGTACCGGAGTTTCGATTGGTGGGTCGCAGGCTGGGCAGCATCTGAATCCTGCGGCGTTTAGCGCGCCGGTGCCGGGGGAATGGGGAACGGCGGGCAGGAATTCGATTACTGGGCCGAATCAGGTCACGCTGGATAGTTCCGTTGCTCGCACTTTTCGGCCTAGCGGCCGGTTCTTTCTTGATTTAAAGGTTTCGGCTACTAATATGCTGAATCACCCTGTGTTTACTGGGTGGAATACGACGGTGAATAGTACGCAGTTTGGGTTGCCGTTGGAGCCGAATCCTATGCGGAGTTTGGAGACTTCGTTGCGGTTGCGGTTTTGAGGTGGGTGGTTGGGTTCGCGGGTCTGGGAGGGTCGGGGGACAGGGTGCCGGCTTATCTGGCGCTCCTGGCCGGTAGAGGCGGGGCACACGAATGGCGCACCGCAGGTCCCTCGGCTTCCCCAGATTTCCTGTTGAGGGTTGCGGCTTCGATCATGTGCATGTGGTTCTCTTTGAGAGAACCACATACTTGGTCGTCAGCAAGTGCGGTGAAGCAGGAAATCTGGGTACGCTCGGGATGACAAATAGGAGAGGGTGGCTGTGGGGAAAGGGTGGTTGCTGGACCGAGACATGAGTCAAGGTCGCAGTTGGTTGCATATGCGCGTGACCAACGTAGTGAAAGATGTGGTTGCTTCTTGCAGGTACTGACTTGATGAAATTTCTGCTTATTGTCTTAACAGTTATCGCGGCTCAGGCGGGCGCTCAGCAGATTGGGCAGAATGCTCCTGCTAATGCTTCGGGGACTTATACGCTCACGGCCAAGGCTCAGTTGGTGGTGGAGACGGTGGTGGTGAAGGATAAGGCGGGTAAATTCATCTCCGGGCTGGGGGCGAAGGATTTCACGATTACCGAGGATGGCACTCAGCAGACGATTCGGTTCATCGAGCACCAGGATCTTGCGGCTGAGGAGAGGCCGGTGGCGCCCGCGGCGCCGGGCACGGAACAGATCAAACTTTACAAACAGCTTACCCGGACGCAGATCGCGCCCGAGGCGTCGGAGAATAGCCGATACAAGAACCGGCGTTTGCTCGCGCTTTACTTTGATATGACGGCTATGCGCCCGGCCGATCAGCTGCGCTCGCTCTCGGCGGCGGAGAAGTTTCTGCGCACGCAGATGACGAGTGTCGACCTGGTTGCCATTCTGCGCTATCAGGGCGGCTCGGTCGACATTCTTCAGGACTTCACGGCGGATCGCAATAAGCTGCTCAGCATACTCGAGACCATGATCGTGGGCGAAGGTCAGGGTTCCGCTGAGAGCGTCGACGACGCAAGTAGCGCCGATACCGGGGCCGCATTTGGCCAGGATGATAGCGAGTTCAACGTCTTCAACACCGATCGACAGCTTTCCGCGCTGCAGACGGCTGCCAAGATGCTCAGCCAGCTCAACGAGAAGAAGTCGCTTATCTACTTTGCCAGCGGACTCCGACTCAACGGGATCGATAACCAAGCCCAGCTTCATGCCACGGTCGACGCCGCCATCCGCGCGGGCGTCTCGTTCTGGCCAGTCGATGCACGCGGGCTGGTGGCCCAGGCTCCGCTGGGGGATGCGACGCAGGGCTCACCGGGCAATTCCGGGATCTACTCCGGCGGCGCGGCCCAGACCAACACCAGCAACTTCCAGCAATCGCAGGACACGCTCTATGCCCTGGCCGGCGATACCGGCGGAAAAGCTCTGTTCGACAACAACGATCTGACTCGCGGGATCGTGCAGGCGCAGGAATCCGTTTCGGATTACTACGTGATTGGCTACTACACCAGCAATACGGCGCGGAACGGCCACTTCCGCCGGGTGAAGATTTCACTCAACCAGGACACCACGGCCAAACTCGATTACCGCCAGGGGTATTACGCCGACAAGGAGTTCAGCCACTTTACGACGGTTGATAAAGAGCGGCAACTGGAAGATGCGCTCATGCTGGAGGATCCCATTACCGATCTTTCTATCGCCATGGAGATTGATCACTTCCAGCTAAACCGCGCCGAGTATTTCGTACCTATCATTGTGAAGATTCCCGGCCGCGAACTGGCTTTGGCCAAGCGCGGGGGCGCCGAACATACGTTGATCGATTTTGTCGGCGAGATCAAAGACCTGGTCGGGGGCACCACGGTCTCAAATGTGCGTGACAACGTCAATATCAAGCTGTCGGATGCAACCGCGGCGGAACTAGCGCGGCGGCCCATTGAGTACGACACTGGCTTCACTCTGCTGCCCGGCAAATACATGATCAAATTTCTGGCGCGGGACGATGAGACGGGGAGAATCGGAACTTATCAGACGACGTTCACCATTCCCAATCTCAACAAAGAGGTTGCTCATGTGCCGATCAGTTCCGTGGTGCTGAGCAGCCAGCGGGTGGATCTCAAGGATGCTCTCTTTAATGCAGAGAAGAGCAAAGACCGGGCGAAAGAAGAGGACGTCAATCCCCTGGTGCAGAATGGACAGAAGCTGATCCCCAGCGTGACGCGGGTGTTTCGGCAGAATCAGAATATGTATGTGTATCTGCAAGCCTATGAGCAGGGGGTTACGGCACCGCAGCCGCTCGTAGCCTTCGTGAGCTTGTACAAGGACCAGGGGAAAGCGTTTGAATCGCAGCCGATGGAGTTAACGACCGGTTTGAATAACCGGTTGCAGACGATGCCTTTCAGTTTCAGTATTCCTCTGAGCCAGGTGCCTCCTGGGGAATATGACTGCCAGATATCTGTCCTGGATCCAACGGGAAAGAAGGCGGCGTTCTGGCAGGCACAGGTTAAGGTGATCCCCTGAGGAGAAATCAGGGATTTAGAGTTTGAAGGAAAGACTTGTGGTATCCCACATCTCGCGAAAAACGAGCGAGATATGGGGCACCCAAGGGTTGTTGTCGGGACAGAGGCAGCCGTTACTCCGAGAGGATCGGCTCCTTTACATCTTCGGTTGCCGGCTGCAGGGATTTGTGGCGTTCGAGATAGCGAACGCAGGCGTTCCAGCGCAGGATGGGGTCGTCGTTGCCGGCGGGGCGCAGGCGTTCTGCTTCCTCGAAGAGACCCAGTGCTTTGACGATCCAGTCGTGCACGCGCCCGCTGGAGCCGGGCCGGCCGGCTTCGTGGGATGCCTTGGCGCGCCGCTCCCAGGCGATCCCGCTGTAATAGGCGCGATCGTAGGCCGACTCCAGGCTCGCCGTCTCCGCCATCGCGGTGGCAAAGGCTCGATCGTCCCGGGTGAACTCGTCGGTTAACGACAGGATAAGGCTGATGCGCGCTTCGCGGTTCGCAGGGGCCACCTCGAGGATATCGCGGCAAATGCTTTCGGCCTCGGTAGGCTCGTTCAACAAGCGGTAACGCTCGGCCTTGGCTAACGCGCCGTCGAGGCTATCACGGGAAATGGGTTTGAGTGCGTACATGGGGCCCCCTTTCGTTGGTTAGAGAATGTTAAAGAGCTGCTTCAAAGGATCGAAGAACTTGTCTACCACGCGCTCCTTGAGGGGAATGATCGCGTTCTCGGTGATGGTGATCGACTCGGGACACACTTTGCGGCAGCAGGTCGTGATGTTGCAGTAACCGATACTGTGCTTTTTCTTTAGATCGTCTACCCGGTCCTCGGTGTCGAGGGGATGCATTTCAAGTGCCGCTGCATAAACGAAGAGGCGGGGGCCGATGAACTCGGATTCCTTGTGGTGTTCGCGCAGGACATGACAGACGTCCTGGCAGAGGAAACACTCGATACACTTGCGGAACTCCTGCACGCGTTCGACGTCTGCCTGCTGCATGCGCCAGGATCCATCGGGAAAATCGGGAGAACGTGGCCGGAATGGCTTGACGGTCATCTTGGCGCGGAAGTTCCAGGAGACGTCGGTGACCAGGTCACGCACGACGGGGAAGGTGTGCATGGGCTCGAGAATGACCGGCAGGTTGAGGTCAAGGTTGCTCAGCCGGGTCATACACATCAGCTTGGGCATGCCGTTGATTTCCGCCGAGCAGGAGCCGCATTTGCCTGCTTTGCAGTTCCATCGCAGCGCCAGGTCGGGCGCCTGCTGCGCCTGGATGCGGTGCACGGCGTCTAACACCACCATGCCCTCTTCCACAGGCGTCAAATAGTCCTCAAAGCGGCCGGCTGCCGCGTCTCCGCGCCAGATGCGAAACATCGCCTGCTTGGCCATTCTTTCCCCCTTACGTCATTTCCTATTTCATCTCCTGAATCACGGCTTGCAACTGATCCGGCATGACGGGAAGAGCCCGCTTCTCCACCTGCATCTCGCCATCCGGCCCACGCTTGACGACGATGTTGTACTTGCCCCACTCCGTATCTTTGTTGGGAAAATCCTCGCGAAATTGGGCGCCCCGGCTTTCTTTGCGCAGAATCGCGGCGCGCGTGATGGCCTCGGACACCAGTAACAAGTTGCCCAGATCGATGGCGGTGTGCCACCCGTTGTTGTACTGGCGGTGGCCGGTGATGCCCACCCGCTCTGCGCGAGCGTGCAGCTCAGCGATTGTGGCCAATGCCTGTTGCATTTCGCTTTCGGTGCGGACGATGCCGACCAGGTCCTGCATGGCTTCCTGCAGAGCATACTGAATCTGGTACGGATTCTCACCGGAAGCGCCGCGGTCGAAGGGCTGGAGTGCGGTCCTGGCGATGGCCTGGAGTTGATCATTATCCATCGTGGTTGCGTTCGACTTATCGGCCTTCGCGAATTCCGCCGCGTAGCGGCCGGCGCGTTTTCCGAACACCA
The DNA here is from genome assembly GCA_963795845.1 of uncultured Acidobacteriaceae bacterium. Lineage (GTDB taxonomy): Bacteria > Acidobacteriota > Terriglobia > Terriglobales > Acidobacteriaceae > PALSA-350. Next base: position 112,354 of record CAWCJV010000016.1, on the reverse strand, counting down.
CCAGATCGGAGAGCGAATTGCCACCCAGCCGGTTGGCGCCATGCAGCCCCGCCGCTGCTTCTCCCGCAGCAAATAACCCCGGCACATTCGACATCTGAGAATCGCCATCGACGCGGATGCCGCCCATCATGTAATGGGTGGTGGGGCCAACCTCCATTGCTTCTTTGGTGATATCCAGATCGGCCAGCTGCCTGAACTGGTGATACATGCTGGGCAGCTTGCGTTTGATATGCTCCTCCGCTTTGGGGAGGTGCTGTTTGATCCAGGCAATGTCGAGGAATACGCCGCCATGGGGTGTTCCCCGCCCTGCTTTGACTTCGCGATTGATGCAACGGGCTACGTGATCGCGGGTAAGCAGTTCCGGCGGCCGGCGGGCATTGCGATCACCCTGGGTGTAGCGCCATCCTTCGTGTTCGTTGTCTGCGGTTTGTTCTTTGTAGAGATCGGGAATTTCGTCGAACATGAAGCGGCGGCCTTCGCTGTTGCGGAGGACTCCGCCTTCGCCACGCACGCCTTCCGTCACCAGGATGCCGCGCACGCTGATCGGCCAGACCATGCCTGTGGGGTGGAATTGAACAAACTCCATCTCCTGCAGTTCAGCACCCGCGCGATAGGCCAAGGCCAGCCCGTCACCGGTGTATTCCCAGCTATTGCTGGTGACCTTGAAAGCGCGTCCGATGCCGCCGGTGGCAATCACCACGGCCTTGGCTTGCCACACGCGGAAGTGGCCCTTCTCGCGGTCGTATCCGCACGCGCCGACGATGCGCCCCGAGTCCAACAGCAGGCTGAGCACGGTACATTCCATTTGAACTTCCATGCCGCAATGGATGCCGTGATCTTGCAGGGTGCGAATCATCTCCAGCCCGGTGCGATCGCCGACGTGCGCCAGGCGCGGATATTTGTGACCGCCAAAGTTGCGTTGCAGAATGCGCCCGTCCTTGGTGCGGTCGAAGAGTGCGCCCCAGGCTTCCAGTTCGCGGACACATTCCGGCGCTTCCCTGGCATGCAACTCCGCCATACGCCAGTTGTTGAGGTATTGGCCGCCACGCATGGTATCGGCAAAATGGACGCGCCAGTTATCGCGATCGTCGACGTTGGCCAGAGCCGCGGCAATGCCGCCCTCGGCCATCACCGTATGCGCTTTGCCGAGCAACGATTTGCACACGACGCCCACCTTGGCGCCGTTGGCCGCGGCTTCGATGGCAGCACGCAGGCCAGCTCCACCAGCACCGATGACCAGAACGTCATAGGAGAAGAGCTGGAATTCCGGCATCTATAGGATTCTCCAGTCATGCCAGATCCCCATGGAGCAGAGGCGGACGTAGATATCGGAGAATCCCACCCAAAACAGGCTTACCCACGCCCACTTCTGGTGTCTTGCGTTCAAGCAACTGACGCAATCGTAGAGCTTGTGGCGCACGGGGTGTTCTGAGATGCGATCGAACGTGCCCCCAATCAAGTGCCGGAAGGCGTGGCAACCGAAGATATAGCCGCCGAGCAGGATCACGTTGACGACCAGCACGAGGGTGCCGACACCAATGCCGAACCCGCTGGGAAAACGGAAGGCCACGATCGCGTCATAAACCAGAAAGGCCCATACCAGGTAGGAAAGACGCAGAAAGTAGCGATGGAAATTCTGCATGATCAGGGGAAAGCTTCGCTCGCCGAGATAAGATTTGCGCGGCTCGCTGACGGCACACGCGGGAGGATCGGCCCAGAAAGATTTGTAGTACGCTCCGCGGTAGTAGTAACAGGTAAGCCGGAAGAGGCCCGGGATCCATAGGATGAGAAGAGCTGGAGAGAAGCGCAGAAAGCTGGGATACCAGGACGGTTTGGGGCCGAAAAGGGCATGGGGTGAAGAGCCGAACAGTTCAGGAGAGTAGAAGGGTGAGATATAGGGGCCGAAGGTGTAGTGGGTTCCCTGCCATGCCGCCCAGGTGGAGTAAATAAGAAAGGCGCTTAGGCCCAGAAGAACGGCCGAGGGGGAAAGCCACCAAGGATCCCGCCGGGATGTCCGGCCGAACCTGCCCCCCTTCCAGACAATGTCGGGAGCTGCCATTTTTGCCTCCATGGCAGGGGATCCGCTGAACCCCCTGATCGCCCACGGCAGGGGATTATATGCCGCAAAGAATAAGACCGCCAAGTATTTCGCGTAACGGACCTGCCCGATGGATCATGACGGCGGGATAGAATCATCGATACCGTTGTTCCCTTTTGAGCCATCGTTAACCTCGCGGAGAATCACATGAGTTTCTTGCCTTCCCCGAACGACCTGCTTCTCTTCGTTTCAGCGGCAGTGATCCTGCTGATCATTCCTGGACCCGCGGTACTCTACGTCCTCACGCGCAGTATCGATCAAGGACGTAAAGCAGGGTTGGCGTCGTGTGCCGGCATCTCCACCGGCACGCTGGTGCACGTCTTAGGGGCCACGCTGGGACTCTCGGCGTTGCTGCTTTCTTCGGCAGTCGCTTATTCGCTGGTGAAGTATGCAGGGGCTGCTTACCTGATTTACCTGGGTATCAAGAAATTTCGGGAACGCTCCAGCATAGCGGTCAGTCCGAAGCACGTTGCTCCGCTGCCTTTGCGCCGGGTTTATGCGCAAGGTGTTCTGGTCGAGGCACTCAATCCGAAGGTGGCCATTTTCTTTTTTGCCTTCCTGCCGCAGTTTGTCAACCCGGCGCGCGGACATGTGAGCCTGCAGTTCTTCACGCTCGGGATGCTGTTTACCTTGCTGGGGTTCACGACCGATAGCGTGTGGGCGTTAGCCGCAGGATCCGCCGCGGTTTGGCTGCGAAGCAGTCAAACCTTTATCCGGAATGAGCGTTACGTCACCGGAACTGTGTATCTAGGTCTTGGGATGGCGACGGCGGTCACTGGATCGAGGCACAAATGACTGTCATAGTTTGGGCAACACGATGAAGCGCCGTCATTTTCTATCTGGCCTGGTGTCTGCCGGGACGTTATATTCCGCGGCCGGCAGCCGGCTATCTGGGCTTGCTTTGCAGGCGGATGCTGCGACCGTTACGCGCGTGCTGGTGATGTTCAAATGCCACCTCGACGTCGGGTTTGTCGACACACAAGCGGCGATCATGCGCCTGTATTTCGATCATTACTTTCCCAAGGCGATAGATATTGGCGAGCAGATGAGCCAGAGCGGCGGCGACCACTATATGTGGACCACGGGCTCATGGATGTTGTACGAGTACCTGGAACAGGCCAGCGCGGAACAGCGCAAACGAACGGAGAAAGCTATCGCCGCCGGGTACCTGGCCTGGCATGCCTTGCCATTCACCTGGGAGACCGAGCTGCTGGACCGGACGATGATTGCCGGGGCCATCGGGTTCTCGAAGTCGCTCGATCAGCGATATGGGCGGACTACGAGCGGGGCAAAGATGACCGACGTTCCCGGCCACACGCGCGGGCTCATCGCACCGCTCCAGGAAAATGGGGTTACGTTTCTCCACATCGGGATTAACTCTGCGAGCACTCCGGCGGAAGTGCCGCGGTTGTTTTTGTGGAAGGATACGAGCGGCGGCGACTTGACCGTGATGTACCACCCGGATTACGGCGGCACGTTCGCGGTGCCGGGATCCGGGCTGGCGGTTGCCATCGAGGTCAAAGACGACAATGGCGGTCCGCACACGCCTGAAGAAATTGCGGCCATCTACAAAAGGCTGCGCACGAGTTTTCCTAACGCGACGATCAGTGCGTCCTCGCTGACGGATATTGCGGTGGCCCTGGTTCCCTTTCGCGCGCAGTTACCGGTGGTGACGCAGGAGGTCGGGGATACGTGGATCCATGGAGTGCCCAGCGATCCTTTCAAACTGGCCCGCTACCGCGAGGTGGCGCGCTTCCGGCGGGAGTTGGTGGACCAGGGGAAGCTGCATCCGGGCGATGCGGTGGACCTGGCTTTGCTTCGGCGGTTTACGCTCGCGGTGGAACATACGTGGGGCGTGGATACGAAGAAGTGGCTCGATTATGACCATTACAAGCCGAGCGATGTGGCACAGGTTTTGAGTGTCCCGGGGTATCGGACCATGACCACCAGTTGGGAGGAGAAGCGCTCGGACATTGATGAAGGCGTGGCCACCTTGCCGCCACCTTTGCGCTCGCAGGTGCTGAAGCGATTGGAAGAACTACAGCCCACGCAGCCGTTGGTTGCCGGGCTGAAAGCTCATGCGGCTGGCTCTGTGATCGAGACGGAGCACTTTACGGTCGGCATCGATCCGCGCACCGGGGTTATGAACGGGCTTCGTGAAAAGGCAAAGGGTATGGAGTGGGCCACGGCGAAAAATCCGCTGGGTGTCTATTCGTACCAGACATATTCCAAGCAGGATTTTGATCGGTTCATTGCGAGTTATATCCACTCCACGGAAGATTGGGCGTTTAAAGATTTCGGCAAGCCCGGAATTGACCGGTTCGGTGCGATCAGCCGGGAGTGGGCGCCGACGCTGGTGCATGCCTGGTCGGGTGAGGACAGTCACGGTTACCGAATGGTGGAGGAATTGCGGGTAGAGGATCCGGCGAGCGAGAAACTGGGGACAGTGGCGTGGCCGCGGACGATGTTTCTTGAGTTGAGATTTCCGAAGGATGCTCCGGTGGTGGAGATGAATTTCTATTGGTTTGGGAAGGTGGCTAATCGCCTTCCTGAAGCGGCGTGGCTGAGTTTCTATCCGAGTGTGCCGAGCGATGGCAAGTGGTCCCTGGGAAAAACTGATGAATGGGTTTCTCCTTTTGATGTTGTGGCTGGGGGTAACCGGCACATGCATGCTATTTGGAGGGAGATGCGTTGTCCTGATTTCGCCATCGAATCTCTGGACGCGCCTGTGGTGGCGCTGGGAGTGAAGTCGGCGGTTTATTTCACTCGAGAGCAACCGGATCTCGCGCAGGGAGTGCATTTTTGTTTGCACAACAATACCTGGGGGACGAATTACGTGCAGTGGTTCGGTGGGGATATGCGGTTCCGGTTTGTTTTACGCGCGAATGCACTTTGAAGAAGCAATCTTGCAGAGTTCGCTGCAACCGATAAACATTTCCACGAAAGGTCCGCTGAACTGCAGATCCCGAGGGATCTGCAGTTCAGCGGGACCCGTCGTGGAAGTATTTCGCCAAAGGCCGAACTTAGGCTGCGCCTTCCCTGGCTTCTTTCCAGAGATCGATTTCGCCTTCCTGCGCGTGGCGATCGATGTCTTGCAGTTCGGCGTCGGTGAAGTGGAGATTCTTTACTGCATCCAGCGAGTCGTCTAGTTGTTTTACGTCGCGGGCTCCGATCAGGGCTGAGGTAACTCGCTTGTCTCGGAGGACCCAGGCGATGGCCATCTGCGCCAGGGTTTGGCCCCGGCTCTCGGCAATTTCGTTGAGGGCGCGCACGCGGTTTAGATTTTCTTCGCTTAGAAAGTGCTTCAGCAAGGAAGAACCTTGCGCTTTGGCGCGTGAGTTCGCAGGCACTCCTTTGAGATATTTGCTGGTTAATAATCCCTGGGCTAAAGGCGAAAAACCAATGCAGCCCACACCCAGTTCATCCAGGGTGCTGAGCAGGCCTTGTTCCACCCAGCGATTCAGCATCGAGTAAGACGGCTGATGGATGAGCAGCGGTACGCCTTCACTCGCTAAAATCTTTGCCGCTTCGCGGGTGCGCTCCGGACTGTAAGAGGAGATGCCCACATACAGGGCCTTCCCTTGACGAACGGCCTGGACCAGGGCGCCCATGGTTTCTTCCAGCGGCACGTCCATGGTGGGGCGATGGGAATAGAAAATGTCAACGTAGTCGAGACCCATGCGGCCCAGACTTTCATCGAGCGACGCGAGCATATATTTGCGTGAGCCGCCGAGACCATAAGGTCCGGGCCACATGTCCCAGCCAGCCTTGGAAGAGATCAACAACTCGTTGCGGTGCTCGCGGAAATCCTTGCGCAGGATTTGGCCGAAGTTCTCTTCGGCGGATCCATAGGGCGGTCCGTAGTTATTCGCCAAGTCGAAGTGGGTTACGCCGCGATCGAATGCCCGCCGAACGACCGCGCGGCCCGTCTCGAAGACATCGGCGCCGCCAAAGTTTTGCCACAATCCCAGGGATACCGGCGGCAACACGATTCCCGATCGTCCACACCGGCGAAACTGGGCTCCGTCATACCGTTTTGCGTTGGGTACGTAACTCATCCGTCTTGAATCTCCTTCTATCTTTTGATGATGGCACAGATGACTTGGCCTCAAGTGTGTACCGTGGTACATTGGTACACATGACAGAAACAAAGGTTGAGGTGGAACGGATTCAGACCGGCGTTCGGATGGAAAAGCGTTTGGTGAAGGTGTTGAAAGCGGTTGCGGAGCTGAAGGACATGACCCTGGGTGATTTGCTGGAAGGCATTGTGCTGCATGCCTTTGAGGGCAAGTCGGCGTTCTCCGCACAGACTCTCAAAGAGATTGAGCAGTTCAGAAATATTTATGGCCTGACATTGCATTCGTCCGATAGCCATCGCTTGAAGGAGCGTAAGTGAAAATCGGATTATTTCTTTTTCTAGGATTGAGCTCGATGACACAACCGGTGCACGTGAGCAACAGCTTTCATTTCCTTGTCCGGGCGCCGTTGGTTCGCGCCGCTACTCTCTTCGGCCCGGAGGGAGAACGGTGCTGGGCGGGTCCACGTTGGAATCCTGAGTTTCTTTACCCTCAACCTGCAAAGGATGTGCAGGGTGCGGTGTTCACAATCCAGCACGGCCCCCACAAGAGCGTTTGGGTGAATACGGTGTTCGATTCCGTGACAGGCCGGATGCAATACGTGGCGCTGATACCGGAGAAGGTGGTGTCCACTGTGGATGTTCGACTGACTGCGGTGGATCCCTCCAGCACCAGCGTAGAAGTGACTTATGCGCGCACTGCGCTGGATGTGGCCGCGAACGATGAGGTGGAAGCTTTGGGAAAACGGGACAGTGAGAGCGGTCCGGAGTGGCAGGAATCGATTGAAAAATGTCTTCGCCCGTGAAGAGGTCAGTTTAGAGCAGTGGTATCCCACATCTCGCGAAAAACGAGCGAGATATGGGGCACCCGGGTTTCGTCCGCACGGGAGAAGTTTCCCGTTGAGATTATTTTCGAGGGACTACTTTGATTTCGAAGACGGTAGGCCACTGCTTGCCGGTGACGAAGAGTCGATCGTGCTTAGGGTCGTACGCGATGCCGTTGAGTACTGACTCTTCATTGACCTTTTGCTCCGGTGGCAGCAGTCCGCTCAGGTCGATCCAGGCGATCACGTGTCCGTCGCGGGGGTTGATGCGCGCTATCTTGTCGGAATGCCAGACGTTGGCGTAAATCTCGCCCTTGATGAACTCCAGTTCGTTGAGTTCGTCGACTACGTTGGCGCCATCCTTCACCACGATGTGATGGGTTTCCTTGAAGGTTTCAGGATCGCGGAAACGCAGGGTTGCGCTGCCATCGCTGGTGATAATTTCCTTCGCAGTGCGGGTCATACCCCAACCTTCGCCGGTATAGGCCAACTGCTTGATGGGCCGCAGGCTGAAGCGGTCATAGACAAAGCAGATTTGCGATTTCCACGTCCATTGGTAAATGTTCGGACCCCAATCGACGATCCCCTCGCCGAAATACTGGGGCGCCAGGGCACGTTTCTGGACTGGTTTTCCCGTTTCCGGCTGGATAGCGAACAAAGCTGAGTGGCCAGCGATACCGGTCCCCTCATAAAACAATCCGTCCAGATAGAAAAAACCCTCGGTGTAATTTTCGGTCGAGTGAGGGTACTTCGCTACTACCTTGTAGCCCAGCACTGGCGCGGCCGCGGCGCATTCGGCAGTGAAGAAACACAGGGCGAGGGCGACCATCGGGATTATGCTGCGGCAGCGGAGAAGGAAGGGGAACATCTTGTTTACATTAGCGTACTGACCCTCCCCTGATGGCACCAGAAACTGTGTTGCCACTTCTCCAGTGCATGGTTTTGATGATCGAATTAGTCATCTTTCCTTGAGGAAACGCCGGCATGTTTTCACGGTGCTTGATGGTTTGCACTCTGATTCTGGCGACAAATGTACGCCACCTGGGCCGGAATATTGTGGTGCCGGCTGGCGAGACAGTTGAGAATGCCAGCTGTTTTCTGTGCTCCGCCGAGGTGAATGGCCGTGTCTCCGGCAATGTGCGGGTGTTTGCCGGGCACGTTTTCCTCAATGGGGCGGTGGGTGGTAACGTTCTGGTCTTCGGGGGGAACCTTACCCTCACCAGCAGCGCAACGATCGGCGGGCACGTGTACATCTTCGGCGGGCAATTCCACCAGGACCCCAGCACCACCGATCATCCGCACACGGTGTTCTCGCCCATCATCTTCCTGCCGGTCATCCTGGTGATCTGCGCGATCATGGGCGTACTGATTGTGGTGGCGCGGCGCATGGTGCGCGGCCCGGTCGCCTACCCTCCCTTGCCCCGGCTGTAGATTTGCCTGAACGTCTATAATTGAGACAGCCTCAACGCTTCCCAGCACCCGCGCACGGCGGGTCGGCGCACGGCCTACTCATCACAGGTATTCATGGACTTCCAGTTAGTAAGCGATTACCGTCCGCGCGGCGACCAGGGCCGCGCTATCCAGGACCTCGTCTCCGGCCTTGCAGCCGGCGAGCAGCACCAGACGCTGCTCGGGGTCACCGGGTCGGGCAAGACGTTCACCATGGCCAAGATCATCGAGGAGTCGAATCGCCCGGCGCTGATCCTGGCGCACAATAAGACGCTCGCCGCGCAGCTGTTCCACGAGTTCAAGCAGTTTTTCCCCGGCAATGCGGTCGAGTATTTCGTCTCCTACTACGACTACTACCAGCCCGAGGCGTACATTCCTTCGGGCGATCTGTATATCGAGAAGGAAGCGACGATCAACGAGGAGCTGGACAAGCTGCGGCTCTCCGCCACTCGTTCGCTGTTCGAGCGGCGCGACGCGATCATCGTCTCCTCGGTCAGCTGCATCTACGGCCTGGGTTCGCCGGAGGCGTACTACGGCATGCTGCTGTTGCTGGAGAAGGGGCAGAAGATCCGTCGCGAAGACATTACGCGGCGGCTGGTGGAGATTCTCTACGAGCGGAACGACAGCGATTTTCGCCGCGGAACATTCCGCGTGCGGGGAGACGTGATCGAGGTGTTCCCCACGTACGACGAGATGGCGTATCGCATCGAGCTGTTCGGCAATGAGATTGAGGCGCTGTCGCAGATCGATCCGCTGTTTGGCACTGTGCGGCAGAAATATGCGCGCCTGCCGATTTATCCCAAGTCTCACTACGTGGTGCAGCCGGAGCGCAAGAAGACGGCGATTGATTCGATCCTGGATGAACTTGGGGTTTGGGAGAAGCAGCTGGAGTCGGAGGGGCGGCTGGTAGAGTCGCAGCGCATCCATCAGCGCACCCGCTTTGACCTGGAGATGATCAAGTCCATGGGCTACTGCCATGGCATCGAGAACTACTCGCGCCATTTTTCCGGCCGCCTGCCGGGCGAGCCGCCGCCGACGCTGCTGGATTATTTTCCGCGCGACTACCTGGTGTTTATCGACGAGTCGCACGTGACGGTGCCGCAGCTGCATGGCATGTGGCATGGCGATCGCTCGCGTAAGCAAAACCTGGTGGATTACGGATTCCGCCTGCCTTCGGCCATGGACAACCGGCCGCTGCGGTTCGAGGAGTTTGAAACACGCACCCACCAGACGATTTACGTCTCCGCGACTCCGGGCCCTTATGAGCTGACCAAGTCCGCGGGCGTCGTGGTGGAGCAGATCATCCGGCCGACCGGACTGGTGGATCCGGAAGTGGAGATCCGGCCGATACGGGGGCAGATCGACGATTTGCTGGCAGAGATCCGGCTACGGGTGGAGCGCAACGAGCGGGTCCTGGTGACCGTCCTTACCAAGAGGATGGCGGAAGATCTGTCGGGCTACTACTCGGAGGTGGGAGTGAAGTGCCGCTACATGCACTCCGAAATCGAGACCCTGGAACGGGTGCGCCTGCTGCGGGATTTGCGGCGCGGGGAGTACGACGTGCTGATCGGCATCAACCTGCTGCGCGAAGGGCTGGATTTGCCGGAAGTTTCGCTGGTGGCGATTCTCGACGCCGATAAGGAAGGTTTTTTGCGCTCGGCCGGCTCGCTGATCCAGACGATCGGACGCGCCGCCCGCCACCTGAGCGGCCGGGCGATTCTGTATGCCGACGTGGTGACGGACTCCATCCGGCGCGCGCTGGATGAAACGGATCGCCGTCGCACGGTGCAGCGGGCACATAACGAGGAGCATGGGATCACGCCGACTTCCATCAGCCGCTCGCTGGATATGTCTCTGGTGCATATTCTGAAGGCGGAATACGCGGACCTGACCAGCCAGGATGAGAGCCTGCCGGAATTCAACACCCAGCAGGAGCTGGACGCTTACATCGGCAAACTGGAGTCGGATATGCGCGAGGCAGCCAAGAAGTTCGAGTTTGAAAAGGCGGCCAAGCTGCGTGACAGCATCAAAGAGCTTCGGACAAAAGAATTCCTCTTTTCCTGAGTTAAAGTGACGTATGCACTGGTCAGGGGAAGTGATCCTGCTGGTATTTATTGCGGCGGTAACGGCGATCATGCTGTTGCTGCTGCATCTCACCAAGCTCGGCCATATCATCCGGCAAACCATCCCTGATCGCCCCCACCGGCGGAACTTCCTGGCATCGATCAGCTTCTTCCTCACCTTTCTGGCGGTCCGGTTACTGGTCGCTTCCATCCAGCATCACATCGGTCCGTTTCAATACGTCGAGATGGGTGGCCGCCACATTCACCACCTGGTCTGGGGCATTCTGATCCTGCTCGGCGTGGGCTACGGCTACATCAATGAAGTCGGCTCCGGTGACACGCCGGGTTCGATCTTTGCCAGCCGGCTCATGTCGATCCTGTATGGAGTGGGCGCCGCGCTGACGCTGGATGAGTTTGCATTGTGGCTGAACCTTGCCAACGTTTACTGGTCGCCTCAGGGCCGGGAGAGCATCGACGCAGTGGTGCTGTTCGGCAGCCTGCTGGCGATCGGCACGTGGGGCGCGCCGCTGTATCGCTCTATGTTGCGGAAGAAATAAACTCTCGCGGTTACCTTCTACGGTTCCGAATGCTCCAATACGCTTGCATCCATCCGCGTGCATCTAGTATGCAAACTGTAGTGTATTGTGGCCGATTCGGACCGTCCTGCACTGGAATTCACGGAATCAACCAAAAGGAAGTGCTCATGGCATCCCACACCCCCGTCCCGCCGCCCGAGAAGTACTTTGTGGCCTTCGTCATTCAGGGCGAAGATGTTTTTAAAATAACCTCCGAAAGCATTGTTCATACCTGCTGGGAATTCAGGCGAGCAGGCTTTCCAGGGCATCGCCAAGCTGCGCGCGGCCGCGGCCCTGGAGCAGCTCACCGCGATCCATAACGAGCGGCCCGACGAGTTGCGTAAGATGGCTCGGGAGATGGCCCGCGAGGGCATGGCCATGCTGGCGCGTACCGGCAATAACCCAAGGACCAATATCGAGAGAATCGCGTAAGCTGTTTCCATGAGGTCGCGGTCACGTTTTTAGTCCTGTAACATGCGGAGGCAGCCCGGGCTTGCTCCGGGCTGCCTTTTGAGTGTCCAGTTCGATAAACTGTCAGCGTTTGAGGTCCAGAGCCTGCTCTGACCCGACAGAGCCTATCTTCACGTACCCTCATTTATCCTTACTTTTCGGGAAACAAGGACGCTATGCAGTTCTGGAATGAATTGGAAGGACAAGTAATCGATGGGGTCTATCCCCTGCGGCGCCTGGTGCGATCGGAAGGCCGTACCGCGTGGTTTGAGACCGAGACGTCAGATCCTCGACCCGTCCCAGCAACCATCAGCCTCACCGAGGCTCTGACCGACGCGGATGAGGTCATCGCGCGCCTGGAGGCTGCGCAACACCTGAACCACCCCAACCTGGTCAGCATTACCAAAGTTGGACAAGTGAGGGTCGACAACACGCTGGTGGTCTATGCGCTGATGGAGCCTATCGAGCAGAGCCTCTCCGACGTGCTCGCAGGCCCAGGCCCTGAGCGCTGATGAGGGCCGCGAAGTGGCCGAAGCCCTGGTAGGCGGGCTGACGGCGATCCATCAAAATGGAATGTCTCACGGCCGGGTGGAAGCTGCCAGTGTGCTGGCTACCCAGGAAACGGTGAAATTGCGCAGTGATTGCCTGCACCTGTCCACCGCAGGCCAGGGCGACGACGTTGCGGGGATCGGCACCACCCTCTTTCACGCGTTTACCCAGCGAAAGGGGCTCACGGCCACGGATGCGCAGATCAATCGCATCCCGGCGCCGTTTGCGGAGATTATTCGCAATTCCTTTGGCCGCCGGTGGACGTTGGCACAGATCAGCAATGCTTTGAAACCGGCGTTGCCGGTGGCCAGTGTACCGCCGGCTCCGGTTTCGGCTCCAGCGCCTGCCGCGCCTCCGGTCCGGGCGGCCGCATCTCCGGCGCCGCCTCGGCCAGTTCCACCACAACCAGTTTCCCCGCCCCCACCCCGGCCCGCAGCAGCTCCGGTAGCGCCGCCTCCGCCGGTGACGAGACCGCAGGCTCCTGCCCCGAGGCCGCCGGTGAGTGCGCCGCCGATCGCCGAGCGGCGGCCGGCTCCGTCTATTCCGGCAATCAGAGCGGCTTTATTAGAAGATGAGGAGCCGGTCAAGCGGCGCCCGTTTGCTTTGTACGGGGCGATTGCGGTCGTTGTGCTGGCGATTCTCGGATGGCTGTTGATGCGGCCGCACTCGGAGCCTGCTCCTGCGACGGCTTCAGCTCCGCAGACTGCTCCGCAACCGGCGACTCCTCAGCCTCCCGTGGCTGAGCAAGCACCGCTTCCCAAGCCGGCGGCGGCTAAGCCGTCCGCGGCCAAAGGTTCGGCTGCAAGATCTGCCGCTATGAAGCCATCGCCGTCCACCGCCGCCACCGCGGCTTCCGGGACCGAGGGCCGTTCCATCTGGCGCGTGGTCCTGTACACGTACAAAGGGCAGAGCAAGGCGGATGACATGGTGTCCAAGATCAACGAGAAACATTCGAATCTTGGACCTGAGGTATTTGCCCCGAAAAGCGGCGATTACCTGGTCACAGTAGGCGGTCCGATGGATCATGACCAGGCGATCAAGATGCTCGACAAGGCGCGGCGCGCGGGCCTGCCTGAAGATAGCTACGTGCAGAATTTCTCGCGGTAGGGTGGGATTTGGCGGTCGCGACCTGAGCAACCATCATCCGATGCTACGGGTGGGCAATCTCTCGATTCAAAACGCCGTCCCTGCGGGACTCAGTCATCTTTCGTGATGTACCCAGGACTAGCGTCCTGGGCTAAATTCAGCCGTCCCTTCGGGACTACATCCGACATCGGGGACACGAATCACCCGGGCGATTCGCGGGTCGTTCTTCTTTCAATGGATCTCGCGCCAGAATAGACATGCCTTCTGCTAAGCGGTTATTTTGCTATCATGCAACAGGCGATCGAGACTACTTCAGGGAGACTGCGGCATGCGCAAGTTGGGTGTGGGAGTATTGGGCGTCGGAGAGATGGGAAAGCAGCACGCTGCGAACCTGCGGCACCTGGTTCCGCGTGCGCAACTGGTGGCCATCGCCGATGTGGATGGCGCCCGCGCCGCCAAGGTCGCCGAAGAACTGGAAATTGACCACTCCTTCGCCAGCCTGGAAGCCATGCTCGAACGCAAGGACATCCAGGCGGTGTTGATCGCGACTCCGGATAGCTTTCACGCGGGCGCGGTCGAGGCAGCCGCCGCGGCAGGCAAGGACATCCTGTGCGAAAAGCCGCTTGGCCTCACCGTCGAGAGTGCGCAGAGTGCGTTAAATGCGGTTGCTAAAGCAGGCGTTCGTATGCAGGTTGGCTTCATGCGCCACTATGACCCTGCCCACGTGGCCGCCAGCAAACGGATTGAGGCAGGAGAAATCGGCGAGCCGGTAATTTTCAAGTCTCTTGGCCGCGACAAGGATATGCCACCGCTCAAGGCTTATCAGTCCAGGATCAACGGCATGCTCTTCTACACCAACACCATTCACGACTTCGACTCGGCGCGCTGGCTCACGCATGACGAGGTTACCGAGGTTCATGCCTATGGGACGGTGGCCATCCGCCCGGAGATCGCAGAGTTCGGAGATGTGGTGGCCAGCACGGTCAATCTTCGCTTCCGCGGGGGCGCGATCGGGAACGTCGAATCGTATGCGCAGTCGCTGTACGGCTATGACGTTCGCACGGAGATCGTCGGCTCGAAGGGATCGATCCTGATCGGGGGCCTGCGGCAAAATTCAGCCACATTCCTTAAACCGAGCCACGGCTCGTACGAGTTGCAGGATCACTTTCTGACTCGTTTCCGGGACGCTTACCTGGCCGAGGTGATCGACTTTGTCGACACCATGCTGAGCGACCGCGCGCCGCTGGTGACGGGAGAAGACGGTTTGCGTGCGATAGAAATCGCCGTCGCGGCTGAGAAGTCCTATCAAACTTCAGTTCCCTGCGCCGTGGGAAAGCCCGCGTAGCCACTGCGCCGGGGTTACACATCAAGCCTCTTTTCGTCTGAAATGCGGGTACGATCGGGGGCCGTCGACGGCCCCATTTTCCGTCGACAGCACTCTTCCGCAATGGTAGAGTGAAAGGCCAAACAAGGCCTTATTTACGCCTCTTTCCCCTGTTTTACTTATCTGTCGCTGGTAACCGATGAAAAAAGCCACGCGCCCAATCTCCCCGGGATCCAGCAGGCTGACGAACACAATCATTAAGGGTGGGTAACATGGCAACCGAAGTGCCTCGCGAGAAGCTGAAAGAGCTGATCGAAAAAAACGGAGACAGTCTTATCCAGGACCGTGACCGTTGCGAAGGCCTGTTGAAGGACTACTGCGGCGGGTATCGCCGGGAGATTTCTGCGATTGTCGGCGCGATCGAGGAGAGGGTTCCGCTCGAGCTCAAGTCCTCGTGGCAAACAGCCATGACACCCGAGGCCATGCGGGCGAGACTGGTGCAGCGGCTCGAGGACAACCGTGGACTGGCTCCCGAGATTGCGAACTACGCTGTTGACACCTGGTCGTACGCGCTCGGCGTGGGTTTGGGACGCAGTTCCGAACGGGTACTGGACGTGCCTGTCTCCCACATAAACGGATTTGCCGGCGGTGCGCCGGCTGCTGCGCAAGCTGCCGCGGCGCCCGCGGTTCCGCCGGTTGTGGTGAAGGCCGGCATGAGCAATCAAAACAAGGCGGTCGCGGGTGGACTAGGGCTTCTGGCGGTCGCGGCCATTTCTTTTGCATGGCTGCACCACCCGGCGCCTGCAACCCCATCCGGGGCAAATATCCCTGATTCGCCGCATGCGCAGATCCCACAAAATCCACCGTCGGCTGCGCCAGTTGCGCAGAACCCTCAGCCTGCACAAGTCAATCCTCCGTCTGCATCCGGCGGGCAGAACCTCCAGCCTCCGGGCAACGCCGAGGGTTCTCAGCCAACGATGTTGCCGTCCATAGCTTTGGGTGCGTTGGTAACTGTACGCCTGGATAGCGACTTCACCTCCGATAACTCCACCGTTGGGGAACTGCTGCCGGCTACCGTGGTCACTCCGCTCACGAGCGAAGGCAATGTGGTGGTGCAACCAGGATCGAAGGCGCAATTGAAGGTGGTGAAGCTGGACAAGAGCGGCAAACTCTCGGGCCAATCGTATGTGAAGTTTGCGTTGGTCAGACTGACTGCGCATGGCAAACTGATCCGCATCTCCGGCTCTTCCAAAGACTTCGATGGGCCGCCACAGGGTGTGAAGACGGCGGAGAGAAAGGGCATCGGCGGCGCCGCGGGCGCGGCGATCGGCGCGGTCACGGGCCACCTGTTTCATCATGCCGGCGCAGACGCGGCAGCAGGAGCAGGCGGAGCTACGGGCGCGGTTGCTGCGCACCCTGCGCCAGTAAAAGTGGGTGCAGAGACTGTGCTGCAATTTCGTCTCACGAAGGGCATTCCGACGGGGTCTTAGCGAACGCAAGCCCGTCAGAAGCGGCGCAAGGCGTGCTTTTCTTAGCAAGACTTTGTGGTTTTGTATGGGTGTCGGTTACTAAAGCCATGCCTTTCGCCATCTCTTTTGCATGAGCGGAAAGTCATAAGCTTAATTTCCTGCGACACTAACGGGAGAATACACACTATGGCGGTGCGACCCGGCGGAGAATATGCAGGCAGACCCCTCCACGTTATCTGGCTGCTCGACTGTTCCGGATCCATGGCCTTCAGCGGCAAGATCGAAGCGCTGAACAATGCGATTCGCGAGGTCGTGCCCGCTATGCGCAAGGCAGCGGAAGGTAATCCCGAGGTTCAGTTCTACGTGCGGGTGATTCGCTTCTCCAGTGGAGCTGCCTGGCATATCGCCGAACCTACCTTGCTGGCCGATTTCAAGTGGGTCGATCTGGATGCGGAAGGAGAGACCGACCTGGGCCAGGCGTTTGCCTTGCTGGCGGAAGAGATGAACAGTATGCCGGCCGAAGCGCGCATGCTGCCGCCGCAAATCGTGCTCATCTCCGACGGCAAGCCTACGGATGACTGGAAGGGGGCGCTGCAGAGCTTGCTGAATATCCCCTGGGCCCGCCGCGCCGTACGGCAGGCTATCGCCATCGGGCAGGATGCCGACCAGGAGACGCTGCGCAGGTTTGTCGACAACCCGGAGAAGCCGGTGTTGCGCGTGGATAATGCGGAGCAGTTGGTGCGCTATTTCCGCTATGTTTCGACGTCGGTAACAGCAACGCCGCCAGGCAAAGACCCGGCGGCGATCCCCGCGGTGGCAGCTCCGCCGCCCGATGACGATGCGTGGTGAGGATTTTGTCAGCTGCGAGCACAAACACTCTATCGTGGCTGGGGTGAAACGATGAGCTGGAAAGTAGCCCATGCGTGCGTACGCGGCAGCTCCCATCAGCGCTCCGGACTTCCCAACCAGGATGCCGTGCAGTGCGCTGTTGCTCCAGCCGGGCAAGGAACCGTGGCGGTGGCAGTTGTGTCGGACGGCCACGGAAGCCCGCGGCATTTCCGCAGCCAGACTGGGTCATCGCTGGCCGTCAGCACGGTAGCCGCCACGCTGCAGGTATTTCTTCGCGATTCCGTTTCCACCAATGGCCAGGTGCCCTTTGTCCCCGAGCAGGTACACGAGCTGGAACGGAAGATTGTGAGTGGGTGGCTGGCCGCGGTCCATTCTGATCTCGAAAACAACCCGTTCACGGAAGCAGAACTGGCCACGCTGGTGCAGGAAGAGGGAGCGGAAGGCCGGACAGCGGTTGCGCGTTGTCCAGAGCTGGCTTACGGCGCTACGCTTTTAGCCGCGGCAGCTACGGATAGAGTGCTGCTGTATCTCCAGCTCGGCGACGGCGAGATCCTGAGCGTGACCCCGCAGGGAACTACGACACGCCCGCTGCCCCCGGACGACCGGCTAATTGCTAACCAGACAACCTCTTTATGCCAGGCGGAAGCGTGGAAGGACTTTCGTTCGGCGTGGGTGACCCATGGAGCGCTCCCGTCCCTGGTCCTGCTTTCGACCGATGGATACGCCAACTCCTTCCGCTCCGATGAAGACTTCCTGAAGATCGGGCAGGACTATCTCGACATCATCCGGGAACAGGGCATCTCCTCCCTGGCCGAAGAACTCCCCGCCATCCTGACGGAAGCGACGCAGCAAGGGAGCGGAGACGACATTACCCTGGCCATACTGCAGGATGATTTGAGCGCCGTGGGAACGGCCAAAGTAGCGAAGCCCCTGATGACTCCGGCGTCGAAATCGGCATTGATTGAACAACTCAAGGCGCGCCACAGCAGCCAGCAGCATAAGTTGCAGGACTTAGCGGTTAGCGTGGAACACACGCGCAGGGACAACCAGCGGCTGCGCAACGTTCTTCTCTTCCTGGTGACGGCTGTGATCGCGATTGTGGTGGCGGTCTTTCACAGCAGAATTTTTCCTCCTGCGCCACGGCGGCCTTTGCCTCCGGTCACGGAGCCGGCCCCGGCGAGCAGGAAGCCTGTGGCTGCGCCAGCCGGTAAAGTGCTGACGGAAAGCTGGACGTTGTTGGTGGATGGCAAGGAGATCCCGCTCAGCAAGGGTTTGCACATCCCCTCGAACTTTGTTCATCCGGAGGCAAACGCGGATGAATATCCCAAAGACTATGCCCAGGTGGCATGGGATCCGGACAAGCACGCCATGGTGCTGATCAATGGCTCGCCCGACAAGTGGAGCGCGAGCAACGGACAAGAGGCGAACGTCAACGAAGAGATCAGGCTTGGTCCAACGCGGCTTACGATTTTCTTTACTCCGAAGATCAAGGGAACGCTGGCGCCCGTGGTTGAGACGACGGCCGGATCGGATTCGCAGGAGTGAGGCGCCCCTGACTATGGAGGGAATGTTGAAGCCGGGGGAGGTGCTGATCGCCCGCAATATGCAGTCCGCCGCGGTGATCGAAGATGTCCTGGGCGATGGCGCACAGGCTGAGGTGTACCGGGCGCGCATCGGCGACGCGCACTATGCCTTGAAGTGGTATCGGCCGGATTACCTGACCGGGGACCAGAGACTGTGGGATCGGTTGAAGCTGGCCATCAACATTGGAACCCCCACGGAGCAGTTTCTGTGGCCGTTCGACCTGGTGTCTTATCCCGGTACGGAGGCTTACGGCGGGTATTTGATGCCCATCAAGACCCCGGACTTCGTGAGCATGGTCGACCTGATGCGGCGCCAGGCTGAACCCTCGTTCCGCGCGCTCACCATCGTGGGCTTCCGGTTGGCGCATAGCTTTCTCAAACTGCATGCTGCCGGCTTGTGCTATCGCGATATCAACTTTGGCAATGTGTTCTTCAATCCCGATACGGGAGATATCCGCATCGCCGATACAGACAATGTGGATGTGAACCTGAAGCCGGGGAGCATCAAGGGGACGCCGGGCTTTATGGCTCCCGAGGTAGCCACCGACCTGGTGGAACCCAACGCCGCCAGCGACCGCTTTTCGCTTGCCGTTCTGCTCTTTTTTATTTTCGTCATTGGCCATCCGCTAAAAGGCAAGCGGGAGATGACACTGCCCTACGATGCATCCGACCCGGATCAATCGCACCGGCTTTGCGCGCTGGACCCCGTGTTCATCTTCGATCCCGATAATGATTCCAATCGCCCGGAACCTGGCGTGCACGATAATCCACTGAGCTTTTGGCCCGTCTACCCGAACTCGCTGCGCAAGCTTTTCATCCGCGCCTTTACCGCCGGCTTGCGCGACCCGGAAGCCCGGGTGATGGAAAACGAGTGGCGTAAAGAGATGTGCGCGCTACGCGATGCCATCTTTCATTGCCCGCATTGCGGAGCGGAAAACTTCTTCGATCTCGAGCTGTTGCGGCAAAGAAAACCCCTCAATCCCTGCTGGGGTTGCCAATCGTTGCTGAGGAATCCTCCCCGCATGCGTATGAGCGCAGAGTTCGGCTCGCACGTGATGATGCTGAGTTCGGGGGTACAACTCTTTCCCCATCACCTGGAAGGAGACCCCTACAACTTCACTACGCCGTTGGCGGAAGTGGTCACCAAACCTCTGGGATTGAGAAATCTCTCTTCGGAGCCATGGAGCGTGCAGACTCAGGGCGGCTCAACGACAAAAGTGAAGTACAACGAGTTGCTGCCGCTTACGGCTGATTGCCACATTCATTTTGGGAAGACTGAGGCGGATGTACGTATCGGTTAAGGGCCGGATACGCCATATTGCGTCACCTTTTATTACACAAGACGACCATTAAGGACTAGTCTTAGCACGTTGCCAAACGTGATCTCTTCTGCTCCTTTCTAGAAGCTCTAGTGACCCCTTGTCATCGTAACCTGCTCTTTTTGTGTTATTTCGCAGCGATGGCGAGCTAACCCTGGAGTGCTTGCTTCTAGAAAGGAAGTGTCCGTATGGCGGTTTTCCTCATCAATCCCAGCGATCATTCTTTTGGTACGGCGGTCATCACGCCGCGCTGGCTCTATGTCCTGGCTGCGGCCACTCCGCTCTCGTTTGGCGATCCGGTGATCGTCGACGAGACCCTGGAAGCGCTGGAACCCTCCATTATCCAGAGCGGAGATTTTGTTGGCATTGGCATTCACACCGGCAATGCCCTGCGCGGATACGAGGTGGGCCGCTTGGCGCGGGAGCGCGGCGCGTGGGTGATCTACGGCGGCATTCACGCGACGTTGTATCCCGAGGAAGCGTTGGAGCGAGGCCATGCTCATGCGGTCGTCAAAGGCGATGGCGATGTGATTTGGGCCAAGGTGCTGCAAGCATGCATGCGGGACACGCCGGACAAGATTTATGACGGTGGCAGGATCGATGCGGATCAGTTTGTTCCGGCCCGTTGGGATCTGCTGCCCCCGGATAAATACATGTGGGCATCGGTGCAGACGGTTCGGGGCTGCCCCAAGCATTGCTCTTTCTGCTCTGTGTGGCGCACCGACGGGCAGCGTCCGAGACAGCGGAGTTTTGAGAGCTGTCATTGAAGAGATTGTTCAGTTGCGGCGGAAGGGATTCCGCTATATCGCATTGGCCGACGATAACTTTTATCCGGTGACGTTGACCGATCTGCGGCTGGCCCGGGAACAGAAAAACTACAGCAAACTGGCCGAGTTGGAGCAGATTCGCAGCGATAAATTCGCGCTGATGGCGGAGTTAGCCAAGCTGCCGAAAAACATGGTCTTTTTCACCCAGATCACCATGGAATCGGCAGAAGATCCGGACTATCTCGATGCCATGCGGAAGGCGAATATCAAGGGCGCGTTGGTCGGTGTCGAAGCCGTGACCCCGGAAGGCCTGAAATCGGTTTTCAAGGAGTTCAACTTCTCGGGCGAGGGCCTGGTCAAGCAGCTGCAGACCTTCCGCGAGCATGGGCTGCACATGCTGGGCTCCTTCATCTTCGGGCTTCCTTCCGACAAGCCAGACACGTTCAAGGCGACGGCAGATCTTGCTTCCCGCGCTGGGCTGGCCTTTGCCCAGTTTGTGATGTTGACGCCTTTTCCCGGCACGGTGGATTTTCAGCGTTGGGAAAAAGAGCAGGAGAAAGCGCCGGTTTATGTCGAAGGCATTCCGGTAACGCGTTTTTGGCTGATTCCAGCCGCGATCCGGCCCAAAATGTTCATGCCCCACCCGCTTATGAGTTCGCTGGAGATCAGCAACCGAACCCAGGGTGTGTGGGATCGCTTCTATAGCTTTTCTTCCGTTTGGAAGCGCTCTGAGTGCACGCCGACACTACGTTCCCGGATTGCTTTTGTGTTCCTGTCCAAGCTTTACCGGAAGATGTATGCCGGCACTGGGATCAGTACAGACAGCGCCCGGCGCAAAAAAGCAAATTCGGGCGCCCGTTGGTTGTCGCGGTATACGCGGAAGTTTTTTACGTCCGACCCCATGCCCGAGCTGGCCATGCCGGTCTGGGCAGCGCGGCCTCCGGCAGCCGTCATAGGGCCGTTCCCGGTTCTGGAGTAGGGGCTGGGAACGAAGGGTAGGGCCTTAAGGCCGTACATCTAAACGTAAAG
The DNA here is from genome assembly GCA_963795845.1 of uncultured Acidobacteriaceae bacterium. Taxonomy (GTDB): domain Bacteria; phylum Acidobacteriota; class Terriglobia; order Terriglobales; family Acidobacteriaceae; genus PALSA-350. The sequence continues at coordinate 90,845 of CAWCJV010000016.1, read as the reverse complement.
ATGGAGTCGGCTTCAGCCGCCGAGGGCTGCTTAAACCAGGCAAAAGATGCCCTCAGGGGCGTAAAGCCCTTCATAGCCTGGGCGGTTAATGTACGGGCTGAAGCCCGTACCCTTCAAAGACTCTTTGCCGTAATGGAAAAAGTCCCGCAGAGCCTACCCTGAACTTGTCGTGAGCCGTCCCTCCGGGAGCGAGATGCCAAATTGCGCCGTCAACCGTGTAGGGTGCATCTTAGATAGCAGGTAAAATGAATTATGCGGCGCAGGCTAGCTCCTTTCGTTCAAGTCGCGTTCGGCCTTCTTTCGGCTAGTCTTGTGTACCCGCCCGCCCTGATGGCGCAGCATGCAGGGTTGGGTACGATGAGCCCGCCCTCGACTACGGGCTTAAGGCCATCCCCTTCTGTGCCTGTTCCGCCGCACGGTTACGGCCTCCCTTCGGGGCCCATGCATCTTCCTCCCGGAGTTCGCTTTCCCTCAGCGCCGGTTTATGAAGGGCCACGCCGACCTCCTGTGGGCCCCTCTCATCGTCCGGATAACGGCCAGCATGACGCGGGATATCGTACCTATTCCCCTTACGTTTATGCCGGCTATCCCTGGTTGAACTCGTTTGGTTATGGCTTGCCAGTGCCATACAGCGGATTCCCCTACGACAGCGGCCAGGATCAACCCCAGCCCGGACCGCAGCAAGCCGGGTACGCTGCTCAACCTGCAGCGGAAACTGCACCGGAGCCACCGGCGCCCGAAGTGGCCGCCAGTGACGCGCCAACCTTTCGGCCGGCCTATTTAGGGCAAGGCGAGAACGTTCCGCTGAGTGCCCAGCCAGCCACTACTTTGATTTTCAAAGATGGCCGCCCGCCTATGCAGATTCATAATTACGCACTTACCGCTAGTACCCTCTTTGCGTTGGATGGTGAGACTCGCCAGGAGATACCGCTTTCGGTGCTTGATGTGCAGGCGACTGTTGAAGCGAATCGCGCCGCCGGCGTGGATTTCGCGCTGCCTACCAGCCGCTAAACGATACGTAGCCGTTGCTGTATCTTTCTACAACTTTCGTAAGTACGCGAAGTGTCTCAATCTGCAACCTTTGTGCGATCATATTGTGCTTTCGCAGATGCTAGCCTTGCTCTGCCATGAAGCAACAAATTCGTCTTATCGCATGCTCGTTGCTCCTCCTCAGCCCGGCCGTAAGCCTGGCTGGCAAGAAGCCTGCCCCCCAACCGCCGACCAGTCCGACGAAGATCACACCGGACGCGGCAGCTTTCCTGGACAATGCCCTGGACACCATGCGGCAACACGCCCTGCATGGACAGAGCGTTGACTGGACTGAGGTGAGGACGGAAGCCTTCAAGCGCGCGGGCGGCGCTTTCAATCCCATCGACACATACCCGGCTATTTACTGGGCACTGGTACAACTCGGTGATTCGGGCGCTCACCTTCGCTTGCCCCCTGGCCTCTATCCGGACCAGATCGCGCTGCTGCAACAGGCGGAGCGCGACGCACTGACCAACGCGCCCGCTGCGGCGCGCGAACAAATGTCTATTCCCACGCCCTTTACCAGCCGCCGTTTGCCAGAAGGGCATATCGTAACTGTGCAAGGTAGAAATTTCGGCTACATCGTACTGCCCCGTTGCTCGGCCAAGGACAACGACGGCTTGCTGTTGTACGCGGCCGATGTGCGCCGCATCCTTACGGATCTCACCGCGCAAAGCCCCAAGGGTTGGATCGTTGACCTGCGCGGCAACACCGGCGGGAATATGTGGCCGATGCTGGCCGGCATCGGACCGATTCTGGGCGACGGCAGTGTGGGCTCCTTCGTTGCCAACGACGGAAACGTCAGCTGGTTCTATCAGGATGGCAAGACCGGCACGCGCAATCCCGCGGGCCTGGAAACAGTTTCCCTGACGCTGCAGGAAGAACCCGTGCTCCAGACCCCATCGGTGGCGCCCGTCGCCGTCCTGGTGGACAACAGCACATCAAGTTCTGCCGAGGCGATCACCATCGCCTTCCATGGCCGCCCATCCACCCGCTCTTTTGGAAGCCGCACGGCGGGCAAATCCACCGCTGTACAGCCCTTCAAGCTGGATGACGGTGCGGAGCTCTACCTCACCACGGCGATTGACGCCGACCGCAGCGGCAAGTCGTATCCGGATGGCTTTACCCCTGACCAGGTGATTCCGTTCAACGGCGGCAGCATGCCGTTGGAAAGCAACGATCAAGTGTTAGGGGCAGCACAGACATGGTTGTTGGCAAGCACCACCACGACGGCGCCCACGCCGCCGGCAACACTCACCTCCAAGACGCGGCGCAAGAAGGGCGGAGTTCAGCAGAAACTGGCTTCGACCCCGCCGCCTGTGCAGCAGCCAAGCACTGCGCCGGCGGTAGCCGCGGTGCAGACACCGGCAAGTGCACCGGTGGTAGCGCCCGCGGAAGTTCCGGCCGCTGCTCCGGCAGCCGTGGCGGCGGCTCCTGTACCAGCAGTTGCTCCGGCCGCACCGGTTACCCCGGTGGTTGCGCCAGAGCCAACGGTTGCGCAGACCCCAGCCCCGACTCCGGCGGCTGCGGGCGCACAGACGCCCAACAGCGCTGATGTCGCCACGCCCATCCAGGCGATCGGCAACCCTCCAGCTGCGGCAGCGCCCGTGGTTCCCGAAACGGCAGCGCAGACCAGCGCTCCCGTAGCGGCTCCCGCGCCACCACAGATGGTGGCCAGCACCACCCCGGCTGCTCCGGTTGCACCCACACCCAAACCTAAGCCGCAACACAAAAAGGTTGTAGTGCACGAAGGCAGCTAACGAATTAGGCTAACTACATCGACGTTCTCCCCACTGGGGAAAGGTGCAGGTAAGAGCACCTCACAACGAAAGCGCACCCCTCTGTGGTGCGCTTTCTCATTTGCATCGGGATTTATATTGGGGCATGGCGAAGGTGGGGGCCCTGTTCAGCTCAGAACAGGGAGCGGCGGACCGGCTGATTCCACGCTGGATTGTGCTGCGCGCACTGGGGCTCATTTACTGCTCGGCATTTGTTTCTCTCCTGTTTCAGATTCGCGGATTGATCGGGCCTGACGGCATCCTGCCTGCAAGCCGGTACCTGGCGGCAGTTGCGCAGTCATTTGGACCTGGGGTCCGCCTTTGGTTTGCACCCACGGTGCTCTGGCTTTCCAGCGGTTCGCACATGCTGATGGTGATGTGCTGGCTGGGGCTCGCGGCTTCCCTGCTGCTGACCGCCAACATCTGGCCGCGCGCCACGCTTTTGCTCTGTTTCGTATGTTTCCTTTCGTTCGTCAGCGCGGCCCAGGATTTTTCCGGCTACCAATCGGACGGCATGCTACTGGAAGCAGGCTTTCTGGCCATGTTCTTCGCTCCGCCAGGAGTACGGCCGGGATTGGGCTACAGTCACCCACCGTCACGAGCGAGCCTGTTCCTGCTGCAATGGGAGTGGTTCCGGATCTACTTCGAATCCGGCCTGGTGAAGCTGTTAAGCGGCGACACTGCGTGGCGCCACCTGACGGCCATGGACGAGTACTACCAGAACGGTCCCCTGCCCACCTGGATCGGCTGGTACATCCAGCATTTGCCGCACTGGTTCCATTGGACAACGGCGCTGGCCACGCTGGTGATGGAGTTGGCCATTGTCTGGATGATCCTCCTTCCCCGCCGCTGGCGCCTTATCTGCTTTTTCATCGTCACTCCCTGGGAAATCGGGGTGATCTTCACCGCGAACTACACCTTTCTCAACTACCTGGTGCTGGTCCTGGGATTTCTTCTGTTGGACGACCGCTTCTTCAGCCGCTGGGTGAAAGTCAAACCAGAAGAGGAGAGAACGCTGCCACCGCGGCGAACACTGGAGAATTTCGGGCTCGCGGTCAGCGCCGTTCTGCTCAGCCTGGTTGCTTACGTAACCACCGTAGAACTCTTCTCCATGGTCTTCGGCCGGCTGCCATTGCCGCTGCAGCCCGTGACCATGCTCGAACCCTTCCGGATTGCCAACCAGTACGGCCTGTTCGCGGTGATGACCCGGGGTCGTTACGAGATTGAGTTTCAGGGCTCCCGCGACGGCCAAAAGTGGATCCCCTATCCCTTTCGCTTCAAACCGCAAGCGCTCAACCAGGCGCCCGGCATCTACGCCCCGTACCAGCCCCGCTTCGAGTGGAACCTGTGGTTCGCCTCGCTCGGATCCTGGGAGCAAAATCCCCTGGTACCGCGCACTGAAGAGCACCTGTTGACCAATGACCCTGATGTACTGGCGCTCTTTGCCAGCAATCCGTTTGCCGGCGCCCCACCCCGCCAGGTACGCGCCGTGCTTTGGCAATACTGGTTTACCTCGATGGAGGAAAAACGGACGACCGGCAACTGGTGGAAGCGAAAGCTGTTGGGGGTGTACGCCCCGGTGGTGGAGCAGGATGCCGCGGGTACGGCCGGCATTGTTGCAATGCCGGATGCGCTGCCCAGCCATGACTAGGGGCGTCTAAGGAAGGGCAAGTTAAAATAGGTGGCAAGGTCAGTATGTTTTCTCAGCTCCCAACTCGGCGTAGGTCGATGAGAGCGACCGTATTGTCGGTCGCCGCGCATGCGGCTGTGGCGGGATTGGTGGCGCTGATCCTGCATCAGCATCCGGTACAGGTTTTTGCTCTGCCCGGCACGGACCTGGGCACTCGGGTCGAACTGAGTTATATGCCAGGCCGTGCGCCCGTGCCGTCGCCTCATCCACAGCGCAGTGTGAAGCCTAAGGCTGTTTCCGGTCCACCGATTACCCCATCTCCCGAAGTGGCGAAAGCGGCGCCGGATAGCGTCCAGCTCCCGCCATTGCCACATCTTACGGTGACTGAGGCTGCCCCCTCCCCGAATGTTTCCTCGCCCGCATCCGCTGTGCCGGACTCCAGCAGCGGGTCTGACTCTTACGGTTCGGGTTCGATACAGATAGCGCTGACGACCTACTCTCCTAGCCCCGCCCCCGACCTGTCAGCCCTTCCCCATGGCGTCCAGGGCGATGTGGTAGTCGACGTTACCATCGATCCCGCCGGCAAAGTCGCGGAACTGGCCGTGCTCCATACCCTGGGGTACGGGATTGAATCCAGTGTCATTGGCACCCTGAAAACATGGACTTTTCGACCGGCGACCAAGGATGGCAGCCCGATCGCCAGCGTGCAGGAACTGCACTTCCACTTTGGGCCGGTTTAGCGGTACATCGTAAGTAAACACCTGTTAAAAAGCCCAGGGAGCGTAAGCAACCGTTTTCATGGCGCATTCATCCACTTATCCATTAGTTATATCGATGGGACAACTGGGCCTTTGAGGATGAGTGTGCGCATACTGCTGGTGGATGATAACCATATTCAGTCGGCTACCCGCCGGGCAATTCTGGAGGGTGCCGGCCGGGAAGTCTGCATAGCACAGCAAGGCCAGCAGGCGCTTGAACGGCTGATCGAGCCGGGGGCAACTCCTCCTATTGGGTTGGTGATTACGGACCACCTGATGCCGGTCATGAGCGGGCCCGAATTCGTCGCCGAGTTAAGGCGACGGGGATATACGCTGCCGGTTATCGTGCTGAGTGGCCTTCCTGACGCAGAAAACGCTTACCAAGGGCTGAATGTGGTTTTTCGCCTTAAGCCTTTCGATCCGGACAGTCTTATTAGGTTGGTCCAGGACTTGCTTGGCGAGTGCATGCGCCGCTCGGCGTAAGGCCGTCACGATGATCGGCGTGGCCGAGATCGAGCAACGAACGAAGCCCTCTTCCCTGGACCACCGACCGTAGCTTCGAGTTGAAATCCCGCCAGAAGCTGCCGACCGGATTTGGACAGGTTTGAAGTTCAGCCGTCTCTTACGGGACTCGTCTCGCGATCAGTTTCCATACACGGTCTAGAGCCCACACTTTCCTTGGCATTTACTTCCCGACTAAATCGCACCCCGATACGGGGCGGAGTTTTCGGCACCGTAGTGGCCCGGCATTGCCGTTAGCCGTCCGCCTCTGCGACAATCGGGAAGGGTTTGTGGCCCACCATGCCGGAATTTGGAAGCTTTTCTCTTCTCCTCGCTCTCGTTCTGAGCGGCTACACGTTGTTGGCCGGCGGCATCGCATTGCGGCAATTGGCCACGGGCTACCGCGGCAAGATATCCGCTGACAGGCTGGCGGAAACTGCCCGTCGGTCCGGTATCGGCAGCTTTATCGCCGTCACCTGTGCGGCCGTTGCCCTGGTGTATACCGCCTTTACCAACGACTTCTCCGTCTCCTACATCCTGCACCATTCGAATCGCGCCCTGCCGGGACCCTACAAGTTCGCTGCCCTGTGGTCTGGCCAGGAGGGTTCGCTGCTGCTATGGGCGTGGTTGCTCACCGCGTACGGGTTTGTGCTCCGCATGCGGCATAAGGTCGACGTTACCCTGACGGCCTACGCGTCCACGATCCTCGCCGGCATCCAGATCTTTTTTCTGCTCCTGTTGAATTTTGCCGCGCCTCCGTTTGCGCTGGTGCAGGGCCAACAACCAGCGGACGGCTTCGGCCTCAATCCCCTGCTGCAGTATCCCGAGATGGTGATCCATCCTCCGATGCTTTACCTGGGATATGTGGGCTTCAGCGTACCGTTTGCCTTTGCCCTCGGCGCATTGATGATGCGTTACCCGGGTGAGAAGTGGATTCATATCACCCGCCGCTGGACTATGGTGACCTGGCTCTTCCTCACATGCGGCATCTTCCTGGGCGCACACTGGGCATATTCAGTGTTGGGTTGGGGCGGATACTGGGGCTGGGATCCGGTCGAGAATGCCTCGCTCATGCCGTGGCTAACCGGTACAGCCTTTCTGCACTCCGTGATGATGCAGGAAAAGCGCGGCATGATGAAGAATTGGAACGTCTGGCTGATTTTCAGCACGTTCATGCTGTGCATCCTGGGAACCGACCTGACCCGTTCCGGCCTGGTGAGTTCCGTCCACGCGTTCGCTCAGTCTTCGATCGGCACCTGGTTCACCGGCTTCCTGGTGGTTGTCCTCGCTATTTGCCTGTTCACTTTTCTGCTGCAGCGGGATCATCTCAAGTCAGAGCACAAGCTGGAATCGCTGGTCTCTCGCGAGTCGAGCTTCCTGTTCAACAACCTGGTCTTGCTGGCAGCCTGCTTCACCATCCTGTGGGGCACTCTGTTCCCCATCATCTCGGAGTACGTGCAGGGCAACAAGGTCACCGTCGGCGCACCCTTCTTTAACCGGGTGGCGCTACCCATCGGCCTATTTCTGCTCTTCCTCACCGGTATTGGGCCCTTGCTGGCGTGGCGAAGCGCTTCGTTCAAGAGCGTCCGGCGCAACTTCATCCTGCCCACGGCTGCGATCGTGGTCACGGCGATCGTGCTGATGGCGGCTGGACTACGCCCCTGGAACGATCAGGCTACCTTCTATTCACTCGTAGCCTTCTCTCTCGGGGCGGGGGTGGTCACTGCCATCTCTTCTGAATTTCTCCGCGGCGCTTCGGTCATTCGCAAGCACACCGGGCAGAATCTTTTCGCCTCCATGATCCAGCTCACCCGCCGCAATACACGTCGCTATGGCGGTTACCTGGTGCACTTTGGCGTGGTGGTGATCTTTATCGGTATTGCCGGCGGCGCTTTCAACCAGAGCCACGAGCAGGAAATGAATGATGGTCAAAGCATGACCATCGGCCCCTACAAAATCGTAGAGGCTAGTTTCAGCCAGGATTCGAACCCTAACTACGACACCGAGTTCGCCCTGCTCGACGTCTATCGTGGTAACAAGAAGATTGCCCAGCTGGCTCCCGAAAAACGTTTCTACGCCGCTTCGCAGCAGCCGGAGACCCGGGTGGCCAACCACTCCACGCTCGCGTGGGATCTGTATGTCATCTACGCCGGCAAGAACCCCGATAGCGGCCTGCCGATCATCAAGGTGTTTCTGAATCCACTGATGGCCTGGATTTGGATTGGCGTCATCATCGTAGCCATCGGCACCCTGGTGGCGTTGGCGCCCAACCTAAGTGCAGCGCTGGCTGCGAACCGCACGCGCGGTGTTGCCGAAGCCGCGAAGCCGGTTGCACCCCGGTTGCTGGATGAACAGGAAGTTGCCGTCGCCGGCAGAGGTCACGATTGATCAAGCGCAGTACGCTCGTCCGTATTTCTCAGTTGGCTCTGGTGTGCGTCTTAGTCGCAGTGACAGCCGGGGCCACCGACTCCGAGGCCCGATTCAAAAAAGACAGCCACGAGATCATGTGCGGCTGCAGTTGCAATCAGCTCCTGGGTGAATGTAACCATGTCGGATGTCCGTCCTCGCCGGTGATGCTGGCGCAGCTGTCGGCAAGCATTGCGCGGGGCGATAGTGACGACGCAATCTTCCACCAGTTCCAGGAGCAATACGGGCCGGTCATCCTCGCGTCGCCGATGTTCACCCGGTTTAACCATTTCGCGTGGGTCATGCCGCCGCTGGTGCTGTTTCTCGGCATCGCCGGTGTTCTGGTCATCGTCCGCAACTGGAAGATGCGCACCGTGGCCACTCCGCCGGATCCTAATATGCCCAACTTTGCCGCCACCCGCGACCGTATTCGCCGGGAGACCCAACTATGAGCACCATCGCCTGCGGAGTGCTTCTCCTCGCCATCTTTACCTTCGTGTTTTATCCTCAGCGGCATACGGCACGGCAAATTCCGAAAACGCGCCTCGACTTCCTGCGCGAACAAAAGGAAGTGCTGTACGACAACCTTCGCGATCTGAATTTCGAGTACAGTGCGGGCAAGTACACGGCAGAAGACTACTCGGCCCAGCGCGCTGGTCTGGAGAACGAGACCGCCGCGGTGCTGGCGGAGATTGACCAGTTGGAGCTGCGCGCCACGCGGTCCTAAGCCGGGCCGCTCATAGAAAGATGAAAATGAGACTGAATTCTTTTTCGCGCAGAAGTTCTGCGATGATGATCGCGCTTTGCGCTTTGCTAGCGTCTGCGTCCGCAGCCACCATCACGGGTTCCGTCACCAACGGCACAACCAAAACTCCTGCTGCGGGAGACACAGTCACGCTGATTGCGCTGGACCAGAGTATGCGTGAAATCGCGCACACGACCACCGACGCGCAGGGACACTTTTCGATTGATGCGCCCGATCCGGGCATGCACCTTTTACGGATCGATCACCAGGGCGCTGGATACTTCCAGCCGGCGCCGCCGAATACTCCGAACGTGAATGCCCAGGTTTTTGATGTTGCGGCTACGGTCCCCGGGGTGAGCACAGTGGCTGATGTCATGCGGGTCGAGACTGACCAGCAGGGGCTGCGCGTAACGCAGAGCTATTTCATCAAGAACGATTCCAACCCGCCGCGCACGCAATTCAGCAAGCGTTCCTACGATTTTTATTTGCCACCCGACGCGGTGATTGAAGGTTCGGCGGCGATGGCTCCGGGGGGCATGCCCGTGCAGTCGTCGCCAGTGCCGTTGGGGGATAAAGGGCATTACGCGTTTCTCTTTCCTCTGCGGCCGGGAGTGACCCAGTTTCAGCTCAGTTATCATCTGCCTTACTCGGGCAACCTTGCGTTTGACCAGAAATTCGCCAACGCAACCGACAGCTTCGTGGTGATGATGCCCAAGAGCATGAGCTTCAAGGCGGGCGAAGGGATCTCGTTTCAGCAACTGAATGAAACGCCGGGCGCGCTTACGTACCTGGCGCGCAACGGCACGCCGGCGCATCCTTTTGCGTTCACCGTGTCCGGTTCCGGCGCCATGCCCCGCGACACACAGGCTGAAAGCCAGGGTAACGACGGCGGAGGTAATGGACAAAGTGCAGCGGCGAATGATACCCGGCCCGGGGGCGGACTTGGCGTTCCTATCGATACGCCGGATCCTTTGAATAAATACAAGTGGTGGATATTGGGGGGCATCACGCTGGTGTTTGCCGTGGGCGCGGGATTTTTATTGCGGCGGCAGGGTGATGTTCCTATTGCTGAGGTTGCTGCTGCTGTGCCGAGTGGACCCGTTGTTTCCGGCGGAGGGCTGCTGGCGGCGCTGAAGGACGAACTCTTCGCGTTGGAGACGGACCGTCTTCAAGGACGGCTGAGCGACTCGGAGTATGAGCAGCACAAGCAGGCGTTGGAACTGGTTCTACGCCGGGCTCTGGCGAAAAAACCCGCATGAGAGATCTTGGGTTTCCATCAGAGATTGGCTGCTAAGGAAGTGAACCGCAGATCCCTCGCCTTCCCCAGATTTCCTGTCGAGGGCTGCGGCTTCGATTGGTAGCATGTGATTCTCTGAGGAGAACCACATAAGTGGTCGCGGTGAGCGCGGTGAGGTAGGAAATCCGGGGTGCGCTCGAAATGACAACACTCCTTACGCCCCCATCAATGCTGAGGGTGCCCCATTCAAGCCTTCTTTTGGCTTGAGTGGGCAACGCGCTTCCGGCTAGGCTCGATGTCATTAGGAGCGTAGCCGAGGGATCTGCAGTTGAGCGGGCCTTTCGTGGAAGTGTTTTCGGTTCGCCTGGACAAGTTGGCGGGGAATGAATTTGCGCGGTATCAGCCGGACTCCAGAATGATGTTGGCGTATTGCGTGGTGTCGCCGGTGCGGATCAGGCCGATTGCTTGCGGCACTCTTCTCTTGAAGACCAGATGAGGCTCGTAAATAATTGGCTTCCCGTGCAGCGCAGCTGCAAACGCATCCTTCGTCTTGGGCTTATTTTCCGAAAGAAATTCTTCCGCCATAAAAGCCTGCGCAATCACGAAGTTCGTGGTCAGGGCGTGCAGTACGTCCAACACCCTGGGGATGTCGTCCACTAACGAAATGTCTATCGTTTCAATTTGCGGCCAATAAGGAAAACCACGGTCAGAGATAACCAGGGTATTCGTATGCCGGATGCGGCACAGGAGAGAATTCACGGCGGGATTGAGGATGCCTGTCTTAAGCATTTGGCTAAGACTACAGCGAGACGCCACGCTTCCAGGGAATAAAGTCGTTCTGATCCAGCTTCTCAGCCTTCGTCCGCACCTTCCCACTGGCGACGTCCACAATCAAGTCGAGCATCTTTTCGCCCACTTGTTGGATCGTCGTTTCGCCACGGATCACGGCGCCGGTGTCGATATCGATGATGTCGGACATACGTTCCGCTAGACGGGTGTTGGTGGATACCTTGACCACCGGAGCAATCGGATTGCCGGTCGGAGTACCCAATCCGGTGGTGAAGACAACCACATTGGCGCCCGCCCCTACCTGGGCCGTCACACACTCCACGTCATTCCCCGGCGTACATAGCAAGGCAAGGCCGGGCGTTTCGTCATACTCGGGATAATCAAGCACGGCACAAACAGGCGAGGTTCCGCCTTTCCTTGCCGCGCCCGCGGACTTCATCGCGTCGGTGATCAGTCCGTCCTTGATATTCCCAGGAGAGGGATTCATCTCGAAACCGGAGTGGACCGCCTTTGCCCGGGCAGCGTAGTCACGCATCAGCTGGATAAAGCGATCGCCCGTGCTCGCGTCCACACTGCGATTGATCAGGTTCTGCTCCATCCCGCACAGTTCAGGAAATTCAGACAGGATGGACTTTCCGCCCAGCGCAGCCAGCATGTCCGAAACATGGCCCAGCGCAGGATTGGCCGAAATACCGGAAAAGCCGTCAGACCCGCCACACTTCAAAGCGACGGTGAGTTTGCTGAGAGGAGCGGGCTTCCGGATAAGCCGGTTGGCCTCGACCAGGCCCTCGAAGGTAGCGCGAATGGCCTCGGACAGCATGTCCGATTCAAGGCCGGACTGTTGTTGCTCAAACATCAGCACCGGCTTGCGCAAGGCCGGGTCCCTTTGGCGAAGCGCATCCATCAGGATGGAAGGCTGGGCGTTCTGGCAGCCGAGACTCAACACCGTGGCGCCGGCAACATTGGGATGATGAATATACCCGGCGAGCAGGCCGCAGAGCGCCTTCGCATCCTGCCGAGTGCCCCCGCAACCGCCCTCATGCACCAGGAACCTGACGCCGTCGACATTGGGAAAAACCCGTTCCGGCGAAGCGGTATCCGTGCGTTCAGCGGCGCGCGAACCCTTATGGTGCTGATCGATGAGTTGGCGCACTTGCTGCCGGTAAAGTTTCGGCCGCCCGTAGCCAAGCTCTTCTTCGAAGGCGTCGCGGAGTGCTTCGACATTGCGGTTTTCGCAAAAGACCAACGGAATGACAAGCCAGTAATTGCGCGTGCCGACCTGGCCGTCCGCACGATGGTAACCGTCAAACGTACGCGCAGACCAGGCCGAAACATCGGGAGGCGTCCAGGAATATTCACCCACCTTGGGGCCAAAGCCCGAGGCATCATGCTGCACGTTGCGCGTGCTGAGCAGGCCACCGCGAGGGATCGACTGCCGGACCAGGCCGACAATGCCGCCATACATGATGACCTCATCGCCGATAGCGAGATCGCGAATGGCAAACTTTTGCTTGGCCGGTATGTCGGCGACCGGAATATACTGCTCTCCGGCGAACGTAATGGCTTCGCCGGCCGGCAGGTCAGTGAGGGCTACGAGGACGTTGTCTTGGGGGTCGATCCTGAGGATTTTTTCGGCAGCCATTTCTTTCCGCCGGCACTCTGCCGCAGATATAGACTCAATGTAGCTCTTAAAGTATCGACGGTCAAACCAACGGACGCGCGATCAATTCTGAAAGAAAATAATCCCGCATGACTTCTTCTATTTTTGATTTGCAGGGCAAGACCGCCGTGGTTGTGGGCGGCACCACCGGCATCGGGCACGCTCTGGCTCTCGGCTTGGCAGACGCGGGCGCGGATGTGATCGCCTCTTCCCGAAGGCCGGAACAGGTGGAGCAAACGGCTGCCGAAATCGAAGCCAAAGGGCGTAAGACACTGCGCCAAACCTCAGATGTGGGCGATCGCGCCACGCTCGAAGTGTTGCGCGATGCGGTCCTGGGAGCTTTCGGCAAAGTGGATATTCTGATCAACTGCGCCGGCATCACCAAGCGCGCCCCCACCATCGACTTTCCGGAAGCAGATTGGGATCGGATCATCGATACCAATCTGAGCGGCACGATGCGGGGTTGCCAGGTTTTCGGCAAAGCGATGCTCAGCCGGGGTTACGGACGCATCATCAATATCGCCTCGCTCTCCACCTACGTGGGACTTTTTGAAGTGGCTGCTTACAGCGCCAGCAAGGCCGCGGTCGGCGCGCTGACCAAGGTGCTGGCCGTGGAGTGGTCCCGACAGGGAGTGCTGGTCAACGCCATTGCCCCCGGCGTGTTTCGCACGGATTTGAACGCAAATTTGCTGGACAGCACGGAGCGCGGCAAGGAATTCAAGTTGCGCACGCCCATCGGCCGTTTCGGTAAGACAGAAGAATTGGTGGGCGCAGCGGTATTCCTCGCTTCGGACGCGGCCTCGTATGTGTCGGGCGAGATCATCGTGGTCGACGGTGGTTTTCTGGCCAGTGGAGTCAACCAATAACGATGGATTACCGCAAGCTCGGCCAGACAGATCTTAACCTTTCGCTCGTTGGCTTTGGCGGCGCGACCCTGGGAAATGTATTCGGCAACATCGACCCTTCCGAAGCGATCCGGGCTGTTCATCTTGCTGTGGACAGCGGCATCAATTTCTTCGACTCATCTCCCTACTATGGAACTACGCTTTCAGAAACGCGGTTGGGCGAGGCCCTGGCGGGCAGGCGCGAGCGCGTCGTGCTGGCGACCAAGTGCGGGCGCTACGGCATGGACGATTTTGACTTTTCCGCCAGGCGCGTGGCTAGCAGCATGGATGAGTCACTGCGACGGTTGCAGACAGACTACATCGATCTGTTCCAGGTGCATGACGTCGAGTTCGGCGACGTGGAGCAGATTCTTCATGAGACCTTACCGGCCCTGCGACAACTTCAGCAGCAAGGCAAGGCACGCTACATCGGCATCACGGGATTTCCTCCGAAGCTCTTGCGGCGCATGGCCGAGGCTGTTCCGGTGGATAGCATTCTTACCTACTGCCACTACAACCTGATCAATACGGCGATGGACGGCGTGCTGGCCGGCTTTGCGAAAGAGCGCGGAATCGGGCTGATCAATGCCTCCGGATTGTGTATGGGTCTCTTAACCGAGCAAGGACCGCCGGCATGGCATCCGGCACCTCAGGAAGCACGCGATGCGGCCAGAAAGGCTGTGGAGTTCTGCCGCGCGCAGGGAGTGGCGTTACCGGAACTGGCTCTACGCTTCTGCCTCGACCATCCTTTCGTCTCCAGCACGCTGATTGGGATGTCCACCACGCGAGAGGTGGAGACAAGCCTGAAGTTGCTGCGGATTACGACGGATAAAGAACTGCTGGCCCAGGTCGAGGGTATTTTGGCGCCGGTGTTTAATTGCGAATGGCCTTCAGGACGTCCGGAAAACCAGGCGTAAGTGTGAAAGTGTATTGGGCGCGGATGGCTAGTCCCGAAGGGACGGCTGACCTTAGCCCAGGACGTAGTCCTGGGTATGCATGCATGAACCGGATTAGTCCCGTAGGGACGGCTGAAAACTTCCCACGGACTCCTGGGCGCAAAATAGGGGCAAACCCGTCCTCGATCTCTCCGCTACGGTCAATGGACATGGTCGCCCACTCAAGCCAAAAGAGGGCTTGAATGGGGCACCCCAGGTCTTGGCTCAGGGCAAACGAAAGGTACACACATGAAAGCATTCGTGATGAAAGAACCCGGCAACGTTGCGATTGAAACAGTCGCGGATGCAATCGCCGGCAATGACGATGTGTTGCTGAAGGTTCGCATGATCGGCCTTTGCGGAACCGACCTGAGTTCCTTTCGCGGCAAAAATCCGCTGATCACGTTTCCGCGCATCCCGGGGCACGAGGTGGCCGCGACCATCGCCGAGCCCAGCAAAGCGCATCCGGAACTGGCCGCAGGCATGGACGTGACGGTTTCTCCTTACTTCGGGTGCGGCCGCTGCCCCGCCTGCCTGCGGGCCAGGCCCAACGCCTGCCAATTCAATGAGACCCTGGGCGTGCAACGCAACGGGGCCATGACGGAATACATCGCCATCCCGGCAGCGAAACTTTACCCCGCACGGCTCAGCATCAAGGAACTCTGCCTGGTAGAACCGTTGACCGTTGGCTTCCACGCGGTAGAGCGGGGCCGCGTTACCGCGCAGGATGCAGTCGCCATCTTCGGTTGTGGTGGAGTCGGGCTGGGCGCTATCGCCGCCTCAGGGTTTCGCGGAGCGAAGACCATCGCCATCGATCTCGATGACGCCAAACTGGCCCTGGCCCTGCGCGCCGGCGCAACCCACAGTATCAATACCAGCAAAGAATCCCTGCACGAACGCCTGCTCGAACTTACTGCAGGCCGTGGACCGGACGTTTGTATCGAAGCGATCGGTTTGCCACAAACTTTCCGGAGTGCTGTCGAAGAGGTAGCCTTCACCGGCCGTGTGGTCTATATCGGGTACGCCAAGGAACCAGTAGCCTACGAAACCAAACTCTTCGTGCAGAAGGAACTCGACATTCTGGGCTCTCGCAACGCCCTGCCGGAAAACTTCCGCGAAGTGATCCGTATGCTCGAGGAGCATCGCTTTCCGGTAGACGAAACCGTAAGCGCCATCGTGCCGCTGGAACAGGCGCCGGACATGATCAAGAAGTGGAGCGAGCATCCCAACGACTATTCCAAGATTATGGTTCGTTTCGACTAGGCAAAACGCCTGAGGTAAGCCGAGCAAAGCGCAACCGACTGCTCAGTGTAGGAAGCACCCAGGGACCGGGCAATAACCGTTTCCCGGTGGGAACCGATCCACGCAACTAGCAACAACCGCCGTAGCATGAGGAACGTCGGAATCTCTTCTTCTTCCGCGCGGCTCACCGCAGCGACCGTTCGATACCCTTCGAGCCAACAATCGATCAGGCCGGGCGCCTGGGGCAGATGCTCGTAAAACGACACCGTAGCTGCAGCGTCGTACATATACCAGCTAAAGCCGCAGTCGTCGAAATCAATCACCTTGATTTCGTCCTGATCAATCAGCAGGTTGTCCAGGCGCAAGTCGCAATGCGCCAGGCCAAAACGATCCGGGCCGTTGCCATAAGCAGCCAGGCGCAAGTGGATCAACTCGACGGTGCGGCTAAACAAATCGAGCCGGCCGGCGTTCATCCCCAGGGCATCGCGCCAGCGGCCCCAGCGTGGTGTCTCGCCTAAAGCAGTGTCGAAGTCCCAAGTGAAGCGTTCAAAACCATCCGGCCGTTGCCATCTTTTGCTGTGCGCGTGCATCTGCGCGGCGATCGTTCCCAGGCGGCGGAAACACTGGCGAAGATCCATATCCATCCGGGGATGACTGCCATTTTCCCAGCGGAAAAGGACAACGTTTCTTGCCTTCCCACTGTCCGGGTCATCCGCCACCTGCACCCATTCTCCATTCACCCCCGCTACGGGGATCTGCGTGGCAAGCACGCCATCCCGGCGCAGCGCGGCCAGCCACTCCATTTCAGAAGCGAGCGATCTCTTCGACTGATATCCGGGCCGCTGGACTCGCAATGCCCATCGTCGCCCGCGGGGTGATTCCACCCGGTAAATTTCATTCTCGGAGATGCTGATGAGCTGAACGGTCGCATCCCGGGGAAGATCGTAAAGGCCAAGCGCCTGCTCGGCCAACTGAGTTGCTACCACTGTGCCCTCTTCTTTCTCACTCTACACGGACGATAAAATCCTTTGACTTCCGCTCGCGCTTCCCCGCAAACTAAAGACATCGCTCTTCAGGCCTTTCCCGGATTCATCGTCGCTCGCTAATTTCAGTCACCTTGAACCAGTTTTCTGGAGACGCACCACTGCCGCCTGAGACCACAGCTGTACTTGCATCCGACTTTCCCGTGGGCCGGGCAGAATATGGCCTGCGTCATAACATTCTGACGCCCTGGGAAACGCTGGCCCAGTCCGTGGCCGCCATCGCGCCCACCACTTCGCCGGTGCTGACCATCCCCCTGGTGTTTGCCCTGGCCGGCAATGGAACCTGGATCGCGTACGCGCTTGCCACGGTGCAGATCACGCTCATCGCCCTGCTGATTGGCGCGCTCGCTCGCCGTTCCGCTTCTCCCGGCTCGCTTTACAGCTACGCCACGGATTCGCTCCCACCGGTGTTTGCCAGCATTGCGGCCTGGGCTCTGCTGCTTGGCTATCTTGCCACCGGCTCATCGATCGCGGCCGGCTTCGCGCTCTACGCCGACGTGCTGCTGAAAGCATCCACCGGGCACATCGTGGCACCCTCCCTGCTGGTGCTGTTCGCCGTGATCGGAGCCGCCACCATGGCCTATCGTGACGTAAAGCTTTCCGCGCGGGCGATGCTCTGGTTAGAGGGCGCATCGGTAGCATGCATTGTGGTGGTGTTGTTATTGGTTTTAGGAAAGCACGGCCTCCATCTCGATTGGCCACAATTACAACTGAAGGGCAGTTCGATCTCGGGTATCCGCCTGGGCCTGGTATTGGCTATTTTCAGCTTCGTTGGCTTTGAGAGTGCGACGGCACTCGGCCACGAGGCCAAGGAACCGCTACGCACCATACCCCGCGCTGTCTTGCAGTGCGCGCTGGGCGCGGGTGCTTTTTTTATCCTCGCGGCTTACACCGAGGTGCTTGGCTTTCGCGGCACAGGTCTTGCGTTGGATAAAGCGGATGCCCCCTTGCATGTGCTCGCCAACCAGGCTGCGGTGCCGGTGCTGGGCATCCTCATTGATGCGGGCGCCATGGTCAGCATGTTTGCCTGCGGCCTGGCTTGTATCACGGCGGGTGCGCGTATTCTGCTGCTCATGGCCCACAACGGGCTGGTGCCGATTCACTTTTGCAAGACCCATCATCGCAACGACACGCCACACCTCGCAGTATTGCTGAGCGCGATTGTTATTGCTGTACCAACCCTGGCGCTCACCCTTCTCGGCTACTCGGGATCAGACATCTATGGCTGGATGGGCTCCTTTGCGGTCTACGGATTTCTTACCATCTATGGGCTCACCTGCGTCGCGCTGCCCCTGCAATTAAGGAGGCAGGGCGCCCTCTCTCCGGCGCTGCTGGTGACCGCGATCCTGGCGGGCATCTCGATGGTGATGGCTCTGGCGGGAACGCTTTATCCCGTTCCTGCCGCGCCCTATTCCTGGCTGCCCTACCTGTACTTTGTTTACCTGCTGATCGCGCTGGTCTTCTTTTTTCGCACCCAGCGAAAGAGTGGCGCCGCAGTCGATGGAATGGAAGGTCTCTCGTAACGGGATTGGTTCATCGTGACACACGTGTCACCCGAAAGAGTGAGCGAGGCAGTGCTTTAGTTCGACCGGATGTTGCTATCATCAGGGCCATGAAAAAGATTCTGCTGTTCACCATGGTTCTGCTTATCACAGGCTCAGCGTTCGCGCAGCCACACCATCGCCATCATCGTCACCACCACCATCATTCACACACCCGTTAGGTTTGCGTAAAGATCAGTAGGTTGTTGCCTGCGGGGCAAGCGTCGCAAGCCAGCGAAGAACGGCTCCTGCGAGGGGGCCGCGCTGATCAGAATAGACGTGATCGGTGGGTAGGTGCAGGGTAGACACACGGCTGTTTCCCGCGAGCCGCAATGCGCTGGCGAATGCCTCGTTTCCCCGGCTGTACGCGTCGTCCGATGAGACGATGAGCAGTGGCCGCACCTTGAGTGCTTCTACTTTCCCCATGAAGCGCCATTGCACTGCGTTGGCCAGCAATTCCCGCGCCAGCCCCTCCCCCGTGCACCCTGCCAAAGGCTCCATTCCATCCCGGTTATAGGCGGCGCTCAACGCCCTGACCTCTGCCTCTTCCCCGTCTTCGGACAAGGGTTGGGGGATGCGCCCTCCAAAATCGGCAGCCGAGATAAGCGCAACCCCCATAATGCCAACATCCGCAGCCGCGGCTTGTACTGCCATGAAGCCACCCATGCTGTGGCCGAGAAGCACGACGCGCTGTGGATCAAGGCGCAGGATTTGCGCCATTTCGGGGGAGCGCACATAGTTGATCGCTGCAGCCGTGTCTTCAATCCCATGAGAAAACGAGAAGTCTCCCGAAGAACCCCAGGAACCCCGGTAGTCGAAATAGAGAACGTCCCATCCGACGCTGCGAATATCCTGGGCCAGGTCCAGATTGCGCTCATTCCCGGGAAACCCGTGCAACAGCACGACCAGGGGATGCGGGCCGGGGCCCGCGGCAACGTAGGCGAAGGCATTCAGTAGCCCACCGTGACTGGGGATTTGAAAACTCTCCATGGAAGCACGCTGCCCCCTGCCAAGAGGGCAAATCACACCCATCAGCAGGAAAATGGCCACCGCCATTGGTTGACGAAGCCCTGCCCGGATGGATTGCCCTGTACGAAGACCAGTAGCCCCCACGCAAGGATCACCAATGGGCCTATGGTTAAGCAGAGCTACCTCCCCGGGGTCTTGTAACTTTTGTAACGAATGCGCTTCTATCCTACCGGAATGAGCTCCCGGAGCACCTCCCCGAAAGGGGGCACTCCGGTTACGTCAGAAACTGTTACGTTTGATGGATTACCCCAGAATCGCTCTATAGATTCTTCTGCCAAAATGCCAGCATGGCTGCAGGAAAGATTCCCCCACTTGGAATCGTAGAAACGCCAATCGTTGACCGGTGCGCCGGCGATGCCGGCTTTGAACTCCTGTGACCGGATCGTCAGGTTGAGGGTAACGGTACCACCACCGCTCCAGCCCCAGACACCCACCCGGCTGCCGTCGACCCAGGGCTGCGCCTTCAACCAGCGGATGCCGGCATGGCAAAGCCGTCCGCTGCCGGAATGGTCAGCAGTTGGGGATACTGCAGCTCGCTGGGCAGAAGCTCAGATCGTGATTTGATGGCCAGGAGTGGCAGAGTTTGATTCTAGAGGACCACTCTACTACGCTCCCCTTCGCGAAAGATCAGTCTCCTAGAGCCTGCCCTGAGCCTGTCGAACGGAAACGGCTTAAGTCGAGTTAACCAAATTAGATTGAAAATGTCTCGGTTCAGCAACCACTCTTTATCAAACAATTGCCTTCTCCTTTTTGTCATCCCGAGCGAAAGCGAGGGATCTGCGGTTCCGCGGACCACTCCTGGAAACCCGGAAGAGAGGGCGGTTGGTGGTTCCATGAGGATTCGGTGATGACTGGTGGAGGTTGTAGCACCGTAGCGGCGGGGCACACGAGTGGCGCACCGCAGATCCCTCGGCTTCCCCAGATTTCCTGTCGAGAGCTGCGGCTTCGATCATCTGCATGTTGTTCTCTGCAAGAGAACCACATAAGTGGTCGCGGTGATCGCGGCGAGGTAGGAAATCCGGGCACGCTCGGGATGACAAAAAGGAGATGGTCGTCGCAAGGAAAGGGCGGTTGCTGGAGGAAAGGGCGGTTGCTGAGGAAGGACGATCAGCCTAAGGCGTGGTGAAACAGGACTTGATTCGGTGGGAATACGTCTCCAAATCTGACTCGGCGCGAATACGGTTCCAGACTTCTTCGGGGATGGTAAGAAAGGCCCGGACGACATCCGGGTCAAACTGAGATCCGGAGCAACGGTTGATCTCCTCTCGCGCGGCCCGATACGAGAGCGCGGCGCGATAGGGTCGATCGGAGGTCATCGCGTCCAGGGTATCCGCAACGGCAAAGATCCTCGCGCCCAGCGGAATCTCATCCGCGATCAAACCCTGGGGATAACCCGTGCCATCGTAGAATTCATGATGCGACAGCACGATTTGGGCAGCGTGGGAAAGAAACAAATGCTGGCTCACGAGGTCGTAGCTGATATTCACGTGCCTGCGCATGATCTCAGTCTCCTCGGGTGTCAATTTCGCGGGCTTTAGTAAAATCGCATCCGGAATACCAATCTTGCCTATATCGTGCAACGCTGCACCCAGAGCAAGCTCGCCCAACTCTTCCTCGTCACAGCGCATCGCCTGGCCAATTTCCAGGGAGTAACGGGTCACGCGCTGAGAATGCCCGGCGGTTTCGTTATCCCGCAAATCCAGTGCACCGCCCAGCGCACGCAGAGTTTGATCGTACATCGACTTGATACGAGTTACGGCAACCTGGAGTTGCTTGGTTCTTTGGTTCACCAGGTCTTCCAGGAGATCGTTCTGATGCCTTAGCCGTTGCTGCAGTTCGTGGAGCTTGAGATGAGTCTGGATACGAGCCTGCACTTCTTCCAATTGGAAAGGCTTGGTTATGTAATCCGCACCGCCGGTCTGAAACGCCTTGATCTTGTCTTCCTTTGCGTTGAGAGCGCTGAGAAAGATAACCGGAGCATCGGATAGCTCCGGGTTGGATTTCAACTGCTCGCACACCTCGTAACCATTCATTTCCGGCATGTTGATATCCAGCAGAAACAGATCTGGAGGATTCTGGGCTGCCGCCGCCAGGGCCAGACGGCCCCTGGGGAACGATCGGATTTTGTAACCGCCCACCTTCAGCATTTCTTCCAATAGCTTTAGATTGGCAGGTTGATCATCCACCACAATGATGTTTGCAGTTTGAGTCATCGTCATTCGTTGAGCTTCATGATTCTTTGCCGGGTTTCTGTAAACAGGAGGGTCAGATCATCGTACTCATAATTTTCCGCGTGATTTCTCAGCCCCGCTCCCAGATTTTCGCTGTGCGCGTGTACGCTTTGAATTAACTCGTCCAAACGCCCCTTCTCGCCTTCCTGCACCGCAACCTGTAATTGGTTAATCAACTCAAGGGGCAGTTGTGCAAGCAGTTCCGAGCTCACAAGTGGGGCTCTCTCCGCTCCGCGATATGCGTCCTTGAAGTGGTGGGGTGCGAACTGTCCCATGCCGGCCGAGACCTCGCCCGATTCTACGGGTATGTTGAAGTGGAAAATTGAGCCCTGGCCGAGATGGCTGATGACCGTAATATCCCCTCCCATCAAGCGAGCGTAACTACGGCCGATCGCGAGGCCAAGGCCCGTCCCCTCCTGGGCTTTGAGTCCGCGCTTCATTTGATGGAATGGCCGAAACAGTTTTCCTTGCTCCTCGTCCGAAATGCCCGGACCCGTGTCCTGAACCTGGACTGATAACCATAGCTGGCCGCCAGTCCTTTGTTGAAGAGTCACGTGCAACCTGATCTGGCCGCGCGGGGTAAATTTGATCGCGTTGCCCAGAAGGTTGATCAGCACCTGGCGTACCTTACCTTCATCTGCCACGATGTAAGCTACAGATTCGCCATCGACGCATACTTCGAAGCGCAGCGCCTTAGCTTGTGCCGCATAGCGAAACATCGAGGTAAGACGCTCCACCAGTTGGGAGATATTGAAAGTTGCCGGGTTGAGCTCGGTGCGGCCAGCCTCGATCTTGGACATGTCGAGTATGTCGGTGATGAGGCCGATGAGGTGCTCCCCGCTCTGGCAAATGGTTTCCAGTTTATCTTTCGCATTGCTGCCCAGTTCAGGATCACGGGACATCAACTGCGCGCAGCCAAGAATGGCATTCATTGGGGTACGGATCTCATGGGACACGGTCGATAGAAAGACGCTCTTGGCGCGGCTGGCCGCTTCGGCCTCCTCGGCCGCGACTTCAAGCCGCCGGTCAAGTCGCTTACGCTCTGTAATGTCACGCAGGGCGGACACCACGAGGATTCCCTCATCGGTCTCCAGTGGGCTAAGACTGATCTCAATGGGAAACTCGCTGGCGTCCTTGCGCAGACCGAAGAGCTCAGCGCCGCCACCCATCGGCCGCACGCGTGGATCGCCAAAGAAATTCGCACGGTGCCTCGGATGCTCGCCGCGGAAGCGTTCCGGGATCAGCATCTCCAGCCTCTGCCCAATGAGTTCTTCGCGCTCGTACCCAAACAGGCTCTTCATCTGGGCGTTGACCAAAACAATCTTGCCCTGCCGATCCACTACCAGCATCGCGTCAGGCGCGGCTTCCAGCAGCTCGCGAAATTTGCCCTCCGTCGCCAGTCTCCTGGTCCGGTCTGCTACCTGCCCGAGCTGGCTCCCGACCAGCGCCATCATTTCCAAAAGCTCGTTATCCTGTTCTAAGACATCGGCCGCAAAAAACTCCAACAACGCGATCACCTCGCCTCCACTCAGCACCGGAAACGCAAAGGCAGACCTGATGCCAGCCTGTTGGGCAACGGACCGTCGAGTGAAGCGGGAATCATTCGCCACGTCTCTGACCCAAATTGGCCGAGCACCCGTTATAGCTGTGCCGACGAGGCCCGCTTCGATCGAAAACGAGCTTGCTTCAGAAGCGACACGGAAGTCACCGAAACGATGGTCTTCGCACGAATTCCACAAGGAGGTTAGAGGTCTCTGGCCGTTACCTGTTATAAGAGCGTGCCCGAGAGGCCAGCCGGTGAATTCGCATATTCGCTCTACAGCAAATTGCATCGCGTCCGCGATGCTGGATGCCTCGTTAGCCATGGTAGCGATATCTTTTAGCAACTCGAGTTGTTTATTTCTCTCCGATAAAGCCCGTTCGCTTTCCTTCAGATTGGTGATATCGAAACCTACCCCATGAATTGCATAGGGGCGGCCGTCTTCTGTCCGGAACAGGCTGGCTTCGCATTGAAACCACACGACCCTGCCATCTCGTGCAAGCACCCGGTAGACCGACTTCAATGGTGTGCCAAGGGCAAACAATTCGGCGGCTTCGGTACTCCATCTCTCCTTGTCGCCGGGATGGATGTGCTGGTACCAGCGTAGGGGGTCTTCCAGCCATTCGCCCTGCGTGTATCCCAGTGTCGCTTCCACCTGGGGACTCACGTAGGCATCGCCCATGCCTCCTTCCAGGGAAGCCATGAAAACCACGGCAGGCAGGCGGTCGACGAATGAGCGATACTTGAATTCCTCACTGAGTGGATCAGAGCGTTTAGCGTGGCCGTTAGCCAAGATGGGATTTGATGGTTGGTTGGGAAAGGACACCTCTGCCAGCGCCTGGAGCGTGGCCTCGATACTGGCGAGGTCGAGAGCCGATGGATCCGGTGGCGAGATTGAATTCAATTCTTGCTGCAAGCCGAGCCCTCATGGACTTATGCGCTACGGAAGACTCGCTTCATGTTTGTTCCGCGACTCGCCGATTTCGCCAAACGGGTTCTTTATTGAGCGAGCCCTGGGTAAACTTGCGTAGAGCGCGAATCGATTTGCCGTAGGTCGCGATTGCGCTCGCGGAGAGTAATGAACCAGGCGGCTGGCTCATGAAGGGCATGAATTTATCGGGAAAGCCAGGCATGGTGCAACCAATACAGATGCCCCCTACGTTCGGGCACCCGCCGATGCCCGCCATCCAGCCACGTTTCCCCACGTTGCACTGAACAACCGGCCCCCAGCAACCCAGCTTAACGATGCACTGACTTTCACCGTACCTGGTGGCGAAGTCACCTTGTTCATAGTAGCCGCCCCGATCACACCCTTCATGGACAGTTGCTCCAAATAACCAGGTGGGGCGAAGGCATTCATCAAGGGGAATCATGGGCGCTTTCCCTGTAGCCATGTTCAGCAGATAGAGCAAGGTCTCCATGAAGTTATCCGGCTGCACCGGACATCCTGGAACACAAACGATGGGAATGTCGGCGTTCGATCTCCACTGCCAGCCTAGATAATCGGGAAGGCCCATGCATCCGGTGGGATTTCCCTCCATGGCGTGAATACCGCCATAGGTGGCACACGTGCCGGCGGCAACGACAGCCCAGGCGTTGGGCGCCAGCCGGTCAATCCAATCGCAGGTAAGAATGGGCTGGCCGGTTTTTTGGTCTGTGCCAAACGATGCCCAGTATCCTTCAGCTTTGTTTTTCTCGTTAGGAATGGATCCTTCAACCACCAGGATGAACGGCGCCAGTTCGCCTGCGGCGCCCCGGTGAAACGGCTTCAGAAAGGCTTCACCGTTTTCGTACGAGAGAACACGGATTGTGAAAGTTCACTTTTGGGATCCAGGGAATGCCGCCGAGAACGATATCTTCGAGGCTGGGCTGCGTAGCCGCGGTCATCGCAATCGTATCGCCATCGCAGCCCAGACCAGCCGTAATCCAAAGCACATCTATCTCGGCGAATGGCGGGGTGGCGCGATGCGGCGCTGAAGCGAGGTTTCCAAGTGTGTTCAATGCAGGCGGAACCCAATGAGACACGGAGGTTATCGGTCAGAAAGGGACATCCTTTAATGGGTGGTTGGGTTGGCGGCGGCGCTGCAGACGATGATGTATCAACTTGCAACAACTAATTCGCGCGCTTAAGACTCGTTCAGACTATTCGCAAACAAGCCCCGTAGGGACGGCGAAGCTCAATTTAGGAAATGAAGCCTCCGGAATATCCTAGTTGGCTACCGAGCCTTTACACTAAAAACACCGGCCATGGACAAATTCTGCTCCCAATGCAACGCACCCATCTCCTGCAATCCGGGGCATGATTGCTGGTGCTCGGATCTTCCGCACACGCTGCCGGTCCCCGACCCGGGAACGACCGGCTGCCTGTGCCGGACGTGCCTAACCAAGAAGCAAACTCTGCAGACTGCGGTCGAACTCAGCCAAGACTGATCTGTGCCCATGTGTTGCTGAGTCGCTGTGATCAAATACCTTTGATCTCTCCGCCATCCATACGCACAGAAGCTCCCGTCATCCACTTGGCCGCAGGGGATACCAGGAAGGCCATCAGGTCGGCAATCTCTTCTGGTTTACCAAAACGGCTGATACCCACTTCGTCCGGAAACCTCTTCATTGCCTCTTCCATAGTCATGTCATGCGCCGGCGCCCATTTTTTAAAAAACGACTCCCTGCGTCCCGTCATCACGGCGCCCGGCACCACACTGTTGACCTGCACGCCGTCCTTGATGCCTTGTTCCGCAAATGCTTTCGCCAGCGCGATGATCGCGGCGTTGACGGTGGCGACCGCGGCAAATCCCGGTTTGGGATCGAGAGCCGCGCTCCCGGAAATGAGAACGACGGAACCGTGGGAGGATTTCAGTGCATCCCACGCCCTTATGGTAAGGCGGCGCGCACCATGAAGCTTGAGCGCCAAACCACTCTCCCACTGCGCATCTGTCATCTCGAAAAGATCAATCTGCGGCACGGCCCCTGCGATGTTGAGCAGGGCGTCGATTCTGCCGAAACGATCGAGAGTACCGTTCACGAGAGTTTCCGCCGCCTGCGGCTCAGCCAGGTCGAGCACGTAGATCTGCGGTTCGGCGCCCGCGGCACTGACAGCGGCCGCGGTCTTCTGCAACTCGTCCTGATTTCTCGCCGCTAGCACTACGGCGGAGAAGTCACGCGCCAAACGTTCCGCAGTCGCACGACCAATTCCCTGGCTTGCGCCGGTGACGATGGCAACGGAATCGATCTTCACCGGGCAGCCTCCAGGATCACGTCGACAACCAGCTCCGGCGCCGTATACATCGGCGTGTGGTCTACATGGTGCGCGCGTATGGTTGCGCCCATCCGCCCAGCCATGAACCGCTGCGTTTCGGGGCTGATCATGCGATCCTCTTCAGCTACGAAATACCAGGAGGGTGTCGTTTTCCACGCGGGGATTGGGGCCTTTTCCTGAATACACTCGACCGCGATCGGCCGCTGCACCGCGGCCATAATCGCAACTTGATCCGGCGACGCCTTATGCGCGACGGCACAGCCAAAACCCTCCTCCGGCATCCAAATCAGTCCGTATGCGTCCGGGGCAAGCTTGGGCGCCATGGCATGCGGGGCAGTCCGATAAAAAACATCTGCCACTGTTTCCCCTTCATCGGGGGCTAAAGCCGCAATAAACACCAGCGACTTCACGCGCTGATCATGCGCCGCGGCGATCACCGCGCCGGCATACGCGTGTCCTACCAGGACGACCGGCCCGGTGGTCCTTTCGATCACGCGTCGAAGAGCAACTGCGTCCTCAATGAGAGAGGTGAGAGAAATGGGCGCGGCGGTAACGCCGAGCCCCTGGCGGCGTAATGGCAGAATCACGTTGCTCCAACAAGACCCATCGGCCCAGGCTCCATGTACCAGAACGACCGTGCCGTTTAGAGAGGCACTCATCGCGGAGCCACCTTATCCGCCCGGCGACCGGTGACGGCGGTTTCGAGAAACTCCCTCATCGCAGCGGCGATCTCCACCACGTGCGTCTCCGTAGCAAAATGGCCAGTATCCAGAAACTGGACCTTCGCATTGGGCAGGTCCTTCCGATATGCCTCCGCTCCCGGCGGGATAAAGAAGGGATCGTTCTTGCCCCAGATCGCCAGCAAGGGTGGCTTTGACTTGCGAAAATACTCTTGAAATTTGGGATAGAGTTTCACATTGGACGCGTAATCGAGGAACAAGTCGAGCTGGATTTCTTTGTTGCCCGGACGCTCCAGCAGAGCAACGTCTAATGTGTACGATTCAGGCGCGACGCTTTCTGGATGGGCCACGCCGTGCGTGTATTGCCACCGCGTTCCTTCCAGGTTCAGGATGTTTTTTGCGATCACTTCGCGGTTTTCTGCAGTTGGCTCTGACCAATATTTGCGAATCGGCGCCCACGCATCGCCCAGCCCTTCCTCGTAGGCGTTACCATTCTGCGAAATGATTGCCGTTACCCGTTCGGGATGAGCCATGGCCAGCCGCAAACCCGTGGGCGCCCCGTAGTCGAACACATAGATCGCATAGCGATTAAGGCCGAGCGCCTCAGTGAAAGCCTCCACGGTGTGCGCCAGCGCGGCGAAGGAATAGGTATATTTTCGCTTCTCCGGTACTACCGTAAAACCAAAGCCTGGCAGGTCCGGCGCGATCACACGAAATTGGTCCGCCAGGCGAGGAATCAGTTCGCGGAACATGAACGAGGAGGTAGGAAATCCGTGCAGCAAGAGCACCACCGGGGCACTCGGGTCGCCGGCCGCGCGATAAAACACTTCGACTCCGTCCGCCTCAACCTTATGAATGGATGTAACAGGAACAGTGAACTCGGAAAGAACAGGACTCATAAAACTCCTCACTTCATTTGGTTTGTTTGCGCGTGCGATTTGCCAGCCTTCTTCTGAGAAGAAAGCTCAGTTACAGAGACTCCTCAGTCAACGATTTGGTACTGAAGACGATCAGCAGGTTGCACATCGGCACCCTCTGACAAAGTTGGCGCGGACGAGAACAATTGGATGAGTCCCTCGACCAGGGTCGGGTGAGCCCAAATGGCATCCCGAAGTGCGGTATAGGGCGCTCCGGCGATCATGGCAGTCTGCACGGAAGCCATGATTTCTCCTCCATCCACGGCGAAGGCGGTAAAGCCAAGAATACGCTCGCCGTTTACTTCTACCAGTGCCTTCAGGAATCCCCGTGTTTCCGAGATGGTGCGCGCTCGAAGCACCCGTGCCATGGGGAGCTTGAACAAGCGGTATTGGATTCCGCGGGCCCTGGCTTCTTTCTCATTCAAGCCTATCCGCGCAAGTTCAGGGTCGGTAAAGAGCGTGTAGGGGATGAGCCTGCCTGTGGTCACGTGGTTGCCGCCGGCCAGGTTGTCACGAACAACGCGGAAATCATCTACGCTGACGTGAGTGAACTGGGGGCTTCCCGCTACTTCACCGATTGCCCAAACACCGGGCGCGGTGGTTTGCAGACGTTCGTTGACCTTGAGATAGCCGCGCTCGGTCAGCTCGATGCCTGCCGATTCCAATCCTAGGTTCTCTGTGTTTGGCCGCCGGCCTGCCGCAACCAGCAGATGGGTGCCCGCTACAATCTTCTCGCGTCCGTTTTGCTCAAAAGCAACCGTCACGGAATCGCCTGATTTGCCAGACACCCGCAGCACGCTGGCGTTCAAGACCGAGTCGATGCCCTCGTCCGTGAATAAATCGGCGATTGCCTCGGTGACGTCATCGTCTTCCTTGTTCAGCAAACGGTCATGGCGGTGGATGACGGTAACCTTGCTGCCAAACCGGCGCATCGCCTGCGAGAATTCCAGGCCGATGTAGCCTCCTCCGATCACAATCAGATGCTCGGGAAGCCGATCCAATTCGAGCGCCTCGATATGCGTGAGTGGCTGCGCATCCGCCAGGCCGGGCACTGCATCCAGTGCAGCCCGCGTACCGGTGCTGACGATTACATTGGTCCCGCGGAAGCGGCGGACCTTGCCGTCAGGCAGCGCCACTTCCAGGGTCTTCGGGCCGATGAAGTGCCCGGCTCCAAAAATCAGTTCCGCGCCTGTCTGCTTGTAATTCTCCAGATACATCTCGTTCAAGCCCGTTACCATCGCGCGTTTGCGGGCTCGCACTGCCGCCATATCCACGCGGACACCATCCGCGGCCAGCCCAAACTCTTCGGCCCGCCGAAAATACGACGCAATCCTGGCATCGTGAAGAACGTTTTTACTCGGCAGGCAGGCGATGTTTGGGCAGGATCCGCCGATGTACTTACGATCGATCACCGCCACGCGCTGTCCCTGGCCAGCGAAAGTCCATGCGGCAATCGTCGATCCCGTGCCGCCCCCCAGGATTACCAGGTCGTAGTCTTCTACAGCACGGGCGTCATTGGTGAGGGATGAAGGCATTGTTGCGCTCCCGTTTGTCTGCATGTCGAACACCAGTGCATGCAACGTGCCATCGGGTACAAGGTTTTCATCGCGAAGAGATCTTTAACCTAAGACCCTCTGCAGTGGAACTTTAGGCCCTGCCCCAGCCTGCTGGGGATGGCCCGGCCGGTGACGGACCCGTGACGGGCTACCGTCACTGACGGGCAGTGGTCGCGAGATTGGCGCCGGAGACGGGACGGACTATCCCGAGCTTTCGCATCTTATAAAGCAGTGATGTCCGCTTCATGCCCAGGCGCTCTGCGGCGCCACTGCGGCCGCCTACAACCCAACGGCTTGCCTCCAGCGCGCGGAAAATATGGTCTCGCTCCACTTCCTCGAGCCCGGTCATGGGCATGGGTGATCCCTTGTGAGCACTGAAGGGCTCTAATTCGGAGATCGGGGCTCGTAATATCGAGCGCGGAGAAAGAATCACGGCCCGTTCGATGAAATTCTGTAATTCCCGAACGTTTCCAGGCCAGCCATAGCGCACCAGCGCTTCCATGGTATCGGCAGGAATCTCGTCGATCTTCTTGTTCATTCTCCGCGCGTAGAACTCTGTGAAATGGTGGACCAGTTTCGGAATGTCGTCCGTGCGTTGCCGCAGGTGCGGAACGTTAATCGGAAAAACTTTCAGCCGATAGTACAAGTCTTCACGGAATGTGGCCTGCTTTACCATCGCGGACAAATCACGATGCGTGGCCGCTATCAGGCGGACATCTACCTTGTGCGTCCGGTTGCTACCGAGCCTTTCGAATTCCTGTTCCTGCAATACTCGTAGTAATTTCGCCTGAAGCTCCAGAGGGATATCTCCGACTTCATCCAGGAAGAGCGTGCCTTTGTGCGCAAGTTCGAAGCGCCCCGTCTTCTGCGCAATGGCTCCCGTGAAGGCTCCCCTTTCGTGCCCGAATAACTCGCTCTCGAGCAGCCCGAGGGGAATCGCCGCGCAGTTCAATTTAACGAAAGCCCGCTCGCGCCTGCTGCTAAGGTTGTGGATGGCGCGCGCGATCAATTCCTTACCCGTCCCCGTCTCGCCCAGGATCAACACGCTTGAACT
This sequence comes from uncultured Acidobacteriaceae bacterium, assembly GCA_963795845.1. GTDB lineage: Bacteria > Acidobacteriota > Terriglobia > Terriglobales > Acidobacteriaceae > PALSA-350. The sequence continues at coordinate 60,404 of CAWCJV010000016.1, read as the reverse complement.
GGTAGGCGCCACAACCGATACCAATTGCAGGGCGGCGTTCAAAGCCGGACTGTCACCGACAATGGATCCGAACTCGGCACGAATTTCTTCCTCGAGGTAGAGTCTCCGCTTGGTTTCTCCCACCCGGTCTTCCGTCGCCTTTTCAAAGTCCAGAGCGTTCTCAACCGCGATGCCTACCTGCGAGGCGACCTGTTCCAGAAAGACAAACTCCTCCTCGCTGAACGCCCTCTCCGAGCGGCTGAAGGCCACCAATACACCGATCACACCTTTTCGGCCGGTCAAGGGGAGTTCACACCCGGATGTCAACCCCTCGGCCAGCACGCGATCGAAGAAGGGCCGCGCTTCCGGATTGCCAAAGGTCTCGGGGTCGTCTCTCAGGTCTTCCAGCCTATCGATACGCTGATTCTTGCCAGAGAGGAAAGCTTTGCCACAAGCCGTTCCTTTGATTGGGACGGTTGTGCCATCGCGAATGGCGCCTCGCCCCTCGGGGTTGTAGAGAACCGTCATGCGCAAGTCACTATCCCCGTGGGGCAGGAGCAGCGCGCAAAAATCACACCGCGTGACGCTCAGCAAATTTGTGGAAAGGGTCTCCAGCAAATGCCCAAGATCCAGCTTAGAGGTCATGCTGTTGGTGATTTTGAGAAGCAGGCTCAGCCGGTCGCGTTCGTGGCGTAGCTTTTGTTCATTCAGATGGCGCTCAATGGCGATTCCGGCAATGTGGCTGGCGCTCTCGATCAACTGCAGGTCCGCCGGACCCGGGCCTCGGACTTCGCGGTAAAGGATGGCAAAGGTGCCGAGCACCTTCCCTTCGCTGGAAAACAAGGGCCGCGACCACACGGCGCGGATGCCCCAAGGCGACATCGAGTCACGATAATCATCCCAGAGGGCGTCGCTCAAGATATCGGTTACATACACAGGCTCTCGCCGATAAACGGCTGTGCCGCACGATGCCCCTTTGGGACTCACGAACATCGGTCCGACGTGGGCGCTGAATCCGGGCAGGCTGGGAGCTGCAACACAATGAATCTGCCTCTCTTCGCCGTCCGGAAGCCAAATCGTGCACAACATGGCTTCGCCTTGCGACTCCACCAATTGAGCGATGACCGCCAGCACCTCTGGGAGCGGAGAGCCGGCAAGAATCAGCTTGAGAACGTCCAGTACGGATTCGCCGGAAAAAAGGCCCGGCTCGTTCTGCGGCCGATCAGCACGCGAAAGGATTTGCAGAAGAGATCCCGCTGCTTGCTCCATCAGCTTTTCCTTCCTGAGGCCGAGTCGGGGAGGGTATACCTCCCAGGCGATGGTCCCTCCGCGTACGTCTTGATCTAGCGACCACAGCGGCAGCCGCGCCTCTCGAGCCCCAAAGGCCGTCTTATATCAGATTACCAACCAGCTGGGCTGCGACACCACCTGGGAGCGGCTCAACCTGTCGTTCTGTTGTGGATGCACCGTACTGGAGGCTGGTCGCAAACCGTACACGCATGTCTCTGATCCACAATTCTTGTCCATTCGTCTTCGAGGGGCGAAGCAAACTCCGAAGCTGCGAGGACAATGGAGGGTGTGGCACGCGTGGCTGCTTCCAGGCCAGACGCCACAAATCGAGGCAGCATCCGTAAGCTATTCACTCTGAGCCACTTAACCTGTTAACACACCGCAGTGCTCGCGAGTTGGCGTTGTGGGTGTCGGTTTAGCATCGCACCGCGGGTTATTCGGCGATATAAGGAGGAATGACGGCATCGGGTGTGAGATGGTCGTCGATCTCTTTGCGAATGCGTTTCTGGTCACGAGTGAGCAGCGCGTCCAGCAATTTAGAATGTGACTGAACTGCGGAGTTCATGACGTCTCCAGCAGCATGCCGCTTCAAGCTTACGAATGCATACACGGAAATACAGAGCCGCTCCAGGGTCTTCTCCAAAACCTCGTTACCAGAAGCCCTCCAGACCGTCTTGTGAAAGCTGAAGTCTTCTTCTGCAACTCCGAAATGATCCTTCTTCGCAACCAGCTCTTTCATCTTTCGGAGATGGGCGCGCAGCTTTGCCTCCAACTCTTTGTCGATCCGCGGGGCAGCGAGCGCGAATGCCAACTCCTCCAGGTGGCGCCGCACGTCCATCATCTGGAGGATCTCTTTCCTGGTAAGCCTGGTGACCGTAGTGCCACGATCGGGGACACGAACAACCAGTCCCAGGTGCTCCAATTGAAGAAGCGCTTCGCGCACCGGCACCTGGCTTACGCTAAGCTGCTTTGCCAGGTGTGATTCTCGCAACGGTGTTCCGGGAGCCAGATCGCCCGACCAGATGGCATCTCGCAGGCGCTCGAAGACCTCGCGCGATTTGCTAAGTGAACGTAGAGGCGCAAGGGACTGTATAGCCACGCGCATATCCTATCGAAGTGAACAGACTCGCACAATGCTCATCCGCGTACGCACGCTAAGCGGAACTTGCGGCAGGCCACTGGATGAGATTCGCAATCCGGGGAGGAATGTTGCGATTCATGTCCGCGATGAACCGATTGCGCTGGTCCGAGGAATCAAATTCGTCGCCGCTCATGGCCGGGCCGCAGTCAAAACCGAGATGTTTCACGGCTTCCCTGACGGCAGGAAAGAACGGATAGCGGAAAAGTATGTCCAATACATCGTTGGTTTCGTTTTGGAGCTGGCGGGCTTTTTCCCAATCACCCGTTTGTGCCGAGCGGAAAATTGCGAGATACGCCTGCGCCAAAAGGTTATAAGTGGTGCCGATACCGCCTTGTGCGCCCATGAGGAGACTTGCGGCGAGCGCTTCGTCATACCCGCCAAAGACAAGCTTGCCCCGCTTTACGAGTCGATTGAGAAGATAAAGATTAAAATCGGTGAACTTGACTCCCAGAACATTGGAGAGGTCACAAAGGTCGAGTAATTCCTGTGGCTTCTGGAATGCCAGTGGAGCTGCTTTCGGAAAATAGTAAAGGATGACCGGAAGAGGCGAACGGCTTGCCAATTGCACATAGTAGTCGCGAACCTGTACCGCGTCTCCCGCAGGCGGCAGACTGCTGATTGCGTGCGCTCCTTGCCTGGCCGCATGTTCGGCCAACCGGATAGCGTCGTCGACATTGGGGGTGCCGACATGCACCAGAAGGTGCTTGCCGGGGGGAAGCACCTCCATCAAAGCTTCCACAAGATTTTCTCTCGTTTCGAGAGAAAGCCGCATGCCTTCGCCCGTGGTTCCGGCAACGTATGCTCCATCCAGCCCAGTGGACAAAAGATGGAGCATGAGTTTTTGGGCCATCAAGGGATTGAGCCGGCGGTCCGGATCCAGGGGTGTAAGTAGCGCGGCGTACATCCCGGCCAGGGAAAATGAAGACAAGGAAGCCTCCAAAACGATAATCGATAATGTATCATTCACGTCGTGGCGAACACAACTGGCGCCGGCTTACTACCTCCTAGCTAAGTGTTATTGATAATGTATAATCGTTAACACAAACTTGAAAGGAAGAGGCCATTCTACTTTGCCTCATCTCACTGCGCCGCAGCGAGTTCAAGGAGATTCTGATGATCGTTCCAGCAACCGCTCATCACACAGCCGCTGAGTTGTTTCTTTCGCGTACTCTTTCTGTGGCAGAACTGCAGGCATACGAACGCGATGGGTATCTGGCCTATGGCCCGGTTCTGACCAGAAAGGGCGTCGAAGTCATTCGTCAGGAATGCATGGCCGCGTGGGCGAAGGAAAAACAAGGCTTTCAGGAAGATCGGTCATGGCTGGAGAACACCTTGTTACCCAACGTTCATCATTTGTCGCGAGCAGTGCGCGACTATTATTTTGAAGGGCCGATGGTCGATGTAGCCACGCAGGTTGTTAGCCCCAATGTGAAAGGTGCCACCAGCCAGTTAACGTTCAAGCTTCAAGGAAACACCAAGCCGGTCCAGTGGCACCAGGACAATGGATATGGACAGCTGGATCCAACAAACGCCATCTCTTGCCTGACCGCTCTCGATGACACGGACCAGGCAAATGGGTGCCTGTGGATCATTCCAGGCAGTCACAAGTGGCGGCAACTCGTTCCTGGTCAAGGCAAGGCAGCGGCGGACGGAAAATTCCGCGCCGAACAGATCATGGAAGTGGACGAATCCGCGGCTATTCCCATCGCGATGAAGGCCGGCGACTGCCTGTTCTTCCACGGGTGGACGCTTCACAAGTCGGAAGGTAACTTGTCGGATCGTGATCGCCGCATACTTTTCTTCCGCTATGCGGATGCGGACGCCGTCGAGACCGACAAGGGCGGCAGGCCGCGCCTGGGCAGACTCTTGCGGGGAACCACGAAGTTCAAGGAAGTGCGGGAATTTGAGGCGAATCTCTAAGGACGCTTATGAAGCTGACCCGGCGAAGAGTTTTGCAGCACGGACTGATGGGGACTGCATCCAAACTAATAAGACAACCTGGCTTGGCTGGCATCCTATGCAGCTCCTCCATGGAGGCAGCAGCTCAGACTGTAGAACCCCATCCACCTATTTTTACCGACAGCTTTGATCTCCCGAGCGTGGCCGCCAAGCCGCCTTACACCGTGATCCGTGATGTGAAGGATGGTTTCCGCTGGTTGCACACGCCATCGATCATTGAAGGCCGGCATAGTGTTCTTTTCGCGTCGTGGTCCAGCAACGGTCCTCACGGAGATTGGGATCCGACAAATACGATTGAGGTCGTCCGGTCCCTCGACAACGGGTTGACCTGGAGCGAACCCACAGTCGCCGTACCTCCGAGCGCCATCAACCCCGTTTTTCTTCGCACACGGGAAGGCGACGTTGTCCTCTTTTACATCGCGAACCACTCGCTTCGCCAGGATGATGGCGCCATCGCCTTTCGGCGCACCAGAGACAACGGCGTCTCCTGGAGCGAAGAACACGCAGTGGACATCGGCGCTCCGGTGGCGATCATCGTGAACAATGGTCTCACGCTGCCGAATGGTGATTGGATGATTTCGTTCCACTACGACCGCACCCGGCAGCAGGCCGAGTTCAAAGTCGCAAATGCAGACTACGTGGCTTGTGTCGCTGTCTCGAGTGATGAAGGCAAAACATGGAAACGTTATGATGCGGCGACGATTCCGAACGAATCTCACAACCCTAACGCGAAGAGTTGGGCCGTAGAGCCGGCCGTCGTTCTCACGAAGAACGGTAGTCTACGTATGATCATCCGTTCGCGGAATGGGTATCTGTATCAGACCACTTCACCGGACCTCGGAAAGACCTGGTCGCCGGTAAAGAAAACCCTCTTCAGCAATGACGATGCCAAGCCAAGCATCCTGGAACTCAAGGGTGGCAAAGAGTTGTTGATGTGGAACGACACCAGGCTGCTCGATTTTACGAGCCGCTTTCCGCTGATGGCTACACTGTCTGACGATGACGGCGAGACGTGGTTCCGAACCGTAACTATCGAAGACAGCAACGTCACGCTGGATTATCCGACTGCCGTCGAAATGGGGGATTCGATTAAGCTGGTATACGGCTATGACCGCCGGCAAATACGGTTCGTCAACCTTCACCCGGCGGATTTCAAGCCGTGGGCGCCCATCAATGACTCCGGCTCCTGGATGGTGAGCGATGGAGCGTTGCGCTATACGGGCGATCGCGGGGGTACTATACCTGAAACGGCTGCTGACTGGCTGCAATGGTCCAAAGTCGTTTGTTTCCTACCCAAGCGGCCTGCCTCCACCACAATGTCAGTGGATTTCCGCATCGACGAACAGTGGTCGAAGGGTGCGATGATCGCGGTGTTTCCCGCTTACCAGGATGAGTCCAACTGGACAGGCTGGATATGGGAACCAGGCGCGCTCAAGGCCGGCCTGCAGCGGGAAGCCCATTCCGGAAGCCTTCTTCGTCCCTACGTCGCGAAGAACCTGTCGGATGATTTCTACGATCACGTCGAGGCCGCAGAACCGGGCCGGTGGTATTCGCTCGAGATTACAGTGAAGCCGGGCTCTATGAGCTATAAGCTGACCGACAAAGCAGGCGGGCAGCTATTGCTGGCGGCGGCCAATGACCTTGCCTGGGAAGGTCCATTTATCGCACTCGGTTCGCGCAAACTGGCTGTGTCCTTTGACAACGTCACCGTTCGCAGTACGCTATAGATCCGCGCTGTCACCCCGCGGAATAGGTGGTCGCGATGATCCGCGCTCCTGCCGACCGGTAAAGGAGCACGAGGCAGAAGACACCGCCGGCCAAAGCCAGGCCCGCCCCTGTAAAGACCAGGGGAAAGCTCATGTTCTGCCTCATCCAACCTCCCAGTAGCGTAGTGAGCCCGGCGATGATGCATCCGGCACAGTTGAGAATGCCGTAGGCGCTGGAACACAGCTCCGGGCCCAGCATGTGGGCAAGAATGGGTGCAGTGTTGGCATCGAAGCAACCGCGTCCAAAGCCGATACTGATCAGAGCGACAATCACCACAGTCTGCGAGCCGGTATGACTGAGCGCGAAGAGAAACGGACAAGCCAGGGCCAGTCCGCTTGCCTGGACGATCACGCGCGCCGCGGGGTAACGGCGAGCACATCGATCAGAAACCGCACCGCCGATAAACGCCCCGGCAAAGCTGGTGGTTTGCAGCCAGAAGGTCGATTCAAAACCAGCTGCGACCAGGCTCATGTGAAAGTGCTCATAAAGATACAGCGGTAGCCACGTATACAGCATCCAGGTCGCGATGGAGAAAGCCATAAACACCATCGTGTATATCCTCAGGCCGAGGCTTTTCAAAAGAGTGCCAACGTTGACGCGCCGCGCAGTGGCGTTTACCTCCCGGCTGCGATGCACACGTAGGACTGTCCACAGAATAGCGGAGTAGATCACGCCTATCAGGCCAAGCACGGCAAAGATGGCGCGCCAGCTATAGCTGTGCTCCGCCAGGCCTCCAATCGTTCCGCCAGCGATGATGCCCGCATAGCAACCAGTCTGATGTATGCCGGAGGCGAGGGAGCGAAACCGCTCCTCATGAACTTTGATGAGCAGGCCGAGTGCCGCAGGGATGTAGAAGGCTTCGCTGATGCCCATGGCCGCGCGTGTCCAGAGCATCTCCGCCATGGAGTGGGCGTGCGCGGCCAGAAAACTTGAAGCGCTCCAAATGATGAGGCTGGCAACGATAATGCGGCCTTGGCCGAATTTGTCAGCGGTCAGGCCTGCGAAGGGGCTCATGAGGCCATACGTCAGGAGAAACACTGAGCCGGTGAGTCCGAGTTGAACGGACGTCGCCTGAAGGTCCCTTTGCAACAGCGGAAAGATGGAAAAGATAACCTGGCGATCAAGATAGTTGAGCAGCGCTACGCCCCAAAGAAGAACGAGCAGCAGCCATGGCCAAAGCCTGGAGAGCGAGTGTGCTGCAGCCTTGGTCATGAATCCTGCTTGCTCCATTGCGCGGCCGTGGCCGAGCCTATCTCGCCGTGCGTGCGATGACTTTAGCAGAGCGGTGCCCTGGCTGATTTTCGCCGCCCGCAATCACGTAGTGATTCCGCCACCTCGCCGCGGCCGTAGTCACCAGGCTCAGGGGCAAGTCGGAAACAACCGTCCAGACGCCGGTGACAGGATTCATCTCATACACTTTACGGCTGAAGCCTGGATGGCGATCGCGCAGTGTTTGAATCTGGTTGGCAAGCTCGCCGTCGTCGCCGCCGAAAATCAATGGGGCGCCGTTTACGCCACAGGACGCGGGCGCTGCAACCATTGCAGCGGAAAGATCCGGAAGCCGCTTCCATGAGCCCGCAGCATCGCGCCTCCACGCGTCTTTGAGATAGGTCCTCAAAGGCGCTCCGGTAGTATCGGGGGAAAGCCCGGCGCCGCTCATCACGTACAGAGAATCTCCGCACCCAAGAACAACGGGGAGGATGCGTGCATCGCTCCAGGGGGAAGCAGGGGCCACATGCCATTGACCATAATGGCCTCCATCGTCAAGACGCAGACTCCAAATTTCTTTTGAGACGCCTGCGGGGCTGAGGTTGTGCTGGCCGCCTATTACATACAAGATGCCCGCGAAGACAACAGCCGACGCATTGGTGAGCGGCCGGGGAAGATTCGGTAGGCGTTCGACCAGTATCTTGCCGGCCACCGATCGAAAGCGCAGAACACTATCGAAGACCTGGGTCGCATCTTGCCCGCCGATACACAGCAGAGAGTCGTTCCATTGGGCCGATGCGCCATAGGCCATACCTCCGGGCAAGGATGCTTCCGTTGACCAGGATCCGTCGATCGCGTCCAACGAATAGACTGCAGAGGACCAGGCTTTCACCCCGCCACTCCAGGGTGGCGCCGTCCACGTCGATCCGCCCGCCACCACGAGTGAGTTGCCGGCCGTGCCCACGCATTGGCCCGCGATGGCTACAGGGAGGGGTGCAAGAAAACGCCATTGCGACTGGGTAACCGCAGTGGGACTTGAGGAGGCGGACATAATCGAGCCTTTTGCTGACAATGCGATGAACAAAAACAGCGCTATTCGCGATATGCGGACGTTACGGATATTCGCCGCGCGTTTCGGGAGCCGGAACCATCTGAGAGTCCGAACGGTCACTTATTCCTTTTTCTCGTCGCCCTTCGTCAGCCAAGCAGCATCGAGGCGATCGAGAATAATACGCGCGTTGTTGGTTTCACTACCGTTGATGGCGCCTTCTTCGTAGAGAACAAAGATATTCTTACGCCGGTCGACTGCGAGGTCGCTGTATCCGGCAACGCCCGGATCGATGATGCGATGCACTGGCCAGGTTGCTGCGTTGTCCTGGCTCATCCGCAGGGTCAGAACCTGGCGAGGGCGCGCCAGCCGTTTTGGATTGGGAGCGATTGCTTCGCTGTCCGGGTTGGAAAACAAGATGCGAGGGTCGCGGTCAAGAGGAGAGGTTGCATAGCGAACGATGCTGGCCGCACATATGGGCTCGAAGAGCTCATCGTTGAATGCCGGCTTCGTCCAGTTACTGATGCCGTCCGGGCTCACCGAGTAGGCGCGGCGATAGGTCTTCGACTCATTCCGTATGCTGAGGTACACGCGGCCGTCGGCAAGCTGAACGGCCATCGACTCGCTGGGATTGGGCAAGACGTCTGTGCTGTTGCTGACGATGGCGCCACGTTTCCATGTCTTCCCATGGTCATCACTGTAAATTGTCGCAATGGCGGAGGGTCGATGCGCGCGGGAGGTGGGGGAAGTCGGTTCTCCCAGTGACATCCAGATCGGGACCAGCAACCTGCCGCTCTTTAGCTGTAATGCGTGTCCCACGCCGGGGGCGATCACGTGCCAGTCGTACTCAGCGCGAAACTGCTCAAACACAGGCGTGATGTCGACCGGCCGGGTAAATGTTTTACCGTCGTCGTCACTGCGCATGTAGTAGCAGCGTTCGTAGTTGTGCTGGTACAGAAAGTGGACGCTGCCGTTCTGGTAGTCGGGGATCGCCACTGGATTATCGGTCACTCCCTCGCCATCCCCTGCAAGGCGCTCCGAAGTGGTCCAGGTTCGACCGCCATCCTTGCTTCGGCGCATTACGATGTCGATGTCGGCCCAGTCACTGGTGCCATGGCGGGCAGAGGTGTAAGCAAGAATGACACCGCGCCTGGAGATCGCGATGCCGGGGATCCGGTAGGTGGCGTACCCCCCGGTTCCAGCAGTCCAGAGATTGACGCTTTGGAAATTCTCAACGTCTGGCGTGGGACGCTGGGCGAGACATCGCATACCAAGGGTGAACAAGCAAATCATGCCTGCCCATAGGCGATAGCCTTTTTGATGGAACAGAGTCGGCCGCCGAGCCGGTTGGTTCGAGATAGCGTGCATGGGGTCCGCTCCCACCAACGTTATAATATCAATAACAGATAATTGACAAGCCGTGAGCGTCAGCAGTACAAAGAGCTTGCCTTTTGGACAATTTGTACGAGGCAAATGAAACCCTATACCTCTGCAGAGATACGCGGGACTTACTCTACTCTTCTGCTCCCTATCCAGGCTGATGAGAGCATCGATTTTGGCCTGCTCCAGGAGCAGCTCCAAACCATTGTTTCCACCGGGGTCGACGGCGTTTACTCTAACGGGACGGCCGGCGAGTTCTATGCGCTCAGCGAAGATGAGTTCGTGCGTGTGAACCAGCTTCTCGCCGAAACCTGTGAGAAGGCGCACCTGCCTTTCCAGGTGGGCGCGGCTTTTCCGTCCCCTCAACTGGCGTTGCAACGCACCCAACGGGCGGCCGAATTTCGTCCCAGCGCCATCCAGGTCATTCTTCCCGACTGGTATCCTCCTACCCTTGCCGAGTCGATACTATTTTTAGAGCGAGCGTCCAGTGCCGCGGACGGCGTTCCCCTGGTGCTCTACAATCCGCCCCACGCCAAGCGGGTACTGTCTCCGCCGGAGATCGCCATCGTCTGCGATCGAATCCCGTCCCTGGCAGGTATCAAGACCGGCGCAGGCGGTGACGATTGGTATCAGGCGATGAGACCGCTCATGAAGCGCATTTCCGTCTTTGTTCCCGGCCACTCACTGGCAAGTGGTTACCCGCATGGAGCTGCCGGAAGTTATTCCAATGTCGCGTGCCTGCAGCCGCGCGGGGCTGCGCGTTGGCATAGGCTGATGGACACCGACCTCAACCAGGCGTTGCAGATCGAGCATCAGATTCAGGGGTTCATGGGTCGTTGGATTTTGCCCTTCCGCGAGAAGCACGGTCACTCGAATATGGCCCTGGACAAGCTCCTCGCCTGGGTAGGAGGCTGGCTGAATATCGGCACCAGGCTCCGCTGGCCCTATCTCGGTATCGATGTGTCAGATCTTTCCTGGCTCAGGCTGAAGGCACGCGAAGAGATTCCATTTCTTTTTGAGCTGTAGCGATTCATGAGACGTGATCGTCCGGAGAAAATAAGCATGAAGATCGTGAATGTCGAAACTCGCCGTATCCGGCAAAGCATCGACCTTTGGTACGCCCCCCATCCGGCGCCTTCCGGTGCCCGCGACTTCGAGTTCCCGCTGACCACCATATTCACCGACGAAGGCATCGAAGGGCACACCATGGACTACGGTCCGCTGGGGCAGGGACGTGCTTCTGCCTATGCAGTTCACGATATCTATTTCCACGACCTCATCGGCCAAAACCCCCTCTTCACCGAGGCGATCTGGCAGCAGTTCCGGGCCAAGCAACGCCACCTTTACAACTTCAGAGAGACCATATGGTCGAATCTCGATGTTGCTCTGTGGGATATCAAAGGCAAAGCTGCCGGGATGTCGATTGCCACCATGTTGGGAAAATACCGGGATAGTGTTCCCACCTATTCCACCTGTCCACCCCAGACGATCACGACCAAAGAAGAGGTGGAGCGCGAGCTTCTGAGAAAGAAATCGGAAGGCTTTGTGGGCGCCAAGCTGCAATTGATCGGGGGGCCGGAGAAGGATATTCCGCTGCTCCGCTTCGCCCGGGAAGTTGTGGGCGCTGATTTCTTCCTGATGCTGGATTCCTCAGCCGTCTTAAGCTTTGAGTCCGCGTTGAAAATCGGCTATGCACTGGACGAACTCGGGTATGAATGGTTCGAAGAACCGGTTCCCGACGCACACATCGTCCAGTTACGGAAGCTCTCGCAGGCGATCAAGACCCCTGTGCTTGCCGCAGAGACGGTCGGCCTGATGGAACTGCCGCACTACATGGTGGATGGAGCTATCGATATTGTCCGCGCCGACGTTCATCACAAAGGCGGTATCACGGGCCTTTGGAAGGCATTGGGCATGTGCGAGCTGATGGGATATCAACTCGAAATTCACACAGCAGGCTCGCCGTTACTGGACGTGGCCAATCTCCAGGTAGGCTGCGCCACTCGTCTCTCGAGATTTCTCGAATCCCATCATCCCATGTTCCGCTTCGGGCTGAAATCGGATCCCTTGCAAATCAGGGATGGTCACCAGTACGTCCCACCTGGGCCAGGCCTCGGCGTGGAGCTCGATTGGGACTGGCTGGATAACCACACGATCGAGGTAATTCGGGGCGATTCGCTCTAGATCGACGCATCCCATTTTGTTTGGGGCTGTCCCAGACCCCAGCCTGTCTCTTCTGGTTCTCCTTTGCCCTGCCGGCAAAAATCTCAATTGGGCACGTGACTAGTATTGATAATCAATAGTATATTGGCTCGGTCCGATTTTCGTCGCCGACGCCGAACCCAAACCGTTCGTCCCCGGAGACTTCAGTGGCGGAGGCCTTTCATGCGTTCCCAGTCTCTCTACAACTTCCCAGCGTCCGAGCTGCGTGCGCGTTGCATCCAGATCGTGGGCCTGATGGTGTTCACGATGATGTTCTGCCAATTCGGCAGGGCCCAGGCTGCTGGAGGAAGCGTCAGCGGTACCGTCGCCGATGCCACCGGCAATGCGGTCCCAAGAGCAACGGTACAGGTCAAAAATGTCGCCACCGGCGTTGTGCTGACGACCCTGACCAATGACACCGGCTATTACGAATTTCCCGCTGTTCTACCCGGAAGTTACATCGAAACCGTCCATGCAAACGGCTTCAGTGACAGCACGACCAGCACGTTCGAAGTGTCGACAGGCCAGCGGGCAAACATCGCAGTGTCATTACAGGTGGGCTCTGTGGCGGAAACCGTCACCGTTTCAGCTGCGGCGCAGTTGATGAATCTCACGACCTCCGACCTGGGCACGGAAGTCACCCCGGAGAAGGTAAACAACCTTCCGTTGAACGAGCGTAATTTTTTCCCGCTTATCGGGTTGCAGCCCGGTGTCAACGCCAGTTCATCAGCTTCCGCACAGAACGGGCGCGGAGGCTTTGAAGTGAATGGAGCTCCAGGGCTCTCCAACAATATCCTCTTGGATGGAGTAGACGCCACTTTTGGCGAGACCAACGGTATCGGCGCTGGTGCTGGGTCGATCACCAATACTCTGAGCGTTGATGCCATCGCTGAATTTCGCACCCTGAGCAGCGTTCCTTCAGCGGAGTATGGGCGCGCCTCAGGAGGCATTCTGACCATTGCCACCAAATCAGGAACGAACGCGTTCCACGGCGGCCTCTTTGAATTCTTCCGCAACGATGTGCTTGACGCGAATACATGGACCAACAAGCACGCTCGACCCATCGTGGCCAAGCCGGAACTCCGATACAACGACTTTGGTGGCAACATTGGCGGTCCGATATTCCGCAATCGCGCATTTTTCTACTTTAACTATGAAGGTGATCGCGTTGTCTCCGGGAGCACAGTCTCCGGCGAGACCGCGACCCCGGCGTTGATCAAGTCCGTATCAAACCCGCTGATCGCACAGGAACTCTCCCTGATGCCCGCGCCCACGTCTTCGACCTCGAATCCGCTGGTTGGAATGTACGTCGGCAATCGCGACACGATTTCGAATGAGAACCTGTACATGTGGCGCGGGGACACTTTCTTCGGCGCGCACCACCTTGTCGCGCGCTACAACTACAACACTCAGCTGCAGCAGATTCAGCAGTTCCGGGCCAACGACAACCAGGACTACCCGATTACCTTCCACAACGCTGTACTGAGCGATATCTGGACGCTCGGCTCCTCAAAGGTCAACGAATTTCGCCTCGGCCTCGATCGTAACCTGGTTAATCGCAACGTCGACACTTACTTTACCGATCCAACCCAGTCGTTTCTGATGATTTCCGGTTTTTTCAATTCGGATACAACCCAATCGCTGCTTTACTTTCAGACCACGACTTACAGCCTGGTCGATAACTTTACCTACATCCGTGGCAAGCACTCCATGACTTTCGGGACTGACGATCGCGACGATCCCAGCCGCCGCACGCAAAATACCAGTCCACGAAGCACCTATGCTTCGCTGGCAGACCTGCAGACGGACACACCGAGCTTGATCGCGGTCAGCTTTGGCGGACCCAAGCATCTGTTGAGCAGTGACTTTAGCGCATACGCCCAGGACAACTTCCGCGTTAACCCAAGATTTACCTTGAACTATGGCTTGCGGTATGACTACTTCACTCCCCTCAAGGGAGCGTTCAATGTCACCGGGAGTGATTTCTTTGGGCCGCTGTCTACCAGCAAAAACCATGACTTCATCACGGAAGACAAGTTCAATTTTGCTCCTCGAGTCGGCATGATCTTCGATGTCCTTGGCCAGGGCAAGCTTATTGCGCGTGCAGGAGCCGGTCTGATGTTTGTCCCGCCCCAGGCGTTCTTTGAATACTCCTCGGCGTTCGTGGACCCACGGCTTCCATTTGACGCGTCGTTTACTCCCAGCCAGGCGCCGGCGGGGTTTTCCACCGCGTATCCGATATCAAGGACCGTGGTAGCGAATATCGCGGCGAACCCGGATGTCATTCCCGCAGGACTGAGCTTTGGCGAGTTCATCGCGCAGTATCACCACCCGGACGAGTACTCAGAAAACTGGAATGCGAACCTGCAGTATCAGTTCACCCCTACCCTCTACACGCAAGTCGCCTACGTTGGGCTGAACGATTTACACGAGATCAGTACTTCGCTGCCGAATAACTTCTTCCCTGGAACCTGCGCCACCACGGCCTGCAAGGGTGGAGTCCGTCCTTATCCGTCGCTGGGTGTAATTAATTACAACATCTTCGGTGGTGTCACCCAATATAACGGCTTGCAGGTAAGCCTCGACTACCGGCGCAACTCCCTCGCCCAGGCTGACCTGTACTACACCTATGCCAGTCAGAATCAAACCTGGGGAAGCACGGCCAGCAACGGAAACGGGCAGTCTACGCTGCAGGATCCAAACAACGGAAAGTCTTCCCGCGGCCCGTCCAGCGGATTCAGCAGGAACCGGGTGACCGGTGTATTTCTCCTGAACCCACCGGCGCCTTCATTTGCCGCGGGGAGTACCATCGGCCGGGCGGCGCTGGGAGGTTGGGGCATTCAGGGGGTCGTCACTATGAGCAGCGGACAGGCGCTGAATGTGCTCGCGAACAAAGACCTTGTCCGGAATGGATATACGGCGGGCACTCGCCCGGACTATGTCCCCGGTACCTCTTTCTACGGGCAAGGGGACAACGCTGCGGGCTATGCAATTTGGCTGAACGCGGCCGCGTTCGATGTGAACACTCCCTACAACGCGCAACGCTACGGCGACCTGGGCTTCGACGCGGTGAGAGGTCCGAATTCGGTCAACCTGGACGGGTCGCTCATCAAGCACATTCCCATTTACAGAGAGCAGCATCTCGACTTTCGGTTTGAGATGTTCAACGCCTTGAATCACGCCAATCTAGGTAATCCCAACACGACGGTTGGCAACCCTAACTTCGGCCTGGTCACTACCCGAAGCGATTCGCGGAAGATACAGTTTGGTCTGAAATATGCGTTCTGACCCCGGCGACGCGGGCCGGTAGGGGATCTACCATCTCTCCCTTCGAGCCCGCGTCGTTGCGAGGTCAGGCGATCAGGAAACCGTTTGCAGTTGCTTGCCCTTGGATTCGATCGCGCCCAGCAAGTTTTGCCACGATTCATCGAAGGATTTTGCGCCATTCGTCTGCAGGTCGGCGGCCAGTTGTTCGAGGTTGATTCCAGCTTTGCGAAAGCCGTCCAGAACCGTCTCGCAGTCCCCGCCGTCCCGCGGCAGGGTGCCGGCCAACTTGCCATGATCGCCGAAAGCCAACAGAGTCTTCTCAGGGATGGTGTCGACCGTGTTCGGAGCCGCCAGCGCGCCGATGTAAAGAACATCGGAAGCCTTAGGATCTTTCGTGCCAGTACTGGCAAACAGGAGTCTCTGGGGGCGGGCGCCAAAGTTGGCCAAACGCTGCCAGCGGTCAGACTCCAGGATGTCGCGATAGGCTTTATATATCTGCTGTCCGATCGCAATGCCGAGTTTGTCACGTAGCTGGTCCGGTACTTTGTCCATCGTTGCGCCGTCCCAACGGCTCAGGAAGACCGAGGCCACCGACCGAACGTCGGGGTTCAGTCCAGCGGCAACACGCCGTTCGATGCCGCGCATGTACGCCTCTGCCGAAGCCAGATATTGTTCACGGGAAAAAAGAAGCGTGACGTTGATGGCAACACCCGCAGCGATCGACTCCTCAATCGCCGGATTTCCTTCCTTCGTTCCGGGAATCTTGATGAAGAGGTTCGGACGATTCGCCTTTTTGTGCAATGAAGCCGCGGCAGCCACGGATCCTTTCGTGTCATTGGCCAGAAGAGGCGACAACTCGAGAGAAACAAAACCGTCATTGCCTGCCGTTTGCTGATGAATCGACGCGAACAGGTCGGCCGCTCGAGTTAGATCCTGCAGCGCCAACTCAAAGAACAATCCCTCACCGGATAGGCCAGTTGACAGGAGACGGCCAATCTCTGCGTCATAGGATTTGCTCTTCGAGATGGCATGCTCAAAGATGGTTGGATTCGAGGTCAGTCCTGTAACAGACAGCTCATCGATATAGCGTTTGAGTGTGCCCGTGTCCAGCAGGTCGCGTGTAATGTTGTCGAGCCACAAGCTTTGCCCGAGATCATGGAGTTCCTTCGTCGCCTTCATCGCTTCTCCTCACATTTGCCGTGCCGGTCGCAGTTCCTGACGTCCACCGCCTCTGGCAACAATTCTGCTCCCAAAGCCCCTGACTCGTCACCTTTCCAAGATGACTGCCAGGTGCGGTTGGAGTCGAATTTTATTGGAAAAGATTCAGTGGCCAGCCGGCTTTAGACGCAATAAGTCCTCCAGACTACCGTCGTTAGTTGTGGACGGAGTGCCCCATGTTTGCCCCAGCGCGGGGAAACCGGCGAGGTCAGGCCGCAGGTTTAGTTTTCCTTAGCCCACACAATCCTGGCTATTCCAGTCGAAGCGCAATCATGGGGTCGACCCGCGTTGCTCTCTGCGCCGGAATCCAGACGGCGAGCAGGGCGACCGCGCCCAGCAGCAATGGGGTGACAATGAATGCAACGGGATCCCATGCCTTGACAGCAAAGAGGAAGCTGGCCAGGAAGCGTGTGAGCCAGAACGCTCCGCCGATACCGATCACCACCCCAATCAACGTGAGCACCATTCCCTGCCCGATCACCATGTTGCGCAGATTCGAAGCCTGTGCGCCAAGCGCCATGCGCACGCCGAGTTCCTGCGAACGTTGCTGTACGGAGTAAGACATAACCCCATAAACTCCGACGGCCGCCATAAGCAAGCCCGCGGACCCGAAGACCGTGAGAAGCAGCATATTGAAGCGCTGCCGCGCGGTATTGCGCGCCTCGATCTCGTCCATGGTGCGAATATGCGCCACCGGCAAGCCGCCGCTGGCATCGTGCAGAGACGCTGTGATAGCAGGCACAATTGAGCGCGGATCCACCTGGGTGCGGATAATCCACCACAGCGGCGTCACTCGTGAATTGAGCGCGGTCTCGAGGTCCGGCATCTGCGCCAGCGGAATGTACATCATCGGAGTGGGATCGTGACCAGGGCCGCCATCGTGCGTGTCGCCCACGATGCCGACAACCTGGCGGGCGCCTTCCGCAAAGGCTGGCCCAGCGCCGGGTGCGATCTGGATCCGATCTTTAAGCGGATCTCCCTGAGGCCAGTACTGTCGTGCCATGGCCTGGTTGATGACGACAACGCCGGGGGCAGCGCCATCATCCTGTTCCGTAAAGGCGCGGCCACGCAACAACGGAATTTTGAGCGCGCTGAAGTATCGCCAGGAAATGGAATAGAAACCCGCGTCGCCGGTGAAGGGGGAATTCCCTTTGGCACGGCCGACGACATCGAAGATCATGCCGAATCCGCCGGCCATCGGCAGGCCATTGGTTACGCCCACATCGAGCACACCCGGAACCGCGAGCACACGATCCGTGCCGTCACGAATCACCTGAGCGACAGGCGCTGTCTTCTGGAAGCGGTCGCCGCTCATGGACATGGCCATGCTGATCACATTGTGCGTCGCAAAGCCGGGGTCGACAGCCTGCAACTTAAGGAACGTACGGATAAGCAGAGCCGCTCCGATGATCAGCACGAGCGTGAGGGCCATCTCACCGATGACCAGCGCAGAGCGGAGGGCGCCACTGCGAAAGCCAACGCCGGAACGGCTGCCGTTTTCGTTGAGCATAGAAGCCAGGTTCGGTCGAGAAACACTGATTGCGGGAGCCAAACCAAAAAGGATTCCGGTGAAAAGAGAAACGCCGAACGTAAAGAGCAGGATGTTGACGTCGAGCGTGACGGCAGACCCGTTTTCTCCGATGCGTGGAATGTTGCCCGGGTTCATGCTGAGCAAAAGGCGAACGCCGCCGAACCCGAGAATGAGTCCGAGCGCGCCCCCAGCCAGCGACAGCGTGAGGCTTTCTGTCAGCAATTGCCGGACGATTTGACTTCGCCCCGCTCCGAGCGCCGCACGAGTAGCAAACTCGCGCTTTCGCGAAGAAGCTCTTGCCAGCAGCAGGTTTGCAACATTGGCACAGGCGATGAGCAAAACGAACCCGACTGCACCCAACAGTACGAGCAGAGGAAAGCGTGTATCGCCAATCGCCGCCTCTTGCAGTGAGACGACACCAAATCCGCCACCGGGCGGAAGCGACTGTTTGCCATAGAGACGACGGTACTCATCCGCAGCAAGCCGTAATCCGGCATTGACCTGCGCCAGGCTCGCACCGGGCTTGAGACGTGCTGCCACGGTGAAGTAGTTAGCCATGTCCTGCGAGTTCAGGTCGAACTGGAAAGGCACCCAGAGATCTGCCGGAGTATCGGTTACAAACCCGCGGCCGATCACTCCAATAATCAGATACGGCTGCCCATCGAGCTGGATCGTCGTACCGACAACCTTCGGGTCGGCACCATAGCGGCGCTTCCATAGTCCGTAGCTCAGCACCGCTACCTGCCCACCATGCGGACTGTCTTCCGCCGCGGTGAAGGTGCGTCCGGCAACAATGGGAGCGCCGAACAGGGGAAAGTAATCCGCGGAAACATGAGCGCCCTGCACCTGCTCAGGATGGTCGCCACCCGTGATATTCATACCCGCGCCGCCGAAGTCGTAGGCCGCGACCTGCTGAAAAATTCCTGTTTGCTGGCGCCAGATGTTGAACTTCGGGATGTTCGCCCCTGGAAACGATCCTTGTGCGCTGGTGTTTCTCATCTCGAACAGTGACTGGGGATCTGGGTAGGTTAGCGGTTTGAGCAGCACAGTATTGATGACGGAAAAGACGGCTGTGTTCACGCCGATGCCGACAGCGATCACAAGAATGGCGATGATGGTAAATCCGGGACTTTTTCCAAGCCCGCGCAAAGCGAATTGGAGATCGCGCCACAAGTCTTCCAGCCACGGAAATGAACGATAACGCCATATGCGTTCCCGCGTTACGAACGGATTTCCAAAGCGTAAACTGGCCTGGCGACGGGCTTCCTGTGAGGGCAGACCGCGCGCGATATTTTGGTCCTGCTGATGGGCCAGGTGCGCCTCGATTTCCTCCGCCAGATCCTTGTCTTTCCTCCTGCGGTGCATGAATCGGTCAATGCTCATGGCGTCACTCTCCTGCTGATTCGATCGAGTCACCCAAAATAAGCCCAATGGCGCGCGTCATCCTGCGCCAGCGGCCGGCGGCCGCACTCAGTTCCTTTCGGCCTTTGGCCGTGAGCCGGTAAAACTTCGCCCTGCGGTTGTTCTCGCTCACGCCCCACTCTGCGCTCAACAAGCCCCGGTCTTCGAGGCGATGCAGCGCGGGATAGAGCGAGCCCTGCTCCACCTCGAGCGCATTCTCCGATGTGTGCTCGATCACCTGGGCAATCGTGTGCCCATGGGCCGGACCCATCACGAGTGTGCGCAGGATAAGCATGTCCAGAGTGCCCTGCAGAATTTCGCCCGCTTCCGGCTGCTTCTTCGATACCACGCGCGTCCCTCCACTCGAATGACTATGCAAGCGTTATACACCACTCGAATGACTATGGGAAGCAGGTCAATTTCTGTCCATCCCCACGTTTCGCGAACAAATCTTTCGCGAACAAAGATTTTCGGAACAAAGCTTTTCGGGAAAGGATTTTTCGGGGAAACAACCCTCTGGGGTGCCCCATTCAAGCCCGCTTTTGGCTTGAGTGGGCTACCATGCCCACCCTAACTCCTTGCCCTAGAGCTAACGTTAGCGCGATGACCTACGGTGCGCTCCATTGCAACCCTGCGTTACAATCTGCGAATCGATCGAACGGTCGATGCTCACCGGCGCGAAATGAGCGGATTGGGAGGATCGATGCAGAAGAATTACGTCAAGATCATCGCTTTGGCCTTTGTTCTGCACCTTGTGCTGCCTGACGCAGGCGCGCCGGCAGAGGCACAGACCGCGAAAACTGCCTATCCTGCGATGGCTCCCCTGGATCAGTACCTGATATCTGACGAGAAATCCGAGATTGCGCTGGCTCGCAGTGCCGCACCCGGTTCCATTTCCGATGGAGCCGAAGTGATGGTGCTGGGACGCGAAGGATATAAGACCGCAGTGAAGGGCACCAATGGCTTTCTCTGCATCGTGGAGAGATCCTGGGGGCAGAGCACGGATCAGGCGGAGTTCTGGAATGCAAAGATGCGTGCACCCCATTGCTTCAACCCGCAAGCCAGGAAGAGCTTTGCGCTTATCTACCTGATGAAGACCAGGCTGGTGCTCGCAGGAAAATCGAAGCCTCAAATCGCGCAGGCAATCGCGGCCTCGCTCGATAGCAAGGACCTGCCGGCCCTGGAGCCAGGCGCGATGGCTTACATGATGTCAAAGCAGCAGTACTTAAACGACCACGATAAAAGCTGGCACCCGCATGCGATGTTTTTTTCCCCCGGCGACATGACAAAAAGCTGGGCGGCCGATGAACCCCACTCACCCGTCATCGCGGCGAGCGACCCGGAGGAACGTGTGACGATCCTGTTCGTCGTGGCAGACAAGTGGTCCGATGGTACAGCGGCTCCGTCGAATATGCCCTGATCCGCGGTCGCGGTTTTCACACGCGCAACCATCGGGAAGTTCTTCCTTTTACTCACGCGGTCTGCGCGGCCGTTCGCCGGGGAACCGGACGAAATTAAGAGCTGACGGCGAACCGGAATCCTGCATCCCATTCCAAGTAACGACAACCAGTCGAACGAGGATACAGTATGTCTGACGTAAAGAAATGTCCCCACCCTTCCTGTAGCTGCCCCCTGGAAAAAGGCCAGAGCTATTGCAGTGCACGCTGTGAGGCGGCCAAGGGAACGACGGAGCTCATGTGCGAATGCGGTCATCCGGGATGCCACGGAGATGCGTTGAAGGGCTAGCGTGAGCCTCATCGAACAGGCAGCAGCCCATAGACGTCAATCTCGTGTTTCGTGCCTACATACACATGCCCATTCACGACCATCGGGATATTGAACCTTAGGGTGCGGCCTGGACGATCCCGTCCAGCATTTTGCTCGGTGTTGTAAAGCTCATGCGCCACGTTCGCGGCGTCATAGGCGTAGAGAGACGCGGGCTGATCGGCTCCGTTCCAGTCTTTGGAGCGGAGCAGCCACACGATGCCCGCGTCCGCTCCGTTGGCCGATACCGTCGGCGTTGCAGACACACCACGCAAGCTGCTCGCCGCCTTGAGTGAGAGCTTACCGTCAGCCACGGCGAATTGACGCAGCGCGTCTCCGTCGCTCCGCACATACACGTAGTGGTTCCAATAGGCCATCGATCCGAAGACGCCATCTGGCACCGCCACTGTCTGCACCGCGTGACTATTGTTTCCAGCCTGCCAACGTCCCATGTGATCACGGTCCACCAGGTAGAGAACGCCCCCCTTACCCTCCACCACCGCCAGGTGCGGATGGGCGCCGGCTTGGTCGGGCAGCAAAATCGGGCCACCCGAGCCCAGGTCACTATCGTTCGCGTCAAGGGCTGCCGCGTTGTAGGGAGCGAAATAGTCGGTCAGCTTCAGACTCGGTCCGCTTAGCTTCAGCAAAGAATCGCCATAGTCTCGGCCACCCTTGCCGGCATCGAAGCTCCCGTTGCCGGTGGCCAGGAAAACATTCCCGGCTTTGTCGGCCGCGGGCCCCGTATCTCCTTCCCAGATTCCGCCGTCATCGGCATCGGGAGATGCATTGAACACCGCCTCCTGCTTCAAGCTTCTCGCGCCATACGCCATCACCCAGCCGTGGTAGGGGCCGACATCGCAGGCAGAGGCCCATGTGAGGTAAACGCTACCGCGGTTCAGCAGTAGCGCTGCTCGCGGGTTATCCCGCAGTGGATTGAAGCTTAGCTGCCCGTTACGGCTCCCTGTCCCAGAGCCGCGCATGCTGGCTTGAATCTCCACCGGGCCGCCGAATTTCTCTGCCCCTGTGGTCACCGCGAGCGCATGCAGACGCTGCGCGTAGGTATTCGTCAGGAAGCCTGACCGGTCTTTGGTGCGGGCCAGCACATAGAGCGTTCCGCTATCCGGGTCGATCACGGGTGTCGACGTGACGCCAATTTCCGGCGCGATGAATGGACAATTTGCATCCCACGCCGGCACGGTGGTCCACCCGTCCTTGAGAAAGCTTGCCTGCCACAGGGGAGTACTCGGAGTACCGTAGGCATCGAAGGCGTACACGCTGTCATGCTCGGTGGCGATAAAAAGCACATCATGACGGCCTTTGCCTGGAATCTCCACGCCGCCGAGGAAGAGCGGCTGGGCATAGACGTCGCCGTCGACGTGCAGAGTGAATATCTTTCCGAAATGCTGAACATTTACGTTGTGAGGCGTCAGTTTAGTCTCGTTGAGATTCGCGCCGGTGCGTGCGTTGTCGTATTGCGATGTAGTCACCCTTTGTGCCACCGCCAACGCCGCGAGCGCGAAGACTGCCAAAAGGACGACCACGCGAGAGCCGCATTTCCTTCTGCTGTGACGCATTCTGAAACCTCTATGGGGCGCGCTCAAGCCGCCGGCGCGTTCACCTTCTCCGTTCTCGATACTACCCTATGTAGCATACAACCTACCAAGGCTGGCCGGGGACCGTCAAAGTCTGCCTGGTACCAAGGAAGCCGCGGAGATTTGACAATCCGATGACAAGAACATGACACGGCTTCGCCGCTAAATCTTTACAGTGTGAATCGGAGCGCCCCCTGCGATTCGACCTTCGCAGCGATAAATCTCAACAGTCTGGTCACAGGTCGAACACAAGAACGGCGGCAGATGTGCACAGGATATTAGTGATCTATGGCGATCCAGAGTCGCGGCAGCTGCTTAACCAGGTCCTGACGCCGGACTATGACGTCGTCGCCGTCCCCTACTTTCCGGCGGTGATCGCCGGAATATTCTCTCCAACCAAGCCGGATCTTGTTGTTCTGGATATAGGCCCTGCAGGCAAACCTGTCCAGGATCTCTGCCGGCAGATTAGAAACGAATCAGAGGATGTACCACTTCTTGTCCTGGGTTCGGGTGAGCCGGCAGATAGGACTCTCCTGCTGGATCTTGGGGCAGATGACTACATCACGAAACCAATCGAAGCGACCGAGTTTCTGGCTCGCGTTCGCACCCGCGTCCGATGGTGGATAGGACATACCCAATGACCCTTTAACGATGGAAGGCCCGCAGACCCGGTGTGGCTCCGGATCGAGAAACCGTTCATTCTGCGGTGCTTATGGTGGGCGCTGCAGGATTCGAACCTGCGACTTCCACCGTGTGAAGGTGGCACTCTACCGCTGAGTTAAGCGCCCCTCGGGGCAAGCCGTAGTTTACACGAACCTTCCGCGCACACCCAAGCCGCGCCGCCCGTCTCCCTGCGGCTGTCTTAAGGTATTCAGCCAAGCCGGTTGTGCTATGGTTTGACCCAACGCTTCCCCCGGGCCCCAGGGCACTGAGTACAACCTGTATGATCGAAGATTTCCGTTCCCGCGGAAACACGATTCCAGGATTGCGGCAATTCGGTCAAAGCGCTTTGACGGAATTCTGGACGTTCTTACCCGCTGGTGATTTTTTATTGCGGAACTTTCGTTACGACATACGCGTGCGCTTCACCATCATGATCGAGACTGTTCAGCAGAACAGTTTGCAAATCGGGCTCAATCCATACGGAGAATACTGAGGATGTCGCGTTTAACGGTGCTTTGCAGTTTGTTGCTCGTTTCTTTGTCTACAGTGGCCTTGGCTCAGAGCCCCTGCCCAACCCAGGAAATCCTGGGTTCCGCCGCCAAACGATCGTCTGACCTGGTTTGCATTGTCCCCCAGGTGTACGGCCCCGGCGGACTAGTCGGTACCGACAATGGAGGCCCTCTCACCGCCACGGAATTTCACGAGGTTCACTTCCAGGCTTCGAGCATCAACAGCTTCGGCCCGATCAATGCAGAGATCGGCGTACAACTCAGCCAGGTCCCGTTAGCGTCCCCTGTTTCCGGGTTCATTTTTGCTAACGGGGTGATGCAGGAGGCCACCAGCTTCGGCCCCGTTCTCGCGGACCGCGCTGAAACACTCGGCAGGCGAAAGATCTTCGTAGGCGCCAGCTACGAATATTTCGACTTCGATAAGGCGGATAGCGTCAATCTGAAATCGTTTGGCGCCGTGTTCCAGCATGAGCTGGAACCGACCATCTGCCAAATGTTTCCGGCCACCCCTTGCCAAGGCGGCGAGCCCATCTATACCCGGGACATCGTTGCCACGCAGAACCGCATCGACATCAAGGTGCACCAGGTCACGATGGTAGGCACCTATGGCCTCTCCGACAAGCTGGACATATCGCTGGCTCTGCCCGTCGTAAACGTCCGTGTGGGCATGACCTCGAACGCCACCATATTTAACTTCGAGCCAGGCACGCCGAACCACACGTTTGCACCCATCACCAACAACCCGCGCGAAACGTACATCAGCCCGTCCAATGCAATTCTGACGAACAGTGATACAGCAACCGGCATCGGCGATTTGCGGCTTCGCGGTAAATACGTCGCGTGGCGTGATTCAAAAGAGAAGTCGGCCGTCGCCGTCGGCCTGGACCTTCGCCTCCCCACGGGTGACGCCTACAAATTCACCGGCTCGGGGACCTGGGGTTTGCGGCCGTTCGTCATTTACTCCTATTCCGCGAGAATTTCTCCGCACGCCAGCGCGGGCTTCGAGGGCAACGGCAATTCAATCCTCGCTGGAACCGTTACTTCGCAACCTGTCACCAAGGCGGCCCTGCCCAATGTATTTACCTACTCCGCGGGCGCAGACGCTTCGATACGCCGGTGGGTCGGTGTCTCCGGCGACTTCATTGGGACCTCGCTGCTGAATGCAGCCCGTATCGAGAACTCTACCTATACCGACTACAACAACCAGAACCATACCAACGTCAGCACGTTCACCTCGACCGTCAACCAGGCGAACATCTCGCTGGGCGCCAAGGTTCGGCCGGTGGCCAGGCTGCTCATCACGGGCAATGTGCTGTTTCGTTTGAACGATGCCGGGCTGCACTTCAAGCCCTCACCCTTGATCGGGGTTTCCTACGTGTTCTGAGCCACACCTCAACGGATCGAAGTGATGTGCCACGAGGATCCGTCCTTCTTCAGGGTCATCGTTACCTGCGCCTTCGCAGCCGCAGTGGTGACGATTTGCTGTTGAAAGCTGACCACCGCCACGTTCCCTGATATTTCCGGACCCTTGGTGATCGCGTACGTCAACGTAACCTTGCCGGCATCGCGGAACGCTGTCCGCAGCCCATTCACTTGTTTCGGGCTCATATCCGGCCAGAGCTCCTGGAGCTTGCCCAGGTCCTTCGTGTCGTAAGCGGATTTGTAGCCATCCAGCACGCCGCGAATGGCATTTACATCCTCAGAATTATCGGAAACCTTCGGGGTTACCGGCGGAGGAGGAGCGATGGCAGCCGGCGCAGTTGCCTGGGTGGTCTGGGACGCAGGCGGCGCCACCGGCGGCGGCGGAGCGAGCCTGGCCAACTGCGCCGTGGCTTCCTCCTTGTGCCTGCCGGAGGAATAAGCGCCCAGGTAGCTCTTGAGACTTGCGGTGTCTCCCTTACGCGACGCGTCACGCCAGCTAAGATCGTCGAGCAATGCCACGGCGCGATCGTGATACGGCCCACTGGGATTGTGCTCCAGATACCTTTTCACGGAATTGGGATCGGTCGTGTTCTGAATTCCGTCCCACTCCAGGCGCGAGATTTCGGCCATCGCAGCCGGCAGATGAGGCCCCGGCGGAGAGGCATACCTGGCCGCATATTCCTGATAGGCGCGGAGATTGCCGCTGCTACTGGCCTTGGCCCAATTAAGCCCCTCCAGCTTCGACTCCGCCTGTGACCGGAAGGAAGAGTTTGGATAACGGCGGACGAATTCCTCCACCCCGGCAGGGTCGTTCGCACTGTTGATCCGGTTCCAGGCAAGCTGCTCTTCTGACGTTGCAGGAGCCGGCTGCTTGAAGTCGGCACGATTGAGGACGACGGTTCCATTTGCCTTGAAA
This sequence comes from uncultured Acidobacteriaceae bacterium, assembly GCA_963795845.1. Classification (GTDB taxonomy): domain Bacteria; phylum Acidobacteriota; class Terriglobia; order Terriglobales; family Acidobacteriaceae; genus PALSA-350. The sequence goes on along the minus strand of CAWCJV010000016.1, from coordinate 34,146 downwards.
GAACGAGGGTCGGCGACCAGCTCCTGATTGCCAGCCATCAGCCGCAGACGATGAGAGCCCGGTGTCAGCGCCCAGGTCCCGGGCGGTCCACTCGCAGCCAACCGAACGTCGTCGACAAACAACTGGTCGCCGGGATGCACTCCCTTGAGAATGAGCTTGGACATCACCGGCGCCGGGATGGCCGCAGGCGCTGGACCGGGAGTGTTCGCGGGTGGCGGAGGCGTCTCCTGGGCAAGGTCGAAGGAAATTGTCTGGTCACCGGTCATTGCCACCGCTTGACTACTCGGGACATACCCTTTGAGGCCAGCCTTGACGCTATAGGTCGCGCCGGGCGAAAGCTTAATGCTGCAGTTGGGAGTAACGCAGGTGCGGCCATCTACCTCTATCTCTGCGCCGGGGGCGTGCTCTGCACGGTCAGCACAGAAACGTGCGGCCGGGTGATAAACCTGAACAGGAAACCGACCACCGCCAGCAGAACGCATGCAGCCACGGCCGGCAGGAGCAGCCGTTTGCGAGGCGCCGGTGTGGGGCGAGTCGCAGCGGCAAGCACCCGCTGCCTGATCTTTTCCTGCTCTGCTGCTTGCCGCTCGTTGGCTTTCTGTGCCGATTTTTGTGCGGTGGCCAGCAGCTTCTCCAACTGCTTTTCTCCCGGCCATTGCTGGCACGCGACTTCCAGCAACGCAGCGGCCTCAACATAGCGGCGGTTGCGGAGAAGCTCGGACCCCTTGTCGACCGCAGCCTGTATAGCCGCTCTCTGCGCGCTGGCCTGGCGCTTGATCTCCTCCTCTGCCGCGATCTGCTCCCTGCACTTCAGCAATAGAGACTGTAGCTGTTCGCTTTCCGGATACTTTGCGGCGGCTTCTTCCAGCGCGCTCACCGCCTTGGCGGCCTGCCGTGTTTCCAGCAGCCGGGTATATGCCTTGACTTCAAGATCAATCGCGGAGGCACGGGCCGCCGCCTCATTGCGCGCCCGTTGCGCGCGCTGCAGGCTGTCTTCCGCCCGAAGCAGCATCCCCCGGAGTTCCACACTCTCGGGGAAAGTCTTCGCCAACTCCTGCAGCTTTTTCACCAGCGACGCCGAATCCGTCGTGCCCAGTTGCAGAGTAGAAGCCTCCACTGCCTGATCCTGCGACAACCGCCGCAACTCGAGCTGCAACAGCTTTGCCCGCGCGCCGCGAACATCCGTTTCCACCTGCTCGCAAAGAGCGACGATCGCCTGATCGGCGCCATGCTTGTCTCTTATCTGCAGCGCGCGATTCCGGATCAGGTCCAGATCCGCCGGGGTAAGCGCCTGGCCAACTGACGCGCTCAGCGAAGTTAATTCCTCGCAGACCAGGTCATGTTCGATGCGGCGGCCATGGACCTGCGCAGAAACACGACCGATGGTTTCCTGCAGGTCGTCGAGCTCAGGGTGGGCTGAGGCGCGCTTTTGCGCGTCACCGAGCAACTGCTCCGCCTGCTCAACTCCCAGAGCCATCAACGCGCGGTCCGCAACCTGGTTAATCTCAGCCAGCAAGCGGGAGATTCCCAGGCGGCGAGCCTCAGCCGCCGCTTTCACCCGATCGAGAGCCGCCATCACGTCCGGCTCCCCGGGAGCCGTAGACGCCACGGAGTGCGCGTTGCTCACCAACTGAGAGAGCCCGCCGATCGACCGGGCCCGCGACGAGGCACTCTCCAGTTGCCCCATCTCCTCAAGCAGCGCTTGCCGTTGGGTCAACCGGCGATTTACTTCGTACTCGATCTGTTGCGTCAGGGCCCCGACCTGCGGTTCCATCGAGAACTGCGCGGATATGCGCGCTGCATTTCTCAAGAGATCCGTCGATTCACTGAGCGGAACATGTTTCACCGATTCAGCGATCCTGCTCAGCTCACTCAGGATCCGTTCGTGTTCCTCGCCCCGCAACTCCAGAGCCCGCGCCACTTCATCGCATGCTTCGTGAACCTTTCTTTCATGAGGAAACTCGGCCTGGACCTCCTGCAGGCGTGCCTTCGCGCGCGCCCTGGAACCCGGGTCGAACGAATCCTCAACGCTCTTACGCAGATCCTGCAGTTCCGCCGACACTTGCTCCCTGGCCAGTTGACGGGCGCGCACCTGCTCGAATACCGGGTCGAACGATCTCCGCGTCGCTTCCTCAAACTCGACGCCCATCAGCATCCGCCTCAACTGCGAAGCAAGATCTTCCAGATGGTCCACTTCCTCGCGGTCATCCAGCGCCTGGCGCAGCGTCTCCGCCTGGCGTTGGGCCGCCTGTCTCTGCAGGAGGGCGCGCTCTGCTGCTTCCTGCGCCGCCTGAGATTCCTGATCCTGAAACTGCCGCTCCGACTCTGTCTTCGACAACGCCAGCAAAGCTTCCAGGTTTGGCTCCGCGGGAAGCTTTTGTAGCGCGGTCTCAAGTATCTTGATGGCTGCTGCGAATTCGCCGCGGTCCAACAGTCCTTTCGCTGCCAGGCTCTGGTCCTGCACAAACCTTCGCCGTTCCGCAGTGTCTCTCTGCTTCTCGGCAATCGATTTCAACCGCTGCAACGTCGGTTCGTTGGGAAAACTCCCCAGGCCCACTTCGCAGATGGTGTACGCCGACGAAAAGTCTTCCGCCCGCAGCGCGCCATGAATCTGATCGGTCAGGTCAAGCAGATCTTTTCGTCGCTGCTCCTGATCCTGGCCTCGGCTCGCCCATTGCAGCAGTTCGCGTACATTCGAGTCGCCGGGATCCAACTGCTCAGCCTTGCGCAACGACTCAATCGCGTCCCCAAACATGCGCTGGGCAATGCCCTGGCGCGCGCTGTCCACCAGGCCTTGTACTTGCAGCCGGCGTGATCGCTCCGACAATTCCTTGTCGATAATCTCCGCCAGGGCCCGAGCTTCCGCGCTGTTGGCGTCGAGACGCAGAGCCGCGTCCACCGCCTCCCTTGCCTCATCGAAGTCTCCGGCATAAAGAGCCGACTCGGCTCGCCGTAGCGAATCGCGCACTGCCTTGCCCAGCGAGATGGCCTTCTGAATCTCTTCCCGAAGGTCCACCGAAACGCGGTCCTCGGGATCCAGCTGCAGGGCCTGATCGGCGCAAGCCAGCGCCTCCTCATATTGCTGGCCGGCGAGCGCCACCTGGGCCTGGGAGCGCATTTGCACGATTTGCGCTGAGCGCTGTTGCTCCTGAATTGCCTTGCGAACCTCCGCCAGCATGCGGTTCGCCTGGTCGTGATGGCGGTCCAGGCGAAGAATCTCCTGCAGGTGCAGCTTCACCCTTTCCAGATCGCCGCGGTGCATCGCGGCTTCCGCCCGCTGCATGAAGTCGGCAGCCATCCCCTGCTTGATTTTCTTTTGAATCTGCAGCAGGTCGAAGCCAAGCTCCTCGGCCGTTTGATAGCGGTCGTGGGTCTTCTTGGCCAGCGCTCTGCTCACGCAGGCTTGCAGCTCCGGGGGAACATCCCCGAGGTAGGTGGAGAGAGGTGGAGGATCTTCGCGCAGTATCTTGACGAACACCGCTGCCGGCTCATTTCCCTTGAAGGGCAGCGCATACGTCAGCAGCTCATAAAGCATCACGCCCGCGGAAAAAATATCCGTACGCGCGTCAATGGGAAGGGAGTTGATCTGCTCCGGCGACAGGTACGACAAGCTGCCCAGAAGCTGCCCGGCCTGCAGCGTTGAGGTTTCAATGCCTACAACGCGGGCAATGCCAAAGTCGACAATCTTCGCCGTGCCGTCGCGGAGCAGGATGACGTTTGCCGGCTTGATGTCTCGGTGGATCACCTGCGGCTTGCGATCGTGTGCGTGCTGCAACCCGTCGCACACCTGAACGAACAATTCCAGCTTGTCCACGATCGGCATGGGCCGGCGTTCATTGATCACGCGCGACACCGGCTCCCCATCCAGGCACTCCATCACCAGGTAGGGATTTCCGTCCTGCTCTCCGCTCTCGTATACGGTGACAATGTTCCGGTGCTGCAGGCTTGCGGTCGCGCGTAGCTCGCGATTGAAAAATTGCTCCAGCTGGTGCACCTTGCCGGGGCCGGCATCGGCCCGCTTGAGCATTTTGATGGCGACCGTCCGATTTAACGCAGCATCGTGCGCGCGATAGACGATGCCCATCCCACCCGAGCCGATGACGTCGATCACGCTATACTTCCCGATCTTCTGTATCAGAGGATCAGAACTCTTCAAACCGCTCTTGGCTACCTCCGCTGGACCCGAGCTGCATTGCAGGGCGGCGTATTGAATCGCAAGGCAAAATAAATCATTTCGGCCCGGACACGGGAGAATCGCGCACAGAAATCGGCCGAAATTTTATAAGGAACAATGGTAACGCAAGCTTTCCAAACTGCTATCCGCTTTTTGCCGTGAGGGAAGCCGGCCAGGCATCCATACGAACGGGAGCATAGGCATAGTGCATGGATCGGGGCCACCGTTACAGTGGTCGCGGAGCACATAAGCGTCTGAATTCAAACCGCTTAGAAAAACGACGTAAGAGCCGTCGGTACCGGTGGCAGCTCGTCGATGCCGCATGAGTGCGCCGTAGGGACGCCTGAAGGTTATAGGGTCAAATCTCGGCATATTTTGTCGGCAGCTCTCTGGCGGGATTTAGACTCACCATCATCGTTGGATGATGCACGCCAAGCGGGCTTCGTTCGTCGCTCCACCTCGGCGAGGTCGAGCAATTCCCCTAAGCGGGCTACCCCAGTTCATTTTCGACCCAAGGGCCTCGGTCCGGTTTCCTGAAACCCGATTCGCCCGCTCCCCACCCCCTGAAAACCCTTCCTATCCCACGAAACTGGGTGAGACCGCCAGCGGGGGCAACAATTACAATCCATTCATCTTATGGTCCCGCCTCCCCCCAAGCACGACCCCTCCCCCGATCCTGAGGAAGAGGCGCAAAACTCTCCGGAATCAGCGCAACCAAGTCAGGAGAGTGGGGTTAAAGAGGGTATGGGTACCGTAGCCATTTCGCAGAACGGGTTCCAGGGCGCCCAACAGGGGGCATCGATCCATAATTCCGGGGTCGACTGGGCACAACTCTCCGACGCGGAAATCATGTTGCGCGTTCGTGAGGGGGACGATTCGGGCTTTAGCATCCTGATCGAGAAATACCGGAAGCAGATTGTCCATTTCATGTTCCGGATGTCTCGAAACCAGGCGGTTGCGGAAGAACTGGCCCAGGAAGTGTTTCTCCGGGTCTATCGTTCGCGCCAGACCTACCGGGCGGAGGCGAAGTTCTCCACCTGGCTGTACCGGATCGCCACCAACCTGGGAGTGAACCATGCCCGCGATACGAAATACGAGCGCAGCGCCCAGAATGTTTATCTCGACCAGCCGGACCCGGAGACGGGCACCAGTCCTGATGTTGCGGATAGTACCCTCAGCGTAGAGCAGTCACTGGTGCGCGACGAAAGAATGCAGGCCATTCGCAAACACGTAATGGCCCTGCCCGAACGGCAGCGAAACGCAGTGCTGATGCACAAGTATCAGGAAATGGATTACAAGGAGATTGGGGAAGTTCTCAAGCTGAGTGAATCGGCGACCAAGTCCCTGCTGTTCCGGGCTTACCAGACATTGCGCGAAAACCTGAAAGATTTTGCCTAAGGATTGAGGAATTAGAATGACTTGCCCTGAAATGAAGAACACTTTGGCCGAAGTAGTTTATGAGTCCCGGCCGCTGCCTGAAGAGATGCGCAAGCACCTCGCGGAGTGTGATGGTTGCACAGCCGAACTGGCTGAGATGGAAGCTGCCTGGAAGTTGCTGGACGAGTGGCAGGCGCCCGAGCCCAGCGCCTTCTTTGACGCTAAGCTGTATGCCCGGCTGCGGACGGAACAGGCCAAGGCCCCGGCCAGCTTGTGGGAGCGCGCGAAGGCCTGGTGGCTTTACAGCACCAACCTCCAGATGCGTCCGGTAGCGGCGGGCGCCTTGGCAATGATGTTGGCGGTAGGCGGCGGAACCTTCGCCCTGCTCGATCATGGGACGGCGGCTGCGCCTCCAACCTCGGCTACAGTCCGCGATTTGCAGTCGTATGACGGAAACGCGCAGCTCTTTCAGCAGTTGAATGCCCTGGACGGGGACGAGGACAACGGGGCCAGCGCTTCCAACTAACACTCGCAATACGCAGCAGGTTTAAAAAAATCCGGGAAACGAGGCGCCCGAATACGACGGTCGAAGTAACCGCTTCGGAGGGCACCAACATGGCAATCCGCAACGAGCTCGAGTTAAAACCCCAAAGGGGGAAGCTCGCTCGGGGTGTCTTCGGTGCCCTGCTACTGGTTCTTCCGTTTGCCGCTTCGCTTCCCAGCTGCGCCCGGCCGGCCCCCCAGGCTCCGCGCCCACGCTTCGAAAACAACCAGCAGCCCCACTTGGGCGCCTGGCTGGCCCGGCATGGCAACCTGACGCCCGAGCAGCAGGAAAGGGCTCTTCAGAGCGAACCCGGTTTCAACCGGCTGCCTCCGGAGACCCAACAAAAGCTGATGAACCGGCTGAACCAGATCAATCGCATGCCCCCGAGCCAACGTCAGCGGACCATGGAACATATCGAGGCCATGGAGCGCCTCTCCCCGCAGATGCGCCAGCAGGTGCGCTCCTCCGTACAACAGTTCCACGCCCTGCCGGAAGATCGCCAGCGCCTGGTAAAGAAGGCTTTCCGCGATCTGCGGGCCTACCCGCCCGAGCAGCGCCAGGCCATGATGAGCTCCAGCCAGTTTCAGGCCCAGTTCACCCCTCAGGAGCGCGGTATCCTCGGCAACATCCTGGCCGTCGAGCCCTACCAGCCCGTACCCAGATCAGGCCTGAACAACAACGGCCTGCAATACGGCCACTAAGTACGAGGGAAAACCCTGATCCTGCTAGCCGAGGTTAAGGTATTGGACGGGTTCCCCATGGTTCGCCCGTTAACCTAACTTGTTCAAGGTGTTTTTCGTCACACTCCCGCAAAAAATCGTCATCCTGAGAGCCTGTGACTTTTTCATTTTTTCGGCTCTCAGCAGATGCTGTTGGCCGAAGCCACGTCTCTTAGACAGGAAATCCGGGGAAGCCGAGGGAGCCTGCAGTTCTCTGTCTGTAAGGCGTGGCGCGATTGTTCTCTCAAGATGAGCAAGATGCTCAAGATGCTCAAGGTGCTCAAGGTGCTCATTGAGCATCTTGCCTCCCTCACCGGATGGTACTCATCCTGCGGACGGGAAACGTCCGTCACCAGCCGCCAGGTTCTCCGTCTTTGGAGCTACGAACCTCGATATTGTCCAAAGCCGCTGCCAGGTGGGCGCGAAAAAAAGTGTGCGCCATAAGCGCCTTATGCGCCATAAGCCCCTTTTTTGTACTTAAAAGGAAGGGGAGAACTGCTTTTCGCTCCATGCAGAATAGGGCCCGGCCGCTTGCCGGACAGGTCGTGGTGTCAGTTGTCAAAGACCTGCTAAGAGGACGCCTGGGCGCCTTCCTGCTCACCCCAAACAGTTGCTCACTGTGCGGCCCTCCGGCGCGGTAGGCGGATGGCGGATGGGATTTGCTCGACGATATAGATCCTGATTGCGAGCATTTAGTGTCGCGGGGGGGCAAATATGTTTTGGGCATGGCAGTGCAAGAGAGAGGCGGCAACCCGGGTTCGGAACCCTCACGAAATACTCTGATAAATCAACGGCTCCGGAACAGGCGCCTCTGCGCTCACCGTGAAGCACTCCTGCAGCGTAATTACCACCGGCGCCAAACGCGCCTCATCCTCCACATACACCGTAAACATCGTGTCCCCGGCGGCCACCGGATCGCCCACCTTTTTATGACTTTCCACCCCGGCGTGCGCCGAAACCCCTGCCCCGGGTACCGTTCTGCCCGCCCCGGACCGCTGCACGGCCCAACCCACCTGGTTGCAATCAACACTTGCCAGAAATCCTGCGGATGGCGACTTCACGCTGTACTGATGAGCCGGCTGGTGCAGCCATTGCGGGCTGTCGAACCAGCCCAGGTCGCCCCCTTGCGCAGCGATCATGCACGCGAGTTTCTTGAGCGGAAGGCCGCCGGTCAGGAGATCCTCCGCCATCTCGATTCCCTCCTCCGGTCTATGCACCTTGCCGCCCAGAAAGAGCATCCACCCGGCAAGCGCGAGGGACAGCCGGCGCAGGTCCTCAGTGAGCGGGTGACGCTGGTTGCGCAGCACCTCCACCGATTCGACAATCTCCACCGCATTGCCCGCCATGCGGCCCAGGGGCTGGCTCATGTTGGTGATGAGCGCGGCGGTCCGGGTGCCGGCGCGGTTCCCGGTGGCGACCATCAGCTCAGCGAGTTGGAGAGCCTCGGCCTTCTCCTTTAAAAAGGCGCCGGACCCGGTTTTCACATCCAGCACCAGCGCTTCCAGTCCGGCTGCGAGCTTCTTGCTCATGATGGAGGCGCAGATGAGAAACGGGCTCTCGACCGTGCCGGTGCGGTCGCGTAGAGAGTAGAGCGTGCGGTCCGCCGGCACCAGCCATTCCGTCTGACCCACGATGGTCAGCCCACAGTCCTGCAGCACGGCGAGCATCTCCTCTTCCTGGAGATGGGTGCGGTAACCGGGAATGCTTTCCAGTTTGTCGAGGGTGCCGCCGGTATGTCCCAGGGCGCGGCCGGAGATCATGGGCACGTAGAGGCCGGCGGCCGCGACGATGGGCGCCACCAGGAAGGAGGTTTTGTCGCCGACCCCGCCGGTGGAATGTTTATCCACCTTGGCGCCGGGGAGGCTGGAAAAGCGGAGCACGCGGCCGGAATCCCGCATATGGCTGGTGAGGCTATGCAGCTCTTCGGGGCTCAGCCCCCGCCAGACGACGGCCATGAGCCAGGCGGCCAGCTGATATTCGGGAATGGAATTCGTCGCCGCTCCAGCGACCAAATAGGCAATCTCGGCATCCGTGAGCGCTTCGCCGTCGCGCTTCTTCCGAATCAGGTCCACCACGTGCATCGGGAAGGTTCTCCTGCTGCCATGGTAATAGCACCTGGGCAGCACGGCGTCTGCATAGGAAACCATGGTGGTGGCCGGGTGTGGGCCATTACCATGTGCAGTTACCACAAGCCGGCGGTTTATTACTCAAGACTTGTGGCAAATTTCTGTAGAAGAAGTATTCTCTTTTCAAGCGGCGATTATCCAGGAACGCTTTCATCGATTCTTTCGGGGGAGGGACTCGATGAAAGGGAACAGGGATAGTCGCCGTTACTGTTTTCGGGCCTGAACGGATTCGTTACTTGGCGGCCGCCACAGATTCCAGCCGTCCACGGTCGATCACAGAAGAGCGCTTCTGCTCCCAAGCCCAGGCCGTCCGGATAATGTCTCCAAGATCGTGCCGAGCCTCCCACCGGAATAGTTTGCGAGCCCTGCTTGGATCCGCAAACAGCACCGGTGGGTCTCCGGAACGGGGTTCCACGATCGTGTGCGGAACAATGCGTCCAGTGATTGTTTCAATTTCCGTCAGCAACTGCCTGACCGTCGTGCCTTTTCCCTGTACCCAAATTGAGAGCAACCGGTTCACCGCCATTCCTCAGGTAATTGGCGGCATGCGCATGGGCTCGCGCAAGATCCGATACGTGAATATAGTCGCGCACGCAGGTGCCGTCCGGGGTGGGCAGGGCTCCTCCGAAGATCTTAAGCGGCGGATCCTTTCGTAGCGCAGCACGAAGTGCCCGCGGAATGATGTGTGTTTCCGGATCATGACACTCACCGATGGTTCCATCCAACTCGGCGCCCGCCGCATTGAAGTAGCGGAGTACGACATAGCGCAAATCGTGAGACTGGGCGTACGCGGCTAGCACCCGTTCAAAGAAGAGTTTCGTCGCTCCATAAGGATTGATGGGCTCTTTGGCGCTCTCTTCCACGATCGGTAGATGGGCAGGGGTCCCGTATACGGCACAGCTCGAGGAGAAGATGATCTTCTTGACCGAACGCTCAAGCAGGCAGTCCACCAACTTCAGAGCTGCCTCGACATTGTTGGCGAAATATTTCCTTGGGTTTGCGACCGACTCCCCGACGTACGAGAAGGCCGCAAAATGCATCACAACGTCCACCCCGTCGAGGCAACGTTTGAGCTTCTCTTTGTCCGCTATATCCCCGACGACGAGCGGGAAGCCCTCAGACAGGGCGATGTGGCCGGTGCTCAGGTTGTCATAGAGGATGACTTCGTGCCCTTGCCGCGCCAGCTCTCGGGCTGTGTGCGAACCGACATAACCGCTGCCGCCTGTGACCAAAACACGCATAATTTTGCACCTCGCGCCCGTGTCACCGGTTTGTCGCGCGTCTTGATAAGACTAACTCAGGAGCGCTAGCGGAGACACGGCTTAGATAGGCCCGGTTGCAAAGATGTTAACTTGCTGTCCGGCAACTGCATGGCTACGATCTTGAAGTGTCGATTGGGAATGATCCCCGCCCCTCAGGTCCGCGATCTGTCGCCAACTCAAATCGGTGTAAGTCCGTTAGGTGTTTCCCAGCGTCCTCGCGACACGCCGTTCACGTCTCCCACTTTAAAGTGTAAATCAGGATAACTGCTTTGCGCCCGCTCGATCAGTATCAAGGAGAGAGACTGGAACGAAATCAGGAGGATTGCTCCTTGCCTGGATACGATCGAATAACTGAGTGGACAGCCAGGCGCAAGCCGCACAGAAAATGAGGCCATCCAGAACTTCGCGCAGCAATATTAGTCGAAAAGGAATCGAACAAAACAACAGGATCGCCACCGCGGGCGGCAGCGAACGTGTAGTTCCACTGTGCTCCATATCTTCAACAAGATACGCCAGCACACCAGTAGAAAAATTAGCCGATAATTGAAGCTGGCGCCGGCCAGAAAGACGAAGATATAAATCGCTAGGCAGGAGACAGCGATGCATCCCCTAGCCCGGTAAAAATCAAGCGAAGGAAGGAATTTGTCGAGAAGTTTTCGGTATTTGAAGCCCCCTGCAACGGACAAGAGCGCCAACGCCAAGCTCCCAATTAACGCGATGCCTGGGCTGATCGCCAATGCGATGGGTAACCCGCGTATCGCATGGCTAATTACAACGAAGAACGTGTAGCCTCCAAAACTTACCCAAGCAATCCTGGGAGTATTTGCAAACACCTTAGGAAGATCCTGCCCGCAACTGGCCAGCAACGCTGCTACCGAGACCACAACTGCAAAGGCTGCTATTAGAAAGCGCTGACGATTCCTTAACAATACGACAACCGCCGCTATTGGAAATATCTTCAAACTGGTGAGAAGGACGATCAATGAACACTGGAAAAACGTCCGCGCCGAGTCACGCGTGCGCTCGATCATAAAGAAACCGCAAACAAGCAGCGCAAAAAGTACCTGATCGATATTTCCTCGCTCCATCGCAAATAAGACCGGACCGGAAAAGATTGCCAGGAAAACGACCAGTGCAGTGCTCCACCTCGTGGCCGAAAACAAGAGGAGTAAACTGGATGCGAAAAGTAGGGCCATGAGTACGCCCAGTAAGTTGGTCGATCGCCCTGTGACACCGAGATATCTTAAATCGAGCCAGATTCGCGGGTAGTTGTACAACCGATGCCAAGGATCGAAACTGCGAACGACGTAGGGATCCTGCCCACTCAGCAGACAGTCGATAGAGCGGGTAATTGTTATTGTGTCGGCGAAGGTGGGGTCCGTGGCTGGCATCCTAAGTACGCCGCCATGCAGCGGGCACGCTGCCCAAAATCATCCTACCCAAGCCCAAGGTAAGAGCAATCATGACCAACGCGGCAATGGCCGGCACTTTCCTGGGCAGCATCGTGATCAGTTTTTTCATCGAGCTCCGGGATGACACTTACGAGCACTCTCGTCGAATGGCCCATGGCAACTCACGGTTGTAGCGAAGGATTGAGCAGGCTGACACCCCTTCGACTAACCTTCTGCTTCAAGTGGCCAAGCTCGCGCTTTCCGTGTGGCTGCTCCCACTGTTGAGCCATCCGGACAAGTTGCTTCCAAGCCAACTCGCCGAGATCTGCTCTCTCACAATTATCCATCCATCAGAAAATACGCGAGCTTCTCGCTCAGTGACGAGGTCTTGATCAATTCAGGTCAGGGCCTACTTGCGGCATTCTTTCGGAGCGGACGATGACGCCCGGTATTTTATGTTAATGTCCGTTTCCGTATCCGTATAGCGGAGCCATCAGGAGGCCGAAGCCCTTTCAACTGCAATGATATCTTGGAATGACAACGCGTCAGGCCTGCCTGTCCAGGCGCCATGATGGCGTGACCAACCTTCCACTTTAAAACCAGCATCGCGAAATCTCTGCTCTAAGTAGCTCTGTTCGTAGGCGACGGCTGCGGTCGGCGCCAGCGGCCGATAAACGGCACAGCGCTTGTCTTCGCTATAAGGATGAAATACCATGCGGTTCTTATCCAAAGCGGCGAGGCGTTGTTGCTCCTCGTTGAAATAAGAAGGTTAGCAATGCTTTCCCACCGGCTCTCAGGCGATTTGCTATGCTCCGCAAATAGATATCCAATTCATCCGGCAAGAGGTGAGTAAACAAACTCTTTGCGACTACTACGTCGAACTCCTTTTCGACAAAGCTGTCAAACCATTCTTGCGCGTTCAATTTGCCCTTCGGGTAATAGGCGCCGTTGTATATGTCCATGTGGATGAACCTGTGGCCGCCAAACCGTGTCCCCAGATGCTTCTGCGCCCATTCGATGCTGGGCTTGTGTATGTCTGAACCAATGAGTTGACCTTGCCACCCTAGGTCATTGAGCGCGAGCTCTAGCAATCCACAACCGCACGCCAAATCCCAGAGACGGTCTCCGTCGCGCAGTTGGGCCAGCAGTCAGCAAATATGCAACCAATTCGTAGCTAGGACCGTTAAACCCTGAGCTCATTCCCCGACATGCCGTCGAAGATGCAAAGGAGGGTACTGGCTAACCTGATTGATGACGCGGAAGCTATAGTCTAGTGGTGAGATAGACCTATAAGCGGCATATCGCATATTCCGTGCGGCCTGGACGAGTGGCTTTTCTTTAATAGTTCCATTCCCTGCTGTCATGGTTATCCTCGGTGCCCTCTTGCAACAAAACGTTTGGCTAAGCGGTTCCAACGCGCCGAACTGCCAGCTTTAACCCCTCCACCCAAAGCTCCCAAAGAGCCCACATCCGGCTCCGTCCACCAGTGCGGATCTTAGCTAACCTGGCTTCCGTTAAAGCCGGAAAACGATCGCTGTTGCCACCAGCTAGCATTGTGGCGGTGACCTGATCCAAAAAGAGGGCAGTTAACTTATTTCCAGGACGTAAAAGCAATTCGTAATCGCCTACGATTTTATAGCTCGTGTCATAGTTACCGTATTTGCTAAATAAGTCGAACCTGTGCAGGCTGCCAACATGTGCCGTGATCATTTTGCGTTGGAACGCCGGCCAACTCCAGGGTCGTCCAATGATCTTGTCGGGCAGGCCTGGGCGTATATATCGAACGAGAGAAGAAACGTACTGCGCGTCCGTTCCTCCACAAACAGCTAGGTATTGCGACACAGCGTTTGGGAACAAAACATCCTCGGCACCCAAAAAAGCGATCCACTCGCCGGTCGCCGCAGACAGGCCTTTATTCCAGGCGTCGAACACACCGTTATCTGGCTCGCTTACCCAATAGGCCAGTAGTGACGAATGACGTTGGAGGATTTCTAGCGATCCATCTGTCGAGCCACCGTCAATCACGATGTGTTCAATGTCACGGTGCGACTGGTTCCGAACACTTAAGAGGCACGCTTCCAAGGTAGGTGCCGCGTTATAAACGGCAGTGATGATACTCACACGACCTGGCGTCACAATTCCCTCATCGACGATTTAGACGCGCAATAACTTTCTAAAATGATAGCGCAGGCAACCCGAACAATACAATGCCAATGTCCTAGGGTCGTCCTTAATTTGGCCAGATGAGATTTACGTGGCAACCCGCATTTTCAGGCACCTTGGCGGACGCATGATCATTTGGATTCTCCTCCGCATTCTCGCGACACACCGTTCGTGCGAAAGCGGTTGCCGACCGCTCAGGCCGCTCGTAATTTCTGCGAGTGAATCGTGCTCTGGACACGCAATCTGATCGCCTTCTCGGTGCATAAAGAAGTGTTTCTTCCGGCAGCCCTTTGAACACATCAACGACCAACCTGCGGCACCACGCGATCACTGCCATTGATCGGCCGTGTCAGAGGTCGAGATGAACGCCGGACGGAACATCCATTCAAACGAGCATCACGCAATAGTGAGCAATTCTGACCCAATGGGTACCAGAGGAGTGAGCGTGTGGTCTCTATTTACAGAGTTAAATGATTTTTACCACCATTCCATGTTTCAAGTCTCGATTGGCCGAAAACGATCTACCTAACCAAACCAGAAGTGGCTTCTCGATCCAGACATGCACAACGCACCCAGCGATCACTGCCGACACTATCATCGTGAGAATTGGGAACACAGCGGCGCGATGTTTTCAGCGAAAGCATATAGACTTTTGGCGTAATAAACATCAGGAATGGGTAATGTACTAGATAAATCGCATATGATGCATCACCGAGGACCTCGCCATTTCGGGAACCGACACCCGCTCGTTTGTTCTATCCGCCCTCCACCCAAAATGATAGCTGCGGATCCGCATCCAGCGAGTAGTTGCACCCAATTATCAAGTCCCCGCCGAAAGGCCCGCCAGGAACACGGCCAAGAAGAACGTTAGAGCTCCGAAAACAACGACGCTAATGTGTGCCTCGGAAGAACGCAAGGACCCCGGCTCCGCGCTGACTCCTTGACGGAGCAGATAGCCTACGATCAGACCAAGGCCGAACAATAGATGCAGCGGCGAGATCAGATACTCTCCCAGAAACCAGGGTAATCTAATACACAAGCACACATGGACAAAATGAACCACACAGCTAATACCGGAGACGCCTACCTTCTTCTTAACGAGAAGCAAGCCAAACAGCGCATAGAATAGCATTTCATGAAATAACGTCCAGGCCACTGGCAAATTGACATTGGCCGATCGGATGTGGATGAGTATGTAGCCAGAAAGGATAACCCAGCTGTTGCGCTGGTATGCCTGGCCAAGGCCAGGTCGCAGGAAATACTCGAGCACTACTGGTCGTTAAGACAATCCAATAAATCGGATATATTCGTCGAAACCTCTTCCAGAGATAGGATCCGCAGACTTTGCGGCTTATCTATATCCTCCAATGCGCCATAAGCATCACAACGCCGCTAAGTACAAAGAAATACTCGACACCTAGCTGAAGACCGTGAATCTTTTCGCTAATGACACTCGTTGCCAATAACGAGGCTCCAGGCCGATGTAGGACATCGTATGATGGCCGACAACCATCACTGCCGCAAGGCCTCGGCCTACCTGAAGCGACACAAGTTGCCGCAAATTACGCATTTGCCCTCCAAGACCTTTTCGCGGTAGGAACGTGGAACTTCTCTCTCGTTGCAATGCAACAGTCCCCCAGAGCGTCAGGAGCGTAGCTGCGGATGATAAGTAACATAACGGCATGGAAAACGGGCGAGACAGGCCTTGCCAAAGACAAAACAATACGATTGGGATGAATGCCAGGAGGGGTTTAAATAGCCCGTTGGAGATGTATCGACCCCGGCGCCATCAGGTCGGTGACGCTACGCGTGAAGTGACAATCAGAATCCATAGCGACACCGACTACAGCCCCAACAAGGGTTCCATACGCGACACCGATTGGCCCCATGAAGATCGCACCGAGAATGCTGAGGGGCAAGTTTACTGCAGCCTCGATTACCGCTCCACTTATGAGCGCCTTGTGTCTTCCGGTCGCGATCAGGCCGGAGGCAAAAGGACTGGCGACAAGTCTAATCGCATTTGCGGCGAGCAGCACTCGCAGGATCGGGAATGTCTTCGGCATGTAAGCTGGTCCCACCCACAAGGTTAGCAACGCTTTGCCTAGCAGGTAATTAGCCACGATGACCGCCATATTGATAAGGCTTGTGAAGAATGTCAACCTTTCCAGGCTCGTTCGGATGCCGGCCTGATCTCCCCGTTGTTCCATCACCGCGATAGGAGCGTAGAACGCAGCGCAGACAGTCGCATTTAGGCCATATAAGAATGTTGTCAACGTGGTCGCGACGGAGTATGGGCCAACCGCAATAAAATTGAAGTGCCCAACGATCGTCAAGTCTACATTGCTTGATGAGTATCATGCAGAACGATAGCACCGTTAAAACTAAAGATTGGTGCACAAGCATCTTCGCAAGGTTTCCGTCATAGAACTGAGCAGTCAATTTCAGCGAAGGAAGTAGGCGCTTGACCCACAGGAGTTGCGCCAGGCCTCCGATTAGATTCCAGCTCGTGAAACACAACGCCAGGATCATAAGAGAACCGGTGTAACGGGCACAGACAATGACAGTGAGAGCTCCTAGTAGCCGGCTGGCCCCGATCGCCAATGCAGGTATTTCATTCTTGTGTAACCCGACAAGTAGACCCGTGCATGCGGATAGAGGAAGGGACAGTGCCGTCCCAATGACGAGAATCGCCACTCCTTTCTGAATCTCATGAAGAATCACAATGGAAGAAGAATGAAACACCAGCGGCAATAAAGGAAGAAATAACACACACGCGGCAAGTGGGAATAGGCTGGCTACCGCGAGGAGCACCATCGACGTGCTAGCTAGCTTGCTTAGGGTCCCATCCTCTTCCCGTTCTGCGGCTTGAGCCACAAAGCGCCCAAGTATGGTCTGCAAACCGAAGTCGAAGTAGGCTGCGATCGCGCTCATTTGCAGCATCAACGACCAAGCCGCAAATCGTTCACCTCCAAGGGTACGCGTTAGAAAATGCGGCAGCGCCAAGGCTACAACAGCGGTTGCGCCTCCTCGGCATACGTTGGCCAAGGCGTTTTTTCCCGTTCTCCACCGCCGGTTTTTCGCCAATGTAACCCCTTACGAAAGTATGGTGTTCAGTCGACCTCACCGTGACGCGATCCTTCGGAACATCGAGCCGCAATAGCCACCTGTGAAAATTGTCTTTTGATAATTCCGTCAGCCCTTAAGCAAATCTATGAGCGATCGAGACGTTCCGATCCATTGAACCTAGAATTAGCATTCAGGACGAGGACGCAGCCATCACCCGAGAGATCTACGGCCTGAATAAGTAGGACGTCCACATAGTTCCCAACCCCACAGAAGGGGAGTCCTAGATTGGAATGGCCGGCGATGATATCATGCAACAGATAAAATCTCGTGCTTACCAGAACCGACAAACAGTGACGGCAGATCTATGCCATCTCTTTTCTATAGACTGTTACCGGTAGAGCTCGTGACTACAATTACTATTATGCGACTGGTCTTTCCCTTTCCCGGTTTAGATCCGTCCTTACGGGTCGAATAGGGTTAAATGTGTGAAGCAGTTGCTAGCTGTTTCCTTCTTGAAAAGCGAGGGTTTTCTACCAATCCCGATGTCACATACGCCAAAAGATCTGCCTGACCTCCGTGCCGCCGAGAAAGACAGCACCCGTGGGAACCCTTTGCGAGTTTTATTTTCCTCCAGAACCACGCTGTTCTCGACTCCAGGCGGAGACACCATTATGCTTCTCAAAACCGCTGAATCGCTCCGCTTGCTGGGCTGCGAAGTCACCATCTCTATCGATCTCAATCACTCGTTGGATGGCTACGATATCGTGCACCTCTTTAATCTCACTCGCCCTCAGGAAACTTATCATCAGGCGCGGCGGGCAACCAGGCGCGGTATTCCCGTAGTCCTGACTCCCGTCTACGTCGACTACACAGAAGCTGATCGTGCTGCTCGAGGACCGCTACAAAGATTGCTATTTCGTTCGATCTCCCAGTCTAACGCGGGGTATCTAAAAATGGCGGCTCGGTGTTTGACAAACGGTGAGTTAAATCGCGGAACCGCGGCTACTTTCACCAGAGGGTTCCGAGGGGCCCAACGCGACCTGATCAAAATGGCTTCTGTCTTATTGCCTAATTCTGAATCTGAGATGTCCCGCATTCGCCGTGACTTTCCAGAGACCGTCGAAGCACGGTCCGCGGTGGTGCCAAATGCCGTAGACCCAACATTGTTCAACGCTGACATCTCTCCCGCGGCTCCCGAATTCAACGACTGCATTTTGAGCGTCGGAAGAATAGAACGGAGGAAATGTCAGTTGCAGCTTGTGCGCGCTCTCAAAGGTACCGGCCTAAAGCTGGTTCTGGTGGGAAAGCCAGGGCCCAATCAAATAGCGTATTTTGAACAAATTAAACGCGAAATGGACGGCACTGTAACCTTAGTAGACCATGTTGACCAATCGGTCTCAGACAATATTATGCGGCATGCAAAGTACACGCTCTGGTGAGTTGGATGGAGACTACAGGATTGTCTTCCCTGGAAGCCGCAGCGATGGGCGCGAATATTGTCATTACGGACAAAGGCGATACGCGTGACTATTTTGGAGACCTCGCATACTATTGCTCCCCAGATTCGGTGCCCTCGATTCGCGAAGCACTATTGCGAGCCCACAGCGCGCCACGCTCCAGTTCTACTGCAAGATAAAGTTCTGAACAACTACACCTGGACTCATACTGCGCAGGCCACGTTTGCTGCCTATCGCGAGGTCCTGGGCTCGTCGCGGAGGCAACCTATAACGATCGCACAACGAAACACTTGCACAGGTTGCTCCGAGCAGGAATAGGTTTGGAGCTAGTTCTCCCTTGTTAAGGATGCCGGTAATGGCTCCCTGAGTCAGTGCAAAAACGAAAACAGTCCACAGCAGAAGGAGGCCATTTAGTTTTGCGCACTTTCCGGACTGTCGGAACTCTCGAAGCGCCATGACAGCGATTTGGATGCAGAACAGTATAAATAGGCTCAGACCCAACAACCCCGTCTTTACCAATAGCTCCATATAACCGTTATGCAGTATCGGGATGAACTCAAAATATTCCGCAGTACTACCAAGCCAACTTCATGGCAAAACCGAGGTCGACCATCGTGCCGAACCCTCCCCCGAACAACTTCTCCGTGTCGCCAAATTCGGCATAGGTCTTCGCCGCCCTGGCAGGCTTCAAAACCACGCCAATTCAGATTGATATCTTCATATGTCTCGTAGCTGTGAACATTGACCTCTGATGATGTGTTCGCCGTCTTTTGGACAAATGATTCTAAAAGTACGCCCACCTTATCACTATGGAAAATGCCGGACGCGAGTGCCAATAAGACTGCGGCGCCCAGGAGAACCACCGTGTAATTTCTGATTCTTCTTGGAGTAAACCTCGGATTGACAGTGCAGACGAGGCCCTGCGGCCAGGCATACCATGTGGGTTCTGGAAAATGTGGATAGCACCGCTATCGCCGACAGGATATAGGTGGTTGCCCTTACCACTGTTAGGCGTGTTACCCCTATCGTGGGCAACCCGACATGTCTCATGAAAACGAGCAAGACTGTCGGTAAAGTAAGAACAAATGTGCCGAGCCCTGCGATCTCGCCGATAGTCTTCGACTGTGGTAGTTGCGAGTAATTGTTCCCGGTTTGAAACAACCCCAACGATTGTGACAAGACAAGAATATGCGCCTATGACGACAAGAGGTTGGACTAGCCGTTGCCAACTTCCTAGCCTTTCGAATACCAAATAACCGAAAGAGATATAAACAACCGGGCCGCTAAAGTACCACAGGTCCTTACCTACGTCATACAGCGAATTGCTGTATATCCCATGCAGTCCCAGGCAGAGTATCAGCGTCGGAGCCACTAAGATCCGCACCAGGCTGGTCGGCAAGGAGAGAACCGTGGACCGGGTCCAGAGTGAGGACGATGGATGCAATGAGCGCGACGACCCAACCGACGAATTCAAGACTGTACGAACTCACCAACAGAAAGAGCGCGGTAATAATCGAAATCAGTCATATTGTCGCGGCTGCGGCTAGCATGGTCTAAGGCCGGTAGATCGCCGCGGAAGCCATTATGGCGAGCCATGCTCAGCCCCCCGCCTTTCACCGCAGCCTTCGCGAGTGCTGGTGGGAACGTAAACAATATCGTTAGACCTCAGGGTGATGTCATTAAGGGGTTTCGACACGTTCTTATTGATTGGCGAAGGGTATCTCGGTCTGACGTCCGTCGTCGTTACGGATAATAACGGTCTTGTCCAGCTTGGCCTCGTATCCAGCTCCCCCTGCCATCGCGATAGCCTGTCGAAGGGTAGTGGAACTGGAACTCTTTAGACGGTATACCCCGCTGTTCTTGACCGCTCCGACGACATAAATGACGCCGGCCACGCCCACGATCACAGTATCGCCCTTAAAGAGCGGTATGTTGGCCGCAAGCGCAGTTTTTGGATCATCCCCCAGGTTGATGACGTAGGTTTGCCCTGTCGCAGGACGCAACAGGGTTATGTTGCGACTGGCAGTATCCTTCAAACCGCCGGCCAGGGAAATTCCACCGATCAGAGTCTTGGCCCCGTAAGCCGGAAATACGCCGGGCTTAAAGACCTCGCCGCTGATCGTAATCGTCTGGGAAGGCTGATCCACCAGGGTGACGTGAACATGTGGGTTTTTCACCATGCCACGGTCTTCGAGACGATCTGCGATGAGCTTTTCTGCTTCACTAGCAGTCAAACCGGCAACCTTCACCGAATCTACGAGCGGAATGGCAATCTGACCGTCACCATCTACGCGGGGCGTATAGCTATATTTTTCGATCTCGAACACTTCGACCCGAATCGAATCCCCATTTGCAATCACCAACTGCGGCGGACGAACCGCAAGCAGTTCCCTCACGGTTTCTGGGTCCGCAGTATTCGTCGTACTCACGGATTCAACCTTCGTTGACTCCCCCGAAGATTGGGCATAAACGACCGGGGCAAAGAGGAGTAGAAGAATCGCAACCTTCGCTTGCATCCGAGACCTCAAACCAATGAACAACGCCGACGTCATTGGCCTGCCTCCCGGCTCGCTCATTCGTGCCATGCCTGAACGGAACTCACATGTTAAGCACGGTATTCGTCCTCTTGATCTAAGATATAGTTGCCCGGTAACTGTCCGATAGAAATGCCACGCCACGTAGCGAAGCACCGAGACCCATCAGAGACCTTTTGACTTCTCCCATCATCGGTTGTGTCGCGACCCCTTCTCGAACCACAACGCACGACTGCGCTAGCGAAAGAGGCAAGAGTAGTCCAACGTCTGCAAGTCCAAGTGCGGGTGGTGCGTCGACCACAATGAAGTCGTAGGCGAACGCATCAACGCAAAAAGTCCTTGCAGGTCCGCAGCAGCAAGCAGTTGTCCTGGGTTTCCCAGTCCAGGACCGGCTAAAAGAAGCAAACAGATTCGGTCGATCGGGTACAGCCTGAACCAGCTCGTCTAAGGTGCCATCGCCCGTCACAAGGTCGCTAAACCCACGGTCGTTCGGCAGCCCAAACCGCAAGTGTTGACTGGGATGCCTTAAATTGGCGTCGACCAGGAGCACACATCGGCCACTCTCTGCAAGAACACAAGCTACATTCGCCGATACCGTTGAAACTCCCTCACCGCGGGTTGCGCTGGTGAATAGGACAACCTTGGAGGAGGCAGTTGCTTCGTCCAGGAGGAGACGCGTGTGCAACATGCGAATGGACTCGTAAAGCTCGAGGTCCAGCGCTCCGGCCGGTTGCCGGCGCAGTTCTGAACGATCTCTTGAAAACCCCCGGGAGGGCGCTTCGCCCTGCGGTGCTTGGGAACTCCGGGATCACCGCGAGCGCGGGCACGCGCATGTAGCGCTCCAACGCCCCAACACTATGAAACGAACTGTCGAAGCTCTCCAGAAACATGGCCGTAATAAACGCCAGGATTGCCCCCAAGGCAAGCGTGATCAACATGAGCGGAAGCGGGCCAAATCCAGTCGGCGTAATGGGAAGGGTCGGCAAATCTACCAGGTCGACATCCCCGGTCTCGATTCCCGAAAGCACTCCGGCTTCCCTCAATCGTTGCACCAGGCCCTCATAGAGCGCGCGGCTTGCTTGAAAATCGTGCAGCAGCACCTGGTACTCCACCATGTCGTTGCGCTTCTTAAAGACACTGTCTTTCTGGTGGCTGAGGGCCTTCGAGGTCATCGTTTGATTTCGCCGCGCAGCGTCGAACGACATCTTTGCCTGCTCTACGATTCTGGACTCTTCCTTGGCTACTTCCCGCGTGGCCTCCGCCAACTGCGCCTTAAGTTGCTTGGCTTCCGGATAGTTAGGGCCGAACTGCTCACTCACGCTCGCATAGCGTGATCCGATCTGGGCTTGAGAACTGCGCAACGTCTGCAGAAGCGACGAGGCCGGTTGATTGCCTGACGACAACATCGTTGGCCCTCCCTCCACCAGGCTGGGATCCTCCTCTCGCAGAATCCGGTAACGCGCCTCGGAGACAATCCGCTCGATGTTCGCCTCCTGGTTAGCCTTTGCCAGATCTTCCAGCTGATCTGTCTCCAGGTTGTGCGCATCGTCAAAGCCGGATACACCGAGCTTCTTCTGCAGATCCACCAGTTTCTGCTGATCCAGCAGCACTTGCTTTTTGAGATCATCGAGCTGGGCCGTCAGGAACATGGAAGCATGCTTGGTGGAGCTGAGACGGGTCTCAAATATCCGGTGGATATATTGGTTCATCAGGGTGCTGACGATACTCGACGCCAGGATGGGTGAGCGAGCCGTAGCCTCCACCGAGATGATCTGCGTCTTCGGGCTACGCTTGATCTTCACCATCTTGCTCAGCGCCGCTACAACCCTGGCCTGAACCGCGGGATCTGAAGCAGAGCTATTTCCCTTAGTCGACTTGCCGGCAATGGATGGGTCCGCGTACAGGTGTAACTCGTCGGCCACAGCGAGGAGGAGGGACTTGCTCTGCAGAATTAGTACCTCGGACTCGATCCGGTCATCAGCGTCTGGATCGTATTGAGAGTCGTTTGCCTGTGACCTGTACGCATTGGCGCTACCAGGCCGAATCTGCAGCGTCCCGGAAGCAAGGTAGGTCCTCGGCCTTAACGCGAGAAACAGGCCCGCACAGAACGACAATGCCATCACCCAAAGCACTATCTTTCTTCGCCTGCGGAGGATGTCCAGCACATAACTGATGCTGATCTCACGCTCCGGCAGCTTATCGACATACCTGTCTTCGGCTTCGATAAACGACGCACTTGAACCTTGCGGCAGGTACGTGATTTCCGCCCTTGTATCCTCGGTCTTCATAAAGGACGAACTTGTGCGTTTAAACAAGTACGGTACTCCCGCCCTTCCAGAATTGATCTACGAGGCCCTTGGTCGATCGAATGTTAGAGCGGCTGGAAGCGCCGAACACGATTGCTTCCACGTTTGGTTGAGCACACACCCAGGATATCGCTTCACCGGGAGGGATAGCGCCGGAAGCAAAAACCGACATCGCAATGGCACGGAATCTGCGCTCCCGTAAAGCCTCCTCATACGCTCCAAGGCCGCCGCACATACGGAAGCCAAGTTTATTGATATTGGAGCAAACAATCGGATTGTCGATTTTCAGTTCATCCAGAACGTCCAGAAGCAAAGGCATGTTCATCGTGATGAAACCCGGCTCGGCATTGTACTTTGACCGCACATGGTCGCTGAACACGGCAAAGGGCTCCGTCATCCCCAGGCCTAACAGCAGATCGACCACAACATTTTGCAGGAAAATGACCGGAGTTCGCAGGCCTTTGAACATCTTCATCTCTGAGTCGATCAAGAGACGCGTTATGCCACTAATATCCTTGCCGGCAAGAGATACGCCGCTCCGGACCGCCGCGGTCCAGGCCCCACTTTCGGGAGCGAATTTCTTGATGGCCCCAATTACGCCTTCCTCCGTCGCCGCATTCGCATACTTGTGGGCATACGGCATGCACGGGTAGAACGCATAATCGTGATATCTGGAGGGATTCGCCCGGACGTAATCACAAATCTCTTCGACTCGATCATGGGTGGTGCACATGAATGTCTTGATGCCCTCGTCGTAAGCTGCATCCAGCGTCTTGAACACTTCCTTGATGTCCTGGAACTGCGAGAGCCTGCGCGCGCGCTTTTTCCTCAGACATGTGATTTATGCCGAAGAACTGGTTATCTCCAAAAAGCAAGTTTGGCATCATGGCCAACAGCCCTCCCTTCCATTAGCCGGCCAAAGAACGGCTTTCTTCGTTGTTCGGAAGCTGGAGACGCCACGGTCGCCGATACAACGCCCTGGGCGTCGTCTCGCATCATGGACATCAATTGGTCAGTCTGCGCCGCGGCAGCAAACGAATTCACATTCTCCGTGGACCCGGAGGCAACAGCCTTTACGAAGTAATCAATCTGTAGCGAGTATTCCTCGCCGCGCACGTAGAACCATACTCCCTCGGTAAGGTCTGTCGTATAGCGGACATTCCACCCCTTTGCATAGCCCGTGATCGGCTCGGTGCCGTCACGCAAGTAGACCTTGCATTCCTGGCGGTCGGCGAGGATGCGTCCCGCCGTTCCCGTGATAGATAGCTTGACGCTCATCTTACGGTAAGATTCGTCGCTCCAATTGACTGAGACTTGCGCGCTTGGTCCATCTTCAAAGAAAACAGTGCCGTACACCTCGTCGTCTGTATCCCGGGAGAAGATCTTCTTTATAACTGTGCCGCCTACCCTCGCCGGCATCCCAAAATACCAATTAAGCAGGTTGATGGGATGAGCTGCATAATCATAAAGACAACCTCCGCCCTCCGCCTTCTGTGTCCTCCAGGACGATCCCGCTGCGCGTAAAACAACCGGCCCGTAAGCTTCGGCGAGAACATGAGTAACGGTCCCGATGGCGTTTGCGTCCAGGAGCCGCTTCACCTCTTGAAAAGCAGCCACGAACCGATAGTGATAGCCAACCTGATTCACGAGCCCTTTCCGCTCGGCGAGCTCCGATAGATCGGTCGACTCTTTCCAATCGAGACAAAATGGCTTCTCACAGAAAACGTGGACGCCTCGCTCTAAAGCCACGCGCACGATCTCTCCGTGAAAACGAGAGGGTGTCGCTACGATGATCGCGTCCGGCCTGGCTCTTTCGATCATCGTCTCAAGATCGGTGAAGGTCTCCAGTCCTGCGTTTTTACCGAGCAGCTCCAACATGAACTTCGAGGGATCACAGATTCCAACGAGATTAACCTCGGGATGAGCCCGCACTATCGAGAGATGCGATAGGCCCATCTTCCCCAAACCCACAAGCGCTAAACGAACCATAGGACCTTAACCCCGATCGGTAGATATTTGTTGGCCACAAGTGCATTCACTCCAGGCCTAGGTAGCATATTTCAGCAATAGAGCCTCATACTGTCCTGCGACCCGTTTCCACGTAAATTCATCTCGGAAGCGATTAAGTGCATGCTCCTTCAGGCTATTGCAGAGTGATTCATCCGAAAGAAGCTGAGAAATCCTGTCAGCGAGTTGCTCGCTACTCCTAAAGTAAACCGCCCCATTGCCCGCTACCCAGCGGTTGTATTTATTGTCGTGAGCGATAATCGGATTCGCCGCAGCCATAGCCTCGACGAGAGACGGGTTCGTCCCCCCAACCGTGTGTCCGTGCAGGTAGGCCTTGCCGTGAAAGCGGAGCGCCTTCACGACATCTGAATTGTAGATGGGCCCCGCGAAGATCAACCTCATCGCTTGCCAGTGCTATAACCCTTCGATGATATTCGTCCTTTTCTGGATCCAGCTTTCCTAGAACGACGAGCCTGTAGCCGCGCTCTACAGCGGAGAATCCTTCGACGATCTCGGCAATCGAGTTCTCAGGCAATGGCCTCGCGATCAATGTCATATATCGGCCAGGTTCAAGACCAAGGGCCCTCAGAGGCCCGCACTGTATATCCGTGATCGGGTCAGCTCCGTACGTGATCGTCGAAATCTTCGCCGGCGATGCGCGAGTTCTGAGGTGCACCTCAATCTCAGGATGGTCAGCTATCAGATGATTACCGAAAAGAGCAGCGAACCGCTCATTTACATACAGGATCAATTGCTTCGCAACGCCCCACCGTTTGCGAGACCATTCAATCCCATCCATATTAATAATGTTGGGAATTCCGCGTAGACGCTGACGGAGGTTATAAATTCCGGTGTTGTAACCAAAAGTTAAACATATATCCCGAAACTTACACGCGTGGGCGATGGAGAGCCAGTCGAATTTCGATGTGCCCCGCCACCCCGGCAAATTTACGGGGATAATGACTCTCTGAATGCCCTGCCATTCGTCTTCGATGATCTCCCCGGTTCCCGAAGTTTGACAGTAGACGATGACATTCCATCCATTTCCTACCAGGTAGCGAGCTATGTTTTCCGCAGCTGTTTCGAAGCCTCCGTAGGCTGCAGGAACACCGTGCGTTCCCAGGATTCGGACGGTTCGCCGCGGGCTTAGTCCCATAAAATGTTCCTTCTATCATCGAAAAGACCGACCAGTAGGTGCTCAGAACATTCGCCGGGCACACTTCTCAACCTGAACAGGTGGTTTCCTGATCTGCCAAACCGGCGCCAAACCTTCACCAGGATCCTGCTTAAGGCTAACCGCTCGCAACTAGCCGGCTAATTCCAGGTCGCAGGCCTGCACGCCGATAGCAAACGATCGTTGGATCAATTGAATAGTGACGACAAATGTCAAATTGCCGCGATCTCGCTGTACACGTCCCCTCACGCCCTGGAATGGTCCGCGCTTGATACAAACCGTATCGCCGGCGGAAAGATGGGGATGCGGAGAAAGCGATGCGCATTGGGCGCCGATACGAAGTGCGTGCATCTCCTGGTCTTCCACAGGCAACGGCGCCGTGCAGTTGCCCACGATATAGACAACGCCCGTGGTCTGAACTACTGGAAGACGCTCGCTTGCATCGACGCAGACAAAAACGTAGCCCGGAAAGAGCGGGTACTGAATTTCCCGCCGGACCCCGTTTTTCCACCGCCGCACCGCGGTGTAAAGAGGTAAAAACGATTGAATTTGCTTTGCTATCAGTTGGGCCTGAACATACTTTTCGTGGCGAGCAGCGGTGTAGACCGCAAACCACTTCTTTTTAGAAACGATAGGGTGGATGGCAGCCGCTTCGATACGAGGCCTGGTCTCGCCTCGATCAGAAACAGGGGGAATAACAAGCACAGCATACCTCCATGTAAAAACACTTCGGCACCCACACCGGAGCGCGCTTCCTTTGAAAGAAGGAGACCCAACGAACCCTATCAGTCTGTCGCTGATTCAATGCGGCGTAAGAACCAGGACCGCTATCGAGCGATCCCACTAGCACGTTCGGGCAAGCTTCGCACTCTCACTTAGATGTGAGATTAACCACGTAACTCTCACCTGCAAGGTGAAATCGTGGCCCATATAGCATCGTTCTTCGATGTTGCGATACTGCAACTTTTTTGGCGACAATCGTGAGAGGAGGCACTGTCCAGCCGCACAGGCCGCCATTTCGAACTGACTGCGCTTTTAGACGAGTCAGCCTACTCAATGAGTAACAGCCCACTACTGACCAAAATCAGCTTAGCTTAGGGCATGATAGTGATCAATTAAAAAATCCCACTTTGGTACCACCTTTGGTAATGGGTGTCCGATCATGCAACACGCTCAAACCGACCCGCGTATTCTGGCCAGGTTCACTGCCCCTGCTGGGATCGCTAACGCTCCGAGCTGGCGGCCGCTAAAGCTACAGCGCAAGTTGCACTTGCATAATAGCCCAGGCCGATGTTTCAAACGGAACAAAATCGCGAGCTGCCGTCGACGGGAAGCACTCGGCAGGCATACCTCTCCGCACGGAGAAAAGCGGCAACACCGAGCCTAACGGGTAACTACTTAGCTACTGGATTCTGGTTACTTCGTGCCGCCCCGAAAATGGCTGCGAGACGTGCAAGAATATGCCCGCTCGTTTTTCAGTTGCCATGGTTGGGCGCTTCTGAGCCCGGACGTGACAGGGCGGTATAGTCTGAATGCTCTCTCTTGTCGGATGACCCAATTGTTTTCTCAAGAATGGCATCCAGATCGCTAAGCCGCTGGATGATTGCTGGTGCGTGGCCGCCCCCGGTGCTGGGAGAAGGGTCAACTCCCAATGCGGGGTTCAGGTCGGAAAATAGCGGCCGTTCCGGAGTCCGGATTTTAGCGGCCCAAGGTAGCTTGAGCACACGAAACATTACCCAGTTGGGAGCCCATTTGGCGATGTTCACCGTGAGATGCCACAACTCAGCAATTCCCAACGTCCTGATCAAGTCAATGCGGAATAGATGCAGCACCTCTAACGCCGCAAGCCTCCAGTAACGTCCCTTGGCATAATTGGTCACGGCGTAGGCTGAAATCTCCACCAACGCCGCTTTTGCTGCCCATTCTGGAAGCCGAGGACAAAGTACAACATGGGACGTAATCGTTGCGACTGCCGCACGAGCCATCCTTAATTTATCGCTCGACATGTTTCCCGGATAACGACGATAGCCCACGAGGTAAAGAGGAACCGCGGCCAAGGGATATCTTGCCGCCAACTTCAATTCGAAGTCGAGATCCTCGCATCCTCCAATACCCCGAGCAGCCCACGACGGTTCAAAGCCCCCCACAGCCAATGCGCGCTCGCGCCGAACCAGCAACGTACTGCCATTCCCAATCGGCCTTATATACAGGTGGCGCGCGAAGGCATATCCATTGAACGCGGCCCGCCTGTTGGACGAAAGCACCCGGTCATCCACGTCTATATCTCGGGAGAGGGTGTAGGCCGCAGCGGCATCCTTCATTTCATCCAGCGCTGCCACTTGACGTTCCAGCTTTGTCGGGTGCCAGACGTCATCGGCGTCGAGAAACGCGACAAGTTCGCCTGCCGCCTCGCTGAGACCGATGTTCCGCGCTTTTGCCACCCCACCATTGGGCACAGAGATGACCCGGACTCGCTCGTCACTTTGCGCGAAAGCACGTGCCACCGCTCCGGTCGAATCAGTCGATCCATCATCGATGACGATCATTTCGAGCGTCACATAAGTTTGCCCCAGAGCGGAACTTAGCGTTCGTGCGATGAAGCGTTCCGCGTTGTAGGCCGGAACGATGATGCTTATAAGCCGCTGCATGCATTCACCGTCCTACTCATGCCTCATGGTTCGCGAGCCCCTGCGGAATCGAACACGACGCCTCTCGACTGCGAAACCAATTCAGTTTTCACGCACTCCGTCCTCATACAAACTCTGCCATCTCCCTCCCGGAGTGGGTGCGCTTAGGGGCACAGGCCAAGGCAGCGATTTGTCAGGCTCGCAACGCTCAATGATTTAATGACCGCGGTCTTGCGACCAGACCTACAAGGTAGTTGGCACCCGTACTGCGCTGGTCTCGCTCGATCCTGGCTGCGCAGTGCCAACTTGCATGGCGCGATAGGCAGCCGTGGATAAAATCGGACCCTCTTCCACCACGCTTCCTCGTTCCAAAACAACAGCATCATCGCAGAAAGCAAGGGTATTCGGCCGGTGACTAATTACGATAATTGTAATACTCCGCGATAATGTCTGGAATATGTTGCCCAGTTCGTTCTCAGTTACTTGATCCACTGCGTTGGTCGCCTCGTCGAGAATCAGAATTTCCGGGTTCCGAGCGAGCGCCCGGGCGATACTCAGGCGTTGTCTTTGGCCTCCAGACAGGCTGATACCTCGTGGGCCGACCACTGTGTCGAGCCCTTGCGGCAGATCAAAGATGAAATCGGCCCGTGCGGAGCGAACTGCCAGTTCCATGGTCTCCGGGTCGATCGAGCCTCTGCCATACATGATGTTTTCCGCAATCGTGCCATCGATCAGATCAACGTCCTGCCCTGCAATCGCGATACGGCTTAACCAATCGGAGACCCTGATTCGCGAGAGCGGCTGCCCATCCACCTTGATCGTTCCAGATGTGGGTTCAAGAAGCCGGCAAAGCAGGTTGATCACTGTCGATTTGCCCGCGCCTGAGGGACCGATCAGAGCAGTCGAACGGCCTCGCCGTATCACAAAGCTCGCCCGCTTGAGTGCAGGATCCTCACGCGACCCATAATCGAAACTAGTCTCGTCAAACTCAATCCCCTGGCGCAACCCGGTAAACGCGAGATCACCGCTGGGCGGGACCGGCTTCCCAGTCGCATCGAGCAACCACTCAACCTCGGCGAAATGACCGGCCGCCGATGCAAACGTCGCCCCGGATTGTTCCAACACTCTAAGATGAGGCTGCAGCCGGTTCATGAGCACGAGAAAGGCAACGAGTACAGGAAGTGGAACGCGGTAGGATACAGCAATGATCAGGACGATCAGGAATAATATTCCGTGAAGCCCTTCAAGGACAGGGCCCTGGATGCCTGACGTTCGCTCCCCTCGAAGGATTGCCCTGCGGACATTCTCAGATGCGGTCTCGAAGCGCTTATGTTCCTCCGCCTGTTCGTGGAAAAGGCGAATCAGGCGCGCTCCGAAAATGGCAAACAACATGCGGTCTGCCAGCAACTCATTGGCCGCTACCGTCTGCCGGCTGAGCAAGCGCAATGCAGCCGCAAATCTCTGCTGAACCAGTCGTGCACCTAAACCGCCAACTGCGACCACGAGCGACAGTCGCCAGTTGACCAGAAAGAGAACGACAGCAAATACCAGGGCCGCCGCACCGGCAGCGATACGGTGGAGCAGAACGCGGACTGCGTCCGAGGTCTTCCAGGAGTCAGTCGCAACGGTGTTTACCAGCCTCGCCGGCTTCTCAAGAAGAAAAAACGGATAGCCAAGAGCTTGTAACCGTTTTGACATGGCACAGCGAACGTCCTGACCGATGCGACCGTCAACCCATGACGCAAAAACATTTGCAGCTATCTGGAATAAGGCCTTTAGTAAGACGAAAGCCAGGATAACGGCAGTGATATAAAGCACCCTCTTCTGGGGGCTATATCGCTCTGCGAAGTGTTGGATGGTTGCGACGACTCCACCGGAGTGGATGCTCGGCGCTGCGCCGTTGACCACGGAAAGCAGCGGAATGAGCAGGCCCACGCCCATTCCTTCAAGCAGCCCGATGATGGCCGCGAGCACCGCAACCACGCCCGCTGCCCAAAGATACCGACGAATCAGCGCAGCAAGATTGGGATTCGGCCCCGCGGGATTCGGCATTCTCATCGCTGCAACAGCCTCCACGTGGATGCTTCGAAAAAGGCTTACTGGGCTATTATCAACTATACTGCGCTCAATCACTCTGTGACTCTGGAAGGGCGATGACGGAATGAGTACCGGGGGAACGTCGTCTGATCAAACCGTCACCGTGGTGATCACGACGTACAACGACCCTGATTTCCTTCATGAAGCTTTGGCGAGCGTTGCGCTTCAGCAGATAGTTCCGAACCAGGTCCTTGTTGTTGACGATGGATCTGAAGTGAGTCCGGCGCCGATCGTCGCGCTCTTTCCCGAAGCCACGCTCATTTACAAACCAAACGGCGGTCTTGCCAGCGCACGCAACGCGGGGTTGAAGGCAGCTTCAGGCAAGTTCATCGCGTTCCTCGACGCTGATGACAGGTTTCGATCGAATGCGATCACGGCGGGTCTCGATTGCTTCGCGCGATGTCCGCATGCCGCGATGGTCTACGGAAGCCATATTCGTATCTCAGCAGATGGCAGCCCACTCGGCGGCGGTGTCTATCATGCAGCCTCGAACGACCCGTATGCGGACTTGCTTGCCGGCAACGTCATCGGCATGAATGCCACTGTGCTGTACCGTCGAGATATCCTGCTTTCATGAAGGAGGCTTCGACGAGGCGCTCCGTCTCTGCGAGGACTACGATGTTTACCTGCGTCTCGCGCGAAAGCCTACCCTGTTGCCTCTCATCCGGAGATCGTGGCCGAATATCGGTGGCACGGCCGAAACATATCGAGGAACACTGGAAACATGCTTCGTGCCGTGCTCGCTGTGCACGATCGTCACCGGGAGCAGACAGGCGCTCGAAAGCAAGCGTGGCGCGCAGGTCGGCGAGCCTGGAAGGCCTGGTATAAAACCGGTCAACGAAAGATTTGGGGCGCAGAGCAGGAGGACACGTCTTTGCATCGAGCTGACCTTGCGCGCATGACCCTCAAGCAAGCGAAGAGCCGGCTTCGCAATGGACCGCTCCACAGAATGTACGCGCGCATCCGAGGAACTTGGCCTCCTCCCCTGGGCTCCGTTCAATTCGGCCAGCTTGGGACGACCAGGCCGGTCAGCCTCGATTTCGGGTGGGACCGCGGAATTCCGATCGATCGCTACTACATCGAAAACTTTCTTCAGGCCCGTGCGACTGACATACGAGGTCGCGTGCTGGAGATTGCAGATGATGCTTACAGCTCTCGCTTCGGCGGCTCTCGAATCACCAGGCAGGACATCCTGCATCGGTATGCGGGAAGCTCAAAGGCTACCCTCGTGGGGGACCTGACTCAACCCGGCGTTCTGCCCGAGGATGCGTTCGATTGCATTGTGCTTACGCAAACGCTCCACCTGATTTACGACATGAGGGCAGCGATGCATCAACTCCACGCCGCCCTGCGGCCGGGTGGTGTGCTCCTGCTGACTGTGCCGGGCATCAGCCAGATCGATCGCGGCGAGTGGCAGAGAAGCTGGTACTGGAGCCTGACGGCTCATTCACTGACACGTCTTTTGAGCGAGGTCTTCGGTACCACGGAGTTCGTCGTGGAGAGCAACGGGAATGTTTTCGCAGCAGTGGCCTTCCTGCATGGCCTCGCGCAAGTAGAGGCTTCGCCCGCAAAACTATCAGTCAACGACCCGGCCTATCCGGTGATCGTCACGGCGAGGGCCCAGAAAATGATGCGAGGCTCCGAAGGGCTGTGAAATCTGATCGATGGTTGAATCCGGCGTTCACAACGCCTGCGGACGCGTGCTTGTTATGATGCGCGCCCGGCGGGCAATCGCGGCGGCCGTGCGAGCTTTCCGTCCCAAGCCAATGGTTCTTATGTACCATCGCATCGCCAACGCGGACTATGACCCCTGGGGCATCGCCGTGTCGCCTGATCACTTCGACCAACAACTCGCCGAACTCGGGCGCGAGCGCGAAGTCATGTCACTTGCTGAATTTGGTACCTTGTTTGCTGCCCGCAAGCTGCCCAGGCGAGCGACCGCTATCACGTTCGACGATGGCTACGCCTGTAATGCGCACGTGGCGGCCCCAATCTTGCGCGCCCACAAGCATCCGGCAACGTTTTTCCTCGCCACAGGTGCAATCGATAGCGAACTGGAGTTCTGGTGGGATGAACTAGCCGTGCTCCTGGTGGAGACGTGCGTACCGGTCACCGCTCTTGTAACCGTGGGGACAAAACAGTTCGAGATCGACTTCGCCACACCGCTTGTTCCCCCTGAAGTACTTAAAACGTGGCACTGGACCGCGCCATCACAACACGTGCGGCTTCACAATTACATGAATATCTGGAGCGAGATGCGTGCTTTGAGGCATACCGCACAACGCGTCGCACTCGATTCGATGTGGCAAGCTTGCTCAGCGCGACCGTTTTCGCGAGACAATTATCGTCCGCTCACTGCACGAGCCGTGAAGACCCTGGAAGTCGCGGGTTTGTTCCATATCGCGCCTCACTCGGTCACTCATGCGGCTCTGAGCGGCCTTCCTGAGGAAGCACAGCGGCTCGAAATCCTGAGCAGCCGCGATGCCTGCGCGGCTTTGGCAAACAATACCACGGCAATATTTTCCTACCCTTACGGGGACAACTCGCTGATCACCAGGCGGATCGTTCAGGAAGCCGGTTTCGCCATGGCCTGCAGCACGGAGTCGCGTGCAGTCGACGCGACGAGCGACCCGTTCGCAATACCGCGTTTTCAGGTACCGGACCAACCGTCGTTGGTCTTCTGATGCATTCTCCTATCCGTTGTCATCCCAAGCGAATATCTGAATTTTCCAGTGGTAGCTGATGCAACGAAGCAATCGCCCTTTCCCCACAACTACCCTCTCCTATTTGTCATCCCGAGCGCAGCCGAGGGCCCTGCGGTGCGCCATTCGTGCGCCCCGCCCCTAACGGCCAAAGATTTGTTGCTCAGAGATCGCCAGGATAAACCGGCACTTGAATGCGATACGAGGGCCTTACCTAAAACCAGACGCTACGCCGCTAAGAAACCACATCCTTGGTCGTGGCAAGAACGGTGAAGCAGGTAACCTGGCTACGCTCGGGAAGACAAATAGGAGACGCCGGCATCGCGTTCATCAGATGAGTTCAACGCAATGCCATTGCGGCAACCGGCCAACACAGCCAAACTGATTTCGTCGGCCCCACTCTCCTAAAAGCCATATGCC
>CAWCJV010000015.1:0-283039 GCA_963795845.1 uncultured Acidobacteriaceae bacterium | reverse complement strand
GAATTGCCGCACATATTCGAAGAGGGCCGAAAAGTAACAGTATCGGCGCCATACGCG
The DNA here is from genome assembly GCA_963795845.1 of uncultured Acidobacteriaceae bacterium. Taxonomy (GTDB): domain Bacteria; phylum Acidobacteriota; class Terriglobia; order Terriglobales; family Acidobacteriaceae; genus PALSA-350. Next base: position 282,982 of record CAWCJV010000015.1, on the reverse strand, counting down.
ATGGCGCGATTCACGATTTCAAACTTGCATCGATTCCGTCGCCGGTTGCCTTCCAGATGCGGAATGGCCAAAGGATTTGCCTCCACCACCAGGTGAGCCGTCCGATCCTTTAAAAGCCTGTTGGTCACACAAGCCACCACGCCGATCGAGCCACCCAATTCCACCACCGGCAGGTCGCGGCGAAGGTAGCGGGCAATCGCTGTACGCTCAGGCAATTCGTAGTCGTTTTTAAGCATGGCGATTTTCGACACGCCATGAATCCCAGTGAGCCCAAATCTTGAGTGGTCGAGTCGCACACTGCTCTGCCGGATTCTCAGCCTTAGCCATCCGTAGCTCACGACCGCCGGCAAGCCTTCCTCACGCCAGAGACGGCGAACGGTGTCAACTTTCTTTCCCAGCATCAAACCCAGGCGACCCCCATTGAGACTGCAATACGGAGCGGTTTCGAGGTTGCCGCGCTACCGCCGACGCCCCAACCCTTAGTATAAGGGGCCTGCCGGAGCCCTGGCCGGCGTTCCACGCAAAGAGTGCTTGAGCACCGCCCTGCGCCGAGGGCATAATGACATCACACGAATTGCTACAGACTTCGCCTACGAAAGTTTTTGAGGACTGCGCCGGGCTGCAGCCTTTCCCTGCAACTCCAATAGCCAAACCATGATCCAGATGCGCGTATTCACCGGATTCTTGCTCGCGACCGGACTGGGACTCGGCATTGCTGGTTGCGGCGTTACCTTGGCTCCTCTGCCTCCCTCCTCGATTGTGGGGCGAACAGGAATCTACGATTACTCTCCCTCGGTCATACAATCCGGGAATCTGCAGCAGTTTTGGTGGTGTGGAGGATCCTACAACCCCAGTAATTCGACTCAGTTCTCCGACACGATTCAATATGAATCGATCGACCTATCGACCCATGCTCGCTATGGGCCGATACCGGTATTAGGTGAAACCCGGGGTGCTTGGGACTCCGTATTCACCTGCAATCCGAAAGTTGTGGGAGGATCTTTCGCCAATCCGCTCGGCGATGGCGAAAGCTTTTCCTATGCTCTTTACTATGTCGGAACCAGCTCCGCCGCGGGCGACGACAACTATATCGGAGTTGCATTTTCCAAGGACGGTATTTCCTGGAAAAAATATCCCAAGCCCGTCATCGCCCCGGAAACGTCAGTGGGTTACGGTGTAGGCCAGCCGGCAGCCTATAACACCGACCAGCACGCAGCGATCCAGCTCTTCTATGAAGACTGGAGCTCCTACGTTCACCACGTGGAAGCAATCTCCACCGATGGAGTGCACTTCACTCCTGTGGGCATCATCAACACGTCCGGGTTGGATCGAACCAACCCAGACTGGGGTGACATGGCTTACGACCCCCAAAGCGGCTATTGGTACGCCGGCTTCAATACGACGGATCGCGATCCGTCGACGACGGAGGAGTTCTTGAACGCGCTTCGTACGGCATCGAGCTGTACCGGATTCCGAATGCATCCCTTTTGACCGGCGCCACCCCCTGGCAACTGGTGACCACCGTCGATACCAACCTGACCGGCTTCGAAGCGAATTTTCTTCCCGGGTTCGCCCGCGACATGTATGGCAATCTGATTACTAGTTCCGTCATGCAGCTATACATGTCGATATCGGATCCACCACCACCCTGGAATGCGTCTCCGACCGTCGCTGGCACCTCAGGGGCCGATACAAACTGGAAAATATCCTCGGCTTCGTGGACGGCCGACGGTCCTTTATCCGCGCTGAATCGGTACACGAACCAGAATGTGCACGAGGTCACGACGGGATGGATCGATCCCCGCGGCGGCTTCACACTGGAATCCACCCTGGGCCATCTCTACCAAAATCCGCAACAGGGAGCGACCGTTCCGTTCTATGGCTGTAAAGCCGGGTCGATGGACTATTTCGTCTCCCTCGATGAGGCATGTGAAGGCTTTCGCATTTTGGGCAGGAACGGTTACGGCTACTCCCGGCCCGTTGCCGGTCTTGACTTGGTCGCGATGTATCGCTGCAGCTCTGGCCACGATCATTTCGTAAGTAAAGATCCCAACTGCGAAGGCCAGTTGACCCAGGAGCTTCTTGGCTATGTCCTCCCTTAGCCAGGTGTCCCACGACAAGATCTCAATCGCTTTGTGCACCTATAACGGCGAACAATTTCTAGGCCGTCAACTAGCCAGCATTCAGCAGCAAACCAGGGCGCCCGATGAGTTGGTAGTGTGCGACGATTGCTCCACGGATCGCACCCTTGAGATCCTGCAGGAATTTGCGGCATCGGCGGCGTTCCCGGTGAGGATTACGCGGAATGAACAAAACCTCGGTTTCGTCGCCAATTTCGAACGCGCTATTCGCCTCTGCCTGGGTGATCTGGTTGCGTTGTGCGACCAGGACGACATCTGGTATCCCACCCGTCTTGAGCGCTCATTGCAGGAATTTACAACGCATCCCGAAGTAGGATTCATCTTTTCCGACGCCGACATTATCGACCATCAGGATCAGTTGACGGGCATGCGCCTGTGGACCAGCTTTGGCTTCGTGGGCGAACGGAAAGAGCAAATGTCGAGGGGGAGACTACACGGTTCTGGTCAAAAATCGATTTGTGACTGGGGCGACCGTTATGTTTCGCAGCCGCCTGCGCGCGCATTGCCTGCCTGTCGGCTCCGGATGGATTCATGACGAGTGGCTCGTTGCCACAGCTGCCTCGATCGCGGACGTGAAGCTGATCGACTCACCGCTGATTCGTTACCGCCGGCATGCTGCGCAGCAAATAGGCGTAAGTCCGCCCCCCAGTTTTCAGGAGAAGAATCGCAGGCACTGGACGGAACTTGCCAGGCAAATAGGCCTGCTGGAAGAAATCTGCACCAGGTTGTCTCGGCAATCATTAACCCAACGTGGCGAGGCACTCTATACCTGCTATCAGGACCACTTGCGCTTTGCCCGTTTCCGCTACGCCCTTCCGCGGAATCGGCTCCGTCGGCTGAGCGCCATGCTCCACGAGTACCCGGCGTACTCCGCCCTGGGCTCAGGTATGCGGAGCATGGCAACCGATCTTGTACTAAGCAGGTAGCGCTGAAGTCAGACGAAGGTTCGACCTGCATCCGGACCAGTCCCGAACGGAAAAACCGAGTACGAGTACCTACCGGCGATTTGGATTGCGTTGAACGAAATACAGGTTACGTCGCTGGGCCATTAACACGAGGTTCGGTAACCCGCGTCGGTTAGTTACGAAAAATACCAGTGGTAACCGTCGGTTCGCTTATAGATAAATGGTAGCTTTAGCTGTCCCCCTTGCACAGCTTCTTAGGCGATTTCCGTTCCATTAGGTTTCACAGGAGAATTGTGTCTCAACATACTGAGTCCGTTCGAGTCTCGTTGACTGCCGATTCTGAAATTTTCATCGCAGCGGAATGATAACTTGCCGTCGCTTCCCACTCCGATTAAAAAGCATTCCACTCTTTGGCCGCTCACAACGAAGCGCGCGGGAATAACCGGAGTTTTGTGCGGGATGATGATGGCTTTGCAGCGTCTGGCCGTGCGCAAGGAGCAGATGCATCAACCGTGACGATTACCATTACGGGGACCGTAGCTTCCGGGGAAGACTATACGGGAGTTTTCGGGTTTGCTGCCTGAGACCGACCTCAGTGGCCAGACTTTCAAACTGGTCTTTTCCTTCGACGATACAAAGGGACAGCAATTCGGGAGTGTATCTTGCGCTACCAGGATTACAAGTACCAGCACATCCAATCCGGGCACGGCAGTGCTGCAAATCGGAAGCGGCAGTTGGGATTTCTTGGTTCGCTACCGAATGCGGTCCCCTCGTCAGCTGCCCAGTTGACAGGCGGGTGCGGCAATCAAGTGGATCAATTATGCTCAATTTTCAGACTGGAGATTCTGCCACTCCCGGAGCCGATCTGGGGACAGGAGACTTTATTAACGCCGATATCGACGCGGTCGGACCGACTTTTGTGGCCGATGACAGTTGGGAATACAGCTTTTCGGATTCTCAGCTTAGCCCTTCGGGCATCGCCTTCAACATAGCCTGAAATCGACGTCTAGTAGCAGCCTGCGGTTTGCAAACGGTAACCTCACCGCGACGAGCATCATAGTCAATGGACCCCAATCGGGTTCACCAAGCACAACCGGATTGCAATTCATCCCAGTGACACCCTGCCGGGTAGCGGATACGCGCAACGCGGCCGGACCTTTTGGCGGCCCCGAGTTGGCCGCTGGAACCAGCCGCGAATTTGATATTCCGCAAAGCGCCTGTTCTATCCCCAGTAGTGCGGTGGCCTATTCGCTGAATGTGACGGCAGCACCGACCGGCCCGCTCGGTTACCTGACGCTGTGGCCCAGCGGGCAGACCCAGCCCACGGTGTCGACGCTAAACTCCGATGGCCGGGTCAAGGCCAACGCGGCCATTACCCCTGCGGGAACCAATGGGGGTGTCAGCGTATTCGTGACCAACGCAAGCCACGTCATCCTGGATATCGACGGCTACTTTGTTTCGGCGGGGGCGGCTTCCTCCCTGGCCTTTTATCCAGTGACTCCATGTCGAGTCGTCGATACAAGGAATGCCAACGGGTCGCTGGGAGGGCCGTCCCTTACTGGTGGCAGCAGCCGGGACTTTCCGGTGCAGTCCAGCAACTGGCGCTTCCCTCTGACGCAAAGGCGTATTCCCTAAATGTGACCGCAATCCCCAAAGGGACACTCGGTTACCTGACGATGTGGCCCAGCGGGCAAACCCAGCCGCTGGTGTCGACGCTGAATTCGCCAACCGGATCGGTTGCGGCTAACGGAGCCATCGTGCCGGCCGGCAGCAACGGAGATGTATCCGTCTTTGTGTCGAACCCCTCCGACGTAGTGCTGGATGTGAACGGATACTTCGCGGCGCCGGCGCGAACGGATTGTCCCTTTACACCACCACCCCATGCCGGGTGCTCGACACACGCGATGGTGTGGGGGCCTTCAACGGCGTATTGGCTGCGGCGGTCGAGAACAGCTCTTGTGCCCCGTCTTCCACCGCCCAGGCTTATGTGTTGAACGCGACGGTACTGCCCTCGAACTCGCTCGGCTACCTCACGCTGTGGCCTGCCGGGGAAACACAACCCGTCGTCTCCACACTCAATGCGGTCGATGGCGCTGTCACCTCGAACATGGCCATCGTACCTACCACTGAATGGAAGCATCGACGCCTTCTCCTCGAACCCAACCCAACTCATCCTCGACCTCTCCAGCTACTTCGCTCCCTAGAGCGAAGTAGCTGGGATACGTGCTACCGGATCACGGCGATCTTAGCCTGTTTGCCTACGCGGACGGCGATCCGTGCCGGGCGCTTTTCCAGGTGGAGCAGCTTTTCTGATGAGGTCACGCCGTCGATGTTAACGCCGGCCGTCACCTGTCGATCCGCTTCCGCGCGCGAAGCCCGCAGGCCCAGGGCCACCAGCAACTTGGCTACGTAAAGATCGACGGGCTGACTCTGGTCGTGGAGCGCAAGCTCGAGCGATGCAGCGACTCCTACCTGCTTCAAGTCCACCGCAACTTCCTCCGCCACCGCTTCGACATTCCGTTGCTGGAACTGCATCGCCCAGTCCTCATCGGCTTTGCGGGCGGCCTCCTCCGAGTGAAACCCGGCCACGATGGTCCGCGCCAGCCGCTTCTTGGCTTCCATGGGATGTAAGGCGCCGCTGACAACCTCCTGCTGCATCTTCTCGATCTCGCTCTGCCGCAGGTCGGTTAGGAACACCCAATACCTCCACATGAGCTCATCAGAAATCGACATCAGCTTGCCGTACATCTCCTGCGCAGGCTCATGGATGCCAATCGCGTTGCCCAGCGACTTCGACATCTTCTGTACCCCATCCAGCCCTTCGATAATCGGGGTCATCAGAACAATCTGCGATGGCTGGTTATAGTACCGTTGCAGTTCCCGCCCAATCAGCAGGTTAAACTTCTGGTCCGTGCCGCCCAGCTCCACATCCGACCGCAGGGCCACGGAGTCGTACCCCTGCGAAAGCGGATACAGCATCTCATGCAAAGAAATCGGCTGTTCGTTATTGAAGCGGCGATGGAATTCTTCTCGCTCCAGCATCTGTGAGACGGTAAATCGCGACGCCAGACGAATAATGCCTTCAAACCCGAGGGTCGAGAGCCATTCTGAGTTGAATCGAACCTCTGTCTTCTCCCGGTCGAGTATTTTGAAAACCTGGTCGGTGTAGGTTTTCGCATTCTGGGTTATTTCTTCGCTGGTGAGCGGCTTCCGCGTCACCGACCGGCCCGTCGGATCGCCGATAAGCGAGGTGAAGTCTCCAATGAGAAAGATCACCTGGTGCCCTAGATCCTGAAAGTGCTTGAGCTTGCGCATCAGCACCGTGTGACCTAAATGCAAATCAGGCGCGGTGGGGTCAAATCCCGCTTTGATGCGAAGAGGTTGGCCTGTTTTTCGGGACGCCTCGAGACGCTCTCGCAAGTCTGAGACCCGGATGATTTCTGCCGCGCCCTTCTGCAGATACTCAAGCTGCTCATCCACCGGTGCGAAGTCAAAGTTTGCCATTTATTCCATCAGTATAAGGGTTTGCGCCTCATGCAAAATCGTCCTTAGCCACCTGCCGCCGACAGCGGCGGTCGCTGGCTGGCAGTCCCAAAGGGACGCCGCCCTCTAGGAGCTTTGTGTTTCGTCGATCCCTCCGGCTTCGGGCGCGTTCAGGGTTTGTGAGTGCGAGAAGCTGATTTTCGGCACCAATGGAATTACGCTTGACCCTGCCCTTGCGTCATGCTCGAAGATGTCCGTGGAGAGACCCATGAACACCTTCCGCATCCAGGAATTCGCGAAGCTTTCCGGTGTTACTGTGCGGGCATTGCATTACTACGATCGGCTTAAGTTGCTGTCGCCGGCACATCGCTCAGAGCGCGGCTATCGGCTCTATTGCCACGAGGATCTCGGTCGTCTCGAACGGATTCTTGTGTTGCGATATCTGGGGCTTTCTTTGCGTGAGATTGCTGCGCTGCTAAATACTCCAGCAGGTCCTGCTGTAGAACAGCTGACGGTCACGCTTGCGCGGCAACGAGCGGCGCTGAGTGAGCGGCGTAATGGCCTGGATCTCGTCCTGCGCGCCATCGGACATGCGCAGCAGCAGGCACAGGAGGCCCCTGCAGAACCTGAGTGGCTCCTCTACCAGACCGTCCTGAAGGAGATACAAATGCAAGAAGCCATCGATTGGACGGAAAAGTACTATAGTCCCAGGGCCATGGAGGCTCTTCGGGAGCGTCGTGCTGCCTGACGCCTGAACAGTGGAAGGAACTTGGCGCACGGTGGCAGGCTTTATACGCGGATGTTCAAGGCGCTCTTGATCGTGGGGTGCCCCCAGATAGTGCCGAGGGTCGCGCGATCGTGGCACGCTGGATGCGCCTTGCAGACGAACTCACAAACGGAGACCCAGAGATCGGCGATGGCTACCGAAAAATGTACGACGACGAAAGCCATTGGCCGGATGATGAGAGGGCCGCTAGGCTCAGGGCAAACAGACCAAGGCCTGAGCAACGGTCTTTTTTCCACCAAGCGGTCCGAGCCTGCCTACGGCACGGTTGAGACAAGTGAGCCGCTCTATTCGCTTGGAGCGACTCACCGTTTTCGTTTGCACCGTTGTCGTAGCGGTGAGGGCTAAGGCTTGAGGATCGCCCACGAGGCAAGCCCTAACACGGCTGACGAAAACGTAATCCAAACCAGGCCCTTCATATACAGACTCCTTGGAAAATGAATACCGGGGCGTTGTAATCTAAGTTGCAAACAGGCGCGGTAGCGAAGACCAGTGTAGGGTATTGGCGTCGCGTCCGTCATGAAAATTGTCTAGTTACGATCGCAATCGTCTAACGAGGTTGACGATTTCTTTGCACCTGATCCCGCCTTCCTTATCGGATGGATCTCGTCATTCGCATCTCCATTGAACTTCTCATTGGAGCCGCGTAGCATCTCTAGCTGTGGACGGCAAGATTCTGGCAGCCGAACGCGTTCAATCTAGCGACTAGGGATCGTTCTACTTAAGCTCAGATTCAGTCATATTGGCGGAGTCCGTCCCCCTACGCTGATCCTGGCTGTTGACGTTCCTATACCCAAAGGGCCCCCTGGAGTTCAATCGCGTTCTCAAGGATAAGGTGGATGAGACCCTTGTTTTCGATTACTTCTCTCCTGGTTGTTTTGGGGGCGCTTTCGGTGACCGCGCTCCAGGCTGCAGCGCAGGGGACTACGACAACCACGCTGACTGCCTCGCCCAACCCCATCATCGCTGGCAACCAAGTGACCTTTAGGGTTACCGTACAGACCACCGGATCATCCCCCTTAAGCGGCTTCGTGGATCTGAGCATTAACGGCAACTTCACTCCCGGTCTTAGCGTTGTCAACGGCGTTGCTACAACGGCCATTCCGTTCAATACGGTCGGAACGTACTTAGTCGTTGCCACTTACACGGGTGACGCAAATAATGCCAGCTCGTCCGCAATGGTCAGCGTGGCTGTGCAAGCAGCCCTGGGCCTTTCTCCGACAACAATAAGCGTCGCCTCGTCGGTGAATCCGGCGCAAGTCGGCGAGTATCTTACCTACACGGCAACCGTAGCGGGCAACGGGGCGAGCGCACCCACGGGAACTGTCAACTTTTTCTTTGGCAGTGGCGTAAGTCCGGTTCCGGGGACACTGGGGAGCAACGGTAAAGCAACAGCGTCCACCGCCTTCCCCAACGCGGGAGACTACCCGATCACCGCTACCTATTCAGGCGATGCCAACAACGCGGGGTCGACGTCGGTAGCCTTCGGACAGACTGTTTCGTCTCTTGGAGCGGGACCTGGATTGAGTTTCGTGCCTGTAACTCCTTGCCGGATGGCAGACACACGGACTCTTCCTCCTGGACCTTTCAGCGGGCCTGCCATCGTCAACAACGAGGCGCGCACCTTTCCCATACCACAGAGCGCGTGCGGCATTCCATCGACCGCCGTCGCCTATTCACTCAATGTGACCGTGGTGCCGAACGGGCCCCTCAATTTCCTGACGGTGTGGCCGGCCGGGCTGACAAGGCCCACGATCTCGCTGATGAATTCCTACGACGGCCGAGTGAAGGCGAATGCTGCCATCGTGGCGGCAGGAACATCGGGATCGATTAATGTTTTCGCCAGCACTCCTGCTTCCACCAACGTGATTCTGGACATCGATGGATATTTTGTCCCTTCGACTTCCTCCAGCCTGGCGTTTTACCCCCTCGCGCCATGCCGGCTGGTGGATACTCGGCCCGAGACCCCACCCGGACCGCTGGCCGGGCCCGCTCTTGTCGCCAATCAGACTCGCTCGTTTCCGCTCCAGTCTGGCAATTGCAACATCCCTCCGAATGCGCAGGCCTATTCCTTGAACGCGACCGCGATGCCACCGAAGGGGGTAGGCCTTGGCTTCCTGGTGCTCTTTCCTGCGGGGCAGAGACAACCTGGTTCGTCTACGTTGAATGCACCGACGGGAACGACCACGGCGAATGCCGCCATTGTCCCCGCCGGGACAGGTGGAGCCATCTCTGTGTTTACCGCAAACGACACCGACCTGCTCTTGGACATAAACGGCTATTTCGCGCCTCCGGGACCGGGAGGAATTTACCTGTACACGACCCCACCGTGCCGTGTCCTCGATACGCGCAGTGTCCCCTTCCCGCCTTTTCCAGGCGCGTTTGTCATACCCATAGAGTCAAGCCCTTGTTCTCCACCCCCCACTGCGGCAGCTTATGTTTTGAATGCGACGGTCGTACCTCTGGGAAGCCTCCCTTTTGGTCAGCCGATGCAGTACCTGACTCTCTGGCCTCCGGAACAAGCGCAGCCCACTGTCTCCACGCTCAATGCATCCGACGGAGCGGTTACGTCGAACATGGCCATTGTTCCGACCAACAACGGTCAGACGGCTGCCTTTGTTCCCCCACCCGACTCAGGCAATCTGCTCATCGACATCTCCGGCTACTTCGCTCCTTGAGCGCGTAATAGCCAATGCCGCAAAAGCGATTTGCCGACTGTGAACCGTTCTCACGAACGGTTGCGCGGCTCAGGCTTTTCACATCAGATTGCAACAAAATTATGGGCGCCCCAGCCTCGTTCGGTTCCAGGATTTATACTTAGGCACTATGAGATGGAACGGGTGCGAAGCGGAAAACTAAATGACGATAATCTTGACTGGAGCGCGGAATGCGTTCCTCTGAGTTACCGCGCCTGATTGCCTTTTATCTGCCTCAGTTCTATCCAACTCCCTACAACGATGAGTGGTGGGGAAAAGGTTTTACAGAGTGGACGAATGTTGTGCAAGGGCGTCCACACTTCAAGGGCCACTATCAGCCCCATCTGCCCGCTGATCTCGGGTTCTATGATCTGCGTCTGCCCGAGGCGCGTGAAGCCCAGGCGGACTTAGCGCGCGAGTACGGGATTCACGGCTTTTGTTACCACCACTATTGGTTCAACGGCAAGCGTATTCTGGAGCGTCCTCTGGACGAAGTGCTCGCTTCAGGCAGGCCGACGCTGCCCTTCTGTGTGTCGTGGGCGAACGAGAGCTGGACTCGTACGTGGAAGGGGCATGGAGACAAAGTGCTCATGCAGCAGTCCTATTCCCCTGAAGACGATCTCAGGCATATTCAACACCTGCTGCCAACCTTAAGCGACGATCGATATATCCAGGTGGATGGAAAACCCATGCTGCTTGTCTACCGGATCGAACTCTTACCGGATCCGGCCGCTACGGCAGAAATTTGGAGGCGGGAAGCCGAGAAGTATGGTTTGAGCGGTCTCTTCCTGGTAAGTATCGAGAGCAACTATGTAACTGGGATAACAAGCCCGGGATCCGCCGGCTTTGATGCTTCACTGCGGTTTCAGCCGGATTATACCGTTCCCGCTCCCACTCGCATGCAATCCCCACTTCGCGCGGGAGCAGCTAAGGCGGTTAAAGCAGTGCCTTGGCTTCACCGGGGAATGAAGCGATTCAAGTCGCAGTCCATACCCGATAATATTTTCGGCTATGAAGGGTTATACCGCAATTGGCAGAATCGATCGCCGCGTGTAGAGAGACACTTTGAATGCGTTACGCCGATGTGGGATAACTCAGCTCGGCGTTATCGCGGCGCGACCATCGTCAAAGGTTCCACACCGGAGCTCTACGAGCAGTGGCTGCGCGAGGCGGTGGACACAACCATTCCTGGCGGTGATCAGCAAAAAACAGTATTCATCAATGCCTGGAATGAGTGGGCGGAAGGATGCCATTTGGAGCCTTGCCGAAAATGGGGACTCCAATATCTTGAGGCCACGCGGCGCGTTTATCTGGGTAAGTAGGGAACGGGGAAGCGATCTTTGCGGGATAATCCGTTGCTTCGACGAACAGGTTCTTCTAGCGGCTCGGTTTAGGCCGATTTTCGGAATGTGATCACATTCTTCGACTGCGATAGGATGCCGAAGCCGAGATCCTTGAGTGTCGATAACAGGAACTCTACTTTTTCGTTTCCAATAATGTGTGGATGAATCTCGAGCACGATCAGTTCGGCCTTTTTGATTGTTTCGCGCTCCCGCGATATAAGTTCAAATTCTTGTCCTTCGATATCGCAGATCAGTGCAAACTTATCAAAGTTTCGCCCCTGAAGCAGGTTTGCCAGGGTCGTCGTTTGCACGGTGACGGCTGGTTGCCCGCCGGCGTGATAGAGCGAATTCCCCCAGAAGTCCGACAGCGGCTCAAAAGTTACAGTTTCTGTGTCATAAGCAAGCGCCTTATCCATGATTTGAAAGGCGCATCCATTCTCGTCCCGGTTTGATTCCAAAAAGGGCAGTACGAGAGGATTCACCTCAAGCACCAGGTGATTTGCCGGATTCTCCAGAAGCTTGTTCGTTATGCAGGATACGACACCAATGCATGCTCCCAACTCAATCACACTCCAGTGGGGCTGCAGGTAGTGCAGCACAGCCTCTCGTTCAGGCTTCTCGTATCCCCCGGTTAGCAACTCCAACTTCATTGCGGTATTCGGCAGTGCTTTCAGGGCGAAACGGCAATGGTCGAGTTCGACAATTCTGTTTGCTCCTCGTATCCGGATCTTCGTCTCCAATGCGAAGACCTGCGCCTTCGCTATAAGGACGCGGAAAGCGGTACTGACAAACTTTTTAGGTCCATGAAATCTCAGGTATCGATAAGCGGAGAAGGGGGTCGTCACCATTTTCCCCGGACGATGGAAATACATGGCATATTCTTCGATTTTCTCATATACAGAATCGCAGGTTTCTCGCGTGCCTCGCTTGAAACAGACGGCCGCAACGACAACGCTGTTCCAGAGGCTGGTAACCTAATCAGGCGAGTCGAAAGGCACATGTCCCACAAAATCAAGATCCTAAAGGGCTCGGCGTCGAACCTGGTGAGAGTAGCCCTTTCCATGCTCCTCGCCTTCATTTTGCCCCGACTTCTCGTGCACCGGCTGTCACCCGCCGAATACAGCGCTTGGGTTTTAATTCTTCAGATCGGTGCCTACATCGCTCTACTGGATCTCGGCTTGCAAACCGCACTCGGCAAGCTTGTAGCGGAATATCATGCAGTCGGTGACCGATTGGCCTCCGGCCGAACGCTGAGCAGCTCTGTTTCCATCCTCTGCGCGAGCGCCGCAGTCGGAGCTGTGGCGGTCGCCCTTGTCGCCTGGCAGGTCCCTCGACTCTTTCAACAGATGCCGGCAGCCCTCATGGGCGATGTGCGTGGTGGCATCTTGCTGGTCGGGATGTCGGCAGTCTTCGCCTTGCCTTTTGGCGCTTTCCTCGCTGCCTTCACCGGCCTGCAAAGTTACGGCTTTCCCACTGCGCTTGCCACCGGCAGCAGAATTCTCACGACCGCCGGATTGGCGACCCTGCTTCTTCTGCACGGCACCCTCATACAAATGGTTTGGCTGATAGCTCTCTTCAATATTGCGACTGCCATCGCCCAGTTTGCCGGATGGAGGAGATACGCGAAAAAATTCGTAGACTTTTCGTTTCGACTTATTGACCGGGAATCGGTCTATCGCTTGTTCAAGTACGGCAGCGCGCTCTCCATCTGGACTTTTGCCAACTTATTCGTCAGTGGGCTGGACATGGTCATTGTTGGCCATTACGACTTCGGAAATACCGGCTATTACGGCATCGCGACTTCCGCCAGTAACTTCATGCTGCTTGTGGTTAGCAGTCTGTTCGGTCCAATTCTGCCGGCCGTGTCCTCTCTCCAGTCCGGTCGAACCCCTGAGCAGCTTGGAGACATGGTGATTAAAGCGACGCGGTATTGCGTGTTGCTTCTCTGCCTCATCGGACTGCCGCTCCTGGTCGCTCCCTATCTCCTCCTGAAACTCTGGGTCGGCCAGGATTACGCGACCAGGAGTGCGCTCTTCCTGCAGGTTCTCGTCCTCGGCAACGTCGTGCGCCAGCTCGCCGGCCCGTACGCGCTCGTACTCCTGGCGACTGGCCAACAGCATCTCGCCACCGTTGCCGCGGTCGCCGAAGCTTTGGTCAACCTAAGCCTGAGCATTTACCTGGTGCAGAGATTTGGAGCTGTCGGTGTTGCAATTGGAACTTTGGTGGGAGCTTTTGTCAGTGTTGGGTTGCATCTCACGGTAAGTATGAAGCTCACTCGCTCAATGATCGCCATGTCACCCCGCAGGTTCGTCTTGACCGGTCTCCTGCGGCCTCTCATGTGTGTCATCCCATCGCTACTGCTCATTCCTCTCTTTAAGGAGTCGAGTATGCATACAATCGGCATTCCCGTGATCCTGGTTTCATTTCTCGCCACTGCTGCCATCGGTTGGCTCGTCGGCCTGACAAATGCAGAAAGGAATGACTTGATGAGCGTCATTCAGCGGCTGCCATTGTTGCCTTAGTCTTAACGGAAAGGGACGGTGCCAGATACCCATGGCAGACGATTGGGATATACCGCGCTTGCGCCAGGAGACCGCCGGCTGCGAGCAGTCGGCCTTCTTCAATAACGCCGGCGCGAGCCTGCAGCCGAGACCCGTCGTCGCGCGGGTGATCGAGCACCTGCGCTTAGAGGAGCAGGTAGGCGGCTACGAGGCCGCTGACCGTGTTGCCCCGGAGCTGGCGGAGGTTTACGGCAGGGTAGCCCGGCTGCTGCACTGCGCTCCGGAAGAGATCGCCCTGCAGGAAAATGCGACCCGCGCCTGGGAGATGGCTTTCTATTCCCTGCGCTTTACTCCCGGCGACCGCATCGTGACCGCGGCCAACGAGTATGCCAGCAACTACATCGCCTTCCTCCAGGTGGCGCAGCGTACCGGGGCTGAGATCCACGTGGTGGAGAGCGACCCATCCGGAGAGATTGACCTGGAAGCACTGCGGAAGCTGCTCGACGATCGCGTCAAGTTGATTGCCCTCACGCACGTGCCCACCAATGGAGGCTTGGTACAGCCCGCCGCGCGCGTGGGTGAGCTCGCCCGCGCCGCAGGCATTCCATTTCTGCTCGACGCCTGCCAGTCAGCGGGGCAAATAGACCTCGACGTCGAAGCCCTGGGCTGCGATATGCTTTCCGCGACCGGCCGCAAATATCTCAGAGGACCGCGCGGCACGGGCTTTCTCTACGTGCGCCAGGCGCTGCTGGCGCAGATGGATCCTCCAACACTCGATCTGCACGCGGCCACCTGGGTTGCACCTGGCAGCTATGAGGTTCGCCGCGACGCAAAGAAGTTTGAAACCTGGGAATCTTCTGCGGCTACCCGGCTGGGGTTAGGGGTAGCCATCGAATATGCGTTGGCGTTGGGTCTCAAAAAGATCGAAAGCCGCGTCCAGCATCTCGCCGCGCTGTTGCGGGACCAGTTGGCGGAAATAAAGGGCGTCACCGTGCGCGATCTGGGCCGAATTCGCTGCGGCATCGTGACCTTCACCTGCGACGGCCAATCCCCCGGAGAAGTCATGCAGCGGCTCAAAGCAGGAGGATTCGCGGTCCGCACGGTCGAACGGGCCTCCGCCCGCATCGACATGGAGCAGCGCGGTCTCGATGAGCTGGTGAGGGCGTCGGTCCATTACTACAATACGGAAGCCGAAATTGAACGCCTTTGCACCGCCGTGCGCGCCATCAGCAAGGAGAGATAGACGATGGATGCGGAACGCCTGCGGGATTATCTGTTGCGCTTGCCCCATGTCGTCGAAACCATGCAATGGGGCGCAAACCTCGTCTTCTGGGTCGGGGATAAAGCCGTCGGCGGCAAAATGTTCGCCGTGCTGAATCTTGACGACGATCAAAAGGCGGTTGTTTCCTTTGCTGCCGGCCCGGAACGATACGCCGAGCTGCTCGAGACAGAAGGCGTCTTTCCCGCCCCGTACCTCGCCCGGGCCCACTGGGTGGCACTGAGGCATTGGAGAGTCTTCCGCACCACCGAACTGGAACAGCTCCTCGAACACGGGCATCGCTTGATCTACAACAAGCTGCCCAAAAGAACCAGGGAAGTCCTGGCAATGCCACCGTCGGCCCACCGAAAGCTGCTGCGACAAAAGAAGCAGCAGCAGCCCTGAGTTCGGCAGCGGAAGAAATCGAGGGTGCCCCATTCAAGCCTGCAGTTGGCTTGAGGGGCTACGCAATTCCTTCGCAACAACGCTTTGTACAATGAACCAGCGGGAGACGGTGAAATGGGATTAGGGCTTCGTAGAACCTCGTTGCAGTTTGTCAGCCTCTTCTTCATCCTGACTTTGCTGCATCCGGCCAAAGCCCAGGACCCGAATGCCGACGCAAATCAGAAGAAAGCCCGCGCCACTCTGGACGCTATGGTCACTGCCCTGGGCGGCCAAAGGTGGCTCAGCCTCACCAGTTCCATGCAGCAGGGCCGAACCTCCGGCTTCTACCAGGGCAAGCCCACCGGCGCGACTTCAGAGTTTTATGAAATCCAGAAATTTCCCGACCAAACCCGCATCGAGCTCGGAAAAAAGCGCGACGTGTTCGAAATCATCAACGGAGATCAGGTCTGGGAGGTCACCTACAAAGGGAAGAAAGAACTCCCCAAGGACCAGACAGAAGAGCTTCTCCGGCGTCGCGCACACTCCATCCGGATTGCCGTGCAGGTCTGGCTCAAAGACCCCAGGACCGTCCTGATCTATGGCGGCCAAAGCCTGGTGGAACGTCATCTGGCGGATCAAACCACACTGATCAACTCAGAAAATGACAGCATCACCATTCAGACCGATGCCGAGACCCACTTGCCCCTGCGGCGGAGCTATCAGTGGCGCGACCCGCTCTACAAGGACAAGAACACCGACGCGGAGGAGTATGACCGTTACGAGATGGTGGATGGTTTACCCACCGCCTATGCCATCACCCGCTACCACAACGGCGACATGACGAATCAGCGCTTCCTCGCTCGCGCAGCCTACGATATTCCGTTGACACCAGACATGTTCAATCCAGATCAAGCGGCGGCCAAAATCAAGAAATAGCAAGCTGAATGCTCTACAATATGCCTGCGACTATGGAAGACGAGAATCCAAAACCGGAGGCGCTGCAGGGGTTGGACATTGGCCAGATCATGTCCGTTCTGCCCCACCGCTATCCCTTTCTCCTGATTGACCGCATTCTTGAGAGCACTCGCAAGAAACGGATCGTGGCCATCAAGAACGTGACCATCAACGAGCCGTTTTTCCAGGGGCACTTTCCTGATTACGCCATCATGCCCGGGGTGCTGATGGTCGAGGCCATCGCCCAGGCTGGTGGGGTGCTCCTGCTTCCCGAAGTTCCGGACCATGAAAACAAGCTGCTGGTCTTCTCTGGGATCGACCGCGCTCGCTTCCGGCGCCCGGCAGTGCCCGGCGATCAGCTGCGCATTGAAGTGGACGTGTTGAACTGGAGACCCCTGGCCGCGCGGCTGGAAGGCAAGGTCTACGTAGAGGGCAAGCTGGTGTGTGAAGCCACCATCATGTGTGCCGTGGTGCCCCGGCCTGGCCGCTCTGCCAGTGCAGCACCCGCCAGTCAGTCAGGTCCCGCTCCAGCAGCCGGGCCTGCGGTTGATCCAGTTATCGAACCCTCCCTGGAGCCGGTGAGTCACGAGTGAGCATTCACCCAACAGCCATCGTGGCTGCCACGGCTCGCATTCCAGAATCCTGTAACGTCGGTCCCTATTGCAGCATCGGTCCTGATGTCGAGCTGGGCGAGAACTGCGAACTGGTTTCGCACGTCGTGCTGGACGGCAAGACCCGCCTGGGAGCCCGCAATCGCGTCTACTCCTTCGCCTGTCTCGGCGTAGCGCCGCAAGACCTCAAATACCGGGGCGAAGCAACTGCGCTCGTCCTCGGTGACGACAATACCATCCGCGAATACGTCACCATCTCCCGGGGCACGCAAGGAGGCGGTGGCACCACCCGGGTGGGTAGTCACTGCCTGATCATGGCCTACACTCACATCGGTCACGACAGCACCATTGGCAACCATTGCATTTTGGCCAACGGCGCTACCCTGGCTGGCCACGTCACTGTAGAGGACCATGCCAGTGTCGGCGCACTTTGCCCGGTGCACCAGTTCTGCAGTATCGGCAAACATGCCTACGTGGGCGGTGGCACCACCATCACCCAGGACGTTCTGCCTTTCTCCCTGACCTCCGCCAAGCGCGAGACCCATGCGTACAGCCTCAACCGGATCGGCCTGGAGCGTTCCGGGTTCAGCCCGGCGCAGTTGAAGGCCCTGCAGCATGCATACCGAATCCTGTTGGCAGCGAAGCTCAACACCTCGCAGGCGCTGGAGCGTTTGCGAGGCGAAGGCGCCCAGGACGATTGCGTGGCTTACCTCCTCGCCTTTATCGATCGTTCTCAACGCGGCGTCATCAAGTAGGAGCAGCGTGACCCTTGAACCCATCACCAGGCTCGGTCTGATCGCCGGCAACGGGCGATTTCCCTTTCTGCTGCTCGACGCCGCCCGCGCTCATGGCGTGGAAGTGGTGGTGGCCGCCATCAAAGAAGAAACCGATCCGGAAATGGACGCACGAGCCGCCGCTGACCCCGGCATACGCGTGCATTGGCTCTCGCTGGGAGAGTTGTCACGGTTGATCGAGATTTTCCAGCAGCAGGGTGTCAAACAGGCCGTCATGGCCGGCCAGGTCAAGCACAAGCAAATCTTCTCCAGCATTCGTCCGGACTGGCGCCTGGCCAAGCTGCTCCTGAATCTGCGCACCCGCAACACCGACATGCTCCTTGGCGCGGTGGCCAAGGTGCTGAGCGATGAGGGAATTGAGCTCATCTCCTCCACTGCTTACCTGGAACCTCTATTGGCGAAGGCTGGCGTGCTCACTGTGCGCGCCCCCACCGCGGATGAGGAACAGGATCTGGCTTACGGACGCCAGGTGGCCCAGGCCCTTGCCGGCTATGACATAGGACAGACCGTAGTGGTGGCTGGGCAGGCCTGTGTCGCGGTCGAGGCCATGGAGGGTACCGATGCCACCATCGAGCGCGCTGGAGCCATCCTGCGCTCTCTGGACGCCGAAGGAGAATCCGCGTCCACTCTCGATCGCCGGCTAAGCGTGGTGAAGGTCGCCAAGCCGAAACAGGACATGCGTTTCGACGTGCCGGTCATCGGGCCCAGGACCTTGGAAGTGATGCAACTGGCTGGGGCCACCTGCTTGTCCATTGAAGCTGGTAGAACCCTGATCTTCGACCTGGAAACGGTCCAGCGATTGGCCACGGCAGGCGGCATCGCGATCGTTGCTGTCGAGCCCGCCGTCGCTGGACACAGAAAGACGAACGCGGTCTAATCAGTTGGGCCTGAAATCCAACATTTTGTGCGGAGATTCCTGTGAAATCAACGAGAGTAGCATTCGTCGCCATCCTGCTGGTTCTGCTCGCCGGCGCTGTCTTAAGTATCCGCGGACGAGCGGACGATACCGCCATGCCGCAAGCCGGCCAGACGGCCCCCAACTTCACCCTGCCATCCCAGGACGGTTCCAAAATCAGCCTCGACAGCTTCCGTGGCAAGTGGGTTGTGCTCTATTTCTACCCAAAGGACATGACCACCGGCTGCACCATTGAGGCCCACAACTTTCAGCAGGACATCGAAAAATATCAGAAGCTGGACGCCGTTGTGGTCGGTGTGAGCGTCGACTCCACCGACAGCCACAAGGAGTTTTGCGCCAAGGAAGGTCTGAGCTTCAAGCTGCTGAGTGATCAGGACAAAACCGTCGTAGCCCAGTACGGCTCGATGGGCGATCACATGGGCATCAAGATGGCCAAGCGCAACACCTTTCTCATCGATCCCCAGGGCAAAATCGTCCAGGTCTGGACCGCCGTAAACCCGCAACAACACAGCGAACAAGTCCTGGCAGCCCTGAACGGCTACGAAAAGAAGTAGAGTCAGCGAAGGTTATTCCGAATTTCCTCCAGGATCAACCAATCCTCGGTGCCCCATATCTCGCTCGTTTTTCGCGAGATGTGGGATACCACTCCGCTCACCGCGAAGACCTTCGGCGACCGCTAATCCATAAGGTCCAGATCCGTTGCCAGTTACTACCTAAATCCCAAAACCTCCAGACGCAAAAACGCCCGGCACGCAGCCGGGCTCTTTTGCTTGCCTGTTTTGTTAAGAAAAAGCTACTTCTTTTTAGCTGCCTTCTTGGCTGACTTCTTCGCCGGAGCCTTCTTAGCTGCCTTCTTGGCCGACGACTTCTTAGCTGCCTTCTTCGCCGGAGACTTCTTTGCCGCCGACTTCTTGGTTGCTGCTTTCTTCACTGCCAAAGGAATACCTCGTTTGTTGGTAGATTTTTTACTGCTGGCGCTTTTTTTGTTGCCGGCTGCTTTCACAGCCTTTCTGCCGCCCTTCGCGCTCTTCTTCGCGGCAGATTTCGTGGCGGCCTTTTTGGCCGGAGCTTTTGCCGGTGCCGCAACGGTCTTCTTTGCGGCAGCCTTTTTGGCGACAGCTTTTTTTGCTGGGGCCTTCTTGGCGGGTGGTGCGGCCGGTGGGCTCGCTGGTGGCGGCATCAACTCAGCGATCACAGGAGTCGACGAGACGATCACGCTTATTTCTTCTTCCTCTTCATCGTCATCGAACCCATCCTCGAGCTCATCCGGGTACTCGTCCGCCTCGGCTTCAAACTCATTTTCAGCGTGTGCGTACAGTTTAAGTTCGTCCTGCATTCTTATGCCTCCAAGGCTTGGGTTGCTACGGATTCGGATCGCAGAGAACCACTTTCTATCATACTTGCCTGCGGCGCGGATTATAGCAACAGCATGCAACGGGTTGCCAATGAACGCAAGTGAGAATTAAGTTTCTTTTCCATTCTTGGTGTTGGCACGTGTTGCGGACGATGTGCGCGAGGGCGTTTTGCGCTTGCTGGACGCACTCACTCGACGCTTTGCGCCTGACCTGCCGCTGCGGGTCACGCGGGCCGGCTCGGCCACATACAGTTGGCGTCCCGGTTCCAGATGCGTGGCGGTCAGATGATTCCAGCGTCGCAGCTGCTGCACGGTCATGTTGAAGCGATCGGCCACCGTCACCAGCGTATCCCCATGTGCGACCTTGTAAAGGGTGAGGCGGGATCGGCTGGAGGGAGCCGGCGGCACCGGAATGATCAGTGAGTCGGTTGAGGAGAGGTCCTCGCCGGCGTCCAATTGGTTCACAAAGACAATCTCCGACGGAGTGACGTGGTAATCCCGGGCCACGGTCACCAACGTGTCTCCCGGACGCTACTTTGTGAAACCGCCATTGATTGCGCTTGTCTACGGGAATCTCGGCGATGCGTTTCTGGTACAGATCTTTGCTGCCGGCGGGCAGATGCAATTCAAAAGGGGAATCGCTGGGGGTACTCATCCGCAACAGGCTTGGGTTCAGGTCGTTGATCTCTTGCACCGGCGCTTCCACCAGGTCCGACACCAGCCGCAGGTCAACACTGTAGTCGGTTGTGACCGTGTCCGTGACCAGCGGTGGGTCGGGCGTGAGTTCCTGCAGTCCATATTGCTGGGGATTCTTGGCCATGATCGCGGCCGCGATGATGATCGGAACGTAATTCTTTGTCTCTTGCGGGAGCGCGTTGCGATGATAGAGCTCCCAGAAGTCGGCGTAGCCGGTCCGCTCCACCGCTTTCTGTACGTTGCCTGGCCCCCAGTCGTACGCGGCCATGGCCAGGTACCAATCGCCCAATTGGGAGTACAGCACCTTCATGTAGCGGGCATACGCGTGGGTCGACTTTTCCGGATCGAAGCGCTCATCGTACCAGCCGGTGCGGCTGAGTCCATAAACGCCGTAGGGCATGAACTGCCACATGCCACCAGCCCCCGAACGGCTTCACGGCCTGCGGCTGAAAGCCGGACTCGGCCACCGCCTGGTAGATCAGATCCTGCGGAACTTTCTCTTCCGCCAGCACCGCCGCGATCATGGCTCGATAGCGGCCGGCGCGTTCCAGCGAACGCATCAGTGTTCCTCGCCCCTTGGAAGAAAAATAGCTGATGTACCCGGCAACAGGATCGTTGATCACCAGCGGTAGATCGGACTGCGTGGTCTTGAGTTCTGCGATGGCTTGCGCCTTGACCGTCGGGTCGACCGGGAAAGTGACATCGTTTGCGATATCGACCGGAGCCGGTTCAATCTTGGGGGCAAAGCCGTTTCCCTGTTTGAGCGCTTCCATTTCCAAAGTATTGACAGCGTCGATCACTCGGTCGAACTCATCGCGCAACTGGGCCTCGTTGCGCAGATCGAAATTGCTGTTCAACATCAGGTCTACGGCACGATCAAAGTCGGACTTCGCGGACTGCAGTTTGCCCGCGTGATAATTTGTCACACCACTCTGATAAGCCACCTCGACTGCGTCGATCAGAGCCTGGACTTGGGGGGTGGCTGGAGCGGAGGGGCTGGTCGCCTGTGCATTGGCCGGAGTTGCCGGCGCGGTGGGCTTGAGAGCTGGAGCCGTCGCTTGGGGTGATTTTGCCGTCCCCTTGCTCACACCCACCTCCGGCACACATCCGGTCAGCAGCAGGGGAGCCGCGGCAAGCGCCAGCAAAAACATTCTGGGAGCGATAATCAACCCTCCACTGTCCACGATTGTATTGCCCGGACCCCCGCAATGTGAATGATAAGATCGGGGGAGAGACCTTCCTCTCTTTCACCATCTGAGCGTTACCCGCCCATCGGCACCCCTTCATGGACAGCAAGCACATCCGCAATTTCGCCATCATTGCCCACATCGACCACGGCAAGTCGACGCTCTCGGACCGTTTGCTGGAGCTCACTGGCTCCCTGACTGCCCGTGAGATGCAGGCCCAGGTGCTGGACGCAATGGATCTGGAACGGGAGCGCGGCATCACCATCAAGGCCCATGCCGTGCGTATGAACTACCTCGCTAAAGACGGTGAAATGTATCAGTTGAATCTGCTCGATACGCCTGGTCACGTTGATTTCTCTTACGAGGTTTCGCGCTCCCTGGCCTGTTGTGAGGGGGCTCTACTCGTAGTAGACGCGTCCCAGGGCGTGGAGGCCCAGACTCTCGCCAACGCTTACCTGGCGATCAATAACGGCCTGGACATGATCCCGGTGATCAACAAGATCGATCTCCCCAGCGCAGACGTGTTGCGCACCCAGGAAATGATCGAGTCCACCGTAGGGCTCGACGCCACCGACGCGCTGCCGGTGAGTGCCAAAACGGGCCTCGGCGTTCCCGAAGTGTTGGAGGCCGTTGTGCACCGCCTGCCGCCGCCCACCGGAGATGCGGAGGCGCCGCTGCAGGCCTTGATCTTCGATTGCCACTTCGATCCTTATCGCGGCGTGATTGTACTGGCTCGTGTGATCAACGGCATTCTACGTAAGGACATGAGGATCCGGCTGATGTCCAACGGCCGCGTATTCGATGTGGAAGCTGTGGGCGTGCTCACGCCCAAGCCGGTAGAGATTGACCAGCTGTCTGCTGGAGAAGTGGGCTTCTTTTCCGCCACCATCAAGAATGTCGCAGACACCAAGATCGGTGACACCGTCACCGAGGATGCCCGCCCGGCCTCGGAGCCCCTGCCCGGCTTCAAGGATATCCAGTCGATGGTGTTCGCCGGGCTCTATACCGTGGACTCGCATGAGCACACGCTGCTGCGGGACGCGCTCGAAAAGCTGCGCCTGAACGACTCCTCATTCTTCTTTGAACCTGAGAGTTCAGTCGCGTTGGGCTTCGGATTTCGCTGCGGCTTCCTCGGCTTGCTGCACATGGAGATCATCCAGGAGCGGCTGGAGCGCGAGTTCAACCTCGACCTCATCACCACTGCTCCTGGCGTGCGCTACAGAATCACCCTCACCGACAAATCGGTCATCGAAGTGGAGAATCCCTCCCGCTGGCCCGACCCAAGCGACATCGAGAAGATCGAAGAGCCGGTCATCATTGCCACCATCCTCACCAGTGAGGAGTACGTGGGCGGCATTCTCAAGCTGGTCGAGGAAAAACGCGGCCGGCAAAAAAACTTTGAATATGTAACGCCCACACGCGTGATGCTGACCTACGAACTCCCGCTCAATGAGATTGTGTTGGATTTCTACGATCGTTTGAAGTCGGTGTCGCGCGGCTATGCGTCTCTCGATTACCAGCTTGCCGGCATGTGGGAATCTCCCATGGTCAAGCTCGACATTCTGGTCTCGGGCGAACCGGTCGATGCGCTTTCCATCATTGTGCATCGGGACTTTGCCTATGAGCGTGGCCGCGCTCTGGTTTCCAAAATGCGCGAGCTCATTCCCCGGCAGATGTTTGAGGTCGCCATCCAGGCGGCCATCGGAGCCAAAATCGTCTCCCGTGAGACGGTCGCCCCTTTGCGCAAAAATGTAATCGCCAAGTGCTACGGCGGAGACATCAGCCGCAAGCGCAAACTCCTGGAGAAGCAAAAAGAAGGAAAAAAGCGGATGAAACGCATCGGTAAAGTTGACATCCCTCAGGAGGCGTTTCTGGCGGTCCTAAAAGTGGGTGAGGATTCAAGTAAATAAGGGAAGTGACTAGTTACCTTAGTCATGGGTAACACTGGTTTTGTGGAAAGCTGTGAATCGCACCCGCTGCAAAAACCTGTGGCAGCAAATGGCGCGATCCCCGGCCAGACTTACACAAACAACACAATCAAATAGAGTTAACGTGCGGATAACCGAGGGCTGCCGGATTCTGGCGGTACTGTAGGGTGAGCTGAAAAAAAGCCGTGTCTCGGCTTTCCACATTTTTTTCCACAACCCGGAGGGAACCTTGCCTCAGCAATTTTTGCTCTCCCGGTGAGCCGAAGTCGGGACTTTTTACCGCATCCCAACCACTGCTCGAGAGCAGTAAATCACCCCAGCCCGACCGCGAACTGAGTGCCGAAGAGCCTGCCCTGAGGTTGTCGAACGGGACGGCTGAAAAACAGACGCAACAGAATCCTGGAAAAGCTTGGGACGTCCCTGCGGGACTCACTCAAGCAGATGCGTTGGCCCGGGCAGGCGAGACAAACCTGCCCGGGCCAACGCTCTACTGCGGCGGTTTGGTCGTGCTGGGCCGCGGGGTCGTGCTTCGAGGAGCGCCAGTGCTCGGACGCGGTGCGGCAGGCGCGCTGGCGGCCGGCTGCGGAGGAACGCCAGACTTAGCGTTGTATGCTTCGACCACCGCTTTGGTGATGTCCGACGCTTGATTTGCCCACAATACAGGCGTCTGCTGCGCGCTGGTATCGAGCACGATGGTGAACTTATTCTGGTTCGAATACGCATCCAGCACGGCATAGACCTTCTGTGCCAGTTGCTGATACATGTCGTTCATCGCGGTGCTGGCCTCGTTCTGCGCATCTTCCGCCGAGCGCTGCAGAGACTTGGTCTTCTCGTCGATCGTCCTCAGGCGGGTGTCCCGTTCCGGCTCACTTAACGTCGAGCCGGCGTCCTGCAACTGCTTCTTCAGCGAATCGATTTCGTCGTTTTGTGCCTTGAGCGCAGCCTGCTTGGGCTCGAACTTCACCCGCAGTTGCGCAAAGTTGCGTTGCCCTTCATTGGTTGCCGCTACCGCTTGCTGGAAAGCGATAATCGCAATCCTGGGATTGGAGGGAACCTCCATAGAGGCGCCGGAAAGCCCAGCCGCTCCTGCCGGTGCAGGTGCGGAGGGTGTTTGGGCAAACGCGCTGGTGCTCGATGCGACGGAACTGCTCGCGGCGGATGCGAGCAGGCAAACTAGTGTCAACGAACGCTTCATCGGAATACAAAACTCCTTTTGATCTTTTGAATCCAGATCGCCCGCGTCTTTCAGCGGAAAGCGGGCCTTCGCTTGCGGGTCTCCCGCAGGCGCATTTGCATTGCAGTCACCTGGCCAGCGCATCTGGCAGCAAATGCGAAGAAGAGACACGGACCGAGATAATCACAGGGCCAGCAGTGATTATAGGTGTGGGTTGAAGGAGCGTCAACGCAACCTGCAAAGGAACTCCCGCTGCAAGCACGCCCAACCCTCATGTCACACGAGCAGCGAACTCAGTAGTCTCCCAACGAGCAACCAAGTGTTCGGCAATGGACCCTACCCTCACGTACGTTTGCGAGCAGCGAACTCACTTAACTCCCCAACGAGCAACCAATGCTCTGGGTGCCCCATTCAAGCCCTCCTTTGGCTTGAGTGGGCAATGCCGCCAACCCCCACGTCATACAGCCGGCACAACCCGCCATCGACCCTAGAAAGTTGTGCTGACGCTCAGACGAAACGTCTTTCTCGGCTCGCGGAAGTGCAAAAGCGAATCGTAAGCCGAGATGGAATTTTGATAAGTGTAGTCGCCCGCGCCACCCGCCGGGAACATGCTGCGGGTAATCAGGCTTTCCCCTTGAACATCCTCATACAGCCGGAGAATGTTGTAGGCGTAATAGATACGCATGGGCGCGTTCACGATAGGCAACATGGCCGAGAGTTCGCCGCCGACCGACGTGCGCGGTACAAAGTTGGTGCCGTGGATCGGCCGTATTTCGTTGATAAACTTGATGGACTGTCCGCCCTGGCAAGAACCATTGAAGTACGACGTACAGCCATAGAGCGGTGAATTGAGCTGGTCGGCGCCTTCCACGCTTTGCCGCAATTGGGATTGCCGAACCACCGAATTGATGTCGAAATCGTCGAAGATCGCGAACTGCACCGGGCCGGCGATCGGAATTCGATATTCAATCGATGATGTTCCCTTGATGTCGCCACCGACCGAGACTGGGCGGTAGATCGGGATCGGGATAGTGATATTGCCCAACGTATAGTTGCCCGGTTGAATGGGAACCGGCGTGCCATCGGGATTCGTAAGCGTGATGTTTGCCCGCACCGGAATGAATGCGTACGGTGTTGCTGCGCGAACGTCAAAGCCGCGCAGTTCGTTGTCGCCGCCGGAATAAAAGCGAGCAAACGGGGGAGCAACATCTCCGCTGAAACCCTGTATGTAAGAACCCTGTATGCGAATACCCAGCACATTGCGGCCGTCCGGGTTGGGGCGCAGGCCCTTCATGGCAATAAAGTGCTTGTACAGCACGACCGGGGTGAAATAGCGAACATTGCCCCAAAGTCCCGCGACCTGCAAGGCAGCGGAAACTTCGGTTCCAAAACGTGGCCGGTATACCGACGGACCAACCTTGTTGTACTGGTAGCTCAACGAAACCGAGCTGGTGTAAATGCCTTCCAGTGCATTCGGCCCCTGGATCTGGCCGCTGCGGAAGGCCAGCGTCTGGAACAGATTCGCCGACGCCTGGCTGAACGTCGTGATGGTCGACTTATCCCAGCTATACGTCAGGCCCACTCGCTTGAAGGAGTGCTTAATCGGGTAGCTGATCGAGAAATTCAACCCGGTCGAAGACTGGTTGTAGTTCTGTGTAAGCGATTCCTGGGCGGCCGTCAGGGCAGAAGACTGGCCGGTGACACTGGCGTAGTTGCGGGCAGAGTTGTAGTCCGATTTCCTGGAGAAGACCTGAAATCCCAGGCTGGTCGACTTGTTGCGCAGATAAGGTTCTGTGAAGGCAAAAAGAATATTGCGCGACAGGTTGCCGATGTTGCCCTGCACGCTCAGGGTTTCGCCCAGGCCAAGAAAATTGTTGGTGGAGTAATTCAACCCGAGGAAAGTGCCGGAAAGACCACTGACGCCGCCATTCAGGCCGATCGAGTTCTTGCCCTTTTCGTGCACCTTGAGCAGCAGCGAGACCGTGCCGTTGTCTGCGTCGGTGTGCTCTTCCGAATCCTGGTCGATCTTAAGCGGGTCGAAATAATCCAGCTGGTTCAAGCGGAGCAGGCTCTGCTCCCACAGGTTGCTGTTGTATACCTGGCCTTCTTCCAGCAGAAGCTCGCGGCGGATCACGCGGTCACGGGTAATGGTGTTGCCCTGGAACTCGATGCGGGACACGGTAAAGGGCTTGCCCTCATCGATGTCGATGTCTAGAAAGACCTGGTGTTTGGCATCATCGATGCGCGGCGTCGGCACCGCGGTGAAGTTGATGTAGCCCAGCGAACCATATGCCTTGCGCAGGTTATCCAGGCCCTTGCCGACCGCCGTGGCATTGAACCATTCCCCGTCTTTGGTGGGGAATTGAGCGCGCAGCGCCTTTACGTTCTGCACATGGGCGTTGCCGGTAAAAGTCACGCCGCCCAGGCGATAGCGCTGCCCCTCTTCAACGGGAATCCGAATATCGATGCGCTTGCCGTTGCGCGGCCGGAAGGTAAGAAGCGAGAGCCCGCCTTCATTGCGGATGTGGGTGATGGGATCGGCTACGCCAGCCCGGAAATATCCGCGATCCTGGAGCGCGCGGCGAACCCGCTCCGTGTCCTCTTCCAGCTTGCTGGCGTCATAGGTGCGGGCAAAAAGGTTCTCCAGGAAAATTGAATGGGGAATCCCCACCGGCCGCAGATTTCTCATCGATGCCCGCAGCTCGCGCGAAGGCACCGCGTGGTTGCCGGTAAACGTGATGTTCCCCACCTTGACCGTGGGGCCTTCCTTGACGATGAAGTTGATAGACACCGAAGAGGGCGGAATGGTCTTGATGTCCGGCTTTACCGTCGCAAACTGGTGCCCGTGCTCGGCCAGCAGGGCGCGGATAACGTCGATGGCGCGTGCCAGGCGTGTCGGATCATAGGGGCTCTCTACCGAGAGACTGACGTGTTCCTTCTTGAAGCGGTCCAGAACATCGGAGGTCGAGACCGAGTTCAAACCCTTGTAATTGATCTCGCGAATCGTCGGTTTCTCTTTGACGATCACATCGAGAACGATGCCCTTGGGCGTGTCTTCCCGCGCGATCTGCAGATTCTCGAAATAGCCCGTATTCCACAGCGAATTGAAGTCGCGCTCGATGGTTGCCGGGTCGTACACATCTCCGGGATGGGAAAACAGCCGTGCCAGCACAGTCTCTCGGGGAATGCGCCGGTTCCCGATCACTCGGATCTGCTGGATTGTGTTTTCCGGCGAGGCAGCGGCTGCAGCCGCAGGAGGGGCGGCGCTCTGCTGTGCCCAGGCATTCAGACTGGAACCGCAAAATAGAAGTAAGCCCACAATCCTGCAAATCCGGAAAAAGAACCGAGCAGGTTGGTTCTGAGGAAACCGGGAGCGAAGGCTCCCTGACACGACGCGAAGAATAGGCACACCCTCACTGCTAAAAATCGGATCCTGC
The DNA here is from genome assembly GCA_963795845.1 of uncultured Acidobacteriaceae bacterium. Classification (GTDB taxonomy): domain Bacteria; phylum Acidobacteriota; class Terriglobia; order Terriglobales; family Acidobacteriaceae; genus PALSA-350. Next base: position 254,436 of record CAWCJV010000015.1, on the reverse strand, counting down.
TGGAGGAAAAGGCGATTATATGTGACGGAAGGGGTACTCCCCAACTCCGGGGACTGGTTTCTCACGCTGCCTACCATCCCGGAGTTCCACTCAGCTGATGCACCACAACGCCATTAACTCTCCAGTTCGCTATCTGCAAAATATTCGCCCACTGCGGAATCCCAGGAAACGGACAGAAGGTTCGGTTTGCAACAGACCTGGCAGTCTTCCACGTAACGCTGCCGTCCCCCGGCAGATTCGTCCACCACGATCTCATTCCACTCTCCACAGCCCGCGCACTGGAAACCCGCTGGAAACGGCATCGTCTTTTCACGCTTGAGCAGGTTTCCTTAGTCTATCGGAGTGAACGCCGTTTGCGCTTCGTCCGCGTTGAGCTTTCGAACTTCTACCAGGGTGGAATAAAACGTCGGCCCGCGGCCGAGATCGGTCAGCCGATCGGAAGTAAGCGCGTTTACATTGTTCTCTCCGGTCGACAGCTTGTTCCAATTGAGGCTGGCCGCCACCACTCCGGCGGCCACGCTGCCGTCGATGTGCGCGCGCAGGCGTATTTTGCCGCGGGCGTTGTATATCTCCACCCAGTCCGCCTCGGCAATCTGCCGGGCTTCGGCGTCGCTTGCATGCATCATCGCCAGGCCAGGCGACTCCATCTTCTGGTGGCTGGGCAGGTTGGCAAAGGTCGAGTTCATGTAGTTGTCGGCCTTGCGGGGCAAAAATTCAAGGGGAAACGTGTGCGCAGCGGCACCGCCCCGCGACTCATCGGGCACGTGAAACGTCGGCAGCGGGTCTATCCCCTGTCCTGCCAGGGCACTCGAATAAAACTCGATCTTGCCGCTGGGGGTGGCAAACACGCCCTCCGCAAAGGGCTGGGAGTTCACCCGGATGCGCTTCTTTTCTTCCAGTTCCTGCCGTGTAGGTCCGTCGCCGGAGCTACACGCTAGCGCCTGCTCTATCAGATCATCCACGCTGTCGTGAAAGCAGGACTCGGTGAAGCCCATGCGCTGCGCCAGTTGACTGAATAGCCAGACATTCGACCGCGCCTCGCCCGGAGGAGCAATAGCCTGCTCTGACAGCTGCAGAAAGTAGTGACCATACGCTCCTTGAAAATCCTTATGTTCCAGAAAAGTAGTCGCCGGCAACACCACATCGGCATAATCCGTGGTGTCGGTGAAGAACTGCTCGTGGACCACGGTGAACAGGTCACTACGCTTCAGCCCCCGTACCACCGCGTTTTGATTGGGGGCAATCGCCGCTGGGTTGGAGTTGTAAACGAACAGCGCCTTCACCGGTGGAGCGTCCAACTCGGTGAGCGCGGGTCCAAGCCGGGACATGTTGACTACGCGCGTCGGGCCCTTCACCGGGCTGGCCATCATCAGGTCGGGCCGTTCCAATGCCGTGCCATTGAATGTGTAGGCGCCGCTGAGCGAGAGCTGCAAACCGCCTCCCAGGTGTTTCCAGGCGCCGGTCAACGCCGGCAGCATGCACACTGCGCGAACCGCGGCTCCTCCGTTCGGCTGTCGCTGTATGCCGTAGTTCAAACGAATAGCGGAAGCAGCATTGCTCGCGTACTCGCGCGCCAGGCGCTCAATATCGGCCGCTGGAATGCCGGTCAGGCCGGAGACGTGGTCAGGCGTATAGATCTGTACATGTTGTCGCAGCTCCTCAAACCCAACCGTATTCTGGGCCACATAATCGCGGTCATACAGGCCCTCTTCGATAATCACGCGCATCAGGCCGAGCGCCAAAGCCGTGTCCGTCCCTGGCTGGATAGGGATATGCCAGTCGGCAACCTGGGCCGTGCGGGTTCGGTAAGGATCGATCACCACGAGTCGTGCGCCATTGCGCCGCGCTTCTTGGACGAACGGCCACAGGTGAACGTTATTCCCGTGTATGTTCGCAGCCCACGCAATGATGTACTTCGCATGGCGGAAGTGTTCCGGGTCTGTGCCCAGCTTCTTTCCATAAACCGATATCAGGGCGTCGCCGCCCGCGGTTGCGCAGATGGTGCGATCCAGTCGTGACGCGCCTAGCCGATGAAAGAACCGGCGATCCATGGAGCCGTAGCCAAGCACGCCCATATTCCCGGCATAGGAGTAGGGAAGGATGGACTCCGGACCATGCTGCTGTGCAATCGAGCTGAGACGTTCCGCGATCAGGTCGAGTGCATCATCCCATCCGATGGGTTCGAACACTTCTGCCTCGCGGCCGTAGGCCATCTTTCCCTTCGCCGCGCCGGCCCGGCGTCGCATCGGTTGCAGAATGCGTGCGGGGGAGTAAACCCGGTCCAGATACTTGGCCACCTTGCCACACAAAAAACCCCGCGTTACCGGATGGGACGGGTCGCCCTGGATACGCGTAGCCTTGCCGGTCTCGTCAACGGTGACCAGCACGGCGCACGAATCCGGGCAATCGTGCGAACAAACGGTCTGGACAGTTTTCGCTGGGGACATAGCTCATTGTAGTAGCAACGCCCTTCCACAGGGCTTACTGTAACTGGACCGGAGGAACACATGGCCCGTACGCATCTCTTGCTGGTTCTCCTTTTGACGCTTTCCACCCCGTCGTGGGCACAATCAGCGTCGGGGACAGCCATTCATCACTTGATGGACCAACAAGCCGCGGATTGGAACCGGGGCGACGTAGACGCCTTCATGAAAGCCTACGAAGACGCGCCCACCACCACCTTTGTAGGGAAGACCGTGGAATACGGCTATGCCACCATCCGCGAACGTTACAGGAGGATCTACCCAACGCCCGCCGGAATGGGCAAACTTACCTTCTCGAACCTGGCCATCAGGGAACTAGCCCCCAACTACGCCGTCGCCACCGGAAATTTCCATCTGGAGCGAACCGCCGCAGGCGGTGGAAACGCGGACGGCATCTTCTCCCTGGTGCTGAAGAAAGACCAACAAGGCTGGAAGATCATTCTCGACCACAGCAATCGCACCAACTGAACTCTGGACGTTGGGACGGCTTAAGTGTTGCCCTAGAAAGCCCCAGCCTTGACGCGCACTGCTGCACCATCGCCCCCCCACAGGGGCTGAAATTCAGCCGTCCCTACGGGACTTTTTATCGTCAGTTTTCACGCACACGCTTTAATCCTTGAGGTCGGCTTTGCTCACACCAAACACCCAATCAGATCTGCAGCACTTCCCTTTCTTTATTACGGCACATCTCTTCCATCCGCCGGATCTCATCGTCGGTGAGCTTCTGGATTTCCTCGAGCGACCTCTTCTCTTCATCCTCGGAAATCTTCTTGTCTTTAGCCGACTTCTTGATCATGTCATTCCCATCGCGGCGAATATTCCGCACCGCCGTGCGATGGTCTTCCAGGGTCTTATTCAAATGCTTGACCACTTCCTTGCGCCGCTCTTCGGTCATCGGTGGGATGGGAATGCGAATGACCTTGCCGTCATTCTGCGGATTAAACCCCAAATCGGAAGTCCGCAGCGCTTTCTCGATATCGCCAATGATGCTCGCATCCCAGGGTTGGATCGTGATCAGGTTGGCATCCGGAGCCGTCACCTGCGCCACCTGGTTGAGCGGCATCTCACTGCCGTAATAGGGAACCTTGACCTGGTCGAGCATGTGCACGGAGGCGCGGCCCGTACGTGTGGATGCGAGCGTGGCGCGGAAATCATCGACCGCTTTTTCCATCCGCGTCTTCAGCTGTTGCTGGGTGTCTTTAAGGGCGGGAATACTGCCCATTACTGAGACTGCCATGTTCTTCTTCCCCCGAAATTAAATGGACATCGCCTGCTCGCGCGCGTGATACGAGGAGCGCACCAGCGGTCCCGACTCCACGTGGCGGAAACCCATTCTGAGAGCCTCTTCGCGCATAAACGCGAACTCCTCCGGCGTGTAATAGCGCGCCATAGGCAGGTGATCTCTGGATGGACGCAGGTACTGTCCGATGGTCAACACATCTGTCCCCACGGCTGCGAGGTCGCGGTAAACCTGCAGCAGCTCGTGCATCTCTTCTCCCAGGCCCACCATGACACCAGACTTGGTAGTCATGCGCGGGTCGACAATCTTGGCATACTCCAGCAACCGCAGCGTGCGTTCGTAGCGAGCCCCGGATCGCACTGCGCGATAAAGCCGCGGTACCGATTCGGTGTTGTGGTTCAACATTTCAGGCTTGGCCTCGACCACCATCCGGATCGCGTCTTCCCGGCCCTGAAAGTCAGGGACCAGTACTTCCACCTGGCAGCCCGGCGCCTGGCTGCGAATCTCCTGCAATCACCATGGCAAAAGCGCGCGCGCCCCCAAGAATATCGTCGTCGCGATTCACGCTGGTGATCACTGCATGTTTCAGTTCGAGCTTGGCGACCGCTTCCGCCACCCGGCGCGGCTCGTCGAAGTCGATGGGGTCGGGACGCCCCTTGGGCACGGCGCAGAAACCACACCGGCGCGTGCAGGTATTGCCCAACATCATGAACGTCGCAGTGCGTTGATTCCAGCACTCGCCGATATTCGGGCAGTGCGCCGACTCGCATACCGTGTGCAGGTTGAGCGACCGGGCCAGGCTTTTCAGTTCGTGGTAGTTCTCACCCACCGGAGCACGAGCCTTGAGCCAAGCGGGCTTGGGAGCTGGACGCTGTGGGCTTTGGTCGATCTGAACAAGGTCAAGCACGCTGCTCCAATTGTACCGTGGCTAGCGCAGGCGCTCGATTACCTCCGACCGCACCAGGTAGAGGAAAAACACTAGATTGATCACAATCATGACCCCCCATTGCGCCTGGCGAAACCGGAAGATGTTGTAGCACCCAAAACACACGCAGCAGAAGACCGCGCCCAGCGCCAGCGCCCATCCCCACCGCCGCAGGCGAATCAATCCCAGGCCGGCGGCCGCAAAGACCGTGCACAGGATCAGGATGCCAATCCTGGCCGCTCCTGACGGGTAGTGGCCGGTCAACACTCCCAGCACTCCGATGAGGGCCAGTCCCAGCATCCAAAGCGCAATGGCCGCCATTCCAGGCAGTGGTAGTTTCGCATTGGTCATAACGTATGCAGGTAGGCCATTAGGTCCGCGAGCTGCTGATCTGACAGTGTATTGCCCAGGGCCGGCATCATGTTTCGACCGTGCACAATCACCTCAGTGACCCGGGCATCATTCGCCACCATGCCACTGTGCAGATACGGCTTGCGAAACAGCCCCTCAAGCCCGGGACCGTTCATGCCTTTTTCTGTATCGGCAGAATGGCAGCTGGAGCATCGGCTCACAAAGACCTGGCGGCCCGAGGCCTCTTGCGGGTTGAGTTCGCTCAACGGCTTGGAAGGTGGGAGACGGTTGCATCCACACACCGCCAGTAAAGCGAGAAGAAAAACCCTCTTCAATGCGACTCCTTCAATTTGCATCTGCGATGGCCGCGACAATCTTGTCCATGGCCGCGCGATCCGCGGGCCCCGAGGGACTGTGATCCGTGCACATGATCGAGAACGCGACTGTCTTGCCACTTCGTGCCACCAGGTATCCGCTCAACGCCCGCGCCTCCCCCAGAGTCCCCGTCTTGGCGAAGACCTTCCCGTCAAGCGCAGCCTGCTTGAACCGGCCCGAGAGGGAGCCATCCACTCCCCCCACGGGGAGTGAGCTGCGGAAAGCCTCGCCCCAGCTCTGCCGTGCCGCATAGCCAAGCAGCGTGGTGAAGGCCCGCGGCGTCACCAGGTCTTGTTGAGAGAGCCCACACCCGTCATAGAGCACGAAATCAGCCGGGGCAATCCCGGCGGAGATAAGAAACTGCCGTACCACGCGCGTCCCCTCCAGCAGGGACCCATCCGAGCTCTCGAATTTCCCCAGCGTTCTGAGGATGATTTCCGCGTGCAGATTCTGGCTGACCTTATTGGTCACCACGAGATCGTCGCCAAGAGGCGGCGAGACATGCGATGCCAGCACATTTGGGCCTGCACCCGGCGACTGAACCGTTTCAGAAGTGATGGGATGGAGCGCGATCGGCTGTTGCTGCGCCGCGAGAAAATCGCTCGTATCGGTAGACAGCCGATGCTGCGCTCGTGCCTTGCCGCTCACTTTTACCCCCCGCGCCAGCAGCATCGCCCGTAGCGACCGCGCCGCGTATTCCGCCGGGTCCTCGATCGCCAGGGCCGTGTGCAATCCAGCCTGCCCGACCGGTGTCCGGCCGAAAACTCGAACCGTCATGGAACCCGGCGGCCGATCTACACCGGGCTTTCCCGGGTCGCCCGCCGGACTGGTAATCAGCGAATTCTCCAGGAGATAGTACGGGGTTGCCGGGACCCACGAAGGCACGCCGGCATCACCCACCTGAGCCGCCGGCGCGACGTTGAGATATACCTCGTTGTCGTTCACCGTGAGGGCCGAAACAGGAGCCCCGAAACCCCACTGCAGGTCGTCCCAGCTCCAACCGGCGCCGTAGCGTTCGAAAACAAACCAGGTGTCGTCGCCAACGATGTCGCCGGTCACCGAGTGCACCCCATGCTGGACGATCTGGTCGGCCATATCTTCCAGTGCAGCCAGCGGTGGCCCAGTGCGCTCCGTCTTCACTCCGAAAGGAATGGTACGGCCGGATATATTCGCATCGCCCACCCCAAAGATGGTCACATCGCCGCGAACCTCTCCGCTGCTCCCCACCGGAGCGCTGCTCGAGGCCACCGTGGTGAAAGTGAGACCGCTGGGCAGAAGGGCATAAGCCGCCGCGGTCGTGAGCAGCTTGGCATTCGAGGCCGGGTTGAAATACTGCCCGTCATTGAGCTTGTAAATGGAGCTGCCGCTGAGCGCCTCCACCGAGATTCCCCAGTGCGCCTGGCTTACCCCGGGATCGGCGAGAATGTGCGCCACCGCTTGCGGAAGAGGCACCACCTTGTGCGTGGCCCTGCGCGGAGCCGCGGGCGCCGCGGGAGCCAAAAGTCCGCCCAACAGCAGCAGGCTCAAATAGGGGGAATGCGGTTGCATGTCACTAGAATGACAGAGATGCCCTTTGTTCCGCGTTCCCGCTGCGAATGGAAGCTGCGCACCCGCTCCCTCCTGCTGGGTGAGCGGACCATGCTGGTGGGCGTCCTGAACACCACCCCCGACTCCTTTTCTGACGGGGGCGCCTTTCACACTCCTGCCGCGGCTATCGAGCACGGGCTGCAGATGCTGGAGGAAGGGGCAGACATCGTCGATATCGGCGGGGAATCCACCCGTCCTGGAAAGCACAAGCCGGTGAGCGTTCGCCAGGAGATCGACCGGGTGCTCCCGGTTCTGAAAGGCATATTGCGTCATCGGCCCGACGCCATTCTGTCCATCGACACCTACAAGTCCGAGACAGCAAAGGCCGCGCTCGAGGCGGGAGCCGAGATCATCAACGATGTCAGCGGCTTTCTCTGGGATGAAGCCCTGGCCCAGGTCTGCGCGGAAGCTCGCTGCGGAGTAATCCTGATGCACACCCGGGGGCGGCCCGAACAATGGCACGCCCTACCGCGCGCTTGCGCCGACCAAGTCGTTCCTCACGTCAGGCAAGCGTTGCAACAGCGGCTGGACCAAGCCCTGAAAGCCGGAATCGAGCGCCAGCGCATCGTGCTGGATCCGGGTTTCGGCTTCGGAATCATCGCCGATGAGAACTATTCGCTCCTCGCAGGCCTTGGTGAACTGACAAGCCTGGGGCACCCGCTCCTGGCAGGCGTCTCCCGCAAGGGATTTCTGGGAAAACCCTTGTCCCGGCTCTATAAGGGAATCGATATACCAGTGGACCGCAGAGGAAACGCCTCGCTAGCCGCCGTCACCGCAACCATCCTGGCCGGAGCCCACCTGGTAAGGGTGCACGACGTACGCCCCAGCCGCGAGGCAGCAGCCATAGCCGACGCCATCCTGACCACATCAACCTAGCCCTACACAGCTTTGGGTGCCCCATTCAAGCCGTTCTTCGGCTTGAGTGGGCGAGGACCTCACCCAACCAACTTGTCATGAGGAGCGGAGAGACCTGCGGCCCCCCGCCTAGTGCCTGGCTTCTTCGCTGCCACCCGAAATCCGGCTGGCCTCAAAGCTCACAATCCGCCACTGGCCATCCCGATTGCTATAAACCCGCGTATACCGAAACCGCCCGCTGATATCCCGGTCCCCATTTTTGCCCACCAGGTCAGCCTTGGACGTCACCACAGCCGTATCCCCGTAAATCCTTACCTTGATGTCGCTTAGGTCCAGCTGGCTGATATGGAGCGATCCACTCCGGCGGCGGCTGAGTTCATCTGCCTTGGTTTCCAACGTGCCGTTGGCGCTGATTCCAAGATAGTCATCGGCCAGGAGTCGATCGACTACGGAAATATTGTTAGTGAGCTGCGCCTGGCGCCAATCCAGCTCCAGGCCCTCAATCTCTTTATGGGCATTATCGCGATGGGGAAAACCAGCGTGCGCCTGACTCGAAAATCCGCACGCCAGGATCAAGACAAGGGACAGTCTCCCCACCGTAGACAGCCAACGATGCTCGGAATGAGCGCCCATAAGCGTATCGGATGTTAGTCCGCGTTCGAGGGTGAGTCAAAATTGAAACTTCAGAGTGACAGTTTTCGCGGTTGAACGCAATGCCTCGGGGATTGGACGGCAATCATCTAAACGACTGCAGTCAGGTTTTCGACCTCTCGCTCCCGCATCAGCTGGAACAGGCCCCCCACCGCGAACTTTTTGAAATGAGGCGTAGTTCGGTGGAAGTCGCTGGCCGCCCGATCCCGGTATTGCTCGTAAATGACGACCATGGTCGGGTCGTCTTCGACAGTATGCGGAACATAGCTCACACAGCCCGGCTCCTGGCGCGAGGCAATCGCCAGCTGGCGCAGAATGTCGCTAACGTTTTCACGGTCTTCCGCGGCGAATCGCATGCGTACGATAAAGCTGACCATTGTGCCCCTTAATCTCCAGTCAGTTGGAGTGCATCCATTCGAGCTCGGTCGAGAACCCGGGCAGAATCATGGTCTGCTCCCGGTCCGGCCCGGTCGAGACCATACCGATGCGCGCCCCCGACTCCGCTTCCAGAAAACGAAGATACTTTTGCGCAGCCTTGGGTAGCCGGTCGAACTCGGTGATGCCCTCGGTCGATGTCTGCCAGCCTTCCATCTTGGTGTAAACCGGCTCGATCTTTTCCAGGCCGCTCACATCCGCGGGGATCGTATCGGTTTCCTTGCCGTTCAACCGGTACGCGGTGCAGATCGGGATCTCGGCGAAGCTGTCGAGCACATCCAGCTTGGTAACCACCAGCCATTCCGTGCCGTTAATTTCATTCGAGTACCGCAGGAGAGGCAGGTCCAGCCAGCCGCAACGCCGCGGCCGTCCCGTAACAGCCCCATACTCCTGGCCCCGGGCCCTCAGCACATCGCTCGGCTCGTCGTGAATTTCCGTAGGGAACGGACCCTCGCCCACGCGCGTGACGTACGCTTTGGTTACCCCGATCACGGTCCCGATCCTGGTCGGCCCTACGCCCGTGCCGATCACCGCGCCCCCCGCAGTGGCCGAGGAAGAGGTCACGAATGGGTAGGTGCCATGATCGATGTCAAGCATGGTGCCCTGCGCCCCTTCAAACATCACACTCTTTCCCTCACGGATGGCGTCGTTCAACAGCTTGGCTGTGTCTGTGACAAAAGGCCGGACGCGCTCCGCAGCCTCGGCGTATTCGTCATACATCTTGATCGGGTCCAGCGGGTCGGTGCCAAACAGCGCGTGCGCCACCGCGTTCTTCTCGTTGCAGGCGTTTTCGATGTGCGTTTTCAGCAAACTGCGATTGAGCAGGTCGATCACGCGTAATCCGCTGCGGTGCATCTTGTCCTCGTAAGCGGGACCGATGCCGCGGCTGGTGGTGCCGATCTTCTGCCGCCCCGGAGCATTCTCCGACGCCAGCTCAATCATCCGATGGTAGGGCAGGATCACCTGGGCGCGATTGGAGACAAACAGCTGCTCATCCACATTCACCCCAAGATCACGCAACTTGCCGATCTCTTTGAGAAACGCCAGTGGATCCAGCACCACGCCGTTGCCGATGACGGCACGGCAGTCCGGACGCAAAACCCCGCACGGTACCAACTGCAGAATGAATTTCTGACCTCGAATGATGACTGTATGCCCGGCGTTGTGACCGCCCGCGTAGCGGGCAACCACCGCAAACCGGTCGGAAAGAACATCGACGATCTTTCCCTTTCCCTCATCGCCCCATTGGGCGCCTAGTACTACCGCAGTCTTGGCTCGCATGTACTCCCATCAATTTCGTGTGACGCACTCTTCCCCTGCCGGTTCGGCCTCGTGATCGTACCTCTTTAAACCTGCGCAGGGATGGAGTGGAAATATTGCTGAACCAGTCTGGCGCGAACGCGCAGCCGGTTCCGACTCTTGATGATATAACGCCGAACGGTCTCGGCCAAGCACCTGCGACAATGACAAAAGATTGCCATGCCCGAACTGCCTGAGGTTGAAACCATTGCTCGCGGCGTCGATGAGCGCCTGCGGGGCGACCGCATCGAAAACACCTGGTTCAGCGGAAAGCCCGAGCCCTTCAAATCATCTCCCCAACTGATGGCGAAGGAACTGCCCGGCCGGCGCATTGAACGCGTCCACCGTGTCGGCAAGCACATCGTTTTCGATCTTGAGAGCGGCAAAGCTCACGGTCTGCAATGGATCGTGCACTTGGGCATGACCGGCCGCCTGTTGGTTGCCGACCCGGATACACCGATCCCGCCGCACACCCACGGCATACTCCATCTCGCTTCAGGCAAGGAACTTCGCTTTGTCGACGCCCGCCGCTTCGGCCGCATGGAACTGCACGGGATTCCCACCAAAAAGACTGCTCCATTCACCGGGACAGGCAAGGAACCCTTGCAAATCTCGAAGGACGAGTTCGCCGCGCTCTTTCGGCACCGCCGCACTCCCATCAAAGCTGCCCTGCTGAACCAGAAGTTGCTGCACGGAGTGGGTAATATTTATGCCGACGAGAGTCTCTTCCGCGCCGGCATCCGGCCTCGCAGGATGGCTCAGCACCTGAAGCGGTCAGAACTCGATCGTCTCCATGGCGCGCTGCAGACTGTACTGATCGAGGCCATCGCGCTGGGCGGCTCCTCTGTTTCGGACTATGTCGATGCGGACGGAGTGGAAGGCTTCTTCCAACTCCAGCACCGCGTCTACATGCGCACCGGGAAGCCCTGCCTGGTCTGCGGCACACCCATCCGCCGCCTCCTCGTCGGGGGCAGGGGGACCCACTACTGTTTCCTCTGCCAGCACTAAATTTCTATGAATTCCAGAAGTCTTGCCCGGGGAAGGCTTCCATAAACCGGAAACACGAGGTTTCGCCGGGCAGCTAACTATCTGATAACAGGTAACATCACAAACGGCATTTCAACTGCATATAGAAGAGCAGCCAGCGACGCACGTGGCTCGCGCTTACACAGCGAGTCCGGCGCCTCAGATCCGGCGAGCAGAGCTAGGTTCCACTGGAACCAGCCGCGGACCGGAGCTTTACATCCCGCAGACCGAATACGGCGCGGGGGACCCTTGGGAGGCCAGTGATTGGCCATCAGTACGAAAAGCCACTCACCCGTGGCTTTTCGAATTTTAGGCACGATTTTCAGTCGCGCTTACTCGGTCGTCCCTATCCCTAACACTATTGTTCTGACGACTGAGACCAACGTCTCTGAATAGCCCTTGCTCTCGGGCAGGTTATCTGTGTATTATCGGTTTTGCCTATCGAGCGGCTGAAGCCAGACCTCAAATGAGCCAGGCTCGCCGCATTTCTCGAGAGTCAATAGGGTTTTTCTGCCGCGTTCGCACTTGCTGGCCCAAATAGTGGTGTTGGTCGTTGGGGCCAATCAATAGCGGTACAGACAACACCAGTAGTTTGTTTGAGAGATCAAACCATAGGTTCCACCCCCAAACCGTAATCTTTTGGAAAAGTTCCTTTTGAGTGCGTGGACGTGGCCGCTGGCCATCAACCAAGTGGAAACATGAGTTGCAGCCGATCTCTGCCTGCCCCTGGCTGGGGTAAGTCAAACGTGAACACGCTGCAAGAATTGCCAACGCACCGGGATGTGCATGCATGACAGAGCAAAACCAACCACAGGCGCAGCCTAATCAGGCTCAACCTGCGGGACAGAATGAAGGGCAAGGGCATCGTCGCCGGCGCCGCAGACGTAAAGGATATGCAAACAACCAGGCAAAGGGTCATCCCAATGCCGAAGCCGGACAAGGCGCTCCCCAGGCCCATCCGTCCAAGAAGGCGTCGAAGCCCAAGTCCTCCGGTCAAAATCGTTTCACGGCCAAGAATGGCAATGGAAGCGCCCACGGAGCCACGAACGGCAATGGCGGAGGCGGAGGCCGGCGCAAAGGCAAGCAGCGCCGCCAGCAGACTTTCGTCGGCCCCATGGATCACAGCTACCGCGTTGTCAACGGCAACACCGCCGACGCTCCTTATGCCCAGGCTGAATTCCGTGGCAACGGCCAGAACGGCCACTACCAAAATGGCCACTTTGCGGAAAGCGTGCCCAAAGAGCCGAGCGTAGTCCCAGTTCGGGAAGACTCCCCGGTTCGTATCTATTGCTTTATCGAAGACCTCTTCTTTCTGGCTAAAATCCAGGAGACCGCGCGCAAACTCGGCGTGAAGGTAGCCTTCGTCAAAGCGGATAAGGACATCGTCTCGCGACTGGCGGATGTGCCCGAAGGCTCTCGACCCTCTCTGATTGTCTTCGACCTGAACAACGTGGGCGCTAAACCGCTTACCTTGATCCCACGGCTCAAGAGCAAGATGAAGCGTGGCACCTCGGTGATCGGTTTCCTCTCCCACTTGCAGGGTGACTTGAAGGCCAAGGCCATGGAAGCCGGCTGTGACATGGTGATGCCGCGTTCCGCCTTCTCCCAGAACCTGCCCAATCTCTTGCGCCGTCACGGACTGGACGCAGAAGTGGAACCAATCGAAGCCTGAATCAACTCATTTGTAGTTACAAATATTATCCCGGCGGCCAAAGCATGGCGCGGCCGCCAAGCAAATGAACATGAAGGTGGTCGACCGTCTGCCCGCCATCCGGTCCCGTATTGATCACCGTTCGGAAGCCGTTCGCTAACCCCTCACTCTTCGCAATCCGCGCCGCAACCAAATGGAGATACCCCAGCATCTCCCGGTCTTCCGCGCTCGTCTCCGCCACCGAATCAACGTGTTTCCGCGGCACCACCAGAATATGAGTCGGGGCCTGCGGATTAATATCTCGGAACGCGTACGTTAGTTCATCCTCAAAGACCTTCTTCGAAGGAATTTCGCCGGCAACAATTTTGCAGAACAGACAAGCCATACGGTGCAGCTCCTTCTGTAATCATCCTACTTGCTGAAGTACCGCGGATGGCCGCCCGGTCCCCACGGATCATAGCCCGCCGCGAACGCCTCACGTTCGGCGATCGGCGGATGCGTGTAAGTCCAGAAAACCACGAACGGCGAAGGGTAAGGATACTCCAGGGATTCTTCCCCCAGCCGCTGGAACGAGGCAGCATTCACTCTTTGTGGGTCGGCGACGATGCCATGGACTACTTCGCTGCCGAACACATCCGCCTGGTGCTCCTGTGCCCGGCTGATCCCGTTGCCGATGGGCTCCGCCACAAAAGACAGGACAGTCAACACCAGCAAAAGCACCGCCATTGCCGGCCACTCTTCCAACGAAGCGATATGCCATCGCGGCCCATAGCGTCGGATCAGGTAGCGCGCCAGATGGAAGCCAATCCACAGGAAGAAGAGAGAAATCACCGCCCCCATCGCCAGCCCGCGCTCGATGTGGTGCAGCACGTAATGTCCAAGCTCATGGCCAAAGACCAGCAGGATCTCATCCGGGGGCGAGTGTTTGATCGTGTTGTCCCACACCACCACACGCTGCGAAGAACCAAACCCGGTGACATAGGCGTTCGAGCTGGTGTATTTTTCGCTGGCCTTCATCAGAAACATCCGTGCCGGCGGAATGGAAACACCCGTCTTCGCGATCACGCGTTCGAGTTGCTGTACCAGAGCCGGATTACTCTGTGCCAGGGGTTCGAAATGGTTAAACATGGGGTCGACCACCACTGGCAGCACGAAGACCAGCAGAACCTCCATCGGCAGCGAAATCACCCACAGCCACAGCCACCACCGCCGTGATTTTCGGATAAGCGCGAAGACCACGGAAACAACCACGGTGCCAGAAATCAGGTCCAGCAACAACGCCTTGCCCCAATCAGTGAACCAGCTACCCCAGCCCTGTATGGATTGACCATAAGCCAGCGAAATGTGGTGGCCCACCACCGACAGAGGAAGGTGAAACAGCGACCACAACAATAGAAAGACAGGTGCAAAACAAAGCCCCTGCAGCCAGGTCGTAGAAGTAATGGATGTGGCCCACGACCCCAGCCGCGAAGCCCAACGGAAATTCAGAAATGCCAGTGCAACCAGGACGCTCCAAAGGCTAGACCCAAAATCAAGCCCAGTGCGCCAATAATAAAGCGAACGCGCCCGCTCCAAAACCTCCGGAGCAAGCGTATACACCATGCCAGGAGCGAGCACCGTTTTAGTTTTCCTCCCCTACTCTATCCCGGCCACAAAAGACGGGCGAACACCGTCGGACGCCTAGAACAACTGCCACGGGGCGAACCCCCTCTCCCCCGTGTCATCCCGAGCGAAGCCGGGGGACCTGCGGTTTCACCTTCCTCTAACGAATGCCCAGGAGCCAGCCCACCCTCTCCTTTATCAATCAAGCCGAACCAAATACGCCTCGCCCTCACTAGGCTGAAGACTGCGCGCAATCTCCACCGCCCGCCCCTTATCATCCCCGGCCGGCCGAATCCGCACCCAATGACCAGTGGGACCCGTAAACTCGATCACTTTCGCCGTACTGTATTTCCGCACCAGTTGATCCCGCAGCTTATACGCGCCCCGCTCGCTCTTGAAAGCGCCAATCTGCACGCACCACCGTCCACCGTGGTCTAACGCCGAGGGAGCAGCAAAGACCTCGACCCTTACCTGCGCCACGCCAGGCCGCCACACGCCAATCGCCTTCGCGGATGCAAGCGAAAGATCGAGCATGCGATTGGGAACAAACGGTCCGCGATCGGTGATGCGCAGGATAGCCGATTGTCCCGTCGATAAGTTCGTCACCCGGATCAACGAATTCATGGGCAGCGTGCGGTGAGCGGCCGTCAGAGCATCCTTGTCGAAGATCTCCCCATTCGCGCCGCGGCGTTTGTCATAAGGAGGCCCGTACCAACTCGCCTGCCCCTCTTCGCTAAAGATGACCGGGTGCGACGCCACGAACTCGGCATCCGCCGGGCTATCGGCAATCGAGGCTGCTACATTCGGCGACGGGGCTGGGTTGGATTCTGGCGGAGGCGGAGGAGTGGACGGCGCGGGAGGTTGCGGACTCAAGGGCGGAGGAGGCGCAACAGCCACCTGCGCAGGCTTGTGCCGGCATCCGGCGGCCAGGGCAATCGCCAAGCTTACCAGGATCGCTTGCGGTAGCGCGCGCAGGAGAGGGCGGCGCGACACCTTACCGCACTCCAGTGCCGTGGCGATCGTCAAGCGTTTCGGCTAATTTGCGCAACCGGTCGGCTGCACTGTGCAGCGCCTGCGCCGAGTCCTGCCGTAGCTGAGGCACCACTTGATCGTTGAGGTAGTCGATCACCTTTCTCAGCTCTTCTTCCACCCGTGGTCTTACCTGGTTAAAACGCTCGTCGACCTTCTTGCCAAATTCTTCAAATCGGCTGCCGCCGCTATCCCCTGACGTCTGGTCAACCATAAGCCCTCACCTCTGCATCTCTCCCATACACAGCCACCAATGCTTTGGGTGGCCATTCAAGCCCTCTTTTGGCTTGAGTGGGCGAATAGGCCCGCACCCGGATTTTTTATCATTCGAGTACGAGTTCACAGTTAGACTACCGCACCGGACCCGATGGCAGGCGACTTCTCCCGAGCTCCAAGCCACCACCCAAATGGTTCGAATAAACTGGAACAAGCACGAATTTGGAAGCCTTAAGGGGTGCCTTGACGAATTCTTTGCGACTCTCCTGTCATCTTCTTCTCTTCTTCCTTGCGGTCGCAGGCCTCGGTAGTGCGCAAACGCCTGGTGGCGTATCCGGCACAATACTGGCTTCTGCGCTGCCCGATGCGCCCCAGGCGCAGCCACCAGCCCAGCCCTTTGCGTCGTCCTCACGACAGATGGCGGTCTTGTCCCCACAGCGGAGATACGCGCAGACCATCGAGCCCGGACGGCAGGCGCAGCCGCTATCCGCCCCCGAGAAGTTAATTTTCTCCTTCACCGAGGTTGCCCGGCCCATTACCCTGCTTCCCGCTCTCTACTCCGCCAGCTACGAGCAACTTTTCAATAGCGATCCGAAATACGGGCACGACGCTGGAGCTTTTGGTGAAAAATTCGGCGCCTCTATGCTGCGCTCCGCCAGCGTGCGCATTTTCTCCGACGGAATCTTCGCCGCAACCTTTCACCAGGATCCACGCTACTATCGCATCGGCGAGGGCAGCATCGTTCATCGCGGGCTCCTGTCCGCACGGCAGGCGATCGTGCGCCGGGGAAACGACGGATCCGATCAATTCAATTACTCCGGAATCGCCGGCCGTGCCGCCGCTGCTGCTTTGGTAGTGACCTACTATCCCGAACCCAGCGTCACCAGTAAGGTGGTGGGCCTCACGTTTGCGAGCTCCATTGCTACGGATGCGGGCGGCAACCTGGTACTGGAGTTTCTGCCCAACATCATTCGTAAGTTTCCGATTATGGAGAAGCTTCGTCTCGAGTAATCGAGCACGGCGTTTTCTGCATCGGGACAAGTTGAGTATGAACAGAAGCGTTCTTACAGGGGCTCTCCCGTTCGCGGCCTTCTTGCTGCTTTGCCCGGGGCTCTTCGGGCAGCAGCAGACTCTGCCCGAGGCTCCCCAACCAGCGGCCTCAGTTCCCGCTCAGGACCAGGTTGAGGAACCTGCGCAGCAGCCTGTCCAGCCACCCGTGGATGAGCCGGCCCCTGGCGATATCAACCCCGGCACTCGCTCTCCCGGCGGAATCTTCCATCGCGGTCAAGGCTCAAACAATCGGCGTCCCGGATTCCCTCCGGTCAGCCCTCCGGCTCCCGGCGGAATGCGCGTACCTCCCGCCGCCCGCCCCAACGTCTTTGGGAAAAATACGGAGTGCCTTCCGGATTCCTCCACGGATGCCGAAAGAATGATGAGTTGCAAGCCCACCTTCAATGGGTTTGCCCGCTTTCTTGACTCCTCGCCTCCGCTGCCACTCACCTCCAGGCAGAAGTTCATTCTGGCGGCGAAAAACGTGAGCGACCCCTTCAACCTCCTGACCATCGCGGCGGTTTCCGCGATTACGGTGGCAGAAGACTCCCGCACTGCCGACGGGCCCGGATTCCGCGGTTTCGCCAAGAACGCCGGCGTCTCTCTATCGCAGGACATGACCGGCGAGTTCTTCGGCACTTTCCTGATTCCTTCCCTGGTGCACCAGGATCCGCACTACCATCGCATGCCGAATATGCCCTTCCGCAGGCGCCTCCTCCACGTCATGGACGCGGTGGTGATCGGGCAAAGTGATGACGGAACCCCCATGTTCAACTACGCCACCGTCGCCGGCACTATCTGCACCAGCGCCGTAGGCAACCTCTACGTGCCTGGCCGCAGAAATAGTTTCGGAGCGAGCACCGCCCGTATCGCCACCTCACTGGCCACCGACCCGATAGGCAACGCCATCACGGAATTCGTCCCCGATCTTGCCCGTCGCGTCAATGTTCAGGTCGTGATCGTCCAAAGGCTCATCAACCGCGTGGCCATCGCTGAAGGCGCGCAGTCGCAATAGCCAGCATGTGGGCCGGGAACCCAGATAGATACCGTTGCAGTATCCGCTCAAGCCGTTCAAATCAATCATTTGCCGTCCGCCTCCGGTTTCTCGCCGTTCGCCGCGACTCGTTTTTGATTGGGGGGTAATGCTCGTAACCTATAACTGGGTCGACTCGGCTTCACCGGCGCCCAACGTTTAGATTCTTAAGTCCTTCGGCCCCAGCACTTCAGCCCCAATTTAGTCAGGAGACTTTCATGTCGAGAGCCGTCAAATATTCAGAGAGAGCGGTAACGATCCTTGCCCAGGGCGCGTGGTCGGTCTTTGAGCGGGTCAACCGCATCAGCCCCAACGCTTCGTTCACACCGAAATGGTCTGAAAAGCCCCTCCTGAAGTCCTACCAGAAAGAAAAGCCTCCGTTGGGTTGGCCGCGGAGCACCGACTCCCTGTGCCCCAAGTGCGTACCGGAGATTCGCCAGCAGATCATCGACGGCAAGCTGCCCCACGAAGTTCTCCTCAATGAGAAAGTGGGCGAGATCAAGGCCCAGATCATCGAGCGCGACGGCAAGATCCTCATGGTTAAGGACTGCCCCACGCATGGCCACTTTGAAGATGTGATGGCCATCGACACCGAATTCTTCCGCCACCTGGAAGAGGTTTTCCCCGGCCGCGACATCAAGGCCCACAACGACGACAAGCTGCACAACCACGGCACCTCGACCGTGACCCACGGCCGCGGCTCAGTATTGACCATCGATCTGACCAACCGTTGCAACATGATGTGCGATCCCTGCTTCATGGACGCCAACCAGGTCGGCTTCGTCCACGAGCTCACGTGGGACGAGATCAAGACCATGCTCGACAACGCGATCTCCATCAAGCCGCGTCGTCAGATGTCGGTCCAGTTCTCCGGTGGTGAGCCCACCTTGTCGCCCTACTTCCTCGACGCCATCGCCTACTCCCGCAAGGTTGGTTACAACTCGGTCCAGGCGGCCACCAACGGCATCGAGTTTGCCAAAAGCAAGGAGCTTTGCCGCGCCGCCGCGGAAGCGGGCCTGCGCTATGCCTATCTGCAATTCGACGGCATCGGCAACGCCGCCAACTCCCATCGCAAGGTTGGCAACCTGTTTGACGTTAAGCTCCAGGCCATCCACAACCTGCACGAGGCTGGTGTTGACATCGTTCCCGTCACCACCATCATCAACGGCATCAACAACGAGCAGGTGGGCCGCATCATCCAGTTTGCGCTCGACAACCCCAAGAAGATCAACTTCGTCAGCTTCCAGCCGGTTTCCTTCACCGGCCGTGACGAGGATGTCAGCGACGAGCGCCGCGTAGCCCAGCGCTACACCCTGAGCCACATGGCCCACGACGTCAAGAACCAGACCGGTTTGGGCGAGCCCACCCGCGATTGGTTCCCCATCAGCTTCATGAGCACCTTCTCCGATTGGGCCGACTTGGTCCATGGTCCCAACGCCGACTGGGGTCAGCTCTCCTGCGGCTGCCATCCGAACTGCGGCATTGGCATGGCGCTGATGATCGATAAGGAAACCAAGGAAGCCGTTCCCGTCACCGCCTTTCTGAACGCCGATCGGCTGGCCAAGGACGTAGCCAAGATTAACGACGCGGCCCGCGGCAAGTTCCTCTCCGTGGTCGGTGTCACTCTGGCTCTGCTGCGCAACTACGACCCGACTCAAGTCGCCCGACTCACTTCAAGATCCTCGATCTGCTGCAGAAGTTCGACAAGTGCTTCGGTTCCACCAGCCGCAACTACGGCAAGGTCACCGGCGACCGCACCATGGCGGATATCGAACAGCGCCGCGCCGACCGCTGGAACTTCCTCTTCATCGCCGGCATGTGGTTCCAGGATCTCTTCAACTACGACTTCCGCCGCACCGAGCAGTGCATCATTCCTTACGCTACGCAGGAAGGCGAAATCTCCTTCTGCGCTTACAACACCGGCGTGGGCTGGCGCAACATCATCGAGAAGATGCACATGACGGCAACTCTGACCAAGTGGTACGAGGAGCACGGTCGGCATGAGATCTTTGCCGGTGGCAAGAAGGTTGGCATGGGCAACGCCAGCCCACAACCTGGTCCTCAACCAGGAGCACGTCACAGCATCTGCCAACGACACCCTCGACAAGCTGGGCATCGCCAAGAACTCGCGGGAAGAGAAGATCAAGGCTCGCGACGCGAAAATCAAGCAGGACGCGGAAAACGCCAAGATGGCTCGGCTCTATCGCGAGCACGTCCTGGGCGAAAAGCCGAAAGAGGGCTTCATTCCGCTCGACACGTTGATTGCGCCGGCGCCGAAGGCGGCCCCGCAAGCACCCAGCGAAGAACCGGTCATGGGCGACTAGTTGTTTCACAGCAACATCAGTACAGAAAGGCTGCCAGCAATGGCAGCCTTTTTTGTGCTCCAATGGGGGCGATGCGCACGCTCTGGATTCAATTCTGCTGGCTGCGCTCCTGGCTTCCTCTTACCGGCTGCACCATCTACGGCGAAAAGAAGCCGCCCACTCTCAAGAGCACGACCAGCGCCGAGCAGTATGAGCGCATCTTCTGGTCCACGGTAAAAGCAAAAAATGGGACCAGATCCCGGGCATGCTCGCCGCCAATGTCATGTACAGCGCCGGGGGCAAGATCCTGAGCAAAGGTCAGGTCATCCCCTACCTGCAATCCGCCAACATCACCGACTTCACCATCACTGGGCTGGTCGTAAAGCCAAACGGCCCCGACATGACCCTCAACTACACCCTGCAACTTTCCGCGCGCAGGGGCCCCCGTCCAAACCTACACCGCCATCAGCGTCTGGCAACAAGTAGGAGCCGGCTGGATCCTGACCGTCCACACCGAACAACCGCAAACCTCCCCGGCGCCCTAGTCTCTCGGCAAAGCCGTCATCCTGCGAGCCTGTGATTTTTTCGGTCTTTCGTGTTTCGACCTAATCATCAAGATGAGCAAGATGCTCAAGGTGCTCAAGGTGCTCAAGTAATTAATTGAGCATCTTGCCTCCCTCACCGGAGGGTACTCATCCTGCGGAGGGGAAACGTCCGTCACCAGCCGCCAGGTTCTCCGTCTTTGGAGTTACGAACCTCGATATTGTCCAAAGCCACTGCCAGGTGAGCGCGGAAAAAAAAGTGTGCGCCATAAGCGCCTTATGCGCCATAAGCCCCTTTTTTGCATTTAAAAGGAAGGGGAGAGTTAGTGGAACAACTGGTTTTTTGACGATGTAACTTGTTGATTGTTTTGAAGAGAGCTTGGCCGGACAGGATCAGGTTGGTCCAGTGGTTCGACTCATGTGTAAATGGCCACAAGCTTTCGATTATGTTGATGAACGAGTGGAACGGGTTCAGCCGTGCCGCATCACGCTCGAACCGATGAGGGCTTTAGAGTTTGAGTGAGAAATTGCCTGCGAAGGGTACGGCCTTTAAGCCGTACATCTCATCGTCAAGATGGATCGGCTTCAGCCGCCGAGGGCTGCTTTAAACCAGCAAAATAGATGCCCTCAGGGGCTAAAGCCCTTCGTAACCCGGGTGGTGAATGTACGGGCTGAAGCCCGTACCCTTCAAAAAATTTCTCACGCAGGTTCTTTAGTGCTTGAGGTAGCTCTTTCCTATCTAGAGTCGAAAAGCGTACCTCAGCGGCTTCTAAAGCCGTGCCCTTCGTGAAGAGACGCTTTCCCTCAGCCTGTTTAACGTTTAAGTCCCGACCAACTGAAAAAGCTAACTTGGACAAGACTGATGCGGAATAGTCTCCCCACACGGCCCGGCCGCTTGCCGGACAGGTTGTGTTGTTTAGTTGTCAAAGACCTGCTAAGAGGACGCCTGGGCGCCCTCCTGCTTACCCAAACAGTTGCTCACCGTGCGGCCCTCTGGCGCGGTTCGCGGATGGGATTTGCACGACGATATAGATCCTGATTGCGAGCATTTAGTGTCGCGGGGGGTCAAATATTTATGGGCATGGCAGTGCGAGAGAGAGGCAGCAACCCGGGTTTGGAAAAGATTGGGCTAGAGTTCCGGCGTTCTCCGCAAGCGAAGCGCGATGGCAAAGTTATCGCAAGCAGAAGAGCTTACGGCGTGTAGTCGAGGAGGTTCCGTTCTTCGGTTGCTGGTCGATATAGCGATCGAAAAAGTCACAGCGCCCCTAATGACATCGGAGCCTGACGGGAGGCGCGTTGCCCACTCAAGCCAAAAGAAGGCTTGAATGGGGCACCCTCAGCATTAGATGGTTGCGTAAACGAGCCGATGATTGACCGAAGCTCTTCGAAGTTAATTTGGACAGGTTTGTGTTGACCTTAGGAAGCAGTCCTGGGTTGGGTCAGGAAGGTGATGCAGTCCCGAAGGGACGGCTAAACTACCAATGGCTTCATCCTTCATATCGCACCGAAATTCCGGGTCGCTGCCACCCTCTGATACATTCAAACAGTGGTTACCCGTCCGGCCCACATCCGAAAATTCCAACAAGCCCTGTTGACCTGGTTCGACTCCCACGCGCGTGACCTCCCGTGGAGGCAAACCTCCGAGCCCTATCGCATCTGGGTCTCCGAGATCATGCTCCAGCAAACCCGTGTCACCGCTGTCCTCGACTACTACGCCCGTTTTCTAACCCGATTCCCCACCGTTACCGCACTCGCCCAGGCGAAGGAACCTGACGTCCTGGCCGCCTGGAGCGGCCTCGGTTACTACCGCCGCGCGAAGATGATGCACAAAGCCGCGCAGGTACTAGTCGACGACCACCAGGGAGTATTCCCCAAAACCGCCGAAGAACTGCGCAAACTCCCTGGAATCGGCGAGTACACTTCCTCCGCCATCGCCAGCATCGCGTTTGACGAGCCGGTCGCCGTGGTCGACGGCAATGTCGAGCGAGTACTCCTGCGTGTCTTCCCCGAGGATCGAGCCATGGCACCCCACGCAAAGTGGTTTCGCGATCGCGCCGCCAATCTCCTCGACACCCAACGTCCAGGCGACTTCAACCAATCCATGATGGAGCTGGGCGCTACCGTCTGCCTCCCCCAGCGTCCTTTATGCCTCCACTGTCCAGTGCAGCGATTCTGCAAAACCCGCGGCGAACACCAGGCGCCCCCGCCAAAAAAAATGCGCAACCGGCACATCGCTTATGCCCTGTTGCGCCGTGATCGTCCCAGCTTCACGCAGGTTTTGCTCCATCAGCGCCCCGCCTCCGCCTCACTGATGCCAGGAATGTGGGAGTTGCCGGAAATAGAAATGCTGGAGAGCGACCACAACCGAGTGGAGGTCACCCTCCGCCATGCCATCACGGTGACCAATTACCGGGTGCACGTACTCCGCTTTTCTGAGCAGGAAGCCAGGCTTCGCTGGCCATCCTGGAAAAATCCTCAGCAATGGACCAAAAGTTCAGAACTGGGCGCGCTGCCCCTTACCGGTCTCACGCGAAAGGTACTGCAGCGGTTGCAAATCATGTCAAAAGAGGTTGAATGAAGAAATTTCTTTGCCCTGTGTTCCTTCTCCTCGCATCGCTGGGAAACGCCTCGGAAATGCCCGATGTACCAGCCTTGAACAACGTCCCGCAAGCCGCTCGCCAGGCAGCAGCGAGCATCGACCCGGAAAAAATCCGCGCCCACGATCGTTTCCTGGCCAGCGACTTGCTCGAAGGCCGCGGCCCCGGCAAGCGCGGAGGAGAATTGGCGGCAGAATACATTGCCACCCAATTCGCACTCGCTGGAGCCAAGCCCGCCGGAGAGAACGGCACCTATTTCCAGGCCGTCCCCCTGATGGCCGTGCACACAGATGTTGAGAAAACCAATTTCACCCTGGTGCCCGCCACGGGCGAACCCATCACCTTGAAGTATGGCGAAGACTACGTGACCAAGGATCAGACTGGAGCGCCGAGTGTCGACCTCGATGCACCCATCGTCTTCGTAGGCTACGGGATCGACGCGCCAGAGTATCAATGGAATGACTTCGCCGGTCTCGACGTGAAAGGAAAAATCCTGCTGGCGATCGTCAACGAGCCGCCCTCGAGCGACGACCAGTTCTTCAAGGGCAAAGCCCTCACCTACTACGGCCGCTGGACCTACAAATTTGAAGAAGCAGCGCGAAAAGGCGCAGCCGGGATCATGGTCATTCACCGCACCGATCTGGCCAGCTACGGATGGGAGGTCATCCGCAACTCCGAATCGACCGAGACCTCCTATCTGCGGAATGATCCTCTCTCTGTGTTGAAAGCCGCCGGCTGGATCCAACTCAGCGTCGCCCAGAAGCTCTTCGCCGCGGCGGGCATGAACGCGGACCAGATGATCCAGGCTGCCGGTAAGCGCGGATTCAAAGCAGTCGAGCTCCCTGTACGTCTCAAGGCGCACATCGTAAGCGAAGTCCGCGACTACGATTCTGCCAACGTCCTCGCCATGGTGCCCGGAGCCAATCCGGCCCAGGGAAATAACGTCCTTTACACCGCACACTACGATCACCTCGGCATCGACCCGACGGCTTCTGGCGACAAAATTTACAACGGCGCCGTCGATAACGGCACCGGTTGCGCCATACTCATCGAACTGGCGCGTGCCTACGCCGGCGCAAAAATCCCTCCGCCTCGAAACGTCTATTTCGCGTCCGTCACCGCGGAAGAGCAGGGCCTGTTGGGATCGAAGTATCTCGGCATGCATCCCCCGGAACCCATCGGAGATCTCAGCCTGGACCTCAACTTCGATGAGTTGTTGCCCATCGGATTACCCACCTCGGTGCACGTCAACGGCTCCGAGCGCACCAGTTTCTATCCCGTGGTGCAGAAGACCGCCGCCGCCTTTGGCCTTCAGATCCAACCGGACACTGCTCCCATGGCCGGGCACTATTACCGCTCCGACCACTTCAGCCTGGCGCGCGTAGGCGTGCCCGCGTTCTCCATCAATGAAGGCGATCTCTTCGCCGGCCACCCCGAAGAATGGGGAAAGCAGCAAAAAGCGGAGTATGATGCTCAGCGATACCATCGTCCCGCCGACGAATATCGTGCGGATATGGATTTCCGCACCGATGCCAGGTTGGCGCAGTTCGGGTTCTTACTAGGGTGGCAGGCTCTTTCGGCGCCCCCCGTGACCTGGAAGCCGGGGGACGAGTTTGAGGCTGCCCGAAAAAAGAGCATCGGGCATTGAGAGCCTTAAGAGGTAACTGTGAAATTTTCGCGTTGGAAGGTCATTGCGCTCCTCGCCCTGGCCCTCACACCGTGCGCGCCGTCGCCGCTGTGGGGGCAGAACTACAGTTCCCCTCAACCGGTCTTGCATCACCGCGGCTACAGCGAACTGGAAGATGAGATGGACACCCGCTCCAGTGGCCGCACCATACTTCCGCTGGAAGCTTCCGGGGAATACACCCTGGGCACCGGGGAATTCGTCGATGTGGAGCTGCAGGCGGATCGCCTGACCGGCTACATCACCCGGCTGGGTGACCGGGAAAGCGATGAAGGCACGCCGCTTACCTTCTTCTTCGCCACCAGCCGGCTGTCCGGCCAACGATTCTCCTTCACCACCCGGCAGGTGCACGGCGTGTGGTTCTCATTTGAGGGAACCATCGTGCGGGGAAACGCCCAAAGCCGGGCTCAGCAGGGCTATTACCTCCTGGAAGGCCAGCTGGTGTTGCATGACGTAGCCTCCCAGACAAAGCAGACGCGCAATGTCTCCTTGCCCATGGCCCGGCAATATCCAAACGGCTAGGTTTCTTCACAAAGCGTATGTCGCTGCATCAATACAATGAGATGGGATGGCATTCCAGGCGTCCCAAGTTTCCAATTCGCCTCAAGAGGAGTTTGTATGGATCGCACAGCAAGCGCAGTGTGGCACGGCGGCCTGAAAGACGGCAAAGGTAATATTTCGACCCAGAGCGGGGTCTTGAAAGACACCCAGTACTCGTTCAGCACTCGATTTGAGAACGGTATCGGCACCAACCCGGAAGAGCTGATAGCGGCTGCTCATGCGGGTTGTTTCACAATGGCGCTGAGCGCTCAGCTCACTACCGCCAACCTGCCGCCCGAATCGATCGACACCAAGGCAACGGTCACCTTTGAAAAAACCGACGCCGGCTTCACCATCACCAAGATCCTATTGGCCACAACCGCCAAGGTGCCGGGAGCCGACAAAGCAGCCTTCGACAAAGCCGCACAAGAAGCAAAAAACAACTGCCCTATCTCAAGGCTCTTCAAAAACAACGCCGAAGTCACCCTCGACGCCAAGCTAGCCTAATCGACCGAGGCTGGGCCCAAGGCCAAGGCATCGGCCGCGGGCCCAACTTAGAGGTAGGGAAGTAGGTGGGCGCTTTCGATGGTGTCTGAGAACCAGTCCCGTAGGGACGACTGAAAAAGCTATCCGAGACATGGTCCTGGATGCGGGCGCTGCGCCTGTTTACCCCACTCAACTATTGGCAACAATATAGTCGCGAAGACTCCGATTGATCCCAGCCGCCTGAAGAACGCCATTCTCCAACAACTGAACCCACTGTTTGGCGGACTCATCATGCGTCATGGCGCCCAACAGGTAATTGGCCTGCACGATAATTTCCAGCGCATTGCTTAGATCATGCGAGAGACGGCGGATTTCCTTAGCCTGTTCCGCAGGGATGGATGGGGGATTTTGCGTCATTCAAACCTCTACCCGGAAACCCAATCACAGTTCCGGAGTCATGCTGGCGTAAACGTTGATGGTTCGCCTGGGCAGGCTCTTGATTCCCGTTGCGAAACAGTGACTTTCTGATCTTAGGTAACCTCATCCCGGTAAGTTGAGAATCGGCGCCCGCAGACGTTATTGTAATGGGATGAATCCATATGCACGACAACTAGGCAGCCGCGATCCTCTCAAGGTGGTGGCCACAACCGCAAGACATCTGGAACAACTATCCGTGGCCCTCGGTCCGGCGCGGATCGAGGAATCGCCGGCTCCCGGCAAGTGGAGTCCGCATGAAATATTGTGCCACCTGGCCGATTGCGAACTGGTATTCAGCTACCGCCTCCGCCAGACGCTGGCGCAGGATCATCACGTCATCCAGCCCTTCGATCAGGAAACCTGGGCAATCAACTATGCCGCCTACGACCCCCAGGCTGCGATGATGACCTTCTCCTGCATCCGCCAATGGAACCTCATGCTGCTGCGGTCGATACCAGCGGAATCAATGGCGAAACCCGTCCTCCATCCCGAGCGCGGAGAAATGACCTTTCGCGAGCTCATTGAAACCATGGCAGGTCACGACCTGAACCACTTGGCGCAATTAGAAGCAATCGCCGTGCAAGTGCCTCTAAGCCGCTAGAGGCCATAAGTGCTGACCTAAAAAAGAGTACCGGGTGCCCCACATCTCGCGCACGTGGGACGAAAACGACCGGCTGAACAGCCTGCGAAAACGGACTTCACGGCGGTCATCTACGGGCTAAACAGGTTGCGTGGGAGCTCGCCTGCGAAGGGTATGGCCTTTAGGCCGTACATCTATTCGTCAAGACGGATCGGCTCGGGCCGCCGAGGGCTGCTCAACCAGCACAAGAGATGCCCTCAGTGGCTAAAGCCCTTAATATTGTGTGGTTAATGTACGGGCTGAAGCCCGTACCCTTCAAAAAGATTTCTCACGCCACGGCGGGTAGGTACGGGCTTCAGCCCGTACCTAATCCAGCAAAATCACCAGGCCTTTAGGCTCTGAGGTACGCTTTTCCAGAAGCACGGGGCAAAGCTATCTCGAGCTGTCGTTCGTTACGGCTCCCCACACACCCATAAATGCGCCGGGTGCCCCATTCAAGCCTTCTTTTGGCTTGAGTGGGCAAGCATGCCCACACGCAACACTTGTGTAGGCGGCCTTCACCCAGTTAAACGCATCGGGCCTTTAAGCTCCGAGGCACGCCTTGCCTTTCACAGCAACCCGCAGCCTGTAAAGCCCTTCGATCGGATTTGCTTTGAAATCCTATCCCTGTTTGATCATCACGCCGCGCTTTTGTACACTAGAGGTTCCTGCCTATCCAGCCAATCGCGCTGGATATGATCGTGCCGGAGTGGCGGAATTGGCAGACGCGCATGGTTCAGGTCCATGTACTCGCAAGGGTGTGGGGGTTCGAGTCCCTTCTTCGGCACCAATGACTTCCAGAAGCCCCGAACACTTCGGGGCTTTTTGCTTGATCATGCAGTTGTCGCCGCTGCCCCTGTCTTCTCCAACGCCTCGAAGAACCGGTCGCGCCAGGTAAGGATGTCCGCGTGGCGAATCTGCTGGCGCAAGCGAAGCATCCGTCGCCTTCTCTCTTCCACCTTCATCTCCAGCGCCTGCTTGAGCGCCGCGGCAACGCCCACCTCATCGTTGGGATTCACCAGGATCGCACCCACCCGAAGTTCCGGCGCAGCCCCGGCAAACTCACTCAGGACCAGCACTCCATTCACTTCCGTTTTTGCAGCGCAATACTCCTTGGCCACCAGGTTCATACCATCCTTGAGGCAAGTGATCAGTGCCACGTCGGCAGCCCGATAGATCGCAACCAACTCCTCCCGCGGCACCGAACGGTAGATGTAGTTGATCGGCACCCAGCCCGGCTCGCTGAATTCTCCATTCACATGGGTCACCAGCCGCTCCACTTCCCGCTTGAGCTGGTCGTAGCGAGGAATCCCTTCACGGCTGGGCACGACAATCTGGATCAACTCCACCTTGCGATGGAATTGCGGGTAATTCCTTAGAAAATTTCCAAACGCCTTAATCCGCTCGGGAATTCCCTTGGTGTAATCGAGCCGGTCGACACCCACCGCAATCTGAATGTCGTGGGTCTTCGCCTTGATCTGCTGCGCGCGCTCGACCACCGGCGCCGACTGCGAATGTTCCGAAAAAGCGCGAAAGTCAATGCTGATCGGGAACGCCTCCACGTGCGTATGTCCGTGTGCGCTCACAACCATGCGGGTTTCTCCCCGTCCGGAAATCTTGACCGAGGGAACAAAGCAGCGCAGGCAGGCGATCAGATTTCGTTGGTCGCGTCCCGTCTGCAGCCCGACCAGGTCGTGGGCCAGCAGGTCCTCAAGAATCTGCTGCCGCCACGGCATCTTGGCAAAGATGTCAGGGGAAGGAAACGGAATATGCAGAAAAAACGCGAGCCTTGCATGAGGGCGCTTTTTCCGCAAAGTCTTGCCCACCTGCATCAGTTGATAGTCGTGGATCCAGATCAGGTCGCCGGGACGCGAAGACTTCTCTACGGCCTCCGCGAACTTGCGATTCACCCGTTCGTAGAAATCCCAATATCGCGGGTCGAAGTTGCAACGCGATTGCAGATCGTGGAAGAGCGGCCAGATAATCTCGTTAGAGAACCCCTCGTAAAAGTTGCTTTGCTCCTCCTCTGTCAGGAAGAGTGGCGCGTATTTGTACGGATTTTTCCCACTCGCCTTTTCCAGGATGCTGCGAATTTCCGGAGAGTCTTCCGTCCCGCCGGACCCTACCCAGATACCGCCGTGGTCCTTCAACAGAGGCTCCAGTGCGCTCACCAGGCCGCCGCTGCTCGGCACTCCTTTCAGCTTGCCCTCCTCCGTCGTGAAGGTGATCGGGATGCGATTGGAAACCAACACCAGTTTCGGAGAACTCATCAGGAAATCCTCGCAGGCATGGTTGAGACGGCGCCCTGTGAACTGGTTATCCACGCGTCCAGGAACTCCAACAGCTCGTCCGGCGGACGCAGCCAATACCGGGCGAACGACGCGCGAACCTCGTTTCTCACCAGAATGGAATATCCCTTGTTCCCAACGGCAACAAAGGCATCTTCATCGGTGAGATCGTCCCCCAGGTACGCTACCGGGACGTCATCCGGTTCCTGGGAGAGAATCTCTGCTACCGCGGTTCCCTTCGTGCGCTCGTTCGAGCGGAGTTCCATACCCCCATCGAAGGGCAGCACGTGCAGCCCGGCTGGTTGCCCAATCCGGGCAAAAGAAGACTGAACCAGGGCGCGAATCCCTTCTTGCTTGCCAGGCTCGAAATTCCGCCAGTGGACGGCCAGAGACGTGGGCTTGACCTCCAGCGTTTTTGAGAGCCCGAGAGCACACATTTCCTGGCCGGCCTCTTCCAAAGCCATCTGCTGGGCTGAGCTGAGCGCGAAGAGTTTGTACGCTCCGCCACTCTCTAGCCGTTCCCGGCCGTGGCTGCCCCAGATTTCCGCCCGGAGACCAGGCCGGAGCAGATCGTGAAGCTCCTGCGCGGACCGGCCAGAAACCAGCACCAGGCGGACCCGGGGAAGCGTCGATAGAAGCGCAAGCCGGTCCTCTACGCCGGGGTAAGGCGTCGCCGCAAACCGGTCAACATGGAAAGGCGCCAGCGTGCCGTCATAGTCGAGCATCAGCACTGACCGCGGCGCCGAGCGTAGCTGCTCTCTCAGGACCTCCGCCTCCGCAAGACTCGTCCAACGCTGGGGAAATTGATTCATAAACAGGTGGTTGGATGCCCGGTCCACACAAGTTGGAGTCTACCCCAGCTCGTCGTCGCCTCCAGCCAGCGGCATATACTGATATTTCGGCCCAAGCGATATGGAGAGTCAACTTACACGGATCCTCGACAGCACCCGCCGCGGACTGCAGCTGCGGAAAAACGCGTCGTCCATCCAGGCTTTGGAGCAGGCGGCAGCTGCCCACCAACCGCGCGGCTTTGCGCGCGCGCTGCGCCAGAGGGCGGCCAGTGGCCCGGCGGTCATTGCGGAGCTGAAGAAGGCGTCCCCTTCGAAGGGATTGATTCGGCAGGATTTCGATCCAGCAGCCTTGGCCGCGGGAATGGCCCGCGGGGGCGCCGCGGCGCTCTCTGTGCTCACCGATGAGCCCTTTTTCCAAGGCAGTCTGCATAACCTTGAAGTGGCTTCCCAATCCTGCAGCCTCCCTTGTCTGCGCAAAGACTTCATCGTCGAGGAGTTCCAGTTGCTTGAGGCACGCGCTCATCGCGCCGATGCCATTCTGCTGATCGCCGCTGCTCTGAGCGATCAGGAACTTCGTCACCTGGCATCGCAGGCCCACGCCCTGGAACTGGACGTACTCTGCGAAGTGCATACGGCAGAGGAGCTTGACCGGGTCCTGGACCTGGATTGCGACGCTGTCGGCGTCAATAACCGCGACCTCAAAACATTCGCAGTCCGGCTCGAAGTCTCGCTCGACCTCGCCGACCGGCTGCCCTCCGCAGCCGTGCGTGTGAGCGAAAGTGGGATCGAGACCGCTGAGGATATGAACCGGTTGCGAGCCGCCGGCTTCCATGCCTTTCTGATCGGCGAGTCGTTGATGCGGCAGCCAGACCCCGGAACGGCACTCCAGAACATACTCTTGGCTGCAGCAGAGCGCGCGCCTGTGGGCAAGTGAAGAAACTGCCATGTGGATCAAAATTTGCGGCAATACCAACCTTGAAGATGCGCAACTCGCTGCCGAGTCCGGCGCTGACGCGGTCGGCTTTGTATTTGCTCCCAGCCCAAGGCAGGTCGAAGCCGAAACTGGTCAGCCAAATCACTCACCAGCTGCCCGCGCAGTTAGAGAAATATGGCGTTTTCGTCGACGCGGGATTCGACGAAATTGTCTCCACCGTCACCGAATGTCGTTTGACCGGGGTGCAGATCCATCGCTCGTCCGACGAATTTCTGGCGTCCCGCTTGCGCAGCCATTTTGCCCGGCGTATCTCGATTTTGCGTGTCCTGCACTATAAGGATCACGATCCCGTATTCGACCGGCAGTTGAGTGAATTGGCGCAGAACGATGCAGTGGACGGGGTGCTGGTGGACTCATCGACGACGCGCGCAGTAGGGGGCACCGGCACCACCTACAACTGGCAGCAAGCACGAAACAGCTTCCTCCGCGCAGCCCCGCATCTACGCTTGATTGCCGCCGGCGGTCTCTCGCCGGAAAACGTAAGGGAAGCAATTCAGACCCTTCGTCCGTGGGGCGTAGACGTGGTGAGCGGTGTGGAAAGTGCCCCGGGGAAGAAGGACCCGGCAAAGGTCCGGGCCTTTATCCGTTCGGCACAGGAAGCAGCGGTAGAGATCGTAGCCACTTAAGCAAAGATTGAGGAGTCTTCCGTGAACACACTTACGAGTACCATTGCAGGCCGGTTCGGCGCTTATGGGGGCCGCTATGTTCCTGAGACCCTGATGGCTGCCCTGGAAGAACTGGAACACGCCTACGCACAAGCTCAGGCGGACCCGGTCTTTCACGCCGAGCTCAATTTGCTGTTAGCGGATTATGCCGGACGCCCGACCCCGCTGTACCTGGCCTCGCGTCTGACCAGCCAACTGGGCGGAGCGAAGATCTATTTGAAACGCGAAGACCTGCTGCACACCGGAGCTCACAAGATCAACAACTGTATTGGCCAGGGGCTATTGGCGCGCCGCATGGGCAAGCATCGGGTCATCGCCGAGACCGGAGCCGGCCAGCACGGCGTAGCCACCGCCACCGTCTGCGCGCTCTTCGGCATGGAATGTGTGGTCTACATGGGCGAGGAAGACATGCAGCGTCAGGAGCTTAACGTCTACCGCATGCGCCTCCTCGGTGCCGAAGTCCGCGGCGTCAGTTCCGGCTCCCGCACCTTGAAAGATGCGATCAATGAAGCTATGCGCGATTGGGTCACCAATGTCCGCACCACGCACTACCTGCTGGGGAGTGTCCTGGGCGCCCATCCTTACCCCACCATGGTGCGCGACTTCCATCGCGTCATCGGCCAGGAAATCAAGCAGCAAATTTTGGAGAAGGAATCCAGCCTGCCCACCGCAGTGCTCGCCTGTGTAGGTGGCGGCTCCAATGCCATCGGCGCATTCTACGACTTCATCGACGAGCCCAACGTCCGCCTCATCGGCGTCGAGGCCGGTGGCCGGGGCTCCGCGCTGGGCGACCACGCCGCACGCTTCCACGGTGGCAGCCCCGGTGTGCTGCAGGGAACCTATTCCTACGTGTTGCAGGATGATGCCGGCCAGGTTTCCTTGACCCACTCCGTCTCGGCCGGTCTGGACTACGCTTCCGTAGGACCGGAGCACGCCGCCCTGCATGATCTGGGCCGGGCCGAATATGTCTCCGCGACCGATGCAGATGCCCTCGCTGCTGCTGAGCGGCTGGCTCGGACCGAAGGTATCGTGCCCGCGCTCGAGAGCGCGCACGCGGTCGCCGAGTGCATCCGCATCGCCCCTGCTCTCGCGCCGGATGACATACTGGTAGTCAATCTATCGGGCCGCGGCGACAAGGATATGGGCATCATGGCCCGCGAACTGAACCTCGCCTCGAAAGCAAGAACAAATGCCGATTGAATTCCACAAAAAACCCGGCCTCGTCATCTATCTCACCGTCGGTGATCCAGACCTGGCGACGACCCGCGATGTGGCCCTGGCCGCGATCGACGCCGGTGCGGAAGTGCTCGAGCTGGGAGTGCCCTTCAGCGATCCTTTAGCCGATGGTCCGGTGATCCAGCGGGCCAGCGAACGTGCCGTGGCTAACGGAACCCGGCTGCAGGATGTCCTGACCCTGGCCGCCGAGCTGCGTGCTATGCGGCCCTCGGCCGGGCTGATCATCTTCTCCTACTACAACCCGGTCCTGCGTTTTGGGCTGGAGCGCTTCTGTGTCCAGGCCTCCAGCAACGGTGTCGACGGCGTGTTGATCACCGACATGATCGTGGAAGAAGCCGCGGAATATCTGAACCACTTGCACCACAACGGCCTGAAGCCGATTTTTCTGGCAGCACCCACCAGCACCGATCACCGTCTGAAAATGATTGCCGATGTTTCCGACGGATTTGTCTATGCCATCTCGCGGGTTGGGATCACCGGCGCCCAGCAAAGCGTGGCCGGCGATGCGCGTCGCCTGGTCGAGCGTTTGCGCCGTTACACCCGGCTGCCCATCGCTGTCGGTTTCGGTATCTCTACGCCCGAACACGTGGCCGCTGTGGGCGAGTTCGCCGATGCGGCTGTCATCGGCAGTGCCATCGTAGCCCTGATAGAAAAGTCCGGGCCGGGCAAGGCTCCGGCAGCAGTCTCAACCTTTCTTCAGGGACTGCGGCAGGTTCCGGTTCAACTGTAGAGTCACTTCGGAGCCGTATCATTACAGAACAAGGGAAGCGCATGGATATTGCCGACTGGCGAATAAAAATTGATGAGTTGGATCTTCAAATCGTGGCCCTGATCAGTGCCCGGGCGCATGCCGCGCTGGAGATTGGCAAGTTGAAACGCTCTACGTCCATGCCGGTGTATGAGCCAAATCGCGAGCGCGTGATCTTTGACAATGTCCGCGCCGCCAATAAAGGACCGCTCCCCGATATCGAGCTGACCCATATTTACGAGCGCATCATCGATGTGATGCGAGCGCTGCAAAAAGATGAGCTGGCGTCCAAAAAGGGAGAGATAGGAAAGTAACCATGATAGTTGCCATGCAGGAAAGAGCGACCGAGGAAGACATCCAGGGGGTAATCGAACGCCTGGTCCAGGTCGGCTTCAATGTTCATCGCACCACAGGCGCCATCCAGACGGTGTTGGCGGGCGTAGGTACGCCCTCGCATTTCGATCACAAGGACTTCGAACTGCTGCCCGGAGTCGCCGAGGTGGTGCGCATCTCATCTCCCTACAAACTTGCGGGTCGAGGGTTTCGTCCAGAGGGAACCATCATTCGCTTCCCCAACGGAGTGGTCGTGGGTGGAGATGAGATCGTCGTCATGGCTGGCCCATGCTCGGTCGAATCGCGTGAGCAGATCTTTACCGTTGCCGACCAGGTAAAGTCCGCGGGCGCCTCTTTTCTTCGCGGAGGAGCCTTCAAACCACGAAGCTCGCCCTATTCCTTCCAGGGGATGGGATTGGAAGGCCTCAAGCTGCTCCGGGAAGTGGGCGACCGGACCGGTCTGCTGATCATCAGCGAGGTCATGGAAATTTCCCAGATCGATCTCATGTTCCCCTACGTGGACGTATTTCAGGTCGGCGCGCGCAACATGCAGAACTTCAATCTGTTGCGCGAGCTTGGGCTGGTCCGCAAGCCGGTACTGCTGAAGCGCGGCATTGCCGCGACCCTGGAAGAGCTGCTCTTGTCTGCGGAGTACATCCTGGCCGGCGGCAACTACGACGTGATGCTCTGCGAACGAGGCATCCGCACCTTCGAGACCTACACTCGCAACACCATGGACATCTCGGCCATACCCGTGATCAAGAAGCTGTCGCACCTGCCCATGCTGGCAGACCCCTCGCACGGTGTGGGCCGGCGCGACAAGGTCGCTCCCATGGCGCGCGCGGCGGTCGCCGCCGGCTGTGACGGCCTCCTGATCGAAGTCCATCCCAACCCGGACAAAGCGTTATCGGACGGAGCGCAGTCGCTCTTCCCCGAACAATTCGACAAGCTCATGGACCAGCTGCGCATCATCGCCACGGCCGTGAACCGGAACATCCGGGCCGAGGTCCCAGTAGTTAGTTCGTAGGCGATTTTGAGGGGAACGACGATGGGTGCCCCAGGTCTCGCTTTTGAGACCTGGAATCCTCCTAGTCAAAGCACATCGCTCCCCTGGGACGTTTTTTGATCCAGGGACCCTTATCTCTCTTTTCTCTCACTTTTTTAATCTTTTTCGCGTAGCAGGAAGCCAATGAGCATCCAGCGCATAACTATCGTAGGGACCGGCCTCATCGGCGCATCGACTGGGCTGGCGCTGCGAGCAGCCCGATTTCCCGGTGAAATCATCGGCTGGGACCGTCACCCCTCCCAGGCGCAACTCGCGCTGGAGCGCGGAGCCGTCGATCAAACCGCGGAGGATCCCATCGCCGCGGCCGTGAGCAGCGACCTCATCCTGCTCAGCGGTCCGGTCTTTGCCATCCAGGACTGGATGGAGAAACTCGCTCCTCATCTCAAGCCCCATCAACTGGTGACCGACGTCGGCAGCGTCAAGGTAGCGATCGCAGTCCGGGCGCTCCCGCTCTTTGGCGGTCCCGGCCAGGCCGGCTTTCTCCCGGGCCACCCCATGGCAGGCAAAGAAGTAAGCGGCGCGGCCAATGCCGATCCCCAGCTTTTCTCGAACGCTGTCTGGCTCTTCACCGAGTTTGCCGGCCATCCGTTGGCTGCAGAGTGGAGGGGTTGGGTGGAACGCTTTGGCAGCCGAACCATGGACATTCTGGCTGCCAGGCACGATGAAATCTGTGCCTGGGTCAGTCATCTGCCCCAATTCCTGTCCACCGCATTGAGCGCCATGTTGGAGGACCGCTTTGGCGACGCCCCCGATCTGCGCGCCATCGGAGGCCGCGCCCTGCGCGAGATGACCCGCCTGGGAGCCAGCCCCTATTCGATGTGGCGGGACATCGCCCACGCCAACGACGCAGAAATAGCCGATGCCCTCCAATCAATGGAGCAGCGCCTCGCCTACCTGCGAGAAAACCTGAAAACCCCCGAACTCCGCGACGAATTCGAGCGAGCCAACCACTTTCGCACCCGCTAGACCGGCGTGAGAACTTGCCTGCGAAGGGTACGGCCTTTAGGCCTTACATTTAATTGTCAAGTTGGATCGGCTTCAGCCGCCGAGGGCTGCTTAAACCAGCACAAAAGATACCCTCAGGGGCTAAAGCCCTTCATAGCTGGGGTGGTTAATGTACGGGCTGAAGCCCATACCCTTCAAAAAACTGTACGCGCAACCCGGGAAGCCCATGCGTGAGCAACCCCATTGGGAAACTCAGTCCCGCTAGGGACGGCTGACCTTCAGAGCCGTCCAAATTAGCTGGCCGGTCGATTAGGTGTTGGCAATTTTATTGGACAAACTGCATGGGAAGCCGGGTATGGGAAATCAGGTTGGGGGTTTGTATCAGGGCACGACTTCAGTCGGGCCGTTACGTCGCAACAAGATGAGGGCTTTTAGCCCGTGTACTGCTGTCCTTGCACGGCACGTATCGTCGAGTTTGCTGCGTGGTCGGCGCCCACAGGGGCTAAAGCCAACTCTTTTTTTCCCTTTATGGCCCGACTAAAGTCGTGCCCTGATACAAAGCAAACCTCACCATTGTTCACCGCCAAGCTGCGCTCATCCACGAGCCAATTTGGACAACTCTGGCTGACCTTAGCCCAGGACGCAGTCCTGGGTACATTACGGAACATGATCAAGTCCCGCAGGGACGGCTGAAAATGGGCGCGCGGCAATACTCGAGGATCTTCAATCGTCCCTACCAGACTCGCTTTTGTGAACGACCGAAAGGCATGAACCTCCCGCCAAAAATTCTCAACAATTCCTCGTAACTTCTACCGCATCAAAACACTCACATGACTTCCACAATCCTCTCCGACCGTGGCGCAGGGTATGATGCGAGTGGGGCTTTGACAATAACCAGCGCCACAGAGACGATGTTCGAGAGAACCGGACTCAAACGATGGCAATAGATAATTTGGAAGCGAAATATCCTGGTCCGATCGAGGGAGACCCGGAAAGTCTGTTTGAACGATGTTCATGGCTCTACGCATTCTGTCGTGAACATCTCTTCCGCGATCACACCAGCGCAATATCCGACGCCCTTTGGCCCGGCACCCGCCCCAGCCCTGAAACCCACCTCCTGGAAATAGCCTGTGGCCCCGGCTTCTACGCCTGCAGCCTGGCACAGCGTTATCCCGACATCCAGATAACCGGCGTTGATCTTTCCGAACGCTTGCTTTCCCGTGCTAAAGATCGGGCCGACGTCCGCCATCTGAAGAACTGCCAATTCGTAAAGGCCAACGTGCTCGCACTCTCTCAATCGTTCGAGCCAGTGGATGCCATCGTCGCCAGCCGCTTGCTGATGGTGGTGGGGGATCGGCCCCAGGCGCTGCGGGAAATTTTCTCCGCCCTGCGTCCCGGCGGCCGCTGCTTTATTGCCGAGCCCACATCCGCCTTTCGCGCCATGGTCCCCATCTCCTGCATGTGGCTTCTTGCTCGCCTCATGGGCGACTGGAGCACCCGGTTCCACGAATCGGGCCGCGCCGCAGTGCTGAACCAGGATGAGTTTCAGTCACTGATCGCCACCCAGCCCTGGAGCACGGTCAGCACCTGGCAGGACAATTGGTATCAGTACGCGGTGTGTGATCGGAGCATCTGACGTTTGCCTTACCACGTACTGCAACCCGGACAATCGGCTGGTGTGAGTGAAGACTGCTGTGCCCTGGCCGTCATGGCCAAGGCGCCGCGCCCGGGCAAAGTGAAAACCCGGCTCTCTCCCCCGTTAGCCCCCGGAGAGGCATCCGCGCTCAACATCTGCTTTATCCGGGACACCACGGAAAATATCCAACAGGTGACAGAAGCCAGCAACAGTGCCGGCGTGGTGGCTTACACGCCGGTAGGCGATGAGAGCGCTTTTAACGGCCTGCTGCCCTCCGGTTTTCAGCTCTTACCCCAGCGAGGCGAGGATTTTGGCGAGCGCCTTCTCTATGCCTGCGAGGACCTGTTCTCCTGCGGGTTCAGCGCCGTGTGCCTGATCGATTCAGACAGCCCGACGCTGCCTCAGGACGCATTCATGCAGGCGGTCGAGTGGCTGTCGCGTGCGGGCGATCGCATGGTGCTGGGCGGAGCCGACGATGGCGGCTACTACCTGATCGGCGTCAAGCGTCCCGCACCATCGCTTGTTCGAGCAAATCGACTGGAGCACGGAGCGCGTGTTTGCGCAGACTCTCGAGCGAGCCCAGGAAATCGGCCTGCCAGCCGAACTGCTCCCCACCTGGTACGACGTAGACGACGCAGCCACACTCGAGCGGCTCCAGCGGGAACTCGCTGCTCCATCGGGCACGGGCTATGACGCCAAACACACCCGAGGCTATCTCCAGGGACTCCAGGCAGTCCAAGCAAACTCCACCACGAGCAGCGCGTGTTGACGCGCCGCTGGGCACCGGAGTGGTGGACCAACGCCGCCCTTGCCCTGTTGGGACTTGCGCTGATCGCGCTTTGCCGCCAGGGCGTGAACGAGATTCATCATTTCGTAATCGGCTTTGGTCTGGTCGATATGTACCAGGCCCAGCTCTACCTGGTAGCGGTGTGGGTGGTACTCAACCGGCCAGTAAACCGCTGGACCTTCCTCATCATCCTGGTCTGTGCCATCGCCTGCAGGCTGGTCTGCCTCTTCTCCCCGCCCTTCCTTTCCACCGACATTTTTCGCTATGTGTGGGATGGGCAAGTACAAGCCGCCGGCATCAACCCCTTTCGCTACATTCCGGCGGACGCTCATCTCGCTTTCCTGCGTGATCTCGACATCTATCCCAACATCAATCGCAAAACCTACGCCCACACCATCTATCCCCCGGGCGCTCAAATGCTCTTCCTGCTCATCACTCGTGTGGGTGCATCCGTCCGTTGGATGAAGGTGGGCATGGTCGGCCTCGAATCGCTGACCATCTGGATATTGGTCAAGTTGCTTCATGAGCTCGGGGTGCGCCGCGAACAGGTGCTGGTCTATGCCTGGCATCCGATGCTTTTCTGGGAGGTGGCCAGCAGCGGCCACGTCGATGGTGCAGCGCTCCCTCTGATCGCTCTCGCCCTGCTCTTCTACCTCCGGCACAAACCATTGGCGACGGGAGCCGCCCTGGCAGCCGCGACCCTGGTCAAGCTCTATCCCATTGCCCTCTTCCCGGTGCTATACCGGAGAAGCCAGTGGCGCGACTGGAGGATGCCGGCCGCGGTGGCCGGGCTCGTAGCCGCCGGATATGCCTGCTATGCCAGCGTGGGCTGGCATGTGTTGGGCTTTCTACCCGAGTACGCGAAGGAAGAGGGTTTGGAATCCGGCAGCCGCTATTTTCTGCTCACCCTGGTCCGCAATACCCTGCATTGGCAGGCTCTTCCCACCGGCGCCTTTTACGCCTTTGCGGCTTTGTTGCTGATGGGGTTAGCTCTTTGGGCCTGGCTCACGAGTGAGGCCAACGCCTGGTCTGCCATTCGCTGTTCCTTCGTCCTGGCGACCGCGCTCATGTTGCTGTTTTCCTCTCACTATCCCTGGTACTACCTGTGGTTGTTGCCCTTTGTGTGCCTGCTCCCTTACGTGCCCATGCTTTATTTCACGACAGCCTGTTTTTATCTCTACACCACGCAGCTTGCTAATCCCGGCGCAGCCATGTACTACATGTTTGAATGGCTATATGCCACAACGGCTCTGCTGGCGTTGTGGTGCATGGGCGCCGGCCGGTTGGAAGCGAGATTGTCCCGCGGGCGCCACACGCCCCCAAAACCATTTGCTGTCTATGCGAGGAACTCATGAGCGAGAGTCTTTCAGTACTACCGCAGCAGGACATGCGGCGTTACTTTGAGAAGCCGGAAGACCAGCTCTCCGTCATCATGGAGGCGGATCCCGTCTGTCTCTACCTGGAAACCACCAACCGCTGCAACCTTCTCTGCACTACCTGCCCCCGCACCTTCGAAGAGCTGGAGCCCGAGAAGGATATGTCGTGGGAATTGTTCACCAGCATCATCGACCAGTTCCCGAAGATCGCCCGCGTCGTTTTGCACGGTGTCGGCGAGCCGATGTTGGTGAAGGATCTGCCGCGCATGATCCGCTATTTGAAGGATCGTGGCATCTATGTGCTCTTCAACACCAATGGCACCCTGTTGACCAAAAGCAACGGGCAGGCCCTGATCGATGCCGGCCTCGATGAATTGCGGGTTTCGCTCGACGCCGCGGAGTCCTCGGTGTTCCAGATGGTGCGCGGCAAAGACATGTTCGACCGCATCGTGACCAACGTCGGCAACTTCATTGAAATGCAGCGCGCTGCGAACGCTCGATCGCCGCGTGTTTCTCTCTGGCTGACGGGCTTGCGGGAAACCCTTGCGCAACTGGAGGCCTTCGTTCGCCTGGCCCATCGGCTGGGCGTCACGGAAGTTTATCTGCAAAGAATGGTGTACCTCCCCGAGGGGCAAGGACTGG
Organism: uncultured Acidobacteriaceae bacterium; assembly: GCA_963795845.1. GTDB lineage: Bacteria > Acidobacteriota > Terriglobia > Terriglobales > Acidobacteriaceae > PALSA-350. The sequence goes on along the minus strand of CAWCJV010000015.1, from coordinate 213,873 downwards.
CGCGCCCGGAGTCTGCATTGTTTGAACACACCACCGAGCAGGAAGAGCAAGTGATCCAACGGGCGGAGGCAGTAGCCCAGGAACTGGGCGTCTACTTCTGTGCGTCGGGTGCCACGGAGCCGCAGGTCAGCATCAAGAAGCGCAAAGACGACAGCCCGTGGTCGCTCTGCCGGCGTCCCTGGAGCCTGATGTACATCACTGCGAATGGTCAGGCGTTGCCTTGCTGTATTGCGCCGTTCTCCATGCGCGGCTATGACAGCTTCACCCTGGGCAACGCAACCCAGCAGACCATGCGCGAGATCTGGAACGGGGACAAATACCAGGATTTTCGCCGTGCGTTGCTCAGCCCGCACCCACCCGCTGCCTGTTCCAGTTGTGGCCTGCGCTGGAGCCTCTGATTTGGTCCAGGGGGTTTCGGTAGTCATTCCCGCCTTGAACGAGGCGGAGAGCATAGGACCACTCGTCCGCGAGATGCCGTGGAACCTGATTCGCGAATGCATTGTCGTTGACAACGGCAGCACCGACGCAACCGCATCGGAGGCAACCGCGGCGGGCGCCAGGGTGGTAGCCGCATCTCAGCGCGGCTATGGCCGAGCTTGTGCAACAGGGGCCGCCGCCGCGGACGAACAATCCGAAATCCTGGTCTTCATGGACGGCGACGGCAGCGACGTGCCCGCCGAAATGGGCCTGCTCCTACAACCAATCCTCGCCGGCGAATGTGATTTCGTGATTGGCTCCAGAATGCGAGGCAAGCGCGAGCCTGGCAGCATGCAGGCCTCGCAAATCTTCGCCGGCTGGCTCGCAGGACTCCTGCTCAAGCTCCTTTACCGCGTCTCCTACACCGACATGGGACCCTTTCGAGCCATCAAGCGAGAAGCGCTGACGCGCCTGCATATGCGCGAGGAAACCTACGGCTGGAACCTGGAAATGCAAATGCGAGCAGCCCAATCCGGCCTGCGCATCCGCGAAATCCCAACCACCTGTCGCAAACGCACCGGGGGCGTCAGCAAAGTAGCCGGCTCACTAACCGGCTCCCTCCGAGCCGCCATAAGAATCACCCAAACCCTGCTAAGAGTGGCTGCGATGAAACCCCGAAACCCCAGGCTCCGAGATTAGCCCGACGGGTGCCCCACGTTCGCACCAGCGTACGTGGGCCGATAACGAAGGGCGCAGCCCCAACAAGCGCTCTCCCTCAACCGATCAACCGACCCACCAAAACTAGGCAGCACTCTCGATAGCCTTCCACTCCGCCGCCGAAAGCTGCAACTTCGCCGCTCCCATATTCTCTTCCAGATGATTCACCGAAGAAGTTCCCGGAATCGGAATCAAAACCGGCGAATGATGCAGCAACCAAGCCAACGAAATCTGGGCGACCGTAGCATGGTGTTGCTTAGCAATCGTATCCAACTTGCCACCAGCCTTAGCAAGCTTCCCAGCGGCCACCGGAAACCACGGAATAAACCCGAGATTATGCTGCTCGCAATACTGCAACACCTTCTCATGCTGTCGATCGCTCAAGTTGTACTGATTCTGCACACTGACAATCTTGACCGTCTTGCCCGCCTGCTCAATCTCAGCCGATGAAACCTCCGACAACCCGATATGCCGGATCTTCCCCGCCTTCTGCATATCCTTCAGTGCGCCCAGGCTCTCCTCGACCGGAACCTTGGGATCAATCCGATGCAATTGATAAAGGTCAATCCTCTCTAACTTCAACCGCCGCAAGCTCATCTCCACGCACTGCCGCAGATATTCAGGGCGCCCGACCATCTCCCATTTGTTAGGCCCCGATCGCGCAAAACCACCCTTGGTCGCAATCACCAAACCTTCGGCATACGGATACAACGCCTCAGCGATAATCTCTTCGCTGACGTCCGGACCGTAAGCATCCGCGGTGTCGATAAAGTTGACCCCGAGTTCCACCGCGCGTTGCAGCACTTTGCGCGCTTCATTGCGGTCCTTGGGTTCGCCCCAGATGCCGGGACCCGTCAGGCGCATAGCACCATAACCGAGCCGGTTGATGTTGAGGTCGCCGCCGATCGCAAAAGTTCCCGCTGCTTCTGTTTGTAACGTTGTCATACCCCTTCAGATTCACCCCTCGTATGATTGGTTTCTCATAGTGTCAGGCACCGCCACCATCGTCGGAGCAGGCCCCAACGGATTAGCCGCTGCCATAGTCCTGGCACAGGCTGGCTTTGCCGTGGAGGTAAGGGAGGCAGCAGCCATCGCCGGCGGAGCCGCGCGCTCGGCGGAACTCACTTTACCCGGCTTCATCCACGATCTGGGATCCGCCGTTCACCCTATGGCGGTTACATCTCCCTATTTCTCCACCCTGCCCCTGCAGGAATCCGGATTGCAGTGGATCTGGCCTTCCGCGGAACTGGCGCACCCGCTGGACGATGGGACCGCCGTAGTGCTGGAACGCGATATGGACGCCACGGCCATCCAGCTAGGGTTAGACGCATCCGCTTACCGTCGTCTTTACCGCCCGCTGCTGGACAGCTGGGAAGGGCTCCGCCATGACTTGCTTAAGCCCATCGGCTGGCCAGGACATCCGATCGCCATGGCTCGGTTCGGCTTGCTGGGTTTGCGCTCGGCGCGCGCTCTCGTCGACAGCCACTTCAAGGGGGTTCGCGCACGCGCCCTTTTTGCCGGACTGGCGGCGCATTCCTTCCTGCCCCTGGAATCGGCCGTCTCCGCATCTTTCGGGCTGGTGCTGGGCGTGACCGGCCACGCTACGGGTTGGCCCATCCCGCGAGGCGGAGCGCAGTCGATCGCGGACGCTTTGGTCGTCTGCCTGCGAAAAGCGGGTGGCACCGTCACCACAAATGCCCCGGTGAGATCGCTGCAAGGCCTGGGGGATCTGGCTCTGCTGGACATAACGCCGAGCCAGTTGCTGACTCTCGGAGGCGACGAAATCCCCGCCTCCTTCCAGCGGCAACTCCAGCGCTACCGCTACGGCCCCGGCGTTTTCAAAGTGGACTGGGCCCTGAGCCAACCCATTCCATGGCGGGCCAAGGAGTGCTTACGAGCCGGCACCGTCCACCTGGGTGGAACCTTTGACGAAATCGCTGCTTCGGAACGTGCCCCCGGCAAAGGCGCCTTTAGCAATCGCCCCTTTGTCCTGCTATCCCAACCCACCCTGTTCGACCCCAGCCGGGCGCCCGCGGGTAAACATGTCGCGTGGGCCTATTGCCACGTGCCCAACGGTTGGTCCGGGTCTGCCCTGCAAGTGATCGAAGATCAGGTAGAACGCTTCGCCCCCGGTTTTCGCGATTGCGTCCTCGCTCGCGCCGCCTTTAACACCGAGGCCATGCACGCCTGGAATGAAAACCTGGTGGGAGGCGATATCAACGGCGGGTCGTTCGCCGGCGTGCAGTTTTTCCTGCGGCCGACCTGGCGTCAGTACCGCACCCCGCTTTCAGGTGTCTACCTTTGCTCCTCGTCGACACCGCCTGGAGGCGGTGTTCACGGCATGTGCGGCTACTGGGCAGCGCAGAAAGCGCTTGGGGGAACCCTCAGGCGCTATAGAGAACCTCGAGCATAGTGAAATCGTCGTTGGGCGGCGCGCCGGCCATGAAGGTCTCGACCTTGCTCAGCACTCCCTCGATGGTGGAACCTTCCAGAGCGGCTTCCAGCCGGTCCTCGCCAAAAAAATCCCCATTCAAGCTTTCCGCTTCGGTGACCCCGTCCGTGGCCAGGACAATCCGATCCCCGGGCTTGAGCTGCAAGCGGTCAGATGCGAAAGTGGCCTCTTCGATCAGCCCCACCACCATGTTGGCGTTTTCCAGCCGTCGGACTCCAGAGCGATTCGCCAACATAGGCTGCACATGCCCGCAATTGACGTATTCGAAGGTGCCGTCCGGCCCTAGCTTCACCAGGATCATGGTGGCGTATTTCTGCACATTTTTCTCGCAGATGTAGCGATTGGCTACATCCGCAATCTGGGCTAACGGTTGGCCGGCCAGGAGCAATCCGTAAAGCAAACCCTGGAGGGTAGAGGCAAGAATCGCCGCCGAAACACCCTTGCCGGAAATGTCGGCGATCACGATATAGAGGCCGTCGTTCGTAGCGATGACGTCATAGAAGTCGCCCCCCACCTCCTTGCAGGCGACGCTGCGGGCGTGCACCCGCGCGTAAGGCAGATTAGGGATGGCGAACTCCATCAACCCTTGTTGAATGGACGCCGCGATGTTGAGTTCTTCCCGGTAGCGCCGCGCCGATTCTTCTGCCTGGGCAAGGAAGGCGTTTTCCACCAGCGCCGCTGCTTCGGTCGAGATCGTTTCCAGAAGGTCGTTGTCCACCTGGCTCAGCTTGCCCGGCTGGAGCCGGCTGTCCAGGTACAGAACGCCGAGAATATCCTTCTCGTGCAAATCGCTGCCCGCCGCCCGTTTGCGCAACGGGATGCAATAGACCATGCGGATACTCTGCTGCACCATGCTCTCCGTGCGCGAATTGGCCTCAGCAGACAAGGTGTCGGTGACTATAAATTTTGAGGCTTTGAGCGCCTCGGCAATCGCGCTGTGAGAGATCGTCGAATCGTCCTCCAGGCGATCGCCTTTCAGACTGCGCCCCGCAGCCAGGGTTAGCTTTCCCTTATCGTCTCTCAGGAAGACGTACCCCCGCTCCACCTGGGTCAACTCCAGGGTCGCTTCCACCAGCGTCGCCAGGATCTCGTTGACCGCGCCCAGGGTATTCAACCGTTGCGCTGCAGCGAGGAACCAGCTCAGCTTCTCCAAGTCAGAAGTCGGGGTCGAAATCGCATGCAGTTCGTCCAACAACTTGTGGATCGTCGAGGTGCTTTCCCGGGCAGGGCCGAAACGGAGCGAAGGGCCGTTCAGCGAACCCAAACGAATTTCGTCGCCCGGCTTCAATGTTTCGCGATCAACCAGTGGCTTGGCATTGAGGAACGTGCCATGCCGGCTGCCACAGTCGATTACGTGGAACTGGCCCTTCTCGTAGACGATGGCGGCGTGGTCGCGAGATATGAAGGCGTGCGCCAGTACCAGGTCGCGGTCCTGCAACCGCCCGATGGTGAACGGCGTATGGTCAACATTGATCTCTTCCTGGCGGGATTCATCGATCAGCAACAAAGCAGTAGTAGGAATTGGCTCGGCCATAAGGCGATTGCTCCGGAGTTGGTTGCAAGCTTGCCGGGATCACCGGGCTGATGTTAAGAAAATTACCACATGCAAAGATGCGGAAAGGCCTCGTCTGCGGGGATCGACGGAGGCAGAAATTCCCGGCCCCTGACTGCAACGATAGTCTCTCTTCAGCATCCAAGCGTGGAGAAACTTGGGCGCTGAGACGCGCCATGTACATTGAAGGCAGAGGAGAAGAGAAATCGTGCGAATGCCCCTACTCATACCCCCCCACAACCAAGGCGTTGTCAGCTACCTCGCCGCCATGCAGCTCCAACAGACCACCGCTCCATGGGGCGAGCCGCAACAGCTGCCGGCACTTCACCTTCTCAAATCCCTGGACGATCTGGACGAGGAAGAAGACGAGGACGACGACGCTGACATCGATGATCTCGACGATGAAGAAGATGAAGATGAAGACGATCTCGATGAAGATTACGAAGATGATGAGGATGAAGACGAGGACGAAGACGACGAAGAGGACGAGGAAGATGATGAGGATGGAGGAGTTAAGCCACTGAAAATGGCATAACTTGTGACTTCCGCCGTATCCCAACGGAGGGTTCGGACCCTCCGTTGCGTCGGATAACTTGTTCGTTATTACTGGTAATTGCCTGAAAGTGGAAGCTCTTGTTGGCGCTGGCTGGGGTACCTTGTGACAGCTCCTCTTTCCCCGGAGAGTGACTGTGAAACGGCGCATTCTGGTTGTCGATGATGATGACGTAACCCGGCAAGCCGCCGCCCAAAGCCTGCAGACCATGGCCGGTTGGGATGTGGTCGAGGCCTATTGCGGAGCGCAGGCCATCGAAAGCGCGATGCAGCACCAACCGGACGCGATCCTGCTCGATGTAATGATGCCGGCCATGGACGGACCTGCCATGCTGGGCAAGCTCCGGACCACCCGCGCCACCAGCCACATTCCCATCGTCTTGCTGACAGCCAAGCTACAAGCTGTCCACGACGGCTCTCTTGCCCATCTGCCAGTAGCCGCCATTCTGCCCAAGCCCTTTGATCCTCTACGCCTGGCCAGCCAGCTCGCCGACGCACTGGGGTGGGAGAAGGTCTAAAACCGATTGGCTCGTACGGGTTGGCAGAGACTCGAATGTCAAAGAAGAAAATCGTTCTGAAACGACTCCCGTAGGGACGATTGAATTTAGCGCAGGACGCAGTCCTGGGTTTGCCTCCGGGGTCGAAAAGTCCCGAAGGGACGACTGAAAGGTTCGTTCAAGCCGGCAACAGCGGTCGCCCGGCGCGAAACGATTGCACAATTCGCCCATCCGGCGAAAGGGCCACGAAATTCGCCTCCCGCCCTTCCTCAAGATGACCCCAACTCTGTTCAACCCCCATCAGCCTGGCAGGATTGCGCCCTGCTAACTGTGCGCCCACGGCCATCCCGGCTCCGGTGAACTCAGCAAAATTACGCACCGCCTGGTCCATGGTCAAAACGCTGCCTGCGAGCACCCCGGGCGAGCCAGCGATGGTGCAACGTCCGTGGGCCACCTCCACGTCCAGATCGCCAAGCTTAAAGCTTCCGTCGGGCATGCCGGTAGCACTCATGCCATCGGTGATCAAGATAGATCTTTCTACTCCCTTGGCTTTGAAGAACAGGCGGACCATGGCGGGATCCACATGAATGCCGTCGCAGATGATTTCCGCAAAAAGCGCGTCGTTATCCAGAACGTAAGCTGCCATTCCGGGATCGCGATGATCCAGGGCGCGCATGGCATTGAAAGTATGGGTGGCGCTGCGCGCCCCTGCTGCAAAACCCGCCGCCGCTTGTGGCAGCGTGGCATCACTATGGCCCAGGCTGCACACCACGCCCAGACCACTGGCATGCTCGATCAGCTCGAGTGCCGAGGGCAACTCGGGAGCGACAGTGAGGATGCGAATATGCCCGCGGGCAGCCTGCCAGAATCGATCGAAGAGCGAAACCGACGGCTGCACCAGCAGGCGTACCGGGTGCGCTCCCCGCTTGGCTGGGGAAAGAAACGGCCCCTCAAGATGAATGCCCAGGGGCGACCGCGCATCGGGGGACGGACTCCCGCTCGATCACCGCCGCAATCATGTCCAGGGAGCGCAGCGTTTCCTCGGTGGATGAGGTGATGGTCGTGGGGTAATACCTCCCACCCCATGCCCGGCAAGCGCGGCACCAATCGCCTGCAGCGCTTCGGGAGTGCCTTCCATTACGTCGTGGCCCACAGCGCCGTGGACATGAATGTTCAGGTAAGCCGGGACCAGCGTCGCTTCAGGAAACGCATCGCGCGCCTCGCCCCGGGGGCCGGCTATGGATAGAAGTGATGTGCCCGTCGTCGACGGTGATCTGCGGATACTCGATGAATCTCGCTGCCGCGCAAAAGCCGTCGTGCCGTAATTGTGCTGGTCATTCTGTCCCGTTCTCGTCTCGTCCCGTTTTGCCCACCGGAAAGAATATAGCAACGAGAAATGCCCTGAAATGAGTCTCGCCGCCAGGGACATCCCTTGGCGGCGAGCTCGAGAACCGAGGCAACTAAAGCAAACGGACAGTGAAAACTAAATGAAAAATCCGATTGCTTCGAGAACCTCTTCGCTCATTTCGATGTCGCTCAGCTTGGCAGCACTTGGTGAATTTCAATTCTTCCCGAAACCGGTCCAGAACGGCGGCGTTCAGATCCGTGCGCTTGTCCAGCAGGTGCAGCAGCTCTGCGGCCGTGGTTGCGTGTTGATAGTTGGCCTTGAGGCCGCGTGAATTCTCTATGGTGACGGCCACGGGTAGGGTGCGGAAATCGCTGGCTTGCTGGTGGGGTAGACCGGGCTCGAATGTTGACTCGCATATTGGAGACGATATTGTCATGCGAATTCGAGGTAGAAAATACTACCTTAAGGGCGAACGCATACCTGGAAGGGGTATGAACTAGCGCGCATACCGGTTTCACGACTGGCCTAAACCGTAGCAAAAGGTCTTTTCGTGGTTTTCCGTCAAAGAAAACCACTCCTCGCGATCCTCTTAAGACCGCAGTCATTGTTAGACCGCTTTAAAAGGCCAGTACCGTTGCCGGCGGGCCAGGACCAGGAAAAGACCGATGCCGCTGACGAATACCGCCAGAACGTAGAGCATGTACCGCCATCCCTGGGGCTGGAAGGCTTGCACCAGGAAGATATAGAGCCAGCATGCCATGGCAAACAACGCGGGCAAAGGATAAAGCCACATACGAAACGGACGAGAAGTCTCCGGGTGTCGCTTTCTGAACAGAAGAAGGCCGATGATCTGGCCGACGAACATGATGAGAATCCGGGCCAGGATCAGGGCGGTGATGATCTGCACCAGGTCGAACAAGCTGGCGATGGCAGACAGGATTCCGACCAGCAGCAATGAGCGGTGAGGAAAGTCTTTCGTTGGGTGGGTCTTGCCGAAGAAGCGGAAGAAGGTGCCGTCGATTGCCGCCGCGAAGGGAATGCGGGAATAGCCCAGCATCATGGAGTAGACCGAGGCGAAGGCCGTAAGCAAAACCATGAACGTCAACCACTGCCAGGCCCAGAAGCCGGCCACCCGTTGCATGAAGACTGAGCCGACGGCGTCGTAAATCACGGTGCCTGGCTGGATCATCTCCCGCCAAGGCAAGACGCCGGTAAATGCGACGGAGATTCCCAGATCGAGAAGCAAAACCAGAAGAATCGATCCGATGATCGCCCGAGGAATCACCCGCTCCGGCTCGCGAACCTCGTCTCCCAGGTGGCAGATGTTGTAGTAGCCGAGGAAATTGAACATCACCAGCATGGTTCCATTACCCAGGCCCAGCATGAACGCCAGGTTCAGGTGAAAGGCTCCCGGCGGGAAATCGAAAAGCAGCCGCGTCTGCAGATGCACCATGCCTTCCACGACCACCCAGATGCTGGTTAACAGGAGACCGCTCCAAAGCACCAGCATGATGCGGGCAATATCACGAATCTTGCGATAAAGCAGGATCATGGCAGCCAGGGCGAAGCCTGCCGCGAGAAGCCGCATAGCCCAAGGCCGCCTGACCAGTCCTTTGAACAAGAAACCCGTGTAGAGCGCCATGCCCACGGTGCCGGTAGCAATCTCCAGGGTTGCGCTGAAAAGGAATTGCCAAACGAACAGCCACGCCATCAACCGCCCCAGGCCTTCTCGCCCGAAGCACTCGCGGAGATAGGTATAGGAGCCCCCGGAACTGGGAAAGGTGGTGCCCAACTCGGCGAAACACCAGGCCATCCGCAATAGCGATCACCGCTCCCACGAACCAGCACACCAGGGCTTGCGGGCCACCCATGGTGGCGAGAATGGCCGGCACAGTAATAAATGGTCCCGTACCCACCATGTTGGACATGTTGATGGAGATCGCATTGAGCAAGCCGAACTTCTTGGGCAGGTGGACGGTGGGCATGAAAGGGATCGAGAGTTCAATCTAAACCATTTCCTGTACCCGCGGGGGAATTCCTAACCTCTTATGGGTTCGGTGGAAAGATAGATAGGGCAAGCCTGGAGTAAAGGGGTGACCTCCTTCTACGATTTACCTAAGCGGTTAGCTGGGTGACCGCGCCAGGCTGCGGGACTCGCGCCGTAATCGATTATCTTTTTTGATTGCGCCCGGCCTAAGTTGCCTTGCGCCGCCCTTTGGCTACCAACGCAGGCAAGCCTGGCGCAGCATTCACGCTGGTCGAGCCATTCCGCAGGCCAAAACCGCACGACTCTCGAACGCACAAGTGGGGAGCGATCTTATGCGTGACTGCCGGTGTGTTCTTACCTTCAATCCGGTCGAGAAGAAGTTCGGTCGCCATGCACCCAACCTCATACTTGGGCAGCTCCATCGCCGTGAGCGGCGGATCGAATAAACGAAGCCACGGATAGTCGTCCAGGGTGACCAACCCAAAATCCTCCGGACACCGCATACCCATCTCCTGGGCTGCCTGGAGAAAACCAACGGTCATCAGGAAATTTGCCACAAACACAGCATCGGGACGATGCGGTAACAGAGACAGTCCGGCCCGGTGACCGGAGTCGATCCGATAGTCTCCCTCATACACCAGCTTTGGGTTGAAGCTCAGGCCGTTGGCCTTCAACGCCTTCTTGAATCCCTGTAACCTGGCTCGCCCATTGCTGACGTTGAGTGGGCCGCCCACCATGGCGATGGTCTTGTGTCCGATTCTGGCCAGGTGGGAAACCGCCTCAAAGCTCCCCTGGAGATCGTCAGTGATGACAGCATCGCCCGTCAGGCTAGGGTATGTACGCATCATGAGTACGGTAGGAACGTTCATGCCTGACAGGAGGCTGATGGTGGGAGCGCTCAACTCGCCAGGCGATTTGGTAAGCAGAATTCCATCCACTCGCTTCGCCACCAGCAAGTCGAGATAAAGCTCTTCTTTTTCCAGGAGACCGTCGCTGTTACAGAGAAGAATGCTGTACCCGCGCTTTTGCGCCGTATCCTCGGCGCCGCGCACCAGCATGGGAAAAAACGGGTTAGAGATATCGGGAACGATCACGCCCAAAGTGCGTGTGCGCTCGTTGGCCAGGCTTTGGGCAAGAGAATTCGGACGGTAATTCAGCTTGACGATGGCGGCGTCGACACGCTTCTTGAGCGGTGCGCCAACATGGCTTTTCTTATTGATGACGGCAGATACGGTGAACACGGAAACCCGTGCTTCACGCGCTACATCGTAAATGGTGGGTGTCTTACGCTTCGACGACCGGGAACCGCGAGGTGAATCGACCATGTATTTTCTTCCCGATCCAGCCGCCGGCAGGATCAAGACTTCAGAATTCTAGCATCCTGGCTAATCGGTTCTCCGAGGCTGCAAAATTTTCGTGAGCAGATCCGGTTTTCCGGGAATGCGGGTGAGGTGCGGTGAGCGCAGACCCTGGTGGTAATCCACCGAATACTCGGCATAATAGCCGCCCGTCAGGGTCAGTAACTCGATTGGCTGCGGTGTGGTTTCCGCGTTGACGATGGTCTGGCGAAGTAAGTCAGCCGAGTAGACGCGGTGATTTACGCCCATCAATTTCGATCCTGGAGCCAATCCGGCCCGTCCTGCGGCCGAGTCAGGGACCAAATCGACAATGGTTCCGTCCTGATCGATGACCAATCCAATCGAGGTCGATAGATCGGCTCTGCTGGGATGCACTTTCCGCGTCGACAGCAGCCTGGTTTGGCTCGTCCGTATAGACCACGGTCCAACCGGCCGCTTCCAGACCCGGGTGATACCGAGATGGGACGCGTGGCCAGCAAGTTCACCTTGAGGAGACCGTTCCAGTCAAAGGCCACGACATGGTTCAACGCATCGATCAGGTCTTCGTAGGTGTACGGCTTTGACCGTTATCGACCCCGTCGGGTGGTCCAAAGAAGTCGGCGGCAAAGGTATCCAGGCTGCGCGTTCCGTGGCTTTTTTCTCTCAGAAGGCTATCGACTTGCAACCAGAGCAGAGGCCCTTCCTGGTAAAAATCTGTAGAGCGGCGAAGGATCGTCCACGGCTGCCCGGCGGAGTAGAGTAACTGCGCCGATCTCGAGACGTCCTGCAGATTGCGCCAGCCGCGGCCTGTTCGCTCATCCATCTCTGCCTGGTAAACCGCCAGCCGGTCTTTTACCTGGGCTCCCGTTTCCAGTCCGGAGCGGGTCGCCAGAACCTCTGCCCAATAGCTGGTTAGTCCTTCGTACACCCACAGCATGTCGCCGATCATCGGTTGCTGGTAGTTCAGCAGTCGCCAGGCCGGCGGGCCGTCTGAATTTTCCATTCCAGGAATGGATCATCTCGTGAGCCAGCAAATTTCCGGCTTCGGCGGAGAAGGAAGAGCTCACCATGCCCAGCTAGGTATCTGCTCATCGCTGGATTGGTGATGCTCCAGTCCGTCGCTGGTTTCGCTTTGTGCTTCCACCAGGAAGTGGTAGCTGTCATAATGGCGAGATCGGAACATCGCACCGGCTTCGAGAACGAGATTGCGGAAAGCAGCGATTCGCTCCGGCGGCACATTGAGACCTTCAGGCGTTTCTTCAAATAGATCCAGCAGATGGCGCTGCGAAACGCCTTTGGTCGTAATGTCGAACTCACGCATGATGGATCCACACATGAGGGGGGAGTCGATCAGCGTGGTAAGCGACACAGGATCGAAGCGAATGACGTTCCGCCCTGCTGCGACGGATGCGGCAACGCGGTGGCATAGGACCATTTGTCAGGAAGCTTGATGGAGGCCTAGACCGTAACTTGGTCGGCGATCGTGTCCGCGGGATATAGGACGAGCTGATCCCAGTTCACGTCCCCTTGCACCGGAGTCGAGGTGTTGCCCGGAGCGAAATCGTTTCCCGCCGATAAGCCCCTACCAAGCTGAAGTCCGCAACCAGCAGATTGGTTCCCGCGGGAACCGGGATGTGGAAGCGGTACATGTCCACCGGATCGCGAGTCCAGGCAACAGTCTTGCCGTCCGCGGTGAACCTCAGGTTCACCAGGTCGGCGATTGGTCCTGTCGGTGCGTGGTTACCCGGAATCCACTTGGGGTAGACGAGATCCACGGTGTGAGCCGACGGCGAAGCTCATGAGGAAAAGATCTCTCGTGCCAGACAGAATTTTTCTGGAGATCGTCGTTGCGTCCACATTCAAGGATGATGGTCGCCGCCCTTCTTCTGGCCAGGGCGGCTGTCGCCGAAAAACATAAGTCCGAGCCAAACCGCCCTGCGTAGGAGATCACGGCAGACGCGGGGCAAGAAAAGAAAGGCAATTCGCTGTTCACTCCTTTGCAGGGCTTTCGCATGTGCTTCAACTGCTCTATCTTAGCTAAGAAGTATCCTGAGCTTGCAGGCGCCCGGAAAAAATAGTTGAAGCATAGTCTCTTTGAACTGTTCAAGATCGGCATCGGTCCGTCGAGCTCCCACACCATGGGCCCGATGCGGGCCGCTCTTCGTTTTGCCAGGGAACTGGAGTCGACGGGGCTGACGTCCCGAGCCGCATCCATCCGGGTCGACCTTTATGGCTCACTGGCGCTAACCGGTCTTGGCCACGGCACCGACCGCGCCATACTGCTTGGACTTTCCGGCCACACGCCGGAAGGCATCGATCCCGCGGAAATCGAAGCCACGCTATCCGCGATTCGCGCAGCAGGCAAACTGGAATTGCCCGGTCACCACACCATCCTCTTTGAAGAAGCGAAGCACTTGCTCTTTCATCGCGATCAGATGTATCCGGTAGCCAACATTGTTTCTCATCCCAATGGCATGCGCTTTTCCGCCTTCGATCAGGGATGGAGCTCTGCTTTGGAGCGGATCTTCTTTTCCATTGGTGGCGGCTTTATTCGTCTCTGAAGAAGAGCGTACGGCCGGGAAAGATCAGTCTCGGTAGACTACCAAGCGAATCCGCGTCCCTACCCGTTTCACAGCGCCGAGGAACTACTGGAGAAAGCCGCCGCCGCGAACATCACCATTGCGCAGCTGATGTTGGCCAACGAGTGCGCCCTGGTAGAGAGCTGGCTGCGAGCACCATTCGACAGCCGAAGAACAAGTTCGTCGCGGCATTCTGCACATCTGGCAAATTATGCAGCGATGCACGCAGCACGGCATCGCAGGCCGAGGGCATTCTTCCCGGCGGCCTTAAGGTGCGCCGCCGCGCGGCCAAACTGGCGGCGAAGTTGCGGCGGCGGGTTCCAAAGGATCCGCTCTCCCAGCTTGACTGGATCACGGTCTATGCCATGGCGGTTAACGAAGAAAACGCCGCCGGGGGCCGGGTTGTGACCGCACCGACCAACGGCGCAGCCGGCGTGATACCAGCCGTTGCCCATTACTACCTGGAGTTTGTCGACGGGGCCAATGAAGAATGGCATTCTTCGCTATTTCCTGACTGCGGCCGCCATTGGCATTCTCTACAAAGAAAACGCTTCTATTTCCGGAGCGGAAGTCGGCTGCCAGGGCGAGGTGGGTGTGGCCTGCTCCATGGCCGCAGCTGGACTGGTTGCGGCCATCAACGCGCCAGAGGAGACATCGCTCACCGCGGCAGAGATCAATGAGCGTATTGAACACGCCGCGGAGATCGGAATGGAGCACCATCTCGGCATGACCTGCGATCCCATCGGAGGCCTGGTGCAGGTACCCTGCATCGAGCGCAACGCCGTCGGAGCCATCAAAGCTGTCAACGCCAGCCGCATGGCGATGAACGAGTCAGAAGGCCACAAGGTTTCTCTCGACCAGGTCATCAAGACCATGTACCAGACAGGCCTGGATATGCAGGCGCGCTATAAGGAGACTTCGCTAGCCGGCCTTGCCTTGAACGTGATCGAGTGTTGAACCGCGGTACTGCTGGTAGAGAGCGTCGACGTCGGACCGGGAACGCACGATAGAGCATTCCCCGCGCCCGAGTTGACGTTGGGTGCATACCGTGACCCCTCCCTTGGGACACATTTTCATGCAAGGCACCTGCAGAACGTGCAGCCTGACCGCATTTTCATCGTGCCGGGCGCGTTTTTTGAGCGCTTTACTCAACTTTGAGATGCCATTCTTTTGGCCGTCGTGCTTTAGTTTCTTCTGGCATTTGCGGCAGACCAGCAGGAGTTCGCCTTTCCACGGAGCCGGGTAGTTCCGCAAGGCCTCCTGGTGCGGTTCTGGGCCGTTCGCGCCTTCCTCAACTTTTTTGGACATAGAGGATTGGATGCTGCTCGCAGGCTGAGGCGGTCTTCGAGTTCACTCCTTATAGTCGAACAGCGACATGAAACCGTAGTCCATGTGCAACTGCTGATGGCAATGAAAAAGGGTCAACCCTGGATTGTCAGCAGTGAAATCGATCTCTGTTTCCTGGTAGCCGCCCACCATGACGACGTCTTTCATCACTCCGGAAGTTGCTTGTCCAGCGACCCGCGTGAGTTCAAAAGTGTGGCGATGCAGATGGATGGGATGAATATCGTCGCTGGCGTTGCGCATTCGCAGGCGGTACCGCTTGCCCTGGGCCAGGTGAAAGGCGGGCGCAGCCATCATCTGATCGAGTGGGTAGGACGCGCCGTTGATGGTCCAGCGATTGAAGCCGGCGAGCGCAGCATTGTCCTTGGCAAAGGTCATGTCGAAAACTTGATCAGGCGCCCGCGATGCGCCCTCCGTTCGACCGAAGTGCGCGTAATTCCAATGAAACGGCCGGGAGGGATCCATAGCGGTTTGCCCGAACGTCCACTGTACTCGACCACGATTCCCATCCCGTGGTGGCGATCGTCGTCGCTCATATCGCCCATCACCCATACGCCGGGATGATTCATTTCGACGATCGCGGAAATCCGCTCTGCCGTACCTATCCACAAGCCCGGCACGCTCACTGGTTTGGGCAGCGGATTTCCATCCATCGCCACCACCAGGAATGTGTGGCCGGGCAACGCCAGGCTGCGAATCTCGCCCGCACTGCCGTTTAGCACATGAAACAGAACCCGCTCGCCCTGCTTCACGCGCACTGGATCCCCGTGGCCGAGCATGCGGCCGTTGATGGTGAATGCGTCGTAGCCGACCTCGTATCCCTTCGGCATTCTCGTTGCCAGAGACGCATTCATGGCGCTCTCGCCGGCGTCTTTCAGTTCTTTCACGGTTGCTGAAGGCGATAGGAAATCCATAGTCCATGTCGCCGCCCTGGCTGAACGTGGGCTGAAACTCCTTCAGGGTAAGAAAGACTTCGCGGTCGTAGCTGCCCGGATCGTTCTTCGGTTCGATATAGACCGGGCCGACCAGGCCACTGTACTGGCCGCGGCTCAGGTCCGCCCCGGCACGCACGTGGGTGTGGTAAAAGCGGAACCCGGAGGGGCGGGGTACGAACGAAATTCGCTTGCTGCCGTGGGGCGGAATGAAAGGGGTCCCTTCCTCCGCCGCGCCATCCACATCCGAAGGAATCGACTGCCCGTGCCAATGAAGTTGCTCCGGGATATCCGTGTCGTTATGCACGTCCACCGTAACCCGTACACCCTCGCGAAAGCGAAGCAGCGGACCGGGGAACTGACCGTTATAAGCCGTCACCGAAACGATGCGTTTGGGAGCCAGTTCAATTGGCTGGGTGGCAATGGTGAGAGTGTAATCGGCCTTTGCTTCGGTTTGTTGATTGGCGTCGGGCGCCAAAGAGAAACCGGCGCGGCTGCTCAGCAGAGCGCCGCCAACAAGCGCAGGCGCGGTCGACAGAAACTTTCTGCGAGAGCGATCGATACCCTTCATGGCGTCCATTATGTAGCATCCGGTTGAAGTCTATAAGCTATTGCTATGCAAGTGCATCTGATCGACGGCACCTACGAATTGTTTCGCCACTATTATGCTCTTCCCAAGGTACGCGACAGCAAGGGCCAGGAAGTCGCCGCGGTGCGCGGCGTGCTGGCCTCGCTCATGGGCATGTTCGGCAACGGGGTTACGCATATGGGCGTCGCCACCGATCACGTGATTGAATCCTTTCGCAATAACCTGTGGCCGGGCTATAAGACTGGGGAAGGCGTGGAGCCGGAGCTATTGGCTCAGTTCCCGCTCCTCGAACAAGCTCTCTCCGCGCTTGGCATCGTGGTGTGGCCGATGGTTGAGTTCGAGGCCGACGATGCCTTAGCCGCGGCCGCCGCTGCTGCCGCGAACGACCTGCGCGTTGAGCGCGTGATCATCTGCACACCCGACAAGGATCTCGCTCAATGTGTGCGAGGAACGCGCGTCGTGCAACTGGACCGGCGTAAGAACATTACCCGGGACGAATTAGGGGTGGTCGCCAAATTCGGCGTAGAGCCGGCGTCTATACCCGATTACCTGGCCCTGGTGGGCGATTCGGCAGACGGCTTCCCAGGACTCGCCGGCTGGGGCGCGAAATCGGCGGCTGCTGTGCTCGCGCGGTTTAAGCATATCGAATCCATTCCGTCCGATTGGCGAGAATGGGGCGTCAACGTAGCCGGCCCCAAGGTATTGTCGAGTACGCTCGCTGCCAATCGCGACCAGGCGTTGCTCTTTCGGGTTTTGGCTACCTTGCGCACCGACATCCCTGTATTTGATTCCGTTGACCAGCTGGAATGGAAAGGACCAACCGCCGATTTTGCCCCACTGGCTGCGCAGCTTGACTCCTCGGTGACGAAGGGCAAAACCCGAGAGCCCAAATCGTAAAACGAGAGAAGAACTTCCGAAGAATCCGCGCACACGGCGCCAGCCAGGGCTCGAGTGCGACTGAGAACAGGTAGTTCAAATGAGTCCCGCAGGTCCCTCCGCTACGCTTCGCTCCGGTCGGGATGACAAGGGGGAGGGTGGCTACTGTTTTATAGTTTCGAAGCTAATTTAGACCTGCGGGACTCGTCTGGGTGCCGGTCTGTTTCCGCGCAATTCGTTCGGAATCTCTAACTCACTCTGTTACTAAACAACACCCATGGCCGCGGTGTCGTTCAAGCGATGCTCTATCCCGCCACCGTAGACTGGCGAACGATCAACTTCGGTTCAACAAAAGCAGTCTGGGGCGCATCGTCCTCGGGCTTGGTTGCCAGCGTGAGCACTCGCCGTGCCGCGGCTTCGCCCATACGCTGGATCGCCTGGTCGACCGACGTGAGCGGCACTTTGAAATAATCTGTATAACGCAGGTTGCCGCAGCCGACAAATGCGATATCGCCCGGGATACCAAGACCAGCCTGCATCGCCGCCTGCATTGCGCCGATGGCCGACAAATCGTTGTAGCAAAATACAGCGTCCGGTCGCTGCTTCTGCGCCAGCAGTTCCTGCATGGCGCGATATCCCGCAGAGTCCCCCGACTCCTCAAATCGTTCGCGGGTGATGACGTAGCTCTTCGGCAGCTTGATGCCCGCGATCCCGAGAGCATTGCGAAAACCCTTGAAACGATCAATCGAAGGGCTCGTTCCCTGGCCACCGATGTGGGCGATTCTTTTGCGTCCCAGGCCGATCAGGTGACGCGTCGCCATTTCGCCCACCAGCACATCGTTGGACCCGACAAAATCCGCCCCCAGTTTAGGGAGGTTGCGATCGATCAAGAGAAGCGGGGGACCGCCATCCGTAAAGAACTCCGCCTCCTCCATGTTCTGGCAAGAGGCAACCAGAAGAACATCCACTCCACGGTTCACAAGAGTGCGGATTTCCTGCCGTTCAATCTCAGGATCTTCTTCGGAGGAGGACAACACCAATGCCAGACCGCTCGCCCGCAGCGCCCCGGCGAGCGACTTGGCAAACTCGCCAAAGAACGGATGCACGAGATCCGGCACTACCAGTCCCACGGCAAACGACCTGCCGCTTGCCAGCCCCCGCGCCTGCATGTTGGGCTGATAGTTCAGCTCAGCCATTCGCTTCAGCACCCGCGCGCGAGTGCGCTCGCCGATGTCCAGCCCGCCCCGCAATACCTTGGAAACGGTCACCGTGGACACCCCGAGATCCGCGGCGATGTCTTTCAGACGTACGGCCATCTTGCCTCGCTCATCCGAACCGGGTCTGCCGCCACAACGCCCAACCCCCTCCACCCAGAGCGGCCAGCAGTGCCAGCGTCAGCACCGCAACCCAGCCCAGGTTCATCGCCAGGGGAGGCACCACCGCATTCCATCCCAGCCACAGAAACAGGCAGGTTGCCGCCATCACGATCGCCACATCCCACCAGCGGCGTCGCCCGCTGCGGTCGCTGAATTCATCACCGCTCTGCGCCAGCAGCACTTCGCCGTAATCTAATCCGTAGCGGTTACACTCTCGGGCAAGCGCCTCGTTCCGCGAGTGATTCTCACGGGAGGAAGCCACCGCGGTGCTGATAGCCAGTGCCCCAAGAATCATCAATACCGATCCCCCGAGAACCAGCGCGAGATGAGCCCGGTTCGCCGAGGCCAGTTCTCCAAAGACCAGTGCGCCCCAGGCCAGCCCCCAAAACTGGTTGGTATTGGAGAGTGGAATGCCCCGCCCAATGCCCAGATACTTGGTCGCGAATTGCTGAAACAGGTCGCCGACCACCCACACGAAGCCCCCGAGGAAAAGCCAGAACAGCAACTGCCTGCTTTCCACCAGCCGGAATGCAGACGACTTCATACCCCCGTCGAGCGTCCAGGTGAGGAGAAACATGGTCCCCAATTCGCCGACGGTAAACACGGTGACGAAGGACAGAGGATTCATGCCGCTCAGGTAAGCCTTGCGGTAGGGCACGTACATGGTTCCCCACATCAGGCTTGCACCGGCAGCCGCCAGCAGGCCCATGACCGCATGCGGAGGAACCCCGCCGGCGCCTTGAATGGTGCTGAAGCCGAGCATGATAGCCGCGGCCACGATGCAGATGCTGCCGCAAACGACCTTGGCGACATTTTTTGCCGTCGCCCCTTGCAACTCACGAAACAGCAGCCTACCCCAGAGCAGTCCAATCAGCGAGTTGGTATTCCATAAAGGAAAGGCCGTTGCCAGCCCCACATCGCGAATCGCAAAAACCGTTAACGTGTTTGCCACCGCCCAGAGGGCGCCGGCAAGGACTGCCCAGACCATCAGGTGTTTCTTCGCGAACAGGTCGGCAAAGACGTAGCTGGTTCCCTTAAGCAAAGTAGGAAACGTCCAGCGCGCCGTAAAGACGCCGGCAACCATACAAAGCGAGACAGCGAACGGAGAGAAGCCGGCGTTGACCAGCTTCGTCGGGGCTTCGGCGGCTCCCAACCAGACGCCCGCGGCGAGGCCGCAGATTACGCCTAGCCCGTGGAGCGAGCGATCGGCAGCCGGGTTGCGTGCTTTTAGTCTTACCGCGTTATCTGTGGCCATCTGGCTCCAAAGAGATGACTTACTTCCCGTGAATGAAGACCAGCAGCCCTACTCCGAATATCAGGACCGCTGCGGGGATCCAGAACTGAATATCCGTCAGGATGGCCCGCACTGTGCTGGTCCGGCCACCGCGTTCATCATCCATGATCACCTTCCGCTGACTCGGTGTTGAAATAACGTAACCGATTACGAAAATTTACGTTATCGGCTGCTTCGTGCCACTGTCAAGAAAAGTCTTGAAAGCCCACGGGCATCCCCCAAAGTGGGATTGTCTGGGGCCGGGAATTAGTGTACGTTAGCGGTAACGTGGATTCGCCGAAGCCGCAGGCCTTCCGAAGGAGTTGCCCATGACCCAACCCGCTGTTGTTCCCAACCAACCTCTACACGATCTCGACCAGTGGGATGAATTCCTCGAGGGCCGGTATAAGGAAGGCAAGAGCGAGGAGGAGTTTCGCCAGTACGATGCGACCGCGACTCCTGGCGTGGCCGAGTTCTACCGCCTGAATCACGAGAACATGACGGTCGACTACGTGCTGGCGAAGGAAGAAGAATACTTCACCCTACGCAAGGGCAAAAAAACTGTTTGGGAAGCGGCCGAATTCCTCAACACCCTCGTCGACGACAGTGATCCGGATACCGATCTCACCCAGATCGAGCACCTGTTGCAGACCTCGGAGGCGATGCGCCGTGACGGTCAGCCTCGCTGGATGATCCTTACCGGCTTCATCCACGATCTCGGCAAATGTCTCTGCCTCTATGGCGAACCGCAATGGGGAGTGGTGGGCGATACCTTTCCTGTTGGTTGCGCCTGGTCGAAAGATATTGTCTTTCCCGAATATTTTGCCAGGAACCCTGACCGCAACGTTGACAGATACCAAACAAAATATGGGATCTACGAGCCCAACTGCGGGCTTGATAACCTGCACATGTCGTTTGGTCACGATGGCTACATCGCTAAGGTGATGCAGCCGTATCTTCGCGAAGAGTCTCTCTACATGCTCCGCTATCACTCGTTTTACCCCTGGCACAAGCACGGCGCATACGACCATCTATGCAATGAGAAAGACCGTTCCATGCTGGACTGGGTCCTCAAATTCAATCAGTACGATCTGTACTCAAAGGGCCACACCAAGCCGAATCTCGCGCAGCTGAAGCCTTATTACGACGACCTGTTCGCCGAGTTCCTACCGCCCACGATGGCCTGGTAATCCGAACACCCACGAATGTTCGGGTGCCCCATTTCAAGCCCTCTTTTGGCTTGAGTGGGCAAGTACGCCTGTACCCAAGCCCCTGTCATCGGGACTAAATAAGTAGATCTCTGGTTCTCACGTGGGGGCCTTGAGGCCCTTTCACTCTTGAGTAGAGCGAAGCCGACATTGACTACAGTTCTTAGCGTGTTGCTGCATCACATAGGCCATCTGAGCCTGGCCAATCTGGCGCTTTGCAGATAATGCTTGTCGTCTTTCGGACTTGGTCATGTGCTCTTGAGAACGGCGCTCCGCATATCTGACACAGGCCAGTTCAAGTTCCTTCATTTCGAGGCAGGGCATGTAGTTTCTCCAGTACAGCATGAACACATTGTGACTATTTTAACGTCCGCGCTTTTCGCGCTTTTACTTACTACAACCAACGTGAGAGGGAAGTAACATAAATCTTCGTGACCCTTGTAGCAGCTCGACCCGCGTCGTTTGACGCTGGCCCCAACCAACGGGGAGAGCTAACGTCCATGACCGTTGGCTACCATCGCCGATTGCTCATAGTGCAGCCGCTTGACCGAATACATCTTCTTGTCCGCCTCCGCCAGGAGCCGGTCTGCATCGGACCCATCATGCGGATAGAAGACTGTACCCACGCTCAGCGATAGCGACTCCTCACCGCAAACCTCCCGGCTAGCCCGTTTGGCCAGGGCACTCAACTGGCGCGCTCTTAGATTTGCTGAACCCTGCGGCATATGCGGCGCCACGATCACAAACTCATCCCCACCCATCCGCGCAAGATAGTCGGACTCGCGGCAGGCTCCGCGCATCAGGTTGGCAAAAACTTTCAGGACTTTGTCTCCAGTCAGATGGCCATGGGAATCGTTGATCTGCTTGAACCCGTTTAAATCGCAGACGATGATTGCGATCGAGGAATTCTCCCGTTTGCAGCGCGCTAGTTCCATCTGCAAATGTACGGAAAGCGCGCGCGCATTCGCCAAACCTGTCAGGTAATCGATCGTGGCTGAACTCTCCGCTTCACGATACTTCAATGCATTCTCAATGAAACATCCAACCTTGGATGTGATGACCTGAAGGATGCGCAGGTGTTCGTTGGTGAATGCATCCGTCGCGGTTTGATAGAGCGCTAACACACCGACCACGCCTGATTCACTCTCGAGAGGAACAGCAAGCGCAGACCGTAGTTGCGTCTTGCCGGCCGCATCATCGGCAAGTCCGCTTTCCACGGCGGGATTGCCATTCACGATGGGTCTTGAGTTTTGGGCCACCCAGCCGCAGAGTCCCTTTCCTATGGGAATGACCAGGTCAGAAAGCAACCGAAAGTCCTCTCCGCTGACAAATTCCGGAACTAATACGTCACCTCTGCGGATAAGAACCACGATGGAGTCGTAAGGCACCAGTTTCCCCAGCCTCAGCGACACCAGGGAGAGAGTCTCGTCCAGGCTCAGCGAGCTTCCCAGATCCTGGCCGAGCTCGAACAACGTATGCGCCTCCTGGCGAGCCGAAGCAATGGAGGTGAGAAAGTCTCCCTGGCCTGCGCCGCGGTCGCTATTGAACTCGAACCCCGCGCCCGGCTGCCGTCCTCGTTCCACATTCTGGTCAATGCAGAGCGAACCTGCTCCGGTATAGTCAGAATTCCTGTTCACCATCTGTTCCAGTTCTTGATAACGCCGTTGCAGAATCTCCACGACTTTAGGATCAAAGGAAATGCCGGCCTCGCGGGCAATGTGGTTCATCGCCTCATCCAGAGGAAGAGCCCGGCGATACTGCCGGTCAGAGGCTAACGCATCCAGGCAATCCACCGCCGCAAGAATTCGCGCCCCAATCGGAATCTCCTCTCCCTTCAGACCGTCCGGATATCCCTCCCCATTCCACTTTTCGTGATGCGCCCTGACGATCGGAGCTACAGGATAGGGAAAGGCGACCCGGTCCAGGATCTCGGTGCCCACCACCGGATGAATTTTCATCTTCTCGAATTCTTCCGGAGTCAATCGGCCCGGCTTGTTAATGATGTGATCGGGTACGGCCAGCTTGCCGATATCGTGCAGCATGGCCGCAGCACGCAAGGCATTGAGTTCGGCATCTCCCAGATTAAGTTCTTTGGCTAACTCTACCGCGAACGTTCCCACCCGGCGCAGATGAGCGTGCGTAGTATGGTCTTTCGCTTCGATCGCGAGCACAAGCCCCTCGATCGTTCGCAGGTGCAACGCACCGATTTCTTCCACATGCCGCTTTTCGACTTCTACGTGCGCCGCCTCAACCTCCACCCGAGCTTTCTCATCCTCCAATCGGCCCAGATAAAGATGATAGGAGCGATAGATCAGATACATGATGGGCAAAATCATCAGACCGTTTTCCCATCCGAAAGCTTGGTTGGCGTGGTGGATGATCCCTACCAGCGCAGCGCCGACCAAATAGTAGGGCAACGACCAGAAAAAAGTTTCCAACCAAACCTTACGAACCGGCGTCTTGCCGCAAAGCGCGATCACTATGGCAACCGGTATGGTATTCGAAAAAAAGTAGGTAAAAGCGGTCAGCATCAGAAGCAGGAGCGTGCTGTGTGTGAAGTGCGCCTCCGCTGCGTGATAAGTGACGTAAGTCAGAAAGACGGCGGGGGCGGTCATGCTGACCACGTTAAAGAGGACCTTCACTGCGTCTGGTCCATCCGTGGTCTTCCAGATACTCTGAAGCAGAGCTGCAGCACAGCCGATCGCTAGTGTTTCGGGCAGCGAGAGTTCCAACACTCCGAGCAGCACAAAAAGGAAGTGCACCGACATGGTGCTTTCGATCCCAGGTAACCAAACCTTCATGGTCCCGGCCAGGATCGCGATCGTCAGGTAGCACAGGAACTTAAGAAGATCCGCGGAGTGCCAGTGCAGGCCGGCCATCAGCAGTATGCAGGCTCCAGCAGCAGCGGTTGCAGCAATGAATATCTTTGCACGTATCGGCACGGAACGACCCTCGCTTGCTCTTTCCTATTCCTCCAGCGTGCGGCAAAGCTGGTCCTCCTTGTCCGGACTGATCTCGTGACCCTCTGAGGGCAGGGTTCGTCCGGGCAGGTTGTGTCCCTCATCGCATGAAATAAAAATTGTTCATCAACCAGAAGTTAGTCTAAGCGCTGGTCTCTTCGTGGGCTGTACGCCAATCGATCAAGCGGCCGGACAAGAGCCGTACCCACATGCCTATCTGGTGTAAGTACGCCAATTACCAGCGTCATGGCTGGGAAGTCGTAGCGCAATAAACGGATATTCAAGTTACTCTCATGACGTTCCGTTGAAAACCGCGAAGTTCTCCTCCGAAAGCGGCGCGACTGTCCAATCGTTGCGGTTATGCGCCACCAGGGTACGTGCCAGTTCTCGAATTGCTTCTCGAGCACGTAAGCCCGACTCATGAACGGGGGAGATCGAGATGATACGCAAAGTCACCAGCAGTGCCATGTGGGGAAAAAGAATCCTCACCGGCTGCGCACTTTTCCTGGGGGCCAGCTTCGCGTTCGGAGCTCAGACCGCAAAGATATCCAGCGATTTGTCCGCAACGAATAGTGCCGGCCCGATCAACGTTATCGTGCAATACAATCAGCCGCCGACCCTGCTGCAGCTGCAAAACGTACTGAACCTTGGGGGCTTGCTCAAGCAGGAACTCGGCCTGATCACGGCGCGGGTTTTCAGCATACCGGCGTCGGCGCTTGGGCAGTTGGCGGCCGATCCTAACGTTGTTTACATCTCGCCCGACCGGGCGCTGAGCAGCGCCAGCACCGGCAATCCTAACGCCGTGCTGGACTACCACAAGGAAACAATTAACCTGGCAGCGGCCCAGGGGGCAGGGCTCACCGGCGCCGGCGTCGGGGTGGCCGTCATCGACAGTGGCCTGGCCGTTTCGCCCGAGTTCAACAATCTCAGCAATCTTGTCTTCAGCCAGAACTTCGTCGGCGGTCCATTGGGTAGCGCCAACGACCTGTATGGTCACGGCACTCACGTAGCCGGCCTGATCGCGGGAAACGGCAGCCAGTCAGCCGGTTCCGCCTACACTTACCACTTCGTTGGCATCGCCCCTCTGGCCCACATCATCAATCTGCGGGTGCTGGATCAAAACGGCATGGGCACCGACAGCCAGGTGATCAACGCCATACAAACAGCGATCAATCTCAAGAACCTGTACAACATCCGCGTCATCAATTTATCGCTGGGACGAGGGGTCTACGAAAGCTATCGGCTTGATCCGCTCTGCCAGGCGGTAGAACAGGCATGGAAGGCGGGCATTGTTGTTGTGGTTGCGGCGGGCAATGGCGGCCGCGACGACGACGCGGGAACAAACGGTTATGGCACGATCACCGCTCCCGGCAACGACCCTTACGCGATCACCGTGGGCGCCATGAATACTCTGGCTACCCCCGGCCGCTCCGACGATGTGCCCGCGAGCTACAGTTCCAAAGGGCCGACGCTTTGGGATCAGGTAGCGAAGCCTGACCTGGTGGCTCCAGGCAACCTGATCATCTCGCTCTACACTCCCGGGCTCACCCTGGATCAGGAATATCCCGGCAATAGGATTCCCCAATCGCTCTACCAGGTGAATGGCAGTAGCACCTCTTCGAACAGCTATTTCATCTTGAGCGGCACCAGCATGGCCGCGCCCATGGTGAGCGGGACAGTAGCTTTGATGCTGCAAAAAACGCCCTCGCTCACCCCTGACCAGGTGAAGGCGCGGCTGATGCTGACTGCGTTCAAAGGCCTGCAGACGGCGAGCACAATCAAAGATCAGGCCACAGGCCGATCGTTTAGCATGCAGGCCGACTTGTTTACCGTGGGCGCCGGCTACCTGGATATCCAGGCCGCGCTGGCGAGTACCGCCCTGTCTCCCAATACGGCAGGCAACGCTATGTCGCCGGCCGTGACGCTGGACACCCAGGGAAACGTGGTGCTGGTGAACAGCAACTCCGTCATCTGGGGCGGAACAGGCACGTGGACCAATAACGCAGTGTGGGGCAAACAGGTTCTTTCCGGCGCCGATGCCCAGGGGCACTCCATGATATGGGGCGTAAGCTCGATCAGCGGCAACAGCGTGATCTGGGGCAACGGCACTGTAGACAGCAACAGCGTGTTATGGGGCACGAGCGTGCTTTGGGGCAGAGAGACCGGCACCCCCGATGCCCAGGCCGGTGCCGCCGCTGACCAGCCGTAAATGCGCGAGCGCAGTTACTCCGCAGTCAGTTGCGGAGTAACTGGCAGCGCAGATATCAGTCTGCGGGTATAGGGGTGATTGGGGCTGCTGAACAGACCGGCCGTTTGGCGGCATTCCACAATTTCCCCTTTGTCCATCACCGCCACGCGCTGGCTGATGGTGGCCACGGAAAGAAGATCGTGAGAGATATAAAGAATGCTCATGCCCAGTTTGCGATTTAGCGCCGAGAACAGCTGCAGTATCTCCGCCTGGGTGATGACATCTAACGCACTCGTTGGCTCGTCTGCAATCAGCAACTGTGGCTTATGCAGTACAGCCATGGCGATGAGCACCCTCTGCGCCTGTCCGACGCTCAACTCGCCAGGATAGCGGCGCAGAAAGCCGGCATCTGCCGGCAGGCTCACATTCTCGAGACCATGAAACAGTGCCTGTGCGGTTTCCTTGCGGGTGGAGCGCTGGTGGATATTCCAGGCTTCCTCCAATTGTGTGCCGATCCGCAGCGCCGGGTTCAGCGATGACATCGGGCTCTGTAAAACCAGCGCAATTTCCTTGCCGCGCAGCGTGCGCATCGCACGCTCCGGTAAAGTCATCAAGTCACGGCCGTTGAAGAAAATAGATCCGTCCGCCGTGCCCCGCTTGATATAAAGCAGCTTCAGGATGGCGAGAGCCAGCGTGCTCTTGCCGCACCCGCTCTGTCCCACCAGGCCGAGTATTTCCCCACGGCGCAATTCCAGGCGCAAATTCGTGAGTACCCCGGGCTTTCCTGGATAGCTGGCCGAAAGCTGCAGCTCCAACAGCGACGCCGGCTCCATCAATGATTTCCTGCTTCCTCGCGCCCTTTGGTTAACTGCTCGACATTCCAATAAACCTGGGGCCGAAGCACTACTGGATGCGCGTGATGCAGATCCGTCGATACTGCGGAAATGGCGTCCTTGTTTACCAGGTATAGGAACGGCTCCTGCTCCCAGACAATCTCCTGCACCCGGTCGACGGCCTGCTTCCTCCGGTTGACATCCATCGAGGAAGCTTGCGTGCGCATAAGGCGGTCGATCTCCGCTTCCCACGCAGTCGCAGGGCTTTTCTGTGCCGGGTTCCATGCGTGGTTCTCGCCCGAACTCAGCCAGACCGTCATTTGTGAGTCCGGGTCCAGATCATTGTTGACGAACCCCAGCAAGCACGCCTCGTAGTTGAACGAACGGGTAATACGCTCGATCAGGGAAGAGAAATCCAGCGTGACTACATTCAGGTGGATACCTATTCCGGCGAGGTCTTGCTGGATCATCGTCGCCATGCGCTCACGATTCTTGTTTCCGGCATTGGTGATCACGGAAAACTCTACCAGGTGGCCTTCCCTGTCGTGGAGCGCGCCGTCCTGGAGATAAAAGCCGTCCTTCGCCAGTGTGTTGAGCGCGGCCTTGGGGTCAAACCGATGCGGCGTCAGCGTAGCATTGAACCAGAACCTGTTGGCCGGCGACAGCCAACTGATGGCTGGCCGCGCGTGACCGTGAAACACCACCCGCGCCAGATCGTCACGATTGATCGAAGCCGAGATCGCGCGGCGAAAATTTGTCGAGGTAAACCAGGCCTTCTTGTACGCGGGCAATGGCGAACCGGGAACCTGGTTGAACCACATC
This sequence comes from uncultured Acidobacteriaceae bacterium, assembly GCA_963795845.1. GTDB lineage: Bacteria > Acidobacteriota > Terriglobia > Terriglobales > Acidobacteriaceae > PALSA-350. The sequence goes on along the minus strand of CAWCJV010000015.1, from coordinate 186,034 downwards.
TGTTCCGCATCCAGGGAGACGCCCGCGTCGAACACCATCTTCGGCGCCTGAGCAGCCAGCTTGTCGTAGTACTCCGCATCGAGCGAGTCGATGAGATCGATCTCCCCCCGCACCAGGCGCAGCAACTCGATGTCGCGGTTCTGCTGGATGTCGAGACGCACCGAATCGATGTAGGGCAACTGCCGGCCGGCCGCATCATGCTTCCAATAGTTCGGATTGCGTTTCAACAGCAGGTAGTAGCCGGCTTTATTCTCCGCGAGATAGTAAGGTCCCAGAACCGCTCTCTCCTTTTGCGTCGCGTGGGCCGCCATGATGGCGACCTGATCGAACAGCTTATCCAGACCTGCGATGGGCGCCGGAAACGTTACCGTGATTTCGTCTTTTCCCGTGATCTTTGTTGTGACCTTGCCCTCGCCGGAACGGAAGGCGTCTCCCGTGGGCGAATGCAGCGAAGGATCCATCAACTGTTCCATCGTGTAGGCAACGTCTTCGGTTGAAAATGGGGTGCCATCGGAGAAGCGTACATTCTCGCGTACTGTGAAGCGGATGCTCTTGCCATCGCGGCTGACCTTCCAGGCGGTGGCGAGTTCGGGTTCCAACTGTTGAGTGGAGCGGTTCAGGCGCATCAGAACCCCACCCGTGAGGTAGCGCACGGTATCAGAGGCGTCATCGTCGACCAGCAAGGGGTTCAGGGTCTTGGGATCAGAACCTATGCAGAAGCGCAACTGACTTCCACTTTGGGCGTTCGCCATGGTGCCCATGACCATCGTCGAACAAACAAAACATCGCAGGGTCAAATTTCGCTGGATGCCCAAAGCTCCTCCCGCTGCAATGCCAGGTGAAAACAGCTGACGGTGAGAATAAGCAGGACCAATGGCACAAAGCGCCAGGGTTGCGCAGTAAGCGAGGGAAGACTCTCCAACTCACCCAGCAGAGTGCCCCAGGAGGGAAGCGGTTCCGCCACCCCCAGACCGAGAATGCCGAGGTTGGCCTCGGTCAGAATAAAGATCGGAACCGAGATCCAGAACTGGGCAAAGAGAACGGGCTCCAGATTCGGAATCACATGCCGCCACAGCAGCCTCCATCCGCTGCTTCCGGTGGAGCGCGCCATAAGAATGAATTCCGAGCCGCACAAGGAGTGAGCCTCGGCACAAATCACCCGCGCGGCTCCCGCCCACCCCAGGCATCCCAGCAGCGCAAATGTGATCGCTACGGATACCAGGGGAGAGACGTTCAGTGGCAAGAGCGCGCGCACGGTGATAAGCAGGAATAACCACGGCAGGGAGAGAAAAAGGTCCGTCGCTGCCATGACGCCGCTTCTGTACCAGCCGCCGAAAAAGCCGGCAGTTCCGCCGATGAGTCCAGCGAGGATAGCGGAAAGCAGCGCCGCCATGGGCGCCAGCAAAAGCGAGACCCGTGTCCCGTAGAGCAATCGCGAGAACCGATCCCTCCCCAGTTCGTCGGTGCCGAGAAGATGCTGGCTGGATGGGGCCGCGTCGGGCAGATCTCGAAACTGGTGGGCATAGGATGCCGGGGCGATAAAATTAGCGCCAATGGCAGTGACGATAATAGCCGTCAGGATCAAAATGGATGCCAGACGGACGGTCTTCATGTCCTCACCTGCTCGTACGGGGTTGGCTCGCGAGTTCGGCAGCGGAATTGACCACGAGAGTAATCAACGTGACGATCATCGTAATGTTCACCAGCAACGCGAGGTCGCGGCTTAACGCCGCCTTCCATGCCAGTTGGCCGATCCCGGGCAAATCGCACAGCACTTCGACCGGGATAGTCGCGGCGAACGCCACGCTGACCGACACTCCGGCAAGAGCAAGCAATTGTGGTCCCGCGACCGGCAGGATATGCCACACCATGATTCGAAGTTCGTTGAGGCCTTTAGCTCTGGCAGTCAGAACGTGCGGAAGCGATGCACTTTTTGCCAGCAGATTGCGTGCGTAGCTGAATACCTTCGGGAACACGATGAACCCGAGAGCGAGACGGCCTGGCGCCCGGGCAATCACGAACAGAAGCGCCAGCGCCGCGGCGGGTATGCAGAGAAGGATGCTGGCGAGAAGACTCGTTACCAAACTAACCGGCCACCAGCGAAATATCACCGCGATCACGGCCAATGCCAATCCGGCAGTCCAGCCGAACGCCAATCCCAGGCCAACCGACTTCAGGGTCTCGGGAAACCGATCCGAGAGCAGCGCTCTCACTGGCTGGTGGAGAGACAACGAAACTCCCAGATCTCCATGCAAGAGTCCGCCCAGGTAGCTAAGGTAGAACCTCGCCACATTTTCATCTTTTATGTGTGCTCGCCGCAGTGCCTGAACGCTCTGTTGGTTGAGGCGAGTATCGAGTTCCTCTTCGTCGACCCCAAACCCAGGTGCCTGGCGAACCAGGGTGGCTCCGAGAAAACCACCGATCAGCAAGACAGCGACACCCTTAACGATGAGTCTGCTCAACGGTCCTACGGAATTCCTGAGAACCGGCTTCATAGGCTATGCACGAACCGGAAACGCTTCCAAAGCGAGAGTTTACCAGTGTTCCGGTATCCGAAAACCGCGGGCGAGCTTCGGGAACCAGACGGAGTAACCCCATCCGGAGCCTTATTAAGGGGATCAATGAAAGAGTTTTCCAGACACCAATTCCAATTCGCAGCATCGGAAAAGTGTCAGAGCGATATGTTGGAGGAAAAAATACGTGTTCGTCTTAAAGGAAGTTTTGCAACAGGCGCAGAAGGACGGCAAGGCCGTCGGCCATTTCAACATCGCCGACTTCATCATGTTGAAGGCTGTGTTTGCTTCCGCGCAGGATTTGCAGGTACCGGTCATCGTTGGGGCTTCCGAAGGGGAGCGCAAATTCCTGGGTGTTCGCCAGATCGCGGCCCTGGTCCGGGAACTACGAGAAGAATTCGATTTCCCGATTTTCCTGAACGCCGATCACACGCACAGCCTGGCCGGAGCGGTAGAAGCCGCAAAGGCTGGCTTCGATTCCGTAGTTTTCGATCTGTCCGCTTTGCCTTTTGAACAAAATGTCCGCCAGACCAAAGAGGCGATCGGCGTACTCAAAGGCATCAATCCGGCCATGTTGGTTGAGGGGGAAATTGGCGATATTGGGACCGGTTCTGAAATCCACGAAGTCGCTCCCGACCTTTCCAAAGGATTGACTTCCCCTGAAGAGGCGAAACGTTACGTGGATGCGACCGGAGTCGACATCCTGGCTCCGGCCGTCGGCAACATGCATGGCATGGTGGCCAGCATGATTGAAGGAAAGACCAGGAAGCGTTTAGACCTCGCCCGGATTGCTGAGATCAAGACTGCCACTGGCTCTCTGATGACTTTGCATGGCGCCTCGGGGACCGACGACGGCGATCTGCGAAAGGCAATCGCGGCTGGAATCAACGTAGTCCACATCAACACAGAAGTACGAGTTGCCTGGCGCGACGGCCTGGAAAAGGGCCTGAACGCCCAGCCAAACGAAGTCGTTCCGTACAAAATCCTGCCATCCGCCATAGAAGCAATCAAGCAGGTAGTCACCTCACGGCTGAAACTCTTCAACGGCATTCAATAAGCAAGACTCCCAACACAGCGACCAATGCTCTGGGTGCCCCATTCAAGCCCTCTTTCGGGTTTGAGTGGGCAAGTACTTCACCTGCCAGGCTGTTCAACTTCCAAGCCATTCCGCTATAGTGACCCCTCGATAGCCAAAAGTTCTTTTCGTCTTAAGCGAGACAGTGCGTCCCTGGCGAAACTTCTGTGGCCGCTATAGCGTCCGACGGAAAACTGAACACGATCGAAGGAGCATCCATGAGGCATCTGGGGCTGTTACTGGCTTTGGCAACGTTGACCACCGTAGCAAGTGCGCAATCACTTGACTGTAACTTCCAGAACTACAAGGCTGTCGAAGGCTTGAAAGCCACCGGAAACGACCGTGGTGTGACGTTGACCTGGCAGGGCGAAGGCGGGCAGGAACTTCGGGCATCCTTCGGCATCCGCGATGGAGCGCCGGTGGTTCAGGAACTAGCCGCGCGCCAGGGTAGCGGGTCCTGGGTAGTTTTGGGCAAGAATCTAAGCCCGGACTTCCAGGTGTCGACCGGGAAGCGGCGCATCTCACAAGCACAGCGTACCCAGTTGAAGGCTCTCAACAAAGACACGCCCGAGGAGGAAAGCAGACGAAAGTGGAATACCTTCTGGGATGCGCCCCTGGTGATTCCGGGCCGCGGGGACACCACCGACTTGCCGCGCACTGAGGCTGAAATCACCCACGCGTCCGTCAGCTACCAATCCAGCACCTGCAAGGTAGCGACAGAAGGAAACCAGCTGAGCGTCACCTTCGACGGATTGAAGCTGGGCATTTTCGCGGGTAATCTGCGCTTCATCGTCTATAAAGGAACAAATCTGCTACGCCAGGAAGCGTTGGCCAAGACCCAGGAACCTTCCGTAGCCTACATCTACAAGGCCGGCTTGAAGGGCTTTCCCATCACCCCGAACACAAAGTTGGTTTGGCGCGACAGCGCAGAGCATGCGCAATACCAATACTTTGCGGGAGCACCGAATACAGAGCCGGTTGGGCTGCGGGCACGCAACCGCATGACGATTCTCGATCCAGGCGCCGGTTCTCTCGCCGTCTTTCCTTCGCCGCACAAGTTCTTCTTCGCGCGCGAGGATGAAATCAACGTCGGTTACGTTTACTACCGAAAGGACAACTCCTCCTCCTTTTCCTTGGGAGTGATGTGGCCTGAACAAGGCGAGGGATATCATCCCTGGGGCGTAACCGATGAGGAATGGGATCGGCGGACCAAGACCTCCCGAGGCCACGCGGATAATTACGCGCTCTACAATGCGCCGGCCGGCACGGAACAGCGTATGGCGGTTTACTACTACCTCAATGCCAAGGATGACCGGGCAACCCGTGAGTCCGTTCTCGCTTATACCCACAACGACGTGTTCAAGCCTGTGCCTGGTTTCAAAGTAATGACCGGACACTTCCACATGGATTTTAACGAGCTGCTGCGTGACCGCAAGACTTTGGATTACCAACCACCCTGGATCGCGGTCTTCCGCGCACTCGGAGTCAACATCCTTTATTTAGGCGACTTCCATGACGACTCGCATCCCAGCGATCCCGGGCCGCGCCGCTTCGCGGAACAGAAAGTCTATTTCGAAGGTTCGGAGCGAGTCTCCGATAAAGATTTCCTGGTGATTCCAGCAGAGGAACCGGATGCTTACTTCGGCGGCCACTGGTACCTCATGACGCCAAAGCCGGTGTACTACTCCCACACGTTGGGCCCGGATGGCGCCAAACCCGGCTCGACGCCAGGGAACGTCCGTCCCGCAGGCACGCCCTTCGAAGAGGATCTTCCGGAGTATGGTCACGTCTACCATCTCGGCTCCTCGGAAGACGTCCTGAATTTCGTCAACAAAGAGAACGCCATCATGTGGACGACCCATCCCGAAACCAAAAACTCCGAAGGCTATCCCGAAGCTTATAAAGACAAGGACTTCTTTCAGAGCGACCGCTTCATCGGCGCATCCTGGGAATCTCTACCCGTGGACTTGTCGGAGAAAGAAGAGTGCGAGGTCCGTTGCTTTGGAGTAGAAGACAACATGAGCAACTGGGCGCCCAAGGTGAAGTACATGCTCACCGAAGGCGATACCTATACCAAGTGGCCCGATGACGAAACCTACCCGCAACTGGCCGTCAACTACATCAAGCTCGACAAGGTTCCGTTGTACAACGAGAGCTGGTCTCCTGTGCTCGAAAGGATTCGGCGCGGCGAGTTTTACGGCACCAACGGTGAAGTGCTCTTTCATGACTGGGGTGTCCAGGGTTCTGGTGCGAAGAGTGTCTACAAGGCCAGGATCGAATACACCTTCCCGCTCGACTTTGCTGACCTGGTGTGGAGCGACGGCGTGAAGATCGAACACAAATACATCGATCTCAAAGACACCATGCCTTTCGGGACTAAGGACTTCAATATTCCCTTCGACGCCACTGGTAAGAAATGGATTCGTCTTTCGGTATGGGATTCGATGGGGAGCGGCGCCTGGCTGAACCCAATCAACCTGAAATAGCAGGGTGTCACAGAACATGCGGAAAATCGTGACCATCATGGTTGCAGGTGCCTGGGCAGTCGCATCCTCCCAGATCACTCCTCAAAAAGGAGACTGGCCGGTGTACGGTCACGACGCCGGGGGCACCCGTTACTCTCCCCTCAAACAAATCAATACCGCCAACGTCAGCCGGTTGCAGCGCGCCTGGACCTATCACACGGGAGAAAAGGGTCGATCCCTCGAGTCCACGCCGATCTTTGTCCACGACACCTTGTATCTTTCGACGCAGAATCAAAACGTTGTGGCTCTTGACCCGGTAACCGGCAGAGAAATCTGGAAGTACACCAACCCGAACCCTCGAGGTTCAGAAAGCCGCGGAGTCGCTTACTGGCCTGGCGATCCGCAAACAGCTCCTCGCATCTTGTTTGGCACAGGCAATGGGCAACTCATCGCGCTGGACGCGAAGACCGGGATGCTTGTGCCGGCTTTTGGGGACAAGGGTTTCGTCGATTTGCGCGCAGGAATCGCGGATGGCTACCCAAAAGCCAATTACGCCATTAGCTCACCGCCGGTGATCTACCGCGATGTCGTGATCGTTGGCCCGTCAACGCAGGAGTCAGGCAGCATCGGACCGAGCGGAGAACCGCGGGGCTTCGATGTGCGCACAGGGAAACAACTATGGTCGTTTCATACCGTGCCGCAGCCGGGAGAGCCGGGCAATGACACCTGGGGTGAAAACGGATGGAAGAACCGGGCCGGTCCGAGCCAGTGGGGTCTCGATACCGTTGATACCAGGCTCGGCCTCGTTTTTCTGCCGGTAGGCAATGCCGCGGACAGCTTTTATGGAGCGGACCGCAAAGGCCAGGATCTGTACGCAAACAGCGTAATTGCTTTGGACGCACTGACTGGAAAGCTGCGCTGGTACTACCAGATGGTTCACCACGACCTGTGGGACTACGACATGAACGCCCCGCCCGCGCTGATCGACGTCAAGCGCAACGGTCAAACGATTCCGGCCCTGGCAGAAACGAACAAAATGAGTCTGTTGTTCATTCTCGATCGAAGAACTGGCAAGCCCATCTTCGGGGTAGAGGAACGTCCGGTGCCTAAGGGGGATACGCCCGGCGAGTGGTATTCGCCAACTGAGCCTTTCCCCGTGAAGCCTCCCCCGCTTTCGCGAACGACGATGACCCCGGAGGACATCTCCAGGCGCACTCCGGAAGCGGAGAAATTCTGCACTGAGTGGCTGAGCCGCTTACGCTTCGGGGGACTTTACACGCCGTTTGGGATGACTCCTTCGCTGTCGATGCCGGGCACCATGGGCGGAGGAAACTGGGGCGGCGTCTCCTTTGATCCGCAGTTGGGATACATATTCGTAAACACCAGCAGCCTGGGCACCGTGGGCCAAATGGCGGCGACCGCACCCGGGGTGGCCCTGCCCTACCACAATCTGGGCGGCTACACCCGCTTCATCGATCAGGATGGGTACCCATGCCAAAAGCCTCCCTGGGGAGAAATGAGCGCCGTGAATGCAAATACCGGCGAAATTGTTTGGCGAAAGCCGCTCGGCAGCTATGACGAGTTGGAAGCGCAGGGCCTGAAGAATACCGGCGCGCCGAATATCGGTGGTTCCATCGCAACCGCCGGTGGCCTGGTGTTTATCGCTGCCACCACAGATTCGAAGTTCCGCGCGTTCGACTCGCGCACGGGCGAGGAGCTTTGGGTAACCAAGCTGGACGCGAGCGGCACAACCGTACCGATGACTTATCTGGGTAGCGATGGCCAGCAATATGTCGTGGTAGCCGCCGGAGGTTCGAACCGCTTTCGGATGATAGCCAACACGGCGGACAAGAATTCCGACGCTTTGATCGCTTTCGCACTTTCAGATAAGCAGCAACCTGTATCCAGTCTCCAGCCGAATTCCTCTCCCGTGACGCCCGCGCGTCCAAACTCGTCTGTTTCCACGATGGCAGATTTGCCCGAAGGACAAGAAAAAGAAACCGTGATTGCAGTTTGTACCAAATGCCACGGGCCGAATAACTTCACCAACCTGCGCATGAGCCGCAGTGCGTGGGAAAGTGAAGTGGCAGACATGAAAGATAAGGGAGCCGTCGGAACCGATGATGACTTCAAGAGAATCGTCGATTACCTGGTGGCGAATTTTCCTCCCCGGTGAAGGGCTCAAGGAGAACGGTGTGAATGCAGAGCGTCGTAGCCGGGTCTCGGGTGGCGGGCCCCCTAATTCGCAGCGGGGCTAACTACTTGGTTATTTTTGAAAAGCAGGTAGTAATCATGAGTTTACTGCCCCTTCTTCCACTCGCGTTGCGGCCTCCTCCGTTTAGATCGTCTAGGACCATTTTGGATGCTTTCGGCCGTACGATGGCCGTGTATTGGTCGCAGAGTCCCGAAGCACAAACCGAGAACTCGTTTACGCAAATTAAGAGCATCAATACTGGATTCACCTCGTGACGGAGCGGTGTTTGTCCAGAAGGTCAATTTGCACGAAGGCCATAAGTCATTCAGTGTTGGGGGCCATGAGGGGGCCTCATGGAATCACCGCAGAGGGCTCGCCGCTGCTATCTGAACTCCGAAACATCTCCTCGTTCCCGCAAAGGAACCTCACTGAAGAACCTGTTTTCTGATAAGGACTTTTGCGTTTCTTAGGATAGCACTGGCGATCGCCGAGTCCGGCGCAATTTCAGCAAGCGTTACCGCTCCCACAAGGGTGCTCACAATGCCACTCGCGGTTGTAAGGGCACCGCGCCTGGTCTGATGCGTGAGGTAATTTGCAATGAGTTGAACAATGCGCTGGTAACCATCGACGGCAATAGCCCGCACTTGCGGATTAGAATGACTGAGTTCGGCACCGATCATCGCAAGCGGACACAAATAAGGCTTTCCTTTAGCCTTCGACTGTCCTAGATACACGGAGACAATCCTCTCGATTGCCTCGGCCGGCAATTTACCCCGTGTCTCGACCTCTAACATTGCGTAGGCCCGGTCAAATGCCGCGCCACTCGCTTCAGCGATGAGTTGGTCCTTGGATTGGAAATGTCGATAAAACCCACCCGGCACCAGACTCGCACCAGCCGTAATGTCGCGCACTCCCACCGCTGCAAGACCTTTGTCCAGGAACATCTTGGAGGCATTTGAGAGAATTCGCTCTCTTGTTTCGGCCGACTGGGTGCGCGACTTCCGCATTTGTCCTTCCCCATAAAAAATACTTGCCACCTTTCAGGTAGAAGTGTTCTCTAAAACGCGAAGGGGACTCGGTTCCCAAACGGCGCTGAAGAAAGGGTTGTGGTGGGAAGACATGGATTCGTCGGCTAGCATCCCCGCCTTCTGGAATCGATTCGCCGAAAACATGTACTTTAAGGATTTGCCCACCGCGGAAGTCAGGCTGTCCGAGCGTTCCATGTTCCGGTTCGGGAGGTTTCAGACCAACGAAGGATTGCCAGAAATTACACGTGGGTCGGGTGGTCCGAGTGACTACTTGATTGCATTGCAACTCAAGCCTATACCCTTTATCGAGCAGTTTCTTGGCACCAGGAAGGTTTCGAGCGGTTCCTACCCCATTGGCGGCGTTAGTGTACTCAACTTACAAGAAAAGCCAGCGATCTTTCTTCCAAATCCCTTCGACACATTGGTGCTCCATGTCACTCAGTCAGCTCTCGATGAAATCACCTATGCCCATCGGGCGCCGCGAGTTGAGCAATTGGTTTGGCCGTTTGGGCATTTAGATCCCGTCGTACACCACCTGGGCCAGACTCTCGTTGCTTCGCTCGACGAACCCAATCACACATCGAAGGTCTTTCTGGACCACGTCTTGCACGCCTTGAACTGTCATTTGGCGTGCTCTTATGGTGGTCTGCGGGCATCGGCCCCGCGCGCTCGAGGTGGGCTTTCTCCTCTCCAGATGCGAAGAGCGACGGAATTCCTGGAGGCTCATCTGGACGGCAATATCAACCTCGATCAGGTTGCAAGAGTATGCGACTTATCGGTAAGTCACTTTGCTCGGGCGTTCAGGCAAACCTTTCGCAGGCCGCCTTACAGGTGGCTGATTGAACGGCGCGTGGCTAGGGCCAGAGACCTTATCGCGAGTTCCCACCTGCCCCTTGCCCAGATCGCCATTCAGTCTGGATTTGGAGACCAAGTTGCAATGAACCGATCATTCAAGAAAATTCTCGGGGTAACGCCGGGAATATGGCGCCGGCGGACGACGCGTGGGCGCACCGGTTTGGGGACTCAGGTGTTGGCGGACAGAGATTAGCGACTGGATGTCTCATCCCGGCCCAGGTCAATAGACGTCGAGATAGCCATAGAATGCGCTCCGCACTCGTTTCTCTGACCATCGTTGCTCTTTCGCGTCTTTTTTCCTCGCTCTCCTGCCGCACCTGCTATACGCCCTGATATGGCCGATACATCGAAGGCGGCTTCTTACTTGTTGCCAGTATTAGGGGCGCCCGGCCGAGGGTCCGCAATAGCCCCCAAGTGTCGCGAGGCACGCCAGGGGCGGCCGTCTCATGTGGAGAGCTACAGCAGCACCCACTAAATGCTTTACCGCCGCCCGAAAGTTACCTACGCAGTCAACTACGGCGACATCGCTAACAATAGAGCCGACCCGTGTCTCAATCAGCGCAACTTTGAGACAGCTTTACTGGGAAATATCGGTACAGAGAACCAATGTTTGAGCCGGCGCTCTCAGCGATGGCGTGGGTGGTGTAACACTCAAAAGCGTGTCGTGATGAAATCTGAGCAACTGCTTCCAGCAAAGCATCGCCTCTCGTCGGCGCACAGCGGAGTGGGCAGTCTACGCGGTTCCAGACGTTTTCGGCTTGATCAGCAAGGCCCTCTTTGTTTTTCGGCATCGGGCAAATGCATGCACGGCCCTTTATTTTGCCGAGGTCGCGTGAGATATGTTGCGATAAAGAAGTTCTCAATAGTTTTCGCCTATCTTGATCGTTTTCGCCTATATGCCTCCGCACATCCGTAAGTACGCTCAAAGCTAACAAGATGGTGAATGTGAGGACGGCGACGAGAGAGTGTCTTTGCTCACGTTAGCTCGGTCAGCACAGTTCGAGTCATGTACTCATCTTTCCCGCAATAGGAGACAAACAATGCAAGCACTCAAATGTATTCGGGACCTCGTGGCGGCGTGCGCCACACTCATCGCGATTACGGTTCCCGCCCTCAATTGCCAGGCGCAGACAGCCCCCCCACCAGAAGTGAAAACCGTACTCCTCGTCCACGGAGCATGGGCGGATGGTTCAAGTTGGTCGAAGCTCATTCCGCTGTTGGAGGCGAACGGTCTGCGTGTTGTTGCTGTTCAGATCCCGCTCACCTCATTCGCGGACGACGTTTCAGCAACCCAGCGGGCCATCGCTCTCGAGGATGGGCCGTTATTGCTCGTCGGTCACTCGTACGGCGGGGCTGTCATCACCGAAGCCGGGAACGATCCTAAGGTGGCTGGACTCGTCTATGTGTCGGCAGTAGCTCCAGATCAGGGAGAGTCGGCTTTTGGTCTTATTACAAGCGTTCCAACACCTGTCGGCTCAGAGCTACGTCCCGACAAGAGTGGCTTCCTCAAACTCACTCCCAAGGGGATTGCTGAGGATTTCGCACAAGATCTTTCCACCAAGGAGATTGCCGTTCTGACCGCAACACAGGTGCCGACAAGCGTTGCCGCAATGAAGGGAGAAATTACGACCCCAGCCTGGAAGTCCAAACCGTCGTGGTACATCATCGCCGCAAATGACCGGACAATTTCGCCCGATCTGGAAGCAGCTCAGGCGAAGAGAATCGGTGCGGCAACACTCACTGTCCCTTCAAGCCACGTCATCATGCTTGCTCAACCGTCGAAGGTCGCAGGTGTGATTTTCGATGCGGCGTCAAAAGCCGGTTCCAAGTAGAGTCCCTGCAATTGTTTTTGTCCTCAAGTAAAGGAGGCAAGCGCTCTGTTCTACCTTGCAAGCAAGCCGCGACAGAGCGCTTATCCTTAGCTCCCAGGAAAGTGTTTTTGCGATCAGTCTGTGGAAACAGCGAGTCCCGCATTGCTTCGAGCGTGGAGGCGACCGAGATTGTGACGTGCCAGGGCTTCGCTCTGCCTCTTTCGCCCGCAATATTAAGCAGTCGTTGACCCGTCAGGCGCTTAAAACACACATTACCGCTCTTCATGAGAAGACTAAGAAATGAAAGGGTCATCAGATGCTCACTTCCTCTTTGTTCAAGAGATCTACACCGCTTCTCCTAGCCTCGTTAATGCTCGCGCTCAGTGGTTGTAGTTCACGCAGCTCTTCTGTCGTACATGCCGCCGGACCATCAGGCGTCAAGAATGTATTACTCGTACATGGGGCATGGGCTGACGGTTCCTCCTGGAATAATCTCATTGCTATTTTGCAGACTGACGGCTACAAAGTGAGCGCAGTGCAACTACCGCTCACTTCATTAGCGGATGATGTCGCGGTCGTGCAGCGCGCATTGGCACTCGAAGACGGCAAGACTCTCCTCGTTGGCCATTCGTATGGAGGTGTGGTCATCACAGAGGCAGGCGTCGACCCCAAGGTTGCGGGATTGGTATATGTGTCTGCGTTCGCGCCAGACACGGGTGAATCCGCGTTGACACTGAACAGTACGGTCCCAGCCACTCCTATCAGTTCCGATTTCCTCCCTCCGGACGCTGCCGGCTTCCTGAGGATCTCCGACGAAGGAGTCGCCACTGATTTCGCTCCAGACCTGCCTGCCGCTGATCAGATCGCGATTGCTGCAACGCAGGGGCCCATCTCGGCTCCCAACGCATTGAGTGCCAGCGTTAAGAATGTCGCTTGGAAGAACGTTCCTGGCTGGTACGTGATTGCGAGCAACGATAGAGTCATCTCCCCGGCACTCGAATCGACAATGGCAAAGAGAATGAATGCCACGACGCTTGCACTTCAGTCAGGGCATTTGTCGATGATAAGTCACGCTCCTGAGGTCGCAGCTTTCGTCGAAAAAGCAGCTACTTCATTGCAACCATGACGCGCGGTTGTGTCCCCAAGTGGGAATGCCGCTGACCATAGGCGCCTTTTCGAGTGACCTTGAAATAAGTAGCCACTCAAGTGCCGCACACTCGGGGCGCGGGTCGTTCGTCGGTCGACGAGTCGCCGTACCATTCGCTATAACCAGGGGACATCGAAGAACCTGATCCGACAGCTACGTTGTTATGAGGGGAGTAGATACGTCTGCGACCGGAGGCCACTGTTCTTCTCTGGCCGCAATGTCGGAGTCTTGAAGTTAATGCTGTAACAGGTCGGAGGAGTTATTTATGGTGCAGGAAACCGTGGTTTGTGGTCGGTCGGTGACATCTGGATCCTTTCCAGACGCGCAAACGGAGTATCCGATTCCGGAGCCTCATTCTGTGATGGACAGGATGGTTGCATTCATTTCCCATGATCTTCGCCAACCTTTGACCGCGATTCTTGCGAATGCGGAATTTCTCGCCCGGCCAAACATCAGCGAGATGGAAAGAGTCGAGTTCTATCAGGAGATCCGTTGGGACGTCGACCGAATCAATGAGCTCGTTTCCTCACTGCTAGCGTGTTCCAAGGGCCGCGACTCCCTACGGCTGGCCGTTGGAAATATCGTTAACACAGTCGAGCGCGCGATCCGGATGATATGTGCAAGACAGGAATTCCATCGGATCGTCATCAAGCATCATCACAAGGGCCGGGCCGTGGGCTGGTTTGATTGCAGCCGTATCGAACGGGCGGTCGTCAACCTGGTCTTGAATGCTTGCGAGGCCGTGGACCCAGGCTCGGGACAAATTGTCATAGGCACGACGGGGGGGAAGGATACTGTGGAAATTGATATCTCAGATGACGGCCCGGGAATCCCTGCGATGGTTCAGGATTCAATGTTCCAGCCCTTTGTAACCTACGGAAAGGCTGAGGGCCACGGCTTGGGACTTGCGATCGCGAAGAAGATTGTAGAGGATCATGGCGGGATGATTCGCCTCGATGAGAGATGCGAGATAGGAACGTCATTCAAGATCACGATTCCGTTCGCAAGTCCCAGGTGGCGATGCGGCCTGTAGCGGTAGCAATCGTTAAGCCGTCAGGCAGCACCTTCAGGTAGTCGGACGAGTCCCACTCATCCATCACGGGTTAGAGCGAGACGCACTAAGGAGGGCATTATGCCTTGCGATAAGAAAGTGGCGCTCGTCACCGGAGCAACCCGCGCTACCTCGCCGAACGGGGCAAGATCCATCAGATTCATATGCGCGCGATTAAAGGCGGGCTCAATCACTTTGCCGAAGTCTATCCCGACGAAGAGTGCTCGATCTGTTCAAGATCATGCGCATACTACCAGACACAGAACACCCCGGCGGCATCGTGCCTGACCACATGCGTGAATGGTTTACGACTGCGTTTCATGGTGCTATAGCGGGTCCGGAAAGATGTCAGTGAAAGGTAATCTTTTGCCGGCACGCCAAAGCCCATCGCCAGAAAGGCGCTGTTGGGTCTAAATCCTTGACTTTTGAGTGGTGGCCAGAGACGGGATCGAACCGCCGACGCCGGCCTTTTCAGGGCCGCGCTCTACCACTGAGCTATCTGGCCTTGCGACATCCAAGGACGCTGCTTCCGCTTAAGTTGGGTCTGAGTCTGCGGCTTCAGGCGGAGGGCCCGGCCAAGGTCAGCAACTGCGCACAAGCAACAAACGTCAGTATAGCAATCGACTCGCAGGACGCAAAACGTGCTCCTAAGGCAAATCCCGTGTCGTACACTGGACGCTCGCAGTCCACAATCTGAAAGACGCCGGTCCCCTTTCCAGCCTATGTTCCGTTGTCGCGCCGCAATCAATTTGGCCGCTGCTACCCTCCTGGTTTGCCTGACGCCGGCCGCCATAGCTCAAACCCAGGCCGCCACGCTCAATGGCGAAGCCCGAGCGGCCCGAGCCCTCGAGCATGCCCGGCAGCAAGGTCCCCTTGCCCTTTATGCCTTTTTTCACGACATGCCGAAGGGCGCCGACCTGCACACCCACCTGGCTGGCGCTGTCTACGCGGAAAGCTTCATTCGCGATGCGGTGGAAGACAACCTTTGCATCAATTCCAAGACCCTCGTGGTTTACAAAACGGCGGCCATGACTCGCAGCCTGCCTCCGCAACCGGTTTGTGGCGAAGAGGGCGTGCGAGCAGCCGACGCGCTGACGAGCCAAAAGTTCTATGACCAGTTGATCAACGCATTTTCCATGCGAACCTTCGTCCCGACCACCGAGGAGTCTGGGCACGATCACTTTTTCGCATCGTTCGATCACTTTCAAGCGGTTGAGGATCCCAGGCACCTGGGCGAATGGACCGATGAGCTGGCCAGCCGCGCCGCCGGTCAAAATGAGCAGTACCTCGAAATTATGCACACGCCCAACTTCCGGCCGGCCCTGGCTCTGGCCGAGAACCTGGGCCCGGTCGACATGCACACCGATTTTGCCCAACTGCGCCGGCAGTTGCTCGACGCAGGCTTGCAGAAATATCTGCCGGCAATGCAGGCCGAGTTTGCAGAAGGCGAGGACCAGCGCCGGGAATTGGAGCACTGCGGCACAAACGGAGCCACTCCGGCCTGCAATCTTCAGGTGCGCTATCTCTACCAGGTGTTGCGCGCATTGCCTTCAGCAGCGGTCTTTATCCAATTGCTGTGTGGCTTCGAGCTGGCCTCCACCGACCCTCTGGTCGTGGGCATCAACATGGTGCAGCCCGAAGATTGGCGCGTCGCCCTGGCCAATTACCGTCTGCAGATGCAAATGGTCCAGACGCTGCACACCCTTTATCCCAAGGTGCACATCACCCTGCACGCCGGCGAACTCGGGCCGGGCATGGTGCCGCTGGATGACTTGCATTTTCATATCCGCTCGGCAATCGAAGTGGGACATGCCGAACGCATTGGCCACGGCGTCGACGTGATGCAGGAGGATCGTCCCTACGAGCTGCTGAAGGAAATGGCCACCAAGCGCGTGATGACGGAGATCAACCTCACCAGCAATGATGTCATCCTTCATGTAAAAGGCGCAGACCACCCCCTTCCCATCTATCGCCTCTATCACGTGCCGGTCGCGCTCTCGACCGATGACGAGGGGGTCTCTCGCATCAACCTGACCCACGAATATGTCCGTGCGGCGATGGCCTACCCCCTCACCTACGGCGACTTCAAGCAAATGGTGCGCACGGGGATCGAACACAGTTTTCTGCCCGGCGATAGTTTGTGGGAGCAGGCAGGGCAGTGGGAAAGCTACGCCCGCCCACGTGCCGCGTGCCGGAGCCAACTAGGCAGTGAAAAAGCAACAGGAGCCTGCGCGTCGCTGCTCGACGCCAGCGAAAAGGCTCGCCAGCAATTTGAGCTGGAACGGCGCTTCAAGGTTTTCGAGCAGGGATTGTAAGCACGCGTAGGAGAGAGAAAACATTTCCACGGACCCTTCGTGGAAATGTTTTCGACCGAGTACCCGGTTCGGTTTGCCGCCTAAGCGTTTCCTTTCATCCAGCGCATTTACACTGCAGGAGCAGCGCATGCGCATTGTTCTCTCCAGCTTCGGGACTCTCGGTGACATCCATCCCCTCATAGCCCTCGCGCTCGAGTTGCAGCGCCGGGGCCATGTTCCCGTTCTTGCAGTACCCGAGCTGTTCCGATCCAAAATCGTTTCGCTGGGATTGGAATTCGCCCCGGTCGGCCCCATCCTCAACCCGGAAGACAACCAACTGGTCGCCATGCTGATGGACATCCGCAAGGGCACCGAGCGCACCCTGCGCGAGATCTTGTTCCCTGCCATTCGCCAAAGCTACCTGGAGCTACTCGCCGCCGTGCGGGCCAAGGGAGGCGCTGACCTGATGCTTGCCGGGGAGCTGGTCTACCAGGCTCCCATTGTGGCCGAAGTCACCGGCATTCCCTGGGCGTCGCACGTGCTCGCGCCGCTGTCCTTTTTCTCCCGCTATGATGCGCCCGTCTTGCCGCCGTATCCCATGTTGGCGCGGCTGCAACCAGCCCTACCCGGAATGGGAAGAGTCATCGCCCGATTCGCACGTTGGGTAACGCGGAGCTGGCCCGAACCGATCTATCAGCTGCGTGCTGAATTGGGCCTGGGCCGCGGACCCGATCCCATCTTCGAAGCCAAGCACTCACCGTACCTGGTCCTGGCTATGTTTTCTCCCTTGCTCGGCGAGCCGCAACCGGATTGGCCGGCCGCCACCAAGGTGACCGGATTTGTTTTCTACGATGGAGACGCCGGTCAACGCGAATTACCTGCGGCGGTAGAGCAGTTTCTGGGAGAGGGACCGCCTCCCCTCGTCTTTACCCTGGGCTCGGCTGCGGTTCTCGACGCCGGTGACTTTTACCAACAAAGCGCAATAGCTGCGGCCTCGCTCGGCCAGCGCGCCGTGCTACTGGTAGGCAGCGATCCGCGCAATGTGCCCCCAGCGGTTCCGCCAAATGTGTGCGTGGCCAACTACGCGCCCTATTCCAAGCTTTTTCCCCGCGCTTCGGTCATCATCCACCAGGGCGGAGTAGGCACAACCGCGCAAGCCTTGATTTCCGGCAAGCCAATGCTGGTCATGCCCTACAGCCATGATCAGCCCGACAATGCGCGCCGCGTGCGCCGCCTGCGGGTAGCCCGCGTCATCCGGCGGCCACGTTATACGGCGGAAACGGCTGCACGCAAGATCGCGTTGTTGCTTGAGAGTCCGCGTACGCGCAGGAGAGCCGCCAGAATCGGAGAGCAGCTTCGCCGCGAGGACGGCTTGCGCGCCGCCTGTGATGCGCTTGAGGCGCTGGGGAAAAGCCGCTCGCCCTAGTTCCTCGATCCGCAACAAATCACGGGTGCCCCACATCTCGCTCGTTTTTGGCGAGATGTGGGACACCACTGCGTTTGACGCGCAGTTCTGTAAAGATCGTCGCAGTCTTGAGTATTGGGTCCGTAGGTTTGTGGCGGATCGAAGGCATTCAGGATCACTCCGTGAGGCACCCGCTTTAGAATTCAATAGCCATGTCAGAAGATCCAGTGCTTCGACTGCTTGCCTCCGCCCTGCCAAAGTTGGAAGCATCCTTTCGCAATCTACCTCCGTCGTCGCCGCAACCCGCCATGGAAGCCATGGCCGCGGTGATGAGCCAGGTGGCTGAGAGAATGGCGGACAATTTCCCCTACTTTCATCCTCTCTATGCCGGCCAGATGCTCAAGCCACCTCATCCGCTGGCTCGCGCGGCATACGCCCTCGCCATGGTGATCAACCCCAACAACCACGCGCTCGACGGCGGCCGCGCCAGCTCGCGCATGGAAGTAGAGGCGGTTCGCGCCATCGCCGGCATGTTTGGCTGGTCAGAATACCTCGGGCATCTCACCAGCGGCGGAACCTTTGCCAATCTGGAAGCGCTCTGGGTCGCCGGCCAACTGGCTCCCGGCAAGCGTGTCATCGCTTCAGAACAGGCGCACTACACGCATGGAAGGATCAGCGCGGTTCTTGGCCTTCCATTTAGTGCCGTTGCTGCGGGCCAGGATGGCCGCATGGACCTGGCCGCTCTCGAGTCCGCTCTGCGAAAAGGGGATGTAGGCACAGTGGTGGTGACCCTGGGCGCCACAGCCACCGGCGCAGTCGATCCCTTGCATGAAGTGCTGGCATTGCGCAGCACATATCAGTTTCGCGTGCATGTCGATGCGGCCTATGGCGGATACTTCGGGCTGATCGCCAATCTGGGCGAAAACGCGGTGCAAGCCTTTGCGTGTGTGGCGCAAGCCGATTCCATCGTGGTCGATCCGCACAAGCATGGCCTGCAACCGTATGGCTGCGGTTGCATCCTGTTTCGTGACCCGGCCGTGGGGCGGTTTTATAAACACGACTCGCCGTATACGTACTTCAGTTCGGAAGAGCTCCACCTGGGCGAAATCAGCCTGGAGTGCTCACGCGCCGGCGCTTCTGCTGTCGCCTTGTGGGCAACACAGCAACTGCTGCCGCTCACGAAAACGGGTGAGTTTGCCGGCGGATTGCGTGCAAGTCGCGAAGCGGCAATGCTGATGCACCAAAAAATTTCAGCAGATCAGCGATGGGTTTCTTGCTTCCCGCCTGAACTCGACATTCTGGTCTGGGCGGTGCGGGCCGATACCGTCGCCCGATCCTCCCAACTCGCGCAGCAAATCTTTGCCGCGGCAGCCCGCAACGACCTTCATCTCGCGCTGGCCCAGCTACCCAGCAGATTCTTTCCTCCCGACTCCTGGAAGGATCAGCACCAGCATGAAACCGTTACTTGCCTTCGTTCTGTGCTCATGAAGCCAGACCATCTGGAGTGGCTGCCGATGATCTGGAGCAGATTGAGGCAAGCGGCCGATGAGGTGCTGTTTCAATCTCAGACGCTGGCTCCCGCCGCCGGCCCCGCGAACTCAGATGTTGACGTGCTGAAACGATAAACCTGTGGAATTTCGCTCCCACGGAAGCACTAGAACCCTCAACGGAAGTGTCAGTTCGATTCGTGATAAAAGCCTGCCGGTCGATGGTTAGAATAGACACTACTTCAGTACATCAGAAGACGTGGCTGAGCTGTCGGGTAAGGGTGAGGGCAGCCGGTGTCGCATTTGAGGTGAGAGTCTCGCCGAGGGCAGTGCCTGAAGCGGCTTCACCGCACGGTCCAGACCGATGGGAAAACATTTTCGAGATCCCGGTGTTGGGGCGTTTAGGGACGGTAAATAGGGAGATGGGCAGGATGCATTTTTCGAACCAGCAGCGCGACTTCTCTTCGAACGGCCTCTCCGAGCGAGGGGGCATCGTAGCCTACTTTTCAATGGAAATCGCCATCACGCCGGATATGCCCACTTACAGCGGGGGACTCGGCGTGCTCGCGGGAGACACCATGCGCTCGGCGGCCGATCTCGGGTTGGGACTTTGCGCCGTCACGCTCCTGCATCGCAAAGGATATTTCCGGCAACATCTCGACACCCAGGGCCTGCAAAGCGCAGAAGATCAGCCCTGGTCCCCGGAAAAAACTCTTCAGCTTGAGAAAGCTCTCGTCGAAGTGACGATTGAAGACCGCCCGGTCATGGTTCGAGCGTGGCGATACGATCTCGAAGGGGTCACGGGTCACACCATCCCTATTTACCTGCTCGACACCGATATGCCGGCGAATGACCCTCGCGATCGAGACCTTACCGATCATCTCTACGGTGGGGATACGGATTACCGGCTTCGCCAGGAAGCCGTTTTGGGAATCGGCGGTGCGCGCCTCCTCGAAGCCCTCGATTATGACGTAAATGTGTACCACATGAACGAGGGTCATGCGGCGCTTCTGACCGTTGGTTTGATGGAGCTCCAGTTAGGCGGCGACCTGACCCGGACCATCAGCGAGAGTGATACCGAGGCAGTGCGTGATCGCTGCGTGTTTACCACCCACACCCCGGTGCCTGCCGGTCATGACCGCTTTTCCATGGAGCAGATGCATCGCATTCTTGGGCCGGAAGTTGCCAGCTTGCTCGAGCGCATGGGTGGCTGTCACGACGGAATGCTCAATATGACCTACGTGGCCCTGGCGTCCTCGCGCTTTGTGAACGGCGTTGCCATGCAGCACGGCAAAATCTCGCGAGAGATGTTTCCCGACTACGCTATCGATGCCATCACCAACGGTGTGCACGCCGCCACCTGGACCGCCGCTCCCATGCAGGCCATCTTCGATCGCAGCATTCCGCGCTGGCGCAAAGACAATTTTCAGTTTCGCTACGCGATCGACATTCCCTTGCGCGACATCGAGAAGGCGCATGCCCAGTCCAAGCAAAATCTGATGGACGCGGTTGCCGAGAGGACGGGGATCACGCTCCGCAACAACGTCTTCACCATCGGTTTTGCTCGCCGCGTGGCCACCTATAAAAGGGCCGACCTGCTGCTCACCGATCCCGAGCGCATCGTTCGGCTGGCTGAGAAGTTCCGTGGCTTGCAGATTCTCTTCAGCGGCAAGGCTCATCCGCACGATGAGCCAGGCAAAAAGCTGATCCAGGAGATTTTTGAAGTGGCTGCCCGTCTTGACTCCGCCGCGCTCAAAATCGTCTACCTGGAGAACTACGAATGGAGGCTGGGAGCGATGCTGACCGCAGGCGTCGATCTCTGGCTGAACACACCCCGGCGTCCCTTTGAAGCTTCCGGCACCAGCGGGATGAAGGCGGCTCTCAATGGAGTGCCCAGCCTCAGCGTCCTTGACGGGTGGTGGGTTGAAGGTTGTATCGAGGGAGTGACCGGCTGGGCCATACCGGATAGTGATACGCCGGAGCACGAAGTGGCCAGTCTTTACCAGCAGCTGGAGTCCACCATCCTTCCGCTCTATTACGGAAATCCCGACCTGTGGCGTAGCGTCATGCGCTCCACCATCGCTCTCAATGGCTCCTTCTTCAATACCCACCGAATGCTCCAGGAATACATTTCGAATGCCTACTACCCCGACCGCGGGGTCCATGTTTCCAGCGCCGCCCTGGAATCGGCTTTAGCCAAGTAATAAGTGGTCTGACCAGCGACCGGACAGGGTAAACCCTGTCCGGTCTTTTGTTTGCTCGCAGTTTGTGCGTCAAATTGCCTCCGCTGAACGTCAAACCAGAGGTTGGGGGCAAGTCCGAGACGGGTCTCCGCATGCCACTTTCATCGTGCAAAAACGTATAATTTGATTGTGGCTGCGGGTTCGCTCAAACCCCAATTCCGCAGAGGGTTCTAAGCAAAGCTCGTACGCACCTCTCATTCTTGGATTGAAGGCAAAATTGGCTTGATGCGGCTGTTCCGCGAAAGAACGCCTGCACCGGGCGACTGCTGCCTCTGATTTCGGGAGTGGGAACGCTTTCACAGCCAGGGACCCTGCCAGACGTTCGCACGATATTCGCCTGTTCTTCCGTCCGAGCCCGAGAGGCTCTTCTTTGCCGGATTTTCACCCTTCTTCCCGAGTCATTGTGACCCACGGAGAGAACGTCTTAGGAGTGAGCTAGCAAATGTGGATTGTTCGTCTTGCGTTACGGCGTCCGTATACCTTCGCCGTTTTCGCGCTCTTATTGTTGATTCTTGGGCCGCTCTCCATCCTCAATACTCCGACCGATATTTTTCCGAATATTGATATCCCGGTAGTCAGCATCGTTTGGCAGTACCAGGGCCTGTCCGCGGAGAACATGGCCAACCGCATCGTCACCCAGACGGAGCGGACGCTCACGACCACCGTCGACAATATCGACCACATAGAATCGCAATCGCTGGTCGGCGTCGCCGTGGTGAAGGTGTATTTCCAGCCGCACGTGAATATTGCCACCGCCATTGCCCAGATCACGGCGGTATCGCAGACCCAGTTGCGCTTTCTGCCCCAGGGGACGACGCCGCCCCTGATCATCACCTATACCGCCTCGAGCGTGCCCATTTTGCAGCTTGGCCTTTCCGGTGAGGGCCTCTCCGAGCAGCAGCTGAATGATTATGGCCTGAACTTCATCCGCACCCAGTTGGCCACCATCGAAGGCGCCGCCAGCCCTTTCCCGTACGGCGGGAAGCAGCGGCAGGTCCAGGTGGATTTAGACCTTCGGGCACTCCAGGCCCGAGGACTTTCCCCCAGCGATGTGGTCAATGCCATCGGCGTGCAAAATCTGATCTTGCCTTCCGGAACCGTCAAGGTGGGAAGCTTTGAGTATCAGCTCGCCACGAACAGTGCGCCGACCACGATCCAGGGTCTCAATGATCTGCCCATCCGAAGTGTCAATGGAGCCATCGTCTACATCCACGACGTGGCCCATGTGCGGGATGGATTTCCCCCGCAAACCAATATCGTGCGGGTCGATGGTCAACGCGCCAGTCTGATGACGGTGCT
Source organism: uncultured Acidobacteriaceae bacterium (assembly GCA_963795845.1). Taxonomy (GTDB): domain Bacteria; phylum Acidobacteriota; class Terriglobia; order Terriglobales; family Acidobacteriaceae; genus PALSA-350. The sequence continues at coordinate 163,167 of CAWCJV010000015.1, read as the reverse complement.
CAAGAACGGAAATGTCTCCACCCTGGAAATCATTTCCAAGATCAAGCATCTGCTCCCCACCATCTCCCAGTCTTTGCCGCCGCAATTGAAGATCACCCCGCTATCGGATCAATCCATATTTGTGCGCGGCGCGATCGACGGCGTACTGCGCGAGGGCATCATTGCCGGCTGTCTCACCGCTGTCATGATCCTGGTCTTTCTGGGCAGCTGGCGTAGCACCCTGATCATTGCCGTTTCCATTCCTCTCTCCATCCTGGTTTCACTGATCATGCTGGGGGCCCTGGGCGAGACCATCAACATCATGACCCTGGGAGGCCTGGCGCTGGCTGTCGGCATCCTGGTCGACGACGCCACCGTCGAAATCGAAAATATCAATCGCAATCTCGAGGAAGGCAAAGAGGTGGAGCAGGCGATCCTGGACGGCGCCGCACAGATCGCGATCCCGGCCTTCGTTTCAACTATTTCCATCTGTATCGTCTTTGTCCCCATGTTCTTTATGGGTGGGGTAGCTAAATATCTCTTTGTGCCCCTGGCCGAGGCCGTGATCTTTGCCATGCTGGCCTCGTATTTCCTCTCCCGCACCGTGGTGCCTACCATGGCGAAGTTCCTTCTGCAGGAGCACGACCCGGAGACGGAGAGGCAGAAGCACCGGAGCCGCAATCCGTTGGTGCGCGCCCAGTTGGCGTTCGAACACAGGTTTGAGCAGTTGCGCACCTTCTATTTCCGGGTGCTGCAGCTGGCCATCGCCCACAGCGCGGTGTTCCTGATCCTTTTCTTTGTCTTCACCATCGGCTCATTTGCCCTCCTTTACCCCTGGCTTGGCCAGGATTTCTTTCCATCGGTCGACGCAGGCTCGTTCAAGCTACACTTGCGCGCCCCGACCGGCACCCGCATCGAGGAGACCGCGGCGCTTTGTGACCGGGTGGACAATGCCATCCGCCAGCAGATCCCCAAAAGCGAACTCGTCAGCATCATCGACAATATCGGGATTCCCTATTCCGGCTTGAATCTCTCCTACACCAGTACCGGTGTGGTCAGCAGCGCCGATGCCGACATCACGGTGGCTTTGACGGAGAAGCATCATCCCACAGATATTTACGTGCAGCGCCTGCGAGCGAAGTTGGCTACCGACTTTCCGGGAACTACGTTCTACACGCTGCCGGTTGACATGGTGACGCAGATTCTGAACTTCGGTCTGCCGGCGCCCATTGATATCCAGGTAGTGGGCAACAACCAACGGGGCAATCGCGAGTTCATCGACCGCCTGCTGAGGGATATCAGCTACGTGCCCGGTACCGCCGACCTGCACATCCAGCAGCCGCTCAATGATCCGGATTTTTCTGTGAATGTGAACCGTTCCCAGGCGCAGGACATAGGGCTTACGCAGCGGGACGTGGCTGGCAGCCTGCTGGTCTCGACCAGCGGCAGCTTTCAGACCAGCCCCACCTACTGGCTCGACCCAAGAAATGGCGTGAGCTACATTATTGCGGCGCAGACTCCGCAATATGATCTGCAATCCCTGGCGGATTTGCAGAGTATCCCCCTGACCACCAGCAGTTCCGCGTCCACCATAGCCCCGAGCCCGTTTGCTTCGGTGGGTGCCTCGACCCTGACTCCAGTGACCACCGGTGCGACACCCGCCATCGCGCCGGGAGTGAAGCCAATCCAGATCCTGGGCAATGTGGCTACCCTGGTCCGAGGCGCGGAGCCGGCAACGGTAAGCCACTACAACATCGCGCCGGTGTTCGATATTTACGGGAACGTAGTGAACAGCGACCTGCGCAGCGTATCGGACAAAATCACTGAGATTGTGGAACAACATCGCAAAGAGCTGCCCCGAGGTTCGCAGGTAGTGGTTCGCGGGCAGGTGCAAACCATGAATTCATCCTTCATCGGTTTGACCAGCGGCCTCGCCTTTTCCATCCTCCTGGTGTACCTGCTCATCGTAGTGAACTTCCAGTCGTGGCTCGATCCGTTCATGATCATTGCCGCGCTGCCAGCCGCGTTGTGCGGCATCGCGTGGATGTTGTTTATCACCCATACGCACATCAGCGTGCCCGCACTCACCGGCTCCATCATGACCATGGGTGTGGCCACCGCGAACTCCATTCTGGTGATCAGTTTTGCCCGCGAGCAAATGGAAGAGAACGCCGGGGATGCGCACGACGCTGCCCTGCGCGCGGGGTACACGCGTTTTCGCCCTGTAATCATGACCGCTCTGGCCATGATCATCGGCATGGTGCCGATGTCCTTAGGACTCGGCGACGGCGGAGAACAAAATGCGCCCCTCGGCAGGGCGGTCATCGGAGGATTGCTATTCGCGACCATGGCGACTCTGTTCTTTGTGCCTACGTTCTTTAGCGTGATCCACGGATGGCTGGCCAAGCGTCGCAAGCGGGCTGCAGTCAATCTGCCCAGTCTGGAAGACTAGAAAATGAGAGAGAGCGAAGAGATGGACCAGGAAAAACGAATTGAGCAGCCGGTGAATGAGGCGCCGGGGATGCCTCCCCACGCTCCGCCCCTCTCGGGCCGGATTGCCCTGCTTTTGATTGTGATTCTCCTGGTGGTGGCCGTGGTGATCGTGATTACCGGGATCGTGCCGCGGGTGCGTGCGCGTACCACGCTTAAGGAACAGACGGATGCGCTCGCGGCTCCCACGGTCATTGCCATTCCGCCCAAGTCAGGCACCACCGGGCAGGAGCTCATACTCCCCGCCAACATTTATGCCTACAGTGATGCGCCGCTCTACGCCCGCACCGATGGATACCTCACCAAGTGGTACTTCGACATCGGTGCCCACGTGGGCCGAGGCCAGTTGCTGGCGATCATCAGCTCACCGGAAGTGGACAAGCAGCTGCTTCAGGCGCGCGCTGATTTGAACACCGCGGAAGCCACGGCCGGCCTGGCGAAAACCAATGCCGGCCGCTACCAGGGATTGCTCACACAAAATGCAGTCTCTAAACAAGACACAGATACGTTTACCAGCCAGGCGCAATCCACCAGCTCCGCCGTAAGGTCCGCACAGGCGAATGTGCAACGCCTGGAGGAGCTGCAGTCTTTCGAAAAGATTTATGCGCCGTTCAGCGGAGTGATCACGGCTCGCGGCGTGGATGTGGGCCAGCTCATCAGCTCCGGAGCCGGCACGTTGATGTTTCGCATCTCGTCGATCGATGTATTGCGCGTGTATGTCAACGTACCGCAAATCTACTCGCAGACGACGGTTCCCGGAACCACAGCCACGCTTACGTTTTCCGAATTTCCCGGCCAGACATTTACCGGCAAGGTGGTGCGCTCGGCCAAAGCCATCGACCCCAGCTCACGAACTCTCCTGATAGAAATCGATGTGGACAACCGCGGTGGCAAGCTCTTGCCTGGAGCTTATGCCGAGGTCCACATGAATGTGCACCAGACAGTCGTCCCCATGATCATTCCGGTGTCCGCGCTGATCTTCCGCGGGCATGGCTTGCAGGTGGGCACGGTGGTCCAGGGATCGAACGGAGACCAGGCCAAACTGGTACAGGTGACTCTCGGCCAGGACGATGGATCCACGGTGCAGGTGATTGACGGCCTCAACGCCGACTCGCGCGTCATCGAGAACCCGCCGGATTCGTTAATCGACGGGGAACCGGTGCATGTGGTTCAGCCCGCGAAGCAGTCTTCCGGGGGCTCCTCGGAATGAAGATTCAGAGCCGCGAGTCCGTCCTTCTTTTGGGAGCAGTATTATTTCTCACCGGCTGCACTGTGGGGCCCAACTACCACAAGCCAGATGCGCCCACTGCGCCTGCGTTCAAGGAGAGCGCCGCGGTGCCTCCACCCAATATTCCTGACGGTGGATGGAAGCAGGTAAGCCCCAACGACAGCGCATTGCGGGCCAATTGGTGGGAAATCTACCAGGACCCGCAACTGGACAAGCTGGAGCAGCAGGTGGCCGTTTCCAACCAGACGCTGAAGGCTTCCTATGAACAGTACATGCAAGCTCGAGCAGCCATTCAAGTGTATCGAGCACAGTATTTCCCTACCGTGCAGGCGGGGCCGTCCGCCGCACGGGATCGCCAGTCGCAAAACCGCCCACTGTATGTTCCCGGCAGCAAGACCAGCTACAACGACTTGTTCCTGCAGGGACAGGTCTCCTGGGAGCCGGACCTGTGGGGCAATATCCGCAGGCAGGTGGAAGCGCAGCGCGCCACGGCGCAGGCCACGGCCGCTGACCTGGCCAATGTCGATCTAAGCCTGCGATCCGAGCTGGCCATCGATTATTTCGAATTGCGTGGCCTGGATACCCAGCAGCGGTTGCTGGATACGACGGTGCAGCAGTTCGATCAGTACCTGGGGCTGACCAGGACACGGTTCACTGGTGGAGTCGCCACCGAATCGGATGTGGCTCTGGCCCAAACTCAGCTTGACCAGACGCGTGCCCAGGCCATTGATGTCGGCGTCGCGCGGGCGCAGTACGAGCATGCCATCGCCACGCTCACGGGTGTTCCGGCTTCCAGTTTCTCCTTGCCCCCGTCACCGCTCGATTTGCCACTGCCGCAGGTACCAGTCGGTGTGCCGTCTCAGTTGCTCGAACGGCGTCCGGATGTGGCAGCCGCGGAGCGGCGCGCCAACGTGGCGAACGCCCAGATAGGCATAGCGATCGCAGCCTATTACCCCACCATCAACATCACCGGGACAGGCGGCTTTGAGAGCAAGAACGCAGGCACACTCCTCCAGGGGCCAAGCTCGCTCTGGTCACTCGGTGGTTCCGCCGTAGAGTTGCTGTTCGACGCCGGCAGGCGGCACGCGCTGACCGAAGAAGCCCGGGATGTCTATGAGCAGAACGCCGCCAACTATCGGCAAACTGTGCTCCAGGCATTTCAGGAGGTGGAGGACAATCTCTCCGGGCTGCGCATCCTGAGCAGTGAATCGGTCGCACAGCGACGGGCAGTGGACTCCGCGCGCCACTCCCTCGACATCTCCACCACTCGCTACAAGGGTGGTGTCACCACCTACCTTGAGGTGATCACCGCGCAGACCACCCAGTTGTCGAACGAGCGAACCGCCGCGGACATCACCACCCGGCAGTTTGCCGCCAGCGTGGAGCTGGTTAAGGCGCTTGGTGGTGGCTGGGATACGACGAAGTTGCCCACTCCCTGAGGTCAGCCTTGTGAGTTGGAATTAGGCAGCGATCCAGTGGTGAAGACCTGCTCTGCCTGACCACCGGATATGCGGTAGATCACGAATTCCCGATCGTGATGGCTGCGCAATTCAAACACCAAGTCTCCCCGATTGTCGGCCTTGGCATCGACCGCATCCACCAGTCGCATTCTCGGCGTCAGGTCGAGGTGATCGTCATCGGTGACAGACTTGAACAGCACTTTGGGCACGCCGTTGAAGTCCGGCTGCGCGATCAGCGTAACGTATTTCACCTTGCCGGCGTGATCCGTCGTCTCCCCAGTGAAAACCAGCGTAGCCCCACCGCTGAAGGTGAGCTCATAAGCTTTGAACCGCTCGTTGGTAAACACGGGCGTGGGAGCGGCGGAGGCCTTCGCCGCCGCTTTTCGTCTCTGTGCGGCAGTGGTGGCTGCGGTCCGCGGCTTGGGAGTTGTCTTTGCCGGCGGCGCAGCCGCTGCGATGGCGTTGGCCGCTGCAATCTCCATTTGCGCCTTCATCTTGTCGGCATCCCCCGGGTCGGACCACAAATACACAAAAGGATGCGCTTCGCCCTCGCCGGCATCGGAGACGGCGATCATCTGCTGCAGGCCGGTGGGTACTCCGGTGAGCTGGGCTGGTTGAACATCGTCCTTCGGCGTCTGCTGACCGTGAGCCATATGCGGCCGGTCCGGATCGGCTCCGCCGAGCGGGACTTCGGGAGCCGCAGCGTCCGCGCCGCCGGTGCTCGCGGCTGGGGCGGAGGTGGCTGAATCCGACCGCCTGCGCAGGGTGGGCCGATCCGGGTCGCCCGCAGGAGGATTGTTGGAAGCCGTTGAGCTCGTAGAACCGGAAGTTCCAGACCCGGACGAGGAACCGGAGGATGAATCTGTAGATGTAGAGCTGGAACTAGAATCCCGGCCTTTGAAGTGAGGCCGGCCATTCCCTGCATCGGTCACCACCTGGGGCATATTTCTGCCTTGCTTCGGCTTCGCCTTCCTGGCGGGAGGGGCCATCGGCTTCCACGAACCATAGCCGAACCAGTAACCGTCCACATCCTGCGCAGTGTTGATGTCAAACAAACCGCGGGCGATCCCGGCGTCCTGCAGCACGTATTCTGTTCCCGGTTCGAGCGCCAGCGGCTCGGGCCTGGCCAAATAAAGACCCCCCGGCTGATACTGTTCCCCATCGAAAACGGAGATCGGTATAACGCGGCTGGCAGTCGGCTTGCCCACATTGCCCGTCCACTCGAGCACGGCGATCGCGCGTACAGTGGGGGCCTTCTTCTTGCCATTCTCAATATGGCCGGGATACTGCGCGTAGGCGGGCGCTGCCAGCGCGAGCAACATTGCGAGACCGCTCGCGGCTTTTGTCATCATGGAATAATCTCGTTGCATCGCATCTCGTTCGGGGGAAGGACCTATTTTCATGGAAGTGAACGACAAAGTCGCCGACTTCACGCTGCAGACTGAAGAAGACGAAACCGTACATCTGAAGGACTACAGCGGCAAGCCCGTGGTGCTTTTCTTCTATCCCCGGGCCGACACTCCCGGCTGCACGATTGAAGCCTGCGGTTTTCGCGACGTCTTCAAGAAGATACAGCAGGCCGGGGCGGTCGTGCTCGGTATCTCCCGCGACACACCCAAGGCGCAGAAGAAGTTCAAAGAGAAATACAACCTGCCCTATACCCTCCTTGCAGATGTAGACGAAGTAGTGTGCAAACAGTTTGACGTTCTCAAGGAAAAGAATATGTACGGCAAGAAAGTGATTGGTATTGAGCGGACTACATTCCTCATCGGGCCCGACCAGAAGCTGCTGAAAATCTTTCCCAAAGTGAAGCCGGAGGGGCATGCCGAGGAGGTTCTTGCCGCCGTCAAAGCAGCTCGTGGCTAAAGCCCGGCCCGGGACCAGGCTGGTCTCGCGGAAGTTCTATCTGGATCCCCCTGACGTGGTCGCCCAGAAGCTTCTGGGAAAACTGCTGGTCAGGGGGGAAATGGTGGGGCGCATCGTCGAAGTGGAAGCCTACTTCGGGGATGCCGACGCCGCGGCGCATTCCTTTGCCGGCAAGACAGCAAGAAACGCTGTGCTTTTCGGACCGCCGGGCTATGCCTACGTCTACTTCATCTACGGCATGTATTATCTGCCTGAATGTTTCCTGCGAGCGCGAAGGGCGGGCGGGCGGCGTCTTGTTTCGCGCGCTGGAGCCCGTTCGTGGCCTGGAGACAATGGCGAGGAACCGCGGACTCGACCCAAGCCGCATCGCCGCCCTGACCTCCGGGCCGGGGCGGCTTTGCCAGGCATTCGGGATAACCCGGGACCGTGACAACGGCGTCGATTTCACTTCACCGAAATCTGATCTGCAAATTCAGGACGACGGTTTTCAATCCAACGACGTGCTGGTGACGCCACGTATCGGCATCAGCAAGGATGCGAGCGTCTGGCTCGCTTCTCATTGCCGACAACCCCTTTGTTTCCGAAGCGGCTGATTTAAGCACGAGGCGAAGAACCGCAGATCTCTCCCCTACGCCAAGCCAGCTTTGTACAGTCCCGTAGGGACGGCTGAAGATTGTCCATTGTTGGGTCGCGGCCTATTTTCAGTCGTCCCTGCGGGACTTTTCAAGCGTGCACGCTAACCCAGGACTGCGTCCTGGGTTAAGTTCAGCCGTCCCTACGGGACTGTACAAAACCAGCCTGCTTCGCACTTTGCTAGATCAACAGGTTGTCGATCAGCCGTGTGGTGCCAACCCGTGCCGCCACCGCCACCAGCGCGCCCTTGCGCACATCCGGTATGTCCTCCAGCGTGTCAGGGTCGACGATGCGGCAGTAGTCCACCTGCACCGCAGGTTCCTCCGCAAGAACACGCAAGGCCTCAGCGAGCAACTTGGCTGACTCATGCTCGCCCTTCTGGACCAGCTCCTGGACCGCGAAGCAGGGCGCGAGAGAGCACCAGCGCCTGGCGGCGCTCTTCCTCGCTCAGATTGCGATTGCGCGAACTCATCGCCAGCCCATCGGTTTCGCGCACAGTTGGGCACACCTCCACCTGAGCCGCAAACCGCAAATCACGCACCATTTTGCGCAGCACGGCTACCTGGGCAGCATCCTTTTGCCCGAAGAAAGCCTGGTCGGGAGTAAAAATATTCAGCAGCTTCGCTCACCACGGTAGCTACGCCGCGAAAATGCCCTGGACGCGACGCTCCGTCCAGCCGATCACTCAGGCCAGGTGACCTCGACGAACGTGCTTGCGCCGCCGGGATACATCTCCTGGACCGAAGGCGCAAACACCATGTCAACCCCAGCCGCTTCCAGTGTGCGGCAATCCTCCTCGAGGGTGCGAGGATAGCTGGCAGAAGTCTTCCTTAGGTCCAAATTGGGTGGGGTTTACGAAAATTGAAACTGCCACGGCATCGCAGCTTGCCTGTGCTGCGCGGACCAGGGACAGGTGCCCCTCGTGCAAGGCGCCCATGGTAGGCACCAGTCCTAGAGTCTTGCCTGCCCGCCGGATGTGGGCGCACGCGGCTCTGGTTTCAGCGATGGTGTTGCAGCACCAACATGCGCTAAGCCTTACGCCGGGTCGTCCCTTCTTCCAGGAGCAGAGCCGCCATGCTTCTTTGCCCAGTGGTAGCTTTCCGCTTCGCCGGGGAAATTGTGGCCTTCGACATCGGCGCGGTAGCGGTGGACCGCATCCGTGATCAATGCCGAGGCATCGCCATACCGGCGCACGAATTTCGCTGGCGGGGAAAAGGACAGATTGATGAGATCGTGCAGCACCAGGATCTGGCCATCGCAGTGCGGCCCGGCGCCAATGCCAATGGTCGGGATGTGGAGAGCGGCGGTTATGCGCTGCGCCACTTCCGTAGGAATTCCTTCCAGCACTACGGCGAAAGCCCCCGCTACTTCCAGGGCCAGCGCATCTTTCACCAGATGATGGATGGCGGCAAGCGACTTGCCCTGGACCCGGTAGCCGCTCATGCGGTGGACGGACTGCGGGGTAAGCGCCGAGTGTGCCACTACCGGGATCTCTGCTTCCGTGAGCCGCTTGACAAGATCAAGCCGGCTCGCTCCGCCTTCGATCTTTCACTGCCTGCGCGCCGGCTTCCTTGAAGAAAGCGCGTAGCGTTGGCTATCCCTTCCTCCGTGCTCACCTGGTAGGAGCCGAAAGGCATGTCGGCGACTACCATCGCTTGCTTGACCGCCCGGCGTACGGCACGGGTGTGAAGGAGCATCTCGTCCATGGTGACGGGGAGGGTGTTGTCGTAGCCCATTACGACCATGGCGAGAGAATCCCCGACCAGAATGAAGTCGACCCCGGCCTCATCAACCAGTCGCGCCGTGGCATAGTCGTATGCAGTCAGGGCCACGATGGGTGTGCCCTGGGATTTCTTGTCTTGAAGTGTTTGGATGGTGACCCGGGCGGGCCGGGGTAGCGGACGCGGATGGTTCCGCGCTGCGGAAATGCGTGAGGCTCATGGCAAACTCCAGTGCAACTCCCGTCGGGGATGCTGCCCGATCAGTACCGCAGACCAATATACCCGTTGAACATACTCCCGGCAAAGCGGCTAAGCGCCGTTTCCCGGGGTGGGCGGAGGCGGAAGTACTGCTTGCCCTTGATGGGTTCGGAGAGCCGTTTGAGCAGCAGGGCCAGGTCCTGATCGCGGTTCACGAAATCGATTTCGGAGGTGTCGACCACCAGCAGGTCGCTGGCCGTGTAGTGGAAGAAAAAGTGTTCATAGGCCTTGGCCACCTGCTCAATGTATTCGTCACTGATGGCTTGCTCCTGGGTTAAACCCTTTCGCTTGAGTCGCTGCTTCAGCACTTCGGGCGAAGCCTGCAGATAAATCACCAGGTCCGGCGTCGGCACTTCGGTGCGAAAGATCTGGTAGTAACGGTTGTAAAGCGCCAGTTCAGCATCGGCGAGATTGATGTAAGCAAAGATCTTGTCTTTTTCAAAGAGGTAGTCAGCCACGATCGGCCAGGGGTCACTGGCCAGGTCTTTTGCAGCCTGGCGCATCTGGTCGTACCGCTCCACCAGAAACCACATCTGCGTGGCCAAGGCCATGCCGCTTATTTCCTGGTAAAAGCGGTCGAGGAAGGGGTTGTTTTCCGGTTCGACGATGCGGCGGGCGTGCAGGGTCTCCGCCAGAATCCTGGCCAGGGTCGATTTACCGACGCGAATCGGCCCCTCGATGGCGATGAATCTGGGCGGCTCGAAAAATCTGCCATGAAGAAAAGCCGAAGATAACACAGTTAAACTCGAAGCATGCTCACGAAGCTGATCTCCGCAGGTTTGCTCACCGGGCTTTAGCGGCGGGGGGATATGCTCTATGCCGCGAACTGGCCCACGTTCCCAGATCTTCGGCCAGACCGTTCTTGCCGGTTCCGATGTAAATGAAGTCGCCCTCACTTTCGATGACGGTCCCAACGATCCGTATACCTATCAACTGCTTGACTTGCTGGCTCACCATCAGGTGCGGGCCACCTTCTTCCTGATTGGCAGCTTTGTGCGCCAGCGTCCGGAAGATTGCCCGGCGATCCATCAGGCTGGCCATCTGCTGGGAAACCATACGATGAGCCATCCCTCGCTGATCTGGGCGAGCCCCGCGCGCGTCCGCGAGGAACTGCTCGCGTGCAGCGCGATCATCGAGGATGCAACCGGAGCAGCCGTGCGCTATTTCCGGCCTCCCTTCGGCGCGCGCCGGCCGGATGTTTTGCGCACGGCCGCGAACTAGGGCTGACACCGGTGATGTGGAATGTCACTGCCTACGATTGGGAAGCCACGGATCCGCAGGATCTGGCGGCGCGGGTGCGACGCGGTCTTCCGCACAATCAGAAGCGGCACCGGGGAAGCAATATCCTCTTGCATGATGGAGGTCATCGCGAGCTTGGCACCGACCGGTCCGTTACGCTTTCGGCTGTTCGTTTGTTGTTGGAGGCTTGGGCCGGAAGCGGTTTGCGCTTTGTCACCGTGGACGCTTGGGGATAGGATTTCTCCCTATGACTGACCCCGCAACCGTTTCTTAGAAACCCTCAAACCTCAGTGCACCCTTCGAAGGTGAACGATGAAGGTCCGTGGTCTCCCACATCTCGCGAAAAAACGAGCGAGATGTGGGGCACCCCGGGGTTCATTTACGGGGACTCAGTCTGAGACTAGTAGCGGGTCGCATGCATCGATGCGAAGGCCTTCCGAGCAGCCTCAATCGTAAAGTCGATATCCGCTGCAGTGTGGGCAGTGCCAAGAAAAGCAGCTTCAAATTGCGAGGGGGGGAGCCACACGCCCTGATCCAGCATCGCCCGGTGAAAGCGCCCGAAAGCTTCCGTGTCCGACGTGGCCGCAGTCGCGAAGTCGGTAACCGGCGTCCGCGGTAAAGAACCACGTGACCATGGATCCCACCCGGTTGGTTTCCACGGCGATACCCGCATCCAGGGCCGCCGCGGCAATGCCCTTAGCGACCGTAGCAGTGGCCTTCTCGAGCCGCGGCGTAAATTTCGGCCTTGTGAGCAGCCAGATACCGCAGGGTAGCCATGCCCGCAGCCATGGCCAACGGGTTGCCGCTCAGCGTCCCAGCCTGATAGACAGGACCCAGCGGCGCCAACAGGTTCATCATCCTGGCTTTGCCGCCAAAAGCGGCGCAGGGCAAACCACCTCCAATGATCTTTCCCAGGCAGGTGAGGTCAGGATCGATGTCAAAGACCTCTTGCGCCCCGCCCAGGGCCAGCCGAAAACCGGTCATGACCTCGTCGAAGATCAGAAGGCTTCCACTCTCCTTCGTGATTCGCCGCAAACTTTGGAGATATCCCGCGGCGGGAGGCACACAACCCATGTTCCCCACCACTGGCTCCACGATCACGCAGGCGATATCGTCCGGATGCCTGGCGAAGGCCTCCTCTACTGCGGCCAAATCGTTAAATGGCAAAGGAAGCGTCCAGTGGGCGATCTCCTCCGGCACCCCGGCGGATCCGGCCAGGCCGAACGTGGCCAGTCCCGATCCCGCCTTGACCAGCAGTCCATCGGAATGTCCGTGGTAGCACCCTTCAAACTTGATCACGTACCTGCGATTGGTAAACGCGCGCGCCACCCGGATGGCGGACATGGTCGCCTCCGTCCCCGAGCTGACAAAGCGCAGTTTTTCGATCGAGGGCATGGCCGCAACCACCAGCTCCGCCAGATCAGCCTCCGCGGCAGTGGATGCGCCGAAGCTGGCGCTCCGCTCCGCAGCTCGCTGAATCGCCTCCACCACCAGCGGGTGGGCATGGCCAAGGATCATTGGTCCCCAGGAACCGAAGTAGTCCAGGTAACGATTGCCATCCGCGTCCCATAGGTAGGCTCCTTCGGCACGCACCAGGAAAGGCGGATCTCCCCCCACGGCGCGAAAGGCGCGCACCGGCGAATTTACGCCCCCGGGCAAGTACCGCTCCGCGCGCCGCTGCAATTCTTTGGAACGACTCAGTTCTCTGCTCATGGGATTCAGTATAGGGGACCCTGCTTATGGCCGGTTGACGATGTTAAACTGGCAATTCCCGGGGACCGATTCCGTCCCATCGAAATACCTCATCCCAATCTGAACTTGGAAGAGACTTGCCAGAATCGACGCGAAAATCGAATAAGCCTCCTGCCACCTACGCCTCGGCCGGCGTGGATATTTCGCAGGGCGACCGCACCAAACAGCGCATCAAATACTTAGCGCAAAAAACCTTCAATAAACAGGTGCTGGGAGACATTGGCGGCTTTGGCGGCCTCTTCCGCCTCGACACCGCCAAGTATGCCGAGCCGATCCTGGTTTCGAGCGCGGACGGTGTCGGCACCAAGCTGAAAGTGGCGTTTGCACTCGGGATGCATCACACCGTAGGCGCCGACCTGGTCAACCATTGTGTGAACGACATTGCCGTCCAGGGCGCGACGCCTCTCTTCTTTCTGGACTACCTGGCCATCGGCCAACTGGACGATGAGGTCGCCCAAACAGTGGTCAGCGGCGTCGCCGAAGCCTGCCGCGCCAACGGCTGCGCTCTCATTGGCGGGGAAACAGCGCAGATGCCCGGCTTCTACTCCAACGGGGAGTATGACCTGGCGGGCTTTATCGTCGGGGCCGTGGACCGGCAGAAACTGATCACCGGCAGCAAGATCGAACCCGGCGATGTGCTCATCGGCTTTCCTTCTACAGGGCTGCACACCAACGGCTATTCCCTGGCGCGCAAACTCTTTTTCGACGTTGCCGGCTATGCGCCTCAACCAATATGTGAATGAGTTAAAGGATAAGGCCGGCGCCGCGCTGATGAAGGTGCACCGCAGCTACCTGGCGGTGATCAAGAAGCTCACCGCGGCCGAACTGGTAGTCGGCATGGCTCACATCACTGGTGGAGGCATCACGGAAAACCTGCCGCGCATTCTGCCCAAGACGATCTCCGCGGTGGTGGAAACCGGCTCCTGGATTCCGCCCGCGATTTTCTCGCACTTGCAGCAACTGGGCAGCGTGGAGCCGGAAGAGATGTTGCGCACCTTCAACATGGGCATCGGGCTGATCGCTGTGGTGCCGGCGGATAAATTCAAGCGCACCAAATCGATGCTCGACCGCGCTGGAGAAAAGTTCTGCGTCATCGGCCGCACCGTTAAGGGAGACCGCAAGGTGTTGTACACATGACCGTGGCAGAACTCCCGGAGTGCACCGCCTGTTGGGATCCTGCTTTCCGGCCGTGGATCGAACTTTCTTGCCATCGCCGATGCGATAGCCAAGGGACGCCTGGCAAATGCCACCATCGCGGTGGTGATATCTAATCGTCGCGATGCGCCTGGGATCGCCGCCGCCCGCAGTGCGGGAATAGCCACCGAAGTGATCGAAGCCCGAGGGCGCAAGCGTACCGAACACGATGCCGAGATCATCGCCAGCCTGCAGGCGCATCAGGTTGAGCTGGTCTGCCTCGCCGGCTACATGCGTCTGCTGTCACCGGAGTTCGTGCGCGCGTTTCCGCAGCGCATTCTCAATATTCATCCTTCTCTGCTGCCGGCTTTCCCAGGCCTGGACGCGCAGCGACAAGCGCTCGAATACGGAGTAGCGGTCTCCGGTTGCACCGTGCACTTCGTGGACGAAAAACTGGACCACGGCGTGATTGTGCTGCAAAAGGCAGTGCCGGTGCTGGCGGACGACGATGAGCATAGGCTGGCCGCGCGCATTCTGGCCCAGGAACATGTGGCGTATGCCGAGGCAATCGAGCGAGTCCTCTCCGGCAAGTATCGCTTCATGGGCCGCCGCTATGTGACCGCTCAGACGGAAACGGAGTGAGCCTCGCCCAGGGTTAGTTTCGCCGTCATTTTCCGCGATCCACGGAAGAACGTCACGGTGACGGTGTCACCCGCCTGATGGCGGTCCATGATCTCGGAAACATCCTGCGGGTTCGTCACCCGGTCGTTATCGATGGCGACGATGAGATCGCCACCCAGATAAATCGGGGTGTTGCCCAGGTAGGCTTGCTGTGTGCCGCCTTTCAGGCCAGCGCGTTCCGCGGCGCCTCCTGGGATCACCTTCTGCACCAGCACGCCGTAGTCTGCCGGCAATCCAATCTGTTCCGCCAGGTCAGGCCCGATTGCCAGGGACGCAATGCCCAGCGAGGGACGGCGCACCCGCCCATACTTGCTGTAGTCCGAAAGGACCGCCTTGATGGTGTCGATGGGGATGGCGAAGCCAATGCCGGAGTTTTGTTCCGCGCCACCGGTCGCTATCAGCGTGTTCATCCCAATGACTTCACCGCGTGAGTTGAGCAACGGTCCACCGGAATTGCCGGGATTGATGGCAGCGTCGGTTTGCAGAGCCTTATCGATGGTGGGACCTTGCGGTTCCTGCACCGAGCGAATGGAACTGATAATCCCGGTCGTCATGGTGCCGTTCAGGCCAAACGGATTTCCAATCGCGTATACATTCTGCCCTACCTGCAGGTCACTGGATTCGGAGAGGATGGACGGACTGAGATTCTTGGCGTTGATCTGCAGCAGCGCGAGATCGTGTGCCTTGTCCTGCAAAATGATCTGCGCTTTGTAGGTGTGCTTATCGCTGGTGGTTACCTCGACGTTCTGCGCGTTTTGGATCACATGGTAGTTGGTGATGATGCGGCCGTCTTTGGTGAGCACGAATCCGGAACCCTGACCACTCTGCGGCACCACTCCATAAAAGAAGTCGAAGGCCAGGGCCGAAGAGGTGACATTCACGACGGAGGGTAAGGCACGCTTATAGACCGCAATGCGATTGGCTTCTTCCTGGGTATACGCCGGTTGCGCGTCCGCCTCGGTCAGATGCATCGGCGATGCGTGCCAGAGCTTCGCCAGAGGAGCGTTGGGCAGGCCGCGAAAGTTACTGTAGGAGGTGAGATAGACGAATGCGCCTACAAGCAAAACGATCAGGATGACAGGGCGAATCTTCATAACGAGCTAAGGTCTATTAGATCATTTTCGGTGTTGGGGACGAAGACTGAAGCTCCCACCGCCCCGTTTTGTATCAGGGCGCGACTTTTAGTCGGGCAGTAAAAAGCCCAACCATAATCTGGGCTAAAGAGTGTGCGTGAGAGCTCGTTTTTTTGACGGGTTTCAGCCCGTACATTAACCACCAAGCTAACGAAGGGCTTAGCCCCTGAGGGCATCTCTCCTGTGGTTTAACCAGCCCTCTGCGGCTGAAGCCGATCCATGTTGACGATTAGATGTACGGCCTTAAAGGCCGGACCGTTCACAGGCCCTCCGGGACTTGTTTATGGTCAATTCTCACGCGCACACCACAAAACGTAATGGTGAGATCTGCGGTTTCCTTTTATCGCGCCGCATGCACTAGCTCCTGGTAAATCGTTTTGACTCGAGCATGCGTTACTTCGAGTGACCCGGTGTTGTCGATGACATAGTCGCACCGCCCTGCTTTTTCCTTATCGGGAATTTGCGCCGCGATTCGTGCGCGGGCGTCTGCTTGTGCTCCATCGCGGGTCACCGTCCGCGCGAGAAAGCGTGCAATCTTTACTTCGTCAGGTACGGTAACCAGGATCAGTTTGTCGAATCGCTGCACCCAGCCCGGTGCAGTGCCCCACTTTTCCACTTCGAATATCAACGCGGATTCCACGATGGCGACACGCCTGGGGTCGGCAGCGAAGACGCCGCGCATCCATTCCTCTTCCGCGGCAACCACGGCGGGGTGCACGATGTGGTTGAGCGCGTCGGCCTGGTTATGCTGAAAGGCCAACTCCGCCAGCGCCTTGCGATCGAGCGACCCATCTTCGCGGACCACTCCTCTGCCAAACGTCTTTACGATGGCGGCATACACCGGCTCACCGGGCTGCATCAACTGGCGGCCGAGCTGGTCAGCGGAAATGACTGCCGCGCCTAGCTCAGCAAACATGCCTGCCACAGTGCTTTTGCCGCTGCCCAGCCCGCCCGTCAAGCCGACGCGAAGCATCTAGGCGGGCAGCCCGCGCCGCAGCTTTGCCGCGCGCACTGTGTTAGCCATCAGCATTGCAATGGTGAGCGGCCCGATGCCGCCGGGCACAGGCGTATAGGCCCCAGCCAATGCGTACGCTTTGGGAAGCACATCCCCAACAATGACCGAACCCTTTTGCAGGAAGGTCTCTTCGCGGCGTGCATCCCCGGCAAAATAGCGATCAAATTCCGCCCGATCCGTCACCCGGTTGATGCCGGCGTCCAGGACCGTTGCTCCCGGTTTGACCATCTCGCAAGTCACGAACGCCGGCTTGCCGATCGCGACCACCAGGATATCGGCCTGGCGGGTGAACGAGCCCAGATCGCGCGTCCGGGAGTGGCACACGGTCACCGTCGCGTTCTCCGCCAGGAGCAGGATCGCGGTAGGTTTTCCCACGATGTCGCTGCGTCCGACCACGACCGCGTTCTGTCCCGCAATCGGCAGATGGCTGCGCTTGAGGATCTCGATGATGCCCGCGGCGGTGCACGGAGCCAGCGCCGGCTGACCGGTCTGCAGGCGGCCGACGTTGACGGGATGGAAACCGTCTACATCTTTGTCAGGACTCACGGCTTCGAGTAGCAACTTGGCGTTCACCTGCGCGGGCAGCGGCAGCTGCACCAGTATGCCGTCGATGTCTTGGCGCGCATTCAACTGGGCAATCAATGCCAGCATTTCCTCCGTGGTAACCGTTTCCGGCGGCGTGATCAGCTCACTGAAAAGCCCCAATGCCTCGCAGGTCTTGACCTTGCTGCGCACATAAATCTCGGAAGCGGGAACATGCCCTACCAGCACAGCAGCCAGCCCCGGCCGTATGCCTTGCGGTACGAGCCGCTCCACCTCATTCCTGACCTCCGCTTTAATCGCGGCGGCAATCGCGTTTCCATCCAGAACTCTCGCCATGCACCATCCTTCCTGCTCATGGTAAATGCCCGCTTTGCCTGAGGAGCATGCGGTGCGGTGATCTAGACTCGTGGAATGACGCCGATTGTTTCGCAGGCTCTGCTCGAGATTTTGGTTTGCCCAGTGTGCCACCAACGTGTGATGGCTGGTCCCAACCCGGCTACGCATGCGTGGCTGCATTGCACCGGTTGTGGCCGCTACTACCCGGTGGAGGACGGTATTCCGGTCATGCTCGAGCATCGTGCGACCGCCGAGCCTCCGCTGGTGTGAGGGTGCGATTTTTTGTTCGCTCTGCTCACCAGTTCTTAACAAATTAGTCTATTAGTTATAAGAGTTTTGAAGGGAAGCGGCGGAAGCGCACAGGTCATCATTTTGGGACAGGCTTTCCCCGAAACGATGCGGTGCCCTGGAAAAGTAGAGATTGGCGGTTCGGGTTGCTCGTCGAAATGATTCGCGTATCCGATACATCCTGCAGAGCGTTCCAGCATCAAATGAGCAGATTGTAGGGTGGATTTCTCCGCTTCGGATGCCACTTCGGTGTAAGGCAGTGTATCGCCGGCGCAACGAGAGAGGTCATTTCGGGTTGAAAGAGTTAGAAGACACGAAACTGGTTTGTTTCTGCTTCAGATTGGTTGCACGGCTGCGTTCCTTGGTTCGAAGTCAGAGGGCTCTTCCCGCAGGTTGTGGTGTCGCGGTCGTCGGCAGAGTTTCAACTCGTGCCAATGCCTTATTACAAAGAGCTGAGAGAGGAAATGAAATGTCTGCAAATGCCAAGATCGAGAAATTTTCCGCACGCGAGCTGCTGAACCTGCGCAACGAGCTCCTGCAGTCGGGGATCGACTCATGGCAGGCGGCTGAAGTCCTCAGCGGTTTTCTCACTGGCCGTGGATACGGTGTGAGCGCGGAACATGCCCGCAACGCAATCAGCCGCCTCGAAGGTATGGGCTGCAATCTGGATTGCATGCAGGCCGAGCTCGAGAACCTTGCATTCGTGATGTAAGCGCCACGATCTCGTTCCCCCGAGCCGTCGTCCGGTTCCAATTCGATCAACTCTAAACTTTAGGCCAACCGTGCCCCTTGAGGCATAGAGGCTGTATGGTTACAGACGGCGGATACTTTTTAGCTGTGAGGACGACTGTGCTCGATTGGAATCGGAGAAGCTTTCTTAAGGCGGCAACGGCTGCCGCAACGGTGGAGACATTTCTGGGCTCGAGAACGCATTTGCTGGCGGAAGCCCAGGCGGAACCCGCCAAGCCCGTAGCGGCCAACGACCACATTCAGTTCGCGCTCATCGGCGCCGGCGGCCAGGGCCAGGGTGACACCAAAGTGGCGGTGCAGGTGCCTGGGGTCAAGCTTGTCGCCGTAGCCGATTGCTACGATGGCCGGCTGCAGCACAGCAAGGAACTCTGGGGCAACGACATCTTCACTACCCGCGACTACTCCGAGATCCTCGCCCGCAAAGATATCGACGCCGTCATCATCGGAACCCCCGACCATTGGCACAAGCAGGTCGCGGTGGATGCGATGAAGGCGGGCAAAGATGTGTATTGCGAGAAGCCGATGATCCATCTGTATGCCGACGGTCCGCAGATGATCGAAGCCGCTCGCGCAAACAATCGCATCATCCAGGTGGGCAGTCAGCGCGTAAGCTCGGTGATCTACACCAAGGCCAAGGAAGTGCTCGCCTCCGGCGCCATTGGCAAATTGAATATGGTGACCGCACGCTGGGACCGCAATTCCTCGATCGGTGCGTGGAACTACACGGTGCCGCTGGATGCCTCGACCGAGACCTGCGATTGGCCCCGCTTTCTGGGCACAGCGCCCAAGATACCCTTCAACGGCGAACACTTCTTTCAGTGGCGTAAGTGGAAGGCCTACGGCAGCGGCGTGGCCGGCGACCTCTTCGTCCACCTCTTTAGCGGCACCCACTACATTACGGGTTCACACGGACCCACGAGGGCTATGGCCACCGGCGGAATTCGTTTTTGGAAAGACGGCCGCGATGTGCCCGACGTGATGCTCGGTCTCTTTGATTATCCTGAAGGCTTCAACTTAAGCCTGCGGGTGAACTTCGTGGACGGCGGCGAGGAAAACGAAGGCCTCATTTTTACCGGTTCCGAAGGCACGATGGAGATCGCCGGCAACAGCCTGATTGTAAGCCGCGTTCCCCTGGAGAAGGGTCCTGGTCTTTTTGTCGGAAGCTTCGCCGATGCGATGCAAAAGAAAATGACCGAAGAGTATTACGAAAAGTATCCGCGCGAGCATCCCATGGGAGCGCCGCAGTTGGGGTACGAGAGATTTGTGGCGGCTGCTGGATACAGCGACAGCTACGATCATTTCCGCAATTTCTTTTCTTCGGTCCGTTCGCGCCAACCCGTGGTGGAGGATGCAGTGTTCGGTTTCCGTGCAGCAGGAGCGGCGCTGCTCAGCAACCTAAGCTACGAAAAGGGCACCGTGGTCCACTGGGATCCCGAGGCTATGAAACTCGGCTGACTCTGCTCCGAAGCACTGAATGCCAAGGGTACTGGATGATAGTCGTGCCCTTGTATACAGTGTCGCTTTTCCTTGGCAGGTAAGCTCTCTGAGGCGTGCTTTTGTCTGTCATCTCTTTTCCGCAACCCCACTCTTCCCTTGCTGCGCCCCTACCAGAAGTAGCTGGCTTCCACCTTCGGCGTTCCAGGTTCGCCGTCGATCATCCGGTGCTCAGAACGAACTCCATATTCTTCTTGTTGCCGCCGGCGGCCGCTCGAGTTGCACCAGATCGGCCGGATCGGTGAGGTATTCGGCCGCGATGCCCGCCGGGCCTACGCCAGCGACCACGACTGCCAGCTTGCCCGTAGTGCTATCGGTGAAGCGGCGACAATCGCGTAATCGCGATAGTTGTTGGTACGTCATCTGCTGCATGCGATTGATCACCCAGGCCGGGTGGTCCGCGTTGGTGCTATCGACAATGCGGAATTCGGTCATCGCAGGGTCGTTGGCAAAGTGGTACCGCAAGGAACCGGTGAGTCGAAGAGTCCAGGCGTTGTCGAAAGCACCGATGAGCACCGTAGGCCCACCGCGAAGATCCATCAGGTCGGTGACCCCTTCACCTTTCACGCTGAACTTTTTCCCGTTGAATTGCAGCAGGGCGGCGACCCGGACAACAGGCATTAAGTCGTCAATCACGATGGCTGTCAAATCGTCCTTGAGTAGGGTTTTGCGCGAGGGGTCAGCAGCATCGCGCAGAGCAATCACGGGGTACGCGCTCTGATCAGCGACGCAGAACAGCACTGGCTCGTTGGTATTGACCACCGGACCCCAGAAAAAATCGAACGGAGTCCGTTGTGCCGAGTGCCAAAGAAAGCCGCACCCCCACATAAAAGGGCTAGAAAGGCGACCAGGACGATCACGGTAGCCGGTCGCCAGAGCCGCAGTCGCAACGGGACCTCTGCGATGGGCGTCTTCCAGGGCCTCTACGAAACAGGTGGGGCAGGGGTAACGACCGCCGCCATTTCAATAGACTCGTTCTGCTTAGGAGTCTGGGGCCAGTCGACTGAGGAACATAAGAGCCGGAGGGAAGCGATAAGCGCAGTTCCGTCTCGTGACCAGGTTCCTGGTAATACTGCGCGATGCGCTTGCGGATCTCCGTCGCCGTCACCCGGACGATCGGATCCGATGCAGTGTCGTAGTCGGCGTCCCGGCCGAAGATTTCGATCCCCAGTGTTCTCTCCTTGAGCAGCTCAGGCCGGCCTAGTAACGTCTGGTCGATCACAAAACGAAGAAAAGATGGAAACGACGGCTTTGGCTGAAGTGAGGGTTGCCAGCAGACGTTCCAGCTGCTCCTGGACAGCTTTTTTTTCAGCATCAGGAAGCGCGCAATCCCGGCGGCGGAATGATTCAACATATGGCTCCCTCCAACACGCGAGAATTATACGCTCACCTCGGCAACAGCGCAACCCCCATCAAATGAGTAGTTTCGCCGAAGTCTTAACGGATAAGAGCACGAAAATTAACCGCAAAGACCTTACGCGTGAAAATTCAGCAAACGTATAAGTGCTGCCGTTGGAGCATTCGATCTTCGACGCCGTCGCGGACCTTAATGCCGGCTAATCATCAAGGAACAATTTTCAGCAACTTTCGTTTTGGAGGCATCATGGGACTAGTCTCAAAGCGGAAAGAACTCTCGGACAAACCGGCGACGGCGACATATTGTCGTGGCGAGAAATATGTAGCGTATCTCGTTGATGGGGTTGCTGGTATTGTCTGCTCAGCCTGCCGGCGATGGCTCAGGACTCCCGCGGCCAGGTTCGCGGATTGGTTACTGACTCAATCCGGGTCGGTACTTCCCGGAGCCAAAGTAACCCTCTCCAACGTCAACACGGGGGTTATCACTGCCAAACCAACCGACAACGCCGGCATCTATGTGTTCGACTTCGTCGAACCCGGAACCTACACGATAACCGTCGAAGCAGGCGGGTTTGCCAGGCATGTTCAGGAGAACATCGTTGTGCAGTCCGGCAGTCGAGTTAACTGTCGACGCTACGCTTGACTCCGGGAGCTCTGCAGCAATCGATCACGGTCACTTCCACTCCTGCCCCTCCTCGAGACCACCTCGAGCAACGTAGAGTTGACGATCGACACCAAGATGGCGAACGACACGCCACGGCTCGATCGCAATCCCTTCAAACTGACGTTGATCGAGCCGGCAGCCGTAAACACACGCGGGGAAATGGCTCCCGTACGCATTCCTGGGCGGCCAACAGCGTCGATCTCGGGGGAGCCACCAACCTGGCGAACAACCTGCTGGTCGACGGCAATCCTATCGGAATCGGTCATAAGGCCGGCTATCCACCGAACCAGGACGATGTGCAGGAATCCGTGGTGAGCCAGAACAGCGTGGACGCTTCCAGTGGCCACAGCGCCGGCGGCTTGATCAGCCTCACCACCAAGTCGGGCACCAACGATTGGCATGGCATGGCGTTCTATCTAGGCCGCTATCCCTGGCTGAGCGCGAAAGCCGACCGTACCCGCGATCGTCCTGAATGCACAGCGCCAAAACATGTATGGGGGCACCTTCGGCAATCCGATCTTCAAGAACAAGTTGTTCAACTTCTTCTCCATCGAAGACTGGAAGATCAACTCGCCGTATAGCTACTCTGAGACGGTGCCTACCCCGCTTGAACGTGGGGGCGACTTCTCCCAAACTGTGAACGCCACCGGCGCGCAACGCCTGATCTATGATCCGTTTATCGCCCCGACGGCCGATCCCTCGACTGGCACACTGGTGCGTACTCCGTTTGCCGGCAACAAGATCCCTTCAAGCCGCTTCGATCCAGTCACCGGCAGTCTCGCAAAGCTCTTTCCTGACCCTAATAATGCCGGCCAGGGCCCGTTTCATTTGAATAACTTCCAAAAGAGCGGAAGCCAAAGCACCAGTTACCTCAACTTTTCCGATCGGGTCGATTACGTCATTAGCGATAAGTGGCGTTTATCGGGCTACTATGGCCGCTATCACTCCGAGGACAGTCAAACCAATCCGCTGAATAACGTTTTGTATCAACCGTCGGGAAGTCTGCGTGGGGCCAACCAGGTTCTGGGCGACCTGATCTATACAGTGACTCCAAACACCGTCATCAATATCCACGGTGACTGGTTCAACCTCGTCGACGCTTACGTCTCCAAAGGGTTGGGCAAGGACGGCTTGTCGCAGATTTGGAACAACACCTGGTATGCCCCGTATGAGGACGTTTCGGCGAACGTGCCTCTTTACTATCCCAAGATGAACATCGGTGCGAGCAGCTTCGGCGGTCCCGGCTTCTTCTGGGACCAGCGTCCGAGCGCGGAAGCATTCGCCGTGCAGGTTGCCCAAACGAGGGGCTCACACTACCTGACCGCTGGGCTCGATTACCGTCGCGGCGGTGGGCCGGTCTTTGTCAGCAACACAATAATTCAACTTCAACCAGGCGTTGACGGCCCGCGAAACCAGCAACCCGGACCTGACCATTTCGGGCGATGACTTTGCGACCTACCTGCTCGGCGCTCTCGACTCCACCACCCAGATAGTGGGCGGCCCGGCGCCGAATCCAATCACCAACCTCTATGGTCTCTATATTGGCGATACATGGAAGGCCACGCGCAACCTGACGGTCAACGCGGGTCTGCGTTACAGTTCGAATCCGCCTGGCACGACACAAATCACCTTCTCTCCCAAGGGCTCGATCTGACACAAACAGATCCAGCGATCAGTGGAAATCCACCGAATATGCCGTCGCAAGTCACCAACATCGTAGGATCGAGTCAAAGTTTCGCAGGCGTCTGGAGCTTCACCAGCGGAAGTCATCCCGGAATGTGGAACTCCCCGAAGGGTGATTTTCAACCCAGGTTTGGTCTTGCGTACCGAATCAATGACCGTACCTCGGCGCGCTTTGGATACGCCATGTACAAAGAGCCCACAGAATTCAATTTCACCCCGGCGCCCGTCTCAGGTTTCGAAGACGTGAACTTTCTGGAACCGCCGTTTTTCGGCGAGACCGGATACCAGAACGTCGCGCCGCTCTTGAACGGCGTTCCCCAAGCCACATTTCAGGATCCCTTTCCGCCCAGCAATCCACTCGTGCCCATCGCGGGCAGGGCCGCCGGCGGAAATGTCGGCCGCGGCGGATCCCCCCTCTTGTGGTACCCAAAGAATTTCGAAAAAGCCTACAACAACCGCCTGAGTTTTTCTGTGCAGCGCCAACTGCCCCAGGAATTCGTGGCCTCGTTTACCTTCTTCGAGAACTTTGGCAACAAACTCTACAATGAAGCGTTGAACAACACCGATCCGGCGATTCTGCAGTCCTACTCGCCCGACTACCTCAATAACACCAGCGTCAACAATCCCTTCTACCACTATGGCAGCCAAACATTGCAGCCGGGATCGTATTACAACCAGCAACAGTTGCCGCTGGGAACTCTGCTGACAAAGTACCCGTTTTACGGCCAGCTGTATGAGATCGGCAAGCGTGGCGCAAGTGAAAACTACAAGGACCTCGAGCTACAGGTTCAAAAGAGATGGAGCAAGGGATACAACTTCCTGTTTGGATACATTTACATCAAAGAAAAGTTACAAATTAACACCTACAACGATCTTACCCTGTATACCAATAAGCTTCAGTGGCAGGACAGCAATCAACCGCACCACCGCCTGACTTCGGCGGGAACGCTCGAACTGCCTTTTGGCCACAACAAATGGCTGTTCTCAAACGTGCCGGCGGCCGTGAATACCATTATCGGTGGCTGGCAGACTACCGGTTTGCTGACGTATACCAGCGGCGACTATCCACGTTTCGACAATCCTTGATCGTCAACAGCAATCCCTGCCAGAACGTTCCGTCGGGCTACTACTTCAACCCGGCTGCCTTCAGCCCGCTGCCGGCGAACACCTATCTGCTGCGGACGACCCCGCTGCAATACAACTGCATCATCGGCCCCAGTTTCATAAACCTCGACGCCACCCTGCAGAAGAACATCCATCTCACAGAGCGGGTGCAGGCGCAATTGAAGCTCAATGCTTACAATGCCTTCAACAAACTGAATCTGGCCGATCCGGACACGACCGTCACCGACACCGGCCTGTTCGGCCGAGCGATCTACCAGGGATCGCCGGCAGGCGAGTTCTCCGGGCAAACTGCTGTGTACGGTAATCAGGCGGGACGACAATTGGAGATCGGCGTGCGCTTGCTGTTTTGACGACTGTTCCGTGGCAGCGTAATAGTTGATAGCCAAACCTTCATGTCCGCCGCCCTCCTGACCGGAGTCGCGGCGGGCGTTTTGCGCCTTGCTATGCTGGTAAGCGGCTCTAATAATGTTCGATCGTAGAGAGTTTCTTCGAGTCGCTGCCTTCGCCACCGCTGCACGCCTGGATGCCTTTTCCGTGCAGGCAGCGCAATCTTCGCCACCCCCTTCGAACGCAAATCAGGGAATGGCGTCCCGCGGAGTGAAGGCCGGCCCTCATCTGAAGGGATCGGGTCTTCCGTTCCGGGCGCGCCTGACCGACGTGGCGGCGAAAGCCGGCTTGCACGCGGTGACGGTTTGCGGCCATCCGAACCATGCCGATTATGTAATCGAGGCAATGGGATGTGGCTGTGCCTTCTTCGATTACGATGACGATGGGTGGATGGACATCCTCGTGCTTACCGGTTCACGCTATGGCGATCCCGCCGGCGATGCCTCCAACCGTCTCTACAAGAACAATCGCGACGGCACGTTCACCGACGTTACGGCCCGCTCGGGCTTGTTTCGGACCGGGTATTGGTACGGTGTCGCCGTGGGCGACTACAACAACGACGGCTTCGAAGATCTGTTCCTGACCGGCTACCCGAACAATGCTCTCTATCGTAACAACGGTGATGGTACATTCGCCGAAGTGACGAAGGAAGCAGGTTTACTCAATACGGAACCACGCTTTGGCTCGGGATGTACGTTCGTTGACTACGATCGCGACGGGCACCTGGATTTGTTTGTGTCCAACTATGTTCTGTTCGATACGAAATCTGTGCCGCGTGGCGGCGAACTCTCCAGTTGCAATGCTGAGAAAGTATTCTGCGGACCGCGCGGGCTCCAGTATGGCCGCCACTCGCTGTATCGCAACAACGGCGACGGCACATTTCGCGACGTGAGCAGCGCGGCAGGTATAGAGAAGGCAAGCTCCGGTTACGGCCTCACGGTGGTTGCCGCTGATTTTGACAACGACGGTTGGCCCGATATCTACGTTGCGTCTGATTCCACTCCGAGCCTTCTTTTTCGAAATCAGCACGATGGGACGTTCGCGGAAGAGGCGCTGGACCGCGGAGTGGCTTTGAGCGAAGACGGGATGGAGCAAGCCGGGATGGGCGTCGGCGTCGGCGATCTGGCTTGCCATGGCGCCCTGGACATCGTGAAGACCCACTTTGCCGCGGATACTACGGCGGTGTATACCAATGACGGCAAAGGCGAATTTCACGACGATACTTACCGGTCAGGGCTCGGCAGCGAAACGCGGTACATCAGCTGGGGCATTGGCATTGAGGACCTGGACAATGACGGCAATCCTGACGTTTTCTGGGTGACCGGCGGAATTTATCCGGAGCTGCAGGGGAGACCAGACCAACCTTACCGAGGGCCGCGTATCGTCTTCCGCGGCCTCGGGAACGGGCGTTTCGAGCAGATCACTTCCGAAGCAGGATCAGGGGCCATCCCGCAACCTATAGCCGCGGCTGCGCTTTCGGTGACTTTGACAACGACGGCGACATAGACATTCTCACCGTCAACCTGTATGAACCGCCATCGCTGCTGCGCAACGACGTTTCGGGCCAGGAACACTGGATCAAGTTCAAACTCACTGGAACAAAATCGAACCGAAGTGGGATCGGGGCGAGGCTGACTGTGCGCTATGCCGGGAAGGTCCAGGTCCGTGAGTTGCTGAGCCAATCATCGTACCTGTCGTCCAATGATCCGCGCATACACTTCGGTCTCGGCAGCGCGAACTCGGTTGATGTAGAAGTGCGATGGCCGCTGGGTTTGGTCGAACGATTGACGAATATTGCCGCCAATCAACTTGTCTTTCTTGTCGAGGGTTCCGGCGTTCATAAGACGCAAAAAATCGGTTGACCAGTATGCGTAGCATCGTTCTGGCACTGCTTTGCGCGGCAATGTTCAGTGGCCAGCAGTCGAAACTCGATCAGGCATGGAGGCTCGTCGCTAACGGTCAGCGCGGTGAGGCTATTCACGTTTTGCAGTCATTGATCGTCACGGAACCACGCAACACGGACGCGCGGTTGTTACTTGGCAGTCTCCTGATGGAAGAGGGTGATGAGCCATCTTCCCTTGCTCAATTGAAGACAGCGGTCGAGCAACGCCCGCGTTCCGAAGAAGCTCAAAACGCACTCGGTGAGGCTTACAACAAGTTCGGCGAAACCGCCGCCGCCAAGACAGCGTTTGAGAAAGCAGTCGCCATCAAGCCAAACTACGGAGTCGGGCAACTGAATCTGGGGCAGGTGCTGGTGGCGCAGGGAGACCTGGTCGGTGCAGCGAAGCACCTGGATCGAGCGATCGCTCTGCTGAGGCAAGGGGACGATGCGGCCGATGCGCATTATTTCCGCGCCAGGATCGACTCAGCGCAAAACCGCCCTCGTGCCGCCGCAACCCAACTCGAGACAGCGGTCCGCATGCGTCCGGGCTTTGCGGGAGCCTGGTCTGATCTTGGGCAGGTCCGTACGCAGTTACTGGATGATTCCGGCGCGCTTGCGGCATTTGAACATGCCGTTGCTGCGAATCCGAACGATGCAGTTGCACAATACCGGCTTGGCGCCGAGTACCTGCATCAAGCGAAAACCCGGCCTGCGATCGACCACCTTCCGTCGAGCTTACGAGCTAAATCCGTCCGATCAGTCCACGCTGAACGCGCTGCAGATGGCCCTGCGGCAAAGCGGCGATTTGGATGGGGCGGATCACCTCAAACAGCAACTCGCGGAGTTGCTCCGCGACCGTGATCGGAACAATCAAAACAAGCTCAAGGCCGTTCAAATCAATAACGAAGGAACTGCCCTGGAAAAGTCCGGAGATCTTCGCGGGGCGCTTGCTAGGTACCGCGATGCAGCCCAATTGGATCCAAGCCACGCCGGCATCCGAACAAATTATGGCGTAGCGCTTCTGCGCATGGGCAACTGGTCAGAAGGGCTCGAAGAACTCCATCAGGCTTTGCAACTTGATCCCCATAACGAACAGATCCGAGCAGCGCTAAAAGATGCGCTATCGCAGGCTCCGGATGGCACGCTTCCTGAATCCGGGTGGGACGGATTTCGGCATCGTTCTGATCCTTGTGGAGTGTGCAGTATTCAAGGTTTACGAATCGAATTCCGCAGAGCCTGCCCTGAGCTTGTCGAACGGGGACGGCTGAAGGTTATTCAGGACTTCGTCCCGAGCCATTTTCAGCCGTCCCTAACGGGACTGGAGCTTCGTATCAACCCAACCCAGGACTGCGTCCTGGGCTAAGTCAGCCGTCCCTGACGGGACTAAATGCGCAAATCTTTACTTTCTCACGCACGGGTTTAGCAGCCGTGCCCTTTATAGAATGGTCTCTTCCCCTAGCTTCGAAGCTCTTGTTGTGCCCGACAGGATCGAAGTGGAACTCCAATGACAGGGTGACATCGCGTGTTAGACTTCGCGCATGAATTTCCGCCTGCTTCTGCCATGGTTCATGGTTTGCGCGACAGGACTTGCCCAAACAGCCCCGCGTGCCCGCGCGCTGGGTGTGCCTTTCGAGGGCACGCCCGGTCCGCTGGATTCGATCACCGATATCAAGGGCGTGGAAGTCGGCGATACAACACTGATTAGCGGCGAGGGTAAGCTGGTGGTTGGCCAGGGTCCGGTCCGCACGGGTGTGACGGTGATTTTTCCCCGCGGCCGTGCTGATGCGGATCCGGTGTACGCTGGGTGGTTCTCGCAAAACGGAAACGGCGAAATGACCGGCACCACGTGGGTAGAAGAATCCGGTTTCCTCGAAGGTCCTCTGGCGATCACCAACACGCACTCGGTGGGCCTGGTGCGGGATTCGATCATCGCGTGGTCGGTAAAGAGCGGCCGGCTCGCGCAACAGCCGTGGTCGCTGCCCGTAGTTGCCGAGACCTGGGACGGCTATCTGAACGACATCAACGGTTTCCACGTTCAACAGGCCGACGTATTTTCAGCGCTTGATACTGCGAAGCCGGGCCCAGTCCCCGAGGGTAATGTGGGCGGAGGCACGGGCATGGTCTGCTATGGGTTCAAAGGGGGAGACGGCACTGCTTCTCGTGTGCTCTCGGCGGATGCGGGTGGCTACACCGTTGGGGTGCTGGTGCAATGTAACTGTGGCAGACGTCCGCAACTCACCATCGCCGGGGTGCCTGTCGGTAAGCTGATTCCCGCTGCGCCGCCAAAGGCGATGCTCGATCCAGAAATAAGGGGCGATGTTGGGTCCATCATTATCGTGGTGGCCACCGACGCTCCGCTGTTGCCTGGGCAATTGAAGCGGCTTGCGCGCCGGGCAACGATGGGCCTCGCTCGCACCGGCTCCAGCTCGGGAAATTCTTCCGGCGATATCTTCATTGCCTTTTCCACCGCCAACCGCGGGGCTGGCAAAGAACCTGGTCCCAACTCTGTGCTCACGGTTTCGAACGAACGGATCAGCCCCTTGTTCCAGGCGACGGTGGAAGCGACGGAGGAAGCCATAGTCAACGCCATGGTGGGCGCACAAACCATGATTGGTGTGGACGGTCACACGATTGAAGCGCTTCCGCATGAGAAGCTCACAGAACTCATGAAGAGTTCACCGCAGGCCGCGTTGAAGTAGCCATGAAGCGAGCAGCCCTTGGCTTTCACATGCACTCCGGCTGGGGAGTGCTGATCGCCGTTTCAGGAGATGCTCATTCGGTTGAATTGCTGGACCGCAGGCGCGTCATCGTCGCGGATCCGGAAGAGCGCGGAGCCATCCAGCCGTATCACTTCGCGGCCCAACTCGAACCTTCAGAGCAGGAAAAGCACCTGACGCGCTGCGCGGCATCTTCCTCGCGACTCGCTGCCATGGCAATCGCGGAAGTGGTCAAAGAATTGAACGGCCGCCATTATGGCGTTGTAGGTGCAGCGATCTTATTGGCTTCGGGCCGTGCGCTGCCGCCTCTGGCTAAGATTCTCGCGGCGCATCCACTGATCCACACCGCGGAAGGCGAATTCTTCCGCCAAGCCGCGTACTCAGCTTGCGAAGGTTTGCGGATCCCCGTAACGACGATCCCAGTGCGAGAGCTGGACTCCCGGGCAAAAGGGGCCTTCGCGAATAGGTCGGCCCGGGTGCAGCTCAGTATCGCGAACCTCGGCAGGTCGGCCGGTCCCCCCTGGACCAGCGATCACAAGACCGCCGCGCTCGCGGCCGCACTGATCCTCGCCGCTAAGTGAGGAATTTCTTTAACGGTTCCCAATAGTGGGCATGCCATCCCCACTCCAAGTGATCGAAATCGCCCACAGGAAAGCCTTTATGGTCTAACGACACAAGAGTTCCAGAGGTCTGGGGTTTCAGTTCAAAGGCAACGAGCGACCAAATGCCAGGGCTCCAATGCGCAGGGCGCCACGCCTGCACGATCCGCTGGTTTGGGACCAGCTCGACATTGCGTCCAACGATTTGTCCTGCGAACAGAGAAAAGGGTCCGCCTGCCCTGGGGTCGATTTCAGCCGGCTGGCCGGAGAATGCAGCGAACTGCTTTGGGTCAAGGAGAATCGCATAGATGCGTTGCGGGTTGGACTTCAGGTGTATCTCTTCCTGGAGGGATGTGCGCTTTTGATTGGGTGAGGTCCCCGGCTTTTCCTGCTCTGGCGGCTGCGGACCTTGGGCCCATGCGCTTGAGGTGGAAGCCAAGCCACAAAGGGCCATGGCCATGCCGATGGCCGCCTCTCTTCGCGTCGGCGAGTAGGGCAATCTTTCTGTCATTGCATTCTCCTGGCACTCAACTTCAATGCATGGGATCACGCGGCTAAATTATGTTCAAGATCATATTTTGCTGGACGAGCGAGGATGGCGCGCGCAATACTCCGGCTCATGCCTTATCCCACTGGCCATCGCACCGAGATCAAAGCAAAGATCATTCAAAGCGCGCGCAGGCTGTTTAACAGGCATGGGTTTGACGGTGTCTCCGTCGACCAGATCATGTCTGGGGCCGGCCTCACAAGGGGCGGTTTCTATAGCTATTTTGAGAGCAAGAGCGACCTGTACGCTGAAGTCCTGGGATGCTTCTTCACTGACCCGGAATGGAAGAGCTGTTGGGAAGGGGTCGAAGTCGATCTGTCCTCAAAGGACGTCGGCCCCCAGGTGGTGCGGGCTTATTTGTC
The DNA here is from genome assembly GCA_963795845.1 of uncultured Acidobacteriaceae bacterium. Taxonomy (GTDB): domain Bacteria; phylum Acidobacteriota; class Terriglobia; order Terriglobales; family Acidobacteriaceae; genus PALSA-350. The sequence continues at coordinate 131,845 of CAWCJV010000015.1, read as the reverse complement.
TCGCCAGCATTTTGAGGATGTGGAGAATTCGTGCCCCATGATTGCGCTGCCGACCGACGTAACGCGTAGCGGCGAGCCGGCAAAGCAAGCGTTCGAGACGGTGTTCAGTGCGATGGTCAGCGTGTTGGAACGGAGCCTGAAGGAAAGCGGCCGCGTTCGGCACGACAAGGCACAAGCGATCGCGGCTTTGTGTGTCGGTGGCATGGTGGTTGCGCGCGCGTTACAGAAGCGAGTCCACGGCGACGAATTGCGTGAAGCGTGTATGTCTGTGGCGCTTGAGTTGGGTGGTTGGGAGAAGCGATAGACTTGTTCATCGGCGCGCCGTCCCCTTCAGAGCTCCCGTATTTGCAAAAAAGTGCCGGGTGCCCCATATCTCGCGAAATACGAGCGAGATGTGGGGCACCCAGGGTTCGTGTCAGGACGGACCGAAGTTTAAAGACTGCGGGATCGACAGGCTGCTGGGCTAGGGCGCTTCCCACTTGCCCGATTGGCCGGAGCGAACGATGGCCTCAATCACGGCCATATTCTTGATCGCATCGGTGAGAGGGACGGGAACGCTGCCCCCTTCGCGCACGGCCCGGGAAAAGGCTTCGCCCTGAATGGTGAACTGGTTGCAGGGCGGAAAGGTCTCGGTGCGGATGCCACTCCCGGTAAGGTCACGCCCGTCGTCGATCAGAATGTAGCTGGCACGGTCGGGGGGCGGAGTGAAGGGCATCACCATTTCTATACGGCCGCGGGTGCCCAGCAATTGCATCCGCTGGTGATACACAAGCTGCATGCTGCAGGTAAAAGTCGCCTGGCCAGAAGGAAACTCAAGTATCGCCGAAGTCAACTGATCGACCTTCCATTCCTGATCCCGTTCAAACAGACCCATCACCCGCACCGGCTCCTCTCCAAACATCCATCGCGAAGTGTGGATGGGATAGCATCCGATGTCCATCAGGCTTCCGCCGCCATATTCCGGGACATTTCTGATATTGGCAGGGTTGGTGTTGAAGTAGCTGAAGACACCTTGAATGGAACGAAGATCACCAATCCCGCCGGCGCCGATGAGCTCACGGGCCCGCAGCCATTGTGGATGACCGTGCACCATAAAGCCCTCAGCCATGATCACACCCGTGCGTTGCTGCACGGCTAAAAGACTCTTGGCCTCGGCGACCGTCATGCTCAGCGGTTTCTCGCACAAGACATGTTTGCCCGCCTCCGCGGCTTTGATGGACCAGGGCACATGGAGTTGGTTGGGCAGCGGGTTGTAAATCGCTTCGATTTCCGGATCCGCCAACAGCTCTTCATAGGATCCGTAGGCCTTTGGAATGCCAAGCGTAGTTGCGACGAGTTCGGCCTTGCGTTGATCACGTGAGGCGATCGCAGTCACCTCAATCCAATCGCTCGCTTGCATGGCGGGAATCGCCCTTCTCACGGCGATCCCGGCCGTACTCAAAACTCCCCAGCGGACCTTTTTGCCCATACCAGGAATATTAGAGGCCAGAGCCGCGGAAAACGCAGGTCACGGTGCGGCAGAGAATGAGAAGGTCTGCTCTGAGCGACCACTGGGTGAGGTATTTCGAGTCGTACATTTCGATGGACGCGGGATCTGCATTGCTGCGTCCGTCTATCTGCCACAGGCCAGTGATGCCTGGCCGCACGGACGACCGGAAGGCAAGAAACTCGGGATTGAGCAACTTGCAGTGGTAGTCCGGCAGGGCACGCGGGCCCACTAAACCCAGGTCTCCCCGCAGGACATTCCAGATCTGCGGCAACTCGTCGATGCTGTAACGGCGGAGGAACGAGCCCACCACGGGGAGTATGCGAGGGTCGCGGGCGGTGCGGTAAATCCGCGGATCTTTAGCCTCGGGATTCTGCGCCAAAAAATCGCGCAGCCAAACATCGGAATGCAAGCGCATGGTGCGAAGCTTGAAAAACCTGAATGGCCGGCCGTCTTTGCCATGCCGGTTTTGCGTGTAGAAGGCCGGTCCCGGATCAACTAGCTTGATGGCGATGATGGCCAGAATGAGCACCGGCAAAACCAGGATGCCCACAAGCGTGGCCACGCACAAATCGATCACACGGCTGCAGCCCAGCGCCAGGTAGGGGCGGGCGGGTACTGCAGACGGGATCACGGCTTCCGGCTGGATGGCGGCTCCCGGCTGGATCACGCGCCCTCGCTGGTGACTGCGGCGATGGGAAACTTGCGCAGGCGGGTGACCTGCAAGGTGAGAAGGCCAAGGAACTGGGCCACCTGTAAGACGTAGCGCCGCCATAAACGGCGTGGCTGAGTGCAGAGGCGGAAGAACCATTCCCCTCCGGCGGCGCGCACCCAACGGGGAGCCTGGCGAATGGAACCGGCGTGAAAGTCGAACGCCGCGCCCACGGCCAGTAGCAGCGGGGCCTGCAGACGGCTGCGGTTTTCGGTGACCCACAACTCCTGCTTCGGTGAACCCAACCCGATCCACACGACATCCGCTCCGCTCTCATTAATGAGACGCAGGTCCTCGGCAAGCTCGCTTTCTGCGAGAGGACGAAACGGTGGCGAGATAGCGCCTACCACAGAGAGACCAGGGAACTGTTCCTGCAAGCGGGCTGTGAGCGTGGCCAGGACTTCTGGTTTTCCACCGTAAAAGAAATGCCGGTATCCACGGACGGGAGAACGCCGGCACAGTTCCAACATCACGTCGGGACCGTAGACACGCTCCGCCTGGCTGGCGCCAAACCAGCGGCATAATCTCACTAACATCATGCCGTCGGTCGCGGTCAGGTCGGCGCGGTTCAAAGCCGAGCCAAGCCCGGTATTGCGCTGGCTTGCCGCCAGCATATCGGAGCCCGGAAAGCAGACGACGCGGGGAAGCCGCTCAGCAATCCACTGTTCCAGAAGATCAGCCGCCGCCTTAAAGCGCATCGGATGCAGACTGATCCCCAGAATATTAATGAACTGCCGAGCCTGTGGCTTCTCCCTGTGAGCTGCTCTTCGCTCACCAACACCGTTCATGCTCATCTCCATAGATTCGCCGGCGGATGATAAAGCCCTGCGTGGACAGGTATGCCGGAGAGGTTTGAGCCGAAGTGAAGGTCGTCACTTGCCTGGCGCAGGTACGCTGTGACCGCATGGTCGAAGGCGTCCAGGAAGATTTCGTCACCAGCACGCGGAGCGATAAAGCGCTCGCTGTCGGCAAGGTAGCGTTGCAGCAGCTCGGCCATTCCCAGCTCGGGTGTAAGCCGCCCGATGATGTAGCGGTCCGCGCCCGCCCGGCCGATGAATGCAGCTTCGCGATAGAGGTAGACATCGCCGAGCAGATCGACCACCACGGAAATCTGCGGATAGCCTCGTCCCAGCATGTCGGTGTGTTCAACGCGCCGGACGGGCGCCGTATCTACACCTTCCACCAGACCCCGCATGCCATAGCCCAGATCCACTTCGAAATCCTTCATCCCTTCGGCAATGAAGAAGCTCTGCAGATCGATCAGCTCATCGCGCAACCGTTCTCTTTCGTCGCCGTGGATGGCCGCCTCGCCAGACGCGGCATAGTTTTCCCGCAAGGTGAGGAAATTAATTCCCTTGCGGTCAGGTGACTGGTCCGCGATGGAAACCAGAGCCTGTGCGATCTTCCGCAAATGAGTAATCTGTCCGCTCTGCACCACGTGATTAAAGCCGATGCGGAGCTTCTCCCCGCGATCCGACTTGGCGCGGACCAGATCCCTCGCATTGGCCAAGACCCTCGTCGCCACGCCGGGACGCGCCGTCGTCGCTTGCGCCGTCTCGTCGTCTGCCCCGTACATGGAAATACGCAAGGTATCGAGGTGCCAGAGCCCTTCGTTCTTAGCCAGGAATCGCGATGTGAGCATCATTGCGTTGGTGTAGAGCTGCATGCGATGACCAAAGCCCGCGGCAAAGCGAACCACTTCTCCCAGGCCGGGATTGGTCAGTGGTTCCAACCCACCGGACAAGTAAAACCTGCGCGGAAGATCCCTGGGTGCTTCGGCGAAGAGTTGCTTGAACAGTTCGTTTCCGGGGATGATGTCTTCCGGTTTGTACTGTTCTCCACGGGCGCGCGCGCAGAAGCTGCAGGAAAGCATGCACGATACAGCGGGATAAATTCCTACCGTGAATGGATAGCGGTAGCTTCCCTCAAGGAATGCTTTGATGGCGCCGGATTCGGCAATCGGCTGAATGGTGCTGCGGCGATAGGGAGCATCTCCGCCGAATTTGCCAAGATACCTGGCTGCTTCGCGATTGCGATAGATCGCCGCCACCAGGGTGATGGCATCGTCGTAATTGCAGCGGCACGCTTCGGCGATATCACGCAAGCGGCTAAAAGGGCGGACGGTGAGAACGCGCAGGGCAATCGCAGCCTTGCTGGTCCACGACTCGCGCTCCAGCGCTCCGAACCGGGTCAAGGCCTGTGCGTTCGACACCAGGTCACGGCCAACCCGCTCTGCGAGCGAGCGCAGCGGACCGGGCGCATTAGGATCCACCTGATTGACCGCGACGATTTCTTGCAGCGGTGCATCGATGAAGACGAGGCCGGCATTCGAACCGGCGAACGTACTCACAATTCACCCCGCATCGATACGTTTTCGCGGCCGGCAAGCGAGAACCTTACCAGCGAAGTTGAGCCGATTTGAATGGCGTGGATCATTCGAAATACAGCCATAAAGACTTTCCCCCTAAATTCAGGACTAAACGCAAACGATAGGAATCCGCGATCCTGCCGCTACGAGCAGGGGATCTTAACCAGCACTGGTTCCAAGGGGGAGAAACGGGCACTACCCAATTCCGAGAACACTGAACAGCAGAAATCTCAAAGTCTTACAGGTGAAGCAGAATGACCAGCAGATACTTCTTCAAGGCTTATAGAGAACTAACAAAGGGAGATTAACTATGTCCACGGAACTTTAGTAATGCGCCTTGCGTTCCGCGAAACCGTATTACCCCTACACTCAGGTGCCACAGGTGGCTTTAACCTTCTTATTATGTTTGGCCTGGGCGAATGGCTGGTAAGCATTTTCATTGTTTTCAGCCACGGCAAAAGGTAATCACGGCTGGACAAACGGATGCACACCTTAACTGAAAAGTATCGGCTGTGCACCGCGAAAGAAGCAATCTAGAGGAACGGATTTGCCCCCGCCACCGCTACATGTTTAGCGCCAGCGCGGTGGTGAAAATCGGAAATGGCTAAGGCCGGCGGCAGTGCCCTCAACCCATCTTTTGCATCCCAACCAGTTGCTCTTTCAATCCATTTGCAACTGAAAGTGACCTTGCATGATCAACGACCTGTGGTACAAGAACGCCGTCATTTACTGCTTATCCGTCGCGACCTACCTCGATTCCGACGGTGATGGCACTGGTGACTTTCGCGGTCTCATGAGCCGCCTGGATTACCTGCAGGGACTGGGCGTGACAGCGATCTGGCTGATGCCTTTCCAGCCCTCTCCCGGAAGGGACGACGGTTATGACGTCGCGGACTACTACGGAGTCAATCCCCGCTACGGCACATTGGGAGATTTCGTGGAGTTTACCCATGGCTGCCGGCAGCGCGGGCTGCGAGTACTAATTGATCTGGTGGTGAACCATACCTCCGACCAGCATCCCTGGTTTCAGGAGGCGCGGCGCGATCCGAAATCCAAGTATCGCGATTGGTATGTGTGGTCAAAGAAAAAGCCAAAGAACGCCGCTTCCGGAGTGGTCTTTCCTGGGGTCCAGAAAACCACGTGGACTTATGACGAGGCCGCGAGGGCTTACTATTTCCATCGCTTCTATGATTTTCAACCCGATCTCAATACCGCCAACCCTGAAGTGCAGGCGGAGATCCTCAAGATCATGGGATTCTGGCTTCAGCTAGGTGTGTCGGGCTTCCGCATGGACGCGGTGCCGTTCGTGATTTCCTCCAAGGGAGCTAAGGTGAGCAAGCCACAGGAGGATTACGAGATGCTGCGCACCTTCAGCCAGTTTTTAAGCTGGCGGGAAGGTGACGCGATCATTTTGGCGGAGGCGAACGTACTGCCGGACACGGATATGTTTTACTTCGGGCGCGAAGGCGAGCGGGTCCAGATGATGTTCAACTTCGACGTGAATCAGCATTTGTTTCTGGCCATGGCGACCGCAGATAGCCAGCCGCTGAAGCGAGCGATGCAGTCCACAAAGCGGCGCCCGGCAACGGCCCAGTGGGGCTTGTTTTTACGTAACCATGACGAGCTCGATCTCGGCCGCCTCGAAGGCAAGCAGCGTGAGGCGGTTTTTGCTGCATTTGGGCCAAAGCCAGAAATGCAGCTTTACAAACGAGGCATTCGCCGGCGTCTTGCGCCTATGCTTGAAGGCGACCGCCGGCGCCTGGAACTTGCGTACAGCTTGATGATGACTCTGCCCGGCACGCCGGTGATTCGCTACGGTGACGAGATCGCCATGGGCGATAACCTTAAGCTGCCGGAACGCAATTGCGCGCGGACGCCCATGCAGTGGTCTACGGAACCCAACGCCGGCTTCTCTAAAAGTGATAAGCCGATCATGCCGGTCATCAGTGAAGGTCCTTATGGTTTCGAGCATGTAAATGTCGCAGAGCAGCGCCGCGATCCGAACTCTCTGCTCAATTGGATGGAGCGCATCATTCGCATGCGCAAGGAAGTGCCCGAGATTGGCTGGGGCGATTTCAGCTTCATCTCAGCGGGCGCCAAAGAGGTCCTCATCATGAATTATGCGTGGCGCAACAACTCAGTCGTTATGGTGCACAACTTAAGTTCGTTGCCTCGCGAGGTGAAATTCGCGGTAAGTAACGAACAAGGAGAGGCGTGCACATTGGTCAATGTTCTCTCTGATGTTCATAGTCAACCGGAAGAAGGAAACAAGCACCGCGTACTACTGGAGCCTTATGGCTACCGTTGGTATCGCGTGTGCGGTCTTGACTATCTGTTGAAACGAACTCCTATGTAGAAAACGCCATTGCAAGGCTATCTGCTGGGAAAAAGTTGCATCCAACTGTTTTAAGGAAGGCTTAGCAGCAGGATCCAGGCCTCTTTAACGAAAGTAGAGAATTCGCATGAAAAAGTTTATGGCTGTTTCGCTAGTGGGCATCAGTCTTGCTTGCGTGAGTGCCGCAAGAGCGGCTGATGTTTCGAAACTGGACAGTCGCGTAGAAGCTGCGCACGCTGTTCTCCACGAACTCATGGCTACCCCGGACAAGGGTATTCCCCTCGATATCGCTGCCAAGGCGCACTGCGTTCTTGTCGTACCGGGTTTCAAAAAAGGAGCATTCCTGGTGGGTGCGCAGTATGGCCAAGGCGTAGCTACTTGCCGGACAGGAACCGGATGGAGCGCTCCGGTGTTTATCCAGCTCACAGGAGCGAGCTTCGGATTGCAGGCCGGCGGGCAGTCCACCGACTTGGTGCTGGTGGGTGTCAATGCTCGAAGCCTGGACGATTTGTTGAAGGATAAGGTCAAGCTCGGTGGCGACATTGCGGCTGCGGCCGGTCCTGTAGGACGCGACTCTCAAGCTTCCACTACGGAGTTGGCGAATGCCGAATTTCTGACCTACTCGCGTAGCAAAGGCTTGTTCGCCGGCGTCGACCTTACTGGCGATGAAGTCCACCAGAATTCCTCGGATACGCGTGAATATTACGGGAAAGATATTCCCTACAAAACGATCTTGAGCGGGGCGGTGCCCACGCCTGCGGGAGCACGTCATTTCGAGGCAACGGTCAATGAGATGTTTCGCAGGGGCCGCGCGGAACGAGCTTCAAAGTAAGGTATAGAAACTACAGAAGGGGTTTTTCGGCGAGAGGGGGAGCGAAGTTGCTCCCCCTTGCTGCTTGGCGTTGCATTTTAGTTGGGATGAGTCTCGCAGGGACAACTAGGAGCGTTGCCAACGCGTTAGCCCTAAGATGTTAGCCGATCGGGAATTCTCGGTCCGATAGTGCTTCAGTCATCCCTCTGGGACTTTTAATTTAAAAGGCGCGCGCGAAACCCAGGACTGCGTCCAGCCGTCCCTGTCCAATTTAGGTGTCAGCTTGTGCCGGGATTTAGTTCAAAACTACTGTGGTTGGATCTGGACAAGTGCCCCATGTTCGCCTGAGCGTACATGGGCCGAAAACGGATTCTTCCAATGCTTCACTCCAGGTGCAAGAACTCTGGCCCTCGCCCGTAGTCTCTTCTATATCGAGCAAAAGCACTCGTAGGGGCTGCGCCCGTCATCCTCGGCCCATGTACGCTCAGGCGAACATGGGGCACCCGTCCAGTGAAGAGGACTCGCTCTTTGCTCTACCTCCGCGACGCCGATGAACTCCACCAAGCTTGCTAACCCAGTCTGATTTTCAACCCACAGACCAATCTGCCTCGATTTTCAGAGCTGCACCTTCGTTTCCTGGGCCAAACTTGGAATTTTTTTCAGGGATGCACTTGAGGCCAGGCCGGCCTGTAGAGTCATTTGCGCCAAGGTGGTACAAATCAGGTTCTGTTCGCCTCCGCTTATTTCGGCCGCGGCCTTCACGGGGTCATCGGTGTAATTCCACAATCCAATAATGATCTGTGCCTTGGACTGCTGTGCGCGTAGCCTCCGGTAGATGCCTCGAGCGTGTGAGATGGCGTAGGGAGGCAATGCAGAAAGGCACACCACTTCGGGGTCAGCGGCGGCGACCTCTGCCAGCATCCGCTCCACGCTTCCTATCTGAATTGCAGTTGCGGTATATCCTGCGCGTTCCAGCAGCTCGGCCAGCATGAGGCCGACAATCTCATCGGCGTCGTCCCTCACCGGCAGGCAAAGGATCTTTTCTTGTAGAGACCGTTCTACGCCGCCCTCTGCTGGTCTGGACTCGTCGCGCCTTAAGCTAAGCTCTTCGACCAGGTCCTTCGTGGTTTGAGTGATGAAGCTGACCGTTGCGTCATCCAGTTCATTTCGATGACGGTCCTGTTCCGCGAGATTCAGTGCGGGGATCAACACCGTATCGAAGAGATTTTCTAAAGATGAACTCTTCAAATGCGTCTCCAGCACCTGGCTGGCCTCACGCTGGTCGTTGGCAAGCAAGCGCTGGTAGTAATGTGCTTCCGGAGGCATGACCGGTTGATCTCCCAAGAGCACAGTGAGAAATTGCAGATTGGGAACATGTGCGCCCACTACCACCAGGCAGACGGTGAGAGGCACAGACAGAATCAGGCCGATCGGCCCCCAAATCAGACCCCAGAAAATGGCCGCCACCAGAATCGCAAGCGAGGATAGGCCGGTATGTTTCCCATAAACATGGGGCTCGAGCAGATTCGCCGTCACCATCTCCATGAAAAAGAAAATCGCCAAAATGAGCAGGGTCTTGGTCCAACCGTTGAAGACTGCCACGGAGAGCGCTGTCGGCAACAGGGCCCCAATGGGCGCACCTATGTAGGGGATAAACCTTAAAAGACCAGCCAGCGCTCCAAACAACAAAGCATGCGGCAGGTGCATAAGGTGCAAGACCAGGAGAACAATCAGCCCAAATGCGATATTCACCAGCCACTGAAAGCTCAGATACCGGCTGACACGATGACTGGCATCATCCATGGCTTGCGTCATCAGGTTGAGCCGCCCGTGGCCGGTGAGTTGGATAAGCCGGTTGCGCAGGTCCTCCCGCTTCAGAAGCATGAAAAACGTAAAGACCGCTACCAGAACAACGGAGATCACCATGCCCAACAAGCCGCTCATTGCATCCAGTCTGCCTTGGTTGCCTCCGACCTCCCGCACTGACACGGGGTGCGCGGGAGAAGAGCCTAACTCGGGTTCACCGATAATCTCGCGGCCGTCTGCGAATTCTGAGCTCAGGTCGCTCAGCTGCTTGCTTAAGGTGTCCAATTCATGTTGGGCGCGGACGAAGCTGGTCGTCTTCGACTGATGAAAGCTCTGTAACTTTTCATGGATGTTATTCGTATAGGCCGGCAAAGCATCAGTGACTTCGACCAGTTGCACCAGGACGGTCCAACCAACGACTCCCAAAACAGTTCCAACGGTGAGAAGAACGATAGCGATGGAGATGATCCGCGGCAGCCGGAGGCGTTCCAGGCCAGTGACCAGTGGCGCCAACACGAACGAAAGCAGCAAAGCGAGCGCAAGCGGTAGAACTACTGTCTTAGCCAGGTAAAGCGTGGTGATCAAGACTACCGTGGCAACAACAGCCAGCAACTTCGAAAGCAGGCGAGCTGTGGCTACATCGCTATTTCGGGGCATCGCTCCACGTGGATGCTGTTCTCGCGAGCTTTGTTGCCAGGTTGCAGAATTGTTTCCCACAGAGAAATGTTGCGGCCCCATTCCTCTTGCATCCGGCTTCTCGCATCTATGCAACGGAAGGCAGAATGTACCGCCTGCAGAGGAAACACATGAGTGTTGAAAGCTTACAAGAGTTATTCCTGGATGAGTTGAAGGATCTCTATTCGGCGGAGAAGCAGATAACACGGGCTCTCCCAAAATTGGTGAAAGCGGCGACATCGCCAAAGCTCAAGGACGCTTTTCAGAGCCACCTGGAAGAGACAAACGGCCAGATCGAGCGTCTGGAGACGATTTTCGAAATGCTCAAGAAGAAGGGCACGGGCAAGACGTGTGAGGGGATGAAAGGTGTTCTCTCGGAAGGTAGTGAGGTTGTGGGCGAGACAAAGAAAGGCGACCTGCGCGATGCCGGCCTTATTACGGCTGCCCAGCGGGTAGAGCATTATGAGATGGCCGGCTACGGTGGGGTGCGCGAATATGCCAGGCTGCTTGGTCAAAAGGAGATCATGGCTCTGTTGGATGAAACTCTGAAAGAAGAAGAGGCGGCTGATAAGAAGCTGACGATGATTGCGAAGGAGGTCAACGCGGCCGCTTTGGGCAATGCGCCGATCGGCAAAGCTAGTTAGGCCGTCGCCCGGAATCGATAGTGCGATAGAAAGATAGACAGTAAGAGGAGAGCACGATGGCGTGTCATGAAGCAGCAGCTTTTGGTATCTTCGCAAACCTTGCTAATGCGGAGGCCGCCATCGATGGACTGACGATGGCTGGATTTTCGAATCAAGCCCTTTCCGTCCTTTTGTCTGAAAAAGAGGAAGCCAAGGGTTTAACCGACGGCACCACCTTGGCTTCTGACAGTGCAACGGCCGGCGTTGGAGTAGGTGGAGTTGTCGGGGGAGCCCTGGGGCTTCTGGCGGGAATAGGCGCCCTGGCTCTACCCGGTGTGGGCCCATTGATCGCTGCTGGCCCTATCATGGCTAGTCTGGCGGGCTTTGGCGTAGGTGGTGCCGTGGGTGGCTTTGTGGGAGCTCTGGTCGGCATGGGCATTCCAGAATTCGAAGCGAAGCTTTATGACGTCCGGGTTAAAGATGGCGGGGTACTAGTGGCCGTTCACTGCGAAAATCCCGAGGGAATTTCAAAGGCCACGGATGTGCTCAAGGCCGTGGGCGCAGAAGACATTGCGACTTGCCTGGAGGAGTCGCTTAACGGCTCCTGCGAGGACGGCGGCCGTGCTGCTTAGCCAAATGAGCGATGGTGGGCGAGGCGGGGCTTGAACCCACAACCCCCGGCTTAGAAGGCCGGTGCTCTATCCAATTGAGCTACTCGCCCGGTGCTGCCATTGTATCGTTACCAGGCGCTAAGCCGGGGTTACATCAGGCGAGCATCCATGACCACCGCCAGCGCCAGATCCAGCGCCCTGGACCACCGCTGTCCAGCTTCCAGCGCCGTTGACCCGCAGCCTTCGACGAACCACGTCACGGCGAACCCCGATAGCCCTTCCACTTCAGCCCGCCGGAGCGCGAGTTCGGCTCGGGCAGCGCTCGCAGGAATCGCTCGAAGCTTCATCGCGACCGCACGGATCCATCGTTCCTGACGTTCAAAGCTGGCCAGGAAGGAGACATCTCGCGCCAATAGATCGATGTATGAGCCAGCGCCAAAAGCTGTATCGCCGGGCTCGGCTGCCATTTCGTAGGCATCGAACGGCTCAGCCCCTTCCTCCACGCTGCTGGTCCAGGCATCACACTTCGCCGTCCACAGAGGTGAGGGGCCGGCGTTCAGCAGCAGCAAGGCCGAGCGCAAAGGCGGCATCGCTTGGGCCTCCTCTATTTCGTCTATCAAGTGCTGATCATGGCGCAAATCGACAAATCTGCACTGCCGGGTATCTTCGCCAGATGCTGCCCAGGGCACGGTGATCGCCGGGTCGCCGGGGGCGAGCGCAACTGTCCAGTCGGCTTCCATCAGGCCCTGCAGGCCGGGAGCAGAAAGTCGAGCAATACCTTCTCGGCCCAATAGCCGTCATATCCGTCTGCAGCAGCCAGGAAGGCGCAATGGCCTCCATGCCTGGTCTCGATTAGCCGGATCCGTGGATTGGCTAACAGAACGTCGCGCGTGGAGGGCAGCATCCTGATGAATGGATCGTCGAGCGCATGCAGAATCAAGGTGGGCACGGAAACTTGCGAGGCCGCCCTGGTACTAGAAGCGCGATAGTAATAGTCATCTGCGCCGGTAAAGCCGGAGTAGCGGGCCGTGATCTGATCGTCAAACTGGCGAAGGGTTGCGATTCTTTCCAGGCCCACGGTCGAATAGATTTCAGGGAAGAGTTCCGCCTTGCGTCGAAACCGCCGGCGCAGGCCAATGAGAAACTTCCATTCGTAGACCCGGTTGGAGGGGTTGTGCAGCGCATCGGCTGAGGCGCCCAAATCCATGGCCGGCGAGACGCCCACTACGGCTTTCAAGTAAGCCGGCCGGTTTTCGCCCAGCTCACCAGCCAGCTTCAAGACCAGGTTGCCGCCCATGGAATATCCCACCAGCGCAAACGCTCCGAGGCCCTTTTCCGAAGCAAGGGTGCGCATCACCGCGGCCACATCACCCGAAAGACCGGAGTGATACAGTGTCGGCGACAGATTTTCAGTGCCTCCGCAGTTGCGCATGTTCATGCGGACGATATTGCACCCCGCGGCCCACGCCCGCGTCGCATTGCCCAGCATGTATTGCGAACGGGAGGATCCTTCGAGGCCATGCAACAGCAGCACAGCAGGGCATTTGGAGGCATCTGCCTGCCAGTGGCAATGGCAAAGCACGTAGCTAGCGCCGCGTGCACGGACTTCGGCCTGCGCCTGCTCTACTTGATCTGCCCTTAAGCTCGAAGTTTTGCTTTCGCCGGGGGCGCCCCGTCCCGGGTCGACTTCGATGAGGTGCGACTCCGGTTCAGGCAAAGCGTACTGCCGCGGTTTGAAGTTACCGATGAGCGTCTGCAGATGGCCATTGCGCAGAAATCGCCGCGGAAAAAATTCTTCCACGCGCGCCAGGCCGCCTGCGGTTTCAGCCACCAGGTCGCTGATTTCGTTCACCGTGCCCTCAGGGTAGTCAGTAAGGCAGCAGCCTGCAGCGCACCCTTGGGTGTGTCTTCATGTTTGATGTAGGCGAAGACATCTCCCTGCGCGGCCCTTGCGGTCAGTTGTGTTTCGATCTGTTGCAACTCGGCGGTTCCGTAGTCGCTCTTGCGCAGCCGGTAGCAACAGAACGGAGCGGTGACTACATCGGGTGTCGCAAGCTCGTCGCTCTCGGCCACGCAGAGTGCAGCTTGATGCTGACGGAGCAGGTCAAATACCTCGTCGGTAAACCACGATGCATGACGGAATTCAAACGCGACCCGAAGCGTGGCGGTCTGCTCAGGCGCGGCTTCTTTGAGGAAGGCCGCAAGCCTGGCGGTATCGGCTTTGAGATTCGGCGGCAACTGAAAGAGAATCACGCCCATCTTTCCGGCTCGGATGACCGGCAACAGGGCGGAGTAAAAGACAGAGAGGGCATCGCTCGATTCCTTCAGCCGCTTGATATGCGTAATGCGCTGCGGCGCTTTGAAGGAGAAGCGGAAGTCCGGCCCGGTTTGCGCCAGCCATCCATCGATGGTGGTGACGGACGGCAGGTGGCGGAAGGTGTAATTCACCTCGACTGAGTTGAGCTGCGTCGCGTAGTGCGCCAGCATCTTCTTAGGAGAGGTCTTGGGCGGATAGAATTCCGGCTTCCAGGTGGGATAGGCCCAGCCGGAGCAGCCGAGCCAGATATCTGGGGAGGCTGACTGGTTTGCCTTGGTGTTGGGCGTGGAAGAGGAGGATCCGGTGTTCACGTGGGCGTCTTCCACCTGAAAACTTAACTTCGCCAGGTGAAGGCAGAAGCGGCTTCATCTGGGGCGGCTAGTGGGGGTCGAACCCACGACATCCGGAGCCACAGTCCGGCGTTCTGCCACTGAACTATAGCCGCCATATAGACTTAGATTGTAGCATTCAGGTTCATGCCCGCCCCGGCTTGGAAAGCCCCCTTTCGGGCCTCTCCCGGGTAGTGGTTCTGCCTATGCCCAGCAATCCACAACCCGAGATTCTGCTACCCCAAAAGTCCCGTTTTCAGAAGGCGAACGGCCTATTCGCGGACGAAAATCTCGATTTGCTGTCGCACATGCTCGACGACTGGTTTCGCGTCCCTGGCACTTCGATCCGCTTCGGGCTGGATGGCATCATCGGCCTGGTCCCTGGCCTCGGAGACATCATCGGTGGCCTCGCGTCCACAATCATCGTCGTGGCCGCCTGGGTTCGTGGCGTCCCGTACGTCACGCTGCTGCGAATGGTGGTCAACATTGGGATCGAGGTGCTCCTGGGGACGATTCCGCTTCTGGGCGATGCGTTTGATATCGCGTGGAAGGCGAACCGCCGTAACTATGCGCTGATCGTCCGCCATCTGGAGCAATCGCGGCGCCAGACCTGGCGAGACTGGGTCTTTCTGGCGCTGATCGGCATGACGCTAACCGCAATCTTTCTGGCCCCAATCTTCCTCATTCTTTGGTTTCTGGACTGGCTCGGGCACCGTGTTTGAGCAGGCGGTTGCGATACAATCGTAAGATCGGGGCGTAGCGTAGCCTGGTAGCGCATCTGCTTTGGGAGCAGAGGGTCGGGGGTTCGAATCCCTCCGCCCCGACCATTCATTCCAGCCACAAACTTTTCCTCTCTTGAACGGCGTGATTCAGCGTCTTCCCGCGCTGAGCACGATTTATTGCGGTAATGCGTACGCGACATAGACTCCCCCACCTGCCGGAGTGGCTGGATCGCGCTGGCCTCCGGCTCCGATGACGACGTACTGCCGTCCGGCAATCGCATAGGTCGCCGGCGTGGCACAGGCGGAGAACGGGAGAGATGTTTCCCAGAGGAGTTTTCCGGTTGATTTGTCGAAGGCCCTTAATTTTTTGTCGCGTACGGTCGCTCCGATGAAGAGCAAACCGCCGGCCGTGACCACCGGACCACCGTAGTTCTCTGAGCCGGTATCGGCCATTCCCTTCGCAACCAGTTCCGGGTACTGTCCAAGGGGAATCTTCCAAAGGTATTCCCCGGTATCGAGATTGATCGCGTTTAGAGTACCCCAGGGCATCGCGCTGGCCGGGTAGCCTTGAGGGTCTAGAAATTTCGGATACCCCGTAGAGTCGTAGTGCAACTTGCCGTCATCCACGAGCTTCGCGTTGGTGTCATCCTCGTTGCCGGTGAGCAGGTAGTGCGCTAAGGCCTGGAACTGGCTCCCTGCGGGCGGATCCAGGATGGGAAAGCCGGGCATTCTGCCGCGGCCCGTCTGCAGCAGCTCCGAGAGCTGAGCCTGGTTGTAACGCTTTCCGATATCGACCAGCGACGGAATCTCGGGCGGCTGTCCCTGCCGGTTCGCCTGGTGGCAAGCGGAGCACTGGCTAAGGTACACGGCGCGTCCTGTTGATGTGGCAACGCGCTTCTGCAGCGATTCGGTCATGCCGAATTCGTTTGCGTTGATATACAGAATGTGTGTCTCGGGATCGAAGGCGGGACCGCCCCATTCACCGCCACCGTCCGTGCCGGGATACATCAATGTATCTTTGTTGACTACATTTGGCGTGAACTGGCCGGAATAGTGCAGTTCCCGAAACCTAGCCAGCGCCCATGCATGCGCCTCGGGCGTTCGCGTCGTGAGCGTGTCTTCTGTGATGAGCTGGCGGGTGAACGGAGCAGGCTTGGTTGGGAACGGCTGTCCTTTGGCAGTCACCTCGCCCGGCACATCGCTCGCGGGCATGCTGCGGTATGCGAGTGGGAAGATGGGTTTGCCATCGATGCGATTCAGGAGAAAGAGAAATCCCTGTTTGGAAGACTGCGCGACAGCAGGGATGTCTTTTCCGTTCACGCGTACCGTTACGAGGCTGGGAGGTGTGGGAAAGTCGCGATCCCAGATGTCGTGGCGTACTCCCTGAAAATGCCAGAGACGCTTTCCGGTGTTGGCATCGAGCGCGATGAGGGTATTGGCGAACAGATCGTCACCGATGCGATCTGCGCCGTACCAATCGGTCGCGGCCGAGCCTGTTGGCACATAGACGATGCCGCGGTCTACATCGAGTGACATACCGGCCCAGTTATTGGCAGCGCCGCTGTAGGTCCACGCGTCCTTCGGCCACGTGTCATAGCCGTACTCGCCGGGATGAGGAATTGTATGGAAGGTCCACCGCAGCGCGCCGGTTCGCACATCGTAGGCGCGAACATCGCCGGGTGGCGCCGGCAATGCCTCTGGTGTTGCATCGCCGAGAATGATGAGGTCTTTGTAGATGACTCCCGGACTCGTAATGGAAACGGAAACAGTTCTGGCCGGATCGCGAAGGTTCTGGCGAAGATCGATGCGCCCCTGGTTGCCGAACGAAGGGAGGACCTTTCCCGTATCCGGATCAAGCGCGTACACATAGTGCGACACGTTGGCCAGCAGGCGTTTTTCGTTGCCACTGTGCCAGTAAGAAAGGCCCCGCTCGGCTCGCGATGCGACTCTTTCCGCAGGGAATATTTTCTGTGAATCAAATGTCCAAAGCAACTGTCCGGTAGCTGCGTCTAGTGCGACGACTTCTTGCTTGGGTGTGTAAGCAAAAAGAGTACGTCCAACGATAAGCGGCGCAGTTTCCAGTCCGCCGGTCTCGTGAGAGTCGTACCTCCAGACTTCCTTCAGCTGGGAAACGTTCTTCGTGGTGATCTGCGTCAGCTTCGAATATTTTGTGTTCTCGTATGAGCCGTTGTATGCGGGCCAATCCACGTTGCTGTCATGATTCTTTGCATGACTGGAATGGACAGTCTGGCCCGGCGCCAGCGACGGAGCCACACTTGCGATGGCCAAAGCCAGTGTCAGATAGAGAGGGTTTGAGACAAGGAGTGCGCGCAATCTGGCTCCTATCGCTTCGTTAGCGATGCTATTCGAGAAACGGGCCCGATGGAATGAGTGGTCCATTGACGGCATCTTCCACGTACCGTAGTATCCATCAGCAAAACGCGCCCGGCGCGGGGATTTCTCCACTCAAAGGTGACGTGATGAAGAATACAGGGCTCGACCGTAGGTCGTTTGTTCAGCTTCTCAGTGGGGCTGCGGCCGGCGCGGGTTTGGGAGTATCGCCGGAAGCGAAAGCTGCCATGCAGGCTGGAACAGGTTCACCCACTGCTTCACGGCCAGCGGCGAATCGCGCGGAGACCACGTTGAAGAAGAACGTCGTCGCGATCCAGGTAAAGCCCTTCTGCTGGGTCGACGAGGGAATAGAACAGGTGCTCGACAATCTTCAGCAGAAGGGCAATGTCAATACGGTTTTCACCTATACCTACGACTACGACCCGGCCCAGATCACCAAGGGAGGCACAAAGCCACTGCCGGATCACGGCAAGTACAGCCCCAGGTCCTCCTGGGTCGGAGGGGCGTTCTATGACTACGACCTGAAGTATTTCCGGAACACGACGCTCACGGACTTTCGCTCCCGTGACCTGCCGAATTTTAATGTCATCACCGCGGTCGCTCCGAAGATGAAAGCTCGAGGCATGGACTTCTTCGTGTGGGACTACAACAACGCCTTTCCACAAATGATGCAGAACATTCCCGGCCTGACGGACGTCGCAGAGATCGACGTGTACGGGCGGCGCACGACCAGCGCGTGTTTTAACCATCCCAATTACCGAGGCCACCTTACTGGCAAAATCGAATCGTATCTTGCGCAGTACCCCACTGAAGTGGACGGAATCATCTGGGGCTGTGAACGCATGGGGCCGATCGACAACATGATCGGCGGCGGCTGGGCTACCGTGGGCATCTGCTGTTTCTGCTCGTTCTGCCTGCAAAAGGCCAAAGATCGCGGCATCTCTGCTGAGAGAGCGCGTAGGGGATACATCAAGCTCGATCAACTGTTTGCGGCGACAGCGAAGCATCAGCGTCCCGATGACGGGGTGTTTGTTACTTTCCTAAGAATCCTGTTTGAGTTTCCAGAGGTTTTGAGCTGGAACATGCTGTGGCACGATAGCTACCACGAGGTTCGTGCAGAACTTTACGGAACTGCGAAGGCGCTCGCTCCGCACAAACCATTTGGCTTTCACATGGTGCAAAACATCACGTTCAGCCCGTTTTATAGTGCGGTGGACGATTATGCAAAGGTCGCTGACTATTCAGATTTTCTGAAGATCGCGACGTATAACAACGCAGCCGGCCCCAGGCTCTCGCACTTTATCGATCGGATGTGTGCCACTGTATTTGCCGATGCTAATCCGCAAGATCTTCAACCCTTTTATTACAAGATGATGGGCTACCATGAGGCGTCGTTTCAGGAGATCGTGACGAAGGGCCTCTCCCCGGCTTATGTCACGAGCGAAACAAAACGGGCCATTGCCGGAACAGGCGGCCGGGTCAAGATATTTCCGGGTATCGATATCGATGTACCCACCGCCGCCGGAGAGAAACACACCAAACCGGATGATGTGCGTGCGGCGACAACCGCTGCATTGGAGGCTGGCGCCGATGGGGTTGTGCTTTCACGCGAATACTACGAGATGTGGCTGGCAAATCTTTCAGCGGCCGGAGAGACCACGCGAACGTTCTTCGCCGCCAAAGGCAATTAGCCAGGAACGCTGCTAGCCCTCTTATCGGTTGCCCTGGAAACAGTAGTTTGTCCAGAGCGTGCCGTAGCAGGGCTAAAGCAGTCTGCGTGCGAGCCGAAGTGAAAATGATTCTCGAAGGAACGGCTGAAGATGAAAAGCGTCTCAACTATGGGCTAAGTTCAGTCGTTCCTGCGGGACTTTTCGATACGCACGGCACACTCCAGTCTGGATTGGCGCCGATGTTGGACCAAAGAACGAGACCCTCTTCTCTGGACGGGTGCCCCATGTTCGCCCAAGCGTACATGGGCCGAAAAAGATGGGCGCAGCCCCTTCCAGGGCTGCTGGTACGCGGGCAAAGACAGTCGCCAAGGGCAAGATTCCCCGTGCCATTAGAGTGAAAGCATTTGAAAAATCCGTTCTCGGCCCATGTACGCTTGGGCGAACATGGGGCACCCGTCCAGAACCAAAGGCAGTAGTTACGAGCGGAAGGGCGGCCGTGTCCTTCCAGACTAACTTGGAAGAATGGCCAGGGCGACCCAAGAATGCGACGGGCTGGGATGGGAGGGGTATGGTCCGGAGCGCCGTAGGTGCGGCACTCTACCGCTCTCTTCCCTTCTAGTTGCCACCCGCATCAAGGCGTCGAAACATGGTGCTTACGCTGGTTGCATTCGCAGCTGAATCGGAGGCAATGAAACCGTACCTGGAAAAGTCGATTTCCCTGGTCACTTGATCGGGAGTTTCGCCCGCCTGCTTTGCGGCTTGCACCTTGGTCCACATGCCATCCAGATAGGCTTTCTGGGCATGCAGAGCCTCCGAGCCTGCGACGGCCCCATGGCCAGGCACGACGGTCGTCACTCCCCAGGACGTCATTTTGTCCAGGGCTGCGAGCCATCCCTTATAGCTGCCGCCGGCATCGCCCGTGTTATTGCCGTGGGCCCAGGTGACACAGAGATCTCCCGTCGCCACAATGTGCTGTTTCGGAAGGTAGGCCACGGTGTCGCCTTGTGAGTGAGCGGGGCCCAAACGGATGAACTCGACTCTTTGCGTGCCGTCGTCGAACACTAGATGATCAGTGAACGTCAGAGAGGCAAACTCCTGTCGCGTGTCTTTGAGGCTGTGCGCCTGATCGTTCCATTTCGCCCAACCATCGGCTCCGCGGGTTCGTG
This sequence comes from uncultured Acidobacteriaceae bacterium, assembly GCA_963795845.1. Classification (GTDB taxonomy): domain Bacteria; phylum Acidobacteriota; class Terriglobia; order Terriglobales; family Acidobacteriaceae; genus PALSA-350. The sequence continues at coordinate 111,862 of CAWCJV010000015.1, read as the reverse complement.
CCTCTTTGTCGGTGGCTTCGGAGTTCACGATCATCGCTCCGGCATCCACGAACACCGCGTTGCCGTAAGCGTGATCTCCGTGATAGTGGGTGTTCAGTACAAAACGAATCGGCTTGTTGGTCGTCGCCTTGATCCTGGGAAGAATCTCGCGGGCGCCCCAGGGAAAATTGGCATCGACCACGAGCACGTAGTCGCGAAAGATCACCCACATGCAATTTGCCGGTTCGCGCTTGTCCCGGTCTCCCTGCCAAACATAGACTCCCGGGGCAAGATTTTTTACCTCTCCTGGCTCAGCCTGTGCGGCGATGCCGCTGAACAACGCGACAGCAAGAACCAGAGATACTGCAAACCTGCACCACGAACGAGGAAATCCTGCTGACATATTGGCAAACCCCTTCCGAAATTCTGACAGCTTCCTCCATTCTCCGCATTCTTCTTCTAGGAGGGAGCGATTGACGTCTGCTAGGAGGATCCCAGGTCTCAAAAACGAGACCTGGGGCACCTTCGCATTTCCAGCCCGCTATTTGTCGATCAGGAGACAGTTCAAGACGGAACTGAGCGTGAACTAAAGAGCTTGACACTAAGTTGAGCGGGTATATTTACTTGCTTCGCGAACGAATCGGAAAATTACAGGCGTCTCTCAAATCAGTTTTCATTAGGGAACTGCCAGGTAAATCCGCTGATTGGACGAGGTCTAAAAATGGTCGGTTACTCGGGCAAAATTCTTGCTATGTGCCTGCTGGCGGTTTGGGTTTGCCCAGGAGGGCGAGGTCTCGCGCACTCTACGGCCACAGTAGATGATAGCCGTGCTTCCCTAACGCTCCAGGGGCCAAGCTTCGTTCCCGACGCGAAGTTCCAGGGTTCGACACTTGCTGGATGGCATGCGACGGGACAGGCGGAGTGGAGCGCCGACAATGGCGAACTGATCGGCAAGGGCAAGGCCGGATCGGGCTGGCTGGTGCTCGACCACTCCTACCAGGATACGGCCTTTTACGCAGGTTTTCGCTGCTTGGGCGCTTGCGATACCGGTGTCCTCATCCGGGCGACGAAGACCGAGGACGGTATGAGAGGGACTTTCCTTTCCATCAAGGGCACCCAGCTATCTGGAGAAAGCGTGACCCTGGATGCCGCAGGCAACATCGCACACCGGGAAAAGTTACGGGACGCTGTGGGACAAATTCGTTTCGCTCCACCCCGGACCGATCCCACCGTGCTTAGATCTTCGCCGGGGTTCGAAAGGTTTGAAGCACCGCCAGGGATGAAAGTACCGTTCAAGTTTCCTGACCTCAGTCTGCGGGTTGGCGAGTGGAACGAGGTAGAAGTGCTGCTCGACGCCGACATCATGCGCTCCTATCTGAACAACGCACCGGAACGTAATCAGTTGAGCCTGGCTACGGCCGAAGATGATATGGACTCGTATGGACCGATTGCTCTGTTCGTCGGCAAGGGCAGCGAGGTGCACTTCAAAAATGTTTCTTATAAAGACATTGGCCTCAGAAAGCAGCCTCTCGAAGAGGTAGGCAGCGGGTTCCGCATGCAGCGCGTGAACCCCTTCTACTACAACTGGACTGCCGCAGCCGCTGATTTCAATCACGACGGAAAACTTGACCTGGTGGATGGCGGCTTCATCTTCTTCGGCCCGGACTTCACCACGTCGAGAGAGATGTATGCCACCCGGACGCTCAACCCGTCGACTGAATATTCAACCTGGGTGCAACATGCCGAGGACTTTACCGGCGATGGATGGGCGGACGTTGTTGCCACGCACCTAGGGGTGGGCGCAATGCTCTACGTGAATCCCGGAAATGAAGCTCGCCGGTGGAAGCAATACATGGTCCTTCCCACGATGCAGAGCGAGAATTCGCTGCTCGCAGATGTGGATGGGGACGGGAAACCGGAGCTTATCTACATTGCCGATGGATACATGCGCTATGCCAAGCCTGATCCTTCCCATCCCACTGCGCCGTGGATCGTACACACCATCTCAGAGAAGGGGCCTTGGCAGGCCCATGGGATCGGAGTGGGTGACATCAACGGCGACAAGCTTCCAGACATTCTGGGTGCGGATGGATGGTGGGAGCATCCTCCACAAGGCAGTAGCGATGTGTTGTGGAGGTATCATCCAGAGCCCTTCGGCCGTTGGGGGCGCATCATGCCGGGTGGAGCGACGATGGCGGTCTACGATGTGAACGGAGACGGCCTGAACGACGTAGTCTGTGCCCTCGAAGCGCACGGCTTCGGACTCGCGTGGTTTGAGCAGAAGCGTGCGAAGAACGGCGATATCTCATTCGTCAGGCACATGGTGATGGACAACTACCAAACAGAAAATGCGGGTGGAGTGACGTTTGCGGAATTACATGGCGCAGGAGTGGCCGATGTGGATGGAGACGGAATTCCGGATTTCATTGTAGGCAAACGGCAGTTCTCCCACCTGGATGACCTGTTAGATCCGGACCCCTATGGACCTCCTTTTCTTTATTGGTACAAGACGGTGCGCGATCCCAGCGCGCCGGGCGGGGCGAAGCTCGTTCCCCACTTGATCCACAACAGCTCCGGCGCTGGAGACAACGTGCTGCCCGTTGACTTGAATGGCGATGGAATCATGGATATCGTGACCGCCACGAAGCGAGGACTCTATATATTTTGGGGAACCCCCGCTTTGGCCGCGAAGTAAACAAGATGAACGGAGTGCTCTGGAACGGGATGGTAATACGCCGAGTCTATGGATCTTTTCCACGCGCTATCTTCTGCATATGTACTGCCGCTCTTGCGGGTGCAACCGGTGTCAACCGGCATTCCGCGTATGCAGCAGAAGCCAAGGCCCACACTACGTGGAGCGCCTACGAAGGCGGAGTGGACTCGGCTCAGTATTCTGCTCTGAAGCAAATCAACAAGTCGAATGTAAGCCAGTTGCAGCAGGTCTGGTTTTACTCGGCGGCCGGCGCTCACCGCTTCGAATTCAGTCCGATCATCGTCGACGGCGTGATGTATGTAATTGGAAAGAACGATAACGTTGTTGCTCTCGACGCTGCGACCGGGCGTGAGCTATGGGTTCACGAGACCGGCAAGCCGCACATGATCAGTGAACGCGGCTTTACGTATTGGGAGAGTAAGGATCGCACCGATCGCCGCCTCTTCTTTGCCACCGACAATATTCTTCACGCGGTGGACGCGCGCACCGGCAAGCTCATCGCGTCGTTCGGCGATCAAGGCAATGTCGATCTGCGGGAAGGGCTGGGACGCGATATCAAGAGCATCCGTGAGATCGAATCCGGAACACCGGGAAGAATCTTTGAGAACCTGCTCATCATGGGCTCTACCACCGGTGAGGAGTACGGTTCCCCTCCCGGCGATCTTCGGGCGTTCGATGTAGTCACGGGAAAACTTGTGTGGACCTTTCACACCGTACCTCACCCCGGCGACATGGGTTACGACACGTGGCCGAAAAATGCGTGGAAGTACATCGGCGGGACCAACACCTGGGGTGGGATCACGATTGATGAGAAGCGAGGCATCGCTTATTTCCCAATCGGTTCTCCTACTTATGATTTCTACGGCGCGGATCGCGAGGGGGCCAACCTTTACTCCGACTGCCTGCTGGCTCTGGCCGCCCGAACGGGAAAGTATCTGTGGCACTTTCAGATCGTTCATCACGATCTATGGGATTACGACCTGGCAACTGCGCCCAAGCTGGTGACAGTAAAGAAAGATGGCCGCGTGATCGATGCGGTCGCGGCGCCTGGGAAGACTGGCTTTCTCTACGTGTTCGATCGGGTGACAGGCAAAGCGATTTGGCCCATCGAAGAACGTCCCGTTCCCCGCTCGACCATGCCGGGTGAGCATGCGTGGCCAACGCAGCCATTTCCAACGGCTCCGCCCCCTTTCGCTAAGCAGGATTACACGGCCGGCGATGTGAACCCTTACATTGCTGATCCTGCAGAACGAGCGAAGTTGCACGATCTCATCTCACAGTCTCGCAACGAAGGCCTGTTTACGCCGCCCGGGTTAGAGAACGTCCTTGAACCTGCGGGGAACAACGGCGGAGCAAACTGGGGAAACGCAGCGGTAGATCCGGCGACGAATGTGTTGTATGTGCAGTCGAAGAATGCGCCCGCGATGCTCAAGCTCGAAGCCAAGCGTCCCCGGATGGAGTTAAAGGGTACTCCGGAGACGAAGGGGCAGCTTCTTTATATCCAGAACTGTCAGACGTGCCATACATCGCAATTGACCGGTCAGCCGCCGGCCGTTCCTTCGCTGGTCGACGTGGTCTCGCGCGTGGGTGCGGAACGCGTCCGGTCGGTGGTAACGAACGGCGCATCGCCAATGCCCTCGTTCCCCGATTTATCGCCAGAGGATCTGGACTCGTTGATCGCGTATCTCACCAACCCCGGCGCGGCGCGGGTGCCCCCAGACATCGTTGCCTATCTTTCCGCGCCGCCAGTCGCCCCACCGGCAGCGGAGGATGGCTCGGATGCCGTCAGATATTGGACCGGATATGGATTCATGATCTCCAAAGATGGCCTTTCCGCGGTCAAGCCACCGTGGTCAACCTTGACCGCATACGACATGAATCGGGGGACGATCAAATGGCAGATTCCGCTGGGCGGATTGACCGAATTGGAAGCGCAGGGCATTAGGGATACCGGCGGCTTCTTTCCCCAGGGTGGACCGGCGGTTACCGCGGGCGGGCTGATCTTTTCCGGCATGGAGTCAGATCTCAAGATGCGAGCCTACGATAAAGACAGCGGTAAGGTGCTATGGGAACACGAACTGCCGGCCGCTCCACACGCAGAGGTAGCGGTCTACGAAGTCGACGGACGGGAGTATGTGGTTCAGGCGGCATTGCCGAAGCCGATGGGCTCGAGGTATCAATCCGTCCCTGAGTTGGAGCAGCAGGCGCAAGGCTATTACGTGTTCGCGCTCCCCAAACCGGATGCGGGAGCCCAGAAATAGAATCGCTCGCTGTCCCGAGCCAACGTCGCTTAGGAAAGCGGGAGCTGCTGTTCCACCAGGGTCGCCCAGTATGCGGCCCCGGTCGACAGCACCGCATCGTTGAAGTCAAAAGCGGGATGATGCAGCATCGGGTTGTCTTCGCCGGCGCGCTTTGAACCCAGCATGATGTAGGCTCCCTGCTTGGCTTCCAGCATGTAGGCGAAATCCTCCGCGCCCATCACCGGTTCCGCCATCTCTACCACCTGCTTTGGTCCGGCCACACTCGCCGCGGCCTTGCAGGCCAGTGCTATTGCGGCTTCGTCATTGATCGTGGCGGGAGCGACCATGTGCATTTTGACCTCGATGCTGGTTCCGTAGGCCTGCGCAATCGACTCCGCCATCCGGCGGATCCCTCGCTCAAGAATCTCGCCTGTGGCCGCATCCAGCCAACGCGAAGTTCCTTTTAGCACGGCTTCCCGGGGAATAGCGTTCGCCGCTACCCCAGCCTGGAACGAGCCGATCGTAACCACGGCGGAACGAAACGGATCGAGCGTTCGCGAAACAATCGTATGCAATGCGCTTACCAGTGCACTGCCGGCAACAATGGGATCGATGCCGAAGTGAGGCTGAGCGGCATGGGCTCCGCGGCCGGTAATGGTGATCTCAAAGAAATTAGCCGCGGCCATGATGGGCCCGTTGCGCCAGTGGAATTCGCCCTGCGGCATGGTTGGGAAATTATGCATGCCGAAGACAAGGCGCATGGGGAATCGATCGAATAGTCCGTCATCCACCACTAGTTTGGCGCCGCCAATTTCCTCCGCAGGCTGGAAGATCAGGTAGGCCGTACCCCGGAATTTCCGGTTCGACGCCAGATAGCGTGCCGCACCCAACAGCATGGTGGTATGTCCATCGTGCCCGCAGGCATGCATCACCCCTGGGTTGGTCGATGCATAGGGCACGCCGGATTGTTCGGCAATCGGCAGAGCATCGATATCGGCCCGCAGGCCGATGGCATCGTCGCCATCGCGCCCGTGAATCACCGCGAGCACACCTGTCCCATTGAAGGTGTGCAGGGCATCCACGCCGAAAGACCGCAGCCGATCCTGAATGACCGTGCTGGTGCGTGTCTCGGTAAATCCCAGTTCGGGATGCGCATGGAGATCCCTGCGCCAGCTAATCAGTTCTGCGTGATTGCGCGTTATTTCGTCCAGTACCGGCATCGGGAGGTCTCCTGCTCATGAAAATCGATGGCAACCGATGGATTGGCCACTGCCAAAAAGTATCACGGCCTGCGGAATTCCTGGATGCCGCCCTGGCCAAGGCGTTTCCTGCTGAACGCGATCATTCGTGCACATAAAGAGCAATCCGGCTCAATCGGCCTTTAGCCTGGCTGGCTATGTTGGTCTATGTCACGAGGTTCGTAGGACCTTTGTATCAGGCCGAGGTTCTACCTGTGAGGGTCGTATGTTTCATCACGTGTTCTATTCGGTTTTGATGACTGTCTTCAACCTGGCGTTTGCCATACTTCCCTCAGCGCCACTGTTCACTTTGCAGAAGCTTCCCGTCGAGGAAAGCCGCAGCGCTTATCGCCCACGCTCGAAAAACGGCGCTTAGCAAACTCAGCCGCCGGCAGGGCGAAGCAGGTTCCCGCACATTCACCTCACAAAGAAAAGGAGAACGACATGAGCACCATGACTGCAGAGAAGACGTCCACGAATACCATCACCGTTAAAGACGGAACCACGATCTATTACAAGGACTGGGGCAAAGGACAGCCGGTTGTTTTTTCCCATGGCTGGCCACTGAACGCGGACGCCTGGGATGCGCAAATGATTTACCTGGGGCAACGCGGTTACCGTGTGATCGCGCACGACCGTCGCGGTCACGGCCGCTCAGGACAGAGCTGGGATGGAAACGAGATGGACACTTACGCTGACGATCTGGCGACTCTTTTCGAAGCTCTGGACCTGAAAAATGCTGTGATGGTGGGCCACTCCACGGGCGGTGGCGAGGTCGCACGTTATATCGGCCGGCATGGTACTAAGCGCGTCGCCAAAGCGGTGCTCATCAGTGCCGTGCCGCCTATCATGGTCAAGTCAGAGAAGAATCCCGGCGGCTTGCCCATCGAAGTGTTTGACGGTATCCGCGCCGGTATGCTGAAGGATCGCTCCCAGTTCTTCAGGGATCTGAGTCTGCCCTTCTTTGGTTATAACCGGCCGGGCGCGAAGATCTCCGAAGGGGTTCGCGAGAATTTCTGGTATCAGGGTATGCAAGGCGGCTCGAAGGGCGAGTACGACTGCATCAAGGCGTTTTCAGAGACTGACTTCACCGACGACCTAAAAAAGATCGATGTTCCCACGTTGGTCATGCACGGCGACGACGATCAAATCGTTCCTTTTTTGGATGCGGGAGCGTTGTCGGCGAAACTGGTAAAAAATGCTCAGCTGAAGGTCTACCCTGGTTTTCCCCACGGTATGCCAATCATCCACGCGGACGTACTTAATCCTGATCTCCTGGCTTTCATTAAGGCCTAGAAGTGGCCCGCAGGGCGAGGTGCTAATCTTACCCTGCGGGTCCCGGGGACATCGGTTGCCCTCCCTGGTGGCATCAAATGGCCGATGTCGGAAATTAAGCTATTGTTCGTGGATGACGATGATGCGCTGCGAATGGCGCTTGGAGCTGTGCTCGTCCACAAGGGATTTGCGCTCACCGCCGCCTCCAGCGTCCGCGAAGCACTTGAGCTAATCAGCACGCGCAAATTCGACGTTCTGCTTTCCGATCTGAACATTGGCGAGCCAGGTGATGGTTTTACGGTAGTTAGCGCCATGCGCCGCGTGCAACCTGACGCGCACACTTTCATTTTGACGGGTTACCCGGACCTTGAGACGGCCATTCAGGGCATTCGCAGCCAGGTGGACGACTACTTCGCGAAGCCCCTGCATATCGAGCGCCTGGTGGGGGCTATTTCAGATTTGCGAAGTGGCAGGCGGCCTGCCAACAAATCGCTCCCGACCCGCAAGGTGTCGCAGATCCTGCATGAACTTTCAACCCTTATCTGCGAACGCTGGCTAAACCAGGTGATGGCCGACCCTGAACTGGCCGCTATCCCGTTGACGCAGGCGGAAAGAAGCGACCACATTCCTGACATGATGGAAGAACTGATCCGGCGTCTGGAAGGCCCGCAGGAAGAGCTGAGCGACGTAGCGACGGACGCAGCCAGAAAGCACGGGAAGCTGCGGTATCAGCAGGGTTACAGCATTCCGCAGATCCTCTTTGAGGCGCGTGTCCTGCAACACGTCCTCACCTCTACCATTCACGAGAACCTGTTTGGGATCGATCTCAGCACCCTGGTTGGCGATATCCTGGAGATCGGCGAAACCCTGCAGGCGGACGCGGAGATATCTATCCGCGCCTACCAGTCGCAGATTCCGCGCTCGTTGCAAACATCCTTCTCGTTGTTATACCAATCACCTTATCTCGGCGTCGCGATTGCCGATGAGAACCGCATTATCGATGGTAACGAGGCTTTTCTGCGCATGATCGGACACACCCGCGCAGAGCTGGCGGAAGGAAAACTCGACTGGCGGGCGATGACGCCCGAGCGATTTCGTGCGCTGGACGCGAGCGCCATGGAGCAGCTTCGCGAATTCGGCGCCTGTGTCCCCTATGAGAAGGAATACGTTTTGCCCGACGGTTCTTCCGCACCTTTCCTGATCGGAGCCGTGCGCCTCGGCGTAGAACCTTTGCAATGGTCGGCCTACGTGGTGGAGCTAACGGAGCAACGGAAATTGCAGGCGGCGGAAGAGAAGGTGCGCGCCTGGGAAGCAAAATATCACTTGATTAATCATCTGGCGCATGAGCTAAACAACCCGTTAGCCGCGATGACGTTTACGTTGCACTTGTTGAGCACACACCCGCATCTTTCTGACGACACCCGAACTCTTATCGGTGACGCGAGTGTCATGCTCGATCGAGTCGCGACTACCGTAAGGCGAGTGCTTGCCGAGGTACAACAAGTCCAGTAGTTTTGCAATGAATACGTGTTTTGTTTAAGTTTCTCGGCTTCTGTTTACTCAAATTATTTTGTAAAAATGTCAAAGCAGTTGTAATGTCGCGCACAACGTTTATAGAAGAGCTGCATCCTAAAAACGTGGACGGAGAAAGAATACCGGTCCAGGCTGGGCGCTCGGGGGGGTGCCCGGCGAAATCGAGCGGCTGGCTTTAATGCCCAGCCAAGTTAGACTCTGCGGCGAGCATGGCAGCTACTTTGGCGCGGCGAATTCGCTCCCGAAGCTGCTGAGTGACCGATCGGTGACAACGAAGGCAAAGGGTTCGAATGTTATCGAGGTCGCACTCGCCGCCCCCTTCTGCTACCGGCAGAATATGATCGGCATCCCACAAACTTTTGCGGACTCGCGTCTTGAGTCCCCAATGACGCATCAAGGCTTCGCGAGCGTGTCACCGCGGGCACGCTTGAGTTTGGCGTGCTCCCGGATTGCATCTACACCACAGTGAGCGCACCTTCCCCGGTCTCGCTCAAAAATATGTTCGCGCAAATACCCCGGTTGCGAACGCAGCTTCCACTCGTGTACGCAATATTCCGAACAGAAGGTGAAGCGGCGCGCCGGCACTTCCAGCGTGCACCATCGGCACAGTCCTCGCCCATTCTCTCCCCGCGGCATAGTTTTGCGATCAACCCATCCTCCGGTCATGATGCGAGAAGTGCTCATAGACCTGTTGTAAATTCGCGGGCACTCGAGCGTAAATGACGCCGCTCTATAATTTGTCACGGGTGCCGGGGGATATAACATGCACGCGGCCATGGTTGAAGATTTCCGCTTTCCACCTCGCTACCGGGAAACGGCCCCTCCGGTAGCCGGCAAGGAGAAGTCGTGCTACAGGTACGTGCGGCCGCGCTGCCCAATCTGGTACGGGGTCAAGCGAACGGTTCACACTACAGCAGCGCGACCAAACTTCCCTTTACTCCTGGATACGATGGTGTTGGCCTGGATGTAGAGGGCAAGCGTGTCTACTTCTTTTCACCCCGCTTTCACCCTTTGGCTCCATGGCTGAATACAGCGTGGTTTCGCGGTCTATGACGATTCCTCTCGCCACGGATTTGGACGATGCAATAGCAGCGGCACTGGGAAATCCGGGGCTCGCGACCTGGGGCGCGCTTTTAGGCAGAGCGAATCTCCAGGCAGGTGAAGGCGTTCTCGTCAATGGCGCGACCGGGATTGCGGGAAAGCAGGCTATTCAGGTGGCAAAATATCTGGGCGCATCGAGGATCATTGCGACTGGCCGTGACGAACAGAGTCCTTGCCGAACTCGGTGCTCTGGGCGCGGACGAGACCATCTCGCTGCGCCAGCCGGACGAGAACCTGTTGCGCAGTTTCCGCTCGGCGCTGGCGTCCAGGTGCAGGTTGTTCTGGATTATTTGTGGGGACCATCCGCGGAGCTGATCTTGAAAGCCGCTGCCGCCCATGGATCGCCGCAAGGCGAGCCGCGCATCCGTTTTGTGCAGATTGGATCGATCAGCGCGAACGCGATCAACCTGCCGGCTCAGCAGCTTCGCAGCTCAGGGGTTGAGCTGATCGGCAGCGGTCTCGGCAGCCTCTCCGCAAAGCAAATCCGGCAATCTCTCACCACAATGTTTGCGGCTGTAAGCAAGGTGAGGTTTGCGATTGACATCCAGGCGGTGCCATTGGCCAGGGTCGAAGAAGCCTGGACCTGGAAAGACGATGGACGCAGAATGGTCTTCATCCCATAGTGGAGAATCATTCGACCGGATACGGCCCTTCAGAGAAAACCTGCGCGTGATAGCCCTTTGATCCGACCAGCCGAGCCAGGGCGCTCATCATCTCATCGCCTGCCTGCAATCGTTTGAGAACAGACCGGAAGTCATAATGCGGTCGCCAGCCAAGCTCGTTTCGAGCGCGGTCATTTACGTAGACGCGATCAATACTGGAAAACGCCTTCCATTGCCGCCGCTTGTATTCAGCCTCATACTCGGGAATACGTAACCGTAGCAATTCGCTGGCGTTGGTGCGTAAACCGGCGAGGTCGTCCGGGAGAAATGGAGTGGTTGCGCTGATGATGTACTTGCGGAAACCGAGGGTGGGCGCTCGTTCCGCGGCCAGGAGATGGGCGCTGACCACATCCTCCAGGTCGACTCGCCGGTAGAGATATTCGTTGGCCTTCGCGTTCGCGCCCGAGTACTCTTGCCGCACGTTCCGGTTGTCATCTTCCTCGGGAAAGAAGCGCGAGGTTCTCAGCACAACGCATGGCAGGCGGTGATTGCGGAAAAATAATTCACATAGATCTTCCGCAGCCGCCTTTGTCACGCCATAAATGTTTCTGGGAACAGGCCGCACTTCTTCTGTGATCCATGCCGCGGGTGCTTCTGGAGCGGGCGTCAAAGCATCGCCGAATACGCTGGTGGTGCTGGTGTAGACAAAGGATTCTACACCCGCTGACGCGGCCTCCTCCAACAAGTTGAGCGTGCCGGACACGTTGGTATCGATAAAATCCTGCCGGCTGTGCGTAGCCACATGAGGCTTGTGCAGCGTCGCGGCATGAAAGACAGATTGAACGCCGCTCATGCAGCGGCGCACCCAGACGCGGTCTGTAATTGAGCCGATGTGGGTCGTAAACGGCGACTCAAGAATATCCAGACCGACCACTTGGTATTGCAGATCCCGCAAGGTCCGAACCAGGGCTTCGCCAAGGTGCCCGGAGCTTCCCGTAACCAGTACCTTCATGACGATTCATGATAAATCGGCGCGCCTTAGGGGACTGAGCGCCAGTGCTCAGGCACATCCTGATGCCTCTCGTTCGCAGAGTCTTTTGCAGACTACGAACCTTTAGGAGTAGAATTCGGCGCCTCACCGGGATGCCCGGTTTCACGGGCCTCTCCGGAATCTGGAGGTTGATGATGAAGATGCCGGAAAAGCAGATTCTCCTGGTGACATTAGCCGTGACCCTCCCCATGTTTTTAGGGGGATGTGAGCGCCACAGCAAATCTGAGCAGTACTTCCTGATCGCTACCAACATTGGTTTGCCTTACTGGCAGTCAGCACACGAGGGTTTTACCAAGGCCGCGGCGCAGTACGGTGTCACCGAGGAGATGCGGGGTCCGGATACGTTCACTCCCGCCGTGGAGGTGGACGAGTTTCGCGCTGCTGTCGCCAGAAAGCCGGCAGGAATTCTGGTGTCTGTTTCTGATCCAAGTTTAATGGGACCGGAGATCAATAAGGCGATGGCCGCCGGAATCCCGGTCATCACCATGGACTCTGATGCACCCGACAGCCAGCGTCTCTACTTCATAGGAACGAACAATCTGGAAGCCGGGCGGTTAGGAGGCCAACGCGTCGCAGCCGAATTGAACGGCAAGGGCAACGTGGTCTTCTTCACCATGCCCGGTCAGCCAAATCTCGAGGAGCGGCTCAAGGGATACAAGGACGTATTTTCGAATTCTCCCGGCATCAAGATCGTCGAGGTCTTCGATATGAAGGGGCAGTCCACCGCGGCCATGGACAAAACGAAGGAGTACCTGGCGCGGACAGGCCCCGCTAAAATCAACGCGTACATCAGCCTGGAGTCCTCCTCGGCCAAGGATGTCGGCGAAGCCGTCAAACGTGCCAAGGCCGAAGGCGTCATCTTGATGGGGATGGACGTGGACCAGGCGACACTCGAACTGGTGAAAGACGGCACCCTTCAGGCCACCATTTCTCAAAAACCTTTCACCATGGCCTTCCTTGGTCTCAAGGCGCTGGACGACCTTCATCACTACCCGCTCAAACCACTGGCCCGGGATTACGGATCGGACGCATCCTCGCCCATACCCGCTTTTGTCGACACCGGCGTATCCCTGGTGGATAAGAGTAATGTCGATAAGTTCCTGTCTCCGCCGGCGAAGACCCCGTAGGTCCGCTTTGTCGCTCGGCGCGGTGTCCTTTATCCGATACAAAAGTGCATCCGCCCGGGCTTCGGTAACTACCCATTCTAGGGATCCCGCGGACGAGCCAAAGCGTCTATAGCTAGCTATGTATCTGGACGCGGAGACCCAAGCCCCACCATGCGAGGAATGGCGCTGAGATGGTTGCGACCTTCCCCCCAACCTAATTCTGAAACCCCAAGCCACGGATTCCCAAAAAGGTGCGCCGCCGCGGCTTCATACACAATGTGGTCGCGTTGTATGGGGTACAGGCGTGCACCTACGCCCTGCCGCTGTTGACGTTTCCTTACCTTGCGCATGTGCTGGGCCCATCGGGTTGGGGAGTGGTCGTCTTTGCTCAGGCTATCGGGGATGTAATCGCCTGCGTGGTGGAGTATGGCTTCGATATCTCGGGATCGCGGGAGACGTCGCGCCAGCGCAACGATCCCGGAACGGCTGTCCACGCTCATCTCTGGAGTTCTGGGCGCCAAGTCACTGCTGGCAATTGCGTGCATCGCGGGGGCTCTGTTTTCGCGGCGCTTTACCCAGCATATTGCTCCGTCACTCGCGTTGTTTTGGGCAAGTACCATCTGGGGAGTCTGCCAGGGCATCAATATGCTGTGGTTCTTCCAGGGTCTGGAGCGCATGCGTCTGGCCAGCGCACTGGAAATAGGCGGCAAGGTTCTTGCCACCCTGAGCATCTTCGTGCTGGTACATAAGCCGGACGACGGCTGGAAGGTGATGGCTGCCCAGTGTGTGGGTTGTGTCGTCGCCCACGGCGTTACAGTGGTGCTGGCGTATCGAGAAGTGGGTTTTCGCTGGCCGACCGTGTCGTCGGTGCGGGATGCTCTGCGGTTGGGTGGGTCGATGTTCGTCTTTCGCATAGTCCAGGCTCTGTCTTCATCAGTGAACCGGTTAGTGCTGGGTGCGGTGGCCCCGGTAGCCATGCTGGGTGAATACGCCGGCGCCGAAAAAATCACGCGCGTGTTTCAGCAGGGAATGTGGCCGGTGAACCAGGCCCTCTATCCGAAACTGACGCAGCAGGCGCAGAAGAATCCTCAGGGCGCGCTGAAAACAGTAAGGCTCAGTCTGTTTTTTCTGGGCAGCCTGGGTTGCGTTGTTTGGCTTGGCCATTTTCCTCGGAGCTCCGCATGCTGGTTCACCTGGTGCTGGGCCCGCCTTTCAGGAAGCAGTGCCGGTGCTGCGTGTCTTCTCTCTGTGGATTCCCTTGATCGCGCTGACCACGGTGATCATTTTTCAGTTACTGTTACCGAATCATCTGGACAATCAATTTAACTTTGTGAATGTCACCGCCGGCCTGCTTGGCATTGGCGCCGCTTTTCTGCTTGCGCCGAGATTGGGCGCGATTGGGATCGCATGGGCTGCGGTCAGCGCTCAGGCGTATACGCTGGCTGCCTTTTCCGTCATACTCTGGCGGGCCGGGTTGAATCCTTTTGCTCCGGTTGCGCCTGCGCCTGTGCGTCCTACCCGTTCAGCGAATTTTGTGCCCTCGTTGGCTTCTGCCGGCGGAAATCAGCAAATGAAGGTTCGCCTGCGAGAAAAGCTGGCTGACGCAGAGGCTCGCCTTGCTCAGCCCGTGGCGATCGCCGTCCCCACCCCCACGCCGCAGCCAGTGATTGCACAAGACCGCCGCTAAGAGAACAAAACCCTCTCTAAAGTCACTCCTGTGCCAGCCGATATTCCCCATACCGGTGAGGGCGCGGTTGCGTTCAAAGCCTTGTCCGGAGACCTGGCAAGGATGGCGATGAAACTGCTGCGGCACGTCCACGAACATCGCGCTCAGACCTGGAACAGCAGTTCTTTCCGGTCGAAACTCAACTTCAGAAAACTACTCCGCAACGGCTTTGTACACAATGTGATCGCCCTCTACGGGGTGCAGGCGTGCACCTACGCCCTGCCTCTTTTGACATTTCCCTACCTGGCGCATGTGTTGGGCCCATCCGGGTGGGGAGTTGTCGTATTTGCGCAGGCGATCGGGGTGGTGATCGCAAGCGTAGTGGAGTACGGCTTCGACATCTCTGCATCGCGAGAGACGTCACGGCAGCGCAATGACCCCAACGGCTCTCCGCGCTCATCTCAGGGGTTCTGGGCGCCAAATCTTTGCTGGCCATGGTGTGCATCGCTGGGGCATTGTTTTCCCGGCGATTTACCCACCACGTTGCTCCGTCGCTGGCGTTGTTTTGGGCAAGTACCATCTGGGGCGTATGCCAGGGCATCAACATGCTGTGGTTCTTCCAGGGTCTGGAGCGCATGCGCCTGGCCAGCGCACTGGAAATAGGGGGCAAGGTGCTTGCCACCCTGAGCATCTTCGTGCTGGTGCATAAGCCGGACGACGGTTGGAAGGTGATGGCGGCCCAGTGTGTGGGCTGTGTGGTGGCCCATGGGGTGACGGTGGTGCTGGCATATCGTGAGGTTGGTTTTCGTTGGCCGACTCCGTCTTCCGTGTGGAATGCGCTGCGCCTGGGGGGATCGATGTTCCTGTTTCGCGTGGTGCAAGGCCTTTCTGGTTCAGTCAACCGGCTGGTGCTGGGCGCGGTTGCGCCGGTGGCCGTGCTGGGTGAATACGCGGGCGCAGAAAGAATCACGCGTGTCTTTCAGCAGGGGATGTGGCCGGTGAACCAAGCGCTTTACCCGAAGCTGACGCAGCAGACGCAGAACGATCCCGAGGGCGCTATGAAAACAGTGAGGCTCAGTTTGCTTTTCCTGGGCGGCCTGGGCTTGGTCTTCGGCGCTGGCCATCTTTCTTGGGGCTCCGCTGCTGGTGCGACCTGGTGCTGGGCCAGCCTTCCACGACGCAGTGCCGGTGCTGCGCGTCTTCTCTCTCTGGATCCCGCTAACCGGTCTTTGTACCGTGGTCACGTTTCAGTTGCTGTTGCCCAACCAACTGGACAACCAGTTCAACTTCGTAAATTTCACCGCTGCACTGGTGAACATCCTGGCCGCGTTGTTGCTCGGTCCTCGGTACGGCGCTGTCGGCATTGCATGGTCGGCCGTCGTCGGGCAGATGTACACTCTGTTGGCCTTCGCGGTCGTCCTATGGCGTGCAGGGTTGAACCCTTTGTCATCGTCTATGGTTACCGCTGTTCGCCAGCGTTCCTTGGAATTGGCGCCGATACCGGCTCGTGCCACCGGAATCCGGCATGAAGCGAAGCAAATCGAGGACCTCAAGCAGCGAATTTCTTAGCTCTGCAACTAACTCCCACACCCCTCCCGTTACCTTCCCCTTTCGGGGGATGACGCACGCCCAAAAAACTGTCTATAGCTTTGTATACGTTGTGGCGAGATGAGGTTAAAGAGACTATGGACTTGGGATACGGAAAAGGAAGACTGGTGCCGACCGGCAAGCGAGGCCCCGTCATTTATGTAAGCTACAAAATCAGCCAGCAGTTGGTGCGGCAACGGATGACAATGGCTCTTTCATGAGACAAAAAACCGTCGTGCACTCGATTGATGCTGAAGCCGGTCAGCAACTTGGCCTGGGAGACTACGACCTGCTGGTTGGTGAGGAGATCCTCCGCTTGAAACACATCGCCGGCGATCCCGAGTGGCTCGTACTTTCCTCGAATGCATCCGCAATTTTAGTTTGAACTACGCGAACGTTTGCCTTTGTCTTCGCGCTTCGATACAGAATGCAAGGGTATGACCGAATGGAATGCTTCGGGGTACGCTCAGGTCTCCAGCTTGCAGGCGGCCATGGCGGAAGAGGTCCTTGCGTTGCTTGACCTCAAAGGCAACGAGCGGATTCTCGACGTCGGTTGTGGGAACGGAAAGACGACGGCTGAAATCGCCGCTCGTGTTCCCCACGGGGCCGTGGTCGGGGTCGATGCTTCCGCCGATATGATCGCCTTCGCGAAGTTACACGGCGCTCTTCACCGCAATCTTCAATTTGCCGTTGCAGACGCGCGGCATTTGCCCTATCAGCACGAATTCGATCTGGTGGTCTCGTTCAATGCGCTGCACTGGATTCCGGATCAGGATCGCGCCCTCCGATCCATACGCGCCACGGTAAAGGACACTGGCCTTGTGCAATTGCGCCTGGTGCCGAAGGGGCAGCGGAAGAGCCTGGAAGATGTGATCGAAGAAACCCGCCTTTCTTCCCGCTGGAGCCGCTACTTTGAAAGCTTTCGTGATCCCTACCTCCATCTGAAGCCGGAGCAATACGGGGATTTAGCTACGCAGAACGGATTTGCGGTGCGCGGGATCCGGACGGGGGCCAAGGCCTGGGACTTTCAGTCCCGCGAGGCCTTTCTGGCCTTTGGAGGAGTCACCTTCGTGGAGTGGACCCAGCATCTGCCGGAAGCAGATCGTCCCGGTTTTGCCACCGACGTGCTCGACCGCTACCAGACCGTAGCCTGTGATGCTCCAGGGGAGGAAAATTTCTTCCGTTTTTACCAAATGGACGTGACGCTCGCGCCCCGCTAGTTCACGATGGGAAGCCTTGTTTGGTGCCCTGAACAAGGTTCTCGCATTCCCCTGGCTAAAAGTGCTACCATCCGTTCCGTTAGCCCCGGTGTGCAGGAAACCGGACGGAAAGGCTCCCCGCCCTTTTCGAAACATCTAGACGAACGAAAAGTCCCCTGCCGGAATTGAAAAAGGAGGCGGACATGAAAATCCCGTCTGCAATCAGCACAACGGCTCTTTCCGTCCTGTTGCTTGTTGGATTATCGTCCAGAGCGCAAGAGGCTACCACCGCCTACAACTGCGCCGGCGGGCAGCGACAACGCCAGTGCTGATCCTCAACCCGTCGCCACTGTTTCCGCCAATTCCAAGGTTCGCATTGTTCGCCTGAGCGAGGTGAAGGGCGAGTGCAGATGGACCGCCAAACGGGCAAGGGCTTTGAAGCCGCGATGGCGAACCTGCCCGTGGTGGAAGGAAGCAAGCTAAGAACCGGCAACGGTGTTGCTGAGGTCGAATTTGAAGACAACAGCACCGTCCGCCTGGCGCTGAACTCCGAGATCGAATTTCCCAGGCTCGAACTGCTCCCGTCCGGCGCCAAGGCATCTTCGATCAATGTGCTGCAGGGCACGGTCTATGTAAGCCTGATCAACACTCAAGGGAAACGAATTCAGCGTCAAATTCGGCGAGCAAACGGTTAGCCTGCCGCCTGATAGTCACGTCCGCCTGCAGCTGACGCCAACCGAGGCGAACCTGGCGGTGTTGCATGGTGAGGCGCATCGTTCAGGAACCCTCGGGCACCACAACCGTGGGTAAGAACAAGACCATGACATTCAACCTGGCGGCCGAAATCCGCCGGTGATTGCCAAGAACGTGGCGAGCAACCACTCGACAAGTGGGATAGCAATGCGGTGCAGTACCACAAGAGCTATGCCAACGCCACCTCCTTTGGGAACTCGCCCTACTCCTACGGCATCAACGATATGAATTACTACGGCGGCTTCATCAATGGCTGTGGCGGCTCGATGTGGCGGCCGTACTTTACCAGCGCCAGCTGGGATCCGTTCGGGAGCGGTGCGTGGGCCTACTATCCGAGCGCCGGATATTCCTGGGTGTCTCCTTACCCTTGGGGCTGGACCCCGTATCACTATGGGAGCTGGTCTTTCTGTCAGGGGGTCGGCTGGGGTTGGCGGCCAGGCGGCGCCTGGATGGGACTGGCGAACAATACCTTCGTCGGCCAGCCGGGCAGCAGGGCTTTCAGAATTCGTTCGCAGCCAATCGTCCGCATCCGCCAATCCATCCGCCTACCGCCAAGGAATCATCGCTGGTGGGTGTAAATCTCAAGTCGATGCCTGCTTCCAGCCTGGGACCAAAGGATACGTTTGTATTCCGCAACAATTCGGCTGGCCTGGGTGTGCCACGGGGCAGTCTCGGCAAGTTGAATAGCTTCTCCGGTCAGACGGCCCAACGTGGTTTGGCCACTACCAACGTCTACTACGGTGGTCAGCGGGGTGAAGCCCAAGGATCGGCGAGATCGGGCAATGTTGGCCCAAGCTTGTCTGCCAGACCGACGTCCTCCGCAGGCATGCAATCCAACCGCTCCTACTCCGGTGGCGGCAACATGCAGGGTGCTTCGCCCGGAGGCGGGGCAGCCCATTCGTCGATGCAGTCGGGAGTTGGCGGTGGTGGCGGTGGTGGCGGCGCCAGACGCTAGACTTGCCTTAACCAGCATGGCGGCATGTCGTATCCGGATTGAAGATACGAATGCCGCCATGCTGGTTGATCGCCATATCACGGTGCCTGCGCGATGAACGTGGAGGCGGGCAGGGGAACGCTGTTGTACAGGTTGGCATCGGTGAAGCCCGGCCAGGCGTAACGGACCTGGACCGGCTCAGTAACCGCGGGCGACGAAACCACCACCGACGCGCCCTGTATCTTAGCCGTCGCAGCCACGAAATGCCCATCCGCGCCTGCAACTTCAAACCCTTGCAGCTCCCCACTCTTGCTGTGTAGACCCTCCCCGTGGTCGAACCAGACCACAAGCGCGTTGCCTTCCCGCGTAGTTTGGCGGTAGAGGGGGCCACGGAACTCCAGGCCCGTTTCCCCGTAAGCGATCGCCCGGCCGGCAAGTGCGAGGCGAGCCCCTACGGTTTGCTTGTCTGACGGGTGGACGTTCTTGCGGTCCCCTATGTCGAGAGTGACGGCCATTCCCGTGTTGGCCACGGCCAGGGTCTGGCGCTGGCTGTCTCGAATTAGCCCCCAATCCTGTGACGACTCAACACTCGAGATCTGCACAAACAGGAAGGGCAGGTTGCCCTGGCCCCACTGGCGTCGCCAATCCGCGATCAGCGTGGGCAGGAGCTTCGCATATAGGTGAGAACGGTCGGGGGCAGCGTCGGTCTCCCCCTGATACCAAAGAAAGCCTTTGATCGCATAAGGCGTGAAGGGCGCGACCATCCCGTTGTAGAGTCCGGCCGGGATGTAAGACACCGGATCAGGATGCCAGGGATGTTCGGGCTTGGGCATGTTATGGGCAACAGCCTCGGCGTCGGCTCTCTTCTCCGCAGACTCGATCAGACTCATGTGCGTTTGCATGTCAGCGAATTGGGCTCGGGCAGCGAAGGCGGGCATCAACGAGGCGTCGGCGGAAAGCGCGTCCAGGCTGATCCAGGAATCGATCGGCGTCCCTCCCCAGGAAGAATCGATCACTCCGATTGGGATATGCTCCCGCCGGTTGATCTCGCGAGCAAAGAAGTAGGCGACTGCGGAGAAATCCCTGGCTGTGGCCGGGGTGCACGGCTGCCAGGCGCCGGAAAAGCTTGTCAACGGCGAATCCGAGGCCTGCTTTTCCACGCGCAGCAGGCGGACCTGGGGCAGGTCGGCCCGGGCGATCTCCTCCTCGGCGTTATTTACATGAGCGGTTGGGGGGAAGCCGGCGAGTGGCATCTCCATATTGGATTGGCCGGAAGCAAACCAAACGTCCCCCACCAGCAGGTCGGAGCGGGTGAGCTCCGTGGTGCCGTGCACTGTGAGGGTGAAAGGGCCGCCAGCCGGCTCCGGTTTGAGCCAGGCTTCCCAGAGGCCCAGATCACTTGCCGTGGTGGTGACGGATTGGCCATGGAAGCTGATAGTGATTTTCTCTGCGGGAGAGGCATCACCCCACAAATGAATAGGTACTTCGCGTTGCAGGACTGCATGATCCGTAATGACGCCGGCAAGCCGCAATTCAGCTTGTAAAGAGGTACTTACCATACAGATCGCGAGGGCAAGAAAGCCAAGCTTCATAGTTGTCGTAGCTCCTGAGATAGAGGGCGGGCCAAGAAATAAGTTTGAGTTATTACAACTTAGACTGTGCAGAGTGCCTCTCATAGGTCTAGGATGGGTCACTGGTTTTGCGCATCTTTGCTCTTACCCCGGGGAACATCATTCCATGAAGCAGCATAAAGGAAGGAAACTATGTTCGGTTTGATTTGGTGGGTTATCGTCGGTCTCATCGCAGGTTGGCTCACAGGCAAGATCATGAGCGGCGGAGGCTATGGGCCCCTCATGGATATCATTGTCGGCATCCTGGGGGCGCTGGCGGGTGGATTCATTATGTCGCACCTTGGTTTTGCGGGATCTGGCGGCCTGATTTATACCATCATCGTTGCCGTTATTGGCGCGGTGATTCTTACCCTGCTGCTCCGTCTCGTCACCCGCGGCCGGGTCCGACAGGTGTGATTACGTTCAACAACTAACCACGTTCATATTGGCAAACGGTGAGCCTGCTCCGCCCATGAGCAGGCTCATTTTGTTTTTCAGTTTCCGAGCATGGTTGGCGGCCGTGCCATGTAGATTGGTCTTATGGAGCCGGCCGTTGCATCGAGAACCGCCCTGAGCGTGGCGTTGCGGCGGGCGGCACACCAGATTTATGACTCGCCAGTCGTCTTCGATGATCCGGTGGCTGTTGGTATCCTCGGCCCCGGCTATGCGGAACAATTGCAGCGAACACCGTTGCGGCCGGATCGGCCATTCTCGATAGCGTTGCGCGCTTTTCTGGTTGCCCGCAGTCGTTATGCGGAAGATAACCTGAGCAGGGCGGTTTCGAGCGGGGTCGAACAGTACGTTCTGCTGGGAGCTGGACTGGATACTTTCGCCTATAGAAATCCTTTTACCCGGCTTCGCGTCTTTGAGGTCGACCACCCGGCTACCCAGCAGTGGAAGCGCGAGCTGTTGCAGCGCAACAACATCAACGTTCCAGACAGCATCGCTTATACTCCGGTTGATTTTGAACGCCAGTCGCTTGCGGAGCAACTTGGTTTGGCTGGTTTCAATCGTCAAGCGCCCGCTTTTTTTGCCTGGCTGGGCGTGGTTCCCTATCTGACGCTCGACGCCTTTCGGGCTACGCTCAGTTTTATCTCTGCCCAGCGGCCTGGGAGCGGCCTGACTCTGGATTACGGGCAACCGCGCGCCGTGCTCCCGCTGCTCGAACAGATGGCACACGACTCGCTGGCGTCGCGGGTTGAAAAAGCGGGCGAGCCCTTCCAGCTTTTCTTTACCCCGCCTGAAATAGCGGCTGAGCTCGCGTCCTTTCACAGTATTGAGGATTTAGGCGCCGTCGAGATCAACGAGCGCTATTTCAGCGGGCGCAACGATCAGCTAAAAATGCGCGGTACCGCCGCGCGTTTTCTCAGCGCGTGGCTATAGGGTGGAATTAGCTTTAGGGTGTGAACTGAGCAGGGAGACCGCAGATCTCCCCTACGCCAGCGCTTCCGACTACAAAAAGAGTCCCGCAGGGACGGCTGACCTTAGCCCAGGACACAGTCCTGGGTTGAGGGGCTCTCTTCAAAACTCCGGTAGGGACGACTGGAAGTGATCCACGGAGGTTTCCTGGACCATCCATCCAAAGATATTTCCGGCCCATATTCTATGACATTTTTCAGCCGTCCCGCGGGACTCTTTTTGTAGCCGGAAACGGTAGCGTAGGGAAGAGATCTGCGTTACTCAAATTTGAGCGACTCAACCGGATCCAACTGCGCCGCGCGGGTGGCGGGAAGCGTGCCGAAGACGACGCCCACCAGCGTCGCCGCAGCCAGCGCGATCACCGCGGATAATCCGGAGATGGGAATGCGGTACGAAGTAAAGAGTCTGACCGAGTAGGGCACGGCCAAGCCAAGGATCGTCCCGACGATACCACCGCTGAGTGAAATGAAGACCGCCTCAATCAGGAACTGCAGTTTTATTTCGCGGTACGTGGCCCCCAGCGCCTTGCGGATGCCGATCTCCCGGATGCGCGAGCGTACGTTTGCCAGCATGATGTTCATGATTCCGATGCCGCCGACGGCAAGGGTGACGGAGGATACCAGCAGCAGCACCAGGGTCAGCGCATTGGCGATCTGCGCAGCCGTGCTCAGCAGCTCGGTCAAAGTCTGCGCGTCGTACACCGAGCTGGGCTGGTGCCGGGAGTGGATGACTTTGAGGATCTGTTTGGTCGCGAGTTCCACGTCCCCCGTATCGCGAATAGAAAAAAAGATCTTCTTGATGTCGTTGGTCCCGGTAAAGTAGCGCGCGACAGAGTAAGGGATAAGGATGGTCTGATCCGCAACTTCCGTTTGTCCAAGGGTATCGACGGCTTCTTTGAAAGTTCCGATCACCGTAAAAGGAATGCCCTTGATCTCAAACGTTTGGTCGACCGCGTTGACGGTGCCGAACTTTTGCCGGGCAAAGGGCTGGGTTATCACGGCTACCTTGGCGTGACTGGCATCGTCCTCTTCATCGAAGAAGCGTCCGGCGATCAGGATCAGGTTGCGCACCTGCCTGTATTGCGGGGAGACGCCAAGCACAAGAATATCTTTCGAAACGCCATTGCCCATGGCGACGCGATCGTGCATCTGCAGCATGGGCGAGGAGTATGCGACCGACGGCACCTGTTCCAGGACCGCGGTCTCGTCCGCGCGGGTCAGGTAATCGGTGCGAAAGTCATGCTGCGCAGTCGATCCGGGGCCGCCGCCGGAGTACTCCACTGCCACCATGTTGGTCCCGATGGCCTGGATCAAACGGAGTATGTATTGCTTGCCGGTAAGGCCGATGGTGAAGACCAGATGAGCGAGGCCGAGCCGATGACCATGCCCAGCGAGGTGAGCATGACGCGAACTTTGTTGGTGCGGAAGCTGTCGATCGCCAGGCTCACAATCTCGCTCAGCACCATGGTTCGTTTGGCGCTGGCGAGCGTGCGTTCGAAAGATCTGCGGCTGACACTACGGGCGGCTGTCATAGGGCCAGCTTTGATAGTAGCTGAGCGGGCGCGCCCGACGCCACGAACGACCGCCTAGGAGACCAATGCGCCTACAACGTGTTCCAGGTAGCGCAGGCTGGCGGCGATGCTTTCCACGGGAGGAATCTTGGTAGCGCCGAATTTGACGTCCTGTTCCACGACCAGCCAGCCGGAATAGCCGTTTTTCTCCAATACCCGGAAGAATTCCTTAAAGTCGATGGATCCTTGCCCAATGATGGTGAAGGCGTCGAGCTCGATGGCCTGCTCAAAATTCAGTTCTTTGCGGCGTGCTTCGGCCAGCACGGTTTCGTTGACATCCTTGATATGAACGAAGCGAAGAATATCACGATATTTTTCTGCTTCTTTCGCCGAATCGCCTCCCGCGTAGGCACAGTGACCGGTGTCCAGGCAAAGTCCGATGCCTGTGGCGGACGTTACGTCGAAAAATTGCTCGGTCTCCTCCATGGTTTCTACGTAGGTCGAGACATGGGGATGAAAGACCAGGTCCAGGCCAAAATCTTCGGTGACCTTTGCAGCTTCCGCCACTACCTTTGCGACCTGTTTCCATTGATCGGCGTTCCAGCCTTTGCTGCCGTCGGCGGGAACACGGCCAGCAATTCTGTCTCGCTCTTCCGATTGTGCATCCGCGAGAACGAGAAAGGGTGCACCTAATGCGGCGAGTAATCCGCCTACTTTGCGCACGTGGTCGACCACGACCTTGGTTGAAGCAGGGTCACTCAGGACCGCGGGAACGAAGGAACCCAGGAGCTTCAATTTACGCGGACTGAGTTCGGATTCCAGCACTTTGGGATCGGTAGGCAGAAAGCCGTATGGGCCCAGCTCAGTCCCGGTGTAGCCGGCTATGACCATCTCATCCAGCATCTTCTGGTAGCTCTGCTCCCAGGACGGCCCCGGGTAGTCTAAAACTCCCCAGCTATCGGGGGCGGAGGCGAAGTTGAAACGGGCCGGTTGGTTAGTCATGGATGATCCACCTTTGCTAAGCGCTTATACCACTTATGATGCTGGCGATGAGTTGCTCCCGTCAAGGCCCTTTCGCCGGTTGCCAGGCTCGCACTCGTCTGCTTCCTGGGTGGCATCCTTTCTCTTGCCATGGGACCGAAGGGACAGCAGTCGCGCCGCGCTCCCTGCCCCGGGCGGACTGCACCGGTCATTCTTAGTGGATCAGTCACCCTGGGTTCAAGGCAAAACAGCTGTGGTCCTCCGGCCAGGTGGACACATTCTAAAACTTTCCAGTGAATCGTCTCTATATTGTTTCCGAGGCGCGAAAGTCCGCAGGCCGTTGCGCTACGCTGGGAATGACGCTTAACGAGTGATCCATCACGAAAGTCTCTTGGGGAGGCCGTTCGCATGTTCATTAAATTCCTTCGTTGCACTCACCGTCCGCTTCCTCCGCGTAGGCTTCTTGCGATCGCGCTTGCCGGCCCTCTCGTTGTCCTTTTACCTTCCGTGGGTCGAGCACAAGGCGATCCTGCGGCGCAGCAGAGCGCCCAGGCGCTCAAGACGCTTTCTACTCCATCGCAACAAGTGATCGAAAAATTGTCGCTGCTGAACCACCTTCCGGCGGAAGAGTGGCGATTCCATGCTGGGGACGTGGAGCACGGAGAGGCTGTCGATCTTGACGACAGCAAATGGCCGATAGTCAAGCCGCGAGTGGATGCTGGGAACGAAGCGGTCTGGTATCGCCGCGTGATCGAGGTTCCGAAAACCTTGAACGGTTATGATTTGACGGGCAGCCGTATCTGGTTCCGCTTTCTGGCCTCTGCCAATGGCCCGATCCCGCAGATCATCTATTTCGATGGCCGGCGCGTCGCCATGGGCGAAGACCTGGAGCCCATCGTGTTCCTCGATCAGGCCAAGCCGGGAGACAAGATCCTGGTGGCCGTCAAACTCTTGCAGACCGTCGATCAAAAGCGGTTCGGCGGTGCGGAGATGCGCATTGACTTCTCGCCCAAACGGCCGAATCCTGAAGACCTGCGCCTGGAATTCCTCTCCGGAGCGTTCCTGGTGCCTTTTCTGGGCAAGGATCCGTCGCAAGAGAAAGCGACCCTGGAGACGGCGATCGGGGCAGTCGATTTGAAGGCTTTGGATGGCTCGGACCAGGATAAGTTCGATGCATCCCTGCGTACGGCGCAGTCCGATCTGGAGCCGCTGAAGCCGGCCTTCCAGCAGGCCACTCTCCACCTGACCGGGAACTCACATATCGATGCAGCCTGGCTCTGGCCGTGGACGGAGACTGTTGAGGCAGTGAGGCGGACCTTTGGAACCGCGCTGCAGCTGATGAACGAATATCCAAATTACACCTACACCCAGTCAGCAGCGCAGTACAACGTGTGGATGGCGCAGAAATATCCAGAGATGAACGCCGAAATCAATCGCCGCATCAAGGAAGGCCGCTGGGAGATCGTCGGAGGCATGTGGGTCGAGCCTGACCTGAACATGCCGGACGGCGAGTCACTGGTGCGGCAGTTGCTGATTGGTAAGCGCGCCTACAAGGATCTGTACGGTGTGGATGTACGCATAGGGTGGAATCCTGACTCGTTTGGCTACAATTGGCAACTGCCACAGATCTACAAGAAGTCGGGCGTGGACTACTTTGTAACTCAGAAGATGGCGTGGAACGACACCAACAAGCTGCCCTTTAAGCTCTTCTGGTGGCAATCGCCGGACGGGAGCAAGGTACTTTCTTACTTTCCCCACGATTATGCCAACAACAACTTGAACCCGGTCCGTTTATCCGCTGATCTGGCGACGGCCCATGAGCAGTCGCCGGGTATGTTGGAAATGATGGATCTGTATGGGGTCGGCGATCACGGGGGAGGGCCGACGCGGGCGATCCTGGACGAAGGGTTGCACTGGATGGAACCCAACAAGGTGTTTCCGCAGATGAAGTTCGGGATCGCGCAGAGCTACTTCAACCAGATCGGGGAACAAGCTTACCGCCGACTCGAAGGTGTGGAACTACGAGTCGATTGCCAGGGGCTATCAATATCCGGCTGCGCCGCCAGAGGGTAAGGTTAGCATCCCGACCTGGGATGACGAGCTGTATTTCGAATACCACCGTGGAGTCTTTACCACCCAGGCCAACCACAAGCGCAACATGCGGGAGAGCGAAGAGTGGGTGCTGAACGCGGAGAAATACTCGTCGCTTGCGTGGCTGGATGGGCAAGCCTATCCCGGCTCGGAGCTAAACGATGCCTGGAAGAAGGTGCTGTTCAACCAGTTCCACGACCTGGCGGCAGGCTCGGGGATCGCGGTCATTTATAAGGACGCGCAGAAGGATTATGACGATGTGCGCTGGGCAACCAACGAGGCCTCTGCCCAGGCGCTGCATACGATTCAGGCGGCCATCAACACGCGCGCTGCCGGGGATGTGCCGCTGCTGGTCTTCAACCCTCTGGCCTGGCAGCGCTCAGGCCTGGCGACGGTGGATGTCGAGATGCCTTCCGCCGCGCCCAACGGCGTGTCCGTTCTGGATGCACAGAATCGCGTGCTGCCGTCGGAAGTTGTTTCGAGCAATGGCAAGACCAACAGCTATCGTCTTCTGCTGCAGGCAAGAGATGTGCCCTCGCTGGGATACACGCTGTTGCATGTGGTGCCGGGCAAGCGGCCTTTTGCCAGCGATCTGAAGGCGATCGGAACAACCATCGAAAACGCAGCGCTGAAAGTGACGGTCGATCCGCAAACCGGCTGCATCACCAGCCTGTATGACAAGAAGGCGAACTTCGAGACCCTGGCGCAAGGAGCCTGCGGTAATGAGCTGATTGCCTTCAAGGACACACCAAAAGACTACGACGCCTGGAACATCGACGCGGATTTCGAGAAAGTCTTTACCAAATTGGATAAGGCCGACTCAGTGGAATTGGTGGAGAGGGGGCCGTTGAAGGCGGTGATTCGCGTGACCCGCACCTGGCAAAGCTCGAAATTCGTACAGGACATCACGCTTTACAACGGCGTCGATCGAGTGGAGGTGGTGAACGACATCGACTGGCATGAAACGCACATTCTACTCAAGGCCGCGTTCCCGTTGGCCGCCTCCAGCAGCAAGGCAACGTATGAGATTCCTTATGGTTCGATTGAGCGGCCGACCACGCGGAACAACAGTTGGGAAGATGCCAAGTTTGAAGTGCCGGCGCTGCGCTGGGCGGATCTAGGTGACGGGCAGCATGGCTTTAGCCTGATCAACGAGGCCAAATACGGCTACGACGCTAAGGGCAATGTGCTTCGCCTTTCGCTATTGCGTTCGCCGACTTGGCCGGACCCGGACGCGGACCGCGGGCATCATCACTTCACGTATGCGCTCTATCCCCATGCTGGAGACTGGAAGCAGGCTCTGACCGTTCGCCAGGGCTACGATTTCAACTATCAGTTGAAGGCGATGCAGGTAGGGCCACACAGCGGAACGCTGCCCGGGGAACATGCTTTCGTGACGGTGCAGCCGGAGACGGTGGTCCTGACCGCCATGAAGAAGACTGAGGACGGCAACGGCTTGATCTTGCGGTTGTACGAGTGGGCCGGCAAAAACGGGGACGTGGAGATTCACCTTCCGCAAGGCGCCACGGCCGCGACGGTGACCAATCTGATGGAGCAGCCGCAGGGAACACCGCTGACGGTTACGGGAACGGACCACGTTACGGCGCCAATCCATCCATATGAGATTCTCACACTGCGCGTGGACTACCCACACTCCGCGCAGTAGAGGTTACGTAGAAAGAAGTCCCGCAGGGACGACTGAACATATGCCTCCGCTTAACCCTGGACAATCTTCGGTCGTCCCTGCGGGACTTGTCGTGTCTCGAAGGTCTACCCAGGACTGCGTCCTGGGCTAAATTCAGCCGTCCCTGCGGGACTCATTCTACGAAGCAAGGAGCCTGCCTCCGTGGCATTTTCTCGCTAATTTTTATGCGGCCAGGTTAATCATTTCGCAGCCCCAGACACTGAGGGTTCATCCACCACCAGGACGCGGTCTCCGGAAATATTCTTGAGCGTTTGCACGATCCCACTTGGCCAATGAATTTCAATCGATTGCGCGGCCGCATCACTGCCCAGCCCGAAATGCGCCCGCTGGTCGTTCGCGGACAGGTAGCTGGCCGCCGTAGACACGGTGACAAATTGCATCCCCTTTGACGTGGTCAGCTTGATCTCCGCCCCGATTCCGTCGCGGTTGCTCTTGTGCCCTACCAGTTTGATTCCCAGCCAATGGTTGCTGTTAGGGGTTTCGTTGCGCACGATGTAGGCAGGACCGTCGTTGGTGGTCACCACTACATCTACAAGTCCATCGTTCCAGATATCGCCCGCTGCCAGTCCGCGCCCCACCCACGCCTGCTCGAAAATATCGCCCGATGCGCTCGACACATCTACCAGGTGCTTGCCATCGTTGTGCAGCAACAGCATCGGTTCCTTGTAGCGCAATTGTGGATAGCTCAATTGCACGTTGTCGATATCGTGTCCCTGGGCAATGATCAGGTCCTTCCAGCCGTCATTGTCGTAATCGAGAAAGTTGACACCCCAGCCTGAATGAAGCAGCGTCGCGGCCGCCACACCATTCAGATAGCTCGAATACGTGAAGGTGCTGTCGCCGTTGTTGAGGTAAATCGCATAGCGCTGGTTGGCAAGATCGGTGATGATCAGGTCAGGCAGGCCGTCGTTGTTGTAATCAGAAAAGTCGATACCCATGCCGGCATAGGTGCGCCCGTCTCCATCCACGGCAACCCCCGCGAGTAGACCTACTTCTTCAAACATCCCATTGCCTTTGTTGTGGTAGAGAAACTCCTGCATGGAATCGTTGGCGACGAAAATATCTGTGTGGCCATCGCGGTCGTAGTCCGCAATGGCAATTCCCAGCCCTTTGCCTGGTTTATCGAGCCCTATCTTCGCGGCAACCTCGGTAAAGTGACCGTTCCCGTCATTGTGATAGACGAGCGGAACGATGGGTTGAAAAAGGTCAGGATGGCAATAAGCGCGGTACCCATCCCGGTGTTCACCGCAATACAAGTCGGAGAAGTCCCATTTCAGATAGCGGAGCACCACCAGATCCAGCCGGCCATCGTTATCCAGATCCACCCAGGCCGCGGAGGTGGACCACCCACTGCCGGCGGTCCCGGAAGCCGCCGTTACATCTGTAAACTTGCCGCCGCCGTTGTTGTGATAAAGATGGTTGCCGCCGTATCCCGTTACGTAGAGATCTTCGTAACCGTCATTGTCGTAGTCGCCGACGGCCACGCCCATATCGTAGCCTGCGCCCGCCAGGCCGGCCTTTTCGGTTACGTCTTCAAACGTTCCATCGGACTTCTGGTGGTAGAGCCGATTCCAGTCTTTGGGGCCACTCTTCTGCGGTATCGTTCCCGGCGCGGTCGGATCGGTCAAAGGTGCGCCGTTGGCGAAGAAAATATCCAATCGCCCGTCGTTATCAT
This sequence comes from uncultured Acidobacteriaceae bacterium, assembly GCA_963795845.1. GTDB lineage: Bacteria > Acidobacteriota > Terriglobia > Terriglobales > Acidobacteriaceae > PALSA-350. The sequence goes on along the minus strand of CAWCJV010000015.1, from coordinate 81,894 downwards.
AATCAAACAGAGCTACGCCCGAACCCATGGTTTCGATGAGGTACTTCTTTGCGGTGTGGTACGCCTGGCCTTGAAAATGGACGCCGCTGGCCACCGTGACGTCGACGAACTTGCCTGGTGGCGCGGCGGTAGGCTGGTGCGTGATCACGCCGTTTTGGGCCTTGGCAACCAAACAGCCCAGCAGCACAGCCGCCACGCCAAACGGTCTGGACCACGACAATATGGGCTTCCTCATCCCCACCAGTGTATCTGGGCGTCAGTGCCGGGCTCCTCAACCCGCTATCCAAGGCTAGTGGCGGTCGCCGTAAGGAACGTCGCTGGGAGGCGGATGCTGCGTGTCGCTGAAATTGACTTTGCTTCCATCGGCAGTCTTGATGTTGTCGTCCGACAGCGTCCATTTTTTTGCATTGGCTATGAAACCAGCTGTGGTCGCTTCTATATCCAGGTGGTCCAGGCGAAAGTTGTCGAGCGTCGCATTCGGGTAAGCGCTGACGTTAAACGCCTGGTGCGCGCCAGTCGCCTTTAAATTCCAGATGTGAACATTACGGAAATGCGGCAGGCCCTGCTCTTCGGGAACTTTTGTCGTGAGCGTAGTCCAATACGCTGGGACATTCTGAATGCCGGCGGGCAACGTAGCGTAACTATAGCTAGGATTCCAGTTCATGACGATGTGTATGGGAATCGCCACGCCCTCGAGCGTTAGATCGTGGATGCGGATATCGCTGGCGGTGCCTCCGCGCGTGTGAGCCGACTTGAAAAGCACTCCCGAGGGAACGCCTGAAAGGGCTGTCAGGTTGTACACTTCGATATTGCGGAAGCCTCCTGAGGTCTCACTGCCGATCGTAATCGCCGCCGCGCCCCGGCGAATGATTGAGTCGCGCATGATGACATCTTCCGTAGGACGGTTCACTCGCAGCCCATCGGAGTCGCGTCCAGCCTTGAGGCAAAGGGCATCATCGTTCACGTCGATATCGGCGTGTTCGACCAGCACCTGACGTGAAGAATCAACGTCGATGCCGTCTGTCGATGGACCCTTGCCACCTTCGTTGTTCCGAATGACCACACCGTCGATGGTTACGTGGTCAGAGTAGAGCACGTGAATTGTCCAGAACCCTGAGCGCTTCAGCAGGATACCGCCGCCCAATCGAATGTCCGATGAATTCTGCAGCAGAATCAGACGCGGCCGGCGGGCATCGTAGTCGCTGGCCCAGCGAAGTCCACGCGGCTCGTAAGTGGCGCGCAGGTCCCAATAAGACTTCCACCAGGTCGGGCCGTCGCCGTCGATGGTTCCCTTGCCGCGAATGGTGACATGCCGTTGATCGCGGACGTTGACGAGGGCCGCCGGCCACGTCATCTCGATTCCCGCAACCCGCGTAGGCAACATGGGGTAATCGGAGAGTTTTTGCGAGCCGATCAGCGTAACCCCTTCCTCGAGATCCAGCGTAGTACCCGATTTGAGGAAGAGAGAGCCGGTTAAGTAGGTGCCCGGTTTGAACCGCACCATACCACCCGATTTCGCAGCCAGATCAAGCGCCTTTTGGATCGATGCCGTGTTGAGGGTTGAACCATCCCCTCTCGCGCCGTAGTCGTTCGCAAGAAACGTCTTTGAGCTCGCATGCGCGGCGCAGGCAGTAAAGGCAAGAGCCGTAACATAGACAAAAAACCGGTTCACTCCTGCATCTTAAACGGGTGCGGTACCCGGCCTGCGGAGCCGGCGCGGGATTCGTCACAAGCCATTAATTATCAACACCGGAAGGAATGCGAACGCGCAAAGAGTGGACCGGCTGCCGGGCTACCCTACGGTAGCTGATAAGCTATGGAGTGACACTCACGCGGAGGGATGTGTGAGCGGTTGAAACAGGCGGTCTTGAAAACCGCTTTACCCGAAAGGGTAACGGGGGTTCGAATCCCTCTCCCTCCGCCACTCAATTGAAAATAGATTTTCCCCTTCAGACCCGACCCCTCAGCGACCGACGTTCCTGGTACCCTCAGGTTGTGCCAGAACTCCAGGCCACCTCTATCGCAAACTTAAGTCTTCGGGCTGTTACCTGCGCCAGGCCAGGATAATAACGTAACAGCACTAAGCACCTATCGTATTTTGCAAAGCAACTCTGTGGTTGTGGTGGTCGCTTCTCCTCGAAATTCGCGAGGAACCCGAACATCTTTTCATCGCAATGCTGGCCCTCTCCTTGCCGGCACGACTCGTGTCACTATAAGGATGATTAGCACGCACTGGGGGGAACGTTGACCGAGAACACGAATCGTCCGCGAACACAGCAACCGAAGGAACAAGTCATGGATCGATCGCAGCCGAGAAAGATTGAGTGCCAAAAGACCGAGGTTCTGGCGGATGCTTACTTCCGCTATGAACAGCTCACACTGCGGACGGAAACATTTGCCGGCACGCTGTCCCCGCCATACAAGCGGGAGATTCTGCGGTCCGGGCCAGCTGTCGTAGTGTTGCTCTACGATCCCGTGTCCCAGCAGTTGGTCCTGATCGAACAATTCCGAGTGGGGGCCTACGTCAACCATCTCCCATCGGCGTGGATCCTGGAATGTGTCGCCGGCCTGATGGATGAGGGAGAAACCAGAGAGGCGACCGCGCGCCGGGAGGCAAAGGAGGAGACCGGGTGCGACGTCCGAAGGCTCGAGTTCACCGGTGCCTATTTGAGCAGCCCCGGGCTCAGCGATGAAGTGGTGAGCATTTATGTTGGGGAGGTGGACGCTGGGCAAGCCGGCGGCATTCATGGCCACGTGGGGGAAGGGGAAGACATTCGTACCGTTATCTTCACTGTTGAAGAGGCTCTCGCAGCTGCTGATGAGGGAGCGGTGGTCAATATCATGGCGCAACTGGCGCTGCTTTGGTTTGCCAGGCACGGTGAGGCTCTTCGTCAACGATGGATGGAGGTCCAGATGCCGTCTTGATCGGCAGGGGAGAAACGCCTGAAGGCGAACGTAACCCCCTCTCCCTCCGCCACCCAAGCCTGATACTACGCAGAAGCTTCGAGCTTAGCGCCGAAGCGATTCGTCGCGTCCGCGAACACCGTTTCCCAGCAGTCACACGATCGTGGATGTAACGTAGTCGGGCGGGAACATTAGAGTACACGAGGTTCGAGGAAAGAGACCGCCATCCTCACCCACTTTTTCAACAGTCACCCTGCGCTGGTGCCCCCTTTCAAGCCTTCTTTTGGCTTGAGGGGCGAGGGATTACCCTATCCCCTAATAAGAAACTGTAGCGACTACACTTGTGTATCGCCATGTGGCGACGACAGACGAAATGGACGCATTTTCGGCGTACATCCAAAAGACGGGGTCTCTCTCCTCGAAAAAAACCCCCAAATTCCATATTGCAATCAGAACCAAAGTATGGCATCCTCACAGTGTTCTTATAGCCCAGAGGCGAAACGTGAAACACCTCATCCAATTCGAAGCGCAAGTCATGCCGGTCATTCGGCCCGACTACCTACGCGCGAAGAATGGCTTCTGGACTTCCGGCGTATCCCTTAGATCCGCCTAGTCTTCCCGGTCACTGGGCTTCCGGGACAAGGCACACACATTCCTCGCAAAACTGATGGTCGGTGGCGCAGTACGCGGATACATCTGGCAGCTCTCAAAAGAGCGGGGTTCGAGTCCCCTCACGCCGCGTGCGTTTATTCCCCGACCTGCATGTTCTTTCACCGGTGGCGATAGAAGAGAGTTACTTCCTCGACACAGAAAGCAGGGCCGGAAAACCCTGCCGGAGTGGCTGCTTTGTGGGATGGGGGCGTAGTCCCGAAGCACAAGATACCGCAAGACGAGCGCTCTGAAACTCTCTTCGCTGATTCCCCGGTGATGCACTCCATCACCATGCATTAGTTTGGCCGGTGGCGTAGACAACAGATACTTCGCCTGTTAAGCGGGTGGTCGCAGGTTCGATTCCTGCCGCAGCCGTACGCTGCGTAGCTCAGTGGTAGAGCACCTCAAAGCTCTGTCGTCGTTTGTTCCCCGGCCGTTCACCTCCGGTTGTGACCGGATAGAAAGCAAGGCTTGCCATGGGCAAGATAAATGTCAAGGGTGGAACTCCGAGCGGGTGGGCTTCCTTGTGCACCACGTGCACCTGGGCGCAGATCGTCTCGGGCTTCCGTGAGTCGGAGTTGGTTGTGATTTGTACCGAGGTGAATCCGAATCTTACTTTGCCTTTCAAGGTGAAGGAATGTACGAAGTACCTCGATCGCAATCGTCCCAGCTACGACGCAATGACCAAGCTCGCCATCCACGTCGAGCCCTGCAGTTCGTTGAAGCCGGTTGGCTTTCGCGCGAAGGTAGGGCTGGTAACCGAGGAGGAAGTGGAAGTGTGATGGCTTCACAAAACATCGCCGGTGGCGTAGACAACGGATACTTCTCAGCCGGTAGAGCGCCGCTCGAAAACAGCGGAGGTCGCGGGTTCGATTCCCGCCATGGACGCAAGTTCATGTAGCTCATCCGTAGTCGCTTGTTCCCCGGCGGAGTGCTTGAAAGAAAGGAGGCAGTGCATGGCGAAATTGAACATTTTGAAGTTGAGTCACCTCGTACCCGCAAGGACGCACGAGGGCGCCCCCGCAAAGGCGATGAGCCCCGAGCAGGCTCTTCGGCGTTCCGTTCTTGCCTGCATGCTCTGGGAGGATGAGTTCTATGAAGAAGGAGTGCAGATCGCAGGCCGAATCCGGGAACTTGTCCCTAAGGTCGAAGCGGCAAGGGTGGCTGCTCTTGCCGTTGAAGCTCGGGAGGCGATGAAGCTGCGTCACGTACCGTTGCTCCTGGTGCGCGAGATGGCTCGTCACGCCAGTCATCGCGCCCTGGTCGCGCAGACCCTCACCCGGGTGATTCAGCGTGCGGACGAGCTCTCGGAGTTCATGGCGATCTATTGGGCGGACGGCCGCGCTCCCCTGTCGGGTCAGGTGAAGAAAGGCCTGGCTGCCGCGTTCACCAAGTTCGACGAGTATGCACTGGCAAAGTACGACCGTGTGGGCGTGGTTCGTCTGCGCGACGTACTCTTCCTGTGCCACGCCAAGCCGATCGACGCGGATCAGGCCGGGTTGTGGAGGCGTCTCATCGAAGGGCATCTGTTCACGCCCGATACCTGGGAAGTAGCCCTCTCCGGTGGAGGAGACAAGCGTGCGCACTGGGAGCGGTTGCTCGCGGAGCGCAAGCTGGGCGCGCTCGCCATCCTGCGCAACCTTCGCAATATGAAGGAAGCCGGTGTCAGCGAGGAGGCTGTCATTCAAGCCTTGTCTGCAATGAAGACGGAGCGCGTTCTGCCCTTCCGCTTCCTTGCGGCGGCTCGGTACGCGCCCCAGTGGGAGGAGGCGTTGGAGCAGGTGATGTACAAGGCCATCGCGGGACGGGAGAAGTTGGCTGGCCGCACGGTGCTGCTGGTCGACACTTCCGGCAGCATGGATGCTCCGCTGGCTCGCCGTTCAGAGATGCTTCGAATGGACGCCGCGTGCGGACTGGCTGTGCTGCTTCGCGAAGTTTGCGAGGCAGTCGAAGTCTACAGCTTCTCCGACAAGCTGGTCCGGGTGCCTTCGCGTCGTGGCTTTGCTTTGCGCGATGCGATCGTATCCAGCCAGCCTCACGGCGGAACGCAGCTTGGCCACGCTTTGCGGAACCTCCGCGATGCATATGACCGCATCATTGTAATCACCGACGAGCAGTCGCACGACCGTGTTCCTGCGCCGCGTGGCCGCGGCTACGTGGTCAACGTGGCGAGCGCGCGGAACGGTGTTGGCTATGGTGACTGGACGCACATCGACGGCTGGAGTGAGGCAGTTGTCGATTACCTGCGTAGCCTTGAAAGTGAGGCGAACGCAGATTCCTGAGGCATGCGCCGGAGTCATGGCTCCGGCGCATATCGCAAACTTGCGGATCGAACGGAAAAAAGAATATGCCGCTGTCGATTTCGCACTCTCGTATTCGACATATAAGTGGAGGCGATCAAAATGAAAGTTGTCGTACTCATCGCACGCATTCTTCTTGGACTGATATTCGTCTTTTTCGGTCTGAATGGGTTTCTTAACTTTCTGCCCTCCCCTCCGATCCCTGGAGTGGCCGGTGCTTTCCTGGGAGCTCTTATGAGCTCGCATTATCTATATATGGTGTGTGCGGTCCAGGTACTTGCGGGCCTCATGTTGCTCGCCAACCAGTTCGTGCCCCTCGGTCTGGCCCTCCTGGCGCCCGTCATCGCCAATATCGTCACCTTTCACATGACGATGGTACCGAGCGGTGCGGAGCCGGCAGTCCTGGTCACCGTTCTTTGGATCTTCCTGGCATGGAAGTTCCGCTCCTACTTTGCGCCGCTGGCGACACGGAATGCCCGCGTGACAACCGATTAAGCGCGTTGGAATTGAACAGGAGAAGCAATGACTTCGAAGGATGTTTCTGCCAGTCGTGAACCGCTCGCAAGAATCAGGCAGTTGGAAGAGGAAGCAGCGCGGTTGCAGGTATTAGTCGCGGAGCTGGTGTTGAAGAATCATCAGCTCCGCAGAGATATCGCACGGCTGGAGTGCGAGGCTACGGGAAGCGTAACCGGCAATCATCACGATCGCCGCTTCGGCATCCTCTCCATGCGCCCGTAAAGCTCCTGGAGAACCTCAACTCCCGCCACAGCCGCGGCCCTGTCTGGCTGCTCATTGGAATCATTCCAGCCCTCCTCTTCGCTATGGAAGGGCTGCACCACAATCCCATCGCGCCGGGCAAGAACATTAACGCCCTTATAGGCGATTCCATAATGCACGCCCTCCTGGGGGATCAGCCAGGCAATCTGCCCACGAACCGGAACAATGCTCTCGTCAGACCACAACTGCCGAGCCCCATAGCCCGTGCAGTTGATGACCACCCGTTCCGGTAGCGAAGCCAGATCCTGCGGCGAATGAAACTCTCGTGTCTCGATGACTCCGCCCGCGATCATAAAGTCGTTCATCAACTGGCGTGAGTAATCGGCGATGTTAAACGTCAACGAAGTATCCCGTTGGACATACTCGGTTGGAAATGGATGCGCACCCGCCGGAATATCGTGCGGGCCAGGCGTCAGGTCGGCGATGCGATCGCCGTAGTGCGCGAAGTCGTGGCGCTCGATGGGTTGTGATGCTGAGGGGCCTTCGTCACGAGCCCGATCGCGAAGGTAATACCAGTCTGTCCACTCGACCGGAGTTCCCGCCATACCCAGGTAGCTCTGATACATCGCGAAGGATGTACGTGCCATCGATTCCCACTCGGCTGCGAAGTTCGCCGGCGCCGCTGAGCTCAACGCAATTCGCGAGTCCGGCGTCCATGACCCGGTAGCGCGCGCAGAACGCACATAGGGCGGCCGCTCCTTGGCATAAATCGTGACCTTGAACCCCGCGCGCTGCGCCGTACTTGCCGCCGTCAGCCCCAGCGCCCCACATCCGATCACGGCCAGCTCTTTGCTCCCGTTGGCCCCTTCTAGCGCCTTGCGCACCACCACATCCGCCGACCCCCAGGAAAGGGACCACCCGCTCCCGCCGTGGCCATAGTTATGAATGACCAACTTGTCGCCTACCCGCTCAACATCCAGCCGCGGCCCCGCAGCGCGAAACGGCCGCAGGCAAACCGTGATGCGAAAAATGCGATCCACATCGGCGCGAATTGGAATAATCGGTCCAACCGCATCGTAGAAGGGCAGCGAAGGCGCGGCAGCAACTGCGGCCGTAACCGGCGTGTGAATGCATCCTGTCAGGCCAACGGCGCCGCATCCGGCCAAAGCCGCCGATCCCTGGAGAAACGAACGACGATTCATGAGTGCATCTCCGAAGACCAGCATACCCAGAGCTGTGAAGGACAAGCTATAGCAACAAGCCCTATATTTGAGACTCGCTCCTGGCTATCATGGAGCCTTCAAGATCGCTCGAGTTCCGCAGTTCATCTTTGGAAACCTGAAGGATCAAACGTGCTGACATCCATCGAGGGACGTTCGGTCATCGTGACCGGCGCAAGCAAGGGAATTGGAAAAGGGATCGCTCGCGTCTTTGCTCGGCAGGGAGCTCGCGTGCTCATCGCGGCGAGAGATCTTGTCCAGGCGGAAACAGCCGCTGTCGAAATCCAGCGCAGCGGTGGCATTGCAAGTGCCGTAGCCGTCGACGTTTCCAAACTGGAAGACAACGCCCGCATGGCTCAGACTGCGATCGAGCGGCACGGCGGTATCGACATTCTCTGTTGCAACGCGGGCATTTTCCCTGCCGCAAAACTCTTCGACATGAGCGAAGCAGATTGGGATCGGGTTATGGATGTAAACCTCAAGGGAACGTTTCTCTCGGTCCAGGCGTGCCTGCCTGCGATGAAAACCCGGGGAAAGGGACGTATCGTAGTTACGTCTTCGATCACCGGACCGATCACGGGTTACCCGGGCTGGAGCCACTACGGAGCCAGCAAAGCCGGGCAACTGGGTTTTATCCGCACCGCGGCACTTGAGCTTGCTCCTCACAACATCACGGTGAACGCCGTGCTCCCCGGAAACATTCTTACCGAGGGTGTGAAGGCTTTGGGACCAGAGTATATGGCGAAGATGACCGCGGCCATTCCCGCGCGCCGGCTTGGGTCGGTGGAAGATGTTGCCTATGCGGCGCTGTTTCTAGCCAGCGATGAGGCGGGATTCATTTCCGGGCAAACCATCGTGATCGATGGCGGGCAGGTGCTTCCCGAGTCTCATATGGCGCTCGAAGATATCGGTTAGCGAGAGCTTTGCCAGCTTTTGCTCGTCTCTTTGACCCAGGTACGCCGGTTAGAGTTGAGCGTATTCCTTCTTGGCCTCAGCCATGACAGGCAGGTCGGCGTCGGCGTTCTTCCACTCGATAAAGAAGGTGTCATAGGCTTTTTTGGCGTTTGCCTTGTCGCCTGCCAGGGCATACGCGCGACCCAACCCGAGGAACGATAAGGCGTAGGGGCTACCGGTGTTATAGGCGGCGCCCTTCAGGCGGGTCGCATCCTGAAACGATGCGACGGCATTCCGCGCATCTTTGAGTTGCAGATAAGCAAGACCCCGCAGGTAGGGCGCAAAGGAAGCGGCATCATGGGCGCGAACCCGGTCCAGCAGGGCAATCGCCTGCTGCGCATCGCCCGCCTTGAGTGCAAGCCACGCGCGTGCCTGGGGCACAGCCAGCTCCCGGATAAGAGTATCTTCCGGGTAGTGCTTTTCCAGATCAGAAAGCATTTGGTTAGCTTGCTTCTTCTCATTGCAGAGCGCGAGAGTAGTAGCTGCGCCAATCAGCGTGACTTTACCTTTATCGAGTTGCAGGGCATGCTTAACGGTCTGCTCGGGGTCAACGCATCGATCCACCACCCAGTCGATGTTGGCCGCAGTGAGCAGGGCGGTGGCCTGGGCATCCTTCTGTTGCGCGATTGCCGCCTGGTCCGCGGCGCGCAGTAGCGTGGTTCTTGCCAGCTGAAACTTACCCTGTTGCGGAAGAAGAGTGCCCCAATATCCAGTGACAGAAAAGCCGTCGGGACGCCCGGCGGTCGCTGCGAGAATCTTCTGTATGTTGTTCCAGTCAGACTCCGTGGCGTAAAACGCTGTTTCGATCGCCATGAGAGAAGTTCCGTTTAAGCCGAGTCGCTCCGTTTCCGCGATGTACTGCTTCGCTCTCTCCGGTTGATCAAGTTGCGTCGCTCCAGCCACCCCATTTTCCAGGGCGATCGCATTATCCGGCTGCAGTGCGAGAGCCTGCCGATTCGCGGCATCGCTCTTCTCAAGATCCCCGTTTGTCAGGTATGAAACCCCGAGATTGATGAAGTTGCTGATGTCTGAGCGGATACTCCTGAGTGGCGACTTGTAATGTCTCGATGCTCTTATTCAGATCACCCACGACTGTGGAGTAATAGTGGCCGGCAATGTAAAGCTTCTCCCGCTCGCTCACATTGTCGCTGAGCTGATAAGCGCGGGTGAAGTTCTGGGCCGCTTCGCTGACGGCGCCCGTGTTCACCTTCAAGACGCCCAGACGAGCCCAGGCCATGGCCAGCTTTGGATCCAACTCCAGGGCTCGCTTGTAATGGTCATAAGCTTCGGGGATGTCGTTACCCTTTTGATGTGCCTCATCGCCCAGGGCGTAGGCTCGAAATGCTTCGAGCGAAGGCGTGGTGGCCTGGCCGAATGGAGCATTCAGTCTTTGGATACTGGAGAGACTTTCTCCTAGTTTGGCGCGCATGGCCGTCGAGACCTGGTTGAGCGCTTCGAGCACATGCTCCTTGTCTGGCGCGGTCGCTTCTTCGCTGGCTATATCGTCGCCATTAGCGGTGTTCTGCGCAGTGAGGGTGAGAACGAAGGCCTTACCGAGAGGGGCAACGCTGCCCGTAAGGATCGCCTTCACGCCCTCGCGTTCTCCGATCTCCCGAGCGATTTGCGGGGTGATGGTCTCGTCCTGTTTGCGGCCCAGAAACTGCAGACTCTGGCGAAGGTGCTGCTGACTAATAATGTCTAGCACCGGAGACTGGCCGAGTTGCACCCGGAGAGCCTGGTTCAGGGTGGTATCAAATACCGGGTCGCCAGTCTTATTGATAAAGTCTGCAACGATGATGCTGTCTTTTGCAGAAGCAGGTTTGGTTGTTGCGGATGGACTCACTATCGCGACGGTCGTTGGGCCTGGTTTGGCGCCCGGGTGATTGTGGAGCAGGAAAGCTCCGGCCGCGCAGGCCACCAGCAACAAGGCTCCGAGGGCAATCACGCGCGCCGCGTGAACGCCGCCGGTCGGGTTGCGCCGCAGGAACCGGGGGCGGCGGAGTGAGACAGGGCGGACCGACAGCCTGCCGCATAGTTGGAGCCGGCCAGGGCCTCGAGGTCGACGAGCAGTTCTTCGGCGGTACGGTAACGCTGATCGCGATCCTTGGCCAGCAACTTTGCGATCACGGGGTCCAGCGCCCTGGGCATCATCGGATTCAGGCTACTGACCGGCGGGGGATCCTTCATCAGCAGGGCGGCGAAGACTTCGGCGGTGCTGCGGCCGGCAAATGCGGTCTGCCCGGTCGCCATCTCGTAGAGCACGCTGCCCAGGCTGAAGAGGTCGGTACGGGCGTCGAGTGGGTCTCCCTTGGCTTGCTCAGGCGACATGTAGGCGGCGGTGCCTACGGTCGAGCCGGGGGTGGTCAGGTCCATCATCCCCGTGGCCGTGGCGGTATCGTTTTTGGTGTCGAAATAGCGCGAGTCGGGAGAGGCTTCGGGACCCTGTTTTTTGGCCAGTCCGAAGTCGAGAATCTTGAGCTGTTTGCGGTCCCGTCCGCTATCGACCACGAATAGATTGGCTGGCTTGATATCGCGATGTACGATGCCCCGGGCGTGCGCCGCCGCCAGAGCGCTGGCTGCCTGCTGGCCCAGCGTGAGTATCTCGGTCGGGGAAAGCCGTTGATGAGTCAGGTATTGTTTCAGCGTCTCGCCACGCAGCAGCTCCATCACCAGGTAGGGCTGTCCATCTTGTTCCCCGACGTCGTGAATGGCGCATATGTTGGGATGGTTCAGAGTCGCGGCTGCCCGGGCTTCGCGCAGGAAACGCTCGTGAGAAAGGTGGACGCGCGAGTGGGGCGTGCCGGCCGGCGACGGACTGCCGGTCCCTGCTTCGGAGTTGAGAAAGCTGTCGGAAATGAGCTTCAGCGCGACTTCCCGTTCGAGCCGAGTGTCCAGCGCGCGATAGACATCACCCATACCGCCGGCGCCGATTTTTTCCACTACTTTGTAAGGCCCGAAAACGGTTCCAGAAGCGATCATCGTTGTCCGAAGCGGTTGATTCCTGAGTGTACACGCGTCTCGGCTACAGATACCACGGGATATTGACGACCACGATGCGCTGATTACCCTTCAACAGCAGCAATATCTTCAGCAACTGGACTCGCTGATTGTGGAGCAGGTTTTCCCACCAGTGGCGCACCACCAGCTCGGGCAGAACCACCGCCACTTTCCTTCCCGGATTTTCGGTCTCGAGGCGCAGGATGTAATCCATCAGCGGCGAGATAATGAAGCGAAATGTCGAAGGGATGGTTACTAATTCGGGGTCGGGAAGACCCGCCTCGCGGATGGGAGCGATGATTTTATCTTCCCAATCCTTATCGATTCCGTGGGCTTCGTCCTCGGAGTGAACATGGACGACTTTAATTTCCTGGGAAAGCAGCAGGCCAAACCGCAAGGCCTTCTCGGAAATGCGGTTCCATCCAGCCATCGGAATCACCACCAGGGGCTGCTCCAGATTATTCACTTTAAGGCGATCGCAGTCTCGGGTTTCGAAGCGCACGCGGTTGTAGTGCTTCTTCACGGAATACATCAGCAAAATCAAGGTGGGAATCAGCAGCGCGGTGACCCAGGCTCCGGATCTGAATTTGGAAGCCAGCACCACGAGGGTCGTGGCCCCCGTCGCGAGTGCGCCGGTGCCGTTCACCAGCATGTGCCATACCCGGCCCTTGTGCTCCCCTTCCTCGTTCTTCCAGTGCACGACCATGCCGGCTTGCGAGAGGGTGAAGGCGAGAAAGGCTCCAATCGCGTACAGCGGAATCAGCCTGTCGGTCACCCCTTTGAAGAGAATCAGAATCACCGCTGTGAGGCCCGTGAGGGCATAGATGCCGTGGGAGAAAAGCAGGCGCCGTCCTCTTAGGATAAAGACGTGCGGCAGGTAGTCGTGCAATGCGATGGCCCGGGTCAGGCGGGGGAAATCCGCGAACGCTGTGTTGGCGCTCAGAGCAAGGGCCAGCAGCACGCTTCCCATGGTTAGGAAGTAGAACCAGCCCCGGCCAAAAACGGCAGTGACCAGCAGGCTCAAAAGGCTCTGAAAACCAGGCGCGTCCGGGTCCATGGCCATAATTTGATAATGCTTCGTCAGCCATGCCGTGCCGTACAGAAGGACGATCAGGATGGAGATGATCACGGTGAGTGCGCGTTGCGCGTTTTTCGCTCGGGGCTCGCGAAACGCCATCACGCCGTTGGAGACGGCCTCCACACCGGTCATGGCGGCACATCCGCTGGAAAACGCCTTCATCAACATCCATAAGCCCAGAAACTGCACGGTCTGCGGCAACGCCGGCGGTAAGGGCTCCACTGGATGGGGATGGCCGCCGGCCGCGAAGGTTTTAAACACGCCCACCGCAATCAACGCCAACAAGGTACCGATAAAAAGGAACGTGGGCACGATGAAGGCGGTGCCGGTATCCTTTACTCCGCGCAGGTTCACGACGGCCAGAATGGCCAGAATCAACAGGCACAAAGCCAGGGTGTGAGGCTGAAATTTGGGGAGTGCCGAAGTCATCGCGGTCACGCCGGCAGAGATGCCTACAGCCGCGGTCAGAATGTAGTCGATCATTAACGCCGCGGCGGCCAGGAGGCCTGCTTTCTCTCCCAGGTTCTCGGTCGCGACGGTATAACTGCCGCCGCCGTTCGGATAGGCAGCGATGGTCTGCCGATAGCTGAAATAGACGATGACCAGCAGGATGAGAATGGCGGTGATGATGGGCAGAAGGTACTGGGTGCCGATGACCCCTAGCGGGATCAACAAAGCGAGCGCGGCCTCCGGACCATATGCCGCACTGGTCAGGGCATCGAGCCCGAATATGGGGATGCCCGCTCCTACTCCAATTTGTTCGGCGCGTTCTTCACTCGTCGCCAGCGGTTTGCCAAAAATCTTGTCCTGAATCGCCATTCCGATGTAGATACTACACCTGTCAAGTGTTCTTTCTGGCCGATACGGGTCCGGTGGTCCTAACAATTTGGGAGGTTTTGTGCGGCGTCGTGAATTTTTAGGGGTGGCGGCAGCAGCGCTTGCGGGCAGTGGTCGAGGCCAGGTTTCTGGCAACGAGCAGGTGGTCATCGAGCGATCGAACCCGGAAAAGCCTCAGCGCGGAAAGGTCCTGGCACTGATCACCCCGCATCTGGATGATGGCCCTATCTTTGCCGGTGGCACATTAGCGAAGCTGCTGAGTGAGGGCTATACCGGTTACTTTATCCGCACCAGCAACGACGAAAAGGACTCTTACCACCTGACTTTGGGAGAGACGGTGCTGGCCAATGAGCGGGATACTGCCCGATTGGTCAAGACGCTCGGCTTCAAAAAAGCCTACGATCTAGCCTATCGCAATCATCGCCTGGATGACGTATCCAGAACCGAGCTTCGTGGCCGCCTGATCTTCCTGTTTCGTTTGCTTAAGGTGGATACGGTTTTCAGTTACGACCCCTGGGGCCACTACGAGGAAAATCCCGATCATTACGTGACCGCGCAAGCCGTGGAGGCGGCGTGCTGGATGTCGAGTGGCTTGCTGGATTTTCCCGAGCAGTTCGATGCCGGACTGAAACCGCACTCCGTTTCAGAGAAGTACTACTTTGCCCGCGGACCGCAGCTGGTGAACCGCGTAGTGGATATTGGACCGTGGGTGCCGCAGAAGATCGCTGCGATCGAGTCCTGCGAAACAATGATTACCCACATGGTCAAGGATCTGAATGACAGTCTTGCGGAACGGGGACTGCGCGTTCCGGCCCTGAGCGGAAATACCGCGACTCAGGAATTCATTCAGGCCGCCTTTGTAACCCGCGATCGAGCAACTGGCGGGAAATACGGCTTGGCCTCTGCCGAGGAGTTTCATTACATCGGCCCGGATACCTCATTGGACGAGTACATAACCCGCAATGCGCAACGGGTCTGAAGTTATAAGTGGAAATACCAACTTCGGCGACTCGGCCCGGACAGGCACTCTCCACGGAACTATTATCCTTTGTTATTCATCCCGACCGTAGCGAAGCGAAGGGGCAGGGATTGCAGTCCCTCGGGACTTCTCCTGGAATCGCGGTACTATGCCGAAACGCTTCGGCCCGCAACGCCCTCTCTCCATGAACCGTCACCCTCCCCTTTGTCATCCCGCCTGCCCCGCATGCGAAGGCGGAGTGGACAGGCCTGCGGTATTCCTACCTGAAGCGGACCCTTGTCAGGCTTTCCGGCTTTACACTACGCCTACGCCACATCAGCCTCGATCACGTTGTAACGTTCGAGACGGACTGTGTCTTTAATAATTCCTGAAACCGGAATCTGGTTGACTCGCGTCAAGAGAAGGTTGTATCCAGGCAACCGCACGGGTTGGGTACGGTCGGTCGCATTCATCATCCGTAACCGATATCGACGGCCCGGCTGAAAGGACATGTGATCGATATCCTGAGCGCAATCTCTCCATCGACGACCCACCGGCCTTTCTCCAGCAACATTTCGACAGTCTGATCGGCAGGCGGAACCAAACGCGTGGTCGCACTGAATCGCGCATAAGACCAGTCGACTGGCTTCAGGTGGCTGCCATTGCGCCGGGCCGTTCTGACCGCATAAGCCACGCGAACACCAAGACCTCCGCACGCTCGGCGTCGTTCACCGAACCGAGTGTCCAATGGCCAGGATTGTTCATCTCCGCCATCGCTTCGATGCGTTCGCCCCTGGCGAGCGAAAGCACCTCAACCGCGGCGGGCGTTGGTACGGGTTTCCGTCGAGCGCGACCACATAAAAACGGTGACCCGGCAGATGGAGGTGAACCTCGTCCGGACCCCCGGCATGAACAAAATGAAACCGCACGCGCTCACCGGCTCGCACTCGGATTGCATCCCCGGCGCCGAGCATCCGATCAGGGATCGTAAGGAAGATTTCCTGCTCGTGATTGGGGACGCGAAAGCTGTTCGCGCACCGCGGCAGCCCCAGCCGTCCCTGCAGCTAACTGAAGGAAGCGTCTGCGTTTCATCGTCTAACCCCCTGAAGGTGGCGAACTTTGTAAGGAAACGTTCTATAGTACAGTGGTCGAAGTGTAGCACCACATCGCCTGAGGAGAAACCCAGTGGGACTTCCGCCGCAAAAACCGCAGGGCTCACCAGCAGACCGCGCGCTCGGCATGGATGCCGAGATGGCCCGGGCCGATTTCCTCGATGGACGTCCGTTTCCTGCGCCGATGATGGCCCAGGAGGATTGGGATGGCTACGGCGGCGTGGGAGACTACGCCACATCGAACGGAAATACCCATGCCGTCATGACCGCAGGCCACGGCATCCGGGATGCGCTTTATACCGGGCAGCTCAAGAATGCGCAAGCCACCGGAGAAACCTTCGACTGCGTCGTTGTGGGCGGAGGCATCAGCGGGTTGGCCGCCGCTCATCAGTTTTCAGAAAAGACCTCGCGGTCGAAACGCTGCCTGGTGCTGGAAGACCACGCGATCTTCGGCGGGGAAGCCCGGCGCAATGAATTCATGGTGGATGGACATCGGCTGATCGCTGGCCAGGGCTCGGCCACGTACTTTCCTTCGCTGCCCTCCTCCCTCACGCAAAGATTCTACGAGTCGATCGGCTTTGACGGTAAACCGTTGGAGTATCAGAAGTGGGGAGGGGGCCAGCCGGAGCTCGATGTCAACACCCTTCCTTATGCCCGCGGCAGTAAGAGTTCGGGAATGTTTTTTGGCGCGCGCCATGGCCATCCCGAGGGCTTCTGGCTGTTCGACGCATGGGGCAAAAGGCTTGCAGGCGCGCCCCTGCCTGAGCCGATCAAGCAGCAACTGCTCAAAGAGCGCGATGGGAACCCTTCGTTTGTCCTCGCCCAAGGTGGATGGCGACGAAATATCGCGGGCTCTCGACCGCATCAGCTTTGAAGAGCACCTTGATGCAGCGGGATGGTCTCACCCGCGAATTTATCCGCACTTACATGCCGGTTGCGGCGGATTGGGCGGGTTCTTCCGCGGACGAGAACTCCGCGTATGCGAATTACGCTCCCGAAGTCCTGTTCCCCTGGAAGAACGAGGTGGGGGAACAGATCTTTCCCGGCGGAAACACAGGCATCGCGCGCTTTATCGTGAAAGCCATGATCCCGGAGGCGATGCCTGGTCCGAAAACGTTAGCTGGGATGTGTAATGGCCCGGTGGATTTCACCAAGCTAGATCGCGACGGGCAGCCGGTGCGGATACGGCTGGGTGCGACTGTGGCTGATGTGCGGCACGAGGGTGATGGCGTGCGTGTTACCTACGCGGTGCAGGGCCGGCTGCATACCGTGCACGCACGATCGGTGGTGATGTCCGCAGGCTGGACAACGGCGAGAACCATTTCTGACCTGCCGGAAAACTATCGTGCTGCCTACCAACAGTTTTATCGCATGCCTTGCGCCGTCATTAATGTCGCCGTGCGCAACTGGCGGTTTATGGCGAAGATGGGAATTACGGAATGCCAATGCTTCGAAGGCCTTTACAGCTGGCTCGCGGTCCGCAAGGTGGCCACCTTTGCTGAGGTTCCGCCTACGATCAGTCCGGATGACCCAACGGTGTTCCGTCTGAAAGATCACATTTACCGAGCCCGGTGTTCCCTTGCCGCAGCAGTGCACGCGGGGACGGATGCGCTTGCTGAGCACGCCCTACTCCGAATATGAACGCTTGATTCGTGAACAGATGACGCTGATGTTCGGCGTAGCGGATTTGACGCGCGGCGGGACATTGCAGGGATCATCGTTAATCGCTGGGGCCATGCTTATCTCTGCGGCCAACCCGGATTCTTCTTTGGGACGGACGGTAAGATTGCCCCGCGCGAGGTAATGCGGCGCGCTCCGTTCGGAAAAATCGCTTTCGCTAACTCAGATCTTTCAGGAATCATGGATCATCGCGCTTCGATTGCTGAGTCCGATCGGGCGGTCAATCAACTGCTAACCTGATTGGCATGGCCTTCGATCGCTATGTCGGGATTGACTACTCCGGTGCGGAGACGCCAACGTCGAGCCTCCGCGGATTGCGGATGTATTTTGCGGATCGACTCTCGCTGCCGGTAGAGATTCCGCTCCCAGTGGGGCCTAAAAAATATTGGACCCGTCGCGGGATCGCAGAGCGTCTGGTGGAGTTGCTTTCTGAAGGCACGCCAACCCTGGTTGGCATCGACCACGGATTCTCTTTTCCTCTTCGGTATTTTCAGAAGTACAATCTGCCGCTCGATTGGCCCGCTTTTCTGGACGACTTTCAACTTCATTGGCCTACGGATGATGAGCACATGTATGTAGATTTCGTCCGTGACGGTCTGCATGGAAATGGTGCCGGCCGGACCGGAATATCGACCTGGCGACGGGTCACGGAGGTACGTGCGCGAAGAGCCAAATCTGTCTTTCACTTTGATGTCCACGGCTCCGTGGCGAAGTCGACACATAGCGGACTGCCATGGTTGCGTTATATACGGTCGCGCACCAACGTGCATTTCTGGCCGTTTGATGGTTGGCAAATTCCAGCCGGGCGCTCTGCGGTAGCGGAGGTGTATCCGGCACTGTGGAGCAAATCGTTTCCGCAGGAGGGACGCGATGGGCACCAGCAGGACGCTTACTCCATTGCTGCCTGGTTGCGTCGCGCGGATATGAACGGATCGCTTGCCGAGTTTCTCGAGTTTTACCTGGAAGACGAGGATCGGAAGACTGCGGAAATTGAAGGTTGGATCCTCGGGGTTGCTTGAGGCGCGAACCCTGCGCACCATGCTCTAAGATGGTTTGACAGTCCGAGCGCCGGTATGGTCCACTCAAGGACGCACTTATAAAACAAACATTAGAAACCAGGGAAGGCAGAATCAACAGTGTCCAGTCATCGCGTCGGCATCATCATGCATGGCATTACCGGCCGTATGGGCTACAACCAGCATCTGGTCCGTTCGATTCTGGCCATCCGGGACCAGGGTGGCGTCGCGCTGTCTAACGGAGACCGGGCTATGCCCGATCCCATCCTGGTAGGACGCAATTTGGAAAAGGTCTCTTCGCTCGCGGCACGCCATGGCATCCAGCGGGTCGCGAAAGATGTGGCGTCTGCGCTCGCAAATCCCGAGGACACAATCTTCTTCGACGCCGGCTCGACCCAGATGCGTGTGCCCCTGCTGAAGCAGGCCATCGCAGCAGGGAAACACGTTTACTGCGAGAAGCCTCTCTCCGAAACTCTTGAGGAGTCGCTTTCGCTGGCCCGTCTGGCGGATGTTCGCGGGGTGAAGAGTGGGGTCGTGCAAGACAAGCTCTACCTGCCCGGCCTGCGCAAGCTGCGCATGCTGAAGGATGCCGGCTTTTTCGGGCGCATGCTCGCGGTCCGCGGCGAGTTCGGCTACTGGGTGTTCGAGGGCGATTTACAGCCGACGCAGCGGCCGTCGTGGAACTACCGTAAGGCCGATGGCGGCGGCATCATTCTCGATATGCTGCCGCATTGGCGCTACGTGCTGGACAATTTGTTTGGCGCGGTGAAGGCGGTCAGCTGCATTGGCGCCACCCACATCACCGAGCGTGTCGACGAGAGTGGAGCACCCTACAAAGCCGACGCGGACGATGCAGCCTACGCCACCTTTCAGTTGGAAGGCGGTGTGATCGCGCATATCAATTCGTCCTGGGCAGTGCGGGTGAGGCGCGATGACCTGGTGACTTTCCAGGTGGATGGAACCCATGGTTCAGCGGTAGCCGGTTTGACCCGTTGCTACACCCAACATCGCGTCAACACTCCGCGGCCGGTGTGGAATCCCGATATTCCCCAGGCCATGGTGTTCGCAGACCAATGGGAAGAAGTGCCCGACACCCAAACTTACGAAAACGGTTTCAAACTGCAGTGGGAAGACTTTATCCGTCACGTCATAGAGAACAAGCCATGGCGCTTTGACTTGCTCGAAGGAGCAAAGGGCGTGCAGTTGGCAGAGTTGGGAATGAAGAGCTGGGCAGAGCGCCGTTGGATGGACGTTCCCCCGTTATCGTTGAAGGGATAAAAGGCTATGGCATTCGAGTCGAGGAACCCTACCACCGGCGAGCTTCTAAACACCTACCCGGAGCACAGCACACAGGATGTCGAGCTGCGCCTGCAGAGCGCCTGGGATGGTTGGAAGAAGTGGTCGCGCACTCCGCTTGCAGAGCGGACAGCCTTTTTGACTCGCCTGGCGGAGCTTTTGGAAAAGCGTGCAGAGGATTACGCGCGGCTGATCACGCTCGAGATGGGTAAGCCGATCGGCGAGGCGCTCGGGGAAGTGAAGAAGGCCGCGTTTGGCGCGCGGCATTTTGCTGGAGAAGGGGCCGCGTATATACAGCCCGAGGCCATTCCTGGAACACCGGGGCGCGTGGTGTACGAGTCGCTGGGGCCGGTTCTCGCCATCATGCCGTGGAATCTGCCGTTCTGGCAGGTGCTGCGCTTCTTTATTCCTGCTGCGCTGGTGGGAAATACCGTGGTGGTGAAACATGCGGAGACGGTGCAGGGCTGCGCACTGGCTTTGGAAGCGCTGGCGCGCGATGCCGGCGGCCCCGAGGGGCTGTACGTAAATGTCTCAGTACAGCGCGATCTGGTGCCCGCCATGATCGCAGATAGCCGAATACGCGCAGTAACGGTTACAGGGAGCGTGGCGGCCGGCCGCGCGGTGGCTCAGCAGGCCGGGCTTCACGGCAAGAAGGTGGTGTTGGAACTCGGCGGTTCAGACCCGTTTGTCGTCCTCGAGGATGCGGATATCGGGAAAGCGGCGCAGTTAGGCGTGACCTCGCGTTACTCCAACAACGCACAGAGTTGTATTGCGGCCAAACGATTCCTGATTGCGGAGCCGGTCGCGGACGCATTTATCAAGGCCTTTGTAGAGCAGGCATCCACATTAAAGGTCGGAGATCCGCTCTTGCCCGCGACCAGACTGGGTCCGCAGGCCCGCGCCGACTTGTTGGCGACAACAGAGCGCCAGGTAGCGGATGCGGTTGCGGCCGGCGGTCGCGTGCTCACTGGCGGCAAACCGCTCGAGGGGCCAGGTTACTTTTATGCTCCTACCGTGCTGGTCGATGTGCCCCACGACGCTGCGGTTGCCCGCGAAGAGTTCTTTGGGCCGGTGGCTTTGATGTTCACCTTCAAGACGGAGGAAGACGCGATAATGCTGGCCAACGACACCGAGTTTGGCCTGGGCGCCGCCGTCTGGAGTAAGAATGCCGAGCGGGCCAATGCCGTCGCGGCGCGGATCGAGGCGGGTGCGGTCTTTATCAACGACTTTGTCCGCTCGGATCCGCGGGCGCCCTTTGGCGGAGTAAAAGGCTCAGGCGTTGGCCGGGAACTAGGTGCGCTGGGCGCAAGGGAACTAACCAATGCCAAGCTCATTTGGGAAACCGTCTAAACAAGGTCGCGCAGTCGAGTCCCACAGGCCTAAATTAGGTCGGCAGCTTCGAGATTCAGGTTCTCAACTACGGTCGTCCAGAGATGAGGGCTTCGTTATTGCTCCACCGTGGCGACGCCGATGAACTCCATCATTTGCTACCCCTAGCCTACGCACAGCTTCGGCCCTCGAGGTACGTGCGAATAGGGCGCACACCTCCATCCCCCCGTCGATTCCAACCTGCTTTCAGAAATAAGTTGCATAAGTAGCCATGGTTGTGGTGGGGTAAAGTCATCCCTCGGTTATTTCCTTATGGCTAACAAGAACATCGCCATATGTCTCCCTCTTCACAGGCTGTCACGCTGGGCGGTGCTTCTTGTCCTGGCCTCTTCTTGCTTGCCGGCAATTTCCGCCACCTTGCAGCTTTCCGAGTACCAAAAGCAGGAGTGGCAAGTGGAGGATGGCTTGCCGCAAAGCGAGCTGCGCGCGATCACCCAGGTGCCGGGTGGCCGGTTGTTGATCGCGACTTATGGTGGGGTTGCGTCTTTCGATGGTCTGCGGTTTAGCCCAATCCGCGTGGACGCGAAAGATCCTGCGGCCAGCGAGCCCGTCAACTCTCTGCTGCTCAGTCGCAGCGGCGACCTATGGATCGGCACAGACGATCGGGGAATTATCCGGCAGACCGCAGGCACCGCAGTCAACGTAAGCGAGCAGGCAGGGTTTTACCAGGAGCGCATTCGCGGTTTGTTCGAGGATGCGGCCGGCACCATCTGGGCGGCTACTCACGATGGCATCGAACGAATTACGGTCCACGGGGCAACGCAAACGGTCGAACTCCTCGATCAACTTGGCCCCGTCTCGGGCGATATCACGACACCGTTTGCCGAAGATGGGCGCGGGGGAATCTTCGTGCTTACTTCCGACGGAGTATTTCATCTCACGTCGCGCGGCGTGCACACCCATATCCTGGAGCACCATCGGTTGCACCACAAGACGACCGGCGACGCGGTAGGAGTTTTTTATGACCGCCACGGCGTACTCTGGGTCGGCCTACGTGACGGGCTGGTGCGTCTGATGCCTTCTGCAGGCAAGGACCCCGAACAATACACGCAAGAAGTGGTGCCAGGGTTCACCCATGAGGTGACAGCCCTGGTAGGCGACGACCAGGGCAACATGTGGGTCGGCACGCGCAACGATGGACTCTGCCGCGTTTCCGGATCGAAGTTTTCCTGCTGGTCAACCAGGGATGGCCTCGCCGACGACTTTGTGCGTTCGCTCTACGAAGACGATGAGCACAATCTGTGGGTTGGCCTCTCCAGTGGAGGCCTCGCCCGGTGGCGCATAGCGACGCTGATTCCTTTGAGCGAAGAGCCGCGAGAGCTGCGCGAGGCGCAGCCGGCTGCAGTTCTCCAGGACCACGAGGGATATATCTGGATCGGGACCTGGGGTAGCGGCCTATTCCGGTACAAGCAGGGACGATTCCAACGCGAACTACCTCCTGGAAATTCGTCAGCGATTCGCACACTCGCGGAAGATGCTGCCGGCAACGTCTGGATCGGCACCTGGTTCAATGGGCTCTTCCGTTACAACGGCGCCGGCTTCGAACACATTCTGTTGGGCCGGGAAACTCTCACCGATGCGGTAAGCGCCTTATTGACCGACAAGAATCGCGGCTTTTGGGTTGGCACGTATACCGGATTGCTGCACTACGCTGACGGGGTTCCGGCAAAAGGCAAAGGCGTACTCCTGCTGAAAGACAAACTCATCACTTGCCTGGCGCAAAATGACGATGGTTCGATACTCGTGGGTACTTCGGCGGGGCTGTATCGCGTGGTGGGCGATCAGGTTCGCATGGTGGAAGGGCTTTCTCATCCCTATGTGTTGTCGATCTCCATCGACAACGCCAGGAATGTTTGGGTGGGCACCAAAGGGGGAGGCCTCGACTGGCTCACGGAAGACCATCCGGTTCACTTGGACACCGCCAACGGCATGGTCGGTTACACCGTCTTCTCCGTTCTCGATGACGGTAAGGGGTTTCTGTGGATGGCTACCTCACGCGGAATTGTCCGGGTACAGCGGCAACAACTGGAAGAGCTGGCGACACAAAAAAGAAAAACGTTGGACTACGTGCTGTTAGGCAAGGCCGACGGCATGCCCAGCAGTGAGTGTCTTGGAGTGGCGCAGCCACACTCTATCCGGGCAAAAGACGGCATGCTGTGGTTCGCCACAGCCAAAGGCCTGGTCCATACCGATCCCGATGGGGTGGTTCCTCCAGCCGCTCGCCCGGCGGAGCTAACCGGAGCCCTATTGGACGATGCCAGCGTGCACGTGAACGATCGTTTGGAGTTATCTCCGGGTCTGGAAGATCTGGTCTTTCAGTTCAATTCGCAAAATCTCGCGAACCCGGCACAGATGGAATTCCGTTACAAGTTGGATGGTTACGACCGCGATTGGACGGTGACGCGATTCAGGGCTGCTCACTATCGCAAGCTTCCTCCCGGTCATTATCGTTTTCTGGTCGCCGCGCGAAACGCGGGTTCGGCATGGAACGATGAGGTTGCCGGCGTTGGTGTGTATCAGCGGCCGTATTTTTATCAGGCGTGGTGGTTTTACGCTCTGCTGTGTTTGGCTGCTGCTGGGGCTGCGGTGCGGTTGTTCCGCTGGAAGCTGGCGCGGGCCAAGGGAGAGCTGGGCGTAGTCCTCGAAGAACGGAACCGGATTGCACGAGAATGGCACGATACGTTGATGGCGGGCTTCGCCGCGATTGCCTGGCAAATGGAAACCACGGCACGCCTCCTCGCCAGCGAGAACAGCGCGGCAGCCAAGGCTTGCGAGTTGGCAAGAAACATGGTGCGTCACTGCCAGGCGGAAGCCCGCCGCATTCTTTGGGACCTTCGGGAAAATGAGGAGGCGACGGGCCCCCTCTCCAGCGCATTGTCGAACGCATTGAAGCCCTTGAGTGCGAAAGAGGGCGTCGATATGCGGCTCGAGGTGGAGGGGCAGGAAGTGCCCTTGGCGCCCGGCTCCGTGCATCACCTGGTCTGCATCGGCCAGGAGGCAGTCACCAATGCGCTGCGTCATGCGGTGCCGAGCATCATCTCCGTGCACCTGCAGTATCATGCCGACTCGCTCTGCCTATCGGTGAAGGATGATGGACGTGGTTTTCGGGCCTCCGACAAGCTGGCTGCGCTCTACGGCCACTTCGGAATTCCCGTCATGGAGGAACGCGCCCGCAAGCTCGGTGGAAGCCTACGGGTAGAGACATCGGCCGGCAATGGCACCGAGATCCTGGTCCATGTGCCCTTTCACATGCAAGTGCAGGGAGGATGACGACGATGTCTATCAGGGTGCTTTTGATCGAAGATCACTTCCTTGCGCGGATGGCCTTGCGCTCTGTCTTGAACGGGCGCGCCGACATCTCTCTGGTGGCGGAGGCCAGCGATGGAGCCAGCGGCGTCGAGATGTACCGCCAGTGCGCGCCGGACGTTACCGTGATGGACCTCCGCTTGCCCGGCCTCAGCGGTTTTGATGCGATCACCGCCATCCGCAAACTCTGTAGAACAGCAAAGATCGCGGTTCTTAGTAACTATGAGGGCAGCGAGGATATCTATCGCGCCATCCGCAATGGAGCCATGGCTTACTTGAACAAAAACGCAAGTGGAGAGGAGTTGGTGGAAGCCATTGTTACCGTGCACAAGGGCATGCGCTATCTCCCACCGGTCGCGCGGGACCGTCTGGCGGAGCGAACCTCCCTGGTGGAACTCACTCCCCGCGAGCACGAAGTCCTTACCTGCATCACGCGGGGGAATAACAACCGCGACATTGCTCAGCAACTGGGTATTGCCGAGAAAACGGTGCGCATCCACGTGAGCAGCGTGTTGGATAAGATGGGCGTCCGCGACCGGACACAGGCCGCCATTTGCGCCATCCAACGCGGATTGGTGCATTGGGAATAAAGCTTCCGACTCAAACCAATCAGTCCTGAAAAAGCGAAGGGTGCCCCAGGTCTCGCTTTTGAGACCTGGGATCCTCCTAGGAAAAGTTAATCGCCTCCGTATTGAAGGTCGTCCCCTTCGCGCAGAATCGGGTAGGAATCTATCCATAGGACAATTGCCCTATCCCCAAACATGTCTGCAGCCTGATGACAGCTTGTTATTGCTGTAGTCAAATCCTCATTAATATTGCGTTGCGAAATCCCTCACGCTGACGTGTCTGGGCTCGAACCGACTTATCACCGGGAACTGTGGTTCATGCCTGGCAATGACGTTCTGTTTAGGTAGGCCTCTTGAATGACACGCAGGGCGAAAGCTCTGCATAAACATAAGTTTCCCACGGTCGCAGACTCGTTTGCGTCCCAACTTGAAGGGAGCCCAAAAGAGAATGAAACGTCTACTTATCCTTTGTCCAGTCCTCATTACACTCGCATTCGTTACGCTAATGCACGCTCAAGTTGCCAACAATACCTCCCTGGTAGGTACGGTGTTGGACTCCTCGGGCAGTGCAGTGGTCGGAGCCAAGGTGACCGCAGTCGAGGCATCCACTGGAGTGGTCTATCCGGGCACCACCAATGAGCAGGGCTACTATTCGATCAAGTTCATTCCTTCCGGCACTTTCGACATCACGGTCGAGCAGACCAGCTTCACCAAATTGACGAAGACAGGCATCATCGTGCCCGTGGATCAGGCGGTGCGCACCGACTTCTCGCTCAAGGCCGGATCTGAAACGCAGACTGTTACCGTTTCGGCCTCCACCCCGCCAATTTCCACCGACGATGCTACGCTGGGCGAAACTTTCAATACCAAGGCCGTGCAGGACCTGCCCTTGATGGGGCATAACGCGCTGGAGATCGCGGCCACCGCTTCCAATGTGACCATCGGGCCATCCTCCGGGTATAACAACGTGCCTCCGGGAGAAGATTTTATCGGCGCCGGCCAACGTGAGATTCAGAGCAGCATGACGCTGGACGGGGTTTCGATCATGAATAACCTGATCACCACGGCGCCGGCGCGCCCAAGCTCTGACATGATCTCCGAAGTCCAGATGCAAAGCGGAAATTACCCGGCGCAATACGGTTCTTATCTGGGGCTGCACGTCAATCTGGTCAGTAAATCGGGTACCAATGACCTGCATGGCGCGGTCTACGACTACATTCAAAACACTGCTTTGAATGCGCATGATTTCTTCGACGCTCCGGGAAGTCCCAAACTGATTAACCATTACAACCAGTATGGTTTCGACCTGGGCGGTCCGGTTTACTTGCCGAAGCTCTACAACGGACGGAACCGCACCTTCTTCTTCGCGTCCTGGGAGAAGCTCAACCAGATCTCTGAGAATACCGGTATTGCTTCTACGCTGACCTCGGCCGAAAGGTCTGGGGATTTTTCCGCGGTCGGCGTGGCCATCACGGATCCGTTCACCGGTCTCCCTTATCCCAACAACCAGATACCGGCCTCTGAGCTGAATAGTCCATCCGCGTTGATCTCGCAGGCGCTGGAAAAATATATGTTGGCGCCCAATCTCAGCGGCGTGCAAAACAACCTGCAGAATAGTTTCCCTAACAACATTGTCATTACCCAAACGTTGGACCGCATTGACGAAAACATCGGCGACAAAAACCGGCTGTATTTCCGCTATCACTGGCAGGACATTAACATCACTAACGGATCCAACTTCCCCACGAACGCTTCCTACGGGCCCACGAACTCGCGAAACTATGCGATCGGCTACACCCGCATCCTCAAGCCGAACCTGGTGAACGATTTCCGTATCGGCCTCAACACGGTGCTTTCCAACAGCTTGGATTATTTTGCCGTGAACGGGCCGAAGGATGCAGGCACAGCGTTAGGCATTCCCGGTTTCAATTCCGACACGGTTTACGGCAATCCGGGGATACCGTCAGTCTATGTCGATGTTCTGGGCAACAACAACGGGCCGACACTGGGGAACACCACCGCCAACTGGTATCAGGACGACCGTACGATTGACGGTTACGACGAAGTCAGCTGGACGCGTGGCCGCCACAACATCATGGCCGGCGTCGAGCTACGAAAGCTCACCATCGGGCGCGAAGCCGCCAACGATGCGCGCGGCCTGTTTAACTTTAACGGCACGCCCGGCAGCGCCGACTCAGGCTATACCAGTACTGGCTACGGCGCAGCTGACTTCGTTTTGGGTCTGGCCCAGTCGTCCACCACGCCGGTTTTCCCCACCAAGGGATCGATCGGCGAATGGCGAGATGGATTCTTCGTACTGGACAACTGGCAGGTAATACCGAAGCTCACCGTCAACTATGGATTGCGCTACGAATTGCCGACTGTGCCTTACAGCCTGAACGGATACACGCGAATTCTGAATGCGAACGACACCGCCCTCATCCCGTCATCTACTGCGACGACGCCAGGAACATTCAAGCCAACGCCCGGCTTCAAGTTTATTGATCCTACCCATAACAACTGGGCGCCGCGGTTGGGCTTTGCCTATCGCGCCACGGAATCGACCGTCATTCGGGGTGGCTTTGGCATCTATTGGAATGCCAACCAGCTGAACACCTATACGCTCACCACCCAGAATTATCCGTTGTCTGCATCCGTCGCCTACAACGGTCAGGCGAGCAGTCTTTTGACCTTTGCTACCCCGACGCCGGGCGCAGGCGCAGGTTCTCCCGTTGCGGGCATTCCGGGAACCTATGTGAGTGCTGTCACCATGGGGCCCCACTTGCCAGTGCAGGAACTCTACCAGTGGAACCTCTCCTGGGGGCAGGAGTTGTGGAAAGGGGCAGGCGCGGAGTTGCAGTACCTGGGCTCCCACGCGATCCATCTCGATCGTGATTTCTACAACAACTCGCCGCAGCCTGGTGGTCCGGTCGGGGACATCAACAGTCGACGCCCGAATCAACTCTTTGGCAGGATCCGCACCATCCAGAACGACGAATATTCTCACTACAACGGTTTCACGGCGATTCTCCGCCAGCGTACGACCCACGGCCTATCCGGTCAGGCCAGTTACACCTGGTCCCATGACCTGGATATTTCGGATAACTCAAACAACGGCGGAACCACCATGGACCAGTTCAACATCAACCTGGACTATGCCAGCTCGAACTGGGATATCCGCAACCGCTTTGTAGCGATCGCTGTGTACGATCTGCCTAAGTTTGACGGCTCCAGCTACCTGATGAGGAATACACTAGGCGGTTGGCAGCTCAACGCCATTGTCACCTTGCAAACCGGCCTGCCTTACAACGTCTACCTGGATAACGACCAGGCCAATGTCAGCCAGCCCAATGGAAATGTGCAGCGGCCCGATTGGGTGCATCTTCCTACTGCAAAATGCACGGCGAAGTTCTACATCAATAATCCCAGCGGCTCTTGCATCGATGGTTCGGCCTTTGCTTACCCAGCGCAGTTCACCTACGGCAATGGAAGGCGAAATCCGCTGTATGGTCCTGGTTTCGAGAATGTGAATGCGTCGATCTTCAAGGACTTTGGGATCTGGGAGCGACTCAAGTTCCAATTCCGCGCTGAGGCGCAAAACGTGTTCAACCATCCCAATCTATCGAATCCCAACTCGGATATGCAGGGCGGCTGGGATCCGGCCGATTCTACAACGTGGGGCGATTTTGGCACCACGACAAGCACACAAAAGAACAGCTCAGGGAGCAGCGGGCGAGTGCTCCAGCTAGCAGGGAAGATAGTTTTCTAATCGATGTGGCTCTTGCTCCCTCCACACAGCCGCTGAAACAACAGCGGCTGTGTCTTTCTGCACACATCGAGAAATGCTGGTTCGATCCTTAGAGGGGATACCTTATCGTGGATGTTCGTTACGCAGTCAAAAAGAGACATAGCCATGCCGAGCTGTTGCGTCTCCTCACGCTTTTGCCGCTGTTGGCGTTTCTGCCTTCGCCGTCGCTTCAAGGGCAAGCATCGTATGACCTGGTACTTAAGGGTGGGCATGTCATCGACCCGAAAAATGGGATCGATGCGGTTCGCGACGTAGCCATCAAGGATCACAAAATCGCGGTGGTCGCTGAAAATATTCAAGCAGGTCCCGGTGCAAAGGTGGTGGATGTTTCCGGTCTTTATGTCACCCCTGGCCTGGTCGACATCCACGTCCACGTCTACGCAGGCACCGGCGAACGCCACGCATATGCAGGTGACCACAGCGTATATCCGGACGGTTTCACCCTGCGCAGCGGCGTGACCACAGGCGTAGACGCGGGCAGCTCGGGCTGGAAAAACTTCCCCGATTTCAAGGATCGAGTGATTGATCGCTCCGTCACTCGTATCCTCGCCTTTATCAACATCGTCGGAAGCGGCATGCGCCCGAAGTATGAACAAGACCTGAGCGAAATGGACGCCCAGGCAGCAGCGGCCGAGGCGATGAAATATCCGCAGGTGATAGTGGGTATCAAGACCGCTCACTACGACGGCCCGGAATGGACCCCGGTGGAGCGCGCGGTGGAAGCAGGCACGATCGCCCACATTCCGGTGATGGTCGACTTCGGAACCTTCCGTCCCGAGCGCCCTTACGAAGATTTAGTCTCGAGTAAGCTACGCCCCGGCGACATCTCCACACACATGTACCTCGATGATGTACCGATGCTGGATGCACAAGGTAAAGTTCGACCCTACCTTTTCGCGGCCAGGAAGCGTGGAGTTATTTTTGACGTCGGTCACGGCGGGGGGAGCTTTATTTTCCGGCACGCCGCGCCCGCGATCCAACAAGGTTTCGTGCCAGACTCGATTTCAACTGACCTTCATAACGACAGCATGAACGCAGGCATGAAAGACATGCTGAATGTGATGTCCAAGTTTCTCAATCTGGGCGTCTCCCTTAAAGATGTGATTCGGATGTCTACATCGAACCCGGCGCACGAGATCAAGCACGATGAGTTGGGAAATCTTTCGGTGGGCTCAGATGCTGATGTCGCTGTATTGCACTTGGAAAAAGGACATTTCGGATTTGTAGATTCGTACGGAGCACGCATGACCGGGGACGAGAAGCTGATCTGCGAGCTGACCGTGCGAGACGGTCGTGTAGTGTGGGATCTAAATGGAATCACGCGCGAAGATTGGAAGGGCCTGGGCCAATATCACGCGCAAGGATCGCCCATTTGGGATCACACGATCATTGATCCGTAAGGTACGAGCTCTCGATACACCCGCCAATACTCTGGGTGCCCCATTCAAGCCCTCTTTTGGCTTGAGTGGGCAAGCCGCAGCTCTCAACACAAAATCCGGGGGAAGCCGAGGGATCTGCAGCATCCCTCGGCCACGGAAGCCTGCGCAAGCGCAAACTCTAGGCCTTGGTTGCGGTGAACGTGGCGGCCCCGTATTCGCCGAGCTTTACGTCGCCCGTGAATTGGTTCCCGCTTACCACCCCGGTGAAGATGAAAGGCACTTCGTATCCGTTGGCGGCCATCATGCTCGTCAACGTTACATGATCCGCATCGACCTTGCCCTGGAACGTCGCCTGGAAGATCTCACCCTTCTGCTCTCCGGAAAGCTTGGTCCCGTCCTGCTGCAGGATGAATTGCTGCTCGCCCACGCCACGGACGTACTTAATGCTGACATTCCAGGTGCCCGCGACATTGGCCGTGGAGCCGGTGTACACCGGCGGATTCTCGTAATGCCCCGGATTCCGCATATATTTTGAAATCGTCTCGGCGACGATTTTATAGTCGCCCGGCTGCATCATGTAAGGCATGATGCCGACCGAGGAGGCCATCTTGTCCGGACGGCTGCCGTGGCCGCCGGCGACCAAAATCCGTGGAGTACCCTTGTCCAGCTTCTCCACCAACTCGGTTCCCGTGATGCCCACCTTGCTCGCGTCCCAATGAATCGCCAGGGTTGGGGCACGGTTGGAGAGATCCGCATCGGGCATCTTTACTTCCGTCTTTACCGAGGGAATGTCCTTGACCGCATCGGCGATGTAGTTGTCCCACTCCAGCCACTGTTTCTGCTCGGCCTCGTGATCGCGCTTGTACCATTGGCGGACTGCAGCGAGCATTCCCATGGCTTCTTCTTTGCCCACCTTGAGCGCGCGGCCCCAGTTGTGATGAGGGGCAGAATTCCAAAAGGCTGCGTAGCAAAGGTCCTTGGGGCCCAGCAGCACCCCGGCGGCCTGCGGACCGCGCATACATTTGCCGCCTGAGTAAGCGACGAAAGTCGCACCCGCGGCGAGGTGAATATTAGGAACGATGGGTTCCTCCGCTGCCGCGTCTACAAAAACCGGAATGTTCTTCTCCTTGGCGATCGCGCAGACAGTCTTGATCGAAAGCGGTTCCTGGAAAGCGCGCGGCCCGGAGAGGAGATAGATCATGGCCACATGCTCGCTGAGCTTCGAACGCAGTTCCTCGTCTGTCTCCACTTCGACGATCTCGGGTCCGGACATGCGAACGCCGAAGTCGTAGGGGTTACGCGAGTACTTGGGAATGATGACCTGGTTGCGGCTCTTGGTATAAGGCATCGCCTGCGAGCGTTCAGGATCTGTGCCGCAGATGCAGGCTACGGTTGCGGCGGCAATCGCGGCCTCGCAACCAGTGGTAACGATGGCACTAGGAGCGCCCATATGCGACGCGATCTCCGCTCCTACCGCCGCCATCATCTCGTCCATCTGCACGTAATAGTGCGAGGCCTCGAACATCGCCTGCTTCACCTCGGGCAACGATTGCGAGCCGGAGATGATGGTGAACGTGCCGCGGGCGTTCAGGATGGGCCTGACACCGATTTGGGTAAACACATTGTCTGTCGGGGTACCAGAACTGGCCGGATGCATGGTCGTGGGGGGCTCCATCAAAGTAGCGGCGGAGAGTGACAACGGAGCAGCTGTGGCGGCGGCGGCAGAAAGCATGCCGGTCGATTTTAGAAGATCCCGGCGGGTTACGCGTGTGTGTGAAATCTGATTTTCCAAGGTCTAGTTCCTCTTTGCTGAAAATGTCTATGTTTTGCTGGTGAGCGCTTCGCGTATGCGCCGGCCGACGATCGCGTCTTCTCCCGGCTGCAACATCCAGACTCCGACTACCAGTGTATTTGCATTCGAAGGAATGCCCTGGTTTGGTGGTTTTCCGGTGTTGGGGTTCAGTTCAATCGATGGCTTTCCATCGCGCAGCTTGGCCACTATCTCCGCAGTGGAGCAACCCGTCACAGAGGGATCGAAGCGTATCAATAAGTGAGGAACGTGATTGGCGATTCTCGGCACGACCGTCTCGGATGTGACGGAAGGAACGCCCTTCACCGCAGCCGCAATCAGGTCCGCGCGCTTTTGATAGTCGCCCTGCATGGATTCTTCAGTGTGGGAAAGCACCCAGTCGACGGCAGCCACCATGCCGACGATCTGTTCCTTCGCCACTTTCATACCGCGGCCCACGCCTTCGTTCGGGTTGTTGTTCTGCTGGGCTAGATCGGTGAGATGTTTTTTGCCCAGCAGCAGACCCGCATTCTGCGGACCGCGCATACCTTTGCCTCCGGAGAAACAAACCAGGTCAAAGCCCATCTCGGTGTACTTCCATAGGTTGGAAATGGGGGGCATGTCCGCCGCTGCATCCAGGTGGCAGGGAATGTTGTGCTCGTGAGCAACACGAAGCCATTCTTCGCGACCGATCTGAGCGGTGCCCGCCTCACCGTCTTCCTCTTCCGCAGCGTTGAAGAAGTTGGTCATGACCGCGTTGCCGGCGGTGCAGGCGCGTTTATAGTCGTCGAGAGTGACGACCTCTGTGATGCGCGCCCCCGTTAGGAATATCGCGTGATCGTAGCCGTAGCGATGCGCGCGCTGCACGATGACCTGGTTCTTCATGCCGTCGATCGCCTGTGGCATAGCCATGGGATCGAGGTTATTGGCAGCTTGCATGCAAGCTGCCGTGGCCAGAGTGATGGCTCCCGCGGCTCCCGACGTAACCACCGCGCCCTCGCACCGGAGACGCTTCGCAATGTATTCCCCAGCCTGCGTTTGCAGGTCGTGCAGTCGCACGGGATGGAGTGCCGCCTTCTGAACGGCCGCGAGGACCACCGGAGGCATGCATGCCGCAGTAAGCGTGGTGTAGGTACCGGCTGCGTTGATGATCGTCGGCACACCCAGCTTGGCGTAGTAGTCTTCACCCTCGGTTTCTTTGGGTACGGCGAACGACTTGGCGGATGAGAACAACGGTGTGGCGGCGAGAGCGCTCGTCCAGCGGAAGAAGCGCCGCCGGGAGAAAATGCCAAAGGCTGGATCACTCGGTTCTGACATAGAAACACTCCGGATTGCTGGCAACTTTCATTATCGCGCAGGTTAACGATGGTGTCCCCTAAGGGCTCACGAGGTCGAAAAAATAATTCTGGACGAAGGGACCCTCGCCGAAGTTTCCGTCGCCAATATTAGCGTCCGGCGCAGCATACCGGCGTGTGTCGTGTGATGACCGCGTGGGACTTGCTTGATTCGGGATATAGGGCAAATTACCTATAAGCGTGTATCAACTCGACGCTGACGCCACCAATAGAGTCGGTATCCATGTAGTCGTACTGGCCGGAGTCTTTCTTGCCTACGTCTCCCCAGGCTCCGGATTGCCAGACGTGATAGCCGAGCTTCTCGTAGTCGGCGACAGCTTTTTTCAAGTCGTCGACCGGCATTCCCAGATGTTGAATGCCTTCCTTGTGTGCCTTGAGGAAGTCGGCATAGATGTTTGCGGGAGTCGCCGGGGCGGCGATCCATTCGTAGCTGAACTGAGTGTAGTTCTGGTAGCCGACTTCAAAAGCGAACCACAATGGCTTTCCGCGATAAGTTGAATCCTGGCGCGGAGTGGCGTGCTCGGTGCGAAATGCAGGGAAGCCCAGTTTCTGCCAGTAGGCAGAGACCGGCTCTAAGTCCTGAACCACGGGGGCGAGGTGAGAAACCTTACCTGGCGCGCCGGCGGGCGGGGCGCCTCCCGGCCAGTAGAGCAGGCCTAAAACAAACTTCCCATGTGGTTCAGTGTCGAAGTAGGTGTAGGTGACGCGTTTGCCATCGCGATCGAGACTCAACTGCTGCAGCACGCCCACTCCAAGAGCATGCATACGGCTGATTTCCTTTGTCATTTCCGCTGGTGATGAAACCTCGTGGACGATGGAGAAAATTCCATCGCCATGTTTGCCCAGGAAACTGTTCCACGCGTTCAGCTGCCCTTCCGCGGGTTGAATCATCTCGACAGTCAGGTTGCCCAGGTGGCCGGTGATCTCCCATGCCCACATCTTCACCGGCTTGCCGTGGTCTTGTCCGGTCAGCACGACATCCGGATATTCGTGGATGTCGGTCAAGCCGAGCGGAATCCAACCCTGTTTGGCCAGGTCGACGTTCTGCACCAGCCAGACGACCCGGCTGACCGACTTGTAGCAGCCGGGCATTTCCGCATGCCCAATTCCCGCCAACGCACATACAAGAACGAAGTAGCTTAAAAGCTTCATTTCGCGTTTACCTGGGGTACGAAAAAAAGATTGCCTGATGGATGGACGCAGTAGATACTTGATGGCGACATACTAATGAAACGTTCCTAATTAATCAATCGGGTTGGTTCGGCATGAAACGGACGGCATGGGCGATCTTTGCATTCGAATTGTGCGCTGCTCCTTGCCTGTTGGGGCAAATGGCCGGAATGGGAATGCCCGACGCTGCCGCCATCCCGGTAACGCGGCCCTCGAACGTTACCTTTACCAGGGATGTTGCGCCGATCGTGCAGCAACACTGCCAGGGCTGCCACCGTCCGGGAGAAGGCGCTCCCTTTTCGATGTTGAACTACGAGGATGCCCGCCCCTGGGCCACCGCGATGAAGCGGATGGTTGTCAGCCGCGCGATGCCCCCCTGGTTTGAAGATGGGCACACGGAGAAGTTCGAGAACAATCGCTCGCTGACGCAGGCGCAAATCGACACCATTGCTGCCTGGGTCGATGCGGGCGCCCCTAGGGGCGACCCTAAGGACCTTCCTGCCCCAATCGACTTCGTCAAGGGATGGACGATTCCCAAGCCGGACAAGGTCTATCAGTTGCCCCGAGCGTTCGCCGTTCCTGCGACCGGAATTCTGGATTACCAATACGTGATTATTCCGACGGGCTTTACCAGGGACACGTGGGTACAGGATGTGGAGGCTGCTCCGACCGATCGCTCGGTGGTACATCACATCGTGGCCTACGTCCGCAAGCCGGGATCGAACTACTTCAAGGACCAGCCCAAAGAGGAGTTCTTCGTAGCTCCGCCGGCCAAGACCGGGGAAACGGTGGCCAAGGATGATGTGCCCAGTGACTGGCTGGTCGGCTATGCCCCGGGTCAACCGCCCGATATGTTCGCGCCCGGCCACGCTAAGCTGATTCCTGCCGGCTCAGACATTGTTCTTGAAGTCCATTACATGCCTGAAGGGAAAGCAACGACAGACCAGGCGAACCTGGGGTTGGTGCTGGCAAAAGAGGCGCCTGCCGAGCGGGTGATGACCCTCTCGACGGGCAATGAGAAGTTCAAGATTCCGCCCGGCGATCCGGACTACCGCGTGGATGCTTCTTTCACCTTCCGCCGGGAAGTCACACTACTCGGCATGCATCCCCACATGCACATGCGGGGCAAAGACATGTCTTATCGCGTGGTGTTCCCCGACGGAGAAACCCGCGCCCTGCTGAACGTGCCGCACTACAACTGGCACTGGCAGCTTTGGTACAACCTGGCCAAGCCGATCGTGCTGCCGGCGGGTAGCAGAATCGAGTGCACAGCGCACTACGATAACTCGGCGAAGAACCCTGAAAATCCTGATCCCAGCAAAACGGTCACCTGGGGACAACAGAGCTTTGACGAGATGATGGTTTGCTTTTTCAACGTAGCCTTTCCGGCGGATACACCGTCGAAAGATCTGCTGCCCCTTCCTGAAAACCAGACGGCTTCACGCGCACCCTAAGATGATCACGCGAAGAACATTCCTCAAGAGTGCGGTGGCTGGTCTGGTCGCGAGCAGCATCCCCGCCTATGCGTTGGCGCCGTTGACGATCGGCATTGGAACCTTTAGTTATCACGCGCTGTCGTTCGACGACATGATTGCGCAACTCGAGATTCTGCTGCCGACCAATGGTCTGCACAATCAGCAGATTGAGATGTCCCGCGGCGAGTATATGGTGATGAGCCACCCCAGCGATGAGCTGTTTCGCACGGCGAAGACGAAGCTGGATAAGGCTCGTATTAAGTGCGTCTCCTACTACGCGGCCACGCTGAAGAACGAACAGGAAGTCGTGCAGGCGGTAGCCTTCGCCAAGTTGTTAGGAGCGCATAACATTACCGGCGATGCGGCCGGCGCTGACTTGCTCAAGCATATCGACCGAAGCGTCACCGAGGCTGGCCTCACCTTCTCCATCCACAATCATTTTTTTCCCGGGGTCAAGTTTCCCTATGAGAGCCCCGAAGATGTGCTCAACGCGCTTGCGGGCCTTTCGGCGAACTGTGGAGCCACGGCGGACACAGGACACTTTGCAGCCTGCGGATATGATCCCGTGGACGCAGTCGGTAAGCTGGCGCCGCGCTTGAACCTGGTTCATCTGAAAGACGTAAAAGCCGTTGGCCATGGAGATAATGTGCTGCTGGGCAGTGGAATTGCCAAAATCTCTGAAGTCGAAGCAGAGCTGCACCGTCAGAATTTCCGTCATCTGGTTGCGATTGAATACGAGAAGGAGGGCGATGACGACGTGAGGGACGATATGCGCACCAACGTCGCGTTTGCCTGGCAACATGGTTTCTCCGGAGCTTAGTATGTCGATTGTCTCTGCGATGAAGAAGAAAGCAATTTGGAGTTTGCTTACTCTGCTCGTTTTGCCCTTGGCCGCGCTGGCCGCCGAGCATCCGATCCTGCCCTTGGGATCCCCGGCTCCGGACTTCTCTCTGCCAGGGGTGGATGGAAAGATTCACAAGCTGGGCGATTACGCGTCGAGCAAGGTCCTGGTGGTGGTATTTACCTGTGACCATTGCCCGAACGCACAGATGTACGAGGGCCGAGTCACCCAACTCTATAATGATTACAAAGACAAGGGCGTCGCCGTGGTTGCCATCAGTCCTAACGACCCCAAGGCGATTCGCATCGATGAACTGGATTCTTCCGATGTGAGCGACACGCTGGACGAGATGAAGATCCGCGTCGCCTACAAACATCTGCAGTATCCATATCTTTACGACGGAGATACCGAAGCTGTTTCGCGGGAGTACGGGCCGCAGGCCTCACCGCACGTCTTCATCTTCGATCAGCAGCGCAAGCTGCGCTACGAGGGAGCGATCGACGACAGCTACCGGATCGAGTTCGTCAAAAGGCACTATGCGCTGGATGCGATCAACGCCCTGCTGGCGGACCAGAAAGTAACTGTTAAGCACACGGGAGCATTTGGCTGCTCCACAAAGTGGAGCGATAAAGAGGCCGCGAACGTAGCGTTCATGGAAAAGCTGAATGCGCAGCCCGTATCAGTTGATACGGTTTCGGCGGATGCGCTCAAAGCTCTGCACAAGAATGCGGACGGGAATGTGAGGCTGATTCAATTCTGGTCGACTCGGTGCAGTGCCTGCCTCGAGGAGTTCGCCGCGATCCAGGATATCTACCGTATGTACAGCGACCGCAATTTTGAACTGGTGGCCGTATCGATGAACAAGCCGGAAGAGAAGGCTGCGGTGACGCAGTGGTTACAGAAGACCCATGCCACCAGCCGCAACCTGCTGTTTGATGCTGAGAACATGGCAGCCTTGCAAAAGGCTTTCGATCCCAACTGGGTGACTGGGCCAGAAGTTCCCTACACCATTCTGCTCGACGCCGACGGCAATGTTTTGTATCAAACGGATAAGCCGGTTGACCAGCTTAAGCTTCGGCGAACGATTCTTGCCAACCTGCCATCGGCGTATATCGGGTTGAACAATTATTGGCTGGAAAAATGAGTTGCTGCGCGCGGATAGCCTGCCTCGTGGCGATGGCGACGCCCCTCGCCTGCGTCGCGCAAGCGGCGATCGCGACGGTGGCCGTGGGCACGAACCCAATCGCCGTAGCTGCGAACTCGGTCACTCATAAGATTTATGTCGTGAACCATGGCAGCAACACGGTCACCATTATTGACGGGGTGTCCCATGCGGCTTCGACCGTCAGCGTCGAAGATCGCCCAGAGGCGGTCGCGATCAATCCGAAAACGAGCAAAGTCTACGTTACCAATGCGGGCGCAGATTCGGTTTCGGTGATCGACGGAATAAGCGATAAGCTCGGCGCAACTGTTCATGTAGGGAGCTATCCGCAGGCACTGGTGGTAGATCCTGTCAGAAACAAGATCTATGTGGCGAACAATTTTGGTCATAGTGTGACGGTCATCGATGGATCGACGAACGCAACCACGACCATCCAGGTGGGCCAGGGGCCCCGCGGCATAGCTCTGAACCCCGTCACCAACAAGATTTATACCGTCAATTATGGCAGCGAAGACGTCACCGCGATCGATGGAGCTACAGGCTCCACGGCGTCGATAGCCACGGGCAAACACGCCTGGGCGGTCGCAGTGGACTCGAATACTGACAAGATCTACGCGGTGAATGAAGACAGCGCCAGCGTGACGATCATTAACGGGGCAACCAACGCTGCTACTACGGTCAATGTGGGGGTGATTCCTTTTGCCGTCGAGGTGAACCCCGTAACCCAAAAAGCATACGTTCTGAGCTACGGCGACGACACCATGGCAGTGATTGACGGCACGAGCGACCTTGTGACCGAGACAATTCATCTGGGGACCCATCCCCAGGCAATCGCCATCGATGAACAAGACGACCGAATCTACGTAGCGAACCAACGCACAAGCAGCGTGACCGTGCTTGACGGCAAAACGAATTCCCCGATCACAAAGGTGGAGGTGGGAGCGATCCCGTATGCGATCGCGATGGACGCACCAGATCATCAGACTTACGTCGCCAACTACAGCAGCAACAATGTGACGGTGATCCGGTAGAAGGGTCTTGAGAAAGGAAAGGATTCCGTAGTCCCGTAGGGACGGCTGACGTTAGCCCAGGATGGAGTCCTGGGTAGAGATTCGAGAGACG
Source organism: uncultured Acidobacteriaceae bacterium (assembly GCA_963795845.1). GTDB lineage: Bacteria > Acidobacteriota > Terriglobia > Terriglobales > Acidobacteriaceae > PALSA-350. Next base: position 42,812 of record CAWCJV010000015.1, on the reverse strand, counting down.
AAAAGTCCCGCAGGGACGACTGAATTTGCCGCCTGGTCGAAGTCCGGCCAATGTTCCGATAGATTTTTAGTCGTCTGATGCGAAGGGTCACAGAAAACCGACAATTGCCTTTTTGCCTTCTCGAAAACGTACTCAGCGGCTATTACGGCACGGCTAAATCCGTGTACTTCGTCAAATGCATTTTTCATGGCTCGTTCGGCCTAAAGAGTTCATGGTGGGTAGGTGAAAATGATCGCGGTTAAGAAGTGGTTCGTTTGTGTTTTTCTGCTGGCAGCATATGTCGGTGCCCATGCGCTCGATACCTCCAGCAAGCCGGTGAAGTTCCGGGTTGTAGCCATCGCGGAAGAGGGAAATAGCCCGCACAATGAATTTGTCGCGGCAGCCAAGGTTTGGTTGGGTCAGTTGGCGGTGGAAAACAACTTCGCCGTCGACTACATCACGAACACCGACCCCATCAACGATGCTTTCCTTGCGAAGTATCGCCTGTTCGTACAACTGAACTATCCACCGTATCGCTGGACGCCAGTGGCCAAGAAAGCCTTTGAGCGGTATATCGAGCGCGGGACCGGCGGCTGGATTGGATTCCATCACGCCATGTTGCTGGGCGACTTTGACGGATACCCGATGTGGGACTGGTGGTCCCACTTCATGGGCGATATCCGATACACCAGCTACATCGCGCAATTCGCAACCGCCACGGTGAAAGTCGACGATCCCAACCATCCGGCAACCAAGGGGCTGCCGTCTTCTTTCGTGGTGGACAAAGAAGAGTGGTACACCTGGAGCAGGTCCAATCGCGCCAATGTTCATGTTCTGGCCAGCGTGGATGAGTCGAGCTACGATCCCAGGAGCATGATCACCATGGGCGGCGATCATCCCGTGGTTTGGACCAACGAACATGTCAAGGCCCGGAACATTTACATCTTTATGGGCCATCACCCGGAATTGTTTCAAGACAAGAATTTCACCCAGCTTTTCCGCAATGCCATCTTTTGGGGTGCCGGTCAGTGAAGGCTTTTTTCGTGCTGGTGTTGTGCTTTGGGATGCTGTCCGCGAATGCCGGCGCCCAGACCGCACAGCCAAAGGTGTTGGTTCTCTATTCTCTCAATGTGGAGACAGACCACGTTCTCTTTGCGCTGGATGCGCTACGTTTTTTTGCGGATCTCGCCCGGAAGGACAACTTCACGCTGGAAGCCACGACTAATTGGGAAGATCTCAACGACGCCAATTTGAAGCCATATCAACTAGTGGTTTGGCTCAACGAGTTCCCTCATAATCAGGCAGAGCGTGCAGCGTTTGAGAGGTACATGACTGGAGGCGGCGCGTGGCTTGGCTTTCACGTTTCTGCTTATAACGACAAAGACACCAAATGGCCATGGTTCATGTCGTTCATCGGTGGAGGGGTGTTTGATGCGAACAGCTGGCCTCCGCTGCCCGCCAAGCTGATCGTGGACGACAAGACCAGCCCCGTCACCCGAAACTTGCCAGGTACCTTTGTTTCGCCGACCAACGAGTGGTATCGATGGAAGCCGAGCCCTCGTGCCGATCGCCATATCCATGTCCTCTTGACGCTCGATCCCGCCAATTATCCTCTCGGGATCAAGGGTCTGTTGACGTATGGAGATATTCCGGTGGTGTGGACCAATACTCAGTACAAGATGCTGTACATGAATATGGGGCATGGGGATAAAGTTTTCACCAGTCCGGTGCAAAGCATGTTGATTTCCAATGCGGCCGAATGGTTGTTGGGCCACGGGCAGCCAGTGAAAGATAAGTGAGAATCGCAGATCCTCTCTACTACGCTATCTCGGCTGTACTCTTCCTGGGAGCCACTGCGGCTCTGCATGGACAGGCTTGCAAAAGCGATCCGCTGCCCCACCGTGCTGATTGGCCCGTATACGGCGGACAGCCCGAAGGTGATCACTACTCTCCGCTTTCGCAGATAAATCGCAGCAATGTACAGCGGCTTAAGCAGGCATGGAAGTTTGATGCCGCCGAAGAAGGTGGTCTGGAAACGAATCCGATCATCGTCGGGCGGATTCTCTTTGCCTACACGGCCACGCAAAAGGTGATCGCGCTCGAGGCCTCGACCGGGAAGCTTCTCTGGAAGTTCGATTCCGGCCTGCATAACACTCAGCCTTCACGTGGGCTGGCCTACTGGAGCGACGGCCGCCATGGCCGCATTCTGGCCGGAGTGATGAATTACCTCTATGCGCTCGACGCGGACTCCGGGAAGGTGATTCCCTCATTTGGCGAACAGGGAAGAATCGATCTACGGAAAGGATTACGCGGAGACTATCTTTCGCAATCCATCACCCTTACCAGTCCCGGGATTATTTACCAGGACCTGATCATCGTTGGCGGGCGCAATCCGGAGACACATCCGTCCCCTCCTGGCGATATTCGCGCTTTCGATGTTCGTACCGGCAGTCTCCGCTGGACCTTTCACACCATTCCACACCCGGACGAATTCGGCTACGCAACCTGGCCCGCGGATGCGTGGAAAACCGCGGGCTCGGCCAACAACTGGGCGGGTATGGCGTTGGATGAGCAACGGGGCATCGTGTATGTTCCCACTGGTTCGGCAGTGTTTGATTTTTACGGGGCGGATCGGGTGGGCGACGACCTTTTCGCGAACACCCTGCTTGCTCTCGATGCCAGAACGGGGAAACGCCTCTGGCATTTTCAAGGCGTTCACCATGACATCTGGGATCGCGATTTTCCGTCGCCTCCGGCCCTGGTCACAGTAAGGCACAACGGCAGTTGCGTGGACGCGGTAGCGCAAACCACAAAACAGGGCTATCTCTATCTGTTCGACCGGGCGACCGGTAAGCCGCTTTTTCCGATCGAAGAGCGGCCCTACCCGCGGAGCGATGTGCCGGGCGAAGTGACTGCACCCACTCAACCCTTACCAACTATGCCGGCGCCCTTTACCCGGCAGCAACTCACACCGGATCTACTGACCACACGCACCCCGGAGGCACATGAAAAGGCGGTGAAGGAGTTTGCCGGCTTTCGCAGTGGGGGCCAGTTTGTACCCATCGGACTTAATCAGGAGACGGTGGTCTTCCCCTGCTTTCTAGGAGGCGCCGAATGGGGAGGGCCGGCCGTCGATCGCCTGCGCGGCGTGATTTACGTAAACGCGAACGAGATGGCGTGCGTGCTGGCCCTTACGGAGAATCAGCCGGCCGCGAGCACCGGCGCGAGGATTTATCACAATCAATGCAGTCTGTGTCACGGCAAGCATTTGGCAGGTTCGCCGCCTCAGTATCCTTCGCTCGTCGATGTGGGAAAGCGCCTCTCACCGGAGCAGATCGCAAGGAAGATCTCGCTGGGCGGCGGCCGCATGCCTTCCTTTCCCAATCTTCGCGATGGTCATCTGCAGGCACTCATTCAGTTTTTGACCAGGCAAGGGGATTCGGGCGCCAAAGATCCTGATGAAGATGGCATCTATTCTGCCGCCGCGGATGGCGCCACTATGAAGTACGAGGTCACGGGGTCGCGGGATTTCGTCGACGCCGAGGGCTATCCGGCGCTCACTCCGCCCTGGGGAACGCTGAATGCGATAGACCTGAATACGGGCCGTTATCTGTGGAAGATTCCATTCGGTGAGTATCCGGAGCTTGCCGCGAAAGGCGTAACCAACACTGGTTCAGAAAATTACGGCGGCCCGATCGTGACGGCGGGGGGCATCCTCTTCATCGGCGCCACGGCGCACGATAAGAAATTCAGGGCTTTTGACAGCAGCAGCGGGAAGCTGCTTTGGGAAACAGTGCTGCCCTTCGCGGGCACGGCCACGCCGTCAACCTACATGATTGACGGAAGACAGTACGTCGTCATCGCCAGTGGTGGAACGCAATTCACCAAAGGACCTACGGGCAGCGTGTACATTGCCTTCTCGCTACAGTAGCGGTGCTTAAAGCTGCATGCGAACCTTGTAGCGGGTCAGGATCGCGGATATACCCAGGATGACCAGGGTGAATATCAACGATTGCACCACCCCTTGCCAGCCATGCCCCCATGGATTTAAAAACACGAGGCTGCCCAGCGTCACAAAGAAGAGATCGGGCAGCAGGTAGGTGAGCAGCGTGTTGGAACCTGCTGGTTTGACGATGGCCGCCCAGCGAACATGCTTGCGTACATCGCAGACCCAATACAACGCAAGGAACGCGAGCGTAGCTGCACCGGCAGAATACAGTCCCCAGGTGGGCGTGGCGCGTATTTTTGAGATGCCAAGAGGGGTGAGCAGCCAACCGGCCAGAAAGAGAGCACCCGCAAACGCGCAAGCCCACCAGGCTTTCTGCTTCGCCGTGGTGGCGCGTGAATCGGTCAGAAAAATCGTCGAAGTGACAATACCGGCCGTGGTCATCAGGCAGAAACAGCCCGTGTTCCAGGGCCAGAAGTAGTAGGGCAATTTAGCGCTGAAGGTGATCCACCGCGCCATGGACGCAGCGTTCAGAGCCACCAGGCAAACCAGCCATACAAGGGGAGCCCAGCGCCATCGCCGCGTGGGGATGTAGAGAATAGACACAGCGAGATAGGTCCAACCGATGAGCCCAAGAATTTCCCAGTAGCTAAAGTCGAGCCACGCGGCGTGACCATCCACGCCAGTCCGGCGAAAAATGGCGAACATGGCGATCATCAATACCAGTCCAACTGCCTTCATCCCCCTGAACAGCGTTCTGTACTTATCAGAGCGGGGATATACGTTCCACAAGAGAATTGCTCCAACCAGGATAAGGAGCAGCCAGATATTGCCATTCAAACCCGTGCGCAGGGCGTCCGCTTTTTCCCCATTCGCCAACGCGATTCCCAGTACGACCAGGGCAAACGAACGGGCAATAATGTGGCCCCACAGACTGGCCATACTACCGTTTTTGGACAGCCGTTGACGGACGGCGAGTGGAAGTGATATTCCGACGATGAAGAGGAAGAACGGAAAGACCATGTCGACGTAGGTCATGCCGTTTACATTTCCGGGAAGATGATAGGTCCACCAGGGAAGGCCTTTGACCCCGGCGAGATCGTTCACGAAGATCATGACCAGGATGGTAAGGCCGCGAAAGATGTCGATCGAGGCCACCCTCGAAGAACCGGTTGTGATCGGCGCCACGCTTTCCCCGTGTCGAAGTGCGGAAGGCGACGCATCCGTCTTTGCGGTGGCCATGAACTTTAATCCTTCCTGCCGGACTCCAACGCCAAACCACGGTTGATGCTGTTGAGCAGTGCGTGGTCTGCACTATCGCTCGTATAGTCCCAGAACATCATCCCACCGAGATCGTGTTTGAGTACGTATTGGCATTTTGCGGCGATCGATTCAGGATCCTCATACGACACAAACATGTGAGTCGCCGGGTTGTACAAATAAGGCGCCGAGGCGACGCTGTCCCAGTAGCGCACAAACCCTGCGCCGAGGAACGTCCCGGAAATGTCGTGATACGTTGCCCACACAGTGGCCGTTTGCCCTGGCTGGTACAGCCCATGGTTCGTTTCGCCGACGTCTGCCCACGCTCGACCGTAAAAAGGTACCCCCAGAATCAGCTTGTGGGCGGGAACGCCGGCCTGCTCAAACAACTTTACCGAAGCATCGGCAGACACATGTTTTGGATCTGCAGGATTCGTGTAAAGCGGTGCGTGGTGCCCGGTGATGGCATCGGTTGAGGACTCGTAGTAGTCATAGCTCATCAAGTTGACCGAGTCCACATAGCTTTGAACCTTGCCCATCTCTGTATTCGATATAAATTCGGCCGAGGCCCCCACGGCGATCGAGGTGACGAGGTGGCGGCCCAACCGCTTTCCTTCGATGTCGAATCGGCTGCGCAGCTCTTTCAGAAAGAGCGTGTAGTTCTGCTTGTCCTCAGATCGAAAAACGTTTCCGTTTCCAACGGATCCCGGATATTCCCAATCGACGTCCAGGCCATCCAGCTCGTGGTCGCGCACAAATTGAACCGCGCTGTCGATGAAGGTCTTCCGGCTCGCTGCAGTCAACACCATGTCAGAGAAAGCTCCCGACCACGTCCACCCACCAACAGAGACCACGATTTGAAGCTCCGGATTCACCTTCTTCAGATCGTGTAATACCTGGAAATTCTCCCGGTCGTGGGCGAAACCTTCCACAATCTTTCCATGCTCGATATTCGCGAACGCATAGTTCACCCTGGTGAGAGAGCCGGCCGCCACTTCGTTCGGGCCCAGGATCGCATCCTTCACGAAAACGTAGGCCACGATTGCTTTTTTGGGGGGAAGGCGGGCAAACGAAATCGGCGCAAATGCCAGGCAAAGAAAAATGGCGAGGACGATGCGGTGAGTGATTGTCATGGGCTGGGCAGCAATACCGAAGGGATCATATCGAGCGCGATCGCAATTCCGCCCCAAAGCACAGAGGTGCTTCCAAGCTTACCGGGGCCTATTTTGGTAACCGCGAACTCACTCTCCTGAAGCTGCTTCTGCACCGCGTTAATGAGGGTGGGGTGGCTGCCAACTTCCCCTTCCAGCAGAATCAGGCCGGGATTCAGAATAAGCGAAAGATTCACGATAATATCCGCTACGATGCCGGCCCGGTGCTGCACGATCCGCTCGGCGCGAGCATCTCCTGCCTGGGCAAGATTCAGGACTCCCAACGCATCCATTTTTTCGCCCTCGTCGTTCGCATCCTGCGGCTTCTTCTTTGTTTCGTTCCAGCTGTCGAGGATCCCAGCACTGGTCAACACCGTTTCGAGCTCGCCAAACTCGTGCAGCGTGGGACGCCGGCGCGACGTGTTGGGTAGGCGAAGATATCCGATTTCGCCCGCGGACCACTGGGAGCCGTGATAGATCTGGCCCCCCAGCACGATGCCTGCGCCCACGTTGGGGCCGATGTGGATCAGGATGAAGGATTCTTCTGCCTGCGCAGCGCCGCAATAGCGCTCGCCCTGCGCCGCAAGGTTGGTATCGTTCTCGATGATGACCAGGCAATCGACGATTTTGCTCAGCTTGGTGCGCAGCGGAACGGAACGCCAGTTCTCCAGGGTACTAATGGACAGCACAACCCCCTCATCCACATTGGTAATGGCTGGCACGCCCACCACCACCGCAAGCAGCTGCTCGCGTTTCTTCCTGTGTTTGCGTAGCAGGCGCCGTACTTCTTCGCCGATGAGGACGCAAATGGCTTCGGGGGTAGTCTTCCGGTTGGTCAGAGAAATTTCGTGGGTGTCCAGTTCGCGGCCGTTCAGATCGGCGAGCAGGAACGATATGCTGTCGGCGGTAAGCTTCACCGCGAGGATGCACCCGCGCTCCGCCTTGAAAGCGATCATGTCCGGAGGCCGGCCGCCGTTTGACTCTCCCTCGCCGAGAGGTTTGATCAGGCCGGCCGCCAATAAATCGCCCACCACGTTGGTGATGGTCGGAGCACTCAAGCCTGAGGCACGTACCAGGTCCGCTTTTGAACACGAACCGGTTTCCCTCAGGAGTTTGAGTACCCGGAGCGCGTTAGTGTGGCGTAGAAGTGAGGGCCTGCCGACCGAAACCGATTCGTTCTTCAAATGAAAACCGACTTGAAAATCCTGGTGAACGCGTGATCCCTCGTGCACCGAGCGTACCTTTATACCATCTGCAAAAAAAAGAGCTGGCTAGGGAAATGCGCGCGTCCGCCCACCATTGTAACTAAAGTTTATGAAGTGTGCTACGATTCACCAACTGCATTCGCCCATCCAGGAGTCGATATCTGATGAGAGCCTTCCTTATTGGCCTGATCGCATTTTCCACACTCAGCGCGTCGCTTCGCGGCCAAACCACGGCGCCTCATCATCCGCTGGATGCTTTGACTACGCAAGAATACTGGACGATTCACGACCTCCTCGAGCAAAGCGGCCACATGACGGACAAAACGCTCTTTTCGAGTGTGTTGCTGCACGAGCCCGTCAAGGACAAGGTGTTGGCCTGGAAAGCGGGTGATCCCATTTCCCGCGAGGCGGATGTCATTCTCGAGGACGGAGGAAAGACCATCGAAGCACGAGTTGACATCACGGCGCGCCAGCTCGAGTTCTGGAAACAGGTGCCCGGGATGCAGGCACCCATTACGGAGTCTGAGCTTGACACCATGAACGACATCGTCAAGAAGGATCCCCGCGTGATTGCCGCACTCAAGCGTCACGGGGTGACTGACTTGTCGGGCGTGCGCTGTGAGCCTATTCCCATCACCTGGATGATTTTTCCTGAGCAGACAAAGAGTCGGATCGGTTTTGGCGATTGCACCGATTCACACGGCGTTTACCATCCCTGGGGTCGCGCCATTGAAGGGGTCTATATCCTTGCGGACCTCACCACCGAGAAAGTTCTCAAAGTGGTCGACAACGAGCCTGTCCCGATGTCGCAATCCGACATCAACTACGAGGAGGGCGACGCGACGCCGCGGCCGGGCACCAAGCCTTTGCTCGTGACTCAGCCGGACGGGCCTAGCTACAGCATCGAGAAGGGCGAAGTGGTGTGGCAAAACTGGCATTTTCGTTTTCGCCTCGACCCCCGTGTCGGACCGGTCATCAACCTGGTGCGCTATCAGGACGGCGACAGGCTTCGCTCCGTCATGTACGAAGGCTCGCTATCGGAGATGTATGTGCCTTATATGGACCCCGATGAAGGGTGGAATTCGCGTGCCTTTGTGGACGCCGGAGAGTTTCTTCTCGGCGGCTTGATCAAGCCCGTTGGTCCCGATGATTGCCCGCCTTACGCGCAGTACTTTACCGGCCTTGTGCCTTCGGACGCGGGCGCCCCCGTGCTCAAGCCGCAACTGGCGTGCCTCTTCGAGCGCCCCGGCGCCGGCCCGGCTTGGAGGCACCTCGAAGGTGACGTGATCAGTGGGCGGCCGAGTCGCGAGCTGGTGCTGCGCACGGCTGCAGTCGCGGGCAACTACGATTACATGCTCGATTGGGTATTCCAACAGGATGGAACCATTCGGGTGGCGGTCGGCGCTACGGGGATTGTCGAGACCAAAGGGGTCAAGGAGCAGATGGCCGCCATGGCGGACACCCCGGGCAAACTCGAGCACGGCACGTTGGTGGCTCCCAATCTGCTCGCGGTCAATCACGATCACTATTTCTCTTACCGCTTGGACCTTGATGTCGATGGGCCGGCGAACAGCTTCATGGTCGATCGCCTGGTGCAGGAACCACTTTCCGGCGTTACGCGCAAGACCATTTGGGCGGCGCAGTCATCGATTGCGCACACGGAGAAGGATGCCATCCTCGATCTGGATTTGCGCAATCCGTCGATGTGGCACTTCATCAATCCCGCGCAGCACGACGCTCGCGGTTATCCAACGGGATGGGAGATCATGCCCGGCGCCACAGCGGTTTCCAGCATCTCCAATGATGACCCGGCGCAGCGCGTGGGCGCCTTTTCAGGACATCAGCTATGGGTCACCCCATACAACCCCGATGAAAGATACGCCGCCGGCACTTATGTCACCAACAATGAGGGGCTTCGCGGACTGCCAGAGTGGACAAAGGCGAATCGCTCGATCGAAAACACCGACATCGTCGGCTGGTACACCCTGGGCTTCCACCATGTGGTTCGAATAGAAGACTGGCCGGTCATGCCCACGCTTTGGCACGATTTTCTGATTCGTCCCGTCAATTTCTTCGATCAGAACCCCACGCTAACCCTGCCGCACGAACCTTAGGCAGCAATGCTGAGGGTGCCCCATTCAAGCCATGTTTTGGCTTGAGTGGGCAAGCATGCCACCACCCGACTATCTTGTCCTCTCGACCCATCTGCAACCACACTACTGTTCCATGACGCCGTACTGAAATCGTGGCGGTAGCCGGCATCCTGTCCGCTCGACCATAGCCAGCGTCAGCGCCTGCGGAACCAACAGCGAGGTGATGCCCTCCCAGGGTTCTGCAACCGTCTCGATGCGAACGGGAAACAGTTTTTCGCTCGCCGCATGCTCTGTGCTGGAAACCAATACCACCTTGCCGCCGCGACGGTTACATTCCTGGGCCAGCTTGACGCCGAGTTCGGCCGTATGGCCCAACGCGAAGATGATGGCGACGTGCGTCGCATCCACATCGAGGTTGGGCCCATGTTTGAAGCCGGCTCCTGTGTGCGCCGCGGCCCGGTTCCCGCTCATTTCACGAATGCAAAGCGCGCTCATGAAGGCGCCACCATAGCCCGCCCCGCGCCCCACGACTTCAATATTGGCGGCGCCACGACAAAACATTTCGAGATCGGAGCGCATCGCGAAGATGGGACCAAGATGGGTGGAGAAGACCTCCGCGGCATGTTGGGCGTCCTGCTTCCAGGGCCGGCCAACAATCTCTGAGGCCACAATGATCGCTGCCGCGGTTGCATTGGTGTACGTCTTGGTGGCGTTGCCATACTCCGGACCGGCCAGAATGGGCAGCTTATTTTCGGCGAGCCGCCAACAGGCGCTTGCGGGGTTGTTACAAATCAGGCCAAGCGGCCGGTCTCCCTCTCTTTTGAACAGCTCGACCAATTCCGCACTCTCGCCCGAGGTGGTAAGCAAGATCGAGACCGCAGCGTCGTCCCACACCGAAGTTGCGTAGTTCAGCCACTCCCCCGCGTCGACCGAGAAGGAGGGCCGCCCGTGTGACTGCAGCAAAACCGAACCACTTATCGAAGAACAGTAAGAAGCTCCCATTCCGATAAACAACACCGGACCACTCTTGGTTGCTAGCTTCTGGAACTTCTTCAGCTCCGCCTTAATGGAAGAATCCGCCGCATACGCTTCCAGTAGTTCGCGAAGCCGTTCCGGTTGTTCCCGGCACTCGATTTCCAGGATCTGGGTTCCCGTTGCGGTGAGCAGTTCGCGGGCGGGCTCGACCCCGCCCACCCATCGCGGCGCTTCCTGTTTGTTGTCTCCCATCTCACCTTCCTCAGTTACCGCACAGCACTACTTTGTTAGAAAAGATTCGTTAAAAAGAGGGTCGAAATTCAGTGGAAAGTCGCCCAGATAAAGGTATCATTCGATAGGTGAAACGCGAGTGAATGAGCCAACCGCCGTCCAGCCGTATGTGAATCAGGCGTTCATCCGGAGAGTCTCTTTCATCGCTGGATTGGGCGGCATTCTTTACGGCTTCGACATGGGGGTGATCGCGGCCGCACTGATCTATGTCCGCGACTCGTTCCACCTTTCGACGGTGATGCAGGAAGTCCTGGTCATTGCCGTGCTGATTGGAGTAATGATTGGCGCCTTGATTGGGGGCACGGTCGCTGATCGCATCGGTAGACGAAAAACACTGATGTGGGGGGCAGTCCTTTTCATCCTGGGTTCCATACTTGCGCCCTTGTCGCCCAATGTCTACGTGCTGTTCGTTGCCCGCGGGCTGTTGGGGATCGCCGTGGGGTTTACTTCGGTCACGGCGCCTGTATACGTATCAGAACTCGCTCCTCCCCAGTCGCGCGGCATGTTGATCGGGTTGTACCAATTCGCTCTCACCCTGGGTATCGCGCTGGCAGACCTGGTGGGTTATTGGTTTGCCGCATCGCAGAGATGGCGATGGATGTTTGGTTTCGGGCTCATTCCCGCGGTTCTTTTCCTCTTCATGGTTCTCACTGTGCCGGAAAGTCCGCGATGGTTATTCGTGCAGAACAGGTTGGCTGAAGCAGAATCCGTTCTCAGGTCATATACAGACGAGGCGGGAGCGCGGCTGCTCCTGGAAGACATTCGGGTCAGCCTGATGATCAAGATGGAGCGCCGTTGGAGAGCTCTGTGGAGTCCAGCCGTACGCGGGTCGCTCTTTATCGCCATTGGTTTTATGGTGTTGATACCCGCTACAGGAATCAACGCCATTCTCTATTACGGGCCACAGATATTCGCACTTGCCGGGATCAGTTCGAACAAAAGTGCGATTTTCGCTACGCTACTGGTTGCCATCACCAATGTGCTGGCGACGGTGATCGCCCTGGTGCTGGTGGATCGGGTGGGGCGGAAACCGCTTCTTTATGTCGGCCTTGGGGGGATGACATCCGCCCTGCTGGTGCTTGCGTTTTGCTTCCATCAGCATGCGGAGCTGGGACCGTCGCTAGGAAAAATCGCCACCGCCTGCTTGATGTTTTTCATCACCTGCTACGCCTTCAGTATCGGCCCGATTGCATGGATACTTGTCTCCGAGGTATTTCCGTTACGGGTGCGCGGTCGCGGCGTCGCTGCCGCCACGTTGAGTTTTGGCACCTCAAACTTTCTCGTTTCGCTCACATTTCTCTCCCTCATTAAAGCTGCAGGCACTTCGCTCACCCTTGTCCTCTACGGAGGGTTTTGCATCTTAACGTTGTTCTTCGTAGCCTTTGTGATTCCGGAGACCAAGGGGCGTGAGCTCGAAAGCATTAGCGCGAGGCAAACCGCAGTCGCGCCGTAACCCAAATAACAGGCAGGCCCATCAGTGCATCCATCTGTATCCGAGGTTAGTGAGTTGATGTTGCAACAGAAACCCTCCCGTGCTGTTGGGAACTCGCAGGAGATCGAAGCGGGATATGTCGTCGGAGCTGACATCGGCGGCACCAGCCTGCGTCTCGCCCTCGCCGGCACGGACGGCAAGGTTGTGGCTAAATGGAAGGTCTCGACTGCAGGCATTCGCGACCCGCACGTGGTTGTGGACTTGATCCACCAGGGCGTGGAAGAGTTGCTGCAGCAAAATCGTATCGAGCGCGGCTTGCTTCGCGCGGTTGCGGCCGGCGCGCCTGGTGTCACCGATGTGGACGAAGGCATCGTGATTGCCACGTCGTATCTCATGGGGTGGCGTGATGTTCCACTGCGCGCATTGCTGGAGGCTCGGCTGGGTGTTCCCGCCGCGGTCGAAAACGACGTGAATACAGCGGCTATTGCGGAATATCACATCGGCGTGGCCCAGGGTGTGCGGGATTTCGTGTTTATCGCCGTCGGCACCGGAATTGGCGCGGGCATCGTACTGAATGGCCGGCTATTTCACGGGATGGATTGGTCAGCTGGTGAAATCGGCTACTTGCTGGTGCCCGGGACCTCTGTGAAGCCGGTGGAAAGAGGCGAACCGGGGGCCCTCGAGAGTATTGTCGGAGGCGAAGGTATCAAGGCCCAGTGGCGGAGTGCGTGGCGTGAAGATCTTACGCAGCTCCCCAGAGAACTGGTAGCGACGGAAGTCTTTGATCATGCAGCCGCGGGAGATGTGCTCGCGCAAAGCATCTTGCATAAGTCGGCCCAGACGTTGGCGTACGCGATCTATAATCTTGCGGTGGTTCTCAACTGTCCACTCTTTGTACTAGGTGGCAGCGTCGGCCTGCACCCGGTATTTTGGAAGGCCACTCAGGAAGTTCTTGAGTCGCGAGATAAGCGAGTGCAACCGAAACTGTTGCGCAGCACACTGGGGCCTGACGCGCAGGTAAATGGATCTGTCTGGCTGGCGATAGAGGCGGCAGCGTCGCGGGTGCTGTCAAGTTAATAGCAAAGAAAAGGTATTTCCCGAAAGGAAAACCGCAGATCTCTCCACTACCTCGGTTTTCCTGAAGCCCCGCCCCGTCGCAGACCCCGGAAAGTCCCGCCGGGACGGCTAAACTTCAGACTTGTCAAAATTGGCTTCGTAAAGCCTCCGTCCAGGAGCCGCCCTCAATTAACCGTTGCCCTTCCCTTTGTCGTCCCGAGCGAAGCCGGATTTCTGCCTCGTCGCGTTCAACGCGGCCACTTATGTGGTGCTCCTTAAAGAGAACTACATGCTGTTGACCGAAGCCGCATCTCTCAACAGGAAATCTGGGGAAGCCGAGGGATCTGCAGTTCCGCGGATTTTTCGTGGAAATGTTTTGACACTCCTTAGCACACGTTGCCCCCTCCCTTGTCATCCCGACCGGAGCGTAGCGAAGCGGAGGGACCTGCGGTTCAACGGCCCACAACTGGAAACGCGGCAATACAATTCAGCCACCCTCATTTTCTCTACCAGGCTCAGGTGAAAGCAAAGGAGTCGAGAGATCGGCGGTCCCGTTCCTGCGTCGCCAACCTAGTTGTTCTTCCAGTATTGATTGAACCCTTTGTAATCCGAGGGCAGATTCGCCAGGATGACTCTCTTCAGCTCGAGCAAGTCCGCCGAGCCTAGCTGCTTGTAAAGTACCTTCCCGTCCGCCGAGAGCAGGACGGTATACGGTACTGCCGAATCCCATTTGGGATCGAAGGCAGTTTGCAAAGATGCGGTGTCTTGCGAGTCGAAGAGATAATTTTTGCTGGTCGCATGCTGTTTCTGCAAGAAATGCAACACGCCCGCCTTTTCATCAGGCATGTTCGCGGAAACCGTCACCATGGAATAGTCTCGTCCGCCATACATGCGCAGTGTGTTTTGCAAATCAGCAAACTCGACGATGCAGGAGCCGCACCACGTAGCCCAGAAATCCACCAACATCATCTGATGACCGGGATTTTTACTTAGCTTAGCCAGGCCATCCTTGGAAATCATGTCAACGCTGATCGGTTGTTCATTGATCTTCTCGATCGCCGCCGCACGGTCGGCTGACTTCTCCTTCCACTTGGTCGAGCAGCCAAAGACCCCGGTGTGCTTGACCGCCACTTCCTTGTGAGCAAGCAAGGCATCGATCGCGTTGCGCGCATCCTGCGTTTTCACCAGCTCGGTTCGATAGCTGTTGTCCATGCGGCCTTCGTAACGAAGGTGCCGTTGTTCATCGAAGATGAAAACATGCGGCGTGGCTTGCGGGCCGTAGGCCCTCGTCACCTGCTGTGTTTCGCCGTCATACAAATAGGGATACGTCAGGTGCTTATACTGAACACGGATCTTCATCTCCGGCAAAGTGTCGCTCACATCCGATGAATCCAGTTCGTCGATGCGGATAGCCTGGGGATCGTTGGGCTGAATGGCAACTACGGCTACGCCCTTGTTCTTATAATCCGTCGCCAACTGTTGGATCCGGCGCTCATACATTTGCGCGATCGGGCAGTGGTTGCAGGTGAAGACCACGACCAGTACCGGGCTCGAATCGTAATCGCTCAACTTATGAACCTGGCCGTCGACACCCGGAAGAGCGAAGTCAGGAGCAGGTGAACCCAGAGCAAGGATGGGATGAACTTCAGCTGAAGCAACTCCCAGGGACAGGAACAGAACCGCCAGCAACTTCCACATGGTTGCGTACCTCTTTAACTTATTTTACTTGCAGCTCGTATTGGCCGGCGCAGGCTGTGGAGTGATGTCCGCGGACTCCAGACCCATGGCCCACTTGATCGCCTCGGTGTACATCTTCTGAACCCGCGGGTCATCCCAGTTCTCTTTAGGATGTCCGAGGGTCGAATAATAGACGCGGCCCTTGCCGTATGACTTTGCCCAGGTCACGGCGAAATCACGATCCTTACGATGCACTTTGGGGTTTGCCAGATCGAGCTTGCATGGATCGAGCCGCATCAGCACCCGGACCTTGTCGCGAGAAAAGTCCTTCATCTGGTAAATCTCGTCGTGCAGCGTGAACTCGTGAGGCCATTGCTGCATGCCGGGAAATTTTGGGTCTTCGACAATAATGGGCGCATCGAAAGTCAGCCAGGGATGCTCATCGAAATCTCCCCCAAGCAGGTCAACAAACTCAGGCCAATGAACCCAGGTGATCGCCGCGGCGTGGACACCGATGAGCCCCTTTCCGTCGTCATGGATGAAGGAGAGGAAGTCGGCCTTCTGCTGTGCATCCATCTCCGGGTCGCCGCCGGTGAACATGAAGATGGCGTCGAAATCGTTGAGATTCTTAGCGTTGTATTCGAGTTTCTTCTTGGTCAGAATTTCCGTGTCGGTGCGAATGGTGGTATCCCACAGGCCAGTCTTCTCACCCAGCTCCTCAATCACAGCCATGGCATGAGAAACCGACTCATGCCGGTATCCCTTTTCTTCCCCCAGAACCAGCAAATGCTTCTTCTGGGGGGTGGATGTTTGCGCGGTGGCCAGATTGCAGACCAGGACTGCGGCAGCAAGCCACGCCGGGTGTTTCATCTTCATGAGAAATACTCTTTCACAAAATCCCCCTGGTGTTGATCAGAAGATGAACTTGCCGCTGACCTGGCCAATTCGACCCGGTGCAGTATTCGTAACTTGACCAAACTGGCTGCTGTTGGCGTCGCCGATCACTGAATTTGAAAGGAAATTTGCATGGTTGAAAACGTTGAAGAATCTCGATGCGCAGATTGATTGCCATGCGCTCCGTCATCTTCGTAGCTTTCTCTACGCCGGCGTCGGTGTTGATGGATCCCGGTCCGTGGAAGAGATACTGCTTCGCACTCCCAGTCACACCGCAATCCTCGTAGCCGCAGCTGAGGTCGTTGGCAAAAGCTGAAGTGTTGAAGAAGGTATGGGAGGCACTACGGGGGTTCAGCTTGTGGAGTGCGGCCACCTGGCTTGGATAGTCAAGCCCGATATTGGTGAGAGCTACGTCCCCTGAGCTTTTGAGGCTAACCGGGAAGCCTGTGTTGAAGCGGCTGATGCCGGTAACACGCCAGCCCACGGTCGCACGGTTAGAGCCCAGGAAGCGATCAAACGGAAGCGCCCAGCTGTAGCTGGCGACAAAATTATGTCTCATATCCCAGGTCGACTGGCCGTAAGCACGATAGGGATCGCGAGGGTCCCACTTGGCGCCAACGTTGTCCAGGGATTTCGCATACGTATAAGAGAGCAGGTAGGTGATGTCGCGAGCGCGGCGTTCCGCCGATACCTGCAGCGAGTTGTAGTTTGAGCTGCCTGAGTTTTGCACGTAAGTTGCCTGGGCAAACGCAACCACCGGGCCGCCGTTGGAGTTGTGATAGTTGGGGCTGATGGTTTGGTTATCAATCGCCCCGGCAAACGTTCCGTAGTACGTGTTGCCATTCTGCGTATAGACGCCACCCTCGCCACCTGGTCCACAGCCAGCAATCGATAAGCACAGCGCCGCGTTACCATAGATCAAGTCTACGGTGTGTTCGATGTGCCGCCCTTGGGTTCCGACGTAAGCCACCGTCAGAACGGTCGACTTATCAAGTTGCCGCTGAATGGAAAGATTGAAATGCTGCGCGGTGTTGGTCTTGTTCTTGTTGTAGTAGCCAGGAACATAGAGGGGCATAAGGTTGCCGAACTGGAAGTTCGGAAACGGGCCCGGTCCGGAGGGAAAGGTAAACGGAAAGTGCTGTCCCTGGGTAACACCATTGGAGCGGGTGATGTAGGGACTTGCGAATTCAGTCGGCTGCGGAGAAACCCAGAACAGGCCCCAGGGCGCATCACCCAGAATGCCGAAATTTCCGTTATCGGAAACGCCGAGATAGTAGAGGCCGAAAGCCGCGCGAATGCTGGTTCTGCCCGCTGCTCCCCACAGTCCGCCAGAGGGCGCGTATGCGATACCGATACGGGGTCCGAAGTTAGTCCATCGGGTCGGAGAGACGGTGCTGGGAACGCCGGGGTCTCCTGGAACCAGGTTGCCTGGAGGAGAATTGGGGAATTTGACCGACTGCTCACCCGGGACTGGTGTGGTGAGACGCCCATAGACGTCGCTCCAGGGCCGGGCGACATCCCAGCGAAGGCCGTAATTGATCGTAAGACTGGGTGATGCCTTCCATGAGTCCTCGCCGAAGAGCGCGCCGTAACGGCTGCGATTGTCGAGAAGCTGGATGGAGCATTGGATGAAGGAAGTCGGTGCACCGATAAAGTAATCGGACACGTCCGCGTTTGTCTCGACCCCGTTGAAATTGAAATACCCGTTGGGTCCGCACGTGTTTCGCGCATTCAGCTGGTAGTAGCGAAAGTCGCCACCAAAGCTGAGCGAGTGATTGCCGATGGTCTTGCTGACGACATCACCCACACCGTAGTTGGTTTCCGGTTGATAAAGATTCAGCCAGTTGTTGCCGACGGCAAAGTTGTTGAAATAGAGAGGTGGGAGGGACGAAGCGTATCCAGGGGGTCCGCTGTTCACCAGTCCGCCATTCGCTGGATCGGTGTTGAACCCGTACTGCGCATAGGACGGTATCGCGGAGCCGGAGGACGGCTCTGCCGTATGCACCGAGTTACGGAAGAACTGGATGCGGGCCACGTTGACGGTGGTGGCGCCAATGGTCTTCGTGTTGCTCATCACGAAGAGTTGGTTGCGCGACGGCTGCATGACTGGGAAACCGGGAAGAGTCGGCAGGCTCGTCGTTGCCTGGCTGTAAACGGGTATGATCGCCGTCGCATCGTCGTAGTGATAGTAAAAGGACCAGTCGCCGGTCTTGTGATTGACGAAGTCGATCCGCTCGGCCATGTTGGTATCGACGATCGATCCCTTGTGGCTCGAATCATCGTAACTAAAGCCGCCCGCTTGATTGGCAACAGGAATGATCGGCAGGGTTAGTTTGGAAACGGGATCCATGTAGGCCGAAATATTGTGGCCGGGCACCTCAGCGCCGGTATTATCGGTGGTCATCACAGCCGTGCCAAGCTGGTTGTACATGGTGGGGTTACAAGCCGGAGGTTGACAGTTTGCCGACTGGCCAACAATGGTCCCGCCGCCGCGGCTCATGAGGGTCGCCGCCCACGCGTCTCCCTGGACAGGGGTGTTCAGAATGGCATCGGAAAAGATGCCGTTACGTTCATCGTTGCTCAGAACTTGTACCAGCCCGGTACTGACTCCAGCGACCTGCCGCGTCTGCTGGTAGTCCGTGAAGGAAAAGAGCTTATCTTTCCATATCGGTCCACCCAGAACCCCGCCGTATTGGTGCCGCTTCAACTCGGCTCTTGTGGTGTCGAAGTAATTGATCGCGTCCAACTTCTGGTTACGGTAGAACTCGAAGAGCGTTCCATGAAAGCTGTTGGTTCCTGACTTGGTCACCGTGTTCATGACGGCGCCCGTGAACTTGCCATACTCGGCGCTGAAGCTGTTGGTGATCAGACGAAACTCGGCGACCGAGTCAGCGTCCGGGATCATACCCGCGCCCATGTTCTTGGTTTCATTCACTTCGGCGCCGTTGACCAGGAAAGCATTGGCCCACTCCGGCTGCCCATCAGTGGAAACCGTGCCGGAAGAGCCATAGAGGCCGGAGGAGGGTGCGCGGTCGTTGTAGCTGCCCTGTGTATTCGCCGGGGCGACGCCAGGCTGGAGCGCCAGCAGATCGAGATAAGAACGGCCGTTGAGCGGCATAGACAAAATTTGTGACGAGGTGATGGTCGTGCCCATCGAGGTATTCGCGGTGTCCACCTGCATCGTGCTGGCATCAACAGAAACCGTCTGGCTTACATTTCCAATTTTCAGATCGAAGTCGAACTTGAGCTCGTCGTTCACGTTGAGATTGATCTTGTCAACGACGCCATTCTCAAAACCGGCGTTGGAGGCCGTCAGACGGTAGTTGCCGGGTGGTAAGGCAAGCAGGCTGTAGTGACCAGAGCCATCCGTGGTCGCGGTACGGGAATAACCTGTGGTCGTCTGGACTATCGTCAATGTCGCATTCGGAAGGACACCGCCCGACGCGTCACGAACATACCCCGAAATAGATCCTGTCACGTCTGCCCGCAACTGCACTGTACAGAGCAGCAGCAGAAGGAAACAGAAACAAGCGGAGCGGCCAACCAGCACAGCGAAGGAAGGGATGACGAACTGCTTCTTCAACTCACGGAGAATTTGCATTTCTAACCTCGCAGAATCGCAGGAGTCTGGGGGCCGGCAGGCGCGCTTTGCACGAGCCTGGAATTACTTTGTAAAGTTCCATAAGGATGTAGGAAGAAAATATTTATTGCAACTCTTTTTATTTGGTTTTAAAAAAAGCATCGCGAAGAGGCTAAGCGGATAGCCCTGGGTCCCGAGAAAAAGCTTGCCAAAGCTTCGACCGCGCCCGAATAATAATCAACTATTACTAAGTAGCGCTGCTGTTCGTTCCGGCAAAGTCGCTCCTGTCCACTCCTCCGGCTGCTGTCTGGAGCCTGTCTGCAGAATACGGACTGGCAGCGCGCCGTCTCCTGGATGGGCAAGAACCCTCTGGAGCAAGAAAATGCTAAGCGCGGGGCCGCTATCTTCCAACGGTCTTGTGCCTACTGCATGCGCCAACCGGGATCAGCATCCCGAAGGCCGCTGTTACTTTCCCCGGATGAACGTTTCCGGGGTACCGTCCGCCGGGTTCACAAAGATGATGTCCTTGGGATCGCGCCTCGGCGTATCGATGGCCAGAAAAACCACTGGCCCTTCCAGCATGCGCGGGAGCGCGTGGACGATGCGGCGTTTGAAGAACAGCAAGTCTCCTGGAGCAAACTCCGCTCCGTTCAAGGGGTCCCCCATCCAGAACGTGCCTCTCCCCGAGAGCACGTACAAATACTCGTCCGAGCCCTCGTGATAGTGAGCAGGTGTCTCCCGGTAAACCCTGAAAACCCGCGAGCTGGCAGCTATCTCATCGGTGAGGTACGTATCCAGCAACATGGTTTCCGCAGTATCGGGAAAGGTGCGTGCGACCTCGATGAGATTGAAACGCTTGAAGCTTGGTATCTCTGGCACAGGCATTCTCCACTACTCAAGCCCATAATAGCGTCGCTGTAAAAGCTCCGGAAGACTTACCGTTGATGTGAGAACCGATTGCAGAAAAAGTACCGTTAGGGACGACTGACCTTAGCCAAGGACGAAGTCCTGGGTTTGCGCGCGCTCTCGACAAGTCCCTTTAGGGACGGCTGAAAGATTTCTCGGATCACGAATTCTCAATCGCGAATGCTACCTCGGCGCGGGCGCCGGAGTGGCTGGAGAATTACCGACCGCGTGGGCGTTCCCTGGTCCGCCGGTCTGTTGCACGACAGGCAGCCTCTGGTCGGCCGGCGGCAACGGCGGAAAGGGAGCGTGCGGCTCCGTCTGATACCAGTAAGCAACCGAATAGAAATTGTCCGAGCGATGGTTGGCGTGCCCGTGTTCGATGCTGGCTTTGAACGATCTTCTGAAAGGGATGGGCGCGTCGAGGTGAAAACGGTAGACACTCGACCGGCTACCGGCCAGTTCGGGGCCTACAACCGGCGCACCATAAAGTTGGTACGAGAAGGGCTTGCCTCCGAAATCCCACGCGCCCAGAAAGTAGTCCTCTGAGCCGGTGCCATTGATGGCCGGGGTGTTATCGTCATCGACAAAAAACATGTCGTCCCCTTCGCCCCACCAGCCATCCTGGTTTTGCATGACAGACATGGTGACCCCGGCAAACTGCCCGCTCCCCTTTGCCTCCATCCACACGTAGTTATCCTGGCCGTTCAGGTTTCGCTTGTCGTCGACCAGGGGATCTCCATTACTGGTCCACTGGTTGGTCCATCCGTGGTTGGGTTGGGCCTGGCGATACTGGGCATGGAAATACAGCGTGCCCGGTGCCAGCGGGTGAGAGTCCGTCTGGTAATCGATGTTGTAGTAAAGGCTGCCGATGGGCTGCTTGCCCTCGTTGCTGACCGTGACCCGGGCATGCCGCTGGAAAGGCATGGGGAAAAAGCAATTCAGGCTGTTTTCGCTGCCGACCGATAGCAACTCGGACTGCCAGGAGTAGTAGTCTCCCAGGCCCAAACCGAAAAAGTCCCCAATGGGTGCTTCCACACTGGGCGTGGCCTCACCGTCCCAGTAGATTCGCAGCACGATGCGTTTCAGATGGTAGGGCTCGTCGCTCGCGATCGTGAACCACAGGTGAGAGATTTTTCCTGGCCCGTCCGTGTCCAACAGGGTGAGTGAGGCGCCTGGTTCTACCCGGCGAGCGTCAGCGTTGGCTCCCGTGGGATCGGAACTCGAAGCACGGTGCGAGGTGTACGTCTGCAGGCGAGTTAGATCCGGTTGCCATCCGGCACTTTGATCTTGGGCCACGGCAGAAAGGCTCGTTGCCAGTAATATCAACCCGAAAAATCGCCTCACAATAGATTCCTCATGATGAAAAAGAGATTATAGCGGTCCGCCCCTGCTCAGCTCCCTAAGGCGATGATGTGTTGCAGGATGACTTCCCGCGTCCGGGCATCTGCGCTGTTGGCGCGAATCGCCCGGGCGTTCTTCTCAAAGCGCAGATCCCTTACTTCCTCGATTTTTCGCAGGATAGTCAACTTCCCGTCCCTCTCGAGCGCGGCATCAACTGCGCCTGGTTTGCCGGCAAACAAGCTATAGGCCGGCCTTCCCATGATCGCTGCTTCACGGGCCATGGTGCCCCCGCCACTTAACACAGCGTCGGAATTTGCCATTAGGCTGAGCGCATCGACAGCCTTGTCAGAAACGTGGAAGGGAGCCGATCGCATGCCGTAGGAACTCTTCAACTCTTCTCCCTGCTTATGGGTCCGGGGCAGCACGATCACCTGCGAATCCCGGTCTCCCCGCAGACGCTCGACCAGCGCTCGGAATAGAACCTCCGAAAAGGGGTCCTGGTAATGAGCCCAGGTAGCGGGAGGGCGGACCGTAATGATCAGCCGCCCCGGGTCGAGTTTCAGGTCGTCCATCACTCCAGGCGAGTTGTGCCAGCCACTCAGATAAACGTTCTCTTTGAAGCCCGGGTAGCGGATCACCTTGTTCATGTTCACGCGCTGGCGTTCGAGCGTCAGCGCGGGGATCGTCTCTGGCAGGAGGAGTTTCGTCGCCATTTTGGAAAATAGTTCCGAATGCACGAATTCGTAGTCGTAGATGGTCATGACCGGGATGCCGAGAACCCATGCGGCGAGCACCTGGGCCCGCGAACCGTGATTCACCGCGATCGCCGGACGAATCTTCTTACCGTACCGGGTCAGCCGCAACGCTCGGATAACGGTAGCCATACCCCGGGTGATAAAGAAGCGGGGCGTCCGGTGTTCGCCGATGACCACGTAGTCCAAACCGTGAGATCGGGCAATCTCTTCCACCTGTCCGAAGCGCCTGGCCGTCAGCTCCACGGCATAGCCGGCCTCTTCCAGCCTCTTGATAATCGGCGGGAAGAAGTGAGCGTGGGGCGAGTTGTCCAGGTCGATCCAGATACGCATTTTGCTTACCGCGAGCATCATAATCCAACCGGGGTGACAAAGCTGCCATTTGCCGTCAGCAGCCGGGCGAGGGCCCGGAACATCCAGGCCTGCCCCCAGCGCATGTAGGGCGTGCGGTTGGTCCAGAAACGATGGCGCTGATAGTAGAAAGATCCGTCCGCTGCTGTCATGTTGGCCGCCGTCCAGTGGAAGACCTTTTCGGCCTTCTCGAGTGCAGCTCGATCAATGGATGAGAACGCGGAAAAGTGGAGGATGGCCTGGGAACAGGCATGGATATCGATCGGGAAAACGCGGTTGTGAAAGTATTTGGGCGCTCCGTCTTCGGTAAAAAAAACGGCCTGGTAGAAACGATGCCCCTTAAGCATGGCGGGTTCAAAGCTTGGGTCGCCGGTGAAGCGCTGGTAGTCGAGCAGGGCACAGACGTTATAGGAGGTGTGGAAGCTGTCAATCCAATGTTGCCGCCGGCGTTGCCCGTAATACCATCCACCGCTTTCGAGCTGGCCATTTTTAAGAAAAACCATGGCCTTGCGCGCCAGGGAAAGGTAGGTGTCGTTCGCAAGTAGCTTGCCTGCGCGCGCCAGAAGGACCCCAACCAAGGCACTACTGTTGTAGATCCAGGTTTTGCCGTTGGGCGTGTAGCTGAAACACACTTCACTTTCGGATTCGAACGAGCGCTGCAAGCGGGAGGCCATGAAGCGGGCGACCGATACGCCGATCTGCCGTGCCTCCAGGTCGCCAAAAAGCTCGCTCATTTCGAGCATGGCAGTGGCGCAAAAATAGGAGGCGATGCAGTTTGGGGAGAAGGCAGGCAGCCGAGGTCCGCGGAGGGAGACGAAGTCCCAATCGTACCCCCAACAGAATTCCGATTCATCGGGCGATCGCAGCCGGATTAGCTCGTTTTTGAGCCAGATTGCTTGCGCCGAGACATCGTAGCCAGCCCGGGCCAGGTCGCAATACGCCGAGAGACAGAGGCCCAGCGCCTTGGGGTTGCGGCTTGGCGGGACTTTCAGTAGCCGGCGAACCCGTTGCCCTGCGAAGCGCTTGCCCGCCTGGATCAGGGGAATCCCCGGGAATGCCTTTCGCGCCCAGGAACTCGCCAGGTACGGCGAGTTGAGCAGATCAAACGGTTCGTATCCCTTGAATTGCCTGTTCTCGATCCAGGTGCGCAGTGCTTGTATCGCTTCCACCAGTCCCGGCGTCGGGCTCTGAGTCACAGAGGCACACGCTCCGCGGTAAAGGCCGCTTCGCGTTGATGCGCCTCTTTGAGAATCCGCACAATGCGCGGGGCCGTTCGCCCATCCCACAGGGGAGGACGGACAGGCGGGTCGGCGACTTTGCCTTGTTGTGCGGTCTCCAACAGTTCCAGGGCATGCATTAGCAGGTGATGGGGGTCGCATCCCACCACCCGGTTTGTGCCCAAGCTGACGGTGACCGGCCGCTCCGTGTTCTCCCGGTAGGTAAGGCACGGCACCCCCAGGAACGTAGTCTCTTCCTGCACCCCTCCGGAGTCCGTGATCACCATAACGGCATGTTGAACCAGGTCAAGGAAATCCAGGTAGGGGGCGGGCGGCATCATCCATAGTCCCCGAACCGGGAGCAGGCCACCTTTCCAGACCCTGGCAGCGCCGAGCCCGGCTGCCTCTATATTGCGCGCCGTTCTCGGGTGAGCCGGGAAAACAACGGGGATGCGCTGCGCGACTTCGGCGATGGCCTCGAGCGTACGGCTCAGCTCATCTCCCTTGTCCACGTTCGAGGGGCGGTGGAGGGTCAGCACGACGTAGGGCCTGGCCGCCAATCCCAACTCAGAGCGCAGGGAAGAGGGCCGGGCAATCCTGAGAGCCCTCACCAGAGAATCGATCATGAGATTCCCTACAAAAAAAACCTTCTCTGGTGGGACGCCTTCGTTGGCGAGATTCTGGTTGGCGCTTTCTTCCGTGGTGAAGAGAAGGTCTGCCAAGGCGTCGGTCAGGATCCGGTTGATCTCCTCGGGCATGGAACGGTCGAAACTACGCAATCCGGCTTCCACGTGCGCTACCGGAATCCGTTCCTTTGCGGCGACCAGGGCACAGGCAACGGTCGAATTTACGTCGCCGGCCACCACCACCATATCCGGACGGTTCTGTTGGACCAGATCCCCGAATCTCTGCATGATTTCCGCAGTTTGCGTGTAGTGCGGGCCTGACCGCACATCGAGGTTGTAGTTGGGAGGCGGCACCCCCAGCTGATCGAAAAAAACCTGGGACATGGAGTAGTCGTAGTGTTGGCCGGTGTGGACGAGGATCGGCTCAACCTCATCGTGCCGGCGTAGTTCTGCCAACAACGGGGCCACCTTCATCATGTTCGGCCGGGCGCCGACGATGCTCATGATTTTCAAGCGGTTGTTGACCTCGAATCGCTGCCACGGTCAGGCTCCTTGGCTTCCCGCAAACAGCTTTACGTCTTGCGTGGGATTAAGTGTACCCAAAGGTGCCAACCTAGAAACCCAGCAAGGGGCTTGAGCCAGGAAACAGGCAAGGCGGCGCATGCATGTAATCCTGATAGCTCTTCTCGATCTGAAAGGCCGGAAAATCCGTCTTGATGGCCGACAGATCATAGACCTTACTATACGGATTGCCCGGGCCATCCGTATTGGCGTGGATAAAGTTGGACCGCCTGAGGTACTCCCGCAGTCCCATGCGTTTTGCATTCGCTATGTGTCCGCCGATCAGTCCGCTGCCTCTGACGCGCCCCAGGTAAAGTGCCGCGATGCCGGCACGCCGCACGACAGAAATTGCAACGAGGTAATTCAGCGAGCGCCTGGCATAGAGCATCGCGATCAGACGGCCACCTGGTTTCAGGACCCTGGCAATTTCCTTTTGTGCTGCGATCACGTCGGGGATATGGTGGAGGACTCCGTGGGAGAAGACAAGATCAAAACAATTGTCGGGGAACGGCAGCGCCAGTGCGCTTCCACACTCAAGCCTCTGATAAGGCAATTCGCGGAGGCGTAGCCTGGTCGAAACCCGGCTAACGGATTCCTGCGACAGGTCAAGCCCCGACCATATGGCTCCTCGGCGAATAATCTGCTCGGAGTCGGCCCCCTGTCCTAACCCAATCTCGAGAACGTGTTTGCCCTTGAAATCAATTGCGTCGAGGCGCCGTCAAAATGTGCGCTTCCCGTCGATATCGATATGCATCGTAGCGTCGAAAAAATGCCTCGTGATCCGCGCGCAGGCTATCGACCAGGCTCTCACCGCAAGGATGAGCGTCCCAAAACTCGCGGATAGCCTGCTCGGCTCATTTCTTCCATAACAGATCCTGGTGTTAGGGTATAAGCTCGGGTGCCTGCAGATGTGCGGAATCTCCGGCGTTCTGGCATTTAAAAACAGCAACTTCCAGGTGACGGCGGAATATCTTGTGCGTATGCGGGAGACGATGGCCCATCGCGGACCGGATGGCGCCGGGCTGTGGATTTCAGCCGACCGCCGGTTGGGTCTGGCCCATCGGCGCCTTTCCATCATCGATCTTTCCGATGCAGCTGCACAGCCCATGAGCAATGGGGATGGATCGCTGCAGATCGTCTTTAATGGTGAGATTTATAACCATGCGGAGATCAGGCGCGAGCTTGAAGAACTGGGAAAACGCGCTGGAAAACGGATCACTCCGACACGGAGGTGATCCTGCAGGCCTTTGAGGAATGGGGCATCGACTGTCTGCAGAAATTTCGCGGCATGTTCGCCATTGCCCTATGGGACGCAAAAGTGCGGCGCCTCTGGCTCATTCGCGACCGGATCGGTATCAAGCCGCTCTATTACAGCATTCATCATGGACGGATCACCTTCGCATCGGAAATCAAAGCACTGCTTCAGGATCCTGACCAGGTCCGCGCCGTCAACGAAGAAGCGCTCTTTCACTATCTGTCTTTTATCTCCACCCCGGCCCCGGACACGTTGTTTGCGGGAATCCATAAACTGCACCCCTGGCTCATTCCTGACCGTCGACGCGGCAGGGCCAACGCCGTGAAGAGCGGTACTGGGATGTTCTTGACCACACGACACCGTTGACCGGCGTCTCGGAAGAAGAGATTGCTGAGCGCCTGCTCGCGGAACTGCGCACCAGCGTGGCGCTGCGCACGGTCAGCGACGTTCCCGTGGGAGTTTTCTCTCCGGCGGAATCGACTCCAGTACCAACGCCGCGCTCTTTTCCGAGTCTGCTTCAGAGAAGGTAAAAACTTTTTCTGTCGGATATGACAAAGACTATCGCGGTTGCAAAAGCGAGTTGCCGCAAGCCAGTCAATTCGCGGCGCACATCGGATCTGTTCACCATGAACGGGTTCTTACGCAGCAGGATTTTCTCGAATTTTTTGCCGCGCATGGTTTATCTGCAGGATGAACCTATTGCCGATCCTGTGTGCATGCCGGTTTATTTTCTTTCCAAGCTGGCGCGCGATCACGGTGTGGTGGTGGCGCAGGCCGGAGAAGGAGCGGATGAACTCTTTTGGGGCTATGAGCGCTGGAAACAAATGCTTCAGCCTGATTCGCTGGAACGGGTATCCCGTCCCGCACGCGGTCAAGAAGCTTGGACTTTTGGACTCAGGGCGCTGGGTAAGTCTCATAGTCCGGCGTACGAATTACTTTGGCGCGCGAGCGCCGGATTCCCGGTGTTCTGGGGCGGAGTGCATGCTTTTTCGCAACGCGCCAAATTGGACATGCTTTCGCCCCGGCTGCGCCAGCCGTTTTCGAAACGAGACTTCGTGGCGAGGCTATAAGCCCCATCCATGAACGTTTCAGGCAGAAGGCGTGGGAAACGACGCGCGGTAAAGTGGATGACCTACCTTGACCTGAATTTGCGCTTGCCAGAACTGCTTCTTATGCGGCTCGACAAGATGGGGATGGGGGCAAGCCTGGAAACCCGCGTTCCGTTTCTCGACCACAAGTTTGTGGAACTTGCGATGAGCGTGCCGGAGCAGGTGATCACAGGGCGCAACGAATCAAAGCACATCTTGAAGAAGGCGGTTCGGGGCGTCATCCCCGACGAAATTATCGATCGCAGGAAGCAGGGCTTTGGCGTGCCCATCTACGAGTGGTTCTTTGGCCAATTCGGCGAGTTCGCCGACTCGCGAATTGTCGGAGTTCTGCAGCAAGACTGACTTTCTGGATCAACGAGCCGTCATGAACCTGATCCAGTCTGGCCGGGGACGCGATGCCTGGTTCCTGCTGAACTTTGCTCTCTGGTGGAAGGAATTTATTGAGGGAGACGAGTCCTAATCTCGCCAGCCAAATGGAACGATGGCTGCCCCCGGATAGGTTTTCAACGCGGATGGAGTGAGTGATGCCTGACGCTGCAAAGCTTGCCCAAGCTCACTGGAATGAGACACCTCTGTTCCTGACGCGAAGCAGGAGCGCTACTCCATCTATCCCTGGCTGTACGATGCTGCGGAATTTCGGAGACATCGGAGGGGAAAAGGTTCTGGAAATCGGCTGCGGAACCGGGAGCGATCTGCTGCAATTCGCAAAACATGGCGCCCTGGCTACCGGAGTGGATTTGACGGCAAGACATGTGGAGCTGGCCCGCAGACGGGTTGGCGATCTGGCAGTCGTCCATGAAGCCGACGCGCGCTATCTGCCGCTTCAGGATGAAAACGTTCGATTATGTTTATTCGCATGGTGTTCTCCATCACTGCGATGAGCCGGAGCAAGTCGTGAGCGAGATCTTTCGTGTGCTTCGTCCCGGCGGCCGTTTCAACGTCCATGTCTACGCCCGGTGGTCATACTTCACGCTTTGGGGTTTCCTGAGGTATGGCAGGAAATGGAAGCGCCACGTAGAAAATAGCGAAGCGCCAGTCCATATCGATCTCTATACCGGCGGGAGTCTACAGCGGCTTTTCGGACCCGGCATCTCTATCGAAAAATATCACTGCGAGCCATTCAGTCCCTGGCTCCATGGTTCGGATGGTTTTTGGTGGTGAAGGGACAAAAGACCTAGTTCATGGTCGACGACAGAGAAGCCTGCCTTCTCGATCTGGCATCGGTACAAAGGACGGGGCACTCCTGCTTTCGCTTGGTGCTGGCACTCTTCTCTGGCCACACTCACACTTTGGATTTCCGCATACTGGCCTGTCGGGCTCTTCGAGATATCCGTATTCCTGATTGCGGGAATAGCGCTATTGGTCTTAGGAGAGTTCCTCGCGAGCGGGACGTATTATCCGCTGTTTGCATTGAGCTTGATCGTTCTGTGGGGTGCCTTCAACTGATCACCGGCTGGTCGGTCCACCGTTTTGCGACCGAGCGCGCGATTCTCCAGTGGATGACCTGGGCCGCGGTCTATTACATCGGTGTTTCTACGCTGAAGGACGAGAGGGTAGCCAAGCTTGTTCGCGACCGCATCGTGTGGTTTGGCTTTGCGGTTGCGGTAGAAGCTATTCTTCAGGCGTATCTGTCTCCCGGAAAAGTATTTGGCCTGTTTCCTACTGGATACCATGATTTTGTGATGGGGTCCGATTGTGTATCACACCCATTTTGCGGCCTTTATTGAGAGCATCCTTCCCATCGCTCTTTTCTCGCACTCAGTGAAGCGAGCCATCTATATCTTTACCTGGCGGTTTCGGCAGTGCTGCTTACCGCTGGTGGTCAGCGCTTCGCGCGGAGGCATTGTCATCGGCATCGTCGAAGTTCTTGGTGTCTGCTCTTTGTTCGGCAGAAAGCCAGAGGCCGGCCAAGAGCTCGGATTTCAGCCTGGTTGGCAGTGCTTGCGATCGTACTGCTAATTTGGTTCATTGTGGGATTTGCAACAGTTTCGGAGCGATTTTATTCCGAGGCCCTGACTCCGGGGCGGATCCAGTTCGCCGTTTCCACGCTGCACATGATCGCTGCGCATCCTTTGATCGGCTGGGGCTTGGGCTGTTGGCCGGCGGTTTATCCGGCCTTTGCCACGTTCGATCCTGGAGTCATCGTCAACCAGGCGCATTGCGACTGGTTGCAGTGGACTGCGGAAGGGGGCTTGCCCGTGGGCATCGCGATGCTTGGCTTGCTGTTTGGGGGTTTAGGCCTGCCGTTCGATCGATCTGGGGAATTGGGATCATCGCAGTTCTGGTTCACGCCGGGTTTGACTATCCATTTTCGCGACCGGCAGTCGGCGCATGGCCTGTTCTGATGCTTTCCATGGCAGCCGCCCAACGCGTGAGAAATTCTCAAGCCAGACCTGTCCAAATCGACGAAAAAGCTAATTTAGATAGATTTGTCTGAACCTGTGGCTGCATGGCCCATTTTTGAAAGATGGGCACACAGTGCGCACTCAGTGTCCTTTTGCCTGGGTTCCTGCGCCGAAAAAAAATAGCACAATGTGAGAGAAAAGAGAGATAGGCCCCCCAGCGGGGGCGGCCAGCCGGTGATTCGTGGTCTCAATTGTCAAAGAGCAGCCGATCTAGAAGGGCGCACTGGGCACACCTCTGCTCGTTGCGCAATCATCCGCTCGCTTCGCGGGCAGTTAAGGGGCGAGGCGAGCCAGGCTGAAATGCATCAATCAGTCTTGCGTAACGAACAACAGCAGACGGAGGCCGAGAAACGATACAGCCTCGAGTGCTGAAGGGTTTTAAGTCCTCGCGCATTCAGTTCAGTGGTTTTCGGCGGCACAGAACGAGGGGTTCGATGCGAGGCCGGACAGAGCCGCAGCGAGACGGCGCCGGAGGATGTTGTCTTGGTTCCACACTAGTACGGTTTTTCAGAAGCGTCGAGCGATTTTGAACATTTATTTTTTTTGGGCGGCGGCCCTTATGAGGGAAAAGCAAAGACGAGCTATTCCGGGCTCACGGTTGACGACTTGCCACCGCCCAAGCTTAACGCCACACCAACAACTGCCCCTGCTGCGACGCCCACGATGAGCAGGATCTTAGCTCGTATCGCTGTGTACAGGCAGTGGGGGCGGCTGTGCTGGGGTAGTTGGTTCCGGCGGGGCGGTAGCCTCTGGCGTAGCGGCAACCTCCGGTCCCGCTCCCGTTGGAGGGGACGGTGTCTCCGGACGGAGTTGGAGTACCAGCCGGGGGAGCACCTGCCGTGAATATACCGGGACCGGCGCCGGGGTATTGTTTTCTCCCCCGAATTTCGCTCATCGGCATCTGGTGAATGTCTGAGACGGACAATACTTTGGAAGCTCCCTCCGCAGGTGTAGCGTCGAAGGTGCTCCCGGTAACTTCGACCGACGCGCCAACCAGGTCGTCGAGGTCCGGTCCCTGGAGCTCGTAAGTAACGTTCGTTGCGACGTCAGACAACAAGAAATGCCCGTAACGGCCTGGATGGTCCTTTCGAAGCACGCCATGAACCGTCAGTTGCGTCCCGGCAGGTGTGGGGGTCTGATTCGAAGCGGAGGAGGGACGTTCTGCGGTGCTGCCGGGGCGGCGGGACTTTGTTGCGGCGCCTGGACTGCAAATGACAAAGCCTTGCCCGAATCCAGACGAGCGACGAGGACCCCGGTCCGGTCACGTACTTCGGCAACTCCGCCTTGGGCGAGCACTCTCAGGTGAGAGGCATCTTGCACGTCGACCAGCGCCGCGCCTTGCGGCGACAACGAGGATACTCGAAGCCCGTTTGCAAGCAACGGGTGGGCGCCGCGCTGGATCGCCGCCCCGTGCTCAAGAACTCCGTAGTCACGAAAGACTTTTACCGTCGCCCCGGGCTGCAGAAGTAGATTGGAGCCTCCGGGGAACATCAGATCGGAAGCCGTGCTCCCGGCCCGGACCACATTTCCTTGAAACAGGGTGGAATTGCCGCGCACCACCGCCCCGTCCACCTGCGCCTGGCCGCTGGTCACGACGAAGCCTACGCTCGAAGGCGAGGCGGCCACGCAGACGAGGCATCCAGAGGTGAACAGTGAGATCGCGGACTGTAGCTTGGCTAGCATGGCTGCCTTTGGAAAGTGGACCCCGACGCGGCCAAGTTTACCCTTTCGGGTGCGGCAACCGCAATCGATAAGTCCGCCTCGCCTCTAGACCAGTACCGCTCCGCGGGCCTTGGATTCGCCCGTGCGGAGACTACGAGATGAGCACGCCACTCAGGTGAGTGGCTTTGTCATGATCAAAATGATTCGATGAGTGAAGTACTCTTGCAAGACGGGGAGACGGCGCAGGAGCGTAAAAAGCGGTCCAAAATATTTCAGGTGCCAGGATTCCCACTTGCTATTCTGCGAAGAAAATAGCGGCGCGAAATCGATCAAGAAACGGGCATCCAGGTTGCGGGTTATCTGCCTCAATTTTCTGATCGTAATGCCGTTCAGTCCCCAGAGCCTGTCAGTAGGACGCATTGGATTTGGTTGGTAACCGTCTGTGCGGCGGGAAAGAATGTCATCCCCCGCTTTGACCAACGCGGTGCAAGGGAAAACCACATTTGGCCAGGGCATCTTCGACAACCAGCCGTCAAAGTGGGCGCCGGTTGGATGATAGAACGGTGGAAAAACCGCGTAGAGAGAGCCCCCCGGGCGAAGCACTCGCAAGCATTCTTTCAGAGTCCGGCCGGGATCGCACACATGTTCGAAGACGTCATAAGAGACGACGACGTCGAAGGATGTTGGCAAAAGCGGCAGGCACTCGCCACTACCGGCCAGGAAGTTGCGTCGACCCTGTGCAGGTTGGCGAAGGCACGCGCTTCCGAGCATTGACGCTCCGCCGGCTCTATGCCGGTTACCGACCGCGCGCCCAACTCGGCGTATCTTATGCTTCGGCCACCGTAACCGCAGCCTAGATCAAGTACGTCTTTCCCGATAAGTGACAGAGTGGGAAACCATTGTAAAAAGCCCCCGGCCATTTCGTCGTCGTATTCCATTTGCGCCCGTTCAAGCGGCTTGGGTTCTCGCCAGTAGCTGGGCGGATACGATGGCGCGATAGAAAGATACCAGCTAGCTAAAGTGTCGATCATGCATAGACGGTCTGAGGAGAAGTGGTTTCAATGGGAAGCTCTTGGTCGCCCGCGGCCCTCACCTGGTATTGGTAGATGGCAGCTACGATCAAAACATAAAATAAGTTGATATCAGCAAAACAGACAATAGCGAAGTCCAGGCCTGTCAATACGTAGATCAAGAAACAGTAAAGGAAGACTAGCCAGCCAGCAGGAAAGTTTTTGCGGATTTTCCACATAGCGCGAAAGAGAAACACCTGCGATAGAACGTAAAAAAGCAAACCCACGATGCCTTCTTCCGAAAGCACGGTCATCAACACGTTATGAGGAAAGTTCATGGATTCGATGCCTTTCCACTTCACCATGTAGCGTGGATTCTGTGAGGCGACATCGTGGTATAACCCGAATCCCACGCCAAACAGCGGATATTCACGAACGACGTGTAGGGTCTCAATATGCTGCGCGACCCTTTGGTAGGCATTGTCTGGGCTCGAAACGCGATCGTCATAGAGGCGGGGATCGAGCACCCTTGCGCCAATGGCAGCGAGCAGGACCAGACCGAAGAAGGCTGCCCAGACGCGGCGAGGGAGCAAGCGATGCTTGGAGAACGAGTCGATCAGCGCGATGGGCGCCAATGCAAATACCAGGCCGCGATTCAACGGTAGAAGTGCCGCCGCCAATGAGGCGACGACCTGGCCGATGGAGGATCGTCCGCCAGGGAGAAAGGCTGTCCGGCATGAGCCGTCGCAGATAGATGATGAAAAAGAATGCAAGGATGGCAACTACAGATAACACTACTTGCTGTTCAAACGGTCCATCAGCACGCCGGAGATGGGTATCGGTGAACATGGGCTCCGATCCTTCCCAGGGAAATAGATCGATATCTGTGGTCAGCTCTATGAGGCCCGAGACGCAGAGGCCGATGCCAAGAATACAAGCGCTAAAGTGTAACTTCCGAAGATCCTTCAGTAGGGGGAAATAGCGCATTACGTATAGGCCGAGCAAAGCAGGCATCACCATTCCTTCGATCAGCAAACGGTAGAAGGCCAATTCATGAGATGGAGCATGGGATGCCAGGGAGAGGAAACAGACCATTAAGAACAGGACCCAGAAATAAGCGCTGATGCGTATATCGCGTGTCAACGGAACAGGCGCGAGATTCTGCCGCGATACGATAAGCATCTCAATGATCAGTAGAAGGACAAATGCCCGGTCCACAGTGAAAACGGAGCGCTCCCTGGGGAAGGCCAGGTAGTAGTAGCAGTAGGGGTAGACCGCCACCCAGAGGGGGACTGCGTAGTGAATTCGACCGCGAAGGAATGCAATCGCGACCCACAGTAGCAAGATCCACGCGGCGATTGCCCCGATGCCGATCTTCAAGGGTGCCATCGGAAGAATGATGCAGAGTGGCACCAGCGAAAGCAGAACCACCGACCCGTACAACAGCCCCATCGCACTTAGCGGTCCTTCGTTCGGTAATTCGAATTCCCTGGACAATCCCTTAGCCATAGACGCTCGCCGCAGACGCTTTTTCAGCTTAGTAAAAGTTGGGCTCAACCGTACTCGACATTCTATCCGCTTGTCGCTTTGGGGTTTGGCGGGCCTGCGGGGCGTAAAGCTATGCCGCGAAAGTCACGCGAAATCTTGTGTACCAAAGCGCCCTGGCGTAGGAGAGAATTCCACATTCCCAAGAAAGGATCCGTGAAAACTGCAGGTCCCTCGGATGCCCCAGATTTCCTGTCGAGAGCCGTGGCTTCGGTCAGCCGTATGTGGTTCTCCTTACCGAGAACCACATACGTGTTGCGTTGAGCTCGGCGAGGTGGGAAATCCGGGTAAGCTCGGGATGACAAACAGGAGAGGGTAGTTGTAGGGAGAGGGTGGTTGCTGGAGGAAAGGTGGTTGCGTCGTTGCCACTTGACAATTCAGACAGACGCCCGGCTGCGCACCGTCGGCTTGCTGGGTGGAGGTTTTCGTTCCTTGGCTTCTGTTGGAGCGAAATAAAACAGCGGAAGGGACTTCGCCCCGTCTTTTCAACCCATGTAGTGCCCCGGCTACGCCGGTACAAACATGGGGCACCCGTCCAGGGGGCAAAATGCGCGAAATCCCCGGCTTCATACCCGAGATGGGCACCCGTCGAGGTGAACAGGCAGGGCTGGTATAAAAGGTTGCGTGGTGGTAGGAGGAGCCGCTGTGCCGGTGGATCTTATTTCAGAAAGAGATGCGCCTGCCCCATACCTTCAGGAAAATCTGTGGGGCTACGGAAGGCGCCTCCGTTTTGTAGACAATGTCGTGCAGCAGACTTTCCCCGGAAAAAAGCGGTCCGATCTCCGGGTGCTGGATGTTGGGTGCGGAAATGGTTCCCAGTTGGCCATCCCTCTCGCCGGCGGCGGATATCAGGTGACGGGGGTTGACCCGCATCTGCCTTCCATCGAACGGGGCCGCCGGTCAGCATCTGCCGTGAGATTCGTTCACGGGACAGTAAGCCAACTTCCACCGGGCAAGTTCGACTGCGTCATCATCTCAGAAGTGCTGGAGCATCTCGATGTACCCGAGGCCCTGCTTTCTTCTGCGCTACCCTACCTTTCCCAGGCAGGTATTCTCATCATCACTGTTCCAAACGGCTACGGTGAATTTGAGCTGGATCTGAGGCTATACCGGCTGCTGCGTCTGGATAAGCTGGTCGCGCGGTTGTATTCCTTGTGCAGGGTCCGAGAAGAGAAGGTATACATTGCCGGTTCCGATGACGAGACTCGGCACGTACAGCGGTTTACCGTTTCACAGCTTCGCAAATTATTCCACCGGAGCCATTTGGACCTGATTGAGGCGCGGGGCACATCGATGATGTCTGGACCTATCGTTTTGCACCTGATGGGAAGATTTGAGAGCTTTGTCCGCCTGAATGCAGGGGCCGCGGATTACTTGCCATGGCCGCTCGCCTCCGGATGGATGTTTGCGTTAAAACCGATTGAGCGGGCAGGTTACTAAGCTTCACCGACCTGAAGGCGCTCCAGGTACACTTTGTCTCCCCGCCGGATCGCCTCTTCGATAGCGAACGTTGCTTCTGTCACCTCGATGAGTTCTGAAAAGGGGAGCGGAGACTCCTTGCCGTGCAACATTGCATCGAGGGTCAACTCAAGTTCGCGGCGATGGCCTTTGTCCTGTCCGCCTTTGGATGTTTGGGTTTTCCCGCCGTGGGAGAGGTGGAGACTTTTGAAGTCGTCGAGGCGCGCAATGCTGCCGGCGCAGAACACCTCGAAATGTTCCTTCGCGACGACTCGATCTCCATTGGAGAGATAGAGCAGATTGGCCACGGAACCATCTTCAAACGAAATGGTAACGGTGACATTATCGCGGCTATAGCGTCCTGAATCAGGGAGTGCCGCGGCGGTGAGAGATTGCATGGGACAACCCACAACGGCGCGCGCCCAATCGATGAAATGACACAATTCCCCGACGATCCTGCCACCATTCTCAGGGCTCTGCACCCAACTATCCCGAGGGATAAAGCCGGCATTGCAACGAATTTGCAACATCATAGGTTCGGTGCGGCGGCCGAAAAATTCCCTTAGCTTTTCTGTAAGCGGAGAAAAGCGGCGATTGAAGCCCACCATCAGAAATGCGGATCCGTTGCTCGCAACGCACTTCGCGTAAGCTGTGCGCACCCTGTCCAGTTGCTCTCGATTGGTGGCTAGCGGCTTTTCGACAAATACACGTTTGCCCTGTTCCAGGGCGCTGCTTACGTAAGCGGCATGGCTGTCGTGCCGGGTCATGATGAAGATCGCAGCCAGATCCGGATTGGAGACCAGTTCGGAAGGAGACTCCGCTTTGAGGAAGCTGAAGCCCGCGCGTGCAGACTCGGCTGCCGCGCCCGTTCTGGTTGCAATCGACTCCAGGATCAGCTTGGGGGAGGAGCGGAGATGGGGAAAGATGATGCCGCGAGCGAATCCACCCGCGCCTATACATCCCACGCGCAGTTTGCCCGGTGGCTGTGGTTGAGCAGCGCGCTCCGGTATCGAGGCCGGCTTCGCAGAAAGCCGCACAATGCCAGGCGCGTGGTAGTCGATAATCCCGGTGTAGTTGCCTGCCTCGACTGCGGCATACGCCTTCTCGCCCTCCTCGACGGGATATTGATGAGCAAGCAGCGGCTCGATCTGCACCGACCCGGAAGACAACAAATCCAGGAAGGCCTCCATGTTCCGCTTTTCTGTCCAGCGAACAAAGCCGATCGGGTAATCTTGTCCTCCTTCTTCGTAGCTCGAATCGTAACGGCCCGGGCCGTAGGAGCGCGACATCGCGAGCGAGATCTCTTTTCTGTACATATTTGCTCGTGAGACGCCCATGCCAACATCTCCAATAACGGATATGCGGCCGCGGTCTCGCAACAACTTTGCCGCCAGCTCGAGAGGATCTGCCGACTTGGTCGCCGCGGTGATCAGTGCGGCGTCCACTCCGTAACGCGAGAAGGTTTTCACAGCGTTCTCCAGCGCCGGCTCGTTGGTGCACAGCCCGAGATGGGCACCAAGGGCCGTAGACTGGGTGGCACGATCGTTGGATACATCGATGGCGATCACCCGGCAG
Organism: uncultured Acidobacteriaceae bacterium; assembly: GCA_963795845.1. Taxonomy (GTDB): domain Bacteria; phylum Acidobacteriota; class Terriglobia; order Terriglobales; family Acidobacteriaceae; genus PALSA-350. The sequence goes on along the minus strand of CAWCJV010000015.1, from coordinate 5,500 downwards.
CCAGCCGCGCGCAAGACCTGAATTGCCAGAACGCCTACCAGGCCGACACCGATCACTGCCACTGTCTCGCCGAAGGTGACATTTGCCTGGCGCACACCCTGAACGGCAATGGCGCCGATGGTGGTCAGGGATGCAGCCTGAAGGCTCACATTGTCCGGAACGCGCACGGCAAGATTCGCCGGTACGAAGTTAATCTCGCAGTGACTTGCATAGCCCACCCCGGCGCAAGCCACCCGGTCGCCGGGTTGAAAGCCGGTCACCGCTGCGCCCGCTTGCAGCACGAGGCCCGAGCAGGAGTAGCCCAAGGCAGAGAGGGTCTCCAGGCGTGCCTGGACCTTCTGACGGGCAGCTGCGATGCCGTTGGATTGCGCGTATTCGAGTACCTGCTTCACCAGATCCGGGCGAGCCATCGCTTTGCCAAAAAGAGACTTCCGTCCGGCCTGCACGGCTGCTTTTTCGGTGCCCGCGCTGATGGCGGAATATGCCGTCCGCACCAGGATGCCTCCCTCCTGCAGTTCAGGAGCGGGTACGTCATAAGCGGTCACGCGCCCGGATTTCATGTCTTCCAGCAGTGCGCGCATTCAGCTCTGCTCCATGAGGGGGTGAAGAGTTGAGGAGGAATGGGAGTACCGTTGGCCGCGCAGCAGAGAAGTGATGAGTGCCGCCAGCTGGCTCGCTCGGTGATCCCACGTACCATCCTTCACGATTGCCTGGCGTTGTGCTGCAAGAAAGGGCGTGTCGTCCCGGAGAGCGGCTTCGATCTGGGCAATGAACTCGCCTGGCCCGCGGTAGAAGCGGAGCCCGGGCGTATGCAGATACTCGAAGAGTGGCGTCATTACCACTGGCTTTCCCGTTGCCAGATATTCGCGTACCTTGATCGCGCTTCCGTAACTGGTGAAAACATTGTTCTGCCGCCAGGGCAGTACGCACACATCGAATCGCCGCACGTAGCGTGGTAGATCGGCGTAGCTTTTTGAACCCAGGAAATGGATGTTAGGCGCCGAGATCCTGACCAGGTTTGACTTGAGGCCCAGCAGAACCCAGTGCCAGGCAGGGCGCAACCTGGAGACTTCCGCCATCAGCTCCGTGTCCATCACATAATCCATGGCGCCGAAGTATCCTAGGATCGGATGCGGGATGCCATCGAGTTCGGGCGAAGACTCAACCTGCAGGTTCGAGAAATGCTCAAAATCGACAGCTTGCTCCAGGAAAAACCGATGAGGTTCCGTAGCCTCGTCAAACAGCTTACGGCCCGAATACAAGACCACATCGGCGGCGTCTTTCAGCTGCCGGTCATATTGACGAATCACCTGCCTCGATAAGGCGCTGTCTTCGTTGGCATCGTACTTATCTGACACCTGATACAGCACCAACTTCTCTCCCAGGCGCCCGGCCATCTCGGCTGCCGTGGGAATAGCGATCCAGAGAATCGGACGCGGCATCTGGAGCATGAGCATGGCCAGACGCAATTGTGCGACCAGCAAGATGCGGTTGAGCCACCGGCCAAACTTCGACCCGTAAAACGGGAGATTGACCGGCGTCATGACCCACAAACCCTCAGGAACCTTGCGCAACCAACGGGCATAACTCCTGAGCTTGCGCCGGACCTTCAGGAAGAAGTCGGGGTTTCCGATCGAAGGGAGGCCCATACTGATGGAGTTTACGAAGAGGACCTTGTTCCACTTCGCGTACCGCTTGAGCAAGTGATTTTTAGAGTGAGGGTGGTGATACCACCAATCTTCGCCAGCGAAGCAGACGATGTTCTCGCCCTCAAGCGTTGTGTCCTGGCTGGTTTCCACGGTCAATCCCATTGAACCTCGGTCTGCAGCTTAGCAGGCAGGAAGGCTGTGGTGTGAATCCGGATGCAACTCGCAGGCAATCGAGCACCATACTCGCGCGAGATCTCCGCGGGTGTCACGCTTAGTACCAACGAGCTTTCTGCCTCGCACTGCAGGGTGATCCTGCGCGGTCCTTCGATCATGCAGCGCACCGTTTCCCCTCTCATCATTTCAGATGACACGTTCCATTCAGGCCCGAGAATGAACCGCAACTCGAGCAAATGTTGGCCCAACCCATGTACTTCGTCGACAAGCCGCAATGAGCATCCTTCCAGGCCAACTGACCTTTGGTGCTCCACCCCAAATCTGGAATAACCCTGGTGCGATGCATGCAACGCCAACTCGGCGGTATCCTCGTAGCGGATGCGTGAAACAACTGCCTCGTTGCCGCAGCGAAAGAGCATACGGGGTTCGGGATCAATGATGTTCTGCTCCGCCTCATCAATCATCAGGGTATTGTGCGCTCTCGTGGAGCGGTCAAGGTTTCGCAAATCGGGCGAACGGGTATAGCAGCCGCTCCCGCTGTCGCAGAAAACTTCATCCTGGCCAATGCGGAGAACGACGGACAACTTATCACAATGGGTATGGCTCCCCTTCCCGCGGAGTCCATTCGGCATCGCCGAAAAGATGACCGAGGCATCGCCCGCCCGCAGCACAGCAATTCCAGAGTGCGGCAACAGCGAGACAGGCTTTGCCTCGCGCTGTCCGGCACCTTCTCCCGCGTCGCTACCAAACCAGACCGCATCTTCCTGATGGCCGACCCTGGTCAACTGCAGCACGTGGGATGCGAGTCCACGCAACCCGTCCGTTCGCAGTGAGTGCCGTTTGCATTCCGGCAGCGATGCCTGGGAGAGATCATCAAAAAGCAACTCGACCCTGCTATTGTCGCAGTCGCCAAGGTGGGGCAATTTCCCTGTCTGATCGGCAAGCGAGGTGATCCACGCGAACATAAGCCCGAGCCGAGTCTGGAACTCCGGCAGGATGGTCCCTTTGCTGCGCTGCTGCACCAGGAGAGAATGCAGACCTAACTGCGCCACCAGGAAGTGATAACCCGTTGAGGCTTCGCGATCACCGCCATCCGGATAGGTCTGGAGCAGAAGCTCCCGTTGAGCGGCTCGTGCGTATTTTTCCTGCCTCCGATTCATGCCGAGATAGGACGACAGAGTTGCTAACCCAATCACGTTGCTCAGATAGTGATTACTCCGCACCAGGAAAGAGAACTCATTGTGAACCTCTATAAAACGCAGATGCTGCCAGAGCGAGTTGGTCAGCTGATCAAGCCAGGGCTGCTCGTCAGTAGTGAAGGGCCATAAAAGGTCCATGGTAAGACAGAGGCTGATGCCGCGCAGCGCTGCTTCCATCGCGACCGTCCAATTCACTCCCCTACCAATTGGATTCTCCGCGATCCAATCTGCCAGCAGAGAGCGTAAAGACTCGCGGTATCTCGCCTCGCCGCTGAGCACCCAGGCTTTCGCTACTACGGGCGCAAACTGCAACCGTGACAGCTCCCACGGGGCTTTCACGTCTGACCCATCGAAGCGGACGATGCTCATTTCCCTTGAATCCTCAAGCGGCCAGCGCCTTCCCGAGACCCAGTCACGCTGCCAGTCGGGCGGCGCGCCGAGCAGAGGGTTTCCATAACCCATGAGGAAATACTCTCCGCGAAGGACGGCGTCGGCGTAAGCAAGAATGGCTTCGCGACAGCGGTCGGAGACAAGCGATTTCTTAATGCGGTAGTAGCCGAGCGGACGGAAACGAGCGGGACAGCCCTCACCCGATTCTGAAAGCCGGAAGACTGATTTGCGTGCAGAACGGATGGCACGCCAACCCGCTTCCGCTATCAAGGCCGATAGTGGCTCTTCCCTGAGGGGTCGCAATTTCATGGCGTGCTCAAGAACCCCTTCTGTGAAACCAAATTGGTGGCCTGCGAAGGCATATCGCCCAGGGCATAAGCAACATTACGCGACCAGCCATGGTGGTCCACGGCAGCTTGCCGCGCAGCCGCTCCCAGCATTTCTCGCTCCGCTGCATCTAGTGCAAGGCGCAAGATGGCCTGCTCTAATTCTTCCGGGTTCCCCGGGGTTACAAGCAGAGCTGTTCGCTCGTGCTCCAGAACTTCGCCAAGCTGGTCAAGACGGCTGGCCACAATCGCCTTTCCCATGGCCATGTATTCGAAAAGCTTAGTGGGCGAACCGAAAAACCTGCTGCCGTCCGGCATGGGGATATGCGGTGAAACGAGAATGTCAGAAGCATCAAGATATTCGACCACTTTCTCTGGCTGGAGAGGCCCGGTGAAGATCACTTCGCGTGTCCTCTCAAATGCTGCCAGGGCGGCGCGCATTTCTGCCTGGAGTAGTCCATCTCCAATCAAAACAAAACGCATACGGCACGGTGACTGGGTGGTTAACAACCGGGTGATCGCCTGCTGCAGCGGACCTATTCCATGCCATAGACTGAATGACCCGACAAAGCCGATGAGCACGTCCCCGTTCTTTATCCCTAGCTCTGCGCGCCCCGAATCCCTCCCGCGTCCGGGGTAGAAAAAGTTTGTATCTACCGCGTTGGGGTTCACCCGAATGCGGTCTGGGGCGATACCTCTTTTTACCAAGTCATCACGAAGGACGCGGGATACAACCACGATCCTGGCGGCACTCTTCAGAGCCACCTCCTCGCACAACCTGATCCACAGGCGTAGTGGGTTGGGGTCCCAATGCTCCGCGATCCAGGTTTCGGAGCCGTTGTATTCGAGGATTAGCGGAATCTTCAAGCGTGTGGAGAGGATGGCTCCGGCAACCGAGAAGGCAAGGTGCCGCTGGTATAGAAAGCGCGGGCGGCTTGAACCGAGACTCTGCCGCACTCCGCGCGCGAACAAAAAATTGTAGGACAGCATGACCGCGCCCCAGAAGAAATAAGGACGGCTCACCCCCGGTATGACTTCGCTGGCAAAGGCATCCTGGGCCAACAAATTACCGCTAAAGACCCGGCAGGTGACTCCAGTGGTCTTCACGCCGTTAAGGAAACCGCGAATGTGACTGATCGCTCCGCCGGCAGAGCCCATGTTCGCGGGCGTGGGAATCAGGTAGGCCACTTCCGGACTACCGGCACTTGCATCGTCGACCGGCGCAGCCCACTTGACTTTGAGTTTGAGGTAACACCACCAGAAGACGACTGTCTTTGCGTCCCGCAGAAGACTGAGAAGAACTCCGGGAGCTGACCGGAGGATATCCATGGTCCGGATCGACTCCCATTGCCCATCCTTGTCGCACAGCACTGTTTCCTGGCATCGATGCAAAAGATGGAAGCAACCAAGTACCTGCCTATGCTTGAAGTCCTTGATCGATTCAAAGTAAAAAATGATTGCACGGCCCTGCAACCCGCGAAGCAAACGAACTCGCTGGGCAAAGTTGCTGACCCTCAAGCTCCGGTGAGGGAATTCGCTGATCCCAGTCCCGGGGTAGCAGTTCTCCACCAAAGCACGCGCCCGCTTCGCATCTCCCGCCCAGACACAGAGATGAACGATATTAAGCGCTGCTGTCGATTTCATTTCGCATCTCGCAGATCATGGTGATGGTTTGCTGACAGAGTAAGCGACGGCGGGTCTCGATCTGGGATGCCACAATCGACCTTTACCGAGGCGACAATCTGGAGGGGCGTAATGAGAT
>CAWCJV010000014.1:0-5069 GCA_963795845.1 uncultured Acidobacteriaceae bacterium | reverse complement strand
GTTCCTGAACCAGTGATAACAACGGCAAAGGGTGATGTCGTTTACCTGTACGTCTGGTCCGGGGACGCGGGCCATGCACGCGAACTGGTGGGTCCCCGATATCCCCGAAGCGAGATCAGGGAGTTTCCTCATCGCCGATTGCGCGAAAGCACTTTCTTGGAGCGGATCCGTTTGTTGCGTGAATTTCGCGGACGGGCCGTCGTGTTTTACTTCGAGTCTTTGGATGAGTTTCGCTATCGCCAGATCATCGAATGCATCCACTTCCTGCATCGTTGCCGTGAAACCGTTCTCTGCGATGGCAGCGGACGATGGGAACCGATGCGCACTCGTCAAATCGTCCGTGCGGCTCCCCGAGTCTTATTAAGCATCCTGCTCGACCTGAAAACCCTGGTCTTTTGGTGGTGCTATCTACGGCTCCGTCTCTTGCGCGCAGCGCCTGTGGCTACGGCGGCAAACCATGCGAATCCGGAAATAGGCTATCTGATACCAAGCCTCTCTGGTATGGGATCGAGCGGAGGAGCAATCAGCCACATTCGCGGTTTCCTATGCGGCCTCAAGGGCATGGGAGCGTCCTGCCGAGTATTTAGCGGCACTCCCCTGGCGCAGAACGCATTCGAAACCGAGATTGTCGACCCCGGCAACCGCGCTTACTTCTTCTGGGAAGCTGCGATGCTTTCCTATAACTTTGCTTTTGCCCAAGGCGTGCAGGGAGCTCTCAGATCTGTCGCCCCGGCGGCCTTTTACCAGCGGCATTGCCGTTTTGCAATTGCCGGGGCTCTGCTCGGGACGCGTTTGAAGGTCCCGTTGATCCTCGAATACAACGGCCCGCAAGGTTGGATCGCCGATCACTGGGACCCCACTCCTTTCCGCAGCTTAGTCACGTTGTGCGAAGAATTCACCCTGCGGTGCGCTACACGCATCATTGTGGTTTCTGACGTTCTCCGTGACGAACTGGCCGGCCGGGGCATCTCCGTGGATCGCATCCGGGTCAATCCCAACGGTGTTGACCCGGACTACTTTTGTCCTAGCCCAGCCAGAGAAGCAGGGCGAAAGAATCTAAATGTGGCGCCCGATGAGGTGCTGATCGGTTTCGCCGGATCGTTCAGCCTGTGGCACGGAATAGAGGTACTCGCGCAGACCATGGTCCTGCTTTTAAGCAACCCTTCCACGAGCCGTTTTCGCTTTGTTCTGATGGGCAGCGGCCTGCTCCATGGAGAAATGCGTTCTGCTCTCGCAAGTTACGAGAAAGCGGGAACGGTGATATTTACCGGATCGCTGCCGAGCGAGAAGGTCGTCGAGTACCTTGACGCCTCGGACATTCTGGTTTCTCCGCACATTCCCATGCCAGATGGCAGCCGATTTTTTGGCTCCCCCACCAAGCTTTTCGAATATATGGCGATGAGCAAGAGCATCGTGGCCAGCCGCCTGGAGCAATTGGCAGACGTTCTTGAGCACGACCGGACGGGGTGGCTCGTCACACCCGGCAACGTCGACGAGCTGGCAGAGGCAATTCGAAGTCTTGCCCTGGACCCGGCAAAACGGGAAGCCATGGGTAGGGCCGCGCGGCGTGCCGCGGTCGAACGCCACAGTTGGGCCCGGAACGTGTCGCGGGCTTTGAGTGATCTGCCGATGCCGGGAGAGGACCACCAGGTGGTCATGGGGACAGCGGGCAGAACCACATTGGCTCCATGAGCTGTGAGAACCACGACTTCAGCAACCACCCTTTCCTCCAGCAACCACCCTTTCCCTACAACTACTCTCTCCTAGTTGTCATCCCGAGCGTACCCAGATTTCCTGCTTTACAGCTCTCGCCAACGCCCAAGTATGTGGTTCTCCTAAGGAGAACCACATGTAACTTAATCGAAGCCGCGACCTTCGACAGGAAATCTGGGGAAGCCGAGGGATCTGCGGTGCGCCACTCGGGTGCCCCGCCTCTATGTGCTCCCGGGATCGTGTCCAGACTTCCAGCCGTCCTGCGGGACTCGGTTTCCCATTCGCACGCACTCTGTTTGCCCATGAGTATGTCTTTACTGTCCGATCCCCAATTTCTCCGGGACTTGGCTTTCCCAGCGCCTATTCACCCTTGACCTACTATGCTTGGTCCTGTGAGGCCGAAAGAGCGTGGATGAGTTCCGGAAGTTTGGGATGAAGGTGCGATCCTTCGGCAGCGCTTTGCGCAGAGAACCGCCGCAGGCTTTGATAGGGGAAGCAGCCTGGCGCAGCATCCGGTCCCTACGCAAAGCGAGTTTTCAGTTAGCCAGACGGGGCAACGCCTGTCCGGTGAGTTTCCAGCCCATTGGCTACTATCAGTCGCAGAAGGAGCTGGTTTCGGAGCAGGCCCGGACGGGCATACTCGGTTATGCGGACGCCATACTTCGGGGAGAGTATTTCTTGATGGGATACGGGAGCCCGCATCTCGGGACCCCACCTGATTGGCAGTGTGACTGGGTCTCGGGAAAAAGCTGGCCCCTCCAAAATTCCAGGAAGATGCGCATTGTTCGGCATGACGGATCGGATGTGAAGGCCCCATGGGAGCTATCGCGCTTACAGTGGAGTCCCGTCGTGGCCAAAGCCTACGTGCTGACGGGGGATCAAAAGTATCGTGAAGCCCTTCGCTCTTTACTGACGGATTGGATCGTTGCTAATCCACTCGGGAAGGGTGTGAACTGGACAGTGGCGATGGAAGCAGCACTGCGAGGCATCAGCCTCTGTCTCACCATGGAGCTGTTGTGGCCGTTCAGCCATGAAGAGAAGCCGTGGCTTGATTCAATGACTAATTCCCTCTGGCAGCATCTGCAGTTCATCGAAGCGCACAGCGAATTTTCCTTTCTGGTGCGCAGCAATCATTATTTGAGCAATATCACCGGATTGACGACTTTGTCCGCTTACCTTCGTGGACCCGGGATGGGGCGGAGGCTGCGCAAAAATGCGCGCGCGGTTCAACGGGAAATTTTGCTGCAAACGTATGCCGATGGAGGCGATTGCGAAGCGTCGACCGGCTACCACGTTCTTGTGGCACAAATGTTTCTCCATTCGCTGGTGGTGCAGCGGCGGATGGGTGTCCCGATCGCAGCGCAGTTTGAGAGCCGGCTGCGACGCATGTTCGAGTGGATCGACGTGCTGGCCGATGACGCCTGGAAGCTTCCGCACCTGGGAGACTGCGATAATGGCCGGGTAGAGCTATTGTTCGACGACATCGAGCAAAGCATGCGCCCTGCCGGCGAACGGCATTCACTGCACGCCGGGTCCCTCATGGGACTGGCATCTCAGCTGACGAATGTGGACCCCGATGAACGCGAACCACTATCGCTTTTGCCCGACTCTGGCCTGGCCGTGCTTCGCGCTGGGCGGGCGTCGGTCGTATTTTGCGCGATGCCGAACGGACTCCAGGGCAAAGGAAGCCATACGCACTGCGACAAATTGTCCTTCGTCTTTCGTCTTGGGGTAAACGAGGTTTTCTGCGATAGCGGCAGCCGGTGCTATACGCGTTCGGCCGAGCTGCGCAACCAAGATCGCTCCACCCGGGCGCACAATACCCTGATGATAGACGGCGCAGAGCAGAATAGCCTGAGCAACGATCCCCGCCTGCTCTTCCAATGCGGCAATGAAGCGGCTGTATCGCCCATCTCGTCCGATGGCGACAGGATTGTGCGAGCTTCGCACCAGGGTTATTCCAGGATGGGAATTGGCCACCAGAGAACGGTTCAATTGGACGAGGATGAAATGCTGATCACGGACCAGCTCCAGGGGTCGGGAGACCATTTGCTTGACCTGCAGTTTGTCCTGGGACCCGCATGGAGCGCTTCTTCTGAGATGATGAGTGGGACGACTGTCCGCTGCGTCATCACGGGACCGCAGCGGCTGACTCTCCAGTGCGAATCCCAGACTTCGCTGACACTGAGCTTGACCTCCGCGGAGATCTCGCGTGAGTATGGCGCCGCGCTGACTGGGTCTCGTATACGGATCCAAACAACGGCGTGCTTGCCTGCTAAAGTGCAGACCAGGGTGCAATGGAACTGACAGGGGAAACCAAACCGGCGCTGGAGGGGGAAAGCATCGTCTGCTTTGCCGGCGAGGACTGGTGGTATCACCACCCGCACTCCAAAAATCATCTGCTCAAGCGCTATGCGCGGCGGAACAAGGTGCTCTTCGTCAATTCCATCAGCATGGGGCTGCCTGCAATGGGGAACCCGGATTTTTTCCTCAAGATCCGCCGGAAACTCAAGAGCTACGCGCGTTGGCTGCGTAAGGTGCCTGAGGGCCTGTGGGTGATGACCCCAATGAACTTGCCGCTTTACGGATCGAAGATGGGGCGGTGGCTGAATCGCGTTCTTTTGGTCGTTCAATTACGCCTGGCAATGCTCTTGCTAGGTATCTCGCGACCGATTCTTTGGGTGGCGATTCCTACCGCAGCGGAGATGGCAGGGCGCCTGGGTGAGAAGCTGCTGCTTTACCAGGTTTCGGACAAGTATGACGCCAACGAGGACAGCGCATTGTCGGGGCAGATTATCCGTGCATACGATCGTCAACTGAAAGAGGCCGCCGATGTGGTGTTGTACTCCGGGCGCAAATTATTCAGTGAAGCGACGGAGGCTCACCGGTTTTTTCTCGAGCAGGCGGTGGACTTTGAACATTTCTCAAATTTTCAAGGTGAGCCCGCTTCGGAGCTTGCCGGCATCCCGCACCCCATCCTCGGCTACTTCGGCACGATGGATTATGTAATGGACACTGAGCTCATGGCGGAGGTTGCCCGCCTGCGTCCGGATTGGCACTGGGTACTGCTGGGTCTGAAATCAAACCTGGTGCGGGTCGCAGCACCAAACATTCATTTTCTGGGGTCGAAGCCCTATCGCAACTTGCCGCAGTACATCCAGCAATTCGACGTGTGTGTGTTGCCCTGGCGAGAGACCAATGCGTTTACCAGTTATGGAAGCGCGATCAAGGTGCGCGAATATCTGGCAACTGGAAAACCAGTGGTGATGGCGCCGCTGTACGAATATCTGCAGACACCCGGCCTGCGTTTCTATCGCGGCGCACAAGAATTTATCACCCAAGTGGAAACGGCAATG
>CAWCJV010000013.1:0-30193 GCA_963795845.1 uncultured Acidobacteriaceae bacterium | reverse complement strand
GGATGGTTCACCGTGCCTCCGGGGCAAGGGCCTTGATAAGACATCGGGTGGTCTCCGTTGAAGGGTACGGGCTTTAGCCCGTACATTAATCGCGCAACAAATGTGGGCTTCAGCCCCTGAGGTTTGCTCCCTCTGGGGCTAAGCCCGGTTTTATGGTGGTTGTCTATGTACGGGCTGAGGCCCGTACCCTTCATTGAAGCCTCTACCCCCTTGAAGGGCCGAGCGGGTTAGCTCAGCCCTTCACCCAGGGGGTTAGTTGTAGACAGGGACCTTCAGGCCGGTGACGGAGGAGATAGCCTGCGGATTGTCCACGGCATACTGCCGGGCATCCACGTAGTAGCATCCTTCGTTCGCCGTCGGGTTACCCGAAGCAGGGTCGTAGATCTGAAACACCCACTGTCCGCTGCGGTTCTTGAACCAGAAGGGCGCCTTGCCCCACACGACCTTGAGCCACGAACCGAACTCCATAAAGTCGATGCGGGTCTGGTCGGCGTGGATGTTGCGCACCACCTCGCGGCCGGCAATAGTGAACTGGCCTACGTTGGCAGTGAGCCCGTCGAACCCCGGCATTTTGCCGTTGGTCATCAGGATTTCCTGCCTGGCGAAGCCCATCTCCTCGTATGCCTGAATCTGCGAGGGATGCGCGTGCCATACCTGCGACTTGAGCGCGTCCGTGCCCAGGCTCTGTTCCACGCGGCTGAGCGCCGCACGAAACATCGGCAGTGACAACGGAGCGCCACCCGCAGCCACACCATTCGCGACCACGTAGTTCTGGGTACGGTCAATACCCAGGAAAGTGCCCGTGGTGGCGGTGTTGTGGAAGTACGGAATGCCGTAGAGGAACACCGGCGTGGTAGCAGCGACGCCTGCGACCATGATGAAGTCGCCGGCGACCGTGCCGGCCGGCACCGCGTCCACGGTTATGGACTGCGCCGAGCCGAGCTTGTTGTTCACGTTGTTGACGTAGCAGGTGCCGCGCAGGGTGTAGGTGTTACTCATCACCTGCACCTGCTGGCCCTGGGAGATGAGCCGGGCGCCCCACGGGGACGACGCGAGCACGATGGGGTTCGCACCGCCGCCGGCGTAGCTCGGGTCTACCTGGCCGATTTTTCCGTCACCCGCCTGCTGCAGGAACTGGTCGCGGTTTTTCGCCATCTGCACGGCCACATCTGCAAGCGTCTTGGTTACAGGGTTCTCGGAGACAACCTTGGGGCCGCCTTCGCCGATAATGTCCACCAGTCGCGAATACTCAACTGGAATGACGGTGGCGAGCGGAGTCAACGTGCCCTGATCCCAGGCGCTGAAGTTGCCGGCCGGCAGAATGCCGCCGTCCAGGTTGAACAGGGCGACGTTGCCGGGGAAGGCGGTTTGGAAGCGCAGACGAAAACTGCGCAGGGATACTGGAGTGATGGACCCGCGCTCAGAGATGCGGGCGTCCAGTTTGGCCTCTTTTTCGATGAGCAGCTTGATTACCTCGTTCAAGGCCTCAAGCTGCAGCTGCTGGGTGGTGGATGCAGTGCCGATCAGGTTGGACATGAAATGGTTTCCTTAGATACCGGGTGAATTGCGAGGGTGGGTCACCGAGACGTCATCAGCTGAAGCACGCGAGGCAGGATCAGCTCTCGCGCGATCTTGTCGAAAGGCTTACCAGGATTGGCGCGTTGCCATTCTGCCTGGGCATGGTCGAAGGCGGCGCTTGAGGTCATCAAGGCGGCCCCGCTGCCGGCAGGCCCGGTGGATCCTCTCGGTTCGGTCTTCTTTGTGCTGTCGATCTGGGCGTCTACCTTGGCGCGTTTGGCGGCGGAGGCGTTGGCGATCTGCACGCCGGCCTCGCGCAGTTCTTCGCGCGCTACTTCGGGGAGATACTGCTGCACGGCCCGGTCAATGGCCGCGAGGCGGCGTTGGCGTGATGCATCGCCGATGGGCAGCCGCTGCAGGGAGTGCATCTGGTCCTGCAGAGCCGGGTTCGCCTGAATCTTGCGAATGAGCTTGGCCCCGATGGCTTTGGGGAGAATGTTCTTCAAGTAAGGACTGACGGCCCCGCCCTGCTTTTCCACGTTGGCGATGATTCTTTCGATGCCGTCGTGGATACGTGTTTGGGCTTCGGTCTGCAATCCGTTCTCGAAGGAGCGTCTCTCCTCGACCTTCTCGCCGTGCTGGCGCAGGTTCAAGGCGCGTTCCCGCCGGTCGAGCTCGTCGGCCTTGCGCCGTAGTGCGTCTGGCTGCGCCTCTAACGCGGGGGAAGCGGCCGCGGATTCTTCCCTGAGGAGCTGCAGTGCGTCGTTCACACGTTGATCGCGTGTGCGTTCCTCCTCAGAGCGATAGGTGTTCGCTTTGAGGCGGGCGGATACATCCTGTGCGCGGTGTTCAAGATCGAGAGCCACCACGTTGTCGACAAATCCAAAAAAATCTTCTCCAATGACGGGCTTGCCGTTTTGCATGACCACGTTGCCGTCGGCATCGCGCTCGTAGGTGAGCTGCGCGATCTTGCTCAGGGAGGCCATGGTGCCTTCGCGGGTGGTGGAGCCGAGGAAGGTTTCGCGCACGTCAATCCAGGTGGCGGAGTGGTCGAGCGCGGCTTTCGCGGAATCGATGTCGGGAAAGATTTCACGGTAGGGCTTGAGCTCGGCAGCTTCGCGGGCGGTTTTGTAGAGCTGGCCTTTTAGTTTGGCGTCAGTCTCCAGCAGTTTGCCGAAGTCGGGGTTGTCGGTGACCATCTGGCTAAGAACTTCGGGGGTGACGATGGGTTCCAGTTCCAGTTGGAAGTCTTCTTCTACCGGCGCGGGGGTTGCTTCCACTTCCGCCGGAGGCTCCGAGGGATCGGCCACGATCACTGTCTCTTCCACGATCGCGGGCGGTTCGGCGGGAGCCGGGATGGCGGCTAGCTTCTCGGTGAGCAACGCGGCCGCGTAGTCTTCGCGGATAGGGAACTTGCCCGGATCGACATTGGACGTGGGGACGGATCCGCCTCCGAAGGAAGGAGCAGGAGCCGCCGGTGCGGAGGCAGGCGCAGGAGTAGGAGCAGGGGCTGCCGCCGGAGCGGGAGCCGCGATAGTGGCTTCAGTCATGTGGTTTCTCTCTAGGATCTAAATCTTTAACAAGGGCCTATGGTTCTGGACGGGTGCCCCATGTTCGCCTCGGCGTACATGGGCCGAAAATAGGTTCTTCCAATGCTTTCACTCCATGCGTGACGACTTTCCCGATGAGCAGAAGCGTTCGATGGGGCTGCGCCCCGTCTTTCTCGGCCCATGTACGCTGAGGCGAACATGGGGCACCCGTCCAGGGGGTTGGGCTTAGTGTGGTGGAATCTGCTGGGCTTCCATGGCGACGGCGGCGGTGAAGTATGCCAGCAGATTTTGCCAACCGGCAGGATTGTTGTCGGGAATGTCGGAATTCTCCTGGCAATACTGCCGGACCACTTGCTTCAGAACAGTAAAGTCATCGATGGCCTTATCCGGCAGGATCGTCGGCCTTACCTGGCCGGTCGGCTGCCCCGTCGTGGGATCCACCACCGGCACCGCTTCCGCATGCAGCAGCTTGTCGATAATCTGCAGCACCTTGGAGCGCATCGCCGCACCGGGGACCACCATGTTGGGCACGCCCAGCGCGCTCGCGGCCTGCTCCTGGTTGGTGGGATCATCAAAGATGGCCTGCGCCAGCGGATTGCTCGCCGCGGCCTGCATCAGATCCATCCAGCGCTGGCGCAGCTCTGCGGCCGTCACCGGCAGGCCCTGGTCGGTATCCGCGTATGCATGCACGCTGCCCTGCAGATCGTCTAACCGTATGTAATCGTTCCTGAACTCGGAGCCACGCTCCAGGATCACCTGGCGCATGTCCGCGGTCAGGTTGTCTTTGGCGCAGTTCACGGCCAGCTCATCCGCTTTGGCGTGTTCCTCTTTCAGGTTCTCCCAGTAGATGTTCAGCTTGCCGAGCGCGGAATTCAGTTGCTGTTGCTGGCCGCCGAAGGTCTCAACCGACGGGTCGCCCGCTCCTCCGTATACCTGCGGGGGAATGCCCGCGAACATCTGCGCGTTGTACGCCAGCTTGTCGAGATAGCTGAAAGCCTCCTGGTGCATCTGATACTGAAACTGATACAGAGCGTCTGCCAGGCGCACGGAGCCGGGAGCGCCCGTCCGCTTGAGCTTGACCAGGTTCAACACCCCGGGCAGCATCGGCTTGCCCTGCAGCGACTTGGTATCGATCAGGTCCGCGTTGGCCAGCGTCACGCCCGAGGAGCAGCGATCCATAAATTCATGCACGATGTTCGCCATGTCGTTGTAGCGCTTTTGAAAGGGCACCACGATGTCGCCGATCGACGGAGGAAACAGACCGAAACCTTCATGCGTGCCGGCCCACGTCCACTCTTTCGTGAGCGAAGCTTCGCGCGCCGAAAGAAACGTCGCCCCGGTGCTCACCAGCAACAGGCCCGTGGGATAGGCGGCCCGCATGCGCTCGCCGAACTCGCGGTCATCTTCGAGATCGAAGGCCCAGGGCTGAATCCAGGTGCGGGAGAGCGTGGGCCGCTGATCCTGCAGAATGCTCGAGGCCGCGCCGGTCTGCGCGTACACCTGCTGCCGGGCGATGCGGTCGATGCTGCCGTTGGAGGAAAGCTCGCTCGAGGGGCTGGCCGAGATTTGCTCGTACATATCAGGGTAGGCGGCCCGTAGCGCGCCCAGGTGTACTTCCACTTCAAGATTGAGGATCGGGGTCTGGCGAAGATTGTTGGCCGCCGGATCGCAGTCCACTTCCAAGGGCGAGTAAAGGTTCTGCGCCACCATGCCGTTGGGTACTACCTCCTCGCCGACTTTCTGGATGACTGGCCCGTACTCCGCGGGGAAGAAGGAGTCCTCCGCCAGGGGCCGTTGGCAATGCGGGCATGGATGTCCGTCGAGGGGCATCGCTTCCGCAGCGGTGGTCGCCCCGCAATGGAAGCAGTGGTAGCGATCGGGCGCCAGTTGAGTTTCCGTCTCGTTGAAGACCGGTTCGCGGGTGGTGCCGGCGCGTTCCCCATCCACGACATAGCGGGTATGGCGGAAGACCGCGCCAGTGGTGTACAGATACAGCAACTGTTGCTTGAGCAGCGACTGCTCCTGGTTCTGCCGCTCGATGATGTCGATCAGCGTCTGCGCCGCTTTCGCCGTGGTTACGTCGGACAAGCTGCTCGGCATCCTCCGGCATCCATTTCGACTTGGGGACCTGCGGGGCCAGCGCCGCCACGAAGCCGGTCGCCAGCATCTGGTAGAAGTTATTGCAGTACTGGTACAGGTCTTTATCGTCGCGTCCTGCGCGTGGTCGCCCTGGTTCATCCAATCGACGGCGTTGAAGAACTGCGCCTTCGCCGGGGCCGAAGGAGATGAACTGGTTTCCCTTGAAAAACTCCAGGTTCTGCAGGCATCGCTGCATCAGCACCACGCGATCCTGCGACCACTGGTCTTTGTATCTGCGCACCAGCGCGATCAGGCTCTGCTGGTCCTCTTCGCTGAGCTGGGCGCTGTTCTGCGGCTCATCGGCCTTGCCCTGCATCGGGTCTGAGGGCGTATGCTCCATCCCACGCTGGGAAGGAACGCGTCTGCGATTCTCAATGCCGGGGTATGTGGCCATTTATGGTTGTTTCTTTCTTGATGCTTGGAGGAGGACGTGCTGATAAAGCTCGGCCTACCCGAAAGGGTCGCCATAGAACGGACTTTTCCCTAACGCCTCTGCTTCATCCAGAGCCGCTGTTACGGCTTCCACCTTAGGGATCCACTTCACATGGGCGCCGGTCTGTATCCGCTGATGATCCCTATAAGCTTTGCGGGTGAGTGCGTCGGCCAGCTTCGAGGGCCTTCGCCGCGCGTGCAGCAGACTCTCGATCTCTTCCGCTTCGGGATCAACCGGATCGGCGCTTTCCGAGGAGTCTTCCGAGGTGGCCAAGTTGAACAGAGGTCCACCCAGGCCAAGCGTTGCCAGCCGGTCCAGCAACACCCTGCGTTCCTGGGTCAAGGCGTCCACCTGGGTGGTCACGAGGGCCATCATCTCCTGATGCGAAGAGCGGGATATCCATGGCAGCCTCATTGCGTGCACGTATATCCCCAGGTGTAGAGCGTGCTCGCCGCCAACGCAGTCGCGCCCGAAGTAATCGTGAACGCGGTATTCGAGCCCACAGGCACATACGCCTGGGCCGCGCCGCTGAGCGCGGAAGCGGCTGCATTCGCCGCCCACAGGTTACACTTTGCCAGGGTCGCATAGGCGGTTCCAAAAGTGCCGGTCACGACAGCCGCGCTCGACGCCGGCGCGGTTCCCGTGGTCACTGAGACGTATCCGGAGAGGTCATTATTGTTCGCGTTGGCGGCAATGGTTGGGCCGGTTCCCGCCCCCGTACCGGCAACAAAAACCGGCACCGATGCGTAAGCGCCCGATGCGTATCCGCCGAAATGCTGCGCGCTCGACGGTGCCCGTGTAGAGGTTGTTGGGGGTTCGAGCACAGACGCCGCCGCCGTCATATCAATGACGATCGGAAAACCACAACCGCCGAAGTGATTAAACGAAAAGCTCTCTGTCGAGAGCGTTGGATACTGGTCCAGCCAGCCGACCGACTCCGTCTGCTGCGCTCCCGCTGACCAGCATTTCGACTGGTAGTAGAGCACCGCACCATTCACGTACGAGGTCGGCGTCGCACCGGCAGTGGGCAGAAAGTAGTAGTTCGGGGGCACAAAACTCTGGATCATCCCGCCGTTGCGGAACACCATCGAATGACCCGCGTCGGAATACGTGTAGGTGGTCTGGCCGTTCGCGCTGGTAGGACCGGTGGGGGTTAAGATCCCGGTCGACCAGATATTCCACAGCGAGTGGTTGCCCGACGGGCTGGCATCAAAAATGGAACTGGAGTAGATCGACGGGTTTGTATCATTCACAGATATATTCGTGAGATTCACCAGGCCGGTCGCCGTCGAGGAGAGGAAGATCGAGTCTGTCCCGGACACCTGCGAGACACCGGTAAAGTTAAGCCCTGTGCCCGTCAGGCGCACCGTGTTGGTATCGTAAAGGCCATAGGTCCCCACATCCGTGCATTGAATATTGTTCAGGCTGACCGCGTTGCCCTCGGTCTGCAGGCACCCGGTCGTGTTCCCGTTGCCGATGTCGTAGAAGCTGGCATTCGATAACTGGAGATCGTCGTTTTGCAGCTCGGCCATCTGCAAACCCCAGCCGGAGATGTGCGTGGCCACAATATTCGAGATGGCGATGTGCGAGATGACCCCCGTGCCTGGCGCCCCGCCCACGTTGATGTAGAGCGCCTGGGCGGTCGCGGCGTTCAGGGAGTTGCCTCCGTAACCAGATCCGTAGATCGTGCCATCGGAGATGGAAATTCGATCAGGCCAATGGGTGGTGGTGGTGGTGGGGTCCTGACCGATGAACACGCTCTCCTTCGCAGAACCGGAAGACGAGAAGCCGGCCACGCTCACATTGCGGCAGGAGTTGATGAGGATCGCCTCGACGTCGTTATAGCTGCGGATGTTGCTCGCCGTGATGTCTTCGCAGGGGATGGCGTGCGCGGTAAATTCGCTATCGAACCAGGACGTCTCGAAACAGGCATCGCCATTGTTCATACAAGACAAGCCGTTCACGCGCAGGTCCTGGTTGTTGATGAGAAATGTACCGTTGGCGAAGAAATTCGAGATCTGCAGGTTGTGGATGTAGGTGTGCACCGAGCTCGCCAGGCGCAAGCCGCTGAGGTCGCCATTATTTAAGGTAAGGTTTTCGAGTGTGCACGTCGTGCAGGTTTCGATATCGACCGCATAGCCCGAGGTTCGCGCCGTGGCCGCCGGTCCGAAAGAGATAGCCAGGTTCGACAATCCAAACCCCGTGGCCCCGGTGGATGCGATACAGTCATTGCTGCCAATGGTCTGGCAAGCCAGCGAAGACGATGGTCCGTCCCCGTAGATCAGACGTTTTGCGCCCCGAAGAGAACGGCGCTGTGCTGTTATCCAGAAGATAGTTCCCGGCCGGCACATAGACTGTTTTCCCTGAACTGGCCGCGGCCGCAACCGCGGCCTTGACCGCCGCCGTGTCCGCCGCCATGTGCGCCCCGTCGCCCACTGCGCCAAAATCCTTCACACTGATGCCCTGTTGCAACTTGGTCGTGACCGTCTGCGTGACCGCGCCTGCCGAACCCTGGTTATAAGTGCCCGAACCCACGAGCCAACGCCGTGTACTGCGAGCCGTTCCATTGGTAAAAGGTATAGGGTGTGGTGGTCATGTCTTCGAGCCCCAGGTCGGGGATGCCATGCACTGAGGTGATGATCGACGGCGCGTTGCCGGGAGCTGATGAGCTTGTACCATTCGGCGGTGAGCAGGATCGTATTCGGACCGTCGTTGGTTTGGTTCGCGGTGATCGCTTCCTGCAGGCCGCCGGTGCCGGAAGTAAGATAGAACGGCGGCACGTGGGTATAAATCGTCGCCATGTTCACGCTGCACGCGCTGATGTACACCGAGCTGGGCGTGGCCACTTCTGTAAGGTTGGGGTTGCTATCGACAATCTTGATCGGCGTGCCGGCGGAAAAGGCGGCGAAGTTCCTTCCTCCGCCGGTCACCTGGCACGTGGCCGGGGGAAAGAGAAGCCGCCGGCGGACGAGCCGGTCACTCGGAATTCACCGTACTGCGCGGCGATAATCTGGCCCGCGTTCTGCGCCTGGGCAGCAGAGAAACAGGCAGCGATCGCCAGCACGAACAATGAAAGTTTCGTTCATAAGAACTTATTTTCGATATCTCAGTAACCCGTTATCGATTCCGTCACCGCACGGTGTGGTCGCTCGCCGACTTCAAATTGATGAGCAACGTCGCAGCAATCGAATAGCCACCTGATTTATCAGGCGGTATGCCAAGCACCAACCCATAATCCCGCTCCCTGCGCCACCGGAGTGCCCAGCACGATCGGTTCCGTCTGTGGCTCAATGGTATAGGTAGTGGTGAAGGGTGTAGCGGATCCATCGTTGAACTGGTAGGCAAGCCCCTGGCCCGTGCCGCCATTGGCGCTGCCGTCTTCGATGATCTCGACCCGCCGTGTCACCTGGGTTGCAGAGACGGCGACAAATGCGCCGCCGTTCGCGTTCAGAGTGATCAATCGTGTGTGAGCCATGGGTTAGCCTTCTCTTTCCGCATCTTCAGCAGGGCCTCGGCCAGTCTTGTGCGCTTGCCTGTCTTATCCAGGTTCTTCATGTTCGGTCTTCGCGGGCTTCTCGATCACCCGTTCGATCCATGTGCTGTTCATATAAGGGACTCTTTCTTTAACCTCTCGTCCAGCGCGACTAACGCATCCCAGTCGTCGCGCAGCCTGGCCACGTAGGCGAGGAAGGGAATTCCTCCTGCTCCTGTTGCGCCATGCAGATATCGGCTTTGACGGTGGCGATCTCCGCGCGCTCGTAGCGGGAGATATCATCGGCATCCCACAAGGGCATCTTGTCGGCCACCGCCACCACGTAGTCTCTGGCCTCTGCCATTTCCGGGTCGGGGAGAGGTTGCTACGGGGATGGGCCGATGCGCGGCACACCCCAGCAGGATGACAAACAGCGCAGCGTGGATCAGGCACGACATGCGGATGGCCACTTACTTGACCTTGAAAGCCGCTTCCACCTGGGCGACGATTCCGGGAAACTCCGCAAGCAGCTTTTTTACCTCGGTGATCACCGAGGCGTCGAAGCTTACATTGACTGCGTTAGCGCCGGCCGCCGTCTCGGTTGCCTGCACCGCGGCGATCAAGCTCGCCCAGCGCGCCGAACGCAATCTGTTCCACCGCCGCCGCCTGTGGGCTCACCAGCGACGTGAGCGATTCGATCAGCTGCGATTCGTTCTGCAGGCTACCGAGCACAGTGACCACCTTCTTCGAAACCGTGACTACATCTTTAAACAGGGACGCGAATGCGTGCCCAGCGGAATGCCAGGTAAATGCCATGGGAATGCTCCTTATGTGGTGGATGGGGATCTATTTAAGCGTTCGGACCGAGGATCTATCCCGCGAGTCAAACCGAGGGTCTTTCCCTCAAATCGAACCGAGGGTCTTTCCCTCAAATCAAACCGAAGGTCTTTCCGTCAAATCAAACCGAGCGTCTTTCCCTCAATCAACCGACGGGTGCCCCATATCTCGCTCGTTTTTCGCGAGATGTGGGATACCACTGCGCTATCGTTGCGACCTTAGACGGCTACCCATAGAGATTCGTGGTCTCCCACATCTCGCGAAAAACGAGCGAGATATGGGGCACCCGTCGGTTGGTTTTACCGAAAGAGTGACAGTCAGTGATTGTTCAGCGGTGGTACCGGACTACTCTTCAAATAAGCAAACACGGCCAGCAACGCCGGCACCGTAGCCAGCTTGACCATATTCACCAAACCCGTCTTATCAAACGTAAACACGCTCGGCAAAGCGATCGCGCCGCTTGCCGCTGAGGCAAACGCTGAAACCGCCGCCGCCGCCAGTCCGTGAATCCAAACCTTGAGATTGTTCATCGAGTCACCGCTCGCTGCCAGTTGATGTAGTCGTACGCCATGGTCACAGACGTTGCACTCAGAGCGGTCGCGGACCACACCGCGGGATACTGCGTCGTCGAGGGCAAACTGCCGATCGCGACCCCGGTCCCGCATACCTGCGTTCCGCCAATGTACCAATGAACGTTCGTACCATCGTTCACCATGGTCAACCTGGTCCACGCCACGGTGGCGGCCACTCCACTATCGGTGGAGGTGGAGTTATAACGGCAATACCAATCGTTCGCAACCCCATTCGCACTGGATAAGTAAAAACCGATGCCCGTGGTCCAGGGACTCGCATTAGGCGTGTGCGCCATCCCCGCCTGGTACGCGCCTGCGGTGGTCCCAGGCAGCACTGGCACATAGACCGCCGTCTCCCACGTCCAACCCTGCGAGGTGTTAGCCGAAGTGATCGAATTGGCTTCCGACACCAGCCCGCAGACGATGCCCGTACCCGTGCCTGCGGTGCCGGCCGTTAATAGCATGTTCCCCGGGTGGTTGTTATCGGTGTACGTGTTATTCGGGCTGCAACTGCTGCCCGTTGGCGAGCCAATGGAAACGCTGGCCATGTTCGCGCCGGTATAGAAATCGTCGAAGAAGGTGGAGTTCTGGCTGGGAAGATTCCCGGTCCAGGCGGTCGTCGAGGTGATCACCCACGTAGGGCCTGAATCAAAGAGTGTCAGAGTGACACTCTGTCCCGCTGGTATGGTGAGCGGAGAGGGGAGCCCACCGAAGTTAATGTTCCCGCCGGATGCCAGCATAAATGTGCCGGATGCGTAAAGCGTGAGCGTCTTACCGGCATTGACTCCTGGCGCCGAGATGGTCGTGATGGGAGTACCGGAAGCAGCCACGGATACGGAAGACCCGCCAAGCACGGATAAGGTCGACGTGGAAGGTGAGACGGCTGAAGTGGCGCAGCCCGTGGTGGTCGTTACCGAGCTGTTGTTGTTTGAAAACTCGACCGAGTTGCTGCCGGTGCAGATCGCGAACGCCGCAGGGGTAGAACCTCCATAAACAAGGTTGTCACGAATCGATCCACCTGAGGAACTGGAAAACTGGTATACCGCCGTAGTGTTTCCTGAGTTTGCAATGTGATTGCCGTTAAAAGTGTTTGCCACCGCCCCGGTTACAATGAATGGCGTGCCGACGTTTTCGACATACCCATTGTCGAAATGGATGTTGTTCGCGCCATTGCCGATATATAAGCCTTGCGTTCCTACCTCAAAAGTGAAGCCGAAGAACTTCACATCCACCGGAGTATCGCCCAATGTTGAAGTCTTCTCAGTGATCTTGATCATCGGGTTCGGGTAAAGCGGAGATCCTGCGCCGGTCCAGTCCTGCCCGTTGACCTGGCCACCAAAAAATGCGATCTGAGCCGCTTGCCCGGTCATCAGCATCAGGTTTGCTGGGTGCGATTGATTCGGGCCACCGCAAAAGAACTGGTAAAAGTTGAGGTATTGGTTCGGCAGGTTGTACGTGTATCCCGGACCGCCGCCGCCATCCATCCACAAGCACTCAAGCGCGGGATTGTCCACAGTCACGTTGGTGATATTTGAGTTGGTAAACGGTCCATTCCCATACGTTCCGGGTTGCGGGTTGAAGTGGAGGCCGCGGCTATTCGGCTGGCTTGCATCTTCTTCGATCGAAAGATTGCTTAAATTAACGCCCTGGATGGGACCAGGCGCCAGCGATATGCAATCGCCGTTAAACTCGCAAAACAGGTTCGTTCCGTTGACCTGGCTATTCCCTACGATATTCGGACCGGAGTTTTCTTCGAGGTAGTTATTGCTTACCAGCGTCAATCCACCTGAGCCGATCAGAAAACCCGCGAGTCCTAGTCCGACAGGAGGTACCGGTTTCAATACGCACTGGGACCCATTGAGAGCGGAGTATTGAAAACAGGCTTGAACGGCCGTCGTGTCGTCGTGACCGTACACAGCGCGGCCATTCGTGACCGTCCCTGTAGCGGCTGCGCTAACGGTAACCGTGGTGTTGCTTGATACAGCGGTGATCGTTGCGTTGAAAGCTGCTCCTGCAGCACCTACTTTCGAAACCCACATCTGCTTACCGACGTCGGTCGAGACAAAAGGACCATCGGGGCAAATCACCGTTGTGCTCGAGGGCGTGGTCGAACAGCCGTTTGGAGGTGAATAAGCATCGCCGTGACCGCCGAACGTGGCCGGCGTAACTCCAGGCGCCGCGCCGACATTGTTGTAGGTCAGGGTTTGCGCAGAATAAGTGCCTCCGGGTCCGGTGGAGACGGGCACGTATCCCGATGCCGGGCGCCGTGACACCGGCCATGTAGTCGGTGCCCGGCGTGGCGGCGGTTGCCGCACCCGCGGATCCCGCCCCCTTCAATACATTCGAGGTCGCGGGGATGCTGGCGCCGCCGCCGCTTCCCGCGCCCGGCACTCCGTTGCCGCCGACGCCCTGGGCGCGAGCCGCAGTGCAGAGCAAGCTGATAAGTGAGAACCACACGATTCGTTTCACGCTGCTGCTCTCCGTAGCCATCCGGCTCGATAAACCACCAGGTCAGGATTGGCTGTGACCAGGGCTTCGTAGTAGTTCTCCGCCTCTTGCCGAAGATCGGCGAGCACCTTTTCCGGCTCGGCCAGATCCAGTGCATGCAGAGTCAGTGGTCCGATGCGCCCATCCCCCACAACCGTCACTGCATCCTGTAACATGCGTGCTGCCTTCAACACACCCACATTCACTCCCAGGGAGAGAAGCTTATTGGCGATGTCCTGATTCGCAATTTCCGCGATACAAAGCGGTTGACAATAGCTCACCTCGTATATCCCCCGGGCAATCTGCAAGGCCGCCACCTGGCCCATCGAACTGTAGTATAGGCAATTGCTAAGCTCGGGATGCCAATGCTCATCGATGCCGAACCGCGTCCGCTTGCCATCGGCAGTTGCGGTAATCACACCGGAAAGCGCCGCATCTTCCCAACCCAGCACATAATCAATTGCCGCGTCGACATTGGCCATATGTTCTGCCTTTTGAGAGGTTGCGTGCGTAAGAACGCGAGCGCCGGATCTTCGTGTGACTTGTGAATTAAGTCCCGAAGGGACGGTGAACTTAGCCCAGGACGCAGTCCTGGGTTGAGAATCGGGGAATGAAGAGTCCCGTAGGGACGGCTGGCACTTCTCTCAATCGCAGGACCCGCCTACCGCCCCGCCCCGCCATGCATCAGGTGATACGCCATGGTGATCATGGCCCCCGAGGCGCTTCCACCCAGCAACGAAAAAATCACGCTCTTCAACTTCTGCCTGCCTGCGTCTTCGTTCTCCGCCTTCTCCATCATCCCCATGCGCATATCCAACTTATCCAGGCGCAAATCCTGCCGGGCAATATCTCCCTCAAGCGTCGGCAACCGTCCGTGCAGCGCGCCATTGTGCAGACCCAGCTCAACCCGAATCATGCTCAATTCTTCGGTATTCTTACGGCCCTGGTCGGTCAACTTCAAAAGTTCATTGAGTATGAGCTGTTGCCTCGATGCGCCCGGCTCGGGGACCATGAAATCCCCTCCCTCAAATTTCTGCGCCATTAGAAACGCACCGTCCCGGAAAACTTCACCGGCCCGCTGATGGTGATCGTGTATATCCCGGAGAGCACTGGAAACACATTGAGCGGCAGTGCGTTGCTGGTAAAGCTGCCGGCCACCGCGGTAAACGTGGTCGTGCCCAACGCCACGCCCGTCACCATTCCGCTGGTCGCGTTCACCGTGGCGTGCGCCGGCGAAGTGCTGACGTAGTTGTGAGCGATCGTGCCATGCGCGTCGGTGGCGGTGCAGTCATCGCTCGATCCGTCAGAATAGGTGCACGTGGCCTTGAGCTGGTTCGTTGCTCCAACAAACAGCACAGTAACTCCGCCCGTCAGAGAGATCGATACCCCGGTGAGTGTCACCACCGGATTGCTGACGGTGATCGGGTAGGCGCTGCTGCTCACGCTGCCGATCTTTGCCGTAATCGATGGCGTACCCGTCGCGACGGCGGTTACCAGTCCGGGATTCGACGCCCCTACGTTGTTCACCGTCGCCTTGCTGGGGTCCGAGCTCGCCATGCCGACACGGCATCTCCATAGATATCCGCCACCGTGCAATCCTGGTCGGGCCCGCTGGTGTAGTGGCACTTGGCCGCCATCTGCAGGGTGCTACCGACGATCGTCGAACCCGAACTCGCCGTGAGATAAGCGCTCACCAGGCTTGGCGCGGGCATGGTGACGCTCAGCGGCAGGTTCGCGCTGGCCACCGGCGTCGTCGTCAGTTCGACGTACTGCGATACCTGTAGCGTGCCACCCGAGGCGTTCAGCGTGGTCGGCAGGGCAGTGTAGGCGCCAAACGTATTCGCGACGTACCGGTAGGCATAGGCGCCGCTGCCGAAAAGCGGTGCCGCGCCGCTGCACGAACTGTTACAGTTGCTGAATCCCTGAACCGGGCTGGCCGTCGCCTGGTTGGTGGTCGAGCCGACCCAGTACCCCTGATCGGGCGGAAGAGTGGGGCAACTCGCCATCGAGATGATGAGATCGCCGCCCGCCCACGACGTTCCCGTGGTGGTGTAACTGTTGGAGCAGAGCGCCGCGCCGTTCTGCGTCGTCGGTGTCCCCAGCACCAACAGGCAGGTCCATAGCTTGCCCGCCGCCCAGGTTGTTGCTGGAAGGATGATGTGACAGTTCCCCGGAGTGTATCCCCCGGCCGCGGTGCCGGTCACCGCATAGATTTCGTTAATGTATCCGTTGTTGGTAAACCCCGTGACATTTTGCAGGCTGGTCCCGAGCTGCCCAGGCGCGGGGATCACTGTGGCGCTCAGGTTGGTCGATCCTGCCGCTACCCCTGTCGCCAGGGCGCCCGGTGAGGTGATCGTCGCTACGCTCGGAGCCGAACTGGTGGCCGAGTTGACCGCGTCGCCGTGGCTGTCGGCAACGTTGCAGGCGGCGCTTGATCCATCGCTGTAATGGCACGTCGCGAGGATCTGGTTGGTCGCCCCGGCCATGATCGAGGTCACCGCTCCGGAGGTGGCGAGCGAGACGGAGCTGAGCGTGGTCGGGTTGGCGCTGACCGTGAGGGTTGCGCCCGGCGAAGTCGTCAGGCCTCCCGTCACGGTTGCGGTGACGGTGGCCGATCCGATCCCCGCACCAGTGGCGAGCCCGCTATTCGACACCGTGACGGCTGCGCCCGAGCTGTTCCAACTGGTGACCGAGTTGCCCCGGGAGTCGGTGGTATTGCAGCCGGTGGTCGAGCCGTCTGAGTAGTGGCAGGTCACGATCATTTGCACCGTGTTGCCCAGCAGCAGGGTGGTCTGCCCAGCGGTAGCCGCGATCGACACGCTCGATAGGCCGATGCCTCCGCTCGCCGTGTAGATGGCCGTCTGCACCGCCGAGGGCGTGAATCCATAGCCAGTTGCGTATCTGGTCGGCTGGTTCGGCTGGCCCCACATCCCAATCGCCTTGACCGTCTCCGGCAGGGTCACCGCGAAGGGCAGCGTGTACAGCTGAGTCGTTCCCCCGCCCGGTGTCGGCGTCGAGCCATCGGTGGTGTAGTAGATCGAGGTGTTGCCCAGCGGCTGAGGGCCTGAGGTGTAGCCGGGATCGGTGAGCGTCACCGTCAAGGGGCTCGAATAGCTGCCAGCCGGGGGCGAGATGCCTGGCGCCACGCTGGTGATGGTCGAGACGGTTGCCCCGGTCACGTTGCCGGTAAGCTGCGCCGGCGTCGTATCGGTACCACAGGGGAAGCTGTCGCCCGACTCGTTGAAGATGTAGGGATTAAACCCGCCCTGGACGGTGTTGTTCGACATGCTTTGCACGGGCCCGCAGCCATAGGCCAGCCCCGAAGAGTTGCCGGTTGCGTTGGCCTGCGCCAGGTTGTTGTTGTAGAGCGACAGGTGCCCCATCGCCTCCATCGCGTAGCCGTAATGCCCATTGGTGTTGAACAGGACCACGTTGTTCGATCCGTTCAGCGCCGGGGGGCTGGTGCCGTTGTAGCAGCAGGCCATCGAGAGGCCGTACGAGCCGAAGTAGGGCGTGACCCAGTCATGCTCGGAGTTGAATTCGAAGTCGATGCCGCTGGCCTGCTGCGGCTGCTCTTCCCAGGTGATGCGGTGGATATTGTTGAAATCGTTGTAGCGGACGGTGATGTTCTGAGTAAGCGCCCCGCTGGAGTTTTGAGTGGGCCCGCCTAATGGCGTAGGTTCGCAGGGAAACGAGCCTCCTCCGTAGTTCGGGCAGTTGATGTGCGTGCCTTCAGCGACATGGTTGAACTGGTTAAACTCCACCGTCAGGCCGTTGATCGAGGTGAAGAACACCATGCCGTTGCAGGCTCCCTCGTAGTCCTCCGGGGAGTGGGTGTCGTTCATCACGTTGACCGGCGAGACGCAGGAGTTGGCATCGCCAAACTGGTTATTGATGATCGTCGTATTGGTCAGGATGGAGGCGGTGTTTGAGGTCGTTGTCCCGCTCTCAAAGACGATGCATGAGGTCTGGCTGGTGAGCCCTGGGATGCTGGTGCATTGGATGTGCTGAATCGTCAGGTTGGTGAACGAGGTCTCGACATAGATCCCCGTCTGCACCGCCTGAAAATTGAGGTACTGGATAGTAGTCGCTTGGGTGCAGGGGTTCGAGAGGTTCGAGTTCGAGTACAAAGTGAAAAGCCCGTTGCCCGCCCCGACGCCAGACCCCGAGCCATTGAGGACCGCGGTCGAAGGGCTCGCGGCCGGTCCCGTATAGGTGACCCCGCACTTGAGCGTGAGTTGCGCGGTGATGCTGTAAGTTCCGGCAGAGAACAGCACCGTGTCGCCGATGCTTGTCCCATTGATCACGCCTTGAATGGTCGCCTGGCTCTGGCTGGAGTTGACCGTATAGGTGGCCGCCGCCGCCGGCAGGATCGCCATCATCGAGAGCGCGAGTAAACTCAGGAGCTTTCTCATTCGATATCTACCCAGGTCGACGTGGCTCCATCGCACACGTAGAGCAGATTGTTAGTACTGTGCGCCCCCGACGTGTTCGAGTAGATAGATCCGTTGCCATAAGTCGTCCCGCATCCCGCCGGCACACCGGAGCCGTTCAGAATCTCCACCGTGCCCATGGTGATCGCCGGGTTCCCGCTGCCCATCACAGAGATAGTCGGGTTGGAAGCGTTCGACGCCGGCGGACTTCCTGCCGACGAATGACCATAAAAATCAAAGACCCCGAATCCCGGTCCAGTTCCACTAGCGAGCAGACCCTGGTCGGGTCCACCCGCGGTGCGGTAGATCTGGTACGTATTCACGCCCGCCACCCAGGGGCACACCACTTGTATCGCGACCGGGTAGGCCCAGCTCGCTGCGGATGTAACCGTCGCGGTCGTTCCGGGAATCAGATTCCCGTCGAAGTCTGTACCCGCGCAAACATAGCTGTAGGTTGTCGCTCCCGAACCCGCGAGATTGGTTAAGTTCGGTGCTGGGATGTTCGCCGTAGGAATTACCTTGAGTGAGCCTGCATGGCCACCACCCAACGTCATGGGAGAATAGGCGCTGTTGGGCCCGTTCGTCTGCAGTAGTTGTCCGGTTTGCGCAATCAGCGGTTGAAAGGGCGCTGTGCCTACCCTCAGCGAACCTTCGAACCAACTCGTAGCGCCGGAATTCACTTGCTGCATACCGCCCGAGGAATCCCACCACACCTCGTTGCTCCCACCGTTGATCGAAAAAACCGAGGCGCCTCCATGGTTGGAGGGGAAACCGTTGTTGATTGAAAGAATCGGCGGCTCGGTCGTTCCATAAGCGAGCACGGTCGAGGGCATTTGTTGCGGACTGCCCAGCACCAGCGATACGCTCACCACCGTAGCCCCGCTATTGTGCGCGGCCGCACTCGTTACATAGGCTCCCCGGCTGATTCCGCCGAAATGCGTACCGTCGACGATCGATGTGTAACATTCGTATTCGCTATCCACAAAGAAACAGCCGGCTGGAGAAAACGCGCTGGTGGTGCTCACCTGGGCCGTCGTAGCCGTCGAGCTCTGATTGGCGGTCAGCGCAGTCCCGGCCCCCTTGGTGGGGCAGGTGTAACCGTTATTGATGCCGGTAACCGGCGATTGCGCGCACCCGTTCGATGTGCCTCCCGTCGATCCGCCGGGCAGGCGCAGGTTGGTTACATTAATGGTCTGCGCGTTGAATTGCTCCGCCACCGGCGCGAACGCCAGGTAACTTATCTGGATCTGGTCCGCGGTGGTTGCTCCCTGCAGAACCAGCCCCAAGCCGCACCCGGCGGTCGTGATCCCCGTAAAGTCAATCGGCGCTGTGAAAACGCCGGCCGCGGTCGCCGGCCACGCATTGGTAATCGGAATGTTGTAGGTCCCGATGACCCCGTTACAGGTGGTGCCCACGGAAAGGGTCCAGGTATTCGTCGCCGCCGTGGCGTCTTTTACGCTCAGAAACATCGTGTATTTACCGTTCACGATGCGTTGGCCCGGCCCCACTCCAATCTTGTTCTGGTTGAAGGCGCTGGTGTAGCAATAGTTGGTCCCTGGATTGTTTCCCACATTGCACGCGGCATAACCATGCGTCACCGGCGCGGTGTCGTCAAAGGTGTATCCCACGCTCATCGCCTGGGCTTCAAACGAAAAGTTTGCGTTGAATTCCTCCGGAGTAATGAGCCCGCCTTCCAGGCTGGTGAACGGCGCCGTGGTGTTGCCCGCAAAGAAGGTTTCCCCATTCTGGTTGGGGATCGCCGAGCGCCCGCCCACCTGCATCCCGCCCCACGGCCCAGACGGGCTGCCAAAAGCCTGCGCCGTGGTCCCACTGAAATCGTTGCCCCACCCGTAATTGATCAGCGAGTTGGCGCTGTAGACGTTGCCCTTCGGCTCACTTCCCAGGGTAGTCACCCTCATGGTGCTGTTCTGGTTGCCAAACACGACCACCGGCCACTCGACCGCGTTGTTGAAGTTGCCGCCGAACCAATGCTGTTGCGCGCCCCCGATGTAGACCTCTCCGCCCCCGCCCATGTGCTGGTCTTCAATCTCGGAGTTGTAAGTATCCCACTCCCATTGCGGCATCGACCCCGCATGCGGCCCAGCCTCCGGCTCGCAATAAATGTTCTTGAAGTGATCGAGCGAAAGCCCCGTAAAGTAGCTGCCGTTCTGGTCGTCGTGGTTGGCCACCATGTACCAGCAGGTATTGGCCCCCAGGCTGCCGTTAGAGACGGTGCCTTCCTGCGAATACATATTGAAATTGGCAAAGCTGTTCTGGTTGCCCGCGGCCATGATCATCGGGTTGGCGGAGTAGAGTTGCAGCCCATCCCAATGGGTTCCATCGCCCGTGGGCTGCGCCGTCGCATAGGCGTGGTTCTCGAGCGACGGCGGACCGTTAAAGATACCGAAAGCAGAATAAAGGCCATACCAGTTGGCGAACGTAGTCGCGTAATGCGGCGTCACAAAGTACAGCAAGGTCGTCTTATTCACCGCCTGCCACGTTTCCCCGTTGATGTCGTTCGGCCAGGGGAAGAACGACAGGTTCTCAATCTTGGCGTTGGCGCTCCACCCGCCGCTGCCGATCGGCGTCGCCCCACTCGCCACCGGGAAAGCGAACACCGCGTTGCCCGCGTCCCATCCCGGATAGTAAGTCGCCGTTGCGCTGGGCGTGGTGTCATTCGTGTTGATGCTCGGAATCACTGGCCACGGATAAGCCGGCTGAAACCGGTTCAGCGGAAACACCGTCGCCGCGCTCGCGTGCGCTGCCCGCGCCGTCCCGTTCTGCGCGCACTGAATGCCATACAGCGTGTTCGCCGGTGTGGGGTTGAACGCATTCGACCGGCCGAAATAAGTGAACTGCTCGCCGTCAATCTCGATCAACCCGAACGGCGGCACATTCGATTCATACCCGGCTACCGGGTTGATATTGTTCGACAACGTAATTGACGTGGGGCAGGTGCCCGATCCAATCGCGGTCGCCAGGTTCTGCACGCTGGACCCGGCAAACCATTCCGCCTGCGCATTGGTCGCCCCTGAGGGCAGGCTGGCGTTCAGTGTGCGCGCCGTGAACCCGGTGGAGCAGCTGCCCGCGGTCGATGCTACCGTCGACGTGTAGATCGAAGCGAGATAGGGGAAGATCACCGTGGCGCCCACCGCCGGCTGGCGTCTCCGCATTGGGCACGCACATCACCGCGGACCCGCCGGTGATGGCCGCCACCCCGTTCGACGCGCCCACCATCCAGCCCGGCGCCAGTGGATTGGCCGCCACTCCGCTCAGCGCCGCGCCCGGCCGGTACAGCGCCGGTACGGCAGTCGTGCCCGCGTCATTTACCTTCTGCCACGGTTGCGTCGCATCGATGCGGCTGTCGAACATGAACGTCAGATCATGAATATGCGCCGCGCCCTGGCTTACCCCTGCGTCAGGCTGGGGTCGGGCGCCTGGAACAAATCCTCGCCCGGCATCTGGATCAGGATGGAATTGGCCCCCAGGCCAGTCGGGCTCTGCCCCTTCAGCAACTGTGTGTGTGTCATGCACAGCCCGGCGGGGATGACGAACGTTCCCCCTCCTCCGACCGTGTTCATCGTCTTGGTAATCGCCGCCGTATCGTCGTGCCCCAGGTTGATCTCGTGATACACCGCCTGGGTGAAAGGCGAAGCCGTGGTCAGCACTGCGTGCAGGGGGTCGGTTATCGAAACAATGGCAGACTCGAATTGCGTCACTATCCCGCCGCTGGTCGTGCCCACCGCGACAATGCTTCGGCCCACGTCTGCCGCGGTGAGCGGGCCATTTTGAATCGTCAGCGTCGTCGATCCGGCCGTCAGGATGCCGTAGACGGCCCGCGTATCGCAAACCGCACCGTCCTCCGTGACGCTCCGTGCAAACGCCGGCACATCGTTGCGCATGTCCTAGCACCCGGTTATTCCCGGTGGCCAGGAAGGGCGTCCGCCCCGCGCCCGGCTGAATAATCGCGGAGCCATTGGTCGCCGCCGCCGCCGCCACCGCCTGTTGCGGCGTAACGCTCGAAGATCCTGCTGTGGGTGAGCCCGCAACATAGATGTTCTGGTCCACCGCAGCGGAATTGTTCAGGTTATTCCCCAGGATATCGCCCTGTTGCGTGCCCAGGTTGCCCGCGCTCCCGCCCAGCGGCACCAGCGCATACTGCGAGCCGTTCCAGCGATACCAGTTATACGGTGTGGTGGTCATGTCGACCAGGTTCAGCTGGCTGCCTCCCTGGGCCGCGCCAATCACCGCCGCGGCATTCGCCGTCCCCACCAGTTCGTACCAGGCGCTATCCAGCACCACGCTATTGGTCGCCGGCGTAGTCATGTTCTGGCTGAGAGCTTCCTGCAGTCCGCCGGTGGCGGAAGTCAGATAGAAGGGAACCTGGTGATCGTTGACTGGAGTAATACTAATCGCGCACGTCACATTGCTGTTCACAATCGAAGCAGGAGTAACTATCTCGCTCAACGCAGGGTTGGCATCGACAATCCTGATCGGCATTCCCGCACTGAACGCAAAGAAGAAGCTGGCCCCGCCCTGCACCCGGCAAGAATCCGGCGCAAACGCGCTATAAGTATTCGGAGCATACCCAGGCACCCTCCACTTACCATACTGCGAGGCAATAATCTGCCCCTCAATATTCTGCCCCCGTACGCAGGCAGAGCAAAACAGAAGAAGCAGGACGATAACTATTCTTTTCATAAAAATCATTACCCACTCAAGCCAAAAGAAGGCTTGAATGGGCCACCCCAAAAGTTTTGTTAGAACTTCGACCGCACCAGAAAAAGCCTGAGGGCCGTCACCTCAAGATCCGCAGAAAAAAAGCCCGAGGGCCGAGATTCTTGAGGGTGCCCCATTCAAGCCCTCTTTTGGCTTGAGTGGGCAAGACCGCGGACCCCATCACGAAGCCCTAAGGATGCATCCCAACACAATCAACCTCACTCGTAGTGGTAGCCCCAGCTCCAGAAGCATCTGCATTCTGTAGCGTGATCTGAAACCCAGTGGCGGTCTTATTAGACGCAAACACACCCAGAAGAACCGCATTCGAACCCTGCCCCGGGCCCGTTCCGCAAACCACCGAGTAATTACCATCCGCAAACGCGGTCGACCAAGTAGCGTTGAACGTGCACGACGCAAACGCAGAGGCCGCCGTAGTACAAATCCCCGAAGTGATCACCAGCGGCTCGATCCTGGGCAACGGCGTCCCATTCGACGCCGACGTCACCCGGCCATACGGATCCACCGTGATATTCGAATTGGTGTACGACCCGGCACTCACGCCGCTCGTCGGCAGCCCCACATCCGTGCGCGTGGAACCCGGGTTGTCCGCGGCCGCCAGCGTGCTATTAAAATTGATAAACGGTTCCTGCGGCAAAATACTTCCGCTCAAAAGAACATGCTGGTAATACACCGTGGGCGCCACGCCACAACTCCCGGGCAAAAACGAATTTCCATTCGACACCAGGCATTGGCCCGCAGTGCCCCCGTTCCCGTTGACCAGGTATCCCAGCGTGCTGTTGATGTACCCCACCACATCCACGCCCCACACCGGAACAATCCCCACCCCGATCCCGCCCGTATTCTGGATCCTGTACCCGCTCATGTCCAGCAAGCCGGAAATACTTTGCGGACCATGATTCAGTGGTTGTGACAGAATCGGCTGGGGATAAATCACCGTCCCATTCCATAGCGGAGCCCCATTTGAAATATTCACCATCCCGTTCAAACCGCCATTCAACTGCCAGGCCTGCGGCCATCCCGGGTAGGCGTTGCCGCTGGAGGAAATGCAGCGATACGTTGTAGCCCGAGTAGGGAATGATGGTGTCATTGAAAGCAATGCTGCAGGCAGTAGCGTTGGTCGCAGGCAGCGTACCCGGCGTGGTCACCGGCGTCTCATTCTGGTTAAACACCTGCGTCGCCCCGACCGTATTGCCTTGCGCGGTCTCTGCGCCGCTCACCGTGCCTGCATAGACCGTGATGCCCGCGGCATTAGCCGGAAAGCTAGCCGGAGGAGAGATCATCAACGACCCCGTGCCGGTAAGTTGAACCTCCAATTCCGGCGACGCCAGCGTATGGTTCCCTGCGCTGTCGTAGAACGTGAAGACAACGAAGTACATGCCCGCCGCCATCGTGCCGGACCCATAAGTAATCGACGTGACTGGCAATGCAAGCGGATTCGGTAATCCCACCACGGAGCCGTCGATCGACGTATAACAAGCTGCCGTCGCCGGCACCACGCTGCCGCTGCCGACAATCAACCCAGCCTGCTGCAGATTGAAAGTAAGCGTGCCATTCTTGACCGGCAAGCCGGAAGGGCCTTGCAATGTTCCGGTGATAGTACCCCCGTACGCTGTGGCTGCGGCCATCATCAGGGTGAGCAGAGCTCTTATCTTCATGATTGTCAGAAACCGCCGCCGCCCCGCACCAGTTGCATGCCGCATGTGATCACTTCGCCGTATCGGTTCCGCGTATAAGTCTTGATCCATGAACGTGCATTCCGGAACGTGGCGATCTTCTTATGTTTCCCCAGCCACACCAGTTCGCCGGCTTTGACCAGTGCATCCGCTTTGCTTTTGGAATAGTGATGGTGGCGCCGGCTCGAGCATTTGTGAGCAATACCGCCATAAGTAAGAGAACGAGCATCATCCTCATTGAGGATGCAGACCTTGGGAGTCATAAGTCTCCGTCTCGTCGGAAGAAGAGAAATTCGTTGGTGACGCAGACGGCGCGCGGTCCGCAGGGTCCGACACCTTCCCAGCGTTGCTGCACCGACCAGGTAGAGGGATCGGTGGCGGTGGGGGAGATGGTGAAGCCGGAGCGCTCTTTTAAAGAGAAGAGCGTGCCCTGGAATTCGCGGGCGCAGATGCAGCGTTGCCCGTTGCCGTTGGCTACCTGGATGGGGCTGGTGTCGCCGTAGTACGACTCGGAGTCGGCGGCGAGCGAGATGTAGTGGCCGGACCCGTAGCCATCCACGCCGGTGAGCACGACGCGGTCGATGGAGGGCGCGTAGTAGACGTCCACGGCCGCAGGGGGCTGGATGCAGCGCAGACGATCCGTCATATCGGTCGAGGTTTCTGCTGCTAAAAATTCATCGGTGAAGTTGAAGAAGGCGGTGGTGGTTGAGTTGTTGTCAATCACGGTTGCAGTCATGGGAATGCCTGCGCTGACCGTGGTTGTAGGGATGTAGAAAAAGGGGCCGGCGTTGGTTCCGTCGGCCACCGTGAACCCAATCGTCCGGTTCAGAGTATTGGCAGGGCCGGTGGGGATATTGGCCATGTATAGCTGATCGCCCGGGACATCGACGCTGATGGTGGTGAAGGCAAGGACGGTGGGGCTGAGGTTTCCGTTGCGATTGGTGAAGGCGATGCTGGCGTAGCGCAGGCCGGTTCCGGCGTCGGGGGCTATATTGCCGGCGGTCCCGAGGTATTGGTTGTGGGCGGTGCGGGCCCGCTGGCGGTTGCCGTGATGGTTGCGGTGGTGAGGGGTTGAAAGGATCCTGCGAGCGCGTAGGCGCTGGTCGCCGGGGGTGGGGACCCGGTGGGGACGTCGGCCTGGTAGAGGTTGACGGCAGTGATTTGATACAGCGTGGAGGGGATGGGGATCTGTACGGCATCGTCGAGAACGGTGTCGATCAAGCTCCGGCCACGGAGGCAAGGGTTTCGCCGGTTGTGTTGGTAAAGGTGGCGATCACGTAGATGTCTCGCCCGGCAGGGAAAGCTCCGGAGCTGGAGGCTCGTTCTACGGTGGGGGTGGGTGGGGGTTGGAGTCCGCCCGGGGTAACCCGCGCGGTGTTCGCGGAGGGTGGCGCGGGCCCGGAGGCTGTCGTTGTCACCGTGACGGTGGCAGATAAGGGCGAAGTTTCCTACCTGGGCGAAGGTGGCCGGGGCTGGTGGTGGGTTTCCGTGGGACATCGGCTTCGTAGACATTGACCGAGGTTGGTTGGTAAGCGGGAGCGAGGCCGCGTATCCATCCTGCCAGGCTGGAGAGAGCAGGGACCGTGAATTGGACACCGTCGTTGAGGTTGGTGTTGATCAGGATGCCGGGAGCGGAGGCGATCGATTCTCCCTGAGCGTTGAGATAGGTGAGTTGGAGATAGACATCGCGGCCGGAGGGGAAGGTTCCCGCCGGAGGCTAGCCGGGTGGGCTGCGGGCTGTTGGGCGCGGGCAGACGATTCACCAGGACCGGGGTGAGTTCCTGCCAGGTGACTGCGCCATCTGTCACTGTAGCGTTTTCAGTGAGTGGCCAGGTTGGCTCGCCGGCTTGCGTGGCGCCGGCGGCGATGCAGCGGTAGAGATGTCCGTTGCCGCCGGTGGCTGTGGGTTGCACGTATTCGCCCACGAGGTAGGCGGTGGCGGGTTGCCAGGGGGCTCCCAACGGTTTTTGCCCGTAGGGGTCTAGCTGTTGGGTGTTGAGTGCGTAGACGTTGATGGGGGCTTTGGGGATTTTCAGATCGGAGTAGGCGATCAGGGCGCGGTTGTAGGCTTCCGTGATGAGGGCGTGCGCGTTTGTGGCTTGGGTGACGAGGGGGCCCTGCACACGTTGGAGTCTTCCGCTGCCGGCTGGGTTTTCGATGAGAAGATAGCCGTCGGTATCGAAGACCATGGGGACCTGGAAAAGGGTTTCGCCCGGGTTTTCCGGGGTGTAGATGAGGGAGGCCAGGCCGGTGATGGGGGCCTGGTTGGGGCTTTGCAAGGCGGTCTGCAGCCCGTAGCGCGTGGCGACGGTGGTAAGTTGGAATCTGCAGTTTTTGCAGACAGCCGCAACTCCCATAGGCAGCACGGTTGGGTCGTCGTTGTCGACGAGTCCGCCAAAGCGCGTGAACTCGTGGGGGGTGAAGCCTTCAAAGTTCATTCATGGTTGCCTGTAAGGGTTGGGGCGACCGAAGGGAACGCAGGTCCCTCCGCTTCGCTACGCTCCGGTCGGGATGACAAGGCGAAGATTGGTGCTGCCATGGAGTATTGGTTGCAGGATCCAGTCCCGTAGGGACGGCTGACCTTAGCCCAGGACGCAGTCCTGGGTATGTCATGCAAAGCTGATTCAGTCCCGTAGGGACGGCTGAAGATTATTCATGATTACGTTGCGGTCAATTTTCAGTCGTCCCTGCGGGACTTTTCACGTCGCACGCTAACCCCAGGACTACGTCCTGGGCTAGGGTCAGCCGTCCCTTCGGGACTAATCCGCATGAAGTCTCCCGCTAAACGCGGCGCCTCTGCATGGTCAGGATTACGTTTCCGCTGGTAACGGCGCTGTTATAGGCTCCCGAGACGATGGTTCCCGACGGTTGATACACGTTGATCAGAAACGCGTTCAACGTAGAGCCGGTGATTTTCGGTTGAACATAATAGCCACCAATGTCTTCGAGATAAACAGCCGGAGCCAGGGTGAGGGGAAGCTCGAACAAGCCTTCGACATCAAGGCCGTTGGGGTTCGTCAGCGTTGCCAGGTTGAGGGGATCTCCGCCCGTGGTGAAACTGCCGCTGAAGGTGAGTTGGATGTAGAGGGTGAAGTTACGCTCGCCCGCTCCACCCGTGTAGTCAATGATCGCGCCTGAAACTGCCATGTGTTTTCTCCTTAATGAATGCGTGAATGACGGGTTTGCCTGCCGGTCCGGCGGACCTGGCCTTGTTCCGCGCGGACGACTGCTCCATAATTTCGTCCATGCCTTCGAGGGCTTTTTGTTCATAAGCGCGCGTCCATGCGTCGTTGCCGCGGACCGTCGCCACCAGCGCCGCGGCGCCATAGGCGACCACGTAGCCGATGCGCGGATGCGATAACAACACACTTTCATCGTTGTTGAGCGGGGCGGGCCGAACTCTCCCCGGATCCGGAGATCAACAGCAATGGAACAAGTGGTGAGCCAGATGACCTCGCTGCGAAACTCCCACCCGGCCATGCCCTGCGCGGCTGCAGGTCAGGCAGCACCTCGTAGTTGCGTACCAGCTGGTAATAGGCTGGGTCGTCGCCTGCCGGCTTCCAATCGATACGCAAGGGCTGATCGGTCAAGGTCGCGAGCGGGCCGGTCCCGTTTGATACGGCGCCAGGTTCGGCGTGCCGGGCGGAATGCCCGGCACTTCCACCACGGCGATATCCCATGAGGATTGTGTCGATGCCAGTTGCGAATTGACATCGTCGTAGACTTCGCAGATGAGGGGCACGAGGAAGGCATCCGTCAGATACGACCCCTGGGGATCGTCAAGCAGCTTGCGCACGCGGGCCTTTACCTGGCCTAACGTCCAGCTCACGCGGGCCTGCTCTGCCTTTCGCTTTATCGCGCTCTGCCTTGATGTTGTTGACGATCCTCCACTCTTCTGCGGTGAGGCGATCCATCTCCACCGCGCCGTAGGCGATGCGGGTGTTTTTGTAGGCCTCGACGACGTCGAAAACGTGGTGGCAGTTTACGCACAGGGTGGCTCCCGCTTTCGGGATGTTGCGCAACTGGGGCAAGGATCGGGTTGTTTTTGAGTCAGGGTGTTGGCCTGCATGACCCAGCGAGGTAACTCGGGGATAAGCCTTCGTCGAGCGCCAGCCGCGCCAGGTCGCGATGGGTGTCATTCACGTTCATGCGCTGGGAGTCGTTCTCGTACCAGGCATTGGCAGATTGCAGCCGCTGCAGAATGGAGGCGTTGCGCTTTTTGCGGATAGTGGCGAGGGTCTCGTGGAAGTCGCGCTCGCGCACTTCAACGTAAAATTCGCCACGGTCGTTGTAGGCCACCTCGGGGACGCGGATGGTGCCGCCCTTCTTGATGGTGGCGGGGTGCTGATCGCCGACATAGCAGAGCACTCCGCCGAAGCCGCCATCCTGCTGCACGTATTCGCGGATGTATTCCGCGGCGAGAACCAGGGGGATGGCGGGAACCGGCTCCATCTGCATCATGTTCTGCGCGTCGCAGCCCAGGTCTTTGTGGCCCCACCGGGTTTCGCGGATGACATGGATGGTGTAGGGCTTGCCGGGCGGGCATGCGGGGATCTCATCGGGGAAATAGACGCCGCCATTGATCTTGAGAGGGAAGGGGTTGAGGTTGAGGATGGTGACGGGCTTGTCCGCTTCCGCCTGCTTGAGGAGGCGCTGGATTTCCGCGTAGCGCTTGCCGTCCAGCGCTGGCCGGGATCGCGAAACTTGCCGGGGTCTTTGCCGAGCAGCGCTTCTGCGTTGGCGCGCTGCATTTCCGGGGTAATGACGACTGTTGCCATGGGTAGTGCTCCTTGTGTCAAGAAAAGTTGAAGGTTCTGGACGGATGCCCCATGTTCGCCTGAGCGTCCAGGGGGCACCCGTCCAGGGGGCTCACACTTGTTCGCGAATCAGTTTGTCTCGGTCTTAGAGAATGCCGATGTGTTCGTTGGCGTTGCCGGTTCGGCGCGCTAAGTCCTGCCTCCAGCGGATGGCGGCCAGGCTGCTGCTGCGCAGGGGGGAGATCTGATCGCGCATCATGGCGTCGTACTCGGTCTTGCGCTTCTGCTCGGCTTGCTGCTCTTCGTATTGGAACCGCAGCAGGTACTCTTGCGCCCTTGATTCCGGGGTGCCGCGGCGGCCATTGATACCGGCGCTGTACCCGGCAATCAGATTCTGCAGCATGTCCGTTGTGGGCACCTTCGGCCACGGGCCGAACACCATCTCATAGTCGCCACACTCGGGATAAGGTCCCAACATAGGAGTGAAGCCGTCAATCGCCTTGTAGGAGTACCACTCCGCCTGCGTGCCATAACTCGAGGCCGGGAACCACTTTTCGAGAATCCAACCTTCTGCATGGGGATACTTGCTGACTTCGCGCATCTCCGTGACCACGCGCATGGGCTTGTTATTGTGACGGGAAAAGTTGCAGCCGGGAGCGTGCGGGTTAGGCTGAAAATTGAGGCCGCCTTTCTCGGCAGTCGAGAGCCCCTCGGCCCAATCGCGGTACACGCCGGATTCCTTGACCAGGCGATCGCTGCCGACCAGCAATCTCCACTGCGGCTTGGCGAAGGGGTTTTTGCCGCCGTAACTGGTAAGAAACCGCTGAGTCGCGGCGGGAACGATATGGCTCATCGTTGGCCGCCGGAGTAAGTAAACGGGGCTGTCTTCCGCCCGTACCAATTGGCAGACATGGACGCGTCGGTGCTCTCCAGGTGATAGCCCACCACTTCCGGGATCATGGCTCGCTTTGCCCGCGGCCACATTTTGGCAAAGACCATATCGCCGCGCCCCGCATCGGTGTGGGCTACCGGGTAATCGTGAACTCCCGAGACGGCCGGGCGCCACATCTGGAAGAAGCCTATGGGAATGTAACCGCCACCGTCTTTGCTGGTGACACGGGTGCCCAGCGGGAAGGCATTCAGGTGGACATAGGCGTCACACTCATGTTGCAGTGTGGGCCTCTCCAGAAACTTGTCCCACTCGGCATAGCCCTTCACGCAGAAGCGGTCGATGCCGTAGATCATCCCGGGGTCGAGGTTAGCGTTGCTGAGCAGCAGGCGGGTCTGGGGAGGGAGCCAGATGTCCGCGTCCAGGTGGACCACCCATGCGTCGCGATCAAGCCGGCCGAGGCCTTCATTGATGCCTGCGCCTTTGCAGAATTTGTTCCAACGGGAATTGAGGGCGTCGGTCTTGATGCACTCCACGTGGTGGAATTCGCAAATGCGCTGGGTGTCGCGATCTTCGGCGGAGGTCACCACCACAATCCGATCGAAGAGATGTTTATTGGCCGGGAGTGTGGCGGCGGAAGAAGTCGGAATAGCGGTCACACACCAGGACTGCTTCCATCTTAAAGTGAGGGTC
>CAWCJV010000012.1:0-12616 GCA_963795845.1 uncultured Acidobacteriaceae bacterium | reverse complement strand
ACGAAGCCTGACATCCTCTAGCAGAACCGCTCCTGGAACCAATCGGCTCTGCGACGGTAGCCATTAGGCTACCTCCCTCGTCTTTCACAACGCGACCGAAAACCTATGTTGTTGCAAATAGACAAGCGCTGATTGCTGCGAAGCAAAGTCAGCGTTTGGCCTGCAGCGTGCAATAAGTCAGTGCGTCAGAGCAAACTCAAAGCCAAAACGCTGAGAGTTTGAGAGACAAATTCAGTTGGGTTCCACTGCAAGGAGCCCCCGGGAGGATGTCATGAAATTCAACTCGATCGCTCAGTCGTCACTCATGGTTTTGTCGCTCTTGCTCACCGCTGCCGGAGCCCACGCCCAATCCACTGCTCGCGCCAATGTGCCGTTTGCTTTCAAGATGGGAACGGCGCAAATGCCGGCCGGCACCTACTCTATCCAGAACGGTCAAGGCAGCAACATCGTCCAGGTCCGCAATGTCCAAACCGGTGTCTCCGCGCTCGCCATGGGCAGGCCGGAAGCTCCGTCCAAAAAGACGGACAAGCTGATCTTCCATCGTTACGGTAGCCAGTACTTCCTGACCGCCATCCTGGGAAGCAAGGGGAGCGACGCGGTGGTGTTCCCAGCCAGCACACAAGAAAAGGAGCTTCAGATTGCCTATGCTTCCGCGAACAGCGGCAACACGATCGAAATCGCCAGCAAGTAATCACCCTTTGCCAGCCTGAAAACGAAGCAGCCTCACACTGCTTCGTTTTCGTGTTTCAGGGGTACGTGTTAGTAAGCTTTTAAAACCCTTCACTCCTCACTTCATATAAGCCATATCCCGGCGTCGTAAGCACCCGGAGAACGAATACGCCTCCGCGCAACATACGAATCTGTTTCCAGAAGCCACGCCTTATCGATGGAGCCCAGAGTCAAGCGAGGCCATCTTCGCTGTCAATGACTGACATACCGCAGCAAGCGGGATCTTTTCGCCGACAATCTGCGTATTCCCTGTTAACCATCCGGTCTCAGCAGCGTTTTACAGGGTGAAGCCAACCAACGGAGGCATACATATGGGCGGGGACACTATACCGGTCATCGCAGTCTTTTCCACGATCAGTTGGGTCGCGTGGGCGCTATTTTCTTCTATTCGCCGCTACAAAGTAGCGCAGCTCCAG
Organism: uncultured Acidobacteriaceae bacterium; assembly: GCA_963795845.1. GTDB lineage: Bacteria > Acidobacteriota > Terriglobia > Terriglobales > Acidobacteriaceae > PALSA-350. The sequence continues at coordinate 11,471 of CAWCJV010000012.1, read as the reverse complement.
GCAGACATCCAAAGCAGGTTATTGCAACGATTCGATTCTCCAAATGCCCTCCTGGGCTACGCCCAGAGCGAAGCAGGAACGCAATTTATCAAGAGTATCGAAATCGACCGAAGCACACCTTACAACCAGATTCTCAAAGGAGTTCAGGCAGGTATCGTGTTCATGTTCTTTGGCGCCGGCATGTTGCGGCTCCATGCCTGGAATATCGGCGACGAGGGACCCCTGGTCTTCGGCACGCTCGCTCTCGCTCTCGGGCTTGGATTTGGAGTGGCCGCGGCCGTCTCATACTTCCTCTCACGCACCTTTGGTCTCTTGAGCCGATAAGGCGGGCGGTGGCTATGCACGATGCCCGGCTTCGCAGGCCTCTTGTCCTGGGCTGCAGCGAGGAGTCGTCAGGAATGGAAGAGCAGACATTCCATGCGCTCTACGCTGCTACGGCGAAACCCCTTTGGGCATACATAGCGCGTATGTCCGGACGTCCGGACCTCGCGAATGATCTGCTGCAGGAAACCTACTGCCGTTTCCTTACTTCCCAATTAGCGAATCGAGAACTCGCGGAGACCAGGCCCTATCTGTTCCGCATCGCGACCAATCTGCTGCGCGACCGATGGCGCAATGGTGAGGATGCGAAGTGGTCCGAACCCCTGGAAATCGGCTGCGAACGAGACCTCGATACGCAGATCGATATTCGCGATTTGATGCAGCAGCTCAAACCCAGGGAACGCCAGCTGCTTTGGTTAGCCTACGTAGAGGGCATGACCCATAGCGAAATCGCGAAATCCACTGGCTTGCAGACGATGAGTGTTCGTATCCTATTGTTGCGTGCACGCCGGAGGGCGGCGGAGTTACTGAAGCGAAAGGAGAGAGCCGTTCATGAAGTGTGAAAGAGAGCGACAGGTCATCGAGGCAACGCAGAACGGCGTGTGGATCCCCTCGTTGCGCGATCACCTGCGCAATTGCGCGCTATGTGCCCAAACTCAGTTGATTGGGGCATCGTTGCAGGAGCAAGCCACAATGCTGGAAAGGCATTGCGACCTTCCCGCAGCCTCTATGATCTGGCGCCGCGCCCAGAACAGGCGGCGTGTGGATGCGCTGCAGCGAACCACGCGCCGGCCATTTCTCATCGTTGGCGCGCTGAGTGCTCTGTACTCCCTGGTTCTCCTGCTGTGGGGACTCTTCCATTTGCCCCAGTCCGTCTACCGGCTGTTCGTCACGCCTTCGGGATTGACCGGTGACGTAGCCTTCGCCGCCGCAGCTCTCTCAGGAATAGTCGTTGTTCTGGGATCGTTTGTCCTGGTGCTGGAAACCCGGCGTTGATCCATGGCTTTACTCTTCGAGGAACCGCTCTTGTTCCGCAGCCAGTACACCCGGGAGCTAAGGTTCGCGGGTGACCACGATATTGGTTGCGTCGAAACTGCCGGGGTCCCCAAAGCCTTTCCACAATCGGATCTCACCAAACTGCAGCGATAAGAAGTGGAAGGGCGTCGGCATGGTGTAGTTCTGGTCGCCCGCAGCGCCGCCTCCCGTGACCACCACGTGCGCGGTCGATTGAGTCGCGGAAATATTCAATGTCACCTGCAAAAGGAAAACCTGGTCCCGTACAAACGAGCCGAACTCGACCGTGTCGTCGATGCGCACGGTGTTGTTCGGTGTGAAATCTATGTGCATGAATTCCTGCGCCGTTGTGGTCTCGAAACTGATCGAACACACCGCCGAGCCCGTCGGCACGAAGATCGCCGCGGAAAAGTTGTAAACTCCTTCTCCGTCGACCTCTGTGAGCACGCCGACGAAGCTGGGTAGTTGTTCGCTGGTGAGCGGCAACGCAGTGATCTGCACCCATTTGTTGGTATGCGGGAAAGAAGGATCAACGACGATTACGCTCCTCGGCGGCCCCTCCACCCTCGCCGTTCCCACGGCTTGCACGCTGGAAGGCGGCGCGCCATCCGGGGTGGGATCGAAATTCGAGCTGAACAAAGTCTTCGGGGTGGTCAGAAACACAATCTTTCCCAGAAGGGTGACGTTGTAACCAATCCGGAAAATCCAGGCGTCCGTGTCACGCACGGCCACATCCACATTGACTCCGGTAAATAAATTTCCCACGGGAGCATGCGTGAGTGCATTTGTTCCCGTCGCAAAGTGGTTGGGGCGCCATACGTCTACCGCAAATCCAGCGTTGATCGACTGATCCTGGTCGAAGATTGAGCTGAGAGAGACGAACGGCGCCCATTCCTCCAACGAGAATCCAATGGTCACGTTCTGGCCCGGTGGTTTCGGAATACCGAACCGGGCAATGGCAAAATTCAACGGACCAGAATTCTGCGGCCCCGCCATGTCCGGAAGAAAAGACAGCGTCTCATGGAGCCACTGCGAGGTGCTGTTGCCTTCGAGGTTGGCAATCGCCACGCCCGATAGAACCAACACGAAGCTCTGGTCGTGGATGCTCGCGGGCGGAGCCTCGCCTACAGCGAGAGCCGCCGGTGTAATGAGCCAATTCTGGCCTGCAAACTCAGTGAGAACCTTCATCTGAATTTCTCCGTCAAACCTTGCATCCTGTTAGTGACAGAACGGCAAGGAACGTTTCAGGCCGGAACATCTTGACAGGATCGCGACAGATCCCGGTAACTCACCCTTGCACCTCGGCTAGCATGTCCCGATAAAACTCAAGCACCCGCCGGTGTCTTTCTTTTGCTAACTCCTGGCCGGTGCTCGTTTTGAAGCTCCCTACCAACGTCAACAACTTTTTGGGGAAATGATCCAACGCGTTGCGCCCATCGTCCAGGGGACGTGAGATTCCCTCTGGATCGGCGAAATCATACAGGCGTGAGCCCAGGCGGCCCGCCGTGTAAAAGCATCGAGCGATGCCGCTAAGGCCGATGGCGTCCAAACGGTCGGCATCCTGCAGGATGCGGCCTTCGACACTCGTCGGCGCTACTCCAGCGGAGAAGCTATGACTCTCGATCGCTCCTGCAACGGTGTCGATGCGCGCAGAGTCCCAACCCAGCGCAGCCAGGCGAACCCGCGCTTCGTGCGCCGCCAGCAGCGACGCCTTGCTGCGCAGAGGGGAATCCTTGGCCACGGCAACACAATCATGCAGCAGAACCGCCGCCGCCAGCGTCTCGAGGTCGCCGCCCTCTTTCCCTTGAATCGACTTCGCGTTGCGCCACACGCGCACAATGTGAGAAAGGTCGTGGGCTCCGTCTTCATAGTTCGCGGAGGTGCCCTGGAGCTGTGCTGCAAGCTGATCGAAAGGATGAAACATGGAGAAGACCATGCCTCAGCATAGCCAAACCAGGCGGCCTATTCCATGCGGAGCGCTCTCATCGGGTCAATACTTGCGGCGCGGGCAGCAGGCACCACGCTTGCCGCCAACGCCACCAAAGCAACACCCACCACGGCCAGAAGATAGCTGCTTAAATCCAGCGGCTTCACCCCATAGAGAGACGATGTCAACGCATGACCCACCAGCATCGCCGACGGAACACCAATCACCACCCCAGCGGTGGCCAGCAGCAGGGCGCCTTTCAGGATCATCCACACCACCTGCCCGCGCCGTGCGCCGACGGCCATGCGCACCCCAATCTCTGCCGTACGCATACTCACCCGGTATGCCAGTGTTCCATAAAGGCCAGCCGCCACCAGAACCACTGCCAGTAAGCCGAAAAACCCCGCGAGCCGCGCAAACAGCAACTGCCCCGAAATCGTCATATCGTACTGCGCGCGTTGCGTCATCGGCCGAATTAGGGGCAGGTTAGGATTCATCTGCTGCAGCGCCTTGCGCGCCGAAGGAAGTATGGCCAGTGGTTCCCCGTGAACGCGCATCTCCACATCCATGGCCCCGGTCATCGGAATCTGCGCATACATGTACCAGGCCATGGGAATGGGAGTCTCATCGATGCTGCGGTATTTGTGATCCTTCACCACCCCGACCACGGTCATTTGATAGCGCCCGTCCTCTGTGCCGATGGTGTGGCCCAGCGGATTCTGATTGGGAAAGAAGCGTTGAGCAAACTGTTGGTTGATGATGCCAACGTGTGGCGAAGTTGCGGTATCTGAGTCGGCGAAGTCCCGTCCAGCCAATACCGGTACACCCAGCGTGCGGAAAAAATCCGGACCAGCCACGTTGCTGCGCACCGTTCTCGATGATCCGTTCGCCACATCGGGCAACTTCCCGTCCACCCACATGTCGCTGTTATCAGACCACCCCGAACCCAGGCGCTCCTCCATAATCGTCACCGACTCCACGCCAGGCAAAGCGCGCAGCCGGTTCATCAGGTTCACGTAGAAGGCGACGCCTTCGGGAATCGATTGGATGTTAGGTTTCACCCCAAAGACCACCAGGCCTTCGATCTGCATACCCAGAGGAGTATTTTGCAAATTGCGCAAAGTGCGAATCAGTAATCCCGCGCCCACTAACAACACCATGCAGAGCGCCATCTGTAGCGCTACGATCACTCTGCCTGTTCTCGATTTGCCGGCATCGGTATTCGCTGTGGCCGCTGCCGTCTTCAATGCCAACTGGGCTCCGCCAGCCAGCGCGACGCGCAGCGGCGCTAATGCCAGCAGCAACGCGGCGGTTGCCAGCACGCCCAGAGTGAACAGCAGCACAGTTGTGTCCGGTGCCAGGCTCGTTTCGATTTGCGCCCATCTGCCCAGCAGGCGCGTTGCCATCTCGGCAAAGCCCCACGCTAACGCGCCGCCCGCCGCCACCAGGATCAAACTTTCCGCCAGCAACTGCCGCAGCAATTCGCCGCGCCCTGCTCCCAGCGCCTGGCGCAGTGAAAACTCACGCTGCCGCGCCCCATTCCGCGCCACCAGCAGCATCACCACATTGGTCAGCGCTATCAAAAGCACCAGCCCCACCATCGCCATCAATATGCGCAGCGGGTTGCCGTACATCTCGCTATACCCGGGGAAGTTCTTTGCATCCGTCAGGCTCAGGACCGGCGGCTTTTCTCCTGCGACCGGTGTTCCGAGGCCCGCATAGGCCGCCCGCTGATAGACCGGCTGCAATTGAGCCAAAACCTGCGCACGGCTTTTGCCCGGAGCGAGACGCCCAATCAGCCGCAGGCACCACCAGGTCTGGTTGGCGATGTAGTTCTTCCCATCCTGCAGGGGATTGCCCCACGCGTTCAGTTCCGCGCGGCTCTGCAAAGGGATCCAGAAGTCGGTGGACCCGCCCCCCTCTACGCCTTCAAAGCCTTCCGCCGCTATACCGACGATGGTGATGGGCACTCCATTGACGTACAACGCGGTGCCCAGAACGTCCGGGTTGCGTGCAAACCGTCGCGTCCAGTAGTTGTAGCTGATCACGGCAATCGCCGCATGGTTTGTCTCGTCTGGCTCGCTGAAACCGCGGCCGCGTGCCAGCCGCACGCCCAGGCCGGAGAAGAACGTGCCGCTGACCATGTCGCCTTCCGCCTCTTCCGGGTCGGCACCGTAGCGGACGGCCACCTTGCTGCCCGACAGCGGCACATAAGCCATCAGCGGCGAGAATGTACCGCTTTGCTGGCGTAGCGCATCGTAAACCGCGTAGGAGAACGTTTCGTTGGAATCAATGGTGCCGGTCCCTTGCGGCGGGTTGGTCGTCCTCAGGTACACCAGCCGATCCGGATCGCTCACCGGCAGTAACCGAAGCAATACCGCGTTCATCAGGCTGAACACCGCCGTGTTTGCGCCTACCCCCAACGCGAGTGTCACAATCGCTGTTGCTGTAAACCCGGGACTCTGCCGCAGCGACCGCAATCCGAATCGTAGATCGCGTAATAGCTTGTCCAGAGCGGCCCACCGGCCTTTGAGGTAGAAGCGTTCCTGCGCCGCGCGCAAGTTGCCGAACTCGCGCCGCGCCCTCCACCTCGCCTCATCTTCGCTTAAGCCGCTGCTCTGCAGATCGTCGGCTTCCAGTTCGAGATGCGCCTTGATTTCTTCTGCAAAATCCTCAGCACTGCGCTTGCGCCTGAACATAACTATGCTTCCTCGCTTTGTGGCCCGTTCCTGGAATCCAGAATCAAACCCATGGCCCGCGTCAGTCGCCGCCACTCGCCGGTTTTTTCCGCAAGCTGCTCGCGGCCCTTCGCCGTGATCGAGTAGAAACGAGCCTTGCGGTTGTTCTCGCTCACCCCCCACTTTGCCCGGATCCACTTTTTGTCTTCCAGCCGCTGCAGCGCCACATAAAGCGAACCATGGTCAACCAGAAACACCTCTTCGGACTGACGTTGAATCAATCGCGCTACGCCCTGCCCGTGGCACGGTCCCAGCACCAGCGTCTTCAGGATCAACAGGTCAAGCGTGCCCTGCAGCAGGGCAATGCGGTCGTCTTCATTCTCTCGGGTAGCCATTCGACCCAAGTATTCGCCCCTTCGGGTCGAATGTCAACCCAAGCTGGGGCGCCCTGGCCTGCATTGGTTGCAACTCGTTCGGGATGTTTTGCAATCTCCGGTAAAGCCGTCATCCTGAGCGAAGCGCTTCACAGCTTTATCGCGCTCCACAGCTTTGGTAGCGCGCAGTCGAAGGACCCAAGTGGGCCAATCCAACCGGTGCCGTTCGCGCCCTTTTCACCACCAAAGCCCGCTACTGATGGCGTAGATCTGCAGAGAATCCCATTTTCGGGCTTGGATGGCCGAAAACCCCCGTACAGCATCAATCAGAAAAGAATCGTCGGGGTCCTTCGACTACGCGCCATAAAGCCTTTGTTTACGATAAAGCTGCGAAGCGCTTCGCTCAGCATGACGGATTTGTTGGGGGGTGAAACAAAGCTAGTTGGGTAGGTTGAAACATGAAAGATCGAAAAAGTCACAGGCTCTCAGGATGACAAGGTTGTTCAAAGGAAGCATACCAAGAGGTTTGCGCTTATGGCACTGCGTCTTGGGTGAGATGCCCAGCGCTTTTCTAGAACGCCCGGCCGGTCTCAACCAGCACTGGCATGTCCCCGACCTGCAAGCTACCTCCATTGAGGGGATCCACGTTGCCCATGAGGTCACGGGCGTCGATGTATCGTGCCGGCACTGGATAGCTCGCTGTTTTGCTGGAGTTCCAAAGAACCAATGCCTCGTACCCGCCGCCCCGGCTCAGCGTGCAGCTCCACGTACCGTTTCGGTCGGGCGCGCACCCTGATGTCATCGATGCTCCGGTCATCCATTGTTGGACGAAGCCATACGATGCAACATCCGGATCAGCGCCAGTGGCCGGATTCCATAACCCGCCCCAGGTGCCGCCATCGTATGCGTACCAGACGAAGCGGCTTACCCCAGCAGACCATTGCAGGAAATAGTACTTAGCCATGAAGGCTGCACGATTTCCGCTTCCCTGAAGAACATCGTCAGCGTCTCCCGCCCAGTCTGCTTCTGTGTCCCAAAGAGGCTTACTGCTTTGACCGTGCGCCGACGCAACTTTCTGGTAGCGCGAGACCACGGGAACAACGGACTCCGCTTCCGTATTGCAGTAGCCATGGAAGGAGATGATATCCGCGTACGCCCCTCCGCCCATGGCGAGGTAGGTGTCGAGCCATGCCGGGCCGTCCGAAGCGCTCACCGTGGGGGTGATGACCTGCGCCGCGGGGTTGATGGATTTGATAATTCGAAAAGCATGCTGCGCCATCGTGAGCAGCATTTGCATGTCGCCGCAATAATACTCCGCGTCCTGTGGCTCGTTCCAAAGTTCCCAATACGTGATGCGAGTGCCCACGTGAGACACGATCGCGGTTACGTAGTTATCCCAGTTTTTCAGGTCGGCCGGCGGAGCGCACTCACCGGGGCCGTAGGGGCCGGGCGTATTCGGTTGAGAGGATGCCCACCGGGGAGTTCTTCCAAAGGTGTAAATCACATCGGCGCCGCGCGACTGGTTCAATTGGACGAAGGCATCAAGATGCGCAAACTGATACACCCCGGCGGAGGAGTTGATATCCGCCCAGTCAAGCATGGGAAAGGAGTCCCACGTCCTGGTAGTTCCATAATTGAGTGGAGGATGCACATTCTCGGAATCGAGAACCGTCATACCAAAAAATGCGCGCGGAATGGTGCCGTTACTTCTATAGGCAAAACTGCTACCGCAGGAAGTGAAGATCCCTGGAAGCAGAACAGCCAATAACGAAACGCATAGCTGTCTACACACCCGGGCAATAGTCACCACCTGGCTCCGATCGCCAGCTCAGACTAGGGCAACGCTCCACTGAGAAAGAATCCCACAAGGGTGGACGAGAGGGGCGCTCAGGGCCACGCCGGGGTAACCCGATCGTCTCAAACTCATATCCGATCGAGCGCCACCGACCCGGACGGGCGACTCCGACTGGCCGGCGCAAATGCCGTTCCGTGTTCAGTTCTCAACAGAGGGAAACTCTCGTATCCTTATCCGGCGCAAGAATTCCGGAGGTTCATCGATGGACATGCAAGAGCAATTAAAAGCCGAGTACGACCGAGAACTCGCATCGACGCGAAAAATGCTGGATGCCATTCCTGCCGATGCCGACTTGAACTGGAAGGCCAACCCGAAATGCATGACGCTCGGCCGTCTTGCTGCTCATGTCGCCGAAACCGGGGGAGCCTGGGGAATCGATACTCTATCGAAAGACGGCCTGAAGTTTGACATGGCTAACTACAAGCCCTGGAACCCGGCAAGCAAAGCGGAAATACTGCAAAGGTTCGACACCGAGTCCGCGCAGGCAAAGCAGATTCTCGCGAGCCTGGATTCATCCCGATGGAATGACAACTGGAAGATGACCGCGGGTGACCAGACCTGGATCGACGATTCGCGCTACAACGTCTTTCGCACCTGGGTGCTGAATCACCTCATCCATCACCGGGCGCAATTAGGCCGCGATCTCAGGGCGCTCGGCGCTCCGATCCCAGGCATGTACGGTCCCTCGGCCGACGAGAGCTGACGAGCTTTTCCCTGCATCCATTCCTCCGGTTGAGGGATCGAATAGGAGCAACGAAGGAGGTTGTCGTATGGCCAATTACACCAAGGATCCTGAGGCTATCTCTCGTCTGTCGAAGGAGCAATTTCGCGTCACGCAGCAGAGTGCCACCGAGCGGCCGTTCGAGAACGCCTATTGGGATCACGATGCGCCCGGTCTCTACGTGGATATTGTCTCTGGCGAGCCGCTCTTCTCATCCCTGGACAAGTTCGACAGCGAGTGTGGCTGGCCCAGCTTTACCAAGCCCGTAGACCCCGAAAATGTGGAGGAGCAGGCGGACAACACCTATGGAATGAGCCGGACCGAAGTGCGGTCGACCCACGCTGACAGTCACCTGGGGCATGTGTTTGACGACGGACCCAAGGCGGCCGGCGGTCTGCGTTACTGCATCAATTCGGCGTCCCTGCGCTTTATCCCGGTCGACGAGTTGGAAAGCGAAGGCTACGGTCAATATGTCAAACTATTTGAGTCCAAGGAGGCGAAATAACATGACTCCATCCTATGAAACTGCAATTCTCGCCGGTGGCTGCTTTTGGGGCATGCAGGACCTCTTGCGCCGCTATCCGGGCGTCATCTCAACCCGTGTCGGGTACTCCGGCGGAGATGTCCCTAACGCCACCTATCGCAATCACGGCACCCATGCTGAGGCGATTGAAATCGTGTTTGACCCGGCGAAGCTTACTTATCGCAAGCTGCTCGAGTTCTTCTTTCAAATTCACGACCCCACCACGATGAATCGCCAGGGAAACGACCGTGGATTGAGCTATCGCTCCGCGATCTTCTACACCACCGAAGAGCAGAAACGAACCGCGGAAGACACCATCGCTGACGTGAATGCGTCCGGAATCTGGCCCGGAAAAGTCGTGACTGAGTTAGCCCCTGCCGGTCCATTCTGGCAAGCGGAGCCCGAGCATCAGGATTATCTCGAGCGCTATCCTAACGGTTACACATGCCACTACATCCGGCCAGACTGGACCCTCCCGCATCGCGCAGCCTGACTCATATTTTCGCCCACTTCAGGCCAAAAAAGGCCTGAAGTGGGGCGCCCCAAGATTTAAAGCCCGGGGATGTTACGGTCCGCGCCACTCTTAGTGCGGCCTCCTTGCGGAATCTTCTGGACTCTCAGGCAACATCATGTTTCTCATAGAGCAGGGACCGTGGGAACAATGGTAAGAGTTTTGGAGATCATGGTTTCATCGGTGGCTCGGCAGATGTGTAACACCCGTCCCTTTCTTGCCGCCCTTATCCTCTTCCTGCCCCTCTCCCTGCATAAAGCACAGGCCCAGAGCAACCCTCTCCCGCAACTCCAATCCGCTGACCCCTTCATGGCTGACCTGTTTCACCGGAGCCGCTCCACCGGCATGGTCGTCGTGGTTGTCCGCGACCATGACACGTGGATGCAAAGCTATGGTCAGACCCATCCTGGCTCCCATCAGAAACCGGATGGTGACTCCCTTATCCGTCTTTGCTCGCTGACCAAAATCATGACTACGGACCTGCTGGTGAAGCTGGTCGCGGACGGACGCGTATCGCTCTCCGACCCATTGCAGAAGTTTGCCCCTCATAATGTCACCGTGCCGGTTCGCACCGTGCGTGGCGAGATCGGCCGGCCGATCACGCTGCGTGATCTGGCCACGCACACTGCGGGTTTTCCCCGCGAAATCGCCTATCCGTCAGGCGACAGTGGCCATTTCACATTTCCCGACTACAGCTTTCGCTGGCAATGGCTGCCCGGGTATCGACTGCGCTTTCTGCCCGGGACCGCGGCACATTATTCCAATATCGGGTATGACCTGCTCGCGGATGCGCTTGCCGCTGCTGCCCGACGACCCTACCCTCAACTTTTCGCCGATCGGATCGCCAAGCCCCTCGGGCTGCGGGATACGACCGTGAGCCCCACTCCCGGCCAGTGTGCTCGCCTGCTTACCGGCGTCAGGAATGAGGGCCGGTGTACCGATACGACGGCTGCTGCCGGATCAGGAGGCATGTACTCGACCGCCAACGACATGACCCGTTGGCTCAAATACCTTCTCGGTTTGCCCGGTGTTCCCGTGCACCAGGACCCTGCCGCAACGGCTACGTACATCCAGGCCTCGGAACTCCGCTGGACCCAGGGCATCGGCCGCGCCGGTGTTGCCAACGGAATCGGCCTCGGCTGGGTACACCTCAACCAACCGGATGATCCAACCATGATCATTGAGAAAACGGGCGGGGGCGCCGGCTACACCACCTACATAGCGCTCAATCCGGCTCGGCACATTGGCATATTTGTCGCTGCCACCCAGGATCTGCATGGCGGCCCGGAGGTCTTTCGCGAAAGCAACGACCTGCTGATTTATCTGGCCGGACTAACGTCAACACCCAGCGATTCTCTGGAACTGGCCGGCGCGGCGAATCATTCCGTCGTGCAGGTGAGTGATGCTACCTTGCACCAGCAGAACAAGAACACGTCACGGTCGCGTCTTGCCCGGCAGCTGTCTCACACCAGTGTTGTCGCCGCAGCCCACTAGCCCGATCTCTATTTCTAACGAATGACGGGTGGTAGGCCATCCAAGCAAGCCGA
>CAWCJV010000011.1:0-14985 GCA_963795845.1 uncultured Acidobacteriaceae bacterium | reverse complement strand
GTTGCCGGAATTAACCGGCTTTCACTCTACCAGGGATGTCTACCAGCGAGCCTTAAGAAAACCCTTCACTCCTCGCTTCAGATAAGCCCCATACACCGATGTAGTAAGCCAGCGGAGCCTGCGAATTTTTCGCACCAGGAGCACGAAGAGCGCCTCCGTGCAACATCCAAGTTCTTCTCATTTGCTCATCGATACTTTGCCGCTGCTCCAGCCAGGGAGCCTTACGCGGCTTCTCTAATAAGGTGGGTGGCGTAACAAAGGTCAGAATGTAAGCGTAGCGATCAACGTTTGATTCGTTGCTGGTAGAGCAATGAAGTGTTTTCTGCCCGTGAATGACGCAATCCCCGGCCCGGAGAGGAACGGTGACACGCTGATCCTGATTAAAAGTTGACCGCGCACTCAAAAGAATGTGCATGCGTATCCCCATGCAGGCTTCGATGTTCGAGCATCCCCATCGAGGAGAACCCGGGCACGTAAGATCATGCATCCGTCCTTTGGGCCAACGTCCTGGAGTGGCATCCAAAAGGTGAGCGTTGCATGTTCGAAGCGGGGGATCGAAATAAGCTTCATCCTGGTGCCACGGCGTCCCCCGAGCCCGACTTCTCGGCGCGCTCTGAGAAGAACGTAATATTGCACCTCAGAAAGCAGTTCGGCAATAACTGTTGCGCGATGCGCGTCGCGTTCCGTATATAGTCTGTTTCCAGAAGCCACGCGTTATAGTTGCTGGGATCGGTCGACTGGATCGATGTCGCAGTACTTTCGCTGGTTGAACTTTCCATGGTGTCGAACAAGGCGCCTTCTTTTTCGCCGGCGCGCCGGGCGATCAGATCCTCAAGAACCCTGCGTATCTCCTTCAGCTCAGCCGTTGGTGAGATGCCCGTCACGGCGATAAAGCCATTGGTTGAAAAGGATTGCAGATCGTCCTCTGCAAGGAACGCAGCTGTATCCTTGCAGAAGTTTCTCCTTCACCGAAGTCTCAACAATCATCGGGACCACCACCATCCGTTCTCGGTATTGATTGCCTCGTCTGAGTTCCCCCCGTCGGCATCCTATGGGCGGAGATTGACACCACGCACGCAGGGTCGCAAAGGCGACCAACGCGGGCAAACAGTTGGTCGCAAAATTCTTACTTGAAGCACCTGGTTATTGGAAGGACTTGAGCCGGGCTGCTGGGGGGGAAAGGCAAACCATGGCGATTCCTTACAGTGGAACTAGTCTTGAGGTGCGGAGCCTGTGAGTCTAGTCGAGCCCAAGTAAGTTGGTCTCTCTTATAGCAGGCTTATTGAAATAGGCGGAGTGTTTTTTTCGTAACCCGTGACCCGCCAGTAATCACGTGTTTATTATGTCGCCATGACGAAACAGCAAGGCAGAGGCGGCAGCGAGCGCAGCTGTCGATAACATGGGTGTTGAAAACACCAGAAGTTTTTGGAAGATAAGATGAAGGAGTATTTAGGAAAAGTTATCCGCGATAACCAAGCGGGACAAAGGCCGCGACACTTTCCGCCTGTTGTCGTGGACGATAATGGTACAAGTTACCTGCACTGAGACATGTGCGGGACAAGCGATTGCGTTTGTCGGCATTACCGCCCAAGAGCCGCCTGGAAAGCGGCCCGCCCCCAACTTCCTCTTTGCGAAACGCGGCATGAATTTCAAGTTGCTCAGCTCGTAGAGTTTCCACAGGATTCACCGAGGCCGCACGGCGAGCCGGCAGATAGCTGGCGAACCACTGCCGATGCCGCCAAAATGATCAGTACCGACATACAAGTGAAAGGGTCCAGCGGACTCACTCCAAACAACAGCGACTTCATCAACTGCACCAATCCGGCTGCCGCAGCCAGACCGACGGCTACGCCGACTCCCGTCAGCGCCTGAACGGACGAACATCCACCGTAGCCTGCCTTTTTGTCCCCCCAGCGCGAGCCGGATGCCGATTTCGCGCGTGCGTTGCAGCACCGCGTAGGAGATCACACCGTAGGTGCCGATAACCCGAGCACAAACGCCATGGCGCCCGCGACCCAAGCATCACCAGCGTGAACGAAGTTCGCAGCCAGCGATTGGCTGTAAATCTCCTGCATCGTCCGCCCCGAGGCCACCGGCAAACTCGCATTTACCGACCACACGGCGCGCTGCATCTCGCGGAGCAAGCCATGGCCATAGGACTTGTTCGCTGCAGGCATAGAGTAGGCAAGTGTATGCCCTGGGGTCAAGGAACTCCGCGAACCAATGACTGAGATACAGCGGGATCTTTTCGTCAACAATCTGCGTACTCCCTGTTAACCATCCGGTCTCAGCAGCGTTTTACAGGGTGAAGCTTAACCAAGGGAGGCATACACATGGGCGGAGACACCATACCCGTCATCGCAGTCTTTTCCACGATCAGTTGGGTCGCCTGGGCGCTCTTTTCGTCCATTCGCCGTTACAAAATAGCGCAGCTCCAGGCAGACATCCAAAGCAGGCTACTGCAACGGTTCGATTCTCCCGATGCCCTCCTGGGCTACGCCCAGAGCGAAGCAGGCACGCAATTTATCAAGAGTATGGAGATCGATCGAAGCACACCTTACAACCAGATTCTCAAAGGAGTTCAGGCAGGAATCGTGTTCATATTCTTCGGCGCCGGCATGTTGCGGCTCCACGCCTGGAATATCGGCGACGAAGGACCGCTGGTCTTCGGCACGCTCGCTCTCGCTCTCGGACTTGGATTTGGCGTGGCTGCGGCTGTCTCATACTTCCTCTCCCGTACCTTTGGTCTCTTGAGCCGGTAGGGCTGCCGGCAATGCACGATGCCCGCCTCAGTAGGACCCTTGTCCTCGGGTGCAAAGAGGAGTCGTCAGCAATGGAAGAGCAGACATTCCACACGCTCTACGCTGCTACGGCGAAACCGCTTTGGGCATACATCGCGCGCGTGTCCGGACGTCCGGACGTAGCGAACGATCTACTGCAGGAAACCTACTGCCGCTTCCTGACTTCCCAAGTCGCGAATCGAGAGCTCGCGGAGACCCGGCCCTACCTGTTCCGCATCGCGACCAATCTGTTGCGCGACCGATGGCGCAACGGTGAGGATACGAAATGGTCAGAACCCCTGGAAGTCGGATGCGAACGAGACCTCGATACGCAAATCGACGTTCGCGATTTGATGCAGCAACTCAAACCCAGGGAACGCCAGCTGCTTTGGTTAGCCTATGTTGAGGGCATGACCCATAGCGAAATCGCGAAGTCCACTGGCCTGCAGGCAATGAGTGTCCGTATCCTATTGTCTGCGGGCACGCCGGAAAGCGGCCGGAGCTGCTGAGGCGAAGGGAGAGGGCTGTTCATGAAGTGTGAAAGAGAGCAGCAGGTTATCGAAGCAACGCACAACGGCTTGTGGACCTCGTCGCTGCGCGCTCACCTGCGGGACTGCGCGCGATGCGCCCAGACGCAGTCGATTGCGGCATCGCTGCAGGATCATGCCACGACGCTCGAACGGCATCGCGACCTTCCCGCAGCCTCTATGATCTGGCGCCGCGCCCAGACCAGGCGCCGTGTGGACGCGCTGCAGCGAACCACGCGCCGGCCATTTCTCATCGTTGGCGCGCTGAGTGCCCTCTACTCCCTCGTTCTCCTGCTGTGGGGGCTCTTCCATCTGCCCCAATCCGTCTACCGGTTGTTCGTCACCTCTTCGGGACTGACCGGCGACGTAGCCTTCGCGGCCGCTGCACTCTCAGGAATAGTCCTTGTTCTCAGGATCGTTTGTCTTGGTGCTTGAAACCCGGCGTTGACCCGCAGCGGCTCCACCCAACTCTCAACAACTTTGACAGGATCGCGACAGAACTGTGACAACTCCGGCCATCCGGCAGGAATAGCATTCCCTCGGAGTCCGGTCTTGAAGAGTTCTCCCCTGTCATTGGGTGGGGATACCTACCCCCATGAAAGCATGCTTGCCGATCAAGAAGAAGGAACCGGAACTCCACTCGAAAAGGCAACGGACGTACTGCCTCGACGGGACAAGAAACAGCTTTCGCGGGGAGGGAAGCTCTCAACAACTTTACGGACATTAAAGGAGAAGCAGATGAAATTTCCCGTCCATTCCTCGAGGCCGGCTCTGGTTTACGCCTGCGCACTATCATTGTTTCCTACGATTGCGCTCGCGCAGCACTATACACAAACAAACCTGGTGTCCAATGTGCCCGTGACTCCTGCAGCCACGGTCACGGATCCCAATCTCACAAACGCCTGGGGACTGGTCCACGGCCCAACCACGCCCTGGTGGATTTCAAATAACGCCGGCGGCACCTCGACCCTCTACAACACCTCCCGGATTGAACCCGGCAAATCCTGCAGGGCAAAGCCCAGCTCCAGTGCTGGAGCCAGTGACGATTGTTGCGCTGAACGCTCCTGGCGGGACACCCGGGAATGGCGTGAAGATTCTTAATGCTCCCAGCCAGCAGGCTTCAGGGTCACCCACTTCGACCATGTTCAATGGCAGCCCTACGAATTTTCTACTTGCCCCGGGCCATCCGGCGACTTTCTTGTGGGCCACCGAAGACGGAACAATCCAGGGGTGGAACCCAGCGGTGAATGCAACCACGGCGGTCATTAAAGTGGACAACTCCCAGGTCCCGGCCAAAGACAACGGAGCCGTTTATAAGGGGGCGACGATCGCCGGCATGAACGGCAAGGAATACATTTTGGCGGCCAACTTTCGCAGCGGCAGGATCGATGTGTTCGACACCAACTTCAAACAGCTCCATCTTCCCGAGGGAGTACTTGACGACGATGAGCTCCCCCGCGGATTTGCGCCCTTCAACGTGCAAGGCATTGGAAATAACATCTATGTAACTTATGCCTTGCAGGACTCGGCTAAGCACGATCCTATCGGCGGCGCTGGCCTGGGTTTTGTTGCGGTATTTGACCACCGTGGCAAGAAGATTGCGCACCTTCAGCATGGCGATTGGTTCAACGCGCCCTGGGGAGTTGTGCTGACCCCGGCAAACTTCGGCGTGTTCAGCCATGCCATCCTGGTAGGCAATTTCCTGGGCGGTAACATCGCGGCATTCAATCCACTCACCGGCCGCTTTATTGGAAACATAGAGGACGCCACTGGCTCAGCCGTGAACATCGATGGGCTGTGGGCACTCGTATTCGGCAATGGCGGCGCCTCCGGTCCGGGCAGCCCCCTGTTCTTCACCGCCGGTCCTGATCATGAGACGAATGGCCTATTTGGAACTCTGACGCCGGTGACCAGCGAACTCCAGGCCAACGACGTGCAATAGCCTCGATCGGTGCATCAGCCGGCGTTCTACGGGGGAGACGCCGGCTTCAGCCGGGGTGCTCCGGCAACTTACCCTTGCACCTCAGCGAGCATGTCCGGATAAAACGCAAGCACCCGCCGATGTCTCTCTTTCGCCAACTCTTCGCCGGTGCTCGTTTTGAAGCTCCCTGCTAACGTCAATAGCTTTTTGGGAAAATGGTCCAACGCGTTGCGGCCATCGTCCAGGGGGCGTAAGATCCCTTCTGGATCGTCCAAATCATAAAGGCTTGAGCCCATGCGGCCCGCGGTGTAAAAACATCGAGCGATGCCGCTAAGGCCGATGGCGTCCAAGCGATCGGCATCCTGCAGGATGCAGCCTTCTATACTCGTCGGCGCTACTCCTGCGGAGAAGCTGTGACTCTCGATCGCGCCTGCGACGGTGGCGATGCGCGCAGGCTCCCAACCAAGTGCCGCCAGGCGAACACGCGATTCGTTCGCGGCTAACAGCGACGCCTTGCTGCGCAGAGGGGAATCCTTGGCCACGGCAACACAATCATGCAGTAGAACCGCCGCCACCAGCGTCTCGAGGTCACCGCCCTCTTTCATCTGAATCGACTTCGCGTTGCGCCAGACGCGCACAATGCGCAAAGATCGTGTGCTCCATCTTCATCGTTCGTGGAGGTGCCCAGTAGCTTCGCCGCAAGCTGTTCGAAAGGATGAAACATCGAGAAGACCATGCCCCAGCATAATCATCCCTGGCGGCTAAACCAAACCATGGGCCTATTCCGTGCGGAGCGCTCTCATCGGGTCGACGCTTGCGGCCCGCCCGGCCGGCACTACGCTTGCCGCCAACGCAACCAAGCCACTCCCATCACGGCCAACAGATAGCTCACCGCATCCAATGGCTTCACGCCATACAGCGACGATGTCAACGCGCGACCCACCAGCATCGCCAGCGGAACACCGATCACCACCCCAGCCGTCGTGAGCAGCAGACCACCCTTCAGAATCATCCACACGACCTGGCCGCGCCGCGCACCCATCGCCATGCGCACTCCGATCTCCGCAGTGCGCATTCACGCGATACGCCAGAGTTCCATAAAGCCCGGTCGCGACGAGCACCACCGCGAGCATACCGAAGAATTCCGCCAGCCGCGCGAACATCAGCTGGCTGAAATGGTCGTTTCGTATTGCGCGCGCTGGGTCATGGGCTTGATCAGGGGCAGGTTGGGATCCATTTGCTGCACGCCTTCCGCGCTGTGGGGAGTATCGCAAGCGGGGCGCCGTTGACGCGCATTTCCACGCTCATCGCGCCAATGATCGGAATCTGCGCGTACATGTACCAGGCCATGGGAATCGGCTCTTCGTCGATGCTGCGGTACTTGTGATCTTTCACGACGCCGACGACCGTCATCTGTTAGCGCCCGTCATCTGTGCCGATGGTGTGGCCGAGCGGATTCTGATTGGGGAGGAAGCGTTTGCGCAAATTCTTCGTTGATGATGCCGACGTGGGGAGAGGTCGCCGTGTCAGAATCGGCGAAATCGCGGCCCGCGAGAACGGGTACGCCGAGGGTGCGAAAGAAGTCAGGACCGACCACGTTGCTGCGCACTGTTCGCGACGACCGTTGGCGACATCGGGCAACCTGCCATCCACCATCATGGCGCTGTTGTCTGACCAGCCGGACCCAAGCCGCTCTTCCATAACCGTCACCGACTCGACGCCAGGCAAGCACGCGCAGCGTTCATCAGGTTCTGATAAAATGCACGCCTGCGGGAACCGACGGGATGTCGGGGTTGACGCCGAAGACGACGAGACCGTCGACGCGCATGCCCAGGGGCGTGTTCTCAAATTGCGCAGGGTGCGAATCAGCAGGCCCGCGCCGACGAGCAGCACAACGCACATCGCCATCTGCAAAGCGACGATGATTTTGCCGGTGCGCGATTTGCCGGCATCGGCGTTGGATGTGGCCGCCGATGTTTTGATCGCCAGTTCCGCGCGGCCAGCGAGCGCGACGCGCATGGGCGCCAGCCAAACAGCAGAGCCGCAAGCAGCAGAACACCCAGGGTGAACAGCAGAACGGTCGGTCCGGCGCCAGGCTGGACTCGATCTGCGCCCAGTTGCCAGCAGGCGCGTGGCCACCATCGGCGAAGGCCCAGGCCAGCACGCCGCCAGCGGTAACCAGGATCAGGCTCTCGGCCAGCAACTGGCGAAACAACTCGCCGCGCCCGGCACCCAGTGCCTGACGTACGGAGAACTCACGCTGGCGGGCTGCATTCCTCGCCACCAGCAGCATGACCACATTGGTCAGCGCGATGAGCAGGACCAGGCCGACCATCGCCATCAGCATGCGCAGCGGATTGCCATACATCTCGTCATAGCCGGGGAAACTCTTGGCATCCATGAAGCTCAGCATGGGCGGCTTTTCGCCCGCATGGGCGAGCCCAGGCCGACAGAGGCGGACCGCTGAAATATTGGCTGCAGTTGGGCAATGCCTGAGTTCTGGTGACGCCGGGAGCGAGGCGCGCGATGAGACGCAGGCACCACCAAGTCGGATTTGCGATGTAAGTTTTGCCATCTTCGGGAGGATTGCCCCAGGCATTGAGTTCACGGCGATTCTGCAGGGGAATCCAGAAGTCGGCCGACCCGCCAGCTTCCAGGCCCTCGAATCCCTTGGCGGAGACGCCGACGATGGTGATAGGCACGCCGTTGACGTAAAGCGTTTGCCCAGGACGTTGGGGTTGCGCGCAAAGCGCCGCGTCCAGTAGTTGTAGCTGATCACGGCGAGCGGCGCGTGATTCGCTTCATCCTGCTCGGTGAAGCCGCGGCCGAGCGGCAGCTTCACGCCGAGGCCGGAGAAGAACGTGCCGCTGACCATGTCGCCTTCGGCTTCTTCCGGCTCCGCCCATGCGGACGGCCACCTTGCTGCCGGAGAGCGGCACGTAGGCGATGAGCGACGAGACAGCGCCTGGTTTGCTTGCGCAGCGCATCGTAGACGGGGTAGGACAACGTCTCGTTGGTGTCGATGGTGCCGGTTCCGCGGGGCGGATCGGATGTCCTGAGGTAGACGAGGCGCTCCGGATCGCAACCGGCAGCGACCGCAGCAGCACCGCATTCATCACGCTGAAGACGGCCGTGTTGGCGCCTACGCCGAGCGCCATCGTCAGAATCGCCGTTACTGCAAAGCCGGGGCTCTTGCGCAGCGAGCGCAAGCTGAAGCGCAGATCGCGCAACAGTTGTCGAGAGCCTGCCAGCGGCCTTGCAGATGGAATCTCTCCTGCGCCGCGAGCAGGCTGCCGAATTCGCGCCGCGCCTCTCCGCCGCGCTTCCTCTTCGCTCAAGCCCTTCGCCCCGCAGTTCGTCGGCTTCGAGTTCGAGGTGCGCCTTGATTTCCTCGGCAAAGTCCTCGGCACTACGTTTGCGCCTGAACATCTAGGCCTCCTCGCCTTGGGGCTCGGCTCCCGGGTCCAGAATGAGACCCATCGCGCGGGTCAGGCGCTGCCATTGGCCGGTTTTTTCCGCAATGCTCGCGGCCCTTCGCGGTCAACGAATAGAAGCGCGCCTTGCGGTTGTTTTCGCTCATGCCCCACTTGGCCCGGATCCGCTTCTTGTCTTCCAGCCGCTGCAGGGCGAGGTAGAGCGAGCCGTGATCGACGAATAATACCTCTTCCGACTGACGCTGGATGAGAGCGCGCGACTCCCTGCCCGTGGCACGGGCCGAGGATAAGCGTTTTCAGGATCAGGATGTCGAGGGTGCCCTGGAGGAGGGCGATGCGGTCGTCGTTGTTTCTTGGGTCGGCATTCGACATGAGTATGCGCCGGCTTGGGTCGGATGTCAACCCAAGCTGGGGCGACCTGCCTGAAGTCTTCGATTTGCAACCGGGTCTGGGGGGTCTTTTTTCTGCAAGCTCATGGCAAAACCGTTCTTATCCTGAGAGCCTGCGACTTTTTCAGAAATGGCTTTCGTCGTTTCAACCTCAGGCGGCATAGACCTGCAGAGACAAGCCCGTTTTCGGGCTTGGATGGCCCCAAAGAAAGCTTAGCACGTAACATTTGGCCATCAACCTCGACCAAAAAGAGGAGAAACCTCGGGTCCTTCGACTCCGCGCTACCAATGCTGTGGAACGCGATCAATCTAGTGAGGCGCCAATCAGGATGACGCAGGTTAAGCACCATGTGGTTCCCTTTAGGAAAAACATTCCAAGATGTTTCCCGCTCGCGGACTCGCGTCTTGAGCGAGATGACCCCAAGTGCTTTTCTGAACGCCGTGCCGGTCTCAACCAGCAACTGGCATGTCCCCGACCTGCAAACTATTTATCCAGGTAAAGGAATGCGCGTTGCCCATTAGGTCACGGGCTTCGACGTATTGTTTCGGAACTGGGATAGCTCACTATTTTGCTGGAGTTCCAAAGGACCAATGCCTGGTACCCGCCGGGCCGGCTTAGCGTGCAGCTCCACGTCCCGTTTCCGTCGGGCGCGCGCCCTGTTGTCATCGATGCTCCGGTCATCCATTGTTGGACGATGCCATACGATGCAACATCCGGATCAGCGCCAGTGGCCGGACTCCACAGGCCGCCCCAGGTGCCGCCATCGTACGCGTACCGACGAAGCGGCTAACCCCAGCAGACCAGTGCAGGAAGTAATACTTGGCCATAAAGGCTGCACGATTTCCACTTCCCTCGAGGACATCATCGGCGTCTCCAGCCCAGTCAGCTTCTGTGTCCCAAAGAGGCTTACTGTTCCTGACCGTGCGCCGACGCCTGACTTTCTGGTATCGCGAGATCACGGAGACAACGGATTCAGCTTCTGTATTGCAGTAGCCATGGAAGGAGATGATATCCGCGTACTCCCCACCGCCCATGGCGAGATAGCTGTCGAGCCACTCCGGACCGCCCCGAAGCGCTCACCGTGGGGGTGATGACCTGCGCCGCAGGGTTGATAGATTTGATAATTCGAAAAGCATGCTGCCCCATCGTAAGCAGCGTCTGCATGTCGCCGCAATAAAACTCCGCGCTCCTGTGGCTCGTTCCAAAGTTCCCAATACGTGATGCGAGTGCCTACGTGAGACACGATCGCGGTTACGTAATTATCCCAGTTTTTCAGGTCGGCCGGCGGAGCACACTCACCGGGGCCGTAGGGACCGGGCGTCCCGGGTTGAGAGGATGCCCACCGGGGCGTTCTTCCAAAGGTGTAGATCACATCCGTACCGCGCCTGGTTTAATGCGACAAAGGCATCCAGATGGGCAAACTGGTACGCCCCGGCGGAGGAGTTGATATCCGACCAGTCGAGCATGGGAAAGGAGTCCCATGTCCTCGTAGTTCCATAGTTAAGTGGAGGATGCACGTCTCGGAATGAGAACCGTCATGCCAAAAAATGTGCGCGGAATTGTGCCGCTATTTTTATAAGCTAAACTGCTACCGCAGGAAGTGAAGGCGACTGAAAGCAGAACAGCCAATGACAATACCGATAGCTGTCTATGGACTCGAGCAATAGTCACCACCTGGCTCCGATCGCCAGCTCAAGTAAGGCACACGTCACCGCAAAGAATCCCACAAGGGTGGACAGAGAGGCGCTCAGGGCCAGGCCCGGGTAACCCAATCGTCCCAAATTCATATCCGTTCGAGCACCACCGGCCCGTACGAGAGGGCAGGCAAAAACAGAGCATTCGCTCCACATGGCAAACGACAATTACCCTTTCCGGCGGTGTGTTCCTGGCGGCGACTCCAACTGGCCGGCGCAGATGCCGTTCCGTGTTCAGTTCTCAACAGAGGCAAACTCTCGTATCCTTATCCGGCACCAGAATTCCGGAGGTTTACCGATGGACATGCAAGAGCAATTAAAAGCTGAGTACGACCGTGAACTCGCATCGACGCGAAAAATGCTGGATGCGATTCCGGCCGATGCCGATCTCAACTGGAAGGCCAACCCGAAATGCATGACGCTCGGCCGTCTTGCTGCTCATGTCGCAGAGTGCGGGGGAGCATGGGGAATTGACACTCTATCGAAGGACGGCCTGAAATTTGACATGGTCAGCTATAAGCCCTGGAACCCCGCCAGCAAAGCAGAAATCCTGCAACGGTTCGACACCGAGTCTTTCCAGGCAAAGCAGATTCTCGCGAGCCTGGATTCCTCCCGATGGAATGACAACTGGAAGATGACCGCGGGTGACCAGACGTGGATCGACGACTCACGCTACAACGTCTTCCGCACCTGGGTGCTGAATCACCTCATCCATCATCGCGCCCAATTAGGCCGGGATCTTCGAGCGCTCGGCGCTCCGATCCCGGGCATGTACGGTCCCTCGGCCGACGAGAGCTGACGGCTTGGAAAGTTGCTTTCCTTGCATCCATTCCTCCGGTTGAGGGATCAAATCCTAGCAACCAAGGGGGTTGCTGTATGGCCAACTACACCAAAGGATCCTGACGCTATCTCTCGCCTCTCGAAGGAGCAATTTCGCGTCACCCAGCAGAGTGCCACCGAGCGGCCGTTCGAGAACGCCTATTGGGATCACGACGCGCCGGGTCTCTACGTGGATATTGTCTCCGGCGAGCCGCTCTTCTCATCCCTGGACAAGTTCGACAGTGAGTGTGGCTGGCCCAGCTTTTACCAAGCCCGTAGACCCCGAAAATGTGGAGGAGCAAGCGGACAACACCTTTTGGCATGAGCCGCACTGAAGTGCGGTCCAGGCCCATGCTGACAGTCACCTGGGACACCTATTTGACGATGGACCCAAGGCGGCCGGCGGTCTGCGTTACTGCATCAATTCGGCGTCCCTGCGCTTTATCCCGCTCGAAGAACTGGAAAGCGAAGGCTATGGCCAATATGTCAAACTATTTGAGTCAAAGGAGGCGAAATAAAATGACCCCATCCTATGAAACTGCAATTCTCGCGGGGGGCTGCTTCTGGGGCATGCAGGATCTCTTACGCCGCTACCGGGCGTCGTATCGACCCGGGTGGGCTACTACGGGCGGTGACGTGCCTAACGCCACCTATCGCAATCACGGGACCCATGCCGAAGCGATCGAGATCGTGTTCGATCCGGCCAAGCTGAGCTATCGCAAGCTTCTGGAGTTCTTTTTTCAGATTCACGATCCCACCACGCTCAATCGCCAAGGAAACGACCGCGGCCGAGCTATCGCTCCGCGATTTTCTACACAAGCGAGGAGCAGAAGCGAACGGCGGAAGACACCATCGCCGATGTGAACGCCTCAGGCCTCTGGCCCGGCAAAGTCGTGACCGAAGTAGCCCCGGCCGGTCCGTTCTGGGAAGCGGAGCCCGAGCATCAGGATTATCTGGAGCGCTATCCAACGGCTACACCTGTCACTACATTCGGCCGAACTGGACCCTCCCGCATCGTGCTGCCTGACATATAGCCTCGCCCATTAGGAAGTCCAAAAGAGGGCTTGAATCGGGGCACCTCAAGAAGCACACGGTAAGGCCTTCTTGCCGAATCTTCTGGACTCTCAGGCGACATCATGTTTCTCATAGAGACGGACCGTGGGAACAATGGTAACCATCGAAGGTTGCCGCCCTGGCGAAGCCAGGGAGAGGAACAGTTTTGCAGATCATGGTTTCATCGGCGGTGCGACGGACGTGTAACCCCTGGCGCCTTCTGGCCGCCCTCATACTCTTCCTGCCCTCGCCTTGCATAGGGTCGGGCCCAGACCGCCCCCTCCCGCAGCTCCAATCCGCCGATCCTTTCCTCGCCGACCTGTTCCACCGGAGCGGTTCCACCGGCATGGTGGTTGTGGTTGTTCGCGGCAACGAGACGTGGATGCAGAGCTATGGTCAGACGTATCCTGGCTCCCACCAGAAGCCCGATGCTGACTCTCTTCTCCGTCTTTGCTCGCTGACCAAGATCATGACGACGGACCTGCTGGTGAAGCTGGTCGCCGACGGACGCGTATCCCTCTCCGACCCGCTGCAGAAGTTCGCTCCCCACAATGTCACCGTTCCCGACGCACGGTTCGTGGCGTGAGCGGCCGCCCGATTACCCTGCGCGACCTGGCCACGCACACGGCTGGCCTGCCGCGCGAAATCGCCTATCCGGCGGGGGATTGCCGGCCATTTCACGTTTCCCGACTATAACTTTCGCTGGCAATGGCTCCCTGGCTATCGCCTGCGCTTTGTTCCCGGAACCGCCGCACACTATTCCAACATCGGGTTCGACTTGCTCGCGGATGCCTTGTCAGCCGCTGCCGGCAAACCCTATCCGCAACTCTTTGCCGACCGAATCGCGAAACCCCTTGGGCTGCGGGATACGACACTGAGCCCCACTCCCGGCGAGTGCGCTCGGCTTCTCATCGGGCCGGAGGAATGAGGGCCCGTGTACGGATACGACGGCCGCTGCCGGCTCAGGAGGCATGTATTCGACCGCCAACGACATGACGCGTTGGCTCAAATACCTTCTCGATCTGCCCGGCGTCCCCGTGCACCAGGATCCGGCCGCAACCGCGACGTACATTCCGGCCTCGGAACTCCGCTGGACGCAGGGCTTGGGCCGCGCCGGTGTTCCCAACGGCATCGGCCTGGGTTGGGTGCACCTCAGCCAACCGGATGATCCAGCCACGATCATTGAGAAAACCGGCGGCGGCGCCGGCTACACCACCTATATCGCGCTCAATCCCGAGCGCCACATTGGCATATTTGTCGCTGCCACCGAGGACATACATGGCGGGCCGGAGATTTTCCGCGAAAGCAACGATCTGCTTACCTATCTCGCAGGGCTCACACCGATGCCGAGCGATCCCCTGGAACTTGCCGGCGAAAGATCACTCCGATGTGCAGGTGCGCGATGCGACGTTGCACAAGCAGAACAAGAACACGTCACGGTCGCGTCTTGCCCGGCAGATGACTCACACCAGTGTTGTCGCCGCAGCCCACTAGTCCACGACTTAAGTTGCGGTAACAATAACTGTCAATCTCCTGAGCCATGCTTCCATCAAGGCGGGTAACTGTTACCAAAAAAGATCAGGTCACCCAGATGCATTAGCTGGTATCCTCGCTAGCGACTGCTTGATGTCTCTTGACTGCTGGGCGGTGTCAACGGTATTCGCAGCAGACTTCATGCTACTTGAGGAGCAAAGCAATGAAAGGCTGGCTTGCAGGTTTTCCACGGTCTGCGCGCTGGTGCTCGTCCTGGCATGGTTTGGTTGGAATAGCTATAACGTGCACACCAGGCAGACGGCCGAACCAGACGTCGCAGACGCAGCTGCCGACGGTGCTCTGCGAGCCAGCATCGTTGCGACTCCCACCCCATTGACCGCCCAGACTGGGAATCTCACGGCGACCACTATCTACACGACTCCCGCAGCCAATCACTACTATCAGGTCTGCATGGAATTGGGTGTCACCCAGGCGGCCACCACAAGCTCGACTGCTCCCCAGCCTCAGCTGGACTACACCAGCGCCATTGACGGCGTCATCAAAGTGGCCAACATCGGATTCAGTACTGGCCTGACTGGGAACGCTACCTACTTATCAAACATAGGGTGCGCTGTCATCTATGCGAAGGCTTCCACCAATATCCAGTGGGCGACGGTCAATTATGCCTCAGCCGGTACCAAGCCTATGCAATATTCACTTTCCGGTACTGTGCAACTGATACAGTGACGCTCGTTTCGCCAAGCGAAATGCTGTAGCCGGGTTTCACCCAGGCTCTTCCACATCTGTCTCTGCCACGGCGGCCAAAATCCGGCCCGTAACAGTTTCGTATCAACGCCTCTTTTCGCTGGCTGAAGGATAGTCAGCTTGCAGCGA
>CAWCJV010000010.1:0-546893 GCA_963795845.1 uncultured Acidobacteriaceae bacterium | reverse complement strand
CGAATCTATATCTGCGGTAACGCCCGAAAAAGGTGCAGGAGATAAGGGACATGATATACCTATCTCCCAAAATTGCTGCAATAAGTTATCGAATGCGACGTTGTCTTGCAATTAGCAATCTCGACAAATGAGTAAACGTCTGGTTTGTCCCGCCTTTGTTCGCCTTAGCTCATCCACTCCTGTGCTGGTCGCCCGGCCTCGCTCCTAGCCGTCCTGGCTTTTGCAGGTTCTGACTTCTCGCGTTCGTTCATCATCGCCGTGAAAAATTCGTTCGTTGACCACCGGCACGTGTCGTCGATGGAACGATCGCTGCCCTGCCCTTGCAGCAGACCCGTTCGGAGCGGACTAATCGCCACGTCCGGTTTCAGCTTTTTGGATCTCGGAGTTCATTTCGCCGCCTATCAGCAGCGCTCCATTGCTGGCATAGAGCCACAGCAGCAGCATGACGACTCCGTTCAATGGTCCATAACTGCCTGCGTAGTCGTTTATGTGATCGAAGTAGATGTGCGCGCCGAAGGTGGAGGCGAGCCACAGAATCAACGCGCAGAGTGCACCGGGTATGCTCCAACGCAACGCGTGGGGGCGGAGGCAGGGCGCATAGCGGTAAAGCATCACGAAGGAGAACGAGAGCGAAACCGACAGGGTAAGCCATTCCAGGGTTCGGAGGAAGACAGTGCCGCCATGAAAATGAGCCTGCAGATAATCGCTGCAGAAGATGAGTAGCAGTGCGATCGAGGCAGTCGCCGCCATGCCGACCGTCAGGACGACGATGGTAACCGTCAGACTCCACCAGGAGCGCTGCTCCTCGACCTCGTAGGCGCGGTTGAGTCCATAGATCATGGCCCAGGTGCCATTATGAGCGGCCCACACCGCTGCGGCGCATACCGAAAGAAGTCGAAGGCCGAAACGAGGACGCGCGCTGAAGTTGGTAACCATTCCCTGAAAGAGCTGCGAAACCCGGGTGGGGAATAACTGAGCGGAGACGTCACGGAGCGAGCTCTTGAGATGATCGCTAAGATGAGGAAGGTGTGTGACGATGGTGAAACCAACCAGAAGAGAGGGAAAGATCGCCAGAAACTGGTAGAACGCCATACGTCCGCCCTGGCCGAAAACCTCGTCCCGCCAGGATTCGCGGATGGTACGGCGAAGCAGCTCCGGGAGGGAGAGACCGCCGGATGTCCAAAGCTTGGGTACGCGATTTTGCACTGGTGCCAGTTTAGCCGTCGGCTGCGCGGATCGGTATCGCCGATCTTCTGGGGACTTGCGGAAGTTTATGCGTCCGACGGGACTGGTACTTTGAGAACAGCAAGCATCCTTATATGTCCCCTCGTCCCGAGAAAAGGGGACAGATAACTCAACCCCCGTGCGAAATGCTCTTCATCTCCTGCAAGATGAGTGGCCAGACGGAACGTTTACCGGATGGTCGTTGGGTATTCTGGAGAAATGGCCATCGATCCAACAACGGAAGAGTTGTTCCGAAAATCTTTTTCACCAGGTTCAACACTTTCCCCCGCGAATCGGTATCTAAGGAGTGCGTTCGCTTGCCCTTGAAGAAAATCCTCAAGGGCAGAGCGCTGTCGTGCAACCGGACCCGATCGGCCGGTGCGCTCGAGGATCGACCGCTCCTGGAGCGCACCACTGTGCGAGGTCGCGACGCATGGATGCGAAGCACCCTTGGCGGCTCCGTTCCGCCTCGGAACCGCTCGATTCGTTTTTGGCCGCGGTACCTTCACCACACTCTGGTCCGTCACCGATTACCAGGATCCCGAGTTGGCTGAGGAAGAGACCGCCGGACCCGAAGAATTCCTTTAGGAGGAAACCTGGTGCGCATAGTGCGCACATTTGAGCCATTTCCCGAACCCATTCGCCCTTGAGCGCAGGATCGGCATTTGTGGCCGGAAGGCTCCGGTTCAGGGTAGCGCGAACGCAACACACACACCGCCGGACCCGAAGAATTCCGTAGGAGGAAACCTGGTGCGCATAGTGCGCACATTTGAGCATTTCGCGAATCCATTCGCCCTTGAGCGTGGGATCGGCATTCGGCCGGAAGGCTCCGATTCAGGGTAGCGCGAACGCTACACGCACCGCCGGATGGCTCTCGGCTTGATCGAGCCTCCGCCGGCTGCGTCGGCACCCTGGGACACACCTCACGGCCGGAGTAACCCGAACCCTCGGGTCATCAGCCCCAAAGCGACGTGCAAAGAACCCATGCCTTTCAGCCCCGCGTCGAAACCATATAGCAATCCCGTGGACAAAACCATTTTTCGCTCACTGGGAGAAACCTCCATGTTGAACACCACCCGCCGTCAAGCGCTCAAACTGCTGGGCGGCGCCGCAGCCGCCTTGGCAACACAGGGTGCGTTCGCCCAGACCATCACGCCCGGACCATTTCAGGCCACTCTTGACTCGCTCAGGAACTACACCATACCCGACTGGTTCGCAGACGCGAAGTTCGGCATATGGTCGCATTGGGGCCCGCAGGCCGCGAGCCATCGCGGCCTTTGTTTCGCGGAGTCAAACCTTGCTAGTTAATAGTGAATAGTCTCTGCGACGCGTTGTAGGTGACATTGGTCGGAAGGTTCAGGGGTTGGCCGGATCCATCGAACGTCAACTCCCCGCTCGACCCATTCTTGTTGTTGAACAGCAACTCCATCGCCGGTGTTGTCGTGTGATCGGAGGAGCAAAGAGCAAGATACTGATACTGTCCTGGGTCAACGCTTGTTTTGGATACCCCCATGAGCCAGTGATCCGAGCCCGCGTAATAATTCGCAACCGTGGCTATGTCACCTCGGGTCTCGTTGGTTTTCATATCGGCGATGCTGAGCGGATAGTTGGTCGAATTGAGTATCTGATAAAGGCCCAGGTCGGGTTGCGTGAACTGCGCCATTGCGCAGGTCGGCATCCCCGAATAGTTGACCTGACTGGCGTCGATCGCGAT
Source organism: uncultured Acidobacteriaceae bacterium (assembly GCA_963795845.1). GTDB lineage: Bacteria > Acidobacteriota > Terriglobia > Terriglobales > Acidobacteriaceae > PALSA-350. The sequence continues at coordinate 543,955 of CAWCJV010000010.1, read as the reverse complement.
CTTTGTCGATGCAGTCGCGCTGTCCGTGTAGAGATCGACCACATAGCGCGCCAGGTAACCGCAGGGACCGTCTAACTCGCAGGCAGTTTTGTATCCATTGGGAATTCGGCCTTCCTTGGGACCAGTCCCGACCGCGAAGATGCCTTCCTGGCCAAGGATGCTCGCTTTCAACGTTAAGTCCCCGGTGAAGGTCGGAGAGAATGTGTACCCTGCTTCCCCTTCCGTCAGCACAGAGCTGGACGACCACTTCGGCCAATTGCGCACAGTATTGCCATTGGGTGGCTTCGGTGGAGAATTAGGACCGCAGCCAGTGCAAAAGTAACTCAGTGCGTCACCATACTGTGTTGAATCAATACCCGTACTCCACGCGCTGTCGTCAAAGAATTTGTACCAGTCGTTGTTGGGCAGATTGACGGGGTAGCCTCCACTGGAGGTAGCAGTGCTCGACAGATAGTATTGGACACCGTGTTGTGCTTCCCAGCATTGACCACCGGGATTGTTACAGATAGAGCCGTTCTGATCGGTGACTTGTCCGAAACTGCTGGCCGCATCGATAACCCGCTCTGCAATGGTCTGCGTCTTCTGTGTCTGGCTGGAAAAGCTGAAGTCAGCCGTAATAGAGCAACTCGGGCCGGTCTTGCCGCCGCCGCAGTTGCTACGAAGACCCCACGAGAACCCATTCGTCTTGGTCACCGAGTGAGAGGAGACTGCTGTAGCGGGCTCCACTGTCTGAGCGGACCCGTTGAGCTCGGCTTCGTTGCGGACCGTGAGTGTGCCGGCGTAGGCGACATCCAGTGTGTAGGCGCCCTTGAAGTAGTAGTTGCTGTCGATGGGAACGACGCCCGGCGCTAAAGGAGTGAACCCGGCTCCGAGATACTGGAGATTGATGGCTTTCTGCAGCGGAGCCGTCTGGGCCACAAGCGTCATCTGCACCCCAAAATCGAGGTTGCCGGTTTGCGGATAGTGAACATCTTCGGAAGCGTAGTATGGCAGCGTGCAGACGACATTCCCGGTATGCAGCCAAACCGTCCAGATGTTCTCGGCATAAGCTTGTCTCGTGGGATCGAGCGTCGCCTGGGCGAGCGATTGCACATGTTTATCGATGGCGCGATTGACAGCATCGAGTGCGGATGCCAGCGTATGCCCGCTGGGAGGCGGCTGAATCATGCTGATGGTCTGACCTCGCCCGCCAGGAGCAAACACCACCACCGCCGCTTCGGATCTGAGACCGAGTCCAGTCAACTCCTTGAACTCGTTCTTCTCGAACCCCTCGAGGACAATCGGAACACCCATGGCTTTGGCGCGTACGATGGCCGCCGCTTCCTTGCGGTCGTTGGAGCAGATATGCCGCTCGGCCACCAGGAGGACATAGCGGTCGCTGATTGGGGAGGCGGTTTTGCCCGGAGGCGGCGCTAGAAATTCCTCAACACTGGCCGTATGGCCGTTGGCCTTCAACAGATCTAAGAATTGAGTGGAGTGCCTGACGCCAATCGGCACAACCATGCGAGCGCTTAAGTGGTCGGGAGCGGTTCCTAGGTCCTCAGCGCTGGAGGCATTGACGCATCCAGTCCCCGCAATCGGTTGGTTGGCTGCCCAGGTAGCGGGCGATTGCAGCGTAAGGACGCCTAAGATCAGCGCTGGGATCGAAATTTTGAATGTTTGACAGATCGTTCTGGACAGAATTGCCACAAGTCTCTCGTCTTTCCGCCGTGGGCATGGCCTCCGCAACTATGCATGAGCCAAGCGGCAAGCGACAAGAACTATGAAGTAATCGGAAAGAGTTCTGTAGTTGTGACCTTAGTAACCCGACGCGTCGTCGAGCTCTTCGAAGCCCGCAAGCCGCGCGAAACCGCCATCATCAGCGAGATCGATGGTGTGGTGAAGTTCGGCGAAGTGTCCAAAGGTCAGCGCAAGATCTACGTGACCGCGGACGACGGCGAGGAGAAGGAATACTCGGTCCAGCGTGGCGTCCACGTCAACGCGCAGGAAGGCGAGCGTCTGAAACCACCCTCCCCTTGTCATCCCGGCCGGAGCGAAGCGCAGTCGCGGGACCTGCGGTTCCGCGGATCTTCCGTGGGAATGTTTTTCGACAAAGCGGACCTGCGGTTTCTTTTAGTCCTGAAGCGGACTCAAAAACCGCTGCGATTTGGACCGCGCTGTTCAAACAGCGCAACCTGATTTCGCCAAATAGAACTCGCGTAAAAGCAACCAACAAGTTACGTCGTCAAAAAGCCAGTCTTCCCGCTAATCTGGACAGCTTTCAACTACATCGCGCCGACTCCCGCTAGGGACGACAGATCGTAGCCCAGGATGGAGTGCGCAGCACGGAATCCTGGGTACCTATAGCAAAATGATCGAGCCCTTTAGGGGCGGCACACATTCTTGAGGGACGTAAGTCCCGATCGGAGCAGATACCGCAGCTGACAAACCCTCCCTCAAATCTTGCCCTCGGAGATCAGCCAGGCATGCGAGGTTCCGTCGACCCATGCGACCATGCAGCTGCTGTCATTGATACAGATCCTCAGCTTTTTGCGTCCCTTCTCCCAGCTATGCAGGGTTGGCATCCTTTGCGCGGGCGCGAATCCTTCGAAACAGACCGAGCCCGCGTTGTTCCTTGCCTTCACCCGTAGCCGTCCAATCTGTACATCAATGCTTCGCCAGCGGGGCGGCTTCGTAGCCCACGAAGGGTGAAGCGTCTGAAGGACACACGCAGCAGCGAGTACATAGGCAGCAGTTCGTTCAAGAACCATGGCTTCCTCCTCCCTGGAACGCCTCGAAGGTCGCTGCCTACTCGTCAACCTTGAAGATCTTGATCTTGATCAACTTTTGGAGCGTGAGGTCATTTAAACCCCGTGCACGCATCCGCTCCACAAAGGGCCGGTCAATGTGAAAAATGCTCATCTGGACCAGCTCCTGTTCCGTCGGCGTAAAGCCCAGTGATTTTGCCTCTTGCGCCTTCTCCGGAGTTACCCCTACAGCCTTCATCTCCGTCAGCTTCCCCGCACGTAGTTCCGGGTATCCCGCCGCGGACATCGCACGAACGTACTCTGGTGTTACGTGGAGGGCGCTCAAGCCCATCAGCTTGTTCGTCGAAAGTTCTGTCACCCCGAGGCCTTTCATCTCATTTACCCATGCGATGGTTACATTCAGCATCAGAAAGCCAAGCTGCTCCCTCGGTGTAATGCCGTCAAACCCCATAGACGCCATCTGCTTCACGAATGCCTCGCTCGGGGTAAACACATACCGGCCGCTCAGCACGCCGTCATGCACGTTGCCACTGCACGTCAGGTCGCCAGCATCTGCGCTCATCCGCCCCGTCAGCGTAGTGCCTTCGCGCTGCAGCATCTCCGCGGAGACACCCGTCCAGCGGCTCCATTCCGTCGAAGAGTTATTCGTGTCCGAGCAACCGTCGGATTTATCCTCGCAGTCGATCCGCGCCAGCATCAGTTGCGCCCTGTCCGCTTGATGGGTGCCGTGCGCTTCCGCCACCATGCAAAGCCCCGAAAGCGACTGCGCAAATCCTGCCGAGCACCCCAGCAACAACAGCACGAAAGCAATCATCCTCATGGCATGTCCTCCGTTTTTGACGCAGGAATCTCCTGATGCAGTCCATCACTGCCTGAAGACCATCCTGTGCCCGGGTGATTAGTCCAAAAGACCAGTCATCTTCAGCTTCACCAGTTTGTCCAGATCGGTGCTGTTGAAGCTGTGTGCTTTGGCCTTGTTCATGAACTCCTCATCGATGTGAAACGTCGCCGCCTTGCGTACCTCGTGGAGATCGGCGTCGGGAAAGGTCGTCTTGAGCCAATGAACATATTCCGGCGTTATCCCCTGCGCCTTCAGGGACACGAGCTCGTGCGTGGACATCCCCTGGAAACCTGCGCCCGCCATCGCTTTCGCATACTCCGGTGTCACACCAACGGCCCGAAGAGAGATCAGCTCATGCACGTCGGCTGGCCCTAGCCCCCCAGCCTTCATTTGCGCCACGTATTCCGGCGTAATGCCCTGTGCCTTCAGGCTGACGAGGTCACGTGTCGAAACCCCGGGGAAGCCTGCGCCGGCCATCGCTTTCGCATACTCCGGTGTCACGCCAACGGCACGAAGAGAGATCAGCTCATGCACGTCGGATGGTCCTAGCCCCGAAGCCTTCATTTGCGCCACATATTCCGGCGTAATGCCCTGTGCCTTCATGCTGACGAGGTCATGCATCGAAACCCCGGGATAGCCTGCGTCCGCCATCGCTTTCGCATACTCCGGTGTTACACCAACAGCGCGAAGAGAAATCAGCTCGTGCAGGTTGGCAGGTCCTAGTCCCGCAGCCTTCATTCGCGCCACATATTCCGGTGTGATGCCCTGCGCCTTCAGGCTGACAAGTTCATGCAACGTGGGTTTCCCGAACCCTGTCGCCGCCATTGCCTTCGCGTACTCCGGCGTAACGCCAACGGAGCGAAGGGAGATGATCGTATCCAGATCTTTATTGAGGTCGAGCGGATATCCTGCGTCCTGCATCTTCTGCAGGTAGTCGTGTCCCCCTGCGTTTTCCGCACCCTGCATCGCCTCGTTGCGCGGCGCAGGATCAGGCGTCGGAGATGGCTCCGGAACCGGCGAGGCAGAAGGGGCAGGAGCGGGATCGGGTGCCGGCGCCGGCGTGGGAGCAGGCGCAGCCTGGCTCACTTCCAAATCTCCACTCGCACTGTGAAGCGCGAGAACCCTCTCGGCGACGTTCCCGCTCGAAGCCGCTACAGGAGCGACGTGTGCTTCTGCCGGCTCCGCCATCAAGCCCTTCTTCGCATGCGGAGCCACCACCAGGCCCGCCACCACCAACCCCGCTACCACAACACGCGCCACGCTCATCGATCCGTACTCCATCGTGCTCTCTCCCATCACCCTGCGAATCCGGTTCACCAGAGTCCCGCCTTTTCCGTGCAATGCAACCGCCAGCTGCAGATGCTCTGCCCTCTGCTCCTCCATCTGCAGCAAAGCCTCGGCATAGATCCCCGGGTCAGCGCAGGTCCGCGCCGCAATCTCGTCGCAGCAAACCTCACGCAGTTCCCGCGTCCGCCCGCTCATCCACCACACCGCGGGATGGAAGAAGAAGAGGCATTCAATCACCGTCTGCAGCAGATTGCAGAAATAGTCCCAGCGGCGAATATGCGCTAGCTCATGCGCCAGCACTGCTTCCAACTGGGCCGATGGAAGAGAGGTGGCCACGCTTAATGGAAGCATCACCGTCGTCCACCAGATGCCCATGGCCATCGGCGAAATCACGTCGCGCGACACCCGCAGCACCACCGGCTGTACCAGGCGAAGCTGCCCCACCACCTTCGCAAAACTATGCTGCACCGGCTCCGGAACCGCCACTTGCGCGCGGCTCCGCAACCACCGCAAGCGCCACCAACCGCCGGCAGCCCGCAGCGCCAGAAAACAAACTCCAGCCAGCCACACCCCATCAATCCAGGGCATTAACCAGTTCGCATGTCCGGCAATCCAAAGCTCGCCGCCGGCCATCGACGGAGCGGCAAATGGAGCCTCCAACACAACGACTTCGTGCAAACTTCCTACGTGGGAAGCGGCCACCGTCTGTTCCCCCTGCTTAAGGGGAATGACAAGCCGCTCCTGCCCGGCGAAGGTTGCGATCGCTGCCAGTGGCATCAGCCCCAGCATGGTCATCGCCACCCCATAGCGCACTGCCGTCGTTACATGAAAAAGGCAACGGTCCACCAGCAGATACAACAACGCGATGATCGTGCTCTGCCAGCAGAAATGAAGCAGCGTCCAACCCAGCGCCACCACCTCTCCCGAATGCATCAGGTCGCTCATCGGCCGGCCTCCTGTCTCCTCCGCGCCAGCAGTTTGCGAATCTCGGCCAGGTCTTCGTCGCTGGCAGGTTCCATCTCCAGGGCTCTCAGGGCCAGCTGTGCCGCACTTCCGGAAAACAAACGCCGGCTCAACTCGCGCACAAAGCGCCGCTCTGTCTCTTCCTTTTCCACCGCCGCGCGATACACATGCGCGCGGGCGCTTTCGTCCCGGATCACCAGCCCCTTGTCCACCATGATCTGCATCAGCTTCAGCACACCCGTGTACACCATCGGCCGCTCTGCGCTGATGGCCTCATATACCTCGCGGACCGTAGCCGATTCGCGCTCCCAGAGGATGGCAAGAATCTCCAACTCCCCCTCTGTCGGCCTGGCTTTTTCTTTGCTTTTCATCATGCTCGGAACAATATACGAATCAATTCGTACATGTCAACGAAAATCTTCGTAGTTCTTGGGTTAACCTATGCCTTTCAGTCCCGGCGTCGAAAGCAATATAGTAATCCCGTGCCCAAAACCATTTTTCGCTCACTGGGAGAAACCTCCATGTTGAACACCACCCGCCGTCAAGCGCTCAAACTGCTGGGCGGCGCCGCAGCCGCCTTAGCAACACAGGGTGCGTTCGCCCAGACCATCACGCCCGGACCATTTCAGGCCACTCTTGACTCGCTCAGGAACTACACCATACCCGACTGGTTCGCAGACGCGAAGTTCGGCATATGGTCGCATTGGGGCCCGCAGTCCGCCGTCGGCGATGGCGATTGGTACGCGCGCAACATGTACGTCGAAGGCTCGCCCCAGTACCAGTACCACCTGCAACGCTTCGGCCCCCAGTCCAAGGTTGGCTACAAAGACCTCATTCATCTCTTCACCGCGGATAAATGGGATCCTGAACATCTCATGGATCTCTATGCAAAAGCTGGAGCGAAGTATTTCTTCTCCATGGGCGTACACCACGACAACTTCGATCTATGGAACTCGAAATACCAACCACGCTGGAACTCCGTAGCCTCTGGACCAAAGCGCGATGTCGTCGGCGAGTGGGGCGCCGCCGCCCGCAAGCGTGGTCTGCGTTTCGGTGTCAGTGAACACCTGTCAAACAGTTACGAGTGGCTCGCCCCCGCCCACCTCGCCGACACCAAGGGACCGTACGCCGGCATGCCTTACGACGGGCAGAACCTGGAGTATGCGGATCTGTATCACGACTACTCGAAGGAGCCTAAGGATTACGCGCAGAGCATAGCCAAGGATGCGATGGGCCGGGATCGCGCGCCGGAATGGTGGAAGCAGCAGTACTTCGACCGCGTCAAGGACCTCGTCGATCAGCACCAGCCAGATCTGCTCTACACCGATGGCGGCATCGTCTTTGGCGCGTACGGAGCAGGAACCGTCGCTGAGCTCTATAACGTGGGTCCAAAGAGCTATGAGGGCAAGCCCGAAACCGTCTACTTCAGCAAGACTAAAACGGATTGCGTCGATGGCCACACCTGCGTGGTCGACCACGAGCGTAACGTCATCGGAGAGATTGATCCTGTTCCCTGGCAGACCGACACCTGTATCGGCCAATGGCACTACAAGGTAGGTGCGAAGTACAAGCCCGCAAAGAAGGTCATCGACATGCTGGTCGACATCGTCAGCAAGAACGGGAACCTCCTCCTGAACTTTCCTCTGCCGGCCTCGGGCGAACTCGATCCCGAAGAGATGAAGATCCTTGAAGACGTCACGGCATGGACCTCAGTCAACGGAGAAGGCATCTACGCCACGCGTCCATGGAAGGTCTATGGCGAAGGCCCCTCCACCAAGGTTGTTATCAAGTCCAGCGGCAAGGAGTTCGATCCGAACGAAGGCAAGAAGCCCGACCTCACCGCCTCTGACATCCGTTTCACCAGCAAGGGCGAAACACTATACGCCTTCGTCATGGGCTGGCCGCAAAGCGATTTGCTGATTGAGTCCCTTGGGCTGGACAGCGCGCAACGGCCGTCCAAAGCGATCGACGTGCGCATCCTTGGTCACGAGCAGCCTTTGCGCTTCGTGCATGACGCGCGTGGTCTGCACATCACCATGCCACCGCAGCCCACCGCCACCGCGGCGATTGGAGTCACCCTGCGCATACGCTTCGTCTAGTGAGTAGGTAGCGTACTCGACTGGGATAAGCTGCACCGTGCAGCTCGGTCCCATCGAGGCCGTTGGGATCCCGCAGGAAACTGGAGTGAGGGGCTAAAACCTGATGAAACCCGTCAGCACCATTCTTGTATTCTTTCGCCGCGGTCACAGCATCCGTTGCCCCGCTCGCCAGCCAGACGCGCCCCGCCCATCCTGTCATCGTCTCCAGCCCGGATGGGAGGACGCGCGCCGAGCTAAGCGCCGCCGAAGGCCGTCTTCGTTATCGGGTCCTTGTGGATGCGCAAGCAGGTTCTGGCGCCCTCGATGATCGGAATCGAGGCAGACGATGTGGAACTCGGCCAGGATGTATCTCTCGGCGCCCCGCAATTCCGCAAGGTAGACGAGCACTACCGCTTCTTCGGGGCGCATGCGGAGGCGGTCGATCGCGCCAATGAGGCGACGATTCCGGCAAAATCGCACGGTCAGTCCTATTGGGTCGACGTGCATGTGGCCAACGACGGCGTCGGCGTGCGGCTGCGGCTTCCCGCCAAGGTAGGACGAACGGTCCAGGCCGACCGGTCGAGCTGGATGATCGAAGGCGACCCGACCCGTTTGGTCGGCCAAGCTCGACAACTCGTACGAGAGCCCATACCACCAGACCACGCTCAAGCAGCTGGGCACAGACAGCATCGGCTTCCCGCTGACAGCGCGGATCGGACAGGTATACATCACGCTGACCGAGGCGCTGTTGAAGGACTACGGTGATCTGGCGGTAAAGTTGGGGCCGAGCGGCGCCCTCGAAGGTCAGCTGTACGCCGATCCCAACGGATGGACCACCGACAAGGAGGTGGTGCAGCCATGGCGTGTCACCATCGTCGCCCGTAATCTGACCGATCTGGTCAACACGACTTTGGTCGAAAACCTGAATCCGCCGGCATCGGCTGAGTTTGCCAACGCGGACTGGATCAAGCCCGGCCGATCCGCATGGCAATGGCTTGCCACCGGTGATCCGAAAGAGTCCGAGCAGCAACAGTGGATCGACTGGACCAGTCAGCTCAAGTTCGAGTATTACCTCATCGATGAGGGCTGGGAAAAGTGGCCGGACCCCTGGCAAGCGATCGCGTCCGATGTCGCCTATGCGAAAACGAAAAACGTGAAAATCTGGATCTGGGTCCATAGCCGCACAGTGCTGGAACCGGAGGCACGCAGAGAGTACTTGCGCAAAGCGGTCGCCGCCGGAGTGGTCGGCGTTAAGATCGACTTTCCGCCGCCCGCCAGCCGCGAGATCGCCAATTGGTACTTCGATACAGCGAAGGACGCCGCCGCCATGCACCTGATGGTGGACTTCCACGGCTGCGAACAAGCCCACCGGAATGCAGCGCACCTGGCCCAACGTGATCACCCGCGAGGGCGTTCGCGGACACGAGTACCAGATCACGCGCTATCACCGCGTTCCCCAGGCTGACCATGACGTCATTCTCCCCTTCACCCGCTACGTGGCCGGCCCCGGCGACTACACACCGACCGTATTCACGACCAGCGAGCTGATGGGGAACACCTGGGCACATGAGCTCGCCCAGGCTGTCATTTTCACGTCACCGTTCCTCTGCTTTGGCGGTCACCCGCAGAGCTATCTTGAAAATCCGGCGCGCGATGTGCTTACCGCCATCTCCCCCGTTTGGGACCAAACCGTCGTCCTCCCCGGCAGTGAACCGGGCAAGGTTGTCGCCGAGGCCAGGCGTTCCGGCAAGCAATGGTTCATCGCAGTGATCAACGGCGGCGAAGCAACCACCCTGGATATTCCACTGGCCTTCCTTGGTAGCGGCTCGTGGCAGTCGACGCAGCTGCGCGACACCAAAGACAAGCCGGATGCATGGGACCGCCAGGACGGAAAAGCAACAAGCGCACGACCATATTCGGCTTGAGATCGCCGCGCGTGGAGGCTTCGTCGGCTGGATTCGCCCGTAAAAAGGATTAGTCGCGAAAAACCCTCTTGCCAAGGGTGGCCGGCCGTCGATTGGCCGTCCGCTGCTGCTGGGCATCACCAAGGCCTCGCTCTCGACCGACTCCTTCATCACATCCAGCTCTCGCAAGAACTCGAAGCCGAAGAAATGGCCGCCGAGTGGCCCGGCGTCATCAAACCAACCACAAAGGCCGCGAGCAATCGCGGCCATTGTCTTGCGTATCGGAAAGGGCCGTGGTCGAGGGAAAAGGCGTCCCCGCCGCGTCAACAATCGCCTTATCCATTGGCAACAGTCCTCTCCCTTTCAACCACTCCCCCCTTTTTGTCATCCCGACCGGAGGGGAGGGATCTGCGGTGCGCCATGCGGGTGCCCCACATTTACCGTTGGCAACCCAGAATTAGAGGAATAACGCGAAGGGGTGCCCCAGGTCTCGCTTTTGAGACCTGGGATCCCCATAACCCATGCTTCATGGACACTCATGACGTAACCACAGGTACACAAACAAGACGAAACCTTTCATCCCCATCGCACAAACGAAAAGCCCTCCCCTATGCACATCCCGACCGGAGCGTATCGCAGCGGAGGGACTTGCGGTGCGCCCCTCGGATCTCTCAAATGCTGTAGTTCCCACATGAGAAAACACAGCAATACAACTTAATAAAACAGTCACAGTATCAGGGAAGCTCAAGGAGATCTCCCCGAAGTTTATGCGCCCGAAGTTTATGCGCCAAAGTTTAAAGTTTATGCGCCAGTTTATGCGCCAGTTTATGCGCCAGACGGGACTGGTACTTTGAGACGACAAGCCGGCGCCGGTAAAGCAAAACAATCCTCAAGCTGAATCACACATTGCCGAGCTGCTGTTCAGCTTCAAGAGCTTCGTGGACCGACGGAGCTAACACTTTCACGAAACTCTAGTCTTTGAACTCCTTGAGAGTGACGCGCTGCATGATAGAGCAACGCGGGCAGATCCAGCGGAAATATTCCGATCCCACCCGCCGCGTGTGCAGTAACGTTGTTCCTGCGACATGCCACTCGGTAGGCTACGTTATGTGGCTAACGCTGCGACTCGCTCTCGTTGGGGAAAGTCGCCGTAGGGGCAAATTCGGCGCGGACCGCTGGGTCGACCCGCTTGATTTCGATGGGACTCATGTGTGCCGTTTCGCTCTGCGCCAGCTGACAAGAAACTTCTTCGATCTGGCTGTTCAAGTGTTCATAGGGGATCACTTCGAAGTTCGTCATCTTCGTGTAAAGCCGAACGCAGTATCGACCGCCGCCTTCCACATTGATTACGAGTGGCTCCTTGCCGGGCCGGCTGGAGTGCCAAGGAACGGTAAAGGAGTGCGCTCCAGGATTGAGATGGAAGGTCATGAAGCGGCCGGGCTCGCACGTGAACCAGTCGTTGCGGGCCGTCGAAGAGCCAGCCGGCAAAAGGCTGCTCGCTTTTCGGAAGGAGACTTGCGGCCACCCTCTTCGCTGAATTGCTTGGAGTGTAGAAGGTGACGGTGCCTGTTTGAGCAAGGCAGCGTGTGGCAAAGAGGGTTGCGATCAGCGCAACGCGAAGTACAGGAGTCATGGTCCGAACCGAAGCGAGTATATCAGCGGGAGAGATCATTCAAAACAGTCCAAAGAGTTTATGCGTCAGACGGAGAAATTTATGCGTCAGTTGGGACTGGTACTTTGAGAATAGGCAAGCATCCTTATAGGTCGTCTCGTCCCAGCCGGAACGGGAGAAACGAAGACACATCATGCCCATTGCAGCAATTCCGGGAGATACCAATCGTGTTTCCCTTACCACCCCGACTCCATTATGCGCCCGACACCCTTCGGCGTGGGCCCACTGGTTGTGCTACCAGGCGCACTCCAAGCGCCGCGCAAACCCGGCTCACCGTGTCAAATGCGGGGCGCTATCCGGGAGCAAGGCCTTATTCCCGAGTAATGCCGGCTGCCTCAGCGATCTCGGTCATGCCGCGAGCCCGAGCAATGTCGCCCAGTGCCGCTGCCAACAAGCCCGCATCGTTGGCTTCCAGGATATCCGTCAAGTCTGCTATCGAGCTCTCGCTCTGAAGATAGCGTGCTGCGTCGAACTCAGGGAGATCCGCAACCAATTCGTTTACTCATGACCCCTTTTCTTCTCCGTCAAGCAAACGGCCAATATCTTGGCACGATTGACTTTCTGCCCGCTTGGCAGGAAGCAGCACGACGACCCCTGCCGCGCTGTGTGAAATATGCCCCCCGCGCCATCCGCTTCCAGACCGCCTACGGGCGAAACATCTCCCATCAGGCCCGTCCAACCGCTTGATCCTCGCCAGCATCACGCCGCGGACCATCTCGTCCTGAGACCGTCAATCCAGGCCGTAACCAGACCCGAGAACGTGATTCAATCGTAATCGATCGATTACGTGCAGGCAACCATGGCAGAATGGGGGCGACAGGATGGGGGACGGCTGGAGTGGACTCCCTTGGTTGAGACTCTGAAACGAGGGAAAACCTGGGCAGAACCCAGCGGTGTGACCGATGATGCTCTGCCTGTCGCTTGAATGTCACGGACTCCCACGAGACTCTTGCTGAATTCGGGCCACCCATTACGCTAAATCGCCGCTCCAACAACCTGCCCCCACACACAAAAGTTTTATATCCAGCACCGAACAGCCCGTGCTAACCTCTCCCTCATAAAAAATAAAACACTCAGTCATCCATACCTTTAGCAACGTAAGCCTGGGTAACCTTGGTGGAGTTTAGTGCGAAACGGCCCGTATCGGCTCTTATCCCTTTTAGTCCTCTTTACCTTCGCGGGCCGGGCGGAAACGTTCAAGAACCCGCAAGTGATTCTGACCAGCTCTACCCCCAGCACCGTAACCCAGGGCGACGTCAACGGAGACGGCAAACCCGACCTCATTTACGCCGACGTCAGCGGCTTCACCGCGACCATCCATGTCCTCCTCAATCAGGGCAACAACGCGTTCCTGGCCGGCCAGAACATCGTCGGGTTAACCCCCAAGCCATTCGTCGCCGTCACCGTGGCCGACGTCAACAACGATGGCAAAGCCGACCTCGTCCTCGCCTTCTCTGATACCCAAAGTCCAGCACTTGCAGTGGCCCTCGGCAACGGGGACGGAACGTTTCAGCCACTCCTCGTCTCCCCTTTGCCCTCCTACCCTACGAGTAGTTCCAATTATGCGGTCATTCACGCACTGGTGGTGGCCGACGTGAATGGTGATGGCAAGCAGGATGTCATCTTTTCCGATGGTGGAAACGCCGTAGCCTGGGTGTGCCTGGGCGACAACACTGGTCATTTCATCCAGCAGACACAACTCAACGATCAAAATCCGGCCTACGCCATTTATCTCGGCGACTTCAACCGCGACGGCAAAATAGACATCCTCCTCAACGAACACTTGGCCGCACGCGCTGCCGTTTATCTCAATACCGGGAACACGGGGTTTGCCTTGTCTGGTTACGTGAATGGCCCTCAGGGCATCGCGGGCATGGCCGTAAAAGACATGGACGGTGACGGTTATCCTGACATCGTGATCAACGGTCAGGATAATGTACTGCGCATCCTCCACGGCAATCCGGATGCCACCTTCACTGCGACACTCTCCATGCCCGTTCCGGTCGCTGCCAGCGTGATGTCTCCCGACGTGATCGACGTAGATGACTTTAACCACGACGGAATTCTCGATCTGGCTCTGGAGACAGCGGATGGTGTCCACATCCTGATCGGGCAAGGCAACTTCCTGTTTACGCCCCTCCAGCCGGCCCCCGTTGCCAGCTATCCGGGTCTGGCGGCGATCGGCGATCTCAATCAGGACACCCACACAGACTTCGCCTTCCCCGTCCCCGGCGGAATCGCCATCCTCTATGGCCAACAGGACGGCTCCTTGCATTCCGCCGATTCCTACGATTTTCGTTATAACGTGCGTGGCGCCGCCCTGGCAGATTTCAACGGGGACGGCAGAAAAGACGCGATCGTCAGCGTGTTCGCTCTCCACCCTCGGGTCATGACCGGGAACGCGGATGGAAGCTTTACCCTCCTGCCCGATTCCAATACTCCTTCCCCTACCGCTCACGACCAGGGAAGCATTACTACCGGTGACTTCAACGGAGATGGACACGCCGATTTCATCTCCAGCATCGGTTCCTCCGACCTGAATGAAGCGCAAGGTGTTGTCTACGCATTGGGCCAGGGTAATGGAACCTTTGGTGCACTCAATTTCGTATCAGGCTATAACCAAATCACCGATCTCGGCAGCGCTGTCGGGGATCTCAATCATGACGGCCGAACCGATATCTCAGCCTCAGCCTACGGTGGCGCCCAGCAGGCCTTCTTCTTAGGTCAGCCCGACGGTTCCTTTCGGCAAACGACCCTGCTCACAAATCCTCTGTCCTCCGTTGCCCCTTGGGTATATGGAGATTTCAACAAAGATGGATCCATCGACGCCGCGATCGTGGATGGCGGAGCCGTTCAGATAGAGACCGGCAAAGGCGACGGAACGTTTGCGCCAGGCTTTCTCTATAACGCAGGCACGTCTTCTGCCCTGGGTTCACCTCTCAGCTCTATCGCCATCGATATCGATGGCGACGGCAATCTCGATATCCTGTCACCCATACAATTCACCGTCCAGGTTTTCTATGGCCACGGAGACGGCACCTTCGCTCCCCCGGTTTACCTCCCCTTGGCGCAGCCACCCAACTCGTTGGTACAACCTGCCGCTTTTTACGACGGAATCAATGCTGCAGACTTCAATGGTGACGGCATCCTCGATCTCGTGTTAACCAACGGCGACCTGGTGACCATCCTTCACGGTATGGGCAATCGACAATTCACCGCGTCTGAAAACTACCTTGCCGGGGCCGGCACCGCCGCGCCGCTGGTCGCGGATTTCAATGGCGATGGGCGTCCCGATATCCTCGTAGCTAATCTCGACCTCGATAGCGCATCGACGGTAACGGTCCTGCTCAACATCCCCGATGCCGGCGATGTTTCCACTAAGTTGACAGTCTCTCCCGAGCCCTCTACGTTTCCTCAGCCGTTCTCCATCAACCTCAGTTTGACTGCGGCCGTGGCTTCGTCGGGTACACCCACCGGCCCCGTTTCCTTCACTCTCGATGGAGTTTCTCTCGGCAGTGTGACACTCAGCAACGGGAACGCGTCCTTTCTGGTGAATACCCAGGTTCCAGTCGGCAGGCATACCATATCCGCTCTCTATAGCGGTGATTCGATCTTTCATGCTGCCACCTTCACTGTCCAGCACACCGTCGTTCCCGTCGCTGTCGCCACCCAGACAATCCTCACGGCAACACCAAACCCATCGTCTTATGGCCTTCCGGTCACACTCACGGCCGTCGTCATATCCGCCGCTGCCGTGCAGGGTGGCTCCATCACCTTCATGGATGGAGCGACAGTTCTTGGGACCTCCCCGCTCCACCAAAGCGGCCCGGTTACGTTTTCTCCGCCCACACTGCAGTTCGGCAGTCATGCGTTGACCGCCACATATTCCGGCGCCACCGGCCTTCAATCCAGCACATCCAACACCGTCCAGTTGCTCGTACAGCCAGACGCGACACAAACAACCCTCATTTCCACGTCGAACCCGGCTCTGGTTGGCACAAATGTAACCTTCACAGCGACCGTAACCAACACGATCGCTCCCGCGCTTGCGCCCCCTGCCGGTAACGTGACGTTCTACGACGGAACAACCGTCCTGGGGGTCGCAGCGATGAACGGCGACGGCGTAGCCGCCTACAGCACGAATGCGCTTCCCGTCGGTACCCACATCATCACCGCCTCCTACGCTGGTACAAGCAACACTTTGCCGAGTGTCTCCCCGGCAATCCAGCAGGCAATCGTGGCCATCCAGGGAGACTTCACGCTTGACGTAACTCCCGGCTCCGCAACTATCTACACCGGCGTAGCCGCCCGCTCCCAGGTGATCGTTTCGGCGGTGAACGGCTTTAATCAAACCGTCTCCCTTACTTGCAGTGGCTTACCGGCCGCCGCCACTTGCCTCTTCAAGCCAGCCTCGGTACCGGGCGGCAACGGT
Source organism: uncultured Acidobacteriaceae bacterium (assembly GCA_963795845.1). Classification (GTDB taxonomy): domain Bacteria; phylum Acidobacteriota; class Terriglobia; order Terriglobales; family Acidobacteriaceae; genus PALSA-350. The sequence continues at coordinate 528,031 of CAWCJV010000010.1, read as the reverse complement.
CAGGTAGAGTTCACCATACAAACTTCACCGCCGCATCCTATTACGACCGCCGACAGCGCACCACCCTTGCCCTGGAAGCCAATGGCCGCGACAAGCACGGTTCTTTCCCTGGCATTGCTGCTTCTTCCCCGAAGACTGCGCTCCCTGAAGCTGCCTCTCCTGATGCTGATGGGGCTCCTGCTGACTACCGCGATGAGCGCATGCGGCGGACCCGGGCCCGCGGGAGGCGGCACCCCGGCAGGGACCTACACCATCTCGATCAACGGGGCTGCCTTACCGCTCACTCACTCGACAACCGTGCACCTTACCGTCAAATCCTTTTTTTGATCCGAATCAGAGAGCGAGCAAGCAAGGCAGTCATTGGGCGGGAAAAAGGTAGGTACGGGCTTTAGCCCGTACATCAACCCAACGAAATCACCGCTTCCTCCGCGCCGATCCAATGCGAGCACAGTGAGTGCACACCCACGCGCACCAACCTCCCTCATTATCCGATTGGCCCCGGGTTACCACTCGCGCCTGGCGAGAGGGCAAGATGTTCAATTAATTAAATTGAGCATCTTGAGCACCTTCATGAAACAAAGGACTTAGGTCACGCCAAACTCCTCCAATCGGCACCTTGATCATCTTGGTCAAGCAAAGGGCCCGGCTCCGGATGAACCACTCCAGAAAATTCCGGCCTTGAAACCCATCAAGGTAACTTGCGCAACTCGGGACGGTCACCCGAATTCGCCGCCTAACACTAGCAAGCTGCCCGCGCATTTGTGGAAAGGTATAGCCAGACGAGGAGCGCTTATCTCGCTTATCACTCAATGTTTTTACGCAAAAAAAAGCGCCGCCGAGGGGCTTATCTCTCTTTTCTCTCACAAAGGCCATTCTTTTTTTCGCAACCAACAGCCCCGCCCGCAGATCCTGGATCTTCAAACACATCCGAAACTCTCTCGAACTCACTCTTGGTCGCGAGATATCTCGTGACCAGATTAGTTTTGGCCGAGCAGCGACAGGAAGTTCGGTTGTCCGTTGGAAGCGTGGAGACCGCCGTCGACCGGCAGAATCACACCGTTCACGAACACCGCGTCATCGCTGGCAAGAAAAGCAATCACACCGGCAATATCGTTAGGCGTGGCGGCCCTACCGATCGGGAGCCGATCGCGGAAGGCGGCCATGACTGCTTCGCTTTTCTCGAGCTCTGCAGTGGCCTCGCTGGAGGTGAAGCTCGGCGCCACGGCGTTGATGCGCACGCCGCGCGACCCGTACTCCAGCGCCAGGGCGCGTGTGAAGTTCGTGACGGCCCCTTTTGCCGCGTTGTAAGCACTCAAGCCCCAATCTCCACCCAGACCCGACGCCGACGAAAGGTTGATGATCGAGCCCTTCGTCTTTAGGAGGTGAGGCAAAGCTTCCCGAGACGCAAAATACACACTATCGAGGTCCGTCGATAGGGTCTTCCGCCAGTCCTGCGTGGAAAGTTTCTCGAAAGGGCCGAAGATTGCCATCGCCGCGTTGTTGACTAACACATCCAGCCTCCCGAACTTTGCGACCGTATCTTGCACAAGCCGTTTCACGTAGGCCTCATCAGACACGTCTCCGGGATGAACCAATGCCTTCGCTGCGTCAAACCCAGCGAGGGTCTCGTGCAGCTTATGTTCGCGTCGCCCATTGAGCACGACAAATGCGCCCTCCTTCAGGAAGCGGATTGCCGTGCCTGCCCCGATACCCGAACCCGCCCCCGTCACGATGACAACTTTCCCGTCAAATCGATTCATGATTTCCTCCAACGACTTCTTTGATGAAGTCTACGCCCAGGATTTAGTTGTCCAGACGGGACTGGAACTTTGCCGCAATCCGGTTACGTAGCTCCTAATGCTCTTGCGCGCACTTCGTCGCGCATCGGGCCCGGTCTACTTAACTTCCGCGCTAGGCTCTGTAGCTTGGCAAATTATCTGGGTGTTGGCTCGCTTTTGGTGAAGAACACATACGTAAACAGCCCCGGCCCAATCAATCCCGCAATCCCACGCAGCGAGTTCGCCGCCCGCCGCGCCGCCCTGACTTGCCGTCGCCTTCGCACGCATCTAAAATTTGCCCATCATGATCCTTCGCAGAATCCTCGGCTTCATCGTGAAAAGATGTTCGTACCTCGTGGTGTTGCTCGGCCTGGCCGTTTACGGATATATCCAACGCCACTCCCCAAGGCAACCGGATCCCGCATCAGGGCACGTGTTTCCGGTGACCGCGCCACGGTCACGCCACATGGCCAGACACACCCTCTATCTCACCAGCTCCGAACGATCCCTCTACCATGCGAGCTTCATCGTCATCGTCGCCGGCACCTTCGGCATTCTCGGCCACGTGGCCATGATCCGAGAACGCAACCGCGCCACGTCCTTGGGCTAAACCGCCCAGCCCATCCCCGCATCCTCCCGGTGGATCGGGAAACAGTCTGATCCGGGCGATCTACTTCTCTGGAAGGTCGAGGAAAATCACGCAGGTCGAACAACACGCAGACATGGTTACCAAATAATTCTTGTCCAGCTCTCGACGTCATCTCAAAACCGTATTAGTGTGAGACTAACAACAGACGTCAGCGCCGTCTTTACCACGATGGCCCTGTTTGGCCTTGCACCCATGCGTTCTACCCGTGCATCCGCCGCCCACCACCGCGAAAGCATCAGCGCCTGCCAGCCTGATGTCCGGTGTAGCAAACCGTAAGGTGACATCGAATCGACGGATCACGCCTGTCCTCAGCGTTCCTGAGCCCCGCGAGGGCGCGCGCCTGCGGAGAGCAACCATGACCGTGTCCAAACAGGGTACGCCCAGTGCGTCCTCTTGATGAAGCAGTTGTGACAACCCGGGAAACACCGCCGAAGGAGGCAAGATGCTCAAATTAATTAGTTGAGCATCTTGAGCACCTTGACGAAACAAAGGACTTATTTGATCATCTTGCTGAAACAAAGGACTTATTTGAGCACCTTGCTCGATCGCTCCCTCGCGTCAGAGAAATTCCAAAAAGACGAAACGTCACCTCTTCTGTGCAACGCCGCTTTAGTTTTCGCACCATTTATGCACGCACCACAACCCGGCGGACCGTGTCCCGTTTATCTATTCTTATCCCACGGTCGTCCACGAATACCGCACTGAACCTCGCAGCCAGACGATCAGGCGTTCACCTCACTCGGCTTTGAGGCAGATGAAAAGTTCCCCAATGAACGAAACACTTCTCCCCCAATGAGGACTCGAAACAGCGACGGCTTTGATTCACCGTGACAAAAAGCCCTCCAGACAGGACGTTCCCCATCCCCACAAATAAATTGGCCATGGATGAAGGATTTTTCCGGAGGAATTCGTTTACGCACTGGACATGGATTATCCCAGGAGTGATCATGTAACAAGCTCGGCACGGAAAAGGAGTCCGCCCTTTCCCGGCTTCGCAGACGGCTCCGGGCCCCCGCTGTTCGGATCAGGATTTTCCCCATAGGTCAAATGTCCTAACCGCCAACAGGCTATTTGCCTCTTCTTGGCGGAGTCACTCGGGCTCACAATCAGAGGCTCGTTCTGTCTAGGGCTCCCAGAGGTTCGTAACGAACTTCACGTACACCAGGTGTTGGCGCGCTCACCGCTTAGACGTTGTGCGCGCAAGTAAGCCAGTACAACCGCTTCACTAACCGAGGAGGCTTCCCATGCGTACACTGCTTTCAGCATTTTTCATGCTCGTGATTGCTGTCGCTCCCGCGGCCCTGCGTGCACAGACCGTCGATACGGCAATCGTCGGTACCGTCACCGACCACTCCGGGGCAGTCGTTCCGGGAGCCAAAGTGACCGTCACGTCCGTGGCCACCGGGATCGCAAAATCCGCGGTGACCACAGCCACAGGCCAATACACCGTCAACTACCTGGCTCCCGGCTCGTACAACGTTGACATCACTGCCAACGGGTTCACTACAACCCGGCAGCAGGGAATTGAGCTGCAGCTCAGCCAGCAGGCACGGGTCGACTTCCAACTGCAGGTTGGGGCGGCCACGGAGCAGGTGACCGTCCAGGGAGCGCCACCCTTGCTGCAGACCGAAGCCTCCTCTCTGGGCAACGTTGTCGGCGAGGTGGAGACACAGAACCTTCCCCTCAACGGGCGCAAATTTGAGGACCTCGCCATTCTTACGCCCGGCACCACTGCTTATGATCCGGACAATCACACCTCCTCGGAGGATGGCGCCAGCGTTCAGTCCTACAGCGAACAACTGGAATGGGGACAAACCAACGTGGACGGCGTCACCATGATTGGCAACCGGCACGCCTACGTGAACCTCTATCCCTCCACCGACGCCATACAGGAATTCGAGGTGATTAGCGCGAACGCCGAAGCGCAAAACGTGGGCGCCGCCGGCGACATCGTGAACGTTCAACTCAAATCCGGCACCAACAATTTTCACGGGGATGTGTTCGAGTACTTTCGCAACACGGCGCTGGATGCGCGCAACTACTTTGTACCCGGCCCCGCGCCCAAGCAGGTCAATCGGCAGCATCAGTTCGGCGGGGTAGTGGGCGGTCCGATCATCCCCAACCGCACCTTTTTCTTCGTGAGCTATGAAGGGATTCGCTCCAATAAGGAGACCGCGGGCCTGAGCCAGGTTCTCACGCCGGCGCAGGAGAACGGCGATTTTTCTGATCTATTGCCCGGTATCCAACTGGTGAGCCCGACGACCGGCCAGCCGTACCTCAACAATCAGATACCTGTCGATCCGGTGGCGCAGGCGATCGTCAAAAAATACATGCCCTTGCCCAATACCAACCAGGGCGGCTTCAACTACGCCTATTTCACCGGCGGCACCCAGACCACCAACCAGTTCATCGCGCGCCTCGATCACCATTTGAACGCGAATGACCAGCTTAGCGTTCATTTCATGTACGCCAGCCGCGACAATCACATCTCCGAGGGCAATCCGAACTTCAACGACAATGCGACGTTGCCGATTTTCAACGCCGGTCTGCAGTATGTTCACGTCGCCTCGCCCAAGCTCATCAATGAACTTCGCCTCGGAATCAATTTCGAGAACCAGAAACTATTGACCACCTACGCGAACACCAACTTCACCCCTGCTACCATCGGCATCAACGGCTTTGTGCAGCCCAACGGCCAGCCCTGGCCCGCGTCCGAACAAGGTTTTCCGAATCTGACCAGCAACGAATTGATCGGGGTGGGCAGCGACTTTGGTGTCGGACTGGATCAGGGCAAAACCTACCAGCTCGTGGATAACGTGACCTGGACGCACGGCACCCATACGGTGATCTTCGGCGCAGACCTCCGTCGCGTGCAAGATAATGCCGACACCAGCAATACTCCTTACGGAGTCATCAACTTTAACGGCTCGGAAACCGCTAACAACGGCCCCAATGCCCCCGCCAATGAAGGCGGTTTCGACGGCGCGGATTTGATACTGGGCATTCCCTCCCAGGTCATCACGCCAGAGGGCATTCCACTCACCAATGCCCATCAATGGCGCATGTTCTTTTACATACAGCACAACTGGAAGGTGACCCACAATCTCACCGTCAACACCGGGCTGAACTACTCCCTCTATCCCGCCCCCGCGAACGCTCTCAACACCTCCGAGACCATCGACTGGACCGTCAACCCGATCCAGTTGGTGCCCCTCGCGAACTACAACCCCATATGGCACATCACGGGCAAGGACTTTGGGCCCCGCGTGGGCTTCGCCTATAGCTTGCCCCATCTGATGGTGGTGCGCGGAGGCTACGGCATCAGTTACTACGCCGGGCAGTTCGACAACATCAATATCCTGCAGCTCAACCCGCCCGATGACCCGAGCGTTAGTCTGTTCAACGGCAACTGCGGTTACTGCTCTCCGGCCAACGCCCCCACGTCTACCCTGGCGAATCCAGTCTCGTCTGCCATCCCCGCGTCCGTCGCAAATATCGTGTCGATACCGCCCGGCCGCGATCATCCCGACCTTTATCTGCAGACGTGGAATCTCACTTTCTCCAAGCAGTTCTGGAACAACGTGATCGATGCTTCCTATGTCGGCGTGAAGGGAAGCAAAGAGGACACGTCTCTGCTGAATTTCAATGTCGGTCCGCCACAGGCCCCCGGCGGAAATGTCCAGGCCAATCGCCCCTATCCTCAATTTGGCCAGATGCGCGTGCTCGACAATCATGGAGCCTCAATTTACGAGGGCTTCCTGCTTCACTTTCAACATCGGCTATCGAATGGTCTCCTCGCGAACGTGGCGTATGCCCTCTCTTCGTACCGGGATGATCAAGGCGGAGGCACGAACCAACAGCGCAATGAGACCCAGAATCCTTTTCAGAAGGTGTGGGCAAACGGGCTGAACGAACAGCGTAATAACCTGTCGATCTCCGTCATCTACAACATTCCCTCGCTTAACGAGAACAGAAACGCGTTGGCGCGGAAGCTTCTGGCTGGATGGGCCGTTGCTGGGATCTTCCAGTATTATTCCGGCAGTCCGCAATTCGTCTATCAGAGTGATGACGGCCAGAACAACGGCAATAACTTCGAGTATCCGGATCTTGTGCAAGGCCAACCGAATGGTGTTCCCAACAGGTCCATCAATCAGTGGTTCAATACCGCCAGATTCACCGAAGCGATCGGCCATTTCGGCAACGCGCCGCGCAACCCGTCCTGGGTGGTGGCGCCGTCGAGCAGTCCCCTCGGGTTGGAGCTCAAACGGATCTTCTCCATGCCGTTTGCTGAATCGCAGAAGCTGAGTCTGCAAATCCAGGCCTTCAACGCTCTCAATCATCCCCAATTCGGCCCTCCCAATGCGAACCAGTCATCGGGCTCTTTCGGGCAGATTACTTCGACAGTCCTGGATAACCGCCAGGTGCAATTGGCGGCAAAATACTTCTTCTAGAAACGGTTCTGGCACGAACTGCGGGCTGCCTGCAATGCGGGCAACTCGCAGTTCTTCTACCAGGCTGCTGAAAAACTGACTTCTCTGAAGCCTATGCCCTTTAGAGTGCGCGTGAAATTAGAGATTTACGCATTAGTCCCGGAAAGGAAGGCTGAAGGATAAAGGCTGCAATCAACAGTTAATGCTCCTATCGTCACTACTCCACGGTCATGGGAACGACCACCATGTTCGACCCGCTGATTGCAAACGGAGCTCCGGTACTCAGAGCGTTGGGAACGCTGCCCGGAAATCCCATGGTGGAGTAGAACAAATACAGCTGTTGACCATTAAAAGCGTAAAGGTTGTTTAAATCCCAAGCCACTTGAGTGATCGGAGTCGAAAGCAGGCTCGTCGATAAGATGGCAGGGCCTTCCGGGATATTCTGCGTATTACCTTCCAAAAGCGTTTCCTGGTAGACCTGCAACCCGCCTGTACCCCCAACGGCCAGAGGGATGGTGAAGTTGCCGCCTAATGCAAAGGCCATCGAACTAGGGACGCCTGGCAAGGTAGGCATGTTTTCATAGGTCTGTGGGGGAAGCGTCGAACCAGTGGGGTTCGGATCAGGTAACTGAGAAATAAGGTTTCCGGCATTGTCAAGGTCGAAGATGGCAAGCTGTGCAGGCTGTACCGTGCCGCAGGGCCCGTTTTCCTGGTACATGGCAACTGCCACCAGCCCCTCCTGGCTGCCCGCTGCGGCAATCGGACCCTTAGTGGCAAAAGTCCATCCTTGCTGTGGCGTTGGAAGTGATGTGATGACGTTGCTGCCGAAATTTAGTGTACCGTTACTCTCCAGACCGTAACCCGCTAAGGTATCCTCGCAGGCGCCGGCGAGTGGGCTCTCCAGTCCATAGGCATAAGCGGTATTAGAAAACCAACCCGAGAATACAGGTGGGGTGACCGTAACCGGCTTGTCGAGTTCCGTGCTCCCGAGAAACGTCAACAGGCCCGTATTCGAGACACTGAAGGTCTGGTTGGCATAGCACGAAGGCGTTTTCGTGTTTCCTAGCCCCACGTAAACGAGTTGTCCTGAAGTAACCCCGTTGATCGGGGCGCCGCACGCATTGCCGCTGTAAGCTTGCGTGCTGAGTGTCGACACTTGCGGTCCGATGGCTCCGTTAGATCCTATCGAATAGGTGTAGACGTTGGTTGCGTCGTAGGTGACAAGATACTGTGGCGACCCCGGCACGAGGTAGTTCGGGACACCTGCGCTCCCGATCACGGTACCGGTCACTTGAAAAGGGGAGTCCGGAATAAGGCTTAACGCGGCCCCCAGACCCGGAGACGCATACGCGTTTATGCCCGCCGGCGTTGTGATGTACACGTAAGCCGATGGCAAAGGGGGAGGAGCAACGACCGTCAAGGAAAAGGAGACCGTTTGCGCAGGCAAGTCTCCTCCCGTACCAGTAAACACCGTGGGGTAAGTCGCCAGAACCGTGGAGCTCGACGCGGCAAACGTAACTGTCTGAGAAAGTTTTGTTGCTGTGAATACAATCGGTCCTGAGGTGATGGAAACGCCATTCGGCAGGAACACGGGCGCTACCGATACAGGGCTATCAAATCCTCCAATATAAGTAGCCGTCAAGGTAGCAGTAGCCGTACCGCCCTGCGCTAACTGAGACGGCCCGGTAATGCTCAGAGAGTAGCCGGGTGACTGCGGCGGCGGTGCGGCAGCAGCTGCGATGGTTAATGAAACCGTCACGCTTTGCGCCTGCTGCGTAGAATCTGTTGCGGTGAACGTCAGGGTATAGCTTCCCGGCGCGGCGGAGGAAGTCGCCGTGATGGAAGCAGACGCCGTCCCGTTAGGAGCACCGAAGACGGAGACGGGTGAGACGGTAACGCCTGCCGGCGCCCCCGTTGCCACCACCTGAACCGTGCCCGCGCTGCCCGTAATCGCGAAAGAGACGGTGGCCGCCGATCCTCCAGCCGAAACGCTGACCTTGGGCGTGCCGGCACTCAGCGTGAAGGTAGAAGCAGGCGGGGCCGTGCTGCTGCTAACCTTGCTGCTGCTCGAACCGGAACCTCCACATCCAACAATGAACAGAGGGCAGAAAACAACCAGGGACACAACGAAATTACAGGTATAACCATGGGCACGCATTGTCTGGCCGCTCCGGGACCTGGCTAGCTTCGGGGGAGACGCCAGTATATCGCAGAGGCAAAACCTACGGTAGGTAACTAAGGTATCCGCGCATCCTGACCTGCGTGACTTATTCGCCTTGAAAGTAGAGAAAGACCGCGCAGTTCGGGACTCACCTCTAAGCTGCACGCAAACCGTACCTTGACCAACTTTGGCCACGTTTGGCTGTTGACGACCACATTTTCGCGGTCCTACAGTCACCGCATGGCTAACAATGAATACCTCACTGACTACGACCAAATCGTCCACACCATGCAGCTGTATCTCGAAGGATGCAAGCAGGGCAAAAGCGAGGTGATGCGTCCCGCCTTTCACCCAGACGCTTCGTTCTTCGGATACGCAGGAGATCAACTCGCTGTCGGAACTCCCTTCCTCTTCGACTGGATCGACCAAAATGGTCCCGCTGACAAGATCGAGCCCCGCGTGGTGAGTGTGGACGTTCTCAAGTCCATCGCTGTGGTTCGTCTCGACGTAGGCGGCTGGTCAGGCAATATGGCCGGCTCCGGCGTCTATATGACTGATCTGTTCACGCTTCTCAAAACGCCAGGTGGGTGGAAGATCATTCAGAAGGCGTTCCATTGGCATTCATGAGCACCGGACTGAGTGCCCCTCCTTCTGCTATATTTTTGCGCGGGGGTCTCGCCATGCCTGCGCTCAACACCCCGCAGAAAACCCTGGAGTCGTGGAAGCAGATTGCCGCCTATCTCGAGCGCAGTGAACGCACTGTGCGGCGCTGGGAAGCAACGGAAGGACTCCCCATCCACCGCCGTGAGCACGAAAAGCAGGACACTGTCTTTGCCTTCAGGCACGAAATCGAGGCCTGGACGCGGCTACGCACGAAATGCTCAACAGAAACCTCCGCCGGTGAAGCCCGGGACCTCACCCCGGTCAAACCAACAAATGCTTACCTTGTCGAGCACGACGCAATCGCCCGCACCATGCTCCGCTATATCGCCGCGGCGAGGGCAGGCGACGGAGATTTGATGCGCTCTGCCTTCCATCCTGCCGCGACCATTTCCGGGTACTGTCAAGGAGTCGAATATACCGGCTCTGTCGAACACGTCTTCAAGTGGATCACTGAAAATGGACCGGCGCCGAACATCAGTCCCCGCTTTGCACGCATTGAAATCATCGAGAGCATCGCAATTGTTCATCTGGAAGTCGAACGCTGGTCTGGCAAGTTGGCCGGTACCAATGCCCGGGCGTCCGACGTATTCACTTTGCTCAAGTGGAACGGAGAGTGGAAGGTCACGCACAAGCTATTTCACTGGCATGATCAATGATGTCAAAGACCGCCGAGCGAATGCGGTGAGAGCATACACCTATTGCAGCCATAAAGATGAACACGCCCGGCAGTTGATAGGCACCTTATCACCGGGTTACACCGACATATCATCTACTAATCGCGATACGAGCCTCCGGCAAATCCGGCTACAGCTACAGATCTACTCCTTATCACTCGGCGCGAAGCGCTTCGACCGGATCGACAGCAGTGGTGCGGCGGGCGGGCAGATAGCTTGCCAGTGCCGCTGCCGCCGCCAGGGCAAGCGGTACGGCTATGAACGTGACCGGATCGAGCGGACTAATGCCAAACAAGAGCGTTCGCATCAGACGCATGAGTGCGGCTGCCGCGCCCAGTCCAATAGCCGAGCCAATGCCGGTAAGCACCAGTGCTGAGCGAACGAACATCCACACCAGTTCACTCTTCTTCGCGCCCAGCGCCATGCGGATTCCAATCTCCCGTGTACGCTGAGAGACCGCATACGAGATCACGCCGTAGATTCCGAGAATGCCCAGAGCGAGCGCCATCGTTCCGGCAATGGCCAGCATGACCAGTGTGAACGAAGTGCGCGCCATAGACTCGTGGTAAATCTCCTGCATGGTGCTCACATCGGCCACCGGCAGATTCGCATTCACCGACCATACGGCCTGCTGCATTTCGTTGATGAACGCTTGCGTCCCGGCGCGACTGCTGCGCAGCGCGAAGTAGACAGTGCGCCAGGCTCCCAGCTTATTAGGCGCGGCGGGGTCGCCCATCAGCGAAGGCCAGTAGACAGTTGCCGGCGACACCTGGTCCACACCATTTTCACGCACATCCTGCACCACGCCCACCACTTCATGCCAGGGCATGCCGGGAAACTCCCGGAACCGCTTGCCGAGTGCGGCGCGGGGTGATCCAAACAGCTCACGGGCAAGGCCCTCGGATACGATTCCGATCGGCCTCACACCGTAGATCTCCGCCCATGTGAAATCACGCCCGGCGACCAGCCGTGTGCCGGCGGTGTGGAAGTATCCGGGCGAGACGTAGTTATAGAGGCGCATGGGAGGGTTGTCGCCAGCGTAGTTCTTGCCTTCGATGAGGATCTCGTCCCAACTCGGTTCGGTTCCGCTCATGGGAACAGAAGCGGCGAAGCCGGCGGAAGAGACACCGGGAATCGCAGCCATCTTGTCGAGGATGCTGTTCTGCAGGCGCACGACTGTCGTGGAATCGCCCACCAGCGTCTCCGGAATGGAGAGCCGCATCACCTGAAGAGATGCAGGATCGGAGAAGCCGGGATCGACATCGCGCATCGCCAGGAAGGTGCGGATCATCAGCACCGCGCCGATAAGCAGCACCAGCGCCATGGCCACCTGGGCGGCCACCAGCGTATTGCGGCCGCGCTGCCGTTCGCGGCTTACGCTTGCTGTGCGCGTCGCTCCGGCCAGGGTCAGACGCTCCCGCGAAGCGGTATAGCGCAGCACCGGGATGGCGCCGAAAAGCAGGCCGGAAAGCACGGAGAGAATGAGGGTAAAGGCGACGGACCAACCGTCGAGTGAGATCTCGCTCAGACGCGGCAGTTCCTCCGGCCCGATCGCCGTCAACAAACGGAGTCCGGCATAGGCGACTGCCACACCTGCTGCTCCGCCCAGCAGGCCCAGCGTCACGCTCTCCAACAGGAGTTCACGCGCAATCCGCCATCGTCCCGCACCCAGCGCCGAGCAGACCGCAAGCTCCTGCTGGCGTGCGTCGGCGCGAACCACCAACAGGTTGGCCACGTTGGTGCAGGCGATTAGCATCACCATGCCGATCGTCCCCATGACCACCCAAAGCATCGTTTGGATGCTGCCCACCACCGCTTCTTTCAGCGGCTGCAGCGCCGGCGTGATCTTCCACCTCAGATACCAGTGCGGATCGCTGCCCGGGCCATTCGACCATGAATCCATCCACACGTTGAGCAGGCTCGCCAAATCGGCGTTCGCCTGCGAAATGGAAACTCCCGGCCGGAGCCGCGCGATGCCGCGATACGCAAACCCGGCCAGCTGCTCCTTCACCGGATCGAGGGCCAGCGGAACCAGCAGATCGAAGTCGTAATTAACCATCTTGAATCCACGCGGCATCACACCGGCGACCACGCGTGATTGGGAATTGACGCTGATGGTGCGTCCCACCACGCCAGGGTCGCCGCCGAAACGACGCTGCCAATAGCCATAGCTCAACATCACCCGTCCCAGTCCATGGGAGTCCTGGTCGGCCGCCGTAAGCCATTGGCCATGGAAGGCGGGGACGTTGAGCGCCTCAAGAACGCCGCCGGAAATCTGCGCGGTGTTCACCTGCTCCGGCTGGGCTATGCCGGTGATGCTTGCTGTCCCCGGTCCCCACACGCCCATGGATTGGAACACGCGGTTGTGCGTGGCAAAGGTAAAGTACATGGAGGCCGACAGGCGCAGCTCATTGCGGAACTCAGCGAGTCCGGGCGCGCCGGGTGCGTTGATGTGGAGTGAAACCAGCTGCTGCGGTTCCGGATAGGGGAGCGGCCGCAGCAGCACGCTGTTGAGCACACTGAAGACCGCCGTATTCGCTCCGATACCGATGGCCAGCGTGAGCACCACGGTGATCGCAAACCCCGGCGACCGCCTCAGCCGGCGACATACATGCTTCAGGTCGACCCGCAGCGATTCGAGTTTCTGCCACCGGGACACTTCACCGCTCCGCTCCCGGAGGAGCGGCACCTTGCCCAAATCGCGACGCGCGGTTCGTTCTGCGTCATCGTGCGGCATGCCCTTTTTCATCAGTTCATCCCTCCGGCCGTCAACACGTTTGCAATAAATACGCAACGCCAGCCGTTAAAGTTCAATACGTCGCTTCGGAGCTATTGGCATCAATCAACGACGGGGCTTCGCCGCCTCATCCGAGTGCCAGATTACCTTGCCCCCACGAATCGTGTATTTGGCCTTGGTGAACGCGTCCGGGTTCCCCGATGCCGGGTCTTCTGACAGAATCGTCAGATCACCGCGCATTCCGGGCATCACCTTGCCTTCGCGCTGCGATAGATGAAACAACTCCGCCGGGGCCGTCGTCAACATTGCCAGCACATCGCGAAAGCCAAACCCGGCTTGCATTAGCTGCCGAAATTCCTCGCTCTGGTCGTAATCCGTGAGAAACCCGGTGTCGGTGCCATAAACCAGCCTTCCCCCAAGCTGGTGAAACCGGTAATCGAGCCCGCGAATATTAGCGATATTGTCGTCGCGCGAGAACAGCTTGAGTGTCGGGATGATCGTCATGTGTTGCGCAATCATCCGCCGCAGCATCGCCTCATCGATCCCACTGGTATCCTCCGGCGTATGCGCCAGAACATCCACACCCGCGTCGATGGCCACTTTCGTCCCCTCAAGGTTTGAGGAGTGAGAAAAGACCAGCTGCCCATGTCGATGTGCCTCATCGACCGCGGCACGCGCGATCGCCACCTGCATCGGGATGATGTGGCCGGGACTGACAATCGAACCGGTGAAGAGCTTCACGATGTCGCATCCGGCCACTCGGTTTTTATCGACAATGGTCACTGCGTCTGCGGCCGTCTCAGGCTGTGCCATTTTTGCCTTCAACTCTGGCGGAAGCTCCGCTAAGTAGTAGGGCAGCGCATGCGCGGGAAAGATAGGGAAGCCCGCGGTCAATATGCGCGGTCCGGGGACTTCGCCGCTGTCCACGCGCCGCCGCAGTGCAATCGTATTCTCTCTGTCCGAGCCCGTATCGACCACCGTCGTAAAGCCCGAGTGCGTGAGCATCTCGCTCATCTGGCGTGCCAGTTTATCTGCGGGCTGGCTCGCGGCTTCGTTCCACTTCGGCTCCATGAAATGGACATGCGCATTCCAGAAACCGGCGAGCACAACGCAGTCCTGGCAGGAAATCGTCTCCATCCCCTGGGGGATTCGCAGATGCTCCCCAACCCCCGCGATCACTCCATGGCGGATCACGATGGTCACGTCCCTCCGCGCCGGCGCGTCGGGCGCGGAGTAGACAGTGGCGCGCGTGATCGCCAGATCCTGTGCTCGACCCATAGCAACCGGACCGGCCAGGAGTAAAGCAAGGACAATGGCTCTGATACACAGGACCCTGATCATCGACATTTCCGTTCATACGAAGTTTCCTGCACAGAAGTTTCGTGGAATTTTTGTGCATAGAGAGCATCGGGCCAAATCGGCACATTACAGGAGGGAGATGATAGAGGGGAGATACGGGGACGTGTTACCTATTCGAGGCCCCGAGCAGATGTTTCACCCGTCACCTCTTTCACCTAATGGCAATCGCAAACCACGACCGTCAGATCATCCATCTGTATCGAAGCCCAATCCCGCACGGTGGAGAGAATCAGATCCGCCATCTCTTCCGCCGCAATTCCCACGCTACCACTAAGCAGCCTGCTGAGCCGCTCCTGACCAAACTCTTCCTCCGCGCGATTCGGGGCCTCGATGACCCCATCTGTATACAGCAGCAGACGGTCCCCTTTAAGCAGAGCCTGTTGCGTCGAGCTGTATTCCGCCGCGGACAATATCCCCAGCACCAAACCATTTTCTTCGATCGATCGAACCTGGCCATCGCGCAGCAGAAGCATCGGCGGATGTCCCGCAGCGGCATAGGAAAGCTCGCCCTGTTCCGCGTCGAGGTAAACGTAGGCTGCGGTCACAAATTGACCCTGCGTGCTGCCAACCAGCGCCTCATTCACCCCCGCCAGCAATCGCTCCGGACTCGCTACGTGCTGCCGCTGCGCGCTGGTTGCCATCTTGACCATTGAGGCGATCAGTGCCGCCGGTACTCCATGTCCCGAAACATCCGCCACCAACAATCCAGCCCTGGGACCACCGGTCGAGAGAAACTCGTAGAAATCCCCGGCCACCGCAGTCATCGGCACGTAGCGCGCGGCCACCGTGAAGTGCTCCGACGCCGGGAACCCGGTCGGCAGAATCGAAAGCTGAATGCGCCTGGCCACCTCGAGTTCCTGGTGCAGAGCGGCCAGCTGCTGGTCGCGATCGAGCGCCCGCTTGGCTGCGACATAACCCAGACAGCACAAGAAAAGTCCAAAGCCATAGTGCTCCACCGTGGCGGCATGGCCCAGGAGGTTTCGCGTGTTGCTCCAAAGCACAAAGCCGACAAAGATGAGCAATCCCGCGCGAAACACCACGACATCTCTGCCTGCGCCGCTGTGACGAAACGCCAGGATGACGAGGGAAAGCGCGCCGGCAATCACCAGGCCGCTATTCATGTTGTAGAGCAGCGACAACGGCGCCCCAATAAAAATCGCCGCGATCAGCGTCATCGCGAGCAGGCAGACCGCATAGGCGATCAACCGCCCTGCACGGCCCACCAATCCAGTTTCCTGGAAGAACAGGAACGCCGGAACTGCCACGAAAAAACTCAACGCCGCGTCGAATCGCGCGTGCAAAAGGGACGGGGACTCCATGAGCCGGAGCACGCCCGATTGCAGCCACAACCGTTCGCCGTAGAGAATGGCAAACCAGGCAAAGAAAGAAAGTAGCCGATCGAACCTGCGCCGGATGAGCAGGAACCCAATCACCACCAGGCCCACCGTGACCGAGGCCGCGCCAATAAACAGCCGCGGCTCATCCCTGCGAAAGGCGTGAAGAACGTCCGTCGCGCTTATCTGCATGCCTGAGGATAATACTTCACCTCGCTATATCGCGCTCGCCGCGGGATAAGCGAACGGGAAGAAACCGTTGACAGGAGTGGGCGCTTCAAACGGATCGCTGGAGGGAAGGCGGGACGGACAAAAGCGCCCAAGGTGGGACAAACGAAAACCACCATCGCGTTTCGTCCGTCCCCTTGAGCTTTCTTCGGGACTTCGTTAAGTCGGCGAATGTGCCTCCGATCCCTTTAAGCCAAGAGAGAAATCGGGACCACAATCGGGTCGGCTGGGATCAGAGTGGCTACCGAGACATGAGGCCAGGTAAGGGTATTGAAATTCAGGAAAACTGTCTGGCTGTACTGGATCTGAATGTACGGCACAATAATCTGCTTCGGCGCGGTGATGTCCTTGGGTGGCGTGAGCGTGAATGTAGGCCGAAGGGAGCTCCCTGGCCGCGGCGCAGCTTGAATTGTGATCGGCAATCCGTTCGCCTGGCAAACCGGAATCACAATCGTCTCCAGAACTGTTTCGATCCAGAAAATCGCCTTCATTTTGAAGGCGTGGGCGTTCGGACTTTGAGGAGGCGTGTGATTGTCTCCGGTGAGAAACGCGATTTCTGCAGGCCCTCCCGCGAAGCCGGGAGCTGTTGGCACGGGCGGGGCGGGTGGATTCGTTGGGTTGGGCGGCGGCGTTGGCTGCGTACCGGCCGAGTCTGTCGTCACGATCAGCGTCACGAAGCTTTGAATATTCTGCGACGCGATCTCGTTTTGAAGGACCACGTTGGGATTGTCGAGCATCGCCTGCGTGATCGTGCCTGCGGCGATAAAAGAAGTCAGATCCTGCGGAATCCGGGCCGTACCCGGGGTCGTGGCAGTCTGGCTCGGAAAGGCGCGCGTACCGGGCGCCGAGGGCTGCTGCGCTCCGCCGATGGGGAACGGATTGATGTTGACCTGCAACGCAGGGTTAGTGAAATCGGGCTTGCCGGCGGTCCTGCCCAGGGAAGTACCCTGTGCATTGATCGTTACGCCATGCGGGATAGACGCCATGCGCGTGTAAATGGTCGCTGCTTCGGTGGGCACGGTCGTCGGTGGCACTGCGAGCCACATGCCGGGCTCGAAATGGATACCTGTTGCCGGTAACGAGGTAACGTCGGTGACCGATTGCACATACGGTACAGCATTGAGAAAGATGTCGCCCTGGTTGCCAGAGCCCCGATTGGGCACTACACCCAGTGGCGCGGCAAAGCTTAGCGTCTCGTTGGTCAGGTTTAGTTCAAGGATGTTATCGCTGTTAAGGACCTTAACGGGAAGCTTGGTCGGAGTCTTGGGGCTCTGCGGGCGGAAGATCGTATTGAATCCCGTGCCGGCAAAAACAAGACCCTGGGTTGGATTCACCGGATCCACAAACCCCACCAGGTCGCCCAGCGGTTCGGACACTACATTTGTCTGCTCATTTAAGGTGGTCTGCGTGGACAGTAGCGGGGCAAGGCCGGGATTCACCGCCAGCAATCTATGGGTCGCCACATCGACGGTGTTCGAAGTGGTTGGGTCAACTTCGTCGAAATGAAAACCTGGGTCGAGTGAGATATTGGAATTGCTCATGATGGACCTTTCTCTAAGTCGGATGGAACACGAAGTAATTCGTGGCACTCATACGCGCCAACAGGTGAGCCTTACTTGTCGTTGAACTCAGCCACTATAAGGGCGCGCGCTCCTGCTTACTGCTCAGAGGCTGCAGGCCCCTCCCTGAGGGGCTTACAGGTGGAGGTAACACTCCCATAAGAAGCGGTTACAAAATAGTGAGTTTTAATCGGAAAACGTTTCAGGAGATAAGCAGAACCAGAAAAGGCGGAAGAGACCGAAGCAAGGGGCGCATACCTGTTCCAGAATTCTTGTTGATACGTATCGTGTTGCTTATTCTAGGCTAAGCGCGGAATGACTTTGGGTTAGCCATGGGACGCGAGCAAGGAAAAAATAAGAACGAAAATCCAGGGCCGACAAGGTTACTCTGTCTGAACGCACTAAGCTTTAACTTATGCCGGACGATCTTCTCAAGCGCGCTCGTCAGCAAGCGGAACAATCCGACCCGCCCGTGCGGATCGCAGCCCTCCTCCGCGTCGCTCGCGTCGAATCTGTCTTAGACTCAGCCCGCGCCCGCCAGACCCTGAGCCTGGCCCTCGACGAAGCCCGCGCACTCCCCGGTTCCACCGGTCAGATTCTCCTTGAAGAAGCGCGCCTCGTCAGTGCCGCCGTTGCCCCGGATCGTCTCTCCGAACTTCCCCTCTCCGGCCGCGGACCGAGGGAACAGTTCGCCTCTGGGACGATCGTCCACACCATGCTCCAGCACGGCCACCTGGATGCCGCCGTCGATTACCTCCTGTAACACCACGATCCCGCTACGTTTCCATTAAGCTTTGTTGGGAACGTCCTTTCACTCGCTCGACGACAAGACACACAGAACATCGAACGCCGCCTGGTCGTAGTCCGCCGCACGGTCGACGCATGGCGCGCCTCCCCGCCCTCCCACGGGCGCGATAACTTTGTCCGCCTTTTCGGACACTTCTGGAAGCAGCTTCCCAGCAAGAAAGCCCTCGACGTCGCTCACGAGATCGCCGACCGCGCCCGCCAGGTTCCAAATGGCCAAACCTCCAGCGGTTACCCCGACAACATCCGCTTCACCTCCGCGCCCCAACACACGTTTTTTGAAATCCCCCACGTGTTGCGCCACCTCGAACCTGCCCTGGCCCAATCCCTCATCGACACCAACGGCCAGCTTGCCGTGGCCGCCCATCGCTTTCCCAATGGCCTCGAGATTATGCACGCTGAATCCGAGGCCGAGGCTCAACGCAGAAAAGCCTCCGGCGAAACCTGTGGCAGCGGTTACATCATGAGCGGCGACCCACGTTACCGCGACTATCAGCACGCGCTGATCGACGCGTCGCGCGACGGAGACTTTGCTGCGGCCATCGGTCACGCTCTCGACAAATATCGCGAAGACGCGTCGCGCGATGCCCCGAACTACGCTCCCAAGCCGGACTGGCCCTCCACAGGCCGCTTCCGCACCATCTTCCGTAGCGCGGGCAAGCGTCTCAGCCCGTCGGCGGCCACCCTCTTCGAAAGGATTCCTGACCCTGACCTTCGCCTGTTCGCGCAGATCGAACTAGCCGCCGCGCTGGCCGGGCTGCCTGAGTCGTCCATCACCCAACGACGGAACCCCAATCTGCCCGGAACGTCACCCGGTCGCATCGCGCGCGTTCGGCTTGACGGACCCGCCATGCGTAGTCCGGACGGCAGCCTCATCCGCTGTCCCAAATGCCAGTTCGAGCCGCCGAACAACTGTCGCTGGAGCTGCAAATGTGGCCACGCGTGGAACACGTTCTGGACCTCTGGGCTCTGCCCAGCCTGCCGCTTCCAGTTGCAGTAAACCCAGTGTCCACGCTGCGTGGAAATGTCTCCCCACCAGGCCTGGTACGTATCCGTCTAGGGGAAGGACAAGACCCAGCCGCGAGCTGGGCCCGATCTGCAAACGCGGGTCACGCTTCGATCCATTCAGCCGAGCGAGACCCACGATTGCCAATGAGGAGTCAACTTACTCAACGCTCTGGAATCCGGTTTCCATGGTCACCCTGGTTCCGACCACGTTGCCCTGCACGTGACCGAGCAGATTGCCCGCCTCGTCCCACTGATCGATGGTGAATTTTCCCGAGGTGGCGTCCCCCTTTGGATCGAGGGTTAGCCATTGCTGAATGCGGGCCGGGCCGACGAGGTGAGCGCCTGTTGGATCGTAAGAGATACCAAAGTGGTTCAGTTGATAAGTTCGCGCGCCGGTCTTTATCCATACACCGAGACAAACGTCGCCGGTGAGGGGAGCACGCAGGCCGGAGACATTGATCTCAGTGCCATCACTGTGCCACGAAGCGTAGCCCGCATCCACCTCGGTGCCGTCCGTGATTCCGTCACTGCCTTCAGAGATCCAATGCTCTTTCCAGGTTCCGACAATGCTGGGTTTGCGCGGAGTGTCCGCATCGTCGTCGAGGGTGAGAGCCGCCAGTACAAGTCGCGGCGAGCCGATCTGGGGCTGCCAACTGGCGGCGAGCGCCACTGGAGTATAGAGACCGCAGCCGGCATGGGCAGCGGGAGCAAACATGGTTGCGACGGCCAGCGCGCTCAACACTGGCGCAATCTTCCAATTCCCTGATTTCATTACTTCCTCCTCTGCCGGGTTTTCCGGCTCGCATGAACTAAACCTCAACGCGAGGCAGCGGACCATGCAGGAAGGTGAATTAAGGGGTGAAGAAAGCTGAAGGTGTAAGTCACTGAATCTGGGATGGATTTATCCGTCCAGGTTTTGACCGGTGCTATACTTCAGCGACTCTGTGGGGAGACCGTGCCCTTTGTCGTCTATCAATTCGGCGACTTCAGCCTCCACTGCGGCAGATTTGAGCTCTGCCGCAAAGGCCGTAGGCTCAAGCTTGAGCGGAAGCCTCTCGAACTCCTCGTCCTCCTGGTCACCAAACACGGACAAGTCGTAACCCGAAATGAAATCTCCCAGTGTCTTTGGGAGCGGGAAGTCTTCGTCGATATCGAACACGGAATTAACACCGCCATCCGTAAAATTCGCCAGGTGCTTGGTGACAGTTCCGACCTGCCGCAGTTCGTGCAAACAATCTCCGGCTCTGGCTACCGCTTCATTGCACCCGTTACGGCCGTTGCGATAGAAGCCGCCGAGCCAACGCAACCTCCTGAGGATCCGGTCCACCTGCTTCCCCCTCCGGCGGAGATTTCTGCTACGCCCGTCCTCCCATCGGCCGCCAAACCCAACCACAGACACTGGGTGGTTACTGCCCTGGTTGCCGCCGCCGCGCTCGTAGTCATTTCTATATTGACGCTCGGCCCGCACCCGCTGGCTGCCCGTTTCCGCGATCGAGATGCTCACGCGGCGATCACTTCGCTCGCCGTTCTCCCCCTCGCCAATCTCTCGCGGGATCCGAATCAGGAGTACTTCGCCGACGGCATGACCGACGAACTGACCACCATGCTCGCCAGGGATTCGACTCTCCGCGTCGTTTCCCGTACCTCTGCGATGCAATTCAAAGACGCGCACCGGTCCCTGCCGGAGATCGCCCGCGCCCTCAACGTGGACGCCGTCCTCGAAGGCTCAATCTCCCGCTCCCCTGACCAGGTCCACATGACCCTGCAACTTATTCGCGCTGACACGGATAGTCATCTATGGGCCGAAAGCTACGATCGCAATCCCAACGATGTGGCCGCGCTGCCCGACGATGCCGCCAGGGTCATCGCTGCTCGCTTGAACAGTGCAACGCCGCCCCACGCCAACGCACGTTACATCAAGCCGGAAGCGCACGATGCCTACTTGCGCGGCCACTACTCCTGGGTCGTCGGACGGAATGAAGACGCCGGCAGATACTACCAGCGGGCCGTCGACCTTCAGCCCGATTATGCCCTCGGCTGGACCGGGCTTGCCGATTATTTCGCAATGGGGGCGCTCGACGGTGGAATTGATCCTCGCCAGGCGCTGCCGCAGGCGAGAACCGCGGCCAGGAGAGCGATCGAACTCGACGACAGTCTCCCTCGAGCCCACGCAACGTTCGGAGGCATGATCTTTTTCAACCACGGTGACGGCGCGGAGGCACTCCATGAGCTTACCCGCGCCGCAGAACTGGATTCTCAGGATGGTGAAGGGACCCACTTGCACGCGAGGATTCTCTGCGCATTGGGCCGCAATGGCAAAGCCATCGCGATGCAAAAACAGTCCACAGCGATCAATCCCTTCGAGCATCCGGGCGCGATGGCGGAGATCTATATGTGCACCCGCCATTTTGATGCTGCGATCAGTGACGGCGAGATGCGCCTGAAAGACTTTCCTGTGGCTCCCGATATCCTCAAAGAACTGGCGGATGGCTATCACTGGAAAGGTATGGACAAAGAGTCCGTGGAAGTGCTCGCCCGCCAGATGACAGCGAGAGGAGATCCTTCCCTGGCTGCCGCCGTTCGTCGTGCCTTCGAAACCGGCGGATACACGGCTGTGGTCCGTAGCCAGTTGGCTGCGCTTGAAAAGAGGGCGCGAGCCGTGAGAGTTTCTACCTTCGAGCTCGCCGACCTGCACGCGAGGCTCCGTGAGCACGATGAGACCCTCGCCCTGATCGAGCAAGGTGTGAACGAACGCGATCCACGACTGCTGCTACTGGCTCAATCGGACCCCGCGTTCGACTTTCTCCATGCCGACCCGCGCTATCGCTCCCTCATCCAGAAGATGGGCTTGCCACCGATGTATTGAGAAAACGCGGAGCGTACGGCTCACCTTTGCCAGGCAATAAGAACCCACCACGTTGCGGGCGGCAAAGCGTGAACGTAGGATTGGAACGCAGTCTCATTCCGATCCAGACGATATGAACGGGAGCCGAGTCGAGCACCTATGATCGAAACTTGTATTTCAGCGCGCCGGCAGGCCGGTGTGTGTCATATCCCCATTGCTATTTCGCTGGCGATCCTTACGCTCGCCGCATCGCAAACACATTCGGCGTTCGCCTCCTCTCCTGCCGCGTCAGAAGCCGCTGCTTGTTCGGCTCTTGAGCACAGTGACTTTTCCCAAACTCAGGATGCTCCGCTCCAGGTCACGAGCGCGAAGATGGTAGAGGCGCCCGGTACCGCTGGGTCGTTCTGCAAGGTGGAAGCCTATGTTTATCCCCAGGTCGGGATCGAGATTCATCTTCCTCAGGCGAAAGACTGGAATGGAAAGCTCCTGACCACCGGCAACGGCGGCTGGGCGGGCTCAATCGACTCGGGGGCTTGCGACTCGCATCGGAAGCGCGGCTACGCATGCGTAACCACCGATACCGGGCATCGGGGTAGTGACGGGATGTGGGCCGTGGATAATCTTCCACCACAGGTCGACTTCGGTTACCGGGCCATCCATGTTTCTACGCTGGCGGCAAAAGCAGTCCTCAGCCGTTACTACAGCAAAGCCGCGCAGCACGCTTACTTCATGGGCTGTTCCACGGGTGGCTATCAAGGGCTGGTCGCAGCCCAGCGCTTTCCCTGGGACTTCGACGGGATCATCGCAGGCGCACCCGATATGGACGAAGCCGATCTGACCATGCGAGAGATTTGGGCGCAGAGAGCAAACCTGGATGCAGCCCGAAAGCCGATTCTGGACGCCCCCGCCAGAGAGCTTCTGCATCGCGCTGCCCTGGAGAAGTGCGACATGGATGATGGAGTGAAAGACGGCATCATCGCCAATCCTGTCGGCTGTTCTCTGGATCCTGCGAAGCTTCTCTGCCATGCAGGCCAATCGCAACAATGCCTGACCGCGGCACAGATTGAGGCGGCAAAGCGCATCTACGCCGGGCCGCCGCATGCCGAGGAAAAAGCTGTACGCGGCGCACTGGCAGGTTCGGAGCTGAATTGGGATTTCGGCACAGGCACGGGATATGCCGACAGCCTGTTTAAAGAAATGATTTACGGAGCGAGTGCGGGCTGGACCTCCGCCACCTATGACTTCGATCGAGATTACAAGCGGCTCGGCCTGGCAGCTCTCTACACCGATACGAACCCCGACCTTCGCCACTTCAAAGCCACGGGAGGCAAGTTGCTTGTATATCAAGGCGGGACAGACACAACAGAAATGCCCACGGCCATGGTCGACTACTACGAGACAGTCGAGAAAGTTATGGGGGGTGAGAAACCAACACAGGACTTCTTCCGGCTCTTTGTCATCCCAGGCATGAATCATTGTGGCGGTGGCGTCGGAGCCTATTCGATCGACTACCTGACCTATCTGGAGAACTGGGTAGAGCGTGATCAGGCGCCGGATGAGATGATCGGGGCGCGGGTCAGCGATGCCTATCTGCTCGCGTTGCCGCTGCCTGGGGGACCCTCCGCGGATGCATCGAGAGAGCAGCGCATTGCCGCGGCGACACGTACGCTGCAATTTCCGCTTGATCCGAAAATTCCACTCAGCTTTGCCCGCCCTATGTATCCATATCCGAAGTTCGCCAGGTATGTATCAGGCGATCCCAACCGGGCCGCCAGTTTTCACCCAGTGCAGCCATAGCGAGGGGAATGCAGGTCAGACGGAAAGTGACCTTAATGCAACCGTATCTGATGGTGTCACTCCAGCGCGCTGTCGTTCACTATCAGTCCCGCCTGTGCTGTGAGCTGCGCGACGACCCTGGTTCGAGCCCAGGACGTTGACCGCAGCAGCCGTGGACAAGCGCGTTGAGGAACCAGAACGACGGGTCTGCCCACGGAGCTGTGAGGGATTTGTACTCCTCCTCCCGCGCCTTCGTCAGCACACCGTCAGCTTGCTCCCATGACTGAATGGCCTTCAGGGTCGCCTGCCACCACCGCGCCCACGGGCTACCCCCGCGCACGACGCCGGCAGTGGCCTCGTCGCGGATGTTGATGAGACCGCAGCGCTCGAATAGCTCCGGGAGCTTGCGTCCAAACATGGGGTCATACCCGCGTGATACCCACCACTCTCCGTCCCGGTGAGCGTCCTGGTAGCGGGCGGAGTGCGGGTGAGACGGATCCACGGGAGCAATCGTGCCCCAGTCACCATCCTCATCGACGAGCCACCCTCCGGGCCGCAAACACTCCACCATCCGACGGATCGCCAACTCCTGCTTGCCGGCGAGCCAGAACAACATCAAACGCGAACAAACCAGGTCGAACGAGCCCAGGCCGAGCACCTCCAGTGGATCGTTGAGGATGTTGTGCTGACGCACATCAAGGTTCGGAACATTGAGCCGCTTCAGGTAGGTGACATCGATGTCGGTTGCCACTACCTGGCCACTCGGTCCGACTCGCTCAGCGAGCCAGGCGGCCATGGATCCCCGTCCCGCGCCGATCTCAAGACATCGCCAGCCAGGCTGGACCAGCTGGCGTCGCCTGCGAGAAAGCGGGTCGAAGATTTCTTCCAGGAGACTTAACCGATCGTCTTCGGCCTGTTGGCGTCCTCTCGCGTCAAGCCGGTAACCTTGCCCGAGATCCAGAGATTCAGCGGCTCCGGATGTGCCCTCGCGTTCTATCATTGCGCAACCATACTCAGTGAGTTTCCCAGCGTCAAGGAGTGAAGGCACTTCAGGCTGGGACACAATTTTGCATAATGATCTGGGAGAACCAAACCATGGCGCTTGTTTCTTTTGCGGAAATGCAGGACGTGATTGCCTCGGCATTTATCAATGCCGGCATGATCGAGTACGAAGCTCAGCAGTGCGCGCGGATCCACGCCGAATCGACACTCGATGGCGTGAACTCCCACGGTGTAAACCGCGTAGCCCGCTTCGTGGATTACGTGAGCAAAGGCTGGGTCGATCTTGCGGCCAAACCGAAACTGGTGAAGCAACTGAGCGCCATCGAGATCTACGACGGAGGCCGAGCCCCGGGCGTACTCAACGCGATCTTCTCCACCGATCGTGCCATGCACATCGCTGCGCAACAGGGGGTTGGGATCGTCGCTCTCCGCAATACAACCCACTGGATGCGCGGCGGGGCCTATGGCTGGCGTGCAGCGGATCAAGGCTATGTGGCGATCATTTGGACCAACACCGAATCGGTGATGCCGGCCTGGGGCGGTCGCGACGCACGCGTCGGCAACAATCCCTTCGTCATCGCCGTCCCCAGAAAGAACGGCCACATCGTGCTCGATATGGCCATGTCGCAGTACTCCTACGGCAAGCTGCAGACCACCCGGCTGAAAGGCCGCAAATTGCCGTTTCCCGGTGGCTTCGATAACGACGGCAACCTGACCGATCAGCCAGGGCCGATCGAAGCTTCCATGCGCATCCTGCCCATGGGCTATTGGAAGGGCTCGGGCTTCGCCATCATGCTCGACGTGCTGGCAGCGGTGCTGTCTGAGGGTGCGCCGACCAACGCGATCGATAAGATCCAGCAGGGAAGCTGCACCGGCTGTTCCCAGATCTTCATCCTGATCGACCCGGCAAAACTCGGCGGCGAAAACTTCACCGAGCAGATCGCCAACAGCGTAGTCGACTATGTGCACAGTTCGACTCCGGCCGAGGATAGCACTGGAACTCTTTATCCTGGCGAAAACGCGCTGAGCACAAGACACAAGCAGATGAAAGCAGGAATCCTTGTCGACGACGGCGTATGGAACGAAGTACTGACGCTGGCCGCGAATAAGAGTTCGGTAGCTGCTCCTCAATGAACCGTGAAGTCGAGGACGCTGAATTCGTGTGTCTCTTTGGACGGCGCCCCAGTCCCCGAATTTGCTGTTGGGACCAACGGCTTCCACAAAATTCATGGGTTTTTCCTTAAAGAAGAGCGCTATCGGCGATATTCATAAAGTAATTACGGCTTGGGACTATCTTTATACCGGGATTGGCTGATCAAGAGTGCCTACGAGCCCGAGCATGCTCCGGCACTTAACTTTTTCTGGTCAGAGAAACGCCACAGGTTGGTCACACTTTGAATTGGAGCTTTGCCTGCCGGTTCGGAAACCGGCGGAGATGAGGATTGGGAGGAATCTATGATCGACGGAATTGGCGGAGTGTTTCTTTTCTCTCACGACGTAAAGAGGTTGGCTGCCTGGTATCGCGATTACCTCGGAATCATTCCCGAGGGCGAAGATGCTGACTGCAATTCAGTCTTTGCAACGTTTGAAAGCAGGGACCTGGAAAGCCCGGATATCAAAAGAACGACCGCGTGGTCGATCATGCCCACGGATCAAGACATTAAGGATAAGCCGCGCACCGGCCAGATTAATTATCGGGTGAAGAATATGGCAGAGGTCCTCAGCCATCTCAAGAGTAAGGGCGTGGCGATCGAAAAGACTGAGGAATATCCCCCCTATGGACACTTCGCGTGGCTGAGAGACCCAGATGGCAATAAGATCGAGCTCTGGGAGCCATCCAAGGAACAAGAGTGAATAGAGCTCTCCCAGGGCCTTGGCGTGCACAGTTGGACGAAGGCCAAATCCGTGATGATACTTGTGGCAACTTGGGGTGAGGGGTTGTTCGCGGTCATTGGCGATGGGCGCACGCAAGAGATTGCGAACCAGTCCGTCAGAGGGCTTGCACCGGATGGACTCGGCGGTGCGCTCGCTATTGTCGAGCGGCATTCGCTCCGCAGGCGCGCACCAAGCGGAGAATGGGCAACCGTCGCTACGAGCGAGTTCGAGCTTTCCTGCTGTGTGGCAGTTCGAGACACCATATACGTGGGAACCGACGATGCGCGCATGCTGCGCCTGCGCGAGGGGGGCGGTGCGCTCGATCTCATCGAGAGTTTCGATCACGTCGAGGGACGGGATGCCTGGTTCGCTGGATCGGCGATTGTGAATGGGCAGCGTCTGGGGCCACCCTTGGGCATTCGCTCGATCGCGGCCAACTCCAACGGAAGCGCACTCTTCGCCAACGTTCACGTCGGAGGCATACCGCGTTCTATGGACGGCGGAAAAACCTGGCAGTCCACCATCGATATCAATAGTGATGTTCATGAAGTGCGCGCGCACGCGACAGATCCTGACATTGCCATCGCCGCGTCCGCTGTCGGCCTTTGCATGAGCCGCGACGCGGGGGCAACGTGGACCATAGAGCGCGAACGCCTGCACGCATCGTACTGCTCTGCGGTAGCGTTCTCTGGCAATCACATCCTTGTGTCTGTGTCGACCGATCACTTTGCCGCCCAGGGAAGAATTTATCGCCGGCCGATCACTTTGGATGGACTGCTGGTAGCCGTCGAAGGCGGGATGCCAGCGTGGACCGAGGGTATCGTGGACACTGGATGCATCGCCGCAAACGGATCGTCCATCGCGGTTGCCGATAGAGCCGGCAACTTGTACGTCTCGGGCGATTCCGGGTATACGTGGTCATGCTGGAGCACCAGACTGCCGAACCCGAGCGGCGTCCTTATCTGTTGAGCAGCAAACCTCTGTCGACCTGGCCCCGAAGTGCTACCCTTGTCGCGGAGCAAGAACCAACATGTACGGATCTAAGCGTTCTCACCTTTTTGTTGTTGCCCTCCTGACCAACCTGTTTCTCTCGCTGCATGCTTTTTCACAAGGCGTAGAAGCGCCCCGAATCGAGCAGAAAGAGGGCCGGTACGCTCTGCTGGTGGAGGGTCGTCCGTTCTTGATTCTCGGCGGCCAGATTCACAACTCGAGTGCGTGGCCGAGCGAATTACCGCAGGTATGGGAGTCGATGGAAACTCTCCATGCCAACACCCTGGAGGCGCCCATCTACTGGGAGCAGTTCGAGCGCCAGCCCGGCGCGTTCGACTACACCAACGTGGATCAGATCGTGTCCGGTGCGCGCGCTCACCATCTGCATGTGGTTCTGGCTTGGTTTGGCACCTGGAAAAATGGCAACATGCACTATGCGCCGGCGTGGGTGAAGGGCGATCCCGCCCGCTTCCCGCGTGTTATCCGTCCCGATGGGCAGCCGATCGACGTACTTTCGCCCCTTTCGCAAACGACGCTGCAGGCCGATAAGGCCGCCTTTGTCGCGCTCATGCGCCATCTTAAAGAAATCGATGGCGCGCAACACACGGTGCTGATGGTGCAGGTGGAAAACGAAACCGGCAACATTGGCAGCGTGCGCGACAACTCGCCCCAGGCCAACAACCTGTTTAATGGCCCCGTGCCCGCCGGCTTACTCGCCATCACTCACAAACAACCCGGGACCTGGAGCCAGGTGTTCGGCGCGGAAGCGGATGAGACGTTCCAGATGTACTACCAAGCGAAGTACGTCAACGAGATTGCAGCAGCGGGAAAAGCCGAATTCAAAATCCCCATGTACGTCAACGTCTGGATTGACTACCCCGCCAACCAATTGCCGCAGCGGCAAATGGATTTGCCGGGCATCGGCTATCCGAGCGGCGGCCCAGTGCAGAAGTTCGTCGGCGTCTGGCGAGCGCTGGCTCCGGCGATCGACTTGATTGGACCGGATATGTATTCCGATGACTCCGCGTTTTATCTGGAGACGCTACGTGCCTATTACCGGCCGGATAATCCCGTGTTCATCCCGGAAACAGGCAGGGACGACAGCTTCGCCAAATTCTTCTTCTATGCGCTCGGTGACGGCGCCATCGGCTTCTCTCCTTTCGGGATCGATCGCAGCGGCTGGAATATCCTTGGCGATCAGCCCTTCAAAGTGCACGCCAACAACTTCGCGCTCATCGGGCCCATGAGCCGCGAGATCGCGCAACTGGAATTCGATGGCAAGGTGCAAACCGCGGTCGAAGAGCCGGGCATCACCTCCAGGGAGATTGATTTTGGTGACTGGCAGGCAACCGTAGCCTTCGGCTTTCCCCAGCCCGACGGGCGAAGGGCTCCGGGCACCAAGGACGCCCATGCCTCCGCGCTCGTAGCCCGCCTTGGCCCCAACGAGTTCCTCGTGACCGGTGTCGACGCAAGCGTAAATTTTCATCTGCCGGGCAAGCTTCCCTGGATCCGCAGTGAGCTAGTGACCGCGGAGCAGGGCGTCTATGAAAACGGGACATGGAAACCTCTTCGCCTGTGGAATGGCGATGAAACCGATCGCGGCCTATGTTTCCACCAGCAACCGGAAGTGTTACATGTTCGCCTGGAGAAGTTCTGAAACCGGGGCCTGATGAGGGACCGCAACGAAAGGGAGTTGCCATGAAACGACGACAGTTTCTCAAGAATTCGGCGGTCGCGGGCACCATGCTTGCTTTTTCCAGTGCGCATATCTGGGCAAGAGAAGCCGACGCCCGCATTGAGGTCCTTCTGGATGAACCGCTGGGCGAGATCTCGCCCAACATCTACGGCCAATTCACAGAACATATCGGCGGCGTGATCTATGACGGGGTGTGGGTTGGAGAGAAATCAAAAATCCCCAACCAATACGGCATCCGTTCTCAATTGGTGGACAGGATGAAGCAGATTCATGTTCCTGTCATTCGTTGGCCTGGAGGCTGCTTCGCGGATAGCTACGACTGGAAAGACGGGATCGGTGAAGCTGCAAAGCGGCCGCGTCGCACCAACTTCTGGGAGGTAGATCACGACGCGATCAGGCTCCACGATAAAGGGCCGCAGCTCTTCGAAACCAATGAATTCGGCACCAACGAGTTCATGCGGTTTTGCAAGCTGACCGGAGCACAACCGTATCTCGCAGCCAACCTGCGCAGTCTTCCCGCGCTTGATTTTGATCATTGGGTGGAGTACTGCAACTCTCCTGCCGGGAGCACAACCCTCGCCGATATGCGTGCGGCCGCCGGTTTTCCGGAGCCTTTTAATGTGCGCTACTGGGGTGTGGGCAACGAGAGTTGGGGCTGCGGCGGCAATTTTACTCCGGAAGAATATGCTTCCGAGTTCCGCCGGTATTCCGACTGGATACCTCGATACGGCGTGGACCTGCAACTGATCGGGTCCGGTCCGAACGATAACGATATCGATTGGACCCATCGCTTTTTCCAACGCATCTACGCCGACCCGGCTTACAACAACCCTGCCTTTACGGGTTGGTCGGTGCATCACTACGCGTGGAACTTGAGCCGCGGCAAGACGAAGGACTGGGTGGCCGCGAAAGGCGACGCGCTGCAGTTTGATGCCGCGGACTGGTATGAACTGTTGCGCGAGTCCGATCGCATAGAGCAGATCATTCACGATCAGTGGGCGGTGATGGGGCAGTACGATACGCAGCACCGCGTCAAGCTGGTGGTGGATGAGTATGGTCCGTGGTATCGCGAAGGAACCGAACTCGACCCCACCCACCTCTTCGGCCAGCAGATCACGGTGCGCGATGCACTCGCCACGGCGCTGACCCTGGACACCTTTAATCGCAATCCCGAGAAAGTGAGCATGGCCGCCTGCGCCCAGCTCATCAACAACATCAATGCGTTATTTATGGCGCATGAGGATCGCTTCTTTGCCACACCGAACTTTCATGTCTTCGCGATGTACGCCGCACACCAGGGCGGGCAAGCTGTGCGCGCCGAGTTCTCGGCTCCGGATGTGCAGTACACGCGCGATGACCGGCCGGCGCGTTTCTGGGGTCTCAACGGCTCAGCTTCGCGAAAGAATCAGGTCGTGACGCTCACTATCGTCAATCCCGATCTGTCGAAGACGGTCGAGACCCAGATCGCTCTGCGAGGCGCCCCGGTGGTCAGTGCATCCGGAACCGTCTTGGCCGCGACTGATATGCACGCGCACAACACCTTCGACCAGCCGAATGCCGTGATGCCCGCAACCCTCGCGATCGCGGTGGCCGGAGGCTTGCTGAATGTGAGCCTTCCCGCTGCCTCCGTCACTACGCTGGATATTGTTCTCGGATGAACACACCCTGGACGAGTAAGCTAGGCCGAAGTTCCGCCGTTCTTCTACACGGGGAGCAGACCTTTAGGTCCGGGTCCCTCCAGTGACCTTCCGATCCCGTATCAGCCCGATCTTCTTGAGAAACGCAGGCTGTTAGCGCAAAATAACGGCATGGACCAGCGTATTGTTATCGAAAAGCTGCGCCACCACGAGCCGGAGCTTAGGGCTGCCGGAATTCTTCACATTCGTGTGTTCGGATCCGTGGCAAGAAATGGAGCGAGTGCGGTTTCTGATGTGGATCTCCTGGCTGATTTTGACAAGTCAAAGCGAATGACACTGGTTAAAGTGGGAAGCCTGCAAAGCCGCCTCAGCGCTATGCTTGGCGTTCGTGTCGATTTGTCTTCTACCGAGTGGATGCGCGAACCAGTCAAGACAACGGCGCTCCGTGAGGCCGTGATTGCGTTTTAGAGATAACTCCAGGCATCTGCGCGACATTCTGGAAGCCATCGATCTTATCGAGCTGTTTCTTCGTGACATGACGTTTGAGTCCTATCAGACGGATCTGAAAACCAAATCCGCAGTTGAGCGACAAATCCAGATTATGACTGAGGCAGCGATTCGTCTTGGGAGGATGCCGAACAGGTCGCGCCGGGACCGGATTGGGAAGGCTTCCGCGGGATGGGGAACCTGCTGCGACACGCTTATCACCGGATTGACGACCAAATTATCTGGAATACCGTCAAGGATGAGCTTCCGCACATGCGAGAGGTTGTTGTGAAAGCGTTGAGGGCCGACAGTCCAAACAGCTAGCTAAAGCACGGAAAGAGTAGAGGGTACGTCAATCCTGTTGCATAGGAGATGAAGGACCGATCACTTCACAAGGTTGCGCCGAAAGCAGTGCGGGGCGTGATCGTTCACCATTCCAGCGGCCTGCATCCACGCGTAGACAATCACCGGGCCCACGAATTTGAAGCCCCGTTTTTTGAGTTCCGCCGAGATCTCTTCTGATAGGTCAGTCTTCGCAGGCACGAGTCCGGTCTTGTTCTTGATTGGCTTGTCCCCGGCCAACTTCCAAACGAAAGTAGCGAAGTCCTCGCCGTTGCGCTTCATATCCTCGTAGATCCTAGCGCCTGCGATGGTCGCTTCGATCTTGGCGCGGGAACGAATAATCCCGGGGTTATCGAGGAGCCGCAAGATGTCGGGCTCGGAATATCTTGCGACCTTCTTCGGATCGAAATGGTGAAAGGCCTTGCGGAAGGCGTCTCGTTTGCGCAGAACGGTGATCCAGGCGAGGCCTGCCTGGAAACCCTCGAGCATGAGCAATTCCCAAAGCGCACGGCTGTCGCGTTGCGGAACTCCCCATTCTTCATCATGGTACTCGCGCAGAAGCGGGTCGCTCTCTGCCCAGGCGCAGCGGTGCAGCTTTGGTGGTGTTTTTGTCACCCGGATTGGATGCCGGGACGGTCAAATAGTTTCAGATCTGGTCGTGGCTCGAACTGCAGGCATCCAGCACGTCATCCAGTTGTTGCAGGTCAATCGGCTTCGATATGTAACCGTCCATCCCGGCAGCGATACACCGTTCACGATCCCCTTTCATGACCAATGCGGTCATGGCAACAATGGATTGATGACGGCCAGTAGTCTTCTCATGCTCGCGGATGGCCGTGGTGGTTTCGAAACCATCCATTCCGGGCATATGCACGTCCATGAGCACCAGGTCGAACGAATGTTGAGCCAACGCTGCAAGAGCTTCATGACCATTCCCGGCCTGGACCACGTGATGCCCACGCTTTTCGAGCAGCCGGGTAGCGACTTTCTGATTGACGCGATTGTCATCGGCTACAAGGATATCCAGGACCTTACCGCCATCGCCTGTGTTTCGCGAAGCGTACATTGCTATAGCGGGCGGGTTGCCAAGCACAGCCGTCGGCGTGGCTGCTCTGCGTAAGCGGACCGTGAAGTGAAAGCGGGAGCCTGTGCCGGGCTCGCTCTCCACCCATATACTTCCCCCCATCATCTCCACCAGTCGCCGGGAAATGGTCAAACCGAGACCTGTTCCGCCATATTGCCGGGTCGTGGAGGTGTCCGCCTGGGTGAAGGAATCGAAGATTACACCCAACTTTTCCGGGGCAATGCCTACGCCAGTATCGGAAACGATGAAGTGCAGGATCACGGCTTTCTCTTCGAAAGCATCGACGGCGACCTTTAGCTCGACCGCGCCCTGTGCCGTGAACTTGAGGGAATTTCCAAGTAAATTGAGAAGGATCTGACGCAGGCGCCCGGGATCGCCTCTCACGATTCCAGGCACTTCCACGGCCAAATCACACCGGAGTTTGAGCCCCTTTTCGTCGGCTCTCGGAGCCATCGTTTTCAGCGCGCCTGCAATGCAATGATTGAGGTCGAAGTCGGTCTCTTCCAGATCGACCTTTCCCGCCTCGATCTTGGAGAAATCAAGGATGTCGTTGATCACGTTGAGTAAAGCGTCGGCCGAGAGCTGGACGGTCTCCATGTATTCTCTTTGCTCCGGGGTCAATCCGGTTTGCAGGGCGAGGTCGGTCATCCCGATGATGCCGTTCAGAGGCGTGCGGATCTCATGGCTCATGTTGGCCAGGAACTCACTTTTTGCCCGGTTAGCGCCTTCTGCAACTCTTGCTTTCTCCCGGGCCGCATTCATTTCCTCGATCATGAGAGAGTGTTGTTGGCTATGCTTGAGCTCCATCGCGTGAAAAGAGAAGCGCCGGTCGACCGCGGTGGTTACAAATACCAGGAACAAGATCGACAGCGTACCTAGTCCGATGGCGGCCAGGGCGAAGCCCGAGATATCGACGGCGTGGGCCATGCCGGCATTCTGCAGCGGCGCGGAAACAAAGGTGGCCGCGGCCATGCCCACGTAGTGCACCACTGGAATTGCCAGGCCCATGAGCAGCGCGTTGCGCGACTTCCGCCAACCCCAGTGAGACCCCTCATCACGAACGGCGAACGTGAGATGAATAGCCAGAAACGAGATGAAGATACCGAGAAGTATGGACAACGCCACCAGGCCACGGGAATAGACGCACAGGGCAGGGAGCCGCATCGCATGCATCCCGATGTAATGCATGGAAGCGATGCCGCCGCCCATGAGGACGCTGCCGGCCAGAGCCGATGGTTTGCTAAGACTGTTCCGGCTGACCACGAACAGAGCGACAGCCGAAGCCAGGATGGCCGCCACCATCGACAGCACAACCGTCGGCCAGTCATAGCGCACCGGTACCGGTAGACGAAAGGCCTCCATCCCCATGTAGTGCATGGACCAGATGCCGGCACCCAGGGCGAAGGCGCCGCCACAAAGCCACGCAAGGCGGGACCTGCCTTGGGCAACGGTCATCCGCCCCGAGAGGTCCACGGCCGCGTACGCGGCGAGTATCGCCGTCGCGATCGACAGCCCGACCAATCGATAGTCGTAATAGCCAGTCAACGGCTGGCCGGCGATTTCAGTCGTCATGAGACCTTGATCCTGGAGCCCTGCTGTCTTCTCATTTCGGCGGTTCTCAGCCCGGAGATAGCACTTGTGCGGCATTTTGATACAGACGGCAGCGGATGCGGGGGGAAGGGCGAACTCAATGGAAGAGTCATTTTCGATACACTCGGAGTCAGCGCCGATGGATTCCCGATGGCGTGTTCTTGTTACGAAAGGGCGTTCATGAATCGCCGTCTTCTGCTTTCCTTCCCGGTAATCCTCGTCCTGCTCAGTTGCGCGGCGGCGTCGGGCGCCCCCTCGCGCCATGATTATGAGGTCGCGGGTGCTCCGCTTACGGCATCGCCGGTCGATCAACAGATCGCGGGCGCGCTGCGCGAAGTTTCGGTGGAGAAGATCAAGACCAACATCGAGACGCTGGTTGGGTTCAAGAATCGCAACACCACTTCCAGCACAGAGAGCGATCTTCCTGCGGGAACCGGAGTGCTGGCCGCAGCCGACTGGCTGAAATTGCAGCTCGGAAGTTACAGCCAGGCGTGCGGCGGCTGCCTGGAGGTCAAAGAAGATTCCTTCGTGGAGCAACCGCTGGCCGGGGTAGCCGCTTACCGGTCACGAATTGCCAAACCGACGCCGATTCGCAATGTGTATGCGATCCTTCACGGAACAGATCCGGTTGCCTCTAAACGGATGTACCTGGTGACCGGCCACTATGACACGCGTGAGACCGATGTGATGAATGTTCACGATCCCGCGCCGGGCGCGAATGACGACGCCAGCGGGACGGCCGTGAGCCTGGAGTCCGCGCGGGTATTGAGCCGGCTCAAGTTTCCGGCAACGCTGGTGTTTGTTTGCGTCGCAGGGGAAGAGCAAGGATTGAATGGGAGCCGTCACCTGGCAAAGCTGGCGAAGGAGCAAGGCTGGCAGCTCCAAGGTGTGTTGAACAACGACATTGTCGGAGGCGACAGCACGCCTGGAGATTCGCTGCAGGATAAATCGGTGGTGCGGGTTTTCTCCGAGGGAATCCTCCCTTCTGCTCCGCACGAACTGATCCAGCAGTGGCTCACACTGGGTATGGATAACGACACTCCTTCGCGTCAGTTGGCTCGAGAGGTTCTCGGAGTTGACCGGACCTATTTTGCGCCGGGCCGGCTGGATGGCCGGGTAGCGAAAGCAACGCATGGCGAAGGATTCTCCGCGGTGATGGAACTTCGACTCGACCGGTTTCTCCGTGGAGGAGATCACAGTTCCTTTAGCGCCGAAGGGTTTCCCGCAATCCGCTTCACCGAGTGGCGGGAGAACTACAACCATCAGCATCAGCATGTGCGCGTGGAGAATGGCGTGGAATACGGCGACCTGCTGAAGTTCGATGACTTTGGATATATTGCGCAAGTGGCTCGGCTGAACATTGCCACCCTGGCCACGTTGGCGTCTTCGCCGGGCTTACCTGAGAACGTACGGGTGGTGACGACGAACCTCGATAACAACACAACCCTCAAGTGGGATCCGCCTTCGACAGCGAGCGGCGTAGTCCGTTATCAGATTGTCTGGCGAGAGACGACCGCCAATGACTGGCAGTACGCTGCCGATCCGCGGAAGTATGGAGCAACCAGCGAACAGAACATGGCTACGCTTCCGATTTCAAAGGACAATGTGTTCTTCGGAGTACGCGCTTGCGATGAGTTCGGCCACTGCAGCCAAGCGGTCGCGCCTTTGCCCGAGCGCAGGTAACAGTACAAGCGGTAGCGGCTACCGAGCATGGCTTTCACTCCACGTGCAAGGATTCTTGCTCTTGCCACTAGTCTCTTCGCTGTAGAGGAAAGCATTCGTAGGGGCTGCGCCCCGTCATCTTCGGCCCATGTACGCTCAGGCGAACATGGGGCACCCGTCCAGGGACGAGGAATTCGTTCTTTGCTCCACCTCAGCGACGCCAATGAACTCCGCCAACCGTGCCACCCCGTTCTATTTCCGACCAACGGGCCACAGGTTGACAGCTCTGGCTGAACTTAGCCCAGGACGCCAGTCCTGGGTGGATCATGCAAGGCTTGACCCTGCACAATTTTCAGTCGCCCCCTTCGGACTTGTGTTGTTATCTGGTTCTCTAGCGCACTCTTTGTCGGGCGGTGTCTAATGTCCTCGAATTGGGGCGGATCCTTCGCTCTCCGACAGCCGGGCTTGGTATATACGCAGGTTCGCGCATGCAGCCTCGAGCAAAGGAGTGCTTACAGAAAATTCTCGGCCTCGTTCCAAAAGATCCCCCAGGATCTGATCCACCTCGACAGGGGCGTTCTTGCTCATGTCGCGATACATGGATGAGGTTAAGGTCGAGCGGGTAGTGGTGAGCATCTTCTCCGTCCGCGCCAGGAAGTTAGCGCCGGGAGGGTAACCAGACGCGGAAGAGATTGCGCTGCATTCGCCGAGGATCGTCCGCGCGAGGTCCCCACCGCCGGGTACCGCTTCGATCTCTCCAATGTTGCCGCGCATCAGGCAGGTCGCCGCACCCAGGCTGGCGAGAAGTACCCACTTCTCCCACATGTCCTGAAGAATATTTGCGGAAATTCTGGCCTCAAAGTTCGCTCCCTGCAGGGCTTCGTCAAGATCACTCACCCGGGGAGAATGGCCCCCCTTGCGCTCTCCATAGACCAGCCGGTGTATGTCTGTCAGCTGCGCAATACGACCCTCGGTATCGACCTCTGCGGCAATCAAGCAAACACCCCCAATCACGCGCTCTTCTCCAAATCGTGCGGCCAGAAGATCGAGGTGACGCATCCCGTTCAAGAGGGGGAGAATGGTAGTGTTTGGGCCCACTGCCGCGGCGAAGTCGTTCATGGCTCCCGCCAATGAGTATGCTTTGACGCAGAGAATGATCAGCTCGTAAGAGCCTTCGATCTTATCGGCCAGGATGAGCTCCGGTTGTAGAGTCGCATTTCCGTGAGGACTCACGATGCGCAGGCCGTGTTTGCGGATCGCCTCCGCCTGGCGACTGCGGACAAGGAAGGTCACATCCCTTCCGGCTTGTGCCAGGCGGCCGCCGAAGTATCCGCCGACGGCGCCTGCGCCGATAACCAGGATTCGCATGGCCGTATTATGTGCGATTCATCCTTCCGGCCGCAATTTATGTGATCCCGGGAACCTGACTGGCTCTGCGATACTGAGGAGATGGGTAGTCTCTTCAGGGTCTGCGCCCTCGTCTTGTGCTTGATTTTGGTGTGCCAGCCTGCCGGGGCTTACTCGCTGCTGACCCACGAGCAGTTGATCGACCTGACGTGGCAGAGTTCCATTGTCCCGTTGCTGCGCGGCCGCTACCCCAAAATCACCGATGCGCAGCTGGAGGAAGCTCGATCGTACGCGTATGCGGGTTGTGTCATTCAAGACGTGGGGTATTATCCTTTCGGCGAACCTCTCTTATCCGATCTGACGCATTACGTGCGAACCGGCGACTTTATCGTTCACCTTTTCCGCGATGCCAAGGATGCGAATCAGCTCGCTTTTGCTGTGGGGGCGCTGTCTCACTACGTGGGCGATAACGTCGGCCACTCGCAAGGCCACCAACCGCGCCGTGGCGGAGGATTTTCCCAAGCTTGCCGCGAAATATGGACCGGTGGTCACTTTTAGTGAAGACTCATCGGCGCACGTGAGGACGGAGTTCGGTTTCGACATCAACGAGATTGCGCACCACCGTTTAGCGCCGGTTCACTACCTTCGCCATGTTGGACTGAACGTGCCGACGGACCAACTGGCCGCGGCGTTTTACGATACGTATGGCCTGAGCGAGCACGAAGCCGGCCGGCGTGAACGTTGGTGGCTATCGTTTCGCGGTAAGAAGCTTTATTCCACGCATCGCGTATGCGGTCACTCTTCTGCATCGCAGCCATATGCCGGTCGATCCGGCGACTCCCGCGGTGCAGAAACTCTCCACAGAGGTAGCACAGGTCGCGGTCCAGAACGACTGGGACAAGTACCGCAAGAAAGCCGGCGTTGGGACTTATGCTCTCGCCGGACTCATCTTCGTCCTGCCAAAAGTAGGCCCGCTGAAATTCGTGGCGATCAAGATTCCGAATCAGGATACCGCAGAGGAATACGCCAGCAGCGTTGACCATTCTACGGATCTTCTCAGCTCCACGTTGGTCCGTTTCCGTACGGCGCACCAGACGCTTCCCAATCGCGATCTGGATACCGGGGCGCCGGTTCATCCCGGAGGGTATCGTTTGGCGGATGAGACGTATGCAAAACTGCTCCATTTGCTGGTTGCCGACCCACACCACACGATTCCGCCGGGTCTCAAGACCGATATCCAGAACTATTACGCCGATCCGAAAGCGCCGAATTACACCAAGAAAAAGCCGAAAGATTGGGCTCGAGTGCAGGCGGACCTTCAGGTACTCCAGACCATGCCGGTGAGTAATCAACCGCTTGCCGCAGAAACGGATTAGACGTCAGCAGGGCGATCCGTCTACATGTCGAGGAAACCACGCTTCAGCGCGATCATGACGGCGTGCGTACGATCGCTGGCGTCGAGCTTGGAGAGGATGCTCTTGAGATGGCCTTTGACGGTGTGCTCGGAGATGCCCAGATGTTCAGCGATGATCTTGTTTGAGCTGCCGCTGGCAACACCGCGAAGAGTTTCCAATTCCCGGCCGGTGAGTACATCGTCGGCCACGTGCTGGGCCATTTCTACTGCGATTTCCTGAGGGATACGGCGGTGGCCTGCGTGTACCAGCCGGATGGTATCGACCAACTCCGTACGCAACATACTC
The DNA here is from genome assembly GCA_963795845.1 of uncultured Acidobacteriaceae bacterium. Taxonomy (GTDB): domain Bacteria; phylum Acidobacteriota; class Terriglobia; order Terriglobales; family Acidobacteriaceae; genus PALSA-350. The sequence goes on along the minus strand of CAWCJV010000010.1, from coordinate 488,615 downwards.
TTGAGAAGATAGCCGGAAGCGCCCGCCTTGAAAGCCCGCAAGGCCTGCACGTCGCCTCCATACGTGGTCAGGACAATAATGCGAGCCGTGGGCCACTCTTTACGAATCGCGGCGATTGCATCGATGCCATTGGCCTTGGGCATGCGCAAATCCATGAGCGTTATATCGGGATGGTGGGCTCGGAAACAGGTGAGTGCTTCGTCGCCATCGGTCGCCTCGGCGACGACGGTCATGTCGGGCTGGGCGTTGATCGCGCCGGAGATTCCTCCCCGCAGCAGAGGGTGATCATCAACGGTAAGCACGCGGATCATGCGCTGGTTGCTCATGCGAATCCCTCGCGGGAATTCTACTCCCTGCGCGCGCGCAGCACCCCCCTCGAAAGGATCGCTAAATCTCCCTACGAGCAGTGATACGGATCATTTTCGAGAAGAGATGAAATTGGCTACTTCCCGGTTGACGAAACCGTCGGGCCACGCGAAGCCCTCGGCGGAGGAAGTGGTCTCCTGGCCCAGGCAACCGGCTTGGCAGCCGTCACCTGGTACGACTGGTATTCGATGGTCAGGGTCGCCACGCCGCCCAGCCGGACGTTGGTCACTGTCTTATTCTCTTTGGGCAGATAGAAGCCGTTGTCCAACTTCTGATAGGTATGTTCGATCACAGACTTGGTGGTCCAGAACGAGGGGTTGCGGGCGGGCTGTGCCTCGATGCGGGTGACCGCGAAGTCGTGTGCATCGATCCAGATCTTACCTCGATACAGAAACTTGCTTTCTTCTTTGGGCTCAACATTGAGCACGTAGTTTGTGCCTTCGATGCCGGCCAGGGTGAAGGTATAGTTATCCGGGCCAAGCTCAGTGTGCTTTCGGTTGCTGGCGTCTCCAGCCTGCTCTTCACTTTCCAAGAGGCGGTGGAAGACGCGATTCTGGATGAGCTTGGACCCGGTGGCGTTCACCACGGTGAAGTGTTTCGAGGCCGGGGCATCGAAATTTACGTCGACGTCCATCGTCGCTTCCGTGGAAGCGGGGAAACCGTGATATTCGAGGCGATAGGTACGCTTTCCCACATAGTGCTGCAGGGCGGCGGCGCGCTCCTGGTTCTTTTCCACCAGACGCTGCACCACCTGCTCTGCGGTCAGCGCAGGCGTTGCCGTATTCGCCTGAGTCCAGGCTGCAGGCGGGCACGCCCATAGGGCCAGTGCGATGACCAGCAAGAAGTAAGGGCGTATCCCACGCCGCAATTGATAGTTCTGGATCGTTTTACTCTGCCGGCCGGTTCGATGCATTGGATCCTCCCCTGTTTTTTACCTCTAATGTAGGACCGAAGGCACAGGTCCCGCCGTGGCTTTCCTTTCAGGAAAACCACTTCTTGCGGCCATTTCGGGGGCAGAGTATTGTTCGACCGCATTCAGTCTGCCCTTCTAGGATGCAAAGTGACTGCTGATTTCTCTTCTCTCCCGGTTACGGATGGCACCATCTGCATGTAACGGAGAGAGGGGATTCTCGAGCCAGGACTCTGGATGCCGAAGCGTACTACGGCGCGGTAGAACGTCTGGGCCATTGCCGAGGACGCAGCAATCACTGCATCGGCATAGTTGGTCGCAGGCGTAGACCAGGCGAAGGGGGGAAAAGACGCGAGCGTATCCTGCGCCAGGAATTCGGCGTGGAGGGCGTCATAAAGGGAAAAGTACGCCAAAGCGGCGCTCTCCCACCGATGTGCAAGAGCAGGCGCCAGGCCCTGCTTGACCTTGGCGAGCCGCGCCGGATGATCCTGCAAAGCCTGGCGGCCGGCATAAAAGGTCTGCGCTGGATGCAGGACTAAATCGGACAGCGCGGTGACTACTTCCGAAGGCGATTGCAGCTGGGACCGGTCGCGCATCTGCCCGGAGTATCGACCGTTTCAGGCCCTCTCCTGCGTGAAAAGTTGCCCAATTTGTGGTGAAGAGGGCTGGAGATGGCAACAGGGGCCAGCGCAAACCGCGTGGGGTGGGAATCGCAACGATCGCCACCCCACATGCTTGCCGTTACATATACCCGTTCCTCAATCCTGGTCAACCACAGCAACACCCTGAGGGCGTGTGCCTGACGGGAGATTGAAGACAATGCCGGAGCCTATCTCTTGCAGGGTGCCGTCATCTTTGATGGAAAGGCTGTGCAAGACATTTCCCTGGCCGTCGGGAATTGTGGCAGCGGCGCGCTGTGAGAGCACGTACAACGATTTTCCATCATTTGACAACGAGAGTTGGAATGCATTCCCCACCCCGGCAAGCGTGAGGGTTTGTATTTCAATGGGATATTCAGCGTCTGTCGAGTCGTACACGCTTACCTGGTTGGTAGTGGTGTCAGTGGTATAGAGCCGCGTACCGCTTTGATTCGAGCGAATCCAGCAAATACCCTGACCGGCATTGGGCACAGTGCGCAGGAACTTCAGGGCGCCCTGCTCGTTATAGCGGTAGACAGCCACCTTGTTGGCGGTTACGTATCCCACATAGAGGACAGGCTCTTTGGGATTGCTCCACAGGCCGAGTGGAAAGCGTGGTGTGCCTGTAGTGAATTCCGCAGCCGGCATCGCTAGCGGAGACAGCGGATGCAGTTCCCCTTCCCCATCGAGGCGAAAGTGCTGAAGCAGACCACCCAGAAAGTCAGCGCCAAAGAGCAGATTGGTGCCCGCGGGGATGAGGGCCTGCGAAGGTGAAGTTCCGGCAGCAACGCTTACGGTGTTTTGCAGGGCGCGTGAGGAGTCGTTCGTAGTTGTGCCAAAGGGGATGAGGGTTCCGTTCGACCCCACACGCAGGGTGGTGTAGTTGGGGAGGACGGTCGAAGGGCGGGCGAAGTCGCCGCTCTGGTTGGCGACGATCAATACGTTTCGATTGAGGGCCAGGCTGACTGGGTCATTGCCGCCGGAGGGAAAGGGCGACCCCGGGATCGTGACCAGGGTGCCATCGTCCTTGATGGAGAATACCGCGATGCTATCGCTGCCCGCGTTCACTGCAAATAACATCGTTTGCTCTGGATTCACGATGACCTCGGAGTCCGAATCAAACGGGCCGAGGTTAGATCCGTTATATTGCACACCCGCGCCACCGGTTAAGAAAGGAGAGCCAGCAAGCGGGGTAAGGCTACCTGAGCTTTCTCGGCGAAACGCATAGATGGAATTGCTATTTGGCGCGCTGGTGTTGCTTTCCACGTAGACGTACTCCCCACCATCGGCCGCCTGAGCGATGGCAGAGGAACCCACAAATGTAACCGCCGCTAGCCCTAAGAGCAAAGCGTGTTTCTGCATGATTCTGACCTCTCCTGCAAATTGCAGACCCCTCCCGCGGTCGCGGCATGGCCCTGCACTGCGTCTGAGAGGTTTGGCTTTGTTTGGTTACAAGCTTTAAAAGAATTAATATTTCATTTGTTCCCTGCCAGTCTTAGACCGCGCCGCGTGGCATTCGCAACCGTTGGACCCATGATGCCTGCGGCTGACCCGGGCGGCCGTCACCCCCAGGTTGACCTGGCAACCAAGGCAAGCACCGGGCGAGAATGAAAAACGCCTGGTCCGGCACGTGCATCTCAATGGAGCCGTTACCCTTTCCTGTCATCCCGACCGGAGCGGAGGGACCTGCGGTTCCGCAGGCCCTTCATGGACATGTTTTTTGACCGAGTATTGTTACGGCGATCATGAACCAACGTGCCCGTGGCCTGCGGATCCGTTCCCCCGGCCTCTGACACGAAAGTCACCCGACTGTCCCGATCTGGTTTCCCGTTTTGCGAGCTGCTATCCCGCTTCGGTGTAACACTTTGGATCGATGGTGGGAGCAAGCTGGTGGAAATTCCAGCATTTTGGGTACCAGAGCGTTCCCGGTCGCGCAGGAAGGTAACTTTCCTGCCCATAATGTCACATTGACTGTGTTATTTTGGCCAACCGATAATCATCACATTCGGCAATGATTCTGCTTTGCCTTTGGGGGTTCCCTTTGAAATCTGCCTATGTGAATGGCATTCGTAAGTTATCTGAGTTGCGGCGTGGCCAGGTGGTCCGGCTGGCCGGCTCCGGCGCGGCCGTGATCGAAGAGATCTGGAGCGTGGGGGAGTGCTATTTCGGCCGCTTCCGCTGCCAGGACGGCCTGCTTGTTCTGCTCACCGAGGCTGAGGAGCCTCTGATTGGAACACTGACGAGGCTGAGAGAGGTCCAGTCGGCCTAGGCTCTCAGCCCCATCAACCAACTATTTGCTGCCGGCGCCGATTGCATCGAGATCAGCGATGATTTGCGGGGGAATCTCGAGCGTTGCCGCCTTGAGATTCTCGCGCAGATGGGCAACCGACGATGTTCCCGGGATCAAAAGAATGTTGGGCGAGCGGTGCAGAAGCCAGGCCAGGGCGACCTGCATCGGCGTGGCCTGCAGAGACGCTGCCGCGGCATCGAGCTCCGATGACTGCAACGGGCTGAAGCCTCCCAGGGGAAAGAACGGCACATACGCTACGCCGTGCTTTGCGAGGTCGGTGATAAAGGCGTCGTCGCCCCGGTGGGCCACGTTGTACATATTCTGTACCCCGACGATCTCGGTGATGCCCCGAGCCTCAGCAAATTGTTTCGGGCTGACGTTGCTTAACCCGAGATGACGAATAAGTCCCTGGGTTTTAAGCTCGACCAGCACAGTCAAGGGCGTGGCGATCGATCCCTCGCTGGGGGCGCTCATTCCTCCAACGCGAAGATTGACAACGTCGAGGGTGTCAACGCCAAGATTGCGCAGGTTGTCATGCACGCCATCGATCAATGCCTGGCGCGAAAGAGCAGGGAGCCAGGACTTGTCCGCGCCCCGGCGCGCGCCCAGCTTGGTCACAATGACAAGATCCTTCGGGTAAGGGTGGAGCGCCTCCTTGATGATCTGGTTGGTCACATGCGGACCGTAAAAGTCGCTGGTATCGATGTGATTGACGCCGGCTGCGACCGCTTCTCGCAGGACGGCGATGGCGGCATCCCGGTCGCGCGGCGGGCCAAACACCTGCGGCCCGGCTAATTGCATCGCTCCGTAGCCCATCCGGTTCACCGTCATGGACGTGCCGGGCAAGGTGAAGGTGCCACCCAGGTCTATTTGTGTCGTCATGCTGTTCTCCTCTATCTTCACTTTACTTGCGGTGCTTCTACCTGTTTTGATTAGATGAAGAAGGCTTCGGTTTAGGAGTTCGCATTTGTCTCAACGTGCCCCAGCGCTCTTAGACCCGCGTAAATCGCCCGTTCAGGCGCGTTCGACCGCCAGCGTGGACGCCATTCTCGAGGCGACTGTTCAGGTTTTGCTCGAAGCCGGCAAGGAGCGGTTGACCACGACCCGAGTGGCTTCGCGTGCCGGAGTTTCGGTTGGGACTTTGTATCAATACTTTCCTAACAAGAGCGCGCTTTTGCAAGCCGCTCTCAAGCGCCACATGGACGGGGTTGCCGAGGCGGTGGAACGAGCATGCAGAGAGCAGAGAGGGAACTCGCTTGCAGACATGGGAACAGCGCTCGTGGATGCCTTCCTCCGGGCGAAGATGAACGATGGAAAGACCAGCGTTGCTCTGTACGCGGTTAGTTCCGATGTCGACGGGGCGAAAATCGTGCACCAGATAGGACTCCGTTTGAATGAAGGGATCACAGCCATGTTGGCGAGCGCTCGAGAGCCGCTGACCAAGGATCCGCAACTGGTGGCTACCATGTTGCAGGGCGCCATGGCCGGCATCAGCCGTAGATTGCTTGAGTCTGATGCCCCTGAAGACCACTTCGAGAGCTTTCGGCAGGAACTGATCGTATTTGCCTGCTCGTACCTGAAAGCAAGTTCCAGCGCTTGACGCCAATAGTCGGAGTCCGATATAGTCGGACTCCGATATGAAGTCCACGTCTCCCAAGAACCCTCCGCTGTCGTCCGCAACTCTGCATATTCTTCTGGCACTGGCCGGGGGGAATCTGCACGGCTACGGAATCATCAAGGAAGTCACCCGCAATTCCGATGGCCACTATCGACTAGGGCCCGGTACGTTATACGACAACCTGAAGAAATTGATGGACGCCGGCCTGGTTGCGGATGCGGCCACAACCGCGTCGAAGCGCAAGCCAGTCTCCTCGAAAGAGGATGACCGGCGGTTCTATACGCTTACCAAAGATGGAAAGAACGCCTTGGCTGCCGAGGTCGACCGGCTACAAAGCGTGGTACGAGAAGCAAAATTACGTCTGCAGGAAGCGAGGACAGGGAAAGCATGAACAGAGCTATTGCCCGGTTTGCCTATCGTCTTCTTCTTCGCTTGCACCCAGTTTCCTTCCAGGACGAGTTTGGGGCTGAGATGCTTTGGATCTTCGATGAAGAATTCTCCCGAGGTGGGGTCGCTTACATGTTCCTGGACGGGGCAATTTCCTTGCTCCGCCAATGTTCGAGGATTCACAAGGATCGTGGACAGTTGTCTATTGCATCGGGAGAGATCATCACTGGTCCCGGCCTCGGCGCAGCTCGCCTGCTCCAGGCGGGCATCATGTTTTCGCTGATTTTTTTCAGTCTCATGAGGCTGGCAAGCCACCCGAACCCGTTGACCTTCTCTGTTCGATGGGCGGACCAGGTGCCGTGCTACACGATCACGCTGCGCGCCCCGTCACACGCTGAAGTTGTTCTCAACAGCACACCGTAGGTTGCCCCGCCATGCTCGAGGTTCGCAATTTACGGAAGCGCTACTCTGGTATTCCCGCTGTAGACGGTGTAAGTTTTATCGCCCGCGCGGGTGAAGTAACGGGTTATCTCGGCGCCAATGGTTCCGGGAAATCCACCACCATGAAGATGGCCACTGGATTGATAGAGCCGACTTCGGGCGAGATTCTCTTTGAAGGACAATCCATCAAGACAGATCCAATGGCCTATCGGCAACGATTGGGCTATGTACCGGAAGAACCACACCTCTATACCCATTTGAGCGGCATGGAGTACCTGGTGATGGTCGCCGAGTTGCGGGACATGGAGAGGACTTGTGCCCATCAGTGTATCCACGGACTTCTTCGCCTGTTCGGCATTCACGGCGACCGTGATGTTGCTCTGTCGTCTTATTCAAAGGGTATGCGGCAGAAGATTCTTTTAAGTGCGGCGCTCATGCACAATCCGGACGTGATACTGCTGGATGAGCCGTTTTCCGGGCTCGATGTCGGTTCCGCCCTTATCTTACGTAGTCTGATTAAGGAACTGGCGATGCGAGGGAAGATCGTGCTCTTCAGTTCGCATGAGCTGGAGACGGTGGAACGTCTGTGTTCCCACGTTGTGATTTTGCATCGCGGTAAAGTAGTCGCGGACGATTCGATCGAGCGGCTGAGAGTCCTGATGGCGGTGCCTACTTTGGAGGGAATATTTTCGCAGCTCGCAGTCGAGCAGGACTCAGAAGCCGTCTCCCGAGAGATTGCGGACTTGATCCATGCGTAACAGTTGGGTGTCGAGACGCATTCAATTTAAAACTCTCTATCGTGTCTTCCTGCTGCGAGTCGTCGATCTCGAACTGCTTTCGGCCGATGGCGACCCAACAAAATTGATCGGACAATTTGCCACTATTTTCGGCGGCATCAGCATCTTGCTCACACTTCCTGCTCTTCTGGCGCTCATGGGTTCAAGTTCGTCTATAGGATCATCAGGATGGACGTTTGAACACTTCTTTATCGAAACGGCAATGACGTGCGCGGGGCTAGTCGCAGTGTTGAATTGGGAGGCAGCCTTCCCAGATCGACGAGATCTCCTCGTACTGACACCCCTGCCGGTCAGGAAAAGTACCTTGTTTCTGGCTAAGATTGCTGCCCTGTTTGCGGCCCCCGCTCTCGCGGTGGCCGCACTGAACAGTTTTTCAGGTGTCGCGTGGCCGTTTGTCTTTCGCTCTGGCAATGGCTTCTTCGGTGTGCTGCGATCGTGGCCTGCTTACTGGATTACTGTTTTTGCGGCTGCCGGTTTCCTGGTACTCACCATTCTCACGTTGCAGGGCCTGGCGGCCAATCTGCTTCCGCGCCAGCTTTTTCTTCGGTTTTCCGCAGTGCTGCAAGTAGCTCTGATGTGCACCCTGGTGATCGTTTACTTTATTGAGCCATCGTTGGAGTCACCCGCAGCGCTGACTGCAGCGGAAAATCAGCGGATGCTTGCGTGGCTTCCGTCCTACTGGTTTCTGGCGCTCTTCAATCAGCTCAACGGATCGATGGATCCAGCACTGGTTCCTTTGGCCAAACGAGCATGGATCGGCCTCGGTCTTTCTGCACTGGGAGGGTGTTTAGCGTTGTTTTTGTGCTATTTCCGGCTGATGCGCACGATGGTAGAGCAACCCGACATCATGCTTCAGACTCGATCCGTCTCGTGGTCACCACGGTTCGGCAACTCGCTTACAAATGCTCTCACGCGCTTCAGCGTGCGCACGTTGCTGCGCAGCCGCCAGCATCGCATGATTCTCAGTTTCTATCTCGGCCTTGGAATCACGATCGCCGTCGGCTATGTGAAAGTAACGAATCGAGGTTTTGAATCTGCGGGTGGAGCGATCAGCAACTCGCTCCTCTTTGCCAGCATGCTGATGATGATTTTAACGGTTCTGGCATTGCGCGTGGCGGCTTCCATTCCTATTTCGCTTTCGGCCAACTGGATTATCCGCGTCACGCAAGTACGATCCGCGACGGATTACCGTAAGGCAGTCCGCTGCTCGTGGGTGACGTTGGGGGTGGCGCCTGTGCTGGTTATTATTGCCGCCCTTTTAGCATTCGCGGCGCCGTCACGTCCCGCGCTGGGGCATTTCTGGGTGATGCTGTGCCTGGGAATCCTGCTGGTAGAAGCTTGTCTGTTCACGTTTCATAAGATCCCGTTCACCTGCTCTTACCTGCCTGGTAAAGGATCGATTCATTTTGCTTTTTGGGCCGGCGTGTTGTTCTTCCTACGGTTTCTGCATGAAGCCGCGGAGTTGGAGGGGCGGCTGCTGCGTGAGTTCCCGAGTAGCGTCTTGATGATTGTGATGGTGGCTTTAGCCGCGGTGGGGATCCGATATCTCGGGTCATCGCGTGAAGTGTTGACCACGGAGGTTCTATTTGAAGAGGTATATCCTGCGGAGATTACGGGATTGGGTTTGAATTGAGTTTTGCCTTAGTGGGCCCAGGGCTTAAAGAGTGTGCGCGCAAACCAAAGATTTACGCGTATTTAGTCCCGTAGGGACGGCTGAGGGTTATCCAGGACTTCGTCGTGGCCCATTTTCAGCCGTCCCTTCGGGACTAAGTCGTAAATCCTCGTTCCTCTGCCCTCTTTTGGCGTTCGGCCATTTGGCAATCGTTGGCGTCCTCCGGTATACAGCTACTGGGGGATGCCATGGCGAAATTGGAATATCAATCGGGGTTTGGCAACGAGTTTGCGACCCAAGCGGTCGCGGGAGCTTTGCCTAAGGGGCAAAACGCGCCTCAGAAATCGACCCTCGGACTCTACACGGAACAGTTCAGCGGGACCCCTTTCACCGCGCCCCGGGCCACGAACCGGCGCTCCTGGCTCTACCGGATTCGCCCCTCGGTAACTCACAGGCCGTTCGTCGAGCTGCCTGACAACGGGATGCGGAGCGCCCCCTTCGACGAGGTTTCTGCCACCCCCAATCAGCTGCGATGGGATCCATTGCCTATCCCCTCCGCGCCATGCGATTTCCTCGACGGCATTGTCACCATGGCCGGCAACGGCAACCCTGCGTTGCAGACGGGGTGTGCGGTGCACATCTACGCGGCGAACCAAAGCATGGCGGGACGTTTTTTTTCGAACGCCGATGGAGAGATGCTCATTGTGCCCCAGTTGGGGAAGCTGCGCTTCTTTACTGAGTTGGGCATTCTGGAGGTGGCGCCCGGTGAACTTTGTGTCATTCCTCGCGGCCTCAAGATGCGCGTGGAACTGCTGGACGAGGCAGCCCGCGGGTATATCTGCGAAAATTACAGCCTTCCTTTTCGCTTGCCGGATTTGGGCCCGATCGGGGCCAACGGGCTGGCCAATCCGCGAGACTTCCTTTATCCCGTGGCTGCGTTCGAAGACGTGGATGAGAACTGTCAGATCCTGTGCAAGTTCCAGGGCAAGTTGTGGTCGGCAGGCATCGATCATTCGCCGCTCGATGTGGTGGGATGGCATGGCAACTACGCGCCCTACAAGTACGACATGGCGAATTTCAACTGCATCAACAGTGTCAGCTTCGACCATCCGGATCCTTCCATCTACACTGTGCTGACGGCGCCGACGGCGTTGCCCGGCACGGCTAATGTGGACTTCGTTATTTTTCCACCGCGGTGGATGGTGGCCGAACATACGTTTCGGCCGCCCTGGTTTCACCGCAACGCAATGAACGAATTTATGGGCCTGATCTTCGGCCAGTACGATGCCAAGGCCGAGGGGTTCATTCCGGGTTCGGCCAGCCTGCACAGCTGTATGCAGGCGCATGGGCCCGACGCGGAAACCTTCGAGCGCGCCACGAGTGCCGAGCTCAAGCCTCATTATCTTGGCGGCACCCTGGCGTTCATGTTTGAGACGCAGCTGGTGCTTCATCCCACGCGCTTCGCGATGGAGACGGATTGCCTGCAGCGGGAATACTTCCAGGTTTGGCAGGCGCTGAAGAAACACTTCACGGGCAAGCCTGTTTCGTAAATGCAACTATGAATGCTACGCATGATCCGCGGCGGCAAAGCTGGGTTCCCTCCGCCTGTCGTCCCGGCAACCCTTTCCCGATTCAAAACCTTCCCTTGGGCGTGTTTGCGGGGGCTTCGGGGCCTGCCATTGGGGTTGCGATCGGCGACCAGGTTCTGGATCTTCGCGGTTGCTCGGGAACATTGGGGGCGCTTCCGGCGGGTACGGTTGAGGCCTGCACTGCAGGCACGCTCAATCCGTTGATGGCGCTCGGCCCCATGTGCTGGTCTGCTTTGCGCGCGCGGCTGAGCGATTTGCTGCGCAGCGATCATCCCCAGGCTGCCGATCATCAACAGGCGCTGGGGGCGCATTTGGTAGCGATGGCTGATGCGAGAATGCTGCAGCCCGTGGTCATCGGCGACTATACCGATTTTTATGCCTCAATCGACCATGCGCGGAATGTGGGCAGGCTGTTTCGGCCGGATCATCCTCTTCTGCCTAATTACAAGTACGTGCCTATCGGATACCACGGCCGGGCGTCGTCGATCGTCCTTAGCGGGTCGCCAGTGAGGCGGCCGAAAGGACAGATCGTCTCTTCGCCGGGGACAGCTCCACGGTTCGCGCCTACGCAGGCGCTGGATTATGAGGTTGAGATTGGATTTTTTGTCGGCGCCGGTAATCGATTGGGGGAAAGAATCGATATCGAGAATGCCGGCTCTCATTTGTTTGGCGTGTGCTTGCTGAATGATTGGACGGCGCGTGACGTTCAGAGGTGGGAGTACCAACCGCTAGGGCCGTTCCTGGCGAAGAGCTTTTCTACCAGCATCTCGCCGTGGATCGTCTCCATGGAGGCGCTCGCTCCGTTCCGCACGGGCGCGTACGCGCGGCCTGCGGAGGATCCGGCGCCGCTTGCTTACCTTGCCTCGGAACACGATTTGCGCGAAGGGGGGATCGATTTGCGGCTGGAAGTTTACTTGCGGCCGGCACACATGGATACGGGTATTCGGGTTAGCCGCAGTAATTTGCGGAATTTGTATTGGACGCCGGCGCAGTTGGTCGCCCATCACACCAGCAATGGTTGCAATCTTCAGCCGGGGGATTTGTTGGGGAGTGGTACGGTGTCCGGGCCTGAGGATGACTCACTTGGATGTTTGCTGGAGCTTACTCGCAACGGACGTGAACGCGTTTCGCTGGGCGCTGGTGTAGAGCGTGGATTTCTTGAGGATGGGGATGAGGTTGTATTTCATGGGTATTGCGAGCGGGAGGGGTTTGTTGGGATTGGACTGGGGGGATGCCGCGGCACGGTGGTTGGGATTGAGTGATTTTCGGTTTGGAGTTTGTTGGTTGATTGGATAAAGGCGAGCGTTGGGCTTCGCCCCTCGTTTTCGGCCCATGTACGCTTAGGCGAACATGGGGCACCCGTCCCGTTTCCTAGGACTTTGTTGGTTAGGGGAGAGTCTGGTCTGTGGTATCCCCTTGCTGCTGGTTAGGGAAGAGTTTCGAAGTTCGGTCGTTGGCCGCGTAGGAGGGTTTCGATTATTTCGTGGAGGCGGAGTTCGTCGTAGGGCTTCCGCACATCCTGTTCTGTTTGCTGATTGGGAAAGTGGATCATCAGGACGGGACGTGGATCGAAAATGCCGTGACTCGCAGCTTCATCCTGCTTCGTCCATACCGGAGTGGAACGCCACATGGGGACTCTCCAGGAATGGTCGGAACAAACAATGACAGTTGCTTGTTCGGCGGTTGCGGTTCGAGCCAGCGTCGCCAGCAATTCTTCCAGTGACTTGTCGGCAAGTGCGAGGTTATCGAGGTAGGCGCCGGGAGGATGCGGCACGGGCAGGTGAATGAAGACGAACTTGATACTCTGATCACGAATCAACGCCTCCGCCTGGGGCGTGATCGCGGCAATGTCCTGCAGATGTCTTTGTTGGGCGAAGCCTGGCTGGTGGCGCCATCCCCGGCTTAGCTCTACCAAGGGGGCCATTGCATTTTGCCAAACCGAGTGATCCGGCAGCGCTCCGTCGGACTGGCCGTCGCCCATGCGCCAGTAACAGTAGTTGAGGGTTCCCGCGAGGATGCGGCAATAGGGGTTGTACCAACCAACGACACCCGTGGTCCAGCCGAGCCGCTGAGCATCCGCAAAAAGTGTTTTCCCGGCGTCGAAGGATTGCCAACGCCGGCTCCCGGCCAGTTTGACCTCAGGTTCTCCATCCAACGTGCTGCGGATATTGTTGACCGTTGTGCCGAGGAAGAAGGAGGGAATTACGCGATCGGTGTAATAGCCTGCGGGCTTGAGATCGCTGAAAACCACGCTTTCGCTCTTGAACTTGTCAAAGGCTGGCATGGCCAGCCCGGGGAATCGATGATCGAAGGTCTGATCATAAGAGAGCTCGTCGAAGAGCAGCCACACGATCCGGCCACCCTCGGCTCCCGGCGCACTTTGAGCGGAGACCAGCGCCGGATGTACCACCGGGACTGCCGCATCGACCCGCTGCGCCCGCATCCCCTGGTAGAAAAGCTCCGGGAGCATCCAGACCATGCTGAAACCGGCAAGCGCGATGAGTATGCCAAGTACGTGCACAGCGCGCCGATAGGCAAGCGGCCGAAGCCAACGCAGTATGAGCGCTGCGAGCAAGACCACGAGGTACACCCTCTCCGGGGTGAGGTGGGGAATGGGTGCACGGCGCAGGACCCACAAGGCAGTCACCGAAGCCGAGGCCAGCTCGGCGGCCACAAAGGCCCACAGCGCAGTGCGCAGGCCAGTCTCATTTTTCTGGAGATAGCGGAAGAGCAATGCGGCGAGCAGGGTGAAGACTCCGAGGTCAAGCACGACGCCCCAGATCACGCTACGCGTAGGCAAGAAGCTGTGATAAATGATCGGATGGTAGCTGGACAGATGTGGCCAGACTCGAAGGATCAAGACCGTGATGGCTGCTCCAAAGCCTTGCAGGAGGGTCTTGAGATTCATCTTCTCTCGAACAGAAACAGCACGCGGCCGTTGCTCAATTCCTCGCGGTTCATGATGTTGAAATGGCGGGTGAACTGTTCGACAAACAGATCTTCGTTCAGATGGGCATAGAGTTCGTCCCGCCCGCGGCAAAGATCGATGTAGCGCACGTCTGTTTTCGGAACCCACTCCACGATGCTCCAACGGCGAGCGAGGGATGCCAGCAGCTCGGCCACATCGCCCATGGGAATCTGATCGGCAAGCAGCAGATGGTGGAGAATCCCCAGCATCATGACGCAATCGAAACGTTGGCGCGCGCGCTCCAGCAAAGTGAGCGACTCAGTGTTACACCAACCAACCGCGGGAGTCGGCCGAGCCACGTCAGCGATGAGGGGGAGAATCGGCAGGCCACCGTCCCGCGCCTCTCTCCAGTTGCGATCGGAGGAGGCGACATCGGTGTCCCAGGCAACGACGCGAGCGGCTGCGCGGGCAGCGATGCGGGAGTAGTGGCCGGTGTTGGCGCCGATGTCGAGCACCGATTCGGGGCGCAGCATTTGCAGAACGCGGTCTACGAATTCCTGCTTGCGCCGCCTTTCTTCTTCGCTGTAATGATCGGCAGCGGTCTGGTATTCGCTCCAACGCGAATCGCGTCCCTTGGGCGCGAGCGCGCGCAGGGCTTTGCCAAAACCTCTGAGGTTTCGTTGCAATACGGCAGCCGCAATTTCCGGCTGTTGTTGCAGTCGCGAAGGCGCTGCCGCACCACGCTTGCGGGTTTCAAAGAGGAAAGGAAGCGTGATGAGCGAACGAAGCGGAGCACTCCATCGTGCGGCACTGGAAAGATGAGGGTAGAGGTCGGCGGGCTCGTAGCCATCGCGGCGTTGAAGTGTGGCGGCTAATGGCCAACCAAGATACTTGTAGGCCGCCAGGGGAAGCAGAAAGGTGCGCGCAAACTGGCCGTACGCGAGCCACAGCGGACTGCGCGGATCACGCCGCTCTATGGATAGCAGGTCGACAAAGACCGGGCGCGATCCCTCGAACAGAATGTTCAATGGGGTCGCATCCTTGAGGATCCAGCCCTCATGCAGAAGCTGGCTACACAATTCGAGCGTGAGTTCTCCCGCCGCCACCCATTGCGAGGGAGTCCACTCCCAGGGGTAGGAAGGGAAGAAGACGCGCGGATGCTGGAGCAATAGCGGCTGATCCTCTTCCGCGGACAGCACTGCGCTGGCCACCAGGTGGCCTTCCTCCGTCCAGCGCTGAGCCGTCTCAGATTGCAGGAAGCGTAGAGCGTCCGCAGCGTAGCGAGGGTGAACGGTGCGCAACACTTCTTCGCCATGGATGCGCAGCGAACCCGCAGGATCGCGAAACGTCGCGATAGGCTGCGACGTGCCCTGGCTCATGGCTGATTCTCTGCTACCTCTGTTTGCGCAGGGCCGGGTGATTTGCGGAGCGAGTAAAAGAGACGCTTGACACGATGGCGTAAATAGAACATGGCGCCAGCAAACATGGAACCCGCAACCTGTAGAAAAACAAAGCCAGAACCCGGATCGACGTAGGCGTGGGCCGGGCGCTCAAAGGCGGCCATGAGCGCAAAAATCTGCAAAACAGTCAGCAGTAAAAGGACTGAACGAAGTACGCGGGGGGAGTGATACGGTCTGTTCACGAAGCTCCTCGAGGCGCGAATGTACCTTACTCTGTGAAACGTTGGACCCTGGATAAAAGTTGCTGAACCATTAACTTTTTTGTCACCGTACGTTCATAATCGCATAGACGTAAAAAACGCTTCCGGGATTACGCCGTTTTGTCGTGAAATGAGCCGCATGCTTCCCGCAAATGATTCCAAATTGGTCCAGATCATCGACGCCGCGCTCGCAGACAGCGCCCGGCGCAGCGGGGAATGGCTAGTGTGCAAGCCAGGGTGTACGCAGTGCTGCGTGGGGGTTTTCGCTATTCATCAGCTCGATGCGGCCCGGCTGCGGGAGGGACTACGTCAGTTGAGTGCGAGCGATCCAGAGCGAGCCCGGTCTGTTCGTGAACGCGCGCGAAAATCAGTGGAGCGCCTGGCGAATGATTTTCCGGGTGACGTCGCGACCGGATTGTTGGATCCGTCAGACGAGGCCCAGGCACGTTTCGAAGACTTTGCCAATGATGAGACCTGTGCCGCGCTGGACCCTCGCACCGGCTTATGCGACCTGTATCTTTCCCGGCCCATGACTTGCCGCGTCTTTGGCCCCCCGGTGCGCTCGGAGCAGGGTTTGGGCGTTTGCGAGCTTTGCTATCACGGCGCTACCGAAGAGCAGATTGCCGCTTGCGAAATGCCCGTCGACCCGGAGGGACTGGAAGCGCAGCTGCTGGAGGAGTTTGAGCGATCGTCCGGCAGGCACGGCCGGACCCTGGTTGCCTTCGCGCTGGACGCTCCTTAACTGGGTACAATCAAAATAGACTTCTGCAGGAACGTACATTCATGGCTAGCAATCCCGTTACCACCTTAAATACCGCGGTCGGCAATGCTGTTCAACAGGCCGGCTTAACCGTCATCTCCTCTGAAGGAGGGGTCGATTTCAACGGGCGCCCTACCGCCATCTTCCGCATCGGTCTTTCCAGCGATGTTCCGGCCGAGCGGACGCTGCGGTTGGAATTGAGTGAAGGCTTCGACTTCCATCAGCCCGAGTTGTTGCCGGAGATGACAGCCCACTTGGGCGATGCAGCCAAACGCTTGCGCAATCCGAAGCCAGAGGCTTACGTGACGATGGCCGGCATGCCGATCACGTTTGCCGATTTTCACTGGCCTTTTCACCGTTCTGTTTCGGGCGCAGATACGTATATCGTCCACGGAGTGGTGTACGTGGCCGACGGCACCGATTCGCTGCTGCATGCGAAGGTTTCCGCGAGTATGACCGTGACCTTCGCCGAGATTGTGCCTGCTCCTGAGCAGCCGTATGCGGAATCCTTTATCTACAGCGCGATTCGTAAGACCCTGGACCAGGGTCAGCTGGAGCTGTTGAAGAGCGGAAACCGCCAGCCGGTGCCGGTGACCACGCGCTACTACAGCCGCTGGCAAAAGAAGTTCTTCTTCACCGATACCGATGACGAAAGCCGGCAGCAGTTTTTGCTGGCCAAGGTTTTTTGGCTTTCCGGGGTGCTGGGCGAGTCGCAGCCGGTGTGGATCGCGGATCCCCGGGATGCGCAATATCTGAACACTACTCCTGAGGAGCTGGTGCGCGCAGCCTCTGTGCTCGCCGCGGCAGGTCTGGTGGCTACCAGTGAGGGCGATTCGGAGTTCGCAGGCGCGACGCCCGCGCTGCTTGCCCGCGAAGCCGAGTTCCGCGAACGCCTGCAGCAGGCTTTCGCCCTGACAAAACCAACGTTCAACGAGGAAATGCGCCACGGCCACACCAATATGTAAGTGTTTGTAACTCTCTGCCCTGCGACTGCGTCTCATGCGCACGGAGAGATTCATGAACACCCGAAAAGTGGTCGCGGCCCTGATCCTGGTGCTAACAGCCGCCAGCGCCTTGGCGCAAAAGGCAGTGCTGGTGGAGCTATTCACCTCAGAAGGATGCTCAAGCTGCCCGCCCGCGGATGCTTTGCTGCAGCAGGTCAATGGAAGCCAGACCAGAGCGGGGCAATTGGTGGTGGGCATCAGCGAGCACGTAACGTATTGGAACTCGCTGGGATGGTCTGACCCTTTCTCGTCGCCGTTGTATACGGAGCGACAAAACGCGTACGGTGAACGATTCCATTTGGAAGGCGTGTATACGCCGCAAATGGTGATCAATGGCGCGGAGCAGATTGTGGGCAGCGACCGTGCCGCGTTGTTGCATGCGGTGGAGAAGGAAGATGCGGAGATACCGCGGATGTCTCTGCGTATCGTGTCGCTGAGCGTGGCCCACGATACATTGACGGTGGATTTTTCTGCCGACGGCGATCTGCCGGCTCATGGGGCTGATCTGATCGCGGTGCTGGCGGATGACTCCGACCGGTCAAACGTACTGCATGGGGAGAACTCGGGCCGCACTCTGGCGCATGTTGCCGTGGCGCGATCCATCGTGCGGGTGGCCAGGGTGCAGGCGGCTGGGGAGCGTACGGTGCAGATCCCTCTTCCGGCTTCGTTTCACAACACGCAAGGGCATCATCTGATCCTGTTCGCGCAGACACCCGGCAACGGCCGGGTGTTGAGCACAGACACCAGGCCGCTGTAAGAGACCGACCGCATGGCTACTGAGTTACGCGATGAGTCGGGCATGATCGCTTCGATCCTGGCCGGCGATACGCAACTGTTCCACGCATTGATTCGGCCGTATGAACGCCGCGTCTATGCGATGGCACTGTCGTTTTTGCGTAATGAAGCGGATGCGGAAGAAGTGACCCAGGAGGCGTTTCTCAAGGCCTTCCGCAACCTGGCCAGCTTTCGCGGGGACGCAAAATTCGGGACCTGGCTGGTGAGTATCACGCTGAACGAGGCGCGGAGCCGAATTCGCCGCCGGGATGCGGTGAAGATGGAGTCGCTGGACGAGCCCGACGAAGACGGACATATTTCGCCGGCATTGTTGCGCGATTGGAAGGAAATACCTTCGGAGGTCCTGGAGCGCAAAGAAGTCAGGTCTTTGCTGCATAAGGCGATTACCGCCCTCCCGGTGATCTATCGCGAAGTGTTTCAGTTAAGAGATATTGAGCAGTTGAGTGTGAACGAGGCTGCTGCAGTGCTGGGCATCACTACGTCTTCGGTAAAGGTGCGGTTGCATCGGGCTCGTATGATGTTGCAGAGAAATCTGGCGCCACAGTTGAAGGAGATGGCTCCTAAACGGAGGTGGTGGGCATGGTCCTAGAGTGCAAGCATGTTTGGACGCACATCTCCGGGTATTTGGATCACACGCTTTCTCCGGAGGTGCTGGAACAGGTGCAGAAGCATCTGGAGCATTGCGAGATTTGCTCGGCGATTTTGGATTCTACTCGGAATATTTTGATCTTGACCGCGGATGAGCGGGTGTTTGAATTGCCGCTTGGATTTAGCGAGCGATTGCACGCCCGGTTGGAGGAAGAGATGCGGGGGTTGGAAGGGGACGGGGGTTGAGGTCCTTTCGCGCCGCCAGGGTACTTCGTGCATCTATTTGAAAGTACCCATCAGTATTCCGGAGGATTCATGCTAGACACTCAGACGTTGATCGCTCAGGCCTACTCCGCCTTCAATGAGCGTGATATCGACGGCGTCCTGATTCTCATGAGCGAGAACGTTAGCTGGCCCAGGGCATCGGAAGGAGGGCGTGCCGTCGGAAAAGAAGAGATCCGAGCCTATTGGACCCGTCAATGGAAGGAATTTGATCCTCACGTGGAACCAGTTGAGGTGATCGACCAGGAGCACGGCACTACGGAAGTCAAGGTTCATCAGCTCGTGAAGAGTCTTGGCGGCGAGGTGCTTGCTGACGGCGTGGTGTGGCACGTCTATACCATTGCAAATGGTCTCATCGAACGCATGGACATCAAGGGAAGCGAAACGAGCGCCGGCGCTACCCCATCTACAGCATTTTCCAGGCACTAATTTCCACGGGGGAGGGAACTGCGCTTTCATCGCGCATAGTCACCGCTCTTGCCTCCGGATTTGCGTACCAGGACAATTTCGCGAATCGCGATCGATTTATCCAAGGCCTTGCACATGTCGTAAATCGTCAAGGCCGCTACGGCTGCTGCCGTGAGCGCTTCCATCTCCACGCCTGTACCGGCCACCGTTGCGGCTGTGCTGCGAATTTCGACGCCCCCACTCACTACCTTCGCGGAAACATCGATAAAGGTCAGCGGCAGCGGATGACACATGGGAATCAAATCCGCTGTGCGCTTAGCGGCTTGAATGCCGGCAAAGCGCGCTACTTCCAGCGGATTCCCCTTGGGATTCTGCGGCAAGGCCGCCAATACCGCCTCCGAGAGAACCACAAACGCCGAAGCTTCCGCCTCACGCCGCGTGGCGGTCTTGGCGCTTACGTCGACCATGTGCGCTGATCCTTCGGCATCGTAATGCGAGAGCTTTTCCATGGTTTCGCTAGCCTAGCAGTATCGTCACCGTCTCACCAGCAGCGAGCAGCGGCTGGTCGGGGGGCACCAACAGGAAACAGTTGGAGCGGCTCGTACTCGCCAGATCCCCCGACCCTTGCCAAGTGACAGGCTCCACAGCGCTCTCTGCCAGCCGGGCCGGCAAAAACCGGGTCAAGCCGGTTTTCACCCGCACCTCTTTCGTCAGATAAGCCTGGGCAAAACGCGGGGCACGTCCAGCCTCCCCGGACAGCGCGCCCAAAACCGGCTCAACAAAGAGCAGGAACGTAACCATGGTGGATACAGGATTGCCCGGAAGACCAAAAAAGTAGCGCTCCCCAAGCCTGCCGAAGACGACCGGCTTACCCGGTTGGATCAATGCGCCGGTAAAGTAGAACTCCGCGCCCAGGGAGAGCAGTACTTCCTCTACCAGGTCGTACTTTCCCATGGAAACCCCACCCGAAAGTAGAACCAGGTCACTCTCGAGCGCGGTACGAATGATGCTTTCCAGATGATCCCGCTCATCGCGCGCAATGGGGAGCCGCACCGGCTCCGCTCCCGCGGCGAGAATCTGCGCCGCCATCGAATAGCTATTGGAGTTGCGAATTTGTTGACTCTGGGGTTGCTCGCTCACTTCGACCAGTTCATCGCCGGTGGCGACGATGGCGACCCGCGGCCGCCGGTGCACTCTCAGCTCCCCCGCGCCGCACGCTGCAGCCACTGCTATCTGCGCAGGGGAAATGCGTGTACCTCCGGATACGATCACCGCACCGCCGCGAGCCTCAGCTCCCATGGGAACGATGTTCTCGCCGGGCTGCACGCTGCGCCCAGGGGCAAGCCGCAGGGAATCGCGGTCACGCAGCACATGCTCCACCATGACCACGCAATCGGCGCCAAGGGGCACCGCAGCCCCTGTCATAATTTCGACGGCCTTGCCTGAACCGACCTCGATCCTCACCGCATCGCCGGCGCGAATCGAGCCAATCACTCCAAGAGGCAAGCCGGCAGCGGTATCGGCGGCACGGCAGGCAAATCCGTCGCGGGTGGAGCGAGGAAAGGGCGGCTGGTCCCGATCCGCCAGAATCGGCGCCGCCAGGACCCGGCCGAGTGAATCGAGTAGCCTGACGACCTCAGGAGCATGCTGCGGCGCTAGATGGTCAGCGTGCTCACGCACAATGCGGCTAGCATCCGCGTAACTCACCACCCGGGATGGCGCTGCAGTGCTCAAGAGAGGTGCCCCTAATAGAAGCAAAGGGACGCTGGCAGGCAGCGTCCCTTCATCTTGTGTAGAACCCAGCGATCCGAATCAGTTACTTCTTGCCCGCTGAGTACTTGCTGTTTATCTTTTCTCCAATTTCCGTGAGGATCGACTTCGCTTCCGGCGCCATGGGCCCGTTAGGCGCGAGTTCGAGGTATTTGTTATAGGCTTCCGCAGTACCCGGAGGCGCGACAATTTTATTCGTCTTCGGATCCACGGTGGCCTTCGATATAAGCGCCTGACCCTTCAGATAATAGGGGATCGGACGGGTGGGGTCGGCGGCGATAGCCTTATCGGCGGCGGCGATGGTCGCGTCAGTTTGACCGGTGCGGCTAAGGACGATGGTCTCATTGGTATAGAACATCCCTGCATTCGCCGGTTGTAATTTGGCCGCAGCGTCATACGATGCCGTTGCTTCTGGAATCTTGCTGGTGTTGGCGTACACCTCTCCCAGCGCGTTGTCGTCAGCAGCCTGGATATCCGGATTGGGCTTCTTCGAAGCGGTATCGAGATCCATCGCTTTCTTCAGCGATGTGGTCGCATCGTCGAATTTCTTTTGTCCTACCTGGGCGATGCCCAGTTCCAGCCACAGGACCGAAGCGTCGGGCTTGATGGTCGTAGCCTGCTGCATTGCCGTGGCGGCATCGTCGTACTTCTTGGCTGCATTGGCAGCGCGTGCCTGCTTGAGCAGGTCATTCAGCTTGCCGACGTTCTGGTTTTCTTTATTGATTTCCGCATTCTTCTTCTTGGCCTCTTCCAGCGCCTTCTGCTGGTCCGGAGGCAACTTCTTCACATATTCCTCTCGGCTCAGGTCGAAGTCCTGCAGGGTGTCGGTCCCGGTCGTAAACTTCACATTGTCGAAGCGGTCGACCGCCTTTCCCGGAGTGGCATACAGCGTGACGTAGTAAGTTCCGGGCTTAATGCCTTCGCCCTTATAGTCGCCGTTCGCATCCGTGGTAAAGGTATAGAGAGCAGTCTTGCCATCTGTGCTGAGAACCACCTGGCCGTTGGCGATAGGGGCGTTGGCCGGATCTTGCACGTGACCATGAATCTTAGCCGTCGTGTCCTGGGCGCCTGCAAGGGCCGGAATAAGGAAAAGCGCGACAAGCGCAAGCCACAAACTCAATTTCGTACGCATGGTAATTCTCCTCGAAGCGGGTAGCCGGTAGCTCTCCCGCATAGCACGACAACGTTAAATGGAAGGCAAAAACAATTCAAGGCCCGAAGCCTTCCAGCCGCTGGTCCAGTTAGATGTGTATTTTAGGCAAACCGTTGAATAAAGACCCTCAAATCGTAGAAAACTCCGCTAACTGTTGCCACCAGGCGTCAAAAACCGCCAACGCGCGCTCGCACTGCACACGATGCCGCTCCCGCTTGTCGCGGATCTGCTTGCGTTCCGTCTCTTCCAGCGGCAAGAGCAGATCGAACGTAATGTTGGCCGGCTGAAAGTCGTCCGCCCGGGCATGGGTAATGTAGTGCACGAGCGAGCCCAGGCCACTGGGACGGGGCACAGTGGTCACCGGTTGCCGCCATGGGCGGCCTGGGCGGCGTACAAGCCGGCAAGCATGCCGCTGGCTATCGATTCTGTGTAGCCCTCGACCCCCGAGAGCTGCCCGGCGATGAAAATTCGGGGATGGCTGCGCAGGGAGAGCGCCTCGGTAAGCACGCTGGGAGAGTTGATGTAGGTATTGCGATGAATCTGGCCGAAGCGCAGGAACTTCGCATTCTCCAGCCCCGGAATGAGGCGTAAAACCCGCGCCTGCTCCCCGAATTTCAGGTGGTTTTGCAGACCGACCAGATTGTAGGAGTCCGCCCGCAGGTTCTCACAGCGCAATTGCACCACTGCCCACGGAATCCTTCCCGTGCGAGGATCACGCAGGCCGACCGGCTTCATGGGGCCAAAACGCAGGGTGTCCCGGCCGCGCCGCGCCAGCTCCTCCACGGGCAGGCAGCCTTCGAAGTACTCGAGCTTCTCCCACTCCTTACCTGCCACTGCTTCCGCGGATACCAGGGCATCGTAGAAACGGTCGTATTCCTCTTTCGACATGGGGCAGTTGATGTAGTCGGCGGTGCCTTTGTCGTAGCGGGCTGCGAAGTAAACCCGCTCCATGTCGATCGAATCCGCTTCGACGATGGGGCTTATGGAGTCGTAAAAGGCCAGCTGGCCGCTGCCCGTCAGCCGGGAAAGCTCAGAACAAAGCGGCGCTGACGTGAGTGGTCCTGTAGCCACGATCGTGAATTGTTCAGGATCGAGGGCCGTCACCTCTTCCCGGTGAACCGTAATGCGGTTCTCCTGCTCGATGGCGCGCGCCACCAGTCGCGAAAATTCCACCCGGTCGACTGCCAATGCGTGTCCCGCCGGCACCGCGCTCGCATCCGCGCAGCTGAGCAGGGGGCTTCCGGCGCGGCGCATTTCCTGCTTCAGCAGCCAGGGCGCGCTGTTTTCGCTTTCCGATTTGAGCGAGTTGGAGCAGACCAGCTCAGCGAAGTCGGCCGTTTGGTGCGCCGGCGTGGAGCGCAACTTGCCGTCGACCACCGAGCGCATCTCATACAGGTCGACCTGGCAGCCTCGCCGGGCGGCCATCAGTGCCGCCTCGGGACCAGCCAGTCCGCCGCCGATCACGCGAATCCGCGCGGGCTGGCTCAACGAACCGGCTCCGGCGCCAGCCTCGCCAGCGAAGCAATCGCGTCGTCGTTCACTCTCATAATGCGCCACTCGTCGAGGAACTTCGCGCCCATGGTTTGATAAAAGTCGATGGCCGTCTGGTTCCATTCCAGGACGTCCCATTGCAGCCGGACGCACCCTTGCTCCACGGCGCGCGCGGCGACTTTGGCCAGCAGCGCTTTGCCAATGCCATGCCCGCGGAATTGGGGCAGCACGAAAAGGTCTTCCAGATGGATGCCGGAGCGTCCTCGCCAGGTGGAGTAGTTGTAAAAGTAAAGCGCAAAGCCGGCAGCTTTGCCGTCGCTTTCCGCGATCACGCACTCAAAGCGCGGATGTTCGCCGAACCCGTCTCGCAGCAGGTCGGCCTCGGTGGTCTTTACCGCGTCAGGTTCCCGCTCATAGGTGGCAAGAGCGCGAATAAGTTCCAGAATCAAAGGGATGTCGGCAGCTGTAGCAGGGCGGATTGAATGCATCGTCGGAACATCCAGTCTACAACGGTCCATAGCGACAAGCTCGTGGGACGAAACTCAGTCCCGGAGGGACGGCTGACCTTAGCCCAGGACGTAGTCCTGGGTAGAAATTCGGAGGCCGAAAAGTCCCGTAGGGACGACTGAAACTTGTCCATGAGGGAGTCGCCGTTCAATCTTCAGTCGTCGCTACGGGACTTTTCCAGGGCGCGTTACCTACCCACGACTGCGTCCTGGGCTAAGGTCAGCTAAGGTCAGCCGTCCCTTCGGGACTCGAGGTTCCTGATGGTCGAAAGCGACAGGGCGCACTCAGGAGCTGGAAGCCGGCATGTTTAATCCTCGCTCTCGCGGATGCGGGCGTGGTGTCTTCGCGCTTTCATGCGGTTGCCGCAGGTTTTCATGTCGCACCAACGCCGGGTGTGATTCTTGCTCACATCGAGGAAGAGCCAGCGGCAGGTTGGGTCGCCGCAGTCCTTGACCAGCTCCGCATCACTCGACACCAGCAAATCCGAGGCCGCCTGGGCCAGCATCCATAATGGGATCTCCGCTTGCCGCTCTACCCCAGACCAGCTCCACTCCAGGTGACCATCACCTGCCGCGAGCCGGCGATGCATCGCCGCTGCGTGAAACTGTTGTTCCAATAGCTGGATCTGTGCAGACGGGATCTTGCCGCCTTCGATTCGGGCATAAAGGACCGCTGCCAGCGCCTCGCGAAGCCGGGCCGCTGATGCCAGCACCCGTTGCGCTTCCTTCTCGGCGACAGAGCGGCCTAGCTTCCGCGCTTGTTCGGCGGTCAACAACTCCAGTTGCGTGGCCAAACGGAGCAGATCTTTGTAGGTGGAGATCAGATCCACGGCCTGATCCGAAAAGCGCAGGTCCAGCGTATTCACCAACTCCAGAGCCGGGTGTCCGGCATACAACTTAAATGGTTCGGGCCCACTCATGACAATTCATTATAACTCTCAAAAATAATTTGAACGGTTATCGGGATCGGTTTAGAATCTAACCAGTCATGGCAACCATAGCGGTTAGTCCGGTCAAGCACAAAAACACCCTCGATGTGCGCGTGATACTGGCCTTTGCCGCTATCTATGTTTTGTGGGGATCGACCTACCTGGCGATTCGCATCGCCGTCCAGCAGGTGCCTCCGTTGTTCGCCGCGGGCATCCGCTTCTTTCTCGCAGGCACCTTGCTCTATGCCGCGATGCGACTCCGCGGACGCCCTCGTCCCGCAGGCAAAGAGTGGGGCACCCTGGCAGTGCTCGGCTCGCTGATGTTCGTGGTCACTTACGGGGCGGTGTTCTGGGCTGAGCAGTACGTGCCTTCGGGCTTTACCTCCGTATTGGAAGCCACGCTGCCGCTCATCACCATCGGGCTCGAAGTTTTTGTCTTCCGTCAGCAGCGTTTCCGCTGGAGCCTGCTGATGGCGATTGCGGTGGGATTTGTAGGCGTCCTCTTACTGCTGCTGCACAACGCCCAGCACGTCGCTATCCTGCCCTGCGCGGCGATCCTGGGAGGCGGTATCGCGTGGTCGTTGGGGGCCGTGCTCACGCGTGCTTTGCCGTTGCCCAAGTCGAAGGGAATTACCGCCGGGGGAGAGATGATGTTGGGCGGCGCAGTCCTGCTCATTCTCTCCGCATCGTTCGGAGAGATGCACCCCTTCCCGCATCTTTCTGTCAAGGTGGTGGCTGCCCTGCTTTACCTG
Source organism: uncultured Acidobacteriaceae bacterium (assembly GCA_963795845.1). Classification (GTDB taxonomy): domain Bacteria; phylum Acidobacteriota; class Terriglobia; order Terriglobales; family Acidobacteriaceae; genus PALSA-350. The sequence continues at coordinate 462,961 of CAWCJV010000010.1, read as the reverse complement.
GTGGTTGCCGGCTCGCTGATAGGTTTCAGCGCCTTCGTCTGGCTACTCGGCCGCATGCCTGCGACCCGCGTCGCCAGCCATGCTTACATCAATCCCGTGGTGGCGGTCACTTTAGGGTACTTCTTCGCTGGGGAAGTCGTGACGCCCCGCATGCTCCTGGGCACAGCCCTGATCGTGGCCAGCGTCGCGCTGATCCTGGTCAGAGACAAAGCTGACGTACCCGAGCAAAAAGATGAACTGGAGGACGTTGCCTAGTCGAGAAAGGTTTCGTCGATGTAGCACCAACGCCAATCTTCGCCGGGTTCTATGGATCGCATGATAGGGTGCTCGGTTTCGTGGAAGTGAGCGGTGGCATGGCGATTCTTCGACGAATCACAGCAGCCGACCTTGCCGCACTCCAGGCACATACGCAGGTGAACCCAGGTGTCTCCTATCTTGAGACACTCCTCACAACCTTTGGTATGCGGCTTTACCTTCTTCACATGATCTTTTACGTGGGTACACTTTGTTGCGCTCATGCCATCCTCTTCTTTTGACTTCGATGTTTCTGATATCCGGATCATGGTGCAGTGTTGCCTGAATGGTCTCACTTCTGTGCCTTCGCTGCTGCCTCCACATTCACGAGCATGTGATCGAGCGCGGCGCGATCGAGAAAGCGGCCGTTGATCACCACCGCGGTAATCTTTTTCGTATTTTGAATATTGTCCAATGGATTCGCAGAAAGCAGAACGAGATCCGCAACGCCGCCCGCCTTCACCGCACCGATGTCGCTTCTTTCGAGAAAGAGCGCAGGGTTGCTGGTGGCCGTCTGCAGCGCTTCCATCGGCGTGAATCCAGCCTCGACAAAGTTGGCCAGTTCGTCATGCAGACTAAAGCCGGGGATGATGTAGATACCAGGAGCCGTATCGGTGCCGGCGAGGAAAGGCACTCCCGCTCGATGCATGGCTCCCGCTATCCTCATCTCCTGGGCAAAGGAGCGCTGGCGCAGGGCCAACGGATCCTTCTGCAATCCGGGCGTCATCTGTTCTTCGAAGCGCCGCCAGGTCACATCGCGCCAATGGGCCGGAACGTAGCGGTCGAGCGGCTGGTGCTTCCAGTCCAGTTGATCGAGGAAGGTTCCCCCGCGCTCCCAAACCAGGGTGGGCACCTGCCATACGTGGCGGTCCGCGAGCAGCTTCATCATCTTGTCGCACTTCTGTTGGTCGAAGCTGTTCAACAGAAGCTGGGTGTCCACTTCGCCTTTGATCACCCGGTCTTCCACCGTGGAACAGCCGGCGGAGCTGCCCATCAGGTGCTCAATGCTCTTTTGCCCCACGGCGACGGCCTCGTCGATGCGCACTGCATCCGGTACGTGGCCGACAAATGGCAGGCCCTGTTTGTGAGCCTCTGTCGCCGCTGCAAGATACGCGTCGTGGGGGATCAGTGATTGCACCTTGATGAAATCCACTTGCTGCGCCTTGAGCGAATCGACCGCGGCCACCGCGTCTTCTACTGAGGTAACCGGGATGCTGCTGGGAAAACGAAACGTCTTTCCGTCCGGAAGGTAGCCATCCAGCATGGGTCCGGAAACCACCATCCGTGGACCAATCAGCTCACCACTTGCGATCTGTTTGCGCCATCCGAACAGTACCGGGATATCCCCGCCCATATCGCGGACACCGGTGACGCCGTTGGCCACGTACAGAGGCAGGATGATATCGCGGCCGCCCGGGAACCAATCCCCGAATGCCGAGTGAACGTGCATGTCCCACAAGCCGGGGATCAGGAACTGTCCTGTTCCATCGATCGTCTTCGCATGGCTGGGCGGAGCAAAATTTGCCGAGCTGGAGACCGCGGTGATGTGGTCTCCGGTGATCGTGACCGCTCTATCCGATTCCACGGAAGATGTGCCCGGGTTGATGACCGTCACATGCAGAAAGACGAGGGGAGTATCGCCGGCCTGCGCCAAGGTTGTGCGCACGCACAACGAACACAGAAGCAGCAAAGCGCTCAGGAAGGGGACTTTCATCCACCAAACTTACTACGGAAGGGATTGATTCTTGCCCACACAAGCCAAAAGAGGGCTTGAATGGGCCACCCCAAGCTTTTTTTGAAGAGGGCGCCCGAACTTGCGGATCACACTAACGATGGGTGCCCCGGGTCTCGCTTTTGAGACCTGGGATCCTCCTAGTGAAGGCCCATCAAGTCCCGGGACGTAACTCCAGGTGCAAACCAGGCTCAGCTAGTAGCGGCGCAGCAGCCGCGAGCCCAGTTCACGGTTGGCCCGTTGCAGCTTCTCTTCAAAGAGGATGCCAATGGAAAAAGGCCCGATGATAAGACCCATGATGCAAAACCAGGAACCAATCGAATTCCACATCTGCTTGCTCCTTGCCCAACTAAGATGAATGGCGATAGCGAATTCATCGAAGATCCCATGAAAATAGGGGTCGGGGAATAGCAAGAAAGGTGCACTTACTTGTCTCTTGCGCGCACTTTGAACCAAATTGGGGAACCGCGAAAGCCGAAGGCAGCACGAATCTGATTTTCCAGGAACCGCTCAAAAGCAAAGTGCAACTTCACCTGCCGATTGGTGAATAAGATGAACGTCGGCGGGGCGACCGCCGCCTGGGTCATGTAAAAGATCCGCATTTTGTTGGCGGCGGGTACGGTGGCGCGCTGGAAGTCGATCTTCTCCAGGAAGCGGTTCATCTGGCCGGTAGAGACGCGCTTGCGCCGTTCAGCCGCGACTTCCTTTACCAGCTTGAGCACGGTGTGGATGTTCTTGCCTTCCGCAGCTGAAATAAACACCACCGGCGCATAGGCCAGGTACTTGAGCACGTTGCGTAGCTGCACCTCAAAAATCTCTTTGTCGGCGGGAGGTTTGCCGTCGGTTCGTCCCGTCGTCACCAGGTCCCATTTGTTGACCACCAGGATGACGGACCGTCCACTCTCGTGGGCGTAGCCGCCGATCGTAGCGTCGTTCGAAGTCACGCCTTCCGTCGCGTCGATGACCAGCAATGCGACATCGGCCGCCTCCAGGTGGCGGCGCGCCATGACCACGGACAGCTTCTCGGCCATCATGTTGGTCTTGCCCTTGCGCCGGATGCCGGCGGTATCGACAAAGCGGAACAGATTGCCGTCGTACTCCATCACCTCATCCACAGCGTCGCGTGTGGTCCCAGCAATGGGCGAAACAATCGCCCGCGAAGACCCGGTCAGGACATTCAGCAACGTGCTCTTGCCCACATTGGGGCGCCCGATGATGGCAATCGAGGTTTCGTGTTGTTGGAACTCGCCATGAGTCCGGTGCCGTGACTCGCCTTCTTCTTCCGATTCGAGTTCTGGTTCTGGCGCCGCTGGGGCCGGCTCTGTTTTCGGAAAAGTAGCGAACACGTGATCAAGAAGATCGCCGATGCCGGACCCGTGTTCAGAGGAGATCGGCAATATTTCGCGAATCCCCAGCCGGCGGTACTCGGCGGTTTGATCTTCCATCTGGGCCGTGTCGATTTTGTTGACCGCGAGCAACAGGGGCTTGCCGCCGCGCAAGAGAATGCGGGCCAGGTCATAGTCGGGAGCGGCCAGCGCCGTTCGACCGTCGACCACCATCACGATGGAATCGGCCTCATCCAGGGCCGTGCGCGCTTGCCGGAAAATCTCCGAGGGAATCAACTCCGGGTCGTCCGGCAGAATCCCACCGGTATCCACCACCCGGGCGTGCTGGCCGGACCACTCGATCTCGCCATAAATCCGGTCGCGGGTGATACCCGGTTCATCGCCCACGATAGAACGGCGGGAGCTGGTAAGACGGTTGAATAGCGTGGACTTGCCCACGTTGGGGCGGCCGACGATGGCCAGAACCGGCCAGGAGGAGGTGTCTACTGCTACATCACGCTTGAACGCCGGGGGAAGAGCCAGCGGATCAGGCAGCTCGGCTTCGATGGGTTTCATCGGCCCCTGGCTTTGTACCGGACGTTTGCGGATCTTGCCCAGGCGCGCCGCCGCGCTGGCCTCCGCAGTAGCTTTGGCCGCGGTCTTTCGCTTTACCTCCGCCCGCGAGTGCTCGCCCCGCGTGGCGGGTGTGGGACGCCGGGCGGCCTTGGCCACCGCCGCGCGCTTTCCTTTCAGGGAATGCGGCTTGGGCTTTCTCGCTTTGGTGCCTTTCACTGGCTTCATAGTCTCTTTCAGTCTTTCATACAACCGGAAACCAACCGTATAGACTTAGAGTTTTAACCGGGCTTTCCCCTTGTCGACCGCTACCATTTCCGCTCAGCCGCTGCCTTCGCTCCACGACTTCTTCTCCCCCGGAGGAATGCTGTCGCGGTCCGCGCTCCCCTATGAGTTCCGGCGCGGGCAACTGGATATGGCCCGCGCTGTGGAGCGCAGCCTGCAGGAGAGCAAGCACCTGATTGTCGAAGCCGGCACCGGGACGGGCAAGACACTGGCCTACCTTTTGCCTGCTCTGCGTACCGGGCAACGCGTCATCATCTCCACGGGAACCAAGAATCTGCAGGAACAGCTGTTTTTCCGCGATGTGCCGTTTCTGGAGTCGCTCCTGGGGCCGCTCCGTGTTTGCTACATGAAAGGCCGCGCAAACTACCTTTGCCGGAACAAGCTGTACGCCTTGCGCGATCAGCCGATTTTGAATGGCCTGGAAGAAATAGACCAGTTCCAGCAGATCGCGTCCTGGGAGAAGACGACCCAAACCGGGGACCGGGTGGAGATAGATGCGCTGCCGGAGTCGAGCCAGGTATGGTCCAAGTTAGACGCGCGCAGCGAAGCTTGCCTGGGGCAAAACTGTCCCGATTATGAACGCTGCTTCATCACCGAGATGCGCCGCCGGGCTCTCGAAAGCGATGTCATCATCGTTAACCACCATCTCTTTTTTGCTGATTTGGCGATCAAGCAACAGGCCAAGGCGGCGCCCGACGCCGGCGTGTTGCCGGAAGCCGCCGCGGTGATCTTCGATGAGGCGCACGAGCTGGAAGATATTGCTTCGAGCTATTTCGGTATCAGCCTCAGCAATGTACGGATAGAAGAACTGGTGCGCGACATGGAAACGGTGTTGCGTGCCCGGCAGGCGCACTCGACGGCGCTGAAGGGTTGCGGCGACACACTGCGGGAAAGGGCGCGGATGTTCTTTGGCGCGCTCCCGCGGGCGGGCGGTTTTCAGGGAGAAGGCCGCATGCCCTTTGAGCAGCGCGAGCAATTTCTGGAGGAGCACGGCGATCTCTACCTGGCGGTGACCAACGCGTTGCACCGGATGGAAGGGGAACTGGAGCGGCTGCGCGGGGTGGAAGAGTCTCTGGGCCTGAAGAAGCGGGTCGCCGACATCCGCGAGCACTTGCGCTTTTTGATGGAAGCGGAAAGCGTGAATACCGTCTTCTGGATCGAACGCCGCGGCGGATCTGCCATGCGTCAGGGGATGCGCAATACCTACCTGCAAGCCACCCCGATCGATGTTTCCGAGTTGCTTTCTGACCTGCTCTTCGAGCAGTACCCCAGCGTGATTCTCACCTCCGCGACGTTGACCGTGCAGGGCGGTTTTGCCCACCTGCGAAAGCGGCTTGGCTTGCGCGAGGCGCGAGAGCTGGTGGTGCCTTCCCATTTCCGCTATGAAGAGCAGGCGCTGCTGTATCTGCCGCCCGGGATGCCCGATCCTCGCGAGCCCACGTTTGCGCCGCAAGCTGCGCGCACCATTCAACGAGTGCTCGACATCACCCGGGGCAGGGCTTTCTGCTTGTTTACCAGCTATCAGCAGATGCGCGATCTTTATGAGCGCCTGTTGCCGGAGTTGGACTATCCCTGCCTGCTGCAGGGTACAGCCCCACGCAAGGCGTTATTGGAGGAGTTTCGCAACACCCCAAATGCCGTACTGTTTGGAACCTCGTCCTTCTGGCAGGGCGTGGATGTGCAGGGGGAGGCGCTGAGCTGCGTGATCGTGGATCGCTTGCCATTTTCTGTTCCCACTGATCCAGTGGTCTCGGCGCGTATGCGCGCGGTGGCCGCTGCGGGCGCCAATCCATTTTTCGATTACCAGGTTCCGGCGGCGGTCATTACGCTGAAGCAGGGCTTTGGGAGGCTGATCCGCTCGCTCGACGATCGCGGCGTGCTGGTGCTCCTCGATCCGCGCATTGAGCGGCAAAGATATGGCAAAGTTTTCCTGGAGAGCCTGCCACCGTACCGCCTCACGCACGATATTGAGGAAGTGGAGAAATTTTTTGCAGGTTGAAAACATTTCCAGGAAAGGTGCGTAGAACCGCAGGTCCCTCCGCTACGCTTCGCTCCGGTCGGGATGACAAGGGGAAGGGTGGTGGTTTCTGGGGAGGTATTTTTAATTGCATCGAGTGCAGTAAAGACATCGGTTGGCCAACGCTCTTTGCCTTGTCATCCCGACCGGAGCGAAGCGTAGCGGAGGGACCTGCGGTTCTACGCACCTTTCGTGGAAATGTTTTTAACCCACCGGAGTGAACCCCTGATGAAAGGCGCAATGTCCCGCAACCTCTACCTGCTGGCAGCCACCCTGCTGCTGTTTTCCCTGATTTCCTGCGGGATCAGCCTGCTGCCCAACTCCCTCCAACCCGGACTACCCGTCAACGGCTCCGTAGGAAAGACAATCGGACTGGTCTTCCTTCTGGCCTCCCTCCTCACCGCGCTCGCCGGCATACTGACTGCCATGTTCGAGCAGGTCGAACGCAGGAGCGAGGAGCGCATGCGACGCGAGCTCAAGGACGACCTGGACCGCCTGGCCCGCAACAAGACCCGCAAATGAACCAGCTACAATCAGTCAGGTAGAGGGCAACCCAGGCCATGTATGAAGTAACCGTCGAATCGGGATTCTCCTCGGGACATTACCTGCGCAACTATCGCGGTAAGTGCGAGAACCCTCATGGCCACAACTACAAGGTTCGGCTGACGCTGCGGGGCAGGGAACTTGACCCCACCGGCCTGCTCCTGGACTTCAAGCTGCTCAAGCAAGTGATGCGGCCAGTCATCGAACGCATCGACCACCAGATGCTGAACGACCTCGAACCGTTTACCGAGCTCAACCCCTCAGCAGAAAACCTGGCGCGTTACTTTTACGATGAGACCAACCGCCAATTGAACGAGATGACCGGGGGCCGTGTCGCCGTCAAGGACTGCACTATCTGGGAGACGGACACCACCACGGCGACCTACTACGAGTAGTCAGGTTCTAATTGCTGGTCGACGCGCCGTGAAGGTACTTGTCGAAGGGAATCTCGAAGTAGAACAGCTCCTTGCCATCCGCACTGCGCAGCATGCGCAGGTTGAGCTTGCCGCCCGCCAACGGATTGGCCAGCCCTTCCACGTCGTAAAAGAGAAAGCCGGCCCGCGTGGTGTGCGGCTCGACTGCCACTGCCGAGTACTCAAATTCGTGGAAGTCTTCGTCAACGTCTTTGTTCTTGGTAGAGGACTTGTTTCCGATGCGGGGCAGGGGACCCGGCAACTTGTAACCGCTGTCCGGGCGCTTGATGCCCCCGATGCGGCGCTCCACTTCTTCCGGCTCCGCCGCGGGGATCTTGTCACCGGCGGCAGTAATGAAGTTGATGCGCGCGTCGATCAGGGAGATGGGCTTGTCCCCGTTATTGGTAACAATGATGCGGATGGGCATGAAGCCGTACTTCAGATATTTGAAGCGAAAGATCGAGGCTTTTTCCTGAGTATTGTAAGGCTCAGCGGCGATCGCAACCTGTTCGGCAGGATGCAGATCGAATGCCGGGTAGCTGGTAGCCACCCCCGCAGGCGGCGGGGCATGTTCAGCGGCGCCGGCCCCGGAAATCATCCCGGGACACCAGAGCATTGCAGCGATAAGCCCAACAACAAAAACAGATTGGCGAAACATTCCCGGGTTCGATTATGAGCTTCCGTGCTGTCGTGAGTAAAGCGTTGCGAGTAAAGAGCGCCAGCCGCCTATGACGCTCATCCTGTACACCTTCGCGTTGTTGGTTGCGCTGGTGCTCGGCCTGCCCTATTGGCTCCTGGCCATGGCCACCAACGGCAAGTATCGCGAAGGGCTCAGCGAGCGCCTGGGCTGGGTTCCCGACCGGCTGCGCGAAGGAGACGCGCGCCAGACGATCTGGGTGCACGCCGTTTCCGTAGGCGAGGTGCTGGCGGCCAGCCGCCTGGTGAACGAGCTCAGTGCTTGCGCTCCGCAATACCGCGTGCTGTTATCTACGACCACCCGGACCGGACAAAGGTTAGCCCGGGAGCGCACCGGCGCTAGCCGCGCTTTTTATTTTCCGCTGGATTTTCCCTGGATAGTGCGCCGCTACTTACGGGTGCTGGATCCGGTGCTGCTGGTGCTGGTCGAGACCGAGCTGTGGCCCAATCTGCTGGCGGCGTGCCGCCAGGCGGAGGTTCCGGTCGCGGTCGTGAACGGGCGAATTTCCGATCGCTCTCTGCCGCGCTATCTGCGCTTCCGTAAACTTTGGACCAGGATATTGTCGGGAATCTCCGATTGTGCTGGCGCAGAGCCAGGAGGACGTGAAGCGGCTGAAGGCGATCGGCGCGCCCGCCGGCCGGGTCTCGTTCGCCGGCAATCTCAAATTCGACGTACGCAGCGCCGAGCCCGCCCCGATCACCAGGACACTGCGTGAGAAGCTGCCCACCGGGACCCGGGTACTGGTGTGCGGCAGTACCCTCGAAGGCGAAGAAGAGATCCTGCTCGATGCCTTCCAGCAACTGCTCAAAACCATTCCCGACTGCGTGATGATTCTGGCCCCGCGCCATCCCGAGCGCTTCGGTCGCGTCGCGCAGTTGTTGAAGAACCGCAACCAGCAATCGGTTCGCCGTTCCAACTGGATGAAGCGGCCGGCGAAAATAAAGCCCGGCACCGTGGTGCTGCTGGATTCGATCGGCGAGCTGGCGTCGGTGTACGCGCTGGCCTCGGTTGCGTTCGTGGGCGGCAGCCTGGTTCCGGCAGGTGGCCACAATCCTCTGGAGCCCGCCCAATTCGCCGTGCCCGTCGTGATGGGCAATCATTACGCCAACTTTCGCGCCATCATCGACACCTTGCTTCAGGCGGAAGCCCTTAAACTCGCCACCACGGAAACCCTGGTGCCGATGCTGGAAAACCTGCTCACCGATGATGAAGCAGCGAACGCGCTGGGAGTGCGCGCGCTCGAAGTGTTCCATCATGAATCAGGCGCCACTGGCCGCGCGGTAACTGCCCTGCTCGGCTTGCTGCCTTCCGCATGAGCCCGCTTTTGCTCGCACCTCTGTCGTTGGTCTATGCATCGGTCATGCGGGCCCGAAATGCCCGGTTTGACCGGACTCCGCCATTGAAGTTGGGCTGGCCGGTAGTGAGCATCGGCAACCTATCCGTGGGCGGTGCGGGCAAGACGCCGCTGGTGATCTGCCTGGCGCAGCTGCTGCAGCGGGAGGGCCTGGCTCCTGACGTCTTATCGCGCGGCTACGGGCGATCCCGTCCCACGGTAGAGCGCGTCGACCCCGCCGGAAGCGCAGACCAATTTGGAGACGAACCCCTGCTCATCGCGCGTTCTGCAGGCGTCCCGGTATATGTCGGCGCCAACCGCTATGAAGCTGGCCTGCTGGCGGAAAACGAAAGCAGACGGCCCAGCGTCCATTTACTGGATGATGGCTTTCAGCACCGCCAACTGGCGCGCGATCTGGACATCGTGGTGATGCATCGCAGTGATCTGCAGCAGCGGCTGTTGCCCGCCGGAAGACTGCGGGAGCCCCTGGCTTCGCTGCGCCGTGCCGGGGTCATCGTGCTGCGCCACGAGGATGCGGAGCTCGAGCCGGCCCTCCGTGCGCACACCCAGACGGATTGTCGCTACTGGCGGATACGCCGCAGCCTCGCCCTGCAGAGCCCCATGCAGCGGGCAGTCGCCTTTTGCGCGGTAGCGCGGCCTTCCGAGTTCTTTGCCGGGCTGGCTTCCATCGGAACCGGACTTGTAGAGCAGGTGCGCTTTCGCGATCACCATCGTTACACCGTGGCCGATATCGACCGGCTGGCGGAGCTGGGGCGGCGCGTAGGATGTGATGGCTTTGTGACCACCGCCAAAGATGAGGTAAAGCTGGACGCCGCCATGCGGTCACGCCTGAACACCGTCGCGCCGCTACAGACAGCGGCGCTTACAGTCCAGATTGAAGACGAGCAGGCGGCCCTCGACGATATGAGAAAATCACTCATTGTCACCGCAAGATGAGCAGATGCGCGTCCTGATTGTGCGGCTGGGCGCGATGGGCGACATACTCCATGCCCTGCCCGCGGTAGCTGCTCTCCGGCAGGCCCATCCCGAGTGGTACTTCGGTTGGGCAGTGGAGCCCCGCTGGGCCCCCCTACTCAGTGCAGATGATGGCCAGATGCCCTTAATGAATCGCATCCACCTGGTAAAAGCGAAGGATTGGGCTCGTTCCCCCTTCCGGTCAGAAACGCTGCGCGAGATCCGCGCTTTACGTCGCGGACTGCGCGCCGAACGCTACGACCTGTGCATCGACCTGCAGGGCGCGGTCCGTTCCGCTCTCATAGGAAGACTGGCGGGGGCGTCGCGGATGGTTGGAGAAGATAGCCCCCGCGAATGGGCTGCGCGCTGGCTCTTTGGCGAGCGGGTGCGCACCCAGGGCGTGCACATGATTGAGCAGGCGGTGGAGGTCTGTGCAGCGGCGGCCGGGGAACCGCTCTCCGCTGTTCTTCCTCCGCTTCCCGTCAACCGCGAGGCGGAGCTCTGGGCCGCTGCGGTGCTGGGTGAGGTGGGGTGCCGGCCGGTCGTGCTGCTAAGCCCGGGCGCAGGATGGGGCGCAAAGCGCTGGCCAGCAGAGCGCTACGGAGTGGTCGCGAGAGATTTGCATCAGCAGGGCTGCCTGGTGCTGGTAACGCCGGCCCCGAGGAAGGGTCCATCGCCGCCGAGGTCGTGCGCGCCAGTGGGGGTGTCGCCCTGGCGCCGGAGTTTACCCTGGAGCGCCTGATCGCTCTCACCCGCCGTGTCTGCCTGGTCATCGCCGGGGACACCGGGCCGCTGCACCTGGCCTGCGCCTTAGGCAAGCCCGTGGTGGGTATCTATGGCCCCACCGATCCCAGGCGGAACGGACCCTTTGGCGTGCCCTTCCGCGTCCTGCGCCACCCCGAAAGCAAACGCGACCACACCCGCCACGCCGAGCCGGAAGCCGGCTTGTTGACCATCACCCCGCAACAAGTCGTGGAAGCCGCGAACCAACTGCTGGGGAAAGAGCAATGACGAGTTTTTCCGTGAGGATTTGCCCCTTCCACCAAGACCGGGTCCCAATCTCGCTCGTTTTTTGCGAGATGTGGGAGACCACGAACCTCAACCTTTCGTGTATGGGGCCAGGAATTAGGCGGTTTAGAGCAGTGGTCTCCCACATCTCGCAAAAAACGAGCGAGATATGGGGCACCCAGGGTGTGCTGAAGGACAGGCTGCTGACCCGCTGGATCAAAATCGCGCGGCGCATCCGGGTGCCAGCGGGCTTTCTCTTCGCCGCCTTCTACCTGTGGAAGGCCCGACCCAGTCCCACCTCGCTCGCATTAAGCCTGATTCTGGTCATCCCAGGCCTGCTCCTGCGTGCCTACGCTTCAGGCTATGTCAAGAAAAACGCCGAGCTAACGGTGACTGGCCCCTACGCCTACACCCGCAACCCTCTCTACCTCGGCTCCATGATGATGGCTTTCGGTTTTGCCGCCGCATCCCGCAGCCTCTGGATCACCCTGCTGCTGGCGCTCCTTTTCGTCTTGATCTACGCGCCCACCATTCTCGGAGAAGAACAATTCCTCCGTTCCACCTTTCCTGCCTTTGAAAGCTATGCTCAACGAGTACCGCGACTGCTACCCCGGCTCACCCCTGCGGGAATCCCGGGAGACGGTAGCTTCTCCGGTACTCTTTACCGCCGCCACCGCGAGTACAATTCAGTTCTGGGTGCCTGTGCCGTTTACGTTGTACTTGTTGCTGCTCTGTGGCTCCGCCATTGATTCAATTGGAGTGAGTAAACGGTGATGATAGGTGTCCGAGACTCGTGGTGCGTGTGGCCTGTTTTTGGGCGCTGGCCTGCCTCGCCCAATCGCCTCCGCCCCCAGCTCCGCTCCTGCCCCCAGCCGCAACTTTCTCCTTCCCCGCCAAACAGACGCTCAACTACGCCGTCGATTGGCGTGTATTCCCAGCGGGCCAGGCGACCTTTCACCTGGAGCAGGCGGGCAACATGGAACACGTGATTGCAACCGGCGAGTCGATCGGCGCCGTCAACCTGATCTTCCGCGTCAGCGATCGCTTTGAGTCTTACTTCAATCGCACCACCGGCTGCTCCTCCAGCTTTGCCAAACAACTCCAGGAGGGCCGGCGGCAGATCACCAGCACCCTGCGCTTTGAGAACGGCAAGCAAATCCTGCAGGAGAAGAACCTGGTGTCGGGCACCAGCAAATCGCAGGAGGCTCCCATTCCCCCCTGCGTCACCGACCTGATGTCCGCTATTTTTTATGGCGGCTCGCAACCCCTGCAACCGGGTTCGAGCTTTCGTATGCCCGTCGCGGATGCCATGCGGGTGGTGGATGTGACCATGAAGGCCGAGGCCCGGGAGCAGGTGGTCACGCTCGCCGGCACTTTTCAGACCATCCGGGTGCAGCCTGTCGCTGATGCGGGCGTAGTTAAAAATCGAGGCAACATCTGGATCTGGTATACCGATGATGAGCGCCACCTGCCGGTGCAGATGCGCGCCCGCCTCTTCTGGGGGACCATCACCATGCGCCTGGTAAGCACGTCGTCCAAGTAGCAGCTATTGGATGCGGTATCGCTCCCGCATCAACCTCTGCAGCCTCGGTTTGTAAATGATGTTGTAGGCCAGCTCTTTATCGGGAAACATGGCGAGCGCGGCCTTCTTGCTGTCGGCTACCAGTTCCGCGGCCTGATCGACCGTCAGGCTGCCATCCTGGCTGATCACGGACATCACCATATCCATCATCATCTGCAGGCGGCGGATCTTGCGCTGCTCCTCCATCTTTTCCTGGGGGGATTGGGGGAGTAGGTGGCGAATTGAGTGTGTGCTGGGAAGATTCGTCGTTGCGACCGGATTCGCTTGACCCCATGTTGGATAGCCCTTCCTGCGAGTTTACTCTCCTTGCTTTGTTGCGAATCCTATACCCGAACCGGCGGCAGGGAAATACAAAAAAGGTTTGGTTACCTTCGGCGTCCAAAGGCTGGGCGCTCACCGATTTTCCATCGAGATAGAAGGTCGTGGCCCCTGTGGCATCGGTGCGGAAGGTCCGGACGTGATCGTCCTGCAGGCGCCGGAGCACTTCCCATTTTGGATGGCCATAAGGATTCCGATGGGCGACGGAGATGACCGCGTACGTGGGCGCCACCCCCGCCAGAAAGGGTGGAATGGTCGACGTCCGGCTGCCGTGGTGCCCAACCTTCAACAGGTCGGCGTGCAGCGGCTCGCTCAGCATCTGCCGCTCGCTGGGCGCTTCCGCATCGCCTTCGAGCAGCACCGAAGTTTTCCCATAGGACACGTGCAGCACCAATGAATCGTCATTGCTGGCGCCCGCGCCTGGCGTGTAGTCGGGAGAGGCGCCAGCACATCGACCCGCGCGCCGCCGAAAGCAAAGCTGCTCCCGGCGGCCATGGCTTCGATGGGAATGTTGAGCTGCGTGGCTTCGGCCAGGAGAGCCTGGTAGGCCGCGATCTCCGGATTGGTGCCCACCCACAACACCCGGGGACGAAAGTTACGCAGGAGGGAAGGCATCCCGCCCATGTGATCGCTGTGTGCGTGACTGAGAGCGATAGCGTCGAGGCGGCGAATGTTAAGCGACCACAGCACCGGCGAGACCACATCTTCCCCGATTTCAAAGTTGCCGCTGGGCGCCTGAGAGCCGCCGCCAGTAGGGCCGCCCGCGTCGATCAGCAATGTTTTCCCTTCTGGGGAGATCAGCAACACCGAATCTCCCTGGCCCACATCGATGGCTGTCACCTCGAGCACGCCGGGTGGTAAGCAACGCCCGGGGATAGAAGACACAAGCCGCGGAACAGGCCAGCGCCGCGATGGGAAAGGCCACAGGGAAGCGGCTATTACGCGCCCCCCACACTGCCAGCCCGATGAGCAGAATGCCGGCAACGATCGCCAGAACGCCAGGGTCGGGAATGCGGATATCTCCGATAGCCATTCCGCTGAAGAGACTGCACGATCCCGTTGATGGCGTGGAGCAGAGCCGCGGTCAGTGCTGCCGGCGCTGCCGCCAGTGCGGGCCAGATCAGCAGCGTGGCAAAGGTGATCAGGGCGGAGGGAAGCGCCAGGCCGATCAGCGGCACCACCAGCAGGTTCACCGGTAAGCCGGCCGCGGTCACGCGATGGAAGTAGATTGCCATGGGGAGAGACATGGCCAGCTCGATCAACGCGGAGACCAGCAGCAACTCGCAGATGCGCAGAAAGAGACGGACCGACCCGGCGGGAACTGTGTAGGCCAGCCAACGGCCGGTGAACCGTTCCAGATGGCTGGAGATAAGCCGCAGGGTGACGCGAAATTGAGCCAGCCTGGGAGGCAACTCAGGATCGATCGCGATCAGGTTCAGGTTCCGCGCCGCCTGCAGATAAGGCGCGAAGGTGTGCTCGGCTACAGGGATAGCAACCCCACCACGATCAACACCGAGAGCAGTGTCATCTGAAAGCTGGCGCCCGACAAGGAACTAGGATCGAGAGCAAGCAGGCATACGGCCGCAAAGCCAATCGCGTTGAGGCTGTTTCGTTCGCGGAAGATCAAACGTGCCAGCAGGTACAGCGTCACCATCCAGAAAGAACGCTGCACCGGTTCCCCGAAGCCTGCCAGCAATGCATACGCGAAGGAGCAGGCAATCGTCACGGTCGTTGACCACGCGCGAGGCAAGCGCAGCCACGCCGCCAGGCCGAAAATGCATCCGGCGAAAATCGCCAGGTGCATGCCGGAAACCACCAGCAGATGAAACGAGCCGGTGCGTTCAAAGCCCATACGGGCCTGATGATCGAGATAAGTGCGGTCGCCCAGAATCATGGCGCTTAGCATGCCCGCGTCGGATTCGCTCAGCAGGATCCATCGCGGCATCCGCGACGCCGTCGAGGAGCCGGCGAAGTGCGATCAGTCGCTGGCTGCCGGCCTGCTGCATCGCATGCAGCCAACAATGAAATCCGCCGTGCCCGTGGGTAGGCGTGATCGTGATCGCCGCGGCTTTCAGCGACCCCACCACGCCGATGCCCTGTTGCCGCAGCCACGCGGTGGCATCCCACACTCCCGGGTCAAGATAGCGCTCGGGCAGGTGCATCGCGACCTTGGTCTGGATCTGATCGCCGCAGTGGATAGCAGGGAACGGTTGATCCGCAGGTGCGTAGACAGTCGCGCGCAATCCGCCGGTCAGTGGTTGTCCATCCACCGAGGCAACCCGCACATCGAGACTTTCGCTGCGCTCTTCCCGCACGGCACTGCCAAAAAGCGATGTGGATTGAGTAAGGCGGATGGGGGTAGTACGTGTGACTTCACCATGGATAGCCGTGGTTTCGCCGGCGTCGGCGATCACGCTCAGTTGCGTTTGTGGATCAGGGCCAGGTTCAATTTCGCTCAGCAACAGGCCCAACATCAACCAGCAAAACGCCAGCGGAAGCAACGCGACCCGCAAAGCCATGCGAGCCGCCAACCCACACAGCAGACAAACCAGCAAAACGGCGCAGATGAGGATTCCGGGAGCAATCCAACTGTAACCGGCAAGCACAATCCCAGCGCAGAGCCAAACCGCCGCATAAAGCACAGGAGCAGTGGCAAAAGAGAGCCGGTCGAGGCCGCGTCGTCTCGCCACAAGTACTCCTACCGAGCCAGAGCGTACTGCAGAGGCTGAACCCGTGCCCTTCGTTCGATCGTTTCTTCCCCACGAAACTCAAGGAAATTGGACGGGTGCCCCACGTTCGCCAAAGCGTACGTGGGACGAAAAATGATGGGCGAAGCCCACAATCGCTTTCCCTTAAAGTTCCGCAGGTGCCGGTGGCTCAGAAAAGCATCATCCCACGAGGATTCCTGCGGGCAACACATTAATTCCGCTTTAGGTGGGTGACCGTCTCCATGTGGAAGGTTTGTGGAAATAAATCGACGAGATCCATCTTCTCCACTGCGTACCCAGACTGTAACAGTAACTGTAAATCGCGCGCGAGCGTCGCAGGATCGCACGAAACATACACCAACTCCGGGGCCGCAACCCCTGCAAGGTGAGCACAAATCTCTTTTCCCAATCCCGCGCGCGGTGGGTCGGCCAAAACCAAATCCGGCTTATCCTGGCCCTGCGCCTGGCTGCGCAGAAATTCGAGCGTCTGCGAGCGGACAACCCGGTGCCCCTTATTCTCTAAATTTGTCTTAAGGTCATCCGCCGAAAACCCTTCCGATTCAACAGCGACCACTTTCTCGTATGCAAGCGCCTGTGCAAAAAGCCCAACCCCCGAATAAAGATCCCACGCAACCCGGCCCGAACAATCTCCAATCGCCAACCGCAGTAAATCCGGCACGAGAAACCGATTGACCTGAAAAAAAGCTCCAAGGCTCACCTGGTATGGAGTTCCGGACACTGTATAGGTAAGCGACCGCTGTCCCCAGTGCATCATGGTTGGCTGCGAGAAATAACCAACCCCCACAACCTCAGAGATCTCGACCTGCAACCGCTCACCAAATGCTTCCACGCTGCGTTCGGTGACGCGCCGCGGTTTCTCCGGCCAGAGCGACACGAGCAGTTGGTCCTGCTCGCCGTTGGTAAAAAACTCCACCTCATCGCACAGATTCCCAAGCGCAGTCTCTTGTGCAATGCGCTCGACCGCCGCAATCGCCTTCTCAATAAGAGGAGCAGCAATGGGACAGTGGGTTACCCGCAAGAGCTTGTGCGAACCTCGCTGCCGATACGCAAGGGCGTTGCCCAGCACATGGAGACGAACGCGGTTCCGGTAACCCCAGGCCGGCCCAGCCACACTCCCGATCTCGCGCGGCAAAGGCAGATGGGCCCGCGTGAGCGTCTCCTTCAGGATGTCGAGCTTCATCTGCAACTGAAACGTAGGGCCTGCATGCTGGTACTGGCACCCACCACACCGGGGCACATATTCGCATGCGGGGACAACGCGCTCCGGAGACACCTCAAGGACTGAGCCAAGCGCGCCCGTGGCGAAGCTGCGCTTGTCCGCAACAATCGTAGCTTCCACCAGTTCGCCCGGCAGCGTTCCCGGAACGAACACCGTCTTCCCCTCGGGAACGCGCGCCAGTCCATCGCCGCCGTAGATTGCCTTCTCGATGCGCAGCTTCATCCCTGGCTCATGTAAAACAGGCTGAGCCGCGGCAGGCAGAACTTTTCCAGCAGCCGCTTATGCATAAACTGTTGCTCTACCTGGCGAATCTGCATCGCGGGCATGCGGCTGCGGTAAGGCGCCAGTTCAGCCGCGGCCTGCTGGCGCAGCGCGATCAACTCGGTCTCCGGCGTGCCGGTGAGCAGGATGGCGAACAGCTTTTCCTCTAACGCCGTGAGCGACTGTTCCATCTCTTCCAGATGAGGCAGTTTCGCCCGTGTATCCGCGGCGAGCGTCTGGAGACGATCGGCGATCTGGGCAAGCGCTTCCCGTTGCGCTGCATTGCGCAGCTGCTGTGCAGCGGCTTCCAGGTGGGCGGCAATCCGTTCCTGTTCGAATCCTTGCTCTTCCGTGCTGGGCCGGGCAGGCGTGGCGCCAACCGCTGCCTCCTGCATCGCGTTCATGGCGGAGATCACTTCCTGGGCGCAGTACGCCAGCCCATTCACTTTCCGCACGCGTGCTTTGTTCTTGCGCGCGTCGTATTTGTCGAACGCAGCGTCGATGCCCTGCAGCACCGCCGGCAAAGGGATGCCCGCCTCGCGCCAGGTTTCAATCAGAGCCCAATCGATGGTGGAAAGCAGAAGCAGCGACCCGCGCCGTCGCTGGAAGTGTTCTTCAATCTCAGTAAAGTAGTTAAAGTAATTTTGCACGACTGCGTCAGGCGTGCTTTCCCGCTGCTTCGCCGTGGCTGTGCTTGACCTTCGCCACGCGGTTGCGTTCGTAGATCAGGCGCAAGCCATCGAGCGTCAGCATATCGTCGATGACCTTGATGAATCTTGAGTCGTCAACGATGAGCCGGGCCAGGCCGCCGGTGGCAATGATCTTGGGAGCCGAAGCCGCTTCGCCGGATGCCGGTTCAGGGCCTTTGGTCTCGTTCAAAATACGTTCCAGGATCCCGTCCACCAGGCCGATGTAGCCGTAGTACAACCCGCTCTGCATGTGGGCGATGGTGTTTGTACCGACCACCTTGGCAGGTTTTTTTACATCCACGCGAGACAGCTTCGCGGCACGGGAGAAAAGCGCCTCGGCCGAGATGGCAAGGCCCGGAGCAATCACCCCACCCACGTATTCGCCCTTGGCGGTGATCACGTCGAACGTAGTTGCCGTGCCGAAATCGACCACCACGCACGGGCCGCCATATTTCGCGTAGGCTCCGACGCCATTGGCCAGGCGATCCGCGCCCAACTCGGCGGGGTTATCCACCAGGATAGGCATCCCGGTCTTGATCCCTGGTTCCACCAGCATGGGCTTCACGTTGAAGTAGCGTTCGCATACCTGGCGCAGCGTCGTTTCGAGCGGAGGGACGACCGAGGCGATGATGATGGCCGAAACTTCGCTCGCTTCGATCTTCTTCATCGCGAAGAGGCTGAGCAGAAGCACGCCGTATTCATCCACCGTCTGCGCTCTGAGTGTGCTGATGCGCCAGTGGGTGATCAACTCATCGGGTGCGAGGCGGTAAAGGCCGAGGACGGTGTTGGTATTGCCTACGTCAAGGGTGAGCAGCATAGAATTTTCCGTCATTGATCTCGAACACCGCCGGAGTGTACGGTGCGAAGGCCTTGCGCGGTGCGCACCAGCAGGAATCCGCGTGGGTCCAGGCCTGCGGTGACGCCGGAGTACCCTGAGCCTTCATCCACATGCACCTGCCTGCCACGTATCCAGGTAGAAGCGCCTTCCAGGCGGCTAAGGATATTCGCTGCCGCGCCGGCTGCATCCGCACTGAGCGCCTGGGCTTCCCGGTAGAGCGATTGTAGCAAAGCGATCAGCAGATCCTGGCGCGCCCAGGAGCGTCCGGTTTCGCTGCGCAGAGACGCGGCGATGGGTTTTAACTCATCGGGAAAGTTGTCCTGGTGCACATTTATGCCGATGCCGACTACCGCGTGGCGCACCCGAGTGACCTCCGCATTCAACTCAGTGAGGATGCCGCAGAATTTTTTCCTGCCGAAGAGCAGATCGTTGGGCCAGCGTATATCCGCTTCGAGGGAGGTGACCTGACGTACTGCTTCGCGCACCGCGAGACCGGCAGCCAGGGAAAGCCAAAGAATATCCGCAGGCGCAACCCGTGGCCGCAACAGAACGCTAACGTAGAGCCCAGCGCCGCGAGCCGAATGCCACCCATGCGCGCCCCGGCCGCGGCCCGCGGTCTGCTCGTCCGCCAGGTAAACCATCCCCTCCGGAGCGCCCTCGTCGGCCTCCCGCATCGCCAGCACATTGGTGGAGTGGATAGAAGGGAAGAAGCGAATATTTCCGACGAACGGCGTGCCAGCAAGAGCCGTGTCCAGGGTAGGCAGGTCGTAGTGGTCTTCGTGTGTAATCAATGGTGAGTCCTGGAGTGAGGGCAGAAAAACTGCAGATCCCTCGCCTTCGCTCGGGATGACAAATAAGGAGAGAGTGGCGGTTCGATTAAGAGCAGCTACTGGACCGAGACATGTTTCATCGGCCGGATGACCGGGACCTTTCTCGATGGAGCCATAGGCTCTCGATGATCGATGAAAGAATATGTCTCGGTCCGGCAACCGCTCTTAATCGAACCGTCACCCTCTCCTGTTTGTCATCCCGAGCGCAGTCGAGAGATCTGCAGTTCCCCCCACCCCCTAGAAAATATCCGTCGTCACCCGCATGCTCAAATCCACGGCGATCGTGGATTGCGTCAACGCACCGACAGAAATATGATCCACGCCTGCAAGCGCATACTTACGAATATTCTCGAGCGTGATCCCACCCGAAGCCTCCAATGGAATCGTGAAGCCGCGTCCACGCACAATACCCACAGCCTTCTTGGTTTCAGCCGGGCTCATATTATCCAAAAGCAGCGACTCCGCACCCGCAGTCAGAGCCTGCTCCAGCTCAGTCAAAGTTCGCACTTCGCAGGTAATCGTTTGCCCGGGCGTTCGTCCCGCGAAAGCGCGGGCAAGGACCTTGGGAATGCCGCCACCTAGAGCAATGTGATTGCTCTTGACCAAAATTCCGTCGGACAAATCAAAGCGATGGCTCTCGCCCCCGCCGCAACGCACAGCATACTTGTCCAGCACGCGAAGGCCTGGAGGTGTCTTACGCGTGTCGAGCACTTTCGCCTTGGTGCCCTCCACCGCCTCCACATACTGCCGCGTCAGGGTCGAAATCCCGCTCATTCGCTGCATCAAATTCAGAATCACGCGTTCGCAAGCCAGGATCGTACGGGCATTACTCCGAATCACCGCCACCGCCTGGCCCTTCTTGACCCTGACCCCGTCGAACATCTCCGGGTGATTGATCACCTCGAACCGGCCGGCATTCTTCTTGTCCAGCCGGATGAAGATTTCCAGAAATCGGGGAATACATCCCAATCCGGAAATCACGCAATCCTGCCTCGCCAGCACCGTGCCGGAAGCGCGCAGCCCCGGCTCGATGGTGATGGCAGTGGTGACGTCGTTGGTCGCCCGGTCTTCCACCAGGGCTTGTTCCAGGGTGGCCTCAACCCGCCTGCTCTTCCAGTCCATCGGCCCCCCTTTATTGGTTGTCGCAGTTGAGGCTGTCGAGCGCTGCGCGGTTCTTGGGAATCAGCACGCTCAGTTCGGCTGCACGCCGGCGCAGCCCTTCTACCACGTTTGCCGGAGCCTTGGCTAGAAAGCCCTCATTCGACAGCTGGCGGTCGGCGTTTGATATCTCTTTCTCGAACCGGAGCAGTTCCTTCTTCAGGCGCTCACACTCTACCGCAACATCGATCGTACGCTCATAGATCACGGCCACATCAAATCCCGGCGCGGAGCGCACGCCCGTGCCTTCGGGCATAGCGTCAACAAATTCAATGGCCGATACCTTTGCCAGGCGGCTGATGATGTCAGTGTTCTGTTCGATGCCTGCCCGCTCTTCCGCCGCGACGCGAAGCCGGATTGGCACCGGCGCCTTTTCTTCCACTCCGAGTTGGCGGCGCATATCGCGCACCGCGGCGATCAATGCCTGGAGTCGCTCCATCTGCCCTTCGGCAACCGAGTCAATCAAATCGGTGCGCGCCTGGGGAAACCGCGTGAGCGCGATCGATTTAGCCGGAGGGTGATTCTCGTAAACCGCGTGCCAGATCTCTTCGCTGATAAAAGGCATAAACGGAGACAGCAGGCGCAGGGCGGATTCAAATACAGACAACAGCGTGGCAAGCGCCGAACGCACCGGCGTAGGCGCACCCGTAAAGTCCAGGCGCAGCTTGACGACTTCCAGGTACCAGTCGCAAAAATCGCCCCAGAAGAAGCTGTAGAGCGTATTGGCTGCCTCGTGGAAGCGATACTCGCTCAACGCCTGGTTGACCTCACCGGCGGTTCGATTCAGGCGGGACACGATCCAGCGTGCCTCGAGGGGTGCATCCGTTCCCGGCTCTGCGGGAAGTTGATGCAAATCGACCGCGATGCCTGCCTCCGCGGCTCGCTCCATTTGCATGAAGATGAAGCGCGCTGCGTTCCAGATCTTGTTGGCGAAGGCGCGATAGCCGTCGGTGCGGTCTTCGCTGAACGCGATGTCTGTTCCCGGCGCGGCCATGGCGGCGAGCGTAAAGCGGACCGCATCCGTTCCGAAGCGCTCCACAACCTGAATCGGATCGATCACGTTCCCCTTGGTCTTCGACATCTTCTGCCGGTCCGCATCCCTCACCAGCGCGTGGATGTACACATCGCGGAAAGGCACTGCGTCTTTCAACGTGCGCTGGCTGCCGTCGGCCATCGGCTCTTCCAGCATGAAATGGCAACCCAGCATGATCATGCGCGCCACCCAGAAGAACAGGATGTCGAAGCCGGTGACCAGCAACCGCGTGGGATAGAAAGCATCGAGATCCGGCGTGTGTTCCGGCCAGCCCAGCGAGGAGCAGGGCAGCAGGCCGGACGAAAACCACGTGTCCAGAACATCCTTCTCCTGCTCGATGCGCGGGCTGCGGCAGTGCTCGCAGACCTCAGGCGTGGTGCGAGCGACCGTGATTTTCCCGCACGCAGCGCAGTGCCACGCCGGAATACGATGCCCCCACCACAGCTGGCGCGAGATGCACCAGTCATGGATATTGCGCATCCACTCGAAGTACGTTTTCGAATACTGTTCGGGCGTAAAGCGGATAAAACCCTGCTCCACCGCGGCGATCGCCTTATCCGCCAGGGGCTGAATGCGAATGAACCACTGCGTCGAGAGCAAAGGCTCAACCACTGTCTTGCAGCGGTCACACTTGCCGATGGAGTTCACGTGCTCCCGCACCGCTGCCAGCAGACCTTCTTTTTCGAGATCCTCCAGAACCTGCTGCCGCGCCTTGTAGCGATCCAGGCCGGCATAGGCGCCGGCGGCGGCATTCATGTGCGCCGTCTCGTCCATCACGCTGATCGAGGGCAGCCCCTGCCGTTGTCCCAGCGCAAAATCGTTGGGGTCGTGTGCCGGGGTTACCTTGACCGCGCCGGTACCGAAATCGCGGCTCACCCAACTGTCGGTGACCACCGGGATCTCTCGTCCAGTCAGAGGCAAACGCAGCATCTTGCCGTGCAGGTGAGCGTAGCGCTCATCGTCCGGGTGGACCGCGACCGCGACGTCGCCCAGCATGGTCTCGGGCCGCGTGGTGGCGACCGTAACAAATCCCTCTTCTCCCACGACGGGGTAGCGGATCTCCCACAGCTTGCCCTGCTGCTCCTCGTGAATCACTTCAAGGTCGGAGATGGCAGTCTGGCACCGAGGGCACCAGTTGACGATATAAGCGCCGCGATAAATGAGCCCCTGCTCATGCAGCCGGACGAAAGCTTCGCGCACAGCCGCTGAGCGCGGGCCGTCCATGGTGAAGTACTCGCGCGACCAGTCAACGCTGGTCCCCAGCCGTCGCATCTGGTCGAGGATGGCAGCCCCATAATGCTGCTTCCATTGCCAGACCCGTTCGACGAAGGCCTCACGGCCCAACTGCTGCCGCGTCTTATGCTCTTCGGCGAGTTGGCGCTCCACCATCAACTGCGTGGCTATCCCGGCGTGATCGGTGCCCGGAATCCACAAGGCGAGGTCCCCGCACATGCGACGCCACCGGGTGAGAATATCCATCTCGGTGTGTTCCAGCATGTGCCCCATGTGCAACCGGCCCGTAACGTTGGGCGGAGGCAGCAGCATCGTGAACACAGGCCGGTCAGACGAAGAACTCCCGTCTTCAGCGTGGGGCTGGTCGAATAGCGCCTCTTCGACCCAGTAGGCCGCCCATCGATCTTCGATCGCGGCCGGGTCATAGGCTTTTGGTAGATCACGGGGCATGGGGGGCGTCTTCTTTCAACACCTCGGGCATCATCCCTAAACGTGCCAGTGCGGAGAATGCTCTAGAACGGGTTGAGTTTGTCGAGGCCCTTCTTCTTTTTGTGTTTGCTCGAAGACTCATCGCTCGAGTCAAACTTGGGAGCGGGTGTCTTCTTCTTCTTGCCATTGGCTGTGGCGCCGGTATCGGTGCCGGTTTGCACTTGTGGGGCATTATGCACGTCGTTGGTTTGGGGAGGAGCCTCCGCCGGCTTCTCTACCGCCGGCAAGGGCTTGTTGTCGGTCGGACCGACCGTTGCCAATCCTCCCGGGTTCTGGGCTCCTGCAACGCCGGCTGCTGCTGCCGCTGCGGCCGCGCCCTCAGGAGTTACGGCCGGCCCTACTGGCACGCCGGAAGTGGGCGGGGTCGCGTTCGCCGGAGCCTGCCCGGAGTTGCCCTGGCCCGTACCGATAATTTCGGCCCCTACTGCCGGTCCACCACTGCTGGCTGCGGGTGCTGCGGTATCGGCGCCCTGGACGTTCTCCAACTGCAGCGTCGAACCGGCTGCCGCGGGCGCCGCGCCTGCCCCACCCGCAACTGCCGCAGGGGTTGCGCCACCTACGGGAACTACTGGCGGTAAGGGCTGATTGTTAAGCGCCGCGGTGAAAAGTGCCGTGTCTCGTTTGTGCACTTCCGGCGCCGTCACCGGCGGCTTGTCGGTCAAAGTTGGTTCGCCGATACGCG
Organism: uncultured Acidobacteriaceae bacterium; assembly: GCA_963795845.1. Classification (GTDB taxonomy): domain Bacteria; phylum Acidobacteriota; class Terriglobia; order Terriglobales; family Acidobacteriaceae; genus PALSA-350. Next base: position 438,705 of record CAWCJV010000010.1, on the reverse strand, counting down.
CAGCGTTCACGGTGACCGGGCCACGCTTAACCAGCAGAAGGGCACGATCTTTGAACGTGATTCCGGTGCGGCTCTGCTCTTCCGCTTCGCTGTCTGCCAGTTCTTCCTTAGTCGGCTCAGGAACCGGGCGATTGAGCGCGATCAGGCGCTCACGCGCATCTTCCACGTGGGCTGCCATCGAGTAGTGCGTCACTACGCGGGAATATGCTTCCGCAGCCTGGTCGTCATAGGCCTTCATGAGTTCCTGCTTGGCCTTGGGATTGATCTGCTGCAAACCTTGCACATAGCGTGCTTCAGCGGCATACGCATCGCCTAGCCCGATCAGTGCCAGGTCGCTATGGCTGTAGAGCGGATAGCTGTCGGTGACGGTCTGCAGGCGCGCTATGGTTGCTGCCCAATTCTCGTGCGTGGCGTAAAAACTCCCCACCTGGTACTGGCGCTCGGCCAGCACTTCCTGCACTTCCCGCAGGCGCTGCTTGGCTCGAGGCACAAACGTCGAATCGGGGAACTGCTGGATCATGTTCCGGTATTCCTGCTCCGCTTGCTGGGCATTCTTCGGGTCGCGGTCAGGTTTTTCCATCTGCATGTAATAAATGTCGGCGACCTTCATCTGCGCTTCGGCCGCTTCCGGCGTATTGGGGAAGAAGGTGATGAAGTCCTTGTACTCGGCTTCCGCCTGGGTCAGAGCGGCGGTGCCCCCTTCTTTGAACCAGCTATCGCCGACCAGCAACTTGGCGCGCATCTGGTATTCCGATTCCGGATACGTGTTCAGAAGGGTCTGCAAATCCAGACGGGCCACGTCAAACTTGCCCTTTTTCATGGCAATGAGGGCCTTGTCGAAGAGCTCTTTATCCGGTTGTTTCGAAGCGTGGCCGGCAAGTGGGTTTTCGGGCGTCGGCTTGGTGGCCGGTTTGGAAGGCTTGAAGATGCCGAACTGAGCGCAGGCGGGGAGGGCGCAAAGAAGACACAGGATAGTGATCCGGGATAGAAAACGCTGCATAGCACCTCATGGGCAGGAGCTCGGCCAGGAGCCTGGGTCGTAAACCGGAAGTGGTGCCCCCCACCCCCGTCCGCATTACTTACTTAACTTAATGTTAAATGGCGGCAGCCTGCCTGGTATGGAAATTTTGTCCAGTGCGGGTTCGTTCGGCTTCCTCCGCCATTTTGAGCAGTGTCCGGGCTTCCTTTTCCGGGTGCCCCGAATCGAACACGGCGCTCCCCGCCACCAGCAAATCCGCCCCTGCTTCAACCACCGAAGCAATCGTGTCGTGGGCCACCCCTCCATCGACCTCAATCCTGAAATCTAGCCCAAGCTTCGTTCTCAGCTCGACCAGTCGCCGAATCTTATCCAGCGAAAAAGGAATGAACTTTTGACCCCCAAAACCGGGGTTAACACTCATTACAAGCACGTGATGGACCATAGGCAGGATTTCGACCAGAAAATCTACCGGTGTCGCCGGATTGATGACCACCGCCGGTTCCATCTCATGGTGGGCGATCAACTGCAGGGTGCGGTGCAGGTGCCGGCAGGCTTCCCAGTGCACAGCGATCCAGGTCGCCCCGGCCGCGGCAAATTCCTCGATGAAATCGTCAGGATTCTCGATCATCAGGTGGCAATCCAACGGCAGGCTGGTGACCTTGCGCAGCGACTTCACCACGGGAGGTCCCATGGTGAGGTTGGGGACAAAATGTCCGTCCATGATGTCGATATGGATGACAGAACCACCACCGCGCTCGGCAGCCTCAATTTCCAAGGCCAGCTTCGCGAAATCGGCAGAGAGGATGGATGGCACCAGTTCAACCATGATGACCCCTCGATTCTCCCCAGTGTACAGGACTCAGAAGAATGCCCTTTCTCATCTCAAGCGAACCCTCGGAACAAGCGATGGGTGCCCCAGGTCTCGCGTTTGAAACCTGGGATCCCCGCAACCAATCGCGGTTAGGTGTCGAGATTCGACTTCAAACCGAACTCCCGGGTGCCCCCATTCAAGCCCGCTTTTGGCTTGAGTGGGCAAGGACGCCCGCACTCAACCCCCTGTCATTACGAGCGTACTCGAGGGGCGTAAACCGGGTCCACCCTTCACGCATGCCATTGGATCGGAGGTTTCGCCATCTCCTCCGGATTGGCACTATGAGCGCGCGCCGCCACCCGGGAAATAGCCCGTAGCAAAGCCTTACGAGGCGCCTCCCCCTCCGCGCCGGCAAACACCATCTCCCCCACGGAACGCGCCGCCGGCCGGTAAAACCACTGTGCAAACAGCGCCACATGGTCCGACAACGTCTGCGTGGAAACACTCTTCGGCGCAGCTTGACCTAGCCCCCGCAGAGCCTCCTCGAGCCGCGCTTCCAACACATCCTTTGCCGGCAACGCTCCAACGCCCTCCAGCGGGACCGCCTCCAACGCAACCGGATGAGCAAACAACGAACTCGACCCCGACCGCTCATTCGCCAACCGCATTCCCACAATGGAATAGAGCGCAGGCCCACTCCAAACCCCGCGCCGCAGGCCAAATAGCGCGACATGACCTGGCTCCGCCGACGGCTGCACCAGGATCCCGCTCAATTCCGCCAGAGGACGAACCGCCTCGCTGGCCAAATGAGCCACACTTTGCACCTTTTGCATGCGCTGATGAACAGCCGCTGCGCGCTCAAACTCCATCGCCTCGGAAGCCGCGTTGCGCTCGCCTTCCAGCTTGCTGATCATGGAACCGCCGCGAGTCGCGAGAAACGCAAAAACGTCCGCTGCTTCCTGCTGGTACCGCTCGTCGGAGCACCCCTTGAAGCAGGGCGCAAGGCACATCTTCATTTCCGAATAGACGCAACCGGGAAAAGCCGGATCTGGATTGAGTTCCTCACTGCACCTACGTAGCAAAAACAAGTTCAGCATCTCATCCGCGTACCGTTCAGCCGCCGCACGCGAAGGGAACGGGCCAAACAGTGCATTCGCTGCTGTCTTGCTGATTTTCGCAGTGGCATACACCCGCGGATAAGCATTATCCAACGACATCCGAAGAAAAGCCGGAGGGCGAAGCCTTAAACGCTTTTGCGCCCTGGGCCGAAGGCGCGCAGCGAGGCCTGGTAGAGGCACAAGGAGGATTCAAACTCCGACCCCGTGACCGTGTACTCAATCTGGTCGACCAAATGAGCGAGCTGCAGCCGGCGGCTGGTCGCGCCACCCTGCGGTCCCCGCAGAAACCGCTTCAGGCGCCGCCGCAGGTTGGGTGTCTTCCCCAGGTACGGCTCGGCGGCGGGATCAGCGGCGCAAAGCGCAAAAACAGCCGGCGCCTCGGGAAGACCACTCAGGCTGGCGCTGGGGTCGGCCGGATCGAAGTGGATCGAATGAGCGAGACCAGCTCTCATAGGAAGACGGAACGATTATTCCCCGGCGATGGTCATTCCGTCGATGCGCAAAGTGGGAGAGGTTACGGATCCTCGAAATTCCAGGTCGTCGGCGATGGCGGTAACGTTGTTGAGCATCTCCTTCAGATTCCCGGCGATTGTGATTTCCTCGACCGCGAAGGTGAGCTCACCGTTCTCAATCCAAAGGCCCGCCGCGCCGCGCGAGTAGTCGCCGGTCACCATGTTGACCCCGAATCCCATCAGCTCGGTGACATAGAACCCGGCTTTCACCTCGGCCAGCAGCTGCTGCAGCGGAGACGGACCCCTTCTCCAGAAACAAATTGCCGGCGCCGATGCCCGGGGTTCCCGCCAGCCCGCGAGAAGCATTCCCGGTACTTGCATGTTGAGTTTGCGCCCGGTGTAAGTATTCAGCAGGTAATTCTTGAGCACACCCTTCTCGACAATCACCGTGCGCCGGGTGGGCAGGCCGTCGCCGTCGAAAGGCGAGGTGCCGAACAATCCGGGCAGCGTTCCGTCATCAATCACGGTTACGTTCTCGCTGGCCACCTGTTGTCCCAGTTGGCCATTCCAGAAGGACGCGCCGCGATAAATACTGTCTCCGTTCGCCGCTTCAAAAATGTTGCCGATGAGCGAACGCGCAATCTCCGGAGCAAACACAATGGGCACCTGTTGCGTCGGTACGCGGCGGGCATTCAGGCGGCGCAGTGTACGCCGCGCCGCCTCTGCCCCAATATTTTCAGGCGAATCGAGCTTGGCCAGCGTGCGCGCGCTCGAATACCAATAATCCCGCTGCATTCCACCCTGCTCCGTCTCCGCGATCGGCATGGCGGAAAGGGAGCAATAGGAGCGGCGATACTCGCCCACGAAGCCTCGCGAATTGGCCATCACCTTGTGTCCCGTGGCTACATCGAAGCTGCCGCCGTCACTCTTGGTGAGGCGCGGATCGGCGGAAAGAGCCGCAGCCTCCGCGCGCCGTGCGTACTCGATGCGTTCCGCCGCGGGCAGCGAATAAACGTCGTCGTAGTAAAGGCCGAGATCGCCCGCAAGCTGCCCCATGGCGCTTGGTTCCGGTAAGCCGGCGAAGGGATCCTGCGACGTGACGCGCGCCAGATCGATGGCGCCGGAAACCATGTGGGCCAAACCTGCCTCGGAGAAGTCGCTGGTGGAGGTATTCGCGGTGCGATACGCTCCGCTCTCGCCCAAAAACACGCGCAGACCGATCCCGCGCGCGCCGGACTCCTTCAGTGTTTCCACCTGCCCGAGCCGGACCAGGGTGGAGAATTCGTCACCTTCGCGGATCACCACTTCCGCTTCCGCTGGCGCCCGCCCGCAGCGCGCGCTGAACCACGTCCGCCGCCAGCTGCTGCATGTTGAGCGTGTTTTCGGCCGCCGGGATGGGAGTCGCTGTAGACGTCATCTGGCCGTACCGCCGACGGTCATGCGGTCGAGCTTGATGGTCGGCATCCCCACGCCGACAGGCACGCTCTGCCCATCTTTGCCGCAGGTGCCGATGCCTTCATCGAGGGCAAGATCGTTACCCACCATGGATACATATTTCAGCGCTTCGGGCCCATTGCCGATGAGCGTAGCGTCGCGCACCGGCGCGGTGATCTTGCCGTCTTCGATCAGGTAGGCTTCCGAAGCGGAAAACACGAACTTGCCGCTGGTAATATCCACCTGGCCGCCGCCGAAGTTCACCGCGTAGAGCCCGCGCTTTACACTGCGCACAATGTCCTCCGGGCTATCTTCGCCCGAAAGCATGTAGGTATTCGTCATGCGCGGCATGGGAATGTGCTGATAGCTTTCGCGGCGCCCATTGCCCGTATCGGCCATGCCCATGAGGCGGGCAGAAAGCTTGTCGCTGATATAGCCCTTGAGAATGCCGTTCTCGATCAGCACCGTTTCCTGCGTGGGTGAGCCCTCATCGTCGACATTCAAGGATCCCGCGGCGCGATGGCATGGTGCCGTTGTCAACAACCGTAACCTTTGAGCTGGCGACCTGCTGTCCAATCAGGCCGGCGAAAGCGGAGGTCTTCTTACGATTGAAATCTGCTTCCAGTCCATGGCCTACTGCCTCATGCAGCAAAACACCGGGCCAGCCGGGTCCCAGAACCACTTCCATGTCCCCAGCCGGAGCAGCCACCGCGTTCAGCTGCAAAATCGCCTGCCGCGCCGCCTCCATGAGCGAAGTGCTCCGGTGACTTGTCGCCCTCAAAAAAGTTGATTTCCACTCGGCCACCGCCGCCAGAGCCACCGCGCGAGCTCTTCGACCCATCGCGAGCGATGACGTAGCAATTCAAACGGGCCAGAGGTTGGGTGTCATGAGCAAAGGTGCCATCAGAGGCAGCAATGAGAATGTGCCGCATCTCGTCGTTGAAACCGGCACGCACCTGGACGATGCGCGGGTCATAGGCACGGGCAGCACGGTCGGCGCGCATCACCAGTTCCAGCTTGGGGGCAACGCCTGTGTCTGTATCGGCAGCTGAGATGGGATAGAGGCTTGACTTGGGTGTCTCGCGGAAGCCGGCCACTTGTTGCTTGCTCGGCCCATCAGCGATCAAGGCCGCTGTGCGCGCTGCGCGCATCAGCCTTTCCGCGGAAAGATCATCGGTGTAAGCGTACCCGGTGCGGTCTCCCGAGCAGACGCGGATGCCGCAACCAGCGCTAACGCCTTGGCTGGCGGACTTTACCAGCGATTCGTCGACCGAGATCGAGGTGGACGCGATCGACTCAAAGTACAAGTCAGCGAAGTCGCCACCGGCGGAAAGGGCCTCCCCCAGGCAACGTTCGATGAGACGTCCTGTGAGCCCGAACCTCTGAAAAAAGTGAAGCTCATGTTCGGGGAAGTTCATGGGCGCCCCTGCCGATCCATATTGACCATGTGCTCATTTTAGTCCGCACGGAAGGGCAGGTAAACAACCGCAGCCGGGGTTGCCCCCGGCTGCGGTGTGCTTCGCGGTCTCAGACAGCGAACTATTTTGTGAAAATGTCGTGTTCCTGGTCGTAACGCTTTTCGGTCTTTCCTGCTTTTTCAGCGGCCTTTTCGGCGGTGTGGTCGATCCTATTGTCCTGCCCTGTCTTGGACGTGTGGAACTCTTCGTCAGCGCTCGCCGGTCTTTCAATGTCAGTCTTCGGCATAGGTTGTTCCCCCTGGGTACCTAGATGCTCCGGCTGATGCCGCGGTTATCCGCTATGCTGTTTGGGCCAGCCAGGAAGGGTCTGAATGAAGATTGCGTTCTCGTTACTCGCAGCGGTGCTCACCCTGGTCCCTGCGGCGGCCCAGGGTCAAAACGGCCAGTTTGTTCATGGAGTCTGGGTATGGAGGACACCGATCCTGCTCGACCTGCCCGCTCGGGGCGAGGCTCTGCGCGATTTTTGCCGGTCGCACCAAATCAACGAGGTGTATCTGTCTTTCACCTCCCAAAACACTGCCCAGCCGGAGCAGCGCGAGATAGCAAAGCTTATCGAACTTCTGCACAAATCGCACATCCGCGTCGAGGCCCTGCTTTCCGGCGCCGATGCCGACCAGCCGGGCCAGCACCGCGACAAGCTGATGGGCCACGTCAACGAAGTGGTGACCTTCAATCGCGAACATCCTCACCAGCGCTTCGACGGCATCCATCTCGACCTGGAGCCACAACAGCGTCAGGAAAACAAAGGGCCGGGAAACCTGGGCTTCCTACCCAACCTGCTCGATACCTATCGCGCCGTGCTCACCGTGGCCGAGCAGAACCAGATGACGGTCAACGCCGACATCCCCAACAAGTTTCTCAAGGCCGATGTCCAGCAGCGTCAAGCGCTGATGTCGTCTCTCCCGCGGTTGACGTTGATGCTGTATGAGCTAAGCAGTCCAGCGGATGGGCAAAGCACCGCGGCCCAGGCAGACAAGCTTCGTCAAGCCGGCACAAAGTCCATGGAGGAGGCGTATCAGGGTCTCAACGGAACCAATCTCGCAAAGCTGGCCATAGGTCTGCGCAGCGCTGACTACCAGCAGCAACTCCCCGACATGCTCAAAGCCGTACAGGGCGCCTTGGCCCAAAACCCGCATTTCCTGGGCTGGGCTTGGCACTCCTACAACGACGAGACTGAAGCCGCAAAGTAGAACCCCCTCCGGGAAGCCCGTCAAATCTGGCTTTACTAACTACAGTTGCCCCTTCGGACTAGTGTCATGTTTGCCCACTCAAGCCAAAAGAGGGCTTGAATGGGCCACCCTTAAGCATCGGCGGGTCCCTCGGAGAGAAGAAGAGCGTGCATCGATTTGAGGATGCCGGCTTCACCAATGCTGAGGGTCCGGCGTTCACCAATGCCGGGGTCCGGTGTTCACCAATGCCGAGGTTCCCGGTTTCACCAATGCCGAGGTTCCCGGTTTCACCAATGCCGAGGGTCCGGTGTTCACCAATGCCGAGGGTGCCCCATTCAAGCCTTCTTTTGGCTTGAGTGGGCAAACATGCCCAAGCCGCGAAGGACGTTTGCTGCAATCCATCCAATCCTCTGCCGGTTGACACTTACTCTTTACGCAGACCTTGATAGAGCGTCACTTTTCCATCGACGACGACCGCAACGTAGCGGCGATCGACCAAGAATTGCATCACCTTCTTGCCCTCCCGTGCCAGCTTCGCCCAGCGTGAATTTGTGGTGGCGTTCTGCTCCACGCCACGTAAAGCCGTGCCATTAAACTTGAAATCGACTTCCCGCAATTTGGAACGGCTGGTGCGCCGAATCGGGTAGCTCTCATCGCCGAGTCTGACCGTCTTCGCGTTCTCCGCGAACACCTGCTGCCACACGGAAATAAAAGTCTCTTCCATGCTCATGGTTCGTTTCACCGTCTCATCTGAAATGGCCGCGCCGCTTCTGGCTCGGGTGACCGCTCTCATAGGATGCACAAGCATCTACTCCGCGCGCATGATGGCAGTAGGGGCAGCACTCTTTTGAAAGTGGTTGCTGGTTCAATTCTGTTTGAGCGTCCTGGTTCCACCTGGTTGTGGCCCGCGGGAATCAGATCTCTCAGCTTCGCTCCCCGGATTTTCTGTGAGGTTCGCACCCTCGTACATTAACCAAAATCACTCGGCCCGGGCCCCTGAGGTGCGTCACGGTACTATCATGGGCGAGATGCGAAAGGCCGGCAGGGCGAACGAGAAGTTATTCCCGGTTAAAACTCGTAAGCCCGCGCCCTACGCCTTTGTCCTCGATGCACTTTCCGAACTCCCGATTGAAACTCGCTCCATGTTCGGCTGTCTCGCCGTTTACCTGGGAGACAAAATTGTCCTCATGCTTCGCGAAAAACAAAAGCAGCTGGAAGACAACGGAGTGTGGCTCGCCACCACCAAAGATCACCACCAGGCTCTCCGCCGTGAGTTTCCGCACATGCGTTCTATCCAGCTCCTGGGTAAGGAAGTTACCGGCTGGCAAGTTCTCCCTGCCGATGCACCGGACTTCGAATCAGCCGCCTTGCGTGCCTGCGAACTGATCCTCGCCCGCGATCCCAGGATCGGCAAAGTGCCCAAAGGCCGCCGGCCTCAAAAGTAGCGCCTCATTAGTTCCCTGAAGAACTCCTCAGTGAATCCTGCCGGTTCGGGACTATAACTGTCTCTGTTATTTCCAATTCAGAGGCACTCATGAAGAGAAGAGAACTGCTGCGAGGGATCGCGGCCGCGGTCCCGGCGTCGTCTGTCCTCGGACATTACTCGGCGCTTGCCGCTCCGTTGCGCAAAAAAGTGAAAATTACCGATTTAAAGGTGATGGTGCTGGGAAAGCCGGGCGGCAACACGCTGGTGCGCATCGACACCGATGCGGGTGTCAGTGGGTACGGTGAGGCCTACTGGGGGTTCGGCATAAAAGATGTGATGTTGGGATATCTGCGGGACACCGTCATCGGCCAGGATCCATTGGACATTGACCCGCTCTACACCCAGATGATCCTGCGTACGGGAGGAGCAGGCGCAATTGGTGGAGTGACTATAACCGCGATCAGCGGGGTCGAGATCGCGCTCTGGGATCTCGCCGGTAAACTTCTCGGCGCTCCGGTCTGCAAACTCCTGGGAGGGCAATACCGCACCGGTGTGCGCGCTTACCTCACCACCAGTCCTGCAGACTTTCTGGACCCGGCCTCCTGCAGCGAGTGGGCGGCCATGGTCAAAGAGCACCGCTATGGTTTCCAGGCGGTCAAGACAGATATCCGCCGCGCTGCGGACCCTTACGGGTTGATCCCCGCAGACGCCCGCTTCAACAGCCGTCAGCTCTCTCTTCACGATTTGCAAGTGAACGCCAAAGGTTTCGCCAACGTACGGGAAGCTTTGGGCGACCAATACGAAATCGCGGTGCACTGTCATTGGGAACTGGATATGTCGGATGCGCTCAACCTTGCCCGAGCGGTCGCGCCCGCGCAGCCTATGTGGCTGGAGGATCCGATGGATCCCGATTTCTCGGAATCCTGGGTCAAACTAACAGAAGAATCTCCAGTACCCATTCTCACCGGCGAGAATCTTTACACCCGGCGCGGCTTCATGCCCTTCATCGTCCACCAGGGCTGCAAGATAGTACAGATCGATATTCCCAAATCTGGTGGACTGCTCGAATCGAAAAAGATCGCGGACCTGGCTGACGTCTTCAACATTCCGGTATCCGCGCACAACGCAATAGGTCCTCTCGGCGCCATAGCGTCGGCACACTGCGCAGCCGCCATCCGCGATTTCAAAGCACACGAATTGGCGTTAAGTCCCTCCCTCGGCGCCAACGCCAACAAAACCCACGAACTACCCTGGGGTTTCTACCAGGGCGATCCATCGGTGACCTGGGAGAAATTTGTGCTGCACGACGGCCCACTGGTGAAAGACGGCAGAATCCAGATACCCGACAAACCCGGACTAGGAGTAGAGCCTAATCCCGACTATGTGCGCGCCCACCTCGCGCCAGGCGAAACCTGGTGGGGCTGAGATAACAGCGACCCGGTCCGCAACAGCGCGGGTGTTACAAAACGCCCTAGACAAACCCTTGTCTATAGAACCTCAGGACGATACTATTCGTATCACAGAGATCGCAAATCCATGAGGTCACACCCGCGCCATGGTCACGACAAAGGGCAAGCGTACGCTCGACCAGCCTTCGGGCCCCGTCAGTCTTAAGACGCTTGCGGCTTATCTTGGCCTCGACCCGGCCACCGTGTCGGTCGTCCTGAACGAAGTGCCTGGCCGTTCGATTCCGGAAGCAACCCGAGAGCGGATCCGCAAAGCAGCGCTCAAATTCAACTATCAGCCCAGTTTCGTTGCCCGCTCGCTACGGAATCGCCGCACCATGACCATCGGCATTCTGGTTCCTGTGCTGGCGGACGGTTATCACGCCGAAGTGATGACCGGCATCGGCGACAGTCTGCTCGACGAAAAATATTTCTATTTCATCGCCCATCATCGCCATCGGCCTGATCTGATTGAGCAGTACCCTCGCATGCTGATCAGCCGCGGCGCCGAGGGCCTGATCACCATCGATACCAACCTGCTAGACAAGCTGCCTCTGCCGGTGGTTGCCATTGCTGGTCACCGCTCCATGGATGGCGTAACCAATGTAGTGCTCGATCATCATCGCGCGGCCGAACTTTCCCTTCGTCACCTTTACGATCTGGGTCACCGCACCATCGCTTTCATGCGCGGGCAGCCCTACAGTTCCGATTCCGATGCCAGGTGGCAAAGCATCGTGCAGGTAGCCCAGGAACTCGGCCTTGTCATCCGCCCGGAATTAACCATTCATCTCAAAAAGGACCTCACCTCTCCGGAGCTTGGTTATCCCGTAGTGAAGCAACTGCTAACCAGGCACCGCAACTTCACCGCGTTTCTTTCTTTCAACGATATCGCCGCCATCGGCTGCATCCGTGCGCTCCACGATGTAGGACTGCGCGTGCCGCACGATGTTTCCGTAGTCGGTTTCGACGACATTAAGGAAGCCGCCTTCCAGACCCCGAGCCTGACCACCATCCGCCAGCCCCTCCATCAGATGGGAGCCCTGGCCGTCCAAACGCTGCTGAAGCAGCTCGGTTCTTCCAACGGAACCGACCTTCCGCAAATAGCCGTAGCGCCCGAACTGATCGTCCGCGAATCCACCGGCCCCGCGCGAAAAAAACAAATTGGTAGATAACGATCTTCACCTTAGGACGCAACGAATGGTTCCGAGCGAAGACGACCATCAGGAAATCGAGTCCGACAAGCTCAGGGCCGTCCCTGCGGGATTCACTTTGCAAAAGACTCTCGATCACAAAAAAAAGACGGGGCACCAGAAATCCTGGTACCCCGGAGGACCTACTAAAACGTAGGGTGTATCAAAACGTAAGATGAGCGCTCAGCTGCAGCGTTCGCCCGAGACCCGTCAACTGGTTGATCGTCGAGGTCCCCGTTGCAATCGCCCCATACCCACTGCAACCCGTAGGCAGCGTCCCGGAAGACGGGCACACCGTCAAATTCTGGTTGGGCAAGTCGAAGCTCGGGTGATTGAATGCATTGGCCGCATCCGCCCGAACCTGCACATGGACCGCCTCCGTTACGGAGAACGTTTTACCCAATGACAGGTTCACCTGGTTGTACGCAGGGCCGGTCAACTGATTGCGGCGTTCATCGCCATAGGTCCCAGGCGACGGCGCTGCGAAGGCAGCCTCGTTGAACCATTGGTTTGGTCCGCGGTTCCCTAATTTGGGATTTCCAATGACATTCGGGAACCATTGGAAATTGTTGCCCCCCAACGAATACGAGTTGGTGCTGTTCGCCATGATCGCGGTGAAGGGCTGGCCGCTCTGTACCACGATCGTACTGGCAAGCTGCCAACCGCCCAGGACCTCATCGAGCAACAAACTGTTGTTCAGGAACTGCTTGTTTCTCCCAAATGGCAGCTGATAGAGCACATCGCCTTTAAACGCGTTTCTGATATCGAAGTTGGAGTTGCCGTAGTTCCTCGAAGGCACAAACGAGTTCTGGATGTACTGTGCTCCCGAATGGCTGCCCCAGCCCGCTGAATCAATATCGTCCAGGAAATGAGACCAAACGTAACTGAAGTTGAATTCGATTCCCCGGGTCATGCGCTTGCTGATGACCGCCTGAAGCGAGTTGTAGTTTGAGATCGCATTCTCATTCGGAGGGGTCCCCGAAGTGTTCAGCGAACCGAACTGGGGATAAGGCCGGAACTGCTGGTCGTTTGCAGAAAGTTTGTTTTCCGGCACCTGGTTGATGTCGACGGGGAAGGGAAGGTTATGACCGTGGCTGGCCACGTAGCCCAGCGAAGCTACGAATCGTTGCCCAGTTGCCGCTGTACCTGCACATTCCACTGGTAGGAACCGCCAACGGGCTCATCGTAACCGTTGTAGTTGAAGCTCTGACCGTTATAAGCGTCCGGAGCGGTCGAGTTCGAAACATATGGAAGTGCCGAACCGCTTCCCGAGAGTGCCACCACGGGAGTAATACCGTTGGTGTTGTCGGTCACGGTGCCCTTCGAGCCGAACGCGTTGCCCATGCCGCCGCCATATTGGTCGTTGCTCCAGTTATACGAGAAGAGACCAAAACCACCGCGGATTGTCGTGACCGGGTTGAGCAAATAAGCGATCCCGAAACGTGGGAGAAAGGTGTTGTAAACCGGCTTCTGCAGGTGGGTGCGGCCATTGGCATGCGTCGATCCAAACCAGATGGCGCCGAGACTGTTGGAAGTCGGGTTTTGTATCGTCGGATCGAACGAAGCCTCATTGCCCTTCACTTCGCTCCACCCAGTCTGAATCTGGTAGCGCAGGCCAAGGTTCAGCGTCAGGTTCGGCGTGACCTTGTAGTCGTCCTGCACAAAGATCTGCGGAAGTTTCTCTCGGCCGCCGTACTCCGGTGTGTTGTTTGCATTCCATTTCTGCGTCTCGCCCAGCAGGAAGTCCGCATAGCCAACACCACTTGCCGTGTCGCCCACGAACTGTGACGTGTATTGACCGGTATAGGTCATTTCGCCGGAAATAGTGTTTCCCCAGGCCGTGGAGTTGTTCTGATAAATCAGGAACTCTCCACCGAAATGCAGAATGTGCTTGCCCTTGATCAGCGTAACCACATCCGACGGGTCATACGCGTGCTCTTTGTAGACCGCATTGATTTCGGATGCCAGCATCGTGCCCCCGTTGGGGAACGCGCCATTGTTGAAGTTGGTGATGTGGATGATAGGGAAGTCATCGGACTTCGCGAACTGCCAGCCAAGCTTGGCCGGGTATCCCTTGTCCAGCGTGTAAGGCACGAAGAAGTTGAGCTGGTTGGTATAGCCCAACCGCACCTCGTTGGTCACGTGCGGGCTGATGCTCCACACATCCGTAACCTGAGCGTTGTACCGGCTCACATCGCCGCTGCGGCAATCGATCGGGCAAATGCCTGCGCCGAAGCTTTTACCAGGATTATCTCCCTCGGTTACAGAAGCCGTAATCCTGTTGTTCGAGGTCACGTCGTAGTCGATGCGCCCGAAAAACTTGGTGAACGGGTTTTGGTTAGGCGCGGTGTAGGTGTAATTGTTCTGCGCCTGCCCGTTCGACACTGTCCCGGGTGTATTCGCAGCAGGGAAGTAAGACTGCAGATTCTTCGCTACCGGATCGATGCGGTCCGCCGGAATCACATTGCCCGCGAAGGCCGTGCGTCTGATACATGGGCAAGTCGTCGGGCTGCTCTGGCCGGGATACGTATAGGTGCCGGTTTGCTGAAAGACTGTGGTGCTTGCAGGGTCATAGATCGTAGGCAGGCCGGCGAAATTGCCGCTCAGTTCGGCGGCCGTCGGAACATTGTAGAAACCGGCTGCAGTACCACCATTGTCGATGATGTGGTCGTAATCGAAGAAGAAGAACAGCTTCCTCTTTAGAATCGGGCCACCGACCGATCCCCCGAACTCGTGAAAGTGGATGACCGGTGTCGAGTTGCTGGCGCCGAACGCATAGTTGTTCGCGTTGAGCGCGGTGTTCTGAAAATACTCGTAGGCCGAACCGTGAAAACGATCAGAGCCACCCTTGCTGATCTGGTTATAAAGAATGCCGCCGACGCCGTATTGTGCCGAAAAAGCGGAGGTGCTGATCTTGACTTCCTGAATGGTCTCCTGGACATTGATGTCCGAGTTCGCGCTCGCCGGCAACGTGGTTTCGGCGCCATCTGCCAGCACTGTGCTGAACGGCAGGTTGCCGTTCACCGATAGCATCGTCCCATTCGATGTACCGGAACCGCCGACCCCTTGGTTTCCTCCAGGGGCACCCGCGGCTCCGGGCAGCAGGATATTAAAACTTGACCAGTCCTGCCCTATCTGTCCCACCTGGGGTAGCTGCGATATTGTCTCCGCGCTCAGCGTCGTCGATTGCTCTCCGCTATCGGTGGTCAGAAGCGGCACATCGGTGTTTACCACCACCTGGGTGTTTACTGTCCCTACCGCCAGCTGTGCATCCACCGGCGTGGTCCCGACGTTGACCGTGATCGAAGACCGCACTAACTGGCTAAAGCCCTCTTTTGAAAAAGTGAGCTTGTAGGTGCCGGCGACGATGGAGGAGGTGTCGTACACGCCCGCGGCATTTGTCGTGTAGTCCTTGGTGACTCCGGTGTCGACGTTTAGAACCGTCACCGTTGCACCTGGAATGGAAGCGCCGGTGTTGTCCGTCACAATGCCGTGGATGTCGCCGGCGTTTGTCGCCTGTCCCGAGGCTCCTGTGAATGAGCCAACGAGAAGAATGCCGGCCAGTAGGGCCAATCTTCCTGATTTCATACCTAACCTCCCAAAAAGTGCTGCCGCTGTATATAGTCTTGGTTCGTTTTAGCGTCTTCCGCGCCGTTATTCGATAAGACAAACGGTTGTCTATCGCCATCTCGGCGCGCGCGAGCAATATAACAGGAAGCCGCCTAAAGTTGTCAAGGGCTATCTTGCACCCTGTCGCAAGCCCTGTAATTTGAAGGACAACCGTGTGTCTTAAGGCAAAAAATCAATTTTCCCGTCTCCGGCCCGGTCCTATTCCAGGCCTGTCCGACCCCTTGGTGACCGCCGTCCATGATCGGGCTCACGGCAAGGGCGCCGGGAGGCAAGCCTTTCTCTCCGGACCAGCAGCGCGGTATCATTCTGGGGCGATGTGCGTAAAAAAAAACTCTGTGCCGTTTTACTGACCCTGCTCCCCACCCTCTCACTCCTCTCGCAGGCGTCCAGTAGCCATCAGGATCAGGTAGCAGAACATTCCCGGCTCGCCCAGCAGTATTTGAATCAGCACCGCCCCGACCTCGCCATTCCGGAATTCCAATCGCTGGTGACACTCGAGCCGCGCAACTTGGATGCGCAAGCCAACCTCGGGGTTCTGCTCTTCTTTCAGGGCGACTATGCTCACGCCGAGCCCCATCTGCGCACCGCCCTTGACCTGCAGCCGAACCTGACCAAAATTCAGGCGTTGCTGGGAATGGCAGAGAAGCGCACCGGCGACCCTGCCAACGCACGCACCCACCTCGAAGCATCGTTTGCAGCCGTCGATGAACCAAAATTGAAAGTGCAAATCGGCATGGAGCTGGTGGAGCTGTATACAGCCAGCCAGGATCTTGCCAAGGCAAGCTCCGTGGTGAACGCCATGCGCCAGGCGGACCCTGTCAATCCAGCGGTGCTCTATGCCGCCTACCGCGTCTATTCCGACCTATCTGGTGAAGCCATGCTCAGCCTGGCCCTGGTTGCTCCCGATTCGGCGCAAATGCATCAGGTCATGGCTCACGAAGAGGCCAAACAGGGAAACAATGCCGGCGCTCGCGCACAATTCCAGAAGGCTCTCGCAAGCGATCCCAAACTGCCCGGCATTCACTTCGAAATGGGAGAGCTGCTCGGTCTCTCCGAGGATGCAAAAACCAAAGCGGAAGCCGAATCTGAATACAAGGCGGCGATCGCTGAGAACGCCCTTGACGAAAAAGCAGAAACCCGCCTCGGCGACCTGGCCAGCCGCAAAGGGGATTCAGCCCAGGCCCTCCAGTACTACAACACCGCCATTCGCTTGCAGCCTGAAGATGCGGAGGCGAACTTCGGGTTGGCCAAAACCCTGATCGCCATGAATGAGCAGGCTAAGGCCTTGCCCATCCTCGAACGAGCCGTTCAACTGGAACCCACAAACGCCGCCGCCCACTTCCGCCTCAGCACCATCTACCGCGAAATGGGCCGCACCGCCGATTCGCAACACGAAGTAGAGGAATACAAGCGATACAAGCTCATGAAGGAAAAGCTGGAGGCAGTCTTCAAAGAAATGCAACTCCACCCGGCCGGACTGTCCACCGAAGACGAGACCAGGTAGCGATCGCCGTCACTCCGGGGGATACGGATGAGAAGAGCCACAAAGTTTCGAAACGTAGCGCTTCTATCGCTCCCGCTTGCCCTCTTCTGCCCGCCTCAACCCAGTCGAGCACAGCACCCTGCCCCGGAACCCGGCTCGCAAATTCCGCAGCTGATCGATATCACCCACTCCACAAAAATCCAGTTCGATCATCTGTCCTCCCCCGCTAAGAAATACATAGTGGAGTCCATGAGCGGCGGAGTCGCACTCATCGACTACGATCGTGACGGCTGGCCAGACATCTACTTCACCAACGCCCCCGGCATCGACATGGCATTGGCCGGACGCAAAGCTCGCAGCGCGCTCTTCCACAACAACCACGACGGCACCTTTACCGATGTGACAGATAAAGCCGGAGTCGCCAATCCTTGCTGGGCCATGGGGGCCTCCATTGGCGACTACGATAATGACGGATGGCCCGACCTGTTAGTCACCTGCTTTGGTGGAGTCATCCTCTTCCGCAACAACCACGATGGCACCTTTAAAAACGTAACTACTGAGTCAGGGCTAAGCACAGATGCCGGCTGGGCCACCGGCGCGGCCTTTGGTGATTATGACCGTGACGGCTGGGCCGACCTTTTTGTCGCTCACTACGTCGACCTGGACCTCAAGGACTTGCCCGAATTCGGCTCCAAAGTTACCTGCCAATACCACGGCATCGCCGTGCAGTGTGGTCCTCGCGGACTCAAGGGGTCCCCGGACGCACTCTACCACAACAACGGCAACGGAACCTTCACCGAGGTCGGCAAAGCGGCTGGTGTGGCTGACCCGCAGCGCTTCTTTGGCTTGACCGCGGTCTGGAGCGATTTCAATAACGACGGAAATCTGGACCTGTTTGTCGCCAACGACGGAGAGCCCAATTACCTCTACCGCAACGACGGCAACGGCCACTTTACCGATGTCGCGCTCGATGCCGGAGTCGCCGTTAACCTCGACGGCAGCGAACAGGCCAACATGGGTGTGGCTTTAGGCGACTATGAGCACAAGGGCTTCTTCTCTATCGCTATCACCCATTTCAGCGAGGAATACGCCGCACTATATCGCAATAACGGCAGCCTCAACTTTACTGACGTCTCTTACCCGTCCGGGATCGCTCGCGCCACCACGCCCTACGTGGGGTGGGGAGACGCCTTCTTCGACGTGGACAACGACGGCTGGCCGGACCTGATCCTGGTCAATGGCCACGTCTATCCGCAGGTAGACACCAAAGACATCGGTACCAAATTCCGTGAGCCGAAACTCCTCTACCTCAACCAACACGACGGCACCTTTCGCGACATAAGCAAGCTCGCCGGTCCGGCCATCCAGATTCCCCAGGTGAGCCGCGGGCTCGCGGTAGGCGACCTTTTCAACGACGGCCAACTCGATCTGGTCGTTGAGAACCTGGAAGGCGAACCGATGATCTTGCGCACCCAGGGGGGCCCGCGCAATCACTGGATCAGCTTTGAACTAGAGGCGGCAAAGGGAAGTCCGCTCGCGCTGAACACTCGGCTTCGCGCCACCGCTGGTGATCTCATCCAGCAGGACGAGGTACGCAGCGGAGGCAGCTATCTCTCCCAGAGCGACCTGCGGATCCACTTTGGCTTGGCCGGCCATGAAAAGCTCGACAAGCTCGAGATTTTCTGGCCCTCCGGAAAGGTAGAGACGCTGACCAATCTAAGCGCAAACCACTTCTACATACTGAAAGAGGGGAAGGGCATCGTGCCCACCCGGTAAGGTACTAGACAAACTATTGTCTAGGTAGGTCGCGCCTGTTATCTTGTTCACACAGACAATAAACAGGACACGGTAAGTTTAGTGGGCAAGCGCAAAAGCAAGAGCGACAGCAGCCAGCCGGCACGTGTCAGTCTGAAGACCCTTGCCGCTTATCTGAATCTCGATCCAACTACTATCTCCGTTGTGTTGAATGAAGTGCCAGGGCGTTCGATCCCCGAAGCAACCCGGGAGCGAATCCGCAAGGCCGCGATCAAATTCAACTACCAGCCCAGCTTCCTTGCTCGCTCCTTGAGAAATCGCCGCACCATGACCGTCGGCATCCTGGTGCCCGTATTGGCAGACGGCTATCACGCCGAAGTGATGACTGGCATCGGAGACTGCCTGCTCCAGGAAAACTATTTCTACTTCATCGCCCACCATCGCCACCGGACAGATCTTATCGAGCAATACCCACGCATGCTGATCAGCCGCGGCGCGGAAGGTTTGATTGCGATTGATACTAACCTGGTGCACAAACTCCCGCTTCCCGTTGTAGCCATCGCCGGCCATCGGCGCATGAGTGGAGTGACGAACGTAGTGCTTGACCACCACCGCGCCGCGGAACTATCGCTGTGTCATCTCTACGAACTCGGTCATCGCAACATCGCCTTCATGCGCGGCCAGCCTTATAGCTCTGACTCCGACGCAAGGTGGCAAGGGATTGTGGAAGTTGCCCGTGACCTGGGCATCGCCATTCGCCCCGAAATGACCATCCAATTGGAAAAAGATCTGACCTCGCCCGAACTGGGATATCCAGTGTTGAAGCAACTGCTGGCCCACCATCGCAGTTTCACTGCCGTTGTTTCCTTCAACGACGTTGCGGCGATTGGTTGCATCCGGGCGCTCCATGACTCCGGGCTGCGCGTTCCCCATGACGTCTCCGTAGTCGGATTCGACGACATTAAAGAGGCCGCCTTCCAGACACCCAGCCTCACCACCATTCGCCAGCCTCTTCACCAGATGGGCGAACTCGCTGTCCAGCTACTGCTCCAGCAGCTCCGGACCACGGACACCAAAGCTCTCCCCCAGGTAGCCGTCGCGCCGGAACTCATCGTTCGTGAATCAACCGGTCCCGCAAAGCAGACGCGCTCCCCCCGGCGGGGTAGGTACGGGCTTTAGCCCGTACATAAACTCACTGCACAATTCGGCCTTTAGGCCCTCAGGATAAATCCCGGCCTACCTTAATCTCTTGAGATACACCTTTCCCGCGCTGCCCCAAATTCTCTACCCGCCGGTCTGTTAAGGCATTGTTTTCATGCCGCGAAACGAAGATTTCTTCCTCTTTAAAATTAACGCTGGTGTAAAAGAAATCTGCCATATTGACTCAGCGACTTGCGACAATGCTGCTACGAATACCCGTCGCAGGGTGCGGACACAGCGCCCGCGATTCCGGCTCCAGCCCGGCTGAGATACTGATTCACCTCCAATAAAAAGAACGACCCCAAATTTTGAGGAGAGCCAAATGTTTCGAATGTCTCGATCCCGCGTGTTCGCCCTGCTCACCCTGCTGGGCGCCTTGATTGCTCCGAATACGCATGCCCAGACGGCCGTCGACGGCGCTGTAGGAGGCACGGTGGTTGATACCTCAGGCGCCATCGTCAGCGGCGCCACCGTCGTTGTGGTCAACAATGGAACCAACGCAGAGCAAACCGCCCAGGCAGACAGTGACGGCTACTTTCGAATCATTCACCTCCAGCCGGGTGCTTACACTGTCACCGTGACGGCGTCAGGTTTCGAGCCCTACAAAGCGGTGGACGCACTCGTCCAGGTCGGGCTGCTGACCACGATCGATCCCCATATGCAGGTCGGATCAACCTCGCAAACCGTTGAGGTCACCGGCGCCACTCCCCTGGTGAACACCACCAACCCGGACTTCGCCGGCATCATCGATCAGAAAATCCTGCACGATCTTCCTGTCAGCAACTATCGCTGGTCCAGTTACGCTCTCTTGACGCCCGGTGTAGTGAACGACTCCAACGGCTATGGCTTGCTCAGCTTCCGCGGCCAGAGCACGCTTCTGAATAACGTAACCATCGACGGAACAGACGATAACCAGGCCTTTTTTTCCGAAGAGCGGGGCCGCACCCGTGCGGGCTACTCCACCGCCAAGGAGGCAGTCCAGGAATTTCAGGTCAACACCTCGAACTACTCGGTCGAGTATGGCCGCTCAGCGGGTGGCATCGTGAACTCGGTCACCAAGAGCGGCACCAACGGCTTCCATGGCGTGGGTTACTATTTCGACCGCGACAGTGCCTGGGCCGCAACCAACAGCACCGTGACCCACCCGGTCGAGGTCTCCGCTACCCCACCCACTTACCAGGTAGTTCCTTTCAAGCCAACCGATCTTCGCCGTCAATACGGGCTAGCTGTCGGCGGCCCGATTTGGAAAGATAAGATCTTTTTCTTCTTTGCCGCCGACAAGTTTTATCACGACTTCCCGGCCGCTGCGACCATCACCGGCGCCGCCGCCAACTCTAACTTCTACACTGCCGCCGACGCCGCACTGCCGGCCGGCAAGACCTGCGGCGCTACAGGCTCGGCCGCCCCCAATTACCAGGACGCGAACGTCTGCCAGATCGCCACCAACACCGGCCTGCCCTATGCCGCCTCTTACTCCGTTTACAACGGTGGCATCGCCGGGCTGCAATCTACCCTTGGTACGGTGCCCCGTACCGGCGATCAGACCATCTACTTCCCCAAGATCGACTGGCAGGTAAACGGGAAAAATCATGTTTCGGTGGAAGCCAACCGAATGCGCTGGACCTCTCCAGCCGGCATCCAGACCAGCCCGGCCGTTGCTTACGGACTCTCAAGCTTCGGCAACGACTATGTCCGTGACAATTGGATCGTCGGTAAACTCGATACCCTGTTCACGCCGGTCTGGAGCAACGAAGCGCGTTACATGTACGGCCGCGATTTCGAATACGAGACCAACCAGGCGCCCACTCCCTACGAAACCAGCACTCTGATTAAGACCCCCACCTACACCAACCCATTGGGGTTGCCGGCGAACGTGTATCTGACAGGCTTCTTCCAGATTGGCACGCCGCAGTTTCTTCTTCGTGCCGCCTATCCCGACGAGCGCCGTTGGCAGTTCTCTGATACCGCGAACTGGATCCACGGAAACCACAGCTTCAAGTTTGGCGGAGATTACGTTCACACTTACGATTTGACTTCTAATCTCTACAACCAGTTTGGTGGCTACACCTACAGCGGCAACACTACCCTGGGTAACTACATCTCAGACGCCTATCTCGCGAGCAATGCAGCCACCACCGCAAAGGCCGCGCATTACACCTACTTCAACCAGGGTGCAGGTCTGGCAGGGATCCCTTTCACCACCGGAGACTACTCGCTGTTCGCGCAGGATGAGTGGAAGGCTACCCGCCGGCTGAGTCTTACCCTGGGCATTCGCTGGGAGTTCGAAAGCTTCCCAGATCCCCAGCTGCCCAACGCCGCTGTTCCCCAAACTTCGAAGTTGAACGACAGGAAGACCAACTTTGGTCCGCGCGTCGGCTTTGCCTACGATCCTTACGGCACCGGCAGGACCATCGTGCGCGGTGGCTACGGCATGTTTTTCGCCCGCGCCATCAACTCCACCCTCTATCAGGCTTTGATCGGCACCGGAGCGACGGGCAGTCAGACCAACCCACAATTCAACGCAGGACAGAACTGCGCTCCCGTATTTCCCCAGGTGGTAGCGCCTGCGCAACAAGGCGCCTGCCTCGGCTCAGCCAGCGGCAATGCCACCGTGGACTACCTCGATCCCAACTTCAAGGTCCCCCAGATCCACCAGGCCGACCTCACCGTGGAAACCCAGCTGACCGGCCACGATGTCTTTAGCCTGTCGTGGCTCGGATCGTGGGGGCGACGCCTGCCTGATTTTGTCGACACCAACCTTCCCGCGCCCACGCCCGTCGCATTCACCATTAATGACCCGCAGAATGTAGGCCCCATCCCCAACGGAACGACCTTCACGGCGAATGCTTTCCTGGCAACCACCAACAAGAATCTACGGCCCAATCCCAATTTCAGCTCCATCACCGATATCTTTAGCGGCGTGACTTCGAATTACGAGGCGCTGGTGGCGCAGTTCAAGCATCAGGTTTCGCACTCGATCGCCTTCAATGCGAACTACACCTGGTCGCACGCCATGGATTATGGCGAGAACAACACCACGGGCGCGTCCGCTACGGCGTTGCTCGATCCCACGAACATCCGTCTCGACAAGGGCAACTCCAACCAGAACGTGCCCAACCGCCTGGTGATGGCTGCCGTGATCAGTTCACCTTGGCATTTGCACGGAGCCTGGGGTTACCTCGCCAACGATTTTGAGCTTGCGCCAGCATTTTCCGCGCAATCGGGTCTGCCGTTCTCAGTAGGCATCAGCGGATCGTCGAGCACGCTCACGGTCACCCCGGGCGCGCCGGTGCAGAAGATCGTCAATACCGGATCCTTCAACGGGTCGGGGGCGGTATCCACCTCGAACCGGGTGCCTATCACAGACCGTAACGCCGTCCAGCAGCCGGCAACCTACGTCGCCGATCTGCGTCTCTCGAAGAGGGTCCTGTTTCGTGAGCGCTACGGGCTTGAGTTTCTCGGAGAAGCCTTCAACGTAGCCAACCATCCCAACGTCTCGGCGGTCAACTCCTCAGCCTATTTCGTCAATGACGTTCTCCAGGCCGGTTCAAAAACCAACGGAGCGGGCAACACCCTGACGCCCTATTCCACGCCCTTCAAGCAAGTAACCGGCATCAACAACAGCAACTTCGCCCTGAACGTCCGCCAACTGCAGTTAGGCCTGCGCCTGCAGTTCTGATTAAGCGATAAAAAATATCTCCCTACCACCAAATCCCGGGTGCCCCATATCTCGCTCGTTTTTCGCGAGATATGGGATACCACGGTTCTCTCCTTCAAGCTCCAAGAGTCTCACTCGGTCTTCAAGGTATGAACGATCTGCGCCTCACCTCAACTCCAATTCCCATTCCTGCCCAACAAGATCATGGCCGAAGCTATGATGAGCCTCCTGCTTCACCAACACAAACCCCGCACCCTCATAAATCCGATGCGCCGCAGTCAACATACTCTGCGTCCATAAAACAATCTTCCGGTACCCTGCTGTGCGAGCGAAGCGCACGCACTCGTTGACCAGCGCATGGCCGACCCCCATACCTCGGGCGCTGGGCTCGACAAACAGCAAACGAAGCTTTGCCGTCTGCGCTTCACTCGGATGCTTCACCAGAAAAATGTGGCCCACGTGTTGGCCATCCACTTCCGCTATCCAGCACCGTTCTCGCGCCGGCTCGAAGTGAGTGATGAAATCAGCAACAATCTTAGCCACCAACGCTTCAAATGTAGCGTCCCATCCATACTGTTCCGCGTAGCCCAGGCCCTCTCGATAAACAATCCACCCCATATCTCCCACCCGATGAGGGCGCAGAACGCAGGGGCTACGATTCCGGTCTGTCTTCATCAGAAGCTTTTCAATCGACTGCATGCAATCGATCATTTCCGTGCGTGCCGCGGGTGGCAGCCCACGCAAAGCGGCATACGCCTGTTCGTTGGAACGCTCGTTCAACTTTTTGAAAACAGATTTCCCCCGCGTCGTGAGCACCAACTCCGAGTAGCGGCCATCCTGTTCTGAAATCCTCTTCTGCAACAACCCGTCGTGTTCAAACTTGCCCAACAGGCGGCTCAGATAGCCGGGATCCATCCCCAGTTCTTCGGCTATCTCGCTTGCCTTGGGCGTGTCTCGATTCGCCAGTTCCCAGAGCACGCGCGCTTCTGCCAGACTGTATTCGCTATCCAGAAGACCCTCGTTCAGGGTTCCGAGATAACGCGTATACATGCGATTGAAGTGGCGGAACTTTGCGATCTCACCGCGCACCCCAGGCTGCATTTTGCTTGTGGTCGCCATGCCAGGCATTGTCAACCTTATTGGTTGACAATGTCAATCGATAAGGTTGACTGTCGCCCGCAAGCTTGGTACTTTGCCCGCAAGAGCTAGTTCGCCTCTGCCAAGGAGTGACATGAACCTAACCGAAGCGCCCCAATCCATTGCATGGCCCGAAACTCATTACGTCTTCGTGGAGAAGGTCGGACCCTTCCCCACCAATGCTCCCCAGGCCTGGCAGAGCCTCCATCCATTCATCCCTGCGGCCGCGGAACACAATCAGATCACCGGATACCTGAGCCTCTACAAAGTGGGACCCAAGATTTACCGCGCTGGAGTTTCACTGGCCGCCCCGCCCGTGAAGTTGCCGCCCGATCTCACCTACATGAAATTTGCTGGAGGCAAATACAGCCGCTTTGTCTTGACCGGGCCCTATGCAAACCTGGGTCCGGCAAGTGGCCGAGTGATGGAGTTGATTGCCCAGACAGAGCTGCCGCTGCGCGATGACTTCTTCATCGAGAACTACGTGAACGATCCGCGAACGACGCCCGAAGACCAATTGATTACGGAAATCCTGGTACCCACGAGCTGAATCGTCTAGCGCACGCTGCCGGCCGAGTTCTCCAGCACGACATTTGAAACCACCGCGCTATCCGCTGTGGCCGGCAAGTGGGAGCAAAAACCGATGCCCACGTAGAACGGCTCGTCGAAGTGCATCGTGATCGGTGGTCCCAACTGGTGCATCGGCTCACCCGTGAGGCTGACGAAGATGGCAATGGCATCGCCATGCTTCTCAATGCCCACCCGTTTCGCTTTGACCCCTGCCAGCGTGCCGCCAAAGCGAAACTGTGCATCCTTCATCATCGCGCCTTTGTCCGAGCGCCAGGCCAGGTGAATCATGCCCGCTCCATGCTGGCCGAGCATCGCTTCTTTCGAATCGTCGTCCAGATTCTGGCGAATCACCAGAACCACCTTGCGATCGCCGTAGCCCTTCGGGTCAGGGAAGCTGACATCGGCCGCCAGCGAAACATCGCCAGACATCTTCTTCCACAAATAGCGGAACTCATCCCGCGTGTACCAGATGTTGTAGCCCGCCGATTCGATGGTGTATTGCTGTGTGCCAGGGTTGTAGCTCGCATTTCCCGGCACGACCGCTCCGCCGATATCAGACTGGCCCTGGAACACGCCAATCGGCGTTTCGAAATTCCTGCTCGGCCGATGAAAATCCGCCGGCGGCGGCACCTGTACATGTGTGGGAGACCCGGGTTGCGCCCAATCAGGCACTGCAGCAGTGGGTGCAGCGGCCCCACCCTGCGCATACACCAGGGGCGTAGTGACGCACATCAAAACCGCGAACGCGATACGACGGAAATGTTCCATAACCATGCACTCTAGCAGACACTGTCCCACAAAGGTTCTTGACTCGGCCGACCATCGCAGTTCCGTATACAACTACGATCTTTCTCCATGTCACCCAAGAACTATGGCGGCCTGCGCCAGACCCGGTAAGCTTGTCAACAAGCGGCGATTCACCAGCACTCACAATCGATCCTTCGGGGGAGGGACTTGATTTCGAGGAGCGAAGCGAATCGCCGTTAAGTTTCCACAGGTCAGGCGACATGTTCTCAATCAAACCCGAAACCTTGCACGAATACCTTCGACGTCACTTCGATAAAATCTCGAGGAGTCATGCCCGGCAATTTGTCGAACAGGGAAAGCTCCCTGAACTAGAGAATGTTCCGAATACAAAGCCTCTGAGTAGCACCGCAAGATAACAACGAGCTGGTAGGTACGGGCTTTAGCCCGTACATAACCACCACCAACCTCAGGCCTTTAGGCCCTGAGGTAAGTCCTTTTAATCCTCAAACGTTTAACCCGCCCGCTTCCCATCCGTCTTCAAATTCAAATTCCTGATCAACCGGTGCAAATACTTGGGATGAATCCCCAACAACCGCGCAGCGTCCACCGGGCTGCCCTTGGCCTCATCGAGCGCGCTCAACACCAGCTGCTTTTTCGTCTGGTTCAACTTGTCGTGGTACCGCGCCGCAGCCAAATCCGAGGATTGCTCCTCCAACAGCGCATTCGGCAGGTCTTCGGGCAGAATCTCGTCCGTCAGTCCCATCACGATCGCATGTTCAATCGCATTCTCCAGCTCGCGCACATTCCCCGGCCAACTGTATTGCATCAGCAAAGCTCGTGCTTCCGGAGCAATCCCTTTAAAACCGCGCTTGCACTTAGCCGCATACTTGTCGGCGAAATGCAGGGCCAGCAAAGGGATATCCTCGCGATGCTCACGCAGCGGCGGAGAAGCGACAGAGACCACATTCAGCCGGTAATACAGGTCCTGCCGGAATTCGCCCGACTTGATCGCCTGCTCCAGGTTCTTGTTCGTCGCGGCCACGACTCTGGCATTGAACGGCAACAGCCGGTTTCCCCCCAGCCGCTCGAATTCGCGCTGCTGCAACACCCGCAGCAACTTGCTCTGTAACAGGGGCGCCATCTCGCCGATTTCATCCAGAAACAACGTCCCATCTTCGGCGGTTTCAAACTTGCCCTTCCTCACCCCCGCCGCCCCCGTGAACGCCCCCTTCTCATGACCGAACAATTCGCTTTCCAGCAAAGCTTCCGGTATGGCAGCGCAGTTGATGGCGACGAACGGCTTATCAGGGCGTAGCCCGCTGGCGTGAATGGCGCGTGCCACCAGCTCTTTGCCGGTACCGCTCTCGCCGCGGATGAGCACCGTTGTATTGCCTTTGGCCACCCGGGTGATGAACTCGTTCACCCGCGCCATCGGCCGGCTCTCTCCAATGAGGCTGTGGTCGGCTCTCGCCTCTCCTCGCAATCGCTGGTTCTCCGCCCGCAGGGAATCCAACTGCGACAGGTTCTCCAGCGTGACCGCGGCGATGCGCGAAATCGAGCTCAGAAAGTAGGCCTGTTCCTCCGTGAAAGCCGGCGAAGAGGCCGGTGAGCTCAGGTAAATGACGCCCAGGATTCTTTCCACCCCCACCAGCGGCGCACACAACACGTGCTCCGTCGAATTGGCCTCAGCCGAGGCGGCTGAAAAAACCGCGCAGCGTTCCCACGTCGCCTGCTGCACCGGTTCTTCCCGGATGATCATCTCGCCCTGCGCCAGCCCCTTCCTGTTCCAGGTACACGGAGGCCTGGGCTCGTCGTTTCTGTTCGGCTGCAGCACGATCGCCGCCTCTGCCGCCGGGATCACTTCCGAAATCAGCACCAGCAGCTCGCGCTGCAAGGCTTGTACATCCCGGGTGGAATTGATGACATTGGTAATTTTGAAAAACGCGCTCAGGTCGCGCGCCATGCGGCCCACCCCGGAAGCATCCGAGGGTACTCCCAACATATCCAGGTGTACGGTGATGAGCCCGGTTTCAGCCAGGCTGCTTCCGGAGCGTGAAGAGGGTCCCCCGCCGTCGTCGTCCGCGCCGGTCAGGAAGACATATTCGCTGCTCCCGATGCGAACCCGGTCCCCATGCTTGATGGGGCTACGGCTGACCTTGGTTCCGTTCACCGCAGTCCCATTGTGACTGTCGAGGTCGGCGATTTCGAACGAGCCGCTGGAAAGCTCTCGGATCGAACAATGCTTGCGCGAAACCGCAGGGTCGCTCACCTCTACCTGGTTGGAGGCATCCCGCCCCATCAAGAGCGGGCCGCCCTTGAGTGGCCAGACCGTTCCCCGCAAATAACCAGAAGTCGCTACCAGCCTTGCGTTGCTCAACTCTGCCTCCGGTGGTTCAGTTTAGCCGAAAGAGAAGCAAAAGCCTTGTCCAAACGCCGCGCCCAGTAGCCCGGAGTCGAAAGGCTCCGCGCGGTATCCATTCGGCTACCCTCTTGCCTCCCTTCCGGACCTGGCGCCGCGGCTATGTCGTTGTAAACACAGGAACATCGCTCTCGACCTCATCGCGTTTCCGTTTGGCCGCGTGCATGCAATAGAGGAATGCGTCAACGAACTTTGAGTGAAGCTGCTAAAGGTTCGAGAGGCAAATTCAGTTTGGGTTCCACTGCGAGGAGCCCCAGGGAGGATGTCATGAAAAGCAACCGTATCGGTAACATATCAGTCTTGGCGCTGTCGCTCCTGCTCACCACCACCAGCGCCTTCGCGCAAGCCCCAGCGCGGGCTTATGTGCCCTTCGCTTTCAACGTAGGAACCAAACATCTTCCTGCCGGTACCTACGAGATCAAGCGGGCAGACTTTGACTCCAGTTTCGTCATGGTGAGCAATCGCAACACCGGCGAAACCGTGCTCTCTCTGTTTCGAAAGGAAGCTCCCGGCCGTGTGAATCACAAGCTGATCTTCCATCACCAGGGCAATCAATACTCGCTGTCGGACATTTGGGGAAGCGAGGGCTCCGTCGGTATGGCCATGCCGGTCGCCAAGGCCGAGCAGCAGACCGAGGTTGTCAGCAACCCTGCTCCGAAATATGTCGAGATCGCTCTCAGGTAGTCCCGTACCGCCGCGCAAACGCAACCAATTCAGTTCGGGTTCCACTGTAAAAGGAGCCCCCAGGAGGATGTGATGAAACGAAACCTGTTCGCAACCCTTTCCCTCGGGGCCCTCACGGCCCTGCTCACCGCCAGCGCGTACGCCCAGCATGCAGTCGAGGCAAATGTACCCTTCGCCTTCAATGTCGGACACACCCACATGCCGGCCGGCACCTACACCATCAAGGTCGATTCTGTGAACGGTTCCATCAAGATTCACAACTGCGACAACAGTGCTACAGTCTTTTCGCATGGCCAGCGCGAGTACCCTGGCGAGAAGAACCAGAAACTGGTCTTCCAGCAGGTGAGCGATCAATACTTTCTAGCCGAGATCTGGGGCGAGCAGGGAACCGAGGGCATGATGCTCCGCGCCCCCAAACCACAACCCAGGCTAGAGGAAGCCAGCCAACCCGCGCCCTCTACGAATGAGGTGTTAGTCGCCCTGAAGTAACCCGTCATCGGGCGCCAAGGCCGAGCCGGAACAACCCTTCCGGCTCGGCCTTTCTATGGAGTATTCCCACCATGCGCACTCGCCGCAAGCGCCTTCGTCCTCGCCGCGGCCTTAGCTGCATTCTTCTTATCAATCTCCGCCGACTTCGCTCGCTGCTCCGGGCTCATCCACTGCGGATCGGCCACGTTCGCCGTACCCGGCTGCATCGTCTCCAACTGATTCGCGGGCAGCTTGTAAGGCCGCCAGTCATGTTGCAGAGGCTGTCCCGGGCGAGGCTTCCAATGGGACTCCCCAAATCCCTGCGTCTTCAGTGTGGTCCACCGCTTCGCCTGTTTATCGGCAAGCGTAGGTGCCTGGTTCCACGGATTGCCCGACATCGCATTCAGGTCGTACACAAACTTCCCGTCCTTGATCGTCAACTCGCACACCATCTTCTGATCGCTCTCCACCCGCGAGTTATACGAATCGCCAAACCCAAATTGCCCGTGCGCCATGCTGATCACCGCAACATCGGCAATCGCGCCTTCGGAGAGATTGCCCAACTGATCCTGTTTCACCTCGTGCGCCGGATGCCATGTCATCGCCGCGATCACATCCTTCAGCGGCCAGCCGATCGCCAGAAATTTATCCCCGATGTTCAGCATGTCTTTCATCCCCGCGTTCATGCTGTCCACGTGCAGATCGGTGGAGATCGAATCCGGCGGAAAACCATCCATCAACAGCGGAATCACCACCGACCACGCAAAACTCGCCTGCCCATGACCAACGTCGAAATAGATGCCCTTGGCCCGAGCCTCCCGTAGTCCGCGCCCCACGCCGCCGGTGATGTTGTCCTGCTCCCCGCGTTCGCCCGAAAAAGTATGGGTATAAATATCCCCAGGCCGCAGGTAATCCGCAAACAGCTTGTAAATAGGCCGCTCGATCCGCCGCGCGCCGAAGTCGATCATCACCGGGATATTCGCCATCTTTCCCGCGATCTCGGCTTGCTCATACGGTTTCCACTCCGGGCCCGCAAAATGCGCGCTCTTGATGCCGACGATCACGCCCGGATATTTAAGCGCCATCTCTCCCGTCTTCTGCCCATCCATGTCCGCAGTGTTTTGTTCAATCCCATTCGGCCGCATGCCGGCGCCGACGATATTCAACATCGCCAGCACCCGTGTCTTCGAGATATCAATCACTCGGTTCTTGAAATCCGGAAAGCTCCGCCAACCCGAAGATCCGGCATCCACCACCGTGGTTATGCCGTTGCGAAACGTAAATCCATCCGGATACACGCTCAGATCACCCGCGTAAGAATTCTTCTCCCCCGTACCCGCGTAGGCATGGACGTGAATGTCCACCAGTCCGGGAACCACGTACATCCCGGTGACATTCACTGTCTTGATAGCTTGTTGTGCGGGGATAGTCCGGGCCACCCGCGCGATCTTGCCGCCCCGGATCGCAACGTCCATCAGTCCATCGATATTGTTCTTGGCATCGATCACATGCCCGCCCTTCAGCAGCAGGTCATATTCCGCGGGAGCAGCCTGTGCGCCCGCATAAGGATTGATACCGGGAGCCGCAAACAGCAACGCGGCGCAAAACGTCATAACGCGGATTTCCACGGAGAAAAACATGGCCCATGCTAATCGATCGGCAGAGGACCCTCCTAGGTCGAACGTCCTAGAGCCACGCAGACAAGGCTCTCTACGCCGCCACCGGTGCTTCGGGTGCCCCATTCAAGCCCCGTTTTGGCTTGAGTTGGCAAATACCCTCATCAACCTGCCGTTTCACTCGCGGCGGAACCGCATGATCCTGGGAGACCTGTCTCCCGTACCGGCAACAGAAGATCGGGTGGGCGGGTACTCGACGCGCGACTCTGTCTGATCATTCCGGGACTTTAAACCCTGTACTGCAACAAGTCCCGTCAGGGACGGCTGACCTTAGCCCAGGACGTCAGTCCTGGGTAGATCATGCAAGATGATTGAGTCCCGCAGGGACGGCTGAAGATCCGCCGCTACGTCTTACTCCGTCCGCAACGCCTGCATAGGATCAATCGAAGCGGCGCGCCGCGCCGGAATCAGCGCAGCGAGGAAACCACAAACCACCAGTAATCCGCACACCAACAAAATCGTGGCCGGATCGTGTGCTTCCACGCCAAAAAGAAATGCCTTTACCGCCCGCGTAGCGATCCATGTGCACGCTAACCCACCAGCCAGGCCCAATCCCAACAAAACCCCAGCCTTCCTCAAAACCAGCATCGTGACATCCGTCCGCTGCGCGCCCAGAGCCATCCGGATCCCCAATTCGCGCGTCCGGCAGTTCACCGAGTACGCCATCAAACCGTACAACCCAACCAATGCCAGAAAAAGTGCGATGCCCGCAAACACACTGAGCAACGCCGTTTGAAACCGTCGCCGTGCCGTTGCCGCGGACTTCAGATCACTCATCGTGTGAACCTCGCCACGCGCCAGGTTGGGATCGATGCTCTTCAATGTCCGCCGGATCTCCGCGGCAACCGCCGACGGCGGTCGCACAGAACGAACCGCAACATATGCGCCGCCAAACTCGTAATCCGGCGAATACATCTGTGGCGGCGGAGTCTCTTCCAACGTCAGATGGCGAACATCCGCCACCACGCCGACCACCGTGCTCCATGGATCCTGTTCAGAGCCCCTTACTTGCCCCCCAATCGGACTACGGCCCGCGAAATATAACTTGGCAAATTGTTCGTTGACGATCGTCGGCCGCACTTTGTTCGAGATGTCGCCCTCGGTAAAGAAACGCCCTGCAAGCAGCGGAATGTTCATCGCTCGAAAGTACTGCGGCGTCACCGAGCGCCCCTCGGCCATCTGATCTTTCTGATTCGCAAACCCATTTACCCAAAAAAAACCGATGCTCTCGGAATGAGTAAGAGGCAGGTAGTTGACAGCCCCCACTGCATCGATCCCCGGCAGCGTGCCAATTTTCCCAATGAGATCTTTGAAGAAGGCGCCCTGTTGTTGCGGCGTGCCATACCGTTCATCGAGCGCAACGTTCATCGTGACCGTCGAGGGAGAATATCCCGTCGCGACCGATTCAACATTCAGATAACTCCGAATAAAAAGGCCGGCGCCGGCAAGCAATACCACCACCATCGCAGCCTCCACCACAATAAGCATGCTCTGGGAACGGCTTTGCGCAACTGTTCCCCCGCCCCCTCCGCCCGATGTCAGAAAACCGGTAAGGCTCATCCTTACGACCGTCAACGCAGGAAACATACCGGCAAACATGCTGGTCAGCAGAGACGCGCCGATCGTAAACAGCAAAACCCGTGTGTCCAACGACGCCTCATCGAGACGCGGAATGTCGCCCGGATCGAGATGCAATAGCAGATGTAGAAAGTAGTAAGCCAGTCCAATGCCGAGGATCCCCGCGGCAACCCCAATCAGCAGCGACTCCGTGAGCAACTGGCGCACGATGCGCCCGCGGCCGGCCCCCAGCGCCGCCCGCATACCCAGCTCTCGCATCCGGTTTGCTGCCCGGGCCAACAGCAGGCTTGCCGCGTTTCCGCAGGCAATCAACAGCACCAGCAGCACAGCCCCCAGCAGCAGCCACATCAGGGGGCGCACCGGTCCCACCGCGTTGTCCATAAAATTCTTGACCAACGCACCCCAACCTCTCCCCACCTCGCCGTCACTGTGCAGCGGATCGAGGCGCTTCATGATGCCGCTCATCTCCGCCTGCGCCTCGCGCACCGAAACTCCAGGACGCAAACGCGCGATCGCCTCATCGCTGCCCGGTTCGCGCTCCGCCTTCTGCTTAGCGGTGAGCGCCAGCGGAATCCAGATATGAGTCGCTTTGATCGAAGGGTTTCCGTAGGGCAGGTCGGAACTGGAAGGGTAGAGAAACTCAGGCGGCATCACGCCCACAATTCTGTAACGAACCCCTTGCAACGACAGAGAACGCTCGAGGATATCCGCGCTGCCGGCGAACATCGAATGCCAAAGCGAGTCGCTGATCACGGCGACGCCACTGTGGCCGGGCACATTATCATCGGCCCCTATGGCGCGCCCGATTTGCGGAGCCGACTCGAGAGTTTCAAAAAACTTCTCGTCGACCTTGGCTGCGCTTACCCGTTCTACTGAGTCGCCGATCGCAACATTGAACAGTGCCTGCTCAAACACTGACATTTTGCTGAACGAGTGACCCTGCCGCTCGATGTCGTAGAAATCTGCATAGCTGGGGGTCATGACATCAGGCGGAACAGGGATGTGGGGATTCGGCGTGAACAGATACACCAGTCGATTGGGGTCCCCATACGGCAACGAGCGCAAGAGCACCGCATTGACCAGGCTGAAGATCGCAGTGCATGCTCCGATACCCAAAGCGAGCGTGCCTATCGCCGTGATGGTGAAACCAGGGCTTCGCCGTAGTGTGCGTACGCCATACTGCGTGTCCTGCATCAGGGCTTCAATCCATGGCAAGCTGCGCCGTTCCCGCTGCGCCTGCTGCGTCTGTTCCACGCCCCCAAGCTGCATCAAAGCCTGGCGGCGCGCTTCCTCCGCCGTAAGACCGGAGCGGATGCCTGCGTCCGTATGCAGCGCGATGTGGGATTCCAGCTCGGCCGCAAACTCGTCCTCAGCACGGCGGCTGCGAAAGACGCCCAGCATGCGAAAACAGAAAGCACGCAATTTGCTCATACACTACCCTTCACTGGCCGGGGTGAGGAAGCGAGCCAGGATCGCGGTCGTCTGTTGCCATTCCGCAGCGGCTTTCTTCACTTGCCGATGGCCGGCCTTGGTTAGCTCATAGAATTTTGCTTTCCGGTTATTTTCGGAGACGCCCCATCGAGACCGGATAAATCCCTCCTGCTCGAGTCTGAGCAAAGCAGGATAGAGCGTGCCGTAATTCAGCTGCAGAAGATCCCCGCTCGTCTGTTCGATCCGTCGCGCCAATCCATATCCATGCAGCGGACCCAGCGTTTCGAGCGTCCGCAGCACCATGAGCGCCAGCGTCCCCTGCCACACATCCGTCTTTTCTCCCACTCCCTCGCTCCTCTTGCCACCCAATAGGGGCACTATACCGCCGCACCTATGGGAATGCAAGAGGAAGAAACAAGAAGACCAACCCAAACTCACCAACCCGAACTCACCAACCCGAACACACCAACCCAAACTCACCAACCCAAACACACCAACCCAAACTCACCAACCCAAACTCACCAACCCAAACTCACCAACCCAAACTCACCAACCCAAACTCACCAACCCGGACACACCAACCCAAACTCTCCAACCCAAACTCACCAACCCGGACACACCAACCCAAACTCTCCAACCAAACACCAACCTTCCGGGTGCCCCATTCAAGCCCTCTTTTGGCTTGAGTGGGCGACCATGCCAGTACCTAAATCGCTAGTCATAATGAGCATCCCAGGCCATGAAGCGCACTTAACAAAATCGACATAAGAAATTTACCCATCGCAGCGCATGATTGCGTTGCCAACCCGGCTCATCCATCCGAGGGATACCAATGCATCCGCGCAACCAGCCTCCAATAACACGCCGCAAACCACATCGCATCGGTGCGGGTGCTGTCTTATATCTGGCCTCCGTCGTTCTCTGTGGATGCAGCGCCGCCATCGCCACCGCAAACGATCACCTTCAAAAAACGATCCCTGATCCCCCATCGGTAGTCTTCATCGGCGACAGCATCACCGCCATTTGGGGCAGCGGTCAGCAAGGCCCTCAATTCACCCAGCACCCGAATTGGATAGACAAGGGAATCAGCGGCCAGAAGAGTGGTCAGGTGTTAGCGCGCTTTCAATCCGACGTGATTGACCTGCACCCGGAAATCGTCCACATCCTTGTCGGTACAAATGACGTCTATCCTGGTTGGACCCTGCAGCCATCCGCCGCCAATGTAGAAGCGATGGTACAAATGGCGCAAACCAACGGTATTCATGTGATCCTGGCCACCATTCCGCCCTGGGGTTGCGACGCCTCCCAGTGCGGCGGGGCCGACGGCTCTGACTCCACCCTAAGCCGATATGGTCGCATCAACACCTGGAACGCCTGGATCGAACAATATGCCTTATCACAAGCAATTCCCGTCATTGACTATCACTCCGCACTGATAGCCCCCGACGGAGAACACTACGTGCCGGATTTGACTATGGACGGTATCCATCCCAGTGCGGCTGGTTATGTGGTCATGGCGCCGATGGTGGAAGGCATCATCAACGCAATGGCAAGTCTTTACACCAACAAATAATCCAACCGTGAAACGCGCCTACTGGCCGGTCGTGGCTCCTGGCTTGCCGGTTTCGTTCTTGTAAACAACCCCGCTCTTCATCACGAAGCCAACGTGCTGCAGCACCCGCACATCGTCCAGAGGGTTCCGGTTCACCGCGATGATATCGGCCCAGTGGCCGGGCTCGATACTGCCCGTCTTGGCGCTCCACCCCATCAAATCTGCGGCGTTAATGGTTGCCGTCTGCAGTGCCGCGAGCGGTGTCATGCCCATCTGGTTGACATATACATCCAACTCATGTGCGTTCAGCCCATGGGGATAGACCGCTGCATCCGTTCCTAACGCTATCTTTACCCCCGACTGTATGGCATGTTTCAAATTCTTTTTCGCCACCACGATGGTGTCTTTCATCTTCTGCTGATAGAACGGCGGTAGATTTCCCTTTTCAATCATCCAGTCTTCCAGGTAGAGCGTAGGTACCAGGTAGGTTCCGTTCTTCTTCATCTCGGCGATCGACGCATCGTCGATATAGCTGCCATGTTCGATCGAGTCAACCCCCGCCTCACTCGCCCACAGAATCCCCTGAGAGCCATGTGCGTGCGCAGCCACCTTCCGCCCCAGCCGGTGCGCATCGGCAACGATTGCGCGCATCTCCTCGATCGTGTACTGCGAGGCCTGCGGGTCATCACCCTTCGACAACACCCCGCCGGTTGCGCAAATCTTGATCAGGTCGACGCCGTACTTGATATTCTGCCGTACCTTTTGTTGCACGCCGGCGATGCCGTCGGCCACGCCATCCCCGGTTACGTGATACTTGACGGGGAGTAGATTCTCATCGCAGTGGCCGCCGGTGATGCCCAGTGGCGGCCCACTCACCTGCATATGGGGACCCGGCACCTCGCCCTGGTTGATCGCGTCGCGCAGGTCCACATCGGTATATCCGCCGGCGCCGACATTCCGAATCGTGGTGAACCCCGCCATCAGCGTCGTCCGTGCATTCACCACTCCTTGAATGGCCTCTTTCGCGTCGGTCTGGGTCAACTCAAAGTAGGGGTCGAAGTTGGGCTCGCCAGTGATATGTGTATGCACGTCGATCAAGCCAGGCATCACCGTCATATCGCCAAGGTCAACCACCGTATCTCCCGCCTGCGCCGGAACCGCGGAGGTGGCCCCCACTGAGGAAATCGTTTCGCCGCTGATCACAATGGTTTGTGCGTCGAGTACCTTACCCGTCTTCACGTCCAGCAGATGCCCCGCCCGGACGAGTGTGCGCGAGGCCGTAGATGGCTTCGCCGCTTGCCCAAAAACCATAGAGGCCCCAACCGCAAACCATAGAGCTGCCGACGTTTTTCCTAGCCACGCCATCGTCTTTCCCCTCAGTGAAATGAGAGAAGTCTAGCAGAGGCAAGAAAGGCCCAAACGCAACCTCTTCTTGAGGAGTGGGTCTGCATAGACGTAATGAATGAAGTTGGAATATCAAGGAGCACTACCATGCGTAACTTCTTCTCCACAGTTGCCCTCGGATCTGCATTAGCCGTCGCATTATCCGGTAACGCGCTCCTGGCGCAAGACCAGAGTGCACCACCGCCAGCCACTGCGCAGGCACCGGCGCAGCGGCCGGCTCATGTTCCCAACCCTCGCCATCAGGCGAAGAAAATGGCAAAGGAGCTCGGCCTCAGTCCTGACCAGGTATCTAAGATTGAGCCCATTCTCGCCGATCGTGATCAGCAAGTGCAGAGCCTGCGTTCCGATACCACGCTCGCTCCCAGCGATCGAAAGGCGAAAATGCGGGGAATCCATCAGGACAGCGACAGCCGCATCGAAGCAATCCTGAACGACACCCAAAAGCAGCAATACGAACAAATCAAGCAAAGCCGCAAGGCCAACCGGCACCAGCAGACAACCGCTCCTGCCACCACGTAACAGTATAAAACTATGACTGCGACAAAAAGACGGACGAAACCAGAGCGTTTCGTCCGTCGCAGGCGGTTTGGTATCATCGGGGGCGCCCCCTATGATCGATACCAATGAGCCGATTTACCCTTCGCCCCTGCCACCAGCCTGATTTCCTCGCCATCTGGACCATCATCAACGACGGTGCATCCGCCTACCGCGGAGTCATTCCCGCCGATTGCCTGCACGATCCCTATATGACGGCCGAAGCACTAAGCCATGAAATCGCAAACGGCGTGCAGTTCTGGGGTTGCGAAGACAACGGGACTCTGGTGGGCGTAATGGGCTCGCAGGACGTGGCCGACGTGACCTTGATTCGCCATGCCTACGTCAAAACCGGTTACCAGAATCAAGGCATCGGAGCGCAACTGCTGGCGCACCTGAGAGCGATGACCACGCGCCCGGTACTGATCGGCACCTGGGCGGATGCTCAATGGGCTATACGCTTCTACCAGCGCCACGGCTTTCACCTCGTTTCCCACCAGGAGAAGGAGCGCCTGCTGCGAACCTACTGGAAAATTTCGACCCGGCAGATCGAAACCTCTGTCGTCTTAACCGATCAACCAAAGGAGCACTGATGAATCGCAAAAACATCGCCGGTACCTCTCCTTACGAGGCAATCATCGGCTTTTCCCGGGCCGTCCGCATCGGTACCGCTGTCCATGTGTCGGGGACTGGCCCAGTGGGAGCCGAAGATTTATCCGCCAAGGAACAAACCCGTCACGTCCTGACCCTTATCGAAAAGGCGCTTCACCAGGCTGGCGCAAAATTCGAGCACGTCGTGCGCACCCGCATGTTTTTAGCAAACCCCGAAGACTGGGAGGAGGTCGGACGAGCCCACGGAGAGGTATTTAGCAACATCCGCCCGGCCGCCACCATGGTCATCGCGCAAATGCTCAACCCGAAGTGGCGAGTGGAGATAGAAGCAGACGCAGTCCTGCCGGACTAAGCCAGCCCCGCACTACTTCTTCGGCCGGGTTGCCGCCGTCGTCTGCCGCGTGTATCCCGCATTCTCCCAGGTCACGGGGAACTTGGCCGCCATGCACGTCGCCCCCAATAGTAGCCACGAAAGGCATCGCGCGAAGTATTCATCCATTCCAGCAGCCTGTCATGCAACTGGTCGCGGGTGGCCGCATGCTCCTGCGCATGGATCAGGTTATTCATCTCCGAGCTTGTACCGCCCATCGCAAATGCAGCGGATCGGCTGGAACCCGCCAAAGCCATCGTGGTCTACCTCGTATCGGGTCCACTCGATAAAAACGTCCTTTTGCACGGTGGCCTGCGGATTTTCGAAAAGCGGCAGAGCACTCACACCCTCCAGCGTCTTGGGCACTTCGAATCCGAAAAACTCCATCATGGTCGCGCTCAGGTTGATGTGCGACACCAGGCTCTTCGAGCGCGTATTCGCCGGCGCGTCAGAAACGCCGGTCGCTCGTGTACATCACCAGTGCCTTCGGCGCATGTGCGTCGATACTATCCAGCACCCGGCCAACCTCATGATCGATAAACGTGTGTGCGCCGAAGAAGTGCGGAGCCATGTGGCTCGTCATACGAGATCACCAGCAGAAAATCTTCGTCCTTATGCTTCTCTAGAAAATCCAGGGCGCGTTGCGTGCAGCGTACCCATAGCATTTGTCCGCTGTCCACGTCGGACCGCTCAAGTGCCACTTGCCAATAAACGCACAGTGGATCCCCTGGTCTGTCAGCCGCTGGCCGATCGTATGCGCCGTATTCGCCAGCGGCATACTGTTCCCCATCACTCCATTGGAATGTGGGTACAGCCCCGTCCAGACGGTCGCACCAAAAAGTCTCATAAACTCTCTACGATTGATCACAAAGAACCCCTCACCTAGTCAAAAAGTGTAATCGAGCAAACATGTTCCGCAGACGGACTTCTCTTCTGG
Source organism: uncultured Acidobacteriaceae bacterium (assembly GCA_963795845.1). Taxonomy (GTDB): domain Bacteria; phylum Acidobacteriota; class Terriglobia; order Terriglobales; family Acidobacteriaceae; genus PALSA-350. The sequence goes on along the minus strand of CAWCJV010000010.1, from coordinate 399,358 downwards.
ACGGGTGGCCGATGTCGGATCAGCGTACATCCCGTAGGGGCTGCCCTGACCTTGCCGAACAGGCACGACACTCTTTGAGGAACCGTCGCCCCTTCCTTTGTCACACCGAGAGCCTGTGACTTTTTCGATCTTTCGTGTTTCAACCTACCCAAACCAGCTATGTGTCACCCAACACAAAGCCGTCATCCTGAGCGAAGCGCTTCGCAGATCTATTGGAGACAGAGGCTTTATGGCGCGGAGTCGAAGGACCCCGGCGATGTTTCTTGGCAGATGCTCTTGGGGGTTTTCCGGCCGCGAACTACAACAGGGACAGCTCCTCGGGATGACAAGGAAGGTGCAACGGTTCCTAAAGAGTGGTTGCTAGAACCCAGACTCTTTAAAGCAAATTGGACAGGTCTGGCTGAACTGATCCCGCCAAGCACTTCTCCTGAGAGCCGCCGCTCTGATGCCTCGTCAATGAAGAGCCCAGGCCAACACCGGCAAAACCACACGCAACCGGCATGGTATTCTGCGCACAAATGCGATCGCCGTTACACCTTTCGAGCGCCCTGTTCGCAATACTGGCAACGACGCTTCTAGGCGCGCAGTCAACCCGTTCACTGACGCCCACCGAACGACGCATGGCCGAGAATGTCGATGCCAACAACGCCGCCGACCTCGCCCTGTTGCAACAACTTGTCGACACGAACAGCGGCACCATGCATCTCGCAGGCGTGCTGGCGATCAAAGACATCCTGACTCCGCGCTTGGAAAAACTCGGTTTCCGTGTCCAATGGGTTCCCATGGATACCCTGACGCAACGCGCCGGCGATCTGGTGGCCGAGCATGCATGCCCCGAAGGCCAGGGCCATTGCGGAAAACGGCTCCTGCTGGTCGGCCACATGGACACAGTGTTTGAGCCCTCAAGCCCCTTTCAGCACTACAGCATCGTGCCCGGCTCGAACGGCCAAGCCGCCACCGGCCCCGGCGTAGCAGACATGAAAGGCGGCCTGGTTGTCATGTTAGCGGCACTCCGCGCCATGGAGTCCGCTGGTGTGTTGCGCAACACCGAGATCCGAATCGTACTCAGCGGAGATGAGGAGCGCTTCGGCAATCCGTTGGAACTGGCGCGGCGCGATCTTGTAGAAGCCGCGAAGCAGAGCGATGTGGCCCTTGAATTTGAGCCCAGCGTACGCATCGACGGTCATGACACCATCAGCATATCGCGCCGCAGCAGCACTACCTGGCATCTTAAAGCGACTGGTATTAGCGGCCACTCTTCACAGATCTTTGCCGATCGCCTTGGCTACGGCGCTATTTATGAATTGAGCCGAATCCTTGATGCCTTCCGCCGCGATCTGCCGGAAGACGGACTGACCTACAGCGTCGGATTAATCCTAGGTGGGGGCACTGCGCAATTAAATCAGGATCAAACCGGGGGAACTGCGACCGGCAAAGACAACGTGGTCGCCGCAACTGCCCTCGCTGTTGGGGATTTGCGAACCATGACCAACGGCCAAACCGATCGAGTCGAAAAGAAGATGCGCGCCATCGTCGAGCAGCATCTTCCGCGGACCAGCGCGACCATCACCTTTGAGGATTCCTATCCCGCGATGGCCATCTCTCCAGCAGGTCAGCAGCTATTTCGCGACTGGAGCCAGGCCAGCGAAGCCCTCGGCTTGGGCTCGGTCCAACTCGCCGGCCCCATGACCCGCGGTGCCGGGGATATCTCCTTCGCCGCCCCGTACGTGCCAGGCCTGGTAGGTGTAGGTATCCTGGGCGAGGGCTATCACGCCGAAGGCGAAACCGCCTTCCTGGATTCCCTCCCAAATCAAGCTAAACGAAGTGCCCTCTTGATGGAACGTCTCGTCCGCCAACCCGCCAAGCCCTGACCCCTACGGATGCCGGATTATCTAGCCCGCAGATCTCACTTCGTAACCAAACCTTATGGTTCAGGACGGGTGCCCCATGTTCGCCTCAGCGTACATGGGCCGAAAACCGATCTTTCAAATGCTTTCACTCGACGCGTAGAGACTCTCGCTCGCGGCCGCGGACAAACACTTACTCACTCCATCTCAAAAGCCACATACTGCAGAACCGACTGCCGCTCCACCTCGAGAACCACCGCATCGCCAGGCTTCAACCCGCCAAGAATCTGCCGCAACTGTTGAGAATCCTCGAGCGCCTGTCCATTCACCGCCCGAATCACATCGCCTGCCGCCAAATCCGCGGCGATTGCGGGCTCCCCACCGAGCAAACCAGCCACCAACACCCCGTGATCGGATCGAAGATTCAGCGTCGCCGCCACCGTTGAGTGTTTAAGGTCGATCACAAAAATTCCCAGGGGCGCAATGAGATCTCTCTTGGGATTGATCAAGTCCGATAAGTTATCAACCACCGGCGGAAGGTTCACCGGCGTCACCGACACCGTCACCGGCTTGCCGTCCCGCAGCACTTCCATCGTGATCGGCGTATCGCGCTTGTGCACGTAAAGAAAAGCGGTGTATTTGGGCAGCGCATCCACCCGCAAACCGTCCATCGTGGTCACCACATCCTTTGCCTGCAACCCAGCGGCCGCGGCAGGGCTCCCTGAATCGATGTCGGAAAGAACAACCCCCCAATCCTGAGGCAGCTTCAGGCCGGCCGCCAAAGCAGGCGTGATGGATTGGGCATGCGCCCCAATCGTTACCTGGGGAACAATCCCGTGCTCCTTGAGCTCGTGGTAAACAAAGCGCACGATCGGCTCCGGGATGGCGAAGCCCAGGCCCTCGCTGCCCCCTCCAGACGTAACAATGAAGGTGTTAATTCCCACCAGGTCGCCATTCCGGTCAATCAATGGGCCGCCGCTGTTGCCCGGGTTAATCGGCGCATCCGTCTGCACGTACACCATAGGCCGGTCCACCTCCGGCTGCCGCCCCACCGCGCTGATGATGCCCTTGGTGACCGTATGGTCCAGTCCCTCGGGCGCCCCGATGGCCACCACCGTCTGGCCCAGGCGAAAATTGAATAGTTGTGGCAACGGGATAAAGGGCAGACCCTTTTCTTCAATTTTGATCAAAGCCAAATCCGCGTAACGAGTAGTCCCGATCAGCTTCGCTTCATATACCCGCTGCCGATTGCCCAGTTTCGTATTCCCACTCGCCAGTTCAACCGTGGCCGGTGCGATGATCACCCGGATGCGCAGCGCGCCTGCGACCACGTGGTTATTGGTCATGATGTAACCGTCAGGGTCTACGATTACTCCCGAACCGAGAGACCGCTGCCGTTCAAGCGCCTGTTGCTGATCGCCGGAGTCCTTGTCTTTTTCAGGAACACCGTAGCTGGTAACCTCGATCTCCACCACCGACTGCATCGCGCGCTCCGCCACCTGGTCGATGGCCTGGTCATACTCCTTCAGGATGCCCGGCGCCGAGGATGACCCATTCGGGCTTTTCGTTTGACCGTGCAGCAGTTGCAAACCAACAACACACATCAACGCAAACGCGAAACTCTTTCCCATCGTCATGCAATATCCCTAAGAGAAACTCGGTTTATGGACCGCCGGCCCGCTCACCGGAGCGGCCAATTTATCTTCATCCGTCTCCCACTTCAGAATCTTGAAGTCGAGGACAAAGATCGCATACATCACCGGCACTTGCAACTTGGTAACCACCGTCGCCACCAGCAGGCCGCCGATCTGCGCATAGCACAGCGGCTTCCACAGCGGGCCTCCGTGCAGGGCCAGCGGCAACAGCGCCAGAACCGTTGCGCCCACGGTAATCAGCACCGGCCGCAACCGCAGGATGCCGGCATCGATCAGCGCCAATTCAAAATCGTCTCCCTCGGCATGCCGCTCCTCAATAAAGTCGAACAGCACAATCGAATGGCTTACGATCACGCCGATCAGGCTCGCTACCCCCAGGAACGCCATGAACCCGAACGGCTCCCCCATCACCCATAGCGCGGCGAAGGCACCCATCATGCCGTAAGGCGCAGCCGCCAGCACCAGTAGCGGCTTGATCGCATTCTTGAATTGAAATAGCAGCGCCAGATAGATGGCGGCGCTCGAAATCAGCATGACCATGGCCAGGTTCTTGAAGCCGCTCTTGGTCTTGTCATACTCGCCGCCAATCTGCATCTGGTACCCCGGAGGCAAGCTAGCCTTTAATTCCTCCAGCCGCGGCATGGCCTCTTTCAGCACTTCGGAGCTCAAGCGCCCCGCGACCGGAAAACTCCGTATATTGATGGTGCGGAACTGCTCCAGCCGAACGATCCGGCCCGGTGACCAGGTCGTGATCGATGTTCGAGATCTGCACCAGGGGAATCTTGGTGTTGTCCTGCGACCCGTAGACATACATGTTCTGGATATCGGAAAGCTGCGACCGCTCATCCATGCGCAGCCGGGCCACGATCGGGATCTGCTTCTGCCCCTCCTGCAAAGCGCTGACCGTTGTTCCGCTCATCCCCGCAGTGGTCGAGTTGGCCACGTCCATATTCGTGATGCCCGCCAGGTTCGCGCGATCCGGATCGATGGTCAACGCAATCTGCGTGTTCTCGTCGCCCCATTCGTTGCGCGTGCGCTCCGCAATCGGTATGGACCGGAAAATATCCTCTACCTTGGCGGCAATGGCCCGCAGGCCGCGAATATCCTCTGCCTCGTCCTTGGCATTCACATCCGCCTTGCTCGAGATGCGGATCTCAATCGGGTAGTCGATCGGGTTCGTCAGCAACTGGCGTGCATCCATGCGCGCGCCGGGAATCGACGCCGTGAGCACCGGCTGCAGCTGTTTGATGAACTGCGGCGTGATTTCCTTGTCCTTCACCTCGATCAACACCTGCGCATAGTTCAATTGCTGCAACTGCGGCGACGCAGAGAACCAGAACCGCGGTCCGCCTCCTCCCACAAAGGTCGTGATGTAACGCAGTACATCGCCCGGATGATCGCTCTGCGGATGCTCCTTGGAAAATTGCTCCGCCTGTTCACGGACTATCTGTTCCACCTGCCGCGCTGTCTGGTTCGTCGCCTCGAGCGTGGCATCGTTTGGCAGCCACACATCGATGTATGACCAATACTGGACGTCTTCAGGAAAGAACGCAGAGTTCAGGCGGGAGAAGATGAAGATGCCCAACGCGAGAAAGACCAGCGAGCCAAAGAAGAACTTCCATCGGTGTTCGATCGAGTATTTTGCCGCCCGGGCATAAAGCCCGAAAAACCCGCTGTTGCGCTGCTCCTCCAGCGTCTTCTCCACCTTCTTTTCCGGCCGCAGAAGGTAGTAGCCCAGCAGCGGAAGAAAGCTCATCGAAACCAGCCGCGACGCGATCAGCGCCACCGTCATCACGATTGGCAGGCTGTAAAGAAACTCGCCCGTGCTTCCGGTCACCAGCAGAAACGGCAGGTAAGCCACAATGTTGGTGATCGTGGCATACACAATCGCCGTCGCCAGCTTGGTCGGGCCCAGCCACGCGGCAATGATGTTCGGATGTCCCTCGGCCAGCGCCCGCTTGATGGAATCGCCGGCAATCACCGGATCATCCACCAGCAAACCGAGAGCAATGATCAGGGTGGCGACAGACACCTGCTGGATATCGATGCCCAATCAGGTACAACGCCCCGAACGTCATCGCCAGCGTGATCGGGATGGCAGATCGCCATCAGTAGAGCCGAGCGCCATTCCCAGAACCCAAGCCACGACACCAGCACCACCAGCGCGATGGCCTCGTAGAGCGCATCCATGAACAGGCTGAGATTCTCTTCCACCTGCAGCGGCTGATCCGAGGTGCGGGCAATGACCAGGTCCTCCGGCAGATATTGCTTAACCGCCGCCAGCTTTTCGTCAACGCTGTGGCCGAAAGCGTCGATCTGCTCCGCCATCTTTCATCTGCACCGCGACCGTCACTGCGCGGCTCCGGCGCCAGTGTCCATCCTTGTCCGCCCAGGTCAGGTAGTTCAAATACTTCGCCGGGCTCTGGTACCCGCGGGAAATGTCCACCAGGTCGCGCAGGTACACTGGGCTTTGCGCAGCGGTCGATGAAGCGCCGATGATCACGTCCCCGATCTGCTGCGGGTTCGTAAATTTACCCGACGGGTCAATCTGAATATTTTGCGGCCCCACCTCGAGTTGCCCGCCGGGCAGCGTGATGTTCCGCGCCCCCAGAATGTCTTTAAGATTGCACGGCGTCATGCCGTATTCGGCCAGCCGCTGCTGCGAATAGTCGAGAAAAATCTGCTCCGGTAACACGCCCTTACGTTCAATCTTGGCCACTTCCGGCGCGCCCTGCAGCGTTCTCCCGATCAGGTCGGTGAAGTCGTCCAACTCCCGGTAGGAGTACTTATCCCCCGCGACTGCCGTCAGCCTCGCTTCTGTGTCTGCAGGATCTCGAATGAACGCAGCCGGCCAACTATCCGGGTGTATCTCCGACTGATGAAGCTTCTCTAAAACCAGACGATCGCCCAGGGCCCGCAACTCCTCATCGCTCAAAGGCGAACTGACGTCGGCTCCAATAAAGCCGCTGCCGGAAAAGAAATGCGGGTCGGAGACATATTTGTTTCGTCCCCCGTCTTGCAGCACCGCCACAAAGGCATCGCGCACCAGGTTCGGTGAGACGGAGATTGGAAACGCGTACACAATACTTACCCGCGGTTGCGGCGCCCGTGGACCTTCCGCCGCGCGCGTCGTTTCAATGGCATTGCGGATCGACCGCGCACGCAGCGCAATGTCCACATCGCTGGCTCGCGGACTGGCAATCGTCAACATCAGCGCCGCCGTATCGCCAAAGTCGCTATTGAACTGGACAGGCCCCGCACCCTGCGGTAACCGGCTGTTGAGTGCGTTGAGTTTGAGATTGATATCGGAGAACTGTTTCTTGGTATCCGTGACCTTGTCGTCAAGCTGAACGTAGACCAGCGACAACCCCGGAAAACTGATCGAACGTATGCCGAAGTCAGACGCCAAAGGGGGTTTGATGAAGGCGTTCGTCGCCATCACCTGTTCCACCTGCCGCGTCACCAACTGCTCCACTTCCTGCGCCGTCGCGCCTGGCCACGCAGTCGAAGCCACCGCCACCCGCACCGGAATACTCGGATCCTTCCGCTTGGGCATGTGCATGTAGCCATACCAACCCCACATGCACACCGCGATCAGCAGGACCATCGCCACCTGGCGGTGTTCCGTAAAAAAACGCGCCGTGTTATGCGTGCGTTCGATGTACTCGGCTTCTGATTTATGGCTCATCTGTGCTCTCAGGGAATAACGCGGACCTTGTCGCCATTCTTGACCAGGCTCACGCCCGTAGTGATGACCCGTTCGCCAAAGGAGAGACCACCCTTTGCCGCAATCATGTTGCCGTAGGTGTTACCCAACTCAATCGATCGCAGCCGCGCCGTGGGAGGATCTCCCGCGCCTTCCGTCACCATCACCGCGAAACTGTCGGTGTGCGCCGGATCTCGTATCACCGCCGAGAGCGGCACCGCCAGCACGGAAGCCGGCAATTGCTCGCCGTTCAACGAAAGCGAAGCGATCATCCCCGACTTCAACTGGTCCTTCGGGTTCACGATCGTAACCTCCACCGAGAACACCCGGCTCTTCGGATCAGCAGCCGGCGAGATCGCGCTTACCCGCCCGGCAAATTGTTGGGGAAGGGAATCGGTGGTGATCGCGAGATGCTGCCCCAACCGTACCCGGCCAATGGAAGTATCGGGCACCCCAAACACCGCCTTGACCGATTTCGTGTCGGCCAGAGTAAAGCCGTTGGTGGCCGGTCCTACCAGGGTCCCGAGATCGACGCTGCGCTTGACGATCCAACCGTTAAACGGAGCCCGCAACTCGCAATATGCGAGTGCGACATTCGCCTCGCTTACTTGCGCCTGCGCACCGGCAACCGACGCTGCGGTGCTGGCTAACTGCGTCTGGGCCGAATCGTAGTCCGGCTTCGTCGCGCTCTGCGATGCATACAAGGCTGCCGTGCGGTCGAAGGTCAGCTTGGCCTTGTCATATTCCGCCTGGCTGCGCGCAAGCTGCGACTGGGCTTGTTGCAACTTGTCCTGGTAATCCTTTTGCTGCACCGTTGCCAACACTGTTCCCTTTTGCACCCAGTCCCCTTGGTCGATGTTGCGCATGCCTCCACTCGGGTTCTTTACCTGGCGGATTTTCTCTACATACCCACCGGATTTGAAAGCCAGGTCAACCTGCGCATAGGGCACAATGCTGGCCGAGTACTTGGCGCCGTTGCCCACGGCAATCGTCTGCACCATCGCAGTGTGGACCGGCACTGGCAATGTCTCGGCCGCATCCTGTTGCTTGCATCCACTCGTTCCCAGCAGGAAAGCACCCGCCGCGGCGGCCCAGCAAAACTTTGTGACAGTGGGATTCATAGGTTCACTCTTCCCCAAGGGCTTTCTCGAACAAAGCTTTTGCGTTCCAAAAGGCCAGCAGGCTTTCTTCATAATCATGGTCCGCATTCGCCACCGCTGCCTGCTGCTGCAGCACGTCGCGCAGCAGCACGGCGGAATGTTTATACGCATCATTCACTTCGCGCAGCTTCTCGTCGGCCGCCACCTTGCCCGCTTGCGCCACAGCCAGCATGCTACGGCTCTCCTCCAGCTTGCGGAATGTGTTATCCACGTCCAGCGTCACCTGCGCCCGGGTCTCCTGCAGTTGGTAGCGGCTCTGCTGCACGCTCACATCCTTCTGCTTCACTTCGTCTCTCCGGCCCCCCCAATCGAAAGGGTCCCATTTCAATTCCATCCCGGCTGAGACGATATTCTGCGGCAGTATCTCCGTGTTGATCGGGTCCAGATAATGGATCGCTGCACCGACATCTGGAATGTACTTGGCCCGTGAGAGCTTGCGGTCGTAGTCGGCGCGATGCGTGTCGATCTCTGCTTCCTTCACCTCCGGCCGCCGATCCAGCGCCATCTGCCGGGCCGCCTTAAGGTCCATCTCTGCCGGAGTCATCGCAGGCACCGCTTCGGTGCGAAAGGGAACGTCGATATCCCGCCCCAGAAGCTCGTTCAACTGCTCCTTCTGCGTATCGAGGGTGTCGCTCAACTGGACGATCTGATACTGACTCTGCGCCAGCTTCGCCTTTACCTGCAAACTATCGGACTTGAGCACCGATTCCTGCGTGAGATACTGCGTCGTAACGCGATCAGTCTCCTCGTACGACTTCACCAGCGCCTGCTGCGCATCCAGCGCGCTCTCCGATTGCAGCACAGCATAGTAGGCCTGCTTTACATTGGCTGCCAGGGACTGCCTCTTGCCTCGATACTGCTCGCCGGAATAATCGACAGACAGCTCCTGCTCCCGGATCGCCAGGTGGATCTGGTATAGCTGAGAGAGCGGCTGCGCTGCTTGTACCGACGCGTACCCGGTAATCCCGGTAGAAAGTTTGAACGATTGAGGCTTATCAAAGCCAAAACTGCCGGCCGGAAAATTGAACGTCGGCGAAGTGATATCACCCGAGGCAAAAAGGTAAGTAGTGATAGCAGGGAATCGCTTTGTCTTGGTCTGAGCCAATGTCCACTTGGACTTGTCGATGTCGAGCTTGGCAATATTGACCGGGCGATTATGCTCAAGCGCAATCTGGACCGCCTGGGATAAAGGCAGAACCGGAGCATCCCCCTGAGCCTCCTGCGCTAACGACACCATCCCGAACATCAGCACAATCGCGAAGGCGATAGCGTTCCGGTCGAGACGACAACCTGTTTTGAAAGAGACTTCCATCTTTGATCGAGAGCCAACGCCTCGGGTGCCCACGCCACGCCGCAACAACTACGATCCAGGGCCAACGCTTCGGGTGCCCCATTCAAGCCCTCTTTTGGCTTGAGTGGGCAACCACGCTACCCCGCAAACAACTACGATCGAGAGCCAACGCTTCGGGTGCCCCATTCAAGCCCTCTTTTGGCTTGAGTGGGCAACCACGCTACCCCGCAAACAACTACGATCGAGAGCCAACGCTTCGGGTGCCCCATTCAAGCCCTCTTTTGGCTTGAGTGGGCAACAATGCTACCCCGCAAACAACTACGATCGAGAGCCAACGCTTCGGGTGCCGCATTCAAGCCCTCTTTTGGCTTGAGTGGGCAACCACGCCAGCCCGCAAAGAACTACGATCGAGAGCCAATGCTTTGGGTGCCCCATTCAAGCCCTCTTTTGGCTTGAGTGGGCGACCACGCCACCCCGCAAACAACTACGATCGTCCTCTCCGTAGAATCCCCCCACCACCGCCCCCACCCTGAGGCCCAAGCCCATTCAGGTCAGTGAGCACCGCCTGGCGATCCTGGGGACGAAACTGCCCCGCATCCATGGTCTGCTCAATATCCGACTTAGCCTTCTTCAGCGCCATCATCTGCTGCAGCTTTCCCTCGCCACTGGTCTTGATACTTTGCAGCGAATTCAAACTGTCCTGTAATGTCTTCACCTGCACCTCGGTCGGTTGGCCATGCATGATCGCGGTAAACGTATCTTTGCCCAGCTTCGCGCCGGGGTTCGCCGCTTCTGTGGAAGCCGCCGTCGGCTGCTTGTTCATCATCATCACCTGCAGATCCTGTTCCAGCGTGTCCCGATCCGGCTGCTTGACGCTGGCCATAATGGCCTTCATTTTCGAAACCGATTGCCACGGAGTAATAAAGTCAACCGGTCCACCGGGCTTTTGCGCTGCCTTATAAGCCTTCAGAGCCTCAGCGTTGGTCTGCAATTCCTTAAGCTGAGAAATGCTGATACTGCCGTTCAATACGGCGGCTTTAATATCCTGCTTGAACTTGTCATGCGCGGCATCTGAAGCCGTGTCTTGAGGGCTGGCAAAAGCCACGGGCATTTGCGCCGCAAGAACTAGCGAGAGCGAAAGAACACACAGATTCCTTTTCATATTTCCTGCTTCCTATCGAAGATTTCCGAGCGATGATTATTTGACTGAATAGCCCCGAGCATCCAGGCAAGCCGACATCGAGCGCTTAAAATTATCGAGCGGTTGCGAAGTGGTCGTGGTCTTGGCGGCGTCCGCCTGTTTTTGCGCCTGTTCCGTCTCCTGTTTCGACTTGCGCTTTTCCTTAATGCCCCCGATGATGGCCCCCCTGCGGGCTCCGGCCGCTGCATCGCCCCCCGTAGCCCCGGAGATGATTGCTCCACGCGCAGCGCCTTTCGCCATATCGTGGTCGTCGCCGCTCTTCGTATCCTGCTTCTTCGGAGCGGCCGCCGTAGTGGTCGTGTTTGGGTCGTAACCGGTTTGCGTCTTTGCGCTGCTGTAGCACTGCGACTCGTCCGTCAATTGCTGCGTGGCGCTTTGCGAGTTTTTCGGATAAACGTAAAGCCCGACCGTATTGGCCATCCCCTTGACCGGTGGCGAACTACTCTGTGCCGCACCCGGCAAGCTCCCCAAGGCACTTCCCATCAGGAGCAGTGCCAGCACCATTCTCTTCATAGTCTTCTCCCCGGCGGCGCCGCCATTCTCTGCATGTCCGAGCCGACCCTACTTGGCCGTATCGGCGATGAGCTCGCCTTTGTCGTTCGTCTTCACCCAACCCTGCGCCGCCATCGCCTTGATAATTTCTTTGGCGGTTGCGTCCGCCGTCTTCGACGCATAGGCATTTACGTTCTTACGGCGATCTCCCACGGTCGACTTCGCGACCGCTGCCGCGGGGTTCAGACCCGCCGCGACCGGTACCGCTGACCCCATGTTTTTGGCGGTCACGGTATCGGTCGTGAATTGCGAGAACAAAACCGAGTCAGAAGGCGTCTTGATATGAACATCGACCTTCGTCTGCACATCCGCGCCGCCCATACCCATACCGATCGTGTCCCGCTCGGTCTTATTGCCTTCCTTCACCGAGGTAAACGACCCCTGGATCGTCATGGCGTTGTCCGTAGCCGGCGTTTCCTTTGCCACGTGCTCGACCGGAATGCCCGTCTTCTCGAGCTTCTTTACCAGTTCTGCGGAATACTTCTTGCTGGCGCTAGCGGCGATCGCATCCGGTTTCTGGTCTCCGGTAATCAAATGTCGCGGACGCATAGACTGGATCTTGTCCACCTGAATGTCATCAGGATTAATGGCAAAGTCATAAACCAGGATCTTGGCCGGCTTAGCCAGTGGGCTGCTGCCGGTATAACTGGCAATCGGAGTCACGTTGATCTTTGCACCCAGCGGACCCTGCGCATAGGCGGTGCACACCAGGCAAGCGCCCGCGGCTAACCACTTGAGTTGTCTCTTCATAGCAACTTGCTCCTTCCGCCACTTAAGGGAGGCGGACCCTGACCGGGAAGAATGAGAAAAGGCCCAACTGACGATCACTGCTGGAAGAGGCGGGAACTCGTGGTGCGGTGATCGACGCGAATCATCGTTGCTCGGCAAGAACCGGTCAATAGAGAAGTTCTAAATCCCATCTAAAGTCCATCTAAAGCGCTAAGCCGCTTTTATTCTTTGAGATGCAGCAGCAACTGGTTGCGGGAGTAACCCGTCTTCCGATAGACTTAGCGTCACCGAATCAGAGTCGCGATGAGCGGAACCTCTTTCGAAGAAGAGTTGCCGGGATAAATGTCTGCGCGCAAACGAGCTAGCCTGTGCCCGCACCGTTACGTTTTGAAGAATTTGATTTAGACCTCGAGCGCTACGAGTTGCGCCGCGCTGGCCAGGCGGTCAAGCTCGAGCGCATACCCATGGAGCTGCTCATCCTGCTGCTCCAGAACAACGGCAAACTCGTTCGCAGAGATGTCATCAATCGCCGCCTGTGGGGAGAGAACGCCTACCAGGATACCGACCACAGCGTTAACACTGCGGTCAATAAGCTCCGCTACATCCTCCGGGACGACCCGCGAGATCCGCGGTTTATTCAAACTGTCGTTGGCCAGGGATACCGCTTCATCGCCGAGGTTGCCGCCGACCCTCTGCCGCCCGAACCATTATTGCCCGGCCCAACATTAAATGACGCGGAGCCTCTTTCCTCGCCCGCCCAGCCCGGCGAGGCAGCACCGCCACCCGGCACGACTCCCGCAGCGATGCCGCTGCCTCCGGCGAAAGACGCGGCTCCCGTCCCACCCCGCCGGCCGGTTGTCTTCATTCTCTTGGCCGCTCTTGTCGTTTTGCTCGCCGCCACAACTATCTTCTTTTATCTGCACCGCTCGCGGCCTGTGCACGAGCCCAAAAATACAGTGGGCGGATTCCATTCCATCGCCGTCTTGCCCTTTGTCAACCTGGCCCAGAACTCCGATCAGGACTACATCGTCGATGGAATGACCGACCAGCTCATCACCGGACTGGCCAGCACCACGCCTCTCCGTGTCATATCCCGCACCTCCGTCATGCAATACAAAGGACTGCAGGTACCCATGCGGGAAATTGCGGAAACTCTCGACGTGGACGCCGTGCTCGAGGGATCTTTCCTCCACAACGGGACCCAGGTTCGCATCACGGCCGATCTCATCGATGCCCGCAGCGATCGCCACCTCTGGGCGCAAGTCTATGAAGAAAGCGGCAATGACCTCCTGAACATACAGGAGTCTGTGACCAAGGACATCGTGCGCGAAGTTGCTCTCGCGCTGGGCAGCGGTGTGTCCACCACTCATGCGCGGCCCGTGAATGGAGAGGCTAGAGACTCCTACCTGCGAGGCCGCTTTTTCTGGAACAAGAGAACCCCCGCCAGCCTCGAGAAGTCAGTCGTCTATTACCAGGACGCCATCAATGCCGACCCCAATTACGCTGAGGCATACGCGGCCCTGGGAATCGCCTACGTTGTGCTGAGTGACTACGGCCCTGATCCCTCTAACTCCTTGGCCAAGGCCCAGCTGGCCGCGGAATCCGCATTACGTCTCGGGGGAGGCCAGGCGGAAGCAGAAGCGGAAGCTCATACTGTTCTCGGCGCCGTGAAAACCGAGCGAGATAGGGACTGGCCCGCAGCCGAGGTTGAGTACCGGCGAGCCCTCGCCCTCGACCCTTCCTATCCAACCGCACACCATTGGTACAGCTTGCACCTCTCCCGCCTGGGAAGAACCAGGGAAGCCGAAATCGAGATCCAGCAAGCGCGAGCTCTGGATCCCCTCTCTCCCATGATCAGTACGGACGCCGCCGAAACCGCTTATTGGGCCGGCAATCCAGCAGAAGCTATGGCGCGCATTCAAGAAGTTCTCCTCCGCAACCCCAACTTCGCGGAAGCCTACCTGGCCGAAGGCGAAATCCAGGAACAGCAAAGGCAATATGAGCAGGCCCTCGCGGCATACAAAACCGCTTCCCGGCTCTTTGGCGGCGACTCCGCTTACATCCAGGCCCTGCAGGCCAACGCCCTGGCCCTCGCAGGTGCATCGGAGCAGGCGAGGCTGATGGCGAAACAACTGGAAGAGCTTTCGACTCACACCTACGTTTCTGGTGTGGATCTCGCCGTCGTCTACTGCGCCCTCGGCGACCGCGACAATGCCATGCGCTGGCTCGATCGCGCTCAACGAAACGGCGATAGGGAAATGGGCATACTGGGCGTCGATCCCATATTCAGCGGCTGCCGCACCGATGCCCGCTTCCAAAACCTCCTAAAAAGCTTGAATCTGCGTCTCCATTGAAAATACTCAGGGTGACCCAGGCAAGCCCTCTTTTGGCTTGAGTGGCTGAATCAGAAGTCGAAGGACCCGCGTGTTCTTTCCCATCTCACCTACTTAGGAATCAACGCCGTCTGGCCCAAGTGAAAACCAATGTGACTCGTCCGGCTCAACAAGACCGAAAATCGATTGCGTGAAGGATCCTTGGCGAAATCCTCCTCAGACACCGAAGTATGCCTCTTAAGCCAATCGCCGGCTGAAAGGCTTTCGAACCCCGCCAGCAACTTGCCGTTAACGTCCTTCCAGTAGTCCTTCATATCCTCTGCTGCCGGCAGCTCAGGGGTCGCTCGATCAGGGCTCGTAATGAAAGCAGCATCCAATTCCGGATAAAGCCGTGGACCCAAATCCAACAGCGGTAGCATACGATCGTGAACCGCGGTCAAGTGGCCCCAAAGGTAAATCAACCGGTTTTTTCCCGGCGCCACTTCTTTTTGCAGCTGTGCATCCGTGAGAGGCAAAAACAGCTTCTCCGCTCTCTCGATTCCCGTCTTCCATGAATTCACTGCTGCTGTGACCAGCGCTTGTTCCTGCGTCATAAAAATTCTTCCCCCGTAGTCCAATAGTGGCGTTGGAGTAGTGGATGAGCCGGGACCGGCGAAAGTAGCGAAACATTCCTGCACGTTCCCCAAAGCACATCAAAACATATCCCCGATATCGCGGCTGCTGGGAGCCTCTTCCGCGAACACAAAGGTCCCGTGTTCGCGCATCTCCCGCGCAGCGCTCAGCAGGGAACCGTACGCAGCGCGAGCCAGACCACTCCCCAGGCTGATGCGCCGCACCCCGAGGGCCGAGAGTTCTGCCACGTTGAGCGGAGCCCCTGGGATCCCCACCAGCACATTCACCGGCCGATCCACCGAGCGAACCAGCGTGCCGATCTGGTCCTGGCTGATCACGCCAGGCGCGTACAAAACATCTGCGCCTGCCTCCTGATAAGCCTGCAGCCGCCCGATCGTCTCTTTAAGATCCCGGCGCCCGTGCAGATAATTTTCCGCGCGCGCCGTAAGCGTAAAGGGAAAGCCCAGGCCTCGAGCCATCGCCGCCGCCGCGCGAACTCGTTCCACGGCCAGCGCCACCTCATAAATGGGATCGTCTACACGCCCGGTCGCATCCTCAATCGACCCGCCCACAGCCCCCGCACCCGCCGCCAGCCGGATCGTCTCTGCCGCCATTTCAGGCGCATCGCCAAAACCATTCTCGAGATCAGCGCTCAGCGGCAGATCCGTCGCCGGAGCCAGCGCCAAAATATGGGCCATCACAGCCTCACGGCCAACCGTATAATCCCGATGCCCCATGGAGAAAGCGTAGCCACTGCTAGTGGTAGCCAACGCCTCAAATCCCATCTGGGCCAACATCCGCGCACTGCCAACATCCCAGGGATTCGGAATGATGAATGCGTCCTGCCGCTGATGGAGTGCGCGAAATACCCGTCCCTTTTCTGCCTGCGTCCTCATAGCCTCTTCCCCCAAAGAAAAAACTTATCATCCTCAATAAGATCGACGTGTTCCGGCGGGATTTCATTTTCCAATCGTGGTCGTCGGCTCTGGACGGGTGCCCCATGTTCGCCCCAGCGTACATGGGCCGACAACGCATTCTTCGAATGCTTTCATTCCACCTGCAAGAACACTTTTTCTTGGCTGAATCTCTCTTCGCGGTCTACCAAGAGCGTCGCAAGGGGCGCCGCCCGATAAGCGCTGTCTGGAGCTTTTTTCACCGCTGGCTCGGATCTTGCTCAGAACTGCGGTTACAGTGCGCTTGGGCGGAGATGGGGCATCCGTCTAGGGAAGAAGACTTAGTTCTTTGCTCCCGCGGCGACCTCGATGAACTTCGCCAAGGTTGCTACCCCAGCCGGATTTCCCCTCAGCGCTCAGCATCAAGGTGCATAGTGAGTAAAAACAAGGTCGGTCGCCTTAGTCTTCTCGTGGCACGGGAAGCACGTCTTCATAAACGCAGCGTCACCAGCTTTCCCGTTCGCGAAATGTCCGAATCCCCACCCGCCGGTCGCTGCATATTTTTTCGAATCCTTGATCATGAACTGAATATTCGTAGGGGCTCCGGGAACGAAAGACTGGGCCTGGCCAAAGACTTTGTTATTTTCCTCGGATGGCACGTACTTGTAATGCAAAGCAACAATCATGGTGCCGTCCGGAAACGGAAGCTTCCCCTCCCGGTAGGCTTTGATCGCTGCATCATTACCCAGAACGGCGCCAATACTATTGAGGTTGCCGGCTTCATGAGCCGAAGAAATCCATCGCCAATCACGATACCCATGAGGAATTTCGGCTACGTAAGCCGGGGCAGACTCGCCACTCGCGTGTCCTGGTGCAGGCGCAAAGAAAACGACCAGGCCCGTCATCGTCGCAACGGCAACCACGAAGAATGTGAAGCGTTTCATGAGCGTTCCTCTCCTCCACAGATTTATCGTTAATTGGAATCCGGGCGGCGCGGAAGTGATTCATGAAAAATGCTCGCACACGATGATATCCAGTTTTTACCTCCCACGGCAGATCGTTCGCTGGTTCGAAGGGTGATTCAGTTGCGAATTGATAGGTTGATCGGCCTTGACCTTTGCGAGAACATCGACAAGATACTCCGCCGTTCCTTGCACGTTCAGCTCGGTAAGACCAGCCTGGTGGGGTGTAATAAAAACCTGCGGCAAGGTTAGCAGCGGATCATTCGGCGAAATTGGCTCGTGCTCTTCCACGTCAAGACCAGCTCCCCCAAGTTGGCCGCTCTCAATAGCCTGGTAGAGAGCCTGTTCGTCGACCAGCGAGCCTCTGGCTATGTTAATCAAAATCGCTCCTTTCTTCATCGCGCTCAGCACGCCCGCATCGATCATGTGAGTATTTTCTTTTGCAGCGCGAACGCTCAGTACCACGAAATCGGCATCCGCCACAGCGTCTTTTAAACCATCGGGAGTGCGCGTCGGAATGTACTTGGGTGTATGCATCGGGAAACGATCAACGGCGCTGAGACGTGCACCGAAAGCAAGCAGCCTGCTGGCAATCTTGGAGCCAATGCTGCCCATGCCGACGATGCAGACATTTGCGCCTATCAACGAACCACCCCGCCCCGGTTTCTTGACCGACTTATCCCGAATCGAAGCCAGCGAAATGGACAAATGGCGCGCCGCGGCCAACATGAGCATGACGGCATATTCCGCAACCGAATCCGCATTTCCAGTCACGTCCCCGGGCGCATACGAAACCCGGATACCGAGCTCCGTAGCAGCATCGATATCGATTCCCTCGTAACCGTCGGAAAGCGTTTGGATAAACGCGAGGCGAGGCAGGCTCTCCATGAGCGCGCGATCGACAACTCCGACCGCAAACAGCACCTCAACATCGGAAACGGGTGGCGACGCGCCCGGCTGCCACCGGGTCAGCGTGTCATCGATCAGCCTCTGTTGCAATCCGTCCAGGATCCCGTCAGTAAACTCACCTGCAGGAGCGAAGAAACCCAGCCTCATGAAATACCCTTCATCGTCGAAAAAAGTCGGAGCACCGAAGGGAAATCATACTATCCCCGGAAATTGCCGCGATGAGCGCTGATTGCAACCGTTACGGACCGGCGGCCGCAGCCGGTTCCGCCCAATATCCAGTTCTGGCCGACACTTTAAGTCGATCGTAGCCGCGCACCTGCAACGCCACCGCATGGAAGCCGGCCTGCGGAGACTGAGGCTGAAAGCTCAAAAGGTACCGGTTCGGAATGTGGTTGGAGATGGTTTGCAAACTCCGCTCCAGGCTCGCCTCGTCGCTGAACTTGAAGTACTCGCCACCGGTAAGCCGGGTCACAGTCTCTGGGACGTTCTTTTGCAGGCCATCCGCAGCAGACACCGCTGCAATTTTTGCCACGCGAAGGGGAGGCGCAAGCAGGCTAAGGCAGTCATATGCTTGCTTGACCCTGCTCTTATCGAGATCGACTTGTGGATCATTTGGATCCCGGCTCAGGCAACCATGGGCCGGGCCGGGCGGGACCGGCTTCTGCGAGGACAACCACGGGATCGAGCCATGGCCAAATGTTTTTGGCCCTTCCTGCTTCGCATAACTCTTGATACTTGAAAACGCGAGGGCGTAAATCGTCGTGTCGCTGTCGTCGAAGGCGCGCAGCGCCTCCTCAAGTTTTAGATGACTACCGGCGTCGAGTGTTTCGCTGACCAGCAGGATAGCTCGCCGGTACTGCGGAGGCCGATCACGTAATAGCTTGATAGAAAAATCGAGGCTATCCAGGATGGCGGCCCCACTGTCCCCGCTTTTCTTGGCAACGATCTCCTGCATGGCGTGGCCGGCTGCGTCCGTGTCAGGCGTGAAGTCCTTCACCAGTACGGGTGAACTATCAAAACCGACGACAGCCACTTCGTGAGGAACGCCCCCGGCTATCGAGCCGGCCATGGCAGCTAGCCCCGTGTACTTGGCAAGGTCCCCGGCGCCTGCTCCCCCTATCTCAACGTCGATGACCAGCGCTATCGGCTCGCCGCCCGTGTCTTCCTCGAGGTGCAACTTCTGAGGAACGCCATCATCGGTGAGAACAAAATCCTTCTCCCTGAGCGAATAAACCAGCCTGTCGGCCTTGTCACGGACCAGCGCAGGCACCCGCACGAGTGTGGATCGCGACGTAAGCGTGGGGCTACCCGCCGACGGAGTTTGGGCCAACGCTGCGGGAACGATCGCAAGTGTGAATGCCGCCCAGAGCCTCATAATGGATGCCCGCCTCCATCCTAACCCCGCTATATCCAGCGCGGTGGTAAAGCCGAAATAACTCGACCTTGGAAACGCGAAGGGTGCCCCAGGTCTCGCTCTTGAGACCTGGGATCCTCCTGGAAAAGCTCAATCGACTCCGTCTTAGGGGCTGTACCCGAGAAAGGTAGGTACGGGCTTTAGCCCGTACATAAACCCAACAATCACCCCGCCTTTAGAGTTTGCGTGAGAACTCGCCTGCGAAGGGTACGGCCTTTTAGGCCGTACATCTCATCGTCTAGATGGATCGGCTTCAGCCGCCGAGGGCTGCTTAAGCCAGCACAAGAGATGCCCTCAGGGGCTAAAGCCCTTCGTAGCCTGGGTAGTCAATGTACGGGCTGAAGCCCGTACCCTTCAAAAACAAGTTCTCGCGCAGATTCTTTAGGCCCCGAGGTCTGCTTTCATTTATTTTTCTCAAGCCTCACCCTTGAAAACCGTCCGTCAACCATTATGTCCGCGACAAAACCCCATTATCCTGCATCTCAAGCCTGCGTGATTACGGCCACTACGCACGCTCTTCCAATGCATCTCATAGGTGAGGCTTCTCGATGACCGCAATCTTGACCCCCGGCACCCCGGCTCCCAACTTCACTCTTCCCGTGGCCCCTGACAAACAACTCAGCCTGAGCGACCTGCGTGGAAAGCCCGTGATTCTCGCCTTCTACCCTGCGGACTGGAGCCCCGTCTGCGGCGATCAAATGGCGCTTTACAACGAGATACTCCCTGACTTCAAAAGCTTCGGGGCGGAACTCATCGGCATCTCTGTGGACGGCGCATGGTGCCATGCCGCCTTCGCCAAGGATCACCATCTCCATTTTCCATTGGCCGCCGACTTCGAACCCAAAGGCGCCGTCTCCCAGGCTTATGGCGCCTACCGCGAAAAAGAAGGCTTCTCCGAAAGAGCTCTCTTCGTAATTGACAAAGATGGAGTCATTGCCTGGAGCTATCTCTCCCCCGTATCGGTAAACCCCGGCGCTGATGGAATCCTTCAGGCGCTCGAAGCATTAAAAAAATAGGAGACCATCATGAGCAAACTTTCTCTTCCAGTGACTGAGAAAGACCATCGCCAGGGGGATCCGGAAGCCCCCTGCGTCCTCGTAGAATACGGAGACTATCAGTGCCCCTCCTGCGGGCAGGCGTACCCCATCGTAAAGCGGGTGCAGAAGCATTTCGGCAAACGCTTGCTATTTGTCTTCCGCAATTTTCCCTTGAGCCAGATGCATCCGTATGCGGAGCCCGCTGCGGAGGCCGCCGAATTCGCCGATGCTCATAAAAAGTTCTGGGAAATGCATGACCTGCTGTACGAAAATCAGGATCGTCTCGATGATGCGCTCTTGTTTGAACTGGCACAGTCACTGCATCTTGATCCCGAGAAGCTGCGCCAGGCCCTCGCCTCAAAGGAGTTTGAGCCGCACGTACGAATAGACTTCCGCGGCGGTGTACGTAGCGGCGTCAACGGGACCCCAACCTTCTTCATCAATGGCCAAAGGCACGACGGCGCTTATGACTATGCCTCATTGACCGAAGCCATCGAGGGCGTATTGGTCTGAGCACCTTATTTCTCGGCATCCGTGTGCCAGCCTGGATTAGTCCATCGGCCATTTTGCAGTACAAAAACCTCGGTGGCGCGCCCGGAACTGACCGACCGCTTTCCCTTCATTTCGGTTTCAACGATGTACTTGCTGTATAGGATCGCGACCTCACCAAACCGTTGAATCTCTGTGCGAGGGAACTCCAACCGGACCAGCCTGCCGCCCTGCGCCTGAAAATCGACAGCGGACTGCAGCACCTCGGACTGATGTTTCCACTCCGGTTCTCCCGAGCTGATCACAATCGTCCCGGGCGGCACAAGCTTTCGCAGCGTGCTCGCATCGTTGGCGAACCAGGACCTCCATACCGTTTCCCGCGCTTTGAGGAGGTCATGTTCCTGATCGGTCGCAAAGCTTCGGGCGCTTCCGCAAGCCAGGATAGCGATCACGGTGACGATGGTAAAAAGTCTGCGCTGCATACTACCTCCACTCAGTTCGTTGGTGACGAGGGTTGGTAAACGGCAAGCATCACCGCCGCGGCGGACGCCGAGAAAACCGAATAGTCCAGGGGCGACTTGGCGCCAAACGAGATGGCCATCGCGGTCCCGAAGAGAATCAGCAGGAGTGCGCTGGCAAGAGCGGTCCAACGCGGCCAGAGCCCAAGCAACAACAACACCCCCAGAATCAGCTCGGCCCCCGTAGCCGTCCATCCGAGGAAGGGAATCGAGGAAGCAGGCATGAACGAGTTCACCTTGGCCGTGTACCGCAGGAAGCCGTCAAAGTTTCCATATCCAACATTCCGGCCCCGCCAAAGGCCAAACCGGTCGGCAACGCCGGATAAAAAGCCGATTCCCAACGCGGCTCGAGCATAGAGAAGCGCCAGTCTTTTTGCCTGAGAGGAGTTCATGGGTGCGTTCCGCCCGAAGAATTTGTCGGTGCCTTGACCGAGAGTGGACCCGCATGATCGCAAACGAAATAGGCCAGGAAAATAGCCGGCTCCGTCGCACTCGCATTCTTCGAAACCATATGCATGCCGTTAGCTTCTTCGTAGAAGCTGTCTCCAACACGGTAAATATGCTCCGCATCCCCTTTGACCTGCATTCGCACCGCGCCTTTGAGAACATAGCCGATCACCGGGCACGGATGGCTATGCGGCGTGGAAGAACCGCCCGGCGGATAGGTCACCTCGACGGTCGTAACCTGCAAGTGAGCCGAGTCGAGTCGAGGCAACGCGTGTGAGAAAACAACGCGGGTACGAGCTTCGGGGGGCGCGCCCGGGTTGGACGCCGGGCTGTTTTGCGACGCGACCCAAAAAAACAAAGCAAGCAATAGTTTGAGAATGAGTGTGCGCTTCTGCATGCGGAAAGGCTAACAACAAGCGGTACTGCTCCACAGGCCCACTTGCCGTCTAAATGGCTATACCACTTTGCAGTGCCGGATATCCGGGGATCCTCGAGTGATTCAAAAAGCAGACATAGCATTTATGGACAGCTGTACTATCAACCTGTTAACGTTCCTGGTAAGAACCACCAGCTATGGAGCGCATGAAGCAGTCAAAAAGCGCGGGCGCTGCATTGAAGAAGGAACCGATGCATCGCGTTATCTACGACGCATTGCTGGCCGAAATCAAACAGGGACAATACCGCTCAGGAGACCGCCTCCCCAGCGAAACCGAACTGTGTAAACGTTTTCAGTCTTCCCGCATCACGGTGGCCAAAGCCATCAACAGCCTGCAGCATGAGGGGTTGGTGGTCCGCAGGGCAGGTTCGGGCAGCTATGTTCAGCTCAGTGCCCCGGTAACCAGCCACCAGTTCGGTCTGCTGATACCTGAGCTCGGCAGCACAGAGATCTTCGAACCCATCTGCCAAGGCATCATGCAGTCCCCGCAGGCTAAATCTCACTCACTCATCTGGGGATATACCTCGCATAAGACCTGTTCCAAAGAGGAGGCCGCGCTTGCCCTGTGCCGCCAATTCATTGAGCAGAAAGTCGCCGGTGTATTCTTTGCCCCGCTCGAGTTCGTGGATGAAAAAGACAGCATCAACCACCAACTGGTCGCTGAGCTCCGCCAGGCTGGCATACCAATCGTTCTCCTCGACCGTTGTTACTATGCCTATCCCATGCGCTCGAATCTCGACCGCGTGGGTATCGACAACCATCGCGCCAGTTTCGTCGTGACCCAACATCTGTGGAACCAGGGTGCGCGCCGGATCGTGTTTGTCGCTCGCCGGCGTTCGGCTTCCACCATGGTGGATCGGGTCTCTGGATATCAGTTCGCGCTGGGCGAGTGCGGTTCGCGATTTCCAGCGAAAACTCTTCTCGGCAATGTGGAAGACCCGGAGTTCGTGCGCGATCTCGTTGAGGAGGTCGAACCTGACGGCGTGGTCTGCGGCAATGATCTGACGGCGGCACACCTCATGCGGGCTCTGATCGGTTTAGGCGTGAGAGTGCCGGAGCAAATTCGACTGGTCAGTTTTGACGACGTTAGCTACGCCAAATTTCTCCCGGTGCCTCTCACCACCATCCATCAGAACTGCCGCCAGATCGGCGAGTCGGCGATGGAACTGATGCTGGACCGGATGCAACATCCGCATCGTCCGGGCCTGGATCTGCTGGTCCCCTTCGAACTGGTGGTCCGCGAGTCCTGCGGACCCGCCGGCGATGGAAATTTCCGGGGCGAGATTGAGCGTCGCGCTTCCGCTTCAGGCGCGACGTCGGCTACGAAGAAGTCCTTGGACAAACCACGCCTGGCGTCCAGGTCGCGAGGCGTCTAGATCCAGGCTATCCCCGGTGACTATGGCACTGTCCGGTGGTGCCCCAGATTCGCGCAGCCAGACCGCCTCACCCCGCGGTGAGCGGCCGCCTCTGCTTGTTCCCATTTGGATCAAGGCCTTTTTTGCCACAGTCATGGTTCCAGCACTGCTGGCCGCTCCCAGCGCCCCGGATATCCCGCCCTCGAACGCGGCCATGGAAGTACGGCTCAGGAGCATTTTCGCGGCCAACGACTGGAAGGCCGATCCGAACAAACCCGCCGAACGTGCCCGGTATCTCGCCGGGCTCATTGCCGGCGGCCGCCTCAACGGAGAACAACGCAAAATCGTGCTCCCGGAACTGGCCACCGAGCAGTTGCGAGCGGGCGACCCGCGCGGTGCGCTGCAGACACTGACCGCTTTGCAACCCTTGGCAAACGGCAACCCCGAGGGCGAACAGGCGCTTCATGAGTTGCAGGGCCTCGCCTACATGCGCTTGGGAGAGCAGGAAAACTGCCAGGCCATGCACGGGCAAAGCCTGTGTATATTTCCGATCCGAGAGAAGGGCGTGCACAAACTGCCCGAAGGCGCCGAGGGTGCGGTGCGCGAATTCACCTGGCTGCTCCATCGCCACGCCGAGGACGCTCTGTCGCGCTGGTTGCTGAACGTTGCATACATGCAGCTCGGGCGCTATCCGAACCAGGTGCCCGCGCAATTTCTGCTGCCGCCTTCGCTGTTCAACTCAGAAGCCCGGATCGGTGAGTTTCCCGATTACGCTTCGACAGCCGGCGTCGACGTAACCGGTCACGCCGGCGGAGCCATCGTGGAGGATTTCGATGGCGACGGTCTGCTCGACGTTGTCACCTCGTCGTCCGGTCCTCTCGATCCCATGCACTTCTTTCACAACAACGGCGATGGTACCTTCAGCGATCGAACCCTGCAGGCCGGGCTGGCGAGCGAACTCGGCGGCCTGAATCTCGTGCTCGGTGATTTTGATAATGACGGCCACCCCGACATCCTGGTCTTGCGTGGTGGCTGGTGGGGCCTATACGGAAACTATCCGCTTTCGCTTCTCCGCAATCGTGGCAACGGCACGTTCGAGGATGTAACCGACCGTGCAGGCCTCCTACATAATGGACCGACCCAAACCGCAGCCTGGGCAGACTACGACAATGATGGATGGCCCGACCTCTTCGTCGGCTACGAATCTACAGAAGGCAATACCCAGCCCTCGCTCCTGTACCACAACAATCACGACGGCACCTTTACAGAAGTGGGCCACACCATGTCTTTGGGCGTGCAGCAGTTCGTGAAAGGTGTGGCCTGGGGTGACTTCAACAACGATGGCCGCCCCGATTTGTATATTTCGGTGCGCGAGGGCAAGAACCGGCTGCTGCGTAACGATGGGCCCGGGGATCCAACCCGGCCAGACCCCGCGCATTGGCGCTTTACCGACGTCACAGAGCACGCCGGCGTCGCGCCACAAGGAAACACCTTTGCCACCTGGTTCTTCGATTATGACAATGATGGTTGGCCGGATCTGTATGTCTCCGGCTACTCTTTTGGGTCAGCTCAGGACGTAGGCCGTTTTGAGGCCGGGCAACCCTTCGACGCAGGTTTGCCCCACCTGTACCATAACCGCGGAGACGGCACCTTTACCGATGTGACCCATGCAATGCATCTCGACCGCGCGATCCTGCCCATGGGGGCAAACTTCGGCGACCTCGACAACGATGGGTGGCTCGACGTGTATCTGGGGACGGGCGAGGTGTCGTATCAGGCTCTGTTACCTAATCGGATGTTCCGCAATGACCGCGGCGTCCGCTTTCAGGACGTGACCACCTCCGGTGGTTTTGGTCATCTGCAGAAGGGTCACGCCATCGCCTTTGCGGATGTAGAGAATCGCGGGCAGGAAGACATCTTTGAAGAAATGGGCGGCGCCTTTGTGGGAGACGCCTACCAGAGCGCCCTCTATCGCAATCCCGGTCACCCCGGGCATTCGATCACCCTCAAACTCGTGGGCGTGAAAAGCAACCGCGCCGCCTACGGTGCGCGCATCGAAGTGGTCTTCCACGACAACGGAAAGCAACGCTCAGTCTTTCGCACCGTAGGCGCAGTATCGAGCTTCGGCGCCAACCCAATGGAGCAACACATCGGCGTAGCCGCCGCCACCCGAGTGGACGAACTACGCATCCGCTGGCCCGCCACCTACACCCAAGAGCAAGTGCTGCGCGACCTTGCGGTCGACGAAAAACTACTGGTGCAAGAAGGAGCCCCGGTCGCGCAGGTACTTCCGCGTAAGCCTTTCATCCTGGGCGAATCACCACCGCATAAGACTATGCGCAAATGAAACCGCTGGGATACCACCGCATTCGCCAAGGCGAACCTGGGCCGAAAAAGATCTTAGGGCGCTTACGCTAAGAAACCGCTGGGTGCCCCACATCTCGCTCGTTTTTCGCGAGATGTGGGATACCACAACCCTTCACCCTCAACCGCTAAACCCGTTGTAGAGCCGAACTAACAGGACGGGTGCCCCATGTTCGCCAAGGCGTACATGGGCCGAATAAGACGGGGCGAAGCCCCTAACCAACCCTTCACTCCCCCTTAAAACTGCAGATGCAAAGTGAACTGCAACTGCCGCGGGTTCGTAGTCCCACCCAACCCAGCGGGGTAAGGGCCACCGGTGATCGAACCAGACCCCGTCGAATCGATAGCCCCATTCGGATTTCCATAATTAATATGGTTGAACGCATTGAAAGCATCCATCCGGAACTGGGCCGTCACCCGCTCATAAATCGACACGTTCTTGAAAATCGACATGTCGGAGTTAAAGAAGTTCGGTCCCCAAGCCGAATTGCGCCGGATACTGCCGATTTGATCCAGACCAGGGCAAGTAAACCCACCGCTGACACTGCCTGCGTTGCAAAGGTTATGCCCCGCAGTCAGATCGGCAGCACTAATCACCGAAGCAAACTGGTGCACCCCGCCGCCCGAGCCCGGAACACCCTGCGTATTCATATGCAGCTTGCTCACGCTGCCGTTTGGCTGGCACGGTGCATCGCCTGGAATCGAAGCTCCGCATGCGGAATAGCTAAGCGAAAACGGCAACCCGCTCTGCCACACGAACGTCGGGCTAAACTCCCATCCCGAGATGATCCCGTTCACCAACCAGTTCTGGCTGTTGCCGAACATCTGATTTCTGCCGAACGGCAGGTTATACAACCCATATGCAGTAAATGCACTGCGCCGGATCGCCTGGTCGTTCCCGATCACAGCTGCCTTATTCCACGTGGCAAAGTTGCTCGCCGTATCAATGCCATGCTGGTACGCATAGTTGAGGTTGATGCTCAGCCCTTGCGAATACATCTTGGTAAATTTTGTCTGTAGCGCGTTGTAGTGGGTGTCCTGGTCGTCACCGTAGTAGCTGATTCCCTGCGTCCAGTTGCAAGGGCCGGCACTGCAGGCGGGCAGCGTGCCATTGGTATAACGCTGCAGCAGGGTGGTATTCGAAGTACCGCCATTCGCCGAAACTCCTGACGCCACCGTCGGATCGTAATGCAACGCCACACCATTCTGCGTAAAGGACCCAGGCAGAAAAATTGCGGCCTCGTTCGGGTTGGTGTTATTGCCATCGCCGTCGCTCAGGGTATGCGTTCCCTTGTTGCCCACGTAGGAAACTTCGATGGTCATGGTTGCGTTGATCGAGTGCTGGACCGCAATATTCCACGCGTCCAGTGTAGGCAGCCTTTCCGTGAAGGGACGAGCCTTCACGCTTACCGACTGGCCGATCGTTGTGGTGGTTCCAGGAATCGCCTGGGTAATCGGGATCTGCCCCGCGGCGTTCGCCGCAGGCGGGGTAAAGTTTGCCAACGGACTGGTAGCATTCATCGGCTTACCCAAGCCGGGAACGCTGGTGTTCGTTGGGTCCGAAAGGTTGAAAGCATAGCTGGTGTTACCAGCGGTCCCGTTCAGCGACTGGTTCGCCAGAACAGGAATGTTCTGCGTGACCACGTGGCCGAAGGTCGAGCCAAAGACGCCCAGGTCGAAACTGCGTCCGTAGCCCGCGCGAATGACCGTCTTTTCCGTGTATTGGTAAGCCACACCTAAGCGTGGATTCCAAGCGTTCCCCGCCGCCGAAACACCCATGTTCAGCGGAACCGGGCCTTCCCCCGCCACGTTGATGAAACCCGTCTTGAGATTCAGCAGCGCTCCGTTCCCTCTGCCGTTCACCCGTTCCGGCGCGTAGTACTCATACCGCACACCCAGGTTCAAGGTTAACTTCGGCGAGAACCGCCAGGTGTCCTGCGCGTAGAAGTAGTCGCGCGCCTGGAACTCCTTGGCGTTGGTCGACACGCTGGTGTAACGGTTGAAGCTGACCACATCGCCCAGGATAAAGCTGGCAAAACCCAGTCCACCGGTCGTGCCGTTCGAGGTAGGCGCGTTGGCGAACTTATCGACACCCGTGCGGTCCGAGTCGCTCGGTACCCGCAGGTTGCGCGCATAACGCAAATCCGCGCCGAACTTTACCGCGTGATTGCCAATAATCTTGGTCCAGTTATTCACTACCTGGAACTGGTCTTCCTTTTCTTTCAGCGGGCAATTGCAGTGGTTCATCTGCAAGCCGGAACCGAACTGTGGTCCCGTGTTCTGCGAGTTATCGTTGGAGAGAAACCCGGTCGGACTGGTAGAAGTCACATCGGCAATGTCGATATCCGGGGTTCCGAAGTCCGTGGTGATCGCCTGGTTCGACGCGGGACCATTCACGTTCTGTCCCAGGAACGGCAGGTTTGAACTTCCCGGATCGTTCTTATGCGTGAGGATGTTGTAACGGAAGTATCCCAGCCGAACGTCCGTTACCAGGTTTGAATTGATGGCAACATCTGTGCCCAGGGCAAGACTGTCATTGGCTCCTTGCGATACGCCGCCATATCCGGCGATTCCAAGGCCAGGTCCGCCTGCGGGACCGAACAAGCTCGCGCCGCTGAGAGTATCGGTGAACCTGCTGAAGCGGCCGAACACGTGGGTCTTCTGGCCCAGCGTCGTGTCTCCGCGAACGTCCCACTGATTGCTGTTGAAGATGCCCGTTCCCGTGCCCGAGTAGTTGCTGGATAGGCCGTTGTTAGTAGTGAACGTATTCGGCACCTTTCCGTTGGCCAGCAACAATTTGAATAGGTTCAGCGCCTGCGGCGAGAGCTGACTCAGCGGAATGATGTTGTTTGCATAGGGAATCGGCGTTCCCGTCGAGTTGTCATACAACTGGTGGCCTGGGATGGCGAGATACTGGCTGAAATCGCAGCCGGACGCTCCATTCGAGGCGCTCACCGCGCCAGTGCAACTCTGCAGCGCCAGCAACGACGGAACGGTCCCAATTCCCGAACCGCCTGACTTCTGCCGCACCCCTTGGTAGTCGGCAAAGAAAAACGCCCTGTCTTTGAGAATCGGGCCACCGATCGATCCGCCGAACTGGTTCTTCAGCCCTCCCGGATAACCGGCAGCCTTGGTTACCGTAAACGGATCGCGGGCCAGGTTGGCGTTGCTTTCGCGATTGTCGAAAAGCGTCCCGTGGAATTCATTGGTGCCCGACTTGGTCTGCACCGTTTGCACCGAAGCCACCGCCTTGCCAAACTCCGCGTCGAAGTTCTGCGTCGCAATCTTCGCCTCCGACATAGACTCATAGTTCGGATTGATCACGATGATGCCCAGAATGGCATCTTGATTGTCCGTGCCGTCAAGCGTGTAGTTCACCCCACCGAAAGCTTGCCCATCGATCTGTATCTGTTTGGAGCCTTGCGGATTTTCCGAGGCCGCATGCGCCCAACCAAGCTGCACCGCGCCTGGCAGCAACAACTGCAGATTGGTGAAGTTGTGGTCCGGAATGGGTAATTGCGCCAGTTCCTGCGCACTATAAGTAACCGCCACGTCAGCCCGGTCCGTCTTCAGCTGGGGCACCGTCGAAGCATTGACTTCGACCGTTTCGCCGGCGGTCCCAACCGAAAGGGCAACGTCGACCTTGACCGAGCTGTCGGCGAACACCTGGATATTACTTTGCTCATATTTCTTGAATCCCGGGTTGTCGATCGATAACGCGTAGACGTCAGGAATCAGATGCTCGACCCGGAACTCGCCACTCTCGTTGGCAGTCGCCGTAACTTCGGTTCCCTTAGCGGTATCCGTAATTACAATCTTTGCGTTCGGTATCAGCGCGCCGGTCGCGTCATTGACGGTTCCGTAGATAGAGCCGTATACAGCCTGTCCGGGTGCACTACAGGGTAGGAACGCAATTAAGGCCAGAAACGCAAGCCAGGTCACGGTGATTCTGCTCATCACTACCTCCAAAAGGCGACGCAATCGTTGCTTGTGAATGCTGATATGACAGCTTGTGCTTATCTGTAAGCCTGCATCACAGCAGATTGGAGGAAGTTGCGCAGGCGATTTATAGGTCGACGGGACATTAGCGGAAGCGCCAAAGACCTGTCAAGCTGTTTTTCGGCGGAATTGATCGAGATATAAGGAGGAAGCTTTCTTTTTATGATTGAGGTCGGCTGTGCTCAGCGAAGACAGCACTTGAATAAGTGCATTTGATACACAAATCTATGCAAACGACTACTTTGGAAAGTTGGCGGGCATGCGGAATGGAGCACTAAACCGTGGGGTGTTGGCAGCCTTACTCGCTGCAACCGTCGCCTGCGCGCAAACCGCAAAACCCGTTGCCGGCACGGCAGAGCGCAAGCAGGCCGATCAATTGTTCCGATCCGGGTCGGCCGCGTTTGCTGCGGATAACCTGGCCGGCGCCCACCAGGACTTTGCCCGCCTCGTCCAGCTGATGCCGCAGATCGCAGCCGCCCATACGGCATTCGGTACAGTGCTCCTTGCCCAGGGACAACTCCCTGCCGCGGTAACCGAGTTGGAGACGGCAAGAAGGCTGGATCCGGAGGATGTTCGAGCAGCCATCAACCTTGGCGTGGCCTACCGCCGCCTGGACCAGAACGAGAAGTCCGTTCAGGCCTTCTCGAGCGTGGCCAATCGGCCGAATGCGGAACTATCCGCAAACGAAGCCGTCTTCTACGCAGGCGCGCTGGCCGCGTCCAGGGACGCCGCGCGCGCGCAAACGGTCATCGAAGAAGCCTTGAAGCGCAAGCCCAACAGTGCCCCCTTGCAGGATGCTCTGGGCGCGTTGCTTGCTCAAAGTGGATCCTATCCGGCCGCGCAGGAGGCATTTGAACGAGCCATTTCCCTCGACACGAATCTTGCCTCCGCGCACACCCACCTCGGTTCCCTGTTGCTCATCCGCAACCAGCCCCAACAGGCATTGACCGAGTTTCGCGCCGCTGAACATCTGGGCGATGCATCACCCGCCCTGCTGCTCGGCTTGGGGAAAGCGCTGACGGCCGCCGGTCAGGATGCCGAAGCAGTCACTGAGTTGCGCAAAGCCGTCGCCGCTTCGCCGGCGCAGGTCGAGGCCAGGTATGCGCTGGCGTTGGCTCTGCAGAACGCAGGAAATCCCAAAGAGGCTCTCTCGGTGTTTCGCGATGTGTTGGCCCAGCAGCCCAACGACGCGGCCGTCCTTACCAACTACGGTCTGGCCCTGATGCAGACCGGCGACGCCAAAGGAGCGCTGGCGCTATACCAGCGGGCGTACGCAGCAGGCGATGCCTCAGCCACTCTCCGCGAAGATATGGGCGGAGCTTACTTGCAGCAGAACGACATTGATCACGCCATCGAACAGTTCCGCGCGGGACTCGCGGTCGATTCTCAGAATGTCCAGCTGCACTACAACCTCGGGCTGGCCTACAAACTGAAGGATGATCTGCCTGCGTCTGTCAGCGAATTGAAATACGCCGAGGCCCTCGACCCGCAATTACCCGATCCTCATTACACCCTTGGCGTGATCGAAATGCAGCAGGGCGATTTCCCCCAGGCGAAGGCCCAATTGGAGCAGGTGGTCGCCCTGCAGCCCGAGAACGGCGACGCCTGGTCCATTCTTGGGTCTGTCGACAAGCAAGCCGGCGACTCCGCCAAGGCTGAAGAAGCCCTGCGCCATGCGATCGCATTGTTGCCGGAACAGCCCAGCCCGCACATCACCCTGGCTTCGATTCTCGCTGAGCGTGGCGATAAAGAGAATGCCGCCGCCGAACGCAAGATAGCCGCCCAATTGAGTCGCGAGGCCGGCGGAAAGCAACGGGCTCAGTTCGCACTCGATAGCGGACGAGCCTTGCTGGCCCGCGGACAGGTCAATGATGCCATCGTCCAACTGCAAACGGCCGTCACCGCTGAGCCGGAATCGGTGGACGCACATCTAGCCCTGGCAGATGCCTTCACTCGCGCCGGACGCAACTCCGAAGCACTGGGCGAGCGCCAGAAAGCGGAGATGCTGGCGAAAGATCATCCCGTGTCGGATAACGCTTCTCCCCACTAACTCCACCGCGTTGCGGCTCGATTTGCGCTTTCGTATACTCAGCCCAACCCGGCCGAGCGGCCGGATGAGGGCTGAAAAACGCAATGCGACCATCGCGACGGAATTTCCTGACATCCTTGTCGCGTACCGCGCTGGTGCTTGCGTTGGACGACGTGTTGAGCCTGGCTGTTCGGGCGCAGCAGGAGGGCAACTCGAGACCCGCCTACAGCGCGCCGGAGCGGCCCGCTCCCAAGCTCGAGGCATCCCCTGTAGCCGGCACTCCCTTGGGGTACAGTTTTGTCGATGTGGCCCGCACTAGTGGACTGAACGTGAAGACCATCTACGGTGGAGAGCACAAGAACCGCTTTCTGCTCGAAACCACGGGCTGCGGCGTGGCCTTTTTTGATTACGACCAGGACGACTGGCTGGATATTTTTCTCGTGAACGGCTCACGGCTTGACGGCTTTGCCGGCCTTCCCCCGGACCAGGTGCCCATCTCGCGTTTATTCAAAAACAATCGTGATGGCACATTTACCGATGTCACCCGAAAAAGCGGACTTGGCCGCACCGGATGGGGGCAGGCCTGTTGCGTCGGCGACTACGACAACGATGGCTGGAACGACCTGTTTGTCACCTACTACGGACAAAATGTGTTGTATCGCAACAACGGCGATGGCACCTTTTCCGACGTGACCGCGAAAGCAGGACTGCTGCAGCCGCCCGGGCCCGGCGGCCGCCCGCGCTGGAATTCGGGCTGCGCCTTTCTCGACTACAACAAGGACAGCCACCTGGACCTGTTCGTGGCCAACTACATTGACTTCGATATCAAAACCGCGCCACTGCCTGAGGCTGCGCACTGCAGTTATAAGGGGATCCAGGTAGCCTGCGGGCCGCCAGGTCTCGAAGGCGGAAAAAATATTCTGTACCACAACAATGGTGACGGGACCTTCACCGATGTGAGTGCCAGGGCCGGGATCCTCGATACCATCGGCACCTATGGCCTGAGTGTTGCCGTGGCCGATCTGGATAACGACGGCTGGCCCGATATTTATGTTGCCAACGACTCCACCTCAGCCACCTTCTACCGCAACCAGAAAGACGGAACCTTCAAGGACGAAGCCATCGAGAGCGGTATCGCCTACTCTCCAGACGGGAAACCACAGGCCGGCATGGGGGTAAGTATCGGTGACTTCAATCGCGATGGCCTGCTCGACATAGTCAAGACAAACTTCGCCGGCGATACCGATTCGCTGTATGCCAACCAGGGCGACGGTAACTTTGAAGATCAGACCTATCGTTCTGGTTTGGGTATCAATACCCGGTATCTCGGCTGGGGGGTTGGCTTCTTCGACCCGGACAACGATGGCTGGCTCGACATTTTGATCTGTAACGGCCACGTTTATCCCGAAGTAGAGTCGTCGCACATTGAAGCGCCTTATGCCGAGCACAAGTATCTCTATCGAAATCTGCGCAACGGGCAGTTCCAAGATGTAACCGCGCATGGTGGAAGCGGCATCACCGACCCGGCGCCCGCCCGCGGCTGTGCCTTTGGCGACTATGACAACGACGGGGACATGGACGTGGTGGTGAACTGCGTGAACGCGCTGCCGCAGTTGTTGCGCTGCGACGTGGCAACTTCTCCGGCTGCCGCGCCACGAAACTGGATCAAGCTGAGGCTGGTAGGCACCAGAAGCAATCGCACCGGCATCGGCACCCGCATCGCCGTGACGGCCGAAAACCAGCCCGGGAAGCCATTGCGGCAAATCGACGAGCTGCGCTCCGGAGGCAGCTACTATTCGCAGAACGATCTGCGTCTGCATTTTGGCCTCGACGCCGCGACCAAAGCTGACCTGGTCGAGATCGCCTGGCCGTCGGGAACGAAAGACCTACTCAAAAATCTCCAGGCCAACAATCTGTACGTGATTCAAGAAGGCGGCAAGCTGTTAAAGACCATGCCCATGCAACCTGCTAAAGCCCGAACCTGAGATCGTCCTGGTGCCCCATTCAAGCCCGCATTTGGCTTGAGTGGGCAACCACTGCCGTATCCTTATGACTTTGGACGAAAATCGCTATACCCCACATCTCCCGAAACACAGCCAAATATGGGGTACCCCGAATCCGTGGTCGTGACCGGCAAATATGCAGTAAAAACTCGCTAATAAAAATCCAGTAAAGAACCGCTAAAAGGTTAGACCGCATGACCGCGCGTCCCGCTCCCTACACTCTGCTGCTGCCCCCGCGTGAAGCGGGCACGGCTGCTTTCCGCTGGCTCTACGCAGCTCTGCGCGCCGACATTCTCGCAGGACGACTGCGGCCGGGATCTCGCTTACCCGCCACCCGCGACCTGGCCGCCCAATACGAGCTTTCCCGCGGCACCGTCGTGAGCGCATTCGAAGAGTTGAAATCCGAAGGATATCTGCACGGAAGCGCAGGATCGGGCACCTTTGTCAGCAGCGTCTTGCCCGAGCACCTTCTCCAGGTGCCATCGGAAGCCGGTCGCATACACGTGGACCCAAAGCCCCGCCGGCCTCGGCTCTCCGGCTACGGAGAGCGCGTTCAACCCTTCTCAAACCTGGAGAGCAAGCCTACCCGCGCATTTCGCGCAAATCTACCCGCCCTCGATTTATTTCCCACCAAAATCTGGACGCGGCTCGCAGAGCGCCGCTTGCGCCGCCTCTCGATGCCCCAGCTGCTCGGCTGCGACACCATGGGTTATCTCCCGTTGCGAACTGCGGTCGCCGACTATCTCAACCGGTCGCGGGGAACTCAATGTGTGCCGGAGCAGGTCATGATTGTTTCCGGAACGCAGGAAGCGCTGGACCTTGCGGGACGGATGGTTCTCAACCCCGGCGACCAGGTGTGTGTCGAGGAGCCTGGATATCCCGGAGCGGCCATGGTTTTTGAAGCGTTGGGGGCGAAGATCTGTCCCGTGCCCGTGGACAGCGAAGGAATGGAGTTGCCGGGCGCCCGCGCGCGTAAGGCCAAGCTGGTTTACGTGACCCCCGGCCACCAGTTTCCTGTCTGCACCACCATGAGCCTGCCGCGGCGGCTGCAATTGCTCGAGTGGGCTCGCCGTTCAAGCGCTTTCATTTTTGAGGATGATTACGATAGCGAGTTCCGTTATACAGGTCGACCCATCCCTGCCCTTCAGGGCCTCGATAAGCAGGGATCCGTCGTCTTTTCGGGCAGCTTCAGCAAGGTCCTCTTTCCCTCGTTGCGTCTCGGCTATCTGGTGCTGCCCCCCGATCTGGTGGAGCCGTTCGCCGCAGCGAAGTCTCTCCTCAACCGGCATACACCACCGTTTGAACAAACCGTGCTCTGCGATTTCATCGTGGAAGGCCATTTTGGACGGCACCTGAGGCGCATGCGCGAAGTCTATGCCGAACGATTTACGGTGCTGATGGATAGCGCGCGCAAGCGACTCGGAGGCTTGCTGGAACTCTCCAGTGTCGAAGCAGGGTTGCAGACGGTTGGCTGGCTGCCGCCGGGCATCGATAGCCGGGCGGCATGGCGAGCAGCAAAAGCTCGTAAGGTAGAGGTCATTCCGCTCCGCGTGTACACGCGCGGCCCGGATCAGCGCGAAGGTCTGCAGATGGGATTCGCCGCGGTCAACCCGCAGGAAATCAAGCGTGGCGTGCACCAGCTTGCACTGGCGCTGGAAGAACTTGCCCGGGCCCGTGGATGATGCAGGCCTTTGAAAATTTATTTTGGCGTCAGCTTCAACAGCTTACTCGTTGGTGGAGTATTGTCGGTGATCACCCCAACCCCGCTATCGGTCAACACATAGACGGCGCCGTCGGGACCAACCCGCACATCACGAATACGCGTATGCAGATCCGTCAGCAGGGCTTCTTCCGCAACGACCTTGTCATTCACCAGCGTCAACCTATCCAGCAAATTGCCACCCAGCCCGCCCACAAAAACGCTGTTCTTCCATTGCGGGAAGAGATCTCCGGTATAGAAAGCGAGGCCGGAGGGCGCGATCACAGGATCCCAGTAGTAGACCGGTTGCTCCATGCCGTCTTTCGCCGTGATGCCCGCGCCCACCGGCGAACCGCCATAGTCGATGCCGTGCGTGATCACCGGCCATCCGTAGTTTTTGCCT
The DNA here is from genome assembly GCA_963795845.1 of uncultured Acidobacteriaceae bacterium. GTDB lineage: Bacteria > Acidobacteriota > Terriglobia > Terriglobales > Acidobacteriaceae > PALSA-350. The sequence goes on along the minus strand of CAWCJV010000010.1, from coordinate 363,315 downwards.
TTCTCAATAAGGTTCAGTTCGTCGCCGCCGCGTGGGCCGTGCTCGGTTTCCCATAACCGGCCGGTGGCTGGATCGAATGCCAGGCCCTCCTGGCTGCGCTGGCCGTAGGCCCAGATCTCAGGCAACGCTCCATGGACAGTGGCGAATGGATTGCCAGGCGCGGCCCTGCCGTCCGGCGTGATGCGGATAATCTTGCCCAGGTCATTGTCCAGCTTCTGGGCCATATCCCACGGGGCCGCACCTGCGTAATCGTGATCGCCAATCGTCACCAGCAAATTGCCGTCTCGCCCGATGGCAATGCGGCCCCCGGTTTTCGTCGCGGCCGAAAGGTTGCCGTGGCTGGGAATGGCCGGCGTGGTGCGAAAGATCACCTGAACATCAGTCAGCGCGTCCTCCGCTTCATTGAGCCGCGCCCGGGCCACGTAAGTGTTGCTGTTGTTGTTATCGACCCACTCGAAAAAAGTGAAGAAGATGCGGCGGTTGCTGGCAAAGCGAGGATCGAGCGCCACGTCAAGAACGCCGAACTCCGCTGCGGAAGACACGGCGGAAAGCCCAGCAATGGGTCCGGACAGCGCGCCGTGTTGGTCGAGGATTCGCATCGCGCCCGGCAATTTTTCCGTGATCAGGATTTTTCCGCTGGGAAGGAATGCCAGAGACCACGGCGCGTGCAGGGTACTGGCAAGCGTGGTCACCGTGTAGGGTGCGGTCGCGTGGAACGGCGCGCGCGTCTGCTCGGGGAAGAGCGGCTTGTCGTCGCTCTTTTCCGGAGGGCGCGCATCGATCGGCTGCCCTTCCGTGGTGGCATAGACAGGACCGCGCGGTCGAAATCGACTCCTCGGAGCTGAATCCGGCTGCCGGTCCGCCGGCGTCTGTGACGTGTTGGAAGAGGGTGCGGGCGTCCCCGGCTGGCCCGCCAGCACGCTCGGCACGACACCCAGGCAAACCAAGATCGCTATTTTTTTAATCATTCGAATCGTTTGGATCACCCAGGCCAGATCTGAACCGACGCCGCTTCGCCACGGTGCACGTCTCTCAGAGTCTACCTAGTATGCCTGACTGGTGAGTGCCTTCTTTGCCGGCTACCAGGTTGAAGACTCGTCCGGCCACATCTATGATGGGGACCTTATGCCTGAACAGATCGCCGATGTATTTCTGTCCGCCTCGGTAAAGCACATGCAGCTGTCCGAGGACAGTATCAATCGCTGTCTATCCAAACTTTCCGATGAGCAGATGTGGAGCCGCGGAGCGGACCACGAAAATTCCATCGCCAACCTACTGCTTCATCTCGAAGGCAATGTGCGGCAGTGGTTTCTGCACGGAATTGACGGCCAGCCCGACGTGCGTAAAAGGGATGACGAGTTCACCCTTTCCCAGTCCAAAGGCTGCGACGAGGTGCGCCGCTGCTTTGCCGAGACTCTGGCAGAATCCCGCAGGGTAATCGCGGCTCTTGCGCCTGAGCGCCTGATGGAAACGATTGACCCGCAGCCCACGGGCGGTTGGGGACCGATGACCATCCTACAGGCGATTTACCGGATCGTGGGCCACCTGCAATTGCACACCGGGCAAATCATCCTGCTCACCAAACAACTCGCGGCCACCGATCTGGATCTGTCACTGCCACGGAAACGATAAGGTACCGGGCAGATCCTTGGGCGCCCGCGGAACGCATGAGATCCCCGCGCTAACAAATGGAGCACCGGGAGGGAATTGAACCCTCGAATACTGGTTTTGCAGACCAGCGCGTTAGCCACTTCGCCACCGGTGCTCATCTCGTCAATCTGACGGCGGAGCCTTGGCAAGGCTCCGCTTTCAGAGTGTACCTATTTTGCCTGCCCGGCGAGATCCTTCTTTGCCAGGTACCAGGTTTCTACTGCCAGCCCCGCTCCGCCGCCGTTGGTGCGCTTGCGCGCATCTTCCACCGTAACCGGCGCCGGCACGATCACTGAGTCGCCCTGCTTCCAGTTGGCGGGCACCGAGACCCCATTCCCGTCGATGGTTTGCAAAGCCTCGAAAATCCGGATCAGCTCATCGACGTTGCGCCCCAGTTGCATCGGGTAGTAAACAATAGCGCGGATGTTCTGTTTCGGGTCGATGGCGAACACGGCCCGCACCGTGGCTGTATCGGAGGCCGCTTCATGCACCAGCCCATACGCCTGCGAGACCTTTTGATCCAGATCGGCAACCACAGGAAATTTCACTTCCACTCCCGCGTTGTGCTCAATGTCGCGCACCCACGCGATGTGCGAGTAGATGCTGTCGATCGAAACCCCGATCAACTGGACGTTCAACCGCTCAAAATCATCCGAGCGGCGCGCGAATGCAATGAACTCCGTGGTGCACACCGGGGTGAAGTCGGAAGGGTGGGAAAAGAGCAACACGTATTTGCCCTTGCTGGTGTAGTCGCTCAACTGGATAACGCCGTGCGTGCTCTTGGCTTTGAAGTCGGGCGCCTGTTCAAGAATGCGTGGAATGCGTGATTCGATGCCGGTAGTCATGCTCTTCTCCTCGTGAAAACTCAGGTTGGCAGGGGGCCTTCGGAGCGTCGTTGCCAGGCATGCTTGCAAGCACGAGGAAACCCGCGGCGGTGGCCGGCTGCGGGTGAATGCAAATCGTACGTCAGGATTCGAGGCTTGCGCGTCGATCTAGAAACACACCCGCGGCATGCAGCAGCGACAGCAACAACAGCTGCAACAGAGGGAGCCGGGATGGTGAGAGGCGTGTGCCATGTCTCTTACAAGAAGCAACTCGTTCAAGCATAGAACTGGAGGCTTGGGGTGTCAAACATCTCTCCGCGAACGAAAACCAATTCAGCCTGAAAACGCGAAGGGTGCCCCAGGGTCTCGCGTTTGAGACCTGGGATCCTCTTAGGAAAGGCTAATGGGGTGAGTCTCAGAGGCGATGCCTCTGCGAGACAGAGTCGAATTTCCCACGACACGATTTATTCGGAGAGAAACAAGAACGAGTGTGCCGGAATCGACCATCACTCGAAACCAACCGCCGAGCGAAATCAAAAAAGAAAAACCATCCGAGACCAGACCGCGTGTTTTTTTATTTATTGGCAGCACTGATCCTGTAGCAAAAGAACGCCTTTTCCTTGAACGATTCACATGCTTTCAACAGGGCGAATCACGCAAATCGGCAACACTGACAACACAACCGCCTTTCCCGGTGGAACCCGACCGAAAAAGCAAGCACCACTTCGCTTGATCTTCTCCGTTTACACATGGCTTTCATCTTCGTACTCTGTGCAAGCGTTGCCGTCGAGGTAACGCAACTGTCGGCCTTTAATCTGACAATTGAATTCAGACCGGACGCGCTTGGATGCGCGCTGCTGGTGCTCGAAGACCAGCTGTCCTCATAGTACCCGGACAGCAAGCGGGTCTCTGCGCATTCAGCAGTTGCAGCTATCTCTCACGCGGCTAACTCCGTTCTCCCCCAAGCCGGCGGACGCGCACGAGTATGTGTGCCCGCGATTCACAGCTCCTATGAAAGGAGAATTTCAAGACTCCATGCGGCCAAAGAAAACTATTTTGTGTGTAGACGACAACGAGCAAGCTCTCTCCGTTCGTAAATTCCTGCTTGAGACTCGAGGGTACCGCGTACTGACAGCGTCCGGCAGCCAACAGGCATTGGAACTCTTTCGCGAAGGAGGCATCGATCTGGTTTTGAGCGACCTCATCATGCCCTACATGGATGGCAACGAGCTCGTTCGCCGTATGAAGGAGCTGGCTCCGGAAGTGCCGGCCATCCTGATCAGCGGAAGTGTGAAGGCCTACGATCGCGCCAATCGCGCCGACGCCTTCTTGCCCAAAGGCGCCTGTTCGCCAGTGGACCTGCTCGAGCGCATCCGTGTCATGGTAGCCCGCAAGCGCGGCCCTAAGAAAGGCCACGGCCTCCGTCCGCTCATTGCGGAACATGCTGCGGAGCATGAACCAGAGACTAGCGATCGGTTGGTGGTAGGCGTCTGAGTGGAACTCCATGCGCCGCCTCGCCGCCGGGTGGCTCTCCTGTCCAGCGCCTGCCAGTTACAATCATGAGCGTGCAGCCCATCATTGAGGCAAAGAATGTCAGCAAGGTCTATCGAGCGGGGAAGGTCGATGTCCCCGCTCTTACCAACGTCTCCTTCGATGTGCCTCCGGGTGAGTTTGTCAGCATCGTCGGGCCCTCCGGTAGCGGCAAATCGACGCTCTTTTACATCCTCGGTGGGCTCACGCGGGCGACCTCGGGCAGCGTGCTCATTGATGGCGTCGATTTTGCCAAACTCGCTGATGCGCAGCGCACCAAACTGCGCAAAACGAAGATCGGCTTTGTGTTTCAGAAGTTCAACCTGTTGCCCACGCTAACCGCACGCGGCAACATCGAGATTGCGCGCGAAATCGCCGGCAGCCGCAGCCCGCAGGACGATCAGTTTCTGCAGCACCTGACCGAGATGCTGGGCATAGCCGGCAGGCTCGATCATCGTCCCTCGGAGCTCTCCGGTGGTGAGCAGCAGAGGGTAGCGATCGCTCGCGCGCTCATCACCCGCCCGGCGATTATCCTTGCCGACGAACCGACGGGTAACCTCGACACAGCCAATTCCGACGCGGTGCTCGCCATGCTGCGCCGCTCCAACCAGGAGTTCAAGCAGACGGTGTTGATGATCACCCACAACCCCGAGGCCGCCGCCATTGGCGATCGCATTCTGCACATGCGTGACGGCCACATGTTGGACGAATAGGCCGCGGACAGCCCTTCATCGATGACCACCTGGGTCTTATTTGCCGGGCTGCCTGGCACAGGCAAGAGCACGCTGGCGCGGGCCCTCGCAGGCCGCCTCGACGCGGCTGTGCTCGATAAAGACCGGGTGCGTGCCTCGTTATTTCCCGGCGCGCTCACCGATTACACAACACAACAGGATGAATTGTGCCTGCGCGCCATGCTCGAGGCAGCCGCCTATCTGACGGAACGCAAGCGGGCGGAGTTCATCTTTTTTGACGGGCGCACCTTTTCCGGGCAAACGCAGATCGAGGAAGTCCTCCGCGCAGCCGAACGTGCCGCTGCCCACTGGCGCATCGTGCATGTGCACTGTGCCGACGCCGTAGCCGAAGAGCGGCTGAGACGTACCGACCCCAGCAATCCGGCACAGAATCGTGATCCGGCCCTTTATCGTCGCATCCAGCAGCAATTTGAGCCCATCATCCAACCCAAACTGGAGGTCGACACCACGCTGGGCATGGATGCGGTGTTATCGGTAGTGGAGGAGTACCTCAAGGCTGAGAGTGGGTCCCCGCGTTGACCGGGCGGTAAGCCGCCCGATATACTGCCTCAGGACGTATGCGGGAGTAGCTCAGTGGTAGAGCATCGCCTTGCCAAGGCGAGGGTCGCGGGTTCAAGTCCCGTCTCCCGCTCCAGGTAGCTACCTGTGACGCAGAGTCGACTCGTAATACTCTGAAAGTCGCACTTGCCAGGCTGGTTTCCATCCGCCCCGGCATTACAATTGTTCAAGATGGCGCGGTACCCAAGCGGTAAGGGAGAGGTCTGCAAAACCTTTATGCGTCGGTTCGATTCCGACCCGCGCCTCCATCCTTTCCAACGGCAACCAATGCTCTGGGTGTCCCATGCAAGTCCTCTCTTGGCTTGAGCGGCAAGTATCCCACCCTGCACAGCGACCAATGCTTTAGGTGTCCAAGCCCGCTTTTGGGACCCCTACACAGCGACCAATGCTTTAGGTGTCCAAGCCCCGCTTTTGGGACCCCTACACAGCGACCAATGCTTTAGGTGTCCAAGCCCCGCTTTTGGGACCCCTACCCAGCGACCAATGCTTTAGGTGTCCAAGCCCCGCTTTTGGGACCCCTACACAGCGACCAATGCTTTAGGTGTCCAAGCCCCGCTTTTGGGACCCCTACATAGCGACCAATGCTTTAGGTGTTCAAGCCCCGCTTTTGGGACCCCTACATAGCGACCAATGCTATGGGTGCCCCATTCAAGCCCGGTTTTGGCTTGAGTGGGCAATACTGCCCGCACCCAAACCCTTTGTCATTGGCACGGCGCCCGCCCAAAACAATGACAGTAGCTGTTACCGGGCCGCACCCAAATGATCCTGCATTCACTCATCGAGCCCACCACACTTAAAAACTCAAGTGACCTTTAGCCTGGTACTCCCGTGTCGAAAAAAAGTATCTCGCCCACTTACATCGAACTCAAAAAACCTATATCTCTTTAAGCAGACGATATCGGCAGGCGAGGCTTCTCACGTGGCCGCCCCTAGCCGGCACTTGCCAGCAGTTTCGGCCTTGAGCGTGAGCGAAGGATAGTTTCACCACTATCCGGTGCCTCACCCGATCCCTGTCCCAAAATAATCAACAACACCGATAAGTGCCCACCCGCGGCCCTCAGCCCTCTTTGTGCCTCGAAGAGAGCCGCAATCAAACTCACCCAAATCCCCACCAAACCAAGAAAGAGACGACCTATGCCCAAAAATCCCGTTATCGATCCCATCACCGATCAGGAAATGGCCTTTGCCCACTTGGTCCTTTCCGGAACCATGACAGACCGCGACGCCGCGGAAGCCGCCGGTCTCAACCCAGAAACCGCCGCCTACACCAAAGCCAAACCCCGCGTCCGCGACTACATGACCGAATACCGCGCTGCCGTGAAGGAAAAGCTGGTTGACCACGAAGTAGAAGCCCTCCGCAAATTGACCCCGAGCCGCGAGCAGGTACTGAACCGGCTCTGGGAACTGGCCGCTCTCAGCCACGAACAAACCAGAGGCAGCATTGCCGGCCAGGTCAAGGCACTTTCGATGATCTCAGCCATCGAAGGCTACCTTCCGGACCGCCGCCTCTCCCCATCCGCGAAGCAAACTACGTCCCCGCCAGTGGAGCCAGATATCTTCCGGGCCGAGTGGCTCCCCGGCCAGCAGCAACAATCCGCAACTGAAGAATTAGTCGAGCCCCTCCCCGCCGCCGAAGCGCAACCCGCCGAGCCTCAAATCCCCGTCCCGGAGCCGGCTCCCAATCCAGCCCCCGAGCCGGCAATCCCTGAACCCCTCATCCCGGATGGATTCAACTGGGTTCCTCTCGCGACCGGCAACGCCTTCGATATTCCTCGGGACACCAGGAAGCCCTTCTCCATACAAAAAGGCCGCTTCGGCCGCCGTTAAAGCCAAAAAAGGCCTAATTTTATCGAATTTTATGAAATACCCGTAGACGGAAAGCAGGTGACAGGCCAGGCGGTTCCCTCGAAAGCTTGTCGACCTTCCAGACCAAACCTCCTCGAAGCTGAAGACCTATTGCCTCCAAACAACCCGCCTAATGATCCCTTTTCTAATCGGACTCTCGCCCGGTATCACCTTCGGCAAAAGGCAACTGGACGGGTGCCCCACGTTCGCACCCGCGTACGTGGGCCGAAAACGACGGGCGAAGCCCCGACAAACGATTTTCCTGAATTTCCGTGGCGCCCCCCTCGAACCTACCCCCGAAGCATATTGCTCAGTTCTCAAATGCCCGGTTCCGGAAGTCTCCCCGGGTAACCACCCGAAAGCGTACTTCGGGGCGAAGGCCCACCACACAAATGCCACGTTATTTGTCGATTGGGCGCATACTAGATACATGTCCGAAGACAAGGTTCCCTTATGTGACCGGCATCATTTCAGAATGCGGCCAGAGCCGTCCTCGGGTTCGCAAATCGTCCTTTTCAAATGTGCAGCGCAGGACTGCAACCGCTATTACGGGCGGAGGTACGGATATTTCGATTTGCTCCCAAACATGGCGCCGTTTCCGGAAAAAATAGATCCGGAAAGCCGCTTCATGAAGGTCTGTACCACCCGGCAAACCCACTCCTATATGGCCATCACTCGGCCGAAGAACACCGCTTCCGATGCCAAAAACCTTTGGTGTTGGCACTGCTACGAGTGCAACAAGGGAAAGTGATGCTGGCCTAGTGCGAGTACTTCTCCATTTCCTCAGCCGTTTTCAGCCCCGCCTGGGCTTGCCGGTTACCCGGTTGGCAGCCGAGTACTAAGTTGTAATTGGAAATTGCGCGATCGTATTTGCCGCTGTTTCTATATCTATCCGCCAGGTTGAGATAACTGGGGATTTCTCCGTCGTCGAGCGTGCAGTTGCGCCCTCTCGCCGTCTTGGTAGGAACCGCCAAAGGAGCGCTACCGGCATTTGCATCCGGGGGTGGCTTCGGCTTGGGAGGAGTCGGTACCAGGGTCTGTTGTTTTACTCCAGCTGCCGCGGCCCCCGAGCCTCCTGGATTGGAGACAGGTGGCCTTGCGGGAGGAGCCTGCGAAGACGGAGCCGCCGGCTGCTGCACAGCAGGCGAGTTGGCCGCCACTGGCTTTGTCGACTTATTAAGAACACCCGAACTCACCAGGTATCCGACCGCAAACACCACGCCCACCACACCGCTGATCATCAGAATCTTGGGCGTAGACAGCCATCTGCCGCGCGGTGGATCGTCAATCGCAAGAATAGGCAGCGGGACAGGCGCAGGCTCCGGCGCCTTCCAACGAGGTGCGGGCGCCGGCGGCTTAATCACCGGGACCACGACCGTCTCGTCAAACGCTTCCGTGGCCGTAGGCGCCTGGATCAGGGTCGGCATGAATTCCGCTTCCGCCTGTAGCTCGTCCAACCGCTGCTCGCTGGTCCACAGAAATTCATACACCCCGGCGCGCAAGGGAAACGTGCGCAACGCCGGGTGGTAGTGCGCGATTCTGTCGTAGAACGCCTGGGTAATCAGCACCTGCGAAGGCTTGGCAAAGTCGAGCAGGTCTTTCTGCTCGACCGAGAGGCTGGCTTGCGCGGGAGCCAACTCATCGGGCGTGGAAGAGTCGAGAACCACGGAAACATTGGCCCGGGCCGCCGGAACAACGCCGCGGAACCCTTCAAAGGCTACCTGCAAGGCACGGCTCGCGGCGAGCGCCCTGCCCAGGTCGTCGAATCCTTGGGTGTGCACATATTCGTGCGCGTTTATCTCGGCTTCCACTGCCAGCCGGCTCATCAGGATGTCCTTGAGCAGCGCCTGCGCACGCAAACGCAGGCCCGGATCCGACTGGGTACCACCAGACTGCTGCAGGCGGATCACCAATTCGAAGCGGTCTTTGGCCGTTCGGCCGTGCTGGGTGGCAGTCTGCATAGGTGTCAACGTTCTATCAATTCATCCGATAAATGCAGGGCCAGGAAAGAGAAATGCAGGCAAGATCTTTGGTTGCAAACGCAATACGGGAGGTGATAGCTTCTGAGTCGATCCCCCGGTTAGCCACTAAGTTAATCCCCCTTTGGTCGCAGCCTCCTCAATGCTGTAAAGCAAATCTATGCCGAGGAAGTATGGCGTCGTCAAGGTTTTTCGTTTGCTGGGTACTATTTTGCCGCACCACGATCGCGGTTGTGTTCCTTGGTCTCTTGTCAGGTTCGGCCTTCGCAAAGACGGCGGAATTGTCGGCGATCGAGGTGTATCCCACCGGCGATGCGCACGCTTATGTTCAGATCTCGGGTTTTACCCTGAATGCAAAAAACGAGGTGCACCTCTGCACCGGCGTGCAATCCATCAACAAAAATAGCTACGGAAAACTTCCCAAGTTGACCCTCGCTCCGGGCATGACGCTCGAGCGGGGTAAGGATGGCGTTCTCATGCTGACCCGCGGAGCCGCGCCCGAGTGCGTGGTCCCGGCCGGTTTGAAGCTGGAAAAGGCTGAGGGAGTGACTCCCTCCGAACTGGCAGACCAGACCGATCTGCAGGGACAGATCGTCGCGAAATCGATCAGCACCACCGACAGCATTCCCAAAATCGTACCCGGCGTGAAAATTGTCCTGCTGGCCACCCTGGACACGGAATTGGCAGAATCGCTGCTCGCCCAAAGTACCGCCACCATTCCCGGCTGGAAAACCTACCTCGGCAAATATCCCTCCGGCCCCCACGCCGTCGAGGCGAAAGCGGCTCTGGCGGTTCTCTACGAGCGCGAAGGGCAAGCAGATCTCGCAGCCTACCAGGCCTCCCAGAAGTCCGGCGCTCCCAACTACCAGAAGCTGCAAGCAGCCAAGATGTCGTTAGAAGCGGCCAGGGCAAACGCCTCCAGCAACGAGGTGACTGACCCGCTAGCCAAAGCCATCAACGCCGAAACCGGCAACCTCAACAGCAAGGGACTGGATGAGGTCGCGCTCTACCGCGACGCGCTCGCGAAACAAACGAGTGGTTATTCCCACCTGGTCGCTGCTTCCGCAATTTCGCAGCAAACCCTGCTGTTGGATCCGAATTCTCCAGAAACAGCCAGGTTGAGTCAGGCCTGCGTTCAAGAGAAAACCAACATCGACCATCACCTGGTGGATTTCGCCAACTTCCTGTCTGCTCACCGTCCCATTCAGGCGTATGGAGCGATCAAGCCCCTTCGCCCCTTCGCCGGCGAATACCCCAGGGTTCAGGAGTCCCTGCATAGCCTCTATTCCTATTACCTCGCCCAGGGCAAGAACGACGCCGCAAAAAACGACCCTCAAGGCGCAGTCGATCAGTTTCAAAAGGCAGCGGAGGTAGAGCCGACACCGGAGGTCGCTGAGCTGCTGCGCAACGCGCAACAGACCTTCCAGGACACCACCGACAAAGCGGCCATCACCAATGCTTCCACCATGAGCGCCGCGGCGGAAGACGACAAAGACTATGTGAAGGCCTACGAGGTGCTCGCCAACTTAACCGCGTCCCAGCAGAAAGCGGTGGCTGAGAGGCTCGATGCGTTGAAGGATCGCTACATTCAGGCCGCGTCGCAAAGAGCGAAAGACCTGGAACGCATCAACACTCCCATCAAAGGGGTAGCCAACGAAGCGGAGATTCAGAAGGCTTACGATCTTCTGAGCCGTTGCCATGCACTCACCAACGACCCTGCTATCGAAGACCGGATGGCGATCCTGGGCGGCCGGTTGAGCGACTACTACATGGCCCAGGCAAAGCACTACCTCGATCGCCCCGACGGCACCGGCGCCAATGTCGGGTGGATGTACCTGGAAGAAGCTTTGGCCTACAACCGCGCGGATGCCGGGGCTATCCATGACGCTATGACGGTCGCCAATCCTGCTCACCAGCTTCGGTCGAAGCTTTCGTTCCGGGTCACTTTTCGCGACCGGACTTCGCGCCGCGAGGCGGTCGATTTCGCTACCCAGCTGACGGACTCGCTGGCTGCGGGGCTGGAGTCTTCCGGGCTCAACATCAAGGTCGTCCGCCCCACCGATGAGACCAAGGTGCAACCGAATTTCCGCCTGGTCGGCGATGTGCAGCAGCACACCATATCCAATTTCGTCGAACGAAATACAAAGTCGTCCAAATACCGTTCCGGCGAACAAGATCAGGTAAACGAAGATTGGAACGCGGCCGATCGTGAATATGAGAGCACCAATATGGCTCTGCAAACCGCTCAGCGAGCCCTGGAGGGTGCCGAGGTACGAGGGAAAAAGGGGCAGATTGCCGATGCAAAAAGGCAAGCTGAGGAGGCGCAAAAGAAAGTCGAGGCTGCGCGGGTCAAGCTCGACAGCCTGCAAAAGTTTCGCCACGTGGTGATGGAAAGGCCCTACACCTATACCGAGCAGATCAACCATCTGAAGGGGACCGTCGAATTAGGATTCACGATTCAAGACAACTCGGAAGCCGTCCTGGTCCCGACTGTTCCCATCCTGGAAACCCAGGAAAAGCCGTTCACCGTGTTAGAAAATGTGAAGTCCGACGACACCACGGGAGTCCGCGCCATGGGTGAGGTTCCCAGCGAGACCAAGTTCATGGAGACAGTGGAAAATGCCGCTCGCGACCGCCTCCTCAGAGAAGCCGAGGCCAAGGTCACCAGCATGCCGCCGCTGATCCTGCAGACCGCGGACCGTAAAGCTGCCGAGGCGGACAACGACGGAGCTGCGGAACTATATATGCTCTATCTCAACTCCACTGCCGGCCAGGCCACATCAGAGAGAAAAAGGGCGCAGAAGTTTTTGTCGGATAACTACAATTTTCGAGCCTACGGTGAATCCCCGAAATCGTGATTTGCCCCTTTCCTCCGCCGCGCGGATGAGAGTTCGAGAGCTCCAGTACGGGTCAACGAGTTGAACGCGCAGAAGCCAGAAAAGATCGGCAAATACGATGTGCTCGACGTTCTCGGCCGCGGGGGCATGGGCGTGGTGTACCGCGCTCGCGATTCCCGTTTAGGCCGCATCGTCGCCATCAAGATGTTGACCGAGGGCTACAGCGGCAATGCAGAAATGCTGCAGCGCTTCTACCGTGAGGCAAGCCAGACCGGTGCTCTCCGCCACAACAACATCGTCATCGTTTACGACGCCGGCGATCAGGACGGCGAGCCTTACATCGTCATGGAATATGTCGAGGGAGAACCCCTCGACCGGGCCATCAAGCGGCAGCGCCTGCAACTGGAGCATGCCCTCCACGTGGTCGAGCAGATTTGCCTGGCCCTCGCCTACGCCCATCGCAACGGCGTCATCCATCGCGATATCAAGCCGGCCAACGTCATTGTGCGCGCGGACGGGTCCGTCAAGCTGCTGGACTTTGGCATCGCCCGGGACGAAACCCGGCTCGACACCAGCATCACCAGTACGGGGTCGCTGGTGGGCACGCCACCCTACATGGCGCCCGAGCGATTTGGCGGAGGGGGCATCGATAGCCGGTCGGATATTTTCTCCGCCGGCGTGCTCTTGTACCTGCTGGTGACCGGAAGGCTGCCCTTTGACGCTGAATATCCTGCCGTGATCGATCAGATCATGCGCACCATTCCGCCCCCACCGTCGCAACTGGTGGAAGATTGTCCTCCCGCGCTCGACGCGATCGTGGCTCGGGCCTTAGCCAAGTCCCGGGTGGAGCGTTACTCCAACGCGGATGATATGGCGATGGACTTGCACGAGGCGGCGGAAAGCATCACCCGCGCCCACATCGCAGAATCGCTGGCCCAGGCGGAACTGCACGTCAAGGAACAAGACTTTCTTGGCGCCCAAAGCGCTCTGCGCCAGGTGTTGCGGCTCGATCCCCAGCATCTGGGCGGGAAGCGTTTGTTGTCGCTGGTCGATCAGCGATTGACCCAGCAGGAAAAAGAACGCAAGGCGCACGAGCTCGCGCACCTGGCGGAAAAGGCGGTGGTTGAGCGCGAATGGGATCGGGCGCTTGCCTTGTGTGACGAAGCTCTTGGCCTGAGTCCCACCAGCAACACGCTGATCACCCTGCGAAAAACTGTCGTGGATGGCAAACAAACCCAGGAGAAGATCTCCCAGCTTTTGGCCGAGAGCGCGAACGCGAGAAAAGTCGGAGAGCTGACCCGTGCCCAGGCACGCGCCGCCACCGCGCAGCGGCTTGATCCGCATAATTCCCAGGTTCTGGCTCTGTGCCGCTTGCTGGAGCAGGAAATCGAGGAGAAGCGGGTTAAGGAGGAGCTTCGCAAGGTGATGGTCTCTGCCCGGGAACATCTGTCCGCGCGTAACTACGAAGAAGCTTTTGTGTTGCTGGACAAAGCGGGCACGCTCGCTCCTGACAACGCTGAGGTGCTGCGCGCTAAAGATGAACTGACGTCGGCGCTGAATGAAGAGAAGCGCAAGTCGCTGGTGCGCCGGCTTGAGGAGAAGGCCGCCCTCAGCACAACCGTGGAAAAGCTGCGCCTGGTATCCACGGATTTGGCGCAGGCGCTCAAGGAGTTCCCCAACGACCCATCGCTGCTGCGCCTCAGGCTGAATCTGGAACCGCGCATCAAGCAATTGGAAGACGACCACTTCGTCAAGGAAGTTTGTAAGAGCTCAGCCGAAATGCCTCCCGAGCAGGCCGTCGGGCATATTCGAGCGGCTCTACAACGGGTGCCGGGAAACGAGCAGTTGTTTGGCCTCGAGTCAGCGATCTCAGAGCGCCTGGCCCGTCAGGCACGGGATCAGCTGCTCGCCCAACGTCTGGGGCAGGCCCGGCAGGCCATTGACGATCGGTTGTTTCTCGAAGCGGTAAAGATTCTGGAGCGCTGCAAAGCGGAGGGATACACCTCGTACGAGGTGGATGGCCTGCTCGACCTTGCCAAAACCGCGGCTTCCCAGCGCATCTCGCAGGAGCTTCTCGAGCGAACCTACAGTCAAGGAAAAAAATTCATCGACGAGGAAGATTACGAGAGCGCGGTGCAGTTGTTGCGGCGGGCGCTTCGCCAGGTCGATGAGCCGGTATTGCACCGGCAACTGGAAGAGGCCACGCAGAAGCAAACCGCTGTGGAACAAAGAGCGGAGTCGGCCCTGCAACAGGCGGAGAGTCTAACCCGCATGGAGTTGTTTACCGAGGCCGTGGTTCTGCTGGAGGAGCAACCACCCGGCGTGAAGCGGCTGCCGCGCGTAGACCAGGCGCTGGGCCGTGCCAGGATGCTGCGGCAGGCAGAAGCAGAATTCGCCGCGTTGACCGGGCGCTGTTATGCGCAAATGGGGACCAGCCAGGGCGTCGCCGACTTGAAGCGGGCCTTGGCCCTCCCTGCGAGTCCGGACTCTCCAGGCTCGCTCGAGAGCACAAAAAAACAGCTTCGCCGCCGCAGCGAGCAAGTGTACGGAGAAAAGGCATCCGCCGCCGTAGCCGCCGCGCGCGAATTGCTGGTCCAGGACGACAGCGCAGGTGCCGAAGCACTCCTAAAGGAAACGGCGCCCTGGCTCGATCTAGCCCCGGCGCCAGCCCAGGAAGACCTGCGCGCCATAGAAGCCGAAGCCGCCGCCGCCAAAAAAGTCATACGCTTCCGCCGAGGCTCCTGGCGCTGATTTAACTCGGTATCGAAACGAAGCCCCAATCGCTGGACGGGTGCCCCATGTTCGCCAAAGCGTACATGGGCCGAAGACGAGATTTTTCAAATGCTTTCACTCCATGGCGCAGGGATGCTTGCCCTTGGCCGCTCTCGCCCGGCTTACGATAAGCCCTTAGGGAAACTGGAGTTATTAACTGAACATATATCCCGCAGTGCAGACTGGTTAACTACCATTCACGCCAAGGTTGTAGAGGTTTTTCTTGTCCATCGCGGGAAGCGAAGTCTATAGTATGGGTGGCTTGGCGGGTCCTCATGCAGACTGGTCGTGTCCATTTGATACGAAACACGCTCCATCTGCACCATCGTTGAGGTGAAAGACCGGAGGTTACCTTGTGCCTTTCGATATAGGTCAAAGGGTTGGCGACTACGAGATCGTGAGCATGCTGGGTGTAGGCGGCATGGGACGCGTCTACCGCGTACGCAATGTGATTTCTGACCGCACCGAGGCCATGAAGGTCCTGCTTCCGGATCTGGTCGCTGAGCCGGACCTGGCCGGGCGGTTCATCAGTGAAATTCGCATGCTCGCCAGTTTCGATCATCCAAATATCGCGCAACTCCATACCGCTTTCCAGGTCGACAACCAACTGGTCATGATGATGGAGTTTGTCGAGGGTTCTACCCTGGAACAAATCGCAAAGCAGAGCCCGATTCCGCAGAGCGACGTGATCAAGTACATGCAGCAGGTGCTGGCTGCCTTGAGCTATGCGCATAGCCGCGGTGTCATCCATCGCGATATCAAACCCGCCAACATCATGGTGACTTCCCAGGGTGTGGTGAAGCTGATGGATTTCGGTATCGCCAAGTCGCGCACCGAGCAGGATCTCACCCGCCCAGGCACGACCATGGGATCGCTCTACTATATGTCTCCCGAGCAGGTGCGCGGCGGAACGGTGGATGCTCGTTCCGACATCTATTCCATCGGCGTCATGATGTATGAGCTTTTCGCGGGGCGCCGGCCCTTTGTTGCCGATTCCGCCTACGAAATTCTGAACCAGCAGTGCAATGTAGTTCCCCAACCGCCGCAGGAAGTGAACGCTCAGCTCCCTCCGCCATTGAGCGACATCATCGTGTGCGCCATGGCGAAAGATCCCGCGAACCGCTTCCAGAATGCACAGGCTCTCAGCAACGCCCTGCGCCAGGTGGCTGCGATGCAGGACGAGCCGACCAGAAAGGAAGAGGCTGCGTATACTCCGGTGGCTTTCTCTGCGGCTGCCCAGCCCGCCGCGCAACCGGTTGCTCCCATGGTCTCGCCCGCTGTCTTGGCACAGCCCTCTGCAGGGCACCGCGGACTCTGGATGACTCTGGGTGCCCTTGGAGTCCTGGTCGTTGTGGCTTGCGCCGCCATCGGTCTGCCACGCCTGTTGCACACCAGCGCGAAAACCGAAAGCGACGCCGATCGAGTGGCCCAAACGACGCAGGCAGCGCCTGCCGCACCCGCTCCGGAACCGGCAAGCAGTGCCCCGGCTGCCGTTCCCGACGCAGTGACTCCCGCGCCGCCTCCGCCCGACACCCCGGCTCCGCCCAGCACCGAAAAGTCGCCGCGTCCCAGGGTTGAGGCCAACGGAAAGACACCCAGGCCCGATTACCACCCGTCCGCGCAGACGGACGTCCCTGTCCAGGCCGACAGCGCGAAACCGCCAGTAAACGCCGGCCCCTCGGCCGAGGAAGTGCAGCAGGTCCATGAACAAATGACCGGCCTGGATGCGCGTGCCAGTGCAGTCTCCGCCAGCGTGGATGGCTTGAAGCGCCAGCAGGAGGCCGACGGCCTTGGCCTTCGCCGGGACATGGCCGCCGCCTATGCCCGCATGAACAGTTATCTACGCTCAGCCAACGATGAATTGAACAGCGGCAATATCACGGCGGCCCGTAGTCACATGGACAAGGCTGACAAAGAAATCTCGACGTTGGAAACTTTTCTCGGCAAATAGGAGCAGAAAGATGATGCGCAAGGTTCTTCTGTCGGTCTTCGCTTTGTTGGTCGCGGTTCCTGGAATAGCGCAGGAAAAGCGCAGAGTGGCGGTGCTCGACTTCGGCTACGGGACGGTCATGACCAGTGTTCAGGCCATTTTCGGTTCGAACCAGGATGTGGGAAAAGGTATTTCCGATCTGTTGATCAACGAACTGGTGAACGATGGCAACTATCGGGTCATCGAGCGCAGCGCGCTGGATAAGATCCTGAAAGAACAAAATTTCTCTAACAGCGATCGCGCCAACCCGGCCACTGCGGCAAAGATCGGCGGCTTGCTCGGCGTAGACACGATCATCATCGGCGACGTTACCCAATTCGGCCGCGATGACAAGCACTATGGCGGCGGCGGCGGTGGTGGCAGTATCTGGAGCCAGGGCGCCGGCTCATTGGGGGTGAGCAAATCAAAGGCTGTCGTCGAAGTCACCGCGCGCATGGTCGACGTGAACACAGGCGAGATCCTGGCTTCGGTCACCGGCCACGGCGAATCGCAACGTAACGGACTGACCAGCAGCGGTTCAGGATTCTCCGGCTGGAAGGGCGGCGGCGGCCAGCTCGACATGGGCAGCACCAACTTCAGCCAAAGCATCCTTGGCCAGGCAGTCAAGCAATCCGTGAACGACACAGCGAAGGGACTGGAAGCGCACGCCAGCACTCTTCCCGTGAACGCCCCAGCTCCGCCGGCTCCAATTGACGGCCTGGTCGCCGACGCCTCAGGCGGCGAGATTATCATCAACGTAGGTTCAAGCTCCGGGGTGAAGGTAGGAGACAAGCTGGCGGTGACCCGCGTCCTGCGCACGGTGAAAGATCCCGCGAGTGGCAAGGTACTACGCACAATCGACTCGCCCATCGGGATGCTGACCATCACCAGCGTCGACAGCGGCTCCGCCGTAGGAAAATTCGACGGAGCAGGAACCCCAAAGGTCGGAGACGCGGTGAAGCGCCCGCAGTAATAAGCGAAGCCGCGTTGGACTCGGTGCTGTAGCCAGTCCCGTACGGACTGGCTGACCTTGGTCCTGGGTGTGAAGTCGATTAACGAAAAGTCCCGCAGGGACGACTGAAGCTTGCCCATCATTGAGATGATGTTCATCTTCAGTGGTGCCACCTACTCTCCTTGTCATCCCGACCGGAGCGAAGCGTAGCGGAGGGACCTGCGGTTGCGCGGGCCCCTCGTGGAAATGTTTTCTTCCAAACACGCGCCTCTAAAATCCCGGGTGTGCGATTTTTTGCACTGGCACATTCGCAGCCGCATCCAGATTGGCTAAAGGATTATCAAAATCAAAACCAAACAGCCGAGGATTCTCACCAATCACCGCTGCCGACGCAATATAAAAAACATAGTCATACGTTTCCTGCGGAATCTTATCCCGGTGTTTTGACAGCAGCTTCCAGAAATTACGATCCCGCGGATTCGCCGGCATGCTGCGAATCAACGGCAAAATCTGCGTCTCGCCCCAGTTGTAACAAGCCATCACCAGCAACCCGGAAGCCTGCGCATCCGTACCGTAAAGATCCTGAAGATAAAGAGCGGCCGCTCTGGTTTCCTTATCAAAGTTGTGGCGATCATCCGCGGGGTCGGCCCGTGGCTGGTCCACTAACGGACCCAGGTGCAAGCTATACTTAACCGCCGTATCGGGAATGAACTGCCACATCCCTTTGGCAAAACCCTTTCTCGTCATCGGCCCGACCGCATACGGATTAAAGTTGCTCTCCTGCAACGCCAGGTAAAAGAACTGCGGAGGAAGACCGCGCGCGAGCATATCCCGGGAAATGATGGCTGGGTATCCATTCTGCTGCGCGGTGAGAATCGCAGCCTTAAGCCGTCCGGACGATCGCCACTTCTCAATGTAGCGATCGATCTCCGCTTCGAATTGAGGAGGCATATCCAGCTCGCACTCGCCGAATATCCGGGCCACCCGCAAGATTAGCCGCTGTTTCTCGGTGAGCTTGGGGTTATAGATATGCAGCGTTGCCAGGTACTTGTCGTAATTCTTTTCCATCTCCTGCCGGCGGGCACGGAACTTGGCGAGTTCTTCCGCTCCGGCCGGATTGTTTGAATTGGCAAGCGCGCGATCGAGATTGGCGAGATCGACATCTTGCGCCTTGATCGCATAGAAGAGTTCCTCTGCCGTAGCTCTTTGCTGCAGAAGTTGATTGTGCTCGAACCACGCCAGCAGGCCTGCCGCCAGGATCAAAACAACCAGGCCCGCGATGACGACGCCGAACTTCTTCTTCTGCTTCTTTTCGACATGCGCGTAAGCCTGGCGGATGAACATGGTGTGCTCGCCCACCGGTTCATCCGCGACAGGCTTGGCAAAATAGTGATCGATGTAGCGATTCAAGGCAGGATCTTTTACTCGCAGGGTCTTTTGCGGTGCAGGCTCGGGCAGAGGCTTTTCGGCTTCCAGTTTGACTTCCGGACCCTCCACCCCAAGCCTGACAACAGTGAGACCGTCGACTAAAACCGACGGCACCTGCGTGCCACGGAAGAAAAGCCCATTCGCGCTGCCGAGATCGCGAATCGTCCAATGCCCATCCTCAAAAGCAACGGCCGCATGGATCCGGCTGACAAACGAGTTGTCGATGAAGAGATCGCAATCTTTTAAGCGGCCGATCTTGAAAGGTTTGTCGAATCGGAAATTAACCCATGTCCCAGGACTCAGTTCCGCGGTGACCTTGAGAGCGGGCACGGCGCCCTTTGTAGCCTGGGTCGTGGTTGTCATTTCAGGGCCCTACCTTTGGTCGTCGAGCAACACGATCAGGCTCATCTCAGGCGAGGGGATCTCGCCGGGAACATACACGCCGGCCCTGCGGGTTTGCACGATGTTTTCCCAGCACGGCCCGGTGCGGTTGATGGAAAAATATTGGCTTTCCACCTTGACCGCCACCTCAGCCGGCGGCGCGTGCAGGTGGTGGAGCACCAGGCCGGGGAGAGCACGCTTAACCAGCTCCACCACAAACCGCGAGGAGCACACTTTCACTAACTGGGGTACGCGCGCGATCAAGTCGGCTTCGCCGATGGGAGAGCGAATTTCCAGCAGCCAGCGGGAGGCGCCGAGGCAGCGTTCGTCTTTGATCTCGCCGTCGTAAATGGAATTTCCGATCGCCCGCAACGGAATCGTGATTGCCTTGGAGGGCATAACGATTTCCAGATGGCGGCGGATGTGCTCGTCCAGAGTTGCGAAACAGGCTCCAATATTGAGGTGGTCGTACACCGGTAACGATCGCGGATGCACTTCCAGCCCGAACGTACACAGAGCGCCGCCCAGCCGCGACATCTCGCGAAACAATTCCTGGGGGTGCACGTGCTTGGAGAGGAGGAAATGCCGGAGCATGGAAACGCTCGAATTGAGCGTATGCAGGAACCAGTATTGGGCGACATGGCGCGGAGACAAACCGGCTTGAAACGCTCCCGGACGCTGCTGCTGTTCGCGCGCAAACGCAGTGCTCTTGTCGTCAAGAATGTCTACCAGGCGCCGGAGCATGTTGCTGAGAGCCCCGCTCGCGCTTAACGTGAGGCAAGGCGCCACAAACCCAGCGTCGCTTTCGAAACGGCCCGTGCCATCGCGCACAATGCGGATTACCGGCAGGCTTACAAACTGATCGGTCACTTCGTTTTCAGCGAGCAGTTGCAGGTTCTTGCGCCCGACCTTCACCTTTTTCTCGTCGCGACCCGTGTTTTCGTCCGGAAGCAACTGCTCCACGCTTTGATAGCGAACCGAGCCCGTCGCGCCGTTTTCCAGGCTGGTATTGCGGCCCTCCTGGCGATTGACAGGAACCGCAAGGTGCATGGTCAGGTGGTCGGCGACGGGAGAGAACAGAGCGCCGAACTCGCGCGGCGGAGGAGCGGTATCCGAACCGGGCAAGTCGAACGCCAGCCCATCTTCGAACAAGCCCCGCCCGCTGGTCATGGTGAGGATTCCGTTGCGCAGGGCGTCGCTGTCGAATTGGAGTCCCGCGAAGCCATACGCGTCACGCCAAAGACTGGTGGTGACGAAGTTCAGCGAGTCTTCAAAATAGCGGCTCTGCGCCTGAAAATTATGCGGGCCAAGATACATGCCTTCGGCCCAGACGGGTTTGTTCAAGAGTGTCATCGTTATCAACCCGCCTGCGGCAACAGGATGAGCAACTCCATTTCTGGATTGGGAAAATCTCCGGGAACGTGTACGGCGAGATTGCGCGCACGGGTAATCGACTCCCACGCAGGCCCGGACTGGTTCAGGCTGAAATATTGGTACTTCATCTTAACGGGAATGGCGCTTGGCGGGCTGGGCAAATGGCTCAGGACGACCCCCGGCAAGGCCAGGCTGATGAGCCGCTCGATGTCGGTGGCGGAGCACATCTTCACCAGTTGGGGGATCTTGCGGATGATCGACTCTTCGTTGGTCTCGGCGGAGATGGCCAGGTACATGCGGGTATTGTTCAGGTACTTGTCCTGGTCGATCGCCGTGGCGTAGATAGCGTTCTTCACGTGTTTGAGCGGCAGCGAAACGACGTTGGTCGGGACCACTGTCTCCAGCAAAAGACGGAGCTTCTGATCCAGATCGTTGAACACTTTGCTCAACTCGAGATGGTCGTACAAAGGCAGATCGCGTGGACGGATGGTTGCGGAAAACGTGGTGAGGGAAGCGCCCAGCGCGGTCAGCGCGGAAAAGAGTTCTTCCGGGTGACAGCGCTGCCCCTGGAGCAGATGGCTGAGCACGGGAATATGCGAATTGACGGTGTAGAGGAGCCAGAAGTTCGCAATGTCTGCCGCGCTGAAGTCCGCCAGGCTGAGATTCTTTTGCCGGCGGTTGGCGGCAAGCTGGGTGCTTTTGGCGGAGAGAATCTCCAGCAGCCCATTGACCACCCCGAGCAGAAAGTCGCTGGCGCGCACTTCGAGCAGCGGCGGCACGAAGCGGGTGTTGAGGCGGAAGACGCCGGCATCGGTGCGCTCCACATTGGCGATGCGCAGGGCAGAGCTGCCTTCACGCGTCTCGTTGGCCGCCAGCAGGCGCAGATTCTTGCGCGCGATCTGGATCGGCTTCTCACCCGTCCCGGTGTTCTCGTCGATGACCGAGGTGATTTCCGCCAGATAGCGCGAGCCGGCGGAGCGGCCAACGGGCGAGACATTCAGGCCCTTCTGCCGGTAGTCGGGTACCGTGAGATAAATATCGAGATCACGAATGCCAGGATCGAAAAACTCGGCCAGGGCTTTCGAAGGAGGCGGCTGATCGGAGCCGGGGATATCGAAGAGCAGGCCGTCGGGGAAAATGCCTGAGGCGCGGGAGACTGCCAGGTGGCCATCCGCCAGCAATTCCTGGTCGAGCACGACTTCGCTGAAACCCCAGGCGCAAAACTTGAGCGCCTGCAGCCGGAAATTCAAACTGTCTTCGAGGAACCGGTCCTGAAGTTGCAGGTGCTGCGGTGTCAGGAAAGTGCCTTTGGACCAGAGAACGGGTTGCAGTTGTTTCATGTCAATCGATGTGCTGGGGATAAGGATAAGGGATCATGCTTTAATCACAAGCTTTATTCTCGATGACCGCGGGACGCGACGCGAAAGACAAACGACAAGATTCCCTACACAGCCACCAATGCTCGGGGTGGCCCATTCAAGCCCGTTTTTTGGCTTGTGTGGGCGAGCACGCATCCCACCTCACATCTTCCCGCCCTTGCTGCCGTCATCGGCTTGATCGGGGTCCTTGGGAGAGGTGGGACTCGACCCGCAGCCGGAGCCGGCCGCGCCGCCGCTGTTAATCATCACCATAGTTCCAACAATCGTGACCCCGGCGGGACCAATATCGATAAAGTTGCCCCCAGCTTTCAGCGTCAACTCCACACCCGCTTCCAGGACAACCGTCATACCGGCCTTAAGATGAATCACCTGTCCAGCTTCATGAGCAAAATTCATCCCCGACTTCTCGTACAAATTTTGACCCACTTGCAAAGACAAATTCTGCCCCACCTTCTCGTTCACATTACCCGTGACCTGGCTATGCAAATCCCCGCCGGCTTTCTCCATCTGATCCTGGGTAACAATCAGGCTTCGGTTATTTCCCGCCCACTCCCGGATATCATTTTTTATCCGGGTATCAAAGTCCTTTTCTCCGCGCAGGAAAACTTGTTCGTCTCCCTTTTTGTCTTCGAAGCGCAGCTCGTTGTAATTGTCCGCACCACCGTTCTGGGAGCTTCGCGTTTTGAAAGTGCTGCGCGTTTGGTAGTCCGGCAAGGTGTAAGGAACGGTCTGGTCGGCGTTATACACGCGTCCGGTGATGATGGGACGATCCGGATCGCCTTCCAGGAAACTAACCAGGACTTCCTGCCCGACGCGGGGAATCGTGATCGCACCCCAACCCTGGCCAGCCCAGTCCTGCGAGACGCGGACCCAGCAGGAATATTTGCTGGCGCGGTCCCAGGGAAACAGAACCGTGACCCGCCCGTATTTATCCACCCAGATCTCTTCGCCGCCGCCGCCGCCGTCGGAAGAGTCGCTCTTGCCCACGACCACGGCCGTCTGCGGCCCCTGCACAAACGGCTTGGGAGTGAGCCGCGCCGGTCGGAAGGGAACCGTTTCCGGGATGCAGGTGAATTCGTTCGTGTAGCTCTCCCCAGCGCCGCTGCCACTGTTCATGGAATAGGTGTCCGCAACCGAAGCGGAGTGCTCGACCTCGGTAAGCACATAAGACACATTCATGGTGCCTTGATCATGGTCCTTGAGGGTAAACTTGTAACCGCTGGTGAAGGCGCGGCAGCAGCTTGAACCGTTGGCGACCAGGTGACTGGCCTCCTCTTCCTGCATGCGGATTTTTGCAAAGGACGTGCCGTCCGCCCGCGTAGCGTATTCTCCGGGATAATCAAAAAGTTCGAAGCCGCTGTTGCCTCCCACATCGATGACACTTGGCTCGGTGGCGGCGAGGTTGGCCGAAGGGGTTTTGAAGTTATAGTCAGTCAACGTGTACTTGCCGCTGCGCAAGTCCTGCTCCAGACTCCAGGATTGAATGACGTCCTCCTCGTCCACACCGCCGCGCACCAGGTTGTATCCGGCGGTCTCCTGGCCAGTGCACGGCTCATGCGCGCTGGGAGTATCGGCGATAACCATGGTGTGACTGTCCTTGTCGTGCTGGAAGAAGTAGAAGATCCCGTTCTGCTCCATGAGCCGGGAAATGAAGTTGAAGTCTGTCTCGCGATACTGAACGCAGTATTCAATCGGTGAGTAACTACCGTTGAGCTTGAAGGAGAAATCCGTAACCCCGCGATCTTTGAAGACCTGTTCCAGGATTTCCTGCACCTTTTTGTTGTGAAAGATTTTGCAATCCGCGTATCGGGTGAGCAACCACGTCCAGGGAACCATCTGCATCTGGTAACGCGTGAAGCGAGAGTCTGAGCCACTCTGCGCGAAATGGTTTACGATGCCGTTAAAGTAACGCTCCGTCTTGTCCGCGTGAGTCACGCGGATCGTGACTTTCTTTCCGATGATCTGGGCGAAGTCGATCGGTCCCTTCTCCGAAACCAGGTCAAGCTGAAAACTGAACAAGCGTGAGATGGCCTCATGGCCGCTAAATGCGGCCAGCAGCAATTTATCCTCGCCTAGCGGCGTGGTGAGGGAGATCAAACGTTCTTGTTGCGAATAAGGCATGGTTAAACCTAATAAGCCAATCGTTTTTTAACGCCGCTTCAGGCCATGGTCTCTACGGCGACCGGTGCTCCCGGCTGGGTGTAGACAAAGTCTCCATTGTCTCCAATGCCTACATGAATAGCCGTCATCTTCTCTCCTTCGGCCATTCCGCCCAGTATTTGTCGCGAGATATCGGGCAGCAGGGAATTGGTGAGGATGTTGTCCACGTTGCGAGCGCCACTCTCGACTTCGGTGCACCGGCTGGCGACCTCGTTGAGGAAGGCATCGTTGTACGTGAGCTTGATCTTGTGGTTTTCCAGGATGCGCCGCTGGATCTTGCCTAGCTTCAGCCGGATGATCTGTTTCAGTGCCTCATCGCGGACAGGGTAGTAGGGGATCACGACCATGCGCCCCAGGAATGCCGGCTTGAAGATTTTGTTGAGCTCCGGCTTGAGGGTGTCGACCAGCGCGCGCGGGCTGGGCGCCGTCTCAGGATCGGCCACCAGCTTCATCAGTTGATCGGTACACGCGTTGGTCGTGAGGATGATGATGTTGTTCTTGAAATCGATCTGGCGGCCTTCTCCATCTTCCATGTTGCCCTTGTCGAAGACTTGGAAGAAGAGTTCCAGCACATCGGGATGCGCCTTCTCGACTTCATCCAGCAACACCACCGAATAAGGCCGGCGGCGCACGGCTTCGGTCAGGACCCCGCCTTCGCCATAACCCACATAACCCGGAGGCGATCCCTTCAGCGTGGAAACAGTGTGCGGCTCCTGGAACTCAGACATGTTGATGGTGATCAGATTGTGTTCGCCGCCGTAGAGCAAGTCAGAAAGCGCGAGCGCCGTTTCCGTCTTGCCCACGCCGCTGGGACCCACCAGCATGAAAACGCCCACCGGCTTGTTGGGGTCGTCGAGCGATGCCCGAGAGGTCTGGACGCGCTGGCTGATGATTTCCATCGCGTGTGGCTGGCCGATGACACGCCGTCCCAGGTGCTCCTGCAGCGCCAGCACGGTGGTGATTTCATCCTTGAGCATTTTGCCCGCAGGGATGCCGGTCCAGGCCGAAAGGACTTCGCCGACGATCTGCGCATCCACGCAGACGCGGATCAGGCCCGTTTCTCCCTGCAGCGCGGAGAGTTGCGTTTCCAGGGCCTGTAACTCCGTCTTCAGCCCCGCGGTCGAGGCCGCGGCTGCATCGACCGTGCCGTTGGCGGCATGGCCGGCTTCCAGTTTGTCCCGCAGTTCGCGAATCTTTGTTACCAGTTCGCGCTCCTTATCCCACCGCTCTTGTAGAGCCTTGAGCTTGGCGGTAGCAGCGGCGTTTTGTTGTTCGATCTCGCCCAACTTCTCCTGGTGGTCCGCGCCCACCACGGTTTCGCGTTCGAGAATTCGCTTTTGTACTTCGAGGGCGTCAATCTGGCGCGTGGTGTCCTCGAGCGCGGGCGGCGTGGCGTTCTGTCCCAATGACAAGCGAGCGCACGCGGTATCAAGGATGCTTACAGCCTTGTCGGGCAGTTGACGGCCGGCGAGGAACCGGTGAGAGAGCCGTACGCTGGCATAGACCGCTTCGTCGAGGATGCGCACGTTGTGATGTTTTTCGAGCGAAGCGACGAGCCCGCGCATCATGATCAGGCATTGGTGCTCGCTGGGCTCTTCCACCTTCACTACCTGGAAGCGCCGGGCAAGCGCCGCATCTTTCTCGAAGTACTTTTTGTACTCCGACCATGTCGTCGCAGCGATGGTGCGCAATTCACCGCGGGCGAGCGCCGGCTTGAGCAGGTTGGCGGCGTCGTTTTGTCCGGCCTGTCCACCCGCGCCGATCATGGTATGTGCTTCGTCGATGAAGAGAATGATCGGTGTAGCGGAGGCTTTCACTTCTTCAATGAGACCCTTGAGCCGATTCTCAAATTCTCCCTTGACCCCCGCGCCGGCCTGCAGCAGTGCCAGGTCGAGGGTCCGCACATGCACGTTCTTGAGTGGAGGTGGCACATCGCCCTGGGCGACCCGTAACGCAAACCCTTCGACCACAGCGGTCTTGCCCACACCCGCTTCACCGGTGAGGATGGGGTTGTTCTGCCGCCGCCGGGTAAGGATGTCAATGACCTGGCGAATCTCCGCATCGCGGCCAAGCACCGGGTCGATCTTTCCCTTGCGCGCATTGCCGGTAAGGTCGACGGTGTACTGGTCGAGGTTCGGGGTCTTGCCGCCGGCGGGTTTTGCCGCATCACCAGGGGCTGCCGATGTACCGGCAGTCGTGGTTGTCTCGTTGGACATCGCAACAATGTTGAGCAGGTCTTTGCGTAGCGCGTCGGCGTTGATCTTCTGGAACTCGCGGCTGACGTCGTTCACCAGGCGCGTAAGTTCATCGTCCGAGACCAGCGCGATGATGGTGAACCCCGTGCGCACCTGCCCGGCATTAAAATCGATGGAGCCAATCGTCCAGGCATTGGTCAGCATCTTGAGCACGGTCGGGCTGATGGCCGGTGTGCGCGCGTTGCCTGACTTCAGCTTGTCGATGCTGCGAGCGAGATCGGCAGTGAGCCGCGACTTGTCTATTTCAAAATGCTTGATGATCGCGGCAAAGTCGCCGGAGGCGGAGTCGAGCAGCTTGGTGAGGTAGTGCTCAACCTCGACATCGTAATTGGTACGCGAGAGACAAAGACCGGCCGCCCCTTCGAGGGCCAGGCGGGCAGGCTCGTTCAACTTGCCGATGAGTGCTTTGAGATTCAGTCCCATAATGTTCCCCTTACAGAGTCAGAATCGTGTCGTCAGGATCGATACCCAGAGGCGCGGTTTTGAGCCAGGATACCCATCCCAGCCGGACCGCATTGGTTGCTTCGAAATCGAGTTCAGTTCCCGGCGCCTGGGTGCGATCGAGCACCAGTTGCAATTCGAACTCCAGGCTTTGGTTGCTGAAAAATTTAGTCAGACTGCGCAGAGCGGTGTAGCCACTCGCTTCGGGCAGGAAATCGCAATAGCGCTCGATAGAGAGCGGGCCGAGGCGGATACGCACCCGCGCCTGCCGGTCCCAGACCGCATCGCCCACCACTGCACCGCCGCCAATCTGGCAAGATGGCGTGTTCATGTCGGTCATGGCGCATTGGGTCGCATTGTCAAGTCCATACCAGGCGCCGGTGAATTGCTGGATCTCCACCGGAACCTCGAAGTAATCCTCGATGATCTGCTCCAGCGCAGTCGCGGAGCGCGCCTGCATTGCCACCAGCGACGAGTAGTGAAGCAATGCCTCGTCCTCAATCTCCTGGCGATCGCGCAAGCCGTCCGTACCCAGCCCGATCAAATCCAGAAGGTAGCGCGTAAACAGATCGCGCGGACCGGCGGAATAGGTGACGGGAAAACGGGACCTCTCCCATGCGCGATAGAAAAGCGAGATAGCGCGATGGTTAAAAATGTCGAAGAACGCCGCCAGCCCGTGATCCTTGGCCCTGATTCGTTCCAGGATCAATTCGCTATAGGTGTACGGGAGCGCACCGGAAGGGCCGGTGAGGCCCATGAAGTTCACCATCATCTCCGGCGGTGCATTCTCTGGAAAATCAAGGCTCTGGATTTGACTGGCGGGAAAGCCAAGCCTCGAGTTCGCGCGGAAATGGACGGCCTCTTCCTCCGGATGGGAGAACCCGCCCACCGGTTGCAGGCCGGCGCCGAGCCGCTGCAAAAGATTGACCGCCTGGAAAAATTCAAATCCAAAGGGGCTCTCGGCAAGCTGGTCACCCAGCGGCGAATCTTTCAAACGAGAAGTTTCCGGCCTGATCTCGGTTGCCATTCGTGCAAAGCCCCCTTTCTTTGCGGAGTCGTCACGCTGAGTTGGGTAAAGCTGTTCAGCGAGACGCTAAGGCCGAAGAATCGTTCCAGCACATTGGCGAAGAGAAACGCGCCGCCGCCGGTGAATTGGTCCTCGTCGAGTTCCATCTCGATGCGCAATCCGCGGGCGAAGCTCACTCCCTGCTCTGAAATCAGGCGGGTGAAGTGGGGGCGGCTGCGGATTTCGAGAATGCTCTGGATCACATTCTGCGAGTAGGCCGTGCGGCCAACATCGTAAAGACCGAGGATCTCCTGCAGCGCGTCTTTGCCTTGTTCGACGAGCGAAAGGTAGTTGAGCGACAAGTGCGAGATCAGGCGCCAGAGGGTGCTTTTGCCCAGTTCGGGCCGCACCGGCTGTGTGGGTTTGCGCAGGGCGACAATCCGCTTCATGGCGGCTGCGCCTTCCATCTCAAAGTCACTGTCCTGGTTGCCGAACGGCAGGCGGGACGGCAGATCGCGGTTGGTACAGGTGGTCCTCACCGAGAGCACGGAGGCTTGCGGATCGATATTCGCCGTCGACAGATCGATCAGCGAAAGAGCTACTTCTGTTCCCTCATCGTTCAGCCGGCTCGAAGGACGGCGGCGCGCAAGCCAGAAGGAGGAGCGGTTATCTTTTTGCGCGGAATGACGGAGGGAGTAGAACGGCTCGTAGCTGGTGATCTTCTGACTGCTCGAATCGATGGAGCCAACTTCATCGATGGAGAATACCTCCATGGAGTGGGGCCGTCGAACATCCGGGGTGACGGTGTACTCATACTTGCGGCGGTCGAGTTGAATCGGCTCGGCGACCTGGGGAAAAAGATTCACGATCGGGGAGCAGCCGAGACGGAAGGTCTTCTTCGAGAGCTCCAGCTCGAGCCGTTGGATGCGGCCGTCACCCTCCACCTGGGAGATGAGGAACACCACTTCGATGGCGCTCTTGAAGCCTGCGGCCGCGACGGCATCCAATCCGGTCAGATCGATAAAGAAGAATTTTTCCGGAAACGCGAAGTACTCCATCAGCAGCCGATGTCCGGCGAACGAAGAGGCTGCGTAGGGGACCATGCCTTGATCCGAAGCGAAGCCGGCGGCGCTCAGCGCCGAGGCGGGCAGCGTGACCGGCGCGAGCCGCGACCCCGGGGTAAGATCCCGCACCATAATGCGATTGAGGCGGCTGAAAAGGAGTTCGTAGACGATGTTGACCAGGCCGCTATCCCCATCCAGGTAGAAGCGGAGCTGGTCGATCTTGAGCGCCTGGAAACTGACGTCGGGCGCGCACTGCAGCTCCAGACGGATGGCCCAGGCCGAATCGTTGGTCTTGACCGCGGGCTGCAATCGGCTGGGTGCACGCCATTCCGCGGCGTTTACCGTCAGCGGCCACAACGTGGTGTCGTAACAGGTGCGAAACGTGCAGGGCACCCCGCCTACAGGTTTTGAATAGAGAGGAGTATGACGGTCAATCTTCAGCCCGCTGGTGAGCTTGCCCTTTTCCGGATCGAGTTGGAATTCGACCACCGACATCGAAGGCAGCGGGCGCACCAATTGCGGGTAGACAACCGTGAGCAGTGCCTGGGTGATCTCGGGAAATTCATCGTCCAGCTTGAGATGAACTCGCGCGGCCAGCAGGGCAAAGGCCTCGATCAGCCGCTCCACATGCGGGTCTTCGCACTTGGTCGGCTCGAGCACCAGGCGGGAAGCTACCTTGGGATGCTTCTCGGCAAACTGCACCGCCGACTTGCGCAAATAGTCCAGCTCCCGCTCGTAGTAGAGCAGCAGGTCATCACGCATCGCCGCCTCCGGAGAGCCGGCAACTGCCGCTTTTTAGCTCAATGACAGTGTCGAATGAAATAGGTTCCGGTGAGGGGTCCATGCGCAGCATGGCCTCGATGCGCAGGCGAACTTCACTCTTCACGGTGTCAGGGTTTTCGACCCACGTGAGGCGAACGTTTGCCAGCCGGGGCTCAAAAAGATTGATGGCTGCCTGAATCTGGCGCAACAGCTTGTTGCGGTCTCCCGCCGTAGCCATGGTCAAGGCGGAGAGATCGGGTAGCCCGTAGACGTAGCCGGATCGGTTAACTTCCTTCAATCCCTCGTCGGGCATATCGGAGATTCTGCGGGTGTTCAACAACCACTCCAGGTCGCGCCGCACGGCGCGCTTCAGCAAGCGCTCCGATTGCGAGCGGCTGGGGGGATTTTCCGTTTGATTCCCCGGCTCCAGATCGATAAGCCGATCCAGCACGGGGATGGTGACGGTCGTTTCGCCGAGATTCCTGGCCATCGCTTACCCCACGCTCAATGCCTGGACAGGGTCGAGGCGGCAGATACGTTCAAACATCTTTTGCTTATCGCTGGAACTGCCCTGAATCTTTTTGCTGTGAAGCATGAGCGTTAGCAGATCGCTGGCGACTTGCTCGGGCTCTTCCCAGGCATCGAGTTTGTGAGTCTCGATCATTGCCGTCACATCGTCGAGCAAAGGTTGGGCGATGGCATCTTTCCCTGAGCTCACCACCAACTCAATCAACTGCATGGTGCGGCGAAAGCGTCCCCGCCCAGAACGCTGCCGTCCGATCTCGGCACGCATGATGGCGAATGCTTTATCTTCATGTCCCGCAGACAGGGCTTCCTTCGCCATAACGTAAGGATCAGCAGATTGCGTAAGCCACGAGGGGGTTCCATTGCGCCCGGCGGGCGTAGGAGAATCCGTTTCGCTGTCGGTCACGACGGACGACGGCGGATCCTGCAGGTGCCGCAGCCACGCCTTTGTCTCTGGATTCGCGGCAGGCGTGTCGTCCAGCAATGTCGCCTCCAGCAACTCGGGAAGGTCGTTCATCAGCGCACGAAGCTCGGACTGAATGGCGGTGGCGATTGGTTGATACTCGGCCCCTAGTGCAGAGCAGGCCGCGACCGAGAACCGCTGCAAATCAAGCCATGCGCGGCTGCACGGCAACGCCATCGCGTCTTCGCAAGCATCGAGTAAATCGCTCCAGCGGTTGGCCAGCGCCAATCGCTTTACTTTTTGCCGAAGCTCGGTGGGCGGGGCCTCCAGCAGCGTACTGTCACTGAGTCTTGATACGGTTCGCAACTCTCCCCAGCGCAGGCCTCGCAGGATGAGATAGGGCGCCGGGCTGAGCGGCTCTCGTTTGCGCAGAAAGGCTGCTCCTGCGGCGATGCTGGCGACCGCCTGGCGGAGATCCCCGGGTTCGGCCATCGACAACGTGGGCAGCGACGCCGGTGATGGTGTTGCGCCACCTTCTTCCGCAGCAAAGACTTCCGCCGGAGCAAGGGTCTCGACCACCGGAATCTCTTCCACCGGGTCCGGTTCCTTCTCGCGCTTCTTTTCAAGCATCGAATGGACGGTGTGCCGCACGTCGGTCAGCGCGGTCTTGAGTTTGCCGAAGGGCGGAGCATCGTCCTCGAATTGCTCATCACAGAACTTCTCCAGGGTCTCCAGCACCTGGAGACAGCGGTCCAGGTCTTTCTCCGCTTTTAGATAGAAGGCCTTTGGGGTGTCAGCGAATGCTTTGTCGAAAATCTCTGGGGCGATCTTGCCGTCCTCGATCAGTTTCGAACGAGTCTTGCGGTCCTTGTCGGTTTTTGCCTGGTCTTCAAAGCCGACGACCCGCGAGTCTTTGTACGTGTACCAGGAGTATCCCTCGCTCACCAGGGGCGCGGAACGCAGAGGCACGTCGAGCATGGTGCCCATCCAGGAAAGAGGCTTGGCGCGGAGCTCGCGGTCGCCATCTTCAATCACGGGATAGACGGTTTCCCAGAAGCTTGTCAGTAATTCATGGCAGAGCGTGAGTCCCTGGCAAAGGCCGGCATATTGCTCTGTCGCCAACAAGGCTTCGGCAAGCCACGCGGCCAGCTGCAGGTCTTTGGATGTGGTGGCGAGTGTGTCCTGCGCCAGCTTGATGACCGCTGGAAAATTCGCGACCTTGCGTTCGCTTTGCCAGTCGCCTTGCGCCAGGCCATCGTCCTGGCGGCGGGCTTCTCGTATTTTGTCGTAGATCAGTAGCTTGGTGTCGTAACGAAGATCGATGCCGCTGGGATTCTCACCGGCGATCGGAGCCAGGATGTCTTCGCGAAGCAGCATAGCGGCACCAATCTGAACTACGACGAGCTTTCCTGCTCAGACGGCGCAAGCACCGGTTGGGCAAATTCGATCGACCGGACTTCGAGGAAGGGCACTTCCTCGCCGTCGACGAGTAGCATCTTCTGGCCCGATGGGTATTCCCGGCCTTCGTCATCAGCCGCCCAATCCGTCATTCTTCCTAGCCAGACCGCTTCGTCCGGATGCTTCCAGGAGAATGGATAAATCGCCGGGATCAGCACTTCTCCGAGGTCCATGCCTTGAAATGATGGCGCTGCCTGCACCAATGCCGGCGCCCACAGCGTGTCGCGCAGCCGCTGCGGCGGTCGCATCTCGATTGAGGCGATGTGCTCGAACGGGATCCAGACATAGGCGCCGGCAGCAAATACTTCCAGCCGCGAGCCTATGTCCGGATCCGCGTCGCGCAATTCAGTGAAAGCCTTCCCATTCAGCTCGCCTCTGGGGGAGGTCGCAGGTTGCGCCGGGAAGGTTTGCTTCTCAAAAAGTTCGTGCCGCGTTTTCTCGGCATGCAAGGCTGCGTAGTAGACGATGGCCCCGGTTTCCGCTTCAGCATTTTTGCCGGCGAGAACGCTAAGCTGCTTTTCCGCGCGGGCATACTCACCCGCGAAGCAAAGCAGCTCAAAAAGAAAGACGCGTTGCGGCGTGTCGGCGGGGTGCTCGCGCAAATGAGCCGTGAGCCACCTTTCCGCTTCCCGTACCTTGCCTGCAGCAAACAGCTCTTTGGCGGTTACCGGCACCTTATCTCCGCTCGCCCGTGACTACCACGGCTTGAGCTTGAGTACGTCGAAGCCCTTGTCGATGAAGCCCTTCAGAGAGCCATTCCTCTTCGGGGTTGTAGCTGACTTTAATCTTGCTGAAAGCGAAGCTGATCGACTCCACGGGGTTTTCAGCCGAACCCGAGAGTTGGATCGAGGTGATCAGGGCATCCTCCATATGAATCTTGAAGTAATCCTCCTGATTGTCGCCCATCGGCTTGTCGTAAATGACGTCGACCTTTTTCAGGTAATTTCCCGTGCAGCAATCGTCGAAGAGCAGTGGTGAGGTCTTGTCCAGCACCTTCATGATGGTGACGTCGCCCAGGTTGGCACGGCCGGCTCTGGCCTCGCCTCCCGACGAACCAGCGCCGATGACCGCGGTGTTGCTCGCGCCAAAGCTAAACGAAAGAATATCGATCGCGTCCTGTTTGCTGGTGCTGGGTCCTGGACGGCCATCGATGACGAGGTATGCATTGACTGCCATGTTCTTCTCCTTACCAAAGTCTTATATGTTCGGCCCCGGCGTTGAGGACCACCCAGCATCAGGTTTGTCCCGGATTCGGCTGCGTTTCGATTTATCCCTTACCCGCGGGCAGTTCAGCTACCAGCCGGAGAGAGACGGTTAGTTCATCAAGTTGGAAGTGCGGGCGAAGGAAAGCCACCGCGCGGTAAACGCCTGGCTTGCCCGGTACCTCTGACACGTCGATCCGAGCTTCGCGCAGAGGACGCTCAGCCTTGGCTGCGGGGGAAGCCGAATCATCCGGAGTCACATACTTTGTGATCCAGCGATTCAGGAATCTCTCCGCTTCTTCCCGCGACATGAAGCTGCCGATCTTATCCCGCATCATCGCCTTGAGGTAGTGGGCAAAGCGCGACACCGCCATGATGTAAGGCAGTTGCGTCGACAAGCGGGCGTTCGCGTTGGCGGAATCGGTGTCGTAGGTCTTTGCCTTCTGACAGGTCTGCACGCTGAAGAAGGCCGCATAATCGGTGCCCTTGCAGTGGACCAGGGGCACAAACCCGAGATCGGCCAGCTCCTTTTCACGACGGTCGGTGATCGGCACCTCGGTGGGGCACTTCAACGCGATGTCCCCTTCGTCGGTGGCGAAATTATGGGTCGGCAAACCTTCTACCAGGCCACCGCCCTCGACGCCGCGCATGGCAACGCACATGCCATACAAGGAGTAGGACTGTGTCATCCGGGTGCCGAGTGCATAGGCAGCGTTCATCCACAGGTATTTGGAGTGGTCGGTGCCATCCACCTGCTCTTCATATTTGAAGTCGTCGATGGGCTTGGTTTCTTCTCCGTAGGGAAGGCGCGCCAACGTGCGCGGAAGAGTGAGCGCGACGTAGCGGGAATCTTCGCTCTGCCGGAACGACTTCCACTTGGCGTACTCGGTGCTGTCGAAAATTTTTGCCAGATCCCGAGGCTGGTCCAGCTGGGTATAGCTTTCGAGGTTAAGCAAGTCGGAGGAAGCAGCGCTGACAAACGGCGCGTGCGCCTGGGCCGCTATGTGCGAGATGCCTTCGAGCAGGGCCATGTCTTCGGGATGTTTGCCGAATTCGTAGTCGCCCACCAGCGCTCCGAAGGGCGCACCGCCGAAAACGCCGTACTCTTCCTCGTAGATTTTCTTGAACAGAGCGCTCTGGTCGAACTCCGGAGCTTTCTCGATGTCGCGCAGCAATTCCTTCTTTGTAGCGTTGAAGACGCGGATCTTCAGCCCCACACCGGTCTCGCTGTTGTCCATCATGTACTTCAACCCGCGCCAGGAGCCTTCCAGTTTCTGGAACTGCGGATGGTGCATGATTTCATTCAACTGCAACGAAAGCAGGTGATCGAGTTGCGCAATGCGCGCATTGATCATCATCTCCGCGTCTTTGGCAACGGTCATCGAGCCGTCGAGTACCTGGGCTACGAATTCCTTCACCAGATCCTTACCGCGTTCGCGAGACGCAGCTTCTTTGCCAAAGCGGCCCTGTTCGACGATCTGGTCGAGCAGACTCGATTCTTCAGTTGCGACGGCGGGCGCGGATGCTTTTTGACCGGCAGCTTCAGCCATTGGAGCCTCCATCTTTTTCGCCGATTTCGCCTTTCAGTTTTTCCAGCTTCTCGGTATTGCCCACTGCTTCGAGAAGCAATTCCTCGAGCTTGTCGTTGCCTTGCAGGGAACTGCGCAGGTTCGCCAACCTGCTGCGCAGGTCAAGCATTTCCTTGAGCGGCTTGACTTGTTTCGCCACGTTGCCCGGCTCGAAGTCATCGAACTTACGGAACTTGAGGTCCACTTTCAATTTCGGAGCGTCGGGATCGTCGCTCAACTTGTTTTCCACGGCGAAGGAAAGGTGCGGTTTCATTCCCTCGAGCACCGTGTCGAAGTTGTCGGGATTCACTTCGACGAATTTGCGATCTTTCAATTTTGGTAAGGGTTGTTCGGGATTGCCGGTGAAGTCACCCAGTACCCCTACAACGAAAGGGAGCTCCTTGATCTCGATGGCGCCGCCTACTTCCACGTCGTACGTGATTTGCACGCGGGGAGGGCGCACCCGGTCCAGCTTGTGCTGCGCGCTTTGTCTAGCCATGCTTGCTTCCTTCCACTCGAATAGGGATGTTGGGTGCAGGATCGTTTCAGCGAATCTTACACAATCAGTGCCGCTCAGGACGGGGCCGAGAAAAGATCGTACATCTCGTTGCTTTGCTTATCCGGGGGCGCAAATGTTGATACCACGCGCTCATGGGCGGGTCAACCAAAAAACACGGGCCAATCCTTACCGCTTAGTTTTGTTAAGGTTTATAGCGCATGCTCACAGCACTGTCCGCCGACGCATCTCGCCGCCTGCTTTCCTGGTTTGAGGAAGCGGGTTATACCGAAGTAAACCTGCTCAAGTACCTTGGTGCAGCCGAGTTACCTTCCCGGCATTTGCGTAATGAGCCACGTCTGCTGGATCGCACGCGCGAAGTTACGCTGCTTAATACTTTGCTGCGCTGGTTCTGGCTGGGACGTTCACAGGCAGACGACGCGTATACCAGGACCGTGCCGGAGGGCCTTCTTCAACTGCTACTGGAATCAGGTTTGTTGCAGCGAGAGGGGAAGCTGCTGAAGCCGGCCGCCATGATGCTGCCGGTGGAAAACTTCCTGGTGGCCTCCGATCATCCCGCGTCGATCGAGGCCGGAGATTCTGAGATGGTGCTTTGGCCGAATCCGACGAGCAAATTCCTCTCCAGGTTCTCGGTCAGGCGGCACTCGCGCGCTACGCTGGACCTTGGTACCGGCAGCGGTATCCTCAGCCTGGGAGCAGCCGGATACAGCGACCATGTGATTGCCACCGATGTAAACAAGCGAGTACCGTCGTTCGTTGCTTTTAACGCGCGTCTTAACGGAATCGAAAACATCGAGATGAGGATGGGGGACGGGTTTGCACCAGCCGCGGGGCAAAAATTCGATCTGATCCTTTCCAATCCTCCGTTCTTCATTACTCCCAAAAGCGACTATTTATTTTGCGATAACCAAATGGAGCTCGATCAGCTCTGCCGCCTCCTGGTGCAACAGGCCCCTGCCCATCTCGAGGAAGGTGGCTACATGCAAATGCTGTGCGAGTGGGCCCAAGTGGGAGACCAGCCATGGGAGGAGCGCATCGCTGAATGGCTCGATGGCTCCGGCTGTGACGCCTGGGTGATGAAAGGGCTGACCCAATATCCCGAGGAGTATGCCCAGCATCGCATTCGCGAAACCACGCAAGATACAGGCCGCGACCAGGAGTTATATGAAGGCTATATGGATTACTACCGGACCCGCGATGTACAGGCCATTCACGACGGCCTGATCGTGATGCGGCGTCGCAGCGGAAAGAACTGGGTGCGCATTGAAGAAGTGCCCAAGACACCGAGCGGCAATCTGGGAGATCTTATTCTCTCCACCTTTGCGGCGCATGACCTATTGCTGGAGATGGAAAGCGACGACAAACTACTTGCGATCAAGCCCCGG
This sequence comes from uncultured Acidobacteriaceae bacterium, assembly GCA_963795845.1. GTDB lineage: Bacteria > Acidobacteriota > Terriglobia > Terriglobales > Acidobacteriaceae > PALSA-350. The sequence goes on along the minus strand of CAWCJV010000010.1, from coordinate 326,339 downwards.
TTGGCGCCGAATGTGAGGCTGGAACAGGTTTGCGATCAGTTAGGTAATCGTTGGCATGCAGAATCGCTGACGCTTCGCCTCACAAGCGGTTTTCCGTTTCATTGGAAAGTGCAACCGCTGGTCGCGGAATTCCTGGCAACGTGTGACGGAACCCGGACGGCGGATCAAGCAGTTGAGGCGCTGGCAGAGAGCGCGAATGCACCCGTCGAGATTGTGAGGCGGGAATGTCTGACCATGATGCGGAAATTGATCGAGCGCGGCTTTGTGGTGGTCGCCTCCGAGTAACCTGTATATGAAAAGATAGGCGGAAGGGGCAGGGCATGGCGAAGGTCACCGGCAACATCCGGATTAACGCAAATCCAGGGTCGTCCGCCGTTGCGGGTCATTATGAAGTGGTGTTCGTTCCTTACGCCGGCCGGCTTAATACTATTCCGGTGAAGGTCAGTCATTTGGACGACCTGGTGAGTCTGCTGATGAATCTCAAGATTAGTGAAGATGAAGCGACTCGTTGGGCTGGCAAAGCTCGGACGCAGGGGGTCGTGCTGATTTCCGGCGTCGAGCGGACGGAATCTCAGCTCAAGGAAAATGGGTTACTTGCGTGAGCGTCGCAGAGCTGGTAGGTACGGGCTTTAGCCCCTACACAACAAAATCTGAGATGAGTTGGGCCTAAAGGCCACCAGGATGACATCCTATATGCCGGGGATAAATCCCGGCCTACCCTACGCTGGGATGGGTTTAAAGCCCTCATCGATTCGGCCTTTGTACGCAGGGTTGAACCCGTGCCGTACGTACAGAGAGTTCGGGAGCGCTCATTCAACCGTCTACCGGGCCTTGAGCAGGAACACCACGAGAACGATCAGAACCACCAGCAGGAACGCGTTCAATACCAACAGCATCGGCATCATCTGCTGGAGCTTGCTCTGCGGTGGATCCGCTTTCGGCGCTGCCGGCGGTGGTGGAATTGGCGGAGCTTGAAGCTTCGGAATCGCAGGCGCGGCGACCGCCGGAGTTGGCGGCAAGGCTGCGGCGGGAACAGCAAAGACTATCGGCGAAGGTGCAGCGGGTTTTTGTGCGGAACTGCCCAAATCGACGGCAGCCTTCACCGAGGCGCCCGACATGATGCGGGTAAATTCTCCCGGCTCGGACAGCGCCGCGGGCTCAGGATCGGTGGCCGGCAGTGGCGTGGACGCTAAGGATGATTGCAGATCCTCAGTTAACCTTTGGATCAACATGGTGACGCTTTCGGGCGAACTCGAAAGCCGCGCAGCGGGCTGCGGGTTCTGTTCCCCCAAACCATTGGCTTGCGGTTGATTCTCGGGCGTGAGCGCGCGAAACAACTGAGTGACCCCTGCAGCCTCCATGGCATCTTTGCCCGGACTTGGCTCCGGATTCGGAGACCGCGGCGCGGGGGCAGGCGTCTGAAAGAGCTGGGTAAAGCTACCTTCCGCCGATGCTGAGTCCGACACTCCAGGTGTCGAAAACCCTTTCAGTTTGGGGGCAGCCGGGGCAGAAAACGCAGCCGCGTCAGAAAGCGGGGGCATCGGCCGTTGCGGCATCGACGCAGTTGCTCGCACAAACATACGCGTGAACTCACCCGGTTCCTGGTGAGGCATCTCCGGAGAGAGACGCGCTTCCGGCGCCGGGCTTACCGGAGGCGCTGGAGCAAAATCCAGCTTTTGAAACATCTGAGTAAATTCGCCGGGTACCGGCTTACCCTCGCCCAAGGGTGATCTGGCCGGCGCAGAGGGTACCGATGGTGAATTCAGCGGTTGTCCCCACGGGCCACCTAACTTTGCCCCGCCCTTATCTTCGGGCCCAAACCATTTGTCACGTTCTTCCGGCTCTGCCACTTGGTCTGGTGGGGTTTGGAAAGCGTTCAGGAACATTCCTGTGGCAGATAAGGGATCGGACTGGCCGGAGCCGTCTGCTCCGGGCTTTTTACCATTGTCTGTCATCAGGATTGGCCCCGTTCATGGTCGCAACTTCCTATGTGCGAAGGTTACACTTCCCTGGTTGACCCAGTAAAGATTACAAAGACTGCAGTTGAGCACTTTGCTTACAACTAAAGAATGAGTGCCGCCGGCGCGGGGCGGAAGTTTTTCTCTTGCTGCCAGCCGGTTGAGGTATTCTCAGCGTGGTTCAAATTGAGTCCATTCGCCAGGGAAAGCTCGCATGAATGATCTCGCACTGCGTACCTACAGCCTGGCGTCTTGCTACGAAAACTCCTTTACCACCATCCTGCGGCTGGGGTCGCGACAGCAGGCTATACAGGAGTCGCAGGTATTTCGTAACAACATGAGGGCGGCTTTGAAGGCCGCGATGGAGCAGGCCAAGAGTTTGGGTTACAGCGGTGAGATGATCCAATTTTCGGTCTTCGCCTTGGTCGCGTTTCTGGATGAAAGCGTGTTGAAGCTGCAAAGTCCCACCTTTGCCGATTGGTCGCAGCGCCCGTTGCAGGAAGAGCTGTTCGGGCACCACCGCGCGGGCGAGATTTTCTTCGATAACCTCCATGGTTTGCTCGCGCGCCAGGATGCCCAGGACGTCGCCGATTGCCTCGAGGTCTATTGCTTATGCCTCCTGCTGGGCTTTCGTGGCCGCTACGCATTCGGAAGAGGGGGAGAGATCGATGCTTTTGTCCGCCAGATTCGGGATAAGATCGGTCGCATCCGTGGCCAGGCTCTTCTTTTTCGCCCGGCTGCGCCGCTGGTTGAGGTCAAGCGAGTGGCGGCGGTCGATCGCTGGAGCCGCGGTTTGGGTATCTTGGCTTTCTGCATGTTCCTGGCCATGTTGCTGGCATTTGGCGCTTTCTGGTTCAATCTGGGCGCTGGAATTTCCCCATTGGGTTGACGGCCGCCGCCGGGAGGATTCTTGCTCGCCTATCTGCTCGCTCTCGTAGTGCTCCTAGTCGCTGGGCTGTTGGCGTTTTTCGCAGGGAACTTTCTGCATTTGCATGGCACGCCCCTGATCGTGCTCACGGCTCTGATCGTGCTTGCCGGACTGATTGCCGCGGTGACGATCGTGGTCATTCACCATCGCGCCCGCAAGCGCCAGGCCGCAAACGGCGAACTACCCGGCGGCGGCTCTGACTCAGAAGTCGATGTTTTGTTGGCCGACGCCAATCGCAAGTTGCGCAACGCGAAGCAGCAAGGCGCCAAGCCGCTCGATGGGCTTCCACTGCTTTATCTGCTTGGGGAAGCAGGCTCGGCCAAGACCAGCCTGGTAATGCGTTGCGGCCTGGATCCGGAACTGATCGCCGGAAGCGCGCCACGAGAGGGCGACGTCTCATCCACCCCGGTTCTGAATCTCTGGTTCACCCGGCAGGCAGCTATCCTCGAAGCTGGCGAGATGGTGGGGCAGGCTCCTGGTGCGCTGCAGCGGATGATTGCGCGGACCCGCCCCAAGGCTTACCGGTCCTCATCACCCGCGCGGGCTGCGGTGGTTTGCGTGAGCATCGAGCAGTTCCTGGTGGCTGACGCCGCGACCTCATCTGTTGCCTCCGCTCGCAATATCGCCGCCCAGTTGCGTGAGATCAGCCGCTTGCTCGGCGCACCGTTGCCCGTCTACGTGATCTTTACCAAACTCGACCGCGTCCCGCATTTTGCGGAGTATGTGCGCAACCTCTCCAATGAAGAAGTCCGGCAGGTGTTGGGCAATGTGTTGCCTGCGAACCAGGCCTCGGCCGGCGTCTATGCCGACAAGATGTCGCGGGATCTGGCGAGCGCGCTGGATCTGCTGACTTATTCCCTGAGTGAATTTCGGCTGGAAGTGCTCAACCGGGAAACCGAGCCGCAGAGCGCGCCTGGAGCCTACGAGTTTCCGCGCGAGTTCGGCAAGCTACGCAGAAACATCAACCAATACCTGGTAGAGCTGTGCAAGCCGAGCCAGCTGAGCGCCAATCCTTATTTGCGCGGCTTTTTCTTCACTGGGTTGCGGGCGCAGATTCTGGAGCAGCGGGCCGCCGCCGCTCAGGCCGCGCCGGTGATCAGCCCTTCGGCGGATCTTGGCGCAACACGTATGTTCTCCGCGCAGGAATTTCAGGCAGCCAACCGCCCAGCAGCGCAGCAGGTGGTGGCTACCCGAGCCCCGCAGTGGACCTTTCTGCCCCGGCTTTTTCCGGAGATGATTCTCGGCGACAGAAGTGCTCTCACGGCGACGCAGCAGACTGCCCCAGCGCGCTTGTTTCGTAGAGTACTCTTCGCCTCGTTCGCCTTTGTGTTTGCGGCTTATACCGGCCTGCTGGTGATCTCGTACCTGCACAACGCGGCGCTCGAGCGCAATATCGAAAGTGCCGCCCAGGCGCTGTCTGGCGCCGGCGTGGCTTCGGCGACCGCGCCTGGTCTGGCCGACCTGCAGGCGCTGGACCGGCTGCGTCAGAGCCTGATTCAGTTAGAAGGTTATGCGCAGAACGGAGCGCCCTGGAGCTATCGGTTTGGACTGTATCAAGGGGACAAGCTGGCTGGCCCCGCAAGGCGAATCTACTTCGATCGATTTCGCGTGATAATGCTAAACCCCGCCCAGGCCAACATCACGAGCTATCTGCGCGGGTTGCCCGGTTCGCCGGCGCCGGGCGCGGACTACACGGCAGCTTACAATCCGCTCAAGGCCTACCTGATTACCACCAGCAATCCGGAGAAGAGCCAGGCGCAGTTTCTCACCCCGGTGTTTTTGCAGTATTGGATGGGATCCAATATCAGGGACCTCGCCCAACAACAACTGGCTCGCCAGCAAATCGATTTCTACGGCGGAGAGCTCCTGCGTCAGAACCCGTACTCGATTGCTCCCGATGCCGCGGCGGTAAGTAGGGCGCGGACCTACCTCTCGAACTTTGGCGCCGTGCCACGTATTTACCAGGACGTGCTTGCACAAGCGGACAAGACCAGCCCGGGCGTTGACTTCAATCGCCTTTACCCGAATGCCGCGGGCTCTGTCGTCGAGTCCCACCTGGTGCGTGGGGCATTTACCAAGGCAGGCTTTGCGTTTATGCAGGGCGCGATGCAGCATCCGGAGCACTACTTCCAGGGGGAAACGTGGGTGCTGGGCGATCAAGCCGCGCGTTCGCTCGATAGCGCCGGGGTTGCGAAACAGTTGGCGGCGATGTACTCCGCTGACTTCCTGCGGGAGTGGCACGCGTTTCTCAATGACGGGCACTTTACCGGGTGCGGACCCATCAAAGATCTGCCGAACAAGCTGAACGCGCTTGCGAGCCCCGATTCGCCGCTGCTGGAGTTTTTCGGGACCGCGTCGTACAACACCGCGGTGAATGATCCGCAGATCAAGTCTATCTTCCAGCCGACACAGGCCCTGGTCGATCCCAATTCAACCTCTCGCTTCATAGGACCGGGCAACACCGCCTATGTGAATGCTCTGCTATCCCTTTCGAGCGCCGTCACCCAGTTCAACCAAAACCCGCAGACTTCGGGAGACATGCTGGGCTCGGCGGTATCGACGGCCGGCATCGCCGTGCAGCAGACGGCCCAGCCGTTCAATATCGATCCCCAGGGGCACACCGAGAAGACGGTGCTCGCGCTGTTGGAAGCGCCCATCCATTGCGCTGTCCCGCCGCCACCGCCCCCGCCTCCGGGTGCGCCTGGCGCGATGTGCACACTGCTGGGCAAGTTTCCGCTTCAACCTTTGTCCAAGGCGCAGGCAGGCAGAGATCTCACTGCCGCCGATCAGGCGACTCTGGCGGATGTGAACGCCGTGTTCGCGCCCGGGACGGGAAGTCTCTGGACTTACTACAATGCCAGCCTCAAGCCGTGGCTGCCTCAGCAGGGGGCGCAGTATGTCCTTGCTCCCAACGCGGCAGGCCACGTGGGCCCCGTCTTCGCGCAGTTCTTCAATCGCGTGGCAGCGATTTCTTCTGCGCTTTATTCCGGCGGGGGGACCAATCCTGCTTTTACGTTCGTGCTGCGCTCGGTGCCGAGCAAGGGCATCGAGAATGCGACGTTGGTGGTCGACGGCCAGAGAATCCCGGGAGGTGCGACATCACAAGCATTTACCTGGAATGGAGCCACGGCACATCAAGCTTCACTGGCCTACAACTCGGCGGAGGCATTGCAGTTTCAAGGTCCGTGGGCGCTGTTCCAATTAGTGGCCACGGCGCAGGTTACCCGCGTCGGAGGAACCTTGCAACTGGAGTTTCCGCTGGAAGTTTCTGGCCGCCAACTCAGGCTGCCGGATGGAACGCCGGAAGTGGTTCGGTTTGAGATTTCAGGTCCGGGAGCTGCGGTGTTGGCGCCTATGGGACTTTACGGAGGCACCTGCGTTTACCCGGTGACGAAATGAGCCAAATGGAAGCTTATCGAGTTCCGGAGGGACGGCTTGCTAAATTAGCTTCGAGGAGCCTCGGTTCAGCAGCCGATGTTTCATCCAGCAATCGCCATTTCCCTGTGACGTCCGCTCTCCTTTTTGTCATCCCGAGCGCAGCCGAGGGATCTTCGCAGTTCCGCGGACCACCACTGGAAACGCGGAATATGACGCTCAACAGAATTGTCATCCCTCCGCTCCGCTACCGCGAATTTCTTGTTCAGTTCGGTGGCGTTGTTGGTCTTCATTCGGCTTTCCTTGCTGAAAAGCCGCCCCCGTGGTTCTTCCATGCTGCGTGTTAGGAATTCGAGTGAGCCCTGAGATGACAGTTCATACGTAAGGCGCATGTTCCTCTTTCCCACGACAGGACCGCAGAACCGCAGATCCCTCGCCTTCGCTCGGGATGAGTCGAAAAGGAGAGGGCGAACGGTTCATAAAGGATGGCTGCCGAACCGAGGCTCTTCGAAGACTAATCTGGACGAGTCTGAGTGAACTTAGCCCACGACGCTAGTTCCTGGGCAGAGATTCGGGACTCGGTTCCCGAGTGCTTGGCGCACCTTCTAGGATCCCGTGGCCGGGCCCATGCTCGCGCGCAAGACGATGCAGGTTATGTTGTCTGCTCCGCCGCGCTGTTTGGCACACTCTACAAATTCCTTGCAGATGACTGGCAGGTCAACCCCGGCGAGTGCAATCGAAGCGATTTCCGCCGGCGTTAAGTAACGGGTTAGACCATCCGAGGCCAGCAGCAGCATGTCTTCTGCCTGCAGCGTGGCGCCAAAAAAGTCTGGCTGCACCGTATCGGCCATGCCGATGGCGCGAGTGATGACCGAGCGCAGGCTGGAATTCTCCGCCATCTCCTGCGTCAGCAACCCGCTTTGCACTTGCTCCTCGACAAGAGAGTGGTCCTGGGTGATTTGGACGCACGCTCCATCGCGGATCAAATAAGCGCGGCTGTCACCTACATTGCCGATCACTGCACGAGCTCCATCCACACAGGCGCACACCAGGGTGGTGCCCATGTGGCTGAACGCATCGTTATTGGTGGAAAGGTCGCGGACCGCGCGATTGGCGTCCTCAATGGAGTGCAGCAGCCTGCGCTCGATCGGCGACTCCCGCTCCCGGGTTTGCTCCTCGAACGATTCGATGAAGGTGCGCACGGCGGTATTGCTGGCGACTTCGCCGGCCAGCGCACCGCCCACGCCATCGCAGACTACGTAGAGATGCGGATCGGTGTTATAGCCGAAACTATCCTCATTGTTTGTCCGCTTGCAGCCGGTGTCGGTTGCCGCCGCAAATGCCAGGGACAGTGTGGCCAATTGAGTCATGGTGTGAAATGTACCGGCGGACCAAAATTATCAGGAAGCCGGCCCTTTTGCATGGGAAATCGACCCGTTGGCCTAAGGTATCTGGACCGTCGCCTCACCGGCATCGACAAAGGTAATTACGCCGGCCCACATACACATCAACTGCGAGACGTTATCGAGGGAAGGAAAGTTGCCCAACAGCACCGTGGGTGCTCCGGCGACCCAGGGAGCCGGCGTCGCTGGGATGCACGGCATCGGTGTGAGTACACCCAGGGCCGCTGCAGTGGCTGCGGCTACGGTAGGGTTGGCGATCGACGTGCACATCCCAAAAGGCATGATATTGACCATTGGAATATGGTCCATGATGTTGGCGTCCGGCACCATGTTGGTCATCACCCTGTTGGTGGGCAAGACCACCAGCGAACTGGGCGCCACGCCGAAGCTGCATTGCATCATCGCTCCCATGCAGACTTGTAGAGGCATGATTCGGCTCCTTCACGAGGGCTTGGAAATGTACATCCGAGTGTACGCCGGAAGTGCTGCCGATAGAAGCCACCCCAGCCCGGGGAAGAGAGCTGGCGGTATCATCAGTCGATGACGTTTGAGGTAGGGCAGGTAGTCGGGGAGTACAAGATAGAGCGGGTTCTGGGCCGTGGCGGCCTGGGCGCGGTTTACGAGGCAAAACATCTGATCTCGCAACGCGCGGAAGCCATGAAGGTGATGCTGCCGGAGCAGACCGGCACTCCGGACATGAAGGAGCGTTTTCGTCGCGAGATTCAGCTACTCGCCAGCCTCAATCATCCCAACATCGCCGGCTTGCACAACGCCTTCTTTTTCGAAGACCAGCTCATCATGATCATGGAACTGGTGGAAGGGGAAGATCTGCGCACGCGCAGCCGTAGTACGCGCATCCCGCTGCCCACGTTGATCAACTATGCCCTGCAAGTGCTGGCCGCCCTCGATTACGCGCATGCTCGAGGCGTGGTGCACCGCGACATCAAGCCCGCCAATATCATGGTCTCTCCTGCCGGCCTGGTGAAAGTGCTGGACTTTGGCATCGCCATCTCCGAAGGTTCGGTGGAACTGACCAAGGCGGGTTCGCTGATCGGATCGCCCCTGCATATGTCGCCGGAACAAATTCGTGGTGAAAAGGCTACCCAGCAGTCCGACATCTACTCGCTCGGCGTGACCATGTACGAGCTCATTGCCGGCCGTCCACCGCTAACCGGCAACACCACTTACGAGCTGATGATGGCTCATTTGAACCGGACGCCTACGCCGCTAGCGGATTTGCGGCCGGACATTCCAGCGAAGCTGTCGGACATTGTCGGCAAGGCGCTGGAAAAGGAACCGGCAAGGCGCTTCGCGACCGCTGCGGAATTCCTCGAGGCGCTCCGCTCGCAAAACATGCCGGACCTTGCCGGGACTGCGACCATCCTCACCCCAACCCGCTCGTTACAAGAGGTGACCACCGGCAAAGGCAGCCAGCCCATCACCGGGCCTCTCCCTCCGCCGGTCGATCAGCTGGTGCGCCACCTGGCTTCGTTTATCGGGCCGATCGCCAAAGTGGTGGTGACACGGCTGACCAGGCAGTACAGCGATCTTGACCAGCTCTACCTGGAAGCGTCCAAGCAGATTGAGAAAGAAGCGGATCGGAAGAAATTTCTGGCCACCCGTCCGCGTGCCTGAGCCGCTTACCCATTCAGCAGATCGATGGCCTTTTTCAAGCTGGTGTGCATGCGGTGGAAAGATCGGGTCACCTGAGCAACCTCATCATTTCCGCTCACCGGGAGCTGCTCCAGGTCCATCTCGCCCTGGCTGATCCGATCCGCATAGTGAGAGATCTTGCCTAAGCGTCGGATCACGATGAAGTAGAGCCCGATATCGATCAAGAGAATCGCTGCCAGGAAAATTACGGCCAGGTTGATCAGCAGCCGCTTTAGCCCTTCTTGCGCCAGCTTGATGGGAACAGACGTGGGGATCGAAATGACCTGGGCGCCAACCACCTCGTCCAGGTTCCAGCCAAATCCGTTCTGGCTGCCATAGTGCTTGATGAGCGCCCTGGGAGCAGCGCCTGGGGTGCTGTGACACTGAAGGCATCCGCTCTCCACCCGGATCGGATGAGCCAGGGCAAGCGTAGGCCCGGTTGCGCCTTCTCGCAACCGCACCAACTCAGTCTCCTTAGGAGAATTGCGAAAGTAGTTGATCATATCTGCTTCCCAATCGGTCGCGCGGTCGCGCAGGTTGGTTGGGTTCAGGGCCGCTTCCTTATAGGTGTAATCCGGATAGGATTGGCGGATCTGGTCGAAGGTAGTGGTCGAGGCGAAGAAAGGGATAGCTTGCGGCAGGAATGTGGTTGTGTGCTCGGTGGTTTTTTCGATGATGGGAGTAATGTAATGTTCGGTGTAATTCCGGGTGGCGAGAGCGCTGGCCGCCATCAGGCCGGCCTGACGAAGCACTTCCGCCTGGGCCTGCTCTTGCAAGAAGGTTCGCGCCTGGTAGGCAATCAGAAAGAGGCCGAGACCGAAGACCACGATCAAGAGGAGGTTGAACTTTACCAGCAGCTTCAAAGCGAGTACTCCTTGGCGAACCTTCATGGTTATAGCGCAGAACTGAGTTATCATCCACCAGCAAAATGTCCCGCGTAAAAGGAGAGGACTGGCATGCGTTCCACCCCCAAACGAGTTCTTATCCTGTGGATGGCTTTCGCCGCGATGATCCCGGCCTTGGCGGCACAGAGGGCGAGCGGTATTCCCCCGCATGGGAAAATGGTCCGGATGTTTAACGGCAAGGACTTTACCGGCTTCGACATACTGCTGCAGTCAAAAGGATTGAACAACGACACCGAAAAGATCTTCCAGGTCGAGAGGGGAGTGATTCACGTATCCGGCAATGACTTCGGCGGGATTGTGACCCGGAAAGAATACGAAAATTACTACCTGCGCGCCCAGTTCAAGTGGGGAGAGAAAACCTGGCAGGACCGCGTGGGGAAGGCGCGCGATTGCGGAATTTTGTATAACATCGACGGCCCGCTGCTTTCTCCCCTTAAAGGAGTCTGGCCCCGGTCATTCGAGTTCCAGATCATCGAAGGAGGTACTGGCGACATCTGGCTGGTTAAGGGCGCCAGTCTCAAAGTGAAGGGGCAGCTCATTACCAGCGAAGGGGTCGATGGTCCGCACGAATACGTGAAGTCGCGCCGCTTCGGTTCGGGTCCATGGGAAAACGTAACCGGTTATCGCGATCCGATGAATGATGTAGAAAAACCGCATGGACAATGGAATCAGTTGGAGTTAGTAGTCGACCATGATCACGTGAAGTATTTTGTGAATGGCAAGCTGGTGAATGAGGCTACCGATCTTAGCGCGACCAAGGGAAAAATTCTTTTTCAGACCGAGGGCGCTGAAACTTACTATCGCAATCTGGAGATTGCTCCGCTTAAGTAGAGTGGCCACAGACTCACGGTCGCAAGGCCCAAGCAAGCCCGTCGGGTTCTCCGCCCACGTCGAGGTGACCCTTCACTTCCAGGGTTTGCAGATCCAGGATCGCGACATAGTTATCGGGGGAACAGGCAATGAAGGCGCGGTTTCCCTCGGGGTCCATCAGGATGCCGGCGGCGCCATGACCGATCTTCACCCGCTTGTGCTCTTTGCGCGACGCTGCATCGTAAATGACGAGATCGCCGTTGTTTAAGCTCGAGATCGAGGACAAGCTTGCCATCCGGAGTGAACTTCAGGCGGTTGGCGCTGACTACCTTGGCGTCCAGTGTGGCGACCACTCTTTTGGACGCAATATCGATTACGGATAGCGTGCCGTCCTGGGCATTCGCAGTCCACAGCTCGCGTCCATCGGGTGAGACGTCGAAACCCTCATCGCCCTTGCCCACTTCAATGACCGTCTCATTCCAATCTGTGCGCGGTCCAGCGTCATGCGAGGGTAGCGTCAGTTTCTCCAAAATGCTGACGGATCCAGAACTGATATTTGTGGTGTAAATCCGCTTTTGGTCCGCAGTCACGTAGATCATGTGCGTCCGGTTTTGCCCGGTACCCATGATCCAATCGACTTTGGCGGCGGCCGGATCGTACCTGGCGATGGCTTTGGAACCTTCGGCGGTAAACCATAGCTTGCCACCAACAAAGGTCACGCCGTGCGGACCACTCAGGGCTCCCGTATCAAAATCGGGGAGTGCTTTCTGGCCAACCAGGTCAATGACGGAAAACGCATGATACCGCCCGCCTCCGTAAATGGACACATAGGCCGTTTTCCCATCGGAGGAGGCAATGACTTCATGCGGGTCCGGCCCGATGGGGGCACGCGCTATGACCTTCAGCGCGACCGGATCGACGATCGCCAGGGTGTGGTTTTGTTTTGAGAGCGCCAGCAGTGAGCGCTGCGGCGTTGACTGAGCGCCTGCAAGGGCGGAACTAAAGAGGACTGCTAACAGTGTTGGATGCTTGATCGCATGTCCCTGCTCTCCTGGCGTCGATCACACTCAGACAGGCTCTCACTCTTCTCACGATCCTGCAATTCGTAGCTAAGTCGCTTCGATCCTGTCGGCAAGAGGGTTGGGTGTGGGATCTCCGCCTACTCAAGCCAAAGAGGGCCTGACTGGCCACCCGGAACATCGGTGTGGTTCGATAGTTCGTTAGGGAACTGTGGTTAGTTCACGCGGGAAATCTTAGAACGCCACCGGCTTTGAGGACTAACACTGCTTCTATCTATGAGATAGGCTCCTAACATGCCGCGGAAGCCCGTCTCCGCGTGTAGTAGGAATACCACATGTTGAGATACGCTTGACAACCCTTGCGTACAGGGCATAGGTTCTGGGCGTCCTGGGCAATCAAGTAACTACCACTGATCCGACAGCTTCTCGGGCCACTTGCATCATTGGAGGCAGTCACGATGACTTCGATCCGGATCCCGGCTTTTCGCAATAGTTTGAAGCGCGGTGTGACCGCTTTGGTTTGTATGGTGGCGCTGTTCAGCGCAACACTGAGAGCACAACAGACAACCGGCGCAACCGTGGGAACGGTTACGGACAACACTGGCGCAGTCGTGAGCGGGGCAGCCGTCACCTTGACCAATGTCGATACCGGTGACCGGCGCACAGCAACCACCAATGCGAACGGCGACTACCAGTTCGTCAACCTGGTGCCCGGTAACTATCGCGTCGATGTCGAGGCTAGCGGTTTTAAGCACTTCATCCGCTCGAATGTTGTCGTGCAGGTGCAGGGCAATACACGTGTGGACGCTCCGCTGGAATTAGGAAACGTAAGCGAGACCGTAGAAGTAAGCTCGCAGGCTCCCCTGGTGGAAACCCAACAGGCGACCCTCGGCCAGATGGTCGCAGGAAGAGCCGTGAGCGACCTGCCCCTCAATGGCCGGAATGTTTTCAACCTTCTCGCGATTTCTCCGGGTGTTGTTCCCCAGGGTGGAACTCAGGCCAGCAACGCGGTATCGGGCATGAACGGCAACGGTTTTTCTACCGGGAACTATCAAATTTCCGGCGGCATCCCCAACACTGGCGCACAATTTATCGACGGCGGCCCCATCAATAACGGCTATATCAACGCGATTTCCTATATCCCCTCGCAAGACTCCATACAAGAGTTCCGAGTCGAAGGGAGCGCGATCGGGCCGGAATTTGGCGGCACGACCAATGGCGTCGTCACCATGGTGACCAAGAGCGGAACCAATGCTTTCCATGGCACCGCGTTTGATTTCCTGCGCAATACGGTCCTCAACGCCAATACCTTCTTCGCCAATCATTCGCACTTGAAAAGACCGGTCCTCATTCAGAACGAATTTGGGGGCGTCGTCGGCGGTCCGATCAAGAAAGACAAGTTGTTTTTCTTCGGCAGCTACGAAGGTATCCGCGCTGCGATTGGCACGACCACCACCTACTCCGTGCCGACGGCGGCGATGGAGTCAGGCGTCATTACCAGTTCGACCCCCATCAAGGATCCTGGCCAATTCGATGCCAACGGCAACTTTGTTCCCGCTCCCGCAGGAACGGTATTTCCCAACAATACAATTCCGCAGAGCCGCATCAATCCTACTTCGGCCGCGATGTTCAAGTGGTGGGCTCCTCCCAATGGGCCCGGCACACTGAACAACTACAGTGTGAATGCCACCACCAAGCCATCTCTGAATCAGTACATAGCGCGGCTTGATTGGAACGCCAGTGAGAAGCAGCGCATCTTCGGCCGCTATACGTACCACCACGCGCTCAATCCCAGTGCGTTGCCGTACGGCTATCTGCCCAACATGTCCACTGGTCACAATGCGGTTCACCAGTTTGTGTTTGGCGACAGCATCACTCTGAGCCCAACAAATATTCTGGATTTCCGCCTCTCTTATTTCCGAGACTCCAGTTTTACCGGCGCCACGGGGATTCCCTTTGATCTCTCGTTTACCGGCTGGCCGGCGACGACCATCGCTGCGCTGGGAACCAATTGTTGCGGTCCTGTTATTCCTCGCGTCGCGGTTTCCGGACTTTCTGTAAACGGCGGCGGTGGCCAACAGATCTTCGTTACGGAAGAGAACTACGCCATCTCCGGAAGCGACACGATGATCCGGGGCCGGCATACCTTCCGGTTCGGCGGGGAATTCCGCCGCGCTCCCAACAACTACGGGCAGACCAACTCCACCCAGGTGGAAGCATTTGGTTTCACCAATGCTTTTACCGGCAATCCATTCGCCTCGTACTTGCTGGGCCTTCCGCAAACGACGGTCAATGAACTTGCCATTATCCCGGCTTCGGTGACCTACTACGGCGGGATTTATTTTGGGGATAGTTTTCAGGCTACCAACAAATTAGTGATCAACGCCGGCATTCGCTGGGAGTATCCAGGGTACTGGACGGAACGGCACGACCGCCAGGCTGTGTTTTTGGCCGATGATGCGAATCCGCTGGCCGGACCAACCGGTCTGAATCTTCGCGGCAACGTCGACCTCGTCAATACGCCGGCTTATCCGCATCGGACCAATATCCTGCCTCACTACGATTTATTCTCTCCGCGCCTTGGCCTGACTTATCGGCTGACCGAAAGTCTCGTGATCCGCAGCGGATTTTCCCTGCTCTACGCACCGACAGCCAACCTGCAACAGGATGCTCAGCCTTACCAGGCGGCGGTCAATCTTGCGTTTACCCAAATCAATCCAACCACCGTACCGATCAACTCGTTCAGCAACCCGTTCCCTACGGGAGTTCTGGAGCCGGTAGGCAGAAGCAGCAATTACCTGAGCGTGATCAACGGACAACCGGTTGTGACCAACGTTCCCAAAGAACCTGCGACGTACGCAGAGCAGTGGAACCTGGATGTGGAGAAAGATCTTGGGCACCAGACGGTCTTCGATATCGCCTACGTGGGGAACCACGGGGTTCATCAACAACTGCCGGCAGGCCTCAACGACAACGGCCAAGGCCTGGACCAACTACCCGATCAATACAATTCGATGGGCTCAGCGCTGACGGTCCAGGTTCCTAATCCGTTTTACGGATTGATCACTACCGGCAACCTGTCCGGTAAGACGATTCCCGCCGGCCAGCTTCTCCGTCCCTATCCTCAATATTTCAATTTGTGGAATGCCGCGAACACTGCCGCCGGATCCAACTACAACGCCATGCAAACGAAAATCGAGAAACGGTTCACCCAGGGCGGCACGGTGTTGGCCACCTATACCTGGTCGAAAGACATGGGCACCGCGGATACACAGACCGGTTTCCAGGAAGCCGTTCAACCAGGAGAAGTCCAGGACTGGAATAACCTGCAAGCGGAATATGGGCCGCTTAGCTATAACGTCCCGCACCGCTTTGTCGCGGCTTATGTGTACGACCTGCCCGTGGGCAAGGGCAAGCGGTTTTTGGGAAACAGCAATGGCGTCGTAGATAAAGTCATCGGCGGGTGGGGCGTCGACGGTATTACCACCTACGCACTCGGCTTTCCGTTGATATTCACGGCCCAGCCGACATTTCTGAGCCAACAATTTGGCGCCGGTCAACCCCGGCCCAACGTGGTGGCGGGCTGCCAGAAGAAGCTTTCCGGCAGCGCTGTCTCCCGGATGGGCGGTTGGTTCAATACCAGTTGCTTTACTGCGCCGTCCAATTTTGGTTTCGGAAATGAGCCCCGCACCGATTCCACGCTGCGGACGCAAGGCATCGCCAACTGGGACGCAGCGGTTCGTAAAAGCGTGCCAATCACTGAAGACATCAATCTTCAGTTCCGTGCGGAAGCATTCAACATGTGGAACCGGGTGCAGTTTGGTCAACCGAGCGCTCTTTGCTGCAATAATTCCACAGACAAATCGAATGCGTCCTTCGGGGTGATCAGTTCCCAGCTGAATTTGCCCCGTGTTGTTCAATTTGCTTTGCGGCTTAACTTTTGATGAGCCGCAGCTATCATGGGTAGTGCGCAAGAGTGCGACCTTTTGAAGGACAGGTGAAATGGGACAGAGGGAAAACGATCAGAACACATCGGGAATCATTAATACCGGCTTTTCTCCTGACCGGAGAGAGTTCGTCAAGCTGGCTGTCGGCGGGGCCTTGGGCGCCGCCGGTGTTTTTGCATCGCCGCGAAACGCTTCCGCGACCGTGCATCCTAATGGCGCGGGCATAAAGTTGTGTGCGCAGGCTCCAGCCAAACCAACGGACGACGATCTGCTTTTTCTCAACCAGATGGGCGCTGAGTATGTGAGCGTGGGTTCGCTACCCGACCAGAGGACGGCCGAAGGGTTTCTCGAAATCAAGAAGCGTTACGCTGATGCCGGGATCACGGTGTGGAACATCGGCAACACCAGCGTGCACAATATGCCGGAGGTCACGCTGAATCTCCCTGGCCGCGATCAAAAGATTGAAGAGTACAAACAATACATCCGCAACCTCGGTAAGGCAGGCATTTACTACACCACCTATGCTCATATGGGCAACGGCATCTGGAGTAGTGGCAGGGCCACCATCCGCGGAGCCTCCGCCAGGGAATTCGATATGGCAAGCACCAACAAGGTGGGCGTGTGGGACGGAAAGAAGTACTACGAGCCTCTCTCCCACGGGCGCGAATTTTCGAAAGAGGAAATCTGGGAGAATTACACCTATTTCATTAAACAGGTGGCGCCGGTTGCGGAAGAGAACAGTGTCCGCATTGGAATTCACCCGGACGATCCGCCAGAACCCGTGTTGGCTGGTGTGCCGCGGTGTATCTTCGCGAATTTCGAAGGCTATAAGCGGGCGATGGAGATCGCCAACAGTCCGAACGTCGGTATTTGCCTGTGCTGCGGCTGCTGGAACGAGGGTGGTCCCGCGCTGATGCACAAAGACCCGGCAGAGATGATCCGCTACTTCGGCGCGGAGAAGATCTGGAAGATCCACTTCCGCAACGTAAGCGCGCCCTTGCCGCATTTCGTAGAAACCTTCATGGACAATGGCTATTACGATATGTCCAAGATCATGACCGCCCTGGTGGAAGTCAAGTTTGACGGTATCGTGATTCTCGATCACACGCCGACGGTGGTGGGCGGCCATTTTCCTGAACAGGCCTACGGTTTTGCCTATATGAAGGCACTAAAGAATCGCGCGCTGGCGGAAGCCAAAGCCTAATGCCGGAGCTGGCATGAGAAGGCTACCGGCTTTTGCATCCACGGCGCTGGGTCTCACCCTGTGCAGCGTAACCGCATTCGGCGCCGGCCCACCTGCGCCGGCTCCTCAACTCGATTGGCCGGTGTATGGGGGCCAGGGAGCACAGGACCACTACTCTACCCTCTCCCAGATCAATCGCAGCAATGTGAAAGACCTGGTGGTGGCCTGGAAGTTCGACACCGGGGAACAAGGCGGCGATCTCGAGGCCACGCCCATTGTCGTGGGCAACGTCCTCTACACTCTTACCCCCAGCCATGGGGTTATCGCGCTCGATGCCGGCTCGGGCAAGCTGCTATGGAAGTTTGAAGCCGACGTGGCTGGTTTCGCGCGATCTCGCGGCGTCTCCTACTGGACCGACGGCCATGAGAGCCGCATCTTCGCCGCGGAGCGCAACGAACTCTTTGCCTTGGACGCGACCACCGGTAAGCTCATCACGAGGTTTGGGGATAATGGCCGCATCGATCTGCGCAAAGGCTTGCGCGAACCTTACCAGGCCCAGTCGGTTCAGCTCACCACACCGGGGACGGTGTACAAAGATCTGATTATCGTTGGCGGACAAAATCCTGAAACGCATCCCGCGCCCCCAGGAGATATTCGCGCCTTCGACGTGCGTACCGGCGCGTTGCGCTGGACATTCCATACCATTCCCCATCCGGGTGAATTTGGCTACGACACCTGGCCGAAAGATGCGTGGAAGAATGCCGGCGCAGCGAATAACTGGGCGGGCATGACCATCGATACGAAACGCGGTGTGGTGTATGTGCCCACCGGCTCCGCGGTTTTTGATTTCTATGGCGGCGACCGTGTCGGTGACGATTTGTTTGCGGATTCGCTGGTTGCGCTGGATGCAGAAACCGGCAAACGCTTATGGCATTTTCAGGGTGTGCACCACGATCTTTGGGACCGCGACTTTCCTGCTCCACCGGCGCTGCTGACTGTCACCCATGATGGAAAACGAATCGATGCCATCGCTCAAACCACCAAGTCCGGCTATGTCTTCGTCCTCGACCGTACGACGGGCAAGCCGCTTTTCCCTTTGAAAGAATCCGCATATCCGGCTAGTAATGTACCGGGCGAAGTGACATCGCGCACCCAGTGGCTGCCTACGCTGCCTGAGCCCTACGTCCAGCAGAGCGTTACGGCAGATACGCTGACCAACCGGACACCGGAAGCGCATGCGTGGGCGTTAAAGCAGTTTCAGACATTCATTGCCGGCGGCCAGTTTATTCCGCCCAGTGTCGATAAGCTCACCATCGACATGCCGGGCTTTGCCGGAGGCGGCGAATGGGGCGGCCCAGCGGTCGATCCGGCTACCGGAGTGTTTTACGTTAATTCCAACAACACCGCCTGGCTGGTGGGGTTGACGATCCCTCCGGCGCCCGGCAGCCCGGGCGAAAAGATCTATCAGAACCAATGCAGCATGTGCCACGGCATTAACCGTGCCGGCTCTCCTCCCTCTATTCCTGCTTTGCGCGGGATTGAGGGTATCCTCACCGACCAGGAGATCGCCGCTACGATCCGTCAGGGCAAGGGACGCATGCCCTCTTTCAACGGGCTCAGTGATGCCGAGGTTGAATCCGTCGTGCATTACCTGACCAGGGCTCCGCAACAACAACAGCGGCGCCCCGCAGGCGAAAACGTGCCGGCGGCTTCTACCGCCCAGAATGACATGCCTTACAAGACGATCGGATTTCGCCGTTTTCTGGACCCGGAAGACTATCCGGCAACGGCGCCGCCGTGGGGAGCCTTGAGTGCGATCGATCTGAATACCGGCAAATATTTGTGGAAGATCCCATTCGGGGAATATCCGGAGCTGGTGGCCAAAGGCATGGGCAATACCGGATCAGATAATTATGGCGGCCCGGTGGTCACCGCGGGGGGCCTGCTCTTCATCGGGGCCACGGTCTTCGATCAGAAGTTTCACGCTTATGACAGCCGGACGGGACAGCTGCTGTGGGAGACGGAGTTACCGTTCTCTGGTCTGGCCACACCCGCAACCTACATGGTGAACGGGAAGCAATATGTGGTCATCGCCGCCAGCGGGGGCCAGACCAGCAAGAAGCCTTCGGGCGGGGTGTACATAGCGTTTGCGCTGCCTTAGTGCGTGAGGGACCCGCCATTATGAACAATGAGGCCCGCAGAGATAACCGAGACTCGCACAGGATGGCGCAAGACCCATTTTCAGCCGCCCCTTCGGGACTGAATGACTTGCCAGATTCAACCCCGGACTATCGTCCTGGGCTAAGATCAACCGTCCCTACGGGACTGAGTTTGGAATCGAGTCTTAAACACGCTCTTCGGCTCTACTAGAAGAAGTTTCTCGCGCTGTGTACGTTGCCTGCGATGCCTCAGCATGCTGACGATCGTGTGGTGAGGACCGGCCACCAAGAAATTGAGTCCCGTAGGGACGATTGAACTTAGCCCAGGACGTAGTCCTGGGTAGAACATGAGACATGATTAAGCCCCGTAGGGACGGCTGAAGATTACATAAGGATTGCGCCAGGGCGAATTGTCCACCCTGAGTTTTTAGACACGCTCTAGATCTGGCCCACTCAAGTGAAAAGAGGGCTTGAATGGGGCACCCGAAACGTTGCTGGTGCGGTATTTTTCTACAAGGTGATTGCATTGTTTACATTTCTGGCCGCTTCGCTTCTGTCCGCAGCAATCGCTTCACCCGTAGATGCCGCGGCGTCCGCCCCCTGTGCTTCGTCGATTGCCGCTGATTTTCCCAAGACGGTCCTTTCGAACGGTGTCGTGCAAGCGGTCGTTTATCTGCCCGACCCTCAGAAGGGCTACTATCGCTCGACTCGGTTCGATTGGTCGGGAGTCGTCAATTGCCTGACCTTTAAAGGCCACACCTACTTTGGAGTCTGGTTCAAGCGCTACGACCCGTTGATCAATGATTCGATCACCGGTCCGGTGGAAGAATTCCGCTCGAGCGATGGTCTCAGCTCTATTCATTATGACGAGGCAAAGCCCGGAGAGCTGTTCCTAAAACCGGGCGTCGGCGTTCTTCGCAAGGTCGATGACTCGCCCTACAAGTTCGGCTTCGCGTACCCGATTGTCGACGGAGGAAAATGGACGACCCGCACCAAGCGCACAGAGGTCGTTTTCACGCACCATCTGCAATCGACGATCGGCTACGCCTATGTCTACGACAAGACTCTAAAGCTCGACAAACACCAACCGGTGCTCATCCTCGAACATCGCCTGAAGAACACCGGCACCAAGCCCATCGATACCCAGGTTTACGATCACGACTTCTTCATGCTCGATAATGTGCCCACCGGGCCTGGTATGGAGGTTCACTTTGCCTTCGAGCCTCAGGCCAAACGTCCGCTCGAGCCGCACGCGAAAATCGACGGCAAGAGCATCGTCTATCTGGACGAGCTAAGTTCCGGGCCAAGGCAGGCGGCGAGCAGCTACCTGACTGGATATTCCAGCAACCCCGCCGATTATGACTTTACGGTTGAAAACGCGACGACAGGCGTGGGCGTTGAGCAGACCTCCGATTCACCCATCGCCCAGCTGAATTTCTGGTCCATCCGCACCACCATCTGTCCCGAAGCCTACATCCATGTTGTAGTGCAGCCCGGGGAAACAAAGACCTGGACGATTCGGTACCGTTTCTTCGCAAAATAGGGAAGGATCGCGGGCCTGGAAGCCAGATGTGCATCTCACCCTGAGGTCTGGATCGGAAACTTAGGGCAGCGGCGGCTCGTCAATTTCCTAAGGCTGTCCCGCGCAAGCAGTCGTATGTCTCGAGCAAATGAAGAAAATAAAGTACTTGTTGCTTTTTGTCACGCTCTGGACGGGTGTCCTTTTCACCCTGGCGCCGGCCCACGCGCAATCGCCGGGCGGCACTTTGCAAGGAAGGGTCTTAGATCCGAGCGGTGCGGTGATCCCCCAGGCCCAGGTGACTGTCACCTCATCTTCGGGAAAGACCGCCACGGTAGTGTCCGATGGCGCCGGCTCCTACCAGGTTCGCGGCCTGGCTCCCGGCGACTACACGGTGACCGCCGCTACCCCGGGGTTTGCCCCGTTTTCCTCAACCATTACGATCGCTGCGGGCCAAAACAAAACACTGAATATCGCCTTGCAGATCGAGATTGAGAAGCAGCAGGTCCAGGTGGAGGCGGAAGCGAATACCGTCGATACCAGTCCCGATTCCAATGCCAATGCCGTGGTGCTCAAGGGCAAAGATCTGGACGCGCTTTCGGACGATCCCGACGAATTGGAGAATCAACTGCAGGCGCTCGCAGGCCCGGCTGCCGGGCCCAACGGTGGGGAAATTTACATTGACGGGTTTACCGGCGGTCAGATGCCGCCCAAGTCTTCGATTCGCGAGATACGCGTCAACCAGAATCCGTTTTCAGCGGAGTTCGATCGCCTGGGCTATGGGCGCATAGAAATCCTCACCAAGCCGGGCACCGACAAACTGCACGGCCAGATTGAGGCTCGAGGTAATGATTCCGCTTTCAACTCTCGCAACCCCATCCTGAAAACGGCAGAGCCACCCTATTACTCTTACAACCTGCAGGGCAGTGTAGGTGGCCCAATCAATAAAAATGCGTCCTATTTTGTCAGCGCCTTCGGCCGCAATACGCAGAACGTCAGCGTTATCGATGCGATTGACCCAACCACACTCGAGAGCCTGAACCAGGCTTACCCCAACCCCAGCTCGCGCATCGATGTCAGCCCGCGGCTTGACCTGCAGCTTGGCCAGGCAAATACCTTAACCCTGCGCTACGAGTTCTTCCGCGCGGTTACGACCAACGGCGGCGTCGGCCAACTGGCTCTGCCCACCCAGGCTACGAACACGCAAAGTATGGAGAACACGCTGCAGGTGAGTGACAGCCTGGTGCTGAGCAAGAAGATTGTCGACGACATTCGCTTCCAATATCGCCGCTTCCGTTATCAGAACATTGCCCAGAACGATACGCCGACGGTCAGTGTGCAGGGTTCGTTTCTGGCCGGCGGCAACAACGGCGGCGTAGTGCGCGACAACCAGGATATTTTTGAACTACAGAACTACTTCGCGGCCGCCGAAGGAAATCACTCGCTGAACTTTGGTGCACGCTTGCGCGCCTATCGCGACGCGGACTACACCACCGGAGGCACGAATGGCGAATATAACTTTGTGTCGCTGCAGGCGTACTTGCAAAATCAACCCAGAAACTATCAAGTGACGCAGATCAATCAATACACGGCCCGCGCGATTCTCTTCGATGCCGCGCTTTTTTACCAGGACGACTGGAAGGTGAACCAGCGGTTTACTTTCAGCTACGGACTGCGTTGGGAAACGCAAAACCGTATCAATGACAAGAGCGATTGGGCGCCACGCCTATCGCTGGCCTATGCGCTCGGACACGGGGATGGCAAGCAGCCGCCCAAGACGGTGCTACGCGCGGGGTATGGGTGGTTTTATCAACGGTTCACGGTGCCCAACAGTTTTGGTTCTAACGCCGGCACACCGTATGTGATCCAGGCCATCCACCAGAACGGAATCAATCAGAAAGTTACCACC
This sequence comes from uncultured Acidobacteriaceae bacterium, assembly GCA_963795845.1. Classification (GTDB taxonomy): domain Bacteria; phylum Acidobacteriota; class Terriglobia; order Terriglobales; family Acidobacteriaceae; genus PALSA-350. The sequence goes on along the minus strand of CAWCJV010000010.1, from coordinate 303,571 downwards.
ATCACCAATCCCACTTATCCGGTCACCCCGGTTGCGGTGGCAACCTCAAATACGGCGCAAACTCTCTACAGCATCGACCCACACTTTCATGCGGCTACAGATTTGCAAGCGGCTGTAGGCATCGATCGTCAGCTGGCCAAGAGGATTACTGCCAATGTGACCTACCTGTACGGGCGGGGAGTCCATCAGTACTTCACCAACAATACGGGAGCCCCGGAGTTTGCGACGGCGGATCTGGGAATTTATCCAGACGAGCCCTTGCCGCCTGCGCAAGAGAACAATTTGCAATACCAGTCCGGCGGTGTCTACCGGCAAAACCAGCTGATCGTTTCGGGCAGGGCGAGCTATCCGCACTTTAGCTTCTTCACTTTCTATAGCTACAATGTCGCCAAAGCGGATACGAATGGCGTCACCTACACGCCTTCGGTAGCGCAGAACCCAGGGCTCGACTACGGACGATCCAGCTTCGATGTTCACGATCGTTTCGTGATTCTGGGCAACTTCTCCGCGCCCTACGGTTTTGCGTTGACTCCTTTCTTCGCCTACAACTCCGGCGCGCCTTACAACGTGACCACCGGCAGCGATCTCACCAGCAACAATCAATTCAATGCGCGGCCTACGTTTTCCGCTCCATCAAACTGTGTCACACCACCACCAGGATCGCCTCCGTCCCAATACGTATCGACCCGCTTCGGATGTCTCAACACTGATCCGTTCGGAAGCAACGAGAAGATCATTCCTTATGGCATTGGTACCGGCCCGTCGAATGCCAGCTTGAACATGCGTGTGAGCAAAGTGATTGGTATCGGGCCGAAGGTTGAAGGCGGCCGCGCGGCCAGGAGTGGGGGAGGTGGTGGCGGCGGGGGCCGGGGCGGCGGCGGAGGGATAGGCCCTGGCGGTCTAAGCGGTAACCGCGGTGGTCCTGGACGTCTGGATCAAACCACTCTACGCAGATACAACCTGACCCTTACTGCCTACGCGACGAATCTGTTCAACCACCAGAACCTGGGCTCGCCGAACGGCACGCTTTCTTCACCGCTTTTTGGTCAATCGCTGTCATTGGCCGGCGGTGGTTTCTTCGGCGCGTCGACCGCGGGCAACCGCAGCGTCTTTCTCCAGGCCGTCTTCAACTTCTAGCAGTTCGCCGTTGGCTTACTTCAAGTGGATCGTGATACCGGAAGAAATTCGCAACAGGTTCTGGTCATTGCCGGAGAGGTTGGGCAGCCGAGTATATCCATAGTCCGCCTGGATCGCGCGGAAGGAAAGATGCCGCCTGTATTTCACATCTACCCCAATTCCTACCAGGACGGCCACCGAATTGGCAGTCGGGTTAATAAATCCTGTTGATTTGTCCGGGAAGACTCCATCAAACCCATGAGCGAAACCGATCAGCCCCTGGGCGAAGGGCTTGACGCGGTGATAGGTGTCCCAGCCATCTGTGCGCTGGTGTCCCATTCTGAAATTGATGCGCATACCCCCAGTCACCATGAGCATCGAAAAGGGGTCGCCGGTGTTGTGGATGTTGCCGGTATGGGTCGCGGTGACGTCTACCACCGTGGTGTAAGCACGATAGGTGCGAAAGTTTCCTTCCGCGCTCACACCATTCATGAAGAAGCAACCGCATTTGCCGGGAGGCGAGTTGACTTCGGTCGGACTATAGGCGAACGAAACCTCCGCACGCGGCAAGGAGAAGTCTCTTCCTCCCGGCGCCACCTGGCCATGGAGGCTCGATGCGCTGAGCCCCAGCACCGTTCCCACAAACAGTAAGGCTAAAGATCTATACATACCTTCTCCCGCACCGCGCGGCGCACTCCGTTTAATAGATCGCAAGGGGCACCGTGGTTGAGCGCTGTAGTGTTCCTTCGGTCGCGGTCACCGTGATGGTGTAGGGAACTTTTTTCGCCGCGAAGAGCCCCGCACCCGAGCACCCGCTCAGCCCTGCGACCGCCGACAGACTCATGGCAGCCAGCAACACAACTCCGAGGAATGGGGGAAGTTTTCGTAACCGCCTGCGCACGCTGCGAACTCCGAAGAGAGGGAGCAAGAGGCCCAGGGCCAGCGGCGCGCGGTTGAACGGAGATGCTGGTGGCTTGCTCAAGGCAGTACTGGCGGTGGTCACCGTCATCTTCACGTCTGTGATTTTGCCGCCGGCGGCCAGGGGGCCCGGGTCGAACGTTGCGATTGCTCCCGCTGGCAGACCGCTTGCGGCAAGGTTCACGTTGTACAGGAAGGTCGTCGCAACTTGCGGCTCCACCTGGAGGGTATAGACCACGGTGGTGCCGGGCAAAATGTTGGTGTTGTTATTGCCCACGCGCAGGATGCGCAACTCGTCAATCTGAACCGGTACGGTATTCGCCGTGCTGGGGAGATAATCAGGATCCCCGCTGAAGCTGGCGATGATGACATGGTGCCCAGGACCGATCGACGTAGTGGTGAAGATCGCCTGCCCGTTGGCGCCCATGGGCGCCGTGCCGAGGGTCGCGTTGACGCTCTGATCAAAGAAGGTGACGGTTCCGGTGGGGATCGCCGACGGAGGTTCCGGGGAGATCGCTGTCAACTGTGCCGTAAACGTAACCGGCATAGTCAACATCTGCTCGTTGGGGTTAGCCGTCAGGGTTAATGTGGTGGGCACTTCCACACCCTGGAGCGGAACTGTCGTCGAGGTGCTGGTGGCGAACTGGGTGTTGCCCAGGTAAACGGCGTCGACATAATGCGTGCCGGTGCCGGCGATAGTTACATTTGCCAGGGTGGCCGTTTCCGTTTGCGTAAATGCATTCAGCAGGATGGTGACGTTGTTGTTGGCTAGTTCGGGAATTGCGAAGTCCGTCGCTCCGTCTCCATTAAAGTCCGCGGTCACGAGGTCGTTAGGAGAATCTCCCAACTGGATGGGGGTGCCCAGGGGTGCGAAGGTGCCGTCTCCCTGGCCCAGCAGAACGCTCAGAGTTTGTGTGGGGAATTGAGTGATCAGGCCATAGTTGTCAACGGCGAGGTCGGTCTTACCGTCCTGGTTGTAGTCTGCTGCAGCCAGGGCGAACGGGTCCACGCCCACCGTGATCGGGGATCCGGGCGCGTTGTTAAACGTGCCGTCTCCCTTGCCCAGCAGGACTACCACATTCCCTAAGGGGCTGCCTGGGGTGGAGGGAGTAAAGTTTGAGACCGCGAGGTCGGCTTTGCCATCTCCATTGAAATCCGCAGCGATGATCGGGCCCGGGTTGTAATTAAAGTTAGGAATCGGTGAGCCGGCGGCTTCCGTGAAGGTGCCGTCTCCGTTGCCCAGCAGGATGCTTACGGTGTTGTCGTTGGCGTTTGAGACGGCTATGTCGGCTTTGCCATTCCCGTCGAAATCGGCAACCACCAGGAAGAACGGGAAAGCGCCTACCGGGAATGGCGAGCCGGCGGCCTGTGCGAAGGTGCCGTCTCCATTGCCTAAAAGGATACTGATCGTGTTGTCCTTGGCATTGGCCACAGCCAGATCCTGCAGGCCGTCCCCGTTAAAGTCGCCGATTTTTACGGCTTCAGGGAAATTACCCACGGTGATCGGTGAGCCGTTGGCGAACGTAAACGTACCATCTCCATGGCCCAGCAGCACAAACACCATGTTGTCGTAGCCGCTGGTGGCTACCAGGTCCGCGTTGCCGTCATGGTTAAAATCGCCTACCGAGAGGGCGCAGTTGGAAGCCTCGAATTGATTGATGCAGGGCGTGGTGCCGATTTGAAAAATAGCCTCGCCCTTCGTAAAGGTGCCGTCTCCCTTGCCCAAAAAAATGGAGATAGAGTTCGGGAACGAGTTGAAGACGGCCAGGTCGGGTATGCCATCCCCGTTGAAGTCCGCTGCGCCGCCCGCCGTTGGCTGGTTGCCGGTGGAGATGGGAGAACCAGTTGCCGGCGTGAACGTTTCTGCATAAGTGGGCGCGCCAAGGAGAGCGGTTCCCAGAACAAAGTTGTTACTGCTGGTGTCTTGAAACGACACGGTGCCAGCCAGAACCGGCGGATGATTTGCATAGCCGACGACCGTCGCGGTCAGATTGTATCCGCTGGGGTTACCGGTGGCCGCAATCGCCGTGGTGGTGGGATAGAGCCCAGACACGGTCAAAGTCTGTACGGCGGAGCTACTGACCTCCGCTGCCGTTGTCCCGGTGAATACCGCGGTGTATTTATGGGTACCAATCGCGGGAGTGAATTTGAATCTTGCCGTTCCGGCGTTCAATTGCGCGTTTCCTACGATAGCCGCATCCTCGCAGCGTGGTGCGGAAGCATCGCAGAAGGTCACCGATCCACTGGCCACGGGTGCGCCGCCTGCCACCACCGAAGCAGTCAACGTCACCGCTGTGGGTGAGGCGACGGAAGAGGAAGAGAGTACCAGCGTTGTTGTGGTTGGCACAGCTGCTGCCTGGGCGGCGTTGGGCAAGCTGACTGCCATCAGGGCGGACAGGAGCAGCGTCGAGTTTCGGCGACGCGGGAGGCGCACACTGGCAGAAAAGTGCCACAAATTCCACATACAAGGGTCCTCGGTTCGCACTGCAAAACTTGTCAACGCTTACGGAACTGGAAATGCCTACGGGCGCTTATTCCGCTCCAAAGCAGTTGCTGACCTATACTTCGAACTTCAACTTGCGGAAGTTCTCAGCTACTGGCGAAACGAATCGTATACGAAACATGACCCTGCATTGCATAACCAATTCGGCGCAAATCAGCGAGACATCGGGTTACACGCGGATAACATTACTCATATGGTTCCCTCAGTACTGCGTCTGAAAGGCGGCACATGGCTGTGCTCAGGCGGTGAATCGCCTGGCCGGCATTTCACCGGATGTGTGTTAATCGTCAGGATCGCGGTGGGTTAGTCGATTCGAGTATGCACCTGGGCGTAGCAAAATCTTACAGACTGTATCGGCAGGGGACGCCTTTAACATCTGCGTCCACCCTAGTTACTAATCTGGGTCAAGCCGGTGCAACTTTCGTTTTGGGCCGTGAAATGGCGAGGAAAACAGGCTTGCAACGCGTAGAACAAACCCGAGCGTCGCGTGCTGAATTAAGCTTCAATCATGGTGACTTTTCCGCTCCCGACATCGTAAAGGGCTGCGCGGATCGCCAGTTTCTTCTGCTTGATCAGGTCTGCCAAAACCGGTGAAGTATCCCTTAACACCGATGCCTGCAGGCTGGCATTTTGCCGGCTGGCGATTGTGAGATCGCCCTTCGACCCCGCAATTGCGGGATGAATGTATTGATAGAGGGTGCTGATTTGGCCCGGTACCGCCTTGCCGGCGATGGTCGCTTTGACCGCGCCGCAATTCGTGTGGCCCAGCGCTAGAATTGCCTTGACTCCCAAAACAGCGGCTCCATATTCGAGGCTGGCGATGGTGTCGGGCGTGGCAATGTTGCCGGCCACGCGAACCACAAAAAGATGGCCAATGCTCTGGTCGAAAACAAGTTCGACCGGGACCCGGGAGTCGGCGCAGGAAAGCACCGCTGCGAAGGGCTCCTGGTGCTCTTCCGAGTGCGCCTTGAGAATGTCCAGATCTTCCCGGAAGGAAACAAGATTCTGGGCCACAAAACGCTGGTTCCCCTCGACCAGCAGGCTGAGTGCACGCTCCGGCGTTTCCGGCCGCTGGATGCTATCGCGCTGTGCCTGGCCGAGCGAGGGTAGGGACGTTGTCGTCATGCCGGCGAGGCCGAATGCAGCCAGCTTAAGAAACTCTCTGCGCCTGTGAACTTCTGCCTGGGCCATTCCGTTCTCCTTGCGAAATCAAATCCGGCCTAAGAGTATCCTCTCCCGGGCGTCCATGAAAAAGATTTTTCGTCCGCTCAACGCAGCGGCCTGGGACGATGCCACCGGGAACAGCGTAAAGAAGAGGACAGCCTGAATTCGGGTTTTGCGCCGGCTATGCACGGTTGGCCTCCTTGATACGTCGCTCAAACTACTGGGACCGGCGTTCAAGCACAGGCAAGACTATCCGCAGAGCGGCTGTGTGCTTTAGTGATCCATTCCGGTTACCAAGGAGAGCAATGCCCGGTGGAACGTTGTATTTTTCCACATCATGTTCGACCTAGAGTAACTTCAAGCAGCGAGGGACCGCCCTGAACTTGAACAAAGCGGTCACTTCAGAATGGCGCGGAACCCAAGTGGTCAGGGAAGGGTCTGCAAAGCCTTTTATTGCTGGTTCGATTCCGGCCCGCGCCTCCACCCTCTGCACTCTCCGATGAGCCCCTCCGTAGCCAGCTGAAATCCAGTGCTGTATTCTTTCCCAGCGCACGGCCACACCGCAGACGCCGAGGGAACGATTGTGGACAAAAAGTTGTTGGTAGTAGGCAGCATCAACATCGACCTGGTGGCGTGCGCCAGCCGGCTTCCGGCTCCCGGGGAAACAATACTCGGCAGCAGCTTCGATGTGTTCAACGGAGGTAAGGGCGCCAACCAGGCCGTGGCCATCGCAAAACTCGGCGCTGCGGTGGATATGATTGCATCCCTTGGTACCGATCTTTTTACCGAGAGGCTGCTTTCTGGCTTGAAAGCCTCTGGCGTCGATACCCACGCAGTGCAGATGGTGGCAGGTCCGTGCGGAGTGGCGCACATTTCGAGGGCCGACAATGGTGAGAACTCCATCATCGTGGTCTCCGGCGCGAATCGTCTGCTTTCCCCCGCCTATATCGATGCTCAGCGTGAGGCTGTGCAGCGGGCCGGCATGATTCTGGTGCAATTGGAGACGCCGCTTGAGACCGTGCTGCGGTTGGCAGAACTGGCCTGGCAGTCGAAGACCCCGCTGATGCTCGATCCCGCTCCGGCCATGCCGCTGCCGGAAGTGCTGGTCAGCCGCACCACCTGGCTCACGCCCAACGAGACGGAGGCGCAGATTTTGTTGGGCCGGGTCGATATCGAGCCTGCCGCTGCTGCGGAAAAATTGCTGGCCATGGGGGCGCGCAATGTGGCCCTCAAACTGGGGTCACAAGGGGTATTTCTGGCTGGGCGCGATTGCTCCGCTCAGCAGGTTCCAGCCTTTAAGGTAACGGCGGTGGACACCACCGCCGCAGGGGATTGCTTTAACGCCGCCTTTGCCGTCGCTCTCACTCGGGGAAAGCCGCCGGCTGAAGCGGCTCGCTACGCTTCTGCGGCCGCGGCGATTTCTGTCACCCGTGCCGGCGCTCAGCCTTCGCTGCCTTCTGCTGGTGAAGTTGAAGCGTTTCTGGCCAAGGCAAGCTAAAAGAACGCGGTCCCGCCCCTTTCCCTTTGTGGTTTGAGTCGGTTGAGAGAGAGGGATGGGGCGGTGGTATCCCACATCTCGCGAAGAACGAGCGAGATATGGGGCACCCAACATTGTTTGCGGGGACAGAATGCAAATCCGTAGACCTACTCTAAGCGGCGCCCCGGGCACGAAGGGGAAGGCCAGCCTGAAACAGCACCAGGTCTTCCGCTTTGGCTTCAAGGAAAAATTCTGTACCGCTCGGGACGAGAGCGATCGATCCGCGCCCAAGCGAAATGTCGCGGCTCGCCGCGGTCAAGGTGGCGGAGCCGCGCAACACCAGCAGCGCCTTCGGACCATAGGTGGCGTCGCCCGCGTAGCGGCCGTGCGCCGGAAGGGCGATGCGGCGCAATTCGAATTCTTCCGCCGGCGTGCGATAGACCCGTTCGTGCGCGCTGACCGGGTGCCCGTCGAAGATCTCCGGAGTGCCGCCTTCGAAGGTAAGGATGTTCAGCAGCTCCGGGACCTCGACATGTTTGGTGGTCAATCCTCCGCGCAAGACGTTGTCGGAGTTGGCCATCAACTCGACATTTACGCCCTCGAGGTACGCGTGCAGAACCCCGGCCGGCTGGAAAGTGCCTTGCCCAGGCTGCATGTGGACCAGGTTGAGCAGATACACGCTGAAAATTCCGCGGTCGCGGTGGCCGCCGGGCAAGGGGAAGTTTTCGGCGGCCCTTACAGCCCAGTAGTCCGCGCTGTCCTTGACGAAGGTTTTCTTCGCCTGTAATCGGGAGAGCAGCGGATTCAGGAGCGAATCCACCTTCTCCTGGGGAATGGTCATCACGGTGCTGTACAGTTCGCGGAGCAGGGTACGCCGCTTGTCGTGATCATGGCCTGCTGTCGCGAGCCGCTGGGAAAAGTCCGGCATCAGTGCGCCCAATTCCGGTGTCTTCGCCAGGGTCTCGGCGATCTGTTCCAGAGGGCGAAAGCCGTGCAACATCCAGAATTCCGTCAAGGCCACTCCGATTTCCGGCTTGTGGTTATCGTCCTTGTAGTTCCTGTCGCCGGCATCGAGGCGGATGCCCGCGGCATTTTCACGCGCAAAACCGGCGCGGGCCTGGGCCAGGGTGGGATGCGCCTGGATGGAAAGCATCTTGTGTACGTCCAGGATTTTGAACAGGTAAGGCAAGCGGCCTCCGAAGTGCGCTTTGGCCGCCGGGCCGAGAATGGCGTCGGGCTCCTCGGCGATCAGGTCATTCAAAGGCTCCAGTCCGGTGGCAAGCTCCACCATGGAAGGCGCCTTGGCATGAGCGCCGATCCACAATTCGGCAAACGGGCGGCGAGTCGCATTTTCGATGCCCAGAAGATCGGGGATGTATTGAAAGCCGCCCCAATCGTAGTGCTGCACCACGCCTTGCAATTTCAGTACACCCGCTTCAGCCTTCAACGGCTTTCTCCATCCTGCGCAGAATTCCGGTAGGTTCTTCGACACCCAAGGCGGCGATGGCGTCAGCGCGAGCCTGCGTATCGGCGACGGCATAGATGCGCAACTCATCCGCGTTTCCCGAGGGCCGCACATGGGCCACATCCCCATTGGTGAACAGCACCCGCACGCCGTCGGTGTAGTCCACACGATCGATATCGGCGAAACCCAGTTCCGGGGTAAAGAACTGCGCCAGATCCTTATGTATCGCGTCGCTCGGGGCTGGCGGAGAAAAGCGAGCGACGATTTTCAACGCGGTCGCACGCGGAAATTGCTTCAGCAGCGCGGCGCGGCTGAACCGCCTGGGCAAACGGGCGAAAAGATCGATCAGTGAAACCCCGTTCTGCTCCGCGGCGAAAAGCACACCCAATATGGGTAAGCCTGCATCCCTGGTGGGAAGCGGCGCCAGCGTGGCGCCATTGCGGGTGATGGGCGAGCCAGTGAGAAAGCCGCCATTGGCTTCCCATCCGCAAACTCTCTGCTTGCCTTTCGCGAGCGCAGCCTCCATGCCGGTGATCACAAAGGGCGAGCCGATCCGCGTCTTGGGTTCTACCACCGGCGCCAGCTTTCCGCGGTCGATGGCATCGTTGCAACTGATGGGAACAACCACGGCATCCGCCTGCAGATACTCAGCCACCACCATGCCCAGCAAATCACCGCCGAAGAAGTGCACCCGTCCTGCAGCGGGATCGACTCCCAAAACAAGGGGACGGTCGCTGTCGCCGTCGGTCGAGACCACCGCATGCAGCGGGCCGCCGTTTGACCGGGCCTCGTCCGCCAGTGCCTGAATCACGGCCAGTTGGGCAGCGTCGATATTTTCGGTGTCGATGGGAACGAAGGTTTCGCTGCGTCCCCCTCTCACTACTTGCGCTCCCAGGCGCTCCAAAATCTCTACCAGCAGATCGCGACCTACCGCGGAGTGCTGGTACACCAGCAAGCGCTTGCCGTTGAGCGAGGAGCCGGCGAAGAAATGAGTGAAGCGTTCGATGTATTCAGTGCGGGCTGCGCCGTTCTCTACCGGCAGGGATTGATGACCACCCTTCAGCATGCCCCGCTCATTGAAACGCGACTGCTCCCAGGGCTGCTCGTAGAGGCGCTTGCGCACCTGCCGCACCCGCTCGTTAATGGGCGCTTCCTGTTGCTTGAGCAATTCTCCCCGGCTGCTGTTGGTCTTGTATCCATTGCGCTCAAAGGGAATGTGGCTGCCGGTGACCATGATGCTGCCCTGGTTGCGCGAGAGGGCATAGCTGGCCAAGGCGGGAGTCGGAATGCGGCCCAGGTTCACGGCTTGCATGCCCGCATCCTCGATGGCCGCGACGATGGCCTGTGCCAATTCTCCCCGTCCTTGTTCCTGGCTGACCAATTCGCTCGAGCTGGGACGCAGGTCGTAGGCGAAATAGAATGGGTCGCCCCGTTTGATACCGCCCTCCATGAGGAGCAGGGACTGCAGGTATTCGAGCTCAGCCAGGGCGTTCAGGTAGACCTCGAGTTGCGTCAGGTCCACCACCTTTCCCCGCCGTCCGCTGGTGCCGAAGCCCAGCTCCTGGGGGTCATAGTTCAGCCGGGATCGAAGTGAGTCCAAGTTCGTAGCTACGCCCATGCGTGGTTATCCCCTTATTCTGTCCTATATTATCTGCCGCACTTCGGGACGAGATATGACCCGAGTGTCGTATCAGAAAGCGACAGGACCGGCTGGCGACTCCAGTCGGGATGACAAAGGCGGGATAGGGATTTCCAGTGTGGACTCGTTGCGGGAAAAGGGAAACCGCAGGTCCCTCCGCTCCGCTTCGCTCCGGTCGGGATGACAAGGGGAAGGAAAGGGCTTCCAGTGGGGACTTGTTGTGGGAAAAAGGAAAGCTGCAGGTCCCTCCGCTCCAGTTGGATTTGAACAGGTTTGAGGTTCAGCCGTCCCCGTCGGCTAGCCCGCGCGCTCGATCAGGAACTGATGGGCGGCGATGCTGGCGGCTCCGCGCACCATAAAGTCTGTTTCCACCGAGCGAAACTCAAGCCGCGTGGTCGAAAGCATGTGCGGCATGATGTTGTTCTCGATGGCCTGGCGGGCGCTGCTGGTAAAGACTCCATCGCCAAACCCAACCAGGTCGGCGAAGAGGACTAACTCAGGATTGTTGACCTGAATGGAATTAGCGACGGCGATGCCCAGGGCAGTTCCGGCGTGGCGCAATAGCTCCATGGCCTTCACATTGCCTTTGGCCGCGATATCTTCGAGCTCACTCATGTGTTGCACCTGGAGACCCAGCTCCGCGGCCCGTCTTAGCAGGGCGGAACTCGAAGCAAAGGCATCCACGCAGCCTTCTTTTCCGCATTCGCAACGCGGCCCCCCGGGCGCCACGACACAATGGCCGATCTCGCCCGCGGCTCCGGTGTGCCCGCGATACAGGCGGCCTTGCATATAGCTGCCGCCGCCAATCTTTTTGCCCAGCATGATGACCATGAAGCTCTTGAGTTCCCGGGCCATGCCAAAAAGTTTCTGCCCCAGGGCTACGGCGTGGGCATCGTTATCGATATAGGTGGGCATCTCGGTCACCCGTTCGACGATCCGGGCGATAGGCACGTTGTGCCAGCCGAGCAGATTCGAGTGCAGACAGATACCCTGGGCGTGGTCGACATGCCCGGAGAGCGCGACTCCAATCCCGACTACCTTTTCCCGAGAGATGTTGGAAGCCCGCGTCAGGTCAGGAATACCCTGGGCGATGGCTTTCGCGACTTCCTCCGGGTCCATGACCATGCCAATCTCGTGCTCCGCCAGGACGTTTCCGTGGCAATCGGTGAGGGCCATCAGGGGAGGATCTTCGGTCAGGCCTACGCCCACGAAGTATCCATACCTGGCATTTAATGACAGCATGATGGAGGGCCGGCCCTTCCGCTGCTTGTCAATGACGGATGGGGATTCCTCGACAAACTGATGCTGAATGAGAACCCGGCTCATTTCCGTCAGCGCCGATCGGCTGAGACCGGTGGAAGTGGCCAACTCGGAACGGGACATCGACCCGTTCTCCAGCAGTGCTTCAATGATGTTCACGTACGAGGAGGTGGCGACCGCAACCGGGCGCCCCCCAATGCCTTCTGCCAGGCGCGAGGCGCCCTGGGGCCTGGCGTCACGCCTTCCGTTCTGTCGTGCTGTACCCATGCAAGAAAACACTAGCATGTCTTGGATGCGGAGACAGGTATGCCCGTAGTTACCGCTGCGCGGCCTGGGGGCTTACTTCTTAACTGCTAGAATCCGGCTACCCACCGTGTCCGGAGCTCTGTAATGCACAGATTTGGCGCTGCTTGTCTCATTTTTCTCCTGCCTTTGCTGGTCCAGGCGCAGGTACCTGCGGTTCCGGCCGGCCCGTCTGCTCAGTCCCAGCAAGCTGATGGCAAAACCGCAGTCCCAGGGCAGCATGCGCTCGAAGCTGCGGATCTCGAAGCCTTTTTCGACGGCATCATTCCCCTGCAACTGGAACGCTCCGACATCGCGGGAGCATCCGTGATGGTGATGCAGAACGGCCAGGTGCTGCTAAGCAAGGGCTATGGATACGCGGATCTGAAGAACAAGAAGCCGGTCGATCCGGCGGCGACGATCTTTCGCCTGGCATCAATATCCAAGCTGTTTACCTGGGTTTCCGTGATGCAGCTGGTGGAGCAGGGGAAAATCGATCTCGATACGGACGTGAACCACTATCTCGACTTTCAGATTCGGCCGGCATTTTCCCAGCCCGTCACCTTGCGCAACCTGATGACCCACACGGGTGGATTTGAAGAGGAAGTCCGCGACATTATTGTGACCGATCCGAAGCAGCCCATCACCTTGCGTGACTTTCTCATCCGCAACCAGCCGCAACGGATATTTCCTCCCGGAAACATTCCGGCATACTCCAATTACGGGGTAGGCATCGCCGGTTACATCGTGCAACGGGTGAGCGGGCAGCCGTTCGAGCAGTACGTGGAGCAATACATTTTCAAGCCTCTGAAAATGGAGCACTCCACCTTCGATCAACCTCCCCCAGCCCCGTTGCGGAGATTACCGTCGGAAGGTTACCCGAGCGATACGGAGAAGCCTCCCATCGGTTTTGAAATCTTCAACCCGGTGTCGGCAGGAGGAGTTTCTTCGACGGCTGCCGATATGGGCCGCTTCGGCCAAGCCCTGTTGAACGGGGGAGAACACGACGGCAGCCGCATATTGAAACCGGAAACACTGCAGACCATGTGGACCCCGCAGTTCCGTTCGAGTGACCAGATGCCGCCGATCTGCATGGGCTTCTATGAGACCTGGCGTAATCAACTGCATTGGATAGGCCACGAAGGCGACCTGGTAGCGTTTCACAGCCTCTTCATGCTCGAACCCTCGAAGAAGTTGATGCTGTTTATTTCCTATAACTCGGCCCGGGGGGCGGACAGGCCTCGGCCGGAAATCATCGACATGTTCACGGATCGTTACTTTCCCGGCGAGGCGAAGCCTTCCTTTATTTCGCTACCGCGGAAGGAATTGACGGCCATCGAGGGCGTTTACCAATCGACAAGGAGAGAGGACAGCACCAGCGTCAAACTATTGTCGTTGCTTTCGCAGAGGGCGGCCACGGTCGATAAGATGGGCGCTCTGCATTTGAGCAATATCAAGGATCTGCGGGATCACCCGATTAAGTGGAAGCCAATCGGTAAAGATCTCTGGCAGGAGATGGATGGGCAGCGGAGAGTTTTTGCCATTCGCGACTCGTCGAACCGCGTCGTTCGCCTCGCTTATGATTTTCCTGGAGTCCAGGCACAGCGAGTTCCCTGGTATGAACACAAGGGCCTGGTACAGACAACGGTCGTGGCCAGTCTGCTGGTTCTGTTGGCGGTGATTCTTGCGCCCGCAATACGTCAGGTCCGCCGAATGTTTCTGCGCCATCGGCCTTCACCCTCGCCGCAGCCCGGCACGCAGTGGCTGCCGCGGCTCACGCAAGCCGCGGCGCTGGTGTGGATCCTAATGTTTGCAGCGGTGTGCACCGCGCTGATGACGTTGGGTGGTGACGATTCCATGCCTCCGATATCGTCATGGGACAAGCACTTCGTACTTCTGAATTTCGTAACGGCTCTGGCCCTCGGATTAAGTTTGATCGTGTTCTTCTCTGCGATACGAACATGGAGTCGCGCCACATTGCGTTTTATCACAAAGACAAAGTATGCAGTGGTCGCGATTGCTTGTTTGTTTCTCTCCTGGTTCGCCATTCACTGGCATCTACTCGGTCCTGTGAGATTTTGATTTCCCGCAAAAGTAAAGGACAGCCGCTTTTCCGTAACCGACATCCACAAAACCTGCGTGCACCCTTAAGGACGGCTCTCGAAACATGCTTCTCGCCTCTAACCGGCGCTAGCTAGATGTTTCTACGGTGATTTCGATGCGGTCTTTCACGATGAACCAGTACGACACGGCGCCCAATGTGGTGGCCAGGGAGCAAATCATCAGTGCGATATTAAAGGAGTGGGTGTGGTCCAGCAGCCAGCCGGTGATCAGCGGCGCCAGTGAGGCGCAAACGAAGCTGCCGAAGTTCTGGACCGCTCCGACGGAGGCCATCATGTGCGCGGGCGCCATGGCCTGGGCCAGGCCCCAGCCTGCGTTTCCGGCAAAATAGATAAAGAAGAGGGCCGTGCTGACGCAGGCGACCGCTTCGGTGGCGGTGGCGACATAAGCTACCCCAAGCGTGCTGAGCGCGGAACAAAACATGCCGCCAACAATGAGAATCTTGCAGGCGACCACGGGAGTGTAACTGCGGCGGATCAATCGGTTCAACACCGCTCCACTGACCACCGAGCCGATGGTGGCGAAAATGTAGGGAATGACTGCGACCCAACCGGTGCGCGCAATGGTCAGGTGCCGTGCTCCCTGCAGATAACCGGGTAGCCAGGAAAGGTAAAGCCAGGTGGTGTAATTGATGCCGCCGAAGCCGAGCATCATTCCCCACATGGTGCGCAAGCGAAAGAGCCTGCGCCATTGCGGGAAGGACATTGCGATCCGTGGCTGTTCTGTTTCCAGGCCTAGAGACTCGGCTTCGGAGGACGTCAGCAACACACTCTCGCGGTCACGGTAGAGCGGATACCAGGCGAGCGAAAGCAGCAGGCTGAATATACCCACACTCACAAACATCGATCGCCAGCCGAACGCGAGCATAATCACGGTGAGTATGGGAGGAGCCAGGGTTACGCCCAGGGTGTTCGAGGCGGTCAACAGACCGGTTGGCAGGCCGCGATCACGAACTCCGAACCAATCGTTCATTACCTTCACGCCACAGGGCATCATCGGCGCTTCTCCTGCGCCCAGGCTGATGCGTGTGGTCATGAATCCGCCGAAGCTGCTGACCAGGCCGGTGGCCATCTGGGCCAGGGACCAGACGAACATGCCGGCAGCCAGAATCGCGCGTGAACCGAGGCGGTCGAGCATCAGTCCTATGGGCAGCTGCGCGACTCCGTAGGCTAAGGAAAACGCGGAGAGTAGCGCGCCGATCTGGGTGCCGGAGAGTCCCAGGTCGGCGCGGATGCTGGTATTGGCGATGGAGAAGGAGACGCGGTCGAGATAGTTGACGATGCCGGCTACGAACAGGAAGGAGACGGCAAAAAACCGCATGCGGCGGACACGGGACGGCTTGGGGTGGACCACCACTTCAGAAGCCATGCGTGCTCGCAATTCCCCCCGCCGGTTATGATCGCAGACGGGGAGCCGGATGGTCTATCTGATTGCCACGGTAGCTTTGATCGCCACGGTTGCCGCGTTTTTTGTGTGGGCGCGTAGAGGGCTTTCGTCGTTCGGTTGGCTGCAGTGGGTTCTGCGCTTGGTTGTGGTGCTGCCTCTGGTGGTCTCGGGAGTGCTTCACTTTACGCGCACCGCGCTGATGGCGTCGATCATTCCGCCTTTTTTCCCTGATCGTCCGCAGCTGGTCTTGCTCACGGGGGCGTTTGAGTTTGCCGGAGCGGTTGGTATGTTATTGCCGGCTTTTACCCGCGTAGTCTCGGTTTGTCTTGCGGTGTTCATGATTGCGATCTTTCCTGCAAATGTGTATGCCGCGGGTCAGACGGTCGGGGGTTTGCACATGCCCGGCGTACCCGTTCGATTAGCGATGCAGGTGGCCTACATCGTGTTGTTGCTCGTTGCGGGTTGGGGGCTGCCGAGGCGGCCGAGAGAGGACCATCGGTGATCGTGCGTGATAACCAATTGAGAAAGAGTCCCGCAGGAGCTGTTCAAATCAGCGAGTCGCTGTATTAGGAAAACTAGACCTGTGCCCTGTGGGTCGGAAATCAGATTGGGTAGCAATCTTGGTGGAGTTCCTCGGCGTCGCCGAGGTGGAGCAAAGAACGAAACCCTCTTCTCTGGACGGGTGCCCCATGTTCGCCCCAGCGTACATGGGCCGAAGATGACGGGGCGCAGCCCCTCCGAATGCTTTTGCTTTGTAGCAAAGAGACTAGGGGAGACAGCAGGGGTTCTTGCACATGGAGTGAGAGCATTGGAAGAATCCATTTTCGGCCCATGTACGCTCGGGCGAACATGGGGCACCCGTCCTGTACCAAGGACCGTAGTTTAGAGTCTAAAACCCGCCAGAAGCTGCCGACCTAATTTGGACAGGTTCGAAGTACAGTCGTCCCTTCGGGACTTTACGTTCCTCGATTGGCAACTCAGGACTACGTCCTGGGCTAAGGTCAGCCGTCCCTACGGGACTGAATCTTTGATGACCGGTTTGCACGCAGACTCTAAAGCCGGTGAGGCACAACTTCTTCTAACGTTTGCGCCCTAAACGAAAAAAGAACCCTCAGTTTCCCTTGGGCATGAACTGCATGGTGTAGGCGATGGTTGGGTCGAAGGGCTTCTGGATCACCTTGAGATCCAGAAGTTGTTGGTACATGCTCGCCCAGCGTGCGGGGTCGAAGCGCCCGAGGTCCGCCCCGTTTGGGGCTTCGCCCGCGATGAAATGCTGATCCCTCAACGCCTCGTAACTGAACTTCATTTGCGCCACGCTCATGGCGGGGTTGAGCTTGGCGATGGCCGCATTGATGTCGTCCGGATGCGCCAGGTAGTCGCGCCAGCCGCGGAGCGAGGCGCGCACGAATTTTGCCACGACCTCCGGATGCTGTTGCAGAAATAGGCGCGAGGTCAAGAAGACACGGTAAGGATCGTATCCCGCCTGGCTGATGAGCAGGGTGCGCACCTGCGTTCCGGCCTGGCGGGCGAAGAACGGTTCAGAGGTAACGAAGATCTGTTGAATGTACCCGGGATCCTGGAGGAAATTGGCCACGCTGTAGGTTGCCGGGATCTCGCGTACATTCTTGAGCTGATATCGCTTGACCAGGTACTCAAACCAGGTCGATGAACCGAGCCTGATGGCGACCGCATGGCCATCCAGATCCTGAAAGCTGTGAACCGGCGAATCCTGATGCACCATGATGGCTTGCGGATCGTGCTGCATGGTCGCAGCCACTGCTACCAAAGGCACCCCGTTGCCGACCGATTCCAGAGTGTTATCCGAAGACCCCATGGCGAACTGCACCGTGCCCGCAGACACTTGCTGTGCTGAGTTGACATAGGGACCCCCGGGAAGGATGGTGACCTCCAAACCCTCGTCCTTGTAGTACCCGCGAATCTGCGCATCGTAAAAGCCGCCGTGCTCCGGCTGCGGATACCAGTCGGTCTGCAGCGTGACCGGGGTGAGCCCGCGCGTGGATCGTTGCTTTCCGCAGCCGCCCAGTATGAGGCAAATACCAAGCAAACCAACGCAGAGGGTTGGCAATCGCAGTGTCATGATGGCAGCGTAGCATCTCCTGCTTTAAGGCTCGCTGCGAAAGCCAGCAGCCGGGCATCGCTGCCTCGCGCACCTACCAGTTGTACCCCGCCGCCGGGGGCAGCCAGCACCACAGCGGGCATGCCGGCCAGGCTGATCGGTGTGGTGTAGCGCAGAATATGCAATCGCGATTCAGAGTGGTCCATGGCCGCCGGCAGCCTGCTGATCGGAGCACACGGCAGCATGAGAAAGTCATACTGCTCGAGCAAATGATCCATCTGGGCACGAAATGCGACGTGGCGCCGGCGCAAATCCTCTACTGTGGCAGCGGAGAGGGACGCGCCCCAGGTGAGCCGGTCTGCCACCGTCTTTTCAAAGTGTTCGAAATAACCCCGATGGATGATGGCTGCCTCATGAGCCTGGATGCCGCCGAAAATTTCCCGCGAGTCTGCCCAGAAGTCGGGCGTGTAGGCCTCGATCTGTGCGCCTTCTTTGCGCAGTGTTTCCTGCCAGCCGTTGTACATCTCCCGCACCGAGGGCTCGCAGTCGTTTAGATAAGGCCCTGACACCGCGGCAACGATCACGTCCTTCGGTGCGGCCACCGGCTTCACCCCGAACAGAGCAGCAGCCAGAACAGGCCCATCGCGCAGATCGCGAAAGAGCCATCCGAGGGTGTCAAAGGAGGCTGCCAGATGCCAGCCTCCCTGCCATGCTTCCTCTCCGCCGAGGCCGAGGGTCGAGCGGTAGCCGGCCAACCCGCAGAGCGTCGCGGGCACACGGATAGACCCGCCGGTATCGGTGCCGATGGCGGCAACCGAGGAGCCCTCCTGCACGCTGGCCGCACTCCCGCTGGACGACCCACCCGTGAATTGCAGCGGATCGCGGGGCTGCAGGCAGTCCCCATATTCTGAGTTCTGACCGGTAATGCCGTAAGCCAGTTGATGCAGATGCGTTTTGCCCATGATCATGGCGCCGGCCTGGCGCAGGCGCGCCGCCACCGTGGAGTCCGCTTTTGCAATGCCGAGTTTCTCAGCGTAGAAGCGCGAGCCGCACGTGGTGGGAAAACCCGCCACATCGAAGCAGTCTTTAATCGCAACCGGAACGCCGTAAAGCGCTGGCCGCTGTTCCGGATTTGGAAAACGGCTGCGCAACGCCTCGGCCTCGGCCAGCGTCTTCTCCTGGTCCATGGCCAGGAACACATTGTGGCCCGCATTGCTGTTAGCGCGGGCAAACGCTTCGCGGGCAGGGCCGGTGGGACCCACCGTGGACAGGGATTTTTTTATAGCCGTCAAAGCAGACATATCGGTTCGTGTATACCACGCACGCGAGCCCCGGCGAAAATGATTTAAACTGCCCCATGAACGTTGAAACGTCTCCCGCCTCTGACGTCTCTGCCGCAGATGAAGCCCACATCAAAGCACTGGTCAAGTTCACGGCGCTCAGCTTCAAGACTCCCCGTCCGGTGGCGTTCGGCGCGCTCATTGTCGACAGCCAAAGTGGTAAGACGCTGCTGCGGGCACGCAACGCGGTGGCTCTGGAAGGCGACCCTTCCGCTCACGCCGAGCTGCGCACTGTTCGTTTGGCATGCAAAAAGCGTAAGAGCTATTCGCTCCAGGGATATACACTTTATTCCACCTGCGAACCTTGTCCCATGTGCATGGCCAACGCCCTCTGGGCGGGACTTGACCGGGTAGTCTACGGGGCAACCATTGAGGACGCGAACCGGCACTGCCGGCAGATTCAGATTCCAGCTGCCGAGGTAGCCCGGCGAAGCGATATGCACTGCAACGTGACCGGGCCCGTTTTGCGTGAGCTCTGCTACAGCCTGTTTACTCATCCGCGGATGCAGGAGGCCTTTGCCACCTGGAGCACCCGCAAGGAATAAAAAGAAGGAGTTCCACACTACATGCCAACGCCGCTCGAAGTGTCTCTGGCCTCGATCCTGGGCGATCCTACCCGAGTGTCGACCGCTCCCCAGGTGGTAAATCGCCTGTCGCGCGATTTCTATTGGTACTCGCCGGTGCTGCGGGCTCAGCTTGATGGCAAAGTCGCGGATGTCGTGGTGCACCCTCTGACGGTTCAGGAGATTCAGGAAGTCCTGCGCTACTGCTACGCCAACGACATTCCAGTGACGCCGCGAGGCGCGGGAACAGGGAACTACGGCCAGGCAGTACCCCTGCACGGCGGAGTGGTTCTCGATCTTTCGCGCATGGATCAGATTGAGTCCATCAGCGCGGATGGAGTCGCAGTCTGTCAACCTGGCGTGCGCCTGGGGATTCTGGAAGGCGAGGCGCGCAAGGTGGGATGGGAGCTTCGCTGCTATCCCTCCACTATCGTTAAGGCCTCCGTAGGGGGCTTTCTGGGGGGTGGTTCGGGAGGCATCGGCTCGGTCGCCCATGGAGTTCTGCGGGACTACTCTACCGTGCGTGCCATCGACGTGGTCACCATGGAAGATTCACCGCGGCTCATCCATCATGAAGGCGAAGAAGTGCACGACATTCTGCATGCCTGGGGCACCAATGGCATCATCACCCGCATCTGGCTGGCGTTGACGCCCAGTGTGGAGTGGGCGCAATGTGCGATCGCCTTCGACACCTTCGACCAGGCCTTCGACTTCAGCGAGCGAATCGCTACGTCGGATGAGTGGACCAAGCGGCTGGTTACTCCGTTCGAGTGGCCCATCCCTTCCTTTTTTAGCCCGATAAATAACCTTGCGCCCAAGGGCAAGGCGCTGATCTTCTTCATGATCGCGGAAGAGCAGCGGACCAGGCTCGAGGCCGCCGCTCGCGAAGCCGGAGGCGAAGTGACTCTCTCTGCTCCCTACCTGGGTTTGCGCACCCTGCCCTTGCTCTCCGATTACACCTGGAACCACACCACGCTCTGGGCGATGAAGTACGATCCCGAGTACACCTACCTGCAATGCGGATTCGACGCGGTGAAGGCTCGCAGCCAGTTTGCCTTGCTCAAGCAGCGGTTCGGCGACGACTTTCTTTTCCACATCGAGTTCATGAAGAACGCGCAGGGTGTGGTGTTTCCAGGGTCCATTCCTGTGGTGCGATTTAGTACGAAGGAGCGTTTGAACGAAATGATCGATTACTGCCGCGAGATTGGAGTGGGGGTCGCTAATCCTCACGTGAACAACGTGGAAGGGGGCGGCCGCTATCGCAGCGACAATGTGCAGCTGATGGCCAAACACCGCTATGACACCAAGGGACTGCTGAATCCGGGCAAGATGGTTACGTTCGAACGGCATACCGCCGGAGCGCCGACGGCATGAAGAACTGGATTCCGGACAATCGCAACTTCGCCTATCTCACCTGGAAACAGGTCGACGCCCTTTTTCGAGATAAGACACTGCTGGTGTTGCCCACGGCGGCTATCGAGCAACATGGACCTCATTTGCCGCTGGCCACCGATACGCTGATCAATAGCATCCTTTTGGGCGCTGCTCTGGCGCAGCTGCCGCAGGACGTGTCCGTCTACGCGCTGCCGCCGATTTGCTACGGCAAGAGCAACGAGCACATTGGTTTTCCCGGGACGTTGTCTGTGTCTGCTTCCACCTTCATGGCCGTAGTGCGGGATGTGGGCGCCAGCATTGCTGCTTCCGGATTCAAAAAGGTTGTTCTCTACAACACGCATGGGGGCAACACGTCGCTGGTGGATGTGATGGCGCGCGATTTGCGCGCCGAGTTTGGGCTGCGCGTGTTCTCGCTGTTTGGGTCAGGAGGCGCATCCTTCGCCGGCCTCGGCGAACAGGAACGCACCTATGGTTTCCATGCCGGCGAAGTAGAAACGTCGTTCCTGCTGAGCGCCATCCCGGAGTTGGTGAACACGAATGAATACACCGTGAACTACATTGCGGATGTCGCCAAGCCGGAGGTGTTGCGGCCGGAAAACTCCCCAGCGAATTTTGCCTGGCTTACGCGGGATATCGCTCCCAGCGGTGTGATGGGTGATCCCAACCCAGCCACAGCCGAGAAGGGCACGCTCTGGATTGCAGAAGCAGCGAAGAAGATCGCGGCGGCGTTGACCGCCATGGCGGCGTATGAGAATTGGCATAAACCTTGATGGGTTCTGCGCGGGAGCAGAAAAACATTGCCACGAAAGGTCCGCGGAAAACTGCAGATCCCTCTCTTCGCTCGGGATGACAAAGGGGAGGGTCGTGGTGGCATAGAAAGCGGTTTTCGGACCGATGCGTTATTCATCACCTCGGATGAGCCGACGAGCCGTAGTTCAGTCGAGATGCGTATGACGTCTCCGTCTTGCAGCCGCTCTTTACGGAACGGTTGCCCTCTCCTTTTTGTCATCCCGAGCGAAGCGAGGGATCTGCAGTTTCCGCAGGCCTTTCGTGGAAATGTTTTTCCTATGAGTCAACGGCTATGACCACAATGATCGAATGCGGGTCCGGTGTTCGTCTTGAGCGGGCTGTGCGCTGCATTATGTCTGATGGTGTGGTGCTGGTCTCCGATCACTACTACCCTGCGGCGCCTGGGCCTCATCCGACTTTGTTGATGCGCCAACCGTATGGCAGGGATATTGCCTCGACCGTGGTCTACGCGCATCCCGTTTGGTTTGCCGCCCATGGTTACAACGTTGTGATCCAGGATGTGCGCGGCCGTGGCGATTCTGAAGGCGACTTCTATCCTTTTCGCAGCGAAGGCCGGGACGGGGCTGAGACCATCCGCTGGCTCCGTACGCGTGGCGAATCGAACGGTCGCATCGGCATGTATGGATTCTCCTACCAGGGTTTGACCCAGTTGCTGGCGGCGGCTGAACAGCCCGAAGGCCTGGTGTGCATCGCGCCCGCGCAAACTGCCTGTGATCTTTACCACGGCTGGTTCTATCGTCAGGGCGCGTTAAGGCTCGCCTCGAGCCTGGGCTGGGGTCTGCAGATGTTGAAAGCGGATGCGCGCCGCCGCAAACTTCGCGCCGCGAGCGATGGCCTGGAGAAAGCGTGGGCCGACCTGCGCAACCAGGCGCTCGTCACTCCTTACGGACTGCATCCGCAACTGCAGTCTGAGGGCCTGCCGGGTTACGTGCGCGATTGGTTCGTGCACAATGTTGCCTGGACCTTACTGGTCCGCTCTCGATGTGAGCGAATCGCTGACACGGATCAAGATCCCCGCGCTCCATCTATCGGGGTGGTTCGACACGTATCTATCCGGCAGCGTAGCCGGGTTTCTCTCCATGGCAGCCCATGCGCGAACACCAATACCTGGTGGCCGGTCCGTGGGTCCATATTCCCTGGGGCGAACTTGTCGGCGAGCAGAACCTTGGTCCTGAGGCGTTGCTCGATACCGATACGTTACTGTTGCGATGGTTTAATCATTGGCTCAAAGATAGCGGGGAATTTGCGCGCGAGCCGCGAATCCGCCATTTCGCCCTGGGCGCGAACCGCTGGTGCGATGCCGACGCGTTTCCGGAAAAGACTTACTCGCTTTATCTGCAGAGTAAAGGCCATGCTGAGTCGCGCAAAGGCGATGGCTTGCTCTCGACCGCAGTCCCAGGCAATGACGAGCCGCGCGATGTCTTTATTTACGATCCAGAGACGCCGGTGCTGGCCCCGGGCGGCGCGGCGGCTCTCAGTGGCCCGTTCAACCAGGCAGCATTGGAGTTGGGCAACAACCTGTTGGTCTACACCACGCCTCCACTCGCTGCACCGATGCACGTATTCGGATCCCCGCGCCTCATGACTCTACGCCGTTACATCCGCAGGCTACGCTGATTTCACCGGCAAACTGATAAGAGTGCGTTCCAACGGCCAGGCTGATTTCGTGTGCATCGGCATCGCCCGTTCGTCGTACCTCTTTCGCGACTCCCGTTATACCGCGGATGAGATTCACTGCTGGCAAATTGAGCTGGAGCCAACTTCCTGTGTCTTCGCTGCCGGCGACGCCATTCGTCTGGAAGTGGCCAGCAGCGCCTTTCCGCTGTATGACCGCAATCCGTCGACACCGGTCGAGCCCTGGCTCATGGATTCGTGGAACTGGCAGCGCTCGACGCAGATGGTGCTGCATGACGCGGATCACCCTTCGCGACTGGAACTGCCATTGGCGGCAACCTCATGAGCGCTGACTTGCGAGTCCCTCAGGTCACCCTTGCTGCCGTCACCAAGACGTACGGCAGCAATCCACCTGTGCTGGAAAATATCGACCTGACCATCGATAAGGGAGAGTTTGTCAGTTTGATTGGTCCGTCGGGATGCGGCAAGTCCACCTTGCTCAAGCTGATCTCCGGCCTCACCAGCACGACTTCGGGCACCATCCTGGTCGACGGCATGACCCCGGTCAACGCGCGAGAAACCATCTCCTACATCTTTCAGGACGCAACCTTGTTGCCCTGGCGCACGGTCAGCCGCAATGTCGGCCTGGGGCTGGAGCTGGAACATGTCAGCCGCGAAGCCATTCAAGAAAAAGTCGAGGCCCTGCTCGAGTTGGTGGGTCTGACCCACGTGGCGCGGTCTTACCCCCGGCAGCTCTCCGGCGGCATGAAGATGCGTGTCTCCGTCGCCCGCGCGCTCGCCACCAGGCCCGGCTTTTGCTGATGGACGAACCCTTCGGCGCACTCGACGAGATGACCCGCGATCGTCTCAACGAGGAGTTGCTTCGCCTGCGAGCGGAGCAGAATTGGACTGCTCTCTTCGTGACCCACTCCGTTTCTGAAGCGGTTTTTCTCTCCACCCGCGTGATTGTGCTGGCTCCATCGCCGGGCCGCGTGGCGCAAGAGATACCAATTGATCTTCCGTTTCCCCGGACCAGCGAAACGCGAGAGAGCCCGCAATTTGAATCGCTGGTGACCCAAGTCTCCAGGGCTCTGCGCGGAGTGCATGCCGCATGAAGAAATACGTCATCACCCTGCTCAACGCGGTGGCGGTCTTCGCCAGCCTCCTGCTGCTCTGGCAGGCGCTCGACTGGGTTCTGCATCTGCCGCCATATATGCTGCCTCCGCCGCTGGCCGTGGGCCGGGCGGTGGTAGGCCGTTTCCCCTCGTTGATGACCTCGCTGGCTATTACGTCTGAGGAGGCCGCCGGCGGCCTGGCGGCCAGCATCGTGGTGGGGATCCTGATCGCCTTGGTCTTTGCCCAATCCCGCTGGATACGGCGCATGCTCTATCCCTACACCATCCTGCTGCAGACGGTGCCGATTGTGGCCGTGGCTCCGCTGATCCTCATGTGGGTGGGCCCCGGCACTCTGTCGGTCACACTGGTGGCCTTCATCATTTGCCTGGCGCCGATCATTGCCAACACTACGCAGGGGTTGATCAGCGTGGAGCCGAACCTCATTCATCTTTTTCTCATGCACAATGCGTCACGGTTACAGATCCTCACCCGGCTGCGTCTTCCCCATGCCGTGCCCTCGCTGTTTGTGGGCATCCGCATTGCGGCCGGTATCTCGGTGATCGGAGCCATCACCGGGGAGCTGTTTGCCGGGTCGAGCAGAGTAGGAGAGGGAGGCCTCGGCTACTCTATCCTCTACGCCAGCGCCCAGTTGCAAACGGATTACCTCTTTGCCCTGGTGCTGGCCGCAACCGTGCTGGGGTTTGCGTTCTTCTTCCTGGTGATGTTTCTGGAGTGGTATTTCCTGCACAACTGGCACGAATCCGCGCGCACCACGACGGATGAGTAAAAATTTGATGAGCGGCGTTCGGCCTTTAGTTGCCGACAGATAGTTTATGAGGAGACACGATGCTTCGTCTGCGATCTAAAAGTGGCTGGTGGTTGGTGACTCACGTCGACCATGCGCAACTGGCTGGAGCCTTCGCCGCTCAATGGGGTAATGAGCAATTCCTCACGCCTGCGCCGCGCGAGCAGGTGCTCCGAGGGGTTCATAGCCACGACGATGGCTGGGCCGCCCGCGATCAACATCCGCAAATTACCCGCCAGGGGAAACCCAGCGCTTTCTCGGTGGAGTTGGTGGGCAAGTATTCCGCATTTGAAGAAATAGACCTGGCCGACTATCTCGCCGTGCGCGATCGCGCTGTCCGGTTGGTAGCCGACCAGGATCCCTACGCCGCCCTGCTCGTCTCCCTGCACACCTACAATCTGCTGACGGCCCGCGCCGATCGCTCGACCATCCAAGCGGAACAACTCCCGCTGCTCGACGCGTTTCTTGCCCGGCAGTTGCAGTTCCAAGAGGAACTGCGCGCACGGATGGCGGCGGATCAGAATCTCATGCCGGAAGACGTTGCGCCTGCCCGCATCGAGAATCACTTTCGCCTGCTGCAGGCCTGCGACAACCTCTCCCTGCTTAGCTGCGTGGACTACCCGCAACCTGGAGATCTACTGCACGCGCTGCCCTTATGTGATGGCGGAGAAAGTCGAATCAGGGTCGAACGGCTTGGCGAGCGCCACTTCCGTCTCACGCCTTACCCGTTTGCCGAGTCGCCGCTAGTGTTCCACCTGCCGGCGCGACATGTAGAAGGCGAGCAGTTCCAACATGCCGAGGAACTGCAGCAGAAGTTCCAGGCAGCGGCCCCGGAGTTGCTGCCGGTTACGATCACGAGCTGACCACAGGAGAAAAAGAGTGAAACGAATGAATAAGTTCTTGTCAGCCGCCCTGTTGCTCACGTCCTCGATGGGACTGGCTCAGCAAAATGTCGCCCGGCAGTTGGTGGAACGGCAAGCGCGAGCCTGGGAGAAGCAAGACTTTTCTCTGGCTGCGTCTGACTGGCTGCCTACCGCGGTATTGATGTCACCCGAGGGAAACACGCCCGCCCCCCAAATGCCGGCCTCCATGAAGGACTATTTCAAAGACTTCAGCGATCTGCACGTCACCATAAAAAATGTCTTTGCTTCGCCTGACGGCAAGAAGCTGGCCATCGAGTGGGACTGGGCGATCACCCGAAAAAAGGACGGCAAGCGCGGGGTCTCGCATGACGCGATCATCGTCGACTTGTTGGGCGGCAAGATCGCTTCCTGGCGCGAATACTATGACCCTGCCGCATCGGGTGAAGCGAACCCATAGCGAGCGGCGTCAAGCTGTCTGGCTTTTACACCGAAGGCAGTTCTCTTTGTGATCCGATAAGGCGCGGAAGGTCGCGTCTCTTACCTGTTCTGCGGGTTTGTCATCTGCAGTATCCGGGGAACTTGCGGTACGCAGCCAGTCTCTCAGAGCTTGAGAGTAACGCTGATGGAGTGTAATGTACTCCAGACAGTTGCTCATTCCCGGATTTTAATATCTCCAGGCCCCATTTTCCTACCAAGCCAAATCCGAAGAGACTATTTGTCGCGTCATTTTGCGCCAATACGTCACTGAAAATGTGACCCAATCGAGGCAACGACACGGCTGTCATGGCCTTTTATTCGATATCGATGACAACCTTGCCCGGGGACTTGCCTGACTCGACCGCGTGATGCGCCTCCAGCGCGGTTTGTAACGTGAAACGTTCCGGGTTCAGAAGTGGCGTGAGTTTTCCGGCTTCGGCGAGAGCCGCGGCTTGTCGAAGAATGTTTCCGTGGTGGCGCCTGTTCGCTCCCGACAAGATGGGGAGCAAAGTGAAGACACCCGAATAGGTCGCGGCCCGGAAGGAGAGAGGCGCCAGTTTGTGTGTCCCCCACCCCAGGCAACTGACTACATGTCCCGTGTAAATCTTAACCGCCAGGAAGCAATCGTCGAGCGTCGATCCGCCGATGGTGTCATAGACGATGTCGAAGCCCTCGCCGCCAGTATGTACCGCCAGGTAGCTTTCGACGGTCTGCTCTTGATAGTTGATCGCGGTAGCTCCGTAGCCCTCCACTATCTTCAACTTCTCTTTCGAGACCGTGGCGAACACTTTTGCTCCCGCGGCGAGGGCAATCTGCACGGCGATGTGGCCCACGCCACCCGCCCCTGCGTGCACTAAAACATTGTGCCCTTGCCGTATGTGGGCCCGGTCCACCAAACCCTCCCAGGCGGTGATTACGGACAGAGGCATCGCCGCTGCTTCGCGCATGGAAAGGTTTTTCGGCTTAAGCGCCAGCAGGTCTGCGTCCACTGCCATATGCGTGGCCAGGGAACCTTGCAAACCTCCGATACCACCGCCCATCGCGTAGACTTCGTCCCCTTCCCGGAACGCTGTGACACGGCTACCTGCGGCTTCGACCACTCCTGACAGATCCAGCCCAAGGATGGCGGGGAGTTGCACGCGTGCATGAGCGGCGTTGCCGGCGCGAATCTTGGTGTCCAGGGGGTTCACTCCGCTGGCCCGCACCCGAACCAGGACTTCGTGATCCCGGGGGACCGGGCGAGGCATGGCGGTCAGGACGAATGGACCGTTCGCCCGATCGAGCACAAGGGCCTGCATCTCTGTCGAATGCGTCATGGTCGTAGACATTCTCCGCACTTTTGATGGCGGGTCGCGGAAAAGGGCTTATCTCAGGGACGAAAGAGATTTAAGTGAGATCGTGGGTCCCACGGCACGCCGGGCAGGTTAGGGTGTTGGCAAAAACATTTCCACGAAAGGCCCGCAGAACCGCAGGTCCCTCCGCTTCGGCCGGGATGACAAGGGATAGGGCGCCGGACCCAGGATAGGGAAACGGTTCCATAGAGAGTGGTGGTTGGAAGGAGTCTTTTTTAAGCCAAGCTCAGGGCAGTCTCCCACCAGGCGGCTTGATGCTTAGCTCAGTGGGCCCGGTACCCTCAGGACGGTGGTGGTTCCGGGCAGGTAGGCGTCTCCGACTTCTCCGCCATGGGCGGCGAAGACTCGCGCGTTGGTCGACACGAAGAAGAATCCGGTGTTTGAGTTTGCAGGAACTCCTTTGCTGAAGGTGAAGCTGTAGGTGTTGGAGGCCGGCCCGTAGAGGAAGTCGTCGGGTGCGGTCGTGGCTACTCCCTCCGAGCGAACGTCGGCCAGCGTCACCTTGATGTTGGCAGGGGGCGGAGACCATAGAAAAGCCACGCGGGTTGGTCCGGTGATCGGGGTGGCGCCGGTGAAGATGCGGTAGTAGAAGTCGAGCAGACCGGTCTTGGCGGACCGCACGACGCGAAGTTGCATCCTCACTGCAACTGTCCCGAGTAAGCGAATTTCCTGCATGGCGTCGTGGAGCACCAGGCTCGACAGCGGCTTGCCCCTGCGGCCGCCGGCCTTCCAAGCCAGGGCTTCTTCCGGTGAAGGCGACGGCCTGTCCGGAAACTTATTCTCATACGCGTCAATCGCGGCCTGAATCGCAAATACTTCAGTGAACGTGAGAGGCATCGCCATCTCTTTCTCTCGGATTGGTGTGCAGTCAAAGGAAACCTGGGCGCAGGCCAGCCCGGGCGCATCGAGAGCAATCTAAATCTGGATAATCAGGCAGGAACTTCTTCAACACATGGCTGATCGCCAAAAGCAGGACGAACCTACGGAGAGTGGGTGCCTGCGAAATTAAAAATGGGCAGCAATCTTCGCGTTCCAACTCTGGCGAGCCGCTGCTGTCTTTGAGAATACTGATTCTGCGGAAACTTACTACTACCCATGAGTACCGTTCGGTACTATCGAACGGAGATAACCTTAGTACCTATCCCAGTTAATGTGCCTGCAACGACAAGAAGCCGGATGGCTGACTGCGCCATCCGGCTTCCCGTGGCAGTTTGCGGTGGTACTAGAACGTGAGTTGCAGCGACATCTGTATCTGCCGCGGAGCGCCAATGGTATGGGTCACAAACCCAAGGCCAGCCGGGCAGTTGTAGAAGCTTTCGTTGGTCTGGTTACCAGTAGAGTCGCATCCGGTAGCCAAAGCGGTCTGGCCCGAGCTGGGGAATTGGTTGAAGTTCTGATTCTGAAAGACTTCATTCCCCGGGATGTCGAAACTTGTGGTGTTGGTCAGGTTGTAGACATCAAAGGTGTATTTGAGGTTAAAGCGTTCGGTAATGCTGGTCATTTTCACCAGCGAGACGTCCGCCCGTTTTTGGCCGGCCTGGCGGAAGATATTCCGTTGCCCATTGGTAAAGCTCGTCTCGACGGTGTCTCCCGCGGGTATCGCCGAAGCCAGAGGGCTGGAGGACGTGACCAGAGGAACGGTGAAGCAAGTGGGATCGAGTGCGGGCGCATGATTGATCCCAAAAGCTCCAGAGTGTCCCGTCTCCGCCTTCTTGGGCGAGCAAGCAGCATAGTTCAGGGGCACGATAGGGTTGGTGATGCCGTCAGAGGTGCTGTAGTAAAGACTTCCGACCGCGCCGCTGAAATCAACCACGCTGAATGGCTGGCCACTTTGCAGGACGGTGAGGCCAACCAGCGACCAGCCATCGGTCAGGCGGCCCGTCCAGGTGGACTTGCCGTAGAAATCCGGCAGCTTGTAGACGTAGTTGAAGTTGAAGACATGGGTCCGGTCGAAGTCAGAAGAAGCGTAACCGTCCCGGAGGTTCAGCGGGTTGTTGCCGTTGTAGAACAGCCCCAGCGCGCTCTGCTCGTCAAGGGCATGTGAGTAGGTGTAGGACGCACCGACCTGGATGCCATGGCTCATGCGCTTCTCCACATGGACCTGCAGGGCGTTGTAGGCCGAAACACCGGCCGCCTTATAGCTGATGGATTCTGCCGCGTACCCGATATAGGGAACCCGCAGATCCAGATTGCCGCCCTCGAAATTGTAGAGCGCCTCGGTGCCGTCTCCCAGGGTGATGAAGCTGCCGTCGGGGTTGGTTGGGGTGTAGCCGTAGGAATAGTTTTGTCCGTGGATCGGACCCGAGGGTGACGCGATGTTGGGTTGGTTAAACGGTACCGGAATCACCTGGTGCCGCCCCAGGTTGCCGACGTATCCAAAGTCAAACGCCAGATCGTTGCGCGGCTGCCATTGCACGTCGAGGGTGTAATTGATCGAGTACGGGAGTTTATTCTTGCGGTCGTAAACGCCAAGAGAAATCGGTTGCACGCCGTCGGTGATCGAGGTCGCGTTCGGCAGGTAGGCCGCAAAGTCGGAGGCTTTGGGGTTGGTTGGCGCAGCGCTTTGCACGTTGGTGTAGGGAAACTCCAACGAACCGGAAGTGCCTCCGCCACAGGTAGGGATATAGCCGTCTTGATAGGTCGCGGCCGGGCAACTCTGGGCAGTGACGAAGGGAACCTGTTGCACTACGCCGAATGGTCCGCCTGTCGTCAGGCCAATGGCAAACCCTGGCGAGAAATAGCTAAAGAGTTCGCCGCGGTCGTAGTACAGACCCATGCCGCTGCGGATGACAACTTTGTTGTTGAACTTTGTCGGCGACCACGCGGCCCCGATGCGCGGCGCAAAGCCCCACTGCCGCCCGGTCAGGGTCGTGTTGCTCACACCGGAAGTTCCATTCTTGTTGTTGCCGGCGATGATAAAGCCGCTCTGATCGGGTCCAAGGGATCCCGCGGTTTCTCCCGACGGCAAAGAACCAGTGGGCGACACATACGAGTAGAGCGAAGGATCGAAGTTGAAGAGGTTCCCGTTCTTTTCCGTCATCGCAGCGTCCCAGTCGTAACGCAGACCTGCAGTGATCGTGAGGTTGGACTTGATCTGAAACTTATCCTGCAGGAACAGGCCGAGCTGGTTAGCCCGGTAGTAGCGGTTCGCGTTGCCTTGCAGAAAGGTGGTCACATTGTAGCTGTCATAGGGCGTCACCAATCCGTTCAGGAATTGGCCAAGGTCGTTGCTGGCGACGGTGCCCGTACCCGGGCGCCGGTCGCGGATGTTTAATTGGGTGAAGCTATAGCTACCGCCAAATCCGATACTGTGTTTTCCTTTTACCCAGATCGCATTCCCGGAGGGTTGCAGGCGATTCTGAAAGACGCCCGTTAACGACCCCTGGGAACCCGCACTCGCGCCAATGTTCAGGCTGTCGCCGATCCCTGGAACCTTGCTGTCACCCAGGGTGTGGATAATTGTCAATCCGGGGAAGTAATTGGAACCGAAGGTGTCGATCGATGCCGACGGATAGTTGCCACCGGGAATGTTGGCAGGCCCGAAGGGTTGATCGTTGGTGTTGTAAAGCTTTTCCCGCAGAAAACCCAGAGTCTCTTGCGTGCTCAGGTTCGATCCGATCAGGTAGGTGTTGTTGACGGAGAAGACCTGTGAGCCCGCATCCAGTTTCTGGGTAAAGCCGGGCACGTTGGAATAGGCGTACGGAGCGGCCGTTGGGTCGTGCTGATAGTAGTACTTCAGCGCCACGGTATCTTTGCTGGTCGCGTTGTAATCGAGGTTGGCCACCGCCTGGTCGCCGATGAAGGTTGCTGTTCCGGGCACAAAGGCGTTGAAGACTTGACCCGGCTGCAATACCCTGCCCGGAATGGCATTTGGGATAAGGTACTTGCCCGGTTCACCTTTCAACGAGGGCGAATTGAACAAGGCGAGGGCGACGGGATCAATGGCTGCTGGCGTATTAAAACCGTCTGCAGTGGCGAGGGCGGCCAACGCCTGCGGACTACGGTCATCGGTTAAGCCCACCGGGACATCCAGGAAGGAGTCGCCAATTTCCGCATCGCTCACGTGCAAGTGCTGATAAGCCAAAAATCCGAACAGCTTGTCCTTGATGATCGGACCACCGACGACTCCGCCCAACACGTAGCGGTGCAATTCTGGATTCTTGTCGTTCTGCGGCACCGCCCCGTCCTGGTTAAAGAAGAACGGAGCGGCATTGAGCCAGTTGGTGGCGCGATGCAGATAGAGCGATCCGTGGTAGATGTTAGTGCCGGAGGTGGTGCTCAAATCGATGTGCGCGCCGCTGGTTGCCCCCTGCTGTGCGTCATACATCGACGCGTTTACGCGCACTTCCTGGATGGTTTCGGGAGCGGGGGACGGCAGTGAATTTCCGATAGAGAGATAGACCGAGGCACTGGACTGAATGACGCCGCCGCCGCCGGTGTTGCCGACGCCGGTGCTGGGACCCACGCGGGATGAAGATACCTGGCTGGTGCTCTTGCCGTTGAAGAGGTTGCTGCCGTCGACGCCATTCAGCAGGAAGCTGTTGCTGGTGTCGCGCTCGCCGTTGGCCCAGATAGGAGCGTTGCCCAAGCCTGAGTTGACACCTGTGCCCCCGGGAAGTTCGGCGTTCACGCCGGGCGACAGGATGGCCACACCGGTAAAGCTGCCGGTCGGCAACGGGATCGCTTCGATCTGCGCTCTATCGAGCACGTAACCATTGGTCGTGTCGACCGCATTGAGCAGCGGATTCACATCGACCTCGACAGAGTCTGCCACCGTGCCAACCTTCAGCTGCGCCTGCAGAGAGATGGTCCGGTTGGCCTGCACCAGGATGCCGGGATAACGCTCGGAGGAGAATCCATCCTTGGTAATGGTAACGGTGAATTTGCCCAGGGGAAGATCGTTGAGGTTGTAGACGCCCTGTGCATTGCTGCGCGTGGTGCGCTCCAGCTTGGTTTCTTCCGATGTGGCCTTGACCTCGGCGTCGGGAACAGCGCTCCCGGATGGGTCGACCACGGTCCCGGTGATGCCACCGAGGGTTTGTTGTGCCTGCATGGCCTGTGTCTGTAACAGCACGACTGAAAACAGCACGGCTAACGACGAAAGAAGTCTTCTGGAAAACAGATACATCTTGGATATGCCTCGCGTGAGAGAGAAGCTGTGACCGAACTCTATTTTTTTGATAAGCGACTACAGGGTCGGTGCAACAAGAAGGTCACGACGAGGTGACGGCCCAAACAGCAACCGGGAGGAGCACATGCGGTGTGATGTGAGGATAGAACAAATTGTTTATGGAGCCAAGCTAATTTGCGCTTAGAATCCGGCAGGCCATCTGCACCATGAGGGATGCAGCATTTCGGGACACTGCTTACGGAAGAAGAGACACGTGGGCGAAGACAATGCGCCATCCTTCGGCGAGGCGAGCCCACGTCTGGCTCTGCCGGCCACGAGTAAGCTTGCCCTCGACGTTGCGTTCAAAGGCCACGGTGATACTGGCGAAGTCTTTACCGAAGGCGACGATCTCAAGCCGCGTGATGGTACGCGCCAGGTTAGCCGGGGAACGTCCTTTGCGAAAGGCCTCAATCTCGCTGATGCCATACAGAGTCTCGGTCGGGCCAAAGCGCGCGACGTAGGGCGATGCCCAGAACATGCTCATGAGGGTTTCTACATCGTTCGAGACCAGCGCTTCTTCGTAGCGCGGATACAGTTCGTGCAACTCAGCGAGGGTCGCGGGGTCGTTGATAAGCATGGCGGTCAGAACATCTTCCTGGTGGGCAGCACGCATTTGGGCATAGCCGCGCTCACCGTGATCATGGGTTCGTTGACCACCTGGTTGATGCGGAGCTTCATGGCAACGCTGCATAACACGTACGCGTGGATGGGAGTGAAGGACCACCGCGCGACCAGCAGATCGATCATGCGCTCCGTAGCCCGGCGAGCAGCCTGCATTGCGTCGGGATCAGACTCGACCACGATCCAGGCGTCCGCGGGCGCATCTGGGGAACGAGACTCAGCTGATTCGACCAGGGGGCCGGAGAGCGGTTGATGGCGGTGCACGTGAAAACGCAGCGATACTTCCGCTGGGCACTCGATGCCGTTAATGCAGATTTCGCCATCCCCCTGGGCGGCGTGCGCATCGCCGGCAGAGAACAACGCTCCGGTGTTCAGCACGGGCAGGTAGAGAGTGGCTCCAGTGCAGAGCTCGCGCACGTCCATGTTGCCGCCAAAGGGCCCCGGGGGGCGGGTGCGGAATTCGCCGTCTTCCGCCGGGGCAACGCCCATGACTCCGCAGAAGGGGCGCAGTGGGACGATCGCCGATCCAAGCGAGCGGGTGATCTCGCGGTCGAGGGTCCAGTGAAAGAGGTAAGGCTCGCGGAATTGATCCTTCAGGAAGCCGAGGCCGGGGATAATGCTGGTCCAACCCCAACCTCGATGTTCGACCTGTACTACTTGAATCTCGAGTACGTCGCCGGGTTCGGCTCCATCGATGCGGATAGGGCCGGTAAGGGCGTGAATCTTGTTTCGGTCGATAGCCAGAAAATCTTCGACGCTTGATTCTGGTTTCACCTGGCCGCCGCTCGCATCGCGGCAGCTCATGTGCACCGTATCCCCGGAGGAGATGGTCAGACGTGGTTCGAGGGCGCGATTCCAGCGGGAATGAGTGGGTTCTGCAGTTAACCGATGTTCGGCCATTAGTTGTTATACCGCTACGATCATTTGTAGCTCAACCAGGGCATTCCGCGGCAGGGCGCTCACACCAACGGCGGCGCGTACATGGCGGCCCTGGTCCTGGAATACGGCTATCAACAAGTCGGAAGCGCCGTTGATGATCGCGGGGGAATCGGCAAAGCCGGCGACTGCGTTTACGTAGCCGTTTACGCTGACGACTTCGCGGATCTTGTCCAGGGAGCCGAGTTCGCGTTTGAGGACCGCGAGCTGGGTTAAGGCACAGGCACGCGCTGCGGCGTAGCCCTCGGGGATGGTGCGGTCCGCGCCGGCGGTTCCGGTGAGGATTCCACCGTCGCCGGTGGAGATGACTCCGGAGAGATAGACGAAGTTTTCGATGGTTTTTGCGGAGACGTAGTTGCCTCCCGGGGCGGGCGGTTCCGGCAAGGTAAGCCCAAGTTCAAGCAGGCGTTTCTCAGCACTCATGTGTTCGTAATCTACATCACTTGTGGGTGTGGTGGTCGCCCACTCAAGCCCAAAAACGGCTTGAATGGGGCACCCGGAACATTGGTGGCGGACACAGTGGCGAGGGTTGGGTTTTCCATGAACGATTTGTTGCAGGGATCCCAAGTCTCAAAAGCGAGACCTGGGGCACCCATCGGTGTTGAGGGGCAGATTTTTCTTGCTGGTTTGGAACTGCAGGTTAGTATGAGCCAATGACACGAGTGGTTGCCGCTCTTATTCTTGCGGGTGCGTGGTTGTTGCCGGCGCAAACGCGCAGTCCACTCCTGCACGCGTCGCGGCAGTCGCCCACCGACCTCCAGGTGGGTGCGTCCCAGTTTGTCTCCTACCAAAGTTTGCTCGGCTTGCCCCAGGTGAGCTTCACCACTTCGGACGACTCTAATTTTGTTCCTCCCGCGCACGTAAGTGGCGTTCCTCTTGAAGAGCTGAAAGGCGCGCTGGCTCCGAATGCGGATATGGTGGTGGCGATTTGCGCAGATGGATACCGTACCAACTATCCACCCGCTTATCTCTCCGCACACCGTCCCGTGCTGGTGTTGACCGTGAATGGCAAAGCGCAAGAGGGCTGGCCGAAGATCCATGAAGGCAGCGGGGAACTGGGACCTTACGTGATTGCGAACCCCGGCTTTACTCCGTCGTTCAAAGTGCTTTCCCACAGTGATGAAGCGCAGATTCCTTTTCAGGTCGTCCGATTAGATTTTCGCAACGAGCGCGAAGTGTTCGGCGCCATTGCCCCGCATGGATCCTACGCGGCTGATTCGCCGGTGATGCAGGGATACAGAATCGCGCAGCAGAATTGCTATCGTTGCCACAACATGGGGGCAGAAGGCGGTCAAATGGCTTCCATTCCCTGGCCGGTGATCGGCGCCTTCGCCAAAGGCAATCCCGATTTCTTTGCAAGATATGTCCGCAATCCGCAGGCGGTGAATCCAGCCAGCAGGATGGCTGCCAGCCCTCAGTACGACGACGCAACGATTGCTGCTCTTCGGGCCTACTTTTCTACTTTTGCTGCTGGAGGACCGTAAATGACGATTCGTGTCTCGAAGGCGCTGCTGCTGTTCGCGCTTGGTTTCTACTACGCGCTGGTGGTGTTTAACAATACCAACGACTACAACTCCAACCTGACCTTCGTGCGTCACGTCCTGTTGATGGATACGACGTTTCCAGGAAACCATGGCATGTGGCGCGCCATCCATGCGCCCACAGTTCATTTTCTATTCTTCGCCAGCATCGTTTGCTGGGAGATTGCGACGGGGATTCTGTTGTGGTGGGCGGGCTTTCGCCTCGTCAGCAACTTGCATGCAAGCCCCCCGATCTTTAACACTGCGAAAAAGCTGGGGGTCATCGCGCTCACAATGAGCCTGCTGATGTGGCTCACGGCCTTTCTGAGCGTGGGCAACGAGTGGTTCCTCATGTGGCAGTCGAAGGAATGGAGCGGCGAGTCCGGCGCGGATCACATGTTCGCCATCGCGGGCATTATCCTTCTTTATCTCGTTATGCCTGACGTTGAAGGGCAGGCTTAGGTTCGGCTTTCTACCTGTGACAACCTGGCCAGGGTGGACGCCAGCACCCTGGCGCCGGTTTCGATTTCCTGCGGGGCTGAATACTCGTCCGGCCGATGACTGACTCCACCACGGCACGGGATGAAAACCATCCCCACCGGGGCGATGCGAGACATGAATAAAGAGTCGTGATAGGCACGGCTGACCATTTTCTTGTAGGGCAGTCCGTTTTCTTCAGCAGACTCAACCAACGCGTTGATGACGCGGGGCGAGCAGGTGGCCGGGGCGTCAGCATTGATGGGGGTCACTCGTATCTGCAGCTTTCGCCGGGTCGCCACTTCGGTGCAGGCCTGCTCGATCTCGCGGAGCACGCGGTTTCTGCGTTGCTCATCCGTGTCGCGAAGATCCACATCCATCTCCACGCGGCTGGGAATGCTGTTCACCGCGCCGGGGTAAATCTGGCACTTGCCTACTGTGCCGCAGGTGTCGATGGAGCCGGTGGCGAGCGCTCGTTTTTCTACCGCGAGCACGATCTCCGCGGCGCCACAAAAAGCATCTTTGCGGTCGGGCATCAGCACGCCGCCGGCATGGCCGCCCTCACCGTCTATCAGGATGCGCAGCGCAGCGGGCGCGGCGATGCTGGTAACGATGCCCAGGGGTAGGTTGTCCTTCTCCAGCAATGGACCCTGCTCGATATGCAACTCGACGAAGGCGGCATAGTAGCCCTCCGCCAGGCGCACCTGGTCAAGCGAACCCTGGAAGCCGGCTGCATTGCGCAGTTGCGCCAGGGTGTTGCCCTCTGCATCTTTCAGACGCGTGTCTGCGTCGCTGTTCAGACCGCCGCTCAACATACGGCTGCCCAGGCAGCCGAGGCCGAAACGCGTTGGTTCCTCCGAAGTAAAGAGCAACAGCTCGATCGATCGCTGTGGCTGAAAGCCGCTCTGCTGTAAGGCGCGAATGGCCTCTAGTCCACCCAGCACGCCGACCGTGCCGTCGAATTTGCCGGAGTGCGGGATGGCGTCGATATGCGACCCGGTGCCGATAGCCGCGAGCTCCGGCCGCGCTCCCACCCAGCGGGCGAACATATTGCCCACGGCGTCTTCGCGCACGGCCAGCCCGGCTTCGCTGCAGCGTGACTTGAGCCATACGCGTGACCGCTGATCCGCATCAGCGAAGACCAGGCGAGAAATACCGGGAGGCGTGTCATCGGAGATCGAGGCCAGGGTCTCCAGGTCGCCCATGAGCCGGTCACAATTGATTTGCATAGAATTACCTTCCGGAAAGCGGGTGACGGTTCCAGTCTTTGTAGATCAGGTATCTAGCCGCGGTTTTGCCCAGGGCGCCGAACCACTGCGGGCAGTAGGGCGCCATCCAGATAAAATCTCCCGCCTGCACCGGATACCAGTGGTTTCCCAGACGATAGATGCCGCCGCCCTCGAGCATAAGCAGGCCGTGCTCCATCACGTGAATCTCGACCAGGGCCAGAGTAGCTCCGGGCTCATAACGCATGGTGTTTACGGCATAATCCAGGCCGGGCACGGTGGGCAACAGTTGCTTTACCTGAAGCGCTTCGTCACCGCCCAGCGGTTGTGAGGCAACCTCGTGTTCGTTGCCGAAAATCGCGGTCGCGGGGGCATCGTCCCGCAGCGTGACCGCCGGCTTCTCGATCACGGCAACGCGTGCCTTGGCTGACGACTTCACGGAATGCTGCTGGTTGGCCGGCACGTGGGCGAATTCGCCCGGGCCGAGTTGCCTTGTCTGGCCGCCGAGTGCGACCGCAACGCTGCCTTCCAGCACATAGAGAAAACGTTGCCCTTGCGCTGATCCGAGCGAGCCGCCGGGTTCGAACTCCGCGGTGTATTGGGTAAAGGCGGCTCCAATGGCGGGCGCCGCATGCACAATGATGGTTACAGAATCGAAGCCGGGAAGAGGCATGCCCACAAACGTATCCGGCGTTTGCAACAGGTGGGTGGGTTGGCGGTCGCTGCGGGTGTGTCCGAGGTTATACACTCTGTTCCTTACTGACTACTTTCGTCATGAGACGTAAAAAGGCATTTCCGGCGGCCAGCGCGTTTTGCACATCCTGGGGACGAACCGACTCCTCGGGATGATGGCTGACGCCTCCGGGGCTGCGTAGAAAAATCATTGTAGTGGGAATGCGTTCGGCCATGATCATGGCGTCATGCCCGGCGCCACTGACCATGGAGAGTGGCTCGATCCCGCTCTCGCGCATTGCCTCTGCAGCCAGGGCGCATAAGCCCTTATCCATGGGGACTGCGGGCTGGTCCATCAGCATTCGGCCGGAGACGTTCAGGCCCCGCCGCTGGCCAATCGACTCCGCCTGCCCAAGCAGGGTATCGACAGCGCGGCGGCGAATGGCATCGTCTTCATGGCGCACATCGAGGCTGGCGCGCGACTGCCCGGCTATCACGTTTCCGGCACCGGGATAGGCGTGCAACTCGCCGACCGTCGCTACCAGGCCTGGGGTTTCGAGCGCCAGACGCTCCACTGCGACGACCCACTCCGCCGCACCCGCCAGGGCGTCGTTGCGCAGCCGCATCGGAGTGGCGCCGGCATGGCGCGCGTGGCCGATGAAGGTTAGCTCCGCGCGGGTTTGCCCGACGATAGCGTGCACTACGCCCAGGGATCTGTCCTCGCTCTCCAAGAGAATTCCCTGCTCGATGTGGAACTCCAGAAAACCGGCCGTATCTTCGCCAACCCGGCAGTCGTTTATCTTGAGGGGGTCGAGCCCGAAGGTGGTGATTGCCCGGGCAATGGAGACGCCGTCTCCATCCGTGGTCGCCAGGAAGTCAGAGTCGACGCGCCCGACCAGGGCGCGGCTGCCAATGAAGGGAAGATGAAACCGCACGCCCTCTTCCTCAGAGAATGCGACCACTTCGATGGAGAAGGGAAGCCTTTCTCCGTCAAGGGACTCGACCAGGGCCAGGCCCAGCATCACGCCCAGCATACCGTCAAAGGCTCCGCCATTGGGGACTGTGTCCAGATGTGAGCCGATGATGAGAGAGGTACTCGACGCACCGGCATAGCGGCCGCGGAGATTGCCGGCTGCATCTGTTTCTACCTGCATGCCTGCCGCTTCCATCCATCCCTGGACTTCACGCATGCAAATCGCGCATGGCTGGGGAGAGGAAGGTGCGTTTGATCTGGCCCGGTTCTTCGCTAAATTGGCCGAGCTGGCGGCAGCGAGCGATGATCTTTTCAGATTGCATTGCACTCTGTCCCGACGAACACAGCCGGGGATACCCCCGCTCTGTCCCTGGTGCCTTTCGATTGTGTCAAAACGCCGCCTGGGGGTTCGTGGTATCCCACATCTCGCGAAAAACGAGCGAGATATGGGGCACCCAAGATTTGTTGAGACGAGGAGAGTCGCAAGGTTAGTTTTCCCTTG
The DNA here is from genome assembly GCA_963795845.1 of uncultured Acidobacteriaceae bacterium. Lineage (GTDB taxonomy): Bacteria > Acidobacteriota > Terriglobia > Terriglobales > Acidobacteriaceae > PALSA-350. Next base: position 263,731 of record CAWCJV010000010.1, on the reverse strand, counting down.
ATATCCGAGCCACGATGTTGCCGTAGGGCTCATCGGTGGGTACGAAGATTTCGTTGGGATTGGTCTGCCCGAAGCGGGTCAAGTCCACCAGAAGGCAATGCTTGTTCGGCATGGCCAACTCCATGTCCAGGATTTCCGGTGCTGCTTCCAGCGCCGCCTGGGCCATGGCATAAAGGGTGTGTTGCACCGATTTGCTGTTGTGCTCCGCGAAAGCTTCGATCAGCGCGTTGCGCAGTTTATCGCGTAGTGATTCGAAGGGCAGCGCCGCGGAGTTGTATTTCCATTGCGCCCGCATGGAGGTGCCCAGCAGGCGATCCGCGGTTTCGGGCAGAGTCGTCAACGAATCGCGCAAATAACCCTCAAATCCGGAGTTGGCTGTCTTCAGCACCACCAGGTCCTCGAGCCCCGACGCAACCGAGGGCTTGCCGCCCTGGGCACACGTAACCGCCGTGGTTTGGGATTCGCTCGAGCCTCTTACGAAGGTCGGAAGGATGCGGCTTGCCCTGCACCACAGCATGCTCCCAGGTGGTGCCGGCAATGTTGATGGCAGCGTGCCCAACCTGGGGATTGCGAGAAAGAAAGTACTCGCACAGCTCCAGGGCGAAGTCTTCTACGCACTCGGCTTTGCTCTCGCGGGCACGTGAGTAAACCGTATTCTTCATGGTATCGGTGGGAAGGATGGCACTGTTATCGCCATCGGTAAAGCAAGTCTTGAAGTCGCCGGCGAGCAAAACCTCAACCTTCCATTCCCAAACTGTATGCAGCGGGCGGTCGCGCTTCAGCTTCATCACGCGCACACTCGATTTTCCGTACGAATTCTCTGCCAGAGTTATCACCGGCTAGCTCCCTCTGTAGGTGGTATAGCCATTTGGGCTCAAGAGCAACGGGACGTGCAAGTGGGTATCGCCGGGGCGCACGGTCACCGTGATCTCAACCATCGGGTAGAGGCCCTTGACCGATTGTGCCTGGTGATAGGCCCCGGTTTCGAATCGAAGCCGATATTGGCCCGGCGGCAGAGCCGGTGGGCTGTCCGGCGGCATAAGGTTAGCGCACCGGCCATCGCTATCGGTGTCGATTGCGGCGATGGTTTGCCATTCGCCCGATCCGTCGGCATATTCCAGAAGGACCATCATGCCCGCCGCCGGTAATCCGAGCGCGGTGTCGAGTACATGGGTGGAGAGCCGGCTCACGCAGCCTCCGTTTGTGCCAACCACTTGCGCAACCTGAGCTGCATGATCTGTTGCTGCTGTACGGCGGACTCCTGCAACTCCTGTGCGGGTTCGTTGCCCAGGCGGCGTTCGAGGATGCTCAACATCTCCGCCGGCTGCTTGCCGCTGGCGCAGACGATAAAGATCCGTCCAAATCGTTCTTCGTATTGGCGATGACCCTCGCGCATTCGATGCAGGATAGCATCGTCCGCCTGGCTCATCTGGCTCTGCTCCGATGTAGACCATGCGGCCGAAACAGCGGTGGTCTTCTTCTCCGCGTGCTTTTCGCCAATGCGAGGATGGCTGCGAAAGGCCTCCAGCCAGTCCGCCTCGGGCAGACTCTGCCAGCATTCGTCAGCGGCGGCAAACAGAGCTTGCTCGTCCGCAAATGGCCGCTCGCCGGCCAAACACACCGCCCAGGCACGAGAGCCGCAACAGGAGAGAATCTCGCTGGCTGCTTCATCCGGCGGCTTTACATTCCAACGCGCGAGGATCTGATTCAAGCGAACAATCCCTCGAGGAACTCCTGCAGTAAATTGCCGGCGACATGGAGCCGGTAAAGGGCGCTGGAACGAATGTCATCAATGGGGGCGACCTCTGATTCCATCGCTTGTCGCGCTTCGCGTATCAGTGCGCCACCGTAAGGCTGGCTCAGCAAGGTTTCTTCTGTTTGCCGCAGCCGCACTGGAGTGACCGCCATGCTGCCGATCGCCAGGCGCACATCCTCTATTTTGTTGCCGGAGGTTTTAGCCCAGGCCAGCCAGGCAGAGCTTGGCGATGGCTTGCGCATTGCGGGTGCCGACCTTACGGGAATACCCGTGATAAGCGGAGTATCGCGGTTGCAGCGCGATGGAGTGGACGATCTCGTCGGCGGCAAGCTGGGTTTGCTTGTAGCCGGTGTGGAAACCGACATACGGGACGCGCCTGGTCCCGCGCGCGGAAGCCAACACCAATTCCGCCTCGTACACCATCAACGCGGGCAGGGAATCGGCGGCGGGCGACGCGTTCACGATGTTGCCGCCAAGGGTTCCGCGGTTCTGGTTGGCAATGCTGCCAGTCCAGGAGGCGGCTTGCGCGAGCAAGGGAAATTCTCGCGTCGACCACAGGACTTTTTCGCAGGTCGGTGTAAGTGCATCCAGCGCCGATCAGCACTTCCTGCGCGCTGCTCTCGATACGCCGCAACTCCGGCAGTCCCCAAAGGCTCACCAGCTTGCGCGCCGGTAGACGCCCCGCTCCGTACTGAACCATCAATTCAGTGCCGCCTGCAATCGGCAGTCCACACTCCCGGCTCTTTCCCGAGCAGATCGAGCACCGCGGATAGTTTGCCGGGCGCTACCAACTCGTACTCTGACGGGTGGGATCTCATCTCGAAGTACCCGCTGCTTCTGCAACTGCGTCGAAGATGCGTGTGTAGCCGGTACAGCGGCACAGGTTTCCACCCAACCCTTCGCGAATCTGTTCCAGGGTTGGCGTGGGATTGTGGCTCAGCAAGTGAACGGTGGCCAGTACCATGCCTGGGGTGCAGATGCCGCACTGCGCCCCTCCACATTTAAGAAATGCCTGCTGCACCGGGTGCAGGCCGTTCTCACCGGCAACGCCTTCGATGGTGCAAATCGTAGCTCCCTCGGCCTGCAGTACCGGCACCAGGCAGCTGTTCACCAGCTCGCCGTTCATCAGCACAGAACAGGATCCGCACTCTCCCTCGCCGCATCCTTCCTTGGTTCCCGTGAGGCCAACCTTGGTGCGCAGAACGTCGAGCAGGCGCTCCATGGGATAGACCGACACGGTGTGGGTCTCGCCATTGACGGTCAACGAAACGTCACGCTTACTCATTGGCTTCCCTTCGCGGCGAGCGCCGTCTCGAGCGGTTCTGCTGGGCGATCGGGTTCCGCGGTCATGGCGCGGAAGATGTCTTCGGGCAACAGCGGAATGGAATTGAACTCAATACCCGTTGCCTGCACCACCGCGTTGATGATGGCCGGCGCCGGGCCGTCCATCGGGAGTTCGCCGATTCCTTTGGCCCCGAACGCGCCGTACTGGTAGGGCACCTCTTCGAAGTAGACGCGAATCGGCGGGATGTCTTCCGCAGTGGGCATGATGTAGTTGGTCATCTGGTTGTTGATCATGCGCCCGTCTTTCCACAGCACTTTCTCGTAGAGCGCATAGCCGATCGCCTGGGCGACACCGCCCTCGATCTGCCCGGCGGCGAGCACGGGATGAATGACCTTGCCAATTTCCTGCAAGGCGACAAAGTCGTCGATGGTGACGCTGTAAGTGACGGTATCGACCGTGACCTCCGCCATATAGACGGCCCAGGCATACGCGCCATAGGCTTCGCCGCTGTACAGCTCATCATTCCAGAAAATATTCGGCGCCGCCTCGTAGCGGCTGAGCGACTGCAACTCGCCGAATTGCTTGCGGTACGCCTGGCAGGCGGCAAGGAACTGCTCGCGGCCGCCGGAAAGCTTCCAGCAGTCCGCTATCGATCAAAGTCTGGCGCATTTTCAATGCGGCGGTCTGGACAATCTTGCCGATGATCATCGCCGTGCGCGAGGCCACTGTAGGCCCGCTGTTGGGGCTGATGCTGGTATCGATGGGCGCCATGCTGACGTCGTCGTATTCGAGTCCCAGCGTCTCTGCGGCAATCTGGCAAAGGATCGTATTCGTTCCCTGGCCAAATTCCGTGCTCGATACCAGCACACGCATTCCGCCGGCTGCGGTTGCTTCTACGCCCGCCAGAGCGTTGAGATACCGCTCCCCTGATCCGGTAAAACCGGCGCCGTGCAGAAAGGCGCCGATGCCGATGCCTTTCTTTTTGGTGCTGGTCAGGTTGTGTTCGGCGAACTGCTTTACCTTGGCGTGGTAATCGGTGAGTTCGAGCGCGCGTTCGAGCATCTGGTCCATCACAATCGGCTCGTTGATCACCTGGTTGGTCGCGGTCGTCATCCCCTGGTGCAACAGATTGCGGCGGCGGAACTCGTCGGGCGCCATGCCAATCGTCTTCGCGATGTGATCCATGTGCCGTTCCAGCGCGAACAGGCTCTGCGGTGCGCCGAACCCGCGGAAGGCGCCATGAGGCGGGGTATTGGTGGCGTACGCTTTCGCGTTCACCCGGATGTTGGGCCAGTAATAGGGACCGCCGGCGTGGATGGTGCCGCGCGAAAGCACAGTCGACGATAAGGTTGCGTACGCCCCGCCATCAGTGGCGAAGTCGATCTCGGCAGCGAGAAGTTTTCCATCGGCGCTGATGGCTGTGCGATGACGGGTGCGCGAGGGATGACGCTTGGTCGTGGCCGCCATGTCTTCCATGCGGTCGTAAATGATCTTCACCGGCCGCCCCGACTTCAAGGCCAGCAGCGAAGCATGCGCGGCGAGCATGGACGGATATTCCTCCTTGCCGCCAAACGCGCCTCCCGTCTCCGCCTGGATCACACGAATGTTCTCCGCAGGTAACCCGGTGAGCGCTACCAACGCTTTGTGTACATAAAACGGACATTGCATCGAGCCCCAGATGGTGAGACCCCCGGTGCTGCCGGCCTGTGCGATGACTCCATTGGGTTCGATATAAAGCTGTTCCTGGGCGCCTGTGGTGTATTCGCCTTCCACGATCCAGGCCGCGTCTTTCCACGCCTGGTCTACATCGCCTTTTTCCATCCGGTAGCTTTTGAAGATGTTGTCTTTGCCCCAGATGATGATTTCGCGGCGCTCACTTTCCTCAATGCTGTGGATCGAGGGCGCTGGCTTATAGGTGATCTTGACGGCAGCTACCGCGGCTGCCAGGGCGTGGCGGTCGGGGTGCGCGAGGAGCAGGATCGGCTCCTCTGGGTGATTGACCATGCCGTCGGCGAGGCAGGGCTGATCTTCCATGATGAGCGCGACGATATTGCGCCCGGGAATATCTTTAGCGGTGACAATCGTGAACTCGTGCCAGGGAATGCCTTCACTGAATCGGATCTCTTCCATCGCGCCGCGGGCAATCGTGCTGCGCACCGTGGCGCCGAAGATCATGCCCGGCAGGGAAAGATCGTCAATGTAGCGGGCCTGCCCGGTTAATTTGGCAGGGCCCTCTTTGCGGGGAACAGAGGTACCCACGACACGCGTTTGCAAAGGTGAGCCCTCCTCTCAGCAACAGACTTTGATTCTAATTTGTTCCTTCCCCGCTGGGTGATCCCGGGAAGGCGCCATGATCGTAAACCGCAGCCCCTCGTACGAAGGTAGCTTGTACCTTGCCGCGGAAGGTTTCTCCAAGATACGGAGACACCAGGTGACGATACTGCAGGTCTTCGGCGCGCAAAGTGAACTGCGGCCTCGGGATCGAAGACCACCAGGTCCGCGTCGTAGCCTGCGGCGATGGCGCCTTTGCGGTCGTGCAGGCCGGCTAGTCTGGCCGGCTGCGCGGACATCCAATAGGCCAGGCGTTCGAGCGGCAAACTGCGTGCACGCATTTCCGTCCAGATTACGGAGAGAGCGACGCTAAGGCTGGCAATGCCTCCCCAGGCCTGGCGGAAGTCTCCCTGCTTCATCGATGGAGGGCAAGGCGAGTGATCGGTAGCGATCAGGTCGATGACTCCTTCGCGGAGCCCTTGCCACAGAGCTTCGCGATTCTCTCGCGAACGGATGGGAGGGGCACATTTGTAGAGTGTCCCGCCGGCAGGAATCCCTTCGGAGAAAAAGTGCAGGTAGTGAGGACAGGTTTCTACCGTGATGGGAAGTCCTTCCGCTGCGGGCGGCGGCGAGCTCCGGCAGTGCCAGCGCGGTGGACAAATGAACAATGTGCAAGGGAAACGAATACCTGCGGCAAAGGCCGATCAGCATGCGGATAGCCGCTAATTCCGCCTCGTCTGGCCGCGAGCGTAGGTAGGTTGCGTACTGATTCCAGTCATCCGTGTCGCTGCCTGGGGAGAGATGTTCTGCCAGCTCCGCATGCACCAGCAGGGGCAAGCCGGTGCGGGCCAACGCGGGTAAAGCTGCCTCGAGCTCGTGCTTCTCGATCATGGCAAAGCCGTCTATGCCGGGGTTGATAAGGAAGCACTTGAAGCCGGCTACTCCAGCCTCTGCCAGCGCAGCCAGGTGTCCGCCATTCAGGCCGGTCAATCCGCCCCACGGCGCCCAGTCGACCCAGCATTGGCCGCCAGCGGCGACTCGCTTGGCTTCGAGCGCTGCTACCGTCGTGGTTTCCGGAAGACAATTCAGGGGCATATCCACTAGCGTGGTATATCCGCCTGCGGCTGCGGCGCGAGTGGCGGTCGCGAAGCCCTCCCATTCCGTTCTGCCTGGTTCGTTGATGTGTACATGCGAATCCACCAACCCGGGTAAGAGCACCAGGTCGCCGAATGCGTGCTGCAGCGCTTCGCACGGGATGTCTCCGGGGTCGCGCACCGACTGGATCCGCCCTTGCTCGACCATGATCGCGGCCGGCCGCACGCCCTCAGGAGTGACCACCCGGCTGGAGACAAAAGCGTGTGTCATACTTCGGATATTCGGGCACCCCTCGGGAGAGTGCAAGCGAAAATGAACATGAAGACCGAGAATGATTTCATGCAACTTGCTATCCGGCTGGCCACGGAGAACGTGCTGAGCGGGGTTGGCGGACCGTTTGGGGCAGTGGTGGTCAGGAATGGTGACGTGGTCGTCGACCGGCGTCAACCGCGTGACCGCCGACAATGATCCTACGGCGCATGCTGAGGTGAATGCCATCCGCGAGGCCTGTAAGGCAATGGGCACGTTTCAGTTGCCGGGTTGTGTGCTTTACACCAGTTGCGAACCTTGTCCCATGTGCCTGGGTGCGATTTATTGGGTGCGGTTGGACAAGGTGGTTTACGGGAACACCTGTCACGATGCGGCTGAGGTTGGATTCGACGACCACTTTATCTATGAGGAACTTAGCGTGCCGCCCGGCCAACGCAAGTTGCCCATGGTGCGGTTGCTCCCGGAGCTGGCGATTGAGAATTTTCGCGCCTGGCAGGAACACCAGTCGAAGATCGTGTATTAGGAAGTCGCGGCGCCGGGCTCAGTCCAAAAAAACATTTCCGCGGACCCTTCGTGGAAATGTTTTTTCTCGCCGCCACCCATCCACGCTTTTTCTGTTGGTTCCCGGCCGATCTTCCGTCTATGCTCCCGTATGAGCACTCGACTGCTGGCGTTTCTTTTCCTGATGTTCTCTGCGGCCGGTGTTCGTGCGGCCACACCGCCGCCAATCCCGGTCAAAGTCGTGGTAGTCTCGCTCTTCGAGCCTGGAGCCGATCAGGGTGACACGCCGGGCGAGTACCAGTATTGGGTCGAACGCGAACACCTCGACCATGTTTTTCCATTTCCCCAGGGCTACCACAATCTGCGCATGAACGATCGAGGCGTCCTGGGCGTTCTGGCCGGCGTCGGAACGGCCAGAGCCGCGGCATCCATCATGGCGCTTGGCCTCGACCCGCGCTTTGACTTGAGCAAGGCGTATTGGCTGGTAGCCGGCATTTCCGGGGCCGACCCACAGGATGCTTCATTGGGCTCCGCTGCCTGGGCTGAGTGGGTGGTGGACGGAGATCTAGCGTACGAGATCGATGCCCGGGAAATTCCGCCGCAGTGGACCACGGGCTACGTTCCGCTCAACAAGACAGTGCCCTACGAAAAGCCGCGCGACGACGAAAACTTCGCCATGTTTCACCTGAATCCTGGATTGAGGGAGTGGGCTTATCAGCAAACCAGGACGGTGGCACTCGACGATTCGACGGCCTTACAGGAGGCGCGGGCGCATTTCGAAGGAGCCAATGCGCATCGTCCGCCGTTCGTTCTTAAAGGCGACACGCTGTCTGCCTCTACCTTCTGGCACGGCAAGCTGCTCGACCAGTGGGCAAACGACTGGGTGAGCTATCACACCGACGGCAAAGGTAATTTTGTTACTTCCGCCATGGAGGACACGGGCGTTTTACAGTCGCTCACGTTTCTGCAGCGCGCTGGCCGCGTCGATCTAAACCGCGTGATGGTGCTGCGCACAGTCAGCAACTTCGATCAGCCGCCAACTGGATTGACAGCCGCCGAGAGCATAGCCGCGAGTGCAGGACACCGTTACAGTGCTTATCTCCCGGCTCTCGAAGCCGCATATCGGGTGGGCAATGTTGTCGTCTCAAATATAGTTACGAATTGGGATCGCTACCAGGATCACATACCGGGCTCTCAGCTAAAGGAGAAACCATGAGCACGACAGTGCCAGGGCATAGCACGGGAAAGTTGAGTTACCTGGAGCGAATGTTCCACGTCCAGGAGCGGGGTTCGACCTTGCGCACGGAGATTCTCGCCGGCGCGACTACGTTCCTCACCATGGCGTATATCGTCTTTGTCAACCCGGACATCTTGAGTGAAGCGGGTATGCCCATTGCGGCGGTGGCCGCTGCTACCTGCCTCTCGGCAGCCATCGGCTGCATCCTGATGGGCGTCATTGCGAATTATCCGATTGCCCTGGCGCCGGGCATGGGCCTCAACGCGTACTTTGCGTTTACCGTCGTCAAGGGAATGGGGATCCCCTGGCAGACTGCGCTGGGATGCGTCTTCCTCTCCGGTTGCGTGTTTTTGTTGTTGACGGCGGCCGGGATTCGCCAGCTCATTGTGAACGCCATCCCCCGGGAGTTGTTTGCTGCCGTGGCGGCGGGAGTCGGACTCTTTGTCGCCTTCGTCGGCTTACGGGACGCGGGCATTATTGTGCCCAACGCAGCGACACTTGTAGGCATGGGCAATATACGTGCGCCGCAGACCGCTTTGGCTTGTGTCTGCCTGCTCGCGATCGCCGTATTGCAGGCATGGCGCGTTCGTACCGCGATGCTTCTGGGTATTCTCGGAACAACCGCGGTGGGGTTTGCGTTGGGTATCGTCAAGTGGCATCCGGTTCACTACCGGCTGGCCGACCTGACCGCTACGGCGTTCCAACTTAACATCCGGGGAGCTCTGCACCTGAGCGGAAACTTCGGTGACGGTGTGTTGGAAGTCGTTTTCGTCTTTCTGTTTGTGGATTTGTTCGACAACGTGGGCACCCTGGTAGCGGTTACCAAGAAGGCAGGGCTGGTGGAACCGGACGGCCGGATTCCGCGCTTGAATCGCATTTTGTTTGCAGACGCTACCGCGACGCTCGCCGGCTCCATGGCCGGGACAAGCACCGTGGTGAGTTATATCGAGAGTGCGGCGGGCGTTGCGGTAGGCGGCCGGACGGGCGTTGCTTCGATTGTGACCGGATTATTGTTCCTGATGGCGTTGTTTGTAGCGCCGTTGGTGGCCAGCATTCCGATCGCCGCAACGGCTCCCGCGCTGATCCTGGTCGGGGGCTTGATGATCTCTGCGGTCACAGAGATTGAGTGGGCAGACCCAATGGTGGCGGTGCCGGCGTTTCTTACGCTGATAACGATTCCCTTGACGTTCTCGATTGCCAACGGCTTGACGTTTGGGATTACATCGTTTGCGATACTGCGGTTGTTACGTGGACAGATCACTCGGCAGGACTGGATGCTGTTGGTTTTAGCCGCGCTGTTTATCCTGCGTTTTATTTATATGGGTAAGTGATCAGGAGACGGTAGGTCCGGGCTTTAGCCCGGACGCCAACAGGACAAAGTCTTTTGGCCTGTTGGCCCTGAGGTATGGGTTTCCTCAAATCTCAGACGGTGGACGATGGAAAAGCATACCTCAGGGCCTTTTAGGCCGCGGGGTTCCCCGATGAGTGTCCGGGCTAGAGCCCGGACCTACCTAAAGCAAGAATGTCGAAAAGAGTGGCCTAAAAGCCCGGACGTAATGCGAGAGTGTCCAAGCGCCTGGACCAACCCAGCGCCCGGACCCGCCTAGTGGATGGTCTTCATCTTGCGGGACATGTAGTCCATGAGCAGGTATTCACCCAGCGTATCCGGGGTTGTGAAATACGCCTTGCCGCGGCACATCTTGGTCATCTTCTGTACGAACTGCACCAGGCCCAGATCTGAAGCCAGCATGAAGGTGTTGATCATGATGTTCGATCGTTTACAGCGGGCTACTTCCTCCAGCGTTTCACTCACCACCAGCGGATCCAGCCCAAAAGCGTTCTTATAAATGCGCCCGTCCGGCAGCGTGAGGGCAGAAGGCTTGCCGTCCGTAATCATCACAATCTGCTTCATGTCTTTGCGCTGGCGCTCGAGAATCCGCTGGGCCACGCGCAAGCCTTCGCGAGTGTTGGTGTAGTGCGGCCCCACCTTCACTCGGGCTATTTGCGAAATAGGCACTTCTTCAGCCGAATCGTGAAACAGCACCAGCGAAAGGGAGTCGCCTGGGTACTGGGTGCGAATCAGATGAGACAGCGCCATGGCCACCTTCTTGGCCGGCGTGAAGCGATCCTCACCGTAAAGAATCATGGAGTGAGAGCAATCCAGCATCACCACCGTGGCGCAAGAGCTTTGGTACTCGCACTGGTGCACCTGAAGATCGGAGTATTCGAGATTCAGCGGCAGGGTGATGCCCTCGCGCGCAATGGCCGCGCTGAGCGTCGCGGTGGTGTCCAGATTCAGTACATCCCCAAATTCATAGGCCTTCGATGCGCCGCTGGCTTCAATGCCGGTAGCAAAATGCCGCGTATCGTGGCGTCCGAAACTCGACTTGCCCAGCGATCCAAGCAGATCGCGTAAGGTCTTGAAGCCCAGAAAATCCAGGCTCTTGTCCGTCACTTCGAACCGCACCTGCCCCTCAGCCATGCCGGCCCGGCCGCCGGTCGATTGCTGGTTAGGATCCTGGCGTCCCTGAGTGGAAATGTAATTCTCCTGCTCCATGCGCTCGATAATCTTGTCCATCAACTCGTCGAGCTCGCCGCTCTCCGCCATCTCCTGGATACGCTGCTGCATGTCGCCATCGAAAAGTTCTCCTGCTTCCAGGGCCTGGCGCAACGCCTCGCGCAGATTTTCCATGGTGTGCTCGCCATTCAGCTCGGCGAACCGCGACCAAGGATCCTGAAAACCGGAATCGAGCAAATACTCCGACAGAGCCTTGAGCAGATCTTCCATGCTCATCTCTGAGGCTGGGTCGCCGGTGTATTTTGTGTAGCGGATTCGTTTCATCTAGTTAAAGCCACGTCGGCTTCGGCGCTGCTCCTGGAACTCGTCGTAATCCCGTTCCTCTACACGCTCCTGCTTGCGCGTAGCTTTTTCCTGGGCGGTGAATCCACGTTCTTCGCTGCGGCTCAGCCGCTTGTGGGCGTACATACCTTCCAGCAGAAACTCCGCTGCGGCGACGGCGATCTCCGGCGCGTCGGAAGCTTTCACCGAGACCGGAGCCAGTTGCGCAAACAGGCCCTGAATTTGCTTCAGCTCCTCGAGGATGGCCTGCGACGGCTGATCGTCGTCGATGCGTACCGTGCCGCCCAGGTTGAACCACTGCTCGATCTGCTGCGTATTGGTGCCGGAGAAATACTTGTCGAAGATCTTGCCGATCGCAGCGCGGATCAAATCCCGCACCACCACATCGGCGCCGCGCATCTCGCCTTCATATTCCAGCTCAAGTTTTCCCGTGATGCCCGGCATCGCCGCGTACAGATCGCTCACCCGCGGCACCACCAGCTTTTCCCCATGCAGTAGGGCTCGCCGCTCTGCGTTCGAAACCACCAGCTCCATAGTGGAGATGGGCAGGCGCTGGCTGACACCGCTGCGCTTGTCCACTTTCTTGTCTTCGCGCGCAGAGAAGGCTACTTGCTCGATCACCTCGCGTAGATACTGCGGAATGGTGATCTTGGTTGAGCCACGCTCGCTCCAGGCTTCCTGAGCAGTGATCGCCATGCCTTCTTCCATGCTCTCGGGGTAGTGTGTGCGAATCTCGGATCCGATGCGGTCTTTGAGCGGGGTCACGATCTTGCCGCGTGCTGTGTAATCCTCTGGATTCGCGCTGAACGCTAGAACGATGTCCAGTTCCAGGCGCACGGGATACCCCTTAATCTGCACATCGCCTTCCTGCATGATGTTGAACAGCGCCACCTGGATCTTGCCCGCGAGGTCAGGGAGCTCGTTGATGGCAAAGATTCCGCGGTTGGCTCGGGGCAGCAGACCATAGTGCATGGTCAGCTCACTGGACAAGTCCTGACCCGAGCGCGCCGCTTTGATGGGATCAAGATCACCGACCAGATCCGCCACGGTCACGTCCGGCGTGGCCAGTTTCTCCACATAGCGGTCCCGACGCGGGAGATAGGCGATGGGTGTGGCCGCACCTTTTTCCGCAATCAGATCGCGGCAGCGTTTGCACAGCGGATGGTAGGGATTGTCTCGTATCTCGCAACCGGCGACGTACGGCATTTGCTCGTCGAGCAGCTCGGTCAGTCCACGCAGAATGCGGCTCTTCGCCTGGCCGCGCAGTCCTAGCAGAATGAAGTTTTGCTTAGAGAGCACCGCGTTCACAATCTGCGGCACTACCGTATCTTCATACCCGACGATACCGGGGAATATCGTCTGCTTGGTCTTAAGCCGGGCAATCAAGTTTTCCCGCAATTCGTCTTTTACGCTGCGCTTTTTCAGGCGCGCTTCGTAGAACTCTTTGCTGTTTTGTAGCTCACCCAGAGTCTGCGGAAGAGGAGAAGACATAGGTATGCTCCTTGGAGCGAATTTGCTGCGCTGAGATTGCTGCCGGCCCCTATGGATCACCTTACACCATCAGGCCGCACCTGCTACATCACGTGTCCATTGCGGCTGGCGGTGCTGCTGGCCTGAGCGCCCCGGCGGAGCTTGGGCAGCATGGCGGAGTAGAAGGCAATCAACCGCTCCGTGCGTTCCGCGTCTGATCGCATCGCTAATAACTCAATGCGGAAAGAAAGATCGGTGGGTGACGCCCACGCCAGCCGAAAGGCAACCGGTTCATCCAGATCGAACGCCCGGGGGGTCTTTTCCCCACCCGTCAGCTCCACCACTTCAAAATGAAGTGCAGCGCATTGCTCGCGCATCGGCCGCGTAGCAAGTGCGCCTTCGTCAGCAAAGAAATCGACTTCCGCTTGCAAATAGTTGCGAGAGTTGTCCAGGTTCTCAATTTCGAAACGATTGGCTCCCTGGCAGAGGATGTCCAGTCGCCCGTCGGGATATTGCTCCAGAATGCGTACGATTTCGGCCGTGCAGCCCACCACGGCCAGGCCTTCGCGCTGCGCACAAACCACACCGAAGCCGATCTTCTCCGCCAGGCAGACGCTCACCATCTCCTTATAACGATCTTCGAAAATGTGGAGCGGCAGCGCTGCTTCGGGAAACAGCACTACCTCCAGTGGGAACAACGGTATCTTCATTCTCTTGCTATTATGCTCGCCTTTGCGGCGCCGCGGCCCGTTGTCAATCGGCTGGTTTTGATGGCATCGGCAATCAGTCCAGATCTGTAAGGAGCGCCTCCATCTCGCTCAGTGCATGATGGTTGCCGGTCCGTTGCGCGCTGGCTATGCCCTGTTCGAGTCGCGCTTTGGCCTGATCCGTCCGTCCCGCTTTTACCAGCGTTTGTGCCGCCATGAAATAGCCTGCGGTGTAATCAGGATGAGTGGTGAGTAGCCGGTCGAATTCCGCCAGGGCAGTTTCCGTTTGGCCCTGGTTGGCATGCTCCATGGCTAACCCGTAGCGGGCAAAAGCGTCTGCCGGGTTTTGCTCCAGGATTTGTGTAAGCATCGCAATTTTGTCCATAACTTCCTTTACTGTAAGCTTTGCTGGCCAGCCTCGCGTCCCGCGCTTGATTTGCATTCGTGGACGCAATTGTCGACACTTGAATTCTATGGAATCAACGGAACCTGTGCTTCCGCCGCGCAAGGTGGCGGACTCGCGGTCTGAAATGACGGAGCTGGTCTTGCCCAATGACGCCAATACTCTGGGCAATCTCCTGGGTGGGCGCCTCATGCACCACATCGACCTGGTGGGGGCGATCGCAGCCTATCGCCACGCCCGCGCGCATGTGGTCACCGCTTCCATGGACCACATCGACTTTATCGCTCCGGTGCATGTCGGAGATTTGCTGATTTTGAAATCCACTCTCAACCGCGCCTTCCGTACTTCCATGGAAGTGGGCGTCAAAGTTTGGGTGGAACATACCATCGACGGCGCCTTGCGCCACGTCGCATCGGCGTATCTTACCTTCGTTGCCGTCGACCCTCAGGGCCGGCGCGTGCGGGTTCCACCACTGGAACCCGAAACGGAAGAAGATAAACGCCGCTACCATGACGCTGGACGGCGTCGTGAACAAAGCCAACGAGAGCGCGAGCGCAAGGTAAACGCCCAGCTGGCTCATAAAGGGGATTGACATGGGACATATGCAAACGCCGCCAGGACCGCAGACCCTGCCGGGTGTCGCGAACATCATCGCCGTGGGATCGGGCAAGGGCGGAGTGGGCAAGACCACTCTCGCTGTGAACCTCGCCATGGCCCTGGTCAAGATGGGTTTCCGCGTGGGTCTTATCGACGCCGACATCTATGGTCCGAATGTTCCGCTCATGATGGGTATCGGCCAACAACCGCGGGTACTCGATAACAATCAGATCGAGCCTTTGGTCTCCCATGGCGTCAAACTGATTTCGGTCGGATTCATCTCTCCAGGCGACAAGCCGCTGGTGATGCGCGGGCCGATGCTGCACCAGATCATTCGCCAGTTTCTGCAACAGGTGCAGTGGGGCGAACTCGATTTTCTGCTGGTCGATCTGCCCCCAGGCACCGGGGACGTCGTCATCTCCCTGGTGCAGACGGTGCCGCTCACCGGCGCGGTCATCATCTCTACGCCGTCAGATGTTTCACTGCAGGATGCCCGCAAGGCATTGGAGATGTTCCACCAGGTCAATGTAGAAGTCCTGGGCCTGGTGGAGAATATGAGCCAGTTCACCTGTCCCCACTGTCATGAGGTCATCGATATCTTCTCCCGGGGTGGCGCGGAGCGTCTGGCCAAGCAGGCCAAGCTGGCTTTCCTGGGGTCAGTGGAATTGGATCCCGAGATTCGCCACGGTGGTGACAACGGATTACCAATTGTGCTGGCAGGCGAAGGCAATACCCATGCCCGGCAATTCTTCGAGGTCGCGCGCAAAGTAGCCGAGCGCGCTCTGGCGCAATCGGCTAAAGATGAGAACATCCTCGAGATCACCTAGGTGACTACCTGAGCCTGCGCCATGTTGACAGTACCACACTCAAGCTTCTAGAATCAGTGCAGGAAACTCTGCGCTGATTGAGATTTAAACCAGTGTGGAATGAGCGCCTTAGGGCAGGTGGACCATGTCTTCCGACCTTCGGATCAGCCCGCGCGACCGGCTGGTCCTCAACGCGATCATCGAACTTTACATCGCGACCGGGGAGCCGGTTGCCTCGCAAACCGTGGCTCGCCAGCTCGACAATAAGGATGGAATGAGCGCCGCGACGATTCGTAACGTCATGGCGTCACTAGGGGACGCTGGGTTGCTGGAGCAGCCCCACACCTCGGCTGGCCGTTGCCCCACGGCGAGCGCT
This sequence comes from uncultured Acidobacteriaceae bacterium, assembly GCA_963795845.1. Classification (GTDB taxonomy): domain Bacteria; phylum Acidobacteriota; class Terriglobia; order Terriglobales; family Acidobacteriaceae; genus PALSA-350. Next base: position 248,097 of record CAWCJV010000010.1, on the reverse strand, counting down.
TTTCGCCTTTATGTCGAGCAACTGAACGGTGGCAACCGCTTGGCGCCCATTGCACTGACCCAGGAGCGTAGAGATCAGATTGAGGACAGTTTTGCCGGAGTGAGCAGCCGGCAACAATTTCTCGAACGAACCTCGCACGTGCTGGCATTGATTTCCAGTGGGGTGGGTGTAGCCATGGCCGCGCAGTCGGAGACGTACTGGTTGGACCATATTCATTTTTCCCGCATCTCCGCAGGCCGTGTCCTGGCAGTCGTGGTGGCCAAATCCGGATTGGTGCTGGATCGCGTACTGACTCTGGACCGCGATCTCTCCCTGGGTGAGTTGGAAACCGCAGCCGCGTTTTTGAACCAGAACTATCGTGGATGGTCGATCGAGCGCATCCGCGTGGACCTTACCCGCCGCCTGGAGCAGGAACGCAGTGAATATGACCAGCTGATGCGTTCGATCGACGAACTGTGCCGCAAAGGTGCGTTGGAACAGGACACCGCGGTGCAGTCGATTTTTATTGTTGGCGTTGCCAACCTGGTCGCCGGCCAGGCGGATGGGGAACGGTTGCGCGGACTGCTGAGTGCGCTTGAAACCAAGCAGCGGTTGATCGAGTTGCTGGACGCGTATGTAGATGCCCGCCAGCAAGCGGTGCGCGTAGTCGTTGGTTTGGAGGAAACGATTCCGGAAATGCGAAATCTGGTCCTGATCGGCGCCCCGGCGCGATTAGGCACGCAGAGTCTGGGCACGGTTGCGGTGATTGGTTCTACACGCATCCCTTACCAGGAAACGATCAATGCTGTGTCGTTTATCGCTCAGCTTTCTGATCGCATACTACCTACGCAGTAGAAAAAATCCCCTATAGGTGTAGAGCCTCGCGATAGCGCACGGCCAATCTGCATCGTTGTTGACGATCCAGCATCAAGTTAAGCGAAAGGCTTTCACCCAATCACTATGTCACGCAAAGTCAACCCAACCAATGAAACGCAACCCGTCGATACTGCCGCCGAAGGTGTCGAGGAACTCGAAAGCAGGGAAGCAAACGGTCCCAGCATCGCAGAGGCTACCGCTCATCTGCAGAGCGAAGTTGATCGCCTGAAGCAGGAGCGCGACCAGGCAGTAGAGCGGCTGGCTCGCTTGCAGGCCGAGTTTGAGAATGCCCGTAAACGCGAAGCTCGCGAACGCGCGGACTTCCGCGACTTCGCGGTCTCCGGCGCCGTCGAGCAATTTTTGCCGGTCCTGGATAATTTCCATCTCGCCCTGGATTCTTCCGGCTCACTGGAGCAACTGCGCACTGGCCTCGAACTCATCGTGAAACAGATGGAAGAGGTGCTGCGCTCTCTCAATGTGCAGCCTGTGGAGGCGGTAGGGGCACGCTTTGATCCCCGGGTCCACGAGGCGCTCGAGAGTGTCGATCGTACCGACCTTCCCGACCACCAGGTGCTCGATGAGGTTCGCCGCGGATACCGCATCCGCGACCGCCTGCTTCGTCCCGCCCTGGTCCGTGTGGTAAATAATCCGCAACAGAAAGAAGCATGAGTCCAACTTCCAAAGTGACCAAAGTCGAATACTACGAATTTCTCGGCGTCTCGCGCGACTGCAACGATCAGGAGCTGAAGACCGCGTACCGGCGCCTGGCGATGCAGTTCCACCCCGACCGCAATCCGGATAATCCGCAGGCGGAGGAGAAGTTCAAGCAAGCGAGCGAAGCCTACCAGGTTCTATCCGATCCGCAAAAGCGCGCAGCCTACGATCGTTTCGGGCACGCGGGTATCAGCGGCGCAGGCGGATCGGGCTTCGAGGGATTTGCCAGCTGCTGACGTGGGAGATATCTTCGGAGACTTCTTCGGAGAAATGTTCAACATGGGCGGCAATCGTCGCAACGGACGCGTGCAACGCGGCCGGGACATTCGCTACGATTTGTCGCTCGAGTTCGAAGAAGCCGTTTTCGGTAAGCAGACAGAAATCCAGATCCGCCGCGCGGAAGTTTGCGTCGAGTGCAGAGGAACCGGGGCGCCGGCCGGTCGCGGTCCCGAGACCTGCCAACAATGCGCTGGCCGTGGACAGGTTCGTTACCAGCAGGGTTTCTTCTCCATCGCTCGCACCTGCCCCATTTGCAATGGGTCGGGGCAGGTGATCACCCATCCATGCCTGCAGTGCAATGGCGCTGGACTTACCGACCGCCGCCACACTATCAGTGTCAGTGTGCCGGCCGGCGTAGAGGATGGAACCCGCATTCGCTACCAGGGTGAGGGCGACGCTGGTCGTGCGGGTGGGCCTAAGGGAGATCTCTATGTGGTGCTCTCGGTAAAACCGCACGAGTTCTTCGAACGCGACGGCAATGACCTCCATTGCGTCATTTTCGTTTCCTTCCCCCAGGTCGCATTAGGCGATGAGATTCAAGTGCCGACACTCGAAGGCGACACCACGCTGCGCATCCATGAGGGCACGCAGTCAGGCAAGGAGTTCCGGCTCCGTGGCAAGGGTGTTCCTCATCTCAACGAGCACGGCCGTGGAGATTTGATCGTGCAGGTTGTGGTGCAGACGCCGAAGAAGCTGTCGAAGATGCAACGCGATCTGCTCCGTCAACTCGGCGAGACCATGCATATAGAAAACAAGCCCACATCCCGCAGCCTGCTCGGCAAGATGAAGGACCTCTTCAGTTAGCTGCCGGTTCACCTCGGCAATCGCTGCCGTTGCGAAACTGCAGATCCCTCAGCTACCCACGATTGATCAGTTGCAGGGATCCCAGGTCTCAAAAGCGAGACCTGGGGCACCCATCGGTTCTTAGCGACGGCCTTGGGTCATTTCACTGTCGACTTGCCGCAGGCAAGTCGTTTGCTTGAGGTGATAAAGGAGGCGTTGGCGTTTCGGCAGCTTTCCATGCCGGCCGAGGTAGAAGCGGCCGGTCCCTCCCCGGTGACAAATCCTAAGGCCTGACCAATGTACCCTTTGTCATCCCGAGCGAGCCGAGGGATCTGCAGTTCCGCGGACCCTTCGTGGAAATGTCTCGCTTCTCTCCATCGGCATTTGCATTCGAGGAAAAATCGAAGGGTGCCCCAGGTCTCGCTTTTGAGACCTGGGATCTCTGTAACCAAACTCGAGGGAAACCCTCACTCCTCAGAGGAGCATCGCGGCAATCACCGCCATGGCAGTGATGCCTGCCGTCTCGGCTCGCAGGATGCGCGGACCCAAACTCACCGGCTGCCAACCTTCCGAGGTGAAAAGCGCTTCTTCGTCCGCGGTCCATCCGCCTTCGGGTCCGACGGCGAAGTGTATCGCTGGACTTTCGACGGTGGGTTGCTGCAACCCCGCCTGCATCGCGGCGTACAAGGTTCGGGTCCGCTCCTGCTCCGCCAGCAGGAAACTCAACCCTGGATCCGCCGGCTTGATTTTCACTGCTGCCTTCAGCGGAATCACATCTTCTACCACCGGCACATCCGATCGGCGTGATTGCTTCGCCGCTTCACGGGCTACCCGCCGCCAACGATCCACGCGCGCCGGTGCGGCCTGGGTGAGGTGCTTCTCACTGCGCCGTGCGGTCATGGGAATGAACCTCTCCGCGCCCAGCTCCGTCGCTTTTTCGATGATCCACTCCATGCGGTCGAACTTGAAGATGGAGAGCAGAACCGTTACCGGAAGTGCCGGATCCGCTTCTACCTCGGAGAGCAGGGTGAAGCGCACAGCATCTCCACTCACGCCGGAGATCACGGCGCGCCACACGCGATCCCCCGCTACCATGTCACATTCCATGCCGGCTTGCGCGCGCAGCACGCGAATCAGGTGAGCTGCCTGCTCACCCTTGAGTGAAGCCGTGTGTTCGTCCCAATCGTCGGCGATCCAGCGTCTTCGTGTCATCGTTTCGTCCTCTCATCTAAAGGTGGCATGACCCAGTACCACTTTGGTAAGAGGTGGGGGTGACTCTTCCCTGAAAGCTCCCCCAGCGCCCGCGCTCGCCTTTGCGCGGTTCCCGTTTTCCGGCTACTCCGGCATGAGACGTCACAAGCCAAGGGCGGCAAAATCAGGGGAGAGGCGGACTCGTAGATTGTTCCGAATATCGATTTCATCAACGCCCTGCTCCACGTTTGATCCGCAACTCGCATTCCTACGGAAGAAGTTTTCCCTGCCTGTGATGTGCGGGGAGCCGCATGAACACTGAGGATAATGCTTTCACCAAAAACACCTCGGGGGACGCTTTTGGCGTCCCCCGAGTGTGTTGCCTGTTACGTTGCCTGCTTACTTCTTCTTTGCTGTTTTCTTGGCTGCCTTCTTCGCTGGCTTCTTTGCTACTGCTTTCTTGGTTGCCATTTTTCCTATTCTCCCTTTGTCGAGTCGACATCGAACCTGCAAGAGATACTTTGCAGTTAACGAATGTATAGAATCCCCAAAAAATAGTGTCAAGAAAAAAATAGCATTTTGTGAGAATCAATTCGCTGATCGGAATCGCTATAGCCAACCATCCACGTTCGCTCGTGGTCACTTTCCCGCGAGATGGACACCGTAATGTCGCAACAACACCAGCGCGACACCGCTGATCGAATCGTGCCAGGCGTGCGCGATCATTCCTGTGCGCAATCCTCGCCGCAGCAGCGCGAGCACACCAAACATCGCTCCATACACCGCGATGAGCACGATCCCTGCGACTCCTTCGTAGCCATGCGCTGCGCCAAACACCAGCGCCGAGAGCACGACACCAACCCAGATTCTGTGCCCCATCCGCGCAAATTGCTGCTGCAGGTAACCGCGGAAGACCAGTTCCTCGCAAACACCGGCGGAAATGCTCAGTATCAGGAACAGCATCATCTCGAGTGGTGTGACCGGCGCGAGCTTCTGGGTCACATCACCGATTTTCTGCGGGTCAATGTGCGATCCCGAGATCTTCACCAGCACATTGCCGAGGAGCGCGAGCACCAGGAGGGCAACTGACCAGTAACCGAGCGCGAAGGCGATATCGCCCAACCATGCCCGGGCGCCCGGCCTGCGCTCGCCCAACAATTGCCGCAACGGAACCTTGCGCATGTACAGACCCCACAGAACCAGGCCGGCCAGGAACCATTCATACGCAATCGTCAGACAGTAGTTCGCCACCAGGTGCAGTGGCTGATTGCCAAAGGTGCGCAGTTGCCTCACGCCCGCCACAGAAAGATAGAGGATCACCAATACCATCAGCGTGGTGTGCCACCAGGGCGCCAACAGGCCGCCTTGCTCATACGTTCCCCCGCGGGGAGACTGCGCCGGTTCCATCGTCGTCATGTTATTGTGTTCCGTTGTTTTGGCATCCAAAAAGTGAGGCCGTCCGTTATGGAAGATGTTGTCATTGTCGCCGGAGTCCGCACCCCGGTTGGAAAGTTTCAGGGTACGTTGTCGACTTTTTCTGCTGTGCAACTGGGTTCCCTGGTGGTCCGCGAAGCACTTAACCGCGCGCGGCTCCATCCCGATCAGGTCGACGAATGCATCATGGGCAATGTCGTCTCCGCGGGCCTGGGACAGAATCCGGCGCGCCAGGCCGCGATCTATGGCGGCCTCTCTCCCTCAGTCAGTGCCATGACCATCAACAAGGTCTGCGGCTCCGGGCTGAAGGCGGTGGGCCTGGCAGCGCAGGCCATCCAAACGGGCAACGCCGAGATTGTCATCGCCGGTGGTATGGAATCCATGACCAACACGCCCTACCTTCTTCCCCAGGGGCGCAACGGCTTCCGCATGGGCAATGCCACGGTCGTCGATTCCATGATCCATGACGGTCTGTGGGAGATCTACAACGACTACCACATGGGCATCACCGGGGAGCACGTTGCTGAGAAGCATGGCATCACCCGCGAAGAACAGGATCAATATGCGCTCAACTCGCATCGCAAGGCAGCGGCGGCCAGGCGCGCATGCTATCTGCGATCACAGATTCTCCCCATCGAAGTGCCGGCCAAGAAGAAGGGCGACGCACCCACCCTCTTCGACCATGACGAATCCGTGCGGGAGGATGCCTCCATCGAAGCACTGCGCGCGCTGAAGCCCGCTTTCAAGAAAGACGGAACGGTTACCGCCGGGAACGCGCCCGGGGTGAATGATGGTGCAGCCGCACTCGTAGTCATGTCCGCAGCAAAAGCGGCCTCCCTCGGGCTTACGCCCATGGTCCACATTCGCGCCCAGGCGACCAGCGGCATCGATCCCAAGTGGGTGATGCTCGCTCCCGTTTTGGGAATCCAGCGCGTGTTACAAAAGGCGGGCTGGTCAACAGACGATCCTGATCTCTACGAGTTGAACGAGGCATTTTCTGTGCAGGCCCTCGGCGTGATGAAGGAAGTGGGGATGGATCCGGCGAAAGTGAATGTGAATGGAGGAGCGGTCGCGATCGGACATCCCATCGGCGCCAGCGGCGCGCGCGTTCTGGTTGCGTTGATTTACGAGATGATGCGTCGCGACGTTCATCGGGGGGTTGCTGCCCTGTGTCTGGGTGGTGGCAATTCGGTCGCCATGGCTGTGGAACGATAGCGGCAATTATGAGGAGAGCTTAATGTCGCTCGTGTCGCTGCCCCTGTATACTCGCGCCACCTCATGCTCTTCAAGGCGCTCAGTGCGGCAGTCTATGGCATCGATGCTCACATCATCGACGTGGAAGTCGACTACTCCGGCATCCGAACGAAGGACGACTCTTTCCACACGGTAGGGCTTCCCGACGCAGCGGTGCGGGAAAGCCGCGATCGGGTCCGCTCTGCCATCAAAAATTCGGGCTACGACCTTCCCCCGACAGACATCACGATCAATCTCGCGCCCGCCGACCTGAAGAAGGAAGGATCGGGTTTTGATCTGCCTATGGCGATCGGGATTCTCGGCGCCTATGGTGCTCTGCACCTGAAAGACCTCGGTCAATTCCTCCTGGTGGGTGAACTGGGACTCGATGGAACACTGCGCGGTGTCCCCGGTGTGCTTCCCATTGCCGTGGCGGCGCGTGCGCGCGGCATCGGCAATCTCATCGTCCCCGAGCGTAACGCCGCTGAGGCCGCGATGGTGGAGGGCTTGAATGTGTACCCGGTCCGAACTCTGATCCAGGTACGCGAATTGCTGAACTCGGCGGCCAATGGTGGCATCCATGCCCAACCGCTTCGCGTGGACTCGCGTCATCTGCTCAATGAGCTGCACAGTTTCGCGCTCGACTTCAAAGATGTTCGTGGGCAACAGACGGCCAAGCGCGCCTTGGAGGTATCCGCTGCCGGCGGCCACAACATTCTGATGATTGGCCCCCCCGGCTCGGGCAAGACCATGTTGGCCAAGCGGCTGCCTTCGATCCTTGCCCCGCTCCGTCTGGAAGAAGCCCTGGAGACAACCAAGATCCATTCCGTCGCCGGGGTGCTCGACGCCGACGCAGGGTTGGTGACGCAGCGGCCTTTCCGCTCCCCTCATCACTCCATCTCAGACGCCGGGCTCATCGGCGGCGGAAGTGTTCCGCGCCCTGGCGAAGTTTCCCTGGCACATAATGGCGTGTTGTTTCTGGATGAGCTGCCTGAGTTTCCCCGCAACGTGCTGGAGGTGATGCGTCAGCCTCTGGAGGATGGGACTGTCACCATTTCGCGCGCTGCGATGTCGCTCAGTTTTCCCGCGCGCTTCATGCTCGCGGCGGCCATGAATCCCTGCCCTTGTGGTTATTTCAACGACAAGTCCCACGAGTGTCTGTGCACGCCGCCCATGATGCAGCGCTACATCTCGAAAATTTCAGGTCCATTGCTGGATCGCATCGATATTCACATCGAGGTGCCTGCCGTGCACTATCGGGAACTTCGCTCCGCAGCTGCGAATGAGGGGTCCGCGGAAATCCGTGCGCGCGTCTTGGCGGCGCGCGAGCGGCAGCATACTCGTTTTGCCGCGGACCGGATCTTTACCAACGCGCAAATGCATACCCGGCAGATCCGCACCTATTGCGAGTTGTCATCAGAAGCGGAACGTCTGCTGGAACGGGCCATGCAACAGCAGGGCCTGAGCGCGCGAGCCCACGACCGCATCTTGAAGGTCGCACGTACCATCGCTGACCTCGATGCCCAACCGGCCATTACGGTAGGGCATCTTGCCGAGGCAATTCAGTACCGCACGCTGGACCGAAGTTTCTGGAGCTAGCTACGCATCCTTCGTCAAACACACAGCTGGAATGTGCGGGATTACCTCGCTGATATTTGGCCACAACCTTTCGAATTGTGTTGATGTACCGAAGGGGCACGGGTTCAGGCGTGCCACATGTCCCTCGGACCGATGAGGGCTTTAGCGTGTGCGTGAGAACTGACCATAAAGGAAGTCCCGTAGGGACGGCTGAACTTAGCCCAGGACGCAGTCCTGGGAAGACCATCGAGACACGACAAGTCCCGAAGGGACGACTGAACATTGTCCAGGGTTAAGGAGCGGCATATTTTCAGCCGTCCTTGCGGGACTCAATCATCTTGAACGGTGCACCCAGGACTAGCGTCCTGGGCTAAATTCAGCCGGCCCTGCGGGACTGAGTTGAGATCGCCTGGATTGGGTACTGGCTTTAGCCCTGGTCACACATCCCATTCCGGCAACTATTGGCGGGTCAGCTCTTCGATGAGTCTTCGGTGTTTGGGATAAACCGCGGCGAGTTCCGCTCTCTTCGCCAACTCGAAATCCGCGAAGTCGAAACCTGGCGCCACGGTGCAACCTACGAGCGCAAACCCGGCGGGATCTTTCAGCCGGGAGGCGAACCAACATCCCGCCCTTACGACCGCTTGAAAGACTTCACCGGCCTCGAAGGCACTCCCTAACTGCAACTCGGAATAATTCCCCTCAGCATCAATTACATAAACGATCAATCCGCTGCCGGCGTAGAAATGCCACAACTCGTCCGAAGCGATGCGGTGAAACGCGGAAAATTCCGAGCCCGCCAGCAGAAAGTAAATCGCCGTACAGGCAGAGCGATCCCCGTGATAGATGGCTGGTAAGGCATTCTGAACAATCGTAAGGGAAGACTGGTAGGTAACCCGGTAGTAGCCGCCCTCAGGATGTGGGCTCAGGCTCAGGCGATCGATCCAGTACTGTGCGCGCTCGTCCACCTAGTGATCCGTGGCCGTAGCTTCTGCCTGCTGGCGCAAAGCATGCACCACCACCCGCAGCATCTCTTCTTCAGGAGCCCGCTTGCCGGTCCAGATTTCGAATTGGCGAGCGCCCTGTTGCACGAACATCTCTACACCGGTCACGACGGGTATTCCCTTTTGACGAGCCGTGCGCAGCAACGGTGTCTCCACCGGGTTGTACACCAAATCGAAAACCAGGCGTGCGTTGATCTCTTTCGGCTCGAGGATATGCTGCGGCTTCACTCCATGCATGCCAACCGAGGTAGCATTCACGATCACGTCGAAATTGGTTTTGGCCACCTGCTCCCGGCGAATGGTTTTTGCCTTGGCCTCGCGCGCCAGCTTTTGCGCTGTCTGCGGAGTGCGATTCAGGATAAAAACCTCGGCTCTCTTATCCACCAATCCGAAGACCGCCGCTCGTGCCGCGCCGCCAGCCCCCAGCACCAGTATCTTCGCGCCGGCCAGCGAAAGCCGCTTTTCCAGCGGATGCACGATGCCCCCTACATCCGTATTGAAACCGTAGAGCTTCCCATCGTGCGTGCGAACGATCGTGTTGCATGCGCCGACCTTGGCGGACACCGGATCCATATTCTCCAGGTGCTTCAATACTTCCTGCTTAAGTGGCATGGTCACACTCAAGCCGGAGAGAGGCAGCTCACGGACCACGGTGAGCAAGTCGCTCAGCTTGCTGGTTTGTAATGCCAGGTAGACTGCGTTCACGGTCTCGCGGTGGAAGGCGGTGTTCAACATCAGAGGTGATAGGGAGTGCTTGATGGGATTGCCGACAACCCCATATATTCGCGTCGCGGTATCGATCTGGCCGATGCGATACGTATCGGTCAGTGTGCGCGCATCGATCTGGCCCGGAGCAGTCTCTTCTCCCCGAGTGGCGGAGGCAAAGGTGAATACGCTGCCCGCGCGAATCGCCAATACCCGGCTGATGATCCCCTGGTCGCCCATGCACAGCCCCACCAAGTTGGCCATGTCCCCGCTGCGTTGCAGAAAATGCATCATCACCACGTTGTCAGAGAGCGACTTGGCAGTGCCGACAATCTTGATAAACTCCGGCTCGTAGGGAAGGATACGCTCGAAGATGCCGTCCAGATCCTTGGTGGTCTGGAAGTCGTGCCACGATACGATGAGGGCCACGCCGCGGGCGCGCAGCCTTTCCAACTCAGATGTTTTGATGGCCTCCGCCGTCTGCAGCTCCAGATCCAAGAGGTGAAAGCCAGAAGCGGTGGCTTTCTGAAGGACCTCTAATTCCGCCGCGATCGTGCCATTAAACTTCCCCCCGTTGGCAGCGCGGCGGCAGGTGGCGATCGCCGTGACTCCGTTGTTGTCGGCAAGAAACTGCTTCAGCTTGGGCAGCGCCGCGACCGGTTTCTCCAGGTAATCGAGCCGGAATTCCAAAAAAGAGCTATCGCGCATCGCCTCGGTGGCGCGTTCCACCATTTCAGTGGGCGAGGAGCCAATGATTGCTACACATACTTTGCCCATGCGTGAGCGCAAGTATTGTTGCGACAAAGTTGGAGCAGCAGAATTCATGATGACAATCTGGACATCTTAATGCATTTTCACTTCTACTCTGCACCGGCAAGTTGAGCGATGTGCGTCTTTTCTTGGCGAAAAGCCGCGTCAACATGCGCTCCTCTTTATACAGCAGAACTGAAAATGCTGTACCGACCATACCCGCACTCTGCAAGAACCGTGTTGGACTGCCCTGGAATGCGATTCGGTAGCTGGGGTAACCTTGATAAGTGGTTAGGAGCATGTCCCCATTGAATGATTTAACGGCAGCGGAAGCTAAGGCAACGCACCCATGGAACCAGAATGGAACTATCGACGCCGCAGGGCTCGAAAAGTGGGTCCAGGGCCGGCTCGCCCGGCAGCGCGAACTTATCGGCCTCCTTCTGGCGGTTCAAGGCCAAAAGACCCTGGAAAACACCCTTCGCCCCTATGACGATGCCGTGGCCACCCTAAGTGCTACGGGCTCGCTGGCCTCGTTGCTGGATAGCGTGTACCCGGACAAAGCAGTGCGGGATAAGGCGCGGGAGCTGACCCAGATGGTAGCCGAGGCAGGCACAGCCCTCTCCCTTAACCAGGATGTGTATCGGGCTCTCGCAGCCATGGACCTGAATTCCGCGGACCCGGGCACTTCGCACTATGTGAACCAGACACTGCTGAACTACCGCCTCGCTGGCGTCGATAAAGACGATGCCGCCCGCGCCCACCTGCGGGAGCTCTCCGATAAGGCAACCGAGCTGTCCCTCACCTTTGCCAAGCATGTCCAGGAGAATGTGAACCGCGTGGAAGTGCGGGATCCCGCCGAGCTTGAGGGTCTGCCGGAGGACTATATCCGCAACCATCCACCCGATGAAAAAGGCGTCATCACGCTGACTACGGATTTCCCCGACATGCAGCCGGTGATGACCTTTGCCACGAACCCGAACCTGCGCATGCGCATGTTTCGCGCTTACAACACGCGCGCGTATCCCGCCAACCGGCAACTCTTGCTCGATCTGCTTTCGGTGCGGCAGGAGATAGCCTCGATCCTGGGCTTTGCATCCTGGGCTGATCTGGCTACGGCCAACCAGATGATGGGATCGGCGGCCAAGATGAAGAGCTTCATCGGCCGAGCTGGAGCAGGCTTCGCGCGCCGGCGCCGAGAAGGAATACCAGATGGTGCTGGCCTTTGCCCGCCTGCAGCAGCCGGGCTTGACGAAGCTCAAGAGCAGCGACCGCGGGTACTGGTATGAGCAGTACCGGCGGGAGGCCTTCGACTTCGATTCGCAATCGGTCCGTCCCTACTTTCCCTATGCAGCGGTGGAGCAGGGGATACTCGAGACCGCGGCGCGGCTCTTTCACGTCACCTTCCAGCGCAACCGGGAAGTGGCCGTCTGGCACCCCCAGGTGAGCGCCTGGGATGTCTACGACCGGGGCCGCTTGATTGGCCGCTTTTATCTGGACATGCATCCCCGCGAGGGCAAGGACAAGTGGTTCAGCGCGGCTCCGCTGATCCCGGGCATTGCCGGCCGCCAACTGCCGGAGGCGGCGCTGATCTGCAATTTCCCCGGCGGCAAAGCGGAGGGTCAGAAGACCCCGGCCTGATGCAATACAGCGATGTCGTCACCTTCTTCCATGAGTTCGGGCACCTGATGCATGCGATCCTCGGCGGCCAGCAGCATGGGCGGGCGTCAGCGGCATCGCCACCGAAGGCGATTTCGTCGAAGTGCCTTCGCAGATGCTGGAGGAGTTTTTCCATGACGCGCAGCTGCTAGCATCGTTCGCTCGGCATTACCAGACGGGTGAGCCCATCCCGCCGCGCTGGTGGAACGGATGAATCGTGCCAGCGCTTTTGGACGGGCCGACGGGGTGCGCACCCAGCTCTTCTACACCAGCTACTCGCTCGATGTGCACAACCTGCCGCCGCAAACCCTTGATCCGGATGCACTGCTCGAACAAGGTTACAAGCGCATGCTGCCCTACGAGTGGGTCGACGGCAACCGCATGTATGCCAGCTTTACCCACCTCATGGGCTACTCGTCCAACTACTACACCTACATGTTCGATAAGGTCATTGCTCTCGACTTCTTCGGCCAGTTCGACCGGTCGAATCTGCTGGAGGGACCCACCGCCATGCGCTACCGGCAGGCGATTCTCGAGCCCGGCGGGTCGAAACCGGGCACGCAGCTGATCGAAGACTTCCTCGGCCGCGAACAACGCATGGAGGCCTTTGCCGAGTGGGTCGGTGAGGAATTCGCCGCCTCCCCGGCGGGGGAGGGAAGCGATGGCCTCATCCGTTCTACGTAAGGCCTGGCAAGGCAAGTGGGCAGTCGTTACCGGGGCCAGCGCCGGCATTGGAGAGGCCATCGCAGTAGAGTTGGCGGAGGCGGGGGTCAACCTGGTGCTCACCGCTCGTCGCCGCGATCGCCTCGACGTCCTGGCGCAGCAGTTGAGCACCCAGCATTCCGTCCAAACCCGCGTGATTGTCGCCGACCTTACCTTCCCCCAGGCGCCGCAGCAGATCTTTGACGAAACCGAGGGAGCCGGCCTGCAGGTGGACGTGTTGATCAACAACGCCGGCTTCGGGGAATACGGTGAGTTTCTTCGTTCCAGGATGGAGATGCAGCTGGACATGGTTCAGGTGAATTGCGCGGCCGTGGTTCATCTCTGCCGGTTGTTCCTCCCCGCCATGGTTGCGCGGCGCCAGGGGGCGCTCATGATTGTGGCGTCGACTGCCTCTTACCAACCGGTTCCGTACCTCGCTACCTATGGAGCGACCAAGGCCTTCGATCGCATGCTGGCCGAAGCATTGGCCGAAGAGATGAAGCGTCATGGGGTTCGCGTGAGCGCCTTATGCCCAGGGCCTACGGAATCGGAATTCAACCAGGTTTCCGGAGTACGGAACGGTGACCGGCGAAAGCCACAGTCGGCCGTACCCGTGGCCCGGGTTGGGCTGGAGGCTCTCGCCCTGGGGAAACACTCGGTGATCCCCTACTTCAGGGGCCGCGTACAGGTCTTCGCCCAGCGTTTCTTCCCGAGAACGATGGTGACCTCCGCCGTGGAGAGAATGTTCAGGCCGGCGACCCTAAAATAATTTTTCAAAATGGAACAACTTTGCTCCGGGAAATGGATTCCTAGTAGATAACAACAGAGGCACTTCATTTTCGACCTACCTCAGCACTTGTTTATTCCAACGAAGCTCCGCTCCGGCGGACTCTCCTCTCGCAAATCCCTGATCGCCCTCCCCTGAAGCCTCTTGAGCGGGCCCGCCGGAAGGCGGGCCTAATGCTTTGGTCTCCGCGCCCTATTCGTAGTTTCGTAAGATAGTGAGGATGGCTGCCTCGCAAACCGCCCAATTGGAAGTCGTTCGTGTACCCGCCTGGGCGGGGCGCAGCCGCCCGAACCTTGGCTGGCTTATCCATGGGTTCAGTACTCGCACGGGCGGAAAAACGACCGTCTACCGGCCCGGTAAGGTCGACCTGAATCTTGGCTTTACCGATTCCGACGACCGCGAGACCGTGGCCGCCAATCGAGGGCTTTTCGTCGCCGCGGCTTCCGAAGGTAAACCGATCATGGGTTTAATCACGCTGCGCCAGATCCACTCGTCCTTGATCCGGACGGTTTCGGCAAAAGATGTACGCGAAAACCGTATGCCCGCGGTGCTCAAGGGCGATGGTTTGATGACCGATGAACCGGGGGTTCTGCTGGGCATCCAGACGGCAGACTGCATACCCGTGCTGGTGGCGGATCGGAAGAAGCGAGTGGTCGCGGCCTTTCATGCCGGATGGCGCGGTACCCTGGCGCGCATCGTGGAAAACGGGGTCGGCTGCATGCGCCTGGAGTTCGGCTCCAGGCCCGAAGACCTCATTGCTTCCATCGGACCGGGCATCGGGCATTGCTGTTACTCGGTTGGCGAAGAAGTGCAGGAGCAATTCGAATCCCAGTTCAACTATGCTTCCGAGCTATTTCGCGAGGTTTACGACTCCGACCCGATCCGGCAGAAATACCCCATGTTGTTCCTCACCGCTCGCGCGCCTGGCCACAGTGACATCGGTCCCAACATGCACCTCGACCTGGCTGAGGCGAACAAACGCCAACTGCTCGCAGCGGGGCTTCGGAAGGGAGCAATTTCTCTCACCGGTGAGTGCACCGGCTGCCAAACGGATCGATTCTTCTCCCACCGCATTGAGAGGGGATTTACCGGCCGGATGATGAGCGTGATCGGCATCGCTCAGACTTAAGCCGCGGAGTGACCTTCTCCAGGCTCGGGTGCGTGGTCCTTGGGGTTGACCAGATCGCGCAGCTCTTTGCTGGGCTTAAAGTAGGGCACTCGCTTCGCGGGTACATCGACCTTGGCCCCCGTCTTCGGATTCCTTCCCGTACGAGGCTTGCGTTGTCGAATGCGAAAGCTGCCAAAACCGCGGATCTCGATCTTGTCACCAGAACGCAGCGCGTGAATCACGGAATCGAAAATCGTATCCACGATCATTTCCCCATCCCGGCGCGTCAGGTCGCCCAGCTGGGTTACTTCCTCAACGAGGTCTGCTTTGGTCATGGTCCGGCCTTCTCCAAAGTATAAAGGTAACCCGTGTCAACTATAGTAGATGCAGCCATTTGATGGTACATCGGAAACAATCCCGGCTACGCCTTTCCCTGTGGATCCGAGGTACCCGATAACCAACACCCCCATGCTGGTGTCCAATGAAGGGTAACTTTGTGTTGACTCGGTAGACTGTTCAGCCCTCGGATGGTGAGCTAGAGATGCACCAGAGTGCAGCAGAGTAGCGTAGAATTTACCGAGCACCAAACAAATGACCTCGGAAACGAGGTTGGGAAACCCTTTGGAACGTCCTTCTATCAGTATTGTTATACCGGCCTACAACGAAAGCGCCCGCATAGGTAAAGCGCTTGCTGAGGTTGTGCGCGTTGTCCGGGAGCGTGCGTGGCATGCCGAGATCCTGGTCGTCAACGACGGATCCACGGATAGCACCGCTGCCATAGTCCAGGATTGTGCCCAGCGTCATCCTGAGGTGCGCCTGCTGAACAATCAGGAAAACCGGGGCAAAGGATTTAGCGTCCGCCAAGGCGTGCTGAACGCGGTCGGGGAAATCGTGATGTTTACCGACGCCGATCTTTCCGCGCCTATGGAAGAAGCCGAGCGACTGTTTGACGCCCTGCGCAAGGGGGCGGACATTGCGATCGGCTCCCGTTGGCTCCAGCGCAAGCGGCAAACTCACAAACAACCCCTTTACCGGCAGTTGTTTGGCCGATGTTTTAATGCCATTACACGGCTCATCATGGGCCTGCCCTATGCCGACACGCAGTGCGGATTCAAAGCTTTCCGCCGTCCCGTTGCCCAAACGATTTTCCAGTTGCAGCGCATCGAGCGATGGGGTTTCGACCCGGAATTGCTCTTCATTGCCCTGAAGCGTGGATACAAAGTGCAGGAGGTTCCCGTCACCTGGGGCCACGACGAGCGGTCACGCCTTAGCTATCTCAAGGACGGGATCAAGATGCTCGAAGACATCGCCTACATCCGGTGGGAAGCCTTCGCCGGCGCCTACGATCGTGATGTGGTTGAATTCACGCCGGAGTGGCCCGTGGTGAAAGGTTGATGATCGGGGCCCAGTCATGATGCAAGTGTGTCAGGAAGAATGGGCGCTTGCCCCACCTCCACCTTGCGTGCCTTGATCGCCACTCGAATTCGCATATCGCCGGCCTGCTCCATCATCATCGTTTCTGAACATGGCCCACAAAGCCAAAAGTGCTGCAGACGGCGCGGACGCCCTCCAGCCGCTGGCACGGGTACATTTGGATCCGGCAGATCAAAAACGAAGATTCGACCTTCGCGAAGGTAATGCAGCGGTTTGCCACATTTGGGATTAGCGCATTGATTAACCATGATTACCTGCAACTCCAATACGTTTGAGCCAGGAAATGTCCAAAGGGTTTTCTACCTACTGCAACGCCCGTGCACCCTATGCGAGAATGAACGGTTCCTATGCCCATGTTGCGCTCGTTGTTGATCGCGCTTTCCCGGAATGCTTCATTGCGGCAATTCGCGGAAAACTCCGCCCTCGGCGGCCGCATGTCCTCGCGCTTCGTGGCCGGAACCACTGTCGATCAGGTGCTGCATGCCGCCGCTTCCGTTAATCGCCAGGGAATCTCTACCTCGCTCGATAGCTTAGGGGAGAACGTTCACTCTCCTGACGAAGCGCAGCAGGCGGCGGAAGTTTATCACCGTTTGCTCGACGCCATCCCGCAGCGCCAGTTGGACGCGAACGTGAGCGTGAAGCTCACCCAGATGGGCATGGACCTGGATCCGGAATTGGCCTATGCCATGGCGGCCGCCCTGGTAGAGCACGCGGTGGCGGCGAACACGTTCGTCCGCATCGATATGGAAGGCTCCGAATATACCCAGGCCACCGTCGACCTGGTGTCCAGGCTGCACGCACTCGACGGAAACCGGGGCCACGTCGGTGTGGTGATCCAGGCTTACCTCTATCGCAGCAAGGCGGACCTCGACCGCCTGCTGGCCGAGGGAATCCGCGTACGCCTGTGCAAGGGCGCCTATCAGGAACCGGCCAGCTTGGCGTTCCCTGAGAAGGCCGACGTGGATAAGAATTTTGTGCGCTTGATGCAGATGCTACTGCCCAGCGGCATCTACCACGGCATCGCCACCCACGATGAAAAGATGATTGACGCGACCTGTCGCTTTGCCCAGGAGCGCGGCATCGCGCCTGATCAATTCGAATTTCAAATGCTTTACGGCGTGCGCCGTGACCTGCAAAAATCGCTGGTGGCCAGCGGGTACCGGGTGCGCGTTTACATTCCTTTCGGGACCGAGTGGTATCCCTATTTCATGCGCCGGCTGGCAGAACGGCCGGCAAACCTGCTATTCATAGCCCGTAATTTCTTCCGCCAGTGAGGAGTGCACGTGAAGACCAAGAACGCCCTGAAACAGGCTGAGCTGATTCTCAAGCTGTATGAAATTCGCCGCGAGACCGCTCTGCGCACCGCCCGTGACTATGTGGGCGGTGAGTTCATGCCCAAGTCCGTCGAGGAATTTGTGAGCCTGGTGAAGGACGGGGGTAAGCCAAGCGGCCACATCCTGCAGGTTTACGGTTATTGGGATATGGTTGCCGCGTTCGTGGTTCACGGCGCGCTCGACGAAGCTCTGATCTTCGACACCTGCCAGGAAATGTACTTTCAGTTTGAGAAAATACAGCCCTTTCTAACCGGCTTCCGCGAAAAGATGAACCTGCCCGAGTTCCTACGCAGCATCGAGACCGTGGTCGTAGGCGCGCAGGAAAGACGTTCACGCGCCGTGACCAAAACCAAGACCAAGCAGACCAAGGTCCGGCCAGAAGCAGAGGAGCCCTCAACCGCAACCACCGAATCCTGAAAATTTTCCAGGGTAAGGTAGCGGCGTATTTCCAGCCGTCCCTGAGGGACTTTTCCAGTATGGGCTTTTAGCCGAATCAGACCGACGCCATGGGACACGGCGCAGCCGTGCCCTTCGTCAAGATCCTCTTCCGCGCAACAAATTCGCGGCAAAACAAACCGATGGGTGCCCCAGGTCTCGCGTTTGAGACTGGGATCCTCCTAGTCAAGGCTCATCAAGTCCCGTAATGTAACCCCAGGTACGAAACAAACCCAACCCCGCAAATTGTCTCAGTGACTGTTCTCCAATGCCAGAACAGCGAAACCGGTCGCGGCATCGTTCATAAAATGCCCGATATCCGTAGAAGGATCGCGTTTCTTATTCAGCGACCAGGCAGACCACTTGCCATCCTCCTGGCTCTGATTCTGCGCCAGCCAGGTCAGCCCGCGCTTGGCTGAGTCAGCTCCCACGCCCGATTGTTCCAGCGCCAGGACTGTCAGCCCCGTGGCCAGGCCGTCGCTCTTTGTCTCCTCAGGGGTATCGTCGTGTCTCTTCCAGCTACCCAGATCGTTGACACTCCAGCCACCGTCGGGTTGCTGCTTAGCAGCCAGGGTCTCGACCAGGGCAAAGCGCTCCTTCTCATCCAGCAGCCCAGGTAGCTTGGCGGAAGCCCACAACACATAAACCTTATTCAGCAGTGGCTGCGCATCATACTCCCGCCGCAAAAAACCGCGCAGCAGCTCCAGATTCTCCTGAATCTTAGCATCGTGCTGATAGTTCTCAGGCGCCCGCCCAACCGCGATCGCTGCCAGAACCGCGCCATTGTATTGCGATTCATTCGATTCCCAGGGAGCCAGGTGGAAGTTCTGCCAGTTCCACCCGCCCGCCTGTTCGCCGGATTGGATCTGCAAATCCCACATGTTGTCCAACGCGCTGCGCGTAATCGGCGTCAAGTGGTTCTTGTGTTGGTCGTAGGTCGACAGGATAAGAGCGTTCAACACCGCTTCAGTAGCGCGCGAGTCTGTCGCCAGCGTGGGGCCGCCCTTGCTATTGGGGTAAAAGGGTTGAACCTGATTCCACATGCTGACCCGCCGCAGCAGGTTGTCGAGCATGATTTGCTCCTGCTTGGTTTGTTCGGTTTCGCCTAACGATCCGCGTAAGCTCGAACGGGAAAGCGCATAGGGAATAACGGTGTGGCACGAAACGCAAATCGTGCCGTGATCGCGTTTCGCCGCATCCCAGCTCTGCCACCATATCTCACGGCTATCAAGATAACGAGCGGCCGCAGCCTGGTTCCAGGCCGGCGCGACACTACTGTCCGATGCCCCATAACCAGCGGGAGCGAGAGAAGAGGCGACAAAGAGTAAGGCGAGCACGTGGGCAGTTTTCACGCGGGCACATCTCCTTTTAACCTGGATGTGGGTAAAAACACATGGAACCGTTGGCCCTGTGGACGTAGCCTATCACAAGGGATTTCGCAGAGATTCGAGTCTTTCCATCAACTCGGCGACCTGTACCTTGCGCTCTTCCTTCAATTCGCGAAGTCCCTGGATCACCCCGCGACGGTCCTCTACCGAGCGATTCTGGTTAAACTTCTGCTTGCCTTCCAGGCGAGTGATCTGGCACTCAAAACCGACAATCGCTTTAAGCTGCGAATCGATGTAGGTGGCCGGCGCATCCGTGACTTGCCAGGGAGCCGGGAACGCGGCCTCGAACTTCTTTGTCAGCTCCGCCACCACCGTCCTCAGCCGCTCCGCATCTTCAAAGAAGGTCACGCGGCCATACGCGTGGATCGCCGCGTAATTCCAGGTTGGCACGACCCTGCCCGTCTCCTGTTTCGCGGGATACCAGGTCGGCGAAACATAAGTGTCGGGGCCGAGAAAAATGATCAGCGCTTCGGCCTCGGGGTCACTCTCCCGCCATTGTGTATTGGCGCGCGACACATGGCCAGTCAGGGTTCCATACTCACCCCTGGTTTCATCGAGTAAAAGCGGAAGATGCGTCGCCACCAGGCCCTGGGGAGTGGTGGTGATGAGCGTTGCCAACTCGCTCTGCTTCATGGCCGCCTGGAGCAGGGGGAGATCTGTTACCTCAAAAGCTTTGGGCGTGTACACGGGTGCCTCCTCCGGCTTTTATCTGTCTTATACCATTTAGACTTCTTGAGGAGGCGCCATGGCTACCACATCGAATCGGCACGCGGGTACAGGCGCGGGAGGCGCCCAGCCGGCAATTCCCGAACCCACCTACGCGGAGCGGGCGCGGACCCTGCTGCATCTGGGACGTGTGGGCAGCCTCTCTACGCTCTCGCGAAAACGGCCAGGCTTTCCCTTCGGCTCCCTGATGCCGTATGCGCTGGATCAACTGGGACGGCCTCTCTTCCTGATCAGCACCATGGCCATGCACACCCAGAACCTGCAGCAGGATGCGCGTGCCAGCTTGCTGGTCACGCAGCCGGAAGCCGAGGGCGACCCGCTTGGGGCGGCACGCGTGACCGTGGTGGGCAATGCTGCTGCGCTGGCCACTCCGGAGGTAACGGATGCGCGCGCTCTCTACCTCGAACGTCATCCCAACAGTAAGTACTGGGTGGATTTCGACGACTTCTCCTTTTTCCGCATGGAGGTGGTCGATGTGTATTACGTAGGCGGCTTTGGAGTGATGGGCTGGGTGCCTTCCCCGGAATACGGCGAGGCTCACGCGGATCCGTTGGCGGATGCCTCAGCCGGAATCCTGGAACACATGAACGCCGATCACCAGGATGCGCTGATCCTGCTGGCGAAAGTCTTTGCCGGGATCACGGCGCAAGAGGCGGTGATGACCGCAGTGGATCGCCTCGGCTTTCACGTGCGCATGAAGACAGAAGAAGGCATGAAGGGGGCCCGCATAGCCTTCCTGGGCGAGGTGACCACTCCGGGAGAAACCAGGAAGATGCTGGTGGACATGGTGCAGCAGGCACGCCGCTCGTGAACTATTGTCCCGATCTGCTCTATTCCCAGGGTGCTTTCAATCGTGAACAGTGCCTTCTCGTCGGCCAGGACGGAAGGATTCTACCGGGTGACGGCGTTGGAGTGGACACGGTCTCCTTGCCGGGGAAAGCGCTGCTCCCCGGTTTCGTCAACACCCACTCTCATTCGTTTCAGCGGCTGATCCGCGGCAAGTCGGAATCCCGGGCGATGAGCGGCCGCGATTTCTGGTCCTGGCGCGGCACCATGTACCACGCCGCGGCGCACCTCGATCCGGAAGAAGTTTACGACGTAGCCCGCATGGCTTTCCTCGAAATGCTGCTGAGTGGAACCACCACGGTCGGTGAGTTTCACTATCTGCATAATGCTCCAGGGGGCGCTCCGTACGAAGATCCAAACCTGCTGAGCAAGCAGGTGATCGCAGCGGCAAAGTCGGTCGGCATCCGGATTGTTTTACTCCGCTCGGCGTACTTACGTTCAGGATATGAACTGCCTCCGGATCCAGGGCAAATCCGCTTCTACGAATCCGCCGCCGGGTTCATTGAAAATATGGAAGCGCTCACAGCAGCCACTGACGTCCCCGTTGGTGTAGCCCCGCATAGTCTGCGTGCCGTGCCTCTGCGCGACCTCAGGCAGATTGCCGAGTGGACCCGGGAACGCAAGCTGCCTCTGCATATGCACGTAGCCGAGCAGATTGCGGAGAATGAGGCCTGCTTACGCGAATATGGGCTGACCCCGGTTGCGCTGTTAGACAAAGAAGGCCTGCTGGCTCCGAGCTTCACCGCGGTACACGCCATTCATATCAGCGCGGAGGAGATTGGGCTGCTTTCCCGCTCCAGCGCGACCATCTGCTCCTGCCCGACAACGGAACGCAATCTTGGCGACGGTATCATCGTCGCCGATCAGGTGATACGCGAGGGGATTCGCATCGCCTTAGGCTCTGACAGCCAGGCGCAGATTGATCCGCTGGAGGATGCTCGTGAGCTCGAATACCATTTGCGGCTCGACCGCGAGCAACGCGCCATCCTCGATCAGATTGGGGGCAAGACGTTAGCCTCCCGGCTCTTTGATTGCGCGACGGTCAACGGAGCTCGTTCGCTCGGTATCAACGCAGGTACGCTATCAGCCGGATCGTTCGCCGACTTTTTCACTGTCGATCTGGATGACTTGTCGATCGCCGGCCATTCCGGTGAAGATCTGCTCCCTCTCCTGGTCTTCTCTCTCGACCGCACCGCCATACGAGATGTGGTCGTAAATGGCCGCTGGGTGGTGCGCGATGGACGTCACCCATTGCAAGAGGAAATTGTTTCCCGCTACAAGGAGCTTCACAGAAGGCTTTGGGGTAGGGCGAGCCAAAAATCGGCTTTATCGGGCCCCTCGGCTCCGACTAGGGTAGACTAAACCAACCGGACTTAGTCTATGAAGAAAACAATACCGATGGTAAATATCCATGAGGCCAAAACCCAGCTCTCAAAGCTGGTTGATAAGGCCTCCAAGGGAGAACCATTCATCATCGCCAAGGCTGGGAAGCCTTTGGTGAAAGTCATTCCAGTCGACGCTCCTGTCCCGAAGAAAATACAGCGGCTGGGCTTCATGTCAGGCCAAATGTCGATCCCGGACGATTTCGATGCCATGGGTAGCGCCGATATCGAGAGACTCTTTGAAGGTGAAAGGTGAAACTCATGCTTGATACGCACTTGCTTCTTTGGGCTGCGGCAAAACCAGACCGTTTATCGCCCGCTGCCAGGAAGCTGATGAAGGATGACGGGAACGAGCTTACCTTCAGCGCCGTCAGCTTCTGGGAGATTGCCATCAAGCGAGGGCTTGGCCGGATCGACTTTCAAATCGATCCTCGGTTGTTACGTCGAGGATTGCTCGACAACGGGTACAGCGAGCTACTGATCGGAAGTGATCACACATTCGCAATCGATGGATTGCCTCACCTTCATAAAGACCCATTCGACCGAATCCTCATTGCACAGGCGATTGTCGAAGGCATTACGCTGCTGACCGCGGACCCATTAATATCGCAATACGCTGGACCCATACGACGGGTGTAAGCGGCAGAACTCACCAAGAGATCGAAACGCTGGAGACATGTTGCCGAGACTCGTAGAGCGCTGGCTGTATTGGGCATTCCTGTTTCTCACCCTCGTTCTCTGCCTCGCGCGCTTCGCATATTTACGAGCGGATTTCCCCAACCACTCGCCCTGGATGATTGACCAGGCGAAGTTCACCGATGAAGGGTGGTGGGCAAGCGGCGCGGTCCGGCATTTTTTGATCGGCCATTGGCAAGTTCCCGGTGACTACAACCCGGCCGCAGTAGTTCCGGTATGGCCAGCGATCCTGACGGTTATTTTCCAGTTCACCGGAGTCAGTATCGTCGCGGTGCGCGCACTGAGCGTGTCTTGCTCGATTGCCACCGTCGCCCTGGTTTACTTCTTAATACGCCGCTACGGCGTCTCGCCTACCATGGCGGCATTGGCGGCCCTGCTGTTAGCCGCCAACTCCTTTGCGTTTGCTTTTAGCCGGCTCGCAAGCCTGGACACGATCGTCGTCTTTGAGTGGATTCTCCTCCTCTTGGCGGCTTCATGCGCCGCTCCTGGACGAATCTGGCCCGTGCTCGCACTGGGCCTCGGCATCCCTGTCATGGTGCTCACCAAGACCACGTCTCTTGTGCTCCTGCCCGCGGTCCTGTGGTTGCTGTGGAAGAAAAATCCGCGGGCGATTCTGGGTGTAGTCGCGCTGGCTGGAGTCTTGTTCTCCAGCTATTTGGTCCTTGTCTTACGATCCAGATATGCCGATGACTTTCATTTTTTCTTCGACATAAATGCATTGGCAAACGTGGAAATAAGGCGTACCGGTTCTTTCCTTTTCCAACTATTGCGAAACGGCTTGTGGGTCGACCGCATTTTGTACCCTGCTGCCCTTGCGGTACTTCTGCTGTCTTTGGGATGGTTCCGGCAGCTGTGGAGAAATCCCTTATTCACCGCATGCTGGATTACTCTTCTCGGAGACGCCACCTACATCCTTCGCCGCCAGGATGACTACGCCCCGAGATATTTTCTGGCCATGCTGGTGCCCTGCGTCATTGTTCTGGTCGTTGCTCTGCAGGAACTAACCATCCGGAACCGCAACCTGGCGTCGGTAGTGGCGGCTGCGCTGGGCCTCGCCGTGGTACTCGATACAGTGCAAGTCTCTGGATTTTTAGCCCATCGTCAGTATCAGTTCTATGCGGCAGCGAAATCGATTCGGGCGATCGTCGATGCCAACCCGGCCGCCCACCGTTTGCTCCTGGGGTCGAGTGGCGACCAGCTGGCCTTGATGGTCGGTATCCCCTCGATCAATGACGGATACAGTAACCAGGATCTGGACAAGAAAGTTCTGGCCTACCGGCCCGGCTGGTATGTAGGCTGGAACGACCTCGACGACGACATTCTCAACTCCCTTTCTGCCTATCGTTTGGACGAGGTCGCGAACTTTCCTGTATTTGACCGGGAAGACAGGGATCGATTGAAGCTGTACCGTATGGTTCCACTCAAGGAGGCACAGCAATGAGGAAGCTTTTTCTGGTGTTCCTGCTCGTCGCGGCGATGGCCACTCCTGCGTCGGCTGCAACGCCTCTCCACGTAATCTTTGACACTGACATGGGCAACGACGTGGACGACGCTTTAGCGCTCGCCATGCTGCACGCGTTCGCTTCCAGAGGTGAGTTGAAGCTGATCGCCGTCACCGTGAGCAAAGACAATCCCTGGGCCGCCGAGTACGTCCGCATGGTGGACGAGTACTACGGCCGCGGTGCCATCCCGGTCGGCATCGTGCATGATGGCAAGACCCAGGAAGATGGGTTGTACGTGAAGCAAATCTGCGAACTCCATCACCGCCGCCCCAATAAGGCGGCAGTAGCCGACGCCGTGCAGTTGCTACGCAAGACTCTCGCTGGTGAACCGAATGGCGCCGTTACCCTGATCCAGGTGGGCTTTTCGACCAACCTGGCCAGGCTGATGGAGTCCAAACCCGATCGCTACAGCAGCCTCAACGGCATGGACCTGGTAAAGGAAAAAGTCCGCCTGCTCACCGTGATGGCAGGAAACTTTGCCCAAAGCAAACCTGAGTACAATGTCTTGACCGACGTCCCGGCTGCCCAAAAACTTTTCGCCGGCTGGCCAACCGATATCTACTTCAGTGGGTTCGAGGTGGGTCAGGCAATCCTGTATCCTGCTTCGAGCATTGAGCACGATTTCCCAGCAGGTAATCCCGTCGCCGAGGCCTACCGCGTTTACGCCAAAATGCCCTACGACCGCCCCACCTGGGACCTCACCACGGTGCTCTACGATCTGCGGCCTGATCGTGGCTATTTCGACCTTTCCCCGTCGGGCAACGTAACCGTCGCCGCAAACGGCGCAACCAGCTTCCAGCCTGGTTCGCAGGGGAAGCGCTATCTTCTAAAAGTCAATCCGATGCAGGCGGCAAGGGTGCGAGAGGCTTGTGTGTGGCTGGCTTCGCAGCCGAAGTAGCCTCTAGAAAAATCTATCCAGCTGAAAGAAGATCTTATGGTGACCGGTCCCGTTGCCGGCGGTTCCGGCAATCTCAAAAGGGCCGATCGCTGTCTTGATCACGATGCCTACCACCCCATCCATGGGCACACTCGGCTCACTCGGTAAAAAGAAAGTTTTCCCGGCTTCGTAGGTGGTGATCAGAGAAATGGTGTCTCCGAGGAACGGAGGCAGCTTTGCCAACCGTCGAATGTATCCGGTCTGGAACAGGTAATACTGGTTCGTGAGCAGCTCGTTCTCACCGAAGGCCGAGAGCTGCAATCCGCCGCCGAGCGAGAACGGAGGAATCCCCGTGCTCTCGTAGCCAAGGGTCGTTCCACCGGCAACGGCAAGATAGGCAGACGACTTGGAGGTGAGGGGAAACAGGAAATGGGTCCTAAGTTCGGCTAACGGAAAGGGCTTCTTGGTACCCGTATTGGCGTCCCACCACTCCCCACGGAAGGTAGCCGTAATACCACGCATCGGCAGAACAGGATCGTCCGCCAGGTCAAGACTGTAGTGAAACCGGGTTATTCCGACACGCCCCGATTGAGTCGGGTAGATGACCGGGTCCCCGATCACCGGCGAATATCTTTGATAGCCCCCCTGATAGCCGAGACGCGCTTCCGCAGACCTGCCGAAGGTGTACCCCACATCGAGCGCTCCGCCAAATTGCCGCTTCCGGTATTGCGACTCGATGTGGTTGTTGTAATAGAAATAAAATTTGTTGGTGTTCAACGCGACCTGTGGAGCGATAAACCATCGGGTGGCAGGGGTAAACGGATGATAGTACTCCGATGCCAACCGATAGACAGACCCTACGACCACATCGTTGCGCAACTCTGAACCGAACGTGCCAAAATCGAGGAAAGTGATGCGCGCACCCGCGCTGAATAGAACTTCGTTGTAGTTCGTGCCGTCGATATTGATCAGGGGCCGCACGATCGGCGGCGAGTACGCTTTCTCTTGCGTAGAGACCAGCAGGCCCGGCTTGCCATTCTTCTCCGTCAAGCTGTAGCCCAGGGAAGCAAAACGTCCCGTCCCCGCAATCCTGGTGAACTGGTTTTCCAGATTGACGTTATCGATCGGCTTGCCTACGTCCGGGCTTAGTCTCTTCTCGATCTTCTTTGCCAGGGCCGGCGTGGTGCCTGCTACCTCGATGAACTGAGGTATGGGCGTTTCCCGTTTACGCCCATCGCGTCGTTCCAGGTACTGCTTCCAGGCAAGATCATCGACCGCCAGCTTGCTCAGGATGGCGCTTTTGCTCTCAGCTGCCTCGTAGCCTAGACGGATCATCTCTTCCGCCTTGTCGTAGTCCAGCGCGGTGTACTTCTCCAGCGGAACCGTGATCAGGACGTCCGCCATCTGCATGCTCTTAAGCTCGTTGGCCGCAATCATCACGCTCAATGACTGTCCTAAAACAGAAAAGCTGGAGAGCGGCTGTTGCGCATTGAACGAAGCAGTTCGCAGGTAGACAGCGACTGTGAGCTGAGCGCCCATCTTCTGGGCAACGTCGACCGGCAGATTATTGAGCAGTCCGCCGTCCGCGTAGAGGTTGTTGCCGTCGCGAACTGGAGTAAAGATGCCGGGCAGCGACATCGTGGCGCGCAGAGCCAGCGAAAGCGAGCCGTCGTGAAAGACGTGTTGCTTGCCGGTGTTCAATTCTGTCGCCACGCAGGCAAAGGGCGTGGGCAGATCGTTGAAGCTTTTTATCTGGGAGTAGGGAAGTGCAACGTGGTCGAGAATAAAACTTACCTGCTGCCCCGCGTTAAACCCTGCCGGCAGTTGAATACCGTTGCGCAGGCCAAACTCGACACGCGTCGGAAATTCGACCGCGTCCTCTTTCCGTCGATAGGAAAGATCGGTGAACGGTAGCTGGCCGCTAAGGGCCTGATCCCAGTCCACGTTTTGAATGAGCTGCTGCAGTTCATCGGGAGAACGCCCGGTAGCGTAGATACCGCCGACCAGGCCGCCCATACTCGTGCCCGCAACCAGGTCGACCGGCACGTGATGCTGATAAAGCCACTGCAAGACGCCGATGTGCGCCAGGCCGAGGGCGCCGCCCCCTTCGAGTACCAGGCCGATCTTCTGTCGCGGCTGAGGGTCAGGTTTTTGTGGCGGATCTTGGGCCTGCAGCGTGCTGGCCATCGAAAACAGGAACAGCAGCGCGAATGCTGCCAGCCGCTGCGCCACCGCGCAGCTCTTCCCATGCCCGCAGGATGCTTCACTCATCGATGGTCCCATCATCGCCCACAACTGCCCAAGCGGCAAAGTACCATTCTTGGAGCGCATCAAAACGCGGAGCACGACCGAACGTCGTTTAGGCCTTGAGCGAGCTTGCCGGAGAAGCAACAGTTGGCTGCTCCTCGGGTTGATTTTGCGGCGCCGGCCAAAAGTATCGCTCCTTCTTTACGGCTTCCACGTACGCAACGCGCGCCTTCTGCACTGCCTGGCTTTCGGATACCTCGGCGATGGGTACATCCCACCAGGTGTGATACCCACCCACCCGGTCGTTGTAATCCGTCTCCACCACCACCACCGAAGTGCGCGGCTGCTTCTTTGCTTCCGCCAGAGCCCCAGCCAACTGATCGTAGGTACGCGCGGTCACCGTGTATGCACCCAGGCTGGCGGCATTCGCGGCAAAGTCCGTCGCGATCACAGGTCCCGTGAGGCCTTCTTCGCGGTAGCGGTACTCCGTGCCAAATCCTCCGCTGCCGCAGGCGCGGCTCAAGCCGCCTATGCTCGAAAACCCATGATTGTCGAACAACACGATATTGAGTTTGATATTTTCCTGCAGGCTGGTGACAATTTCTTGAGCCATCATCAGGTACGAACCGTCCCCAATCAGCACATAAACTTCGCGGCTCGGGTCCGCCATCTTGACCCCCAACCCGCCCGCGACCTCATAGCCCATGCACGAATACCCGTAGTCCATGTGATAGCCCTTGGGATCTCGCGTCCGCCAAAGCTTGTGCAGGTCTCCGGGCAGACTCCCGGCAGCGTTCACGATGATGTCGGTCGGGCCCAGGGTAGAGTTCAGTAGACCGATCACCTCGCCCTGGCTGAGCGGTGGCCCATGCCGGCGGGCGAAAAGTTTATCCACCTCCGCATCCCAGTCAGCCCGCAAGCTTGCCGCTTCACGCCGGTAGCTTTGCGGAATCTGCCACGATGACAGTTCGCTGCCCAACTCTTCCAGGGTTACCAGGGCATCCGCCGTAAGCGGCAGCGCCGCGTGCTTGAACGCATCGAACTCGGTGACGTTGATATTGATAAATCGAACCGCGGGATTCTGAAACGCCGTCTTGGACGCGGTGGTAAAGTCTCCGAGGCGAGTCCCAATGGCAATGATCAGGTCCGCATCGGTGGCGAGCAGATTCGCGGCGGAGGTTCCCGTCGCTCCCATCGCCCCGGCCAACTCTGGATGATCGGCGTGGAGCGAACCTTTGCCCGCGTGAGTCTCCGCCACTGGAATGCCGGTGCGGTTGGCGAACTTGGCTAACTCGCCGGTCGCTTCGCCATAGATAACCCCGCCGCCCGCAATGATGAGCGGGCGCTGGGAGGACCGTATCCACTGCGATGCCTGCTTCAGCAATCCGCTGTCGGCACGAGACCGGGCGATGGTCCAAACCCGCCGCTCGAAAAATT
The DNA here is from genome assembly GCA_963795845.1 of uncultured Acidobacteriaceae bacterium. Classification (GTDB taxonomy): domain Bacteria; phylum Acidobacteriota; class Terriglobia; order Terriglobales; family Acidobacteriaceae; genus PALSA-350. The sequence goes on along the minus strand of CAWCJV010000010.1, from coordinate 219,017 downwards.
CATTCGGGTAGTCGTAAGCCTCGGTTTGAACATCCTGTGGCAGGGCCAGGGTCACTGCGCCCGTTTCCGCCGGCGACGTCAACACCCGCATCGCTTCCGGTAACGCCGTCAAAATTTGTTCTGGTCGATAAATGCGGTCCCAGTAACGCGAAACCGGCCGGAAGCAATCGTTCACCGACACATCCTGGCTCGCGGCCGACTCCAGTTGCTGCAACACCGGCGCAACGTTGCGTCGCGCGAAAATATCGCCGGGCAGCAGCAGCACAGGAATCCGGTTGACCGTGGCCAACGCCGCGCCGGTGATCATGTTCGTCGCTCCCGGACCGATCGACGACGTACAGACCAGGGTTCGCAGGCGGTTGCTCATTTTTGCAAAGCCGGTCGCCGCATGAACCATCCCCTGCTCATTGCGAAACAAGTAGTAAGGGAAATCGGGATTCTGTTGCAGCGCCTGCCCGATACCGGCTACGTTGCCGTGTCCAAAGATACCGGCGCAACCGGCAAAGAACGCCTGTTCCTTCCCGTCGCGTCGCGCAAATTGCGCCTTGAGAAATTGAATGGTGGCTTGCGCCATGGTCAGCCTGCGCGTCATATCCATCCCCCGCTTTTGATGCCTACCATCCTACTGCACAATAACCGCTTAGCCAACGGCGATCCTGGCTAGCAAGTGCAGATCTGAGAGGTGTGGATTAAATGTCACGCGATTGGAAAGTGAGTCCCGCAGGGACGGCTGACCTTAGCCCAGGACGTAGTCCTGGGCAAGGATTCGAGACACGACGAGTCCCGCAGGGACGGCTGAAAACCTACACGCGCCCAGATTTGGAGAGCCCCTACCCGCGCAAAGCCTGGTCCAGGTCCGCGATAATATCCTCCGCGCCTTCCAGCCCAACAGAAAACCGCAACAACGACTCCGGCGAGCGTGAGAACACCCCCTCGACGGATGCGCGATGTTCGATCAGGCTATGCGTCCCGCCCAGGCTCGTCGCGCGCACAATCAACTTCAGCCGCGAGGTCATGGCAAACGCTTCCGCGCGGCCACCCTGCACCTCGAACGAAAGCATCCCCCCGAAATCACGCATCTGCCGGCCGGCAATCGTATGACCTGGATCGTTCGCCAACCCCGGATAGTGAACGACCGTCACCTTTGGGTGGGTAGACAGAAACTCCGCAACCCGGCGCGCATTCTCGCAGTGCAGGCGCACCCGGGGCACCAGCGTTTGCAGGCCACGTAAGATGATCCAGCAATCGAAGGGCGAAAGCACCGCGCCGCCGACTCTTTGGAACTCTTTAATCCTGCTGGTGAAATCGGACTTGTGCCCGAAAATCACGGCCCCTCCCAACGCGTCGCTGTGGCCGGCGAGATATTTGGTCAGGGCACACACCACCAGATCCGCTCCCAAGGCGAGCGGCTGCTGCAGCACGGGTGTGGCAAATGTGTTCTCACATGCCAGGGGAATCTGCAGGCTCTGCGCCAACTCAGCCACCGGCCGTATTTCCACGACTTCAATCAGCGGGTTCGTAGGTGTCTCGAGCCACAAGAGCTTGGTCTGCGGACGGCAAGCCCGGCGAAGTTCGTCGATATTGCGCATGTCCACGAACGAATGCTCAAGTCCCCAGCGGGTGAACAGCCCAGTGATGAGCTCCCGGACGCCAAAATACAAATCCCGGTGAAGAACAACGTGGTCGCCCGGCGCCAGCGCCTGAAAGACCGCGAGGCTTGCCGCCATACCGGTACCGAAGGCCACAGCCTCAACGCCGCCCTCCAGATCCGCCAGGCATTGCTCCAGTGACTTTCGATTAGGGTTGTCGATGCGGCTGTAGAAGAACTGCCGCGAGAACTCTCCATCCGGGTCGCGCTCGAAAGTGGTGGAGGTATACAAAGGCGTGGTGACGGCCCCTGTAGCCGGGTCCACCTGGCGTCCGGAGTGAATGCTGAGGGTCTGAAGCTTCTCGTTTGGATCGGGCAACGCTGTCATAGCCTGAGTTTATTACGTCCCCGGTTTCAGCTCGCGACGATGCCGCACCGGGGTGGCGATGTGAAAACTGGAGGTATTGGTTCCGAAGAGCCTGCCCTGAGCCTGTCTAATGGGGACGACTGACCTTCAGACTTGTCCAAATTGTCCCGTGGATGAACGCCGCTTGGCGGTGAACAATCTTGGGGTTTGCTTTGTATCAGGGCACGACTTTAGTCGGGCCATAAAGGGACAAAGAAAGTTGGGTTTTAGCCCCTGTGGTCGCCGACAACGCAGCGAACTTGCTTATACGTGCCGTGCAAAAAACAGCAGTGCAGGGGCTAAAGCCCTCATCTTGTTGCGACGTAACGGCCCGACTGAAGTCGTGCCCTGATACAATCCCCAACCTGATTTCCCGTACCCGGCTTCCCATGCAGTTTGTCCAATAAAATCACCGACACGTCATCGGCCGGCCAGCTAATTCGGACAGCTTTGGCTGACCTTAGCCCAGGACGCAGTCCTGGGCTATTCGACAGAACGAGCGTCCCTGGATAGTCTTCAGCCGCCCCTGCGGGACTTAAATGTATGAGTCTCTGGTTCTAACGCAGACCTCATGGCCCCGGCGGCAGGATGCGCAACGAGCCTCCGCAGGTTGCAAGCTGATCACAACAAAACCCGATTGGCTCTCTGGACAACTCACCATCCACGATGAGTATCTGACCAGTTACCACTGTGGACTTCGCCTGCTCATGGCAATGAGAGTGCGTCAGACCCAGATTTTCCTGATGGAGCTCCGTGCATGTCCAGGCTGGTCGTTGCAATACCTGTGCGCGATGAAGAAAAACGAATCGAAGGATGCCTGCGGGCCCTGGCGAGGCAATCGCGGCCGCCCGACGATATTGTCTTGCTGCTAAACAACTGCACGGACGGAACCGCCGAAGTAGTCAAAGCGATGCCTGAAGTTTCCCATCGAATTCATCTCATCGAGTGCGAGTCTCGATGGGCCCTCCGCCAGTGCTGGCGTGGCCAGGGGACTAGCCATGCAGTATGCCGCCTCACTCATCGACGATGGGGCGATTCTCACCACGGATGCAGATGCCGTCGTGCCCCCACATTGGGTGCAAGCAAACCTGCACGCCCTGCAGCAAGGCGCGGACGCGGTTTGTGGCCAGGCGCTCATCGACCCGGTCGAAGCACTGCACATTCCGTCGCATCTGCATGAAGACGATGCCCGTGAAGTAGCCTACGCACGCTTATTAGATGAAATGGAATCAAGAATCCTTCCCGATCCTGCCGACCCGTGGCCCCGGCACCGCGAGGATTCAGGCGCCAGCATCGGCATCAGCGCAGCGGTGTTTCGCCGCATCGGCGGTGTGCCGCGTCTCCCGTCAGGAGAGGACAGGGCGCTCATTAGGGCCCTGCGCATGATCGATGCACGCGTTCGGCATGATCCGAGCCTGAGGGTTGTCGTGTCCGGGCGCATCGAAGGCCGAGCACCGGGCGGCATGGCGGATGCCATCCGGCGGCGCATACTACAGCAGGACGAATTCGTAGACGACACCATCGAGCCCGCGCGTCTGGCTTTCCTGAGACTGAGGATGAAGCGCAGGTTTCAAGCTGCTAAGGAGCAACCAGAGAAACTAACACGGTTGCAATTCGCAGAGCGTCTGGCGATAGCCCCGAGCCTTGTTGAAGCGGCCGTGACACTGCGCATTTCGGCCTGGGTTGGGCCAGGATTGAACAATCGTCGCCCGTACTGCGACCGCAGCGAGTTCGTTTCGCGGAATTGCATCGACAAACTGAAATAGCACAAGGAATTCTCCGCCGCTTGTCCGATCGCCAAAGCTCCGGAGATTGGTACTCTGCTGAACTGACAGCAGCCTGAGGTGTTCGTATGGAAGCACTAGAGACACAATGCGCGGGAAGGCTTTCGGATCTGTTCGACTCGATCGCGGCCCTCGTTCCGGATCTGGTGACAGAAGCGGCCAATGTAGACCGCGCTGTCGAATTCCCTTTGGAGGGCATGGCAAAACTACAGCAGGCAGGATTGCTGATAGCACCGGTGCCAGTCGAGTTTGGAGGCTACGGCTTGCACCAGGCAGGCGACACAGAGGCCTTATTCCGCTTGCTCCATTTATTGGGTTACGCCAGTCTGCCCCTGGGAAGAATTTTCGAGGCGCATGTCAACGCGCTGGAATTGATACGGCAGTATGGTACGCGCAGCCAGATGGAGTGTGCCGCTCTGGCAGCTCAGGCCGGCGACCTGTTTGCCCTCTGGGTCACGGACCCTCCGCAACACAGTGTGCAGATGGGGCCCGACTTCATCCTGGCTGGGGAAAAATGGTTTTGCTCCGCCGCCGGGGCCGCCAAACAAGCATTGATCACCGCGGGGGATCAAATGCTGGTCGTGCCCATGACGCCTTCCGTAAGAGTGACCGAAAGAGGCATCAAGCTTGCCGGCATGCGAGCGGCAACCACCGGAAGCGTCGACTTCACCGGTGTGACGGTGTGCCAGGACTCGTTGATTGGCCAGCCGGGCGACTATCTTCGCGAGCCAACATTCTCTACCGGAGCCTGGCGTAGCTCCGCAGTCGCACTTGGGGGGGTGGCCGCGCTCATCGAAACCGCCAAAACTGAACTCTGCTCACGCCGCCGCGCGGACAATCCTTTCCAGCGAATGCGTTTCGGACAGACCGTGATTGCCCACGAGACGGGAAGGCTCTGGCTCCTCGAGGCTGTCAAGCGTATCGATTCGGCTGACGAAAAAGAAGCAGTGGCCTACGTGAACCTGGCGCGTACCGCGATCGAAACCGCGAGCCTGGATGGCCTGCGCCACATTCAGCGAAGCCTCGGGCTTTCTGCGTTCATGCAGGGCAGCGCAAGTGAGCGGATTGCCCGGGATCTCACCACCTACTTGCGTCAGCCGGCGACGGATGAGGTGCTGGTGGAGGCGGCCGGCTACTACATCCATCGCGCAGGCGCGGCATCATGATGGTTGCCGACGTTCTTGCTGCCATGGAGGGCCTTCCGGATGCGGACCTGGATACCTTGCTCGGCAGGCGACCGGCCGCTCATCCTGGCGCCGCACGCGGACGATGAGAGCCTGGGTTGCGGCGGCTTCATTGCCGCCTGTTGCGAGCGCGGGCTCCAACCGGCTGTCGTGATTTTGACTGATGGTGCCGCATCGCATCCAGGGTCAAAAGAATATCCGCCTGAGCGCCTGCGGCAGGTCCGCGCCGAAGAAGCGCGCAGAGCACTCTCCACGCTAGGCCTGGCATCCTGGAACCTGGCGTTCTTCGACTACCCGGATAGCGCCTTACCAACCGGCGGTGCGATCAGCGCCCGGGTGGCCAGGTTTGCCCGAGACCAGGGCTGCTCTGTTATGTTCGCTCCCTGGCTCTATGATCCTCATTGCGATCACGAGGCCGCTGCCATCATCGCTCAAGAAGCTGCCCAGGCTGCGCATTGCCGATTATTCTCCTATCCCGTCTGGGGCTGGGTTTTGCCTCCAGACCAGGAGATAGCGGTCACTCAAGTGACCGGCTACAAACTGCCCATCACCGAACAGCTTCAGGCCAAGCAGACCGCGGTGGCTGCGCATGCTTCCCAATACTCCAACTTGATTCAGGACTCACCCAACGGTTTCCGTTTGCCGCGGCACTTGCTCTCTATCTTCGAGCGTCCCTACGAAGTCTTTCTTCGCCATGACTAGGAGTGGCCAGTCACGCCAGGCGCAGCATTTTGAAAAGCTCTATCGAGCCAACCCTGACCCATGGAACTTTACTACCAGCGACTACGAACAACAGAAATACGACGCGACCCTGGCGGCTTTGGGAACCAGGCGCTTCCGATCCGCATTAGAGGTTGGCTGCTCGATCGGCGTGCTCACCGAGCGCCTGGCGGGCCAGTGTGACACGGTTTTCGGGCTCGATTTCGTGTCCGCTGCGGTTGCCATGGCCCGGGTCCGTTGTGCTCCTTATCCCGGAATTCGCATCGAGCAGATGCAGGTACCGCAAAACTGGCCAGAGGGCCGCTTCGACCTGATCCTTTTTTCCGAAGTGCTCTACTTCCTGAACGAAAGCGACCTGGCGAGAATCTGTGCTCACACGACACGCTCTCTCCTGCCCGGAGGCCAGGTGCTCCTGGTCAATTACACCGGGGCGACAGACGACCCGAGCACCGGCGACAGCGCCGCCACTTTTTTCATCGACGCAACCGCCCCCATATTGAAACCCGTCCACCAGGAGCGCGCTCCCGGGTACCGGCTCGACCTTCTCATCGCTTGAGGATTTTGCATCCAAATTATTCAGCAAGGAGGTTTGTATGCCGGAAAAAGAAGTCGTCGATCGCGCAAACGAAGATTTAAAGGAAGGAAAATCCCCCTCCACCGCAGCCGGAGAATTCGTCCACGAAGAAATAGAGCATGTAAAGGAAGGGAAGCATGGCGCTCGCTCGCCTCAGCAGGCGATCGCGATCGGACTGAGTAAAGCACGTCGGGCCGGCATCCCTCTCGCTCCGCCCAGTCCCGGCAAAGCAAAAAAGTCTACGCGAGTCAGCGCGGAAAGAGACTACCGCAAGGGACAATCCGGCACCACAAAGAAGATCTCGGCGAAACGCTCGCATGCAGCCGAAGGCGCTCTTAAGAAGGAGCCGCGATCGACGGTCTCTCACAAGGCACTTTCAGCGCACGCCAAAAAAACAGCCAAGGCGCGTTGACCTGGGCTAGGTAGGCACCACCACCTGCATAGATGGCGTGATATAGCCATGTGTGGCGAGGTGCTCACCCATGCTGGAGTACATGGCCGGATCCTGCGGCTGCCACGTAGCCAGCCCATCCACATACCGGTTGTACATGCAGAAGGCCGCGGCGATCAAAACCGTATCGTGAATTTCAAGATCGGTCGCCCCCTGTTGGCGCGCAGTCTCTACACTTTCAGCGGTGACGTGCTTGCCCCCCTTCTGGACCTGACCGGCAATCACCAGCAATGCTTTGAGTTTGTCGGAGATCGGTGATTGCAAAAAGTCGCGCTTTACCTTGTCGACTAACCCTGAGTCTTTGCCCAGATGGGCCGCAGCCGCCGCGCCGTGGCTGGTCTGGCAAAAATAACAGTCATTCTGGCTGGAAACGTAGGTGGCAATCAACTCACGTTCGCCGCCGGTCAGTGTGCTGGGCCCATGCAGCAGCACATGGGCAAGTTCACGCATTGGCTTTGCAGTTTCAGGCCGGAAGGCAAAGCCACTCGAGATCCCGGGCAATCCTTCAGGCAGAGCAATGTGGGGCATGGGACCTCCTGTTAGACAATCACTGGCAGGTATTCTTTGCTCACGGTGACGTATCCGTCGCGAGCCACTCGTTTGCCGCGCTCTCGATACATGGCTTCATCCCGCGGCTGCGGTGTGCCTAAGCCATCGACATAGCGGTTGTACATGCAGAATGCGGCAGCAATGAGCACGGTATCGTGGATCTCCATATCGGTAGCGCCGAGCCCTCGTGCCCTGCCCACAGCCTCAGCGGTCACATGCTTACCGCCCTTCTGGACCTGCCCCGCGATCACCAGCAGAGCCTTCAGCTTAGGTGTAATGTCCGCGTTCTCGAAGTCGTGTTTCACCCTCTTCACCAATGCTTCATCATCATTCAGGCTCGCCGCAGCGATGGCGCCGTGGATCGTCTGACAGTAATAACAATCGTTCTCTGACGAAACATACGTCGCAACCAGCTCCCGCTCACCGGGCGTAAGCGAGTTAGGAGCATGCAGCAAAATCTCGACTAATTCATTGAGCGGTTTCGCCGTCTCCGGACGAAACGCCATTGCCCCGCGAATTCCAGGAAGACCATCGGGAAGTTGAATATGAGCCATGACGGAAGAATTCCTTTCGAGGAAACATCCTACCCGGCCCACTCACTCTGGGCATCGACCAAAGGGTGGAGATAGTGGCTGTGAGGGTCAGGAGGGCAGGTCCGGGCTTCAAAGTCTGCGTGAGAACTTTTTTGAAGGGTACGGGCTTCAGCCCGTACATTAACCACCCAAGCTAGAAGGGCTTTAGCCCCTGAGGGCATCTTTCGCGCAGTTGTGCAGCCCTCGGCGGCTAAAGCCGATCCATCTTGACGATTAGATGTACGGCCTAAAGGCCGTCCCCTTCACAGACGAGTTCTCACGCAGAGGCTTTAGCCCGTACACCAATCCCGCGAAACATTGGCCTTTAGGCCCTGAGGTATGCTCTTGATTCTTCCACTCACCGAGTGACAGCAGCTTGGGACTGCCGCGCACTTGCCAGCTGAGCATGGAGCAGGTCAAACACCGCTTGCAGTCCGTGGCCGGTCTTGGAGGAAACCTCGAAAATCTGCATGCCGGGCCGAACACTCTCGATGTTGCGCCGTGCCGCCGCCACATCGAACTCCGCCGCTTCCGCCATGTCCATTTTGGTGATGATGGCGACATCGGAAGTATTGAAAATCGTGGGATACTTCAGAGGCTTATCCTCGCCCTCCGTGGCCGAGAGCAAAACGAAGCGCAGCTCCTCTCCCAGGTCATAACTAGAGGGGCAGACCAAATTCCCTACATTTTCTATGAAGAGGAAATCGATCCGGTCCAGCCGCCATGACTCCAGTGACCTCTCAACCATCTGTGCGTCCAGGTGGCAGACCGTTCCCGTGGTGATCTGTTTCACATTGGGGGTAGCCCGCCGCAATCGCTCAGCATCATTTTCGGTCGCCAGGTCGCCCACCAGTGCCGCCACCCGGGAGTCGCGCGCAAGCCCGGCCAGCAACTTCTCCAGCAACGCAGTCTTTCCCGAGCCGGGGCTCGAAACCAGGCTGACAACACACGTACCCTCTGTGCGAAACCGCTCACGCAGAGCGCGAGCGAGCAGATCGTTCTGCTTCAGGACCTTGGCCCTGACTTCCACCATACGGGTACTCATGCGACGACCTCCAACGATGCGACCTCAATCTCGCGGCCGGTGACGATCGACTGCCCCGCCGTTCCACAATCCGGACAACTCAGCTGATAAACCGACGGAGGAATTCGGTCCTTCCGGCAGGCGGCGCAGTAAATGACGAGCGGAATGGTCTCGATCTCCAGCCGAGTTCCTTCCAGAAACGACCCTTCGCAGGCCAGCTCCCACGAGAACAGAAGAGCGTCCTTGTCGACCCCGGAGAAGACCCCGAGCCTCAGGTGCACCGCCTCGACATCGAGACCGCCGCGGTTCGCTGATTCCTCAGTGATCTGGTCGATCATGCTGATTGCGATCGAAAGCTCGTGCATGATTTGCCTACATGGATCGGATTCTCATATAGCGTTTCAGGTCCGGAGCTACCGTGACCGCCAAACCGATGAGCACTAATCCGAGCGCGCCGAGAATTAATTTTGCATTCATCATCTCACCTCTCCACTGTCTGTAACCGCACCGCATTCGTTTGCCTGGAAGTGACCAGATCCAAAATGGTATTGCTCGCTTCCTCGACGACAGCCTGCACCGGCGCCGACAAACCCATGCGTCCCTCAAGTTCATCGCCGAAGTCGTTTGGTTCGCAACCTACGACCAGCACCTGCGCAGAAATCGTGCCCATGGACGCAGCCAGGCTCAGCACTCGCACCGGGTCCATCCCATGCGGGTTGAGAGCTATGTCTGCCGATGCCGGCCCGTGAAGCTCGGGCTCAATCACATAGAGTGTGCCTGCGGCTTCACCGCGTGGCAAGGCATCCACGATGATCACCAGGTCCCACCGATCGAGCAGCGCGTACGCCAGGTCAAATCCTCGTATGCCATAATCCTTGACCGACACACCCTCCGGCAGTTGCCGCATGCTCAGCGATCGCGCCACTTCCACTCCAAAGCCGTCATCCCCGAGGAAGATGTTGCCGACGCAAGCGATCAAAACGTTCATACTGGCTCGACCTCTTCGGGGGCAAAAAAGAAACGGTGGCCTGGCTGGCGCATCATCCCGAACTCCCGACCGGGGTCATCATCGAGCACCACGGCAAGCTGGATATTGTCTTCAAAGTCCTGTTCAATGGCTTCCACGTAAGCAACCTTGCCCGCCAGCGCCAGGTCCATAATATCGGCCTGCTTTGTGGGGCATAAACGAACCCGGTCGCCCACTCGTACCTCCACGCCGAAAATTCTCACGCTATCTGGCGGCGCCTTCGCCTCTTCGAAAGGGTTCCACTCACCGATCATGGGCGCCCCCTCGGATGTCCCTCAGTTCACGGATGATCCCATGCGCCTTGAGCATAGCGTCATTCGTGAGTGCCTCGGTTCTTTCCAGAATCCTGCGCGCACGGGGATCGCCGTTCTGCATCTCCTGCTTTTCCGCGTCAGTCAGCGTGAGCACCCGCAGGGTAAGCATCTCATCCATCTCCGTGCCGTCGAAAAAGTCGCCGGCACTTTCCGGAGCAATCTTCGGATAGTCATAGAGGATGATGGGCGAGCAGAACATCATGCTGCGTTCCGGCTCTTCGCCCACCAATACCGGGAAAACACCGTGATTGGAACAGGCCGCGACCGATCCACGATAGGCCTCGTCCGGATCGAGCAGCGAAATAAACGCACCCCCAGTGATACCCAGCAACAGGTGCGCAGAGACGAAGGAGGCTGGCAGCGCCTCGTCTCGCTTGGCTCCAGTGCCACTGGCCAGCGGGCTCACATTCTGCACTTCGAGGCGAACCTTTAAACTCCGGTCCGCAAGCTTTTGCGCGCTGATCGTCAGCTCAATCTGCAGTTCCGGCGTCGCCGCCACCGTCAGCGTGAGCGGGGAAGCAAGCAGCTCATGGACGCGAAGGTTGGAGTGCTCAGAAGTGTGCTCCACCGCTTCCTCCCACGCCAGCGAAGGGTCGGTAAGCGGCGGTACACTCTGCTCCGGACGCACCAGTTGAAGGAAACGAAGTCTCACGTCGAGACTCGCCGCTCCTTCGGCCACCACCAGGCATTCGGCCGCCAGGCGGAACGGCTCCTCGGGTCGCTGCGCCTGCGCGTACACCCGCGGGTAAAGCGTCCCAAAATTCCAGCGCTGCCGGTTCTTGATCGCAGTCGGCCGGTAGGGATAGAGAATGTATCCCTCGTAGAGAATCGCCGCTGCAATCTTTTCCGCGCCGTCGAAATTCATGCCTTGACCTCACCCACAGTCTCTGCCGCCAGCGCCCGGCTGATGGCCTGTTCCCAGGTGGGAATACCGTGCCGCACTTTGTATTCGTAGAGCTGCTCGAATACATCCCGCTGCAGGCACAGCCACGATGTATTGGGAAAGTGCATCTCCATCATTTCCTTCCATACAGAAATAGGCAGCCGGAAGTTCGCTTCGCGGTCCCACGGCACTTGTGCTACCTGGAGAGCCCCATCCGCCCCCTGATAGAAAACCGTGCCGCTGAACATCACGCATATCGGGATGTCGCCCGCCTCAAGAGCATGAAAATACTTGGTGGCCGCGACGTTGAAGTCAAACGTGCAGGGAAGCTCCAGATCGACCAGCACACTATCGGTAAAGCCGGGGATCGCCACCGAGGTATTCATCCACAGAAGCGGCCTCACCGTACGGCTCCATCGCTCCGGCGTGCCAAAAAGGTCAAGCAACTTCTCCTGCTCCTGGGCCACATAGCGCCGTTTAGCCGGCTCGATCTGCACCTGGCAACGCAGCGTCAGCGTGTGAATGGCTTCGTCGGCGGGCAAATTAATAATCCGCAGTTTCAAAGCAATCAGAGGCGCGGCTGCATGGGGCACCGCCTCCGCCCCTTCGATTTGAAAATGCAGTTCAGGCATTCGCTGACTCTCTCACTTCTACGCTCCGGGTTCTTCAGATCGGCAAAGAATTGATGAATTTCCTTCCACACCTCAGTGCCGCCAGACAGCCCGCGCCAATGCATGCGGATCAGACCGACCAGCCGGTAGCACTCGTCGATAGGAACGATGTAGTACTCTGCCGGCGTGCCCACGCGGTTGACCAGGAAGGTCTCTACGTCCGCCTCCATTTTCGTGAGTGCTGGATGCTCAGCCGCGATCTCCGACCACGACTCCAGGCTTAGCAGAGACTCAATGGCCCCAGCGGGACTGGGATACATGGCCCGAACCCTATCCGCCGCACTATCGCGATAGAAGAACGCAAGATTGATGGGAATCATGAGCGCTTCCCACTGCAGATCGGCCATCTGGAAGTCCGGGAGCGAGCGAATGCGCCGCGGCACGCGTAGGTAATGCGCCCCAGCCTGGCCGCAGAACAGAACCGCGCATCCATCGCATGAGCACACAATCTGCCGCGTCTTCGGGTCGAGCAGATGCTGGTGAATCGGCCCCAACGCAGCACTGCAAAGCTCGCACCGCTCCTCCGTCGGAGGCTTGCGGGCAATCCTGTTCAAAAACGGAAGCGGTCCTTGCGTCATGCTCGATCAAAAGCCTTTCCTTGGTCATCCCGAGCAAACATGACAACACTCCTTACGCAGCCATCAATGCTGAGGGTGCCCCATTCAAGCCTTCTTTTGGCTTGAGTGGGCAACGCGCTTCCCGCCAGGCTCCGATGTTTTTATGAGCCAAGCTGGAGGGATCTGCGGTCCTCCCTTACGCAGGCGGCATATCAGGCATCCGTGAATCAATCGGCGCCCGGTCATCAACATTAATCCCCGTCGCATCATCAGCCTTGCGATCGACCGGCTTGGCAAGAGGTTCGAGCCTCAGCGACGGCCTGCTGCGGGTTGTGTCCTGATTAGGCATCGTATCTCTCCTTCAAAACTATTTGAGAACAACAAGATTCGAAGCGGCAGCATTCTCCGCCGCAGCATTGTCCGCGACAATTTCCACGATATCGGGAGCCACCTCGTAGAGCGCCTCTTCCACCGCGTTCCTTAACGTGACGGAAGACGACGGACAACTCCCGCAGGTCCCGTGCAGCTTAAGCCGGACAATACCATCGCGTACGCTGACCAGTTCGCAATCTCCCCCATGAGACTTCAGGTAAGGCCGGACGTTCTCGATACCGCGCGCCACCCGCATCTCGATGGCATCCGGATGCAGAGAATGCAGCAGAAACATGCCGGCCACGAGATTATCTTCGAGCGCCGCCGTAAGTACGCGCTCGCCATCGCCAGTCTCCAGGCACTTATCAATCAGTCGTTGCAGCGCGGCGCCGTGCAGCTCCACTACAGACTGAACCAACTCCAGCGCGGCGGCCCGAACCTCCGGGTCGCCCGCCTGGTCTAGTCTCGCTGCCAGCTTCTCGACATGTTCACTCTGTACGCGGAAATCCCCGCGCCGTGGTGCGGCTATCGGCTGCTCAGCCTTGGCCGCCATTATTCGGGACCCGCCGCCCCGAACATGGGTGAGTGTTTCACCTCAATCACCTTGCCGTCCCCAACGTACATATGTACGCCGCAGGGCAGGCAAGGGTCGAAGCTGCGAACCGTGCGCATGATGTCGATACCTTTGAAATTCTCCGGACCGTTGTCCTCAAAGATCGGTGTATTCTGCACCGCATCCTCGTAAGGCCCGGGGGTTCCGTAAATATCACGTGGGTTGGCATTCCATGGCGTCGGCGGATAAGGATGATAGTTGGCAATCTTCCCTTCGCGGATCACCACGTGATGCGACAGCACCCCACGAACCGCCTCATGGAACCCGCAGCCGATTGCTTCCTCGGGTACCTTGAAGTCGCTCCACGTCGAAGTGCGGCCGGCGTTCAACTCACCCAGCGCCTTCTCAACAAAATAAAGCGCCGTCGCCGCCGCGTATGCCTGGAAGTAAGTCCGCGCGCGGTCCCTTTCCAGCGTGTTGCTCCACTGCGGGATCTTCCACTCAAACTGCGTTTCCGGCAGCATCGCTGTCTTGGGCAAATTGATCTGGACGCTGTGCCCGGTAGCCTTCACGTAACCGATATCGACCAGGCCGGAAAGCGCCGTCGACCAGAGCCGGGCAATCGGTCCGCCGCCGGTATCCAGAGCCAAGTGATCGCCCGTGCGCTGGTCGTACCAGCGGGGAGACATCACCCAGGTGTAGTTGCCGCCGAAATCGCGCTTCTGGGGGCGGGGAAGCGTGGTCTGGTTCCAGGGATGATGCTTGTCCACAGGATTCCCCAGCGGATCGCGGGCGACGAAGGTCTCTGAGCCCTGCCAATCGTCGTAATACGAACTGCCCAGCAGGATGCGGATGTTCAGGTTGATGTCGACCAGGCTATTGGTGACCAGCTTCCCGTCCACCACCACGCCAGGCGTCACATACATCTTGCGCCCCCACTCCGCCATGTTCTTGTATGTGTAATCGCAGCTGTCCGGATCGTTATACGATCCCCAACACGCCAGCAAGGTGCGGCGCAAGCCGACCTTTTCGTACCCTGGCATCGCCTGGTAGAAGAAGTCAAAAAGGTCATCGTGCAACGGCACAACTCTCTTCATGAACTCGACATACTTCATCAATCGAACCAGGTAATCGGTGAACAACTGGATCGTGGCCACCGTGCCCACTCCACCCGGATAAAGCGTCGAAGGATGCACGTGGCGCCCTTCCATCAGGCAGAACATCTCTCGCGTCATCCGGCTCATGGCCAGCGTCTCGCGATAGAAGCTCCCGGTAAAGGGATTGAGCGCCGTCATAATATCGGCAATGGTGCGGAAACCATGCTTGTCCCCGTTCGGGCACGCAGTCGATTGCGCCTTTGCCCACACTCCGGGATTGGTCTCCTTGACCATCTGTTCGCAAAAGTCCACGCCCACCAGGTTGTCCTGGAAGATGTTGTGATCGAACATGTACTCGGCGGCCTCGCCAAGGTTGATGATCCACTCCGCCAGCGGAGGTGGCTTCACCCCAAACGCCATGTTCTGCGCATATACAGCGCACGTGGCGTGGTTATCCCCGCAGATGCCGCAAATGCGGCTGGTGATGAAGTGAGCATCGCGCGGGTCCTTGCCCTTCATAAAGATGCTGTAGCCGCGAAAGATGGAGGATGTGCTGTGGCACTCGGCGACTTCCCGGTTGGCGAAGTCGATCTTGGTGAAGATGCCAAGGCTGCCCACGATCCGGGTAATCGGATCCCAGTTCATCTCGACCAGGTTGCGCTTCTTCTTATCGACCTCATGTATCGTCTCGGGAAAAGTCGCCATCGATGTGTCCTTTCGGTTCTGTTTGTGCCCGGCCAGATTTTCTGCCGTGAGCTGTTCCGTCTTAATACGTAGTCGGACGATAGCCGGTGGTCAGTTGACCCCCCGGATGGCGCCATTTGGGTTCCTTGTTCACCGTGGTATTGGTGATGCTGCGCATGGTGCGGATGAAACGGCCGTACGTGCCGATGACGTTGGTGGAAAGCTTGGCCCCTGGTGGTTCATCCATAAACGGCATGAACTTATCCGGGAATCCGGGCATGGTGCAACCGATGCAGATGCCGCCTACATTCGGGCATCCGCCGATGCCGCGCATCCAGCCCCGCTTGGTTACATTGCAGTCGACCACCGGTCCCCAGCAGCCCAGTTTCACCAGGCACTTCGAAGATCCGTAGTGAGTGGCAAAGTCGCCTTGTTCGTAATACGAGCCGCGATCGCAACCCTCGTGTACTGTCTTGCCAAACAACCACGTAGGCCGTAACTGCTTATCCAACGGAATCATCGGGGCCAGACCGGCCACCTGGTACAGCAGGTACAAAACTGTCTCCATAAAATTATCCGGCTGCACCGGGCAGCCGGGTACATTGACAATCGGCAGGCCGGCCTTCGAACGCCAGTCCCACCCGAGATAATCCGCAAGTCCCATGGCGCCCGTAGGGTTGCCGGCCATGGCGTGAATTCCACCGTACGTAGCGCAAGTGCCTGCGCCGATAATGGCCAACGCCTTCGGCGCCAGGCGATCGATCCACTCGCACGTGGTGATCGGCTGTCCCGTATCAGGATTCGTGCCCATCGCCGCCCAGTACCCTTCTTTCTTGATCGTTTCGTTAGGGATAGAGCCTTCCACCACCAGCACAAAGGGATCCAGCAAGCCCTTCTCCGCTTCATAAAAAAACTTCATGAATTCATCGCCGTTCTCGTATGCCAGAACAGGATTGTGCAAATGCACCTTCGGCAATCCGGGAATTGCGCCCAGCAGAACATCTTCAATACTTGGTTGTTCCGCCGCGGTTACGGAGACACTGTCGCCGTCGCAGCTGAGTCCAGCCGTGATCCACAAAATGTGAACATCAGAAACGGCGGGAGCTTTGGTGATGCTGCTTACCTTTTCAGCCATGGAATTCTCCTTGAGCCTGAAGTCTTACGAAACGGAGTTTGTGCGTAGGAATCGGATGAAAGGCCCACACGATAGACGCGCGAGGCACACAGGATGTTTGGGTGTGTTTGGTTGGTAGATCGGGTTGGGTAGGGGAAGGACAAGCCCGTCACCTGGGAGCGACATTTCACGACACCACTCATCGTGAAATAGCTGACCGGGGAAAACTACGCCTGGGAAGGAACCCTGTCAATCAAGCCCATTCACGGGCTCAAGACTTACATTGATCCAATCACCGCAATTGCGAACAAGAAGTTAACAGATGCGAGGCAGCTGTTCACCGAACATCACATCGAGTACGCGGGTCCCACCGATCTGCGTCTTCATCAGTACCATCCCTGGGTGACTGGCAACAACTTCTCCGATGATGACGGCATCGCGTCCATGTTCGTGCTGCCGCATCTGATGCAGCACCGCCTGCGCCATCTCCGGTGCAACCACGGCGAGCAATTTTCCCTCGTTGGCTACGTAGAGCGGATCCAGCCCAAGCACCTCGCAAGCGCCTTTGACGGAGTCGCGGACGGGAATCGAATCTTCCCGCAGAACCATGCCCACACCGGCCCGCTTCGCGATCTCGTTCAACGTTGTGGCTGCGCCGCCGCGCGTAGGATCGCGCAGACAATGAAGGAACTCAGCTCCGCCGCTCTGGGGCGTGCTCAACATGGCCGCCACCAGTCCGTGCAGGGAAGCGCAATCGCTGGTGATTTCGCCTTCAAACTCAAGCCCTTCTCGCTGCGACATGATGGCCATGCCGTGGTCGCCGAGATACCCGCTCAGAATGATCTGGTCGCCCGGCCGCGCCCGGTCCGCGGAGATATTCACGCCGTCTTCAATCACGCCGATCCCAGTAGTGGTGATGAATATCTGGTCACCCTTCCCGCGATTCACCACCTTGGTGTCGCCGGTTACAAACTGTACTCCAGCCTGTGCAGCCGCCACGCGCATCGATTCCACCACGCGCCGCAGATCCTCGACGGCCAAACCTTCTTCCAGGATGAAAGCAGCCGAAAGATAGAGCGGGCGTGCACCGCTCATCGCCAAATCGTTCACCGTGCCGTGCACGGCCAGTCGCCCAATATCTCCGCCAGGAAAAAAGATCGGCGTCACCACAAAGGAGTCAGTGGTAAACGCCAGGCGCGCCCCGCCAATACTCAGCACAGCCTGGTCATCGAGCTTGTCCAATACTGGATTATGAAACGCCGGCAGGAAAATCTGCTCAATCAGATCCGCTGTCAGCTTGCCCCCACTGCCATGTCCCAGCACGATCTGCGGATGAGAAAAAATAGGCAGGGGGCAAGACCCAAAGACGGGAGACGCCGGTTTTTCTACTTCCTTGGTGGGGATCTCGGGACTCGCCATGGGCTAGGTGGACACTCCATTCGCTGCCATCGGCGGAGTTTGGGGAACAATCTGGTGCAGCTCGGGTTTGAGATGCCGCCCGTAAGCGTAATACGCAGCGCACGCGCCCTCCGCCGAAACCATGGTGGCTCCCAGCGGACGCTGTGGAGTGCACAGTGTGCCGAACGCCGGGCAGTCATGTGGCTTCTTGATCCCCCGCAGGATTTCGCCGCTGATGCAAATCTCCGGTTCGAGCGTGGCTATCTCCGCCACATCGAATAACTTCTCCGCATCCTGCTGGGCAAACTCATCGCGCAGGTGATACCCGCTCATCGGGATTTTCCCGATGCCCCGCCACTTACGATCCCCTACCTCGAACACGCGATGGACCAGCGTTTGCGCCGGAAGGTTGCCG
Source organism: uncultured Acidobacteriaceae bacterium (assembly GCA_963795845.1). GTDB lineage: Bacteria > Acidobacteriota > Terriglobia > Terriglobales > Acidobacteriaceae > PALSA-350. The sequence continues at coordinate 201,080 of CAWCJV010000010.1, read as the reverse complement.
TCGCGGTCCAAAACCCTCGAGTACTGGTTTTCCACGACCGCTCGACCCTCTTCCAATTGCTGCAGCGTCATCAGCGTGCCCTGCAAGATATCGATCGGCTCAAAACCCGTCACCACGATCGGCACCTGGTACCGCGCGCTGATGGGATCGTATTCGCGATACCCCATCACCGCGCACACATGACCCGGCCCGAGAAAACCCTGCACCCGGTTATCGGGGGATTGCAAAATAGCCTCGAGCGCTGGCGGAACCAGCACGTGCGAGACCAGCAGGGATATGTTGTTCACCTGCTCCTCGCGCGCGCGCCATGCCAGCATGGCGTTTGCCGGGGCCGTCGTCTCAAAGCCGATAGCAAAAAACACCACCTGCTTGCCCGGATTGGCGCGGGCGATCTTCAGGCAATCGAGCGGCGAATACACAATCCGCACATCACCGCCCAGGGACTTGATGGTGAACAGATCGCCATCGGACCCCGGCACCCGCAACATGTCCCCAAACGAGCAGAAGATAACGTTGGGCTGCCGCGCAATCGCATGAGCTTTGTCGATCATTTCCAGCGGGGTCACGCAAACCGGGCATCCGGGCCCGTGCACTAGCTCCATTCCCTCAGGCAATAGCTGATCGATTCCGTGCTTCACGATGGAGTGCGTTTGCCCCCCGCAAACCTCCATCAACACCCAGGGGCGGGTCTGAACCCGTCGCATCTCACCGACAATCTTCTTGGCTACGTCACCGTCACGGTATTCATCAAGGTATTTCATTGTCGATACCCTCCCGGCTCCACTTCCTCCACCACAGGAGATTCGAGTTCGGTCAGCTGATCCAGTTCCCGCAGCGCCTGGTAGGTGCGCTCGGCCTCTGCTTCATCAATCCGGCTGATGGCAAAACCCACGTGCACCAGTACATACTCTCCCACCTGCGTCTCCGGAACGTATTCCAGGCAGGCCTCGCGCACAATGCCGCCGAACTGCACCTTGGCCATGCGCATTCCGCGCTGGTCGAAGGTCTCTACCACTTTTCCGGGGATGGCCAGGCACATATCAATCTCCTTCGCGCATTCTCTGGTGAGCGATCATGGCCTGCCCCAGGGATAAACCACCGTCGTTTGCAGGAACCTGGGCATGCAGAAACACCCCAAAGCCGCGACGCCGCAACTCTACCACCGTTCGACCCAGCAGGTATAGGTTCTGGAAGCTGCCCCCGCTCAGGCAAACCCGGTTCAATCCAGCGGCCGCACCGATCCTGCCACACATTTCGCCGATCGCTGCACTTAAGCTGTTGTGAAAAGCAGCTGAAATTACTCCCGGCCTCCGGCCCCGGGAGAGATCTTTCACGATTGCGGCAATCACCGGCCGGAAGTCGAGGATCATCGGCTCACCCTCTGCAATTTCAAAGTCGTAGGAGTCTTCCACTCCATCATCGGCCATTGCCTCGAGCGCAATCGCTGCCTGCCCCTCAAACGTCACCTCTTGAGCCACGCCTAAAAGCGAAGCCACGGCATCGAACAGCCGTCCACAAGAAGATGTTTCGACCGTTTGGATCCGCCGCGTGAGCATCGTGTCTACCAGCGCCAATTGCTTCTCGTCGATCCCCTCAAAACCCCGCACCCCGCCTGGCATCTGTTGCCCAAAAGCATCGCGCAGGTAACTCCGCGCCATACGCCACGGTTGCCGCACCGCCGCGTCCCCTCCGGGTAGCAGAACGTTGCGCAAATGCGCCCGCCGCGTAAAACCGGCGTAATCCGCAACCAGAAATTCGCCGCCCCAAACCGTCCCATCGGTCCCGAATCCAGTGCCGTCCATCGCCACCCCGAGCACCCGTCCCTGGAGATGGTTCTCCGCCATGCAACTCGCGATGTGCGCATGGTGGTGCTGCACTCCAATCTTGCGCTCAATTCCCGAGGCCAAAGCCATGCGCGTGCTCATATAGCCGGGATGCAGATCGTAGACCGCGGCGCGCGGCACAACCCTGAAGATGTGTTTAAGGTTGGCGAGTGTCTCCTCGAAAAACTGCATCGTCTCGTAGTTCTCCAGGTCGCCGATATGCTGGCTAAGAATCGCGTATCTGCCTTTGGTGAGACACAACGTATTTTTCAACTCCCCGCCGAACGCCAGCACTTCCTCCAACTCGATGCCCAGGTCGATGGTCTGAGGCACGTATCCGCGAGAACGGCGCAGCACGCGTTCCCGGCCCTCAAAGCTGCGCACCACGGAGTCGTCGACGCGCGTGGCAATATCCCGGTTATGCAGCAGGAACCAATCCGCCACCCCGCCCAATTGCAACATGGCCTCGGGATTGCCGATCACAATCGGCTCCTCGCTTAGGTTGCCGCTGGTCATCACCAGGGCCGACCACTCAGACGCAACCTCCGGCGAATCGCTGAATAGCAGGTAGTGCAAAGGCGTGTAAGGCAACATCACCCCGAGCGTTCTATCTCCCGGCGCAATGCTCGATGCGAGCCCAGCGTCAGTCCGCCGCGGCAGGATAACGATGGGCCGCCGCGAAGAAAGCAGGCTGGCCTCGTCTTCCGTCGACACCTCGCACAGCCTCCTGGCTGCTGCGACATCGCGCACCATCAGGGCGAACGGCTTATGCGGGCGCCGCTTGCGTCTTCGCAACTCCGCCACCGCCGCTTCATTGGTCGCATCGCAGGCGAGCAAAAAACCACCCAGACCCTTCACCGCCACGATCTTGCCCTCAGCCAGCAGCGCGCGCGTCTGGCGAACGATTGCCAGCGAATCCTTATCCTGAAACCAGCAGTTTCCCAGGGATGCCCGCATCGCGGCAGGCTGCACCGCGGCCGCCATCGACGCCGTCGCCACGCTTTTCACCAGCAATAAGGAAGGTCCGCACACCGCGCACGCATTTGGTTGCGCATGAAAGCGCCGGTCCTGCGGATCCTCATATTCCTTTTCGCAGTCCGCGCACATGCCGAAGGCTGCCATCGTGGTCTTCGCCCGGTCATACGGTATATCGCGCAGGATGGCGTAGCGCGGCCCGCAATGCGTGCAATTGGTAAATGGATAGCCGAAGCGCCGGTTGGCCGGATCTCCAAAATCGTTCCAGCATGCGTCGCAGGTTCCCGCATCGGGCGGCACCAGCACAAACTCGCCAGCTTCCTCGCGACTGCCGAGAATTGAAAAGCCGGCGCTCCCCTCAACCCCCATTTCCGAGACCGTGATCTCGGTGATCTCCGCCAACTGCGGGGGATCTTCCTGCAACGTCTGCAAAAACGTTGCCACCGGCGCTCCCTCACCTTCGATTTCGATGGTTACGCCAGAAGATGAGTTGAAAACAAACCCAGTCAGGCCCAGAAACTGGGCCAGGTTATAAACGAAAGGACGAAACCCCACGCCCTGCACGATGCCTCGGACCTGGATGTGCTTTCGTAGGCTCGGCATGCTCCCCTTGCAATTAAAGTGGTTGGATGACACTACCCACAGGCCAAAAGGCAAAGATGTTGGCAGGCGAATTCTATCTTGCGGCCGATCCGCAACTGGTAGCTGAGGATCTGCGTGCCCAGGAACTCCTCTTTCGCTTCAACCAGACTCGCCCTGGCGCAGACGACGAGCGGCGCTCCCTCCTGCTTGAGCTGTTCGATGCTTTTGGGACCGGAGCCGTCCTCAAGCCATCCTTCCGCTGCGACTACGGAAGTAACATCTCCATCGGAGAAGATTCGTTCGTCAACTACGACTGTGTCTTCCTCGACTGCAATCGCATCACCATCGGGCGCGAAGTCCAGATCGCCCCGCGCGTCCAGATCTACACCGCAACCCATCCGCTCGATGCCGCCACCCGCCGCTCCAAACTCGAGTTCGCTCTCCCCGTAGTCATCAAGGACGGCGCCTGGCTAGGCGGAGGCGCCATCGTCTGTCCCGGCGTCACCATCGGCGAGAACACAGTCGTGGGCGCAGGCAGCGTCGTCACCCGCGACCTGCCCCCAGGAGTCCTCGCTGTAGGCAACCCTTGCAGGGTCGTCCGACACTTGGACAGTAAGATCGCCAGCCGGTGAAGGGAATACCCTGGGTGCCCCATGTTCGCCCTCGTTCTTCGGCCGAGACGTCGGGTCGCACCGCCAACATCGTCTTCCATAACTTTTAATCGGCATTCAATCTCCCGCATTAAATGAGTGTATACTCATTTATAATGGCGCGCCCCAAAAGCGAAGACAAACGCAACGCAATCCTCTCCGCCGCCACCCACGTATTCGCCGACCGGGGCCTGGGCGCTCCCACCTCAGCCATCTCGCAAGCCGCGGGTGTAGCCGAAGGCACCCTCTTCACCTACTTCCCCACCAAAGACGAACTGATCAACGCCCTCTACTGTGAAATCAAACTCGAACTAGCCGACGCCATGATGTCGAATTTCCCCCGCCGCGCCGGCATTCGCAGCCGTTTCCAACACGTCTGGGATCGCTATGTCACCTGGGGAGTCGATAACCCCGAGCAGCAGAAGGTACTCCAGCAAATGACGGTCTGGAGCGGGCTCACCGAAGAGTCCACACAAGCCGGCAGTCACCCCCTTCCTCGAAATAGAGAAAACTGCGGAAGCCGCCGTAGCCCAGCGCCTCTTTCTCAACCGCCCGCTCGACTTCATTCGCGCCACCATGAGCGCCCTCGCCGACACCACCATGTACTTCATGCGCCATCACCCGCGGCAGGCCGAGCAGTATCGCAAAGACGGCTTCGAAATGCTGTGGTCTGCGGTGGCCAGGAAAAAGTAGTATTTTATGCATCGTAATGAGTATGTACTCACTCATATCATTACCTGGAAGGAGCACACATCATGAACCACTGGTCAATCGCGGATATCCCCCCGCAGCACGGAGCCCTGGCTGTCATTACCGGAGCCACCGGAGGTCTCGGATACGAGACAGCGCTCGCCCTGGCCAACGCGGGCGCCGAAGTATTAGTGACCGGCAGAAACGCGGAGAAGGGCCGCCTCGCCGTTCAACGCATCCAGGGCGCCGTGCCCACCGCCAACGTACGATTCGAGTCGCTCGATCTGGCCAGTCTTGCTTCTATACGCGCCTTTACCGGCAAAATAAGCGCACGCCCACTGGATCTATTGATCAACAACGCGGGCGTCATGGACCTGCCCACGCGGCGACTGACCGAAGACGGCTTCGAATTGCAATTCGGCACCAACCATCTGAGCCACTTCGCACTCACCGGCTTGTTGCTGCCCGCGCTGCGCAAAGCGAAAGCTCCACGAGTCGTCAACGTCAGCAGCCTCGCCCATCGCGGGGGCAAAATCGATTTCGACAACCTGCAGGGAGAACGCAAATACCGCTCCTGGCCTGCTTACCAGCAATCGAAGCTGGCCAATCTGCTCTTCACCTTCGAGCTGCAGCGGCGCAGCGATGCCTACGGATGGGGATTGATGAGCAATGCCGCGCATCCCGGGTACGCGCGAACTGATCTCATTCCCAATGGACCCGGCAGCGGCGGTTTGAAAGGATTTGGCGCAAAGGTAGTCGGCTCCTTCATGAGTCACTCGGCGGCCGCGGGAGCACTGCCCACCCTCTTCGCAGCCACCTCTCCACAGGCGGTCCCCAACGGTTACTACGGCCCCAACGGCTTCTATGAATTGAAAGGCGAGGTCGCCCCCGCAAAGGTATTTCCCCAGGCGAAGGATGAAGCGGTGGCGCGAAAACTATGGGAGGTCTCGGAGCGCCTGACAGGTGTGAAGTGGCCGGCATCAGCCGAACAGCTTGGCGTCCCGCTATCCGGGACGTAGCCCACCTTTTCACGTCTGCCCCATGCAGCAAACATTGACAACCGTACCCTCGACCGAAAATGATGCTATCGGCGTGATTTTCCCCAGTGGAACATACCGCAAAGCGGGACTTGGGTCCCAGGAGCGGAACATCAGCCGAGGCCAACGATGGAAGCTTCGATCACCGAACGCGCTCTTTCCGACAATGCATCACGATCCAGCGATCTGTATCAGTTGCATAGCCTGGACAGGGCAGTGGCTGTCCTGGAAATGCTAGGCGAAAGCGACTCTGCCCTCAGTCTCGCGGATGTTTGCCAGAAGCTCAACCTGCACAAAAGCACCGCACACCGTTCTCTCATGGTGTTGGAACGCAGCGCCCTGATCGAGCGTACCCCGGAGAACCGCTACCGTCTCGGCTTGAAGCTCTATGAGCTGGGCAATCGGGCAGTCGAGCAGGTGGATCTCCGCACGCGAGTGCACCCCTATTTCCGCCGCCTCGCCGCGCATGTAGGCGAAACCGTGCACCTGAGCGTGCTGCAGAAAACTTCCATTGTTTATCTCGACAAGGTGGAACCAAACCGTCGAGTCTGTGTCAGTTCGAAAACCGGGACGTCGAATCCGGTCTACTGCACCTCCATGGGCAAAGCGATGCTCGCCTTTCAGCCTCCGGAGGTGATCGAGCAAATCGTCTCCAAGATCCGTTTCGTACGCTACACCCACAAAACCCTCACTTCGAGGGAAGCCTTGATGAGGGCTCTGGAGCGAGTGCGCCGGCGGGGATACGCCATCGACGATCAGGAAATCGAAGTAGGTGTGCGCTGTGTAGGTGCTCCCATCTTCGACGAAAACCGCCAGCGCCATCGCAGCCGTAAGTGTCTCCGGCCCCACCTCGCGCATCACCGCCCCCAACATGCCCGAGATCGCCGAACACCTTCTGCGCTGCTGCCGCGACATCTCTCTCTCCCTGGGCCTGCACGCCAAAAAGCGCCCCCGCGTCCTCTCCGCCTTCGAACGCCACTACCACAGCTGAACAACGCTCAGCTTTATCGGTCGGAAACCTACTCTTTTCTTGTCATCAGGAAAAACGCGAAGGGTGCCCCAGGTCTCGCTTTTGAGACCTGGGATCCCCGCAACCCATACTTCATGGACACTCGTGACGTAACCACAGGGTCACAAACAAGATTGAACTTCTATTCCCATCGCAAACCCTACACCCGCGACAAGTCCTCCCCCAAGTCATCCCGACCGGAGCGGAGGGACCTGCGGTTCCGCGAACCCTTGATGGAAATGCTTTTTAAACCCGAACAACCAATCCCAAATACAAACTCCCCCTTTGCTTCGCTGGCGCCCTAACGCAAGCTGCTCACCGCAGCCACATCCATATCCGCATAATCCTGATTTTCCCCACCCATGCCCCAGCAAAAGCTATACGCCCGAGTCCCCACACCAGCATGGATCGACCACCCGGGAGAAATCACCGCCTCCCGTTCCTTCATCAGGATATGTCGCGTCTCCGCCGGCGGCCCCATTAGATGAAACGCCACGGCATCTTCAACCAGATTGAAATAAAGGTAAACCTCGGATCGACGCATGTGGGTATGCGGCGGTATCGTATTCCACACACTGCCCGCATGCAGATGAGTCACGCCCATCACCAACTGGCAGCTCTTCACTCCGCCCAAATAGATATACTTCGACACCGTCCGCAGGTTGCAAGTCTCGGCGCTCCCCAACACCGTGGGGCTGGCGTCTTCTTTCCTCACCAACGCCACCGGATACGCCGTATGCGCGGGATAACTGAGAATATAAAAAATCGCCGGCGAAGCGGAATCCTTTGACTCGAAGCTGACCTCCGCATTGCCGCGCCCAATGTACAAGCAGTCCAAATTTTCGAGAGAATGGCATTTTCCATTCACCCGGATACACCCGCTCCCGCCCACATTCAGTGCCCCCAACTCCCGTCGCTCGGTAAAGTACTCCGCGCGCAGAGCAGGATCGGTCGGCAGGGAAAGCGGGCCCGTCGTGGGCGCCACCATCCCGACCACCGTGCGGTCCAGGTCGACATAAACCAGATGCAGCGCCCCAGGCTCATACAACGAATCAATCAGAAATGTTTCCCGCAGCTCCGCTGTCGTCATCCGTGGATACCGAACGGGGTCCGCCAAAAGATAGGTCTTCAAATCGTTCTCCTTCACCAGGGCCAATATTCCGCGAAGACCGATCGTCCTCTCCGGGTTAACACAGTTATTGCGGGCATTCACCGGTCCCCTGAGTCTCAGGGAACCTGCTTCACCAGCCAACTCACCACCTCAACCGCTCCGGCGAGATTGTCATATTCCGGGGGAAGGTTCTGCCCATTCGTATATTCGTTGTAAATCCACGGGTCGGCCACGGCGAGAACCGTCCCTTTGCCGTATTTCGCCGACGCAATCAGAATATCGCCCCGATCCTCCAACAACGGCGTAGCCGCTCCCTTGATGGAGATCGTGCACGTGTCTTTCATGAAAAATGTGTGAGGGTACTGAAAGAGCGGCCCACCCCCGGCCACCGGAATCCGCCCGGCGTCATGATCCTTTCCGATCACATGGTGGCTGAGCACTGGGTTGAAGTGAAGACCAAAAACATCGGCGAGCTGATCCAGGTGGTCAATCTCACCGTTTGCGGGATCGTTGGCCATCAAAACCAGCACGCCTCCGGCCTTCACCCATTCCGCCACTTGCCGTGCATCTTCGGCCTGCAGGTAGTGCGGCTGTGGATTCTTGGATGGGATATCGGGCGACACAATCATGTAGATTTGTGCCCCCTTCAGATTGGCGACAGTCGGCGCGCTGTAAAGCGTGTCCGTCGCCACGCCAAATCCTCGGAAGATCTGTCCAAAAAGGAAAAAGCCACTGTTACTGACATCATCCCACTTGTAATGGAAGTACTCTTGCTTTCCCGCAGCATTCGTCCGCTGCTGGCTGTTAAACCATGCGTCCACGATCACTTTCTTGCCGCGGTCAACCGAGTACCCCCGCGTAGAACCTAAAATAAAGGCCAAGACAATCGTGCGCATGGCGAACGAACGGAAACTTTGCACTGCGCTGACTCCCCCGGGGCCCAGACGCTGGACCGGCCCAAGATTTATCAAATCGCACAATCAATGGGCAATCGAATTCTAGCCGATAGCGTCTCAAATGCACGCCACTGTTCCGCTCTCCGGGACCTGCTAAAGTAGCGCCATGCCAATAGCCGAAGATCTAGCACGCATCGCATTGCAGGAACAGGAACTCCGGTTCACCCACTTTGACGAAAACACAGCGTGGAGACTGGGTGGACATGTGCGGGCCCTCGCCGTCACACGAAACCTGAGCCTGGTGGTGGATGTGCGGCGTTTTGGCCAGCCGCTGTTTTACAGTGCGCTCCCCGGAACAACCCCTGACAACGTGGAATGGGTGCGCCGTAAAGGCAATGTGGTAGCGCGGTTTCATCGCAGCTCCTATGCCATCGGACGGGAGATGGAGGAGAAAAAATCCAACCTATCGGACCGCTACGGATTGCCCATCGCGGACTACGCCAGCCACGGCGGCAGCTTCCCGCTGCGCGTCGTAGGCGCGGGCGTCATCGGCTCCATCACCGTCTCGGGGTTGCCCGAGCGCGCCGATCATCAACTCGCTGTCGAAGCCCTTTGCGCGGAACTGTCTCGCCCTTTCAACACCCTCCGCCTCGAATAACACGCATTACCCGCCAACCACGCGAACCTCGCCCGCGTCCAAGCAAACAGGGGAGGGAACACCATGGCAAAACTGAACGAGGCAGCACGCGATCGAATACCCGCCACCAAGTACGCATTTCCCAAGCAGCGCAAAGAGCCGCTTGAAAACGCGTCGCACGTCCGCAACGCGGCCGCACGCTTCAACCAGGTAAAGGACGTTACCGAGGCAGAGCGTAGCGCCGCCTGGAAACGAATCGAGGCCGCCGCGAAAAAGTACAAGGTGGAACTCAAGAGCTCCAAGTAGTCGCCAGGAAGTGGTCGTTTCCATCGGCCACTTGCCGCGTGATTGATATAACCACTACCATCATCCCATGGCAAAAATCGCGGAGGCAATCGCCCCGGTTATCGCTGTGGATAGAAAAGCGTCGGACCCCCTCCATAAGCAGGTCTACGACGGCTTTCGCACGGTCATTGTCCGCGGCAATTTGCGGCCCGGCCAACGAGTACCCTCCTCCCGCTCCCTTGCGGTGGAGTTGGGCATCTCTCGCATCCCCGTCCTCAACGCCTACGCGCAATTGTTGGCCGAAGGATATTTCGAAAGCCGCAAAGGCGCAGGCACATTTGTCTCTGAGGCGCTTCCCGAGAGCCTGACCGTCTGTAAAGAACGAAACCCACCATCCGCGCAGGCTGGCTCCGGACCGCGCCCGGTTGCGCGCCGCGGCCTGCTTATGTCTGCCGAACGGCCGCCCTGGGCCAAAGGCTGGGGGGCGTTTGGCGTGCATCAGCCCGCATTCGAACACTTCCCCTTCCACATCTGGTCGGGCATCATCACCCGCCACACCCGCAGCCCGCGCCTGAGCGCAATCCACAACATCGATGCACTGGGGACGGAGACTTTCCGCGAAGCCATCTGCACCTACCTGCGCACCGCGCGCGCTGTTCGCTGCGAACCGCACCAGGTAATGGTGGTGGCAGGCTCGCAGCAGGCACTGGAGATTTCCGCGCGTGTTTTGTTGGGAAAGGGAAGCTCCATCTGGGTGGAAGATCCCGGCTACCGCCTGGCAAGGAACGTGTTCGCCGGCGCAGGTTGCCATCTCATCCCTGTCCCTGTCGATGAAGAAGGCATGATCGTGTCTTCCGGCATCAAGCGATGCCCCAAGGCGCGAGCGGCCTACGTCACGCCCTCTCATCAATACCCGCTTGGCGCCACCATGAGCGCCGCGCGCCGCATGCAGCTATTGAACTGGGCGCAAAGTGCCGGCTCGTGGATCATCGAGGATGACTATGACAGTGAGTACCGCTTCGAAAGCGCGCCCATCTCGTCTCTGCAAGGCCTCGACCCGAATGCCCGTGTGATTTACATCGGAACCTTCAGCAAGGTTCTTTTTCCCTCATTGCGCCTGGGCTACATCGTCATTCCAGAAGATCTGATACGTCATTTCGCGGCAGTACGCTCCGCCATGGACATTTTCCCGCCCTACCTCTATCAGGAAACCATCAACGATTTCATGCGCGAAGGACACTTCGCACGCCACATCCGAAAGATGCGCTTGCTCTATGGCGAACGCAGAACCGCGCTCGTCAACAGCATCCGCGACCAACTCGGGCCCGGCCTGGAGATCCACGGAAGCCAGGCCGGCATGCATCTGGCAGTAACTCTACCCAAAGGCCTCCACGACCGCGAGATCGCCACCAAAGCCGCGGCCAAAGGCCTCTGGCTCTGGCCCCTCTCCCCCTCCTACCTGGGCAAACCCTCTCACCAGGGCTTCATCCTCGGCTTCGGCAACACCCCCGCAGAAGAAATGCCACGCGCGGTAACCCAACTCCGAGCTCAACTCGATATCGGTCGCTAAAAAAGCAAGGGAATGAGACGGATTTCCAACTTGACTCGATTGGGACCAAGACCCGGCAGAAATCGAACGGACTTTCAACCTCGAATTCTGTCTAGGCACCAATGACGGGTGCCCCATATCTCGCTCGTTTTTCGCGAGATGTGGGATACCACTTCCCCTCGACCGAAAGCCCTCAAGAACGAAGTACCGCCGAAGGAAACTGGACGGGTGCCCCATGTTCGCCAAAGCGTACATGGGCCGAAAAAGCCGGGCGCAGCCCGTTCAATCGCTCTTATCTATTCCGACCCAACCCAACAACCCCTTAACTCTTACCCTTTTTACCAATCGCCTCCAAAACAATACCGCTGTCCTGTTTTGGATCCACCTTCCGCCAAACCTGGGCAATCGTCCCCTTAGGTGAAATCAAAAAAGTGTCCCGCTCATCAAACTTCATATCCTTGAACGTCATCAACGGAACCCCATAAGCAGAAGCCGCCTGCCGATCCGGATCCGCAAGCAATTTGAAACGTCAGACCATCCTGGGTGCAGAAGCTCTTATGACTCTCCGCGGTATCCAAACTAACCCCCAGCACAACCGCATGATGTGCCTCAAACTTCGGCAAAGCGCTCTGGTATTCATGTGCCTGGATCGTGCATCCGCTCGACTTATCCTTAGGGTAGAAATAAAGCACCACCCACTTACCCCGATAGTCCGAAAGACTGACCGGCGTCCCATCTTGAGAGGGAAGCGTGAACGCGGGGGCCTTTGCGCCCGGCTGCAAATCAACATCCGCTGCGTTTGCTGTGATTCCATACCAGGGGCAAATCCCCAGCAGAGCAACCAAAACCTTGAATCCGTTACGCATATTTCCTCACTTGGATTTATCTAACAACGATCAAATACCCTGATAATTCAACGAGCAAACGCAGCGACGGCAAGTCGGGTTGTCGCTCACACTAAGAGACTGCCTGAACGCCCGGGCCGCCTCACCGTTAATAACCTCTTCCAACGTCGCTGACCCAATGTTACCAACTGCGCGATGGAAAAAGCACGGCCTGACCGATCCGTCCACTTCCACCACCGCAGAAACCCACGGAGCATTGCACGTAGGAGATTCGGGAATAGCCTGCCTAAGGTGCTCGCGGAACCGTCGGGCAATCCGCCGCAGCTTGGCCGCTCCTTCTGCGATGTACCCCCTGCGGATATCCCCCTCATGCTCCACGATCAGACGCTCGATTTCCTCCTCAAGCTCGCCAACCTCCTTCTCTGTCAGCGCAATCTCGCTTTGTCTCTCTCCTGGCCAAACCAAAGGCCGATTGAATGCTTCCGAAGTAAGATCGGCGGCCAGTAACGAAATAGAACCAAACCCGATCGTTTTCGCCGCCCTTACCGTAGCGCGAAGATGGCAATGATTAGCCTTTTGTACCGTCATGCGGCAGGCAACCACCAGCTCCGGCTTGCGCCGACGGAGTTCCGCAACCCCCTGCGCAATCACATCGAACGCTCCGTAAATTCGCCGGACGCCGTCATGCACCTCACGTGGTCCGTCAATCGATACGATAACCTCATCGAACAGCGTGGAAACCTCATCCGCACGCTTGAGCAGCAGCAATCCTGTCGTCAATAACGTAAGCCGAATGCTTTCTGCCCGGAAAAACTCGCAAAGTGCGCGTAGATCCCCGTGTAGCAGCGGTTCCCCGCCTGACAACACTACTTGACGGACCCCCAGCTTCCGCACCGACTCCCGATGACGCTCCAGGTCCTCCACCCGCACTTGTTCGTGTTTCTCCCGCTTCCAGATATCGCACATGACACAGCGGCAGTTGCAATGACTATGAACGTTGAGCACCAGTATCGGCATCGACGCCAGCACGGAAGCCGCCGCGGAGGCGGTAACGCCTTCTTCATGCAGCAGTGGCACGACGCACCCCCTTTCCGCCGACGCATAAATCACTTCCTAAAACCTCTTCCGCTTCCATGATCAGCCGATCGATAGGGGCGCGGACCCATCTCACCAAACCATCTACTTCGAAAGCCTCCAGCCCGTTCGTGAGCGCAGCGGGCAGCCGCTCAAACAGCGTCGGCCCCGCAAGCTGAACACTGCCTGCAGCGATCACCATTTCAATCTGGTCAATGGTCAGCTGTGCCAGAGTTTCTGCCGGGCTGAGCCCGAGGTCGCGAACCACCACGATATCCGCGACCGAACCAGGCCGGAGCCGGCCTTCTCCACGCCGAAGATGCAAAATATCTGCCGGATGGTTGGTCACCATGCCATAGATCGAGTTCGGGTGCAGGCCAATCTCTGTGTGTGCAAATCGGATCTCATCCAGTAGATCGCCCGCCGCGGTCAGTGGCGAGTCGCTACCCAGAATCACCTTTTGCAACGAATGAACCAAACCAAACGAAGGGAACTGGTGAAACAGAAACTTATTCGAGGTGGGACACAAAACAACGGCCGCCAGCCGCCGGTTGATCAGCCCGGCCGCTATTGGAGTGCAGGCAAGACCGTGTACCAATACCGTCCGCTCGTCCAGGGCCTGCATGCGGTCGAGCTCGAACACTTCTTCCAGGCTCTCCCGATCAATCCCCTCCGCGGCATGCAGAATAAAAGGAGTGCCCCTTGGGGTTCTTCCAAGCTTGCTCGCCACTTGTGGATCCAGCGAGAGCGAGTGAGCCCAACCGAAGTCCGCAACAACCCTGACCGGGAACTCAGCATGCAATAAATCCGGACTAAGCGGATTGTGGTGGCATACGGTAGTCACTCCGCACAGCAGGTTGCGGATTCCTCCCCACCATAACCGCACACGCCGCGATACCTTACGGTGCCGCTCGATCAGGTCGCCATGGTTCTGGTGAATATCTCGCGCCCATTCGGCGGCGTTTTGGTACGGCCCGTCGCCGATATTTGGAAATAGCCCGAATTCAAGATGATCATGCGCATTGATCAGCCCCGGTAGCAGGAAGAACCCCGACAGATCAATCGCGCATTCCGGAGAAAGGCCAGCCCTGCCATTGGTCGAAGCCCCGCTCTGGACTAAATGTATCGTCCCGCCAGTAATGGAGAGAGAAGCCAGGGATGCAGCCTCCGGCCCTCGCGCCACACGGCCTCCATAGATACGCAGCGAGTCGCTGGTGCCGACCGTTGCGGCCATTCGCCGCCGCGGTGAACTGGTGGACTTCCGCAGTTGCAGCACGTAAATCGCGGGAAGGTCAGCGGCGGCTCGATACAAATCCTCACGGCCGCACGCTTCGAAGATCGCTCGCTCTTCGACACCAAACATCGGCTCCAGGAGCGAAACCAGCCTGAACCCACGAGCTTCGAAGGCGCCAATAGTCTGTTGCAGAGGCCATCCCCGGCCGTCAATCCGGGCACCCGAATCCTTTGCCGATGACCATCTCACCCAGTTAAGGCGCGCTTCCGTATCCGGATGCATGTCGCTGAGAAAGACAGTTGCCCCTGGCCGCGCCACCCGGTCCACCTCGCCCGCGAACCGGTCGAGATCATCCAGGTAGCTCACCACAAAGGAACTCAACACCACATCTGCTGAGGCGTCGCGTACCGGCAGCGCGGTGCAACTCCCCTGGCGCAGATCGCACTGGTTGTTCACCTTGCCGGCGGCCACTTTCAGCATGGCCGGTGAGGTGTCGACTCCTGTCAAGCTTCGTGGAGAGCGCTCAGACAACTGCTGCAGCCACCTGCCTGTGCCGCAGCCCGCATCCAGGATGTCCAACCCGCGCACGTCCGCCAACATGGGCCCCAGCAGCCGCTGTTCCAGCGAAAGCAAAGGGTTCGCCTGCACGTCATAAACCTGCGCCCAGCTATCAAACACTTCTTGCGGCGCTGGTGATAGCGGACTCATAGGCTCTCTCGTTTTGGTTTACGCAGGCTGATAAACTCATTAGCCCATTGCAGCTCGAACGGAAAGCTGTAGACGCGGAACGCATACCGCCACCAGCTCAGGATCTTCAAAAGCACGCGGCTCCATTGCGGCGCGCGAATGTCCTGTACCGTTGGCCAGCGCGACGCCACCACTGTTTCAAAGTTATCGATGAGCTTCTTGGTCCTGGTCCGCAACCACGGCGCATGGGTATCGATGCGGAGCGTGTAGTCCATCCATTCTTTCTCGGCCCAGCCTGCCGGGCTGTCGGGAAAGGCAATCTTGCTGTCCACATCGCCATACATTTTTCCCGGCTGAGGCGTCGGGGTATAGTGCTGCACGATAATTTCCGAGTCAGGATTGATCCGTTTCAGTTTTCGGATAAAACTGACCGTCTCCCTGGTGTCGCGTTCCGGATCTCCCGGGTTGCCGATCACAAACGAAAATTCGGGAATGATGCCGAACTGGCGCGTGCGGTGCGCCATCATCACCGTCTCCTCAGTCGTGATGCCCTTCTGCATCTCCTTCAGCACCCAGTCGGAGCCGGACTCCGCTCCGAAGAAGATCATGGCGCAGCCTGCCTTCTTAATCGCCTCCATGGTCGCGTCGGAATAGCGCGACATAATATCGACCCGAGCTTCGCACCACCAACGAAGGTTGAGCGGCGCCAGCCGATCCATCAGCTCGCGCGCGTGATCCTCTCGCAGAAAGAAGTTCATGTCATAGAACTGGACCGAATCCGCTCCGTACTGGCCCACCAGGTAGTTGAGAATTTTCGCAGTCCGCTCCGGAGACTCCATGCGTTCGGCTCTTCCGTACGCCGCATGCACTCCACAGAAACTGCAGTTGAACGGGCAGCCGATACTGGCGTGATGCACCGCCGTCCGCTTCCCGAAAAATGAGGGCCGTAGGTACTTCTCCACCGGCAGACGATGAAACGGGGACCAGGGAAAATCGTCCGGACCCTTCATCGGCCGTTCCGCGTTGGTGCGATGAAACCCGAACGCGTCCTTGTAACAAAGTCCGAGGATCGAATCGAACGAGCGTTTCCCTCGTAGCGCATCGATAAGTTCGAGCAGCGTGTCCTCGCCCTGGCCGCGAACCACAAAGTCGACGTATTTCGCATTGAGCGTGGCATCGGGATAGAGCGAGGGAAAGTACCCGCCCCACACAATACGCACATGTGGCCGCAGACGGCGTATCTCGCGGCATGTCTCCATCGCGGCCACCATCTGCGGTCCCGGCATACAGGAAACACCCAGCAGTTCCACCTGGTGAAGCTTAATAGTGCTCAGGATCGCCGCCGTGGGATCCTCCTCCAGGTTGCCATCGATAATTCGGTACTCCTCGCGGCCCTCCAGCACCGCCGCCAGCGCCAGCACTGCTAGCGGAAGCCTGCAATTCCGCGGCTTGGTGGCTCGAGGATGGAAAAGAATGATCATTTCACCACCTTGGCGGAGTAGATCCGGAACCGTGACGGTTTGCGGGTGCCGCGTAGTCTCGCTGCCAGTGGCCGCAGGTGCCACCGCACGCCGTAGAACGGGCGATGCGTGTGCCACTGAATATGGAAGCGTCGCTCGAGAGCGCCCAGGCGTTGGTCGGTCAGGAATTCGAGGCTCTTCAACTCATCCGACGGGAAACCATAGCGCCGGATGAACAACGTGCGGCGCTCTTCCAGCATTTGCTCTCCACTTCGCTCGTCGCTGTACCAGGGCGTGTCGGCGATCAGCACCGTGCCCCCTCGACGAACACAGCGAATCGCCTCTGCCAGGGTCTTCTCGTAATTCTCGGAATAGTGGAACGAAGCGTTGAACACCGCCACGTCAAACTGAGAATCGGCAAAAGGCAGGTTATCCGCCTCCGCCTGGAACCTGGGAAACAACGACGGCAACCGTGGCTCATAATGTTTGACCGCGCCAAGACCATCAAACTCGTTGATGAGCAAGTCCACCGCGACCGGCGAATGGCCTTCGGTAGCAAAGCGATAGCTCATCCAGCCGTTGCCCGCGCCCAGATCCAGAATGCGTAGACGGTAGTGCCCCAGGGGAGTGAAGCGAGGCATGATCTTGCGTTCGACATAGCGAAAAGTCTCGGCACGCACTGCCCATTGCGCGCTTAATCGGCCAGACAGATCCTGATAGGGAAGCGCGAGATAGTATTCGTCACTGTTGCTGCCCCGTCCCTCTGCTGCGCGAATGGACTCGTAATCCTGCACAAACTTCGCGTACCGCACAGCCCGCTC
Organism: uncultured Acidobacteriaceae bacterium; assembly: GCA_963795845.1. GTDB lineage: Bacteria > Acidobacteriota > Terriglobia > Terriglobales > Acidobacteriaceae > PALSA-350. Next base: position 183,715 of record CAWCJV010000010.1, on the reverse strand, counting down.
CGGCAAAAGCGCTTTCCAAATACCCTGCTCACAAACCAACGGTGACTCGCAACCGGAACATTCCATCCCGCCCTCCCCTTTCGCCGGAAGGAAGCCAATCGACTCGAAACATCGTGGGCAACGCAGCATCACACCAGTGCTGCGCGCCTGGGACTGCTCCTTTACCGCAACTTCCGTCTTTACCAGCATGGCTCCGCCACCCTTTCCAAACGGATAAGCATGTGATCGCCAATGGTCCTGAACCACGGCAAAGGGGCGATCACCCGGTCCAGTGCCCGCAACAGCTTCAGCACACGAGGATGCTTGCGCACCATCGGTTCCAGGTACGAAGGTGGTACAGCGACACCGACCCCCATACATGAATGCATGCGAAACCAGGGAGAAAAGGTCTTCCGGATTGCCCGCAAAGTCGGGTAATGCACTTTGACGATGTACTCCCCCACCTTCACAGTTGCGAATCCTGACGTTCTGCGGAGTGCCTTGCGGAACTGGCCGTGGAGAGCAAACCAGGCTATCTCCGATATGCAGTAACGCGTCGACATACAGATCAGTAAAGGAGCGCCGCTGCCAACGAGTCCCGCCAACTGGTGGGCCGTCAGGTGCAGGTCCGCAACACAGTTCAACCCGGAAAAATTAGAAAATGCCCCATCGAAAGACTCTTCACGACCCAGCCTGGAAAGCTGCTCGGTTGGCAGAACGCGGAACTCGATCGCCGCCTCCGGGTCTTCGTCCTTCATCCGCCGCCGCGCGGTCTCGATCATCTGCGCCGAGGCATCGCACGCCACCACGGAAACATCATGCCCCGCGAGAAACAGCGCATCTTCGCCAGTACCGCAATTGAGCTCCAGAATGTGAGCGCCGGGTTCAAAAGTGTCGATCAGCGCATCCCAGACAGCGTCACGCTGGGCGCGGCCGATCATGGAGCGCGTAAATAAATCATCGTACTTCGCGGCCAGGCTATCGAACGCGAGCACGGTCTGGCTTTCCACCGCAACGCTCATGCGTCCACCTCCGCCATCGTCGACAGTAACCCTGCCCGCGCCTGTTCAATGCTCTGGCGAAGGCTGGCCGCGCTTTCAGAATTAGCCGCCGCCGTCCCGGCCATCCGGGCAAGCTGCACTTCTTCTTTCAGCAGCCGGTCCGCGTAGCTGTAGAACTTCTGCGAATGCCGGCCCTTGATCTTCAGCTCACGATCGGAACTGCTGGACCACGGCTGCAACTGCACCAGGCGGTCTGAAATGCTCTTGTAATACGGTGTCCCCTTGATGGGATAAGAAACCGTGGTGAAAAAGATATCGGGCTGCGACGTGCTGACATGGCGGATCGTCGCCTCGATATCCTCCAACTCTTCTCCCTCGTAACCCCACATTAGAAACATCCCGCTTTGAATACCGCGCTCCCGGCTCATGGCAACCGCTTGCTGCACTTGCTCGATCTTCACTCCGCGATCCATGGAATCGAGAATGCGCTGCGATCCGCTTTCCGAACCGATCCAGATGCGAAAGCAGCCCAGTTCGGCAAGCAGGTCAAGCATCTCTGCGTTCAAGCGGTCCGCGCGTGAGATACATTCAAACGGGATACGCAGGTTGCGCGAACGCATCTCTGCCGCGTAGGTCCGCAGCCACGCATGGTTGATCGTGAACACATCGTCTGACACCCAAACCATATCCGGGCTGTAGGTCTTCAACAGCCATTCCACCTCATCCACCACGAGCAGCGGGTTCCGCCGGCGATGTGTCTGCCCGAATACCTGGTGGCTGCACCACCGGCACTTGTAAGGGCATCCCCGCGCCGTGATGAAGTTGACCGATCCTTTGCCGTGCGCATCGCGCCAGGTTTTCACGTAGCGGTGGATGTCGATCGCCTGCCGGGCCGGCCAGGGTTGGCTATCGAGATCGGAGATCTGTGTCCGTTGTGGAGTTTCATGCATCTTTCCATCCGCATCGAGGTAAGCGAGGCCGGCAATGGAGGCAGGACCATTCGAGGACCCAGCACGGAATGACCCGAGCAACTCCTCAACCGTGAGTTCGCCTTCGCCGAACACCACGAAGTCCGCACCCGCCTGAAGATACTCAAGCGCATAAGCTCCAGGTTCAGGACCACCCACAATCGTCTTCCAACCTGCCTCGCGCGCCACCTTCAGAATTTCCACCACATTCTTGCGGGTCATGAGATTCGCATAGATGCCCAGCACCGAAGGCTTCTCGCTGCGCAGATGTTGGAAGAGCGCGTCCCGGCTGGAGAAGGTAGTGTCGAACACATCGACGTCGAAACCTTTGCGCCTCAAGTGCGAGCAAAGATACAGAATTCCCAGGGGAGCATAAGGCTTCATGATCTGAAGCTCTTTGGGGTCTTCGTAAAGAAAATATCCGTGTGCCAATAAAAGCTCAGCCATGTTTCCCCCTTCTCATCGAGCCGGTTGAATGGCTTCAAGATGAACAAACTGTTCCCGGCCCGAAGCTTCAAACGGCGCAAAGCTCGTAGCCTCGGAATTTCTGCTGGTGTCTTCCAGCGCAAACACTTTGTCCCAAAGAGAAACCCAGTCTTGGCCGCCGCCGGCACGGCCATGCCACCAGTCGACTTCTGCGTGCAGAGCATTCCGTAGCGCCAGGTAAAACTCGTCCTTGTATGCGGCCTTGAACATCAGGCATAGGTCGTCGCTGTCGGTCCAGTTGCTCTTGGCCCCGATTTGTTCTTGCACCCGGTCGAAGAAAGCAGTTCCGGGCAGAGGATAAGAGAACGAGACGCCAATGTCGTCGGGCCGTGTGGTCCGTACCAGGTCAATCGTTTTCTGAATGTCTTCCCAATGTTCCCCTGGGTAACCAAATTGCAGGAAGTAGCAAGCCCGGATGCCTGCGTCGCTGAGCCTTTCTCGAGCCACCTTGATTTCGTCTACGCGCAAACCTTTATCCATAGCATCGAGCACGCGCTGCGATCCGGACTCGACGCCCATCCAAATCTCGGCGCAGCCGGCCCGTTTGAGGCTCGCCACTGTCTCCTCGCTCATGAGATCGGCACGCGATTGGATCTTGAACGGCAAGGCACAATCCAGCAGCTCAATCGCGTCCGCGAATTGCTTCACCCATCGCAGGTCGAGGGCGAAGATGTCATCGCCAAACCAGATATGCTCCGCGCCGTGAACCTCTTTAAGCTCGCAAATCTCTGCGGCCACCAGTTCGGCTGGGCGAAGCTGATACTTGTTGCCCGAAATGGGCTTGGCGCACCAGTTACACCGGTACGGGCAACCGCGGCTGGCAACCACATTGGTGGAGAAGTAGCCATGCGCCGCCGTCCACGCTTTCCGGTAAGGTTCGAGGTCGATAAGCTCGCGAGCCGGTCGCACCAGGTTCTTCCAATCAGGATTGCGTGGTGGCTTCACCGAGCTCTGCACCAGGTTCCCTTCGGCATTCAGGTGCATGACTCCCGCTATTTGTTTCGGAAGGGCGCTCCCGGTCAGAATCGAAGCACACAGTTCCACCAGGCTGTGCTCCGCCTCGCCCACCAGCACGAAGTCAGCCCCATTCTGCAGATACTCTTTGGCATGGTCCGTCGCATCGGAACCATGAGCGATCACAATCGCTCCCGCTTCCCGTGCGGTCTGCGCTAATTGCCAGGCCACATCCCGCATGCGCGTCAGGCACATCTTGGAAAGAAAGTTGAAGTCGTCTTCGTAAATAGCGAGAATTGCCGGCTTCTCCAGCAACAGCATTTCCAGGAAACCGCTGACCGGGTCTTGCAACATGGGATCGAAGACCGCGGCCGAGAACCCGTGATCCCGCAAAGCCGTGGCGGCGTACAACGTGCCCAGCGGCGGGTACGGTTGCATCTTCCGAACCTGCTTGGGGTCGTAAGGGAGATGATAGGAATGTGCCAACAAGATATCCGCCACAAGTTACCTCAATAAGTCCATCGAACTAACACGCACTTGCGGGAAGTTTCGGAAGTTCCTGGCCCGTGATCAGGGAACGCCGTTGCGCAAAACGCTCCGAAAGCGCCGCGAGCCAAAGCTCCCAGGGAAAAGAACCCCGGTTTGAGTTCAAGCGCCAACGGATCGGCGATCGAATCATGGATTGCACCGCACGGCGCAAGCGCGAAGGAGGCCCTGTTTGCCGGCATATCTGGCTGTTCAGCAGAAAATACTCAACCATCCGGTTAAGCCGCGCCAGTTCCTTGCCTTTCAACCACGGAAGCATGTTCGCCCCCAAAGGCATCTCCATCCACTCCACCAGCGTGTGAGGTTCAGGCACACCCAGCTCTCGCAACTGCGGCCAGATGGGAATCCCAGGGTAAGGAGTGAAGATGTTGGGCGAGAAACTCACATTCGGAAACTGCCGCGCAATATCGCTCATGGTTTGAAACGTAATCGTGCGGTCCGCCTCGGTCTCACCCGGATAAGCGAAAATCAGATTGAACGTGACTCGAATGCCGGCCAGGTTCGCCTTGCGCGCGGTCTCGTACATCTCGTTGACCCGTTGGTGGCGCTTGTTCATCATCTTCAGTACCGCCTCCGAAGTGGATTCGGTGCCGAAGCCCATATGCGATACGCCGCTTTTGCCAAGCAGAATCACATCCTCTTCGCTCATGCGGCAGAGAAAGTCGGTCGAAGCCTGGAACGTCCAACGAAATTTAACTCCGGAAGCGATGATGCCGCGAGCGATCTCGAGCGCCCGCGCAAGCTGGACCGGAAAGTTGGAGTCGAGCAGAGCCACTTCTTCAATGCGATACTTCGTCACTAACTCAGTGAGCTCAGAGACCACCCGTTCCGCCGAGAGAGCATTGAAGCGCCGCTTGTAAAACACCATGTCGGTGCAGTAGTTGCAGGCGTAGGGGCAGCCGACGCTGGTGGCATAGCCAATCTTGCGGGCTCCACTCAGTTTCTCGTAGGCGTCGAAGTCGGTAAGGTCGAATGCTGGGATGGGAAGCGCATCCAGCGGTTCCACGTGACGGTCGAGATTGTGTACGCGGCGGCCGTTGTTCTTCCACGAGACCCCGGCAATCATATCCAGTGGGCGCTTCGCGGCCAGCGCCTCGGCCACGTCCACCAGGGTGACTTCCCCTTGCCCGCGAACCACAATATCGACGAAAGGCTCGCTCAGGGTTTCATCCGGCAGCAGGGTGGGATGCCAGCCGCCAAAGATAATCGGTAACCGCGGTTGAGCATTCTTCATCGCGGTGGCTACTTCCACAGCACCCCGGATCATGGGACCGGTGAGCACAGAAATCCCGAGACACAGCGCGTCTGCGCTTTCGCGCTCGATGCGTGCCCGGTACTCCGGATCGATTGCCGCATCGATCACCACCACGTCAAAGTTGGCTTCGCGCAAAGGGGAGGCCAGGGCAAGCAGGCAAAGCGGGGCCCCCAACGGCGGCCCATCGTACGCCGGGTAGAACAGGACGACCTTCCCCCGGCTTAGCACGTTGCCTCCACCGTGTTCGGTTCCAGGCGCTTCGCATCCACCGCCGGTTTCAGCGCAGCCGTGCGTTCCTTCAGCTTTTTGTTCAGCCACAACTCGACAGGGAAGCGGTAAGCCCCATGGTCCAGCCGCCAACGCGCCGGCAAGGAAATGCACTTCTGTGCCAGGCGCACAATCGGCTTACGCGTGTCCGCGGAAATAGGAATGCGATCGAAGGCGATGCGCAGGTAGTCCCGCATCACCTGCAGCTCTTCATGATCGCGGCCGTTCAACCACGGAAGCTTGGTATAGCGGGGAAAGAAGTCGACCCAGCCTTCCAGGGAGTCCGGCGTCTGCACGCCAAGCTCCGCAATTTTGTCCATGATGGGTGCGCCGGGATAAGGAGTGAAGATGTTGGTCCAGAACTCAGCTCCCGGAAACTTGCGGCAGATGTCCATCACGAAGCTGATGGTTTCTTTTCGCTCTGTCGCTCCCTCGCCAGGGAAGGCGAAGATGATATTGAAGGAAGGGCGAATGCCGGCGGCCAGGCAGCGCGCCGCGCTTTCATAAATTGTGGGAAAATCCTGGAAGTCTTTATTCATCGCCTTCCAGACCTTGCGCGATCCCGACTCCGCGCCCTGGCAGATCTGGTGCAGCCCGCTCTTATGTAACAGCTTCAGATCTTCTGCAGAAAGCCGCGCGGTAAGGTTAGTGGTGGCCTGGATACTCCATTTAAACTGGGCCCCGGCGCGCACCAGCCCCTCCGAAATGGCGCGCGCCCGGTCCAGGTCGACGAGAAAGTTATCGTCGACAATCCACAGCATCTCCAAACCGTATCTGCGGCTGAGATCAACCGTTTCTTCCACAAACTGTTCTGCCGGCAGCGCATTCCATTTGCGCCCATAGACTCCGGCGTTGGTGCAATACGCGCAGTTGAAAGGGCAGGCGAGGCTTGAGGTATACATGGCCCAGCGCTTTCCGCACAGCCGTTCGTAGGCGTCAAAGTCCGCCAGGTGGTAGGCCTTGGGAGGCATATCCACCAGCGGCCGCAGAGGCCGTTCCGGGGTGAATACCAGTTTGTTGTCGCGTTTGAAACCGATACCCGCAACAAAGTCGGGCGCCGACCCCTTTTGAATGTGGGTAACGAGCTCGAGGAGCGAATCCTCGCCCTGCCCGCGAACCACGTAGTCGATATAAGGAGCTTCCAGCGTCTGTTTTGGCAGCAGCGAAGGGTGCCATCCGCCCAGGATGATCGGAAAGTCCGGATTCCACTCCTTGATGGCGCGAGCAATTTCAACGGTTTCCCGGATCATCGGTCCGGTCACAAGAGAGATACCAAGGCAGAGTGCATCGCGTACTTCTTCAAGAACGCGCTTCTTGTAGTTTGGAGTGATGGTCGAATCGATGAGGCAAATTTCGAACCCCGCACGCTCTAACGGCGTGGCGACCGCCAAAATACCCAAAGGCGCCGTCGCATCGGAGCTGGCAAACGACGGAAAGAAAAAAACAATTTTGCGGGACCTGGACAACGGATTCTCCTCGGCTAAGGAAAACGATAGATATTCCCCACAACCCAGTTGTCACAGGAATGTCAGCAATTTGTCAGGTGTCTGCTGCAACCGCCAGCCTGGGGCCTCCCAAGGACTAGCAATTCAGCTTTTAAGTTTTCCGAACGCGACTTTCTTCCCCATTTACGGCTCTAATGTTTTGTATAAGGGCACGGTTTCAGTCGGGCCGTCAATAGCCCGAAAAGATCTTGGCCAAAGGTACGGCCTTTAGGCCGTACTTCGAATCATCAAGATGCCTCGGTTCAGCCGCCGAGGGCTGCTTGAACCGTCAAAAGTGCCCACAATGGTTATCGCAGAGCCTGTCCGTGAGCACAGCGGAGAATTTGACTATATTTGTCTCGGGGGATGACTTTGAAAACTTGTCCGACCGGGGTAAAGCAACGGCATACCCACCCTACCCAACCAGCTATGTCACACCCAACGAAAAACCCGTCATCCTGAGGGGTCCCAGGTCTCGGCTTATTGTTAGAGATGATGCGGATTCCGGCCGCAAACCACAAAGGAAGTACAAGTCATGGCCAAGCGGAGCGAATGGATCTGCGGTTCAGCGAACAACGAAGTACTGTTATAGACCCTTAAGGCGTACACTTTTTTTCCGCAGTGCCGGCCCTTTCCGGCGATCGTGGAGATGTTTTGCCACTCCTTGAACACGTTGCTCTCCCCTTTGTCATCCCGACCGCAGCAAAGCGGAGCGGAGGGACCTGCGGTTCAACGAACCACAACTGGAAACGCGGCAATTTGTACTACAGAGACCCTTAAGGCGCATAAGGCGCAAGGCGCTTAAGGCGCACACTTTTTTTTCGCGGAGCCGGCCCTTTCCGGCGATCATCCAAACGTGGAGACAGATGATCTCACTTCAGAAAAATAGCGCGAACTCGCTAGTATCGGTCAACGTCGGGTTGCCACGTGACATCGAATGGCAAGGCAAAATTGTACACACCGGCGTCTGGAAGCAATCCATCCCTGGACGCGTCATGGCGCGCCGCCTGAACCTCGACGGCGACGGCCAGGGAGACCTCGCAGGCCATGGCGGGGAACACCGGGCCATAATGGTCTACCAACTCGACTCCTACCGCTACTGGCAAGAACAACTACACCGCGACGACTTCGAATACGGTCAATTCGGCGAAAACCTGACCGTCGAAGGCCTCCCTGACAACGAGGTCTGCATCGGCGACCGCTATCAGATAGGGAGAGCGCTGTTCGAGGTCACACAACCACGCGTGACCTGTTACCGGGTCGGCATCCGCATGGCCAACCCGCAGATGCCGAGTCTCCTGGTATCTCATAAGCGGCCGGGATTCTATTTCCGAGTACTGGAAGAAGGAGAAATCAGCGCCGGCGACGAAATCGTGAAGGTTGCAGAAGGCCCGGAACGAATCACAGTAGCCGAAGTCGATGCCCTGCTCTACCTCCCGGGCCGCCCGCGCGAACAACTACAACGAGCCTTAAGGATTCCAGCGCTCAGTCCAGGCTGGAAGGCATCGCTGCAAGCCCTGGCAGCGGAAGAGGGAACCGGTAAGCAGGGCAATGCAGGACTCACTTCAACCTCTCCCCCGCCTGCGTGGCGCGGCTTCCGGCCGCTCCGGGTCGCGGCCATTCAACCGGAGTCCGTGATGTGCGCTCCTTCGTCCTGGAATCCGAGGATCGCACCCCGCTACCCTCGCCCCTGGCAGGGCAATTCCTCGTTTTCAAACTCCAACTGGATCCCAACGCTCCCCCCGTCTTGCGCAGTTATTCGATGTCCGGGCCGCCGGGCGCCGGCACCTACCGCGTCAGCGTAAAGCGCGCCGAAGGCGTAGGAAGCCGCTTCTTTCACGACCAAATTCACGTAGGGGACTTGCTTCCGGTAAGCGCACCCAGAGGCAGCTTCACGTTGGCTGAGGGGGAAAATCCAATCGTACTACTCAGCGCCGGCATCGGAGCCACACCAGTGCTCTCCATGCTGTATTCCCTCGTCCCCAACGCAAAGCGTGAGGTCTGGTGGTGTTACGGAGCACGCAACAGCAGCGAACACCCTTTTGCCGCGGAAGCCCGCAAGCTTTTGGAAGATCTGCCTAACAGCCATTCCTGCATTGCCTATAGCCACCCGGGCGCCGCAGATCAACCGGGCAAGGATTACGACGCATCGGGTCACCTGACCCTTTCATTGCTGCAATCGTTTCACCTGCCCCAGTCCGCGGACTTTTATCTTTGCGGCCCCCCTGCTTTTCTGACCAAGCTGACCACTGCACTCCAGTCGTGGGGAATCCCGAATGCACGCATTCACTCTGAAATCTTCGGAACCGAATCCGCGGTCACTCCGGGCATCGCAGCGACTGCGCCGAAAACTCCGCATCCGCCTGCGGGCGCCCCGGGTACGGGTCCGAAAATATTCTTTACCCGCAGCGGTCTGTCGGCGCCCTGGGACCCGACGGTTTCAAAGTCTGCTGGAATTTGCGGAAGCTTGCGATGTTCCGGTGAGGTGGGCGTGCCGCTCAGGCGTCTGTCATACCTGCGAGTCTGGGCTGATCGACGGCGAAGTCCGCTATGCTCCTGAGCCGCTGGACCAACCCGCGAATGGGAATGTTTTGCTCTGCTGTTCGACTCCGCTGTCTGCAGTCGAACTGGATATCTAAAGCCCCAGGTCGCTCAATCCCGGGTGATCGTCGGGACGGCGTCCACTGGGCCAATGAAACTTGCGCTCTGTCTCTTTGATAGGAAGATCATTGATGCTGGCGTGTCGCGCATACATCAGACCTTCGCCGTCAAATTCCCAATTCTCGTTGCCATAGGCACGAAACCAACTCCCCGAGTCATCGTGATACTCATACGCAAACCGCACCGCGATACGATTGCCGGTGAACGCCCACAGTTCCTTGACCAGCCGGTAGTCGAGTTCTCGGTGCCACTTGCGCGTGAGGAAGGCAACAATCTGCTCCCGCCCGTTAACAAACTCTGCGCGATTTCGCCAGCGTGAATCGACCGTGTAGGCCAGCGCGACCTTCTCCGGCTCGCGGGTGTTCCAGCCGTCTTCTGCCAGGCGCACTTTCTGGACGGCGGTTTCCGGTGTGAACGGTGGTAGCGGAGGACGAGGGCTCATGTCGTAGGCTCCTTTGCTGCCGCATGGACTGCGGCCAATTCCTTGCGCAGCGTTTCGTTTTCCTGCTCCAGGGTTTGGATCCGCTTCTCCACGTCTTTCATCCCGTCGCGCAGCTCTTCCACCGTATAACGCGGAGTGATGTGCTGCGGGCAGTTCCAGTCGTAAGCCTCGACATGAATGACGAAAACCCGCTCAATCGGAGTTTTCTCTTCCCGCATGCGAACCTTGTCCAGCCAGTCCTCTGCTTTTTGGCCCTCAAAGGCTTCGACTCGCCCGAGTATCTTCAGCCGCGCCTGCCGCGGGTAATCGACCATAATGATGGCGATCCGATTGTCGGTAAGCAAGTTGCCGGTGCTGATGTATTGTTTGTTTCCGCGCAGGTCGCCGAACGCCAGCGTACGGTCATCGATCACTTTCAGAAATCCCTTGGGGCCGCCGCGATGTTGTACATAGGGCCAGCCAGTCTCTCCCACCGTTGCCATGTAAAAGCTATCCCGCTCCGCCAGGAATTCGGTCTCGAATTCAGTCAGGCGATCCTGCGCTGCCCCGAAATTTTCCATCCGTTCATACTGCCGCCGGCTGCCATATCGTTCCTGCAGCTTCTTGACCAGCGGGGTAAAGACCAGCGAACCAAAACTCATACAAACCTTTCTGCTTTCATGGTTACGACTTATCCCAGTTTACGTCGCCCGCCGCCGTCATGCGACTGCCGACCAACATGGTCGCGCCCCGCAGCAGCGTGCCTGGGCGGCGAGATTCGAGCCATTGCATATAGCCGAATCCCGCGATCAGCGACACCACGAGAAAATAAGGCGCGATGTTGTACGGCCACTCCGGCTCGGGGTACATCGTCACAAACAGTACCGGCAGCAGCGCCAGCGTTCCAATCCAGGGAAACACGACGTGCCGCCAGAGGTTGAAGTTGTCCGCATGCTCGCGGCGGATGTAAGCCGTCAGCGCCAGGTTCGCTACACAATAGATAATGATGACCGCCAGCGTGGCAATGGTCTCCAACAGTCCAAAAATATATTCCGGCCGCAACACCAGTCCAACCAGCAGCACAGCAGCGATGCCGACGATCTGTACCATGGCGATGGCAAACGTGGGCGTCTGGTGCACCGGATGCACGCGCCCGAAAGACGAGGGAAGCGTGCCCGCCCGGCCCATGGTGTACATCACCCGGGAAGCTGAATTAGTCGTCGCCAGGCCAACTCCGATGGCGCTGTTGATCAGCGCCAAAACGACGAACCACCACCCCATGCCCCACAGCTTATGGCCCAGCGCATAGTAAGGATTCGGATGCGTGGCGAAGGCCGCCATGTTTCCCGTGCCCCAACCGATGGCGCTGGCATACGAAGTAGAGACGTAGAAGAGGCCCGTTACCAGCAGCGAAAGAAGCACCGCCTGGCCCACAAACTTGCCCGCGCGCCGCGATTCCTGCGCCAGCGGCGCCGATCCCTCAAACCCGCTGAGCGAGAGAATGGAGAAAACCATCCCCGCCAGAACTCCGCCAAGATGATGCGGGGCTGCCGCAGGATTGAGCGGAGCCATATAACTGGATCCCGGCCCTGGATGAATGAGGAACGTGGTGGCGAGCGCCAGCATAATCAGCAACTCGATGCCACCCAAAAACAGCGTGACCCGCACGGAAAGCTGGACACCGAAATGCGTGAACGTCCAGATCACGGCAAATGTAAGTAGGGCGATCAACCACCACGGAATCCGCACGCCGAACCCTGCCTGCAGCGTATCCGAGAGCAAGTATCCGAGAAAGCCAGAAGACCCGGCGCCGCCGAGCAGTTCGTACACCAGGTAACTCCACGTGGCCATAAAGCCAATGCGAGGCCCCAGCCCACGCGTAGCAAACGAATAGTAGCCACCGCTCGACGGCATATACTGCGAAAACTGCGCCACCGTGTTCCCAATAAAAAAGCAGATCGTGGTCGCCAGCAAAAACGACAGCGGCATATCCGGCCCCGCCTTCATGGCGATGATCGGATACGTGAACACCATATTGGTGGCCGGAGCAATGTGCGTAACACTCTGAAAAATCAGCTCCGGCAACCCAAGAGAATTGCGCCGTAGCTGAGGATCGTTCGACTCCGCCGTCACCGGCAGAAGATACCACAGATTCACCGGCAAGCATTCGGTGCGAAGCCGGGGGCTGGTTCTGGGGTTGGTTGTGGGAGTGTGCAAGAACTTTTGCTCTTGCACACCTGCAATGAAAGCTTGAGGGTGCCCCACTCAAGCCAGCCGTTGGCTTGAGTGGGCCGCGATCCTCCACCCAACCCTGGGATCTGCTTTGTATCAAGGCACGACTTTATTCGGCCCAGAAGGGACCAGAGACAACTACGGGGCCACGAATGCCCATGAGCACCCCTCCCCTAACCCTTGTCATCCCGGCCGAAGCGGAGGGACCTGCGGTTTCTCCCGCCATGGTTTGCTCAAGTCAGCCCAGGTCGGGTTCGTCTTTTCGATAGAAGTTACGGCTCTAAGGCCCGTACCCACCATGGGGTAGGCCGGGGATTAATCCCCGGCACCTAGGGTGTCATCCTTGTGGCCTTTAGGCCCTGAGGTGCAGTTCTCCCTCGAACAACAATAAGGACCATGCCTCAGGGCCTAAAGGCCGAATCATTCAGGTTTCCTAAGTACGGGCTAAAGCCCCACCTACCAGCCCAGACCTCACTAAGCGACCTCTAAACGTTTCGCAACAAGTCAAATCTGGCGCACTCCCGCTGGTTGCGGGAGGACGCCATCCTGAAACCGGTCTGAATGCGAGACAGAGCGAACTGGCCTTTGACCCACAGTGGAGTCTGACCTACCATTCAACAATTGTCGCTGTAGTCGTGACGGTATAAGGTACGTCCTTCCTGTCACTGGCTGTTGTCCGCGCAAACGATACGGCGGAGGTTACCTAAAACATTCGATTCGTCTACCTGTCCCCCCTTTACACCCAAGTCGCAAGTGCGTAGCCGGGGGGCCGGTTCTGGGGGAACCTAACCCCAAATCTCAGTCGTTCGTCTGGACGGGTGCCCCATGTTCGCACGAGCGTACATGGGCCGAAAACGGATTCTTCCAATGCTTTCACTCCATGTGCAAGAACTTTTGCTCTCGCAGACCTGCAATGAAAGCTTGAGGGTGCCGCGATCCTCCACATAACCCCGGGGTCTGCTTTGTATCAGGGCACGACTTTATTCGGCCCAGAAGGGACCAGAGAGAACTACGGGGCCACGAATGCTCATGAGCACCCTCCCCTAACCCTTGTCATCCCGGCCGAAGCGGAGGGACCTGCGGTTTTCTCCCCCCATGGAGTTCCATGCTCTGGCGTAATAGATTCAGATACGCCATCGGTCGGCATCGCTTTTTAGGATAAATTCCGCCCATTGTCACGTTGGACAAAGCGTTTCGCGGAGACGCCGATTCTTCATTCCAGTTTGCCGCCAGTTGCCGTAATAGTCCGCGCAAACGCTACGGCGGAGGTTACCTAAATCATTTGATTCATCTCCCCGTTCCCATTAATCAGCAAAAAATTCCGCACTTCCGAAGCCCGGGTTGCCGCCTCTCTCTCGCACTGCTAAACCCAAAAACATATTCCAACCCACCCGCGACACTAAATGCGCGCAATCTGGATCTATATGGTCGTGCAAATCCCATCCCCGCGCCGCCCACCGCCCCGTCAGTCCGCTATCGCCCCGGTTTTCGCCGCGCCGACGGAATCCCCACGCCTCCACCTCCCCGGTGCCAAACCGACTTATAGCGCTTACCGCGCTTATCGCGCACATTTTTGCGGCGTCCAACTGGCGGCGGTTTGGGCAATAGGATGTTCGTTCGCTCCGAAGACGGAAAATCTGGTGCCTGGTGCCCAATTTTGCCCCTTAGCCGGATGAGTATCATCCGCTCAAGGAGGCAAGATGCTCAATGAGCACCTTGAGCATCTTGAGCACCTTGAGCATCTTGCTAGGCCAAACGACTGAGAGCGAACTCAAGATGACGAAAACTTCTTGCCATATGCAAACGATCTCCTCTTTCCGAAATGTTGCACTTCTATCCTGAATCCGCCACCCGAGATTCGTTGCCGGGCAAGGTCGAGGAGAGACCTGTGGTTGCGGGATTGCCTCTAATTGGCTACAGTGCTCTCTGTCCATGAAAGGCTATGGTCCAAAGGAGTTTTGCTCGTCGCATGCGCAAACTAACTCGGTGGTCCGTCCTCTTTCTTTGCTGCCTGACACTGCAGCAAGCGCCGCTCGCCCACGCACAGTCTGACCTGAGTGGCTATTGGGTGCTCCACGTTCCCAACGGAGACGGCACTGTTCGCGATACCTTTTTCGAGCTGAAGGAGGAGGGCGAGTCAATCACCGGCACCCTCCTGGGTCGTGGACCCAACGGCCTGCCGATCAACGGAACCTTCAAGGACGGCAAGCTGCACTTTGCCACCGTGCAACCTCCTGCCGCTACGCCGGCTCGCCCCTTCCGGCAGATGTCCTATGAAGGTACTTTTTCTGATGGAAAACTCTCCTTGCAGACGCAAAACTTCCGTCACGAAACTCTGCAAGGCGTCGCCGAGAGAACCACGCGTGAAGCTACGTTACCGCCGGCCAGATTGCCCTTGCCTGCCCTGCACGACTTGCCGGACAACGGGCTGGCAAGAACTCCGCCCATGGGTTGGAACAGCTGGAATAAATTCGCGGGCAAAGTCGATGATGCCGCAGTCCGCTCGATGGCCGATGCCATGGTGTCCACCGGCATGAGCAAGCTCGGCTACCTCTATATCAATATTGATGACACTTGGCAGGACAAGCGGGATGCCGAAGGGAATATCGTACCCAACCGCAAATTTCCCGACATGAAGGCCCTTGCGGATTACGTGCACTCCAAAGGACTGAAGATCGGTATCTACTCTTCGCCCGGGCCCAAGACCTGCGCCCTATACGAGGGAAGCTTTGGCCACGAAGCACAGGACGCAAAGACTTATGCAGCCTGGGGCATCGACTACCTGAAGTATGACCTGTGCAGCGCGAGAAATATTTACAGCTCAACCCAGGACGATCTCCAGGGCCTCTATCAGAAGATGGGCGAAGCGCTGCAGGAGACCCACCGCCCCATCGTCTACAGCCTTTGTCAGTATGGCGAAGCGGATGTTTGGAAGTGGGGCACGCGGACCGGGGGCAATCTGTGGCGGACCACCGGCGACATTCGCGACGAGTGGGAATCCATGGATCGCATCGGTTTCAGCCAGCTGGAGATTGCTGCCTACGCGCGTCCCGGGCATTGGAACGATCCGGACATGCTGGAGATCGGCAACGGCGGCATGACCGCGGATGAATACCGCACCCACATGAGCCTCTGGTCGCTGTTGGCCGCGCCCCTGATGGCAGGCAACGACCTGCGCAATATGTCCGATGAAACCAGGTCCATTCTGATGAACGCCGATGTGATCGCGATCGATCAGGACACCGCGGTCAAGCCCGTACAGTTGCTGACTCAGCAGGATAAGGTGGAAATCCTCGAACGGCCATTGCGCGACGGGTCCGTGGCGGTCGGCTTATTCAATCGCGGCGACACCCCCACCAGCGGAACCTTTGCCTGGGACACTCTGAAGCTGCCGAAGAAGCTCAAGGTCATGGACCTGTGGAAACACGAACCCGTGACGCCCTCTGCCGGAAGCTTCACCGCAACCATTCCGTCCCACGGGGTAGTGCTGTTGAAAGTCTCCGCTGCACATACGAAGTGACCTTGCGATTGAGCCTCGCTGATGTATGTTGTTGAAGCAGGGGAGTGGTGTGGTCAGGATCGGGTTTATTCTTACTGGGCTCTTCCTGGCAGCTGCCGCCATATTGGCGTCGACCGGGCCTCCGCAAACCGCGCCGCAGAATCATTACGTCGACGCACGCGCCTGCGCGCAATGCCACAGTCAGATTTATGAAAGCTATCGCCGCACCAGCATGGGCCGGTCTCTGTTCCAGCCCGCTTCCGCCAATACCGTAGAAGACTACATCAGCAAGAACACCTTCGATCACGCCTTGTCCGGCACGCACTATTCGATGACGATCCGTGACGGAGCATATTACCAGCGACGGTGGCAAACCGGCTTCGACGGAAGCGATACCAACGTCGAGGACATGAAGATCGACTACGTCATCGGCGCTGGTGATCACGCGCGATCCTACCTCCATCGCACAGCTCTCGGAACCCTGATCGAACTCCCACTGGGCTGGTATTCCGAGCGCGGCGGATACTGGGCCATGAGCCCGGGCTTTGATTCCCATCACCCCCAGACCCGGCGCCTGGTTTCCTACGAATGCATGTTCTGTCACAACGGGTATCCGCAAAGCCCGACCGCGAACCAGGCGCGAAGTCCTGACCCGGTTTTCTCGGGCGTCCTGCCGCAAGGAGTCGATTGCCAGCGATGCCACGGCCCCGGGGAGCGGCATATTCACATGGCCCAAACTCCGGGCGCGAAGCCGGCAGAGATCAGCGCCAGCATCGTAAACCCGGCGCGGCTAAGTCCCAAGTTGCAGATGGATACCTGCATGGAATGCCATCTGGAGCCGACCAGTGGCCGTCTTCCCGCCCTGATTCGCCGGTTCAATCGGGGTCCTTATTCCTATGTCCCCGGCCAGCCGCTGGAGGATTTCATCCTGTACTTCGATCACCTGCCGGGGCGCGGATATGATGACAAATTTGAAATCGCCGGCGCAGCTTACCGGTTGCGCAAGTCCCGTTGCTTTCTGGAGAGCAAAGGCGCGCTGACCTGCCTGACGTGCCACGATCCCCATCAGAGCCTGCCGACGGGAAAGGCGGCCGTGAGCTATTTCTCCGCGCGGTGCCGCACCTGCCACGAACCCGCGTTGGGCGCCATGGTTGCTGCGGGGAAGCATACCGATTCATCGGATTGCATGTCGTGCCACATGCCCCAGCGAAGAACCGAGGATGTAGTCCATGCCGTGGTCACTGACCACTTCATCCAGCGGCGCCTTCCGGACCGCGACCTGCTGGCGGAACTACCCGAACGGCACCTTAGCGACGCCGACGAGTATCACGGTGAAGTTGTCCCCTACTATCCTTCGCCCCTGCCTCCGGCTGGCGAGAACTTGCTGTACAAAGCGGTCGCGCAGGTAGCTTTGCAAAACAACCTGCACGAAGGCTTGGCGGATCTGAGCCGTGAAATGAGCCAGAGGCCGCCGCGTGAGATGGAGTTCTATACCACGCTCGGCGACGCCTGGCGCAATAGCGGAAAGCCCAAGGAGGCGACAGCGGCGTTCCGCCATGCGGTACTGATCAACCCAACCTCGGTTACTGCATTGGAGGCCCTGGCGGCAGCACTCAGGGCATCGGGAGACGTAACCCAGAGCGAAGAGACGCTGAAGCGCGCTCTGCAACTCGCGCCCGGGGACGCCAACGTCTGGTACCAATACGGCATGCTCGACTCCTCGCTCGGCCGCGCAGGGAGTGCCATCGAAAAAGTCACAAAAGCTGTTTCACTCAATCCGGATTTGACCGAGGGCTATACCAGCCTGGCAGGAATGTTATTGGCCTCAGGGCAAATCGATCCGGCAGCGGCGGCTGCGCGACGAGCACTTGCCATCGACCCTTACGATGCGGCCGCTTATAACGTGGCCGGCCGGGCGCTGGCATCGAAAGGCGAAAATTCCGAAGCGCTCTTCGACTTTGAGAAAGCAACCCGGCTCCGCGCCAGCTACGGACCGTATCAGTACGACTACGCGTTGATGCTAGTCAGGCTCAATCGCTTCGAAGAAGCGCAGGCCGCGGTAGAGGCGAGCATAAAGGCCGATCCGGATTTCTCCGCGGCTCACGACCTGCTGGGTGGCCTGCTGGCGAGAACTTCGCAAATGACGGAAGCGACCCGCGAGTATCGGCGGGCGGTGGAACTCCAGCCTGATTTCAGCCGAGCTCAATTGGACCTGGGCCTGGCCTTAGCCGCTCAAGGCGATTTAACCGGCGCTGCCGATCACCTGCGGTTGGCAACAGCAGCCCACGATCCTGCCGTTGCACAGCGTGCAACTCAGGCCCTGCAGCGCATCGAGCAACGCTAGCGCTGTTGTAAATCGATCGGTAATCAACCTATCTACCTGGGATCTTTCTAGTTCCGGCACATGAAAGTTCATTAGGGAACCAAGGGCGAAAAACCCCTTGACAGGCCTTATTTCGCACGTATATCTACTTAGCCCGAAGCCCAAAAGCTGTAACTAAAACAATTACTACCTTTTTGCGAGAGTTCAGTGGGGAACACATAGACAGGCGAGGTGACGCAGTGCGGAAACAACATGGCAGTTGGTTTGGGTCGGTGCTCTGGGCGTGTGCCTTCTTCGCATGCCTGCTGGTGTTCATGTCTCTTCAAGCCAAGGCCCAGACACTGTACGGTTCCGTCGTCGGCACGGTTACGGACAATACGGGCGCGGCCGTCCCTGACGCAAGTGTGGTCATCACCAATACACAGACGAACGATGCACGCACGGTGATGTCGGATAACGGCGGGGTCTACACGATCTCCACCGTGCCGGCTGGCAATTACCAGGCGACGGTCACCAAGCAAGGTTTCCAGAGTTTCAAGACCACGGGCATCGACGTCCTGGCCAATAACGTAGTCCGCGTCGACGCTCAACTTCAGGTCGGAGCCGTCTCGCAAACCGTCGAAGTGCAAAGCGCGGTCGCCGCCCAGCTGCAAACCGATACTGCGGACGTACATTCTGAGATTTCGTCGCATGTACTTGAAACCACGCCCCAGGCGACCCGAAGCTACCAGGGAATTCTCAACCAGGTTCCTGGCGTGGTGCCTCCCGGAGGCCAGCTTTCCGGCGGCACCAACAACCCTTCGAAGTCCATGCAGTTTGCCGCTAATGGCACCGGGGTCCAGGGCCCTAACGTGCGCATTGAAGGTGTCAGTGCCACTAATCCGTGGGTGCAGCAATACACCAGCTTCGTGCCGTCAGTGGAATCGATCCAGAGCATCAACGTGGTCACCAACAGCCCGGATGCCGAGCAGGGACTCTCCGGCGGCCCTTCCGTGACGGTGCTGCTCAAGAGCGGATCGAATGGAATCCACGGAGCGTTCTACGAATACAACATCAACAACGCGACTGAATCGCGCACCTTCTTCCAGCCGGTAACCCAGAAGGCGCCGCATCTGGTCGACAACGACACCGGCGGCTGGGTAAGCGGTCCCATCATCCGGGACAAACTTTTCTACTTTGCCGGCTATGAAGGCGACTTCATCAACCAGGGATATACCGGAACGATCTCAGTACCGACCCCACAGATGCTCTCGGGCGATTTATCAGGATCTCCCACCCCCATCTATGACCCCGCTACAGGCAATCCAGACGGTACGGGCAGGAAGCCGTTTCCGGGAAACAAAATACCCCAGAACCGAATCAGCTCAGTCGCCCAGATCATGATTCCCTATGTTCCTCCGCCGAATACGAACCTTAGCGGAATTCAAAGTAACTTCGCCGTGGTCCAGAAGACCACCTATAATCTGCACAAGATTGACACCAAGATTGATTACCAGATAACTCCTAAGCTGAGGGTATCGGGACGCTATGGGTATCAGCCTTATTTCAATCAACAAGCCCCGTTCTTCGGCCAGTTTCTCGGCGGCTCCAGCGGTGCCTGGCCGGCGTTCAGCGCCAATGGCGCAGGCAACTATTTGCAGAACGGCGCGACACTCGCTGTCTCTGGATCGGTAACCTACGTATTCAGCCCGACCCTGATCATCGACGGTACGTTCGGGGTTACGCAACCGCACCAGTTGCTTTTCCCGACCATGACAAACGTCAAGGTCGGCCTGGACACACTGGGAATTCCCGGCACAAACATTGGCGCTCTTCCCTGGTCGGGTGGTATGCCAAACTTTGACATCCAGGGCTACCCATCTTCGACCGGTACGACGTTCGGCTATTCGTATCCGCCGCTTGAATACAAAGACCCGGTTTTCGAGTACAACGCCAACGTAACCAAGATCGTGGGCTCGCATAACCTTCGATTCGGCGAAGACGTTGTTCGCCTGCACATGAATCATAAGGAAGTGCGCAACACCGTCTTTCAGTTTACCGGCGGCGTCACCAGCACTCCCGGCGGAGCCTCGCCGAATCCCTATAATGGCGTGGCAGATTACCTGCTAGGCCTGCCGCAGACCACCAACGTCTGGTTTCAGCCGCAGCAGCCTTACATTACCCTTCGCGAGTACGACTTTTCTGTCTACGCGCGCGATCAGTGGCAGGCAAGCCATAAACTGACCATTAACTACGGCCTTCGTTGGGAGTACTTTCCAGTGCCGACGACCGCCACCCGCGGCATACAGTACGACAATTTATTTACCGACATCAACAACCCAACGATGGAGCTTTGCGGAGTGGGTGGCAATCCCGGCGATTGCGGCATCACCGTTTCCAAAAAGCTCTTTGCTCCCAGCCTTGGGATTGCTTATCGCGTGGACGACAACACCGTCGTGCGCGCAGGCTATGCTCTCTCTCCTACCCAGGTGGAAATGGGCAACTCCGGAACCCAGGCTTACCCGGCCACGGTCGAAGGTGTCTATAACGGGACCAATTCCTATCTGCCTGCCAGCACTACGCTGGCGACCGGCTTCCCCACCATTCCCAACCCGGTGCCGGATAGTCATGGGAATGTTGCCATTCCCTTCGGAGCAGGCAACGTCAACACTGTGGCGAAGAACTTCATTCGCGGCTACATCCAATCCTGGAACTTGAATGTGCAGCGGGGTTTCGCTG
Source organism: uncultured Acidobacteriaceae bacterium (assembly GCA_963795845.1). Lineage (GTDB taxonomy): Bacteria > Acidobacteriota > Terriglobia > Terriglobales > Acidobacteriaceae > PALSA-350. The sequence goes on along the minus strand of CAWCJV010000010.1, from coordinate 162,921 downwards.
GGTTCGTCGCGCAAGTCGGCTATGTGGGAACCCACGTGGTTCACCAGAATGGAACCGTCAACTTTAACTACGCTACGTTTGGGGGTGGCACGGCAAGCCTGCCTTTGAATCGTTACGGGATCACCGGGGCCATTACTGCGTTTGAACCCGCCAACTGGGATATATACAACTCGCTGCAAGCCACTCTAGCCAGAAGGCTGACCAACGGCCTCTCCATCAATCTTGCCTACACCTATTCGAAGGATATGCAGGGAGGCGCGACTGCAGCTCTGCCATCTGGCGGCGCAGGGATCGAGATCCCATCGCTCTACTATCGCAACACCTCAGTAACCCCGGTGGACCGGACGAACAATTTCATCGTCAGCTCCCTGTATCAACTGCCCTTCGGTAAAAACAAACAGTTTATCAATAGTGGAATCGGCGCTGCGGTCCTTGGCGGATGGAGCCTCCACGGCGTCTTCTACCATCTCTCGGGCTTGCCGTTCTATGTCAGTGCTTCCAATTCCTCATGCAATTGCCCCAACGCGATCAGCACCCAGCTGGCCAACAGGGTCAAGCCCACAGTGGCCAAGGGCCATGTTCCTCGCAAAGTTGGCGATAGTAACACCTGGTTCGATCCGGCAGCCTACGCTCCTGTGAGTACAGCAGCTTTCGGTAACAACAGTTTCAATTCTCTGCGTGGACCAGGATCGACGGATTTTGATGCCAGTGTCTTCCGTGATTTTCAAATATGGGAGAGGCTCAGTATGCAATTCCGTGCTGAGGGCTTGAACGTCACCAACACACCCCATTTCGCTGTTCCCAACGCCAATGTTTCAAGCGCTTCATTCTCGAATGGAAACATCACCAACCTGAATTCGTACAGCCAGATCACAAACGTGACTCCGCTCGGTCGTCTCACCGATGCACGATACTTCCGCTTCGGGGTGCGCTTTACCTTCTGAGTTACGGAAAGTGAAAATACGGCCTCCGCAGGCTTAGCCAAACGGAGGCCGTTGTTATTTTGGAAGGACGAGAGGCTAGAAATGAACCGTCGCAGTTTTGTGAAGGCCAGTCTTCCCATAGTCGCCGGCCCACTATGGCTTCCACACGTTGGCTTAGCTGAGCAGTTAACTTTGCCGCCCGCTGGCGCAGACGGCTGGGTGTCGCTGCTCAACGGCCGCGATCTCACTGGTTGGTACACGATGCTGCAAAAGTCAGGCAAGGATGTTGCGCAGGCCAGGAAGATCGTCGTGATGGAACAGGAAATGCTTCATATCCTGGGAAACGAGATAACCGCGGAGGCGATGGAGCCCGGTTATATCGCGACCAACCAGGAGTTTGAGAACGTACATATCCGGGTTGAATACAAATGGGGTGTGAAGCGGTTTGCTCCTCGCTCCGAGAGCAAGCGTGACAATGGCATCCTGTACGGCTTGGTTGGCGAGGACAAGGTCTGGCCGCGCATGGTCGAATGTCAGATTGAAGAAGGGGATGTCGGCGATTACTTCCTGGTAGATGGCATTCGGGGCATTCAGGCCAGGCATGACAATGGTTTGTTCGGGCAGGGGCTGACGTCGAACGGATGGGGAAGTTCCGGCGTCGTACCGCGGACTAAACCGGGAGAAGCGCCGCCTGAGCCCACGACCGGCCGAATGATCAAAGACGGCAATTTTGAGAACCTCGACGAATGGAATGTGGTGGAGGTGATCTGGCAGGGGGACCGCTCGGCCCATATTGTGAATGGGAGGACCGTGAATGTCTGCACCATGTTGCAGCAGCCCGATCCGCAGAATCCCGGGAAGTTCATTCCCCTGACCCGGGGTAAGATCGCCATCGAAATAGAATTCGCGGAGATATGGTTCCGCAGGATTGAAGTCAAGGCTCTGGCCTAGGAAATCGGGAAAGGTCCGCGGCGCATCTGCAGTTCCGCGGACCCGTCCTTGGATATGTTTCCTTACTGAGACCCAAACGGGTTGGCCTTAATCCCACGCCATTCCTGCGAGAGCTTCTGCAGTACTTCTGTCGGCGGCGGTCCATCATGAACCACGACGCGATAGCGGAGTATCAACGGTGACTCCGGTTGGATGGTCACTGTTCCAAAAGTAGTGATGCAGGGATTCAGCATCCACAAGGTGTTATGCCAGCGAGTCGGAGGATTAAGCGGATGGTCGAGCACCGCGAAGCCAACCGTTTTTCCATCGCTCTTTAATTGAATGGTGTAGTCGTACCATGCCTCGGAGGGCCAATCTCCATCGGGATAAGAATAATGCGGGCTGGGCAGATCGACTTTACCCGACGCATTCGAGAAGTAAGATTCACCGTACTTCTGACCCTGCACGACGAACCCACCGAAGGCTGTCTGGTTGAGCACATAGGGCACCAACGGCGCAAACCGATACGTCAGATCAAGCACGTAAACCCCGTCGCGCTCCGTGGCGACAACTTCATCCGTCTCCTCGAGCAGTTTCTTGTTGTCGATCAGCCAATCGTTGTGGATCTCCAGCTGAGCATGTTGAGCGTCGGCACTCACCAGCTTTATGTCGCGGTTTTGAATGACCCTTCCTTCACGCGGAGCATAGAGCCCCCAGGCCCAGAAATCGCCTCGCTGCACGCTGAAGGCGCGCGTGGCATGGCCCGGCGGGGCTTTGGAAAAATCGACCGGGGTGCGAAACTCCGAGTCCAGAAAGCCGAAGAAAATCCCACGATGATGCGGATGATCGTTGGGCGCGACATTGGTGACCGTTTCCCCGGAAGGGGTATTCACCGGGTGAAAGTAAGCGGCGCTCGGCGAGGTAAGCCCGATATTCTCCGGCTTTTTTGTCACATACTCGAACACCACTTTGCCGTCGGGGGCCTTCAATTCCATGCCATTTTCCGCGGCGGTAAGGGTGTATGCCGATGCGGCGTAGGCATGACTGCACCATCCGCTCCCGAGAGCGGCGGCCACTCCGAATGTAACCAACACTGATGCGATCTTGCTGTGAGATTTCAAGAGACTCTTGCTCCTATTCCGGCAGCCCAAAAATATAAAGGATATTGGCTCCGCAAACGCCCACATATTGATGGCCATTGAGGGAAAAGGTCATGGGGCCGCTGGCCACTGTTCCTCCCAGTCCCACCTTCCAGAGAAACTCTCCGTTGCGCGCGTCCAGGGCAAAGAAATTGCCTTCTCTTCCGCCGGCGAAGAGGACATCTGAAGCCGTCGTCAGCACGCCGCTTTCAGTGTAGTCGTTCATCTTGAACTCCCACTTCTTTTCGCCGGTCTGCGGTTCAAGAGCGATGATGGCTCCGTAGCCCTCCTCGTCTTTGCGGAATGCCGCAGCGTTTCCGTATCCGCCAGTGGCCAGGCCTCCGCCGCCATGTCGTGGGCGCTGCTGCGCTGCGCCCGTCGGATGGCCGACGCCAGTATATCGTTCGCCCTCGACCCAGGTGGCGGGCGCCTTGGCTGAGATTTGTGAGCTGTTCTGCCACGAGGGGACATAGAAGAGCCCGGTGCGCGGGCTAAAGGAAGGTGAATACCAATTGGTCCCGCCCTGAACGCCGGGCTCGATGAAGGTGCCTTCGAAACTCGACTTGAAGGTGGGGTCTTTAATCGGCCGGCCTTCCGGGGTGAAACCGATATTCCAATTCTGTTTTACGAATGCCTTGCCCAAAAGAAACTTGCCGGTCGCGCGATCGAGCACGTAGAAGAACCCGTTCCGGTTGGCCCACAGGATGACCTTGCGGGGCTTGCCTTCCCAGTTGATGTCGGCAAGAACGGGAACCTCGACCGCGTCCCAATCGAATTCGTCGGCTGGCGTGAACTGGTAGTGCCACTTCAGCTTGCCTGTATCCGCATCCAGCGCCAATACAGAATCTGCGTAGAGGTTGTCTCCGGGGGCGCGTGGGTCTCCATTCCATCCGGGGTTTGGATTGCCCGTGCCCCAGAAGGTCAGATTTGTTTCCGGGTCATAGGAGCCCGTCACCCAGATCGAGCCGCCGCCGCGTTTCCAGGAATCACCAGGCCAGGTGTCATTGCCCGGCTCACCGGGGCCCGGGATCGAAGTGAAGCGCCAAAGTTCGTCGCCTGTTTTGGTGTCGTAAGCGGCAACCCAGCAGTTGGCGCCTTCTTCATTGGTTGCAGGGCCCAGGATCACCTTGTCTTTCACTACCAGCGGAGCCACATTGAGTTGATAGCCTTTGTGCCACATCGCAATGACCTTATCCCAGATCGGCTTTCCACTCTTGATGTCTACGGCAATCAGGTGTCCGTCGAGCGTGGCCCAGAAGAGCCTGTCGCCCGAGACAGCCAACCCCTTATTCATGGGGAGGACAAAGACGCCTTTGGGATCCACGGTGTGATCGAGCGTCCAGTAGGTTCGGCCTGTGAGCGCATCGATAGCGAAGATCTGGTTCGTGTCGCCGGTGTACATGACGCCGTCCACGACGAGGGGCGTGTTCTCGATCTTGTTTCTGGTGTCGAAGACGTGCACCCACTTTAGCTGCAGGTTCTTCACATTGTCCCGGTTGATTTGCTTGAGTTCGCTGTAACGCCTGCTGGCGTAGCCGCCCGAGTAAGTGAGCCAATTTTGAGGTTCCTTGTCCGCGTGCAGGATGCGGTCATAGGTCACCTGGGCCTGTGCAGCGGAGCCGGCGAACAAGAGCAACAGGAACATTCCGATTTTCACGGTGAAAGTTTCCCTTCAAGGTATTGGCAGGTGGGGCCGTTTCGCATGCCCCGCCTCACGGGTTGCCGAGGCCTTTTAAGGAGCTCAGATATTGGACGACGCTGTTCATGTCGTCCGCGCTCATTTTGTCGCCGTAAGCAGGCATGGGGTTGGTAGTGACGATGGTGAACTCGCGCAGATTGGATTTGAGAAAAGATCGCAACTCGCTGGAGGAGTCGATGATCTGTATGCTGAACCCATCCTGGTTGAGGATCCTACCGGTTATCGTCTTTCCATCCTTGGTCAGGAGCCGGACGGATCGGTGCTGGGGAGCCACTTCTTTATTGGGGGAAACCAGCGCAGCGCGAATTTGCTCGGCGGAGTGGCTGGCGCCAACATCGCTCAAGTCAGGCCCGGCATACGAGCCGGCACCGGCGACGCGATGGCACGACAGGCACCCGTTGGCCTTGATCAACCCCGTAGCTTTGCTCACTTCTGCTTCACTAAGAGGCGTTTCTTTCGCCACCGCGGGCGCGGGAGCCGGCATAGAGCCGGCTGCGGGAGGAGCGCCTTGCCCAAAATGAGTTGCCAGGTAAGTCGTCACGTTGTCGAGGTCCTGCTGGCTCCCCTGGGCTCCCCGCGAGACCATGTCGTTGACGACGCCGCTCCATTGTGCCTGCGTCATCCGCTGCGCGGTCGCGATACTCACGCTGTGACAATTACCGCAGATACGCTGGAATTCCGCCTTGCCTTGTCCGTCAGGCAACGATTGAGCGTGGCCGCATACTGCAAAGCTCAAAGCAATCATCGATCCCAGGTGGAAGATGCAGTTAGATCGAAATGTCATATTCATTGACTAAGCTCATCCTAAGTGGCTAGTTCCCATCTGAACTAACAAAAGACAATGCATCTTCTCCATTGTTCGTGCGCGCGATCAGTAGATACTACCGCTAAGCAACACATGTCAAGAGCTTTCTGGGATGCGGGGTTCCTGATGGAACTGCACTATACTGTGCGCGCAGCGGTTACACGTGAAGATGGTGAAGATACAGATAGCTCTGGCGAAGCTGATCGATCGAGTCCGTGGGCCACGCACTCGCGGGAACGCCTTGCAGAGTAGTTATGCCGTAAGCTGCCACTTCGGCGAAATAGTTTTCGATCGGAGTTTGTTTTGCTGCTTTGAATATTTTGACCCAATTGAGCGTGCCCTGCCCCACCGGTACGCTGGTCTTGCCCGGCAGATAATCCTTGGCGTGCATGGAGAAGTACCGATGCCGATATTTGTGCAGGTAGGCAAGCGCATCCCCGCCGGCGAAGGTGAGATTGCCGACATCGATTTGAAATCTGACCAGTGCGGGGTCCGTTCGATCCATCAGGACGTCATAGGGGATTACGCCGTCAATGGCTAGAAATTCCTGGTTGTGATTGTGATAGCCCAACTTGAATCCGGCCTGTTTCACCTTCCCGCCTAGCTCGTTCAATTGGTCCGCCTGCCACTTCCAGTCATCGACAGTCTTCATCCGCCCGGTATCGGGAGCGCAGATAATGTTCTTCAAGCCCAACTCGTGCGAGAAGGCCATCTTCTCGTCGAAACTCCCATGAAGCTCCGTGAAGTAGTATTGGCAGTTTTCGCAGATCATGCCAACGGAGTTCAATTTGTCGCGAATCTTTTTCGCCGGGAAGTCCGCGAGAGGGGAGTGCTCGTATCCGTAACCTTTAAAGGATACGAGGTCCACGGATTGAAACCCCATGTTGCGCAAATCAAGCCATCCCTGGTCCCAATCCTTGATGAGCAGGAACCTGGCATCATAGCCCTGAAAACCAATCGGCATGCCCAGCGGGTTTGCCCACGCGGGCGAGACCGCCTGCGACGCAAGTACGGCCCCGGCGGTAGCCGCGCCGATGCGGTGAAGGAAGTCCCTCCTTGTTACAGATTGCGATGGATTATGGTTTCGCATCCTTATTTGTTACTTTTGGCCGGGCCACGCTGCCCCCAGAAAATGTAGAGGCCGCGTTTGGTGGCAGCGACAATATCCACGATCCCGTCTCCATTCAAATCGGTGGCCAACAGATTGTCTCCTGCGCCGGAGCTATTGTGGATCAGTTCCGGGACTAGCTTGGCTCCGCCGGGAGCGCTGGCATCGCGAACGGTTTTGTACCAGTACAGGTAGGGTGGACCGTAGACGTCGGGATCGAGGTAGTCATCTTTGTGGGAGAACTGCCGCTTGCCGACAATGAAATCCGGAATGCCGTCCCCATCGACGTCGGCAACGGCCGATCCGTGCAGCTCCGAGAACACCACGTTGCCTGCGTTCTGAGTGTTGTAATCATCCATTACCATGTGGCGGACAAAGGAGATGTCGCCGTTGGCGGCGCGCTTCTGCTCGAACCAGGCGAGTCCGAAGCCGTGCGCTTCGAGCGCAGTCACTACATCGTTCAGCCCATCTCCGTTTACGTCATAAATACCGATGGTGGATCCACCGGGGCCGATGCGCCCCCAGCGCCCAAAGGGCTCGGGATGATACTTCCACGGTTGCTGGCCGGCGCCCGAAGCTGGTTGTTCCCACCAGCCCATCGCTCCCACGATATCGAGGTGGCCATCGCCGTTGATGTCTCCCACGCCGATACCGTGAGCCGGCCAGGGCCCCTTCTCGGAGATGGTATGAACCACCCACGGCGCTGTTGGATCTGCCGGATCGGGTTTGGCATAACGCATATACCCGTCCGCGATATAGATTAACTCGGGTTTTCCGTCGCCATCCACGTCTGTCAGCAGAGAGTTTTCGCTTTGCATCGATGGAATGATTTTGTATTGCTTCCACCGCCTGGACTCGTTTCCCGGGTTCACGTAGAGAACAGCGCCGACGCCTAAGTCAGTAGCGACGACATCAGCCCATCCATCCCCGGTGACGTCATAGGCGTGCTGCACCCAGGTGGAATACTCCGTGGAAGGGTTGAAGGTCCGCGCGGGATAGATCTCCCGGAATTTAGTAAAGTCCGGACCGTAGTAGAGGTAGGCTCCGGAAACGAGATCGAGCTTACCGTCGTGATTGAAATCTGCATCCGTGGCTGTCCAGTTGTAATAGAAAGGGCTTACGCGCTGCATGCGAAAGCGGTCGCCCACTTGTTCCATTGGCTGCACTTTTATGGCCAGGTCTTTGTAAGAAACGTCTTTGAATCGCACTTCCGTGCCCTTACCGACGTAAAGAGCGATGGGTCCATACGAGTCAAGATCATCATCGGCGGTTGCAGCGCTCACGCCCCGCCCGGTGCCATTTAAATAGGCACGCATGATGTTGGCATCGAGCATCACCTCCAACTCATTCCACTCTCCCTCGCGTACGTGCGCATGGGGCATGGTGACCGGCAGGGTCACACCGGGAGGCGCTGGTTCGGAGGCATAAGGCCGTGCTGAGACGGGGGGCGCCGTGGGATCAGGCATGGGGGGAGCATAGCGAATCTGGCCGGCGGCATCTCTCAACTTCTGCCGAGAGATGATGTTACCGGTGGCATCGAGGACCAAGCTCTGCGCCTCCACCGTCCCGCCCTTCACGGAGTAGTAGGTACCGCTCATCCCGTCGGCTGTCTTCGTCATGCGCAGAAGCACGCCGGTGTCGCAGGCGCCCTTGCAGCGGAACGCGGCGTAAAAGCCGGCATCCTGGTAGGAGTGATCGAGCACCAGCCAACCGCTGCCGGCCGCACCGTTGCCCAACAATTCGCCATTCTCCACCGTCCAATTCGCGGCGCCGACCTTGTGCCATCCATTGAGAGTCGTACCTTTGAATTGCTCGTCCGGCGCAAACGCTGGGCCGCGGAGGTCACTGGCGGATTGCGCGAATCCCACAGACCAAAACGCGGCTATCAAGCACACTGCGAGTTTGTTGCGCGGACGGATCACCATGGAAAGCCTCTCATTCCTCCCGCTCATCATAAGGATGGTCAGCTGCCGGACCGGGAAATCCAGCGGGCCACCCCGTAGTTCCGTAATGAACTACGCGTCTTCAACCCTGGGGAAGCTACAGTGAATACACGGGTTCAATAGATATACATCGCGATCAGCAAGTGTCAAGACAAGCAAGCAGATGCCAGGTTCCGTGTGGAACTGCGGCGAAGGTTGAGGCAAGAAGGAGTCGGTTAGGCGAGCAGACGGATAGCGTTCTCTCGGTATATCTTGCGCAGCACCTCGTCGGGCAAATAGATACCGTGAATCTGCCAACGGCCTTGCCGGGATGCGTGCGACGGATAGTCAAAGTACTCATCTGCTGTTTCTAAAAAGCGGAAATACAGCCGATACATGGATTCTTCCGGCACCAGGTCTGAGCCAAACAGAATGCGATCCGGAAACTTGAGGAACAGGGCGCGGGCGGAATACGGCTGACGGCCTAGCTCCGAGGCTCTTGCGCTGATGTCGAGGAACACGTTCGGATGATTCTCCAACAGTTGCGTGGCCCGAGCCAGGTTCTCTCCACACTCGGCAACGTGTGCGGCAACGAAGGTAGTTTTTGGATGGCGGCCAATGACCCGGTCGCGCTGATCCAGTAATTGTTTTTTTGAGAAGTGAGCCCCGTGAAAGCTCCAGTCAGGATGCGCGGCGAGTTCCTCGAAGCGCTCATTGTGGGCATCGATGGGCAGGAAGAATGCATCCGGATCCGCTATGTGGAACATGACCGGGATACCCAACTCCGCCGCCTTATCAAAGATAGGCGCGAGGCGTTCATCGTCCACCGCTAACAAATTTCCCGAGCGGTCGCGCACACTGAGCCCAAGGTTTTTCCAGAACTTGATTCCTTTAGCTCCATGGTCGACCAGCCTTTCCAGCCGGTCGAAGGTCACCTGAACGAAGTCGTCCTTTTCTATTCCTGACCAGTCCATCCAGCCAATGGTGGCGAAGCGTTCCGCATCGACGCTGCGGAACTTGTCGATCATGCGGATGGCCTCATCGCCCGTCTTCATGGTGATGTTGACAATGCGTTCGATGCCGCAGGCGTCCATGATGCGCAGGACTTCCACGGGTTCGAGGGCATCCAGGTGGTTGTGGTAGTCGATCACCGGGAAGCGTGCACGCTCCAGATGATGCTCGGCAGTCACGAGCGTGGACTGTGGCTGGAACTGACTGAGAGGAAGAGTGACTTCCGCTTTGGCCGTGACCATGGCCATGAAGTTGTCGTTGATTTGCCCGCCAGATTGCGTCACTGCTGGTTTACCGTCCCAGGAAAAGAATGTAGCTGCAAGAAGCTTTTGACAAGATCCCGATCACGGAACGCTTCCGTTCCGCCCACGCGAAGGGTGGAGAGTGCCCCCGTAATATTTCCCGCATAGGCGCATTGCCGGGGAGACCAGCCTTTGAGCCAACCGAACAGGAATCCTGCGTTGAAGCTGTCGCCGGCGCCAATGGCATCCACTGGCTGCACCGGCACTCCGCCTACCGTAATTGTTTCTCCTGCGATCCGCACGACGGAGCCACGCGATCCGCATTTTACGGCGATGCAAGGCACGCGTTGTTCGAGTTCGGCGAGTGCCTCGTCCAGCGTATTTTTTCTGGTCATGCGGCAAGCCTCTCCTTCGTTCGGCAGGAGCAGGTCGACGTAGTCAAGCAACTCAGGAAACACCCCGCCCCACTGTGCGCTGGGGTCGTCGTTGGTGTCGAGCGAAATGGTCAGGCCGGCCGCTTTCAATTCTTTGAAGAGCGCGGGCAGCTCTGGCTGCAACGCATGGAGGAGAAATAGAGACGACAGATGGAAGTGTTTCGCAGATTTGAGATAGTCGATGTCCAGGTCGCGCAGGCGCGTCGTCGCCATGGTTCCGGGATAGGTGAGGATATGCCGCGGGGTTCCGTGAGGCAGAACCAGGGTGACGCCGGTGGCGGTGCCGTCCGTCGTCACTCGCACGTGCGTAAGGTCGGCGCCGCTTTCGCCGAGGCGCTCCAGGGCGACTCTACCTAATGGATCTTCGCCCACGAGGGTGACGAAGCCTACGTGCGCGCCCAGCACGGCGAGGTTGTGGGCCAGAATGGCCGAGGAACTTCCCAGGGTGACCCGGAAATCTGTGCCGAGGAGTTCTCTTTCCAGCGGCATGAGTTCGGGCAGGCCGTACATGATGAGGTCGAGATTGATTTCGCCTGCGATAGAGATGTCCAGGGTTTTCATGAGTGAGCGGGTGGTGTGTGTCCTCATTATCTACGGGTTATGCAAATTCTGTGCTTGGTTCGTTATGGAAGATGGGAAGGGACAGGGGCCGTAGATCTCACCACCACGTTCGCAAGACATTTTCCACGAAGGGTGGGTGGAACCGCAGGTCCCTTCGCTCCGGTCGGGATGACAAGGTAAGCGGTGTTGCCTTCCTGGAGTGTAGATGCCGGACCGAGATGTTTTCGTCGCCATGAACGGGCCACGGGTCGATGAACAACTACGGTCCGGAGTCTGCGTTAATAGTGCAGTTTGGCGGCGAACTGGATCAGTCTTGGTGATTGGGCGGCGGTCACGAAGCCGAAGCTTGGTGTGCCGAAGACGGTGGCATTGTTGGAGTTCTGGGGTCCTGGGGCGGCGAAGAGGAAGTTGGGGTGATTCAAGGCATTGAAGGCCTCGGCACGCAGTTCGAGTTGTAGCTTTTCGTGGATGGGAACGATCTTCTCTACGGCGAAATCGAAATTTTTGTTTCCTGGACCTTGCAGGCTGTTCAGGCTCACATCTCCGAACGATCCCAGCGGAGGATCCTGAAAGGCGCAGGTGTTGAAGAAGGTTCCCGGCACACAAGGCTTACCGGTGGCCTTCTGGCCGGAAACAAAATCCGGCCTTTGCTGGCCGTCGGAGTTGGCAAAATTGGCGTTGCCATCCGTCACCGTATACCAGGTGCCAGAGGATAACGTGAGTAGCCCGGAGACTGTCCAGTGTCCAATCACATGGTCGACGGCTGCGCTGCTTCCCCCGCCAAAACGCTGCCCCTGGCCGAAGGGGAGTTGATAGATGAAGCTGGTGACAAAGCGATTGCGTACATCAAAGTCCAACGGTCCATATTCGATATTCGGGTTGTAGGTGTAGCGGAACGCGTCGTTGTTCTGAGAGCCAAGGTTGGCGCTGCTGGAGTCTCCCAGAGACTTGCTATAGGTGTAATTCGTGATCAGCGACAAGCCATGGGTCAGGCGATGTTGCAGCGACAGTTGGAGGGCGTTGTAGTTCGCATTTCCGCCTGACTTCAAGTAGTAGATCGATGCATCGACGTACGAAAACGGGCGGCGCGGAGCATAGGCTGCCGATGGGTCGGCCGAGGGTGCTGCCTGATTCAGATTGAGAAATATGTATTCTTTGTTGGCTTTGGATCCCACGTACGACGCCTCGAGCATGGTGTTTTGGTCCAACTGGTATTGGAGCGTCCAGTGCCACTGCATGACGTAAGGAGTTCGCAGGTTTCTATCCAAAGAGAACAGGGACGGAGTGTTGGGCTCGCTCAGAGCGTCCGCGGGAAAACCCTGGGATAGAACACTCAGGTTCGACAGCCCGCAATTTTGTGCTGCGTCATTGTACGAAGGCAGGTTGCAGGGAACGCTATAGACCTGACTATCAAAGTAGGGTGGATTGAAACCCGGACTCGGATTGCTGTAGGGTCCGGCTTCATCGCCGTTGAAGAACACGCCGAACGCGCTCTGCGTGGTCAGTTTGGAAGAAACCTGGTAAGCAAAGCCGATGCGCGGGGAGAAGTTGGTGTAGTCGGCAGGGATGAGCGCATTTGAAGCTGTGTGATTAACGGGCAGGTACGACAACGAGGCGGGCAACGTGACCTGGCTGCTGCGGGGGATGTCGAGGTTCCCTGTGATCGGGTTGAAGCTGGCCTGGCGGTTAAACCTCTCGTACACCGGCGAGAAATATTCGTAGCGGAGACCGAGGTTCAGGTTCAGCTTCGGCGTGATGCGCCAGTCGTTTTGCGCAAACAGAGAATAGGTGTGGCGGAAGTAGTCAATGTTGTTCAGGTTGTTGATATTTCCACTCTCGGGCTGGCCAGTGAGCAGAGCGGCCAGCCCGCTGCCGCCAGTACCTGGGTTGCCGGCATTATCGGTGAACTGGGTGCCGAAGCTCATTGAGCCCCGAGGGTTCGCCGGTTCATAGATCGTGTTCTCTTCCGGGCGTATCTCACCCCCAAACTTCCAGGTCTTGTTTCCGGTAATAAGCGTAAAAGTATCTGACAGAGTGTACGTATTCTGCAGCTCAATCGCGGGTAGATAGGTGGGGCTTCCCAGCGTCGACGCATCGTTAAACGTCAATTGGGGGAGGCCGCCGTTGTTGTCGCCCTGGGTGTAGGGAACCCCGGGAAAGCCGACTTCCGCCGACACGTTGGTGTTGTAATTCTGCTGAAAGCGGCTGGTGTTGACCCGGTTATAGCCCAGCCGGAATTCATTCACCTTAGCGGTGGAGAAGACGTGGGCCTCACTCACCGCGGCGCTGTAGCCGTTCACCTGCTGGATGCCGTCGAAGAAGCCACCGCCATCGGCCAGTCCGGGAAAGGGGGAGGGAATCGCCGATGGGCTTCGGCTCGCGCTGAAGCGGTAAAACGCGGAGTCTTTGGCGGAGAAAATCTGATCAACACGCACATCTCCCTGGTCGACCGTTTGCGAGAGCACCGGGTTGGAGAGGTAGTTGTAACCGAGACCGGTTGCGTTGGGAGCGGGAAATAGATTGATCAGTGTTTTGCCCAGCGAATCGATGCGAGAAGCGGGAATCACATTGCTGGGTGAGCCATTGGAATAGCCGAAGGGGACGCCACAAAAACCCGAGGGATTCGCCGTTGAGGTTTGCGTGAGCGTGGTGTCGAACAACTCTCCCGCGTACGTGGGCTGGCCGTTGCAGTCGAGCGTGCCGGTGGGCGAGGTAAGATCGAGCTGGCCGGAGAAATCGCCGTTCTTCTGCGCGGGCGTCGGCACCAGCGCCGTCGTAGGTTGTGCCTGGCTGATGCGCAGGCCTTCATAGTCGACGAAAAAGAACAGCTTGTCCCGGATAATCCTACCGCCGAGGGTCGCACCGAACTGATTCTGGTGGTAGGGCTGGCTCGCCGTATTGAAGTAGTTGTTCGCGTCTAATTTTTGGTTGCGAAGGAACTCATAGAGCACTCCATGAAATTGATTGGAGCCGCTCCGGGTGGTCGCGTTCACGATGGCGCCGGTGGCCCGGCCAAACTCCGCATCATAGTTGCCGGTTTCAATCTTGAATTCCTGCAACGCGTCGGGCGGCGGCATTACGACGTAGTTCGCCTCATTCAGCAGGTCGGGCAGGTTGGAGTTGTTATCGATTCCGTCCAGCAGGAAATTGTTGTCCAGCGATCGCGATCCGCTCGCGCTAAAGCCGAAGCCGCCCGCGTCCCTGGCTCCCGGTTCGCTCACGGTTACGCCCACGGTCAATTGCGCCAGTTGAACCGGATTGCGGCCGTTCAACGGAATCCCGACCATCGTTTGGCTATCTACCACCTGCCCCAGTTCCGAGCTGTCTGTCTGGATCAAGGGCGAAGTGCCGTGCACTTCTACGTTCTCAGTCACCTCACCCGGCTCCAGAGTGACGTCTAAGCGCTGTCGTTGTTGCACATCCAGGGTGAGCGGGCCCTCGATCGAAGACTTGAATCCCTTCGCGGATATCTGAACGCGATAACTGCCAATACGCACCGGGCTAATTGCCCACTCGCCGCTGGAGTTGCTTTCGGCGCGGTAAGTGAGGCTGGTATCAAGATTGATCACGGTGACGGAGGCTTGCGCCACGACCGCTCCCCGGGCATCGACGACGCGGCCCTCGAGTGAAGCGGCGTCTTTCTGCGCCAGCACCGGAACCGGGAGGAACCACGAGAGAATGCCGAAGCAACAGAAAAGCGTCCGCTTACTCATAAAGGTCTCCTGAAACCCCTCCGTGGGAAGGGAACTGAACTGGTAAAACTGGGGACCCGGGTATCTGTTTAACTTACGAATGTCGCCGTGTGGTTACGAAAGTAGGCGTTTTGTCAGGAGCAAAGTATTGAACGGACGTGATATGGAAGTCAAGATATTTTCATTTGGAATCGAAGGCAAACAAGCGAAAGGCGATGTCATTCGCCGGTAACTGCCCTGTCGTTCGCAACGGAAGGCGTGAAACCCCTCTTTTTCAGTCATTTCTCGGAACCTTGCGCGGCCGGACGAGTGTGTTTCGATCGCTGTCAGTCTTCAGGAGTTGGTGTTTGCGGAGTCTTACGATATACTTCCGCAGCGAACCAGTTAGAGCAGGTCAGACAACTTGGAGAGGGACGGGAGTTTTTTAGGAATGTCGGAATCGCTTCACATGACTGCGGGAGTGGATAGCCATGACGAGCCGCTTTACACTCTCCCGGAAATTTTGCAGCAACCCATTCTGTGGCCGACGACGGTCGCACGGGTTCGCGCTGCGTCGGCGCGCCTGGGTTTTGCTGAGCGACTGGCTGGGGCGCGTGTCGTGCTGACAGGCGCGGGCAGTTCGGCTTACGCGGCTGCGGCCGTGGCATCCGCGTGGCCGTGCGCTGCGGCGATCCCCACTACAGATTTGCTGTTGGATGCTGAGCGCTATCTAGTGGACGTGCATGCGGTGATCTCCCTGGCTCGTTCTGGCAACAGCCCGGAGAGCGCCGCGGTGGTTGAGCGAGTGCGCGCCCTCAACCCGCGGATACGCCAGCTGGCAATTACCTGCAACGAAGAAAGCTCGTTGGCGCAGTCCAGACTGGATGGCCTGGTTGTTCTCGATCCGCGCACCAACGATCGCAGCCTGGTGATGACCGGCTCGTTTTCCAACCTGGTGCTGGCAGGTGTCTCGCTGGCTCAGCCGGAGAGCGCTGCCCGGAGCGTGGATCATGGCAGCGAGAGCGCGCGCGCCTTGCTGCCCGCGATCGAGAAGCAGTGTGAGCGCATCGCCGCCAGAGTCCGTGACCGCATTGTTGTGCTTTCATCGTCTCCCTTGCTGGGGTGGGGCAGGGAGGCAGGCCTGAAGATACTGGAAATGACCGCGGGCCGTTTTCCCGTGGTCAGCGAAACCTACCTTGGTCTTCGCCATGGCCCCATGTCATTCCTGAGGCCCGATACGTTGGTATTGTGCCTGCTCTCGAGCGATCCGACGCGGCGGCTCTACGAACTCGATCTCGTCAAGGAATTGCGCGCCAAGAAACTCGGCTACCTGGTGGGGATATCCGGCCCCGGAGTGGACGGGAGCTTTGATGAAGTGGTTCCGGCGGTTCTTCCGGAGGCAGCAGACGACCTGCGGACACCGTTTGAAATCCTGACCCCACAGTTGCTTGGCTATCACTTGAGCCTGGGCGTAGGGCTGAACCCGGATAATCCAAGTCCAGAGGGCGTCATCAGCCGGGTGGTCCAAGGGGTCAAGATTCATGCCGCCGGATCGAATGGAACCCGCACCTCTTAGGGCGATCCTCTCTTGATGGATACCCGATGTGCGGCGTAGCCTAGTTGACCATGATCCGACTGCTCTCTACCTGTTGCGCTGTCTGCGCGCTCGCGTTCGCGGGTATGTGCTCCGCCCAATCGACCCCGCCGGCGCCTGAGCATCACCATCATCACGACGACGCGCCCGCGCCGGGGGAAAAGTTGGGCCAGGTTTTCTTCCCAACTTCGTGTGCGAGCCGCTCGCAGGCGGGTATCGAGCGGGGAGTGGCTCTCCTCCATTCCTTCGGCTACACCATCGCGCAAATGCAGTTCGAGTCGATTGCCAAGGACGATCCAGCATGTGCCATGGCCCACTGGGGCATAGCCATGACGCAATTCACGGAGCTGTGGCAGCACCCGGACGACGCGCAATGGAAGCGGGGATTTGCGGAGATGGCCAAAGCGCGCTCGCTGGCTGCGCCTCCGGCCAGAATCACTCCCCGCGAGAGCGCGTATATCGATGCGCTGAGCGCATTTTTCGATCCTGAGAAGACGACGTTCGAACAACGGGCAGAAGCCTATGAGGCTAAGATGAACGCGCTGCACGCAGCGTTCCCGGATGACGTGGAGGGCGCGGCGTTTGACGCGCTGTCGATGCTGGCCTCGGTGCCGCCAGGCGATACATCGCTGACCCATGAGCGCCAGGCGCTGGCAATCCTGGTGCCGCTATTTGCCTCGCATCCTGACCATCCGGGGCTGGCGCATTACATCATCCATACCTGCGATACGCCGGCGCTGGCTGGGGACGGGCTTGCGGCCGCGCGAGAGTATGCAAGGATCGCGCCGTCTTCTCCGCACGCACTGCATATGCCGGGACACATTTTTGCCAGACTCGGCATGTGGCAGGAAGACATCGACTCGAACCTGGCGTCGGTGAAAGCATCGGAAAAGGCACATGCGGCCGGAGAGCCTGGCGCTGCGCACCAGATGCATGCGGACGAGTTTCTGATCTATGCCTATCTCCAGGTGGGCGAGGACGAAAAGGCGCGGCTGTTGACTTCCAGAATGGCGGCGATTGGTCAGCAGATGGCGGCGATGCCGGGCATGGACGATATGAAGGACGCCGGCCCTTTCTTTGCCAACGAACTCACCGCTGTGTACGCGGTGGAGATGCACGATTGGAAGGTTGCTGCTGCGCTGCAGCCGGCAGCTGGCTCTCCGCCGGGGCAGAGATTCGACACCTATTGGGGGCAGGGCATCGCCGCGGGTCATCTGCATGATGCGACGCTCGCGGCGAGTGCGTTAGCGGGTCTCGATCGCGATGGAGACGCATTGAAGGGCTCGCCGTATGCGGCATATTTTGTCAACAGTTTCGGCATCAAGCGCGATGAGTTAGTTGCCTGGCAGGCTTTTGCAGAAGACCATGCGGAAACCGCGGTGACCGCGATGCGCAGGGCTGCGGATCAGCAGGACAAGCTGGGCCAGGATGAGGTGGATATTCCAGCGCGCGAGATGCTCGGAGATCTCCTTCTGTTGGAGCACAAACCGGCAGAAGCGTTGGCAGAGTATCGTGTGGCGCTCAAGTTGAGCCCTAATCGCCTGAATGGTTTGCTCAGCGCGGGAAATGCGGCGGAGCAAACAGGGCTTTCGGACCAGGCTCGTGCGTTTTACGCCACCGCGGCACGTCAGACCGGATCCGGCGCCAACAGCGCACGGCCCGAGTTGGCACATGCCGTACAGGTTGCGAGGACTGCGGTTGCGGTAAAAGCGGAGTAAGCGATACATATGCTGAGCAATCCGGAGGGGCGAGACGACGGACTGGGGCTAAACCTGATGATCTTGCTCTTTTAGTCAACGGGCTAAAGAGCGTGCGTGAGAACCAGAGACCTACGTATCAGCTGTAGATGTCCAAATTAGTTTCTAATTTTGGACAAGTTTGAAGGTATGACGATTTTGAAGAGAAACATGACTCAATCCGTCGAAGCCCTGATGCGAAAACCGAGTTTTTCAGGACGTTGCTAAGCCAGGATCAGATTGCAGCCGAAGGAGCGCACCTTCTCTTGTATCTCCGGACGCAACCCTGTGTCGCTGACGATGGTGTCGATTTCCGAAAAGGATGCGATGCGCACCATGCTGCGCTTGGAAAATTTGCTCGCGTCCGCCACCAGGATGACTTCCCGGGCTATGCGCAACATGGCTCGGTTGACCATGGTTTCATCCAGGTTCGCGCCGCTTACGCCAAAGTCGGGATCGCAACCCGCTCCGCTGAGAAAGACTTTGTCCGCGGAGAACTGCTCAAACATTTCCTCTGCTGAACGGCCCACGATTGAGGCGGAATCTCCACGAAGCGTGCCGCCTACGATAAAGGTCTGCACGTCCCTGGCATCGAGCAGCTCAGCGGCGATGTTTACCCCGTTGGTGATGACCTGCAGGCCTTGCTTGTTCTTGATCTGACGCGCAATCTCGAGGGTGGTGGTGCCTGAATCGAGGATGATGGTTTCCCCATCATGGATCAGCGTCGCGGCCGTGGCCCCGATACGGCGCTTCTCCTCCGCATGCGTTTTTAGGCGCTCGTAGACGGGCGATTCGCGCAGAATCTTTTCCGGTAGAACGGCCCCGCCGTGGGAGCGCATCACCAACCCGCGCTGATGCAGCTCATTCAGGTCGTTGCGGATGGTGACCGCGGAACTGCTGAAGCGGCTGGCCAATTCGTTGACGCGGGCACGGCCTTCGCTGCGTACGATTTGGAGGATCTGCGTCCGCCGCTCCTCAGCCATCATTCCATCGAGCGGCCGGGGGGAAGCGGAGTCCTCCAGACCTGGGTCAGGATTGGTTTCCTCTGTCGAGTTGGGTGTGGGGCGACCTTTGCGCATGCCCAATTGCACATTCCCTTTCACTATCTTGCGGTTCGGCAACAGTACTATTCCCCTGTGGGAGGCTTCAAGCTAAAACCGATTCGAAGGCTAAAGGTCGCTCAAGCGAAAGAACTAGTTGACAACTCGTAATTAAACGATACGATCATAGCTCATATCGACAGCGCCGTCGGTTGTGCCTAGCAAAAATCTTTCGTCCCGGCTCGGCGCCACCGCAAACGCGATCAAGCATAAATGCGGAGCTTACCATGCATGAGGTGCTGCAGGCCGAAGAGACCCGCCCCGCGGGCGTAGAAACGATTGCCACCACGACCGTCCGCCCGGCGGTCTCCACGGCCCGTAATCTCGCAGTGGACGCATACCGCGGCCTGGTGATGCTGCTGATGATGGGCGAGGTGCTGCAGTTCGCCAAGGTTTCGGAATACTACAACCACAGTATCTTCTGGAAAGTACTTGCCTTCAACCAGACCCACACCGAGTGGTTCGGTTGTTCCTTGCACGATATGATCCAACCCTCCTTCTCCTTCCTCGTCGGCGTAGCCC
Organism: uncultured Acidobacteriaceae bacterium; assembly: GCA_963795845.1. Lineage (GTDB taxonomy): Bacteria > Acidobacteriota > Terriglobia > Terriglobales > Acidobacteriaceae > PALSA-350. The sequence continues at coordinate 143,524 of CAWCJV010000010.1, read as the reverse complement.
TCCCGTATTCGATTCGCAGCCGGCAAAAGAAAGGAACTCCTTTTCCCCGGATGCTGCTGCACACCATCTGGAGATCGTTGATCCTGATTGCTTTGGGGATCTTTCTCCGATCGCTCCACAGCAGCCAGACTTACTTCACGTTTGAAGACACGCTCACGCAGATTGGATTGGGATATACCTTCCTGTTCCTGCTGGCCTTTCGCCCGGTGCGCGATCAATGGATTGCGTTCAGCGCCATCCTGTTTGGGTACTGGCTGGCCTGGGCCCTGTATCCGGCGCCGGGGCCCGGATTTGACTATGCGGCAGTGGGGGTTCCCAGCGATTGGCATCATCTTTACACCGGCTTCCGCGCCCATTGGAATAAGAACAGCAACCTTGGACAGGCTTTTGATGTCTGGTTCCTGAACCTGTTCCCGCGCGAACACCCGTTCGTTGCCAATGAGGGTGGTTATCTCACGCTGAGTTTTATCCCTACGCTGGGCACGATGATTCTTGGCTTGTTCGCCGGACAGTGGTTTTTGGCTTCGGCGCCGAAGCAGCCCATCCGCCGGTTTGTTACGGTGGGCGTCATTCTCTTCTCGTTAGGGCTGTTTTTTCACCTCACGGGTATCTGTCCCGTAGTGAAACGCATCTGGACGCCCAGCTGGACTTTGTTCAGCGGCGGCATTTGCTTTATGTTTTTAGCAGCGTTCAGCTGGATCATTGATGTGAAGCAGTGGCGTGGTTGGGCCTTTCCACTGGTGGTGGTGGGAACCAATTCCATAGCCGCGTACATGATTGCTCACCTCTGGGAGAGTTTCATGGCGCGCAATCTGATCACGAACCTGGGCGCGAAAACGTTCTTCATCCTTGGTCCGGGACTGCAGCCGCTCCTTCTTGGGGCTACCATTCTGTTGCTCTACTGGGTGTTTCTTTTCTGGATGTACCGCCGCAAGATCTTCCTGCGCATATGAGAGAGGACAAACTCGTGAAAGACGATTTAACAGAGCCTAGCCGGCGCCAGTTTCTGCAGCTGGGGGCCATGGCCACCGCCGCATTCCAGCTTGACCACAACGCGCTCGCGAATGCAGTGCATCCTTCCAATGCGAAGACGATGATCAACGTTCCCTTCGCCGCGACCAAGGATCCGCGCATTGGATTCGTCGGCGTTGGCGGGAGAGGAACGGGGCTGCTTGGCTGGTTCCTGGCCCAGAACGCGAAAGTGGTTGCGGTTTGCGACGTGGTCCCGGAGAAAGCGGAGCACGCGAGTCAATTGGTGGTGAAAGCCGGCCAACCGGCGCCAGAACTCTACACCAAAGGCCCCCACGACTACGAATCCCTGACCAAGCGAAGCGATATTGATTTGGTGGTGATCGCCACCCCGTGGAACTGGCATACCCCCATGGCGCTTTCCTCCATGGAAAATGGCAAGCACGCCGCCGTGGAAGTACCGCTGGCCTACACCATGGAAGATTTATGGAAGCTGGTCAACACGTCAGAAGCCACGCGCCGGCACTGCATCATGCTGGAGGAGTGCTGCTATGGCTACACCGAGACCCTGGTATTAAACATGGTGCGGCAAGGTGTGCTGGGCCACGTTCTCTACGGAGAGGCTGCCTACCTTCACGATCTGCGGGAAGAAATGTTCTCTAACAAGGGCGAAGGTTTGTGGCGCCGCGCTTTCCATACACTAAGCGATGGCAACCTGTACCCCACGCACGGATTGGGGCCAGTGGCGAATTACATGAGCATCAACCGCGGCGACAGATTCGACTACATGGTTTCCATGGGCACTCCGGCACTCGGACTGGCCGCTTACCGGGAAGCGCACACACCGCAGGGCGATCCTAAATGGAAAGAAAAATACATTACCGGGGATCTGAACATATCCCTGATCAAGACCGCTTCCGGATTGGCCATCACGCTCAAGCACGATACCTCGAATCCTCAACCGTACAGCCGGATTAACATGGTCGGCGGGACCAAGGGCGTGTTTGCCGACTACCCACCGCGGATCTACATTGACGGACAAGCGGGTGGGGAAGAGTGGGGTACGATCGACCAATACAAGAAAGATTATGAAAGCCCCCTTTGGGCAAAGGAGGGCGCCATGGCCAGCCAATCCGGGGGCCACGGGGGGATGGACTACGTTATGATCTACCGCCTGTTGCAGTGCATGCGCGAAGGACTGGCGCCCGACATGGACGTGTATGACGGAGCAGCGTGGTCGGCGCCCACTCCCTTGAGTAAGACTTCTCTGGCGCAAGGGAGTGCTCCGGTCAAATTTCCGGACTTTACGCGAGGCTTGTGGAGCCAGCGGAAGGGATGCTCGATCTAAGAGCGGTATCGCCGCAGTTGACCGCGTCCGAAAACCGCCAATCCGCGTTGCCGGCCGTGGGAAGATGGGTACATGGAATTACCCGTCCGGGAAGTATGTTATCGCGCGCTGCAGAGCCGAGACACGCGTTTTGACGGGCTCATGTTCGTCGGAGTTTCGTCGACTGGAATTTACTGCCGCCCGATTTGTCCCGCGCGCACTCCCAAGTTCGAGAACTGCAATTTCTTTGGCTCTGCCGCCGCAGCACAGGATGCAGGCTTTCGCCCCTGTCTGCGTTGCCGCCCAGAAACTGCTCCTGATCTTGCCTCATGGCGAGGCACTTCCAATACAGTTTCTCGCGCCCTGGCGCTCATCGCCGAAGGTGCTCTCGATGGTCATGAGAATAGTGTTGAGAAGCTAGCTGCACGCCTGGGGTTAGGCGAGCGGCAATTGCGCCGGCTTTTTTTCCAGCATCTCGGCGCCTCTCCCATCTCGGTTGCGCAAACCCGGCGTGTGCTGTTCGCGAAACAACTGATCCACGACACGCAGATGCCGATGACGGACGTCGCTTCGGCTGCCGGCTTCAGCAGCGTGCGGCGATTCAACGAGACCTTTCTCCAGCTCTTTCACCGGCCTCCTCGAGCGATCCGCAGAAAAAGTGCCAGGGACGAGGGGGAGGACATTGTTCTGCGACTTCGTTATCGCGCTCCTTACGATTGGGATAGCATGCTTGCCTTCCTGCGTGCGCGGGCGATTCCGGGTGTCGAAGTGGTGGAGGCTGGCCGCTACCTGCGAACAGTGGAGGTAGACGGCGGTGTGGGGACGATTGCGGTTGCTCACCTGCCGAAAAAAGAGAGTCTTGAGGTAAGCATCCGATTTCCAGACGTGAAGTCGCTTCCAGCGATTGTCGCGCGGGTGCGCCGCCAGTTTGATCTTGGAGCGGACATTGAGACCATCGATCAACATCTGTCGACGGACCCGGCGCTCGCTCGGCTGGTGACGTTGCGGCCCGGCCTGCGGGCTCCTGGCGGATGGGATGGATTTGAGATCGCTGTGCGTGCTGTCCTTGGTCAACAAATTACCGTGGCCGCGGCTCGCCGGTTGGCGGGCGAACTGGTTAAACTGCACGGGCGTTCTGTTCCTCAGGCGTCGCGAATTCACCCGGCGTTGTTGCAGGTATTTCCTGGCGCCGTGCGCCTGGCTTCGGCTGCCTCGATTGCTCTGGGCATGCCCGGGGCGCGGTTGGCCACTCTGAAAGCGGTCGCGGAGGCGGCGGTGGCAGACGCCAATCTCTTTCGGCCGTTCGGCGGAGTCGATGAGACGGTCGCGCGGCTCAAAGCCATCCGCGGCATCGGCGAATGGACTGCGCAGTACATTGCTCTTCGCGCCGTTCGTGAAATGGATGCATTTCCCGCGACGGACATAGGACTGTTGCGCGGCGCGGCTTCGATTGATGGAACAGCGGTGACACCCGCGCACCTTTTGGATCGCGCGGAGTCCTGGCGGCCATGGCGCGCCTACGCTGCCCAACATCTTTGGGCTGCGGACAGCAACGTAGTTATCAATAACTCTGTGATGGCAGGTTAAACAAGGAACTGGTTTTTATGAGCTTGGCATACAAAATAATGCAATCGCCGGTTGGTAACCTGAAATTAGTCGCCAGCGATCAAGGGTTGGTGGCCATACTCTGGCAGAATGATAAGCCCAGTCGTGTTCGCCTGAACGAACTCGTCGAAGATACAACCCACCCCATTCTTCTCGATACTGAGCGGGAGCTGGGGGAGTACTTTGCCGGGAAGAGAAAGAAGTTCTCTATACCTCTTGATATGCGGGGTACGTCTTTTCAGAAGAATGTGTGGCATGCCCTGCTGGCGATACCATTTGGCGAAACGAGGAGTTATGGGCAACTGGCGAAACAGTTGGGGAACCCTCAGGCCATGCGGGCCGTCGGTGCTGCCAACGGAAGAAACCCAATCTCCATTATCGTGCCTTGCCATCGGGTGATTGGTTCATCGGGGAAACTTACGGGCTTTGCCGGCGGGCTGGAGACCAAAGCGCAGTTGCTGAATCTGGAAGAAACTGGGGGCAGGTTGTTTGTGTGATGGTGGCGCTTGCTGGGGCAGGCTCCCCATGACCTTGCGCTAGTCAAAAACATTTCCACGAAGGGTCGGTAGAGCCGCAGGTCCCTCCGCTGCGGTCGGGATGACAAGTTGAGGGGTGATTGTTTCTTATACAGTGATCGCCGGCCCGAGTTAACGAACAAATATCCGAGGGTACAAGACTCAGGAAGGATCAAGGGAAAGGTCAACACGGGATCTCGCTGTAGGGGAACTCCGCCGGACGAGCTTGCCGTTGGCTTTTCCGTTGTGTTTTGACGAGCCGTTGCTGTGGTTGTTGTGCGCTGCGGCGGCGTGACGCATGAGCTTCTGCTGTACTCCTGCAGCGGCGCCCTCCTCGGCCATCCAGCTTTTGTAGGAATGGGGAAATGTGTGCCAGCAGACTCCGACGAGACCGAGTTTTCTGGCTACGGGCCGGAAGTAGTCCTGCTGGATGGGCCCGGGGTGATAACAGCGGCCAGTAATATGCGAGGGAAATACCAGCCCGATACTTGAAGTCTTATTCCTCCACTCCAGCAGCGACTCCGCCAGCACGGGGTCGATAGTAAGGTGTCCGTCAGGAGCTCTCTGCCTGTTGCACGGACATCACGCCGGCGGCAAAGTCCAACTGGTCCCATCGGAGCGCCAACATATCGGACACGCGCATTCCGGAGCACATCGCAGCCACCACCATGGTTTTGTGCAGATCAGAAAGCTGAGCGGCGAACGCCTGGTATTGTTTTATCGTGAGGACAAGCGGCTTTCGCGTTCCCTTGATGACGGTCTTCATCTTCAACAGTTCACTTTCGATCTGTTCATTCCGGACGATCAGGGTCTTGCTGTGGGCCTCCACCTGATCGGCATCAAGCTCCGCTTGTCTCTCCATGTCAATCCACTGATGGGCGAGCGCCGCAAGCGTTACCAGGTTCACCAGGATAAATCCACGATTTGCCGCAGCCATCCAATGGTTCAGTAGCAGGGCGCGATGGAAGCTCCAGTATTCCGCGGAAGCGCTCAACGAAATCGCTACCGCGGCTGTGACCCACAGGAACCACTTGGAGCGCCGGGTGAAGCATAGCACCAGGGGGATGACGAACAAGACCGAGCCGGCCAGCTGTGCGGAAGTCAGGTAATCGAGCAAGGCGGTCACCGCGGCGGTTGCAACAATCAGAGCTATCAAGGGCGCGCGATTCATTTGTCACCGCTACTGTATAGCCGGGCGATCGTCGAGGCTGCGTATCGCTGTACCGGCGGACATGAGGCGCGCCTGAAATTCGCTCAGACGTCCTGCTATCCTTGTATCGGTTTGGAAATGCAGATCTTGAGTAGCGTCCTTGCGGTGAAACAGGGCAGATGATTGCGGCTAAGCCTTGCCAGGACGGTAACCCACGGCCGCACATCAAGCAGGTTGTCTCAAAATGATCCTGTCTAAGCTTCGAAGTAACCTGGATTTCATGGTCTCGCCGGTACAGGACCGGCCGGGGCTGTTGATTCGCGACTTCTTTCGCTATTCGGACGCTATGTTAATCGTTCCGCCGCCGCTCATTCCGGGTTTGTTGTTGTTCGATGGGACGCGAACAGACTTGGACCTGCGGGACGAGTTCACCCGTTCCCTGGGCACCCCGGAAATCGGCGACACAGTTAAACAGTTGATAGAGGCACTCGGCAGGGCGGGCTTTCTCGAAGACGAGACTTACGCCAGGTTCAAGCTGGAACGCCGTTTGGTATTTACTGAAAGTCCCGTGCGGCAGGCAGCCCACGCAGGGTCCGCATATCCCGCAGAAGCTGGTCCGCTACAGGACCTGATGGAGCTGTACCTCGGGGGGACAGCTGCGACGCAGAGGGGAGTTATGGGAATCGCGGCGCCGCACGTCAGCCCGGAAGGGGGTTGGCGGAGCTACCGCGCAGCCTACCAGGAACTCACGGCCGATCTTCGGGACCGGACCTTCATTGTGCTGGGAACATCTCACCACGGACAACCAGACCGGTTTGGCTTGACGCGAAAGCCCTTCGAAACGCCATGGGGAAAAACAAGAATCGACCCTGCCCTGGTGGCGGAATTAGAAGCACAACCAGCAGCTCTATCGGAGGACTATTGCCATGCGGTTGAGCATTCGATCGAGTTTCAGGTGATCTTTCTCCAGGCTATCTATGGGGCAGATGTGCGCATACTGCCGCTTCTCTGCGGGTCGTTTGGGAGAAGCGTGCTCAGCGGCGGCTATCCGGAAGATGATGAGTACGTCAAGCGCTTTCTAGGGGTGCTTGGGGAGATTGCTGAGCGCGAAAAAGAACGTCTGTTTTGGGTGCTGGGTGTCGATATGGCTCACATGGGTTTGCGATTCGGAGACAAGTTTGCTGCGCGTGCCGAACGCGACGAGATGGATATTGTGAGAGGACGGGACAATCTCCGGATCGAGCGCGTGAATGCATCGGATGCGCACGGCTTCTGGGACCTGGTGAAGGAGAACCAGGACGACCTGAAGTGGTGCGGATCTTCTCCCATCTACACGTTCATGAAAGCTGTGCCGCAGGCGCGCGGAACACTCCACCGCTACGAACAATGGAATATCGACGAAAACAGCGTGGTCAGCTTTGCCGGCATCTCGTTTGCCGGTTGACTGCGGACAATCGTTCTCCGCTGATACACCAACGGGCGCGACCGGTGCAACTATACGGCCATGGAGAGGCGCCTGCGAATGCCGACAAGCTGGGTAGATGTTTCCCCGAAACTGCGAGCCGCAACCAGGAAAGTTGAAAGGTTTATCAATGAGAAGAATCATGAAGAGCCACCGTGCGCCCACCGATGACGCCTATTATGTAAGTGCCGCCGATGTAGCCGATAAACTTATCGACCGCATGCGGCGCGGGCTGGATCCTCACCTCTTTGCCGGACTCTCGGCTCTTCTTGTTACCGGCCCGGTGTTGAAGACGCGCATGGCTAAGGAGTCTGATTAAGCTGTCATCGCCATCTGGCAAAAGCGCAACTTTCTGGGATGCTGTGCTACCACGCATGTAACTGCAAGGTTCAGCACATTGTCCCGATGAGATATCGAGGATGAAATGCAATGCCAGTCCAACTCATAGAATCTCCGCTCATTCTGCCTACCCTTCGTATGCAAACTACCAATCTTGCTTTGTACGGCTATGAAGGGAACGCCGGCTATATGATAGAAGATGGCGCGAAGTCCGCCGGCGAGCAGAGGCGACTGCTGCTGAGTTGGCGCGCTGTGCTTAGTGACATCGCCAGTGAAGCGGGAGGTGGTCAATGGTGACGCCGCCGAAGGAAACCGTGACCTGCGTTCAGTGGGCCCCATTCCCGGAGCCTCAACCTATTGCCCGGCGATTGCCGCAGCGTCCGTGCCCGGAATGTGGCAGCATCACAGTACGTTCCAGGGACGGGCGTGATTTGTGTGTCATTTGCGGCTAGAAGGGCATACCGATAATGTCCCAATCCACAATGGTGCCTTTGCATCCAATTGGGACTTGTCGACGGCCCGTCCATGACGGTGGCGACGATGCTCTCAACGAGCCCGGAGGCGATCCGCGGAAAATTTCGATTGCAGGCTATGCTCAGTATCATCCGGCCGCCAGCAACGATACCCCGGAAGTCCGCAAAGCCAACCGGGCGGGTGGACATTGTGGTTGTCTCTACAACCAGTCCACCACGGGCAAATCAGCGACGCACTAGCTGTGGAGCCCATGAAGCGCTTTCCCCGCTTCTATCAAGGCGCGAAAATAGTACGACGAGCTGTCGGCCACCGCTGCAACAGGATGCGGCAATCCCTGGGAGTCTCCTCCGCGCTCTTCATATTCGCAGAGCACGAGTGCTCTGCCCAGCCCTTCCACGGAGCCGAGCAAAGCCTCCTGGATGCGGGGGTCTACCGCGATAAGGTCTATCAGCTGCTTCATCGGAATATTCAGCATTCGATCCATCATCGAGAGCATGCCGAGCATGTAGAGCTCGGCTCCGTTCTCATGGAGCACCGGGGCAAGAGACTCACAAAGGAAGGCTCGCTCCAGGGCTTGTTCCGCGTCCCGGTTCACTGCCGAGGGAGACAGGTTGCCGGCGAGAACTACGGCGACCAGCTTACGAAATGCATCTTCACCAACCGTGTTCAGCGCTGCCTGGATCGTCGATACCCGGTATCGAAGACCATAGACTGCGGAGTTCGCAAGCCGGAGTAGCCGATAGCATAGCGACGGCTCCATGAGCAAGAGCCGTTCGATCCTTTTTGTATCCATCGGGCTCTCTGCCAATGCCGCGAAAAGCTGGAGATAGACAGCTTTAGCCGAGGTTATTTGCGCTTCGGTAATAATCTCCGGTCGTGCATGAAAATAACCTTGAAACAGCCTGTTACCTTCCGCTAGCGCCGCTTGTACCTCGGCCAGTGTCTCGACCTTCTCCGCCAGGAAGATCGTCTTCTTCCCAAACATCTTATAGATTTCCCGCCTGGCAGCAGGCCCGGAAGCACGATAGTCGATCTTGACGTAGTCTGCGAGACCGACCAGCTGACTGCAATCATTGTCGGGAGAAAAATCGTCCAGTGCCAGGCGAAAACCAGCCTGTTTGAGCTCTTGGCAAGCCTTCACAACCTCGCTATCTACCACCACCGTTTCCAGAATCTCGAGCACCACCGTTCGGCTGGGCAGCAGGTTTACACTCCGGGTGACGAGCGCATTGCGCGTGCAGTTAACGAAAAGATTCTCGGAAGAAGAACACGCAATCATCGACAGGCAGCTGTCAATGGTCTGGTTGGTGGCGTCTTCGATATCCCCATGAAAAGCGTTTTCCGTACCGGAGCGAAAGAGCAATTCGTATCCATAAAGGCGCATCTTCTCGTCGAAGATCGCTTGCCGGCCGAGGAATCTCTGGTTCGAGCGTGTTAATACAGACATTTCAATCGGGATCGGCCTCTGATGAGGACAGAAGAAGAAATGGGTCTCAGCCCCGAAAGGCTATTGCGGAACGAATTGGGAAAATATGGTGAACTTTCCACCCTGGTAACCGTCCACTGTGACATTGAAATAGCTTCTGTGGTCTGGCTTCTTGAGAACCTTTCCCGCGGCGCCGTCGATGAGGATGGGATCCGCTATCATCTTCACGAATACTGCCCGGCCCTCAGTGGTCACCACGGTAGACGTAACGTTCAGAACTTCATGGATCGCATCACGGAGAAGCTCCTCAACCGGAGTCGCCGCCAGATGTTCTTTTATCGCGGAATCGGGCAGACCCACTAAGACGCCACCGAGTGAGCCCAATAGCGGCAGGTCGGCCTTGACCACGATCGCAGTCTCATGGGGAAGAACCGTATAAATCCCATACATCTGCTTGATCTTCGTTTCCGGCGCGACGACTGTTTGCGTGAAAGTTACCTTGCGGCCGATCAATCCGGTCAGATGTTTCGAAAGGGCGTATGGTGTTGGCTCTGACATGGATCTAATACTTCCCCAAAATAGGGGATAAGGCCTCTTGTATCACTTCCGGACTAAACGGCTTGGTGATCAGAAAGCTCGCACCTGAATTCATGGCGAGCTCTTTAATCGCAGCGGACGCCTCTGAGGTGATGAAACCAAAAGGTACCTTGTTCGCCGAAGCTCTCACCTGCACCAGAAAGTCGATCCCAGACATCTCGGGCATGTTCCAGTCAGACAGAATGAGTTTGGGTTGTTCTACGCGCAATTTTTCCAACGCCTGGACCCCGTTTTCCGCTTCACTCACCGTGAGCCCGCGAAAGCCGGCCTGTCGAATGGCGCGCTGAACGATTCCGCGCATTGTCTTGCTGTCATCCACCAGAAGAATATCCATCCTGCTGCCTCGTCCACCCGGAATAGGTTGTCTAGGTCTCTATCGGCAGATTGCCGCCAAAGTGTCAGAGGTAAGTCCCAAATTGAAAGAAAGCTGGCCCAATGCGAGACGGCTGTGAATTCAGCCAACCTTGAGCTCGCTCCCCCGCTCCGCCTCCGGGAATTCTCCCGTCGCGACGGCCAGCAGTGTGACCCAAAAAGGGCCCTCCTCGCAATTAAAACCAAGCCTATGAAATTTGGCTCCGAGAATTCGCAACCCGTAGTCGCTGCCATCCATAACCGAGGGCATCGACAACTTTAGACCCGATGCCACGGTGCTCTTAATATTTCCGCCAATTATGTTGGCCAATTCACCCAGTACGTCGCGCACGTACTCGTTCACCGTATCCGGTGGATCGATGGAAAGAAACCGGCCCGTGAACCGGCACGCTTCCCATCGGTTGCACTCAAACAAGAGCGTCCCATTCCGCTCTCCTGACAGGTGAACGACCGCTGTCAGTTGATCGCGCGACGGAGACCAGGGTATGTCGTACGGAACCACCTCCAGGTTCATCATCGTGATGAATACCGATTCCACAATCTGCGACATCATCTCTGCGCTGACTCGAGTTAGCACGGCACTCCTTTCATCGGGCTACATATACCGTCACGTTGCCCACCACTTGCCGGTCAAAGCGCTCTTCCAGGCTAAATGCCGTTTCGGTACCACCCAACAACAGCCACCCACCCTGAAATAGAGTGCCGTGGATTTCTTTCACGATGCTTTTCTTGGTTTCGTTGTCAAAATAGATCATTACGTTACGGCAGAACACCAAATCAAAAGGACCGCGTGTGCGCAGGCTCTTGCGTAAGTCAATCGTCTCAAAGCGAACCATCCGGCGCACAGCATCCGTTAACTGCCACTCCAGTCCCGACCGGCGAAAATACTTCACTAATAGCGGCGCCGGGAGCCCACGATTCACCTCGATCTGCTGATAAATGCCTGATCGGGCGCGTTCCACCACCTTTTCCGAAAAATCAGTCCCGAGAATTTGCAGGTTCCAATCCTGGAACCCGCTCTCAAGCAGCAGCATGGCCAGCGTATAAGCCTCTTGGCCCGTAGAAGACGCCGCCGACCAGAAGCGCAAGTTCCGCGTTTCCCGCCTCTGTTCTTTTAGTCTGGGTAACAAGACCGTACGTATGGCCTCGTACTGCGCGGGATCGCGGAAGAAATAGGTCTCGTTAGTGGTCATGGCCTCGACCACCTGGTGAGCCAGTTCGATATCCCGCTTACCCCGCAGCAGCATACACAAGTCGTTGATGGAGCCGAGTCCGTGCTGCTTAACAATCGGGCCCAGGCGGCTCTCAAACAAGTAGTGCTTGTTATCTTCGAGCACGATGCCCACCTGCGAACGCACGTGCTCCTGCAAAAAGCGATAGTTCTCCGGAAGAATCTGCGTGCTCAGCGTCCGGCTCTCCATGCAGTCCCTCTCAGTCCCTGCCCGCAATACCCGTGACGCTGAGAATCTCAGGCACAACCTGGTCGAGCGCAAGCACCTGGTCGGCTAGGCCGGCATTCGCCACCGCTCCGGGCATTCCCCAAACCACACTCGATGCCTCATCCTGAACCAGGACTCTTGCCCCGGCTGCCTTCAGAAGCTTTACGCCATGCAAACCATCCTGCCCCATACCAGTCAGAACCACCGCCAGCACTGCCCCTCCATACAACTCAACAGCCGAAGCAAACAACGCGTCGACCGCGGGACGGCATGAGTTTTGTCTCGGGGACTGATCCAGACACACCCGTATAACGCCTCCGCGAGAAGCCACTTTCATGTGAAAGTCTCCGGGCGCAATCAGAATCTTTCCTGCTTCCACCATGTCACCCTCGGACGCTTCCTCGACGCTCAACTGGCAGGCTACGTTTAAACGCTCAGCAAGCAGCCGCGTAAAGAGAGGGGGCATATGCTGAACCAATAAGATCGGCAACGGGAAGTTAGGAGGAAACGACGGCAGCATCGCGGCCAGCGCGGTCGGACCCCCAGTGGAAACCCCAATCACCACCACTCTGGGTCTGAATTTCGGGCTCGACGCGATGGGCCGGGCGCCCCCGGCTGGCACGACCGCCGCCCGATACGTCGGAGAAGCAGCAGTGGCACTTTGTCCGGCTACGCGGAAGAACTGCTTGATCTTCGGAATCATCTCGTCCCGAAGACGGGCCATCGAGCGATCAAGCGAGCCCTCGTTCGAAACCTTGGCGACATAGTCATCGGCCCCCAGAGTGAGCGCCTCTAACGTTACTGCCGCACCACGTTCCGTGAGCGTGCTGAACATGATCACTCGCAGCTGTGGGTATTCCCGCCGGATGCGCCGCAGCATTTCCAGACCATTCATGTCCGGCATCTCGATGTCCAATGTGATCACGTCTGGATTAAACTGCGGGATTCGCTGCAGTCCGATGGCGCCATTCGAGGCGGTGCCCACCACCTCGATCATTCCATCCTGCTCCAGCGCTTGCGTGACCAGCCGGCGAATCACCACCGAGTCGTCCACCACCATTACGCGAATCCGGTCCCCCGGCTGGAGTAAACGACGATTCACGACGGCCATGGCTATTCGCCCACCACGGGAAGAATCCCAACCAACTCCAGCTTTTCCTTGAGTATGTCTTTCGTGAAAGGCTTCATGACATACTCGTTGGCGCCCGCCTCTAGCGCGGATACGATGTGGTCCACCTCGGTTTCGGTGGTCACCATAATCACCTTCACCGAACTAAAGTCCGGATTCAGGCGCAATTGCTTGACCAGGTCCAGCCCGTTCATCTCCGGCATGTTCCAGTCCGCCAAAACCAAACTGACCGTGGCCTTTTCTGACTCGATCACTCTCAGGGCATCTATTCCATTCACCGCCTCGCAGGTCTCGTAGCCAAGTTCTCGCATAATCCTGCCCAGGATCATGCGAATGGTCTTGGAATCGTCGACAATGAGCGCTTTCCTTGTCATGCATGCTCCGTTGTTATCTGGGCCCAAACCCGCGCACCGCGTCAGAAGCTGAACTTCGCGACGGCGCCTTGCAGCCGGGCTGCCATCTCACTCAATTGCAGAGAAGCCGTCTTGGTGTCATTGGCTCCCTGGGTTGTATTCCTGGCCGCAGTGGCGACGCCACCAATGTTTCTGGCAATGTCGTTGACTCCCTGAGCAGCTTCGTTCACGCTGCGGCCGATCTCGTTGGTGGTCGCCGTCTGTTGTTCCACCGCCGACGCGATACTGTTGGAAATATCGTTGATCTGGTTAATGATGGTGCTGATTTCTTCAATGGCTGTGACCGCGCCTTTGGTGACTCCCTGGATGGCCTCGATTTTCTGACTGATCTCTTCGGTCGCCTTGGCGGTTTGTTTGGCCAGCTCTTTCACTTCATTCGCCACCACGGCAAACCCTTTGCCGGCCTCACCCGCCCGCGCTGCTTCGATGGTTGCATTAAGCGCCAGTAAGTTGGTTTGCTGCGCGATCGAGGTGATGACCTTGATCACATTGCCGATCTCACGGCTGGATTCACCCAACTGCTTCATGGTCTCGTTGGTGGCTGATGCCACATTGACGGCGTTCTTGGCCACTCGCGCGGAATCGTTAGCGTTCTTCGATATCTCGCGGATGGAAGCCTGCATTTGTTCGGAGGCGGAAGCCACCGAGGCAACATTCTTCGAGACCTCTTCGCTGGCCGCGGACACCACGTTGGCCTGGATCGCGGTCTCTTCCGCATTGCCCGCCATCTGCTGGCTCACGGCCGTCATTTCCTCGGAAGACGAGGCCAGCGTGCCGACGTTCTCCGCCGTCGTCTTGAGTGGCTCCACGATGATGTCCAGCGTCTGGTTAAAGCCCTCCACCACCTTGCGATACGCTCCCTGGTGTCTGCTCACGTCCGACCGCACACCCAGCTTGCCTTCGCCCGCGGCATGGGATAACACATTGGTGTCGGTCACCAAAGCTTCAAGGTTGGCTTTCAGAAGAAGCAGCCATTCATGAATCTGGTCCTGCTCTGAAGCCTTCCCCATGGATGCCGTCATGTCGCCGTTGGCAATCTTGGTGACGAATGCCACCAAATCGACAAGCCAGCTGTGTACGCCATTCACTGAATCCTTCATTCGTTCGTGATCACCTTTGCAGGCAATCTCGACTCTTTCGCGCAGGTTGCCTCCGCGAATCAGAGTGAGAATCCGATTGCCCTCGCCGATAGGCAAAAGGATAGCGTCCAGCATTTCGTTGATGCCCGCTACGATTGCCGCGTAGGCTCCAGTGAATTCAGCGGCCTTGCCGCGCTCCGAGAGTTGCCCCTGACGGGACGCGAGGGTCAGAGAGCCTACCTCCTTTTGCAGGCCCTGCAGCACGACGGCCACGTTGTTGACGGCAACTTTCATCGTCTCGTGATCGCCTTGATAAGTCTGCGCAATCAGCTCATCAATCTTGCCCGCGCTGATCTGCGCCAGGATGCGGTTCCCCTCGCCGATAGGTAAAAGGATGGCGTCCAGCATCTCGTTGATCCCAGTAACGATTGCCGCATAGGCTCCAGTGAATTCGGCGGCCTTGCCGCGTTCCGAGAGTTGCCCCTGGCGGGACGCGAGCGTCAACGACCCTACCTCCTTTTGCAAATTCTGTAGCACGACGGCCACGTTGTTGACGGCGACTTTCATCTTCTCGTGATCGCCCTGGTAAGTCTGTGCAATCAGCTCATCAATCTTGCCTGCGCTGATCTGCGACAGGATGCGGTTTCCTTCACCAATAGGCAAAAGGATGGCGTCCAACATCTCGTTCACGCCTTCAATCACCCTTCGCCGCTGGCCTTCAAAGAGCTCTGTCTTTCCGCGCTCACTGAGGCGTCCTTTGCGCGACGCCTCCACTAGCCGGAGTATTTCTTGCTCAAGTCGATCATCCTCGTGGGTCGCGGGCGCCGCCACCATCGGCAAGTCGAGGACAGCGGCGTTACCCACCAATTTATCGTCGTGTTTTGTAGACCCCGGGCGAAGATGGCTCCCTTGTCTGCTCATTTATCCCGTGCTCCTTGGCGTTTCTCTTTATTCCTTGCAACGGTCTATCTCTTTCAGGGATGTCTCTGATCCGCGTCAGAAGCTGAACTTCGCGACGGCGCTTTGCAGCCGGGCTGCCATCTCACTCAATTGCAGAGAAGCCGTCTTGGTGTCATTGGCTCCCTGGGTAGTATTCCTGGCCGCAGTGGCGACGCCACCAATGTTCCGGCAATGTCGTTGACTCCCTGCGCAGCCTCGTTCACGCTGCGGCCGATCTCGTTGGTGGTCGCCGTCTGTTGTTCCACTGCCGACGCGATGCTGTTGGAAATATCGTTGATTTGGTTAATGATGGTGCTGATCTCTTCAATGGCTGTGACCGCGCCTTTGGTGACTCCCTGGATGGCCTCGATTTTCTGACTGATCTCCTCGGTCGCCTTAGCGGTTTGTTTGGCCAGTTCTTTCACTTCATTCGCCACCACGGCAAACCCTTTGCCGGCCTCCCCCGCTCGCGCTGCTTCGATCGTGGCATTGAGCGCCAGTAAATTGGTCTGCTGCGCGATCGAGGTGATCACCTTGATCACGTTGCCGATCTCGCGGCTGGACTCGCCCAACTGCTTCATGGTTTCGTTGGTGGTAGAGGCCACATTGACAGCATTTTTGGCCACTCGCGCGGAGTCGTTGGCGTTCTTAGAGATCTCGCGGATCGAAGCCTGCATTTGTTCCGAGGCAGAAGCGACCGAGGCAACATTCTTCGAGACCTCTTCGCTGGCCGCGGACACTACATTAGCCTGGATCGCGGTCTCTTCCGCATTGCCCGCCATCTGTTGGCTCACGGCCGTCATTTCCTCGGAAGACGAGGCCAGCGTGCCGACGTTCTCCGCCGTAGTCCTGAGTGGTTCCACGATGATGTCCAGAGTCTGGTTGATACCCTCCACCACTTTGCGATACGCTCCCTGGTGTCTGCTCGCGTCGGACCGGACGCCCAGTTTGCCTTCGCCCGCAGCCTGGGATAACTCATTCGTGTCGTCCGTCAACCGCTTGAGGTTTTCCCTCACTAACCCGATCGAACCCGCCAGGATGCCATCGTTCGCCGCTTCATGAGAGCCATCAAACATGCTGTTGTCCAGGTCCCCGGCCGCAAGCGCATTAGCCTGTTCCACGATGAGCCTGACAGCTTCCTTTACCTGGTCAAAGTGCTCCGTCTTATCCGTCCCCGCTTTACAGCGAATAGTTGCAAGGCTTACTCCCATCGTCTCGAACGTACTCATGAGAAACGCGTCGCCAATCGCTTGCATGTCGTAATTGAAAACCTTGAAGATGGCCTGCTCCGCGGCTGCGATCTGCTCTCCGTCCGTAAGAGCTTCCCGCAGGTGCAGACTTGTCAGCCGCTGATATTCGATATAGGAGCCTATATACCATTTGAAAGGAAGGTTGATCTTGTCATGCAGCGCACCCACCTTGAGCCGTCGTTCGAAATAATCCATCCCCCAGTTTTCCTCCGCACCTTCAAAGATCTGGGTGAAGTATCCTGTCTGCGAACGCTCGAGTGCCTGCCGCAGTTGGTTCACCGAGATCCCCGCCCTTTGCGCATGAGCCTCAAAAAAACGCCGCGTAGGACCGAAGCCAAACTGCCAATCGTAAAACTCCTTGGCAATCCGAGCTGCGCTCGATTGGGCCCAGGAAATCAACCCGGCCAGTAGCTGCTGTTCTTCCTCCCCTAGCCGGATGAACTTCCGCCGGGTTTCCAGCGTCGATTCATCGATTCCGAAGCTTTCGGCGATGCTGCGTTGTGATTTTTCTTTGCTTGGTGAACGCTCAGCAAAGGGAAGCGGCGGATGGGACGAACTGGTGTACTTCTGATCGCCTGCGTTGCGCTCTTGCGTGCCCGCTCTCGCTGCCATGTCCTCTTCTCCTTCAAATCGCCGCTTCAAAGTCGTGTATTCATTTCTCGCTTGCCAACGAATTTGCTGTCGCTTTCGAGTTGGCAGTAAGCTCCGCGGTGCGTTCTGCGTCGAGCACCAGGAGTAACCGGCCCTTCAGCTTGTACACCCCGCGAATGATCTCCCGGGCCGCGGGATCCAGATTCTCCGGAGGCCGTTCATAGGTCGCAGCGTCCATATCCAGCACATCGCCAATCTCATCCACCAGCAGGCTTACGGCACCGTCCGAAGTCCTGACCACCATGTTCATCGGTGACTTGTCCCCGGCGCGTGGCGGCAAACCCAATCGGCGCCGCATATCAATGGCGGTTACGATCTGGCCGCGCAGGTTGATCAAGCCCTCGATTACTCTCGGGGCTTGCGGAACTGGGGTCATCTGCTGAAAGCGCAACACTTCCTGCACGTTGAGCACATCCACACCGAAAAACAGGTCGGCCACAAAAAAGGTCGAGAATTGGCCGCTCGCTTCCAACGGCGCCAGCTTCGGGTTCGTCGCATCAGCAGCCATGCATCACCTCTTTGCCTCCGCCAGGAGCGGCGCGTCGCTAAAAGATGCCGCAGGCGTGACCAGCTTGGCCACAGAGTCAAGCACCAGCGAACGATCGAACTTCGGTTGGCAATCTTCAAAGCCGGCCGTCCGGGCGGCCTCGAACCCCGTCGGTGGAACCTGCCAGCACCACCACCGGAATCTTGTCCCACTCTGCTCTTAGCCGCATCGTGGCCAGCAGTGCAGAACTGCCGCCGGGCGGAAGCTCGAGCGCCGCCAGCACGACATTCACCGGCTGCTGCTCTAACTGCGCTATCGCTTGTTCTTGATTGGCCGCCTCGAGCACTACGTACGACGCCATTTCCAAACCACTCGCGGACCAGCGCTCGCGAGAAGGGCGAGCCATCGGCGACCAGGATCTTTTGCCCGCCCAAATGCCTGTTCCGCCCCTCAAACCAGCTCTTCCCCGTCGCCCGGATGACCTCGTTCAGATCCAGAAAATCAGTGACTTGCTTGCCCACTACCGCTGATCCGAGCAGCCCACAGCGGTCAGACCCATGGCGAACCGTCACAGCCTCTTCGGTCACATCCAAAATCTCGTCCACGACCATACCCACGCTGCTGTGTCCATCATTGAAAACCACCACTTGCACCGGATCGGCTGGCTGTTCCGGGCCCGCAGCGCCCGGTTCAAGCACTGTTCGCAAAGCCACCAGGGGAAGAATCCGGTCGCGATATTGCACCACCGGCCCGCCACTGGCACGTTCGATCGACGACTGCGGAAACTCTTCCAGCCGGGCGACGAGAGAGAGCGGCACCGCCAAGCGAGCAAAAGAACCGGCCCGGAAAAGTAAGAGACGCTGTTGCGTAAGATCCGCCTGCGCCTTCTGCTGTCCGGAAGTGCGCGCCTGCTCGATGAACTCGGCTAACACACCGGATCGTTGGCCAATGCCCAGCACGTCCAGGATCAGAGCTACTCGCCCATCGCCCATGATGGTGGCGCCGGCATACAGCGTGAGCCCCTTCAACCGCTTGCCCAACGGTTTCACCACGATCTCCTGGGTGTCGTTGATACCATCGACCACCAGTCCGAACTGCCGGTCTTCCGCCTGCAGTACCACCATGCTGACGGCCTCGTCGCGTTCCGACCGATTTCAACCCCAGCACCTGGTTCAAATAGGCAATCGGCAATAGGCTGCCGCGCCGGCGATAAACCGGCGTTCCATGGACATACTCAATATGCTTGCCCGAGGCATCGCTCTCCAGCCGGAGCAACTCCAGCAAGCTCACCTGGGGAATGACAAAGCGTTCGCCGCCGCTGGTGATGACCAACCCGGGAATGATCGCTAGCGTGAGGGGGATCCGGATTTTCACCGTAGCCCCTTCACCTAGACGGCTGGAGATATCGACCACGCCCCCGATCTTCTCGATGTGGCTTTTCACCACATCCATGCCGACCCCGCGCCCGGAGAAGTTGGTGACGACTTGTGCGGTGGAGAAGCCTGGTTGGAAGATGAGGCCCAGGGCCTCGCGATCGCTCAGCTTTTCCGCTTGCTCCGGCCTTAGCAGGCCATTTTCGAGTGCCTTCTGTTTTACCCGCGCAACGTCAATCCCGGCCCCATCATCCCCGATTTCGATATTTACCTGGCCCCCTTCGTGATAGGCGCGAAGGGTGAGCGTCCCCTGGGGTGATTTGCCCGCCCGCACCCTGACCTCCGGCACTTCAATACCGTGATCGCACGAATTGCGAACCAGGTGCATCAGCGGGTCCTTGATCGCCTCGATGATGGTCCGATCGAGTTCTGTATCCGCTCCGTCCATCTGCAGCCGAATCTGTTTGCCCAGGGTCGTCGCCATGTCCCGCACTACCCGCGGCAGTTTATTCCACACCACCCCGATGGGTTGCATGCGCGTCTTCATCACGCCCTCTTGCAACTCGGTAGTGATCAGGTTCAACCGCTGTGAAGTGGCATTGAGCGCGGGATCCTCGCGCTCGATGTTGAATTGCAAAATCTGGTTGCGGGTGAGCACCAACTCTCCCACCAGGTCCATCAGTTTATCCAGCAACCCAACGCCGACCCGGATGTTCGAGTCGACAGCGGCCGAGGACCGCGTGGCATCCTCTTCTTTGCCGCCTTCTTTCTTCTTCCCGCGATCATCTTTCCTATCCGGCGGCCCCTCTTCACGCAGCGTTGAGGGCCCCTTTTCGACCACAGATTTCATCACCGGTACCGGCGGCGCACTCACCCCTTTCGGTTCCACCACGGAAGGCGGTGGCTCGGCAGTTGTCAATTGCGCTGCTAGACGTAAGCGCTCCGTCAGGTCCTCAAAATGCTCAGAACCCTCCTTCCCGCTTGTCTCAATGGCTGCGAGCACTTTGCGGGTCGCGTCCACCGTCTCCAGGATCAGGGACACCAGCGCCGGCGTGAGCTCCCGTTGGCCATCGCGCAACTGACTGAGGAGTGTTTCGGCCTGGTGGGTGATGGCTTCCAGCACTGAAAATGCCAGAAACCCGCACGCTCCCTTGATGGTGTGAATGGTGCGAAAAATGCTCCCCAGCAGATCCCTGTCATCCGGGTGTTTCTCGAGTTCAACCAGATCCTGGTCCAGCCGCGTGAGGTTTTCGTGGCTCTCCACCAGAAACTCACGAATCGTCTCCTGATCTTCCGCGCTCGTGTTGTCCATGCTTCCTTCTGACTCCCGCGCGGCCGCGTCGCTCTCAGCCACACAGGCAGAAGGTAGGGCGACTTAGGGTCGTTCTTCTAGTTTGGTTACTGCCGCTCATCGGAGCTATGCCATGTTCGCCATGGTGGCGAGACCCGCTCCCGGCCATGAGACGCAAAAAACCGATACGACGAGCAAATTGCTCGCGGAGCGGATTCAACGGATATTTTCAATTTGTTCAGCAACTTCTGCCCGCATTAAGCGGAAGTCAGATCGATCGCATCGATCCAGCACCCCTTGCTGGCACGGTAAGCTGTCTGTTGCATCGGCAGGCAAATGGGGGAGTTGAAGTGTGTTCAGTTTCGCGTCAGAATAGGTGATCTTACGGCGGGCGTCAGGCAGACTTATCCCTGGACGTGGCTCACTGCTTAGGTTGTCTCACTGCAATGAACGAAATCTGCTCCACATCCTCGGCCTTCACATCAAAATTCTGTTGCAAAGTCGTTCGTGCAGGAAAATGGTCTTTTAGAAAGGTCGCATAAAGAGTATGGACCTTGTCTGCGTCCTCCATCTGACGCATATAGATGGTGGAGGAGACGACATTCGAGAAGTCCATGTCCGCCTCCTCTAATCCGTCGAGCAAGTTCCGCATCGACAAACGCACTTGCACATCCAAATCAGAGGAGAAGAGCCCTAAACCCGGAACATACGCGTCTTTCGCCGAGAGATAGAGTGTGTCTCCATAGAGGATACCCGGGCTGGCCGTTCGGCTGGGCTTCTCATTTTTCGGTCGAATTGCCTTGCGTTTTGCCAGATCGGCGCCCGCAATGCAGCTGAAAACAATATGCTGTTTATTCGGCAGATCCAACACCTGGATCGTTCCCCGTCCTGGAGTATTTCCAAACTCGAAATAGGTCGCGTAAATCTTATTCATCACACCTTCCGGAGCATCGCTGCTGCTCAGGTAAGGATTCACCCAGACAACGTTCGCCATGCCCATGCTGGCTGCCTTTACGATCGAGGTGACGTTGTCGAGGCTCTGTTTGACTTCGCTTGCAAAATTCGCCGCAATCTTTCCCGTCAGCGGATCGGTCCCCCCTTGCGCCGACATGTAGAGAACGTCATCCACCTGGATTCCGGGCGGATCGACATGTGGGCCCTGCGGCCATCTTGGCGGGTGGATCACGCGGCGAGTGGCAGCGGGGCCCGCCGCGATGCAGTTAATCTCGATCTTCTCTCCCTTCGGCAGGGCGGCCACTACCAGGACGGTACGCGCGGGAGGATTCTGGACGATCGTTTTCCAATAGACATCGTTCATCGCAGCCACATCCTGCGCATTGGTCACATAGATATTCATCCAGACAGCATTGCCAAAATCCATTCCCGCTGCACGGAGCACACCCTGCACATGACTCAATGACTGGCCGACCTCTTGCTGAAAATCTCGGGGAAGAGTGCCGTCGGCAGACTGGCCATTTTGCGCGGCGACGTAGAGCGTTTGGTGAGCGAGAATGCCGGCTGTCGATGCCGAACCAGGATCTTTGCCATCCATCTTGATGAGCTTGAGTGCACCGCCCGCCTGCGCAAAGGCCTGCGCGCAGCATGCACCCAGCGACACCCATAAAGCAAATCTTCGGCAACACCTCAGCAAGCAGCTCATTTTTCCTCTTCGAGACCTTCTCGGGCTCGCAAACAAACGAGCCGTCTGCGTCCGTCGGGTTAGAGTACCCAGGTTAACCGGGCTTTGGTCAATTCGCTTCCACTGCTCTTTCATGGTCCGGAGAACCAACCTCACACAGATTGTTTGCGCGCTTTATCGAGAATCTGGCGCAAGCGGTTGCCGACGATGAGATCTTCCCCCGGTTGCATGGTCATCGAGATAATTTGTAAATGATTCGGACGGTGCCGTCGATTAGGGTCAGTGTTTTTAATCCGTCCCAGGACCCCGCTGGGATTGCTGTTAGTCAACACCTCGATCCGGGGTTCGCCGTCCCGCAGCAGCTGGTCACACTGCGCCACCGTTAAGCCAAACTTGTTTTCGTCCCAGGTTACCGTCAGGGTCGGATAGCTGTTTTCGTCTTGAGGAATGCTGATATCCGTCGTCACCCCCGGTACCGTTTCGACCAGTTTTCGGATGCGCTCGACCCGGCCCTGCCACTCCTTGTTCAGTGCCCCGAGATCGGCATGCGACCAATAATCAACCGCCGCAAGGATACCCATAATCTCTTCCTTGCCGACTTTCATCGGCCGGCATACGGCGCCTTCCCAGGGACTGCTATTGGCCAGAGCCGCATCGATCAGATCCTTGCGCCCGAGCAGCACCCCGGAGCATTGCGGGCCAGACAGACCTTTTCCGCCGCTGAAACAAAAAAGGTCCACGCCGATTTTTGCGTAGCGCGTGAAGTTTTCAAATGGGGGTATTCCTCCCGCGTCGTCCAGCAACACGGGAATCCCAGCGGGCTTGGTGATCTTGAGGATGCTCTCGATCCGGTCGTCCCTCCAGGTGGTGTAGACCATGGCGGTTTGCGGAGTCATGGCCGGTTGCAAATCGGCCACTGTCTTGGCGACGATCAGCTTGCCTCCAGCAAGCCGGATGGCGCTATCGAATGCGCTCCGGCCCCCCATCATGATCACTTCACTCTTCAAGCCGGTTGTGTCGGGCAATTGCCAGACATTTTTCGGATCCGTCCCGGCGATGCAGCCAGCAGTCGCCGAAGCCATTGCGCCCGCCGATCCAGACGCCACCATTCCAGATTCGGCACCGGAAAGCTTCGCGAGATGGCGCCCGGCGGCTGCCTGCAACTCAAACATGTCGACAAAATAATGAGACGCATCTTCCGCAGCTAGCCGTACCTCCGGTAGTTCCAGCGTTCCGCACAGATACGTCCACGTGCCGCGCGCGTTGATCAAAGGGCGGAGCCCTATTCGCGTGTAAACATTATCGGAGAATCGGCTCTTGCCGGCAGACTTCACCGCGGCGGCGAGACTGCGCTTTCCGATCGTCGCAAAGAGTGGGGCTGCGGCCAGCAATTTAAGGAAAGATCGTCGGCCGCTCAGGTTATTTTGAAGTTCATGTTCAGATAACACAATGTTCCTTTCCAACCAGGAGAAGTATGGAACTCAGTTGCGTATTGGGGGTCTGCATAGCAGACAGAATGATTGTGGCAAGACTTGGGTCTTGACTCGTCACGCACGTGGGAAAGCAGCTCTGCGGAACAGTTGGTCTTTCCCATAACTTGAAGATGCCCGCTGTCAATTCTTTGTTTCAGGCAGAAAGGAAGTATCTGCCCACCATCTTACATGCCGTTAGAATACTGTCAACGAGACAGAACTCTGGGTCTATCATCAAAACCAAACCGGAACCCGAATTCAGTTGGGACTGAAGTGCAAAAGGGGTCCGTCAATCAATCATGGCCGCCTCAATTGAAGTTGAGCAATCGGTTTTCGGCCACCCCCAAAGCGGTTTTAAGGGCGCCCAGAAGCGCAGCATCATGACCACAAAGGCTTGGGCGTACTCGAATCCGGTCCGAGTCATGTTTCTGCAACTCGAGTTGACGTAATACCGCGTCAAAAAGGGGTTGCGAACAACCGAATGGTCCGCCCAAAACAATCAGGGTAGGGTCAAGAAGAACAGAAATATTGGCGATCACATCAGAAAGAGCCTTCGCAGCCGTCTCCACCACCTGGATGGCCAATACATCTCCAGACTCTGCTAGTCCCAGAACCTCAGCCGCCGTCGCAGGGTTGTTTTTCGACATTCCACGCCAGGTTTCCTCCATGCCTTTTCCCCCTGCCACCTTTTCCAGCGGGCCCGGTACCTGGGTGGAGAAGGGGCCACGTGGAGCGCCCGGCACCTGCATATATCCAATTTCGCCTGCGCTACCGGTCGCTCCTCTGTACAGCATTCCATTGATGAAAATACCCGCGCCTACACCGTTGCCGACTTCCAGAAAAACAAAATGGTCTTCGCCCTTGGCAGCGCCGTACGCCCGTTCCCCTAATGCATGCAAATTCGATTCGTTTTCTATGATCACTGGCACTGCAAACGCGCTTTCCAGCAGTTTCCTCAACGGGATATCGCCCCAGTCCTTGAGAAATGGCGCGAAGATGAGATTACCGGTGCGGTTGTCGGTGATCCCGGGGGCAGAGGCACAAATCGCATACAGCTTCCTCTTCGCTATCGAGTGTCGCTTCAACAATCTTTCAAGGCTGACCACAAGTTTCTGCACAACTGTTTCCGGCGTTTTCCGTGAAGGCAAACGAGAAGCACACTGCGCAATTCGGTTCCCCTCCAGATCGGCCAAGGCGACCCTGATTCCCGAATCCTTGATTTCAAGTCCTGCGACATACAGGTAACCTTGGTTCAAAGACAGTTGATCGGGTGGCCGCCCGCCGCCAGATTTTCCAAATCCCACGGAAACAACAAGCTCCCTCTGCTCAAGTTCTTCAATGGTTCTGGATACAGTAGGGCCGCTTAAGCCTGACAAGCGGACGAGATCTGCCCTCGAGCACGGGCTGTTTGCACGGAGGAGCAGGTACAATTCCCGCGAGTGGATGCGTCGCAAGCTGGTTGGCCGGGATGCTTCTTCGGCGACCATCGGCGCCCTGCGCCTGCGCGCACCTCTTCGACTCAACTCGCTTCTCCCTTGTAGCCAGCAGACGGATCGTTAGAAACATAGCAGAGATCCTCTCAGGGAGTCGTCGACAACTCGTGCCTCATGCTTATATGAGCGATCGAAGTACCTGACCATGATCGGTAACTCGCCTGCGTTAGCCTACTACGGAGCAATTGTTACGAGAGACAAAGAACCTCCTCACGCAAATTTTTTGCGAGCCTTGTCAAGCACCCGGCGCAGGTCATTGCCTAAGATGAGTTCCTCGCCACGCTGCATGGTGACGGGGAGGCTAGCAACTCGTTCATTGTGGGCCGGGGTTTCCTGCTGACGAAAGACGGTTGTGAGCAACTGTATTTTCCGGGCTTAGCTTCGATGTGGCCCAAAATTAATTAAGAAAAATATTCATGTCAAGAGAAAATTCTCATAGTATGGAAGTGATGATGTCTCACCGTGCCTATGATTTTGCCAGCCTTTGGCCGGGGTTGGCACTGCGTGCAACACTATTTTCTTGTCAGACGTGAAATTTTCCTATTTTTCCGGGCGGACAAGGCTTTACGTTGTTCGTGACCCCGCAACTATACCGTGTTCCGAGGTTGGGATTTTATAACTACATGAATGATACAAACCCCAAGAAGCGCAAGGTAGGGCTCCGGGAAATTGCATCCGCCGCAAACGTAAGCATCGCGACGGCTTCCCGCGTTCTAAGTGGAAACAGCCGGGTTGCTCCCCAGATACAACGGGTTGTTTTTGAAGAAGCAAGGAAGTTAGGAATCGATCCCTCTCAGCAGAACAAGACCAAAAGCCTGGCTTTTCTTCTCAGCAATCGCGCAATGCTCCACGTATTTCACTCGAGAATTCTCATCGGTGCGGAGCAGTGCGCCTCTGCGCACGGGTGGGAAATGGTGTTTCTGTCTTTCAATTATTCACTCCTCGCTCCCTCGACAGAACTTCACTTGCCAAAGGTAGTGCAACGTCACGACGTGACCAGAGCAGTCGTTTTGGCGGGCACGAACTCGACGAATCTTATCGAGCTGCTGCACCAGAAAGGCATGGCGTTTGCTGTTTTTGGCAATAACGTGATCGGCAAGCAACAGGATCTGGTGAACAACGACGTGGTCCTTGGCGACGATATCCAGGGCGGCCACGACGCGACTCGATATCTGATCGGTTTGGGTCACCGCAATATCTGCTTCGTGGGCAATACCCGCCTGCCGTGGTTTGCGCGTTGCTTCGAGGGATATCAGCGTGCCATGCACGAGAGTGGTTTGGTAACGCGCGAGAGCAGCATCGACTCTGAAGATTCTACAGAGTGTGGATATCTCGGCACCAAGTCGCTCCTGGCGCGGGACCAATCCGTCACCGCGATTCTGGCCGGGAACGATACCACCGCCTATGGCGTTTACAACGCACTGCGAGACCGAGGGTTAAGTATCCCCAAAGATGTGAGCGTAGCCGGCTGCGGCGATACCATCGGCACCTGGCTATATCCGGCTTTGAGTTCCGTCCGGGAATTCCCTGAGCTGATCGGGAAACAACTTGTTGAAACCGTTCTCAATCGTATTGCCAAACCTGATCAGGGTCCGCAGCTCCTCACGGTTCCGACTGAATTCATCAAGAGGGATTCCTGCGGCCCGGTCCGCGCCGCCAACGCAACCCCCAGCGGCGCGAGGCAACGAACCACAACCCTGTGATCCAAAGAGACTAAACCATGAAAAACGAATTGTTGCGAATCCTGAAACGGATCATCCTGCCAGCCGGGTTTCTTGTCATCGCAGCATCGTGCAGCGCTTCTGCCCAGAACAAGACCATCGGCTTTAAGCCCGGGTCGGTGTTGAGCCAGGGCCGCGTCGTCGGCAACATGCTTTTTGTCGCAGGCCTCAAGGGAACTCCTGCCACTGGTAAACTGGCCGACCTCGACATTGCCGCGCAGACAACGCTCACCTTGGGCGCCATCCAAAAGGTGGTAGAAGAGGCCGGCTTCAAGATGACAGACATCGTCAGCGTGAACGTCTATCTCTCCAACATCAACGATATCGATAAGATGAACGAGGTCTACAAAAAACTAATGCCAGATCCGAAGCCGACGCGAGTGACTGTCGAAGTAGGTCACATCCGCAACGGGAACATCGAAATCTCCTGCATAGCCATCAAGCAATAGCGACCAATATTCGGATGTGGGATCCCCCGACCAATGTCCTGGGTGCCCATTCAAGCCCTCTTTTGGCTTGAGTGGGCAACACCCTTCCCCCCAAGCTCCCAATCCCGCGAGATGCGTTATCCCCCCGCAAGGCCAGCACGCCACCCGAGCGTCCAATCTTCTGGGTGCCCTGAACGCTCTGCGCATTGTCTCTATAAACCATCTTTCTACGGCAGTCCAAACGCAAACACATCATTCCCAGCTGCCAAAGCAAAGTATTGTTTTCCATTCACGGCGTAACTCATCGGTGATGCGCGAGGTATTTGCCCAATATTGAAGTGATACAGAGGGACACCAGTGCGCCCATTGAGAACGACAAAATTGTGTCCATCGTCTCCAAACGCAACCAGGCCCGTTGCGGTCGACATCACTCCGGCCCAGGCAAAAGTAGAGCCGATCAACGGACTGCGCCAAGCGAAATCGAGCTTATTAAGGTCGAAGGCATTGATGTATCCCTTGGTGACCTCGCCCGCCGGCGTGCGCGTTCCGGTCGAGTAATACTCAAGCCCTTCCTGGAAAGGCTCGGTTTTCGAAGTAAAAATACTGCACGCCTCCATCGACCGGAAATAGAACATGCCGGTTGCCTCGCTATAACTGGGTGCGTACCAGTTCGTCCCACCACTCACACTGGGACAAACAAAAACACCCTTCTCATCCGGAATGAGGTTGTTAGAGATAGGCCGCCCATGATCATCAATGCCACTGGCCCAGTTTTCACCCGCAATAAACTTTCGAGAGTGGAGATACTTTCCGTCCGTCCGGTCCAGGATGTAGAGAAAGCCGTTTCGGCTTGCCGTCACAATCAGCTTGCGCGGCTGCCCCTTGAAGGTCGCATCTACCAGCACCGGCGTCTGCAATCCGTCATAGTCGTAAAGATTGTGGGGGCTGTATTGGAAGTACCACTTCAGCTTGCCCGTATCCGGGTCCAACGCCAGCAGGGAACTCGTGTACAGGTCATCGCCCGGCCGCACGCTACCGTCGTAGTCGGGTGAGGGATTGCCCGTGCCCCAATAAAGAGTGTTCAATTTCGGATCGAAGGTCCCCGGCATCCATGTGGTTCCGCCGCCGTGAAGATAGGTATCCCCGGGCCAGCTCTCGTTGCCCTTCTCCCCCGGCGCGGGAATGGTCCAAAATCTCCACGCCTCACGGCCCGTCTCCGCATCAAATGCCGCCAGGAAGCCGCGAACACCATCGTCCCCGCCCGACGTGCCCACCACCACCTTGTTCTTTACGATTAGAGGTGCACTGGTTGCTCCGTAGTTCTTGTTGCCCGTGGCATACGGAATGTCCCAGATCAAGTTGCCCGAGCGCGCATCCAGGCACAGCAAGTGCGCGTTATCGGTCTCCATATAGACCCTCGTGCCCAGGATGGCGATACCTCGATTGTGATGGCTGGAAGCGTCGTCGATGAGCCCTTGCGTGATGGCCCTCGCGTGATGCCACAGCTCCATCCCAGTCTGCGCGTCCAGGGCATACGCTCCATTGGCGCTGGTAATGAACATCACTCCCGCGATCACAACGGGAGTCACTTCGAGCGGGCCAACTTCTTGGGTATGGAAGACCCACTTCGGTACCAGGTGGCCTACATTCGCCGGCGTGATCTGCGTCATGGCGCTGTAACGGCGCCCCGTGTAATCCCCGTTGTAAGAGACCCAGTTATTCTCGATGGCCGTCTGCTCCAGGTCGCTCTGCTGCACGTTGATAGAGCCGATAGCGCCTGCCGATGCTGCGGCGCTGGTCTTCGCAGTCGGCCGCGCCGCGGCCTCCACCACCCATCTTGCCGCCTGCTCTCTCTTCATTCCCGGGAGCAGGCAGCTCGCTGCCGCAAGCCCGAACCCAACTGTGGCCAATCGCGTCATTCTCCTCCTGCCTGCCATCAATGTGTCGATCTCACTTATTGCTGGTAACTGTTCTATCGCCGTGCCTTTTCCGCCGCGGAGGGAGAGATTCCATCGGGGCGCTCCTACTCACAACCACCAGAAAACTAACCAGGTCATCCAGCTCCTTGCTCGTCAGCCGGGTGCCGTAGTCACGTGGCATCAGCGAGTAGCTGTTGTACTTCACCTCCGCCACGCTGCTCCGCGTCAGAAAGTGGTAGCGGCCGTCTTCGGTTTGCAACGCCAGGTTGAAGTTGTCCTCGGAGCGCACCACGCCCAAAAGTTCCTGCCCGGCCTTTGTCTTCACCTCGACCACACGCGAAGCCGGGTTTAACGGCGTATCGGGTTGCACGATTGCCTGCTTGATTGCTTTCGCCGTATGATCCGCACCGTAGCTTGTCAGATCCGAAGCGATAAAACCGCCCTCGCCTACGCCCGCCATGTTCACCATATGACAGTGAGAACATTGTCCCTTGCCGAAATAGAGAGCCTGCCCAGCGGCACTATCGCCAGTCAGCTCATCACTGATTGAGACGGCACTCTTGCCTTGCAGAGTTCGCAGATAGTGCACCACTGCAGTGATCTTTGCATCGCCAAGCGCCGCGAACGATGGCATGCCGGCGGGTGTGCCATCACGCACGATCTTGATCAGCTCAGTCTCAGAGAGCGCGACGACGCCCGGCAGCGTCGCAATCGATGGGCCCTTGTCCCCGCCCCTGCCATCCGCGCCGTGGCATCCAGCACAGTTCGCCTGAAACTGCTGCGCGCCTTGATCTACGGAAGGACCCTCCACAGCCTGACCCCGTCCCATCAACGGCACTTGAGCGAGCAGGAACAGACCCGAAGCAACGAACATGAGTGGAAACCGGCGATGTCTCATCTGCTTCAGAGATTCCCTCAAAAACTAAAGTGACCGATAGCACCCTGGTAGGTGCCCCTGAGTACTGGCAATCATGCGTCGTGCGGTGCAACGAGAGAACGAATAATGAACGTTGGTGAGGGCCCATAAGAACAAAGCCGGCGCCGTGCATACTCGGTCGGGGCGGCAGTTTGAGACAGAGCTATGCCTGCAAATAGGGTCCCAGGAATTGTGTCAGCTGTTCGCGGATCACTTTTCTTTGAGCCTCGTCCGGTGTCACGCCGTTGGCGCCGAAAATGCGACGCGCGTCGCGAATGGTGGTGGTCTCTTTAAAGACCCCGCGTGCCGTCAAAATGTACTGCATCGCACCAGTGATGGTTTGAAACGCCTGTATCCTGCCGAACAGATCAAACGCTTCTTTGTGTTTGCCTGCGTACCAAAGATCGAACACCTTCTGGGAAAGATCAGCCAGGCCGGTTTTCGGAACGTACCCGTCAAAACCTAATCGCATTCCATCCAGCATTTGGATTGCGCCGTCTGCATCCATAACCACGAACTGGTCCCCGGTTCTTCTCTTGAATTCCGGTAGGCGCGTCAGGGGATTGCCGGTTTCATCCTTCAGTCCCTTCAATGTGGGAACCTGGTCATACAGCGCTACGATCAGATCGACACTCATATCACCGTGGCTCTGCACCATGATGGGAAGGTCTGTCGCCGCGCCTAAGGTCTTGTAGTACTCCAGGTGTTCCTGAATGGTAAGCTTTTTTTCAGGCTTGCCATTGTCGATGCCGGGAGGCAGGGAAACGAGTCCATCTGCGCCATGTTTGGATGCGTGCCTGGCATAGCGAATGGCAGTATTGACATCGCCGTCCAAGGGCTGAACACCAATGATTAACGCGCTCTTTCCGCCCTTGCCGGCGGCCAGCATGGCCTCGGCTCCGTCCAGCCGCTCCTGCTCCGAAAGCGTCGTCCATCCGCTGGAGCCCTGCGGCCAGAGAAGCCCCGGTATACCGGTGCGGTTGCAGAATCCGACCTCAGCAACCAGGCAATCGAGGTCGAGTTTGTTGTCCGCAGTAAAGGGCGTCTGCGCAATCGGAAACAAGCCCCGCCATGGTTTGGCGCCAGGCTTGAGCTTACCCGCCCCCTCGGCTTCTTCAGAAGGCAGTAAAGCAGCCGCACCAAGACCAAGGGTGAGCGCACCGGCACTTTTAAGAAAGGCACGCCGATCGAACGGATCGTGACCCTGTCTCTCCATAGCAGCGCTCCCTACAATTTGCTCCAAACACTTCGATGCCAGCCGCTCATCGCTGCCTCACGACCCTTGGGCAATCGGAATACTTCGAGAGAAAAAACGTTCGGATCGCATGCAGCCTCAGAAACTGAGCGACTGCTTTCAGCGAGAACGACGCTTCCAGCATTGTTCGCTCGAAACTAAAGCAAATTTTCACAAGGAGCAAGAAAAAAAAGCTTTCGTCATCGTCAGTGCCTTAGCCGTTTTCAATTCCAGCTGGTTGCTTCCGAATAGGCATCTTTTGCCTTCGGAGAATTTTCTCTTGACATGAATATTATTCTTTATTAGTTTTGGGCCACACCATGGCTGGTCCTGGAAGTTGCTCCCAGCAAAGATTCATCGGGCCGGTTTACGACAAGAAATCGAGCGGTCTCAAACATCGAAACGATTCGACATCGGGAAGTCGCGATGCCAAAGGTGTCGAATTCTCTTAGCGGCAACAGTCGATCTTGCTTATTAGCAGTAAGAGAATCTTTGGGCGCCCCGCATTACCAGTAACCGCATTTTTCTCGGGTGATTCATCCCCGAATCTCGCGACTGACCCTGTTCGTCAATCGCCGGCAGCGCTTTGCGGTAACGCCCGTTAAGGGCTCTACCTCTCAGCGCGTTGGTTACAGCGTACGTCTTTGCTTTACACCGGGCCATGCTCGCATTCCTAACAACTCATTTTTAGGGGGTCGCTGCAAATGGATCGACTGAGACGATGCACGTTAATGGTCATCGCGATGGTGTTTTTCCCGCTGACGGCTGTTGTGACCTGGGCCGCAATCACCGGGTCGATCTCGGGCGTGATCACGGACTCAAGCGGCGCGGTGGTTCCCGGGGTTACCGTCACTATCACCAGCCAGTCGACCAGCGTGAAGCGCACGACGGTCACGGACTCTAAGGGCTTTTACAGTTTTCCCGCTCTGGATGTCGATAAGTATGACGTCAGCGCCAGTGAGACCGGCTTCCGTGACTTTCTGGAGCAGGGCGTAAAAATCGATGCCAATTCAGCAATCCGTATCGATATCCCTCTACAGGTCGGCGCAGTCAATAACGTCGTCACCGTCCAAAGCAACGCGCTGCAAGTCGAAACAGAGAACACACAGATGGGAGAGGTAATCGGAGGGGAGCAGATTGCGACCATGCCCCTCAATGGACGCTCCTTTATCGACCTGTTAGCCCTTCAGCCAGGCGTCTCACCCTACCAGAGCACTGGGCTCACCAAGGGCGCCGGTTTGTCGGAGACTGGCGTATCGGGCGATCTTACGGATGGGACTCAGTCCGTCAACGGCAGTCGAACCGGCGCAAATGGATTTATGGTCAACGGCGGAGATTCTCAGGAAGGCGTTCACAACGGCGCCGCGCTGATTCCCAACCTCGACTCGATCGCCGAGTTTCGCATCATTACCAATAACTTCAACGCAGAATATGGCAACTACAGCGGCGGCCAAATCAACGTCGTTACCAAGTCCGGGACCAACAGCTTTCACGGCGACGTCTTTGAATTTCTGCGCAACACCGACCTGGATGCCAGGAACTACTATTCCCCAACCCGCGGAGTTTATATTCAAAACCAGTTTGGTGGAACCGTGGGCGGTCCTATCAAGAGGAACAAAATATTCTTCTTCGCCGACTACCAGGGAACCAGGCAAACCATCGGGCAAACACAGTTCTTCCCCGTACCTACCGCGGCCGATCGTACCGGAAGTTTGAGTGACCAGGCGTCGGCGCTCATCTCGGCCAACCCCGCAAACGGCGGCACAGGCGTCAACGGTGCGTACTTCGCCAGTGTTCTTTCCCAGGAACTCGGTTACCCCGTAACCAACGGAGAGGCCTACTACACCCAGGGATGCGTCAGCCCGGCCCAGTGCGTATTTCCTAACGCGATCATTCCCCAATCTGCGTGGTCGCCGGTCGCGGCCAATACCTTAAAGTACATCCCCGCGCCCAATACTGCAGATGGGGGCTTTTACCAGACAGCCGCTTTTCCCTCGACCTTAAGCGATAACAAATATGGAATCCGTGGAGATGTAAACACCCGCATCGGCCAAGCCTTTGCTTACTTCTTCCAGGACAAATTCAACGGGGTCAATCCCTACACCGGTGTGAACATCCCTGGTTTTTCCCAGGGAAATATCGGCGATACCCTGATGGGCGATCTGGGTCTTACCACATCTTTCAAAAGCAACACGGTCAATGATATTCGTCTGGTTTACATGCGCGACGACGCCAATGAGGGAACCATCATTGGAGGCAAGGGCGTTACCCTCGACTCCCTGGGTTTCAACACGCCCTGGAACAGCACCGGTGGCCTGGGGAATGTATTTACCGCAGACACCGCTGTTCCCCAGTTTGGCTTCAATAACTACAGCTTTGGCTCCTCCACCAGCATTACCACCCAGGTCAACAACACCATCCAGGTGATCGACAATTGGACCAAGATTGTGGGAACCCACAGCCTCCAGGCAGGCGCCGATTTCCACTACGACCAGATCATCCAGCGTCACCCCTCCACCCCGAATGGAGCTTTCAGCTTTAATGGCTCCGAAACCGGCCTTGATTTTGCCGACTATCTCATCGGTGCTCCCGCATCCTTCAGTCAACAGAGCTTCCAGATTCTTGATACAAGAGATATCTATTACGGAGTTTATCTGCAGGATAGCTGGCGTGCCCGGCCGACGCTAACCATCAACTATGGCGTGCGTTGGGAGGTGAGCACTCCCTGGTACGATGCAACCAATAAATTGGAAGCGCTGGTTCCAGGCGAACAATCGTTGTCCTTCCCAGGCGCTCCTCTTGGACTGGTTGTTCCTCTCGATCCCGGAATCCCCAGGACACTGGCGCCTATCAGCTACAAGAACTTTGCTCCGCGAATCGGGATCGCTTATGCACCCAATGTTGACGGCGGATTTCTTGGTAAGCTCCTCGGCGGCCCCGGAAAGACAAGCATCCGTACAGGCTATGGCATCTTCTATCAAGGCATTGAGGATGCCACTTCCTTCTACGAATCCGGCGATGCCCCTTATGGCTCGAACTGGGTCAGCCCCGTTCCTCCTCTGCTCGCTTCACCCTACATCGACCGGCCGACCGGGCGCTTTGAAGGAATAAAATTCCCCTTCAACTATCCCCCCAAAAATGTGTCCCCATCGCACCCCTTTACCGATTTTCCCTGGGCGCAGGTCGAACCCATATCGGGCTCCGAGTTCTACTACATACATAACGTCACGCCGTATTCGCAGCAATTCGAACTTTCTATTCAGCGGGAATTCGGCAATTCCACGGTGATGAGCCTCAGCTATGTGGGCACAGTGGGGACGCACCTTCTTACCGGGGTTGAAGCCAACCCCGGTAATCAGGCTCTGTGTCTCTTGCTAAGTAATCCCGCCAACGTCGCCCCCGGATCCGCGACTTGCGGTCCCTTCGGCGAACAGGTCGACTATACAACGGAGGCCGGACAGGCAATCACCACGACCCGCGCGCTCGGATTGGATGGCATCGGTTCGAACCCCTGGTACAAATCGGCGGCCCACTCCTCCTATAACTCCTTACAGGCAAGTCTCAAGAGCTCGGGGAAGTGGGGCAACTTCCTGCTTTCTTATACCTACTCGAAAGCGATGGACAATGGTTCCGACGTATTCGACGCAACTAATTGCTTCAATCCGGCTTTGAGCTATGGCTTGTCGATCTTTGATCTGCGGCACAATTTTGCGGCAAGCTATACCGTGCAATTGCCCTTCAATAACTACTTCGGAAAAGGCAATATCGCAAGCCGCCTTACCGGCGGATGGGCCCTGGCGGGTCTTACCACCTTGGCAACCGGTGAGCCGATTCGACTCTCGGAATCAGATGATCGCGATCTCGTGGGTGATTTCAGCTTTCCTTTCGATACGCCAAGCGCCGCCAATGACGGAAGCCACTTGTATGTGAACCGCAATCCCAGATCAGGGCAACCCTACTTCAATCCGAACTATTTCGTGCCCAATCCAATAGGTCAGGTGGGAGATATTTCGCGCCGCTTCTTCTCCGGCCCCGGTATCGACAATTACAATTTGTCTCTGCTGAAGGATACGCATATCACCGAGAACACCCAGCTGCAGTTCCGCGCAGAGGCGTTCAACGTATTCAATCACGCGCAATTCAACAATCCGGCAGGCAGTATCAACAACACCGGCCAGGGTGGCTTCGGTTACGTCACATCGGCAAGAGACCCGCGCATCATGCAAGTTGCCTTAAAAATAGTCTTCTAGCACCCTGCGAGAAAACTGCTTGTTGAATGGGACAGCCTTTAGCCATGAAGGGTACGGACTTTTAGCCCGTACACAGCGTGGGGTAGGCCGGGGATTTATCCCCGGCACACAGAAACTCATCCTTGTGGCCTTT
Source organism: uncultured Acidobacteriaceae bacterium (assembly GCA_963795845.1). GTDB lineage: Bacteria > Acidobacteriota > Terriglobia > Terriglobales > Acidobacteriaceae > PALSA-350. The sequence goes on along the minus strand of CAWCJV010000010.1, from coordinate 108,032 downwards.
AGGCCCTGAGGTACGGTTTTTTGCAGCGACACCATTCATAGACGATGTACCGATGCTGAAAGCATCGAGCCGAGTCAGTGGGGTAGTGCTCCCTGGGGAACAAGAACATGACGCAACCTGAGCGAAAGCTTCAAACTAACCTTCCTCCAGCCAACCGGAACGACCGGCGATCCTTCCTAAAACTACTGGCCGCAGCCCCCCTGTTTGCTTCCTTGGGGGCGCGGAGCTTTGCCTCTGCCGTGGCTGCCACCGCTAACCCAACTGGCCTCAATCACTCCTTCTCCAACAACATCTACACTCGCCTGGGCGTTCGGCCGGTGATTAACTGCGTCGGCACGTGGACCTATCTGACTGCATCGCTCGAGCTGCCCGAGGTACGCGCGGCTTGCGAAGCAGCCTCCTATTATTTCGTCGACCTGTTTGAGCTGCAGGCTGCCGCCGGCCGCCGCCTCGCCGAACTTTCAGGCGCCGAATCCGGAATGGTCACCTCCGGTTCGGCAGGTGCGATCTCCGCGGGAACTGCAGCTTGCATCGCCGGTTCGGATCCCAGGAGAATCTACCAACTGCCTGACACAACCGGCATGAAAGGAGAGGTCGCCTTTCTTGGCCCACGCACCCCCTGGGATAGCTGCATACGGCTCACCGGAGCCAAACTCGTCGTCGCGCCTACGGTCGACGATCTCCCCGCTGCGCTCACCTCGCAGACCGCAATGGTATACACCACCTGGGGCGACGAACGTCTCCAGGCGATCCTCAAAATCGCCAAGGGTGCCGGCGTTCCGGTGTTTCTGGACCAGGCCGGACACATTCCCCCGTATTCGAACCTTGCTACTCTGGCAAAAACGGGCGTCGACCTTTTTTGTATCAGCGGTGGAAAGGGCCTGCGTGGACCGCAGGTCTCCGGAATCTTGCTAGGCCGCAAGGACCTGATCGACGCCGCCCGCCACAACTGCAGTCCTTGGGAAGGCTCCATCTGCCGGCCCATGAAAGTAGGCAAGGAAGAGATCATGGGCGTCCTCGCCGCACTCGATTACTGGTCCAAGCCGGAAGCTGCGGTCATCCAGGGAACCTGGCAGCGCCAGATGGAGCGCATCGCGAAACTGGTGTCAACCGTACCGGGAGTCCAGGCAGACCATCGGCACTCCTCCCTCGGAAAAAGGAAACAGTTATCCCACATTGACCATCGCCTGGGACGAAAAGAAGTTTCGCTTGACTGCTAATCAATGCGGCAAGCGACTGCGCCAAGGAAATCCTCGGATCGACGTGTGGACAGGATTCAATTTCAGCGGGGTCCTGGCGAGAGAGGAAGAAAGCAAGATCTATGATTCAGACATAAGCGGCCCCAACCAACTGCAAATTTTCTCCGTGACGATGCAGCCGGGCCAGGATCTGATCGTTGGCAACCGCATTCGCCAGGAGCTCGAAAAGGCTCGTAAACAGGCACTGGCATGAGACACAGTAATTTTCAAGGTCAGTGGAATCGGCGTGAATTTATGCAAACCGCCAGTGCAACCGCGCTCGGCGCCGTCGCACTGTTGGCTTCCGGAAAAGCCATGGCATCGGGTGTGTTGAAACCAGGCTCCAAACCATGGCGAGGCTTGTTTCCGGTTGCCCAGACGCCGTTCACCCCGGACAACAAACTCGACCTCGATTGTCTTGCCGCACAGGTCAAATTCTGCAACCTGAATCGTGTGCCGGGTCTCATGTGGCCGCTGAATTCCAGCGGATGGTTCCACCTTACTGAGAAGGAGCGAATAGACGGAGCCGAGTCCATCATGGCTGCAGCCAAGGGTGGAAACGCCGCCGTGATCATTGGCGTTCAGGCCACGGGTGGCGATGTGAACGCCGCCGTTCGCTACGCACAACACGCTGCGAAGTGCGGCGCAGATGGACTGATTTCGCTTGCCCCCCGGTGCGCTTGCCGAGAAGACCGCTGAAAAGGTCAGCGATAAAGCTGTTTTGGACTACTATAAGACCTTAGGCGCGGCGACCGATCTGCCGCTGATGATACAGAGCTACGGTGATATGAGCGTCGAGTTCATCGTAGAACTCTATGAGCAGGTTCCAACGCTCAAAGGAGTCAAAGACGAAACCACGGGCAGCCCACTGCCCCGCATCCCGGAATTCAGAAAGAGGCTTGGCGACAAATTCGTGGTCATGGCTGCGCACAATTGCATTCAAATGCTCGATGAGCTCCGGGCAGGCTTCGACGGTTATGTGCCCATCATCACTTACGCCGATCTCCTACAGACCACCTTCGAATTGTGGAATGAGGGCAAGCAGAAGGAAGCCTTTGACATGTTCGGCAGGGTGCAGGCGTTTCAAACCATTACCGGAGCGACGCAGTACCTCTTGACTGCCCGCGGAGTATTCAAAGAAACGACTGTGGTTCGCGACGCCGGCCGCGTCTTCGGCCCCGACGGCGTCACCCCGGACGCGGCGCAACAAAGAGTCATCCGCGAAGCCATGAAGCAGTTTCTAGAACCGTATTCGCGGGCATAGAACCGCTCACTTCGCCCGCTTTTTAAAGCCTTGCGCGATCATCTGTATGGAGTAGACTTGCGCGGCGTTGTCGACCTCTTTTCCGTGAGCATCTTTGGCGCCCTGGGCCAAGACGTAGAGCGTTCTTTTATCCGGGCCGGAGAATGCGACGCTGATGACCGGTCGAGGAGTAGGGATTAGGCCCAGGTACGTGCCATCCGGGGCTATGACCTGGACGCCAGGAGCGGTGGTCACATAGATCCGTCCTTGCGCATCGATGGCGCTACCGTCGCCGAAGCCCCCAGCTTCGAGTTTGCCAAAATTCCGCTGGTTGGTAAGCGGCCCATCGGGCTGGACGTCGAAGGCCACAAGCGTAATCCCATTGCTCACAAACAGTGTCCTTTCATCGGCACTCAGGATGATCCCGTTCGGGCCCTTGAGATTCTTGCCATCAAACCTGGTGATTTGGCCGCTAGGGCTGGCATAAAACACGCCGCCCATGGTGAAGTACGCGCCCCCTTTGCTATCCGCCATCAAATCGTTGAGCACCACACCGCTGCAGTCCAGAGGGTCGCCCTGGTAGTGGTCAGCCAGGATTTTGCGTGCAGGCGCAAGCTCCGAAATCGACGGGTGAAAGCCCCTCTCCACAATAAATAACTCACCCCTCGAGTTCATCGAGAGAGAGCCTCCTGTATTCGTATCCGTGTAAGCGACCGAAGTATGGCCCTGTTGATCGAGTTTCAAAACGTCGCTGCTATCGTTTTGCGCAATCAGAAGGCCGCCGTCGGGTGATCCCAGAATCCCATCGCCGTTGTCGCCCATCTGTTGCCAAACAGCCGTCCATTTCTGCCCGGCCGCAATGACGCCGGGAATCTCGATGACCTTATAGGCTCGAAGCCCCAACGGCGGATCGCCATAATCCGGGGCTGGTAGCGCCGCGTTCTTGCAATGAGCCAGTACAGCCGCCTCTCTAGGATCCTGCGAAGCCAGCAACGACGCCGGAGTAGCTTGGCCCGAGGCCACGGCCGCACCAAGAAAAAAGACCGCGACCGTAAAGCGTCTTTTTGACCTGCTACACCACAGACCAATGTGTCGGGTGCCCCATTCAAGCCCTCTTTTGGCTTGAGTGGGCGACCATGTCTCCCCCCAAATTCCTGATGGTGCCACTACCGCCCTGGAGTTAGCCATAAAGTATTATGCACGTGAGAATTTTCTCTTGACGCAGATATTTTTCTTTACTATGTTTGAGCCTTACCGGCCAGCATCCTTCAGAAACAATACCGACGTAAACCACGCCGTCAATGGAAGCCCACAGTAAAAACCCTCGCCTCACGCAAGTCGAACGAAAGCGATCGTTGGGTAACCCAAATCCGACTTAGCAGCCATAAGAAAGGTACATAACGTTGTCTGATTGGGACCCGCAACCTAACTCGAATGACCGGCGATCCTTCATCAAACTCCTGGCGGCCGCCCCGCTCTTTGCCACCATCGGAGCCCGTAGCCTTGCCTCCACCGTTGCTGCGGCGACCAAGGCCGCCGCGACAAAAGGATCCTTTTCGGACAACATCTACACCCGCTTAGGCGTTCGGCCGCTCATTAATTGTCGAGGACCATGGACTTATCTCACTGCCTCCCTCGAGCTACCCGAGGTGCGCGCGGCCGCTGAGGCCGCCTCCTACTACTTCGTCGACCTGTTTGAACTTCAGGCAGCCGCCGGCCGATACCTCGCGAAACTCTCCGGCGCGGAATCCGGCATGGTCACCTCCGGCTCGGCCGGTGCGATCGCCTGCGCCACCGCAGGCTGCATCGCCGGATCGGATCCCAAAAAGATCTACCAGTTACCCGACACCACCGGCATGAAAGGCGAGGTCGTCATCCTTGGCGGCCGTACTCCCTGGGACAGCTGTATCCGCCTCGCCGGAGCGAAGCTGATTGTCGCCCCTACGGTAAACGATCTATCCACGGCTCTTACCTCCCAGACCGCCATGGTCTACACCACCATGGGGGAAACCGAGGTCGTGCAGAGCATCCTTAAGATCACCAAGCCCGCCGGTGTTCCCGTCATGGTAGACCAGGCTTCGGCTATTCCTCCATTTTCCAATTTCACGCGCATGGCAAAGACCGGTGTCGATCTTTTTTGCTTCAGCGGGGGGAAGGGAATGCGTGGTCCCCAGGTTTCCGGGGTGTTGTTAGGCCGCAAAGATCTGATCGAGGCGGCTCTGTACAACACCAATCCTTGGGAGGGTTCCATATGCCGTCCGATGAAAGTCGGCAAGGAAGAAATCATGGGAGTTCTCGCGGCCATCAATTACTGGTCCACCGCCGACATCGCGGCCATCGACAAAGTCTGGCAGCGCCAGATGGAGCGCATCGCGAAATTAGTAGAAACCGTACCGGGAGTTCAGGCAACCATCACCACCCCGCCCTCGGAGGAGGAGGACAGTTTTCCCACACTTGCGGTATCGTGGGACGAACAAAAGTTTGGCTTGACGGTGGCTCAATGCGATCAGCAATTGCGTGAGGGCGAACCGAGGATTGACGTGTCGACCAGCGACAATCCCAGCGGGGTTCTGGCAAGGGCCGGAATCACTGAGTCCGGCAACCCCAAGTCGTTCCACACAAATCATCTGCGCATCCTCTCCCTGACACTGCAGCCAGGTGAAGAACTGATAGTAGGCAATCGGCTGCGCCAGGTTCTCGAAAAAGCTCGCAAACAATCTGCGTGAATGATTTCTCTGGAAAACCGAAATAAACCGTCGGTATGCCGAGCAAAACCGATCCATATCACCGTAGGAGAATGAGATGCCAACACGTCGCGAATTCCTATCCGCCGGAGCTGCCATGAGCGTCCTGTCGCTGGCGCCGAGCCCAGCCCACGCCACATCTTCCTCGACCTATCCCGTCAACGAACTCGAAGCGCGCATTGCCAGGAAAGATTTTCGCGACATGACCAAAGACATGTTGCCCACACCCTGCATGGTCGTGGACCTGGACATGTTCAACGCCAACGTGAAGCACATGGCAGATACGGCCAAGGCCAGCGGCATCAATGTAAGACCCCACGTCAAGGTTCACAAGAGCGTGGACGTGGCCAAACACCAGGTAGCCGCCGGAGCGGTCGGGCTCACCTGTGCCACCATCGCCGAAGCGGAGCTTTTCTCCGGAGCGGGGATCAAAGGCATTCTCTGGACCAAGCAGCCTGTTGGCTTCAATAACATCCAGCGTGCCGTAGCCCTCTCGAAGAAAGATCCCTCCTTCATGCTCGTGTCCGACGACGCACAGGTAGTGGATTGGCTGGAGGAAGCGGCGGACGCTCACAAAACAAAGCTGCGAATCGCAGTGTCGGTATACGCCGGAATGAACCGGCAAGGCATTGAAGGCGGTAAGCCTGCACTCGAGCTCGCACAAAAAATATCATCCTCCAAACACATGCAATTCGAAGGCTTCATGGCCTACTCCGGCGGTGCCGCCCACACCAAAGGCTTCGAAGCCAGAAAGACGAAGTCCATGGACGTGCTCGCGGGCGCGCGCGAAAGCAAAGACCTGGCGCTCAAATCCGGCTTGCCGGTAAACATCATGTCCGGCGGCTCCACCGGCACTTACAACATCGATTGCGACACGGGGTTAACGGAACTGGAAGCCGGCACCTATGTCTTCATGGACACTGAATACTTCATCGTCGGCGGCCAGGATGGGAACATGTCCAGATATACCGATTGGCAACCGGCGTTGACCGTTCTCACTACCGTCGATAGCCAGCACCACCCTAACATCATCACCACGGACTACGGCACCAAGGCGCTCGCCAAGAAGACCGACGAGGTGAAGGGGATGCCGTGGCTTGAGGTCGGAGTTCAGGGAGCCGAATATGGTGCCCTGAACTGGAAGGACGGGGACCACGCCCCTAAGCTCGGTGACCGCTTGGAGGTTTACTGCACCAACCTGGACCAAAGCACCAACGCCTTCGACCGCTACTATATCGCGCAGGGTGACAAGATTGTGGACGTATGGCCCATCATGGGCCGTAGCGGCGCGGCACAGCGTTAGGTGATGAAAGCAGCGGCTCAGATCCTCACGCTGTGCTGGTTGTTGATCGCGACGTCTTCTTTTGCCCAGAACTACAAAGCTGAAAAGACGTCGGATCACGATGTCCCGATCGTTCGTCTCACCGATGCGGCGAATGGAGTGGAAGTCTCCGTGCTGCCGTCCGTCGGCAATCTTCTCTACGCGATGAAGGTGCACGGAAAAAACATCCTGTACTTCCCGTTCGACGACCTTTCCGAGTTTGTGAAGAAACCAAAAATGAGCGGGATCCCATTTCTCGCGCCCTGGGCCGACTTGTTGGACGAGCAAGCCTTTTGGGCCAACGGTAAGCGTTACGGATTCAATATGAGTCTGGGTAACGTCCGCGGCGTCATGCCGGGTCACGGGTTTCTCATGAATTCGCCACTCTGGGAGGTAACGGAGTTATCGGCCGACAGCCGATCCGCGCATCTGACTAGCCGGTTTCAATTCTGGAAGTATCCGGACATGATGGCGCAATGGCCGTTCGCCCAGGAGTACGAGGTGACCTACAGTCTGGCCGATGGCGTTCTCGAAGTGAAGACCACGATTACCAATCTAAGCGCAGATGCAATGCCGGTGAGCATCGGCTTTCACCCCTACCTCCAGATTCCCGGCATTCCGCGCGACGAGTGGACCGCGCACCTTTCGGCACGGCTCCATGTCGTGGCCGATGAAACCAAAGTGCCGACCGGTGAAATGCGGCCGCTGGATATACCGAATCCACTACCCCTGCGCGGCCAAAATCTAGACGACGGCTTTACCGGCCTCGAACGCGATGCCGACGGCCGAGCCCATTTTTCCATCGAAGCGGGTGGCATGACGGTAGAGACGTTATTCGGACCGAAATACCAGGTCGCCACCATCTATCTACCACCCTCTCCGAATCTGACCCAGGAATTCATTTGCATCGAGCCCTTGGCCGCCATCATCGATGGAATGAACTTAGCTCGCCGCGGCAAATATACTGAGTTACAAATGTTGCCCGCCGGCCAGAAATGGACCGAGAGCTTCTGGATCCGCGCCACCGGAATAAAACCCTGATCTAACCGCGTTTACTTTTTGCGGTAATGTACACCTTGGAATAACCAGCCCGTGGAAACGCGAAGGGTGCCCCAGGTCTCGCGTTTGAGATCTGGGATCCTCGTATTAAATGCCACTTGAGTCCGCCCTAAAGGCCGCACGACCCCCCTTACTTTTTGCTTTCGTACGGAATAAACCCACGCGTCTTCGTCTGCAGAATATACACCGTCTTGCCCGCGGTAATGTACAGCTTTGAGTAACCAGGTCCGCCCCACGCAAGGTTAGCCATGCTGTGCGGCATCTGCACGGTTCCAATATGCTCGCCGGCCCGGTTATACACCCAGATCCCATTCGGCCCGGAGATGAAGAGCCGGCCATGTTTGTCGACCCTCATCCCGTCAGGATTCCCCCGGCTGCCTGGATCAAGCATGGTGCCGAACACCATGCCACCCGAGATCGTCCCGTCCCTATGAAAGTCGTAACGATGGATCTCTCTGGTTTTGTCGTCGTCGACATAGAGATATTTCCCATCGGGCGAAAACGCCAATCCGTTTGGTGCTAACAACTCCCGCGTCAGCAGCGTCAGGGAGTGATCGGCGCCGAGACGGTATATGGACTGTGGCTGCTCCTGTTGTTGGTCGGGCCGCAAATCGATAATTGGATCGGTGAAATACATCGCGCCGTCCGGTCCCATGACGATGTCGTTCGGCGTATTAAGCTTCTTGCCTTGATACCGGTCCGCCATCACCTCGAAGCTTTTGCCATCCGCTGAGAGCTCGATGACCGAACGCAGACCGCTCGACGTACTCCAAAGGCGATGTTGGCGATCGTAGGTGCTGCCGTCTGGATCGATCACCGAAATTGCCGTTTCAACGTGGCCGTCCGGATACAGCTTGTCGATTTTGTTTCCCTTCTCGTCGCTCACCCACAAAAAATCGCGCCGGTCCCACACCGGCCCTTCCGTGAAGGCGAAGCCAGTGCCCATAGTTTCCAGCTTGGCGTTCTTATCAAACACCTTCCAGAACTCCGGCTTGAGTGCATGCAGCTCAAACGGTTTGTCCGGGACTAGTGCGGACGGGGCCGCAACCTGCGCAGAGGCGGGCATGTGGATGAGCGCAAAAGCTACCAGCGTCAACAGCGGGGAACGTAAGAGTCGGGATATCATCGATCGCTTTCCAGGAAAGTCTGACTTGTATTGACAGCATCTCATGGGCACACAAATCGTGGTTATCCTTTATTTCAATATGAAATAAAGCCTGTGTAGCCCTCGAACCAATGTCACTTGCGCGAAACAACACCGCCCGCGGGAAACTACGTCACTGAGGCCTTGGTGCCTTGATTGCTTCGATCCTCCCGTTCAATCGCTCTCGTTGAATCTACGGATTCGCTGCAGGAAAAGGTCGAGTGTGCCTCCCTGGAACACAACAGAAAACACAACGACAAGATAGGTTGTGGCGAGAATCCAGGTGTGGCTATGCAGGGCAGGGACAGAGAGAGCGAGCGCAATGGAAAGACCGCCCCGTAAGCCGCCCCAGCTCAGAGTGAGCAAAGAAGACTTATGACCGGGTTGCAGCAGCTGGACCAAACTCAGGACGAGCATAACGACGATGATACGAACCGCGATGACAGAGGCGATCGCCAGCCCACCGGACTGGAAAGTATGCCGGGTGAAGGGTATGACGAGCACTTCAAAGCCAAGCAGTACAAAGAGGATTGCATTCTGAATTTCATCGATGACCCGCCAGAATGTATCCACCGAATCATTCGCAAATTCAACATGTGGATGATTCAAATTGAACTGTCGAAGCGACAGGCCGGCTGCAACTGCCTCCAGCGGCGCAGAGAGACGAAAAGTTTCCGCCAGGGCATAGCCGCCCAAAGCCAGCGAGAGTGTCATCAGGATCTCAATTTGGTAAGCGTCAACGCGTCGCATACATTCGGAAGCCACCCAGGCAAGAGCCGTGCCCAGCAAAAGTCCGCCACCAGACTTCACCAACAAGAGCAATCCTATATGGCCAAAGGAAGGAGCTTGACCCCGCGAGGCTTCCAGCACCGCAAGAAAGAGCACTGCGCCGATGCCGTCATTAAACAGTGACTCGCCGGCAAGTTGTGCCTGAATGTTCTTGGGAACTCCGACCCGATGAAGCATTTCGAGCACGGCCACGGGATCAGTAGGGGAAATGAGCGCGCCGAAGAAAAGACATTCGATCCACGGAGCGGCTATCCCAAAAAACGGCAGACTCGCATGCATAACGCCTGCCACGGCGGCAGTTGAAAGGAGTGTGCCAAGAACGGAAAGCAATCCCACAGCAAGCTTCTCTCGCGAGAGATACACAAGGTCCAGGAGAAAAGCACCCGCGAACAGCAGCAAACCGAGCATCCCGTGAAGAATTAAGTCTTCAAAATGAATACGACGTGCGAGGTTCGCAGCCCAAATGTTCACGTTTGGAAAGGCGTGGCCCATAGCAATCATGAAGATGGAGGCAATGACTGTGAGGAGCATCGTGCCAATTGTGATGGGAAGCCGGCAAATGCGCACGCTCAGCCAACCGAACAAGGCTGCGGCAGTGACGATGATGCTGATCAGTGCAAGTGTGGTCATTGCTTTGCCTTAAGCCTAACCCAAAGCGAGCTGATTCAAATCTACCCGGCTCGTCGTTCGATCGAGTTCCCAGGTTAAGGTTGATTCGGCGCTGTAGAAGGCGAAAAAGTTGACCTTCAAAAGGGCGATCCTGTACGCGTGACTGCTTCGCCCGATGGAGCAGGACAAACTGCGATCTTTATCAATGCACCGATCTGAAACGACCGTTCTTAGGGCTCCTCTTTCCGCCCTGGAAAGGGCAGCGGTACATCCGATGAGCGAATATGAAGATCACGCTGGGGGAAGGGCAACTCAATCCCTTGCTCACGAAAGAGTCTGAAGATAGCAAAATACAAATCAGATTTGAGAACGAAAGGCGTGTGCGCACGCGTTGAAGTCCAGACCCGCAACGCGAAATTGATGGAGTTGTCACCATAGTCAGTGAAGATCACATCGGGGACAGGTTCCGGAAGTACATCGGCGTGAGCATAGGCGGCCTGCAGAAGGGACTCACGGACCTGTTCAGGGTCGGAGTCGTATCCGACGCCAACTGGAATGATGAGCCGGACATTCGGGTCATTTGCCGTCCAGTTGGTTACTGCGTTGTTGATGAAATCGCTGTTGGGAACGATGATGACGACATTATCGTTCGTGCGAACCCATGTGGAACGTGCGCCTATTTTGACTACATCGCCGAAAGTTTCCTTAATCTCGATGCGGTCGCCGATACGAATCGGCTGTTCGACGAGAAGGATGAGCCCGGCGACGAAGTTGGAAACGACATTCTGAAGTCCCAGACCAATGCCCACACCCACCGCGCCGCCAAAAACTACCAGCGAATTGAGGTTGACACCCAGGGATTGTAGGCCGATGAAAAGGCCGCCTAGGAAGAAGAGGTAAGTCGCAAAACGGCCGAGTGCAAACTTTTGCGCCTCTGCGATGGGCAGGCGATGAAACAGGCGCGTAAGAAGCACGCGCTGCATCAGCCGCGAAAACCACACCAACAGGACAACAAAGACAATTACTTTAACGAAGAATAGCGGCGTGATCGGCAGTGAGCCAATCTTGAAGAGAACGTGCGAACTGAGCTCCTTCCAGTCGATCGAAACATTCCCCGCGGCAAGGAAGCATTGCAATGGGCAAATCAATTTAATCGTCCGTCCAGCAATATTGGCGGGCGCATCGAGTGGTCTTCTCTCCGCCCAGCGTCTTTAAGTATTTCACGCCTGTCTTCGAGGCCAAACTTTTGGACGAGTTTAACCGAACTTCCGGGCGTCACCTGGCAACGAGAACGCACTTCATCAAGCGGAGATATCATGCTTTGGAAAGCGTCCGTTCTGTCAAATCGGGCGAAATAGCGGGAACTAGGTGTTGGGACAAAGCTGCTCTTGCTTCTTGCGAGGATACGAACAAGATTCGGTCACCCGGCTGCAAAATTGTCTCGGGTCGCGCCAGAGAGACCGACTTTCCTCGTAATATGGCTACAATCTTGGACTCCGCAATCGGGCCGCTGAGATCGCGCGCTTGCAGCGACTTGCCCGCCCACGAGCTCTCGGGGCGAAGCACGCCAATCAGTAGTTGAGAACCATCCGGGAGGTCCAATCCAATCCCGGAGCGCAATATCGCCGTGAGATGAAGGTGGGTAATTTCCGGCGGCAGGGCGATCTTACCTCGCTCTAATATTTGCAGCGCAATCTGAACATGCTCTGCATGGTGCGCTGGTGAATCTCTATGTCCGGCTACCTGGGCTTCGTACAAACTGCCATACTTGCAGAATGCCGAGAGTTTGACCTGAATCACAAAACTTAACATCACAGCGAGTCCTGCGGGCACAAGCAGTTGGTAACCGCCCGTCATCTCCGCCACCATGAGTAAAGTAGCGATCGGAACCCTGGCCGCGCCCGCAAAGACAGCCCCCATTCCAACCAGAACCAGCCCAGCCGGCGGATGGTGGGAAAATTTTGAGAAAACGCCTCCGAGCATGGCGCCGACAAATAAGCTCGGTGCGAACACGCCGCCCGAACCACCCGAAGAAATGGTAAACGATAATGCGACCATCTTCGCCACCGCCAGAATGATCAGCAAATGCAACGCGAGCCGCCCGTCGATTGCTTCCTGAACCCACCCATAACCGCCGCCCAATATTTGAGGGAGCTCGAGTGCCAGCAAGCCTAAGAGCAAACCACCGATACCGGGTTTAAGCCATGCCGGAACAGGCAAAGCCGCAAAGGCATCCCTGAATCGATAAAACATCTCGGGCAAGATCGTGCCCAGAATGCCGCTGGCAATTCCCAGGCCCGCATACCATCCGAAGTTGGCAAGGCCCGCGGTGTACAGGTTGGAGGGGATTTGAAACAAGGAGTGCCAACCCACAAACCAGCCGTTGACTGCATACGCGATGATCGCGGCGAGCATGCAGTAAAGCAGGGCTTCAGCCTCGAAGTCCATACTGCCGTAAAGGACCTCAACAGCAAAGATAGCGGTGCCAATAGGGGAACGGAAGATAGCAGAAAGGCCCGCGGCCATTCCCATCAAGACGAGTAACCGTCGTTCCTGATCTGGTCTATGGAGCAGTTTCGCATACGCCGAACCAAAGCCCGCAGCGATGAGCGCCGTGGGGCCCTCGCGTCCAGCGGCCCCTCCTGAACCGATGGTGATTGCCGAGGCAAGCATTTTGACAGGAGCGACCCGTGCCCTGATGGAACCCCATGTCCAATGAAGTGCCTTGACCACCGTATCCGTGCCATGGCCTTCTGTCTCAGGCGCCAAACCGTAAACCAGAGCGCCTGAGAGCAGACCTCCCAATGTTGTGGCGACCGGAACAAGCCATAAGCCGTGGGGACCGATCGCTTCGCGAAGTACCCCGCCGTCCTCTGGTAGCCCAGGAGGAACATAGCCGGCTATCGATAACAGAAAGAGCTTCTCGGAAACCCGCAATAACCAGACAAAAAGCTGCGCGCTCAGGCCGCCGATAATGCCCAGTACGACAGAATCCAAAAGGAGTCGCGGTTTGTCTCCGGCTTGCACGTAGATGAATCCTTCCGGCGATCTATTCACTCACGGCCAACCGCGGCCGTCGCTCACCCGGTAATCTTAGTGCGGATACTCCGCGAGGCGCATAGCGGCGCGCACCAATGCAATGTGAGAAAAGGCCTGGGGAAAGTTCCCCGTCAATCGTCTTTTCCTGGTGTCGTATTCCTCGGAGAGAAGGCCCACATCGTTGCTCACCGAGAGGACCTTCTCAAAAAGACTGCGGGCTTCTTCTATCCTGCCGGTGAGTGCGTAATTCTCCACCAGCCAGAAGCTGCAGGCTAGAAAAGCCCCTTGTTTGGCCCTTTTGGACTTAGGCAGGTTTCGTAGCACGAATCCATCCCTCAGGAGACCTTGCTCGATGGCTTTGATGGTGCCGAGCACCCGCGGATCGTTTGCCGGCAAGAACCCGTTGACCAGCAGCAGAAGTTCCGACGCATCGAGCGCATTGGAGACGTAATGTTGCACAAAACTATCGAGGTGCGCATTAAAGCCGTGCAAGCATACATCGGCGTGAATCTTATCGCGAAGCTCTTTCCACTCCTCCAGCGGACCTTCCATCTCCTGGCGTTCAACACTCTCGACGGCCCGCTTGAGGGCGACCCAGGCCATTACGCTTGAGTACGTATATCGCTGAGGCGTATCGCGCGACTCCCACATGCCGGACCCCGGCCGCCGCCAGGTCTTCGCTAGAAATTCAGTGAGATCCCGCTGCAATTCCAATTCCTCTTGCTGGCAGGGCACACCGGCCTCCCGGGCGTGAGCGAGAGCTGCCGCGATCTCCCCAAAGATATCCTGCTGGTTCTGATGTTGCGCTGCGTTCCCAACCCGGACCGGCGCGGATTTTTCATAACCTGGCAACCACGGTACCTCCCAATCGGCGATATGCCTTTCGCCCCCGAGGCCATACATGATCTGAACCCTCGAGGTGTCGCGTCCGATTGCTCTCACCAGCCACTGCTTCCAGGCAATCACCTCTTCTGTATATCCGCATTCAATGAGGGCAGAAAGGGTAAACGTCGCATCCCGAATCCAGCAGTAACGATAGTCCCAATTTAACGGCCCACCAAGCCGTTCCGGAAGCGAGGTTGTCGGCGCCGCCACGATGCCGCCGGAAGGACGAAACGTCATGGCTTTGAGAGTGATCAACGAACGTTCCACGGCTGCGCTATAGGGGCCCTTATATTTGTTGTGTGACACCCAGTCGCTCCAGAAGTGATCCGTTTGGAGCAAAGCGCGATCAACGTCAATCGGATCAGGAATTGCTTCATATGAGCAGCCGTAGGTCAGGGCAAATGTCTGCGTCTCACCCATGTTGACAGTGAAATCAGCGGATAATGTGCCCGGCTCTGTCTCCTTGACCAGAGAGGCAGAGCGCAAAACCGCCAGGTTTGGCCCAGCTTTGATCACCCAGGCGGATTCGCCTCGTGTGACGGGTTCAAAGTGAATCCACGGAATGCTGCTGCCATAATCGAACCGAAGACGAAGTTCCATGCGCATCTTAACTGTGCCTGCTGTGCCTTGAACAACCCGGACCAAGTCGGAGTGACGGCCGCGGATGGGCATAAAATCGGTGACTAACACACTGCCCCCGGGGGTTTCCATCGTGGTCTCGAGGATGAGTGTGTGCGGCCGATACCGACGAGATAAGGTGGTGTGTTCATCGTGAGGCGCGAGCTGCCAGCGACCGTTCTTCGCCGAGCCGAGCAGCGCGGCAAAGCAGGCCGGCGATGAGAAGTCGGGCCAGCAGAGCCAGTCTATGTTTCCGTCGCGACTAACCAGGGCTGCGGTCTCGCAGTCCCCGATCATTGCATAGTCTTCTATCTTTGGCATGGTTCTTCCGGTGTTGATATCAGGGTTGCATACTGCCAAGCTTGGTGCCGCTGGGCTGATCGCGCGTACGGAGAAAGCTAAGGAGGTCATCGACTTCCTCAGGCTTCAGGATCCCGGCAAACGACGGCATGTTGTGGCCGCCGTTAAGAATGCGCCATTCCATTTGTTCCCGGGTGAGCCGGTCCGCCGCACGAGAAAGATCAGGGCCGCGAAGGCCACCGTAACCCTCGATCATGTGGCAGGACTCGCAGCGCTTGTCATGGAACAGCGTTGCGCCACGCTGTGCACTGGGGCTGAGCACCGCAGTTATCGCGGCCGGAAGCGGCGGCGCGTTAAAGCGCGGCGACCACGGCGAGACCTTGCCCTCATACCAGAGCGTGCAGACGCCCACCACGACGATAGTCACCCATGCTACCGCCCACGGCCTGCGGCGCAAGCTCCGCTCCCCGCTGTTGAAGAAAAAGGGAAGCGCGAACATGGAACCGAACACCATGGCGGGCGCCAGGATCATGATGCCCGACTCGAGTTGATGGGGACTCATGGCCAGAATTGCGAAGTACCACAGCAAGTACCAGTCAGGCCGAGGTTCAGCATTCAGCAGGGTGGGGTTTGGCGGGGGAGCGAGGTGTGGCGCGCCGTAAATAAAGGCAAGCGTGACAATACCGGCAACGACGAGCGAACCGAAGAGAGCGTCACGCCAGGCGGCATCCGGCCAGAACGGTACTCCGTTCCTGGTTACGAGTTCCTTGTACTGTTGCCGATAAGTTTTAGGATCGACGGGAACTCCAGCCTTTGGAGGCTCAGAGATGCCGTTGTAGAGAACCAGATATAGGTGGACTCCAATGAAGGCAAACATCATTCCGGGAATAATAAATACGTGGAGATCGAAAAAGTGGTTGAGGGTGAGGCCACTGAGCCGGTCGCCGGCGTACACGAACTGCTGCAGATACTTGCCGATAAACGGAACCC
Organism: uncultured Acidobacteriaceae bacterium; assembly: GCA_963795845.1. Taxonomy (GTDB): domain Bacteria; phylum Acidobacteriota; class Terriglobia; order Terriglobales; family Acidobacteriaceae; genus PALSA-350. The sequence goes on along the minus strand of CAWCJV010000010.1, from coordinate 92,053 downwards.
GCACTGCCTGCCGCGCCGCAATGTTGACGGACCACACTGCGTCCTGATCCCAGCGCATGAGCTGGCCGGTAAAGCCCATCCCCAAGGTAAACATCAGGAGCACGACCCCGGTAAGCCAATTGCCCTCGCGGGGAAATTTGTAAGCGGCGTAAAGAAAGACGCGCAGCATGTGAATCCCGATGAACAAAACCATTGCCGACGCGCCGAAGTAGTGGAGCCCGCGTACGAAACTGCCCAATGTCGCTTGGCGGCTGATGTATTCCAGGCTGTGGTAAGCCCCGGTGGCCGAGGGATCGTAGACGGTCGCCAGCGCCACCCCCGTGACGACCTGCAGGATGAAGGCAAAGAGCGTCGCCGAGCCGAACACGTAAGCCCACTTGCTCTCCTTGGGAACACGATGGTCCATGATCGGCTTAAGGTTTTTAACCAGGCCGAGCCGGTCATCCACTGTATGCCACGCCTTGAGCAGCAACCGCTCGATCACGCGTCCGCCTCTTGGGTGTGGCGACAGTTTTCCGCGACCGCGGGCAGTTTGTGCCACTCTACCTGCACGGTATTGTTGAGGATGCGCACAGGGAACTGCTGTAATGCATGGGGAGGCGGCCCGGCGGCCACCTCTCCGTCTTTGTAGTAAACGCCACCGTGGCAGGGGCACATAAACAGCTCGGCCGACGCCTCCCAGCGTACCGGACAGCCCAGGTGCGTGCAGTCGACGGCAAAAGCCTGGAAGGTTTGCTCGTCCACACGCCGCAGCCATGCTGCGGTCAGAGAATCCGCCCCGCCCCACGAGATGCTGGAGGAATCTTCCAGGGTTACCTTGGAAGTCTGGCCGACCGGGAACTTGCTGAGTGGACCAACATCGCGCCAAACGGCAGGCTGTCGCCGGAAAAGAGGTGCGATGAGAAAACCGATAAGCGGCACGCTCACCAGGGCAGTGGCGAACCCGCCGGCTGCGACGCTGACAAACATCAGCAGATGCCGGCGGCTCAGCAGGGAAGTTGAAGTCTGAGCCTGATCACTCATGTAATAGTTCTCCAATCCACTTCGCAAGGGCAAGGAAAAAGATGAAAGCGCCGATGACGCTGAGTGGCCATTTTGTAACTGCTCCAAGTGCGATGAATACGACTCCGAAGGCAGTCATCGCAGGAGCGTAGCTGGGCGCAGCAAGCGATGCGGGGTTGGGCCTGTGCCAGCCCGGGATGTGCTGCGTCAGCAATTGCGCGGATTCGAAGTGTGCCGCGGCCGTGGGCAATGCCAGCGGCAGCACCGGCTCCGCAGGGCCGGTGTCAACGTTACCTTTGCCGTCAACGTGTTGTTTCACAGTACGGACCAGGTCAGCGATCGACCTTCCGAGTTTTACCAGGTCGGAGAAGAGGCTGCCTTCGTTAGCCATGCCGCACCTCTCTTTGCGAATTTTTCAGGGCAGCCAAAAGAGCTTGCTTGTCTGCATCGGGAGTTCGAAACCAGCCGGCTAGTTTTACCAGGATGAAGGCGAAGTAAATCGAACATCCCGGAACCCACATAAGCAGCCCGGCGAGCTTCTGATCCTCCGCGGCGGAAATTCCCCAGGTGTCACGGATGAGATGGAGCGCGCCGAGCTCATCGACAGGATGGAGATACGGCTTATAAAGGCCGACCGGCAAAAAGGTAATAACAATTCCAAGGAGTGTGCTGACGGCGGCGGCCCCGAAAAGGTAGAGCATCGCCGGGCCGGCTTGTATCCGCTGGCTTTCGAGTGGGCTTACGATCGGCCACCAGAACATGCAACCGGTCACCAGGAAGGAGAGGTGTTCGAAGATGTGGATGGGCGTGCTCGCATTGGCGGCGTTATAAAGAACCGGCAAATGCCATATCAGCATCATCGACATGTTGCTGGACCATGCCACCACCGGGTGGCCGAGGATCGACGCCACCCGCCTTACCCTGGGCCCGGACATCCACCGCGAGACTCGTTCGGGAGTCAGGCCAAGTATCAGCAACGGAGGCACAATCAAGATAAGTAGGAGGTGCTGCAGCATGTGCGCAGAAAAAAGGTATGCGTCTCCGAGCGGATCGATGGGCGAGACGAGCGCCAGGCAAAGCACCAGAACGCCCAGCAGGAAGCGCGCGGCATACTTCGCCATGCGCGGAGCCGATGTGAAGTACCAGGCGGCCAGAGCAACGCAGCCGATGATAACGCTGGGATGAACTTCCCAGCCGTGGAGGAGAAGATCTGAAGCACTGTTCATCGCGCCGACCATAGATACACGACGCTGAAGACCATGACCCAAACAATGTCGACAAAATGCCAGTAATACGAGACAGCCTTAAAGGATATATTCCGCTGCGCGCCGATCTTGCCCGAGACAATCAGACCAAGCAGGGTAACCAGCATCAGCAGCCCGAGAGTGACATGGATTGCGTGAAAACCTGTGAGGGTGAAATAGGTACTGCCAAAGAGATTTCGGCTGATGGAAATCGCCTTGTGCAGAAGGCTCGAATACTCACGCATCTCCCCGAAAAGAAATATGGCGCCGAGCAGGATGGTCGCAGACATCCACACGGTGAATCGAGTGCGACTTCCGTTCAGGGATCGTTCTGCCATGTAGATGGTGCCGCTGCTGAGCAGAAGAAATGCGGTGTAGATGCCGGTTTTCCAAGGGATGAGGCTGTTGTGAGCCGTGGGGCCACTGATCTCCGAAGGCTGCGAGTAAATGTAAGCAACGATCAAAAAGACAAAGAAGATCGCTTCCGAAACCAAAAACAGAAGAACGCCAAGCCTGATCTTGTCTTCGAGCAACGGCTTGGCGCTCATGGTTGGTCCTCACGTTTCCAATCCGCATCGTCAGGGTGATGAAGGTCCCACAGGGGACGCCGGCTATGAACTGGGGGCACTTCAGCAAAGTTGTAGGCAGGGGGAGGCGAAGTCGTTGCCCATTCGAGCGTCCATGCCTCCCATGGATTATCTCCGGCAACCGTTCCATATCTGCGGCTCCGGTAAAGATTAACCAGGAGAAACAGCATCGATGCGCCCAGAATAAAAGCGCCGGCTGTCGAGATCATGTTCAGCAGGTACCAGCCGGGCAGGTCTGGGTACGTCCAGACGCGGCGCGTCATTCCTCTGAAGCCGAGCAGATGCTGCACAAAGAAAGTCGCGTTAAAGCCCACAATGGTGAGCCAGAAGTGCCAGCGTCCGAGCCGCTCTGAGAGCATGCGGCCGGTGATCTTGGGGTACCAGTAGTAAATGCCCGCGAACAGGCCAAACAGGGTGCCCCCGAACAGTACGTAGTGAATGTGGGCGACGATCACGTAGGTGTCGGTGAGCTGCCAGTCCATCGGGACCACGGCGAAGATGACGCCACTGAGGCCGCCAATCGTGAACTCGATGAGAAACGCAGCCGCGAACTGCATGGCGGTGGTGAATCGTATCTTGCCGCCCCACATGGTGGCGATCCAGTTAAAGATCTTTATGCCGGTCGGCACGGCGATCAGTGCACTGCCCGCGGCAAAGAAGACATCAACGTCATGGCCCATGCCAGTTGCAAACATATGGTGCGCCCAAACCGCGAAACTCAGCAGCCCGATCGCAACGGTTGATCCGGCAACGAATCCATAGCCGAAGATCGGTTGTCGCGAAAAGACGGGAATCACCTCCGAAATGATCCCGAAGGCAGGCAGGATCATGATGTACACCTCGGGATGTCCGAAGTTCCAGAAGATGTGCTGCCACAGAAGGGGTGACCCGCCGGCATCGGGAGTAAAGAACCGGCCATGTAGGTTACGGTCGATCAACAACATGAATAGAGCGGAATTCAGCGCAGGAAACGCAAGGATGATAAGGAAAGAATTGACCGCGCTCATCCAGGTAAAGAGCGGCAGCCGCTTGAACGACATCCCGGGAGCACGTAGAGCAGCGATCGTCACCAGGAAATTGATTGCCGTCGAAACTGTCCCGATGCCGATGACGAGCAATCCTAGAGCCCAATAATCCACCCCGCCCAACGACGAATAGGGCTTCTCGCTGAGTGGCGCATAGCTGAACCAACCCATGTCCGGCGCGTTGCCGGCAAGAATGCTCCCGTAGAGGAGCACACCCCCAAAGAGAAAGAGCCAGTAGCTCATGGCATTCAATCGAGGGAACGCAATGTCGGAGGCGCCTATCTGAAGCGGGATAAAGTAGTTTCCAAAGGCTAGCAATGCGGGCACGGCAACCAGGAAAATCATGGTCGTGCCATGAAGGGTGAAGAGCTGGTTGTAAGCCTCGGGCGTGAGGAAATGGTTCTGGGGTTTCGCAAGTTGCCACCGCATCAGCAACGCTTCGACGCCACCAACAAGAAAGAAGAAGAGGCTGGTGAGCATATACATCACGGCGATCTGCTTATGGTCGACGGATGAAACCCACTTCAGCATCCCGGCATGCTGCTCAAAGCGCTCCATTTTCTCAATCTGCGCGGGAACGATATCGATATCGCTCACTTGAGTGTCTCCAGGTATTGCACGATATAGCCCCGCTGTTCGTCGGTAAGCCGCAGGTTCGGCATGTGACTACCCGGCTTGAACATATCCGGATTGTGAAGCCACGCGGAAAGCTGTTCCGGCCTGTTGCTCAGCCGGCCGGCCGCCAGCGTTTCACGGCTTGCCAGGTGCGTAAGGTCGGGCCCGATCTCCCCCCGCGCCGAAGTGCCGCGGATAGTGTGGCAATTCGCGCAGGGCATGGAGGTCACATACTCGTGTCCTCGCTGCTGTGCGGCGCTTACGGGAAACGCGGCCCCGGCTTCCTCAGCCTTACACCAGGCGGTGAATGTTCGCGGATCGTCGGCAATGACCCGAATGCGCATCCATGCGTGTTCCTTGCCGCAGAATTCAGCACACGCGCCGAGATAGGTTCCGGGATGATCGGCCGCCAGCCATATCTTGGCATGCCTGCCGGGAATCAAATCGATCTTGCGCCCCAGTTCCGGAACCCAGAAGTCGTGAATCACATCAGCCGACTCAAAACCAAATTGGATATTTCTCCCCGTGGGAATATGGATCTCATTGGCGGTGACGAAACCAAGTTTTGGGTAGCGAACCTCCCACCACCACTGGTGCCCGACGATGACAATGTCGTCGCCACTGGCCTGCGCCGGCGGATCAGAGGCATGCATCACGTGCAGCATGAAGCCGAAGATGACGATCAACAGTAGCGTAGGGGGGATGACAAAAGCCATCTCCCACTTCGTGCTTCCGAAAACCTGCTTGGGATCCGCTTCCCCTGGCCGCGCCCGAAACCTCCAGCCCGCGTAAGTGACCAGCCCCGCGACCAGCAGAAAGATGGCCAGCGAGATGTATAGCATCCAGGTCGAAAGCTCGAAGATGGAACGCGCGTAATGCGACTGCGGGTTGAGCACAGGTATCTGCAGTGCCAACGCCAGCGATCCAGTCATTTCAGTCGGGGGACGCCCTTGCCCCAGGTCTCTGGCGGAGCAAGTTCGCGACGCAGTGATGGCGACGTCATGTCGCGCTGGTTGCTGGTGAAAATCTGCTCCCCTTGAGAGACCAGGTAGTCGGCCGTGCGCGCTGCCAGAGCCTGGATCGTGAGGCCGGGGTTGGCGGACCCCTGCGTGGGAAACACGCTGCCATCGCAGACAAACAGGTTCGCGATGTCGTGGGTGCGGCCAAACTTATCCACCACCGAGCGGCGCGGGTCGGAGCCCATGCGGCAGGCCCCTACCAGGTGTGCATACCGCGCTTCCTGCACGACCTCAGTCGCTCCCGCAGCATGCATCACTTCTTCAGTCTTTCCCCTGGCGGCCTTGATCATCTTCTTGTCGTTGTCGTGAAGATTGAAACTGACGTGTGCGACGGGCAGACCGAATCGGTCCTTCTCATCTGAAAGGGTGACACGGTTGTCTTTCCAGGGAAGGATTTCACCCAGCAGGCCGAAGGCCGCCCAATGGTTGTAATCCATCATTTCGCGGCGCAGGCCCCAGCCCCATGCTTTCTTCGCGGCGAGTATCTGTTTGCCAAAAGCCGCGGGAAGAGGACCAACCGTTTGGATGGCAAAGCCGCGGGCGAAATCGTTCTTTGGGTCGGTCTCGTAGAACTCCTCAGTAAGCGCGTGCGCGGGAGGGGCCTTGTACATGCGAACCGGCTGGTCGAAGCGCCCCAGCACTACATTCCCCGCCTGCGCCATGAGGTAGCGTCCTAATGTGCCACTGGAATTGGCGAGTCCGTTCTCGAATCCCTTGCAGGCGGAATTGAACAGCAATCGCGGGGTCTCGATCGCATAACCGCAGAGGATCGCTGCCTTCGCACGCTGGAAATGAGTATTTCCATTGACGTCAAAATAGTGAACACCGGTGACGCGATTTTCTTTGCCCAGTTCCACGCGTGACACCATGGATAGTTCGCGTATCTCCGCGCCCTTTTCGAGCGCGTCGGGAACATGTGTCACCAGTGTGCTTGCCTTGGCCCCCACTTTGCAGCCCTGGATGCAGAATCCTCGATAGATGCAGTGCGGCCGGTCGCCATGGGAACCCGAGAGAATGGCCACCGGGCCACCAATCGACACCGGGATGTTGAGTGCGCTACAGCCTGTGATCAGCGCGTTGCCGACGCCGCCCATCGGGTGCGGCCCATAAGCATATCCGTGCGGATGCCCCCAGGGATAATACGCGGGCCCCGCCACAGGCATTTCCAGCTCTAACTGTTCGTAGTAGGGCTTAATGTCGTCGTAGGTAATGGGCCAATCTGCGCCAACGCCATCGCGTGTGTAGACTTCAAAGTCGGATGGGTGCAGCCGCGGGGTAAAGGCGGCCCAGTGAACAGATCCGCCGCCCACACCTTTGCCGCAGTTATTCGCGCCGAGGGCCAGGGGATCGGTTCCCCCGGTCACCCGGGGTTCGGTCCAGTAGAGATCTTGCGAGCCCGCTTCGTCGCTGACCCAGTCGCGCTCCGTGTCCCAGAACGGCCCGGCTTCCAACCCAACCACGTTAAATCCCGCTCGGGCCAGGCGTTGTAGCAGCACGCCGCCTGCTGAACCCACACCCACAATCACGTAATCCACTTCCTCATACTCTTGAAAGCGACGCATGGGCAGGTGGATCGATTGCAACGGGCCAACCATGTGTTTCCCGGACCGAGGGGCTCCAAAGGAACCAAGCAGGGGCGCTTTCAATGCGAGCCTCCACTTTTGTGATGGCTGTGTTGCCCGGCCTCGGTGTGATGGCTTGGGGTGGAGTCAACCTCATCGGAAACAGCACTCGCAGGAGCCGCCCAGTCGTAGCGTTTTTCTTCTACCTCCCAGGGTTCGGGCTCGCCCCGTTCCAACCGGGTGTAAGCGCGCGGGTATGCCGGGCCACCGAAGCCGATTTCATCCCATGCCCACGGATGAGCGTAGTACGCGTCAATCGCGTCGCTCATGATCATCTGCCAAAAACGATGGACGGACATTTTCTTCCAGATCTCGGGTGCGGCCTCCGGGCGGCCGTCGTGGATGGCCTTGAGAACAAGGTCCTGCTGAAAGTGCGGCAGCGCGAGAAACTTGCCACCGTAGCGGTGCTCAGCCTCACGGTCGATGGCTTCGATTCCAATTTCGTAGACGACGTGGTCGTGTGGCATGCTTTCGTACCGGTAGCCAACGGTCTGATTCTGGGCAAGGCGGTGATCGAGAGCAGCAACGATCGGAATTTGGCGATCGGGTGTGCGGTCTGTCTGCGGGATGAGGTGAGAGAGCACTGCGGTCCAAAATCCCCACGCGTCTTCAGAAAAGAATTTCCGCGCAGGAGGATGTTCGACACGCTTCTCCACCACCTTGCGGGTTGCATCGTCCCAAAAAGGACTCTGAGATAGGGTGCTGAAACCGGGGTAGTAGCCTGGCTGTTGCCTCGGGGCAAGCGGCTCACCGGTTTCGGGATTCTGTGGACACAAGGCTGAATCGGCGGGGGGATAACCGTTTTTCATTTCTGTCTTCTCCGTAGCAAGCTGGCGAGTATGCCCAGCATTCCCGCGGCGCCAAAGAGCAAAGGCGCAAAGATGGGCGGTCCGTACATAATGTTGTAGAGCAGATGTTTCCTCCCGCCGGGGCGGCGGAGCACGCCACGCGCGTGGTAATAGAAACCAACTGCCGCGTCCGCGCCTGCGAGGGCAGACACGGCAGGCAAAGCGGTGGTGGCAAGTTTACGGCTCTTGACTGAGGCAAAGGCCGTGCCTGCCAACACCGGAGCCAGGACCACTGGAGTCCACTGCACCCAATAGCGAAAATTATTCTTGTAGTGCGAGTAATACGCTTCGAAACCGCTTAACAGTGCGCTGATGCCGGTAATAATCGCAACTTGGCGCTGGAAGCGGCCTTCCCGCATGTCCTGCTCGGTCGACAGCAAATCGCGGCCCACGCTCGAAGGCAGAAGGCGGGCAAAAAAAGTATCTTTTCCGGACGTCGAGATCAACCCCGTACTTTCTTCACGCTGCAGAAAAGAGGCAATCAGGCCAAGGTAGGCGCTGGTGCCGAAGAGAAGTGGCGCAAAGATAGGCGGCCCCATGATCATGTTGGTCATAGGCAGCCGCCATCCGCCTGGCTTCCGCTTGATGCCGCGTATATGGAAATAAAAGCCAATCACCGCATCCGCCAGCGTAGCCACCGAGACGAGCCTTAAAACTGTGCGTGCCGCCCGCCTGCTGAAGAACCCCGCAATGCCCGCCGCCGCCAGCAACGCGCTCAGGATGACCGGTGTGTACATCACTCGCCGGCTGTAGCTCCCGCGGTAATGCTCGTAGGCAACTTCGAGCCCGCTGACAATGCTGGTGCCCGCGGTGAGCAAGGAGAGGCTTCGCTGAAAGCGTCCCTCCCTGATCGAATTTGCAACAATCGAAAGATCCTTTTGCGCACCGTTGATCGAAAGTGATGACTCGCTCGGCATTTTCTAGATAACCTCGCGCAGCTTATCTACGCCGATCGTCTTAATGATTTTCGCTGCATCTTTCTGCCCACGGGCTAATGCTTTGGCGAAGTGGAGAGCCTGTTCGGTGGTGATCTTACCCGGCATGGGTGGCTCGTTCGGGTCAACCACTGCCTGAACGACCGTCGGCCCCGGGTGCGCTAACGCCTCGCGAATAATACCTTCGGCGTCCTCGGGCCGCTCGATGGTAAAACCCCTGGCCCCACAAGCCGTGGCAACCATGGCAAAATCGATCGGCTCGAGTTCAACCCCGAACTCAGGGTTACCCTCGAGAATCATCTGCTCCCATTTGATTTGCCCCAGCACGTTGTTCTTGATGACGATGACGCAAACCTGCAGCTTGTACTTCACCAGCGTCGCAATTTCCCCCATCAGCATGGTGAGGCCCCCATCCCCCACCACGCAGACTATCTGCCGTCCTGGGTAGGCAACGGCTGCGCCGATACTGTACGGCAAGCCATTGGCCATCGTCGCCAGCGAACCCGAAAGAGAAAACTGCATAGTCCCGCGAATGTCCACGTGCCGCGCTGTCCAGGTAGCGATGGTGCCGCTGTCCGAAGAGATGATGGCGTCGTCCTTCAGCAGCTTGTTCAGAGTGTGGGTCACTACCTGGGGCTTCATCGGCATGTCTTTGCGCGTGCCCCGCTCTTCCATTAGCTCGAACCAACTCTTCATGCGCTCCTGCGATTTCTTCAGGAACTTCTGATTCTTGGGCTTGAGCAGCGGTAATAGCGCTGTAAGAACCGCCTTCGAGTCTCCAACCAGGCCGACATCGACCTGGTGACGCAGGCCGACGCGCGTAGGGTCGATCTCGATCTGCACGCACTTCGCCTGTCCCGGCTTGGGCAAAAACTCCATATAGGGATAGCTGGTGCCGATCATGATCAGCGTGTCGCACTCTTCCATGGCATCGACTGAGGGCGCGGTGCCAAGCAGGCCCAGGCCCCCCGTTGTGTAGGGACTGCGGTCTGGCAGTGCAGCTTTGCCCAGAAGAGCTTTCACCACCGGGCCGCCGACGGTTGCCGCCAGTTGCGCGAGCTCTTCACTGCAGCCCAAAGCGCCGCGGCCTGCGAAGATGACAACCTTCGATCCGTCATTGATTACACTAGCGGCTTCCTTTATCAACGAAAGCGCCGGCTTGGCCGAGGAGGGAACAGCCCAGTCTCCACTGTGATGCGCGACGTTGGCGTTGCTGCGGTGCTTATCCGTGACCTGCCACTCCTGAATGTCTTTAGGAATGCAAATGTGCGATACGCCCTTGCGCCCATAGGCGGTCCGCACGGCCATATCCACCACATTCACAGCGTGCGCAGCGCTCATGATCCGCTCGTTGAATTCCGCGACATCCATGTAAAGCTTGTTCAGGTCGACGTCCTGTTGATAATCCATGCCGATAAGGTCGCTGAACGTGTGTCCGGTGATGGCGAGCACTGGCTGCAGGTCGCACTTCGCGTCATACAGACCGTTGAGCAGATGCACTCCCCCGGGACCCGATGTGGCACAGCACACCCCGAGCCTTCCCGTGTACTTTGCATATCCGACCGCAGCAAAGGCAGCCGCTTCTTCGTGGCGCACCTGAATGAACTTAAGCTTGTCCTGGTGGGTTCTCAGAGACTCGAAAAACCCATCGACCCCGTCCCCAGGAAAGCCAAAAATAGTATCGACGCCCCACTCGATGAGCCTCTCCACGATCAAATCGGAAATTTGCTTTGCCACGGTGTAACTCCTCCGGTTCCATTAAGGCGCCCATGGGCGCGTGTGTTGCCGCGTGGTGCAACGATGCGTGCCACAGTCTGGCCGCAAGTTTCTAAACCCGGTAAGGTGCGGCGTCCTTCTCCTTCAGGGCTAGGCCCATACCCGGCCGCGATCGGTCTGGCGACATGATGCCGGCGACCGGCTCGCAAAAGCCCTCGAAGAACATGCGCTCGATTCGCGCATGGTCGTGAAAAAACTCCATGTGGATCGCCCGCGGAACCGCGCAGCATACGTGCAAATGCATGCTTGGTCCACAGTGCGAAGAAAGCGGTACATTCGCGGCCCAGCACAATGCTGCGGCGTTGAGAAAACCACTGATTCCGCCGCATCGTGTTGCGTCCGCCTGTAAGACGGTGACCGCCTGGGCCTGCAACATTCGCGCAAAGTACCAGCCTGTGTAGCCATACTCCCCGGCTGCAATGTCCATGCCTATCGGCGCCCGCGAACGCATCTCGCAGAGACCTGGCAAGTCGTCTGAGCTGACAGGTTCCTCAAACCAGTGCACATTGTTTTCGGCGAAACCATGGCTGAGTGCGAGTGCCTGGGTGATGGTGTAAGCCCCGTTTGCGTCTACGAAAAGCTCGGTCGCCTCGCCGATCGCCTGCCTCGCAACGGCGACCCGCCTCATATCATCCTTCGGGTTGCTGCCTACCTTCATCTTTACCCTGCCGAAGCCTTGCTCTGCCCATCCGCCCAGTTGGCTCTGCAATTGGGAATCGCTGTACGAGGTGAACCCTCCGCTGCCGTAGACTGCAATGCCTGGCCGCACAGAACCAAGTAGATTTACCAACGGCGTCTCCAGTAACCTGGCGCGCAGATCCCAGAGCGCGTTGTCGATGGCGGAGATCGCCATGGAGGTAACGCCGGTTTCACCCGAGTTGCGGACCTGGTGATACATCGCCTGCAAGATTGCTCCGTGATCGAAGATGTCCTTGCCATGAACTACTTTTTCGAGCAGGCTCGCGACCAGCATGCCGGTGGCCGCGTCGGCGTAGGTGTATCCCAGCCCCACCTCATCCGCGGCCCCCAGGATGACCAAAATCATGGTGGTACTGGTCCACGAAAACGTTCCATCAGCCTCGGGCGCATCCGTGGGCACGGTATAAACAGCGACCTTTCCGTCGGTGATTGGGCAGCTTATCCGCATGATGGCCTCAAAAGTCGCTCATAACCGATACCCCATCCGCCGTCACGGCAATCAAGTCGCAATGACGCATCCCGCCGTAGCCATCGAAGTACGCGGCTGGTTCGAGATTGAAAGTCATGCCTGCTTCGAGCACATCAGGTGAGAGTGGGTGGATTCGCGGCCTTCCGTTTGCGTTAGCCGCGGCGAATCCTACCCCGTGCCCTGTCGCATGCTTGAATGCATCGCCAAAGCCGTGAGCTTCCATAACGGAACGCACGGCGTGATCCACTTGCCGCCCGCTCACTCCTGGGCGTATCGCACCAAGCCCGGCTGCCCGTGCCTGGCAGATAGCCGCACGTATTTCCTGATGGCGGTCTGAGGGTTCGCCGACGGTATAGGTGCGCGTTAAATCCGTCCAGTAGCCGTCAGCACAGGTATTCGCGTGAATCATCACCAGGTCACCCATTTGCAGCACACGTTCCCGGGTACGCGCATAAGCGGCATGGGCCTTTGCCGAATTCGGCCCTGACATGCAGAAGAAGTAGCCGTAGCTTCTCTGCAACCCATGAGGAATCGAGGTGCTTTCAAAGGCAGCCTGTATTACCGCCGCTACTTCGGATTCCCGCCAGCCCGCCTGGATGCTTAATGAGGCTTTCGTGAAGCCTTCAGCCGCGATCTGGCTTGCCGTTTGCATCAATGACAACTCTTTGGGAGTTTTTACCGCCTTCATGGCTTCGAGCCATTCGTCGCAAGCGCTCACGATTGCATCGGGCGCGAGCTCTCGCAGCAGGGAGACAATGCCTGAGCGGAATTGCGTGGAAACAGCATAGCTGGATGGCTGAACGCCAGGTTCCAACTGTGAGCCGATCGTGGCTCCGGATAACCCCAAATTTGTTATCACGCCGCCGAGGGTATCTTTCAGCAGTTCTATCGGACGCCTGAGTGTGTCAAGTCCAGCAGGTTTGTAGGGGATGACTTTCGCCGCAGTTGTTTTCTCTGCAAGCTCTACTTCATCTTCAGGAACGATCACATTGATTTCACCGCCCGACGCGGCAATCGCGATGCTGTTTCCCATGACCGGCCAATAACCCGTGAGCAAGAGAACTTCAGTGGCAGAGCTGCAGATAATAACGTCGTATGGCGAATCGGCGAGAGATGCTATCGTCCGCGCGTGCCTTTCGGAATCGATAGCCATTTAGCGCCAACTCAACTTAGTAACAGTGTTGTAGATGGTCTATCGCCTGATTGGGATGTAAGGCGAAACCACCAAAGTCCATATAAAACCGAACGCGGAGAAGTAGGTCGGAAGATCCAGACTTACGGCCGAACGATCCGCGGCCTGATTTGGCGCGCTACAGCGCTCGGCGTTGATGGTGTGCCTTGTTTCTCTACGAAACATCTCGTGACAGCGCCGAAGTAGGCATCTTAAAGATAGATCGCTCGAAGTGTTGATCCATAAGAAGGGAATTCTAAATTGAAAGCACCTGTTGTTGTCGTTACAGGGTCATCGGCAGGCCTCGGCCGCGCCATTGCACACGCCTTTGCTAAACGAGGAGCCCGTATTGGACTGATCGCAAGAAACCCGGAGGCACTCAATGCAGCAAAAGAGGAGTGTGAGGCGCTGGGTGGTGAGGCGTTGGTCTTGCCGCTGGATGTCTCCGACGCGGAAGCGGTTGACTCCGCGGCGAGTCGCGTGGAAGAAGCATTTGGGCCGATTGACATCTGGGTCAACGACGCTATGGTGAGTGTCTTTTCTCCGGTAAAGCAGATGGAAGCCTCTGACTACAAGCGGGTGACGGAAGTCCTGTACCTGGGTTTTGTGCACGGGACTCTAGCCGCCCTGAAGAGAATGATTCCTCGGGATCGAGGAACGATCATTCAGATAGGATCTGCGCTCTCCTATCGCTCCATTCCGCTACAGTCAGCATATTGCGCCTGCAAGCACGCCATAAATGGATTCACCGATTCGTTGCGCTGTGAGCTGCATCACGACAGCAGCAACGTCAAACTGACTGCGGTGCAGATGCCCGCGATGAACACCACGCAGTTCAACTGGGTAAAAAATCGCATGCCGAACGACACGCAACCGGTCCCGCCGATCTTCGAGCCCGAATTGGCAGCTAAAGTTGTGGTCGCAGCCGGCTTTGCCAAAAACCCTCGCCGGGAGTACTGGGTAGGCTCGCCTACGGTCATGGCGATCGTCGGCCAAAAGTTCATCCCCGGATTGTTGGACATGTATTTGGGTAAGACAGGGTACAAGTCGCAGCAGATCCCGAATGAACCTAAAGATCCTAGTGCGCCGAACAATCTCTACGATTATGTTCCCGGTGTTCACAGCGCGAGAGGTAAGTTTCAGAGTCGCTCAACCCGAAGCAGCGCGGAGATTTACCTATCGTTGCACCGCGGCGTGGTGGCGCTTGCCGCCGCATCTGCGGTCCTTACGGCCGTTGGTGGTGCGCTCATCATGAACAGGAAGCGCTCGTGAGGCTATCTTCCAATGAAAATGATGGTCTTTTAATTGGATCATGTTGCACGGCGCTGGCGACCCTTGTGCCTGTGGCTCTTTACCAGACGGGCATCATCCCGCACCTTCCCGATCCGCCACTTCGTGTTTTTGAATCCGAGACAATTACCGCTTCTGCTGCCGCGCACCCCATGGGCATTCCAGACGGGCTATTGGGACTCGCCAGTTTTGGAACGACCCTCGCATTGGCTCTCCTTGCCAGGCGCAACGGCACAGCAAAGAAAATGCTGGGCGGAAAACTTGCCCTTGATATCTCGGCGGCAGCATTCAATGCCAGCCGGCAGATTGTGGGTTTTGGCAAGCTGTGCTCCTGGTGCACCGGCACTGCTCTGGCGACGGGTGTGATGGCCTACGCGGGACGGAGCACAATACGCGAAACGTTTGCGGGCGCAGCTGGGGTGGCCGGGGCCAGCGTCAGAACCTGATAACGAAAACATTGGAAAGGGCGCAAATGCCCGGCGGTGTTTGGGTCGCCCCTTGAACCCTGAGCTATGTTCGCTTACGTGGTCGAATGTTTTTGAGCCACCCGTATATTGAAAATGCGCTTCCAGCGATGCACAGCACGATAAAACCGATCATGCTCCATCGAAACACCGGAGTCTCGGCCAACTTAAGGACGGCCTTCCCATATTTGATCGCGAGCAAGCCTAGAATAATGAAGCGTAATCCACGGGTAAAGAAGTTGATTACGCAGATCCGAAGCCTCGAATATTCCAAAGCTGCAGCAGCGGCGATCACCATGGTAAAAGGGAAGGGCGGAGGCGCGATACACGCGAGCACAACCGCTTTCGCGCCATGTTTGTCGATCATTTTGCGCAACTTGTCGAACCGCTTCGGCCCTGCCATCCTCTTGATGCCTTCTTCGCCCAGTTTGCGTGCAACCAGGGCAAGCATAAACACCCCGATGGTCGAACCAGATGCCGCTGCAAGCACGTACCATGGCAGCCCATCGTGCTTGCGAGCGACTAACGTCACCACCAACAAATCATTGCCGAAGGGTAGAAAGAGAAATGAAGAGTCAAGCGCGCCCATTAAAACCGGGCCGAAATATCCCAGATAGAGCAGAAAGCTGAAGATAGGGCCAATCAGTTTTGCCAAGAGCAATGCTCTTTCGCCGGTCTTCCGGAAAAAATAGAGACAAGATCAGAAGTGAATCGTTCCAGCGAAAATCCTCCGAGGAGTTGGAGGCGCATCATCATATGCACTTGAACCCCAACCCATCCCCAGGCATTGTCACCGGAAACCGCACCAAGAGTATCAGACACACGCTCGTGTTCCGCCAAAGATCGTAAAGAGGAAGCTCCAGGCCGGCTTTTCTTCGGAGATTCCGATTGTCGCGAAGCGAGAATCGCAGGACAGGTCTTTGTAGCCACTTTCCAGCTTGACTGGCTCGCGCCCGGTACATCGCGCGCAAGCTTCCTGCGTACGCCTGAGAGGAAGGGCGAAGGAGGAGAGCGCTAAACACGCAAAGAGTCAGGAAGCCCCTTTTGATTTCGGACACAGACAACGACGAGCGAGGTTTTTTGCTCGCTCGCCACCGGGGTATCTCAAGGCTTCCGCTTACCCTCGCGCATAGGCCTCAAGTTCGTGGATTAAAGGCTCCGCCGAGGCGGGCGTCTTCACCGTTCCGTGCATAATCTGCTGCCTGTCCACTGAGTCTCCATACATAGCCTTATCGCCACTCGTATCCGCTTTCACGACAGCTCCATTCAGACTGACACCCGCGAATACTCCCTTAGCCCGCGAATAAGACAAAACCTCCGCATTCAGCTTCAGGTCGGTGCTGGCGGATGCGTTCCGTCCCACAGGCCCAGCGGCCACCGAAGCGTCAGCCCCAAGCTTGAAGTTATCGCTCATCAGGCTACGTAGAGCGTGATCGTTCATAAATAGCATGACTATGTCCGTTGACGACCCGCCTATTTGATATCCAACGCTGCCGCCTTCCAGCGCGAGGAACATCGGGGCGCTCCAACCATGCGTCGAGCGACAGGTCACCAAACCTCGGCCGTAGTTTCCCCCGAAAACGAAAGCAAACTTCTTGTCTCCTGGGATGATCGCTATACATTTTGCCTTTGCCAGCAGATCTTGCGGTATGCCCTTATCCGGGGTATCCATGATTTCTTTGAACACCTGGGCCGCCTTCTGTGTCCGCGCTACGTCATCGTCACGGTCTGAAGCCTTTGCCAGTGGAATGCCTACCAGGATGATAGTGGAGAGAATGAGGGTGCGTTTAAACACTAGTTGCTCTTTCCGCTTGGTTTGTTGCGAGATGATCGCGTTCTTTAGAGCACTGCTGGTGCTTGAAAGAAAACTCAATTCGTGTCATTCGAACCCAAGACAAGCAATGTGATGCGGTAAGCAATAAACAGGATGTTTAGACGAATCTCAGGCCTATTTCCTAAATGAGCCGTTCCCGTTTAAAAAGTTACATTGCTTCCTTGATCCCGGTCTTGATAAGCCACCAGTTCATCGGAAACGCGGTAGCGAACCCCAGGGCCATGGCGAGCTGCATCATGAGCCAGTACTCCGGTTGGAAAGCAGTCAGATGGGGATGCGGAAAGAGTTTAAAGAAGACCAAAGCCATCCATGCATACATACCGACCTGAAACGCAATAATCGACAAGGTGTCCGCCTTTACTGCAGCGACAACTGCTTGCCTGACCGTTAGATTCCGCATCGGGCGAATGGCAAAGTACTGGAATACGATCCCTAGAGTCCAGGCCGCGGCAAAGTCAATCAAGTACTCGGTCAGAAGTACCGAGCCCAAGACCGTGAATGTAGTCGCAGCGATTCCAAACTCGCAAACCATATCCGCAACCACGCATCCGGCACCGCAATGGCTCGTTCCGATAAATACCTGCGCAGCCGTGGGCGTAATTGTCTGCTTGTCATTGTTTGGGTGTTGCGCATGCATCGACCATTGATATTCGCTGACTGCTTCAGCCTTGGGCCGTCCGCTGCGGTAGTAGGCGTACACGGCAAACAGGGACAAATACAACCCTGTGATGGGCCACACCAGGTTCATCACCGCCATGGGTTGAGGACGCCGGAACTCATCCGCCGCGATCCACAGAGCACAGGCGATAGCAACTGCGATGGATACCCAGGCAATCTTCTCTAGCATCGTTGTTGCCGCCTATTTGCGTTCAGTGTGTTGTTCTGTCACGCCTTTGCCATCTCCTGGGCGAGGTGGTCCGAGTTCTCCTCGAAGAGCTTCTAACCTGGCTTTTTCATCATCACCGGATAGATGCGGTTCCACCGCGTCCAGAACACGGTGAAGCCCAGCCATGACGAAGCGATCGGCAGCGGCATAAATCGCGATATGACCAACTGTGCTATCTAGGATTTCGTCGAGTGTTGGCCTGGGAACGACGAGCCGAAGTCTGCCGCTATCATCAGATCTTCTTTCCGCTGCGCGAGGCTGTCGTGCGAGATGGGACAGACTGGAGGCCAGTTCGTCAATCCCATTGATGGCCGTAAAAGGGTCATTGATTCCTGGGGAAAGCGCACGCACCACTACATCGGTCAGCTGCTGAAACTGGTAGCGGATATCCTGAGTCGGCGTTCGCTCGCCGCCCAGCAGAAATGCGCCGACGAAACTATTTAAATCTGCTTCCGAAAGAAAAGCAGTTCCCCAGGCGCGAGCCACAACATCACCGCGAATAACATGATCGCCCGGCTTGACGGTGAGCTCGATGACTAACAGCCGGCTTTTTGCTGTGCTAAACAGGCTTTCCAAATCGATCGATTGCAGATAACCGTTAGCGGCTAAAGCGACCGATGCACTTCCGTGCTCGCGGAAATCGTCATGTTCCTCCGGCCCGTGAATCGGTGACCCTGTTTTTGATGGATACAACTTGAGAATTGCGCCCCGCAAATCCTCTGCGATGACAAGCACAATATGGGACGCCTGGATTGAAGTGGAAACATGGTGTACAAAGAACACCAGCAAAACCAGGCTGATCAGCGAAAGCGCGATGGCCACAGTCACAGCAATTGCTGGAACAAAGCCTCCGGAGACGTCCGAACCCCGAATGGCGCGAACAACCAGCACACTATAAATAAAAGTGGAAACAAACGTCCCCAAAAGAACCTGGGTAATGCGATCGCGCATAAAATTGCGCAGCACACGTGAGCCGTATTGTTGCGAAGCTATGGACAGCGCAACCGATGCTAGCGAGAAAGTCACGCTGGCGGCTGTAATCATCGATCCGGCGATCGTACTTAACAGCGATCTTGCGCCTTCCGGTCCGCCTGAATACGCCCAGGCGATCGATGAATGGATCCCGGGATCGAATCTCTGATCGACTTGTAGCACCATGAGCGCCAAAGCCGAAGCCAATGCCAGCATCACCGTGGGGATAAACCAAAAACCGGTTCTTAACAGATCGAGCCATCGGTCGAGCCGAGCGTGCATGTAGACGTTTCTCCTGGCAAGGGGTGACGGCTCGCATTCACGGCCTCGCGCTATAAAGAGCGAAGAAACCAGTTGAATCGCCGGTTCCCTTATTTTGTTTAGCCTGGGATTTGATGCGTCCCTTTCGCGAACGGGAGTTTTGAGACCAGGCACCATATATCCAGACCCCCGGAGCGTCAGACATCGTCAAATCGGTAGGAAAACCTGAGTAGGTAGAAATTTGCCACCACGCTTCGGTCCTGAAGGGCAACTTATTGAACATTATTGACTTCTTACCGGTTGAGTGAAGGAGAAAGCATGAAAGTTTTACAGTTCCAATGTATTTTAGGCGCCGCCCTCGCGACTTTAATGGTTGGTGGGGCAGCAAATGCACAGGCAGCGACGTCGTCCGACAAGACTTTTGTAAAAAATGCCCTGGAAGGCAGCTTGGCAGAAGTGAATTTCGCAAAGCTGGCATTGCAGAAGAGCCAAGACAAAAACGTGCGCGAATTTGCTACTAAGATGATCCACGATCACGAGATGTTGATCACGGATATGAAGCCGGTGGCAAAAGAACTGGGAGTGAAGGTCCCGGCCGGCGCTCCATTATCTGACCACGCGAAGTACGTGGAGTTGAAAATGAAGTCCGGAACGGATTTCGATCGGGCTTATGTAGAAGCGATGGTTAAGGACCATCACGACGACCTGCAGAACTTTCTGGACGAGGAGAGTAAAGCGAGCAATCCGCAATTGAAAGCCGCAGTACAGAAGGGCGAGTCGGTAATCCGGGAGCATACGGAGATGATCGACAAGATTGCGCACATGGGTGGCATTGAAACTCCTCCTATGCCTGCTAACGCCTAAAACCTGTTGGGGAATATCGGAGTGGGGCGAAAGGTTATGGCCATCCGCTAGTGCGCCTCTCGCCCATTTGGTTATGATAGTCGCGTGGCTAAACGCGTAAGTACGCATCAAACACTTAGCGATCCACAAGCTTAATCAGGGTCGTGCTCTGCCTTGCCCCGCTCTCCGCTTACTCGCCAACGTTCCATTTCTTACAATCGCGACTTATCGTCATTATCAGCCGCGCGTCTGGCATGCATATAATTAACGAACAATAGTAGTAAGTGCAAAAGTGCGTTTTAAGGCTTAGTCACCTGTCTAAGAACATCTCTTTGCTTTATCCCGCCCCCGGAAAAACGGTGGCTGACCTGTCCTGGCCAAGCAGAAAAACTGCGACAATCGGAACCAACGCCGGCAGAGTCTGTAAAACGAATGACCTTTCTGGATTCGATTCCATGCTGCACCTTACCGGTTTGATGAATCTAAACTCGCATGGGCAGACTAAGAAAAATGTTGCAGCTCTTGAACATGGCAAGAACCCTAACCTCTTGCTTATTGTGGTTTTGAGCGGAGTTGCGCTTGTCGCACTGTTTTATCGCGGCCTGGCTTCTGGTGGGGGATAAAGGAAGTAAACTGCTGCCCGGTTTGAACCACGACCCGCAGCCCACATCTTCAATTCGCCGTGGGACTTCGATAGCCTTCGCTGCTTAGCTTGAGCGCGCGCCATCCTATCCTGCATCTCGCGCCGTAGGTGGAGCACGTGCAGTCTCTTATCTAGCTAAGCCCCTCCTGCTCCGGAGGGTTCTCGGTTTCGAAAGGTTGGTTGCGATAACGCCTTGGCCGCGTCAGTCCTAGACCGGCGGGAGTCGATGAAACGGACGAACTCTCGAGGGACAGGGGCAACAACCGACGACCATCTGAACAATTTAAGTCACGTCGCGTGTGGAGCGGGCGGAACGCTTGCAACGAGGCCACCAACTGGCTCGTGGCTTGCGCAAGACGCGGACAGTTTCGGAGTGGGTGTCTCTCGCAAACTATTGACTATAGGGTGGTTAATGGTGGAGGCGGCGGGAGTCGAACCCGCGTCCGAAATCCATGTCAGCAAAGAGACTCCATGCGTAGTCGATTCCAAAGGTTTCGCACTACGCGCTCAGAATCGACAAGATGCGTGTAGCACTAGTCCGATGATCTCGTCCCTGCGGCTCGGACCGCGTCTCAGGAACCAGCCTGCTGTGCGACGTTCTTCCCCAACCCACAGGCGAAGCCAAGGAGAACGGCTACTTATTTAATTAAGCAGCAAGTGCTAGGTTGTTGTTAGCAATTATTGTTTTTGCAAGCGATTACGGGTGCTCACACCCCGGCATGCCTCTCGGCCTAATCGATCCCGTCGAAACCGTGACGCCCCCATTCTTCTCGTTCAGCGAGGCATGGAATCCACGCCCTACCCCTCATTATATGCGTCTTCCTACAACCCAATAGCGTTCAGGTCGATGCTCTCGAAGTCCTTGCGCATCACACCCTCGCGAATCTCGCGCACTGTCTTGCCCTTGAGCGACATCTGGTACGCGTAGTAACCCTCTTTGGCGCACGTCGAGCACTCAGCTCCATGCAAACCCTCAAAGCAACTGTGCAGGCTGGTGTGCCCCATGTGCCGGTCGCAGTGGCAATAACAGGGCAGTTGATACAGCACATTAGGAACCTTGGCCGCATCCACATAGACCGCTTTCTGCCAGGGATACTGAAACATGGGCCCGGTCAACTGGCTGCCCGACAAAAGGGCTGGTAATTTCTCACCGTGAGCCGGCGCTGTCGGATGATAGGCCGGAGTATCCGAATCCGTGACCCACTGCGCAGAAGCCGCTACCGTCAACATTCCGATCGCCAAACACACCAAAACTCGCCGCATCCATGCCCCCAAAAAACCAGTGTAGCGCGGCCCAAAGGGAACCGTCACGATTCGGCGATAGGATTGCAGAGAGATTTGCAGGGAATTTGCGACAAGAGAGTGCGGGTAGCAAAAAAAGGCGGCACGAACGGTGATTTGTCCGTGCCGGGAGGCCAGTGACGCAACTTGTACTTAAAACCGCGCCGTGAGAGCGACTTCCTCAACCACGACTGAACTCATACTAGCAGATGCTTGCTCAAAACTTCTAGTCGCAAATACAAAATTTCGTAAAAAAATGCATTTTCGAACTTTTTAAATCCCGATTCCTGTATCTTTTGGGCTGAAGCAACGCCCGTAAATCCATAGACGCGCTTTGGAAAATTAAGTTGCTCCAAACGCCCCTTTTGTCATCTTTCTTCTCAGGTCCCCGTGCCCTTTCGCAAGTTGTCCACGCCAAAACCCAAAGACCAGCCACCGGGCGGAGCTCCAGACGCCCCGGAACCCAGGAATTTCTGGCGAACCGGCCTGTTACTCGCCACCTCCGCCGCTTTCGGCGGTATCGCAGTGGCCATCTGGAACCGCAGAACCCTGGCCCAAATGCGCCAACCACCCCAGCCGTGGGATGACGATCCTGCCTGAATCAACTACGAAATCGAGTCAATCGCCTGCGCCATCTTCATGTCCCGCTCCGTCAATCCGCCCTTGTCGTGCGAGACCAGTGCCAGCCGAACCTTGTTATAGCGGATATCGATATCAGGGTGGTGACCCGCTTTCTCCGCCTTCTCCGCCACCTGGTTAACGAATCCTATGGCTGCCACAAAATCAGGGAACTCCAAGTGGCGGACAATCTCCTTGCCCTCAAGCTTCCAGTGGGGAAGCGATCGCAACTTTTCCTGCACCATTTCCGGGCTCAATACGCTCATGATTGCACCTTCTCTATCTAACTAAACGGATTGCGCAGCTTCGGCCCCTTGGGCTCCACCTGCAAAGGCGCCAGCTTTTTGGACTGTTGCGTAATCTCCGCTCGCAGATCTTCCCACAACTGGTCGGGCAAGCTGAGATACACCTCAACCACCTTGGGATCGAACTGGGTCCCCGCGCACCGCTTGATCTCCTGGCGTGCCGCCGTGAAAGTCGTCGCCTTCCGGTAAGGCCGGTCTGAGGTGATCGCGTCCAGCGTGTCCGCTACCGCGAAAATTCTGGCCCCCAGGGGGATCTGCTCTCCCTTCAGCCCGCGGGGATAGCCGCTGCCGTCGTAATGTTCCTGGTGGCTGTACACAATCTCCGCCGCTTCCTGCAGAAAAGGGATCTTGCGCAGCATCTGGTAGCCCCGCGCACAGTGCTCCCGCATCACTTTTTGCTCATCGCTTTGCAGCTTGCTGGGTTTCAGCAGAATCGCGTCCGGAATCGCCATCTTCCCGATATCGTGGAGAAAAGCGCCCCGCGCCACGATCGGTATCTGCTGCGGAGGCATCCCCGCTCCCCGCGCCAGGGCAATCGTAAAAGCCGTTACCCGCTTCGAGTGGCCTTCTGTCTCCGCGTCTTTAAGATCCAGCGCGTCGCCAAGAGCCTCCAGCGTAATGTCGTACGATCGCTCCAGATCCGCAATAGCCTGGTTGAGCATCCCCGTTCGCGCGCTCACCATCTGTTCCAGATCCTGCCGGTACATCGCGTTCTGCTGCACCAGCCGGCGATACCCGATCGCTCGCCTCACGGTCGCTAGCAACTGATCCTTCTCGACGGGCTTCAGCAGATAGTCGTAGGCCCCCTGTCGCAACGCTGCCAGGGCTGCCTTTACATCGTGGGCCAGCAACACCAGGGGAGTATCCGGTTGTGCCCGGCGCATCCGGCCCATCAGGCCATTGCCATCTCCGCCGGCCGTGGTCAGGTCAGACAGTACCAGGTCATACGGCGCATCGCGCTCAATGTGCGCAATCGCTTCCTCGCGACCGTTCGACAGAACCGTCGCATACTCCTGCTTTTCCAGCATGCCGTCGATTTCCAATCGGCATTGCTTCTCATCATCAACCACCAATACGCGTGCTTGGCTGCGTAGGCTTTCCATACTTGCTGGGGTTCCGGGTCTGCCGGAAGGCTCCCTTTCTCTCTTGGCCGCTACCACTTATGAACACCTGGAATGACGTCTAGTGCAGGTCAGTGCAAAATTGAACGCTGACAGCTCCGCTGATCGGGCGAGGGGCGCACCTTACACGTCTTCTCTCTCGCAGGGTGTGAGTTCCTACTGCTGTTTCACTTGCCTCTGGACACAAGCGAATCTGGGGATCCTCATAAAGTCACAGTGATTGTGAAACAGCTTCTTGCTCAGTCTATCTTCAACCGCCAGTCGAGGTGTAGTTTCTTTGCCGCCAGGCTCGGGCTTCGAGCATACTGGTATACTTGCCTCAAGGTTTTCTCTCGCTTTCGCACATGTTCGCGGCAACCAGGGCTACCGGTGTAGAGTGATTTCAATCCTTAGCTGGCGGGGTAGCTGTGTTCAACTTTGAGCGTGAGTTTTCCGCGGAATCGAATCTCGTCGTCTCCCAGGCTGCCAAACAGTCCGCGGAGCAGCAACAGCGAGATGTCTACGAGAGCCACCGCCACCGAACCTTTTCCCTCGCCTTCTATATGACGGGAAATGAGGTGGAAGCGGAAGAGATTCTCACCATTACTTTCGTGCGGGCTTTTCAGCAGCAGCAAAACCCTGACGCCTTTGCTGTCGATTCAGCGCTCTTGCAAACGCTAAGCGAGCGCTTTCCCCTGCGCCAGGAGGAATCTCCGGCGGTGATCGTTCCCGGGGCCGGACTCAGCCACCGCAATGTTCGCCGTCCAGACCTTGAAGTCGCCGTGCGCAACCTGCCACCCAACGAGCGCCTGCTCTTCCTGCTGCGCGACGTCGAAGGATATACGCCCGCGGCCATCAGCCGCCTCCTCGATGTCCCCGAGGCCCAGGTGCTGCGCACCTGCTTTTCCGCCCGCATCCGCTTGCAACAGGTGCTTGCCGAACTAGCCCGCACAGAAGCAGCCTGATCTACCCCCCCTGCTTCTTGTTACGCCTCGCCGCGCTCCACCCTTCCTTGATCGTCTGCCGCGACCGCCCCAAAGCTAGGGCATCCTCCGGGACATCTTCCGTAATGCATGACCCAGCCGCGATATAGGAACCATCCCCCAGCGTGAGCGGTGCCACCAGCGTCGAGTCGCTGCCGACAAACACCCGGTCACCGATCACCGTCTTGCGTTTACTCACTCCGTCGTAGTTGCACGTAATCACCCCAGCGCCCACGTTCACCCCCTCGCCGATTTCCGCATCGCCCAGGTAGGTCAGATGGTTTGCCTTGGAGCCTTTGCCCAGACGAATCTTCTTGGTCTCCACGAAATTGCCCACGTGTGCGCCTGCGCCAATCTCGCTTTCCGGCCGCAAGTGGGCGTACGGCCCCAGCAACGCCTCATCATCCACCCGCGACTGGATAACGATGCACCCCTGGCGAACCATCACCCGGTTGCCCACCGTCGCGTCCTCCAGCACCGAATATGACCGGATCCGGCATTCCGTTCCCACCTTCGTCGCGCCCAGCAACTGCACAAAGGGTTCGATAATCGTGTCCGCACCCACTTGTACCCCGGCATCGATCACCGTGGTCTCCGGGCGAAAAATGGTCACCCCCTCAGCCATCAGACGGCGCGCTGTCGTCATCCGGAGTTTGCCGTCCAACGCCATCATCTCTTCAATCGTGTTGGCCCCCAGCACCTCATCCGCATCCTCAGCCTTCAGCGCAACCACCCGTTCCCCGGCCTTCCCCAGGATCGCTGCCATGTCAGTCAGGTAAAACTCGCCCTGCGTGTTGTTCGTTCCCAGGCTGTCGATGTGGGCAAACAACGGCTTGGTGGCAAAGGCGTAAAGCCCCGAGTTAATCTCCCGCACCTCGGCCGCTTCGGGAGTTAAAGCCTTCTGTTCGACAATCTCTCGTATCTCTTCGGAATCAAGGGATTTACGGATCACGCGACCATATCCATACGGATCTGCCGGAAACGCCGTCAGCACCGTCATCGCCGCGCGCTGTTGCAGATGGAAATCGCGTACCTTGCGGATCGTCTCTGGCCGGATCAGCGGCGTATCCCCGTACAGCACGATTACATCCTCATAACCCTGCGTGGCCTTCCTCGCCGTCTGCATGGCGTGGCCGGTGCCCTTCTGTTCGGTCTGCTCGATGAACTGCACCCCGAGCGCCGAGACCGAATCTCTCACCAGCCCGGCCTCGTGGCCCACAATCACATACACGTCTTCCGGCGGAACAATCTGTCGCGCCGCATCCACCACGTGGCGTATCAGGGGCTTCCCGCCCACCTCGTGCAAGACCTTAGGGCGCTTGCTCTTCAGCCGCGTACCCTTACCGGCAGCCATGATCACAATGGCGAATTGCATCGTTTGCTCTCCTTTAAATGCTTGCACTTGCACCTAGCTACCTAAGATGCAAATTGAACTCTTGACTTAAGCCCTCAGCAAGCCAAGCATATAGGTTTTCCTGAAAACCAAAGTCGTATGTCGTTTGCAATGTCGATACCAGAGAATCCACGTTTTACGCCATATTCACCGCATCATTTTTCCCCAACGAGGGAGAGGCGTAACGTTACAGAGGGAGAGATATCAGATGATGAGCTCAGCTCCTGCGCCCGCAGTCGAACCCGTTGTCTCGCCGGCCCAACCTGCGTCAGGGCGTCCCGGGATGATCCAGCGAGCTGCAGTGTTGGGGGCTGGAACCATGGGCGTGCGTATTGCCGCTCATCTGGCCAACGCCGGCATCCCCGTCGTCCTGCTCGACTTAACCGGAGATTCAGGCAAAGGCGTGGCCTCCGCCGCCCTCGACGCCCTCGGCCGCGCCAAACCGGCAGCCTTGTACGACGCTGCCAACCTCCGCCTTATCCAGCCCGGAACCTTCGAACATGACCTGGGCCTTCTTTCCAAATGCGATTGGGTGGTGGAGGCCGTAACCGAGAACCTGGCAATCAAGCAGGAACTCCTCGCCAAAATCACTCCATTCCTCAAGTCCGAAGTCAT
Organism: uncultured Acidobacteriaceae bacterium; assembly: GCA_963795845.1. GTDB lineage: Bacteria > Acidobacteriota > Terriglobia > Terriglobales > Acidobacteriaceae > PALSA-350. The sequence goes on along the minus strand of CAWCJV010000010.1, from coordinate 65,553 downwards.
CCTCACCACCAACACCAGCGGGCTCCCCGTCGCGAGCATTGCCGCGCAACTGCCCCCCGAGCTCCGCCGTTCCTGGTTCGGCACCCACTTCTTCAACCCGCCCCGCTACATGCGTCTGTTGGAGATCATTCCCACCCCAGAGACCGACCCGGCAGCCGTGGCCACCATCGCTGGTTTCGCCGACCGCCGCCTGGGCAAGACGGTCGTCTATGCCCGCGACACCCCCAACTTCATAGCCAACCGCATCGGCGTCTACGTCATGACCCAGGCTCTGCAGTTGATGCAGGAACAGGACCTCACCATAGAAGAAGTGGATGCACTCACCGGCAGTGCCCTCGGCTGGCCCCGCACCGGCAGCTTCCGCCTGGCGGATATGGTGGGCATCGACATCCTCGCCCACGTAGTCGCGAACTTTTCTCAGTCGCGCGCAGGCGAATCGCTCCAGCTACCGCCCTTTGTCAAAACCATGCTCGACCGCCGCTGGCTGGGCGACAAAACCGGCCAGGGCTTCTACAAGAAAGAGAAAGACGCTCAGGGAAACGAGGTGCGCCTCGCCCTCGACTGGCAAACCGTCGCCTACCGTCCCGCGACGCGGCCCAAATTCCCCGCGCTGGAACTCGCCAAAAACGCCGAGTCCCTGCCCGAACGCCTGCGCCTCCTCTGGGCTGGTGACATCCGCAAAGACAAGGCCGCCAAATTCCAGGTAGAGCTCCTCAGCCGGCTCTTTGCCTACTCCGCCGACTGTCTCCCCGAGATAGCCGATAATCCCGCCGGCATCGACCGCGCCATGCGCACTGGCTTCAACTGGGAATTGGGGCCCTTTGAAATGTGGGACGCGGTCGGCGTCGACGCCGCCCTCGCGCCCAGGGCGCCAGCCACCTGGTATCGCGACGGGGGCAAGCAAGTCTTCGATCCCGCCCGCGGCGAATACATCCCCGTGCTGCAGCCACCGGGCATCGCGACCATAGCCGACTTTCGCAAATCGAACGGTATCGTCAAAACCAATCCCGGCGCATCCCTGGTTGACCTGGGAGACGGCATCGCAGCCATCGAACTGCATTCGAAAAAGGATGCCGTCGGCGAAGACATCACTCGCCTCGTAACCCAGGTCCTCAACCCCGCGAGCGATGCTGTTCGTGACTTCCAGGGCTTCATCATCACCGGCGACGGCGCCAACTTTTCCGTCGGAGCCAACCTCTTCCAGGTGCTCCTCCTCATTCAGGAAGGGGAGTGGGAAGACCTCGACTTTGCCATCCGCGCGTTCCAGCGCATGACGGCCGCCATCCGCTTCTGTCCTCGTCCGGTGGTCGTCGCACCCTATGGCCTCTGCCTCGGCGGAGGAGCGGAAATCGCTCTCCACGCCGCCACCCGCCAACCCCATGCCGAGCTGTACATGGGCTTGGTGGAAACCGGTGTCGGCGTCGTGCCTGCGGGCGGCGGCACCAAGGAAATGGCTCTGCGCGCCGTCGACTCCGCCATAGGCGTTCTCTCCGCAGCCGGCAAAGACGCAGCCGCACGGCTCGCTGGTTCGACCGAATACTTCGACGCCCTCAAGCGCAACTTCGAGTTGATCGGCATGGCCAAGGTCTCCACATCCGCCGCGGATGCCCGCCTCCTGGGCTATCTCAGCCCATCCGACCGCATCACCGCCCATCGCGACCGAGTCGTCAACGACGCCAAACAAGCCGCCATCACCCTGGCCGGCGCCGGCTATTCCGCGCCCATCGCGCGCGAAGTACCCGCCGCTGGCGAAAGCGCACTAGCCACGTTGAAACTAGGCGTGCACCTGATGCGCCAGGCTGACTACATCAGCGACCACGACCAGAAAGTAGCCAACCACGTCGCCAACATTCTTAGTGGGGGAGCTATACCGGCCGGCACCATCGTAGGCGAACAATATTTCCTCGACCTCGAACGCCAGGCCTTCCTCTCCCTCTGCGGAGAACGCAAAACCCAGGAACGCATCGCCTTCACCCTGAAAACCGGCAAACCCCTAAGGAACTAACCAATCAACGAGGTCAACGAGGTACAAGCGTGGGTATCGCCGCAACGGTGAGAGAAATTGGACGGGTGCCCCACGTTCGCCAAAGCGTACGTGGGCCGAAAACGATGGGCGTAGCCCAACGATCGCTTTTGCTCTCGAACCCACGACACTCGCTGAACGAAGAACAGGAACCCAAATGAGAGACGTCGTCATCGCCACCACTGTTCGAACCGCCGTAGGCAAATCCGGCCGGGGAGCCCTCGCCACCACCCGTCCCGACGACCTCGCCGCCACCGCGATCGAAGGCGCCCTGGCCCGGCTGCCCCAACTCGATCGCAACGAAATCGAAGACGTAATCCTCGGTTGCGCCATGCCCGAAGCCGAGCAGGGAATGAACGTCGCCCGCATCGCCTCCCTCCGCGCCGGTCTCCCTGTCAGCTCCTCCGCCATGACAGTCAATCGCTTCTGCGCCTCTGGCCTCCAGTCCATCGCCATGGCTGCCGACCGCATCCGCGGGGGGGTGCTGAAGTCATCATCGCCGGTGGAACCGAGTCCATGAGCATGGTCCCCATGGGCGGAAACAAGGTCAGCGCCAACCCCTGGCTCATCGACCACTATGCCGACTCCTACTTATCCATGGGACTCACCGCGGAGCGGGTAGCCCAACACTACGGCATAACCCGCGAACAAGCCGATGCCTTCGCCCTCTCCAGCCACCAGAAAGCACTGGCCGCTATCGAAGCCGGTCGCTTCACCACCGAAATCGTACCCGTCACCGTCACCAATGCGACCAACGGCGGAGGCAAAGTCAAACTAGCCACCAGGCCCTTCACCACCGATGAAGGTCCACGCGCCGACACCTCGATCGAAGCCCTATCCGGCCTAAAACCCGCCTTCCACGCCAAGGGAACCGTCACCGCAGGGAACTCCTCGCAAACTTCTGATGGCGCCGCTGCCTCGGTCGTAATGTCTGCCGAACGCGCCGCCGCTTTGGGCATAAAGCCTCTGGCGCGCTTTGTGGCGTTTGCTACCGCGGGCTGCCTGCCCGAAGAGATGGGCATGGGTCCGGTCTATGCCGTGCCTAAAGCCCTCAGGCTTGCCGGCCTGACACTGGACCAAATCGACCTGATCGAACTCAACGAAGCTTTCGCCGCGCAGTCGTTGGCCGTAATCCAACAGCTTGCCTCGATCCAGCCAAAGTCAACATCAACGGAGGAGCCATCGCCCTCGGCCATCCACTCGGCTGCACCGGCGCCAAACTGACCGCCACTCTTTTGCATTCCATGCAAACTCGCGGTGCGAAATATGGACTAGTCACCATGTGTGTGGGCGGAGGCATGGGCGCCGCAGGTATCTTCGAATCCCTCAACTAGTACAACCAAGGAGAAACAGTGGCCACAGCGACGGAAATTCTGCAACGCACGATTCCCGGTGGCAGCTTCCTCATCGAGGAGCGCTCCCCGGAAGACATCATGACCCCGGAAGATTTCAGCGACGAGCAGCGGCAAATCGCGCGTACCACCACCGAGTTTGTTCGCAACGAGGTCCTTCCCGCGGCCGACAAAATCGAGGCCAAGCAATTTGATGTGACCCGCGCCCTCTTGAAAAAAGCCGGAGACCTCGGCCTGATGGCGGTCGACATTCCCGAGGCTTACGGCGGCCTGGCCATGGACAAGGTCACCTCAGCAATTGTCGCCGACCACCTCTCCGAACTCGCCAGCTTCACCGTCGCCTTCAGCGCCCACGTCGGCATCGGCACCTTACCCATCGTCTGGTATGGCACGGACGCGCAAAAGCAAAAGTTCCTCCCTCGCATGGCAACGGGAGAATTGATCGGCGCCTACGCTCTATCCGAAGCCACCTCCGGCTCCGACGCAATGAACATTCGCACCCGCGCCGTCCTCTCCTCGGACGGCACACACTATCTTCTGAACGGCGAGAAGATGTGGATCAGCAATGCTGGCTTCGCTGATCTCTTCACCGTCTTCGCCAAGGTCGATGGGGAAAAATTCACCGCCTTCCTGATAGAGAAGGGAACTCCCGGCCTTTCCATCGGTGCGGAAGAACACAAGCTCGGCATTCGCGGCTCCTCCACCTGCCCCCTGGTCCTCTCGGACTGCAAAGTGCCCGTAGAAAACCTCCTCGGGGAAGTCGGCAAGGGTCACCACATCGCCTTCAACATCCTCAACATCGGCCGCTTCAAACTGGGCGCTGCCTGCGTCGGCGGAGCCCGCACCACGCTCAACTACGCCCTCGGCTACGCCAAGCAGCGCCAGGCTTTCGGTAAGCCCATCGCCGCCTTCGGCCTCATCCAACAAAAACTCGCTGACGGAGCGGCTCGTCTTTTTGCCGTCGAGAGCATGGCGTACCGCACCGTAGGCATGATCGACAACGCCCTCGCCACTCTCCACGGAGAAGCCGCCGACAACCCGCGTGAGATTCAGAAGAACATCGAGGAGTACGCCGTCGAGTGCTCCATCCTGAAGGTCTGGGGTTCAGAAATGCTCGAGGTGGTGGTCGACCACGCCGTCCAGATCTACGGCGGTTACGGATACGTGGAAGAGTACCCGGTCGAGCGAGCCTATCGCGATGCCCGCATCAATCCCATCTTTGAGGGCACCAACGAAATCAACCGCCTGATCATCACCGGTTGGTTAATGAAGCGAGCCCTGGCCGGTAAGCTTCCGCTCCTGGCCTCCATCAAGAAGCTGATGGACGAGGTCTTGGAACCGCCCTCTTTCGAAGACGACACCGACCATTCCGCCGATCCGCTCTACGCTGAATCGCAACTCCTGGCCGCCACCAAGAAGCTGGCCCTCTTCACCGCAGGAGCTGCCTCGCAGAAGTACATGAACGCGCTAGCCGATCAGCAGGAAGTAATGGCGGACCTGGCCGACATCATCATCCAGGTCTACGCCCTGGAATCGGCCCTGTTAAGAGCCCGCAAACTACGCGCGAAAAATCTCCGCTCGCCGCCCCGCCGAAGCCATGACCAGGCTCTACGCCGCCAAAGCCATGAACACCGTAGAACTGGCCGCCCGCCGCATCGTAGCCGCCGTCGCCGAAGGCGACACCCTACGCGTCCAACTAGCCATCGTCCGCCGTCTCGCCCGCCACATCCCGGAAGACACCTACGCCACCCAACGCACCATAGCCACCCACCTGGTAGACAACGGCCTCTGGACCTAACGGTTGCAACAGATCTGCCCTTAACTAAACTCGCAACCAAAGTTGGGTGCCCCACATCTCGCTCGTTTTTCGCGAGATGTGGGATACCACAACGCCAACCCTCTAACTCTCAAAACCCAAACGACCCTCGACTCCGATTACTACCGTTGCTGCAACTGCCCATCCCCGCTATACCCTTCCCTCGCCCCGCCAACCTTCCTGGAACTAGTCACACTAATCGGACTCTGCAAATGAAAACTAACCAAAGTCTCCGTAGGAATCTGCACCTGCTGACCCCGTGTAACCCCGTTCACCCCAGCGCCGATGCCACCCCCGCTCGCCGCTCCGATCGCAGCCCCTTTCCCGCCGCCTAAAAGCCCGCCGAGAATGGCGCCAACCGCAGCGCCGCCCCCCGTTTTGATCGCGGTATTCTTCCCCCGCCCAGCGCCGTTTTTGGTGAACGCATCCGTCACCACATCCACCGGATGATCCACCGTATCGATCCGCGTCAATTCAATCGATAACTCCGAGCTGCCGGAAAAGTGGGTAGCATCTTTCGCCGTAATCACCCTTCCGGTCACCGCAGCGCCCGATTTCGCCACCACCATCCCGTCCGCAATCAAATCCCCGGCCAGCGACCCATGAAACACCGTATTCGGCTGGGTCGAAGCGCTATCCAGCGTATCCGTCATGCGAATAGGAATCACCGTTCCCGAAGGAATCGTCACTGTCTTGGCCACAGGGGGAGGAGGCGGTGGGGGAGCCGCAGGCACCACCTGCACCGGCTCCTGAGCAGGAGCAGCGGCGGGAGGGGGTGGCGGAGGAGGCGGAGGCGTGTTGTCCGCCACTACCTGCTTATGCCGTCGCTCCGGTTTTGGCTTCGGCGGCGGTACGGGCTTAGCCGCCCGGGCTGGAGCCACCACCAGGTTGTTCACGACCGTTCTGACCCCATCCACCGAGGCGCTGTCCGCCGCAGCCAGCGCACGGGAAGCGTCATTGTCGACCTTCCCATTCAAGGTAGCCACACCGTTGGCCACCGCCACCTGAATGTTCTGCCCCGACAAAGCCGACTCACCCGTGATCTTTGCCTGGATGTCGCTGCCAATTTGCTCATCGTTCCGCACCGGGGGAGGCGCCGGCTGCGCGGCCGGGGCGGCCGCGGGCGGAGCCTGCTCTGCATTCTGGGGCGGGGTGCTCTTACATCCCGACCCCGCTACCAGCAATCCGGTGAACATTACCAGCGCGATACTGCGTCGGCTTACACATTCAATCCACATGGGAGAAATCCTCAGCGCTTTTGATTCGCCTGCTTACCATTTGGACGGAGAGAAACATCAACTGGCTGGCACGCGGCGAGTGAATATTGCATCTGATTGATTGTATTTCGTGGCTTGGCGGTCTATCTTGACACGGTATCCGGGTGCTAAACCCGCCGGGACGCATGAAGCAGTATGATGGAACACTAGTTCAGTACAGAAGGGAACATCCATGTCAGACGAAGATCAGGACAACGGTAACGGCGGAAGTGGTTTCGGTTGGTTTCTGGTAGGCCTAGGAATTGGCGCGGCCATTGGCGTTCTCTATGCTCCCCAGGCGGGAACAGACACACGCGAAACCCTCGCTGAGAGCGCGCGGGAACGCGCTGAGTACCTCAAGCAAAAGTCCAGAGAAGCAGCGTCGCACGTCAACACCTACGTAGACGCCGGCAAGGACCAGTTCGGCGATTACGTAGAGCGGGGTAAGCAAGCAGTGGCGACGGGTCGTTCTCAGGTGGAAGATTACGTCGATCGCGGTCGCAAAGTAGTTGCGAAGCACGCAAGCAAGGTGTCTGCAGCGGTGGACGCAGGCAAGAGCGCATACGTGGCAACAACCGCGCCGGCCGACGAGCGAATCTAGTACCAGATGGACAAATCATCCCAGACTCTGCTGATCGTTTTCATTGCTATCGCCGCGATCAGCATCCTGATGCAGGCCGGCTTTACGATCGGCACCTTCTTGGCTGCCCGCAAGGCACAGAAGAAAATCATGACCTTGGCGGATGATGTGCGTCTGCACGCTCTGCCGGCCATCATTTCTTCGCGCGACCTAATTCAGGATGTCACACCCAAGCTGAAACTCATCACCGAAAACCTCACCGCCACCACCACCACGCTGCGTGCCAAGGCGGACAAGGTGGGCGGTGTGGTAGACAACGTAACCGAGCGGGCGCAGGTCCAGGCTTCACGCGTGGACGGTATGGTGAAAGGAACACTTGACCAACTCACCAACGCCGTCCAGGCGATCGAACAGGGAGTCGCGGTCCCCGTCCGCCAGGTAAACGGCATCCTGAACGGCTTGCGAGCCGGAATGGACGTGATGAGGAAGAAAACTCCCGCCACTCATCTGGACCCTGAAGAAGAAGATCTCTTTCGTCTAAGGGTCTGAAGGTTCGGGCTGGTAGGTACGGGCTTTAGCCCGTACATCTAACAACCCCAACCTTAACGAGGGCTTTAGCCCCTGAGGTATTCCTTTTCATCCCCACCTAAACGATCCACCCGCCGCCAACTACCTCATCGCCATCAAAAAATACCGCTGCCTGCCCAGGCGTCACCGCGCGCACCGGCTCGTCAAAACGGACTTCCACTTCATCCTCGCCGCTTTTCCGGAGTGTCGCCCACGCCGGCTCGTGACGGTGACGAATCTTCACTCGCGCCCGCATCTCTCCCTGTAATCCCGCAATCGAGATCCAGTTCAACCGCTGCGCCCGAAGGGAATCGCGCATCAACTCCCCCTCCGTCCCCACCGTCACCTGCTTGCGGTCACGATCAATCGAAATCACATACAGAGGAGTCGGAGATGCCACACCCAGCCCCTTGCGCTGGCCAACCGTAAAGTTGTGTACTCCCTCATGCTTACCTCGGGACTCTCCGCCCGCCGACACCAGCTCTCCGGCACTATCCGGCACAGCCTCGCCCTGCTCCTCGAGGTAGGCATCGATAAACCGCTTATAGTCCCCCCCGGGAATAAAGCAAATCTCCTGCGAATCCGGCTTCTTAGCCAGCGCCAATCCATAATGCTGCGCCAGCTCGCGTACTTCCGGCTTGGTGTAGCCGCCCAAGGGAAACAACGTACGCGAAAGCTGTTCCTGCGTTAACCCAAAAAGAAAATACGTCTGATCCTTGCTCGCATCCGCTGGCCGCTTCAATATCCAACGCCCGCGCTCGGGGTCGTATTCATTGCGGGCGTAATGGCCGGTAGCAATCTGATCCGCCCCAATCTGCCGCGCCGTCAAAAGCAACTGGTCAAACTTCAAGTGGTTGTTGCACAAGCTGCAAGGAATCGGCGTACGCCCGGCAAGATACTCGTCCACGAAAGGCCGAATCACATCCCGCTCAAATCGCTCCTGATGATTCACCACGTAATAGGGAATCGTCGAGCGTCTCCGCCACCCGGCGCGCATCGTAGACATCATCGATCGAGCAGCATCGTCCCTGCACCTGCTCCGGGATTCCGTCGTGATCCGCCAGACGACGCTGGTTCCAGAGCTGCATCGTAAGCCCGACCAGCTCATGTCCCTCCGCCTTGAGCATCGCCGCAACCGTTGATGAATCCACCCCGCCCGACATAGCCACCGCGATCGTCATGGGGTCACCGCCGAAAGCTCACGCAACTTCACCACTTGCGTGGACACCAGCTCAATCGTCCGATCGATCTCCTCTGCACTCGTCCGCCGATTCAGGCTGAAGCGCACACTGGCTCGTGCCCGCTCGACCGGCAACCCCATCGCCAACAGCACGTGCGACGGCTCGCTCGCCCCCGAGGAACACGCTGCCCCGTTCGAAACCGCCAAACCCTTCAAATCAAGCCCAATCACCAGCGCCTCGCCATCCAGCGAATCGAACCACAAATTCGTAGTATTGGGCACCCGGGCCGCCCGGCCGCCATTCACCCCGCCGGCAAATTCCACCAGGCCCATCTCCAGACGATCGCGTAAAGCGCGCATCCGCTCCCCAGCGCCGCTCTTCAATCCTTCCATCGCGCACTCCGCAGCCTTTCCCAGGCCCACAATTCCAGCAACATTCTCCGTCCCCGCCCGCCGCTGCCGTTCATGAGCGCCCCCGGCAAACAGTGGTTCGAGGCGAATGCCGCGGCGAACGAACAGCGCTCCCGTGCCCTGCGGCCCATGCATTTTGTGCCCGGAAATACTCAGCAGGTCGCAGCCAATCGTCTCCACCTCAATAGCCGCCTTCCCCGCCGCCTGCACCGCATCTACGTGAAATCGCACCCCGGCCTCGCGGGCAATGCGGCCGATCTCCGAAACAGGCTGCACAACCCCGGTCTCATTGTTAGCCATCATCACGCTGATCAGCCGGCTATGAGGCCGCAGCGCCCGGCGAACATCCTCGACTGAGACGACTCCCTGGTCATCCACCGGCAGAAACGCAACCTCGACCCCACGCTCGCCCAGGCGTTCGACTGCATGTAGCACCGCAGGATGCTCCACCGAGCTGCAGATGACATGATCTCCAGTCTGAACCGACCCAAAAACCGCCAGATTATCGCTTTCCGTGCCCCCGCTGGTGAAGACAATCTCCGAGGACCGGCATGAGAGCAATCCAGCCACCAGAGCCCGTGCCTGTTCAACAGCGGCCCGAGCCTGCTGGCCCTCCTGATGGGTCGACGAAGCGTTCCCAAACCGCCCCACCAAAAACGGCCGCATAGCCTCGAGCACCTCCGGCAACAGAGGAGTAGTAGCATTCGCATCAAGGTAAATTCGCCGCACCCCTCCATTCTACGGGAACCGCCCCCCAATCGCGGCTGAGGAGCCCTTACACCAGCAACCGCCCTATCCCTGCAACTGCCCTCTCCTATTTGTCATCCCGAAAGCGTAGCGGGGGATCTGCAGTCTCCCTACACCCGAAACGAACGTTCGGCTTTCCAACCTGCTACGCTTTCTACTGCAAAACGCACTCAAGGAAGGTAATCGTGAAACTCAAGTCCTGTCTCACTGCATTCGCCACACTAGCCGTAGCGACTCTACTCATCGCGCCCGCCTATGCCGCCCCGGACTCCCCGTCGGAAGCCTACGCAAAGCTTTTCAGCAATCAAGCCGAAGAAGTAGTTTCCGCCGCCGAGGCCATGCCCGCTGACAAATACAACTTCTCCCCCAACACCGGCGAATTCAAAGGAGTAAGAACCTTTGGCCAGCAAGTCACGCACATCGCCGAAGCCCAATATTTCTTCTTCGGTAAATTCGGAGTAAAGCCAACCATCGATCCGAAGTCGATCACCGCCCTGACCAGCAAGGACGACATCGTAAAGGCGCTGAAAGACTCCTACGCGTTCGCTGAGCAGGCGATGAAAACCATCACCCCGCAAAACGCATTTGAGAAAATCGGCGACGTGGATGGGGCGGACACACGAGCAACCATCGCAGCCGTAGGCCTGGCCCACACCAACGACCACTACGGGCAGATGGTCGTCTACTTAAGAATGAACGGAATCATCCCACCAGCCAGCCGCAAATAGAGACTGCCAATCAGTGAAGGGGACGGCCTTCAGGCCGTCCATAAAATCCCAGAGGAGTGCGGCTTTAGCCGCTGAGGGAGCTTCCTACCGCTTCTCCAAAGCCGTATATTTCACCGGATACTCCGGCCCGATATACTCCGCCCGAGGGCGAATCAAACGATTGTCATCCAACTGCTCGATCACATGCGCCGCCCACCCCGAAATCCTGCTCACCGCAAAAATCGGCGTAAACAAATCAAGGTCAATCCCCAGCATCGTGTAAGTCGAAGCCGAATAAAAATCCACATTCGCATTCAGCTTCTTCTCAGCCAGGATGTACTTCTCAATCGCCCGCGACATCTTGAACCACTTCGCATTCCCTGAAGACTCACCCAACTCCTCAGACATCTTGCGCAAGTGGGTCGCCCGTGGATCCTCGGTGTGGTAGACCCGATGCCCGAACCCGGAGATCTTCTTCTTCTGCGCCAGTAACCCGGCCACATAATCCACCGGGTCCGCGCCATCCTTATCAATCGCGAACAACATCCGCATCACCGCCTCGTTCGCGCCGCCGTGCAGAGGACCCTTCAGCGCACCAATCGCTCCGGTAATCGCGGAATGAATATCCGACAACGTAGCGGCGATCACCCGGGCCGCAAACGTGGACGCATTCAGCTCATGATCGGCATGCAGTATCAGCGCCACATCAAACGTTTTCGTCGCCGTTTCGGAAGGCTTTTCCCCATTCAGCATCCACAGGAAATTAGCCGCGTGGCTCAAAGACGGATCAGGCTCCACCACTGCCTTGCCCTTGCGCAGCCGGTCATACGCCGCCACCAGCATGGCGATCTGCGACGTCAACCGGAAACTCTTGCGCACATTGGCATCGTGCTCGTTATCGCTTTCATCCGCGTCATAAAAACTCAGCGCAGAAACCGCGGTGCGAAGCACCTCCATCGGGGTCGCGCTCTCCGGAAATGAGCGCAGCAGCTCGATGATCTTGGGGTCCATCTGCGCGCGTCCGCCAGCTGTTTGCTGAACTCCTTCAGCTCCGCCGGCGGGGAAGTCTCCAAACCACAGCAGATACCTGCTTTCCTCAAACGATGGACTTCTCCGCCAACTCATGAATATCAATCCCGCGATAGGCCAGCACCCCGGCATCGCCATCGATCCAGCAAATCCCCGAGTTCGCCGCAACTACCCCTGCAAGTCCCTTGCCCACCACAGCAGTAGACATAACTGAACACTCCTCTTCTTTCTTTTTAGATGCCCCTGCGTCGACCCGGCCCTTGTCGGGCATGCTCACCGCAAAGGACATCGGCTGGTGGCTGACAATAGTTCAGGAACACAGCGATCTGCAGTCCGGCCGGTTCTGTGCCCAACGCTGTCTGTTTTATAGCGCAGCGCTCCGAATCTTGTCACTTACGACGGGGCCGTCCGGCCGGGCGAAAGCCTCCAGCGCCACGGCCGGCTGGGTGCCCTGCAGCAGTTGCCGCACTATCAGTCCCGTCGCCGGCGCCAGCAGGATCCCGTTACGAAAGTGCCCCGTCGCCACCCAGCACCGCGGTCCCGGTGCTGCCAATCAGGGGCAACCCGTCGCTGGTGCCCGGCCGAAGCCCGCTCCAGCTCTCCACCACCGGGGCCGATGCAATCGGGGGCCAGAGCTCCGCCGCCTGCTCCTGCAGCCTCCGCAATCGTCGAAGGATCCACCCGGCGATCGAACCCCACCCGTTCCACCGTCGCCCCGATGACGATCTTGCCACCCCCGCGCGGCACCAGGTACATCTCCGGAGAGCGCAAAACGTAAGGCAGGTCGAACGGACGGTTCCAACCGGACATGTAAGCATCTGTCCCTTCCAGGGCTCCACCGCGCCCGCCGGCATGCCGTAACAAGCCCGGATGCCGAATCTCCGCCGCCCAGGCCCCGGCACAGTTCACAAAAGCGCCGGCAACCATGGATCCCGTCGCAGTTGCTGATCTCAACCGAACCCCCATGGCTCCGCACCGCAAGCACTTCCGTCTCCTCCTGCAGGATCCAGCTCCGGCCGCGGCTGCACGCCAGGGGAAGAGCCGCGCAAAGATCCCGGGGATCCAGGCTCACTTCCTCCACCCAATGAAACGAATCGGCCCTCCGTAGCCAGCCCAGGGATCCGCCGCTCGGCCTCCTGCGCGCTCATCGCAACGCTGGCGCCCTCTTCCTCGTCAGTGCTAATGGCAGCCTGGGTGCGCAGCCGAACAGATCGCCCCGAAAGCTTCTCCACGGTGCTAAGGTATTCCGGATACAGACGGATGCTCAGCTCGGCGAGCTTGGCGAGTTCCGGGGGATGGGCAGGGTCATGGGGAGACAGCATACCCGCCGCTGCCCAGGAGGCTTCGGACATAGCGCGGCCCTTCTCCAGCACGCGGACCTGGAACCCGTGGCGCGCCAATTCCAGCGCAGTCGAGAGGCCGATAATACCCCCTCCGGCGACGATGACTTCCGCAGTCTCCACTCGTCCATTGTAGGATGAGGAAATACACTCAGCATTCTGCAGTTGAAAAGAGGCAGATCGCATGAGCGACGACAGCGTTAGAACAGGCGGAACGTACCCAATCCGGGGTCTTTATCGCCCTTCTTGGCTTTGCCGCATTGGCGTCCGCCGGCGCCTTGATCTGGAGCTACACGCTGGAAAACCGCTGGAAAAATCGCAAACCGCACTGCTGAATGCCCAACAGCAAAATGACAAGCTGGCCGAGAGCCTCAGCGAGACCAACGCCAAGTTGCGTGTCACCTCTGAGACCCTTGGCCAGAGCGTAGGGCTCACCCAGCGGCAACTGGAAGCGCGAGCCAGTGAATTCCTCAAGCGGCAGCAGGCCGAGACCAGCCGCCTGGAGAAGGAACAAGCGGCCGCACAAGCAGAAGCCCAGAAGCAGATCGGCGCGGTTTCGAGTGACGTCTCTTCCGTCAAGACGGATGTAGGCGGGGTAAAGACAGACGTCGCCGCCACCAAGACAGAACTGGCAAACGCCGAAACCCAACTGAAACGGGTGACCGGCGACTTAGGCGTAACCAGCGGCCTGGTCGCGACCAACGGCAAGGAACTCGAGATCCTCAAGCACAAGGGCGATCGAAACTATTACGATTTGAACCTGACCAAGGGAGCCAAGCCGACACCCATCTCAGGCATCACCGTCTCCATTGAAGAAAGCCGACACCAAGCATTCCAAGTACACCCTGCTGGTGGAATCCGACGACAAGAAAATCGAGAAAAAAGACAAGAACATCGATGAGCCCGTTCAGTTCTACACCGGCAAAGACAAGCTGCTCTACGAACTGGTCATTAACACCATCAACAAAAACCAGGTGATCGGCTACCTGGCAACCCCCAAAAACGCCCCAGCCCCCATGACCCCCTAGCCGCCGCGAACGGAAGGACCGATGGGGGCCCCAGGTCTCGCTTCTGAGACCTGGGATCCCCCAAGCCAACTCCGACTGGAAACGCCCCACGCACCTTGTCATCCCGCCTGCCCCGGCGCGCCGCGGGACCGAAGCGGAGGGACCTGCGGTTTCTTCGTATTTTTCAGTTGAACTGGACCTATCGAGTGCCCCATTCAAGCCTTTTTTGGCTTGAATGGGCAAGAACGCGCTGGACTTTTCAGCGTCGCGATAGGGTCGGGGTTTGTTGCGACTTCGGGAGAACCACAGGAACTACTTACGAGGAATAACAATCTCTAAATTCTTCTGGTGCATAAACGAAACCACAACCTTAGCCGTCTGCAGCGAATCCCATTGTTCCTTGGTAATCGGGAAATTAAAAATTGCCAACCCCTGCACCGACTGCCCCGGGCTCAACGTAATATCGCGAGGAATCGAAGCCGCCCGCAGATAACTCAACGATGGGTAAGCCTGGAAAACCCGGTCCATATCCTTATCGCTCGCGGTTACATTTACCTGGTCCGACCCATCCGGCATCTTGATAGCCGCCGAAATATCTTGCATGAACAGTGGTATATCCGTCTGGTTCGTGACCTTAATCTTAGCGAGTATCAGTAACTGATCGTAATACTCAGGGTTGCCCGCCATCCCGGTATCGCCGCCACCCCCGTTGTTGATGAGGGTGTGCACTGGATAGAGATTCATCGTTAAAACGTCGCCCCGGCGACCGGCGGCTTCTCCCCAATCCAGACATACAAGCCAATAGCGATGCTGACCACTACCGCAGCGATCGCAATCGTTTTAAGCGCGCTTCGGAACGGATGTGGCGGATCGACCTGCGCCAGCTGTGGTCCCGGGCCCTAAAACTTCCGATGTTCCAGCAGATTCGGTCACTTCGCTCACTGTGGCAGAAATTCTAGCCCATCGTGGCAATCAGCATAAGTTACTAAAGAGGCCCATAAGCCTTGACGGCACCCCGGCCACTATGTGCCGGAACCCGTCGGATACCGCAGGCCTGACAATTTGTGCATAACTGCCGGCCACGTATCCTCTACACTTAGACGACTCAAATGCGCATATTGATCACCGGAAAAAACGGACAAGTCGGAACCGAACTCGCCCGCTTGTACCAATCCCACCCTGGCGTTGTATTGACCGGAAGGGACGAATGCGATCTATCCAACGAACAGTCTATCCGGGACACTGTCCAGCAGGTGAAGCCCGCCGTCATCATCAACGCCGGCGCCTACACTGCCGTGGACCAGGCAGAAAAAGAATCTCGGCTTGTGCTTTGCTATCAACGCCCAGGCGCCCCGGATCCTGGCCCAGGAAGCCGCCCGCCTCGGCGCCCTGCTTGTCCATTACTCCACCGATTATGTGTTTAACGGACAAAAGGCGGAACCTTACCTCGAGACCGACCCCATTCACCCCCTAACTGTGTACGGAGAGTCAAAGGCCGCTGGGGAAGCTGCCATTGCCGAGGTAACCCGACCCGCTATCTGGTGCTCCGGACCAGTTGGGTCTATGGGGCCAGCGGTAAAAATTTTCTCCGCACCATGCTCCGCCTCGGCGCCGAGCGGCCCGAGTTGCGCGTCGTAGACGACCAATGGGGCGCTCCCACCTCTGCTGCCGCGATTGCCACTGCGACCGCGCGTCTGGTTGATCAACCCCCGTCCGGCGCCTCCGGCCGGAATCTACCACATGACAGCCGCCGGCTCGACTTCCTGGTGTGGCTTCGCCCGGGCCATTTTCGAAGCAAGCGCGCTGCCAACGCCGGCCGCGGGTGCAACCGATCTCCATCCGCCGACTATCCAACTCCGGCCAGAAGACCAGCAAATTCCATACTTTCCAACGATAAGTTTGAGCACACTTTCGGTTTCCGGCTGCCCACCTGGCAGCAACAATTGAACGACGTACTCGCCGGAATGCAGGTCGAATCAAAATCAACTCGCATTGAGGGCTAATTAGATGAATTCGATAGCAACCAGAATTCCCGACGTGCAACTACTCGAACCCAAGGTGTTCGAAGACAGCCGGGGTTCTTTTTTCGAAAGCTACAATGAGCGGGTCTCTGGCGGACATGGGCATCACCGGTCCCTTCGTCCAGGACAATCAATCCTCCTCCCGACAAGGGAGTCGTGCGTGGTCTCCACTACCAGATCAAGCAGCCCCAGGGAAAACTCATCCGCTGTCTCAAGGGAGAAATCTACGACGTCGCCGTCGACCTCCGCCGCAACTCACCCACCTTCTGCCAGTGGGTGGCAGAAACTCTGACCGCCGCCAATCGCAAAATGCTCTGGATTCCCCCCGGCTTCGCACACGGCTTCATGGTCGTCGTCCGAGGGAGCCGAAGTCCTCTACAAAGCCACCGACTTCTGGGCGCCTCAGCACGAACGAACCATCCTATGGAACGACCCCACCCTGCAAATAGCCTGGCCCAACCAGGACCGAGCCATCCTCTCCGTCAAAGACCTCGCCGGCTCAACCCTGGAACACGCCGCCGTCTACGAAGACATGGGTCGCGCCAAAGCAACACGCCGCCGCCCTCAGATAACACCACCCATCCCTAGCCCTGTACTGGCAATAAACACCGGGTGCCCCATATCTCGCTCGTTTTTCGCGAGATGTGGGATACCACTGTACTCGTCGTGAAACGCTGTCGGTTGTCATCAGGCCCCTCAATCCCCCTAAAACAAAGCATTCAAAGCCGCCGCCGAAGTCCTCATCTCATACCGAACCCGAAAACACTCAACCCCATTGCGAATCATCTGCAGCCTCTCCTCTGACCCCATCCCCAAAAACTCCATCATCCCCTGATACGTCCCTTCCGCACTGTCCTCTTTAACAATCCCCGCCTTATCCTGCGCAATCTCCGGCCATATATTCACCTTGTCGGAAATAATCACCGGCACTCCGCAAGCCAACGCCTCCACCACCGCAATACCAAAATTCTCCTGGTGTGACGGAAGTACAAACGCATCCGCGGCCCGCAAAGCGCCCCATTTCACATCCCCCTCCAACATCCCAGTCCAATGAACCCGCCCCGCAATCCCCAACCGCGCGGCCTGTGCCTCGAGCGCCAGCTGCAAACCGTCCTCATCCGGGCCTGCCATCACCAAATCCAAATCCGTCTCGGCCGCCAACCGCGCAAACGCCTCCAGCAGCAAATCGCACCCCTTCTTGCGATGAATCCGCGACAAGAACAAAAAGAACCTCCGCCCCCGCAACCCCGGAAACCTCCCAAGTAGCGCCTCTCGTTGCGCAGACGGCTCGCCGCCAGGTTCCGTTGTGCCCAGCGAAACCACAGCAGATCTCCAAACCCCGGGCCAAAACGTGGTCACCGAAGCATCGCGTTCAATCGCCGTCGTGAAGCACACTGCCCGCGCATCTCGCAGCATCCGGCGCTCTCGTCCCAGCCAATAAACCTGTTTCTTGAAATGCTTCAACGGAAAAGCCCGCTTGAAATAAGGGTCCAGCATGCCATGCGGAAAAACAACATAAGGAAGCCGCCCACGCACCATCCGATAAGTACCGTAACCATGGAATTGCCACAATCCATGGATAACCACCCCGTCAAACCGCGCGAGATTTTCCGCCAGCCACGGCTGCAATCGCGGCGTCCAGCGATAGCCACCCTGTGGAGGGCCCAACGCGTGCACGGGAAAGTTTTGTCCCTGGACGTACTCCGCGCTCGGATCATCCAGGCACACCACTTCCACCGCGCCCACACAGCACTGCGCAAGTTTACGAATCGCCTCGGTCGTTCCTCCCGCCGCCGGCGCAAAAGAGGCCACCACATGCAGCAGCCGCGGTTCCTGTCCACCCATAGTCTCTGTCAAGATACCAGTCGTGTTCCCCCTTGCCACCACCGACACCCCCCTGGCTTAAAATGGAGCCGAGGCACGATCCTTCTTGAAAAGAGCTTTGATCACCGGCATCACGGGCCAGGATGGCGCATATCTCGCGGAGTTCCTTCTCAAGAAGGGCTACGAAGTCCACGGAATCAAGCGCCGCACGTCCTTACTCAACACCAACCGCATCGACCACCTCTACGAGGATCCCCACCAGGAGAAGCGCCGCCTGGTCCTTCACTACGGCGACATGACGGACTCCAGCAGCCTCGTCCACGTGGTCGAAAAAGTGCAGCCCGACGAAATCTACAACCTGGCCGCGCAAAGTCACGTGCAAGTTTCTTTTGAAGAGCCCGAGTACACCGCCAACTCCGATGCCCTGGGAACTTTGCGCCTGCTCGAGGCCATTCGCATCCTTTCCCTCACCGGCAAGTCACGCTTCTACCAGGCCTCCACTTCCGAAATGTACGGGCTGGTGCAGCAAATTCCGCAGTCCGAGAAAACCCCGTTTTACCCCCGCTCTCCCTATGGAGTCGCCAAGCTCTACGCCTACTGGATCACCGTCAATTACCGCGAGTCCTACGGCCTCTATGCCTGCAACGGCATCATGTTCAACCATGAATCGCCCATGCGCGGCGAAACCTTCGTCACCCGTAAAGTCACTCGAGCCCTCGCGCGCATCAAGCTGGGCCTGCAGCAGAAGCTCTACCTCGGCAATCTCGACTCCAAACGGGACTGGGGTCATGCCCGCGATTACGTCGAGATGCAATGGCTTATGCTGCAGCAAAAGCAGGCCACGGACTATGTCATTGCCACCGGCGTGCAGTACAGCGTCCGCGAATTTGTAACCATGGCTGCGGCGTGCCTGGACATGCACGTCGAATGGAAGGGAACCGGCATAGAAGAACAGGCTTACGACCAGCACGGCAAAGCGATCGTAGCGGTCGATCCCCGTTACTTTCGCCCGGCCGAAGTGGAGACGCTACTGGGCGACGCCAGCAAGGCCCGTAACGAACTCGGCTGGTCGCCGCGCACAGATTTCCGCACCCTTGTCGAAGAAATGGCCACCGAGGACCTCAAAGCCGCTGAACGCGACGCCCTCGTCACCCTGCACGGCTACGCCGCATACAATTTTCACGAATCATAAATGGGAGCCGCCTTGCAGAAAGACAGCCTTATCTACGTTGCCGGTCACCGCGGTTTGGTAGGCTCGGCCATCTGTCGCAAACTGAAGCAGCAGGGCTACGATCGGCTCCTCCTGCGCTCGCACGCCGAGCTCGACCTGACCGATAGCGGCGCCGTACGCACCTTCTTCGAACGCGAACGTCCCGACCACGTCATCCTGGCCGCCGCCAAAGTCGGCGGCATCCTGGCCAACGATCTCTATCCCGCGGACTTCATCCGCGAAAACCTGATCATTCAGACTAACGTCATCGACGCCTGCTACCGCGCCGATGTCGACCGCCTGCTCTTTCTCGGCTCTTCCTGCATCTACCCCAAGCTTTGCCCGCAGCCTATCAAGGAAGAGTATCTCCTCACCGGCCCGCTTGAGCCCACCAATCGCCCTTACGCGTTGGCCAAGATAGCCGGCATCGAAATGTGCTGGTCTTATAACCGGCAATACAAAACCCGCTACCTGTCCGCGATGCCCGCAAATCTCTACGGACCAGGCGACAACTTCGATCCGCAAAACTCCCACGTATTGCCCGCCCTGATTCGCAAAGTAGCCGAAGCCAAGGCCCTGGGCCACAAGCAAATACCTGTGTGGGGAACCGGCAAACCCCGTCGCGAGCTGCTCTTCAGCGAAGACCTGGCCGAGGCCTGCATCTTCCTCATGAATCTGGACGAAAAAACCTATTCCGGGTTGCTGACCGGCGTGCCCCTGATCAACATAGGCACCGGAACCGACGTGACCATACGCGAACTAGCCGAGCAAGTCTGTGCCGCCCTGGACTTCAAAACCGAACTAGTCTTCGACACCACCAAGCCCGACGGAACGCCCCAAAAACTACTCGACGTAACCCGCATCGCCACCCTGGGTTGGAAGCCCCGGACCACCCTCGTAGAAGGCATCAAGCAAACCTACGAAGCCGCCCGTCCCCAACTGGAAGCCCTAACCACCCGCTAGCCAAACCCTTCCCTCTAACCCAGCAACCAACCCTGGGTGCCCCATATCTCGCTCGTTTTTCGCGAGATGTGGGATACCACAGCTCCGTACTCGCGACCGTTGAATCAACCGTAATGTCGAACTAACAGGACGGGTGCCCCATGTTCGCCATGGCGTACATGGGCCGAAAATGATGGGGCGAAGCCCCTTCCATCGCTTTTCTCTTTAAGAAAAAAACAAGCCCACCTGTTCCGCCTTAGGCGGAGGAGTCAACGCGCTCACCACCACCAGACAAAAAACCGCCGCAAGCAAAGCCGGAAAAATAGCATCCCGCTGCGCCAGCACAGGAGGCAAGTGCCGCTTCACCGCCTCAAAATCCCAGAAAAAAGTAACTAGGGTCCCCGCGGCAATCGCGCTCACCGCACCCTGGGCATTCGCCCGCCGGCTATAAAACGCAGCCAAAATCACCGGAGTCAGTGCAGCCGAATAAATCGTGTAGGCATAAAGCGTCTTAGCCAGCACCGAGCTGGTGCCCAGCGCCTGGTAAAGCGCCCATATCCCAAGCATCACCACCACCAGCCGGGAAACAATCAACACGCGCTTATTCGAAGCCCCAGGCGCGATATACCGAGTAAAAACATCATTGACCAGGTTCGTCGAAGGCGAGAACAAATAGTTATTAGCGGTAGAAATAATCTTGGCGAACACCGCTCCCATCAGCAGGGCCCCCAGCCAGGCCGGCAATCCATGCAAAGCCGTGTAGGCAATAATTTCGCGCGGCCGTTGCTGCACCTCGCCTGTAGGAAACACCACCGATCCAAACACCGCCAATGCAACAATGACAGTTTCGAGAATCACCGTCCCGATAATCCATCCCACCACCGCATGGCGAGCATCCTTCTCCGATTTGGCGGAAAAGAACTTCTGATACATCGACTGGTTACCCATCATCAGCAGCATGGTAGGCAGAAAAAGCTCAAAAGCCTGCGCCAGGTTAAAGTCTCCTAACACTTGAAAATGCGTAGCCGGCAAAGCATGCGTAACCCCGCTCCACCCGCCTGCCGCATGCAGCGCAAAGGGCAAAGCCAGCAGCAGCGTAACCGTCGCCAGCGAACCGATCACCACATCCATATAGGCGACCGAAGCCATCCCGGCGATCGCCGTGAACACGATCACGAAAGCGGCAATGATGTACTTGCCCAAATCCGCCGTGATGAGGTCAGGAAAAATCAGGTGAAGAATATCGCCGCCGCCAATCAGCTGATAGCTGGTGATCGCCGTATACGCAAACAGAATCGCGATAACCCCCAGCACCCGCGCCGTCTGGTTGTAGCGCGCTTCCAGCAAGTCAGGAATCGTGAACTGAGCGAACTTGCGTGCACGCGGAGCGATGAAATAGATAAGCAGCAGCCCGGCCCATCCGCCGGCGCCCTGCCACAAAGCAGGGAAGCCGTGCTTATAGGCATTCTCCGCGCCGCCCAGCAGCGAGCCCGAACCAATCCACGAAGAAAGAAGCGTAAACACCAGCACGAAAGCCGGCAGGGAACGCCCCGCAACCAGGTAATCGGCCTTGGTCTTTGTCTTCTTGAGACGGGAAAGAGAAACCGCAAGCAGGCTGAGAACGATAACGCCGAGCACCCCGGCATACAAACCATGACTGGACATGAACTATAGGTGTACACCGAACCGCAGCGGTTCTAAACCGTAAAGTGTTCCCGCAACCGTCGCTGCACATCGGCTCCCCTGAGACCCGCAATGCGAACGATCTTGTTCCGCGACTGCTCGCCGGCAACCAACTGGACTGAGGAGCGCGGCACCGAGAGAATCTCGGCGAAGAACTCGACCAACGCAACATTCGCCCGCCCATCCAACGGCGGCGCCGCGACCGAAATCTTCAGAGCCTCGCCCAACGTGCCCGTAATCGCACTCCGCGAGCCCCGAGGCTGCACCCGAACCGCAAACGTAGCTCCCAAAGGATGGTCGTTAATCGGAATCAAATGCTAAAGTCCATCTGCCCATCTGAGAGTAAGTAACGGACGGGTGCCCCAGGTCTCGCTTCTGAGACCTGGGATCCTCCTAGTAAAGGCCAGTTAAGTCCCTTTGCCTGTGCCGAGGCAAAAAGCAAACTTCACTGCCCATAATTCCGAGCCCCAAACAAAGCCGTCCCAATCCGAACCTGGGTCGCACCCTCCGCAATCGCAACCGGAAAATCATGCGACATCCCCATCGACAGCTCCCCCAACGACAACCGCGGATGCGCCGCCGCCAACCGGTCCCGCAGAACCCGAAGCTCCCGAAAATAAGGTCGAACCGCGGCCAAATCCTCAAGATAAGGAGGCACCGTCATCAGCCCCCGAACCTCCAACCCCCGCAAATCAGGAAGCCGCTCCAGCAGCATTCCCAGCTCAGGGGATTCAGGATCCAAACCAGCCTTACTCTCTTCCGGGCTAAGCTTGATCTCGATCAAAACCGCCAACCGCTTCCCCAACCGCAGGGCAGCCTGGTCCAGCCGTTCCGCCAGCGAAACCGAATCCAGCGTATCCACCGAATGAAAAAGCTCCGCAGCCCGCGCAGCCTTGTTCGATTGCAAATGACCAATCAGGTGAAACTCCGCCGCAGTCCGGCCCGCCCCCGGCGAGCCGTCAGTCGGAGACAACTGAGCGCTCTTCTCCTGAAACTCCTGCACCTTGTTTTCCCCAAACAGCCGCACACCCAAACCCTCGGCCGCTACAATCGCCGCCGCCGGATGCATCTTCGAAACCGCCATCAAAGCCACTTCGCTCCGTGGCCGGCCCGCCTCGCGACAGGCCGCCGCCATCTGCGTCTCCAGCCGATCCAGATTCTCCTTCAGGACCGCCGTCAACCCATCCTGCTCAATGGCCGTGTTCTTCAAGATATTTCTCCACCTCGAGCGCCGCCATGCAACCCGACCCCGCCGCCGTAATCGCCTGGCGATAGCGCCGGTCCTGCACATCTCCACAGGCAAACACCCCGGGCACCTTGGTGAACACCTGGTCCGTGGTCTTGATGTACCCATCCGGGTCCAGATCGATCAGCCCCTTGAACATCGAAGCATTCGGAATATGCCCAATCCCCAAAAACATCGCGCTCACCGGCAACACAGACTCTTCCTGCGTCGTCGTGTCCCGCAAGCGCAACCCGGTCACTTCCTTCTTCTCCACCCCGAGCACTTCCTCAACCGCCGTGTTTGTCAGGAACTTGACCTTATCGTGGGCCATCGCGCGATCCACCATGATCCTCGAAGCGCGGAAGTGCTCCCGCCGATGGATCACCGAGACCTTGGTCGCGAACCGGGTGAGGAACAAAGCCTCCTCCATCGCCGAATCGCCGCCGCCAATCACCGCAATCTCTTTACCCGAAAAGAAAAACCCATCACAAGTGGCGCACGAGCTGACCCCATGCCCAATCAACGCCTGCTCGCTCGGCAGCCCCAGCCACCGCGCGGAAGCCCCGCTGGCAATGATCAACGTGCGCGTATGGATCGGTTCCTTGTTGCTCAGGTAGAGCGTAAGCGGGCGTTTGGAAAAATCAACGGAATGTAGGTGCCCCATCTGGATCTCCGCGCCAAAGCGCGTAGCCTGCAGCTTCATCTTCTCAATCAGATCCGGGCCCTGGATCCCCTCCGGCCAACCCGGAAAGTTTTCCACCAGCGTCGTGATCGAAAGCTGCCCACCCGGCTCATGGCCTTCCAGGACCAGCGGTTTGAGGTTAGCGCGCGCAGCATAAATGGCGGCAGTGAGTCCAGCGCAGCCAGTGCCGAGGATGACGGTATCGCGAATGTCTTGAGCCATAGTTTTCGGACTCTTTGATTCTACCCGGTGCCGGAACGATGCAAACCGCCCCGCAGACGTAAGATGACGGCATGGCAAATCTGACTTTGATCTACGGCATGAGGCTGCTTCCTTCCGAGGAAGCCATCGAAGTAGGCGACGCGACCGTGACCCTCAAGAACGGCAAAGAGGCCCACGTGACCATGCACGTGCTCGAGGGAAGCAGGGAAGAGATCGAAAACCAGCTACGCCAGAGCATCGAAGCCTTCTTCGACTTCTACCCCGAGATCTAGTTCCGCGTAACTTTTAACCCCCGTCTGTATCTTAAAGACAGAGCATCTCAATGAGAGGCGGCCCTAGGGCTCCCAGAGGAGAGTGTCTGCATGGCTGAAAATGTACGCAAGCGTCCGCGGATCGTGGTCGTTGGTGGCGGCTTCGCCGGCTTGAGCGCAGCCAAAGCGCTGGCGGATATGGCAGTCGACGTAACCCTGATCGATCGCCGCAACCACCACACTTTTCAGCCTTTGCTCTACCAGGTGGCCCTGGCAGTACTCTCCCCTGCAGACATCGCCCAGCCCATCCGCTCAATCTTTTCGCGCAATAAAAACATTGAAGTACTGATGGATGAAGTCGTCGCCATCGAACCCGACAACCACCGCGTCCTTCTACACAGCGGCGCAACGATCGAGTACGACTACCTCATCCTGGGCACCGGCTCCACCCACTCCTACTTCGGCAAGGACGACTGGGCCCAGTTCGCCCCCGGCCTCAAGACCGTAGAAGACGCCACTGAAATCCGCCGCCGCGTCTTGCTCGCCTTCGAACTAGCCGAGCGCGAAATGGTAGAGACAGGCGCCCACCCCGAACTCAACTTCGTCATCATCGGCGGAGGCCCCACCGGCGTCGAACTCGCCGGCGCCATCAGCGACATCTCGAAGCTCTACATGCGCCACGACTTCCGCCACATCGATCCCGCCAAGGCACGCGTCATCCTGATCGAAGGCTCGCCTCGCATCCTCGCCGCCTACCCGGAAGACTTGTCGAAAAAAGCAGTCGAGCAACTGGCGCAACTGGGCGTGGAAGTCCACACCGGCCAAAGCGTCATGGAAGTAAAACCCGGCTACGTCGTAGTCGGCGGCAAGCGGGTAAATGCGGTCGTGACCCTATGGGCAGCCGGCGTCCAGGCTTCGCCCCTGGGCAAGATGCTGGGCACGCCAACCGACAAGCGTGGCTGCGCCATCGTCGATCTCTTCCTGAACCCGCCCAATCATCCCGACATCTTCGTTTGCGGAGACTTGGCCCACGTGGAAGAAAACGGCCGCCAGGTCCCGGGAGTCGCCCAACCAGCCATGCAAATGGGCAAGCACGCCGCCCAGATGATCGCTCAGGACCTGGCAGGGAAGCCGCGCACCCCCTTCCATTATTTCGACAAGGGAGACATGGCCACCATCGGCCGCCATGCCGCCGTCGCCAACGTGCGTTGGCCCATCAAAGCCCATTGGTCCGGAACCCTGGCCTGGCTCTCCTGGGTAAGCGTCCACCTCTTCTTCCTGGTGGGCTTCCGCAACCGCCTGGCTGTCTTCTTTTCCTGGGCCTGGACCTACCTGACCTTCAACCGCGGAGCCCGCCTCATCACCGGAAGCCCCCTGCTGCCGGGCTGGGGCCAACAAGCCGGTATACGCCCGCAAGTAATGCTGCCCCCCATGGACACCACCTCACCCCTGCTGGGCGCAGTGCAGGCAGAACCACCCAAAGCCGCCGTCAAATAACCCCACGAAGCAAAAATGGAGAGACCCAGGTCTCTCCATTTTGCTTCTCATGCAACTACCTATTCCCCTTTGCCCCCACTTCCACCTTGTCATCCCGACCGGAGTGGAGGGACCTGCAGCGCGCCCCTACCCCTCCACGAAGGCCAGAGGTAAAACCAACTAAACCGGAACCGGCTGACTAGTATTAACATTCACCTGGGTCAACCAACTATATCGATCCGGCCGCAGCCCATGCGCAATCCCCAAATACTCCTCTTGCAGTTGTTGCGTGATCGGCCCCACCTTACCATCACTGATCTGAATCCGATCCACTGAACGGATCGAATGCACCTCAGCCGCAGTACCAGTAAAGAAAGCCTCATCCGCGATATACAACAACTCCCGCGGCATAGCCTGCTCCACCACCGGAATCCCCATATGCCGAGCCATCGTCAGCACAGAATCCCGAGTAATCCCCGACAACACCGAATTCGCCAATGGAGTGGTATACAAAACCCCATTCCGAACCACAAACAAATTCTCCCCCGACCCTTCCGACAAATTGCCAAAAACATCAAGCGCAATCCCCTCGGAAAAACCATTGCTATCCGCTTCCATGCGGATCAACTGGGAATTCAAATAATTTCCACCAGCCTTAGCCAGAGCAGGCATGGTGTTCGGAGCCATCCGGCTCCAGGACGAAATGCAAACATCCGCACCCTCATCGCCCGGCACATACTTGCCCCACGAATAGTTCGCAATGAACACTTCAATGGGAGTGCCTTTAGGGCTCACGCCCATCTCGCCATATCCCCGCAGCGCAATCGGCCGAATATAACAGGGAGCGACACCATTGCTCTCCACCAGGCTCACCACCGCGCTCGACAGCTGCTCCAGTGAATACGGCAGCGGCATGCGATAAATCTTGGCGGAATCCAGCAGTCGCTGCATATGCTCGGGAAGCCGGAAAATAGCCGCTCCCTGGGGTTGCGCGTAGCAGCGAATTCCCTCAAAAACAGACGAACCATAATGCACCACATGGCTCATCACATGGATCTGGGCCTTCTCCCACGGAATCAAATTCCCGTTGTGCCAGATCTTGGCGGTAGGCTGGATAGGCATCGACAACAGCTCCCTTCAATTGAAGTAACGATTATAACTGCGCCACACGCCCCTCTGGTTTAAGTTCAGTGGATGTACGATCCGACGAGCATAGCGATCAACACCCTGCATTCGAACTACGTGCGCTTCTCCGTCCTTGCAGTCAGTTCCATCTTCTTCCTCGTCGATCCCTTCGCCGCCATCCCCGCCTTCCTCGCCATCACCGACGGCGCCGACAAAAAAAACCAGCAGCGCATGGCGCGCCGCGGAGCACTCACTTGCCTCATCGTCCTGATGACGTTCGCCCTGGCTGGCAAGCTGATCTTCCGCATGTTCGGCATCACCCTCCCCGCCTTTGAAATCGCCGGAGGCGTCATCCTCCTCCTCATCGGCATCGACATGATCGAAGCCCGCCGTTCCCCCACCCAGGAATCGAGCGACGAAACCGCCGAAGCCGCCTCCAAAGACGACGCCGGCATCGTCCCCTTAGGCATCCCCATGCTGGCCGGCCCCGGAGCCATCTCCAGCGTGATGATCCTGGTAGGCCAGGCCCTGAAGCCCTGGGAGCTGGGAGTCGTGTTGGGAGCCATCACCCTGACCGCCGGCCTGAGCTACATGATCCTGAGCGGAGCCAACCGCGTAAGAGGCTTCATGGGAGAAACCGGAATCCGCATCCTGGTCCGCATCATGGGCCTCCTCCTCGTAGCCCTGGCCGTCCAATTCTTCATCAACGGCCTAACCGACCTGGGCCTAATCGCCAAAACCGCATAGCGGCGTCATAGGAAACAGGACGGGTGCCCCAGCCTGCCCCGGCGCGCCGTGGGGTCTCGATTTTGAGACCTGGGATCCTCCTAGAAAAGGTGAGTGAAGTCCCATGACGTAACCACAGGGAAACCACAATCCTTCAATCTCCAACTCCAAACCCCACTTTTCAACAACAAACCACCTTTTCAACAGCCCCCGCCCTTGCAGTTCCGTAATCCCCTTGGTACTCTCACTGAGGTCGTTGAAAAAACAAGCCTTCCAAAAGCAACCTGATCGGAAGTAACTTGCAAAACCCAACGAACTTTGGTATTCTCAAAAAGTTGCACGAGTGAGCAGTGGTAACGGTGAAGCTTCGCGGTAGGGAAGAAACAGAACCCACCCAGTAGTAGCGAGCGAAGCGGAAGTTGTTCGACGGGCCGTAGCAGAGCCCATACCGGAAACCTGAATCTGATCGCAACTTAGGCAGGCAAAGTAAGCCCGTCTAAAAGTCTCGGCTGTTTTATCGCCGAACCCGATCAGCAGGCACGGTTGAGAAGGAAAGTCCTTCCAGAGCGAACAATCCATTGCAAGGCGAGGGAAGTATCCCTCCAGGGCAAAATTGCCCGCCAACCCCATGCGTCGAGTACGCAGGGGATTTGGAGCCGATCTTTCAAATTTAGTGCTGCAAGGCGCGCTGAACAAAATGGAAAAAATCCATTGACAGCCAACCGAAATATCTATACTTTCGGTAAATGCGCTTAAAACGCTGAAGTCCTGAGAGACCCAGCAAATGCAGCGCAACAAGTTCGAGGACACGCAGCTATGCTGCGGATTCCTTGATCCAAAGCGGCCCGCTCAGGCGGGATCCGGCGCGGATCTTTGACAATCAGGTATGAACATGCCAGTCGTGAGAATACGATCAAGTTTTAGGTTTGATCATTCTCACAATGTAATGTCTCGCAGAGTTTTCGAGCTCTGTGAGGCTTGTCTCTCCGTTCCGGACCTCCGTCCTGGATTAGGAGAGACATCAGGTTTCAAACGAGAGTTTGATCCTGGCTCAGAATCAACGCTGGCGGCGTGCCTAACACATGCAAGTCGAACGAGAAAGTGGAGCAATCCATGAGTAAAGTGGCGCACGGGTGAGTAACACGTGACTAACCTACCCTTGAGTGGGGGATAACCTAGGGAAACCTGGGCTAATACCGCATAATACCTTCGGGTCAAAGGAGCAATTCGCTTAAGGAGGGGGTCGCGGCCGATTAGTTAGTTGGCGGGGTAATGGCCCACCAAGACTATGATCGGTATCCGGCCTGAGAGGGCGCACGGACACACTGGAACTGAAACACGGTCCAGACTCCTACGGGAGGCAGCAGTGGGGAATTTTGCGCAATGGGGGAAACCCTGACGCAGCAACGCCGCGTGGAGGATGAAGTCCCTTGGGACGTAAACTCCTTTCGATCGGGACGATAATGACGGTACCGAGAGAAGAAGCCCCGGCTAACTTCGTGCCAGCAGCCGCGGTAATACGAGGGGGGCGAGCGTTGTTCGGAATTATTGGGCGTAAAGGGTGCGTAGGCGGTTTGGTAAGTCTTGTGTGAAATCTTCGGGCTCAACTCGAAGTCTGCATGAGAAACTGCCGGGCTTGAGTGTGGGAGAGGTGAGTGGAATTCCCGGTGTAGCGGTGAAATGCGTAGATATCGGGAGGAACACCTGTGGCGAAAGCGGCTCACTGGACCACAACTGACGCTGAGGCACGAAAGCTAGGGGAGCAAACAGGATTAGATACCCTGGTAGTCCTAGCCCTAAACGATGATCGCTTGGTGTGACGGGTACCCAATCCCGCCGTGCCGAAGCTAACGCGTTAAGCGATCCGCCTGGGGAGTACGGTCGCAAGGCTGAAACTCAAAGGAATTGACGGGGGCCCGCACAAGCGGTGGAGCATGTGGTTTAATTCGACGCAACGCGAAGAACCTTACCTGGGCTCGAAATGGAGTGGACCGGAGTGGAAACATTCCTTCCCCGCAAGGGGCTGCTCTATAGGTGCTGCATGGCTGTCGTCAGCTCGTGTCGTGAGATGTTGGGTTAAGTCCCGCAACGAGCGCAACCCTTATTACCAGTTGCCACCATTTAGTTGGGCACTCTGGTGAGACCGCCTCGGATAACGGGGAGGAAGGCGGGGATGACGTCAAGTCCTCATGGCCTTTATGTCCAGGGCTACACACGTGCTACAATGGCCGGTACAAACCGTCGCAAACCCGTGAGGGGGAGCTAATCGGAAAAAGCCGGCCTCAGTTCGGATTGGAGTCTGCAACTCGACTCCATGAAGCTGGAATCGCTAGTAATCGCGGATCAGAACGCCGCGGTGAATACGTTCCCGGGCCTTGTACACACCGCCCGTCACATCACGAAAGTGGGTTGTACTAGAAGTCGGTGAGCCAACCGCAAGGAGGCAGCCGCCCAAGGTGTAATTCATGATTGGGGTGAAGTCGTAACAAGGTAGCCGTAGGAGAACCTGCGGCTGGATCACCTCCTTTCTAAGAGAGAACGTCATGGCACTCATTCGCTTCCGCGATAGCGGACCTAAGGCCGACTGCCCAGAGCAATCTGGATCAGAAGCCTGTAGGCGCGTATGAGATGTTGCCATGTACCTCCCAAGTTCTTGTCCCTGACTCGAACTTCGGGAAATCGGTCAAGCCTTCTCTTTCTTTTCTTAATTTCCATGATGGTCAAGAGCGGCGTAGCTGCTCTGCATGTTCACCTGGTCCTCGAAACTATTTCGAGTTATGAGACTCTGGCACAACCAGCGGGCCTGTAGCTCAGTTGGTTAGAGCGCACCCCTGATAAGGGTGAGGTCGGTAGTTCGAATCTACCCAGGCCCACCACTACCGTTAAGGGGCTGTAGCTCAGCTGGGAGAGCACCTGCTTTGCAAGCAGGGGGTCACCGGTTCGATCCCGGTCAGCTCCACCAATCTCTCAAGCGCATTGGCACCCAGCAAAAGTCTGAGGGTGCACCCATGTCAAGCCCGCAGTTGGCGTTGAGTGGGTACCGAATCTCAACACTCGAACTGCTCAAAGTTGAAAGCCTCTCAAGGCTTTGACCTTTGAGCAGCGCCGCAAGGCGAGCTGTTCGAACCCACCCCAGGGTGGGCACCGGATTAACCTCCGGTGCAACTGGATGTTTGACAACGAAATCGATTGGGTAAGAATGATAATATACAAGGCTGAGCAGGCCTATCCAAGCACTAAGTAAGCGACGAAGAGCAGTGATCAGGCTAAGTTCCGTAGTTGGGAATAGGCGTGTTTAGTTGAGTGTCTTTAGGATAATTAGCGAATGGACTCGCAACCCGCAAGGGAAGCGACCCAAACGCAGGCGAATCAGAGACTAATTCGAATGAGCTCTCAGCACGGTATCGCAGATGCAAATCTGACTGCTGCGCGAGAGTTAATTCTATGGTCAAGCTACTAAGGGCGCACGGTGGATGCCTTGGCAGAATCAGGCGATGAAGGACGTGGCAAGCTGCGATAAGCTTCGGGAAGCCGCACACAGGCGTTGATCCGGAGATTTCCGAATGGGGAAACCCACTACGGCAAAACCGTAGTACATCCCGCTGAATACATAGGCGGGCATGAGCGAACTCAGGGAAGTGAACCATCTCAGTACCTGAAGGAAAAGAAAGAAACCTCGATTCCGATAGTAGTGGCGAGCGAAATCGGAATAGCCCAAACCCGTTGCATTTCGGTGTCTCGGGGGTTGTAGGGTCCGCAACAGTAGAGTTACCAATCTGGTGGTTAGTCGAATCCTCTGGAAAGTGGATCCATAGAGCGTGACAGGCGCGTAGACGAAAACCATCCAGACTCGAAGCGGATACCTGAGTAAGGCGGGGCACGTGAAACCCTGCTTGAATCTACGGGGACCATCCCGTAAGGCTAAATACTCGATTCTGACCGATAGTGAACCAGTACCGTGAGGGAAAGGCGAAAAGAACCCCTGCGAGGGGAGTGAAAAGTACCTGAAACCGTGTGCCTACAAGCAGTGGGAGGACTATGCCCGCAAGGGAATGTCTGACCGCGTGCCTATTGCATAATGAGCCGGCTAGTTATTCTTGTCAGCAAGGTTAAGCGTAAGCGAGCCGTAGCGAAAGCGAGTCTGAATAGGGCGAATCAGTTGGCAGGAATAGACGCGAAGCGAGATGATCTACCCTTGGCCAGGTTGAAGGTGGGGTAACACCCACTGGAGGACCGAACCGGTGTTTGTTGAAAAAAGCTCGGATGAGCTGAGGGTAGGGGTGAAAGGCTAATCAAATTTCGTGATAGCTCGTTCTCTCCGAAATAGCTTTAGGGCTAGCCTCGGATGATTTGCATTGGTGGTAGAGAACTGGATGGACTAGGGGGCTTTCCGGCTTACTGAATCCAATCAAACTTCGAATGCCAATGACAACCAGTCCGGGAGTCAGACAATGGGGGCTAAGCTTCATTGTCGAGAGGGAAACAGCCCAGACCGCCTGCTAAGGTCCCCAAGTTACAGTTAAGTGGGAAAGGAAGTCGGAACGCTCAGACAGCCAGGAGGTTGGCTTAGAAGCAGCCATCCTTTAAAGAAAGCGTAATAGCTCACTGGTCAAGCGGTCCGGTGCCGACAATATAACGGGGCTAAAACTGTACACCGAAGCAGCGGATGCACACTCTAGGGTGTGCGTGGTAGGAGAGCATTCTCAACCGCAGCGAAGTCAGACTGAGAAGACTGATGGAGCGTTGAGAAGAGACCCTGCCGGCATAAGTAGCGATAACGGACGTGAGAACCATCCGCGCCGAAAGTCTAAGGTTTCCTGAGGAAGGTTAATCCGCTCAGGGTTAGGCGGTCCCTAAGGTGAGGCCGAAAGGCGTAGCTGATGGACATCCGGTTAATATTCCGGACCTCCCAATATCTCGTTTGACGACGGGGAGACGCAGAAGGATAAGCAGGACCTCCTATGGCTATGAGGTTCGATGCGCGTAAGCTGGTTCACCCAGGCAAATCCAGGTGAGCTTAACAGTGAGGCGCAAAGCAGTAGGCCGTATGGCCGAAAGCTGCCGATTTCACGCTGCCAAGAAAATCCTCTAAGGAGAGAGATTGGGAACCGTACCACAAACCGACACAGGTAGACGAGGAGAATATCCAAAGGCGCTCGAGTGAAGGCTTCTTAAGGAACTCGGCAAATTAGCTCCGTAACTTCGGGAGAAGGAGCGCCCCGGTAGAGTGAAAGCTCGAGGGGGCCGCAGTGAAACGCGTACGGCGACTGTTTAACAAAAACACAGGTCTCTGCTAAGTCGAAAACGACGTATAGGGGCTGACGCCTGCCCGGTGCCGGAAGGTTAAAAGGAGAGGTTAGCCGCAAGGCGAAGCTTTGAATTGAAGCCCCGGTGAACGGCGGCCGTAACTATAACGGTCCTAAGGTAGCGAAATTCCTTGTCGGGTAAGTTCCGACCTGCACGAATGGCGTAACGATCGTACGACTGTCTTAAGGAGTTGCTCGGCGAACTTGTAGTACCGGTGAAGATGCCGGTTACCCGCAGCTAGACGGAAAGACCCCGTGCACCTTTACTACACTTTTACTATGAATTATGGCTCTTGCTGCGCAGGATAGGTGGGAGGCTTTGATACCAGGTTCTCGGACTTGGTGGAGCCAACGGTGAGATACCACCCTGCGAGTGCTGTGATTCTAACCTCCTCCCGTAATCCGGGAGAGGGACATAGTAAGACGGGTAGTTTGACTGGGGCGGTCGCCTCCTAAATTGTAACGGAGGCGCGCGAAGCTACACTCAGGCTGTTTGGAAATCAGCCGTCGAGTGCAAAGGCATAAGTGTGGTTAACTGTAAGACCTACAAGTCGAGCAGATGCGAAAGCAGGCCTTAGTGATCCGGTGGTTCTGTATGGAAGGGCCATCGCTCAACGGATAAAAGGTACGCCGGGGATAACAGGCTGATCGGAGCCAAGAGTTCATATCGACGCTCCGGTTTGGCACCTCGATGTCGGCTCATCGCATCCTGGAGCTGTAGAAGGTTCCAAGGGTTAGGCTGTTCGCCTATTAAAGCGGTACGTGAGCTGGGTTCAGAACGTCGCGAGACAGTTCGGTCCCTATCTGCTGTGGGCGTAGGAGATTTGCGGGGGGCTGTCCTTAGTACGAGAGGACCGGGATGGACGAACCTCTTGTGTTCCAGTTGTCCTGCCAAGGGCACGGCTGGGTAGCGAAGTTCGGTTGTGATAACCGCTGAATGCATATAAGCGGGAAGCACGCCCCAAGATGAGATCTCCCAACCCAAAAGGGTCAAGAAGGGTCCAGGAAGACCACCTGGTTGATAGGCTGGAGGTTGAAGTGCAGTAATGCATGTAGCTTACCAGTACTAATCGCCCGTTCGGCTTGTCCATAGAATTAACTCTGCGCAGTATCAGAGAGACATTCAACAAGCCTTGTTGATCTAAATTATCTAAAGAATGATCTAGCCCAATCGGTTTCGTTGTGAAAAATCAGGTTGCATGGCGCCAGTTTGCCGCGCGAGAACCTCAGGAAAACTAGCCTGAACTCGCTGCGACTGCGGGGGAGACCCTCCGCCAAGCGCCCCAAAAGCTCAAAGGTGTGTTTTTACAGCTCGGTTAAGGTTGTCGGAGCACACGCGAGGAAGAATAAATCTTCGCAGCACACCTAGATTTGCCGGTGACCATACCGCGAGGGTCACACCCGTTCCCATCCCGAACACGGAAGTTAAGCCTCGCTGGGCCGATGGTACTGCACGCGTAAGTGTGTGGGAGCGTAGGTGATTGCCGGCATTAACTAAAAGCCCGCCAGGGGAAATCCAGGCGGGCTTTTCTTTTGAGGGTCTGTCCCGGATCATCCCGCGTCAGGTCTTCTCGGCTCGATCGAAGCCGGGCAGCCATCCATACGTATTACACTATGGTAAGACGAATCCTACGGAGAGGTCTGACATGAAAGCGCATTCTATCGTCAGTTCCAAGGGGCAGATTGTGATTCCCGCCAATCTGAGAAAGCGTTACGGGTTAAGGGAAGGCACGACCATCCTATTTCAGGAAGATCGTGGCCGCCTGGTGCTGGAACCCGGCAATCACGCGGCGATCTACGCCCTGCAAGGAAGTCTTGCTGATTTTCCCCTCGAAGAGGATCTGGCCGAGGAAAGAAAAGCAGAGCAGAAGCGGGAGGACAGACGCTGAAAGAATACGTTCTGGACGCAAACGCGGTGCTCCGCTACTTCGGTGTCAGCGAAGGGCAGGGAACCA
The DNA here is from genome assembly GCA_963795845.1 of uncultured Acidobacteriaceae bacterium. Lineage (GTDB taxonomy): Bacteria > Acidobacteriota > Terriglobia > Terriglobales > Acidobacteriaceae > PALSA-350. The sequence continues at coordinate 30,890 of CAWCJV010000010.1, read as the reverse complement.
ATAAGGTTCGTGCACTCTTCGAACAGGCGGAGCGTGGGCAGGCGCGCCTATCGATGTCGGTAATCAATCTCGGCGAAGTCCTGTACGTTCTGCTTAAGTATGTGGGAGAGTCGCGAGCCCGGCATTACGTCCAGGTTCTTCAACACGTGGTGACGATGGTCGAGGCAGATACCGCGCAAGCCCTTGGCGCCGCAGAGATGAAACACAAGTACAAGCTTGGCTACGCAGACAGCTTTGCGGCGACGGTGGCGGTGACCTTGAAAGCAACGCTCGTATCCGCCGATCCGGCATTCGAAAAGCTGGGCAAGACGCTCAAGTGGGCCCGCCTGCCAAAATTCGGATCGTAGTTTGGTCTCTCCTGGTTTCGTCGCTTCGCGGCAGGTCCATACAAAATCGCGAGGACGCCGCCCAGACAGCCTGCCTCGGCGTTGAGCAAGCGCGAGATTTTGGAGTTGATCGAAGCCATGGAAGCCTTCGCGGAACCGGTGGAAATCGTGACGAAGATCCGGCCCTTGTCGCCCGATCCGAGCGACGAGATGATTCTGGATCTTGCGATCAACGGAGGGGCAGAGGCGCTGGTTACGAGCAACACCAAGCATTTTGCGGCTGCAGCAAAGAGGTTTGGAATTCCGGTGCTTTCCCCGCTGTTAGGAAAAATGAGGGAGGGGAGCCATCACGGCCATCTCCTCAAAAAGGCGTACACATCCTCACCGAAACCTCGGAAACCGCGCGGGTTATTTCGTCTGTCCCGGATCATCCATTTCGTCTGTCATCCCGACCGAAGACCGAAGCGAAGCGAAATGGAGAGCTCTGCCCTGAGAGCCTGTGACTTTTTTGGATTTGTCCGGCTTTCCGCACACGCCGATGTGGTTTCAACGTTTCAACCCCGCAGCAAAACCGTCATCCTGAGCGAAGCGCCTCGCGTATCTGTCGCATAACAGAAGGGTTCATAGCGCGCAGTCGAAGGACCTCGGCAATGGTTGTCAGTGGATGCTTTTCAGAGCTTTCCGGCCGCAAACTATGACGGCGGATAAAAAAATCACACGCCCTGGTCGAATCCCAACAGGTCGCATTAGAAAATTCCATATCGAATTATTCCGCCTCAAAAAGACCCTTTGCCTTGGGAGTTGGCGAGGTCTCCCCTGGAGTCAGGCTGATCAAATCCAAACCAGGCATCTTCTCGAAATGCTTGCGGTTATTGGAGATCAAAGGGATGGAGCAGGCCGCGATCCAAAGGTCGTTGTCCGCAATGACCATGCCTGCTTCCCGCAAGCTGGCCTTGAGCTTTCCGTACTCTCTGCAAACGTCGTGATCAGAAGGAACAACAACCACCGCCTTCAGGCGCTCAAGGAAAGCATGGAGAGTCTGCTTGCCCCACTTCCTTTTCTCCGCGCCGAAGTAAATCTCGCCGACCGTGATAAATGAGATCGCGACTGTTTTTCCGGCGACGTGCGGTCGATACGCGTCCCCGCGCGTATCGTGGGTTCTCGTGAGATACGAAAAGACATCGGTATCGAGCAGCACGGCGTCCATTCGTGATCTCAGCGAGACGAATATATCTCCTCAAGAAAGGCGTCCACATCCTCATTCGCTGGCCACGCGCCGGCAAACGCTTTCGGATTCTTCAGCGGCGGAACGCCTTGAACCTTGGCTAGCTCTTCCATAGAACGTTCAATAAAGAAGTCTCTTCCTCCCTGCAACAGTGGCTCGACGATGCTGATCTTCTCGATGCGCAGTTCGTCGATCCTGCCGGTGTTCGGGTTGATTCTGGCCATCCCCGTCGCGCGAACTGGTCTTCTCAGCCATTGGTAGATTTTGTCCTCCTGGCCCTCGTCGAAATTACAAACAATGGGCTGTCCAATCGGAGGATGGATTCTGCATTTGCGTTCCTGTTCTTTGAAGTCGGCCATCTCGAGGATGCCTTCGACCGATTCGGTTCTCTGCGATGGCGTCTTGATCGCCTTGAGCACACGCCCCCGGACGCGCTTGTCAAATACCGCCATAGTTACCTTTTCGCCGGGCCGGCCCGGCGCGATCCACTCAATTTTCGAGATTCGCCCCTTGTCCAATACCTCGCCTAAGGCCTTCAAACTGTCGAGGACACCTGGATCAAACTCAGATCGATTTCGGGCGCCCCCGACCCTCTTGACTGTGGTGACTACGTTCTTGATCACATCGGAGCCAAACGTAGTCGTCCCCGGCAACGCGAGCGATTGCTGAGCCTTAGCAAAGCGAAACGGCAGGATTGTGCTCCCTTTCTCTATCCCGGCTAATTCTAGAGTGCACTCGTCCTGTACTTCGCTCGTCTTCGGCCCGGGCCGGAGAGACACGCCGCCACGCATTGCTTCCGCCTGCCGGTTGACGGCATCCTGGGCCGCCTGGCATATCCGCAGCAGGTCGGGGACGGAGATGGTTCCCGAGTGGACGCCAGGCCCGTCAATTCTCAACTCAAGGGCGTATTTTGGTCTTTGCGCCACTGTTTCCGGTATCCCTTCACCATTATCGGACGAATCAGAGCCGTTCCCGATGGGTCGTGTCTAAACGAGCAAAAGTGTAACACTCCCTCGCCACTGGCTCTGAAAGGGGGGCGGTGTTGATTGTTTCTTTAGGGGTTACTCCGTCTGTCCCCCGTCCAGTCCCCTGATCGATGAATGTCTTAGTCTGGATTTGGTTGCGGTCGCTCGCGATTGAGGTTTCGTGGAAAGCTCTCACGTAGTTTGGATGGGGAAGGCCGGTTGGAAAGACTGGGAACTGAGGATTTTTATCGTTGCGGGAGACTGGACGTTGTTACTCGGAATAGTGTCGACTCTCGGGGACCTGCTGATGCACCGAAGACCGGCGGACAATTTGCGAACGTTCTTCTCCATGCCGGCCTGTTCTGCATCAATGGTCCGCCCGGAATGAAAGCCGAAGTCCAGTGTGAGCTGTTTGAAGCAATTCTTGAGGAGATTGGGAGTATTGGGCAGCTGGTCAATGAAGTTGTGGAGGTTGACCTCGACGTCGGTGGCGAGTTTACAGCTCATCGCTATCAGATGCCCGAGGAGATCGACTGAAAACCTGGGGATCAGCGGACGACGGGATTCTAGCCGCGCCAGCGCCATAGAGGGGAGTCGCCTCTGGAAGGTGTATAGGTATCATGTCACCGCATTCACTACCGCATTCACTGTCACCGCATTCACTACAAAGCGAAGACTGAAAATCACCGCAACCTGGACGCGGTTTTCTTTTGGGGGTTACTTCGTTTGTCCCCCGTCACCGTCCCGCATCACCGTTCTCCTGTCCGCCGTCGTTCCCGCCGTCGTTCCCACTTGCGTGGTGTCATGGGTGATACCATATTGTTGTGAGAATCGTGCTCGATACGGCATCGTTTGTGACGGCTGTCCGGTCGAGCGATGGGGCTGCAGGAGAGGTGGTACGGATGATATTTCGTGAAGAACTCGTGCCGCTGATGGACCTCAAACTGGGCTTGGAATATCGGGATGTTGCTCTTCGTTCGGAGCACGTGAAAGCGTCGGCGTTGAGTAAGCGCGAGATTTTGGAGTTGATCGAAGCAATGGAAGCCTTCGCTGAACCGGTGGAAGTCGTGACGAAGACCCGACCCTTGTCGCCCGATCCGAGCGACGAGATGATTTTGGATCTTGCGATCAACGGACGGGCAGAGGCGCTGGTTACGAGCAACACGAAGCATTTTGCGGTTGCCGGGAAGAGGTTTGGAATTCCGGTGCTTTCCCCGGTGGAACTGTTAGAAAAAATAAGGGAGGGGAACCAAGATGGCGACTGAGGCGCGCAAGACCGCGATCCCGAAGTTTCCGCTGCGGCTGATGCCGTCGGTGCGGCGAACCGCAGAGGTGTTTTCAGCGAAGGAGGGCGTCTCCTTGAATCAGTTCATCAATGTGGCGGTCGCTGAAAAGCTGGCTCATTTGGAACACGATGAATGGGCGCGAAAGCGAAAACAGCCGACGAAAGAACTCGCGGCTAGGGCATTGAACCTGCTCGATAAAGCTCGCAACGAGCCCGTGGAACCGGGAGACGAATTGCCGAAGGGCTACCGGGCTAAGCGACGGTAACTGTCGCGCGGTCCTGAAATCGCGGGTTTAACACGAACAGGGCGATACCCGACACTTGAAGTTTCGGAGTTTTGTGGTCAAACTCTGGAAGGTGAATAGGTATCATGTCACCGCATTTCACTAATGCTGGTGAAAGCCGTGGTGGTTTTCGCGGAAGAGGAGGAAAATAGAGGCATGCCCACCGAATACATCGGACTTCCCGGCGAGTTGCTTGAGAAAGTTAAGGAAGCCGCCGCGAGGGAAGAGATTACTCCGGAAGAACTCGTGCGCGACGCAGTCGAGAACCGCCTGAGCCGGGCGGAGTGGCGCAAGACCGTCGAATTCGGGCACCGCAACGCACGCGAGCGCGGTCTGAAGCCTGAGGACGTAGACGCCGAAATTTCAGCCGCCCGTGCCGAACTCTCACGCTAAGTGCTGCGAATCACATCGGATACAAATGTCATAATATCTGCCCTGAACTTTCCGGGTAACCCTTCGCGCATCCTCGATTTGGCCGAAGCAGGAGAGATTCGCCTCGTAGTTTCCGATCACATTCTCAACGAAGTGAATCGCGTTCTGCTCCGCCCGAAGTTCGGCTGGTCTCAAGATCGTGTGGACGCTGCCATTCGCCAGATCGCCGGGTTTGCCGAGCACGTCGAACCGAAGCAGCGCACCGACGTCATCGCGGACGACCCACGGACAATCGAATCCTTGAATGCGCAGCCGCCAGCGGTTCGGATTACCTCCTAAGCGGGGATAACCACCTGCTTAAGGTCGGGCAGCATCAGGGTTGCAAGATTGTGACGCCGGCAGAGTTCCTCAAGATTCAGTCGCAACGGGGGCGTGAATGGTAGCCGCAGCGACCGGCGTTGTGGTCCTGGTTTGGCCGCTGTTATAAGAGGAGCGATCTTGGGCGGACGCTGATGTTTCGCCTATAGATATTGACGATCATTGTGTCAGCTGCTTTCGTTCATCCCTGAACCGACACCAAAGCATTACCCAGAACGATGATGGACAGGGGTTTTGACCGGCCCGAAATGGAGAACGAAAGAACGAAGTGGGTCTGACTTTCTTGAGGGCAAGACCGGGACTTTCCGCGTACCCGTCAGGGAATCCATGCAACGGCAATTCTGTTAGGCGTTACTCCGTCAGGCACGCGTCAGCCAGACCCTTGTCCCGCGTTCCCCGGGTGGCGATTGACTTATTTAAGTCGTCTGCGCATAATCTATTTGTATGAAACCCGATTCTGTCCGTACCTCGATTGACCTGCCCTGCGAGCTTCACCGCCGGGTCCACGAGGCCGCTGCTCGAAAGGGCTGCTCTGCGCGAAAGCTCATTCTTGCGGGGATCGAGCGTGCCGTGGAAGAAGCCAAATCGACTCGGCCCAGCCGGCGGCTCAGTCTCGATCCGCCACTGATCCGCCCTGCGGGCCGGCGTATCCGTATCACCAACGAACAGGCTTATGAACTCATTGAGCTTCCCTGATATCAACGTGTGGTTGGCGCTGGCGGCGCCAGAACACGTCCATGCCGCGATCGCGAGGCGCTGGTGGGAACAGCAAGCTGGGATGATCGGATTCTCTCGCCTGACGCAGCTTGGCTTCCTGCGTCTCATGACGACAGCTGCGGTGATGGACGGCAAGCCGCTGACGATCGCCGCAGCATGGCGCGTCTACGACCGCTTGTACGAAGACGACCGTGTAACGTTTGTCTCCGAACCCCCAGAGGTAGAGAAGCGGTTTCGTGAGAAAGCCTCGGGGCGAACGGCATCTCCCAAACTTTGGGCCGATGCATGGCTGCTCGCACTTGCTCAGCAAGCTGAGGGGGTTTTGGTCACGTTTGACCAGGCGCTTGCTTCGCGGGGTGCCTATTGCCTCCTGACGAAATGAGCGTCCTATCTTTAGCTGCCATGGTTAGGAGTGGTTTCAGTCCTCGGAAACACGCGGGACGAGTCCCAAAGCGAAGACTGAAAATCACCGCAAGCTGAACGCGATTTTCGTTTGCGGGTTACCTCGTCTGTCCTCTAATACGTCATTCCTGGACAGGACGTATTCACCTGCTCTCTTTCCATCCCGGAATGAGCGTGCTCTAATTGGGGCGGCCGACCTCCCGAACATTCTCCCTAGAGGGAGCGATCAGGGGGAGGATCCGACCCGTCTATTCTAGAGTTGACAGTCACATGGCCAAAAAACAGAAGCCGACCTGCGAGTTCCGCTTGACCATCGACGCCTTTACGCCGAGCACGATCCCCTTGCTGCGTCTCGCCGAGTACATGCACGATTTCGCCATTTTGCTGGGCAACGAAAAGAGCGTCCATCCCGGCGAGCGGCTTGAGCAAGGGAGCACGGTCCTCGTGGCAAGGGTGGAACGGGAAGCTGAGCCGAAGGTGCGTGAGCGTTTGCGGGCAGTACGTACCCGGAACGCAAACGATCGCGCCATGGAAGCTGCGGCCCGGCTGGATGATCGGCTTGCCGAGGACAACGCCAAAGGCATGATTGCGGATCCCGCAGGCACGAAGGTCATCGAATTCCCGGGCAGAGATCGTTTCCAGATGCCAGCCTTTGGGCCGATCCAGCAAGCGGGCACATTCCAGGGTGTGCCCATCAAGATAGGAGGGGAAAATGACCCCGTGCCCGTGCATCTTGAGGACGGCAAAGATAAGCACATCATCCACGCGAGACGGAGCTTAGCGAAGCAGCTCGCACCCCATCTTTTTACCAGCGTCGTGCGGGTAGAGGGGCAGGGCCGATGGAACCGTGCGGCGAACGGGGCATGGGAGCTGCTCAACTTTACGGCGGAATCCTTTCAGGTGATTGAGAACGCCGGCCTCCGGAAGAACATCGCAGAATTGCGGAGTATCGAGTCGGGATGGAAGCAGACAAAAGACCCGCTTACCAAGCTCGATGCAATTCGGCGTGGCACGAAGTAACGCACCGGGTAAAGGGGAGCTCCATGGTCGCCATCGACAACACCCCCTCGCGTTGCTATTTCATCCTGGAGCAAAACCGCCGAACGATCGTAAGTTCGTCTAATGCTGGTGAAAGCCGTGAGGGTTTTCGCGGAAGAGGAGGAAAATAGAGGCATGGCCACCGAATACATCGGACTTCCCGGCGAGTTGCTTGAGAAAGTTAAGGAAGCCGCCGCGAGGGAAGAGATTACTCCGGAAGAACTCGTGCGCGACGCAGTCGAGAACCGCCTGAGCCGGGCGGAGTGGCGCAAGACCGTCGAATTCGGGCACCGCAACGCACGCGAGCGCGGTCTGAAGCCTGAGGACGTAGACGCCGAAATTTCAGCCGCACGTGCCGAACTCTCACGCTAAGGGCTGCGCGTCACATCGGATACCGAGACCAACCCGTTCGCCAGCCCGGCCCCGCAACTGGGGTAATGCTGCACGTCATTGCCGCGCCTTCATCTTTCTCGTACCCTTACCAAATGGCGATACTCACGACTGACGAGATTGTTCGCTTGTCCCCAGCAGAGCGCCTGTCTCTCATCGCACAGCTCTGGGATAGTCTGGAGCAGCATCGCCTGCCACTGAGTGAGGCGCAAGAATCCGAACTCAATCGCCGGCTTGACTCCGAGCAAGAGGATCGCACCCAAGCGATCGCGTGGCCAGACTTGAAGTCCAGGTTAGAGCAGCGTCGTTCCTAGTGTTCGAAGTCATCTTTACCCCGGCCGCAGCTCTCGAGCTGGTCGAGGCCCACGACTGGTACGAAGCGCCATGAACCTTCTGTCTTCCGTTCCAAACATCCTTAGAAATAATGGCCGGGTGTGTGCCTGGACCATCTCCTCCAGTCACTTTTGCCTGCAATTGGTTGCTAAGGACATTGTGGCGAAACCAGCTCTCCATCATTGGTGCGAATAAGCTGACAACTCTTCCTCCGGAGCGTCTGCTTCATCGCCCCACTCCTCTTGCACCGTCCCTTCATATACCTTTTTCCCGGTCGCCTGCTCGATGAGCCTGACCAATTTCCATTGACGATCGACCATAAACTCCGCAAAACTGTCGGCCCGTAGCAGGGCGGGGTCGATAAGATGTGAAATTAAATGAGCATCCAGATTTTCGCGAGCGATCGGGGGAACCGTAGGTTTGCCTTTTTCAAGCCTTGAAAGATAATGCGAAGGTGCATCGCCGCCAATAATCCGATTCGTTTGATACGACAGTGGTGTCTTGTTAATGATCGAATCAAAAATCGCTGGCTTAATCCCGCTCTTCTTGCACCAAGCCTGCGGGAAAATGTGGTGGATGTCCACGTCTTCATTGAAGAACACAGTATGGTCAAATTTCTGACCGCTGCGGAAATCTTCGGCGCCGTGTTTCATCAGCAGCGCGTTCACTCCTTTGTATGCGGCGGAAAGCCGCATACGCATCGTCTTTAATCGGTCCGCGCGAAACGTAGATTCTACAATCGTTGAGGGTTCCGATCCCCCTCTGATCCAATTGGGGACCTGAATAAAGTCCTTGACGTAGCGCGACTCGACTGCAGAACTATAGAGTTCTCCGAAAACGCCGTTCCAATACCACCGGACGAGCTTCGCTCGGTTGGCCTCATGTTCCCAGGCGGGTCCAAGGTCGGCAAGGATTGCAGCAAGCGGAACAACCTGTGACTGGTATGGGAGATCGAAGGTGCGATACAGATGCAACATGTTCAGGAACTTGGCGGCCTTAATAAACCCATCCTGGACCGAGCCTTCAAAATGTTTATAAGCAGACAGGGGAACGCTCAGCAATGATTGGCGATTGCAGTTTACCGCTGGCAGCTCTTTCCCTTGTTTGCCTGAAGCCGCAGCTTTGTCGCGCAGTTCCCGTGTATAGAAGAGAGCGATCGCTTGCAGGAAGTCAGTGTTCGCGATCTCGGCCACGATTCCCGCCTTCTGGCCTGGAAAGCGAAGCGCCTCGCGGAACAGTTCGCGCCGTCCAGATTTAGCGTCCGGGCCAAACCAGTCCTTGCGCAACTCGTGCCCGTCTGCGGCATAGGCGGCAGTCACCAACTCGAATGCGTCAAGCGGCTTGCCACCGGTGTTAACCTTTTCGAAGACAACACAAACAGCTTCTTTGGATGTAGCCTGGCTCAGCGTGATTACCGGAACTTGATAGAGAGCGAAATTACTTTGCAACACGGCATTCTTGAACTGCTGCCATTCTGCTTTTTCTGGTTTTCCGGCCCATAACTCATAAAAGCCGTCCTGCCAATTGTCCCAGTTGAAAACGCAGGTCATTGGGAACATTAGGTTGGCATATTCCTTCTCGGGCGTCGAAAGGTCAAGCACGGTGACTTTGTTGATGTCCTTCCGGATCACGCGGTCCTCAGGCACGCCTATGATCGCTTCTTCCCGATCAATGCTTAGATCGAGTGCTTTGCGGATGTCTATGTAGAACCACCGTTTGACCTTCTTGTTTTTCGGCGTCACCGTTTCTATAGCTTGATTCCGTAGCGTAACCTGGTAAAGCGAAGTCATCCTCTGCTGCCCGTCCAAAAGGAGAGAAAGGGGCTTGACGTGTTGTGACGCTGTTGGTGCGCCCTCTACTGTACGTGGCTTGAAATCTACATCTCCGCCAGTCTCAAGCGTCATCAAGGCTCCTATAGGAAACGCTCGCGAGACAGAAGCGATGAGACTTCGAATTCGTTCCTCATCCCAGACCCAACTTCGCTGGAAATCGGGGAGCTGCAGTTTTCCTGACTGACAGTCCTCTAGAAGCTCCTTTAGGTTGACCGGGTTCGTCTTGAATGAGGCGGGCATGTGTCCTAACTCCTGTAACATCGGTTGTGAGTTTATATTGAAGCATCTGATCAAAGCCAAGTACTTAGCGGACATGTAACGCCCGAGTCAAGTGCTACCCGGATATCGCATTTTCGGCGACCTAGTCGCTCCATTGGACTATAGTGGTACCCGGACAACCAGGCTATGCCCCAAAAGGAGGTATTCGTGCCCAGGCCCGCCTGGTGACTGTTCCTCATCCCGTTCAACGCGGATACCTCGCCGAGTAGCGGGTTCGGTTGCGGAGGGCAGATGAACGCACGCTACGCCTCTGCGCAGCGGAAAAGGCGTTTCGATGCCTGTCACCGCATTGCATTCAAAAGGAGAACAGAGATGGGCATTGTCCGACGTTTAGATCATCTGGTCCTTACTAGAGACGGGTTGCACAAAGAGGTTGATTGCACTTACTCAGTTGTCACGGACGAGCAAGGGAAACGATGTCTGCAGCTCGACACGTACGGGTCTCGCGAGCGGAAGATGCCCGGTAAGAAGAGGCAGTCGATTCGGTTTTCCCCCGAGGCTATGGAGCAGCTCAAAACTATCCTCGCCGAGCTGTAGCCCCGGTACGCGACGGTTTCCCATCAGGTATGGCCGATGCCAAGTCCTTCCCGCTCGAACCTGCCATTCGAATATGACCCGCGACATTAAAAAAGTATTAGACTTCTACACTCACGCTGTTATCGACGAACCTCAAAGAGGATTGTCGCATTTGGCCACCCACGGTTATAATCAGCCGGTCCTTCATTCATATGAGCACAGGGTCCAACCCCTCAGGGGAGGGGATAATGAGTGACGCTGCAACCGTGCCACAGACTGGCCAAATTGTTCACGTTCGCCAGCGTCTTTATCTCGTGGAACAGGTGGTCGCCCCGCCTCGCGCAGGTGACGCAACCCTGGTCCGGCTGTCTTGTGTCGACGACGATGCCCAAGGGCAACCTCTGAGCGTTCTTTGGGAACACGAGCTAGACGCAGAGATTCGGAATGGCGAAAACTGGGCGCAAATCGCGAAACGCGGGTTCGATCCTGCCAAGCATTTTGCGGCCTATCTCAACACGCTGCGCTGGAATTGCGTAACTTCCACTGATCCAAAACTTCTACAGTCGCCCTTCCGTGCAGGCATCAAACTCGATCCCTACCAGTTGGAGCCGCTTCGAAAGGCGCTTCGTCTTCCGAGGGTCAACCTTTTCATAGCCGATGACGTGGGGCTGGGAAAAACTATCGAAGCTGGCCTCATCGCTCGGGAACTGCTCCTTCGCAAGAAGATCAAGGAAATTGTCGTCAGTTGCCCTCCCTCCATGCTCCTGCAATGGCAGGAGGAGCTTTCGGCGAGGTTCGGCTTGCAATTCGAGATTCTCGACAAGGACTATGTCCAGCGAGTCAGGCGCGAACGTGGTTTCAGCGTCAACCCCTGGTCAACCCACTCTCGCTTCCTGATTTCCCATCGCCTGCTGATTGACGAGGCATATTCAGGGAGTCTCCGCGATTGGTTAGGAACTCTCCGGACGGGCACTCTTCTGATTCTTGATGAAGCGCACCATGCCGCGCCCGCTGGTGGCCAGCGTTACGCCGTAGACTCGCAAACGACACATGCGGTTCGAGACCTGGCACCTCGCTTCGAGCACCGTCTCTTCTTATCCGCCACCCCACACAACGGCCATTCCACAGCTTTTCCGCCCTGCTCGAGATTCTGGATCCGCAGCGATTCTGCCGTGGTGTCAAGGTCACCAAGCAAAACCGCGAAGATGTCATGGTTCGGAGAATCAAAGAAGACCTACGCGAGATCCAAGGAGGATTCCCAAAGCGCATCGTTGAGCAAATTACCTTGACGGGCTTACCAACCGAAGCGCCAGAGTTGCGCCTGGCTACCCTCCTTGCCGAGTATCAGGAGGCCCGCGAATTGCGTTTATCATCCTCGTCTCGAAGAGCGCAGACGGCCTCTGGCCTCCTCATCTGTGGTCTGCAACAAAGACTCTTTTCGTCTGTCGAGGCATTTGCCCGAACACTCAACGTTCATCAACGAACGGTGCAAAGGCAGAGACGAAATGCGCCCATTTCCGCCGAGCCACTGCAATCGAAGTTCGATCTTCTTCGTGGGGGAGTAAGCAATGACGATGAACGGGCAAACCTTGCCGAGGCAGAATTAGCGGCAGAGGAGGAATTGCAAGTGGAAGCGGCGACAGCCACGTTGCCGCCGGCTGCGGATGATTCCCTCGAACAGGCATTACTGAAACAAATGTCTGAAATTGCGGAAACTTACCGACGCCTTCCAGACGCCCGAGTCCGCGCGATCATCAACTGGATATCCGAAACGATGTGCCCGTCCGGTAAGTGGAACCGTAAAAGAATCATTATCTTTACGGAATATGAAGACACGCTTCGCTACCTGGAGCAAGCTTTGCGCGCTGCGGTAGCCGAATCGGACCCGGCTTTCGAACGAATCTGTGTATTTCGGGGGTCGACCCCAACCGACGAACGAGATCTGATCAAGCGGGCCTTCAACGCAGACCCTGACACCGATCCGGTCCGAATCCTAATCGCTACTGACGCCGCCCGCGAGGGCCTGAACCTGCAAGCACATTGCAATCATCTCTTTCATTTTGACGTTCCCTGGAACCCAAGCCGGATGGAGCAACGCAACGGACGAATTGACCGCAAGCTGCAACCGGCGGATGAGGTTTTTTGTTATTACTTCGTTTACGAGCAGCGCCCAGAGGATCGCATTCTTGAGACGGTCGTCCGCAAGACGAAAACAATCCGCAATGAACTGGGGAGCCTCTCAAAGGTCATAGACGACGAGCTCGACGAATTGCTGAAGGACGGCATTCGCCGTAGAGAAATTGACAGGCTGCAGAAAAATGTCGAAGCGGCAGAGCTCAACGACGAAAAGCGACAAGCCTTGCGGGAAGAGCTTGAGGCAGTCCGCGAGCGCCAGACCGACCTCCGCAGATCGATCGACTCCCTCCGCACCATGATGGAGCGCTCCAGGGAAGAAGTGGGCCTGGATGAGGCGCATTTTCATTCGGCGATCTCGTGCGCACTGGAACTGCTCCATGCCCCCCCACTCAAGCCGAGGGTTCCAGGCGAGTTTATTCTCCCGAAGCTAGACGACACTCAGTCTTCCTGGGCGGAGACAATGGATAGTTTGCGAGTGCCGCGGCAACGCGGTCAGCGGCTCTTCGAATGGCGTAGCACCTCACCCATTCGCCCTGTGGTTTTTGAAGACCCTGGCAAGGTGACCGATGAGGTGGTCCAGCTCCACCTTGAACAACGTGTCGTAAAACGGCTCCTCGGTCGGTTCTTGTCACAAGGATTCGTTCACCATGATCTTTCCCGTGCTTGCCTTGCGCAGACGCGCGACGCTATCCCCCGTGTGCTCTTGCTGGGGAGGCTTGCGCTATACGGTCCAGGCGCGGCACGTCTCCATGAAGAGATCATCACCATCACGGCGCGCTGGATTGATCCAGTAATCCGCAAGAACCCATTGACGCCGTACGCTCGAGAAGCGGAACTGAAGACGCTGGACCTCTTGGAACAAGCTTTGTTGGCCAGCGGGAGGCCCAACGACACCATCGAAAGAATGCTTCGCAACGCCGTGGGCCAGGATATCGAGGAGCTGCTACCCCATCTGCATCAACGAGGCGAGGAGCACGCGGTCGATGCTATTCAAAAATTGCACAAGCGCGGCATGGATGAATCCAAACAGATGCGGGAACTGCTTGAGGCTCAGCAAAAGCACATCAACGAGAAAAAGCTTGAGACTAGCCAGAGAACCCTTCAGTTTGATGGAGAAGAGCTGCGCCAGTTCAATGCGGATCGCCGGCATTGGGACAAAAGATTGGATCAGTTGGTGCAGGAGTTAGCTACAGAGCCATCTCGCATCGAGGATATCTATGCCATCAAAGCCCAACGGATCGAGCCAGTCGGGATCGTCTACCTGTGGCCTATGTCAGAAGGGAGTCGCTGAGAGATGGCCTACAACCCGATAGAGAACTCACATCAAGAGTGGTTGGGGTACGTTCAACCGGTCGGAATCGTCGTTTCCATTCCTGCACTCGTTTCTGCGGGGGCGTCGATTGACCGAAACTTCGTTCCTCTTCACCGTGAATTCCTTTCAATACTGCCGCAGGACGGCGACAGTCATGCAATTCCCAAGCTGTATGACTTCGAAGGTTTTGTCACGAAGGTTCTTGATTGGGTAGTGAGCGATCTTAGCGCTCCAGATGAGTCCCTCACGTTATTAGTACCTGGTTACGAAGAAATCATTCATCCGGATTACGTCGTCAAGGACGGCGACACCACCATCCTGCTGATTTGCAAAACCGGTGCTGATTTCGACTTAGTTCCGCCTCCCGAGCAACGCAAGTGGCACGCATCGGCACAGGTCCGGTTTGAAAGACTGTTGCGAGAGACGTCATTCCCTGCCGGCCTCTTGGTGAGTCCGGACGCCATCCGGCTTGTGTACGCACCCAAGGGAGAGTCCAGTGGGCACATCACATTCAAGATCACCGAAATGGTTCAGGTTGCGGGCCGTCCGATCCTTGCGGCATTGCACATGCTGTTGTCCGCACATCGGCTCTTTACCGCTGCCGACGATCAGCGTCTTCCGGCAATACTTGCCGCAAGCCGCAAGCACCAGAACGTCGTTTCGACCAAGCTATCCAGCCAGGTCATGGAGGCTCTCTTCGAGCTGCTCCGAGGCTTCCAATCGGCGCATGACCAAACTGCTGTTCTTGCCCAAGTGTTGCGTGACGACCCCAATCAGGTTTACGCCGGCCTGCTCACCGTCTTGCTTCGACTTGTCTTTGTCCTTTATGCCGAGGACCGCGACCTGCTTTCCTCGGACGAGGTCTTCGTCAACAACTACTCGGTGAACGGCCTTTTCGAGGGGCTACGGCAAGATGAGGCGCACAATCCGGACACGATGGATCAGCGATATGGTGCCTGGGCGCGACTTCTGGCCCTCTTCCGAATGATTTTCCGGGGCGCACGGCATGGGGGCTTGAATATTCCGGGTCGTAAGGGATACCTCTTTGACCCAGACCGCTATTCATTCCTTGAAGGTCGGACCGATGCACGCGAACAGGAAGTGCAAGTGCCGCGCGTGCCGGATGGTGTGGTCTACCGCGTTTTGAGAAACCTGCTCCTTCTCGATGGCGAGCGTCTCAGCTATCGCAACCTCGACGTGGAGCAGATCGGAAGCGTCTATGAAGCGATGATGGGCTTCGAGCTGCATGTTGCACAGGGGCCGTCCGTAGCTCTGAAAGCAAAGAAGCGCGGCGGCGCACCGATCACCATCAATCTCGCTGAGCTTGGAGCCTTACCCGGCGCCAAGCGGAATGAATTGCTGAGCAAAGTCGCGGATCAGAAACTCACGGGGAAAGCGGAAAAGAAGCTGATCGAAGCCACAAACATCGACGACCTGATGGCCGCGTTAGGCGGCCGTATCGCGAAGAACGTGACGCCCACAATCGTTCCCAGCGCAGCAATGATCTTCCAGCCGTCAGCGGAACGTCGCCGCAGCGGTTCCCACTACACCCCACGATCCCTGACGCAGCCGATCGTCGAGGCCGCATTGGCCCCCGTTTTGGGCGGACTCGGCGAGAACCCGAAGCCAGAACAGATTCTCGCATTGAAGGTATGCGACCCAGCAATGGGCTCTGGAGCCTTCCTCGTAGAGGCGTGCCGCCAGCTTGGTGATGCGCTCGTCCAAACTTGGCACAAGCATGAGACGACGCCCGTGCTTCCGCCCGACGAGGACGAGCTGCTGCAAGCTCGCAGATTGGTTGCTCAGCGTTCTCTTTACGGGGTAGACAAGAACGAGATGGCAGTTGATCTTGCCAAGCTCTCCCTCTGGCTTGCCACATTGGCGCGCGACCATGAGTTTACGTTCCTCGATCACGCGCTACGTCACGGCGATTCACTCCTGGGAGTGACCGCGAGACAAATCGGGGCCTTTGACTGGGAGCCACACCCTTCGCTGTCTTTCCTGGAAGGAGAGCTGCGCCGGCGTATCACGCGCGCAGCAAAGGCACGCAAAGAGATTCTGGATTCACGGGAAGGAACACCCTATGCACAGTTGGCGCAACAACTCGCTGTAGCAGAGGATCAGTTGGGGCTTGCAAGGAACGTCGGTGATGTCTTGGTCGGAGCTTTCTTCGCTGGCGAAACCAAGGCCGCGCGGCGGACTGCCAAGACTTTGCGACAAGAGAAGGTGCAGGCCGCCTTTGGAAATCCGCCAGACTTTGCAGTCGGCGTTGAGCTAAGCAAGATCGCAGAGAAAGAACGCGCGGGCGCCAGGCCGCTCGTATCATTCCACTGGGAGCTAGAATTTCCGGAGGTCTTTGATCTCGATAACGCTCTCCGGCCGCTGCGAGGTTTCGACGTAATCGTTGGAAATCCTCCTTTTGCCGGCAAGAACACGATCATTGACGGCTCCCCGGATGGTTATGTGGACTGGCTTAAGACCCTTAATCCTGACTCGCACGGCAGCTCTGACCTGGTAGCTCATTTTTTCCGAAGGGCGTTTTCTACGATTCGATCGGGTGGCTGCCTGGGTCTGATTGCTACTAACACAATGAGCCAAGGCGACACTCGCGCAACTGGGCTGCGCTGGATATGTAAGAACCGGGGGACGATCTATCGAGCTCTCAAGCGGTACAGCTGGCCGGGGGAGGCCGCGGTCACTGTAAGCATCATTCACATCATCAAGGGTCCGCTCAATGGGCCCTACCTCCTCAATCATCGACCGGTCGAACGCATAACGGCTTACCTCTTTTACGATGGCGGGAACGATGATCCGGCTATTCTGAGCGAGAATGCGGGCAAGAGCTTTCAAGGTGCGATTGTTCTCGGTATGGGCTTCACGTTTGATGACACCGACAAGAAAGGCGTTGCGTCCTCTTTAGAGAGGATGAAGCAGCTCATTGCGCAAAACGGGCAAAATGCTGAGCGAATCTTTCCCTATATCGGGGGGGATGAAATCAACAGCGATCCTAGGCACCAACATCATCGTTTCATAATCAATTTCGAAGATTTTCCTCTTCGGCGTGCGAACTCCGGCACAAGTTGGCACGAATTGTCCGAGAACGAACAGCGAGAGCAACTTCGAGACGGTATCGTAGCTCGGGACTATCCTGGCCCCGTCGCCCACGACTGGCCAGATCTCCTTGCAATCGTTGAGGAACGCGTAAAGCCAGAACGCCTAAGGCAGGACGATGAAGGCGGTAAGAGGTTATGGTGGAGATTTCTTCGCCCTCGTTACGAACTAAGGGCTGCAAAGAGGGGTCTCAGAAGAATACTTGCCTGCAATCGACACAGTCAGCACCTTGCCCCCGCGTTTATCGATCCACGCTCAATTGCAGCTGAATCATGCGTCGTCTTCGCGTTCGAGGATTTTGGGACCTTCGGCGTGTTGCAATCAAGGGTTCACGAGCTTTGGTGTCGATTCATGGCGTCGACCCTTGAAGATCGGCTTCGATATACGCCAACTGACTGCTTTGAGACATTCCCTTTCGCCTCGGGATACAGGCAGGATGCACTGACAGAGGCATCGGGCCGGGACTATTACGAGTTTCGCGCTCAGCTTATGACCCAGACTAACGAGGGCATTACTGATATCTATAATCGCTTTCATGCTCCAAATGAACAATCAGTAGACATAATCCGACTCAGGAAACTGCACGATAACTTGGATCGAGCGGTCTTCGAATCCTATGGTTGGCACGATCTTAGCCCGGTATGCACGTTTGTCCCGGAGTTTGACGAAGTCGAGGACGAAACTAGCCTTGGTGTTTTGGGACCTAGCAAGCACGCAAGATTTCGGTATCGCTGGCCCGATGAAATACATGATGACGTGCTCGCTCGTCTGACCGCACTCAATTCGGAACGAGCCGCGCAACGAAAGCCGATTGGCAGCGAAGTGCATGGCGGAGGATCGCGGCGCAAAGGGAGAAGGAAGTCCAATGCTAAAGGACCAGTATTGTTTTGAGGGAGCAGCATGGTCGCAGGAATGACGTCCGCCCAAGTGCGAAGCAAGCTGGTTGAAGCCCTAAAACTCGACCTTGTCGGTCCTGAGAAGAAACCTCGGCGACCCCGCCGAGGTTCTCCCCCAATCGCCCTCGCGTTGGTATCTCACCGGCTTTCTCGCCCCGCTCGACGCCCCAGCCGAACAACGAAGCGATGCTGATGCGGATGACGACCTGGACTCCGCCGGCGAATCCGGGCTAGATGACGATGTGGTTCCAGAGACGACGGCTGCTTCCAAGCAGAAGTACCTTCCGAGCTCCATTGGTCTGAGCGTTTTGCTTCCAAAAGAAGCAACTCGCCTCACGCTTCGGGTCCGCTGGGCCGACTACCGGAAGAGCGACCCCCCCAACCAAGAGCAGTGGAGCCGCAAGCAGTTTGAAGAGACGCTCACCCTTGAGCTCCCGGACAATCTCGCAGCCCCCAAGGAGAAAAAGATTCCCGGCACTGGAATCAAAGAGCATGGCCTGTATGTAGCGCTTATGATTCTGCCCGTTGGCGGCTTCCACTCCGACGCCGGTTTACCCAAGGGTTCGCGGACGGTTTCCGTATTCCTGGTCAACCGGCGGGCGCCGAAGGGCGATGAACTCCGCGACGAGGCTTTTACATTCCAGACGGAACTCCATCTTTCCGCAGACAAGCCATTGCTCCCGAGACCGAACACACGTGGTCTCATGTCCGATGACTGGGACGAGAACGTTGCAGACATTCAGTACCAGGACATAGGTGAATATGCCGTTGGCCACAACATTGCCGCTGCCGGGAACGAGCACGAAGCCTACACCTGCTGGATACCCGAAGCCCAGGTGGAACGGGTTGCCCCATCCGACATCGATGACGTGGCCCTTGGTATCGACGAGCTAGGCACTTTGGCGGACGGGGCCGATGCTTCGGCAAAGCTTACGCCGCTCGTTGCGCACTATCGAGAGTGGATCGAGGCTCAGATTCCGAAGATTCCAGCGAGCCCGGCGACGAGGGCTACCACAGGCCACAGTCTTCTCAACAACGCGAGGGTTGCCGCGAGCCGAATCGAGAAGGGCATTGCCCTCCTCGGCAATGCCGAGTGTTTGAAAGCCTTCTGCCTTGCGAATCAGGCGATGGCGACAGCCTATCGCCGCCGTTTCGGTCCAATGCAGGACAAAGCAATTGAATCTGTGGAACCCCCCAAATGGCGACCGTTCCAGCTTGCGTTTTTGCTCATGAATCTTCCGGGAATCGCGGAACCAGCGAGCGACGACCGGAAGATTGTAGATCTCCTGTTCTTCCCCACTGGCGGAGGCAAAACGGAAGCGTATCTTGCATTGTCCGCCTTCACGCTCATTTTGCGCCGCCTCCGGAATCCCGGTATCAGCGGCGCTGGCTTGTGTGTCCTGATGCGCTATACGCTCCGCTTATTGACGCTCGATCAACTCAGCCGTGGAGCGACACTCATTTGCGCGTTGGAGTTGTTAAGGGAAAAGACTTCTGAGCTTGGGGATTGGCCGTTTGAGATTGGGCTGTGGGTTGGTCGCGCGGCGACGCCGAACATCATGGGAAGCAAGGATGCTGACCATCCTGACACCGCGCGTCGAAGGACGATCACTTACCTGAACGACAGCAGAAAGCCGTCGCCCGTGCCGCTGGAAGAGTGTCCATGGTGCGGGACGAAGTTTGATCAAAACTCATTCCGGTTGCGCGCGAACGGCAGGGCGAACACCGACTACCCGACCGATTTGGAGATCGTCTGTGTCAACCGTTCCTGCGAGTTCACAAGGAATCGCCCGCTTCCAATTCTTGCTGTGGATGAGCCGATCTATCGTCGCCTTCCTTGCTTCATGATCGCCACCGTGGATAAGTTTGCTGGCATGCCATTCACAGGCGATATCGCCAACTTTTTTGGTCGAGTGCAGCGGCATGACCCCGCCGGCTTCTACGGTCCCACAGAGCCGAATAGAGGGGCTCTGCTCCCAAGCGGTCGTTTGCTGCCGCCCGAACTCATCATTCAGGATGAACTCCATCTAATCTCTGGTCCGTTAGGCACTATGGTCGGCCTATACGAGACTGCGCTGGAAGAGCTAGCTGTCAACGGCGGGGTTCGACCCAAGATTGTTGCCTCGACCGCCACGGTGCGAAAAGCTGACAGCCAGATACGCGCACTCTTCAACCGGGATCAGGTTGATATCTTTCCTCCGCCAGGCCCGGACCGGCGAAATTCTTTCTTTGCACGGACTCTCACTCCTGAAGAAGGGAAACCTTTGACCAACCCTCGTTTGTATGTGGGGGTTGCCGCGCAAGGCAGAAGCCCCAAGGTGGCGATGTTGCGTGCGTATCTCGCTCTGCTCGGGGCAGGAAAGAAGTGGTATGAGGAATGCAAGCGCGCCTCGCCAAATCCCGCCGATCCGTACATGACGCTCGT
This sequence comes from uncultured Acidobacteriaceae bacterium, assembly GCA_963795845.1. Taxonomy (GTDB): domain Bacteria; phylum Acidobacteriota; class Terriglobia; order Terriglobales; family Acidobacteriaceae; genus PALSA-350. Next base: position 10,668 of record CAWCJV010000010.1, on the reverse strand, counting down.
AGGCTACTTCAATGCACTCCGAGAATTGGGCGGCGCGCGACGGCTGATTGAGGATGAGGTACGAAGCCGCCTCGAACGCTATGCCGACCGAAAGCGGGTGAGCGAGAATGAAGGGGTGTTCGCGGATCGAGTCATCGCCTACGAACCGGTTGAACTGACGAGCCGGGTAGACACTGCCAAGGTCTCCGAAGCGAAGAGAAAGCTTGGTTTGCCTTTTACCGAAAAAGGCCATGCCGACGTTGCGATCGCCACGAACATGATCTCCGTCGGCTTGGACATCACGCGACTGGGGTTGATGGTTGTTTTCGGTCAGCCAAAAACCTCAGCGGAGTACATTCAGGCGACTAGCCGCGTGGGGCGCCTCCCGCACAAACCCGGTCTTATCGTCACGATTCTTAACGTCCACAAGCCGCGCGATCGTTCGCACTACGAGAGGTTCTGTGCGTACCACGAGAGCTTTTACCGCAGTGTCGAAGCGACAAGCGTCACTCCTTTTTCACCCAGAGCACTTGATCGAGGTCTAGCTGCATCGTTGGTTGCGTTGTCAAGGCTCGGTCTCCGGGTGATGATCCCACCCAACGGGGCCCTGGAGGTCGTCGCCCAGCGGCATCCTCTGGATGCGGTCGTCGATACGTTCGGGGAGCGAGCTTATAACCATAGGAAATCAGACGGCGCTGAGAGGGATGCCCTTCGGCAACGGGTGCGTCAGCGTTCCGCCGATCTATTGGACGAGTGGTGCAGAGTCGTGCAGGACCAGCGCCAGGTCGGAGCGTCCCTGCAGTACAACCAATACGAGCGTGGCACAGGTATCGCCCTCCTGCATGATTTTCTTGACCCCTCGCTGAGAAATCTCCCGAGCGGCAACTGGAGGATGAAGTTCCGCGCCAACCGTTCTATGAGAGATGTCGAAGCAAATGTAAATATTTGGGTTCGAAGCCTGGAGAACGTTCCCTTGGATGAAGAAGAATGACGACGAGACGGAGAGTGGCTCGACCACAGGGGCAGGTGCGCCAGGGGCAATTGATCAGTACGTTTGGGCCGGGTGCGATGACCGATCTGCCCAACTCATCCGTATTGATTTCAGGTCTGGATTTTTGGCTTGGAGACCGCGATGTTATCAACGAGCCGAGACTCAGCGCGAAAGTAGCGAATCTCCTCGGTGTCCCTACGATTCAGCTTGAAACTCCGCCTTCGGTCGGTGATGTACATGACTACCATCCAAGTGGCGTTCCTGCATTCTTATTCCCGGAATGGTTCGTGACGCAGGATCCTCCAGGAAAAACGCGAGAAGAAACGCGTCGTAGCAGATACCTTGTCCACTCTCGCTCACTAGAACGCGGCAATGTGTTCAGGCACCCGGAGACGAGAGACAAACTCAAAGTGGTGCCAGTCCGCTTTGTGCGAGCTTGTAGGCGCGGCCATATTGGTGACATCGACTGGTACGCGTTTCTACATGGCGGTGATAACACATGCCGCAATCAAGGTCGGCTTTTATTCCTGGATGAGAGAGGCACCAGCGGGGACTTGGGAGAAATCTGGATTCGTTGCTCATGCGGGCGAGCAGAACGAAGCATGGCTCAGGTTGCAACGCAAAGGGCTGAGGGGTTCGGCCCTTGCGACGGCGCGCGGCCCTGGCTCGGGCCGCGCATGCAAGAGCGCTGCGAAGAGATGAACCGGCTGCTGGTCCGCACGGCTTCCAACGCTTATTTCCCCCAGAGACTCGGCGTAATTTCTCTCCCGGACAGGAGAGAGACGATCAAAGATGCGGTTTCAGCAGCATGGGTTTTTTTGGAAGCGGCGGAGAGCGAGGAGGATGTTAAGCACGAGCGCAGGAAGCAGAAGGTCCGCGAAGCTCTGGAGGGTATTTCGGATGCGGAGGTCTGGCAGGAGGTTCAAGCGCGGCGCAATCCGCCACCGCAGGATAAGTCAGTAAAGTCAGTGGAACTGGAGACCTTGCTCTCAACGGCCGAGGAAATCGGCGAGGATCGTCCGGACGGACTTTTCTATGCGCGAGTGCTGCCTAAAGAAAAATGGGATAAGCCCTGGATGACCGGCATTCAGAAGGTCGTGCTAGTACAACGGCTGCGGGAGGTGACGGCTCTCGTTGGATTCACGCGCTTCGAAGCAGCCGCGCCGGACACAGAGGGCGAATTGGATATTGGGGTTCGCCGCGCAGATCTCGCGCGCGATGTTACATGGGTGCCAGCTGCGGAAAATCGAGGTGAAGGTATCTTTCTGCAGTTTGACAAGTCCGCGATTGGGGCTTGGTCAGCCCGCACAGAAGTAACGGAGCGAGCAATTCAGCTGAAGCGAGGTTTCGATGCTTGGAAGTCTGAGCATAGCCATTCGATGAGAAAATTTGCCGGTCCGGCCTACATCATGCTTCATTCGTTTGCTCACCTGCTCATCACAACGATCGCGCTTGAATGTGGTTATCCTGCTAGCTCGATTCGTGAACGCATCTATGCTTTGCCCGAAATTGGGTACGGGATTCTACTGTATACGGGGAGTTCGGACGCGGAAGGCACCTTGGGGGGATTGATCGAAGTCGGGCGCCGCATTGCCGACACGGTCCGCAATGCTCTTGAGCTTGGCATCCTGTGTTCCAACGATCCAATTTGTGCGCAGCATCGCCCGGAGAGCCCACACGAACGGAGCTTTATGCTGGGGGCTGCTTGTCACGGGTGTCTGCTCGTGGCCGAGACGAGTTGCGAACAACAAAACGATTTCTTAGACCGAGCGCTCGTAGTCAGAACAGTGCAGGGCCAGAATGCTGAGTTCTTCGCGGAGCCGACGAGTTGAATGGTGTGATCGCTCTGGCCCAGGCGTTTCGCGGAGAACTCGTGCAGACCGAAGCGGAGCTTGCGGGGCGCGAAGGGCGGGAGTTTGAGCCGGCATCAGTGCTGCTCGAAGGAATTGAGGCCACCACGCGGACGGCGTCTTATCCGCCAGGTTCAACCAACGGAAAGAAACGTCGGAGATCGGCGCGAACATGATCGGGCAAACCCTATCAGGAAAAAGTGGAAAGACCTTCAAGATTAATCGCGAGATTGGGCGCGGCGGATTTGGTGTCGTGTATTTAGCCGAAGGCGAAGGGAAGAGTTCTTACGCGGCAAAGATTATTGCTCCGGTATCCGATCCCGACGTTCGGCTTTCATTCGAGAAGGAACTCCAAAGCACGCAGGGACTCGTAAATGAGAACCTCCTTGCCGTTGTAGATTACGGTGAGTGCCTCTTCGGTTCTGGTCGCGGTTTATTCACAATCATGGAGTATTGTCCGGACGGCGACTATCGAGACGTGTTGTCATCTGCCGACAAACGGAAATTATCGATCGAACAGATCGTCGGGCACATGCGACAGGTTCTCAATGGCTTGAAAGCACTTCATTCTCGAACGGTCCACCGCGATCTGAAACCCGAGAATGTCTTTGTCTCCGATGACATTCTAAAGATTGGCGACTTTGGGCTGGCAAAATTTGTCGATGAGGCTACTCGAACGCTGACGTTTAAAGGGGCCGGAACGCCTCGTTACATGGCGCCTGAAGTATGGACCGGACAACGGGCTGTTCCTGCAACCGACGTTTATGCTCTGGGGATAATGTTCTTCGAAGCAGCTTGCGGCAGAGCGCCTTTCCAAGCGCCGAATGCCGATGGTTTGCGTGACATGCACCTGTACACTCCTGTGCCGCGACCGAAAAGCGTGAATGCAGATATTCCGGACATCCTTGACGGAATTATCAAGAAGCTTCTCTCAAAGCCCATTCAAAGTCGGTATCAGACCGCCGACGAAGTCCTTGCCGCCCTTCATTCCGTGCCCAACCCTGCTGATGCCACAATCATTGGTCTTGCCAACCGCATTAGACGACATCACGATACCGCCGAAGCAGGCGCACTCGAGGAGCTGAAAGCAATCCGGGAAGAGCGGGACAGCCAGGCGCGGATCAAGTACATGGAGCGAAAGCTAGTCGAACTGGTTCAAGAAGTTGTGGATGAGCTTAATTCACAATTGGTTGAAACGAAGATCTCTCGCCGGGACCGGAACGATGGGCGAGTATTCAATTTCCACGGTCGAGAACTGGTTATCCATTTCTTTCCGCCGGATGAACTGTACTCAAATCCTCTAGTCCCTGGGCGAATGGGGACCTTGAAAAAACATCACGCCGTGCATGCTGGATTCATTGAGATTCGTGAGTCTGGCGAAGACCATGAAGGCTGGAACATCGTTTTAGTTCGACCTTCAGATAGTCTGTATGGCGGATGGCGTCTCGTCGAGACGAGGGTGTCACCATTGACGGGCCGCGGAACACAATATGAGCCGATAGCAACTAACGCGCAATTATTCGCAGACAATCTCTCGTGTCACTGGAGTCCATCAATGCACACGTACCAGCTCACAGACAAGGAACTGCAGAAAGCCGACATTGTTCGCATCCTTGGGGTCTTCATCCCGCAGGCTTAGAGCGGCAACTTCAACTTATTTGAGCTCCGCCTTCAGCAATTCAAGTTCGCGCCGCGTTTGTCCAACTGTTTCGCGATCGGCTTTTCGTCGTACCTAAGCGTCGTCTCAAGGCCGTCTTTGATGAGCGGCGTGGTTTAAGGGTGAGTTCAAGTGTCGCCCGGAACGAATTCACTCAGGGCAGCGATATTGATTGGACGCTGCTGATTGATGGGCAAGCCGCGTCAGAACACCTGGGCATCGCAAATAAGGTCCGGGACGAGATTGCAAAACTGGAAGGAAAAGAGCCGGGCGGAGAGGGGATCTTTGGCAAGCTTTCCTTTAGCCACGACATCATTCATCAGATTGGGGGTCAGAACGACACCAACGCCAACACCACCCAGCGCATCCTGTTGCTTCTGGAGTCGTGCGTGCTCGGCAAGCCGGAGGCCCACGACCGGGTGATCGGGAATATTCTGGGCAGGTATCTGACCGAAGATCGTGGGCTCTGGTACGGGTCAAGTCCCCGCAAGGTGCCTCGATTCTTATTGAACGACATCGCACGGTACTGGCGCACCATGGCGGTCGACCTGGCATACAAACAACGGACCCGTGGTGGGCGCGGGTTCGGATTACGCACCATCAAGCTTCGCATTTCCCGGAAGCTGATATTCATCGCAGGCCTTCTGTCATGCTTCAGCTATGAACTCGACCTTGATCCGGAGCGGCGCCGGGCGATTTTTAACGGGGACGGTCCGCTGCCGGCACTCGCTCACTTGAAAACTGCAATGATGCGATCGCCGCTCGAAATCACGGCCGCAGCGCTGTTATTGTTCCCTGAACTTGACCCACGCGCCGAAAAGCTTTTCAGCGCTTATGACGAGTTCCTCGGTCTGCTCGCGGACGACGTCAAGCGAGAAAGGCTTGACACCATCTCCTACGACGATCTGAAGACAGACCCGACCTTCAAGGAAGCGCAACAAATTAGCTATCGCTTTTGGGACGCGGTCAGCGGTATCTTTCTCAATCAAGACAATCTTCTCGGGCATCTCACTATCGAATACGGAGTTTTTTGATGCGGCATATAGGATTCTCAACGGGAGCAGTGGCGGGCGGCGATTTTGTGTCCGCGCTCGCCTTGTTGGCAAAGCAGCCCGGGATCGACAGCATAGAGCTTTCTGCTTTGCGCCTCCATGAAGTGGAGCCATTGGTGCGGGCGATTCCCAGGATGGATCTCGATCACTATAGCTACGTCTCCTTTCATGCTCCAAGCTCATTTGCGGCTCAGGAAGAAGCAAATCTTGTGGAAACGCTGGAACGGCTTGTTCCCAAAGATTGGCCGATCGTGCTCCACCCTGACACAATCCACGATGCCTCTCTGTGGCGCGCATTAGGAGCGCGCGTGTCAATCGAGAACATGGATCGCAGGAAATCGACTGGTAGAACAGCCCAGGAACTCCGATCGAACTTTGACCTCCTGCCAGACGCGCGGTTTTGTTTTGACATCGGTCATGCACGACAGTGCGACACGTCTATGACAGAGTCATATCGGATCCTCGAAGCCTATGGTTCGAGGCTGACCCAACTCCACGTAAGCGAGGTCAACAGTGCGAGTCAGCACGATCCCATTAGCTATGCCACGAAGCTAGGCTTCCAATCGATCGCTCACCTCATTCCTGCCCGCGTTCCCTTGATTGTCGAAAGCAGGGTATCTCCAGGCGACATTTCCAAGGAGATCGATGCCGTACTCGAATCGTTACCCTCCTTCGCCGAGACGGCTGCACTTCTAGCGTAGTTCGCCGGGAACCGCCGAGGGGTTCATTCGCCCGTCCACCGAACCAGTGAAATTGGGATTCGACGGTGCGGATTTGCCGCCGAACGGGCGCCGCAACAGAGTTGGCCGACGCGCCCGTAGGAACAGCCATTGGTCCTCTCGATCCCGTTCACGCAATTCTGTGTTTTGCTCGTGCCATGTCCCAGCTCAACCGCCAACGCATCGACGCTGCGCTCGAACAACGCACTCACCGCGTACACCGAGCAAACCGGCGGTCGATCCTTAACCCTCTGGTTCGCGGTCCAACACTCGCAAGGCGCAGGCCAAAGATTCAAAGATTCGTGGCCAGACGGAAATGACCCTTTCACTGTTTCTATTGTGCTCGGTCCCTCACTCCTTAGGTGTCAACCCCGGTCGTTGAAACCCCTGCAGGCTTGCCGGTATACCCTTGACCGGATATACGGTGCGGAGTATATTATCATGGAATGGACCGTACAGATTGGCGACGAATTCGAGCCGGAGTTCATTACGCTGCCCAGACAAGTGCAGGACGAAACGCTGGCGATGGCGCGTTTGCTTCAGCATTCCGGTCCGCTTTTGGGACGTCCGCATGTCGATACCCTTAACGATTCGAAGCATGCGAACATGAAAGAAATGCGCTTTGACGCTGCCGATGGAGTCTGGCGTGTGGCCTTCGCATTCGATCCCAAACGCCGGGCCATCCTGCTCGTTGCAGGCCATAAATCGAGCGGCAGTCAGAAGCGCTTCTATCGCGAGCTGATCCGCAAAGCTGATCAGCGGTTCGATGCGCATCTTGCCCGCATCAAGAAGGAAAGGAAATAGATCATGGCACGGAACGTCAACGACATCATCAAGAGCCTACCGGCCAACCGCCGCCGCAAAATCGAAAAGCGCGCCAGCCAGCTGATCGCCGAGGAGATGACCCTGCAGCAATTACGCCGCGCCCGTGACCTGACACAGGTCCGTATGGCGAAGAACCTCGGCGTCGCGCAGAAGCAGATTTCCGAGATCGAAAAGCGCACCGACATGCACATTTCGACCCTGCGGCGCTCGATTGAAGCCATGGGCGGGAAACTTTCCCTCATCGCGGAGTTTCCTGATCGCGATCCCGTCGTGCTTGCCGGCATCTCGGCCCTGGACGCCTGAGCGAAACGGGCCGGCCTTTCTTGCAGCTTTCTCGAGGCTAGTGTACCGCGTCACAAATAGACGCTATCAAGTCTTTGCCGGCCGACCTGATGATGTATCGCAAATCAGCCCCGTAGGGGCGACCGATCTTAGCCCAGGATGCAGTGCGTAGCACGAAATCCTGGGTTCTGTCCCGCAACCTGACACAGCCCCGTCAGGGGCGGCTGATCTTCCGCCTCGCGCCATGCCGGAAGTTTAGTTGTTCGGCGGAAGTTTAGTTGTCAGAAGTTTAGTTGTCGACGGAACCGGTACTTTTGCCATCTCATTGCACTTCAAAGTTTTTACAGGGAACCCAACAACCCCCTATAGTCCCAAAGTACCAGTCCCGTCTGACGACTAAATTTATGACCACCCCGAACAGTTGGGGAAGATTCTTCGTCAGCTCTGAGCGTGTTGCAGCGGTGAGGTAAATCATGGATGGGCCGCCAAAGGAAGGGCTTCAGAGCCCGAGATTTGTGGCCAAGCCCGAGATTTGTGGCAAGACGGAAGTGACTCCTTGAGCCCTCGGTACCACTTCAGGGCTGCATCAGATTCCTCGACATTTATCTTCCGGTACAGGCTGGCAAGTCGCACTCTGTTCGGGGAGCGATGTTAAATCCCGGTCGGGCGCACGAACCGGAGCAGTCTTGATTGCTCTGCGGTAAACGTCGCCATCCGGCTCGTTGCCGGCGCATCGTGTCGAGAAACCAGGGCAGATGTATGCACCCGCGCGCCGCGCAGCGAATCCCGCTCCACTGATTTGCTAAATAGTTATGGGGAGTAACTTCCAGTTAACTACCCCTTCTTCCTCATCTTTCTTTTCAAACGCCCTTGTGCGCCAGAAACACCCATGGGATCGTTAATCCAGCAACCAACTACGGATTTCGTAACCACCACAGATCCGCTAACAATAAGCAACCAAAAGAGTGACCTTTCATGGCAACCAACCCAACCCAAACCTCGAACGACCGACCTGCCCCGCCTGCCCCGGCATTCCGAGCGGCGAGCCGTGGGACCACCGTTGCCCGATCCTTGTCATCCCGCCGTGGAGGGATCTACAGTTCCGCGGACCTTTTTGGAAGAATGGCATGTGCGACCTCAAGTCGCGTCCAGGCCTGGAGGGCCGGGACCAAACGTCAGCCCAGCCCGGAAGGGCTGGGGCATTGGGGAGGCTGATCCGGAGCGCCGAACGGTGCGGCACTGTTCCTCCGCCCCTACCCAACCTGATTTCGGAATATCCAGTCGGCTCAATGCAGCCCAATTGCCAATCCGCTAATTTGGACAGCTCCGGTCTTTTCTCGCTTATCTCGCTTTTCTCTCAATCTTTTTCCAGCATGGAAGCGCCGGCCGGAGGGCTTATCTCTCTTTTCTCTCACAAAGTGCATTCTTTTTTCGCAATGATGCCTCTTGCTGCGCAGGATAGGTGGGACGCTTTGATCCCGGCGGGGCTTTTCTATTTTCCCGAGAACCCCTCGCCTGCCAAAATTCGCACGATCGCTTCGTTGAACCACCTACAGCCGATATCCAAATTAGGTTGGAGACGGAAGCGGCGGACTCCATCTCGTAACCACGGTCATTGGTTCTGGACGGGTGCCCCATGTTCGCCTGGGCGTACATGGGCCGAAAACGGATTCTTCCAATGCTCTCATTCGATGGGCAAGGACTCTTGCTTTGCCGCAGTCTTTCGCCCCATTGCAAAAGCGTTCGAAGGGGCTCCGCCCCGTAGCGAGATCTCTATTTCTAACTCTAACGAATGACGGGTGCCCCACATCTGCCCGGTTTTGGCAGATGTGGGATTCCACGGCTGTCCACCGGTCACTCTCTACTGGCAATAGGTCTTGATGATCGTCACCTACACCTTGCAGACTCAGGGGCCGAACTTCGTGGAATCCCACATCTGCCAAAACCGGGCAGATATGGGGCACGGCGGATTCAAGGGTCAAGTGCAACATTTCCGAAAAAGGAGATAGTTGCACATGGCTCAAGGCTATAGTCACCTGAACACGCAGGAACGGGCGCTGATTGAGGCGCAGTTGAGGGAGGGGATGAGACCGGGTGCGATCGCAAGGGGATTGCAGCGAGCTCGCTCCAGCATCACACGCGAGATACGGCGCAACGGCTGGTTGCCTGCGTCGGAGTTGCCCCGGCGAGGGGACAAAAGGATCGCGGGTGGCTACCGATGCGTGCCAGCCGACCGGCGAGCCCGAGTGCAGGCTTGCAAGCCGCGGCTGCTACCTAAGTTGGTAGTGGGTAATCAGCTCTGGCTGGAGGTGGTGGATCATTTATGCCGAGGCTTGAGTCCGGCGCAGATCGCGAGCACACTGGCTCGTATGCCCGACCCGGTGCGGCTCAGCTACGAAACCATCTACACCGCGCTCTATGCCATGCCGCGAGGGCAGCTGCGTTCTAGTCTACTGCTGCATATGCGACGCCGACACCGGGCCAGGAGAACGCGACCAGGCAAAGAGGGGCGCAGCAAACCGTCCATCCCCGATATGACCTTGATCGATCAACGACCTATCGAAGTGCAGATGCGGCTGGTACCGGGCCACTGGGAGGGCGACCTGATTATCGGCAAGGGGAACCTGTCCCAGGTCGGCACGCTGGTAGAACGCACCACCCTGTTCGTGGCCTTAGTGAAGTTAACCAGCAGTAGGGCAGACGTTACCGCTGAGGCTTTCAGCGCTATCCTCAACCGTTTTGAAAGCCAGTTGCGCCGTTCCCTGACCTTCGATCAGGGCTCGGAGATGAGACATCACAAAACGCTGACGCAAAACACCGGCGTGGACGTTTACTTCGCTCACCCGCATGCACCCTGGGAGAGGGGGATCAGCGAAAACACCAACGGCCTGCTCCGCCAATATCTCCCCAAAGGAACGGACCTATCGTTGTTCTCCCAAGACCAACTCGACGACATCGCATGGCGGCTCAATACCAGACCGAGAAAAACCCTGGGGTGGAAAGCTCCGGCTGAGTTGTTCCTCCCAGAAGGCGCCTTCGACTTCGTGAACTACTGGTCAAACCCCGACAAGGGCGGCGTTCCCCAGGTGGGCCATTGAAAAGTGGAAAGCAAACCACGCTTCCCACTTTCCAACAGCCCCGGCTGCTGAAGTGCTATAAATCATTCAACCAATTTTGTTGCACTTGGTTTCTGAACCCGCCCACCCGTCATTCGTGACGAAACAGGCCGTGAGAAATGAAGGCTGGAGCCGAATTTTGATTCTGATCCAACACCACAGAACAATGGGGCGAGCCGCCATCGCCCTCATCAACC
>CAWCJV010000009.1:0-791977 GCA_963795845.1 uncultured Acidobacteriaceae bacterium | reverse complement strand
GGTAGAATGGAAGCGAACAGCCAAAGCGAAACAGACGCAAACGCGCCGTAGATAGCGGCTTTGGGGATCAAGGAAAGCGCGTAAGCATAGGTCGCTCGTATACCACCGACGCCCTTGCGAAAAAACTGTGGATACGCCGCGGATATAAGAGAGCGGACCGGCGTCATACTCACATCCACCACCCGGTAGGCCGCGGCGTAGATGCCGGTTGACCCCAGGTCCGACAACTTGCTCAGCATGATCTTGTCGATGTCGTTGGAGATCGTCGTGGCCGCGCTGCCAATACTGAAAAACACGCCCTCCGCCACATCTTCCCGCAAGGCCGCCAGGTCAATGGACGGCCTGCCCCACAACTGCGAGCCCTTCCATACTGCATAAGCCGTTCCCAGAAGGCTGGTAAGCAGGTAAACCAGAACCCATCGCTGCAGCGTGACCTGGGTCATCGACGCCATGAGCGCTGCGATTCCAGCCAGCCGCAACAAACTCACAACCACACTTTGAATGGAGGTCTGCGCCATCCGGTTTGAGGCCGCAAACCCGAACGATGCGAGCTCAGTGATCTTCATGAAGACCAGGTCTGAAATGCAGACAACGATCACGACAAGGGCTCGCTCTTGAAGTGAAATACGGCGTTGGCGGCGACCACGACGGCAGAAAACGCCAGCCCGGACAGCACTGTAAGCAGTAGCCCGTTGCCCCAGCAGACATCGGCATCTCGCTTGCCCGACGCACGTTCTTGATGAAATAAATTTGGGCGTCCCCATGCCTGAGAAGGGCCCGAGGACCGCCGCCATCGCAACTACAGCACAAATGCGCCATAAGCGTCCGGTCCCAGCGACCGCGCAATAAGAACAAAGTAGGCAGCTTGAATGACCAGCCTGAGACTCAGGCCAATGGATATATGAGTCGTGTCCCTCAACAGCCCCTCTTTTTGAAATCGCGCGAGTAGATTCAGAGCCCCTCCTTTTCGTCATCACCGCCGGAGTTAATAATTCAATCCTAGCCGCCGTAGTGCGAGCAATCAGCACGACAGCAATTCACCCACTGCTTCTTCGAAGCTTGATATCGCACGACTCCAGGAAAGCCGTTGTTGAAAAAGTCATAGGCTCTCCAGGCAAATCGCTCATATGCCTCCCGGTCCATCACATCCGCATCGCCTCGTCGGCCCAGGTGGAACGTCCGCCTCAGTCGGCAGCAATGTGCCGTTATAACCCTCCCGGACAAGAGACGCATTGCCCCCCACTCCGTGGAGATAAAAGGAACCCCGAACGCGCTGGCTTCCGCCAAAACAACCAGCGGCACATTCGGCCTGGGTGGGCAGGATCATAAGGTGACTTTCACCCATCAGTTTCTCCAGCCGGCGAGCGCCCTCCGGCGTGTCTTTCGAAATCTTGCCAAACAGTGAGACATAATCAGGAACGGAGAAATTCGATGGGCGGCCGGCAGCCTACGATCTGTAACCGTACGTTCAAGCCACGCCTCTCTTAGTTCACCGGCCACCTCAATCGCTTTAGTCACTCCCTTTCTCTGCCAATCAAGGCCCAGGAGGATCAACTTGATTGGATCAGGCCCCCGCAAAGTGAGCAATCGCACGATCTGTGCTCGAGTAGGTGTCTCGGTGAGATTCGCACCATAGTTGATAACCCGAACCTTGCCCGGATCCAGATCATACGATTGCAACGCCACATCGGCCGCCCACTGACTGGAGAAGATCGCCATGGAGCACGCAGCCAGCGCCGCCTGCTCCACCTCGTGAGACCGCCGAAGCGTCCGCTTGGAAAGGTTTTGGTATCTGGCATAGCGACCGATCACACCGGAAACTGTGGTGTCGGCCCACAACACCACGGGGATCCTGGCTCCGCACGCCGGCAATAGAGAAGACGGAGGTCGCCAGCAAAAGGTCGAGCTCTGGGTTCCTCTCCATGTATCTGCGAACGATTGCGGGGTACTGGCCGGCAATCAACCAATGTCTCTCCCAAAGCACTCCCTTGCCGGTCAGTCGTCTCCGCAAGCGGTTGTGCAGCCTGACCGGGATACGATGTCGAAGAGGATAAGGCCCGAGGACGCTGACACTATTTCCGGCAGCGCGCAGAAAATGAACAAGATGAAATGAAGTTCCGGAATACGATCCAACATCCGCCGGATCTTCTATGCCGAGCAGTCCAATTCTCAATTCCCCACGGGAGGCATTCATCCTTGCTCTTGTCCTGTTCGGATGGGTCAAATGACAAGGCCGCCGATACAGCCGCCATTGCTTCGGGTGCCCCATTCAAGCCTGCTTTTGGCTTGAGTCGGGCGAGACCGCCGATTTGAACGAACACTCGCTGATGTTTCATGCAACAACAATCCGATCAGAGGGAACCAGGCCTTGCTCCAACGCGTCCAGCCCGGCGTTCGATTGTTTTGCCATCCTGGCCTGCTTCAATCCAATGCAAGCCAACAGGAACAAAAACCAGACCAGCTGGACCATTCCCAGAGAACTCTCACCGATGTTGTAAAGCAGAGTGGTGACAATCACCACGATGCACCAGCGAACATAGTTGTCCTGGCCGCTACCGCGAAAGCAGCGTAGAGCATCGCGCGCTGCCTGGCCGGTGGCGAGCAATATCAGGATCACGCCCGCGACGCCTACCTGCAGCCACATGTCCAGAAAACCATTTTGCGCCTGCGCCAGGGCCCAGCCGGAGATGATCACGATGTTCAAAGACGGGCCCTGCAATCCAGTCCAAAAGGCTCCGTATCCATAGCCAAGAACCGGCTGTTTAGCGATCGTTGTCCACACTGCCGCCCAGATGACAGTTCGCTCACTCAACGTCGGGTCTTTGCCCACAGCTGGCAGCAGAAGTGCAGCGTTGGCAAGTACCGCATAGGCGATCAGTACGAAACTACCGCATACGATCATGGCGCTGAAGAGCGCATCCCTGATCGGCATCCTCTGCAGCAACCACAGGCTGCCAGACAGCCCAAGAGCCACAATCGCCAACGCCCAACCAGTGCGGGACTGTGACATGACGATCATCGCAAGACACATCAGCACATACAGCGCGCGAAACACCCTTTGACTCGACCCTGAGGCTCGCCAGTGAACTGCCGTCACCAGCAAAAGGGTGCACACCGCAGCACAATTTTGCTTATGAGCAAAGATGCCTCGCCAATTGTGGCCCGGGGCGCCGAGCGCAGGCACCATCACTGACAAACCTATGCTCATCACCAGGGCGACGCCGCCGGCCAGCATCAATAGTTCAAACTGGCTCCTCGAATCAAAGCTGCTCGCTATGTACACTGCGAATAAGGTAAAGACCAGCAGTATGCACGCGCTCACAATGCTCTGGCGCGCGCTTTCCGACCATGCGCTCGATATCAAGGCCAGAATAGGCAGCCCGAGCAGTACTTTTGTTCGTTGGCTCAGCGCGAACACGGCAGGCAAACGCGTAAAGATCAGCACGCTGCACAAAAGGCAGATGAGGCCCAGGCCTAACCGATGAGAGAGTGAGCTGCCCCCCGCTTCCGCCATGCTCATGGAAACATCGCCGTTATCGGGTACCACCTTGCCGTTGGTTGAAAAGAATAACAAGGGAAGCAGGATGACCCAGCCGATCAAAAGATGCCACATAGGCGCCAGGGAACGACCCGGTGAGACATCCATTGAATTGCTCATAGTAACTACCTCATCGACAACATGTTGTGTTCTGCTACGGGCGGAGCTGTCCTGGGCCATGTGCACAAATTCTGGAAATCGCATCACCGGCGGCGGTGTAGGCGGGCTTAGGCCTCAGGTTCTCGTCCAGCAATCCCGGGCGATGCGGACCGCCGTCAGGCCGCTGGAATTTAGGTGCCCGGACCGAGTTTAGCCAGTTCCCCTTGTCGGTGGCGGTCCAGAAAATCACGCGGTCGACGTGTCCTGGCGGCACTACCTCGAGTAAATAGTCGGAGTAGCACCGGGCGACAACTGCATCACGGTCTTGAACACTGCCGGTGATTTGCGTATCGTTTACGTCCAACTCGGTGATCAGGACCTTGAGGCCCAATGCCCGTACATCGTCGACAAATCGTCGCAGGGCCGGGCCGCCAGGCGGCTGAGAAGCGTCCAGGTGCGACTCGATGCCGACCGCCTGAATGGGTACGCCGCGCTGCTTGCACTGCTGCAGAAACCGCAGGTTGTCCCGTCTTCCCTTGTCGTGGTCAGGCGTTCCCTGTTCCACATAATAAGTATTCAGCACCCTTAGCGCCTTTGGATCGGCCGCAGCCGCTGCGTGAAAGGCAATATCGATATACTGCGGCCCCAGCAGGTTGAGCCATATGCCCGGATAAAGCCCGTCGTCGCGCTTGCTCCACGGAACAATCGGCTCATTCACAACATCCCACGAATCTATCCGCCCTCGGTATCGTCCCATGACCGTGGTGATGTGTTGCGTTAAGTACTGCCGGGCATTTTCCTTTGTAAGCGTAGCGGCAAGCCAGGGCGGGTTCGTTCCGTCGGCGTTCCAGCATAAGTTATGGCCATGAACGAGCATCCCATTTTGTTGCGCGAAGTCGACCATCCAGTCAGCGTCGTTGAAGTTATAAGAATCCGGCCCGGGGCGCAGTCGTGCCCACTTCAGCTCGTTACCCGGGGTCAGCATCTCAAAATTGGCGATCACGGTTCGGGCGAATACCGGGTTCTGTAATTGCGCTTTTATCGACTGAACCCCCACCTTCATGCCACACGGGGCCCCCAACGCTTTCAATGAGTTCGCGGGGGCGGCGACCACCCGATCCGAAAATAAGGCAGGCATTGCTGCCAGGGAACCCCATTGCAGACCTCGGCGGATGAATTCTCTTCGCTTCATCTATTTCTTGAGCCTTATGGATCAGAGTGACGAACACCCGGCCGGTAGCTTAATTGCTTTCCAGCTGGGCGGTAAGGATCGCGTGCGGCTCGATGGAGTGTTGCGGCCTCGCACCGCCCGTATGCGCGAATCGCTTGCGCAACCGTTCGGTCGGCGCTTCCACCAGTATATGGGTCGCTTCAGCCAGCATAACAGCAACCATAAAGGCTACGATTGCCGCCAGAACCTTCGAATGAAGCAGACGATTCATCTCCAGCAACACCGTCGCATGCAGCAGATACAACGAATACGACAGTATTCCCAGACGGCCTAGTATGCGGTTGTTCAGAATCCGCCCAACAACAGTTTGCGGCGCCTGCACTACAAAGTAAAGCAAGGGGGCGATGGCCACGGCCTGCAGTGTGTAACGCAGTGTTTCTCGAAACACAACATTACGAATGGCTACGGTTACCAATAGCAGCAACAAGCAGCCAGGCGCCACGAAGCGTTCCAGCCGGCGCCGGGTCAAGATCCGTGCGCACGCACCCGTTTTCTCCAGGCAGGCGAGCACACACCCGAACAGAATCGAATCTGCCCTCGTGTCGCTTTGGTCTCGCGCCCACCTGAGGCCATCCGGCATGTATGCGACCACAACACAGCGCCAGACGAGAATGGCCACGCAAATCCAGACGAGTGCCTTCGCAATCTGCGAATAGTTCATCCGCCAGCGATCGAGGAATAGCAGCATAAGAGGCGGAAAGAACAAATAGAAATGCTCTTCAACCGCGAGCGACCAGAGCGGTCCCAGGCCTGGAATCAGCCCGCCGTGGTACCAGTAGTTCTGATAGTAGAAGAGTTGCGAGCAGAGCCCGCCGGCGGTGATGCCTGCCATCTGATGCGAAAGCCACAGGTAAAGCAGCGTCACGCCCGCGATGAAGTACATGGGTGGAAAAATGCGGAGTGCCCGCCTGGCATAGAACAACTTGAGTGATATCCACCCGGTCTTTTCCCGCTCACGGATCATCAGGGTCGTAATCAGATATCCGCTCAAGAGGAAAAAGATGTTCACTCCGAGACGGCCCGGCACAATCCAGTCAAGGCCCGAATGGGCTGCAAAGACGATCAAAAACGAGATGGCACGGACTCCGTCAAGAGACGGAATTTTGCTGGAGCGCGCGGGGGGGCCGGAACGCGGATCAACGCTCATTCGAGCGAATCATAACAGCCATGGTGTCTATTTGATCCTCCATCTGGCGCTCTTTAGGTACGCTGGTAACGAAAGCCTCGGCCTATTACCTTAGTGCCCCCTGTGATGCACAAAGACGGTGACGACTGTAATGAAGTTGGGCGACACTGAAGCTACGCCGACGTCTCAGGCTGCAACGGCCTGTGCTGGCGCGATGTCCGCAGTTGGCCGAACCACAATGACTAAAGGTTCATAAACAGGGCCGCATTCTCAATGCCGCCTATGCAACACCACCACGATAGCTTTTTACGACAACAATCTTCACTTCTAAAGGAGCAGTCACCAGGCGTGAATCAGTCCATAGCGAAAGTCTCATCCGCAGGAACCGATATTACGTTGGGCGACCTGGTGCAGATCTATCGGCGCCGCAGGCGCGTATTCTACGGCATCACCCTTGGCATGCTCATTCTGGCAGGCGTTTACTGTGCCGTCTGCACCCGACGCTACGATGGCAGTGGCGTCATCCAGGTACAAAAGGAAAGCCCTGACGGCCTCGGCCTCGACAACATCATGAGCGGTCCGGAGAGCGGCGCCGACGCCCTGAACACCGCGCTCGATTTACAGACCGAGTCGCAAATTCTGCAGTCCGATACCTTGGCTCTGAAGGTCATCCAGGACCTGGATCTCGAAAACACAAAAGACTTCAAGGGCCATTTCAGCCCCGCGGGCCTTATTCTGGGCCTCTTCTCGCCCCGTGCCGTGAGCGATCCAGCCGGTGCAGGCCTGGAGGATTCGCCGCTACGGCGCACGCGAGCACTCAAGGTGTTCAGCAACAATCTCAAGGTAAAAGTCGACAGTGGAAGCCGCCTGATCGACATCGACTACCTCAGCTCCGATCCAAAAATCGCGGCGGCGGTGGTCAACGGACTCATTCGTGGCCTCACTGATTACACATTTCAAACCAGGCTCGCTGCCACGTCACAAGCTTCAACCTGGCTTTCGGGTCAGTTGGGCGCCTTGCGCAATCAGAGCGAAGAGCTCGAAACCAAGGTAGCGAATCTGCAAAAAGATATGGGCGTTTTCAGTCTGGGCGACAGCGACAGCCAGGGCAAGCCGCAAATTTACAGTACGGTCCTGGACCAACTGCAGCAGCAGACCACTGCGCTGGCAAGCGCCGAAGCAAACCGCATCATGAAAGGCGCGCTTTACCAGGTTGTGCAGAGCGGCAACGCAGACTTGATATCCGGGCTGGGAGGCAGCAGCATTGGCGGATCATCGAGCGGCACGAATAACTCGTTTAATTTGATCCAGACATTGCGCGCCCAGCAGGCAGTCCAGCAGCAGCAGATTGCGCACGACCAGGCCAAATTCGGGTCACAGTACCCAGCACTGGCGGAAGAAACTGCTGCGCTGCAAGGCATCAACCAGTCGATCGACGCCGAAATTACCCGCCTGAATTCCAGGGCGAAGAACGACTACGAGATCGCGCAGCAGGCAGAGCAAAGCACGCGCACCGACTACGAGGCCGCGCACCGCGCCGCCGACCGGTTAAACGACAAGTCGGTTGAGTTCACCATCGCGCAACAGGAAGCGAAGGATAGCCGCGGGCTTTACCAGGATTTACTGAAGAGGCTGAAAGAAGGCGGAATGCTACAGAATTTCCGCTCTTCCAACATCACCGTGGTCGATCCCGGCAGAGTTCCGGCTAAGCCCAAGAAACCCAACGTGCCCCTCTATCTCGCGGTCGCTCTTGCCTTTGGCATGTTTACCGGTGCGGGTGCTTCACTGTTCATCGACGCCGTTGATGACAAGATTCAAGGCGTCGAGCAATTGGAACTCTTTCATGGCGTAACGTTGCTCGGCATTATGCCTTTCGCCAGGCCGCGTAAGGGCCGCAAAGCGGTGGAGGCGGTGGCATCGCCAGCATCTCCTTTCACTGAGGCTGTGCGCGGGGTCCGCAGTTCCCTCATGCTTAGCAAGAGCGGTGCACCGCCCCAGGTTGTGCTCATCACCAGTGCCATTCCCGGTGAGGGCAAAAGCACTCTTGCAAAAAGTCTTGCGGTTTTACTGGCAAAGCAAGGCAAGAGGGTGCTGCTGGTGGAAGCTGATCTACGACGGCCCCGCTTGAGCGAGGATTTAGAATCTGCGGGCAAGGGTGGATTGAGCGCAGTCCTGGCCTCAAGGGATAACGGAGACGCCGGATTAGCAGCCGCTCTGTCGTTGGAAGATCTTCCGGCCTTGACCATTCTGCCGGCTGGACCCATCCCTCCGGATCCTGCAGAGCTAATCGACTCGACCCGGATGCGCATGCTAGTTCGCGCCTGGCGCGCCCAGTTTGACCTCGTGGTCCTCGACGGACCACCAGTACTGGCCGTAACAGATGCCATACCGCTGGCCGGAATGGCGGATACCACCATCATGGTCGCTCGTTGCGGGCTCACCCCGCGACTCTCATTCAAACGCGCTTATCAGTTGATCGAAGAGCATGTCGATCGAGCCCGCGTACGGGTCGTTCTGAATGGCGTTAGACCTGGCTCCTATGCGTATCACAACTACTACGGCTTTGCTTCCAACAAATCATACCGGGGAGACACACATGCGAGCGCTTAAACCCTCGGTCCTATTGCTCTGCATAGCGTTGTTCGGCGGCCGGCAAGTGCATGCGCAAACGGAAAGCTTGCTCATCGGACCTGGGGATCAATTGCACATCCTGGTCTTCGAGACGCCGGATCTCGAGCAGCGGCCTCGAGTCACGGATGCAGGCGATGTCCCATTGATGCTTCTAGGCAACGTAAGTGTGTCGGGACTTACTCCGGCAGACGCGGCAGCCAGGATCCAACAAAAGCTGATCGCCGGAAACTTTATGAAGCATCCTCAAGTGACCGTAACCGTGGACCAATATGCCACGCAGAACGTCGCGGTGCTCGGTCAAGTCAAGGCGCCCGGTACGTTTCCCATTACCGCCCCACGCAGCATCTTTGACATGATCGCGCTCGCCGGCGGACTTACCGACGTTGCCGATCGTTCCGTCACCATTCAGCGTCACAGCGACCCGGCGAATAAAGTCAACTTCTTCTTCTCCAACAACGCCAAGAACGCCATCGACGATGCAGTCATGGTCTATCCAGGAGACAAGGTCATCGTTTCTAAGGCCGGCCTGGTCTATGTACTTGGAGACGTCAGAACACCCGGTGGCTATGTGATGAGCAACAACAACTCTCAACTGACTGCCCTGCAGGTGGTTGCCGCGGCCGGGGGCACAAACCATTCGGCAGTTCCTTCGCACGCGCGTCTGATCCGCCGGGATGGCTCTACCGGTTATACCGATAAGCCACTACAACTGAGCGCCATGCAAAAGGGTAAACAGTCCGATATCCTCCTGCAACCTGGCGACATCGTCTACGTGCCTTTCAGTTACTTAAGAAATCTGGCGGTTGAGTCAAGTGGCGTCGTCGCAGCTGCGACGAGTGCCAGCATCTACACACTTCCATAGCGTTTTGTAAGAGGGCCCATGAATTTCCCAGCTCCTAGAGTGAGTGCGGTAATCCCTACTCGAAATCGGCCGGACTTGGTAGTGCGCGCGGTCATGAGCGCGCTGCGGCAGACGTTCACCTCGATCGAGGTAGTTGTGGTCGTGGACGGGCCGGATCAATTGACAAATCAGGCGCTAACGGAAATTCCCGACCCCAGACTGCGCGTTGTGGCACTGGAAAACTCAGTCGGGGGCGCCGAGGCACGCAATCTTGGAGTTCTCTCATCCAGGGGACAGTGGATCGCCTTACTGGACGACGATGATGAATGGCTTCCGGGAAGATTGAAAAACAATTGGCAGCCGCCGAAGCCAGTTCCGCTGAAAATGCACTTGTCGTGTGTACTTTCGTGGAGCGCTCTCCGATCCGGGAAGACGTCGTGCGTCCCCGCAGGCTTCCCCGCCGAGGGGGAATCGATCTGTGAATACATGTTCGATTTCCTGTGCTACTTTCAAACCTCGACCTTCTTCTGTTCCCGCCAGCTCCTTCTGGACGTGCCGTTTCGCAAGGAACTGAAAGGTTTCCACGATATCGATTGGTTTCTTCGCGTCAACTCGAGCCCGAAGGTAAAACTTGAAGTCGTAAAGGAGCTGCTCTCCGTGTATCACGCACCGGAGCAGCGCGCCACGATCACAGCAGGGCTGCATTGGGAGAAGCGCCTTGCCTGGGGCCAGGAAAACCGTGGGCTGATGACCCGGCGTGCTTATTCCCGTTTTATCGTCGGGTCATGCGCCGGGCCCTCGGTACGGGATAAGGCAGGCCTGAGCGGCCTCGCCCGGCTGCTGCGGGAATGTGTCTTGCGCGGGTCCCCAGACCCTCTTAACATCGCGCTCCTGTTAGGCACGTTCCTGGTAACTCCTGATGCGAGGCGAACCCTGCGTGACAAATTGTTCCTCGACAGCCCAAGAGCTGCTGCTCCTGCAGGGGCCGGCAGAATGATCAATTAGCTCGCCAGGTCCACGACAACCATCTTGCACATTTCAATCTGCGATTCTCGTCCTGTCTGTTTTTGCCAAGCGGGTGAGAAATAGGAGCCCCAGTAAATGAACGCTAGACCGCTAGTCAGCATCCTCATCAATAACTACAACTATGGGCGGTTTATCAACGAAGCTATCGAGAGTGCGCTAGCGCAGGCTTACGAGCATATCGAGATTATCGTCGTCGACGACGGATCAACCGACAATTCTCTTGAAGTGGTCGCTCGCTACACCGATCGTGTGCGGCTCGTGAAAAAAGAGAACGGCGGCCAGGCGTCTGCATTCAATGCTGGGTTCGCGGCCAGCACAGGAGAGATCATCTGCTTTCTCGACTCCGATGATCTCTTCGCCCCGGAAAAAGTAAGGCGCGTTGTTGAGGTTTTTGAGCGTCAGCCTCAAGCTGGTTGGTGCTTCAACCGCCTGCGCATCTTTGGCGAAGGAATCGATAATTCTACTCGCATCCAGGTGCGCAACCGGTTTGGAGAACTTGACGGTCGAAAGGCGACGGCCGCCGGCAAACCGCCCTTTCTTCCTACAGCTACGTCCGGGATGTCATTCCGCCGTGATACCTTGGCCCGAATACTCCCCATGTCGGAATTGATCCGCATCACCAGCGACAATTACATGAAATTTGTAGCTCTCTCTTTGACCAAGGGCTGGATGGATTCTCAGGAGTTATCGCTGCAGCGCATCCACGGTGACAACGCGTATACCAACCGACAAGCCGGCAAGCGGCGCGTCTTTGGTAGAACTGGGTTGTTAACTGGTATATGCCTGCACGAACAGTTCCCGGTCCTGCAACCCCTGGGAAGGGCCATCTTCTGTAACGGTCTCGGAACGCTTTGGGCTAGCGGTGGAATCGATCCCGACTGCGCGCCACTGGTTGATTCTTTCCTCGGGTCTTTTGCGTTAACGACCAGGTCGGCCATGCGTCTTAGAGCAGCCTGCACCTCAGCGAAGGCGCTTTTGTAAAGCAGCAGATCCGCAGAGAGATCCTGCCATTAAGAACCTGAAGCCTGGCATTCTCTATAAATGTCTTCCAGTTCCCTCGTCTGGCGATCGAGGTCAAACCGCTCGGCGACCCATTCGATACCCCGGGCGCTTGAGCTTTGCCAGAAGGCCTCGTCTTGCAGGTAACGCAGGATTTGCTGGGCCAGGCTGGCCTCATCCCCGGCGGGCGCAAGCAGTCCCGTAGCTCCCTCGTTGATGGCTTCGGGAATGCCCCCGGAGCGGAAGCCAACCACCGGCCTCCCCATAGCCTGCGCCTCCAGGATCACCATGCCCAGGCCCTCGCTCCCCCCATCTGCTCCCGTGACGCTGGGGATACAAAGCAGGCTGGCGCGGCGAATCGACTCCCTCACCACGGATGCTGGCTGGCTGCCGAGAAACTCAACTTGTATTTTCAGCTCTTGCGCTGACTGCTCCAGCGAAGCGCGCAGTGGGCCATCGCCCACGATCACAAGGCGAGCAGCCGGCTCCACATCCTGCACACGGCGCATGGCGCGAAGCAGATGAATGCAGCCCTTCTTCTCAACCAACCGGCCAACAAATACTACCTCTTTGCCCGCACGATCACCCGCCGGACGAAAACGCTGGCGATCGATGCCAATAAAATGTACACGCAGCTTCTCCTTTGGAAATCCGGCCTCCAGGGCCTTGCTGCGGATGAACTCGGAAACGCATAGAAAGAGCGAAGCGCGCTCCCAGAGCTTTTGTCGCCGCCGCAGATACAACCTGCCGGCCAGCGTTTCACCCATATATTTATCTCCCATGGTTACATCGTAGCCATGCAGCGTCACCACCAGTGGAACCCCAAGCGCGGCGGCCAGCGGGAGAGCAGTCGAGCCGTCGAGCGCGAAATGAGCGTGAATCAAGGCCGGCCGCGCAAGGCGAGCCCGGCGGTGAAATTGGGGCCCAACGCCAGTCAGATCGTACAAGCGGGCGCCACCTAAAGAGCGAAGCGACCGAGTCCGAGCCACCAAAATAGCATTGTGGGCCAAAGTGAGACTTTTGGCCGCCGGAAACAACCCGGCGTATTGCGGGCGAAATGATCGCAACGCGCCCGCCTGCGCTTCAATGAAGGTCTCGGAAATCGGCAACAGTGCTCGTCTAAAAATGAGAACATTTTCCATAGTTGACTTCAGGGCTTGTAAGGATGGCGAACCCGGATACAGCCTATATCTCTATGACGCTCCATAAAGACGAAGACTCGCTCGCAGATTGCTCATGAGGAAACGAGTAACGGCCGAACAGATGCGGAGAGGCAACTTCCATGAGCATCCAGTCTGGCGGTAAAAGATCGGGGTAGTAACTATCCTCTGTCAAATCCCATTGCTTTGGTGCGATGACAATCTTGTCCGGACTTGGATTCAGCCATGCTCCCCACCAGGAAAAAGTGCTGTTCGCAATAATGTGATGGTCGCAGGAGGCCATGAGCCGCATATCCTCATGAGCGCTGAAATCGTCATTGTGGTCAACAAACACAGCCGTGATATCTTGTGGCAGGTATTCCTTGGCAAACGGAATATCGTCGGAAAACACAAAAAAAGTAGGGCTTCCCAGCTGTTCTTTCAGCGTGGAAATGGCCGTCGCATAGTACTCGAACGGTAATTCGGTCCTGAGAGTTTCCGGATTTTTGCAGTCTCCGCGGCGCAGGTGAAGCGAAACCGAATGAGTCCGGCGAATCCTCTCCAATACCTCAAGGTTTTTTCCCTTTGCAGGTTTTTTCAGCGTCAATTCCAGCCGCAACTCATCCGCCACCTTATCGACAATCGCGTGCGTGTGCCAATACCCGAGAAGATATAACGTCTCGGTGTTACGCCTGAGAGACACATCCGGCGAAAAGAAGTAACGATCAGAAGGTTGCTGCACAAACACCTGGCTGCGCAGCGCTCTCGTGAACGGCCCGCACGCAGCCCGCAGCCAGGGTTTCTCTGTGAAAAGGATGCGCTCGGAAAGGGAACGTTCCTCCATCGGCGCGGGAATCGAATAGTGTTGTAACAAGCAAGGCCGCGGATACCCGAAAGACTGCGCATTCCATTCCGGGTCGACCGAGATCGCCATCTCCGCGCCGTAGCGCTTCGCATAGTACCGCAGGGCGGCATATCGAAAAAACTGGTTGCCCAGGCCCCCGAACTCCCTCAGAACAATCTTCAACGCAGCACGTGGCTCCGCATGAGTATTTTGGTAATAGATCATTCTCGCAGGAGGGCGCCCGTGCGCGAAACCACGGAATCCGGTTCGCAAATTCTTTCGTAATGTGCAGTTGGCAGCGCCGAAAACCTCAGCGAATCAACTTCAGATAATCCGGCCGATCGGCAATCGTCTTATATCTGTATTCCCCGGCAATGGCGCGCTCGCGCAAATAGAACACCGCCGGCATCTGGTCCGCATCTTCTTTCACCATGCCGATGCCGTGCTGCCGGACCGCACCCAGCAGCCACGCCTTCCACACCGCAGGAATCAGGAACTGGGTAAAAACACTCTTGCGCCGAACCTGAAACGCCGGGCTGCCGTAGAGAGACGCCTCAGGATCGCTCACCCGCTCCACGTCCGATAAATGGTAATAGTCAAAGTACGGTTTTGCCCGCTCCGGTGTACCCAGGTGGACGAACACAGGCCGCACCCCCTGCCCCTCAATCTGCCCCCGGATCCGGGAAACATCCTCCAGCGTCTGCCGGCAAAACGAGCAGCCAAAATGGCGGAGAAAAATCAGCAAAACCGGTGACTCATCCACCAGCCCAAGCAGCGTTCGGCCCGACTCCGTGTGATAAGTCTCGAGCACAGCCGCCATCTCTCCCGCAAGCGGATGCATCAACTGCGGGTTCGTCGGTTGCGCCTTCAAGACCTGCAGTGTCATGCAGCTTTCTCCACCCTTGGGGAGGGGTTAACTCTCTAGCTACTGCCCCCAGGTTACCCCGGCAACAGAGGCTGGCTGGCCCACCCCTAAACAGTATCCTAATAAGGACGCGGTGACCTGCCGCCGCTGGTCTCATCGATTCTTTCGGGGGAGGGATTCGATGAGGCTGTGGGCTCTCACCGCGTCCGATTGCGACGACCTGCTCGTTCCTTTTTCTCGCAACCTGCCTGCTTTTGACCGCGTTTAAACCCCAAAATCACCCTTATCTCTCTTTTCTCTCACATTTGTCTATTTTTTTCAGCGCGCGCCGCGCCCCGGAATGCAGCGCGAGAGGCTATTTCCGGGGCGCTTCGTGGGAACAAACAGCTATTCGCCGCCAGTCTGCTGCATCATCAACTCGTGAAACTCCGGGGTCGAACGCAGCGCCGCAAACTCCTTATCCTTCATGAGTTGCTTGCGGTCTTTGAATCCGGCTTCCAGCGCCTTGCGCAGGTAACCCAGGGATTCCTGCATCTTTCCCGCCGTGGCGTAGGTCTTGGCCAGGTAGTAGTTGACGGCCACCAGCTGCCTTCGCGAACTGGTCTCCTGCACAATCTGCATCTGGCCCGGATCGAATATGTTGGGGTTTAACGTCAGCGCCTTGTGATACGCCTCCATCCCAGCCTTGTACTTTTCTTCTGCAAAGTACGAGGTGCCCAGGTTGCAGTACGTAATCGCTGCCGTGGGCGCATACTTCAGCGCCCGCTTGTACGTGCGTTCGGCTTGCTTGTAATCGTGCTGGCCGTGATAGACGGCGGCCAGGTTGTTAAGCGCATCGGCGTAGCCCGGGTTTATCGCCAGCGCTTGCTGGTAATACTTGCGAGCCTCGTCGAGCGCAAACATGTGGTGGTAAGCGACACCGATTTTGTTCCAGATCACCGCCGTCCGCTGCGTCTCGCGCTCGTAAGCGTCGATTGCAGCAGCATAGCTTCGATGAACCATGAGCAGATCGCCTTCAACCTCGGGAGTGAGTGGGGCGGTCGGGGATGGGGTGACCACATCGGTGGCGGAAGACGACGGGTTGAGCGTTAAGGCAAACGTGCTGTGAACACACATCACGAGCGGTACAACCAACAATAGAGAGAGGCCGGATGACCTGCGACGTTGAAGGTCATTCATATTCTGCCTCCTTTCCTGACGACAGGGTCAGATGGACGCGGAACTCATACTACTCCCCAAAATTTGCGACGTCAGATCACACTTTCGCGTGAGTATCTGTCCTGCCATCCCTGCTGTTGATCGGCTCAAATCCCGGCAGCGTCAGTTCCCCGGACTTGCCAGCCGCTTTCTGAAGGACTAATACTGAGAACGATGGCCCGTTATCCCTTCAGCCGCGCCGGATGTACGCACTGTTGCTGTATGCTCGCCCCCCCGGGCATGCACGCGGGCATCGTGGAAGACTGGCCAAAGAGCTGAAAGCTACCAAACCCGGTTTCCTACAGGCCTGCGGTCACCCAGACTGCGGGCCTTTCGCTTGCAGCGAGATTTCTAGAGGAGAAGCAGATGTCAGAAAGCAAGAAGCAGCATCTCGCCACACTTTCCGTTCACGCCGGTCAGGAACCTGACCCAACCACCGGATCCCGCGCCGTCCCCATCTACCAGACCACCTCGTACGTCTTTAAGGACGCCGACCACGCCGCCCGGCTCTTCGGCCTGCAGGAATTCGGCAACATCTATACCCGCATCATGAATCCGACCACCGACGTCTTCGAGAAGCGGGTCGCCGCCCTCGAAGGGGGCGCGGCTGCACTGGCCACCTCCTCTGGCCAGGCCGCGGAGACTCTGGCCATCCTTACCCTGGCCGGCGCCGGAGACGAAATCGTCTCCACCACCTCTCTCTACGGCGGCACCTACAACCTCTTCCACTACACCTTGCCGCGTCTCGGCATCACCGTCCGCTTTGTCGATGCGGATGACTTTGACGGCCTGCGCGCCGCCATCAACCCGAAGACCAGGGCTGTCTACACCGAAACCCTGGGCAATCCCAAGCTCGACATTGCCGACGTGGAACAGCTGGCCGCTATCGCCCACCAGCAAGGCGTGCCGCTGATGATCGACAACACCTGCGGCCTCGCCGATCCTTTGCCGCCCCATCGAGTGGGGCGCCGACATCGTGGTCGAGTCCGCCACCAAGTACATCGGTGGCCACGGTACCTCCATCGGTGGCGTGATCGTCGATGCCGGCAAGTTCGACTGGAAAGCCTCCGGGCGCTTCCGCGATTTCGTCGAGCCTGACCCGTCTTACCACGGTCTGTCGTATGTGGAGGCATTCGGACCGCTGGCCTTTATCCTCAAAGCCCGGGTCCAAGGACTGCGCGACATAGGCGGTTCCATGGCTCCGCTGAATTCCTTCCTCTTCCTGCAGGGATTGGAGACACTTCACCTGCGCATGGAGCGCCACTCGCAGAACGCCCTGGCCGTGGCCAAATATCTGGCCGATCACCCGGGGGTCGACTGGGTAAACTACCCCGGGCTCCCTTCCAGCAAGTACTATGCGCGGGCGAAGAAATACATGCCCGAAGGGCAGAGCTCGCTGGTCACGTTCGGCATCAAGGGCGGCTTCGAGGCAGGCAAAAAGCTGATCAATTCGCTCAAGCTTTTCTCCCTGCTGGCGAACATCGGCGACGCAAAATCGCTGGTCATCCATCCTGCTTCCACCACCCATTCCCAGCTCACAGTCGAAGAGCAGCGCGACACCGGCGTCACCCCTGAGTTGGTACGGCTATCGGTCGGCATCGAAGACGTTCGCGACATTCTCGCCGACCTCAACGATGCCATCGAGGTGGCGAATGGTCATTCGGCCAAGCCCGCGGAAGCGCTCAGCGCCCGATGAGCACCAGCCCCAGCGCGACGCTGGTCGCACCCAGCTTCGAGGGAGACTTCTCGCCAGGAGAGGCTTTCTCCCTCGAAGCCGGTGGGGTTCTGGCATCACCCACCCTCCGCTATGCCATCTATGGCGAGCCCAACGCAGCACGGGATAACGTGATCTTCGTGGCCCACGCGCTCTCCGGCTCCGCCCGGGTAGCGGATTGGTGGCCACGCCTGTTCTCCGACGGAGGCCTGCTTCAGGCCGGCGGCAACTGCGTCATCGGTATCAACATTCCAGGCTCCTGCTACGGCTCCACTGGACCAGGTTCGGTCGATCCCCTTACCGGCCATCCCTACGGGCCGAACTTTCCCCTGGTCACCGTCGGCGACATCGTCACCCTGCAGGCGCAGCTGCTCAAAAAGCTCAACATCCATCGGCTCAAGCTGGTCATGGGCGCTTCGATCGGCGGGATGCAGGCATTGGAGCTGGCAGTCCGCTTCCCCAAACTGGTCGAGCGAGTGATCTCCATTGGCGCCTCGCCCCTGGCTGCGATGGGCCTGGGCCTGAACCATCTGCAGCGGCAGATGATCCAACTCGACCCGGCGTGGCAGGGCGGCCACTACCTGCCGAATGAGCAGCCGCGAAAAGGATTGGCGCTCGCTCGAGCCCTGGCCGTGTGCACCTACAAATCGCCCGAGCTATTCGAGCATCGCTTTGCCCGCAAGCCCGACCGAAGCGGCCAGGATCCATGGACCTCGCTGCATGAGCAAGGTCAAGGGCTCACCGGTGAGCGATTTGATGTGGCCGGATATCTCGACTACCAGGGCGATCAGTTCGTCAGCCGCTTTGACGCCAATGCCTACCTGGCCCTTACCCGCACCATGGACACCTTCGACCCCGCGCGCGGATACCCGTCGCCGGATGCCGCCTTCCGCCGCATCGAGGCGGAGGTGATGCTCGTGGGCATCTCGTCAGACTGGCTGTTTCCCGCCCCGGAGGTCGAAGCCCTGGCAGCTGCCATCGCGAAGGCGGGCGCCCGCTGCGAGTACAGGGAGCTGATTTCTTCCCACGGTCATGACGCATTTCTGGCAGAGCCGGACGAGCTGGCGCGGCTCATCCGGCCTTTCCTGGTATGAGGTGGAATCATGAGTCTCAGTGAGCAACAGCGGCAGTTCTACGAAGATAACGGCTATCTCTATCCCCTTCCGGTCTTCAGCGAGGGCGAGACGGCAGAATTCCGGCGGCAATTCGACGACTACACCGCACAGAACAAAGACCGGCTGAGCAAGCTGATTCCCCGCGAGCGCCGCACTGTGTACGCGCTTACTCATCTCTCGCTCCCCTGGGTGTACCAGATCGTCTCTCATCCCAAGGTGCTGGATGCAGTCGAGGGCGCAATCGGTCCCAACCTGCTGGTGTGGGGTTCCGACTGGTTCGTCAAGTTTCCCGGCGACGTGGCGTTCATTTCCTGGCATCAGGATGGAGCTTACTGGGGCCTGCAACCACCCAAAGTGGCCACCGCGTGGATCGCCCTCTCTCCCAGCACCCTGGAAAGCGGATGCATGCAAGTGATGCCGGGAACGCAAAAGACGCAACTACCGCAACGCGAGACCTATGCGCTCGACAATGCGTTGTCGCGCGGCCAGGAAATAGCACTCGAAGTGGACGAGTCCAAGGCAGTGGCCTTGAGCCTTGCGCCGGGAGAAATGTCGCTGCACCACATCGGCATTGCCCACGGTTCGAAGGCGAACAAATCCAACTACGCCCGGGTTGGCATCGCGGTCCGTTACATCGCGCCCGAAGTTGTGCAGCAAGGCACCGAACGCCAGATCGTTCAATTGGTGAGAGGCAAAGATGACTACGGCAACTTCGAGATCGTGGCCCCGCCGACTGACGCCGCCAGGGCCGCCGAAGTCCGCAAAGAAGCCGACCGGCGAGTGCTCAGAAATGTTTATCCCGCAGCGAAACCAAATTAGGCAATTCCGATAGGCAGCAAATCCCGGGTGCCCCATATCTCGCTGGTTTTTCGCGAGATGTGGGATGCCACGAACCTCAACGGTTCGCCTGCAAGAACCAATCCGCTTTAACTACCCCATCAGCCCCAAATAGGGACTACTACCGAAGTTAGCAAAGTTGGGAAACACTTCGCGGACCTGGCTGTCGGATAGCCCCATCCATCTTCCCAGCGTGCCGCCGTATTGCTCGACAGCCGTGGTTGGGATCAAGCGTCCTGCCCCCACATCGTTCGCCTGGTTAGCGCCCACAACCGGATACTCACCGTAGATATTCTGCCCGGCAACGCCGCCTCCGGCGACGATGTGGTGGCTGCCCCAACCGTGGTCTGTGCCATCGCTGTTGGCGGTCAGGGTCCGGCCAAAATCCGAAGCGGTGAACAACGTCACATTGCTGCTTAATCCAGCAGTGATCATCAGCTGATCGAAATACTCAAACGCCGCGCCCAACTGGCTCAGCAAAGTCGAGTGGCGTTTGGCCTGGGTATCGTGCGTGTCAAAACCACCCAGCTGCACAAAGAACACCTGGCGGCTCACCCCCAGCGCGGTGCGGCCGGCAATCACCCGAGCTACCGTTTGCAAGGACTGGGCAAGCCCGTTATTAGTCAGCATATTGGTAGCGGGATCAAGATACTGGGTAGGGTTGGGTACGCCCGTAGGGCCCGCCGGCGCCATGGCGGCCGCCAGCGCAGCTTGGGCCTCGAGCGAACGCCGAACGATCACCGCGTACTCCTTGGCGAAGAGGTTGTCACTGTCCGCACTGATAATCGACTGAAGCGCGGCCGTTCCCTGTGTCGAACCGAACAGCGGGTTGGCGAGCCCATTCGCCTGCAGAGCCCCGGCGGCGCTTACGCGCAGTTGAAATGCCGTTTGGCCAGAGAGAAAAAGACTTGTGCCACTGGTGCTGATGCAGGTAAACGACGCATTGCTGTTCATGCTCTCGAACAGGTCGGCCATGCGGCCTCCCCATCCGCGATTGGCGCCGTCGGCGGCTACCGCCTCCCAGGCATTGGTCTGATCGAAATGCGAAAAGAGCGACCTGGGGAGTGGAGCGTTTCCGGAGTTCCATTGGGTCTTAGTGATGGGCTCAATCAGCGTCCCAGTGTTCGCTACCAGCGCGCAGCGGCCCGCATTGAAGAGATTCTGTATCCCGGTGAGATAAGGATTGAGAGCGAAGCTGCGGCCTGATTGCGGAGTAACCGGCGAAATCGGCAGCAGCTGGCTCATGGAATAGGCGAGCCCTTCCGCGCCGCTGCGCGCCTGGGTGAACGCAGCAAAGGAGTCGGGGTCGGTGGCGATCAGCGTGCCGTGACCATCATTGCCGCCCTGCAGATAAACACACACGATGGCGCGGTAATCCGTGGCCGCCGCCGCGGTATGCGAACTCATCGCCGCCAGCGCGCGCATGCTGTGCAGCAGCGGGCTCGCGGTCACGCCGGCCGCCGCGGCATAGGAGGCAGTCTTCATGAACTGGCGCCGGGAATGGTCGATCTTCCGCATAGTCGATAAGCTCCTCAGTGCTGTGCCGTGTACTCAGACGAAGCGACAGTCAGAAAAATGGCAGTTTGGGCGCGAGCCAAAAGCGCCTGGTTGATCGCGTTCGCATCGCCGGCCGGCACCGAGATCGCATTCACCGCAGTCAGAATCTGACTGCGCAGCATGGATGACATATTGCCTGCCAGCAAGAGCAGATTGACGCGATCGAGCAGTGCATCGGGATTGTTCGCCAGGGCCGTCTCCGTAGCCAGCGTCATGTAGAGATCGCCATTGTTGCCGAAGCCGCCAGACAATGCGGCTTGCATGCTGTTGAGATAGCCGATCACCGTGGTCACATCGGTGATCTCCATTTCCGGCGCGGTGAGCCCGGCCTGCTCGATGCTGGTGCCGGCGGGAATATAACCGGGAGCAAACCAGTTGAAGATGCTGGGCGCACGCGAGGCCATCTCGGCAAAACCGTAAGCGGGATCCTCGGTGCTGCCCGCGTCGAAGGCGCCGCTGCGCGACTCCGCGGTAAACGCGCGGGCCATGTGGGCAAAGCGAACAAGAGGCTCCTGTACCTTGCCATAGTTGGGGCTGGTGAACATGGCATTCGTATTGCGAGCCTCGTCATCCATCAGGATCGCTGTGATCACGGCCTGCATGTCGCCGCGCACTCCCGACCCGTTGTCTTTAAACACCGCGGCCACCCTTTGCAGATAAGCGGGGCTCGGATTGCTCGTGACTAAATGCTGAATCAGCTGTTTGGAAACGAAGACCGGCGTATTGGGATGGTTGAACAGAGTATCGAGCGCAATCTTGAGGTCGCCGTTCGGGTCGGATCCACCCGCCGGCACGGTCACACCCAGAAAATCTTTTTCATCCGTGGAGTGGTGAGTGGGATAAGAGACCAGGGGCAGCAGGTCCTGACCATAGCCCGGCCCTGCGTAGCTGGCCCCGTATCCTGACCATGCCTGGTCGCTGGTGTTGCCGTTCATGTTCCAACTGAACCCGGTAAAAATCTTCGCCATTCCAACGACATCGTTAAGGGCGTAGGTAGGTATCGGGTTGCCGCTGCCATCCAACTGCGGTGTTCCATCGGGGTTGAGTTGATTGAGGCCGATAGTCAGCAACTGCATCACTTCACGCGCGTAGTTTTCATCGGGATCGCGCGTAGCGTCGCCCTTGTCGTTGGCCAGAATCGATAAGTAAATCCCCATCATGGGGCTGAGGGTGACGTCCTCCAACAACTGGCGGTAGTTGGTAAAGGCATCATTGCCCAGCATGTCGTAGTAGTTAGCCACACCACGCGGCATCTGACCCACGATCGCGTCCTGGCTGGAAATCACGAAGAGCTCGCTTAGGGCAAACTGGACCCGTTTGCGCAATGCGTCCTTGCCGGTAAGCGCGCTGCTCCAGAAGGGCTGCTCGAAGTACGAATCGCCGCCGGTTTGCAGGAATAGCTTCTGGTTGCAAGTGGCGTCTGCAGGAGCACAGGAAGGTTGCGTGTTCAGTATGATCTGGCGCTCGGTGTAAGGCTCATGCAGTGTATTTGGAATGGCAAACTGCTCGGCGAACCAGGCGTTGTAACCGATGGTCGAGAGGTGATTGATATCCGCCTCAGAGCCGCCGAAGGTCGACTGCATCAGGAAGCGCGAAGCATCCTCAAGCGAAACCAGCGGCGCAGGCGGGGTGCCAGGCACTTGCTCCACTACATCGGCGGAGACAGAGCCTCCGGGGTCGGGATTGAGAACCTGCAGATCGAATGGACCCGCAACGGTGGGGTCTACGGTCGCTGTCAGCTGGGTGGACGAATTAAATTGCGTCGGTATCGGCGACCCATTCTCGAGCACCGTGGCGCCGCTGATGAAACTTCCGCCAGTTAAGACGACCGGGCTCGAACCGATATTCACTGTAGACGGTGTGGCATTCAGCAAGATGGGGACGGGGTTTAAAACCTGTACATTGACGATGGTGACGACGTCGGGATTATCGACGCTCGTCGCTTGCACGACCACCAGGTTTGGATTGGGTACGACTGCGGGCGCCGTATAGAGACCCTTGGCGGTGATGGTGCCGATCTGGGCGTTCCCCCCGGCCACTCCATTCACCGTCCAGGTGAGGGCCGTGTTTTGTGAGCCGGTGACGGTAGGTGTAATCGTGATGGTGTTGTTTACCCGGACGCTGGTTTCCGACGGCTGCAACTGGATCATCACCTTGCCCGGCTGAACCAACGCATTCACGCTCTTGGAAGATGCCGATCCAGGATCCGGATTGACCACGGTTACGGGATAGGTGCCCGGAATATTTTCCGTGATGACAGCCACCAGTTGCGTGCCTGATATATAGGTGGTCGGAATCGCAGTGCCATTCCAGAAGATTTGCGCGCCGTAGACAAAGGCCGATCCGTTCACCACGATCTGCGCCATCCCCTCAGAGAAGGAGCCCGGCGTGATCGTAGTCACGATGGGAATCGGGTTCAGTACGGAAACGCCGTAGCTCCCCTTTGAGGGGTATATCTCGGCGGAACTTCCGATCGTTACCTGGTTACTAGGCAGGGGAACGATACTCGGGGCCGTGTAGAGGCCGGTGCTGGAAATGGTGCCGATTTCGGCGTTGCCGCCAGGAATGCCGTTCACCGACCAGAGGACCGGCGCCTCCGTTTTGAACTGCATCGTTTGGGTGACCCGCAGATTGTTGCCGGTAGCCTGTATGGCCGACAGCTTTTCAACCGCGGCCTCATTGATGCTAAACCCGCAACCCGCGAGGGTAACCGTGGCCGTCGCCAGGCAGAACGCTGCTGCAACACCCGGCCGCCTGGTTGATAAGTTGGCTGTCCACATACTGCGCTCCGCACTTGACCGGACTTGCTGGAAGATGAGGGCTCGGAAAGCACGTCGCTCGCCGTAGTGACAGTTTGAAAATAA
This sequence comes from uncultured Acidobacteriaceae bacterium, assembly GCA_963795845.1. Classification (GTDB taxonomy): domain Bacteria; phylum Acidobacteriota; class Terriglobia; order Terriglobales; family Acidobacteriaceae; genus PALSA-350. Next base: position 768,354 of record CAWCJV010000009.1, on the reverse strand, counting down.
CCAAGAGGACGGACCGCGGGAACATTACTTTCGGGGGACGCTGGGCGATGTTAGGGTCAGTGCCCGGAGGGGGTAACGGCAGCAAAATCGGGATCTATTATTGGCTTACGAGTTATATCGCTTAGTTACCTGCGCGAACGAGAAGACCATCCGGGCGGCTCCCGTGATAGTCAATGAGAACCGAAGACCATGAAATTGAGTCCCGTAGGGACAGCTGACCTTAGCCCTGAAGAAGTCCTGAAGGGACGGCTGACTTTAGCCCAGGACGCAGTCCTGGGGTGGCATACGCACTTGAAAAGTGAGCTTGCCCCGCGGCTATGAACCCAGTTTTCTTGCTTGCGGGACGCTCCGCCTGCTGTGCTAACAGATGACTCTAGGAGGCAAACAGCTGCGTCAGGTTGCTGAGGCGAAGAAGTTCCTTGACCCGAGGCGACAAGTTGACCAACGTCAGCGTGCAATACCCTTCTCTCAGCGCCGAGACTTTGAGCCCCACCAACGCCCCCAGGCCGGAGCTATCCATATAACTCACGTCGGTCAGGTCGAGCGCGATATGGCCTCCCGAAGGTATAAGCGGCTTAACAACTTCCTTTAGTTGGCCCGAAGTCTCGCTTGTCACCCGGCCGTGGCAAACGATCGTCGTTATGGGGCCTGCTCCTTCGTCTGCCGATTTTTGAACTTCGTAATGGAATACAGAGTCTGGCGTCGTTGTCATGCGGGCTCCTTCTGGAAACAGCCATACTAATCTTCGCCCGCGAGGTCCCCGTATTAAAATCTGGTGACTCGCCCGAAGAAGCTTATGCTGACTGCAAGTCGGCGGTCACTGCGGACCCAGGGAGAAACATGGTGAACACTGTTCCTGTGCGACGCCCGGTGGTAGCGGAGCGCACATCGAGATAGCCTCCATGCTTTTCAATCAGCTCACGGGACACCCACAAGCCCAGGCCGGTACCCGTGTCTTTCTTGGTAGTGAAGAAGGGCTCGAAGATTCGGTTGAGGTTTTCTGAAGCGATCCCGGAGCCGGTATCCGCCACCGAGACGCGAACTCCTTCCAAGGCCAGATCGCGTGGGTTGCGAGCGGCGCGAACCCTGACGCAAACCGCGTTCCCTGCCTGACAAGCGTCGAGGCTGTTGGCGAGCAGGTTGGAGATCACCTGGCGAAATTCGCCGGCGTTTCCCCATGCCTCCTGCTCGGTCTTTATGTTCACGTGGAGACTGATGTGGGCCTGGGCTGCTCGAAAAGAATAAAAGTCGAAAACTTCCCGGATGACCACATCGGGCCGGAAAAGGCTGGCAGCAGAAGTTTCCCGGTAAAAGCCGAGAGACTGCCGGGTGATATGGGCGATTCTTTGCAATTCGCGGTCGGCGTTCAGCAGATGACCGCGGACTTTTCCCAGATCCTCTTCGCCCCGCGCAAGATAGACGAGATTGACCAAACCTTCCAACGGATTATTCACTTCATGGGCGATAGCCGCGGCCAGGCGGCCGGCAGAGGCTAGCTTTTCAGCCCGCATCAGGGCACGTTCAGAGCTATACCGTTCGCTGACGTCGCGGAAAACCAGCACGATGCCGATCATCTGCTTTTCCTTATCCAGGATGGGCGCAGCGCTATCGTCGATATTGATTTCTTTATGGTCCTTACTAATAAGGATGGTGTGGTTCGCCAGTCCCACGATCGTTCCAGTCCGGCGCACCAGTTCCACAGGATTCTCCACGACGGCGCGCGTGTGCTGATTGCGGATGACGAAGACTTCGGAGAGAGAAACTTTGTCCGCCTCTGCCTCTTTCCACCCGGTGAGTTGCTCGGCAACCCTATTCATAAACACCACGTGGCCCTCGGGGTTACAGGCGATGACCGCATCCCCGATGCTGCGCAGGGTGGTATTCAGCCATTGCTCCCGGGTGTAGCACTCGTCTCCCCACCGCTTCACTTCCTTTAATTGCCCGTTGTAGGTATCGGCAAGTTTGCGAAAGAGGCGGCTTATCTCCCAGGCAAGCAATGCGCCAAGAATGGCGGCCAACCCGATGAGCCCATACAGAGTGAGGTTATCGATGCGCAGGGAGGAAAAAGACCGGTCCGCGCGTATGCGTGTTTCTGCGCTCAGAAATTCGTCCGCGGCGGCACGCACGCCGTCCATTTCCCGCTTGCGCTCGAGCATCTGCGGCTCCAGGTCCGTCGCTGGGACAGCGGCCCCGATAAACGCCCCGGCAGATTGCTGCCACGCGCGCGAAAATGTTTGCATATTCCGCAGCCGGGCAGTCTGCTCCGGGTTGTTTCTTACCAGGTCGAAGAGGGTAGCGTACTCCGGATCCAGATCCTTGATGGCTTCGTGATAAGGCTGAAGAAAGACCGAGTCGCGGGTGAGCATATAGCCCCTGAGCCCCGTTTCTTCGTCCACGATCAGCTTGATCAGGTTGTTGGCATGGGCGATGACCTGGTCGGCCCGATCGACCCGGCGCGCTCCCCGTTGCACCTGGCGGAACCCATAAACCAGAATCGACGCAAGCAGGGCCAGCGCTACGATCGGTAGTGCGAGCAGCCGAAAGAGCAGTTTTCGATAGGCAGCGGTTTCCAATGGTCTCCCGAGGCGGCCCGATCTCCAGTGCTACACCACCCCGGAGCCCGCACAGGCGGCGTATTGTGCAATTTTGCCTGATCCTGCACTCAACAGGCAACGCACGCCGCCGGCGGCACTTTGATCCCACCGAACCTGAGCCAGTGTATTCTCAACTCCGAGATAGTTGAGAAAAGAGGCAGTGATGAAGAATGGTCCGGTGCGCGTCGGCATCATCGGCTCGCAGTTTCAGGCAGATTGCCATGCAACGGCGATTGGCATGATCGAAGAAGATATGTCGGTGGTGGCCGTTGCTTCTCCGACCGCGTCCCATGCCCGGACTTTCGCAGATCGGCATAAGGTCTCCCGGGTATACAGCGATTACCAGGAACTGGCAAAGGATCCCGAGGTGGAGGCGGTCACCATCACGGCTCCCAATGCGCTGCACTGCGAGATGACGCTTGCCATGGCACAGGCAGGCAAGCATGTGATCTGCGAGAAGCCCCTGTGCGTGACGCTCGATGAGGCTGACAGGATGATCGCGGCCTGCCGTGCGAACGGGGTTCTGTTGCTTTACGCCGAGTCGCTCTTGTTCACGCCGAAATACGTCAAAGCGAAAGAGATGGCGGATTCCGGCGCATTCGGCACGGTTCACCTTATTAAGCAAAGCGAAAAGCACTTCGGTCCCCATGCTGAGTGGTTTTGGGATGTGAAGCGAGCCGGCGGGGGAGCCCTGCTCGACCTGGGCAGCCATGGTATTGGCTTCTCGTATTGGTTCCTGGGGCGTCGAAAGATTTTGAGTGTCTACTCGCACCTGGGCACCTACGTCCACGGTGACAAAACAAAGCTCGATGACGAAGCCGTCACCATTATCGAGTTCGAAGGGAACGCTATCGCCGTTATCGAGAATAGCTGGGCTCGCCGTGGCGGCATGGATGACCGCATCGAGATCTATGGCGAGGGCGGCCTGACCATTGCCAACCTGCAAATGGGCAATGCTCTCCCCACCTACAGTGAATACGGCTACGGGTACGCGGTCGAAAAGGCGCCCACGACAAAAGGTTGGAGCTACCCCGTTTTTCAGGAGCTGTGGAACTATGGCTTCCCCCAGGAAATGCGTCACTTCGCGCGCGCCATCCGCGGGTTGGAAGCCCCGCTAGTTACGGGAGAAGACGGCAAGGCAGTACTCGAGGCCATCTATGCTGGATACGCTTCGGCAGGCCTGGGACAGAAGGTAGCCCTGCCCTACAAACCCACGGCGGACCGACCCGTCGATGAATGGCTGAACCGGAAGAAGTCATGACGCGAATCCCTATGTTGGATAACATTTCCGGGCAGCCGGCATCGCACCGCGCGTTGCTGGCGCTTCACCAGAGCAACCAGCACGCGACCCTGTGCGCGTGTGCGGAACAAATTCGTAAGGCACAAGGGCGAGTGATCTTCACCGGCATGGGCGGATCGCTGTTTGCGACCCTGGCCGCGGTATGTCGTCTGACCCAGGGGGGACATCCGGTGCAGGCGATAGAAAGCGCGGAGTTGCTGCATTACGGCACCGCTTCCCTGCGATCCGCCGACGTGGGCGTGGTGATCTCCCGCTCCGGCGGGTCGGTTGAGCCTGTTCTGCTCGCGGAAAGAATGCGCGAAACCGGCATGACCGTGATCGCGGTCACCAATGTTCCCGGCTCCACTCTGGAGAAGGTTGCTCATGTCACTCTGCCGATCGGCGCCCAGGCTGACAAACTGATTGCCGTGCAGACCTACACCGGCACGGTGCTGACTCTCTTGCTGCTGGCGGAAGAGGTGCTGGCTGGAGAGAGCCTGAGACTCAGCGAGGCATGCTCGGCGGCGCTGCCCGTTCTCTCCACCTATATCGACGAATGTCTGCAGGCGAGCGACGGATGGCAGGAATGGCTCATGGGTTCCCCGCTTTACCTGCTTGGCCGCGGACCGGCGCTTGGCTCCGTTCATGAGGGTGCGCTTTTGCTGCATGAAACGGCGAAGGCAGCAGCGGTCGGCATGTCGTCGGGGCAATTTCGCCACGGACCGGCGGAGATTCTCTCCGGTGATTTTCGCGCGGTAGTTTTCGGCGCGCCCCAGGCAACGCAGGCCCTCGACCGATCGCTGGCGGATGATCTTTTTTCTTTCGGCGCAAAGGTCCGATGGATCGGGCCCGGCCGCGGGACTGCTCCTTCACCGATTCCATGGCCGGAGGTCCCGCATGAGCTTGCGCCGGTATTCGAAATCGTCCCCTTACAAGTGGCGGCATACCGGCTCGCTCTATGGCGCGGCATTACTCCGGGCGATTTTCGCTTCGTCACCGAGGTCACGGCCTCGGAGTCGGGTTTCGTCACTTCCAAATAAATAGCACTGGCGGATTATCCATGACATTACTCACACGCCGTAGCGTTCTCAAGGGAGCGCTTGTTTGTTCAGCCAGCGCCGCATTCGCCAAGGTACCGAAAGCCACCTTTCCGGTTGCTCCGCGTGCGCGAATTGCAGTGGCTACTTATCCTTTCCGTGCCTTCATGAAGGTGCCCGGAAACTCGGACTACGATCCGAAGAAACCGGGTATGGATCTGGCATCGTTCGCTCGTTTTGTGCGCACGGAGTTTAAGGTGAACGGGATTGAACCGCTGAACGGCCACTTTACCTCGACCGAGCCCAGCGAGATACGCAAGTTGCGTGCGGCCTTTGATGCTGTTGGGGTCTACACCGTAAATATCCCCGTTGACGAGAGGGTTGACCTTTGCAGTGACGATGAAGCCAGGCGTAATGAAGGCAACGCGCGCTATCGGCATTGGATCGACGTCGCGGTACTGCTCGGATCCCCGAGCATCCGCGTCTGGATTCCCAAGTGCTCCGATCCCTCGGATCTTCCCCGGGCGGTGCGGGCGTTGAAGCCGACGCTCGACTATGCCGCCTCGCGCAACGTCGTTGTCAACCTTGAGAACGATAATCCAGTGACGGCTTCCGCCGCGCGTAGCCTCGCGGCTATCAAACTGGCCAACACTCCCTATCTGCGGGCGCTCCCTGACTTTGGCAACGGGCTCATGGGCGGCGATGAACGTTTCAATGCGCAGAACGTGAAGGATATGTTTGCCTATGCCTGGAACATTGCCCACGTGAAAGACGCGGAAGACGTTCATGGCCAGCGAAAGACAGCGTCGCTCGCGGAGCTGTTCGGCATCGCCAAAGCATCCGGTTATCGAGGCTACTATTCAATGGAGTCGGATTCTGATGTCGATCCGATTGTCGACACGCGGCATTTGATTGAGCAGAGTGTGCCCCTTATCTAAACGAAGACAGCCGCAAATCACGCCAAAAAGTCCGCCGAAGGAAGCCATCGATTGAGTACCGTTTGGGACGGCTGAACTCCTGACCTGTCCAAATAGATTGAAAAATGTCTCGGTTCAGCAATCGCCGTTTGCTTGCAACGACCCTCTCCTTTTTGTCATCCCGAGCAAACGACTTGCCAGCGGTAAGTCAAGAGCGAAATGCAATGCTGAGGGTGCCCCATTCAAGCCTTCTTTTGGCTTGAGTGGGCAATGCCCTTCCCGCCAGGCTCTGATGTCGTTAGGGACTGAGCCGAGGGATCTGCGGTTCAGCGGACCAATCTTGGAAACCCGGAAGCGAGGCGGGGGGCGGTACCTCCATGACGATTCGACGATGATTGGCGGAGGTTACGGCACTGTAGGGGCGGGGCCTACGCATGGCGCACCGCAGATCCCCCGCCTTCCCCAGATTTCCTGTCGAGAGCTGCGGCTTCAATCAACTGCATGTGGTTATCTTTAGCGAGAACCACATAAGTGGTCCCGGTGAGCGCGGCGGGGCAGGAAATCCGGGTACGCTCCAAATAACATCGGAGCCTGGCGGGAAGTGCGTTGCCCACTCAAGCCAAAAGAAGGCTTGAATGGGGCACCCTCAGCATTGCATTTCGCTCTTGACTTACCGCTGGCAAGTCGTTTGCTCGGGATGACAAAAAGGAGAGGGTCGTTGCAAGCAAACGGCGATTGCTGAACCGAGACATTTTTCAATCTATTTGGACAGGTTTGTCTAGCGTACGCTCCATACCGATCCGCCGAAATACTTCAACGAAACGCGTCTTGCATCCAGACCGCGTTGGCAGTTGCGTTACCCAGCGCGGTGTTATCAAAGATCACCCAAATTTCCGACGCATTCTCCAGCCCCTGGAGATGCTTCGCAAAGGTTTGCAGCCAGTTCTCGTCATAGTCAGAGTAGTAGGTGCGTGGGGCGCCGTGAAGACGCCAATAGATTGGGTCCGGCCATCCGCCGGGCCGCGCGGCCAGCATGGAACCTTTAGGTGGGTCCGCGGCGACGCGCGCGACTTCGAAGCTTCTTAGAAGGTGATCCACTGAGGCAGTAAACCAGCTGGGGTGACGAGGCTCCAAAACGACCGCGCCCCGATGTAACTCCCGCAAAGTGGTAAAGAATTCGTGAGCGATGCCTTCATCGAAGGATAGTTTCGGCGGAAGTTGAACGAGTACGGGTCCTAGCTTGTCGCCGAGACCACCCACCGCTTCGAAAAATTCCAGCAGAGCACCGCCGGTGTTCACCAGTTTAGCGATGTGAGTTATCGCTTTAGGCGCCTTCACGGCGAAGCGGAAGTCATCTGGCGTTGTTGCCGCCCAACGCTCCCAGGTGGTGCGGCGATGCGGGCGATGAAAGCTTGAGTTGATCTCCGTGCAGCGCAACCGGCTTGCATAGCGCTCGAGGTGGGAACGCTTCGCGCCTTCTCCCCGTGCAGAAAAGAGCGCCAGGTGTTGCTTCGGTACCGTCCAGCCTGCTGTACCGACGAGGAGTTTCATTTTCACCAGCGCGCGCGGACGTGCCTGCTACCTCTCATTTTAAGATGCCTCCCGTGAGCGGCCGTTCCGGATGCACAAAATACCAACACAGCGCGCCGAGCAAATAGAGCGCCGCCGTCACGTACAGCGGGCCGGCCCAGGAAGCCTGCGGCACACCGGAGGCGTGAGCCCGCGTGAGGTAGGCAAAGACGATCGGGCTCAGCACGCCACCGATCTGCCCGGAAGTATTCATGGCTGCGCTCAACGTGCCGGCATGGTCGCCGGCCATATCAGCACAGGTACCCCAACTGGCTCCGAGAAGGAAGTTGGATGACGCTGCTGCCAAAGCGATCAGAACGGCGGAAATGATTCCGCTCGCGAAAGCGCCACTGAAGAGAAAGACGCCGGCAGCCGCCAGGGAAAAGAAGCCCACCAGGCAACGGCCCTTGCGCAACCCGAGCCCTCGGCTGAGCCGGTCTGTCAGCAGACCTCCAAACAGATCTGCTGGAACACTGAGCAGGAGTGGCAGTCCTGCAAGAATACCCAACACCGTTCCATGCATGTGCTTTTCGTGCTGCAAATACGTCGGCATCCAGGTTACATATAGGTTGAAGCCGTACGTCTGGGTAAAGTACATCAGGCAGAGAAACCAAACTCCCGGCGTTCGCAAGGCAGTGCGCAGGATGGGTTCGTGGCCTTCCGCTGCCGGGGTCGCCACCCTGCCGGTTTCAATCCACGCGATCTCCGCTGGTGTTACGGCGGTATGCTCCCGCGGGTCATCGCGATACCAGCGGTACCAACAAGCTGCCCAGATGAAACCAAAGATCGAAAGTACGGGAAACGTTCTTCGCCAGCCAATCCTGTAGGCGATCGCGGCGACCAGCAGTGGAGTGAGTCCCCCACCAAGGTGGGCGCCCATGAAGAAGATGCCTTGCGCCGTGCCACGTTCCTGGGCCGGAAACCAGCGCGATAAGGCGCGCGCCACCGTCGGCCAGGCGCCCGCTTCACCTGCTCCAAACAAGGCGCGCAGCGCGAAAAGCGACCGGAAGCCTGTCGCCAGGCCGGTTAGCCCGGTAAACACTGACCACCAGAGGACGATGCGCGTGAGCACCCGGCGGCTGCCGATACGGTCCGCCCACCAACCTGTAGGAATCTCGAACAGAGCGTAGGCCGCAGTGAACGCACTGAACACGAACCCCATCTGCACATTGGTGAGGCGCAGGTCGCGCAGGATTGCCGGCGCCGTCACCGAAATGCAGACCCGGTCCATGTAGGTGAGAAAGGCAAGGGCCACCGTCAGGCCCAGCACACGCGACCGCACTCCGGAAAAGAAGGTCGCTTTCTGTGTCAGGCTCAAAGTTTAGGCGCCTGCTCTCCAGTTGCCCATCAATTCTGAGGTACGAAGGTAGCGGTCATAGATGCGCAAGAGCTTGAGCTCCCCGAAGAGACCGGCTGCCGCGCGCGCGGCGGTAGCTCCATTTACGTCGTGCAGGTCCGGCTGAAATCGCCCCCAACCATATTCACGCACAGGCCCGCCGTCATTGAGCACACCATCGACCATCACGGTAATGATTTTCGGGCCGCCGTCGACCACGAAGGCGACATGTTGCCACGCACCAACCTTCAAAGTACCCGGGTGAAAGCCGGGATCGCAATCCCACATCGCCTTGCGCGCTCCGTCGTTCAGGGTGAGCTTCAAAGTGTAATGATCAGACATCGTAATCGCGATGCCTTTGCCCTCTGGTGTGCGAGCGTCCAGAACAGTTTGTCCCGGGGACAGCTCACGCAACCGCAGCCAGAAGTCGATGGTGAATCCGCCCTCATCGAGCGAAGGGATCGACGGCATAGTGAGGGTTGCACCAGGTTGCAGTTGACCGGCGGTTGCGGTGAGCACCAGTCCGCGCCGGGTGACCGTCTTCGCGTCCGCCTGTTCCCACATGCCGTGCAACATCGTCATGTCGATAGGGTGTACCCGGGCATAGGTTTTCATGGTCTCGGTTACATAGATCTGACCCGCATCCTCGACAAAATCCGGGTAGCTGATTTTGGTCTTGGGGTCCATGTCATAGAGCAAAATCTCAGGTTGCGACCAGTGGATGTAGCCATCCTTCTCCACACCTCCGGTGACCCATGCCGGGTTGCGATTGTTGTAGTAGTCCCAGGGGGCAGTCAACACACATTCGCCACCGTGATTGTGATACCAGAGCAGGTACTTGCCATTGCTGAATTTCTTCACGAAGTTAGCCGCCCGTGGGTGCTTGATCTTTCTGCCCTCCGGGGCATAGGTGGCGTATGCCGGCGGGGTCCACGTATGCCCGGCATCGCGGCTATAGGCATGGCAGTTGTGGCCGTCGATGGTGCGATAGGTTGCGTAGAGCGATCCGTCACTGAGCTCGACCAGGTTGGTCTCGTCTGAGACCTGCCCCTTGGGAGCGTGGAGACCCTCGTCGCCATCCGGATAGAGATTCCACTCTAATTTGTTGGGGTCGCGTTCGGTGAGGATATTGGCACTGTGCATCACGCAGCCTTGCGACGTGACCATGCCTCCCGGCAAACCCCACTTGCCCACCTTGGCAAAACCGAACATCGCACCATGCCGCGTGGTGATCGGTTTACCAACTCCCCAGAAATACAACGTCTTGCCTGCATAGGCATTTTCCCGATCGATGCGCATGAGCCGCATGGGGATATAGTAGCGCTCCGTCGACCAGCTCTTGCCGTAGTCATCGGTATACTTCATGGCGTATTTGCCCATGGTGTCCACACGCTTGGCGTAGCGTGGGTCATTGGATTTTGTGTCGAGCCGCAAATTCTCAGAGTTGTAGGTGTAAAAAACGTACACACGGCCACTGGGGACGGCAAGCGGCATCACCCATGACGCTTCCGGCCCGCTGGCTGGCTCTATATCCACAGGTTTCGACCAGGTCTTACCTTTATCGGAGCTGATGGTTGAAATAATGTGCTGATGCGCGGCGCCCTCGTTGCCGGCGCCGGTCGTGAGCACGCAGAGCCAGTTGCCGTCCCGGGTGATGACCACATAGGGTTGATCGCTGTAGTTCTCCCGGGGAATCTCCGAGCCATTCACGATGTTGCGCCAGTCCGACCTCGGCATCGTGGTTGCGTGTGTCGCCTGTTCCGCTTCCGCGAGGTTGCTCTCAAACGGCAGGCCCTCAACTGCGGCCGCGGCTGCCAGCATGTTCAGCATTTCCCGTCGCGTTACCTGCATATCGTTCTCCCTGCACTCAAATACATGAACACATCAAAAGATTAACTTGAAGGCCGCCTGCAATTCGCGCGGCGTGTTGGCCTGTGAGGTGATCACGCCGAAGCTGGTGGTGCCCGCCTGGGTTCCGGGCTGGCTGAACTGCACGCGATTGAAGACGTTAAAGGATTCGACACGCAGTTGCCCCTGCAGCCGCTCGAAAATAGGAAAATTTTTGAAGAGAGAGAAGTCGTAATTCGCGACCCCCGGTCCGCGCAGATTGTGCGCTGTCGGGGAGCTGTTGCCATAGGTAAATGCGGCCGGCACGGCATAAGCAGTCGTGTCGAAATACTGGTTCAGCCGCGACGTTACCGCGCCGCCCAGAGGATGAGTCGGCTTCACCACGTTCGGGCGCAAACCCGCCTGGCCGATGCTTGTCATGACTAACGGCTGGCCGGTTTGAAAGCTGGTGATGCCGTTCAAATGCCAGTCTGCGAGGAAGGCATTGCCCACACTGTTCAGGTTGGGAAGAAAGGTCCGGCCTTTGCCGATGGGAAGGGACCACACGCCGCTGAGCACCAGCCTTTGGGAGACATCCTGCGGGTCGATGGTGCGCTCCGCTTTGAGATTGGTCGGGTCCTGAATGGTGCCGATGGTCGCTCCCGCGCCCGCCGAACTGGTGTCATCGATCAGCTTCGACATGGTATAGGAACCGAGCACGGAGAAGCCATTCGACAACCGCTTCTCAACGCTAGCCTGAAAGGAGTGGTAAACAGAATTGCCGATGGTCGCGTAGATCGCGTTCATGGTTGTGTATTGAGGATAAGGCTGTAGCAATTGTCCGCGCGTGACCGTCGACTTCGACAGGATACTGGTCGGGTCGGTGATGACCCCGTAGAACGGATTCGCCACGAGTTGCGTATTGACCGCCCCTTCTTCAAATTGCGCCGTCGTCAGCGAGTTGACGTTGAGGGCCGCGTTCAGCGGGAGCCGCGTTCCCTTGTTGCCGGCATACGCAACCTGTAAGAGCGTGTTATTCCCTACGCTCTGCTGTATCGACACGTTCCAGTTCTGCATGTACGGAGTACGCTGGCCAATGTTCACTGAGCTGATCGCCTGCCCGAGATCCACAGAGGAGTTGAGTTTGGAACCAGAAGCCGGTTGATTCACGCCGCCAGGAAAAGGATCCGCCAAATGAATGATGGGCGTGATTCCGTCGAGAGAGGTGTTGATCGCGGTGCTGCCGGTGAAGCCATCCTCGTAACCACCGCTCGGCCCGGACGCATCGGTGGGGGAAAGCCCATAGACAATGCCGTAAGCAAGTCTTACCACAGTGTTGCTCTTCATTTGATAAGCGAGGCCTAGTCGAGGAGCTACATTGTTCCAGTCGGTGGAGGTGTAGCTACGATGATTCCCGTTGGCAAATGTCATTGCGCCCTTCAGATCGGGAAACGCCGGTACCTGTCCGGCCAGGGGCGACGCGGCATTCGCATCGAAGATACTCAAACGGTTGTAACGCTCGGTGCGAGGGAAGTTGATGTCGTAACGCAGGCCCAGGTTCAGAGTAAGCTTGTCGTTCACATGCCAATCGTCCTGTACGAACTCTGCCAGGTAGGTACTCTTGCTGGCGACTGCAGGCTGAATCGCGATAGATCCGCCTGGGATGCCGAGCAGGAAGTCGGCGAATCCGTTGCCCGCGGTCGCGCTTGCTTGCAGAGGGTTTGGCCCCTGGGTGTAAGTCGTCGAGAACGACAAATTTCCTTCTGCCTGCGTGTTCTGCAATTGGTTGATGAAATAGGTGCGGAAGTCTCCACCGAACTGCAGGGAATGTCTGCCCACGATCTTGGTGACTGAGCCGAGCACCGTATGGTTCAACTGTGTGCTGTAGTTCTGGCTGGAGTTGCCAATGCCTGACATGCCGGAAATTGTCACCAGGGGCAGCGCCTTCACCTGCTGCCCGGCAGCAAAATCGCTGGAGAAGCCAAGTGTCGTGATGTCGAATCCATTCGACCAGGCCTGCCTGGTTCCGTATTGGTGGGAAACACCGTAGCTGAAGCTGAAGATCACCGTCGGGCTGAAGGTGAAGGTGTTTTGGAACGTGCCCGCCTGGCGCTTCTGGGTGAGCGGTGGGTTGCCATAGTTGCCGATGTTGCCGTAGTAGTTCGGCGAACCCGTGAAAGGATACTCGAGCGAGAGGCGAATGAATGCCTGTTCGCGGTCGCCAAAGTGCTGATCGATACGAATGTCACCGGTATTGTTTGTATTGGGCGCCGTCGGTGAGAGCACCAGGTTGCCGGTTAGGTTGTTGTTGTTCGGGGCCGGGAAATATTTCTGCAACGCCAACGCTACAGAATCGAGCCGGGTTTGGGGAATGACGTTGCCGGGAAACTGCGTCCGCTGCTGCACTCCATTCACGGTGGTCAGCGAGTTGGGGTCGTAGATCTTGATCAGTTGTCCTGAGCTGGTAACAGTCTGGGAAAAATCTCCCTGACGTTGCGCGAGCGTAGGCACTGTGAACGATGTCGGCGCCCCCAGTGTTTCGCGGTATCCCTCGTAGTCGCCAAAAAAGAAAGTTTTGTTGCGTCCGTTGTAAAGGTGGGGAAGCACCACCGGACCGCCCACGGTAAAGCCGAACTGGTTCCGTTTGAGCGGGGCCAGAGGCTTGTGGGTGCGATTGTTGAAAAAGTAGTTTGCATCGGTCGCCGAATTGCGAATGAACTCGTAGATCGACCCGTGCACCGTGTTGCTGCCTGACTTGAGGATCACGTTGATGACGCCGCCATTGAAGCGTCCGTACTGCGCACTGAGCGAGTTGGTTTCGACCTTGAACTCGGCAACGGTGTCTACCGTCGGTGTGTAGATAAGAAAGTTATTCAGTGCGGAGTTGCGCGGCGTGGTATCAGGCACTCCATCCACCATCACCTCACTGGTAAAGTTAGCGGCTCCGTTGATGGCGGGCGTGTTATCGCCCTGGTGGATGTTGGCGTTGGGAGGAACGGGAACCACTCCCGTGGACAAGCCTGCGAGCGAGATCGGGTCGCGCCCATCGAGGGGCAGATCGACGATTCTCTGGTTGTCGATGATCTGTCCCAGCGAACTGCTGCTGGTGTTGATCAAAGGGGTAGTCGCCTCGACCGTGACAGCGGTCGAAGTGCTCCCGACCTGAAGGGCGAAATCGATACTCAAATTGTCAGCTACGTGGAGAAGGATGTTGGTATGACTTGCGGACTGAAAGCCGTCGCGGGTTGCCGTGACGTTATAGGTGCCGGGCTGCAAAAAGGGAAAGGAGTAAACGCCACTGCCGTTTGTGCGGGACTCCACTGCCGTATTGGTGGCCGTATTGGTGGCGGTGATTTGAGCATCGACGATTGCGGCGCCGGTGGAATCGGCCACGGTGCCCTGAATGGTTCCGAGGTTGCTCTGTGCCTGGGCGGTGGAGGCGAGAAGCAGGGCGGTGAAAACCAGGGCGCAGGTTACGAGTTTTAGAGAGCGGATAAGCATGGCCTTTCACTCCGAACCAACTGATGTTGACTGGTATATCAGGGGATTCACTGGAATAGCACGGTACACATCGGATGGTGAAACTGTCAATAACTGATCTGAACTGATATATTAGGCCCCAATTATGAAGAGAAATCCGGAAGCGATGAGCCTCAGCCGGAAGGCTTATATGGATATTCGGGCCGGCATCCTGAGTGGCAGCCTACCGTTGGGTAGCCCCATTTCCCGGCGAAAGCTTGCCCAAAACCTGGGGATGAGCGTGGTTCCCATTTCCGATGCCCTGCAGCTGCTGGAAGCGGAAGGCCTGGTGGAAAGCTGGCCGCGGGTCGGGACCCGGGTACGTGTTCCCACCCGGCAGGATGTGCGCGGTCACTACGTGGTCCGCGAGGCGCTCGAGTCGCAGTCAGCCCGGCTCTTCTCTCAGAAAGCGTCACCGGAAGAGCGCGACGAGATTGTTCGCCAGGCGGCCCGGCTCGATGAGCGCTATCAGCAGTTGGCCAAAGGCGCTCTTAGCACGGAAGAGAATTTCAAACTTCATGAGCAGCACTTCCGTTTTCACATGCGGGTCGCCGAGTGCAGCGGTCACGCCGCTCTCTGCCAGGCGATTGAACGGAACCAGGTGCTGACTTTCAATTGGCTGTATGACACGGCCGCGAACAGGACAAACGTCCCCGAGGACCACCATAGCCGGTTGGCGGAAGCATTAGCCTCAGGCGATTTGGAAAAAGCCGATTCAGCCATGCGCCTGCATGTCGTATATGGCTGTGAAGATGTGCTCCGTATTCTCGAGCCTTTGTTTTCCCAGAGCTTTTTGCTTTCGGGCGATTCTTCGTCGTTCCGTGCCCCGGCCGTCAACACATAATCTGTTCAGTCATCTTCGTGGCCAGGAAAAACAGCGCCGCGTCATAGAGGCTATTTTGCGGCGGAGTCGGATTCCGATGACGACAGGCGGCATTTGATTAAAGAGTCCGTTATCTGACAAAGGGCCAAGGGACATACGAGAGTGTCGAGAAGTGCATTTTCGAAGATCAAGTCCCGAAGGGACGGCTGTATTTAGCCCAGGACGCTAGTCCTGGGAAGAGCTTCTGAGACACGACAAGTCCCGAAGGGACGACTGAAGATTGTCCAGGGCTACGTATCGGCGCATTTTCAGCCGTCCCTGCGGGACTCAATCATCTTGCGATGCACCCAGGACTAACGTCCTGGGCTAAATACAGCCGTCCCTTCGGGACTCAAATCCCTGTTCTCCGACACGCTCTTCAGCACGCTACTGAAGTGCGTATTTCTCCCTGACCAGGAAGAGGTAGCAGCCGATGCCGACGAGCAGCCAGAAACCGACGGCAACCAGCGGGGCGTTAAAGTTTCCTGTCTTTTGTACCAGCAGCCCCGTGATCCAGGGGGCTGCGATCCCGGCGATATTGGCGGCCGTATTCTGTATGCCGGCAACTCGGGCCGAGGCGGAGCGAGGGGTCAGCGTTTGGGTCAACGCCCAGTAGTTTGCCGTGGCCAGGCCTAGTCCACTGAGTGAAAACACGGCCAGGAAGAGCGTGACCGCGGTGGAGTGCGAAAAGGCTCCCAGGGCGGCGCTAAACGCCAGAACGAAACCTGCGATGGTGAACGCCTTGCGTACGGTGACAGCGTTGCGCCCACGGGCGATGAGCCGGTCGGCGGCCCAGCCGGCGAGAATGGCAATCGTACCTGTCCCCGCAAATGACATGAACGTGAACCAACTGGAGGCCGCCAAGGAAAAGCCAAAGCGTTCTTTGAAATAGGTTGGCATCCACGTCATGCAGAAGTAGACAAAGTACATGTAGCAAAAGGTCGCGAGGCAGGTGCCCCAGATGACGGGCGTACCAAATATGGCGCCCCAGGATACTGACAATCCGGCATCGTCTGCTTTTGTCACCGGCACGGTTCCGCGGTCATTCCTTACCAGAAAAAGCCATGGCACCAGCCACAAAACGCAGAAGGCTCCGTTGATGGCGAACATCCATCTCCAGCCGAAGCCAAGGACCAGATAGGTAGTAATCGGAGCGCCGATGGCGGGTCCATATTTGGTTCCCGACATGAGAATGCCCATCGGCAAACCGCGTTCCCGTTCCGCAAAGTTCTCGCGGATATAACGCATGCTGGCCGGGATGACGATGGCTTCGCCGATGCCCAGCACCATGCGGAGGAAGATCAGGCCGTGGATTGAACTCACCAGCGCGGTTGCGGCAGAAGCCACGCTCCAAAGAAACATTCCGGCGGCATAAGGCCATTTGAGGCCGAAACGGTCGACCACCCAACCGGCGGGCGTTTGCAGCAACGTATAGGCCCAGAAAAAGGCGGACAGCAAGAGCCCCGACGCTGCCGCGGTCAGAGGAAAACTTGCCCGGATTGCGGGAAGCGCGGCGGACAGGTTAATACGGTCGGTGTAGGCAATGATGACGCCCAGGGTAAGAAGCGCAACCACCAGCCATCTCGAGTTGCTGCGCGCGGGATTCTGGGCCATGGAAGGCTGTGCCTAGTAGACCTCGTAGAGCAGGCGACTATAGTTCTTGTCAGTCAACATACCTTCGAGGATAGGCCAAAGTTGCTTGTGTGTATCGGTCGCAATCCATTTCTGCCGGAGCGCTTCGCTGGAAAATGTCAGGACAAACTGGTAGTTTGCGCCCGGCGGAGCAACGCCGCGCAGCGCCGATTTCAGCTTCAGCATATGCATGTCGATATAACCAGGCTGCTGTGCGGCTGCAGGACGAAACTTTTCAGCAAAAAAACGCAGCATTTCCACCTCTTTCGCAGGATCGACGGCCAGGTCTGCGTGCAGTTGTATGGGGCGTCCTTCCAGGGGCTGAGCGCCGGCTGCCGCGGGTATGACGGCAGTACCGGCAACGGCGAGCATCGCTTTCAAGCAGGTTCTGCGCTTCAAGCTTTATCCTCCCGGTTGATGGGGCGCGCCCAGTTCGGTGTCGAGCGCATCCTTTACCGCGGAAATTCCGATGATCATCAGCTCCAGATCCGTGGAGCCGTTGTTGGTGAAGGAATGCGCTTCGCGAAACAGGATGGGCACTCCATCCCCCTTGTGGATCGGTTCCGTCTCTTTGTTCACTCGCACCTGGCCGCTGCCGTCCATCACGTAATAAATCTCTTCAACGCCGGTGTGATAGTGCAGGCCTTCCGACGCGCCGGGAGGAATCAGCAAGTGATCGACATAGGCCCAGTTGGTTTCAAACACGTCCGAATCGAGGGCACGGCGATACTGCACCGTTCCCTGCCCGCCATGATAATTCGCAACCGGCTGCAGTAGCGACTTGTCGAGGCGCATCAGCATGAACTGCGGGATTTCGTCCTTGGTCGCCACCTTGTCCCGGGAGTCGCCAAGGTTGAACGCATCATAGTGGCCCTTGGTCATGGAGACGTTGATGTTGAGGTAATCGACGAGATCGTTGGTCGGGTTGTAGATGGCGTGCGAGTGCCCTCGGCGCTGGGGCGCGCCGGCGGGTCCCTTCACCCGCGAGGTATGGCTATCGACGGTGAACTCCGCCTCTCCATCGAGGATGGTGAACATCTCTTCCACCGTATTGTGGAAGTGCTCCGCGACACCGCCGCCTGGTTGCATCTGACAACGAAAGACGAAGTTCAGATTCACATCCATGGCACTGGCGGGAACGAGGGTCTGACATTTTCTCAAACCGACACTGCCATGAGAGTGCGCGGGCTCGACCTTGCTCAGGTCGGTATGCCCGATTCTCTGCGCGAGGGGCGGCCGGGGAGCCGTCATTTGCGCAAATACTGCCACGGGCATGAGCAGTGCAACCACCAGGCATGTTTTCATAACACTCCTACCAGTTCGTAATCGAACCATCCGGCCGGAAGTAGGTTTGTGCGCGAGCGGTCACGGGTTCGGTAATTTCCGCAATCTGGGTCAGTAGCTTGATATCCAGTTCCACGCCCAGACCGGGGCGGTCGTTGGGATATAGCTTTCCCTCTTTGAAGTCGAGGCACTTGGGCAGGTAGTCGAGCGTGGCGCCCTGGTAGTTGTATTCCATCAGTACGGGGCCTGAAAACGTTCCCAGGCTGTTGACTAACGCAGCGGTGGCGATGGGCCCGGTGAAGTGGGGAACGATGCCGACAAAGTGGGTTTCACACAGGGCGGCAATCTTCATCATTTCTGTTATGCCGCCCACATTGGGTAGCGTGGCGCGGCAGAAATCGATGGAGTGGTCTTCTACCAGTTTGTTGAAGTCCCAACGGTTTCCCCATTCCTCACCCGCGGCCAGAGGAACATTTACTTTGCTGCGCAGGATGGGGAGATCCTGCTGGAATGCTTCGGTGCGCACCGGGTCTTCGACGAAGAACGGAGCCAGATCCTCGATCGAATTGCAACCTCGGATGGCGTCGGGTAAATCGAAGCGCTGATGGAAATCGATGCACCAGTCGCCATTTTTGCCTACACCTTCTCGCACCTGGGCGCATTGCTCGCGCATGACGTTGATGCGCTCGCGGGTGTTGTAGGTGCCGTTGGCCGGCGCTTCTGAGGCGCCGAAGCGAAATGCGCGATAGCCGGCTTCGATGGTGAGCCGGGCGCGGTCTTTCAGGCTGGTCTCTTTTGTGACCCCGGGAATTTTACCGGCGGTGTTGTAACACTCGACATGGTCGCGCACCATTCCGCCCAGGAGTTGATGAACGGGCAGACCTTGCACTTTGCCCTTGATGTCCCATAACGCCAGGTCGAGGGCGCCGATAGCGTCGGTTCGTTCGCGGCCTGCGGGATAAAAGAAGGCTCGATTCATGTCTTGCCAGAGACGCTCGATGTATTGCGGGTCCCGGCCGATGAGTCTTCCTGCGGACTGGGAGAGGGTATCCTTCACGCCTCCTTCACCGATGCCGGTGATGCCTGCATCGGTTTCGATGGTGACGACCACGTCGCTCTGGTTGAAGAGCGGATTGGGATGCGGGGGCAGATAGGCGCGCACGCGGGTGATCTTCATCTTGGGGAGAGGTGTGGCGTAGGCCGGTAGAGTGCGCATGCCGGTGGCGATGGTGGTGGCCGCCAGGGATCTCAGAAAATGCTCTTCTTTTCATGACGTGACGTCTCCTTCAGACTTTGAAACTTAATGGCTCTCTTACCCTTTCCTGTAGGCGCGCACTGCTGCCACCAGGGCTGTTGCTTTTGCTTCAACCTTGGGCGCGTCATCCCCGGGTTTGTAGATGGACGAACCGACGCCCAGACCCTGCGCTCCCGCCGCCAGCCAGGGCGCCACTTGATTGACGTCCACTCCACCTACGGGAATCACGATAGAAGATTTGGGTAGCACCGCCCGGAGCGCCTTCAGCATCGGTGGGCCAAGAACCTCCGCAGGGAAAAGCTTAATGGCATCCGCACCGGCGTCCAGCAATGCGAAGGCTTCCGTCGGATTGAAAAATCCTGGGAAGGCGAAGAGACCGGACTGCTTCGCGGCGCGCACAATCGCGGTATCGGCGTGAGGCGTGACGATCAACTGCCCTCCGGCCGCGGCCACTTCCTCAACCTGTGAGACCCTGGTCAACGTGCCGGCCCCAATCAGCATTCGGCTGCCGAAGGTTCGCGACAAGATGGAGATGCTCTCCAGCGGGTTCGGTGAGTTGAGTGGCACCTCGACGATGCAGACTCCCGCCCGCTCCAATGCAGAGCAGATGGATTCCACCTCAGCCGGCTGAACCCCGCGCAGGATCGCGACCAGGGGGCAACGTTCGAGCCATGCTCTTACGTCCAATGCAGCCTCCTGCCAATGGCGGCGAGACCGAGCGCCGCCGCATCCTCATCCTCCATGGTGGCCACGCCTCCGCAGGCCTCGATCACCTGGGCATAGAGCTCGCAAAGTTGGGCCGCGCCGACCAGGTGCACGTGGCTGCCCTTCGGCATGGTCGCGCGCACCTCGTGCCCGATCAGTAAGCCCGAGAGATACGACGCGGATTTTTCTTCTTTGAGCTGACTCATCAACGGAAGAGTGCGCACGCCGAAAAGATGATGGAGCAGCCCACCTGAATCCGCAGAACGAGCAATGCCACTATGAAATGCTTCTTTGTCTACTGCAGGATTACTGGTCATGGTGCGTTCCAGGATGGTGCACTTGCGCAGAGCACCATAGAGTTCCCCCGTCATGCAGGTGGTAAAACTCACAATCTTGCGATCGCTCAGTTGGATCCACTTGGAATGAGTCCCGGGAAAGCAAACCAGGCCTGAGCCACCGAAGGCATCCTGAATGCCCATGGCTGCGGTTTCTTCGCCGCGCATCAGCTCTGGCACGCCGGCCGCGTCCGGCCCGATGACACCCGGGACCAAACGGACCTTCGCTCCCTCAAATGGCACGGGGACGACGGCATCCGCCAGTTCGGCGATGCCGACAGGACAAGGGATATAGTCTGCTTCCACCCAACCCTGACGGCTGCCGATCATGCCACAGAGCAGGATGTGCTTCTCGCCGGCGGCGAGCCAGACACCGACCTCGGCCCTTAGCGCTTCTTCAAAATTACCTTCGCCCACGCGCAGAATGCCCTGCGGCGAAGAGGCCCTGGCAAAGACTGATCCCTCTGCACTCACCCTAAACGCACGGAAGTTGCTGGTACCCCAATCCACTGCAATCAAGGCTATGCTCCTGGGAGTTCTCTCCTGACCCAATGTAACAAGGCATCAGGAAACCTACCTGGCCGCGTAATCCTTGGTCTGTTTGGTCCCCGAGTTGTAGAGCGTGAAGCTGCCTTTAGGGCTGGCAGTCAAGAGAAAGTAATTTCCCGGATCGGAGCCTTGCGGATTAGCGATGTATTCCGCCGCGGTGTTGTGCTCCGGACCTGCCTTCTCTGCGAAATGAAGCTGCCAAAGCGTCTCCAGGCCGGGAGCCTTCAAGACTTCATCGATCACCAGCGGCGATCCTCCCTTGGTAGCTGCGTTGTTCATGATCGCAACACGAGGATGGATGCCGTCTATCAGCGCGTGACTGGAACTTGCATTCAAACCGTGATGCGAGACCACCAGGATGTCGATGCTTCCGATACGGTTGACCGGGCACATGAACATCATTTCCTTATCGTAGGTGAGGTCGCCGAGATCGAGAATTTTGAGTTTGCCAAAATTAATCATTATTCCGAGGGAGTGCGAATTCTCACTGCGGTCCGTAGGTTTGGTTTCCGGCGTGTCACAGTATTGATTCTTCTCCCCTCCGCCCGGTAGCGTATGGTCGATCACATTGCCATCGCTGCTGATGACCGTGGCTTTTATGCCAGTGACCGGCAGCACATCGCCCGGCTTCGCAACCATGTGCTTCGATTTGCCGGTGGCCAGCACCTGTTGGTACGCTGCGTAGATTTTTTCCGTGGGTCCCCCGGGCTTGGTATCGATGTTTGCCCCGTGATCGATGAAGGTGCCGACAGGTATCCGATCGACCAGCTGAGGTATTCCGCCACTGTGGTCGTCGTGATAGTGAGTCAACAACACATAATCAATTTTGCTGATCCCCGCATTCTTGGCGGCTGCGACAATGCGGTCCGCATCCCGTCCCTCATTGTCAGGCCATCCGGTATCGACGAGCAGAGACTGTCCAGTCGGTGTGACAAATAAAGTCGACTGGCCACCCTCCACATCGATGAAGTAAACCCGCAGATCGCGTTTGGCCGCCGATAGCGCAGGCTGAACGGCCAGTAGCGCGGCCACCAGAGCAAGCGAGGTAATAACGTTCCGTTTCTTTTCGAGAAAAGTCATGATGAATCCCTTGCTTGCTTTTAAAACTGGAACCGAAGCGATGCCTGCAAGTTACGAGCGTTGCCGACAATGGACGTAATCTGGCCTACCTGCGAATTGCCAACCGTTGAGTTTGGATAGTTAAACTGGGGATGATTGAATGCATTGAACGCCTCGAAACGGAACTGGAACGCCATCTGCTCGTGAATCGGAAAGTTCTTGAAGAGCGACGCGTCATAGTTCGTCCGGCCCGGTCCGACAATCGAGTTGCGTCCAGCATTGCCGTACGTATACGGCGCCGGGGTGGCATATGCCGAGGGGCTAAACCAGTGCAGCAAAGTCTTGGGGTAGACGACAGGACCAATCTTGTCCGGCCGGCTCGATGTTCCATTGGTCGTGGATGTCTGCAAAACGGGCGAGAACCACAGACCGCTCTGCGTAAATAGAATGCCATTCATCTGCCATCCACCAACAAGCAGATCCGTTACACCACCGTTGTTGAGGAACTTTTGCCCTTTGCCGAACGGAAATGCCCAAAGAAAGCTCAGGGTCAAACGATGACGTTGGTCGATGATCGAGTTGCTTACCTCGTGGGGGAAGCGCGCATCCTGCGGATTTGGCCCGGCATCGCCTCCGCCAAACTCGAGTGGCACGTCATCAATGGCGTGTGAGTAGGTGTAACCGAGCAGCGCGCTCACGCCACGGCTCAGCCGTTTGTCGGCAGTGAACTGGAAGGCAAAATACTCGGCAAATCCGTCAGAGATGTAGTAATTCACATCGCTCTGCAGCGGATCGACTTTGAAGAGCGGACGCCGTGATGTGGTCGAGGTCGGTCCGGGAATCGGCTCGTTGGCGTTCCAGAGATCCTGTAAGTGGCGACCCAGATTTCCGACACCGACAAACTTCAGCACCATTTCCAGCGGAACGATCTCATGTTCCACGCCGAGGTTGAACTGCTCTGCGTAGGAAGGACGGAAGTTCGGAGCGACCGCAGTCGCAGTTCCGTTTGGCACCGGCGGAATGACGACAGGTTGCAGGGCGGGGAACCCCTGACTAACGGTCGGACCAACCGTAACGTCGCCAGGCGTGGTTTGCAAGGTCAGGCCGAAGGGAAGATTCCGAGCCAACCGCATGTTGCCTGATTCGCTGCCCGAGGCGTTATAAAAGAGGCCCACCCCGCCCCGGATGACCGTGTGCGACAGTGCCTGATATGCAAATCCAAATCGCGGTCCAAAGTTCGGCCAATACCTCAAGACGCCGACCGTGTTGCTGACTCCATTTACGCCTGCGACCAGGTACTGACCGGTCACGGGCGAGAAATTGGACCAACGATTTAACACCTCATCGGGAGGGCTGAAGTAATCCCAGCGCATACCGTAGTTCAGCGTCAGGTTCTTGGTGGCTCGATAGTCATCGGCAAAGTAGATCCCAGCCTCGTTCAGCCGGATTCCGGGAAAGGGGTAAGTGTAATCGTGGGCATCGAGGGTCGGGAACCCGAGCAAGAAGCTTGCTGCGGCATCGCCACCCTTCCCTGCCGGATTGCGCGAATCGGTAAACGCAGCCGAGAAGTTAAATCGACCGTTGCCCTGGTTGGTTTGATAGATGGTCAGCTGCCGGCGGCGGAAGTCCGCGCCCACCTTGAAGGTGTGCGCGCCTTTCGTCCAGGTTAAGTTGTCGAGCTCCTGAAAGGTGTTCTCGCGGCGATAGAGAGGAAGGGAGCGTGTTTGCCCGACACCCAGATAACTGGCCGGCGAAAAGATAGGCAGGTTTTGCTCGCGAGGCGTGACATTGGAATTCGGAACGCCCAGCTCATTGCCAAGGCCAGCATTAGCTGCAAAATTGATCGGAACGTAATCCAGCCGGTAACGGTTGAAACCCACGCGAAAGTCGTTGACCAAAGTGGGAGAGAAAACCCGGACGTAGCTCGTGGCGACGTGCTGCGTTGGCGAGGAAGACACGCCCGCGAATGATGCCTCATCGCTGAGACTCACTGGTGTAGAGATACCAGGAATCGTGCTCTGCGCGTAAGTGCTGGGTGAAACAGTGGTGGTGTTCTGAATGGACCAGCGAGCAAAGATAGCGTCCTTCGCCGTGATCTGTTCGTCGATCCTAACATCGCCCTGGTCGTAGTTCTGCGTTTGGATCCGGGGTACAGAGTAATTGTTGAGCCGCGCGGTGCTGGTTGGGGTGGGGTAGGCGTTGATCATTTTCGCCGCGATAGGATCCCATCGGTCGGACGGAATGATGTTGTTGGGAAAGGCTGTACGCAGGAAACCGCCAGGAACCGCCGGATTCGGCCTGGTCGTCAGCGGGTCGTAGATAAGCGTACTCGGAAGCAGTTCTCCGAAATCGCCCTGCCGCATGCGTAGCGTGGGGATATTGCCCCGCTCGAAGATCTGGATGCTGTTGCGCGAGCCTTCATAGTCCACGAAGAAAAACGTCTTATCTTTTCCGTGGTAGAGCTTTGGGATGACAACCGGTCCGCCCAGGGATCCGCCGAATTGATTCAAACGGAAGGTGGGAAAGCTGGTGCCTGCCGCATTGAAGTAGGTGCGCGCGTCCACGTCAGAGTTGCGCAGGAACTCGAAGAGACTACCGTGCAATTGGTTCGTGCCCGACTTGGAAATGACATCGATGACCGCGCCGGAATTACGACCCACGTCCGCGCTATAGAGATTGGTCTGAATTTTGAATTCGCGCACCGAATCCACGGCCGGCCGAAGAGTTATGGAAAGGGTCAGGCGCTCGTTGTTATCGATGCCGTCATAGAGAAAGTTATTGTCGCCTTCACGATTACCGTTGGAGAAGATCTCTGAGGCCGCGCGGCGGTCGTCCGGCCTGCCTCCGCCCATGATGGTTCCGGTGGTGGATTCGCCTACGCCGTTGACACCTGGACTGAGGGTCGCAAGCTGGACAAAGTTCCGGCCATTGAGCGGCAATTCGTTCACCAGTTGTTGAGCGATCACCGTTCCTACAGAAGACGACTCAGATTCAAGCAGCGGAGGGTGGCCAGTCACGCTGACTGTCTCGGCGGCCTGGCCTACCTTGAGCACCGGGTCGACACGAGCCTGCTGGTTGACCTGTAGCTCGATGCCGGTCTGCTCGAGTTTGCTGAAGCCGGGCGCCTCCACGGTGAGGGTGTAGTTACCCGGGGGCAGTGACGTGAGCACATAGTCTCCGCCCTTCTCACTGGTGGTTGTGTGCACGATGGAGGTGTCGACGTTGATGGCCTGGACGGTGGCGCCCGCGATCGCCGCGCCGGAAGAGTCCAGCACGTTGCCGCTGAGTTCCGCGGAAGAGACCTGCGCGTAACCTTGCGAGCACACCAACAAAATCGCCGCCAAAGCGCAGAGGGTCTTTGCCCACAAACCCAGATCGTGTGTTCTTTGTTTTTTGGCCACAGTACTTGCCTCCTGAATCGTGCGCAGAAACCTATATCACCGCGCATAAACGATAGGCAAACGTTTTTTGAATCTAAATTCATATTTTGGATCATTTTTCGACAATTTGGTTTCCGTTCCGCTATCATCTGCGAACTGCGGTTTCGCAGGTTCCGATATCATGAGGTCGACGCTTCTATGCTGAAGACCAAACCCGCTCGCCCCGCCAAAGCCGGTGCACCCAACCTGGTGAAGGCTGAGAACGCTAAGGAGCCGCGCGTCGGAGACCAGTATTTCTCCCGTGCGGTGGGCAAGGCCCTGGAGGTTCTGGAGTTTCTCCAGGGCGAGTTGAAGCCTTTATCCATGAACGAGATCTCCCAGCGAATCCAGCTTTCGAAAACTTCCGCGTTTCGCATTCTGCGTACCCTGGAAACGCTGGGATGCGTGGTGGTGGATGGGCGCGGTTCCTACGTGCTTGCCCCGGGGATCCACGGGGTCACGCCGACGCAGTGGCTGGGCAAGTTGCACCGTATTGGTGTGCCCTACCTGGAGGCGCTCAGCCGTGAACTCGCCGAGACGTCAACCCTGGCAGCCCTGTTTGAGAACCGGGTCGAGGTCATCGCAGTCGTGGAGAGTCCGCATGTGATCCGGATGAGCAATGTTGTGGGACATATATTGCCGCCTAACGCCAGTTCGCTGGGTAAGGCGATCACGGCTTTCCAGGCGCCAGAGCACCGGGAACGGTTGTTGCGGAGCTTTGGGACTTACCGGTTCACCAAGCACACCATCACGGATCGCAAGGATCTAAACCAGGAGTACGAGTGTATCCGGGCGCAGAAATACGCGATTGACCGTGAGGAGTGCGCTTACGACGGGATTTGCTTCTGCGCCCCTATTTTTGGGCCCAATGGGCAAGTTTCCGCGGCGATCAGCTCATCGATGCCCAAGACGCGGCTCCAGGATAAGGCCCACGAAGAGGCCATTATTGCGGCGGTTCGGGCTTGCGCGGACCAAGTGGGCTCGGATCTGATGCAAGCCTGAGCGGCTCCTGAGAATCACAGATCCCGCGGCATACAGGGCCACTTCAGTCCCCCGCTGCCAGATGTAGCTCTTATCACCAATGCCGTTTTCCGAATCGCACAACGCAAAAACGGAATGCAGTTTACTTTTCTACCTGGTAGTCCTATTTTGTCTTGACGGTCCCATTCTCGAAATATATTCTTGGGCGGCTTAAACGGAGGGCGCGGACGTGTGCCCCGACTGACAAGCATGCGAGGAAACGATATGATGCGACGCGTGTATCTGCTACGGATTCTTTGTGCGTTTGCCCTACTTCCCTTCTCTTCTGTGTGGGCGCAGACACCACTTGCGGCCAGGATCGGGCACACCGATCCCAGCAAATACACCCGCAGCCGCTCCCACAATAGCGCCGGCGATATGGCGTGTGAGCTCCTGGTGCCTCCTTCGGCCATGGACGTCAATCTCAACTTCATGCACCGGTGCGAGATTATGCCCGGCGGCGGCGTCGGCCATCACTTCCACAACACCACGGAAGAGATGTTCATCGTGTTCGACGGCCAAGCGGAGTTCACTATCGACGGCCGCACTTCGGTCCTTAAGGGAACGGTGGGAGCGCCGTGCCGCATGGGCCACTCCCACGCCATCTACAATCCCTCAGACAAACCGGTTGAATTCATGAACATCAACGTGGCCCAGATCAAAGGCCACTACGACGCGTTCAATCTGAACGATGCCCGGGTGGGCGCCCCCAAGGACGCGATCCCGACGTTCATGACCATGAACCTGGATAAGGCGACACTGAAACCCATGCCGAATTATCTCGGCGGCCAGGGAACGGTGCAGTACCGCCGGGCGCTGGACGCGGATGTGTTTCTGACCAATTGGGCCTACGTGGATCACATCCTCATTCCGCCCGGAGCGTCGATCGGCAAGCACTACCATAAGGGCGTAGAAGAAATTTTTTACGTGCTCAACGGAGATGGCGAAGTGCAAGTGAATGCGGAGTCGGCGCCTATTCATAAAGGCGATGGCGTGCCGATTCGCTTTAACGAAGCGCACTCCTTTACTAATAACGGATCGGCAGACCTGGAACTGATGGTCGTCGGCATCTCGGCTCAGAAGAACGCGCTCGATACCGAGTTGGGCGAATTTCCGCACGCACACTGAACTCAATACAGAGAGGATTCATGACCAAAAAGATTGATACCCACGCTCACCTTGGCGAATGCTGCGTCTTCGGGCTGCTCAGCACCGAAGAAGACATGCTTCGCCGCATGGAGGAGTGCGGAGTGGATGCGACCATCGTTCAGCCGTATCCGGGAGCGACCACGGCCTCGAAAACCCACGACCGCATCGCGGAACTGTGCGCCAAGCATCCGGGCCGGTTCTTCGGCATCGCCAGCACCACACCACACGGGCCTCGCGATGCTTATGAGCGCGAGATGGAGCGCTGCATCAAAGACCTGAAATTTGTCGGGATCAAGCTGCACACCATTGGCCATGGGGTGAATCCACTTTCGGAAGATGGGGACCGGGTCTTTGCTACCGCCCACTCCCTTGGGGTTCCGGCCATGGTTCACACTGGTCCTGGAGTGCCTTTCGCTTTACCCGCGCTGTGCATTCCCGCAGCCCGCAAATATCCCGACCTGAAAATCATCCTCGCCCACGCCGGTTTTGCTGTCTTCACGGCCGAGGCCCAGGTCGCGGCTTCAGTATGCGGTAATCTCTATCTCGAAACGTCGTGGTGCATTGGAGAGGATATCCGCTGGATGATCGACACCATCGGCGCGGACCGGGTGATGCTAGGGGCCGATCTGCCCAGCAATGTGCCGGTGGAATACGCGAAATACAAAGCGCTCGAACTCGCCCCCGAGGTTTATGAGAAAGTTCTGGGCGGCACCGCGATCGATGTATTCAAACTGAAATGGTGAGGTGACAATGTTCGTCCTCTTTGTGGATATGAAGCTGAAGCCGGGAGCGCAGGCGGGCCTCGAGAAGACCTACACCGACACCTTTCGGCCCGCAATTTCGAAACAAGAAGGATTTCGCGACGTCGAACTGCTGCGGCCGAACCAGGCAGGCGAAGACTGGCGCCTGAGGATCGCCTTCGAATCCCACGATTTGCAGAAAAAATGGGTGGCGATGGATCTGCACCAGGTGGTTTGGCCCCAGACTGCAAGCCTATTTTGCGGATTTCTCGGTGAACGACTACACCTCGGTTTAAGGAGCCCTATGGAACGAAACGTTCCCGAATATGTAAGCGCGTCGGTTCCCGTTCCAGCCACCGCCAGAGTCCCCTGGTACAAGAGCACCTTCCCCAGCTACTTCGGCATTTTCCTGTTTGTCGGCTATTACCTCAAGCTGGCAGGGCCGACGATTGGCTATGCCAGCCCGACCGTTGTGCTGTGGGGGTTGGTGGTCGCGGGACTGCTTTGCTTTGGGCTCTACTACTACGTGCCGGCCATGCTGGGCATGCAGACCGGACGCACTCTCTACGTCGTGGGCACTTCCACCTTCGGGACAACCGGCGGATTTCTCATCCCCGGAATATTGATGGGGCTGTTGCAGGTTGGCTGGGTGGCCGTGGATGCGGCGATCGCCACCGGCTTCATCATGAGAGGCCTGGGCCAGACCTCGAGGATTCTTTACTCCGTGATCGCCCTGATCTGGCTCTATTGCCTGGGATGGGTGGCGATCAAGGGCATCCACTATGTCGCCCAGGTCGCTAAATTCCTGAACTGGATTCCGTTCCTCATGATCCTGATCGTGCTGTGGGCTAACCGGTCGGGGATTCCGCAATACCAGCCACCGCACACCGAACCCTTGACCGGCTTTTTGAATGCGCTGCTGGTCACCATCGGCTTCTTCGCGACGGCGGGAGCAGCGGGCACGGATTTCGGCATGAACAATCGCAACCGGAAAGATGTTGTTCTCGGTGGACTTACCGGGATTGTTGCCGGCGCGATCATCGCGGGTGGGGTCTCGGTGCTTTCTGTAGCCGGCTACCTGGGCCGGACTGCCGGAGCAGCCAACTACGATTACACCGCTGCGATCGCCAGCGTGGGGGCGTTGGCTCCGGTGATGTTCTTTCTCTTCGCCGCTGCCTGCCTGGTCCCAACCTGCTTTTCGGCATTCATCGCGGCCAACAGCTTCAGCACGATGTTGCCCAAGGTTTCCCGGCCCGTATCCACTATGGTTGGGGTTACGATCAGCGCCATCCTGGCCATCAGCGGCGTGGCCGACAACCTGATCGGCTTCTTCAGCATTATCGCTGCATCCTTCGGCCCTATCTGCGGCGCCATGGTGGCGGATTATCTGCTTGCCGGCAAACGCTGGTCGGGCCCGCGGCTGGGCATCAACTGGGCCGGGTACATCGCCTGGATTGTCGGATTTATGGTCGGCATGCCGGAACACATTCCTGGCCTTCCGGCGGCTTGGGTCAAGGCCGACAACCCTTCGGAACTTTATGCGTTCGCTTGCGGGTTTCTGGTCTATATCATCCTGGCTCGCCTGGGATTGCGACCGCCGCTGGTCGAAGCGGGAGGACGTGCATGAGAAAAACCCTTGCTCTCTTATGGATGCTTACGCCTGGTTTATTGCTGGCGCAGCAGGCTCCGCTCACCCCTGTGGTGCCGCTCGATCAACGCATCGCCCACGCCGATCCGTCGAAGTACCGCAACATGAAAGCGGTACACGATGGTCCGGGCTCCCTGGACTACCGGCCGCTGTTCGATGCGACATCGCTCGAGACCAACCTGTTTTTCATGCACCGCGGGGTCATTGAGCCCAAGAGCGGCATTGGCGCCCATTTCCATAACCAATGCGAGGAAATGTTCATCATCCTGGACGGCGAAGCCCAGTTCACGATTGATGGACGCACTTCCACGTTGAAGGGTCCGGCCGGCGCGCCGACGCGCCTGGGACATTCGCACGCCATCTACAACGCCACGGATAAGCCGGTTGAGTGGATCAATTTCAACGTCGGCATGATGAAGGGCGTCTATGACGCCTTCAATCTCGAAGACGGACGGGTGGGCGCTCCGCTGGATCCGATTCCCACGTTCATGGCCATGCACCTGGACCGGTCGCTGCTGAAGCCGGTCGAGCATATGAATGGGGGCACGGGCACGGTGCAATACCGGCGTGCGCTGGATCCAACGGTATTCTCGAGCACCTGGTCCTATGTGGATCACCTGCTGTTGCCCCCGGGAACGTCGGTGGGGCCGGTGTCGAAACCGGACATGAGCGAGATTTACTACGTGATGGCCGGCGATGGCAGCGTAACGATAGGCTCGGAAACCGCCCAGATCCATAGCGGCGATGCGGTGCCCGTGCGGTTGGGCGAGCACCAGTCGTTCGCCAACTCCGGCAGCGGCCCGCTCGAATTCATGGTTTTCGGCATCGCCAGCGACTTAGCCGCCAAGCAGGCCCTGATGGAGACCAAGCGCCGGCTCCGGTAACCATTTCCACCCACTGGAAAATCCCGGGGTAGCAACTAGTCTCCCTCGCTGGACGGGTGCCCCATGTTCGCCTCAGCGTACATGGGCCGAAAAAGATGGGGCGCAGCCCCCTTCCAAGGCTCCTGTTTCGCGGGCAGCGGAATGCGACCAACAGCAAGAGTCGTCACAACTTGGACTAAAAGCATTTGAAAAATCCGTTTTCGGCCCATGCACGCTTTGGCGAACATGGGGCA
Organism: uncultured Acidobacteriaceae bacterium; assembly: GCA_963795845.1. GTDB lineage: Bacteria > Acidobacteriota > Terriglobia > Terriglobales > Acidobacteriaceae > PALSA-350. Next base: position 737,502 of record CAWCJV010000009.1, on the reverse strand, counting down.
CCCGTCCAGGACCGGCAACCTTGGTGGATGATGGAGTGCCGCACTCTGTATTTTCGGGGTAGGTAGGTTTCCGCTCGCAGGTTATTCTGATGGTTTGGAGTTCAATCCTGCTTGCCTGGTCGCCACGATGCCAACCCTCGCCGCTGTAGATCCTAACCGCACCTACAACCGCCTGCTTCTGCTGGTCGCGGGGCTGGGCGGCTTGCTATATGGGGTGGATGTCGGCATCATCGGCGGCGCGCTGCCTTACCTGGAAGCCACCTCTGGCTTAAACGCCAGCCAGCTCTCGATCATCGTTGCGGCGGTCTTACTGGGCAGCGTCATCTCTACCCTGTTCGCCGGGCTGCTGGCCGACTGGCTGGGACGCAAACCCCTGATGGTCATCAGTGCGGCGATTTTTGTGTTGAGCATTCCCATCATTGCCCTTTCCCATGGGTTTGGCCCGCTGTTTTCCGGCCGCCTCCTGCAAGGAGTCAGCGGAGGCCTGGTGGGCATGGTGGTTCCCCTCTACCTGGCGGAGTGCCTCTCGGCCCAGGATCGAGGCAAGGGCACTGGCGCCTTCCAATGGCTGTTAACCCTGGGCATCTTCCTGGCGGCGCTCATAGGCATCTACTACAGTTACCGGGTGGCCGCCCTGGTCACTAGCACCACGCCGGAAGCCCTGCTGGGAGTGAAAGACCAGGCGTGGCGGCGTATTTTTTGGATGTCGATGCCGCCCGGCATCCTGTTTCTGGCAGGCAGCTTGTTTGTTGCCGAATCGCCACGGTGGCTTTTCCGCCGCGGACGCAAGGAGCAAGCCTTGCAGGCACTCCTGCGATCCCGCACCAGCGAGCAGGCTGCGGCAGAGCTTGAAGAGATGGAGCAGACTTCCCTTGCGAGCCAACGTGCCTCGGCTGCCCGCGGGGCAGTGAAGGACGCTCTGCTACAGCGGAAGTACGTTCTCCCTTTCCTGCTGGCTTGCGTCATCCTCTTTTGCAACACCGCTACCGGCATTAACTCGATCATCGGATACAACACCGACATCCTGCTCCAAAGTGGGCTTTCCGATCTGCATGCTCATTGGGGATACGTCCTGTTCACAGCTTGCAATTTCCTGATGACGATCGCCGGCATGACCCTGGTCGATCGCAAAGGACGCAAATTCCTTTTGACCCTGGGAACCTCCGGCATCATCGTTTGCCTGGCGTTTGTCGGCATCCTTTTCCTGCGCACGGAAAAGAACAGGTTTGATGTTCGCAACGCCATTCAATCGCAGGTTGGGCCGGATCAAGGCGTTTCACTGCACTTCAATCGAGACATCGCCAAGCGGGTGCTTCCTCCCAATGCTTTCGCGGATAGCGCGCCGGACCGGTTGGCACTGACGGTGATTTATTCCTATGGAGGATTTGACGGAGTTACCCGGACGATGCGTTCGGCGGAGGGGGAGGCCCCGGTCACTATCAACCGGGAGACCAGCCTCCCTTCGACCAAGGTAGAGGCGTTCTTCCGTGACCCGTTTGCCAACCTCGACGCGGCCCGTAGGGCTCCGCTCAAAATCGAGCACGCCTATGTCGGGCCTCTGCCCGACGCAGCGCATGGCTGGCTGGTGGCGATAGGGCTATACGGTTTCGTCGCGTTCTATGCGCTGGGGCCGGGGGTTTGCGTGTGGCTCGCACTCTCTGAGTTGATGCCCACCCGCATCCGATCGAATGGCATGAGTATTGCGCTGGTGATCAACCAGATGGTTTCCACTACGCTGGCGGCGATCTTTCTGCCGGTGGTCGGCAAGTACGGTTATTCGATGATGTTTTTCCTTTTTTGCGGGTTCACCCTGATTTATCTGATAACTGCAGCCTTCTTTCTTCCGGAAACGAAGGGTAAAACTCTCGAGGAGATTGAGGCCCATTTTGCCGCTGCGTAGCGTGCCGGGTCCGGAGTACATGAAGCAATGAGTTTCTTTCTAGCTCTGGACGCGGGTGGAACCAAAACAGACTACGTGCTCGCCGATGAAACGCGCGAGTTGGCCAGAGTGCGCACGGGCACCATCAAGCGGATGCGCGTGGACGCCACGACCGCCTGTCAGAACCTCGAGTCAGCGCTGGCTGAACTCGCCTCGCGCACCGGCATCTCCATGAAACAGGTGACCCGCACGTGCGTCGGGACTGCAGGAGAAACTGTCCCGCTGGTCAAAGACTGGCTGCGAGAGTCGATCAGCGCCCGGGTTGGCGGCGCGTTGCTGATTCTTGGAGATGTCGAGATCGCCCTCGAAGCAGCCTTTCCCGGCAAGGCCGGAGTGCTGGTCATGGCCGGCACAGGCTCCAATGTGGTGGGACGGACGCAGGCTGGGGAGCTCATTTCTGCCGGAGGATGGGGACCCGCACTGGCAGACCAGGGATCGGGACACCTGATCGGTCTGGAAAGCCTGCGCGCCATTTTTCTCGCGAAGGACGAGGAACGCGAAACCCTGCTGTTGCCGGCAGTGCTGGATTTCTGGCAGCTATCGTCTCTGCATCACCTGGTGGAATACGCGAATGCTATTCCCGCCCCCGACTTTTCCACCCTGACCGGGGTCGTATTGAGCTGCGCGGAGCAGGGCGATCAAATAGCCTCTGCGCTCCTGCGGAAACAAGGAGAGGATCTTGCCTACCTGGTCCGCCTGGTCATCCGGCGGTTGCGGCGCGCTTCGACCGATACAGGATGGACCCCGCCCATCGCCTACACCGGCAGCATATTGGAAAACGTTCCTCCGGTTCGCGATGCGCTGATGGCAGCTGTCCAGCGCGAGTTTGCTGCAGTGCAGGCGCCAGAGAAAGGGGTCGATCCCATCGACGGGGCTTTATGGCGAGCGAGGACCGGCAGCTTCACCTGAGGACGATATTTCCGCATATTCGAACACTGTATTTCTGCGCAATTTTCTATTGTGTAAGTTCTTCATCCCTCGTCCATATTCATCTGGCGTTCGCATTGCGTTAAACTTCCTTTACCCGAATGTTCCATATCGTCAGGATATGAACAGCGTAGTCAGACGAGCAATTCGTAATCTTTCCTTGGCCATGTCGCTATCCTTGCTGGGCGGCGTTGCGCACGCCCAGTTCGACGTAGGGAGCCTGGTAGGGACAATTCGCGACCAAAGCGGCGCAGCCGTGGCGGGTGCATCCATTACCGCCACCAACACAGCGACGAATATTGAAAGCTCCGCCACCAGCAATGGCAGCGGTGATTACGAAATCCCCTCCCTGCACGTTGGCGTGTATAGCATCTCCGCCAAGGCCACCAATTACGCCGAAGCGGTGGCCCAGAACATCACCATTTCCGTGGGCAGCCGGCAACGCATTGACCTGGAATTGAAAGTTGGCGGTACCGAGAGTTCGGTCGAAGTAACCGACGTGACGCTGCAACTGGAGACGGATTCGAGCCAACGGGGCCAGACTATTACCCAATACCAGACCGCAGCGCTGCCCTTGGTCAGCCGGAACTACTCAGACCTGTTAGCGCTGGTCACGGGTTCGCGGCAGGCGCCCACAGCCGCGACGACTAGTTCGATCAACAGCCTGGTGCGCCAGGGCGCCTACAATGTCAATGGGCAACGCAGTATGTTCAACAACTTTCTGCTCGACGGCATGGATAACAACGCCTACGGCGAGAGCAACCAGGGGTTCGATAACCAGATCATCGCCATTCCTCCGGACTCGGTTTCGCAGTGGAATGTAGTGACCAACAACGAGAGTGCGGAGTACGGCCGCTCTTCCGGGGCCACGATTAACGTCGCTTCCGCCAGCGGAACAAATCGCTTCCATGGCGCGCTGTGGGAGTTCCTGCGCAATACCGATTTGAACGCCGCGGGGTATTTCAAACCGACGGTGGTCGGCAATACCGGCAACGTTGTTCCCTTCCAGAAGCCCACGTTCAATCGCAACCAGTTCGGCGTGAATTTCGGCGGCCCGATTCTCAAGGACAAGCTGTTCTACTTTGTCGACTACGAAGGCTTTCGACAGACGCTCAAGCCGCTCACCGTATTGACGCTGCCCACCCAGAACGAACTCAACGGTGTATTGGTCGTTCCGGTAAGAAATCCGATAACGGGAGCAGTCTATGCGGCCGGCTCTCCGATACCGGCCAGCGCCATCAGCCCTATATCGCAGCAGATCATTGGCTTCTTCAAGCAGATTCCGGGTCTACCGGTCAGCGGGTTGGCTTCTACCGGTTTGGCGACCAACGACTACTCCAAACTCGTCCCGTTCACTGACAATTCGGACAAGGGCGACGTTCGCCTCGACTACCAGCAGAACAACAGCAGTTCCTGGTTTGTGCGCGTCAGCGACCGCAAAGAGACCGGCGTAAATTATCCGGCGATTCTCCTACCGCTCGATGGCCAGACGAACGGCACCATCCGCATTCTCGACCAGCAGGTGGCCCTTGGCTACACCCACTTGTGGGGCGCCAACAAAGTCATCGATGCGCGTCTGGGCCTCTCCAAAACCAAGGCAGGCAAGTACTCGCTCTCGATCGGGAACAACGCGATCACTATCCCGGGGCTCCCCACCGATCCCACGGTGGCGGGCGGCCTGCCCTCTACCAGCATCACTAACTTCAGCTCGTTTGGCCGTCAGAGCACGAATCCGCAGTGGCAGAACCCATCGCTGCTTGATCCCAAAGTGAACTTTACCTGGGTGAAGGGAAAGCACTCCCTCAAGTTCGGCTACGAGTATGAGCACATCTGGATGGCGGTGAACGACAACAACCCGCTTTTTGGTTCGTTTAGCTACTCCGGCGGTTACAGTCTGTGCCCCAGCACGACTGTCGGCGGTGTAAAGGTTCCCACCAACCCAAACTGCAAGAGCGTGAACGCAGCGGTAGCCGACAATTATTGGGCTGACTTTTTGTTCGGCACCACGAACAACTACTCTCTGGCCAACTTGTTTGTCGCCCACCTGCGGCAGACCATGCAGAGCGTATATGCTCAGGACGACTGGAAGATCCTTCCCAAGTTGACGTTGAACCTGGGCTTGCGCTGGGAGTATGGCTCGCCCTACTCGGAACAGCACAACCTGCTTTCGAACTTCGATCCCATTTCTCAAACTGTTTTGACCATTACTCCTGGTTATCAGCAGACCAGCGCCGTCACTCCTGTTTCGCCGGGAGGCGTTTATGGAAAAACGCTGGTCAATCCGGACTTCGGCGACTACGGTCCACGAGTGGGTTTTGCGTATGCGGCCACTCCCCGGATTGTGGTCCGTGGCGGTTACGGTATCAGCTACGTGCACTACACGCGGGCGGGATCGGGCGACATTTTGGCGATCAACGCACCCAACGCCCTGTTCGTCTCGGTACCCCAGCCGGCTCCGGGCACGGCTGGTTACCGCACCGTGGACCAGGGATTCCCCCAGGGGCTGGCCACTACGTTTAACCCGGCGACCGATAACATCACGTACATTCCCAAAAATACCAGGGACAGTTACGTGCAAGACTTCTTTGTGAGCGTGCAGAACCAGCTGGCAAAAAATAGCTTGCTGGACATCGCTTTTGTCGGCAACCACGGGGTAAAACTGCAGGGCTTCCTGAACGCAAACCAGATTAATCCTGCCGCCGGATTTACCCGGCCGTACACCCGCTGGCCCAGCGATATTACTGCTGCAGTGAATGAGTTCTGGTCGCAGTATCAGGCGCTGCAGGTGCGCTACGAACAGCGCTCTGTAGCTGGTCTGACATTGTTGAACTCCTTTACCTGGTCGCACTCGCTGGACAACGCCAGCGCGTCTCTGGAGGGCAATACTCCTTCTCCGCAGGATGGAAATAATATCGCTGCCGACTACGCGCAATCGGACTACAACCTGCCCCTCACCAACATCACCAGCCTGGTTTACGATCTTCCGTTGGGACGAGGAAAGCAGTTTCTTGGTCAAAGCAGTGGCCTGGTGAACGCTGTCGTCGGTGGATGGCAGCTCAGCGGGATCAACACCATGCAGGCCGGCACTCCGTTCAACCTTACCTATACGCCGAATTCAGCAAATGCCCTCTCGCCGCAGATCTCGGCTACGTACCGCGGAGCGAACGAGTATCGTCCGAACCGCGTGAACGGGGTTCCTTTGACGGAGAGGGTCAAGCTGTCCAGTGGATATATCCAGTATGTCAACTACTCCGCGCTCTCCTTACCGGCCACCAGGAACTCGAGCGGTACCCTGCAAAGCCCCTTCGGCAACGAAAGCCGCAACCCGGGCAGGACGCCCGCGTACTACACCACGGATTTTGCGCTGAACAAGAATTTCGATACTCCATTGGAAGGACTCAAGGTGCAGTTCCGCGCTGAGATGTATAACGCTTTCAATCACACCAATCTCTATCTGCCAGCTAGTGGCCTGGGCGGTACTCTTGGTGGTGCACCCAGCAGCGGCGGCAGCATCACCAGCACGTTCGAACCACGCATTATTCAGTTCGGGCTGAAGATTCTGTACTAGTAAAATCGCCCTTTCCAAGAATAGTCCGCAGAACTGCAGATCCCTCGGCTTCGCTCGGGATGACAAATAGGAGAGGATGGCGGTGCAATGGAGACCGGTTGCTGAACCGAGAGGCTTTCTTCACCGCGGTTGCCATGGACTTCGGCTGCTCAAGACAATGAAAAATGTTTCGGTCCGGTAACCACTGTCTATCGAACCGCCGCCCTTTCCTTTTTGTCATCCCGAGCGAAGCCGAGGATGTCCGTTCTAACATGTCGTGGAAACGCCGATGACTATCCACAAGCAAAAATTGTTATCTCGCGTGCCCCGGCGAAGCGGAGGGATCTGCGATCTTCTTTTCAAGCCACCCAGCTCCGTCCCCATTAGAGTCTTAATATGGGATTTGCCATCGATCACCTCGACCACCTTGTTCTCACCGTAGCCAGCATCGACGCAACCGTCACCTTCTACACCGCCGCACTCGGCATGGAATTGATCACGTTCGGAGAACGAAAGGCGCTCCGGTTCGGCAACCAGAAAATAAACCTCCACCAAATAGGGAAGGAGTTCGAACCGAAGGCCCTGCATCCTACTCCGGGTTCGGGCGACTTGTGCTTCATCACCAAGACCCCTCTCGCGGAAGTAATCTCCCACCTGAACGGCGGTAACTACGCCATCGAACTAGGGCCGGTGCCACGCGCTGGCGCTCAGGGCGAAATGCTTTCGATTTATCTCCGCGACCCCGACTCTAACCTCATTGAAATCAGCAACTATCCGTAAACTGCGGCGCGCTGGTTCTCCATTTTGTTGCTAACCTGGATGCAATTTCTAACCGATAAGAAGTTTTTGGTTTCCCACGGCCTCCCGGACCTATAATCGTGCCGACGAAGACCGGGTCCCGCCGGCCTGGGCGATCTGTGGATGCTTGTAACGATCGATCGGCGCCCGTCACACATAGAGACGGACTTCTTTGAGGGTTCACGGAGGCGGTGAATGAGTTTTCGCAAGGTCGCAGCATTTGGAATCATCCTATTGGCCAATCGGTTGATGTTCGCCGACGCGAGCTACCAGGAAACGACGCCAGATCACAGGCGGGAGCATGGTGGCCCCGCTCAAGTCGATGAGCTTTCTCAGCAAATCGATGCGCGACATGTTTGCGCCTATCACGACCACAACCATGATCCATGGGAACCAGAAGGCGGTGGTCGGGAAAGACTCCATTGAGATCACCGATCTCGATAAGGAAACCGTGACCCACATCGACCCTGTGCACAAAACCTACACGGTCGTGACCTTCGCCCAGATGCGTCAGGCCTTCACACAGGCATCGAAGCAGATGCAGCAAAACCAGGAGCAGGCGAAACCGGCGCCGGAACAACCGCAACAACCAAAATCTGATTTGAAAACCAGCTTTGACGTATCCGTCAAGAATACGGGCGCTACCAAGGAGATCAGCGGTCTTACCGCGCAGGAGCAAGTGGTCACTTTGCAAATGCACGTCACCGATCCCAACGCCCCCTCCACACAAGCCAACGCGGCGACCTATGTGGTGACCACCGACGCGTGGATCACTCCCGACCCTCCGGAAGTAAAGGAGATTCAGGACTTCGACAAGCGGTTCGGCCAGAAGCTGATGGAGGGAGTCGATCTGTCGGCGTTCAAGGCACAGATGGCCCAAATGCACGACATGAGCAGGAATCCCGGGATGTCGCAGATGTTCGCGGGTAAGCCTGGATCCGCAGAAGCGATGTCCGAAATGTCGAAAGAGATGGCAAAGCTTCAGGGCACGCGGGTGATGGAAGTGACGAAAATGGGTGGAAGCGGAACTGGCCCGGCGACGCAAAATTCCGCACAAACTTCGGATGCGCCCGCCGCGGCGCCTTCCAACTCCAACGGCTCCATGTCGGGTATGTTGGGATCTGCGCTGGGCAGCTCCGCACTTGGGGCGTTCCATAAGAAGAAGGCAGCCCAGCCAGCGTCTGACTCGACCACCACGACGACCACGAATGCAGACGGCACGCAGACCACGAGCACGATATTGATGGAGACTACGGTGCAAAAGTCGAACTTCTCCCAAGCGCCTGTGGCCTCGTCGAACTTCGATGTGCCGGCAGGGTACAAGAAGGTGGAGACACCTGGTTACGGATCTGCTGCCAATTAGAAGGATTCGCGCCGATCGACCATACTTCTTACATCACGCAACTCCCGGGTGTCTACCCCGCCATCCGGGAGTTGTCGCGACAATAAAGCTCAAGGCTTGGTGGCAAGAATCAGCGGTGATGGGCCGGGAGCGTCCAGAGTTCGCGGGTTTGTGAAGCCCGCTTCCTTTAGCCAGCTGCTGATTTCCCCAAACGAATAAGTGTCGCCGGTATCAGTATTCACCAGCATGTTGACGGCAAAGAATAGTCCATTGAGCGGGCCCGTTCTATCCTCGTTCACGAGGAATTCGGCAACCGCGATGGTCCCGCCCGGCGCAAGCGCCTTGAACGTCTTTCTTGAGCAGCTCCCGGCTACGGTCTCTGCCTTCGCTATGCAGGATGTGGCCAAGCGTTGCCAGGGTGTGTCCGCTACCGAAGTCAGCCTGCAGCAGGTCTCCCGCGACGTATGAATAGCGCTCGCCCAGCCCGAATTTGCTTACCGTTTTCCGGGTGATCGGAATAACCTCGGGCCAATCCACAACCGTCACAGTTGCTTTTTCCGAGCCTTGCGCGAGCGCTATGCTCCAAACGCCTGAACCCGCAGCCAGGTCTAAAACCCTGGTCACCAGTATCGGCGCTCAGATGCCGGCTCAGCGCCTGCGCCGCGGGATAACTCAAGGGAAAAATATCAACCACGAACCTCTGAAAGAAATCGCCTCCGGCCTCTTCCAGGTTAACCGCCGCTACGGGCCGTCCGGTCTCGACAATCTTGTTCAGGTGCAGCCACTTGGGAATCAGTTGTTCGCTGCCGTGACGAAGCAGTCCGCCTTGAAAGCTGGGCTTGGTGCTCACCAGAAATGTAGAACTCTCCGGCGTGAGTGAAAACAGGCCCTGCTTATCTTTTGCCAGGAAGCCCATGCCCACGAGGGCGTGCATTACCGCCGTTAGCCCGCGCTCGGAGGCGCCCGTCTCGTTTTGTACCTGCGCAAGCGTTTTCGATCCACTATCCAGAACGTCGAAAACACGATGGCGAACCGCCGCTTCCAGAACCAGCGGTGGAACATATCCCCAGGCGAACTGCATAATGCGTTCCGGTGTTACCGGAGCTGATGTGGTCATACTTTCCTCTCAACTTGGATTCGCCGAATTATACCCGTTCGCCGCGGCGCTAATTGTTGCTGTCAGAAGCGGCGAGCGACCCGATGAGCTTGTCGGCTTCCTGGCTGGAAGCGTCGATACTCTTGATGAGATCTGCCACGTCGCCCTGCAAACCAGCTGACGTGTTTTTCAGCGAACCGATCGCCCGTGAATTGAGGTTGTGCTTCAGAAACAGCACCTGATCCTGAAATGCCTTCAACACCGGCGCAATCTGGTCCTCCGTGCGATGCATGGCGCGCATGTAGGTCGCTTGGCGGCTTTTTGCGTTGCGCAGCATGACGGTATCCTGCGACTTCAATTTGCCATTGTCCATCGCGTTGATCTCACCCTGCCACTCCTTGAACAAATCGTTGCTCACCTGGTCGATCGATTGGACTTTGTCGTGGAGCTTGCCCGCCTGCGAAGCGGCGCTCTCGTAATCGGAGTTGAGACGCTTATAGGACTTCTCCAGCGAACCGCCTTGAAAACCGGTCAGGGCCTGGAAAGACTCCATCGTCGTTTGCAGTTGCTTCTTGGTTTGATCCTGATCTTTTTTGGCATCTTTGATACGAGACACCAGGATGTCGCGCTTCTCTTTGCCCAGAGTGCGCATGGTCTTGTAGTAGGTCGATTTGCAGCCGGCTAACAGCAGGGTAAGAATGATGAGGGGAACAAAGATAGATCGACGCAAGACTTCTCCCTTTTGATTTAGAGCGCGGCGTATTCCTTCTTTGCCGCTACCAACATTGGCAAGTCCGCGTCCGCGTCTTTCCAGATCACGAATGCCGCTTCGTAGGCTTTCTTCGCGTTTGGCTTGTCACCGGCCATGGCGTGGGCTCGCGCCAAACCCAGGAAGATCTGGGCGCGAAAAGGAGCAAACGCCTGCTGGACGGTCCCGGAGTTGACCTGGACCGCGGATTGGAATGCGCCCAACGCATGAGCGGCATCGTGCAGTTGAAGGTAGGCCAGGCCCTGCAGATACGATGCTGGATAAACTGCATCATAAGGCTTGGCAGGTTCAGCGGCATCGATTGCATCCTTCGCCCGGCCGTCGGATAGAGCGACGAATGCTTTGGATAGGGGAGCAAACACATCCTGGATGAGTGTGTCCTGGGGATATTTGTTACTCAATTCAGATGCCGACTGCATGGCAAGCTTCCCATCGCCGCAGAGCGCAGCGGACAACGCCGCGGAGGCCTGAGTCTGCCTGCTCTTGTCGAGTGACAATGCCTGTCGCACCTCATCACTGGAGTTGCAGAGCCCAGCCAGTCCGCGCGCCTGGGCTTCCTCCAGCAGGAAGCCGGCTTCTGCATCGGGCGCCTTGGAGCGGGCTGCCTGCTCGGCCGCCCTCTGAATGGTATTCGCCGCCAGCCGGAACTGGCCGGAATACTGCTGCGTGTTTGCCAGCGTCGCCGTAGCCAGAAATTCGTCCGGCCGGCCCGCTATTTTCGCCATCAGCCCTTGCACTTCCTGCGGTTGGCCCAGAAGGAAATGGGCAACCATGTAGATCACCATGTCATCCGTGCTGCTGTTCAGGTCCAGCTTTTCGGTGCGCTCCAGCTCCTTTTTCATGTCAGCCATCCGGCCCAAAGCGATGTAGTCGGACAAGAGGTTCTCGCTGGCGATCGAATCCTGCGGATCGATCTCCACCGCTTTCTGGGCGTAGGGAAGACCGTGCTCATATTGACCCAGTGACTGATAGGCAACGTTAATGTTTATGTAGTTATCGATCTGGCCGGGATAAGCCTGAATGGCTTCCTGGAGTGTTTCAATCACCTTCGGGATGTTGCCCTCTACATTCTCGTAATAATGGCCGGCTATGTAGAGTCTCTCCCGCTCGCTCACATTCTTCGACAGCTCGTAGGCCTTAGCAAAATAATGGGTCGCTTTGGTCACCTGGCCGGAGTTGATATACACCACGCCTAGCCTCGCGTACGCCATCGCAAAGTTAGGATCGAGTTCAATCGCGCGAAGGTAGTGGCCTTCCGCCTCGGGAATATCATGCGCCTTGGCGTGCGCCTTATCACCCAGTGCATAGGCGCGAAACGCCTCCAGCGAGGAGGTGGTCGCCTGCCCAAACGGCGTATCGAGTTTCTTAATGCTTTCCAGATCCTCACCCAGCTTGCCGCGCATCGCGGCTGCCGCCTTGCCCAGGGCATCCAGCACGTGTTCCTTGTCTGGAGCCTGCGCCTGCTCGCTGACAATTTCGTCCCCAGTTGCGGTGTTTTGCGCCGTCAACGTGATGACGTACTGCTTGCCCAGGTTAGCGATCGTCCCGGTGATGATGGCCTTGATCCCTTCGCGCTCGCCAATCTCTCGCGCGATCGCAGGCGTCACCGGCGTGCCATCGGGTTTACCCAGGTACTTCACGCTCTGCAGCAGATGCTGCGGGCTCACAATATTGATCACCGGCGACTGTTCCAGATCAATCTGCAGGGCCTGGTTCAGGGTGGTGTCAAACACCGGGTCACCGGTGTGGTTGACAAAATCAGCCAGGATGATCGAGTCCTTGGTAGCCTTGGTCACGGTTCCGGCGGCATTCTCCGCGGCCGGCGGCGTTGCCGCTGGGCGGAATTTCCACCAGGCCAAACCTCCCGCGAGCAGCGCCAGCAGAATGACGGCTGCGACCGGCCAGGGCCACTTGCGTCCACTTGTGCTGGCCACCACAGCCCCGCTCGATTGCGGGTCCAGCCTCTCGAGCGCTTCCTGCAGCTGCTCAGCAGTGCCGTATCGTTGCTCCGGATCCTTGGCCAGCAGCCTGGCCACAATGGGATCCAGCTTTTTCGGCATCGCCGGGTTCACGGTACTGACCGGCGGCGGGTTCTCGCGCAGCAACGCGGCGAACACTTCCGCAGTGGATCCCCCGGCAAAGGGAGTCTTCCCCGTCGCCATCTCGTAGATCACGGTTCCCAGGCTGAACAAATCGGTGCGCGCATCCACGTGCTCGCCCTTCGCCTGTTCCGGGGACATGTAGGCCACCGTCCCCACAGCGGACCCGGGGCTGGTCAGCTCCATAGTCGCCTCGCCAGGCCCGACGGCGGTCTCATCTGAGCTGGCGCTACCAGGCAGATCGTAGGTACGCGACTCTGCGCCTGTGAGCCCGGACTGCTTCTTGGCTAACCCGAAGTCGAGAATCTTGATCAGCCGCTTACCCCGGCCGGCATCCACCACGAACAGGTTCGCCGGCTTGATATCACGGTGAATAATCCCCTTGGCGTGCGCAGCCGCCAGTGCAGAAGCTGCCTGCTGGCTGAACGAAATCACCTCGTCCGCTGGCAGTCCCTTCCCACCGGCCTTTGCCAGGTAGTGCTTGAGTGTTTCTCCCCGCAGCAGTTCCATGACCAGGTAAGGGCGCCCGTCATGTTCCCCGGTGTCGTGGATGGCGCACACGTTGGGATGGTTCAAGGTGGCGGAGGAACGCGCCTCGCGCAAAAAACGCTCATGAGAAATGTGGGAATTGGGGGTCCCGTGCACAGGCGTGACGGGAGAGGGCGATCCACTGCCGGCGCCGGTGATCAGGTAGGTCTCGGAAACGAGTTTAAGCGCAACCTCTCGCTCCAGCCGCGTATCCAGAGCACGGTACACTTCGCCCATCCCGCCGGCGCCGATCTTTTCGATCAGGCGGTAGGGGCCGAACTGAGTTCCTTCTGCGATCGTCATTCGTCCCTGGTTTACACCCTTAGATCACGCGGACTGAGTATGGTGCCAGCAGTCTATCAGTGCTCACACGAGAATGACTTATGATTCCTTGGCATGGGCGTCCTTCCTCTTGCGCCCGCGCCAACGTGGTTAATCTGTCATTCTGCCCGGAAACACCGTATTCTCAAAGCCACCCCCGGCTCTCTGCTTTCCAAACGAGGTCTTCATCATGCTCTCCGTGACCCGCTACGTTCGGTCCTGGCTCAGACTTCCTGTAATCCTCATGTTGGCCGGCCTGGCTACTCCTTTGTGGGGCCAGGATTCCGTCGCTTTCAAAACGCAGAACCCTGGCAAGGGGTTCGTGGAGGTCGGCGGAAACTGGCATTTCCATACCGGAGACGACTTAGCTTGGGGTCAGCCGGGGTACGACGACTCTAAGTGGGAACAGTTGCGTGGAGATACCACGTGGGGTAGTCAGAGCCATCCCGGATATGCCGGCTTTGCCTGGTACCGCAAGCCGATCGAACTGACAGCCGCCGGCGAGCCACCGGCCATCCTGATACCGCCCGTGGACGATACCTATGAGCTGTACTGGAACGGAAAGAAGATAGGCGGCAGCGGCAAACTTCCTCCGCATGCTTATTGGGACGCTTTCCCACACGCCCGCACCTTTGCCTTGCCCAGTGCTTCCGGCTTGCTGGCGCTGCGGGTCTGGAAGCCTACGCTATCGTCCACCGATCCCATAACGGTGGGTGGGCTGGAAGCGGCGCCGCGCATCGGAGATCTGGCTTACCTTTCCCTGCAGAACAAAGCAACTCGCCTGGCAGCGGAACGCCGTGCGCTTCCTGCTCTCATCTCGTCAGCCCTCATGATCGTGACCGGTTTAATCGCCCTGCTTCTGTTCCTGCGCGAGCGGACCAGGTGGTTGTATTTCTGGTTGGCCATTTACCTGACCGCGATCGGGGTGGCGGGGCTGAGGAACATCATCCAGACCGGCGACATCAGTTTTTTGAGTAACCAGCTCTACCTGCAGTTCTTTTCGTGTCTGGCGGACGTCTCACTTTGGGCAGTCCTGCTCGCGCTCTTCGGCCTCGACCGCGAACCCTCGTGGAGACGATGGACACTGGGCCTGGCTTTGCTTTACGCCTCCGCACAAGTGGTCGATCTTATCTCGCTTGGCTTTTGGGAGCAGGGAGGCCAGCTCATTGTCTGGACAGATGCGATCACGACCGCCATCTATAGCATTGCTCCTCTCTATATTGTCGCCATCCTGATCGGTGGTTTGCGCCGGCGCAGACAGGTCGACCTATGGCCACTGGCATTTATCATCGCGTTCGCTGGTCTCTGGGTCTTTGTGCTCAACATGCTTGGCCAGGGATTGCAGATTACTCATTGGGACAACGCATATGCCGCCATACAACGGGTGGGGTTCACGCTCAACGGCTATCAATTCGGTATGCGTCCGATCCTCGAGACACTGGTCTTCATCGCCCTGGTATTCACCGTGGCACGCGAACAATATGTCGAACGGCGCCGCCAGGCGCGCATGGAAATGGAAGTAAAATCCGCGCGCGAAGTACAGCAGGTACTGGTGCCCGAGACCGTCCCCACCGTTCCCGGCTTTGCCATTGACAGCGTGTATAAACCGGCCGCGGAGTTGGGAGGAGACTTCTTCCAGGTGATGGCCTTGCCCGATGCCAGCACCTTGATCGTGATCGGTGACGTCAGCGGCAAGGGCCTGAAGGCGGCCATGACAGTTTCGCTTATCGTGGGAACGCTGCGCACGTTGACGGACTACACACAAGAACCGGCGGAGATACTGCAGGGAATGAATCGAAGATTGTGTGGGCGGGTGCAGGATGGTTTCGCCACCTGCGTAGTGTTACGGGTAGAAGCGAATGGTGACGCGACCATTGCCAACGCCGGCCACCTGGCCCCGTTTCGCGACGGCGAAGAACTACCACTGAATGGTTCGCTGCCGCTGGGTTTGGCGGACGATGCTGTGTACGAAGACCTTGCGTTCCGGCTACAAGAGGGGGAAACACTCACTCTGTTTACCGATGGAATTGTCGAGGCAAGAAACGCTGAAGGCGAGTTGTATGGCTTTGAACGGGCGCAAACCCTGGCACACGAAAGAAAGTCTGCGGAGCAGATCGTGGAAGCCGCCTGTGTCTTCGGCCAACAGGACGATATCACAGTTGTATCGATCCGCCGCCTGGCCGCCGCTGAAGAGCCCGCCGAGGCGCGCATGAACTTCACCGCCCAAATCGCAACGGTATAGAGGGCCAGGTTAAACCAGATGCGCTCGCCTCGGTCCGGACCTACTCTCTTCCCCGGTACGGCAACTACTCTCTATCGAACCGCCTCCCTCTCCTTTTGTCATCCCGAGAGCCTGTGGCTTTTCGATCTTTCGCGTTTCAACGTATCGAACCAGCTAGGTCTCGCCCCCTAACAAAGCCGTCATCCTGAAGCGAAGCTGAGGGACCCGCCGTTCCTCACTTCCCTGATACTTTATGAAAATGCGAGCGCTGCTTTCCTGTTTGCTTCTCTTCCTCTTCACCGCACCTGCTTTTGCGGCCGACTCACAGGATGCCATGAGCCGCGACCTGCTCGAGGTCACCGTCCCCCAGCTTGAACAGCTGTACCGCGATCACAAATACTCCGTCACCCAGGTGGTGCAGTGGTACCTGGCGCGTATCGCGAAGTACAACGGGATCTATCGAGCCGTGCAGAATGTCGACACAGCCGGAGCCCTCGCCACCGCCGCGCGAGAAGATGCGGAATCCGCACCCCACGGTGCCTTGTGGGGGGTACCGATCGTGACCAAGGCAAACACTTCGATCAAAGGCCTCATCACGACAGATGGATGGAAAGGCTACATGATCCCCGGACACGAACTGGTCGCACCCAAAGACGCGACCATCGTGGCCAAGTTGAAAGCTGCGGGCGCCATCATCCTCGGGCAAACGAACATGCCCGACTTCGCCGCCAGCGACACCAACCGCAGCACCGCGTTCGGCCGCACCGGCAATGCTTACGATGTCCGCTTTAGTCCCGGCGGTTCCTCCGGCGGCACCGTCACGGCTATCACCGCGAACTTCGCCGTCCTGGGCAATGGAACCGACACCGGCAATTCCATTCGTATGCCGTCCGCTACCAGCTCCGTGGTTGGAGTGTTTCCCACGCGCGGCCTGGTGAGTATCGCGGGCATCGCGCCGCTGGATTGGCTGCTCGATAACACCGGGCCCATCGCTCGCGATGTCACCGATGCCGCCATCGCGCTGGGCGTGATGGCTGGACAAGACCCGCTCGACCCGCGAACCAGCGAATCTACATCGGCGCAGCCCGGTCCCTATACGTCCTACCTCAAGACGGATGCCCTGAAGGGAAAACGCTTTGGCGTGCCTGCCTTCATCCTTCACGGAGCAGGCACTCCCTTTCAAGGCGTCCCTGCATCAGAATCTGAAGACGATGCCGCGGAAGACCGGGCAGCGGCGCACGTCGCGCTGCGGCCGGAGACACGCGAAGCATTCATAAAGGCGATTGAAGGCCTGCGCGCGGCTGGAGCGACCGTGGTCTTCGACGATTCCATTCTTCCCGATAGCTTTGCGGAAACAGCCTCACGAATCTGCACTCGTCCCTACATTCGTGAGGGAACAGAAAACTTCCTGGCCCAATACGGCCCCTCTCAGTACCGTTCTATCGAGGACTATGAAAGAGTCGCCGGAGCGGCCTTACCGCATGAAATCATCGATAAAGCGGACGACCATAACGGCCGCCCGCTGGAGAAGCAGGTGACTCTGGAAACGGATCCGGAAGCAGACGCAAATTTTCGCGTTCCACGCCGCAAGACCCTGGAAGCCTACAACGAAACGCTCGACCGCTTGCATCTGGACGGCTTCGTCTATCCCGCTACCCAAATGCCGCCACCAGACGAGACTATGCCTCAAGACGGCCAAATCAGCGGTGGCCCACACAGTGACACCGCCTGGGTAAACATGATAGGCGTGCCCGCCGTGGTGGTTCCCGGCGGCTTTTACCCGGATGGTCTGCCCTTCGGTTTGGAAATTTCCGCCCGTCCTTGGAAAGACGGTGACCTGCTCGGCTGGGCCTACGCTTACGAACAGGCGACCAGGCACCGGCGTCCTCCAGTGTTGGTGGAGCACGGTCTGCTGCCGGATGCACGCTAGCGCCGCTCTTCTTCGATCAAATATAGAAATGGGCGTCATGCTGTCTTCCCGGTTCATGCGCCTGGCGCTTGTCGCAAGCCCGATCGTCGCCCGTATTCAATCTGACAGAGTCGTCGGGCAAAAATGCGGAGAGGCCTTTTCCTCAGGAAAAGGCCTCTCCCATTAGCACTACCTAGATTTAAGCCGAGCCCTTCGGCGGCCACGTAATCTGCCCCGTGTGCTTGTAGGCGAGATTAGCGATGTGGCCGGCACGCGCAGCCGCAATGCCAGTTTCAACCGGCGCGTTGGGTTCTTTGCGCGACTTGACGCACTCAAAGAAGTTCTGCACGTGATCGATGGTCCCATCGCGGAAGCTGTCTTCGCTGAGAATCGGATTTTGCCCCGCCTGCAGCCCTTCCCGATAAACACCGAAGCCGCTGCGATCGAGCTTGATCGTCGCCTGGTCACCGCGGAATTCAAGCCCTCCATCGTCAATGGAGGAGCTCATCATGCCCTCATACACACAATCCCACCCCGGGTACCGGAACGCTGCCTGCAGCGTGTCGGGGCAGTCCCATTCTTCAAATATGTATTTGTCTCCCAGCATCTGCGCGACCTTCGGCGTATCGGTCTTCATCGCCCAGTGCGCCACATCGATCCAGTGAGTGAATAGATCCGTCATGCCGCCGCCGCCAAAGTTCCAGAACCAGCGCCAGCGATAGTACTTCTCTTCACTGAACGGCTGATCCGGAGCCCCGCCTAACCACATTTTCCAATCCAGCGCCTGGACATCAACGGGCTTCGGCTTCCAACTAGCCTGGTTGTAGTTTTGCCACCAGAAGGTTCTCACCTGGGTAACACGGCCCAGGCTCCCGGCCTGGATCAATTCAACCGCGTTGCGAAAATGCGTCCAGCTGCGTTGCTGCATGCCACACTGCAAAACCTGCTTGCCGGAGCGCACGGCTTTCGCCAGCGTAGCCCCTTCCTCGATGGTGTGGGTCACCGGCTTTTCCAGGTAAACGTCTTTGCCCGCGGCCAGCGCATCGCAAGCCATCCGCACGTGCCAGTGGTCCGGGGAGGCAATCAGTACCACATCGATGTCTTTCGCTAACACCTCGTGATAATCAAGGTGGGTAGTCGCGATGCCATTGGACCGTTCCTTCACTTCATCGCGGCGCGGCCCATACACATCGCTCACCGCGACAATCTGGAACGGAATGCCCGATTTTTCGGCAGAATCCAGGATGGTTCTCATCCGGCCACCGGCGCCGATTACGCCGACGCGGAGGGTATCGTTGGCGCCCCAGACTCTGGTCGAGGCAAGGGCAGTCATTCCACTGGCAATGATGAAACTACGGCGATTCGGCGTAAAGGACATGGGCACCCCTTCAATTTATTCCCGACGATCTTAGCAGCGAACGCGAGACGATGTCTTGATTTGACGCAGTCAGAAGGCCTATAACAGACGCTGTCAAAGCCTGAAATCCGGGCCCCGGAGACCGGGCCGACACGGAGATCCGATGAATCCAACCCGCCGTACACTTCTGCAGGCAATCCCCATGCTGGCCGCCTCTTCGGCCTTTGCTGCCGACTTGCCCATGGTTCCCTCGTTCGCCAAGCCCTATAGCGAATTGCCTGTAAAGCAAAATGGGCAGAACGAATCCAGGCCGATCCTTGACGGGCTTCTCCACACCGGGGAGCACCTTGAAGTACACGAAACGATTCTGGCTGCGGGAAGCGAGCCGCATCCTCCCCACCGCCACCTGCATGAGGAACTCTTTTTGCTCATGAAGGGCTCCGTTGCAGTGACCATTGAGGGCAAGACCACCACCATCGGACCCGGATCCGCCGCCTTCATTCATTCCAATGAATTGCACGGGGTGCACAATCCCGGGCCAGAAAAAGCTCAATATTTCGTGGTGGCTGTCGGTTCATAGGAGGATCGATGCAGGCAAAATGGATGATGTTGGCTGTGCTCGGCTGCAGCACCGCGCTAGCGGGCGCAAGTGATTTGACCATTCACCTCAATGGCTCACAACCGGTTTCACGGAAGACCGTGCAGTACGAATGCGACGCGAAGGGCGCGGCCATCGGCCTTCCCGCAACCACATTTCCGGTCGAATACATCAACGGGGCCGGAAACAGCCTGGCCGTGGTTCCCATTCATGGCAACTCGATGATCTTTGCCAATGTCATGTCCGGCTCCGGCGCGCGCTACGCCGCCGGGCAATATATCTGGTGGGAAGCGGGCGGCTCCGTGACTTTGTACTCTGATTCGATGGCGGGCAAGATGCAGTCCGCGTGTCATCCAGCCAAATAACGTGAAAACCCTGAGCAACCTCGCCGATCGGCAAAATATATCGTCGCGGTTATCGGCGTTATCGCCAGGCGATCCGGCGCACTGGGGCAAGATGTCCGTTCATCAGATGGTCTGCCATCTGAATGACAGTTACAAGCTCGGCCTGGGAGAGAAGCAAGCCGCACCGGCGACCGGCTATTTCCAACGCACCCTCCTCAAGTGGCTGGCGCTGGAGATGCCACTGCAGTGGGCGAAGGGATTTCCTACGCGGCCGGAGATGGAACAGGGCAAAGGTGGCACGGCCCCAGTGGAGTTCCAGCAGGACCTTCGCTCCCTGCTTGCCACCCTGGACCGGTTCTGCGATTCGTTGCCCACGCCCTGCGTGCCCCACCCCATCTTCCGGGAAATGACAGCGTCGGACTGGATGCGGTGGGGATACCTGCACGCGGATCATCATCTCCGCCAGTTTGGCCGATGAATGTTGCACCAGCTGTCCCATCCGCTCGTCATCCTCGCCGCGCTGCTGACGCTCGTCCCCTACTTCTCCGCGGCTTTCTGCACCAATACCCTTGACCTGGCCCGCCGGCTGCCCCTCAGATTACGCATTCTGGCGCCCGCGCTGCTCAGTCTTCCCTACGCGCTCGTTTCCTGGTCGAACGGCTCCTTCCGCTGGCCCTGGCTTGCGCTCTATACGCTGCTGCCAGTGGGCATCAGCCTGCTGCTCTACGAGGCAAGCCTGGCTGACCCGGCACAGCGCGGAGGGTGGCGCGACTTTCTCGTCCTGATTTCTCTCGGCCTTGCAGTGGACCTACGCTGGTTCGAGCCGGCGTGGCCCCCGGGTCTCGCCGTCTTTAACAAAATGCTGCTGCTCGATGCCGGCATTTATGGTTTTCTCGTCATCCGCCAGTTGCGCCACGTTGGCTTCGATCTTCGTCTGCACCGGCACGACTTTGTTGTGGGGCTATGCGCGCTGGCCGCCTATACGCCCATCGCTGTGACCATCGGGCTGTTCCTCGGCTTTCTCCATTTCCATGCCCTGATCCCCTCTGTATGGCGCGCCCTGCTCGCGTGGGTGTTCTCTTTTTTCTTTGTGGCTGTGCCCGAAGAGCTTTTCTTTCGTGGCTGGATGCAGAACCTCCTGGAGCGCAGGGTCGGAACAACCCGGGCTTTGCTCATCACCTCTGCCCTGTTTGGTCTCTCCCACTTCAACAAACGCACCACGCTCTTCAATTGGCGCTACGTTCTGCTGGCGGCCCTGGCGGGCATCTTCTATGGTCTGGCATGGCGTCAGGAGCGCAGGGTCGGCGCTTCCGCCATCACCCATGCGTCGGTGGATACGATCTGGGGAATCTGGTTGCGATGAGGATGATAGCGATAGTAGCCGATCCCCACCCGCATGTGGTGCTGGATGGAATCCGGCACAATCACTGCGACACAAAGCCCGAGGATTCCGTGAGCCAGTCCCAGCGTATAGATATTCCGATAACGCAGAAATAGAATGCAGGCCGCAACTCCCCACAAAAGCGTCACAGGAGCCAGCACCGGATTCGGCAGGTGGGCAAGCGAGAATAAGCCTGCGGCCGCCACGACAGGCGCCACCTTGCCCGGGAGTAATCGCATCAAGCGCAGCAGAAAGTAGATCTGCAGCAAAAACTGTTGCATAACCGCCCAGACCAGGTATCCCCAAACATGGGGGATCAGCGGAGTGGGGCCATGCAGCCGATGCAGCGAGTGCAGCCGGCTCGCGGTGTAGACGGCAACACCCGCGAGCACGACGGCCACACCCACCACCCAAAGAGACCGGACCAGTCCAGGCAGCCCGAGGCCCAGGGCCTTCCAGGTCGGGCGTCCCAGCCACGTGGTCACCACGATCCAGGCGATGGCGATCCAATAAAACCACCTTTGCCATGGATTCACAGTCCAGATCGCCGCGAGGATCAAGCCATAGCCCACGCAGAACTCAACTATGTCCCGCTGGAAAGACCGATCTGCTTTTGTTGTCATGACCACATGCTTGGAGGCGCTCCCAGCTCCAAGTCTACCCGGCGGAGGTTCACCGGCCTGGACTCGATACGGAAGCTCGTTTGTAAACCAGAAAACGCCACCCTGCTTCGAGTGGCGTTTTCTGCGTGAGCGATGGCGCTGTGCGTTACGGCCCCCGGGCCCTGTATTGCTGCTTCATCGGCCGGATATTCGGCGAGTCCAATGTTTCTGCAACCCGCCCGGCTTGAGCCGTTTCACAGCCGTCCACATCAGAGGTCATACTGTCTAAATCCGATCCAATCTCTTAGACTGACAACTCTGGAGCGACGATGGCGCGGGTTTTTATTACTGGTTCCTCCGACGGTCTCGGCCAAATGGCCGCCCAACTACTAATTGAACAAAAACACGCGGTGGTGCTGCACGCTCGCAGCGAACAGCGCGGCCAGCAAGCCCTGACCGCCGTGCCAGGAGCCGAAAGCGTAGTCATCGGAGACTTGGCCAGCATTGCGCAAACCCGCAAGGTGGCCGAACAGGTCAATCAACTGGGCAAATTCGATGCGGTCATTCACAACGCTGCCGTTGGCTACCAGGAACCGCGCCGTATTGCCACGGAAGACGGCCTGCCTCATGTGTTCGCTGTCAACACCCTCGCACCCTACATATTGACGGCCCTGATTCACCAGCCCAAACGCCTGGTCTACCTCAGCTCCGGACTCCATCAGAGCGGCGATGCGAGCCTGAAAGATCTCGTATGGGAACAACGCCCCTGGCGGGGACAGCAGGCGTATGCCGACAGCAAGCTACACGATGTGCTGCTGGCCTTCGCCATCGCACGACGCTGGCCCGAAGTCCTGTCGAACGCCCTCGAGCCCGGCTGGGTACCCACCAAGATGGGCGGCCGGGGAGCTCCAGACGATCTGGACCAGGGCCACCGGACCCAGGTCTGGCTTGCCGCCGGCAATGACAAGGACGCGATGGTTACCGGGCAGTACTTCTACCACATGAAGCCGCGCAAACCCAGTCCGGCCACCCGTGATCCCCAGTTACAGGACGCTCTGATAGACGCATGCAGTCGTCTTTCGGGAGTCACACTCCCCCCTCATTAGCCCCGTGCACGGTCCTGGGGAGGATCTAAGTGAACCGAATCAAACGAGTCCCGTTAGGGACGGCTGAACTTAGCCCAGGACGTAGTCCTGGGTAGAGATCCTGAAGTCGAAAAGTCCCGTTAGGGACGACTGAAAAAGCTCTCGGGCTAGGAATTTTGGATTGAAGACTACCCTTTAGACAGGGTCGCCTCGGGCGACTCTCAGTCGTCCCTAATGGAGCTTACCCACATGATGGTCGTCCTCACGCCCCATTACTGGCGAAATTGAGTTTTCCGCCCCTATTCACCTCCAAACCGCAACTTAGACCTGCAAAATCCGTCTTAGTAGGTGCGAGGTAATCGTGATGTCACTCGTGACTCGTTTTAGAGGGTGGGCCCTGGCCCTCGGGTCCCTTACGCTGGGCGTGGCCGGCCTGACGGCCGCGGCAATTGACAGTGGTCAACCAGGCGGCATGGCTCACATGGCAGGCCACATGTACATGACTATGCTCAGACCGCCAAGTCCAGGCGATCAGCAAAAGGCCGACGCCATCGTGGCCGCTGCCAAAACAGCCATGGCGCCTTATCAGGACTACCACAAGGCCTTAGCGGATGGTTACCATATCTTTCTTCCCGATGTGCCGCAGCCCCAGTATCACTTCACGAAGTACGAGTACGGCCTGGAAGCGCGCTCGCAGTTCGATCCCAGCCGGCCGACCTCGCTGCTCTACAAGAAGACCCCAGACGGCAGCTACACGCTGGTAGGCGTGATGTATACCGACCGCGTCAACGCCACCGAAGATGAGCTAAACGACCGCATCCCGCTGAGCATTGCCCACTGGCACCAGCACATCAATTTCTGTAAGGCGCCGGCCGGCGAGAAGGCCGCCTACTTCGGCCCCGATGCGAAGTTTGGTTTGCTGGGATCCATCACTACCAAGGAAGCATGCGAGGCTGCGGGCGGAGTGTTTCATCCACATATATTTGGCTGGATGGTGCACGTCTATCCCAATGAAGCAGACGCCAAAAAAGTCTGGGCAATCGACGATGACGACCAGGGGCACGACAACATGGATCACTCCGTCATGCCCGGTATGAAGATGAACTAGAAATCACTTGACCATCGGGTTATCAGCCATTCGCCTTTCCCAGGCAAGCATCCAGATGGAGCCATTCTCCCACTGAGCAGCAGATCCCGTGAGCGCGCTGGGCAGGGTTGGTTTTATGATGGAGCAAAAGGCGGTGACCTATCGACGGCCGTACGAAACCAGGGCCGTCAGGCCCTAAGAAAACCATTCTCCTGGTTGGGTCTGACTCGTCAGTGCTTGCGGCTGTTCGAAAGGTGCTCCCGGCGTGGAGTATCGCGCGGGCCGAGTCCAACAGGGCTGCACTCGATATGCTCAGAGTGCAGGCTTACGACCTCGTCCTGACCGGCGAAGAAACATCCGGGAAACAGGACGTGGAACTTCTGCGCCAGATCCGCATCGTTCGCCCCCATGTTCGACTCATCATCATCACTTCCAAGACCACGCCGGGCGACGTGATTGCCGCCATGCGCGAGCGCGCCTTCAGCTATTTTTCCGAACCCTACGACATGGCAGCCTTTGAGCAGATGCTGCAACTGGCCACCACTGGGCCTGTTTGGGATGAAGGCATCGAAGTTCTTTCCGCTACACCACAACTCATTGAGCTGATCGCTCGTTGCGATCGCAGGACGGCCGATCGACTCATACAGTTCATTCACGAAGTCCCGGATCTGCCCGTAAAGGAGAGAGACGCCGTCGGGTTGGCCTTTCGCGAGATGCTGATGAACGCCATCGAGCATGGAGCCCACTTCAAAGCCACCCAGCACGTCGCGATCTCATATGTCCGTGCCAAACACATGGTGTTATGCCGGGTGAAGGATCCCGGAGAAGGTTTTTCATTTGAAGAGCTGAGTCACGCGGCCATCAGCAACCCGCCCTCCGAACCGATCCGGCACGAAGCCATCCGCGAAGAAAAAGGCCTGCGGCCGGGTGGCTTCGGCATTCTCCTTACAAAAAACATCATCGATGAATTGATCTACGGCGAGGCGGGCAATGATGTCGTGCTCATCAAATACCTTAAGCCGGATCAGTTGAACGATTAGAGCAAAGCGCTAGTTTGCCGGTGGTGGAGGAGGGGTCGCACCGGGTGCCGGTCGTGGCGGACCTGGCGCCTTATCGACCATTTCCACATCCAGCTGGATAGCAACCTGGTCACCCACCATGGGAATATCGAAAGTCATTCCATAATCCGACCGGTTGACCGAGGCAGTTGCCGAAAGCCCGCGATGCTGGGTCCCCTTGGGATCCTTCATCGGAGGCGTGGGGCCATCGACATCCAGAATGACTTCCTTGGTGACCCCATGCATGGTCAAGTCACCAGTCACCTTCAACTTGCCTGCGCCCGCGGATTCCACCCGTTTGGAGACGAAGGTAAGCGTCGGATACTTGGCGACATCGAAGAAGTGATCGCTTCGCAGGTCTTTGTCCCGCATTTCCACCCGCGTATCGATGGAATTGGCGTCGATCGTCACATTCACCGTAGCCTTGCTGAGATCCGGCGAATCCACGACCATGCCGCCCACTTTGTTAAAGGTTCCTCTAACCGTGGAAATCCCCAGATGGCGAACAGAAAACTGCGCCGAGGAATGGTTGGGATCCAGGTACCACGTCTGCGTCTGCGCCATGGCGCGAGCAACGGTCAGGTTAGCCAGCCCAAACAGGGCCAGAAGCGGGAGCACTGCAGCTACATTTCGGTTTCTCGCCATGGATGGGCTTCACTTCCTGATTTAAGCGTCTGAGGGGTTCGGTTTGAGTGTATGTGCACAGCAAGTCGGGGTCAACTGAAGTTCAGGGAATAGCTAAAGAGAGGGTGCAGGAAATGGACCGAGCGAACGAGAATAGCGGTTGGAAAATCCTGCTTCAAGACGCGCCAAAATTTGGGGACCACAATTCTGGTCGTTTTATCGGTGTTCCAAATGGGGGTGCCGGATGGTCAATTTCCGCTTCCGGCAGACGACTAGCTGTTGTTGTGGCCAGCCGTTGTCCCTAAAGAACATCCAGCGCCTTCAGGTATGTCGTTGACATCGAGGGAAGCCGCCGCAATGATGGCGGGGGCCAGCATCTTTTCCATGCGTTCAATAAGCGGTTGCGCATAAGGCAGATCGCCTGACCGCAGAGCATTCTCGACCGCGAGGGCCGCGTTCCCTAGCTCGATGGCTTCGAGCGTTCGGGCGATTCCCTTGAGCGTATGGGCTAATCTTTGTGCTTCTTCCATCTTCCCTTCATTCATAAGTTGACGCAGTTCCGCCCCAGCAAAAGCATATTGATTGCGAAAGCTGCGCATCATCTTACGAACGAGCCTGGGTTTTCCGTTGGTCCGTCTCAGTACGGCTTGTATGTCGAAGGGCGCGAGCCTAGCCGGCAAGTAGTCATCGTCCCGCACGATCCCTGGCATGGAGGGGTCCGGGGAGGCGTTTTGTACCTGCTTGACTGGCATCCATTTGAGCAGAGCTTTCTTCAGCGTGTTGGGGTCGATTGGCTTGGTAAGATGATCGTTCATTCCGGCATCCAGACTTTTTTTATAGTCGCCTGCCATAGCGTGTGCTGTCATCGCCACGATAGCCAGCTTTGAGAATCGCCGGTCCATCCGTATCAACCTGGTTGCCTCCACCCCATCCATGATGGGCATCTGGATATCCATCAGCACCAGGTCGAAGGGCTCTTCAAGCACACGGTCGACCGCTTCGCGCCCGTTCATAGCCATGATGACCGAAATTCCGAGGTCGGCGAGTAATTCTCCGGCAAGATCGCGGTTCAGCTCATTGTCTTCCACCAGCAGAACACGTCGGCCAGCCAGCCTTGCAGAGCCGTCGCTTATTCCCGTTCGCAGGTTGGTGCCTTGCCGATTGAATTGGAGGCTGACTTCCCTGCTGAAAATATCCATGATGGTATCGACCAAAAAAGACTCCTTGACCGGCTTGATGAGGAAACCGCTCAGCCCGGGATTGCTCTCGTTCCCCATCACCTCTTCGCGATCAAACGCCGTCAGCATCAGGATTGCCGGGACATGCGCCGAGTTTAAGCTCTCGTTAATCCGGTGGGCTGCCTCGATCCCGTTTATGCCCGGCATACGCCAGTCCATCAGGACCAATTCAAAAGGATCGCCAGCACCAGATGCGCGCGAAAGCTCGGACAACGCTTCCTCCCCGGACGATACTGCCTCAGCCCGAAAACCATTCCTATCCAGGATTCCTGACAATCTTTGCCGGTCATTCTGATTGTCGTCGACGATCAGTATCGATCTTCTCCTCGGTAAGGAGGACTCTCCACCCATTGCAGCACGCGTTGCTTCGGAGGCGAGCGGAAAGTCCGCTCTCAAGATGAATGTGCTCCCCTTACCCGGCTCACTTTCGACAGTGAGCGTTCCCCCCATCAGATCGCAAAGCTGCTTGCTAATGGCGAGACCCAGTCCACTACCACCAAACTTGCGGGTATGAGAGGCGTCGGCTTGGCTGAAGGACTGAAACAGTTTTGAAATTTGTTCTGCACTCATGCCGATTCCCGTATCGTGAACAGAAAACCTGAGTCGGATCGTATTCTTTGTCACATCCTCCGCTGCCACTTCGACAGCCACTTCCCCGGCCTGGGTAAATTTGATCCCATTATTGACGAGGTTGATGAGTATTTGTCCCAAGCGTAACGGATCGCCCACCAAGTCAGGCTGTACGTCGTGCGCGCAAGAGAACACAACGGCAATATCTTTCTGCTTCGCTGCATGGATCACGATGTTATGGAGATTAGACAAGACTTCCGTAAGCGAGAAGGGAACGTTTTCCAACTCCATCTTGCCTGCTTCCATCTTCGAGAAGTCAAGAATGTCGTTGATGATGGAGAGTAGGGAATCCGCGGCTCCGGAATATCTTGCTCGAAGTATTTTCTCTGTTCAGGGGCTGGCTCGGCACGCAGCGCAAGGTAGGTCATCCCAATAATGGCGTTCATCGGGGTACGAATCTCATGGCTCATGTTGGCAAGAAAATTAGATTTAGCCCTGTTTGCTTCCTCGGCCTCAGTTCTTGCTTGCCTTGAGGCCTCCTCGGCCTGCTTTCGAACCGTGATGTCATTATTGGTCTCCATCACCTGGCAAGGTGCCCCATTGCGATCTAGCTGCAATACCCAGCGACTGCCCACAGTGATGCGATTCCCGGCTTGCGTGATGTGCGTGAGTTCTCCCTCCCACCGCCTATTCTGTAGAAGCTCTGCTTCGATTTCGATCAGGGGCCGGGGAAATATCGTGTTCAAAAGACCATACGAAATAGCACCTACCGCGCACTCCTTCGAGAATCCGTATATTTCCTCCGCTCCACGATTCCAGAAACGGATTGTCCCATCGAGATCACGCACCAGAATGCAGTCGTGCGACAGGTCCAGCAGGTCTGCCTGAGCACGTAGCTCTTGCTCCGCTCGCTTGCTGTCGGTAATATCGCGCGCGATCGCAGACGCGCCGATAGCTACCCCATCGCCGTCCCGAATCGGCGAAATGGTCACCGAAACGTCGAGGTTCGTGCCATCCTTTCGTACCCGCACAGTCTCAAAATGTTCAACGCCCTCGCCGTACCGGACGCGGTCCAGAAGCTCCCTCATTTCGTTTAAGCGTTCTGGCGGCGACAGAACCTGCAGCGGCTGCCCCAGGATCTCTGCTGCTGAGTAGCCGAACACCTTCTCGGCGCCGCGATTCCATGAGGCGACAGTCCCATCCAGGGTTGTCATAATGGCGTCATTGGACGAATCAACGACGGCTGCCAGCCGTTCGCGAGCCTCTTGTGCCAGCTTGCGATCGGTGATGTCGCGGGCGATTTTAGATGCACCCACAATGACACCGTTGCCGTCACGAATAGGCGAGATGGTGACAGAAACATGAATGCGCTTACTATCCTTGCGGACACGCACGGTGTCGAAGTGATGGACGCTTTCTCCGCGCTGGATCCGGCCGAGAATGTCAGCCTCCTCCGCAACGCGATTCGGTGGAAACAACCGCAGTAAGGGCTGACCCAGCATCTCCGCTGCGGAGAAGCCGAAGACCTTCTCAGCGCCGTGATTCCAGGCACTGACATTGCCATGCAGATCTTTGCTGATGATGGCATCTTCTGAGGAGTCGACCACAGACGCCAAATGTTCACGAATCTCATTTGCCAGCTTACGTTCGGTTATATCAGCGTGGATGGCCACAAATTGGCGCGGTTTCCCATCATCGCTAAGGAACGGTGCTATGGTTGTGTCCACCCAATAGGTCGAGCCGTCCTTGGCCCGGTTCCGAAATTCACCGTGCCAAACCTCTCCGTTATTAATAGTGTGGTACATCTGCTGGAAAAACTCATTGGAATGCAGGCCGGAGTTGATGAGGCGATGATTCTGCCCAATCAGTTCCTCGCGCGAGTATTTGCTGATTTCGCAAAACTTATCGTTCACATAAGTGATCGCTCCCTGAGTGTCCGTGATGGCCACGATCGCGTGTTGGTCAAGAGCGTATTTTTGCTCCGCAAGCTGCCTGAGAGCTTGCTCAGCGGTCGCCAGGCTCTGTTCCACAGTTACCGTGCGTTCGGCGATGCGTTGTTCCAGATTCTCGTTCACAGCTCTGAGCTCACCGCGAGTACGCGCGTTGAAGCTGATCTCGCGATTGACTATCACACCGGCGACTAATAGAAAAATCACACCCAGCAATGAACCCAACGCGATAACAACTCCAGAGGAATGCTGCGCGGCGCGAGATCGCTGCGCGCGCACCGACAGCAGATCTCTTTCCGCCTTTTCCATCTGTTCGACCGTGACGCGGATAGCGTCCATGCCGCCTTTTCCTTGTTCAAACACGGCCACGGTCGGAGCATTCCCCATGCTCTGTCGCTTGGCCACTAGATCGTCGATGACCTCGACTTCATTGTTCGTTTGTTCCTCCAATACGCTTAAGCGTTGCAGTTGATCCGGAGTGACCAAAAGATGGCGCAACGCATGCAAATCCTCAACAATCGTTTTTCTTCCTGACTTATAAGGTTGCAGGAACGACGCTCTGCCAGTTTCGGCAAAACCACGTCCACCAGTTTCCACGTCAATCGCGTGTCTGAGCGTGCTTTCCAACTCGGTCATCACCTCGTGGGTCTGGGCTATCCATTCGGCGGAATCTCTCGCTTGGCGTGCACTACGTAGAGAAAGAAAACTCAAAAGCCCTGTCAGCAGCACAGCCAATGTAAAAGCAGCCTTTGACCACCGCAGTAACCGGATCTCCGACCCGCGCTCGTCGAAGGATTCTTTCCGTGGAGTTTGGCCGAGGTGCAATCGCTCCGCTGCTCCAAATTGTTTCTTTTCACCACGATCAATGACCAAGGATATCCATCCGACGATAGCGGCGAGCAGGCAGGCGCTTACGATCGCAAAAGCGGTTATCTCAGTCCAGGTGAAGAAGAGCCTGTTAAGCAGGGGCTCCGACGCCAACGAGGCGAGCAGACCGAGCAGAGGAAGTACGGCGGGAAGCACTTTTCGTGAGAACCTCGCTCCAGCAGTGGCGTGAACCAGAAGTCCGCCTGCTGCCCAGCTTGCCCGTGCACACAGCAGCCCGGCGATGACTAAAGAGAGATTCAGAACGGTAGGCACGGCCACGCTGGTGTGCGATATGCTGGTCCCGATAATCAGCCCACACATTCCAACCATAGTGACCGCTGCTGCACCCAGACAAAGAAACTGAGCAGGCCACACTTGCCGCCGGGTTCGCCAGTCGATGGTTTGGAGCGCAAAACTGACCAGCAACCAGGCGATTGCTGTGATTGGAGACATAACAGCGTTTGTCACGGCAATTTGTCCCGCTGGTGGTCGCAGGAGCAGCAAACGGTCGATTCCCAGGTTGAGGTGGAAAAGGTGCTCACCGAGGGTGAGCAAGCCCCCCAGACTGACGATGGCTGCTAAGGTTTTCGCGAACAATTTGTTGACCGAACCAGAAGCTCCTTCGGCTTCATTTCTCTGAAACCACAGAGAAAGGCCGGCCAACACCATGCAGGCGGCATTATTCGGAGCCACGGCCGGCTCGGCTCCCCAGGTAAGCAGGACCAGTATGTGCAGGTTCCATCCAGCCAGTGCGATCAGCCCGGTTACTACTGCAAACAAACTGGAGACTGAGGCAAAAGCATTGCAGTAACTGAGCAGACGCGGGTCAACCCGTTCGTTCATGCGTCAGATGCCCTTTCCCGGGAGGGTTTTGGACAACAGGTGCCTGCAAGGGCGGCTAGTCTCCCCTACCGGCGTCGTCTAAGAATCCCCTCTAAGGAAATGCGGCAATACAAATGTTTCAGATCTGCACATACCAGTGACCGGCCCGTAATCGGCTAAGCCTCATAGCAAACGTTTCTTCGGGTCAGAAATACTAGCTAGATTATCGGCGCGGAAGACCAAATCCTGAGGTGACCGCTCTAACCGGGATCGCTTGATGATCCCAAAAGGGCGGACGTGCCGACACCGCCCTTAACGAGTGGCTATGAGTGGCCACCACCAAACTCTGAAAAGTGGCTATTGCCACCCGAAGCCTTCTCGTCGAAGGTTATTGGGCATGCTGAGCCCACCTCTTGCTCCCTCCCCCGCAAACATCGCAGCATGGCTTCCCGGATTTCTCTGGGGCGTGTGGTTGCCCTACCTGATCGGCGTCCTGGTACTCGTAATCGGCCTTATCGCCGTCAGGAAAGGATTCGTAGAGAAACAGGCACTGGAGAAAATCGTCGCCCTCGGTCCGGTCTTTTTTGCTGCACCCCTGGCCGTCTTTGGCGCCGAACACTTTACCGCGACCCGAATCCTGGCGGGGATGGTGCCTGCCTGGCTTCCCGGACACGTATTCTGGGCGCTCTTCGTAGGCGCATGCCTCATTGCCGCGGCCTTGAGCATAGCCTCCGGAAAATTCGCGTGGCTTGCCTCCGCGCTCGCCGGCATCCTGATTCTCTTGTTCGTCCTGCTCATCCATCTTCCCAACGTCGTAAGCGAGCCGCACAACCGGATCGCCTGGGTCGTAGTTTTTAGGGAACCAGCATTCGCCGGCGGCG
This sequence comes from uncultured Acidobacteriaceae bacterium, assembly GCA_963795845.1. GTDB lineage: Bacteria > Acidobacteriota > Terriglobia > Terriglobales > Acidobacteriaceae > PALSA-350. Next base: position 705,543 of record CAWCJV010000009.1, on the reverse strand, counting down.
CCTTCGCTCTCGCCGCATCCCAGACTGACGGGTGGAAACCGCAGATGAGGCGCGCCCTCGCCACGCTGGGAAGGTTTCTCATCGCCATTCCGATCGCGTTTATGGGTGTGCAGCAATGCCTGCATCCGGAACTCGCGCCCGGCGTCCCGCTCCTCAAGGCCACACCCCAATGGGTACCCGCGCACGCGTTCTGGGGTTATGCGATCGGCGCGATCTATATCGTGATCGCTATCAGCCTGCTCCTCAACAAGCAGGTTCGGCTCGCGGCAACCTGGCTGGGACTGATCATCCTCGTGCTTGTGATTGGTATCTATCTTCCTATCGTCGTTGCCGATCCTGCAGACATCGCGAATGGCCTCAACTACCTGGCGGACACTCTATTGTTAGGCGGAGCCGCCCTGGCCCTCGCCGGGACCCGCGATCAAAACTCGTCGTAGGAAATGTGGTTCTCCGGCACGCCAACATCGCTCAGCATTTTCAGGCAAGCCTTGATCATCAGCGGCGGGCCGCAGAGATAATATTCCGCACCCTGCGCGTTTGCGTGGTCGCGAAGGTGTTTCTCCAGCACAACCTCGTGGATGAAACCTTCATGGCCCGACCACCTGTCCTCAACCAGCGGCGCAGACAGCGCAAGATGGAAAGCGAAGTTGTGATGTTTCTCCGCCAGTTCCGCGAAGTACTCTTGGTAAAAAATCTCCTGCTTCGATCGTGCGCCGTACCAGAAGCTGACCTTCCGCGCAGTCTGCTCCGTCTCCAGAAGATGAGACAGATGGGCGCGCAGCGGAGCCATGCCCGCGCCTCCGCCAATATAGATCATCTCGCGCTGCGTGGGCCGGATATGGAAATCCCCAAACGGTCCAACCGCTGTGACAATGTCTCCAGCCTTGAGGCTGAAGACGTAGCTGGACCCAACCCCGGGAGCACAATCCTGCCCGGGAGGCGGCGTCGCAATCCGCACGTTAAAGCGCAGCAAACGATCCGTCTGCTGGTTGCTGGCCAGGGAATAATTATTTCGTTTTCCAGCCTCGGGGTTGCGCGCCACCAGGTCAAAAATGTGCTGGCGCTCCCACACTTCAGCGAACGGCTCCGGAATATCAAACTCGCGAAAGCGAATCGCGTCGTACGCCGGAATGTCGAGTTGCAGATAATCTCCGGGAGTGAAGGCGATCTTTTCCCCGCCCTGCAGAGGCTCGAGAATCAGTTCCTTGATGAACGTAGCGACGTTGGCATTGCTGACCACACGCAATTGATAGGTTTTGAGCGGACGAGCCCCCGCACCCCCCGCCCGGGTCACGTTGATAAAGATTCGCCCGTTGCGTTCTTCAATCGGATAAGTGGCCAGGCCACGGCAGATCGGCACGCGTGCCGGCGACCCATCGATCAGGTGGAAGCGGCCATTATGCTTGGAGCATTCAATGATGTCCCCCTTCACCAGCCCTTTGGAGAGGTGAACATTCCCGTGGGTGCAAAGTCCGTCGGTCGCGTAGAGCACGCCCTCCTGGGTGCGATACAGGGCGTAGGTCTTTCTCCCGTGGTCGAAGCGGATCACGTCCGCCGCCCTGAGATCGGCCGCGGCGCAGGCTTCGATCCAGCCCGCCGCATCGGGATTCGCCCGCGAGAATCGGGCAGCCTCATTCGCTTGAACGCTGGGGGCAGGCAGCTGCCGCTTCACGTGAAATCCAGGGTCCCGCACCTGCCTCAGAATCGTCGGCACAATCTCCCGCCAGGCCGAAAACAGGCTGGGATACGGAGTGGCGCAATCCTCCTTGACCGCATTATGTAACTTCGGCAGTGCGTGATACGGCACCAGTGGAAACATGTGGTGTTCCACGTGGTAGTTCATATTCCAGTACAAATAACGGTGGATCCAGCACATGTAAACCGTGCGGCAGTTCAGACGATGGTCGAGGACGTTCTCAGCCAGACCAGCATGCTGCGTGTATCCGTAAGTGACCAGCAACCAGGTGCCGAAGAAGTTCGTAAAGCCCACCAGCAACAACGGAAGCACGCTGCCGGTCTTGATCGACAGCCCAATCACCAGCGCATAGAGGGCGACATAAATGCGCGCCTTGCGGTAGACCTTGGGGAACTCTGTCTCCGGAATGAACGTCTTCTCTTCTGCGCTCATACGCCCCAAAGAATGCAGCACGATGAGCCGGAAATATTTCGTGTACACACGCAGGTTGAAGAACGACATCACAATGCCCTTCAAATCCGGCGGCCGCGGTACGGCGATCTCCGGATCGCGCCCAACGATAATCGTGTCGCTGTGATGCCGGGTGTGGCTCCAGCGCCAGACCGTGGACTCGCGCATCACCATGAACGAGGCAATCTCGTACAGGGCGTTGTTCATCCAGTCCGTCTTGAAGGCAGTACCGTGGCCTGTCTCATGCCAACGTGAATCAGAGGTCGAAGCGTAGAGCACGCTGTAAACGATGTACGGTAGAACGGCCCACCACGTACCCCACAGCTTATAGGTCAAAAAGCCGCTGGCGAAGATGAGCGCAAACCACAAAATGGTGTCGCGGATCGCAGGACCATCGCGACGCTGCAACAGGCTGCGCATGGTCTCGCGCGGTACCGGGCATTGGTACCACTCGGCTTCTGCGAGCCCGCGTTCGACGGCGAGTGTGGAATTAACCCCGGTGAGGGTGTAATCGAGCTTCAATGGCGGCGCAGGAGTCGTCACAGCGCCGGGGCTCATGGTCGCGGCCAACCGATTTCCCCCTGCTTTCCGATTGCCGTTTCTGCTCACCCCGGCGGGGAAGCATGACAGGCCCATTCATCCTATCGCTCTGGCCTGAGCCCTGAAAAGCTCAGAATCCCTGTTTTGAGCGGATGAACGTGCCTCCAGGCACTTAGTTCAGGTTTTCCTGGTCGAGCAGCTGTTTGAACTCCGGCGTTGTCCGCAGCACCGCGAAATCCTTATCTTCGTCGAGCCGTTTGCGATCCCTGAAGCCTTCATCCATGGCCTTACGCAGATAGAGCAGTGCCTGTTCCTGCTTCCCGGCGCTGGCAAACGTCTGGGCAATGTAGTAGTTGATGGCCACCCGTTGCTCCCGTGACCCGCCACCCTCGACCATCGCTGCGCGGTTTGGGGCAAACACTTCCGGATCGATGGCGAAGGCCTTCTGATACATCTTGATGCCCTTCTTCATCTTGTCCTGGGCGAAATAGGCCGTGCCCAAATTGCAGTAGATCACGGCGCTCTCCGACGTATGCTTCAGCGCTTTCTTGTACCAGTGCTCGGCGACTCTATACTCGTGCTGGCCGTAGTAAACAGCAGCGAGATTATTGGCTGCGGGAGCAAAGCGAGGATTGAGTGTCAGCGACTGCTGGTACGCCTTCCGCGCCTCTTCCAGGGCAAAAAGGTGGTGATACGCCATGCCGATGTTGTTCCACACAATGGCGGATTTCAGATTGCCCTGCTGATAAGCGTTGATCGCTGCCGCATACTCTCCCCGCGCCATCAAGATATCGGCCTTCTGGTCGGCCGGTACCTCTTTCAAAGGCAGGGTCTTGCGGATGGCCGGTGGAGTGGTTTGCGGAGGGCTGCTCTTGGTTTGCGCAGCAGGTGTTTGCACGGCACACACCCCAACCGTGCTGGACGCAAATACAGCGACTGCGAACCAGAGCCTTACGTTGTAGAACGATCTACAGGGAATCTCACCCATGACTCGCCTCCTTGGCATGCAGCACATCAGATTGCGGCGATGCAATCCGTGTACTATTGTCCGCCCGGAAACAGGCGTCGGCAATATCCAATTACGAATAAATCTGCATAGCCAGCCTGGCTTATCGGCGCCGAAGGAGGAGGCCCGGACGGCGATCAAGTCGACTAGCAATTCCGGCCAGGACACCTATCCCATTGAATTGACTTGCCTTTTCAGCAACCTACTCCCTATGATCCAGTCCCTTTACTGAAGGTAAACCTGAAAAGGTCCGTCCCGGGCCAAGAGAACCTAAAGGGAACTGGACGGGTGCCCCATGTTCGCCAGGCGTACATGGGCCGAAAATGATGGGCGCAGCCCTACAATCGCTTTTGTTGGAGTATCACGAGGATCATGCGAATTCACTGGAAAATCCCTGCCGCAGGCCTACTTATCCTGCTCGCCATCGCCAAGGCAGATCTAATCGCCCAAAGCAGCACAGTCCCCACCATGACCCTGCAGGTCGATGAGACGCAAGCCTACCGGCGCATCGCTTTCGTGCATGAGGAAATTCGCACACAACCAGGCCTCCTCGCCCTCGCCTATCCACGCTGGATTCCAGGCGAGCACGGACCCACCGGTCCCATTCAAAACCTGGCCGCGATCCGCGTCCATGCCGGGGAAACGACCCTGCCCTGGACCCGCGACCCGGACGACATCAACACCATCAAGATCGATGTTCCGCCCAACACCACCAGCGTCACCGTCGACTTTGATACGTTGCTGGAAAACACCATCTCCGATCATCAAATACTGCTTGCCTGGAACACCTCCGTCCTCTACCCGCGAGGCATCGACAAGCGCGAGCTGATGATTGAGCCCTCGATTCTCCTCCCGCCCAACTGGAAGCAAGGCAGTTCCATGCCTGTCACAAACCAGGCCGGCAACCGGATAACCTTTGCGCCCACGTCGCTCGAGCGTCTCATCGATTCCCCGGTACTCGCAGGTGAGTTTTTCCGGGCCGTGCCGCTCACTTCCAAATGGCCGGCGGAACTCGACTTCACCGGCGATAGCCAGGCCGCGATCGACTCGGCGGACGACGTGCACGCTTTCGCCATCTTCTCCAGGCTCATCGATCAGGACCAGGCCATGTTCGGCTTTCGCCACTGGCAAAAGATGCACCTGCTCGTCTCCCAGAGCGAGGCGCTTCCCTTCGACGGATTGGAACACGAGGATTCTCCGTGGGACGCCATCGGTGACGCCGGCCTCTCGAAAAAAGAGATTCTGGAAAGATTTGGCTATCCGCTCCTCGCGCATGAGCAATCCCACTCCTGGGACGGCAAGTACCGGCGGCCGGGAGAGTTGTATTCCAAGCCCGACTATCAAGGCCCGGAACGAACCACCCTGCTGTGGGTGTATGAAGGCCTGAATGAATACATAGGCATGCTGCTGTCCACGCGCGCCGGCTTCAACGACCCCGCCTACATGCGCGATTACCTTGGCGTGATCGCCTCCGACTACGCCCATGAAGTGGGGCGCTCGACGACCCCCCTCGTCGATACGGCAGCGCAGGATTGGGTATTACGCTCCGTCCGTGGAGGATGGACGGCGTTGCGCCGCAGCCAGGACTACTACGATGAAGGCGCGCTGATCTGGCTCCGTGCCGATACCCTCATACGCGAAAAGACGAACGACCGCCTTACGCTCGACGACTTTCTGCGCAGCTTCCTCGGCCAGCGCGATACCGGTCCGATCGTCGTTCCCTACACCCGGGCTGACGTGGAAACAGCGCTGGCGGCAATTTGCCCCTATGACTGGCACAGCTTTTTCGAGAAGTATGTCTACCAGGTAAACGCTGCACCACCGATGGAAGGGCTTGAGGCCGCCGGTTGGCGCGTGGTCTACAATGCAACCCCGAACAACAAACCCTTCTATGCCGATCTCCCGGATGCTCCCTCGTATTTCTCCACCGCATCGATTGGGATCGACCTGCGGAACGATGGGACCATTGCCGATGTGTTTCCCGGCGCCCCGGCCTACGACGCAGGCTTGGGACCGGGCATGAAGGTGGTGGCCGTCGACGGAAATGCGTACTCTCCCGAAGCGCTCTCCGCTTCGATTGCCCACCCTCGAAACGGCAAGATCTCATTGATCGTCCGCAACTTCGACACCGTAGAAACGCGCGAAATTCAATACGCCGGTGGCCTGCGCTATCCGCACCTGGAGCGGATACCCGGAACCCACGATTACCTGACCGAAATCCTGACGCCTCGCAGCAACCCGGGCCAGTAGGCTTGTTCCTTGCCGGACCACAACCGCCGGGTGCCATATCTCGCTCGTTTTTCGCGAGATGTGGGATACCACGAACCTGGACGTTCTTTGTCCATCGAGCACAGAACCCGTCGGTATCGTGATCCGAGAGCTGTTTTTACCGATGCTACAATCTGACCCTGTTACGGGAGCAAACACACCATGACCGAGCTTCCTGTGATCGACGTTTCGGGGCTGGAGTCAACCGATCTCTCCACCCGCTCTGCGGTAGCCGCCAAGCTGGGCCATGCCTGCCGCGAGATCGGCTTCTTCTACGTGGTCAATCACGGCATCGCTCAGGCCACACGCGACGCTATGTTTGCCGCCTCACGGGAATTCTTCGCCTTACCCGTTGCCACCAAACAGGAATACTCGATCAAGCGCTCGCCCCACAACCGCGGCTACGTCGCCCTCGAGGGGGAGCGCCTCGACGACCGCGCGGCTCAATCCGACTACAAGGAAGCCTTCAATATCGGCCTGGAACTCGCCGCCGATCATCCCGAGGTCTTAGCCGGTAAACCATTCCGGGGTGTAAATCTTTGGCCTGCACTTCCCCATTGGCGAGAGACCGTCCTGGCCTACTACGACGCATGCTGGGCACTGGGCCGCCGCATCCATCACGGCTTCGCCCTCGATCTGGGCATTGCGGAAAATTTTTTCGAAGACAAACTGGACGCGCCTCTGGCCACTCTGCGCATGCTGCACTATCCAGCGCGTCCCAACGGCAAGGATCGCACTGCCGACAGCGGGGCCGGCATGCACACCGACTACGGCAACCTCACCATCCTCGCCACCGATGGCGTCGCCGGACTACAAGTGGGCGCACGAAGCGGCGATTGGATCGACGCGCCGCACATTGCAGGCGCATTCGTGTGTAACATCGGCGACTGCCTGATGCGCTGGACCAACGACGTGTATATCTCTACTCCCCACCGCGTCGCAATCCCCACCCAGGATCGTTATTCGGTAGCATTCTTCCTCGATCCGAACCCGGATGCTCGCGTCGAAGTACTGCAAAGCTGCGTCGCGCCAGGCGCTGCTTCCAAATATCAGCCTACGAGCGGCGCCGAGTATCTCCGCCAAAGGCTCACTGCTACCTACGATCATTTGAAGGCCTAGTTATCTCGGCTTGATCAGCAGCGCCGGCATAGGGAATTCGTGCGGAGGCGTCGCCTTCATCAGCTCAGTAATGAAATAGTCCCAGCGACGCCGCATCATGTACGCGCCGGCCTCAGGACCATATCCATGGTGGGCCTGGGGAAAGACCACCAGGTCGAAATCCTTGTTCGCCTTTACCAGCGCATCGATCAGGAGCATGGTGATCGAGACCGGCACATTGTCATCCAACATTCCATGGGCCATCATGAGCTTGCCCTTCAGGTTCTTGGCGAAGCTCGCATTTGCCTGCGAATCGTAGTTGGTAGTTTTGTCTGCATTCGTCTTCAGCAGGCCGACCCACTTCTCGTCCCAATCATCTTCGTAGTTCCGGTTTTCATGGTTACCGCTCTCCGCGATCCCGACCTTAACGAAGTCTGGAAAGTGAAGCATGGTGGCCACGGTTGCGTTGCCACCACCTGAGTGCCCCCACATGCCGGTCCGGTCCAGGTCGATCCACGGATAACGCTGGGCAAGCTCCTTGACGCCGCTGATCTGGTCCGGAATCGCATTCATGCCAATGTCGTTGAGATACTCGTCATGAAACGCCTTCGACCGCTTGGGGTTTCCCATTCCTTCAATCTCGACCACGACAAAGCCAAGCTCCGCGAGTGCATTGCAATCCGCGCGAGAGGCTTGAAAGGAATGAGTCCCAAACGAACCGCCTTGCGGCCCCGGATAGATGTAATCGATGATCGGGTATTTCCGCGACGGGTCAAGGTGAGCCGGCCGGAAGAGCAAACCATAGACATCGGTTTTTCCATCGTGCCCCTTCACGTGAAAGGTTTCCGGTGCGATCCATCCCGCTGCCTTTAGCCGCGTGATGTCGCCGTGCGCCATCTCTTCGATCACCTGCCCGGACGGATCACGCAACACCATGACCTGCGGCTTCTGCGGCGTGGAATAACTGTCCACGATGAATTTCCCATCGTCAGAAACAGCGGCTACGTGATCGGCGTCTTCGGTGGTGAGTAGTTTTAATTGCTTTCCATCGAGGTTCGCGCTGTAGATTCGGCGGTAGTAGGGATCCTCTGACGGCTCGCGCCCCGTGCCGGTCAGGATCATATCGCCCGTGGCCTGGTCTACATGCAGAACCTCATCGACATTCCAGGCGCCTTCGGTCACCGCATGCTTCAACTTGCCAGTGCCTGCGTCGTAAAGATAGAGGTTTCCCCAGTTCTCCCGTTGCGAGAACCAGAGAATTTCATTTCGTTTGGACAGGTATCGCCAGTTCACGTGTTTATAGCCGCTTTCGAAGAAGGTCGGGACCGTCTCCGTGAACACGTCGCGAACCGCTCCTGTGGCTGGGTCCGCGATACGCATGTTTTCCACCTTGTGGTCGCGAGAGGTAGAAACAAAGGCCAGCGTCTTGCCATCCTCTGCCCACTGCACGTCTTCCCAGGGGCCGTCACAAATCAAATGGTCGCAGATAGTAGAGCGGTGCTGGTCCGGCGGCATTTTCAACCGTATCACCTTTGCTTTATCCACATCGATGACCACGCGCTCGATCATGGTCACATCCTTGTCGCCCACCAACGGATATTTCCACGTTTCCAGGTGAGGATGTCCGACGCGGGACGTGACCGTGTACATCTCGCCGGTCTTGCGCTGATCCTGCTGAAAGGTCGCGATTTTCTTCGAATCCGGAGACCAGACCACGATCGCCTTTTCGCTATGCGTCCAGCCGGCGTTGTCGGTCGCGTATCCGTAATCCTTCACGCCGTCTTTCGTAAGCTGCTTTTCTGCGCCGGTCGCAATATCGCGCACCCAAAGATTCCAATCGCGGATAAAAACCGCGCGGCGGCCGTCCGGGGAAAACTCTGCCAGGGAAGCATCACTCAAACTGGGCTTTGGCGTGCCGGCCACGCCGGCCAGTTCCCGCGAGCAGTGATACTCCACCCCAAGCTCACATTTGTATCGCGTGTCATCAATCGTTATCCGTACGCTCCGGCCATCGTCGATCAAATCAAACTCATCGGGATAAATGCGCTTCGGATCCGCCTCTTCCAGTCCGGCCGCATGCAGCGCAGCGGCCATGCGCACCGGATCGTAGCCGGCGGCCTTGCTTCGCGTGGCCGCATCGGCAACCATAAGCGTCGGCAGCCCATTCTCGCTGTCTAGATACCAGAACCGATCGCCACCAATGAACGTGGCCTCTTTAACCGCATGATCCACCAGCGAAATGGTGCCCGCATTCAGCAGGTTGGCGGCACGGCTGTAATCATCAAACGTATAAACGCGGCCAGTTTGCGCCTGCGCCCCCATGAACACAAAAACCACGGCCACCGGGCAAAGCCGGCGCAACAACAAGTGCAAATTCATCAAGCGTAGCTTCCTTCGGACGGGAAATTGACCCTTGAAACGTAAACACATGGTATACGGACTGAACTTGGCCCAAGACGCTAGTCCTGGGCTGACTTCAACCAGACTTGCCCCAAGCCAGCTTCGAAACGCCTCGGTTGAGCAACCAATCATTACCAGCCGTTGCTCTTTTCCTTTGTCATCCCGAGCGACTTTCTGAATTGTCACGCGGCAATTGACGCAACGAAGCAACCACCCTTTCCTCCAGCAACCGCCCTTTTCCCCACAACTACCCTCTCCTATTTGTCATCCCGAGCGTACCCGGATTTCCTACCTCGCCGCGCTCACCGCGATCACTTATGTGGTTCTCCTCAAAGAGAACCACATGCTGTTAACCGAAGCCGCATCTCTTAACAGGAAATCTGGGGAAGCCGAGGGACCTGCGGTGCGCCATTCGGGTGCCCCGCCTCTACGGGCCACAAACTCCACCAACCTACCCTCGCTCATTCCCGGTTCCAGAGAAGGTCCGCAGAACCGCAGATCGGCTTCGCTCGGGATGGCAAAAAAGAGAGGCTCTTTGCAAAGAAAGGGCTCTTGCTAGACGAAACCGTGGTTGCTGAATAGCGGCACTTTTCAAATCTAATTGGAACAAATCTGGCTATTCTCGCGCCCCACCCTAATCCTGCTCACCAATCGTCTGAGCATAAGTCTTCCCATACGGATAAAAAACCTCCTTACGCCCTTCCTTCCACGCCGCGCGCATTTCCGGCGTCGTAATATCCCAATCCGGCCGGCACTTCCGCGTGACGACGCGCAGGTCCTGGCGCAAATCTTCCATCGTCGGGCGCCCGAAGTACCAATACCCGTTGTAGACCTTGTAGACGATGAGCCCTGGCTCCAGAACGATCACATGCGGAATCATCGGATTGTTCGTTGGATCAGTGTATTCCGCAATATCCAGATCCTTTTGCACCACGCGCCCTGCGTCCGAAAGAAACGGCCAGTGAGCGCCGACCCCGGTGCGATACTCGTTCGTTACCGTGATGTTGTCGGTGCTGATCGTGACCAGGCGGCAATATCCCACCTCCATCTCTCGGTGAAGCTGGACGAGTAATTCGCCCTGCCGCCGGTCCTTGGGACAAAACCCTCCGCGGCTCAGTATCAGGACCATCGGATGAGGCCCCTGCAACTCCGAAAGCTTGCGGCGCTTCGCCGTGTGGTCGCTGAGCGCATAGTCAGGAAACGGCGCCCCGGGAACAATGTCGGATCTCATGAATATGTACCTCTCAACTCAAATAGTGTGTCAGACGTAGTGAACGATTCGGGAGGCTCGCAACAAGTGTCAAAACTTTTCCACTCAAAATCCAGCTTTTACGAATCACCATAGGCGGGAGAAGAATCTGCTTCAGTGTAACGGCAAACGGAGGCCCAGGAATGGCTGGCAAAAGAACCGTGATCGTAACCGGCGCCTCGCAAGGTATCGGAGCAGCCATCGTCCAGGCCTTTCTGGATCGCAGCTATAACGTGGTCGCCACCTCGCGCGATATGACCAAATCTGGATTCGCGCCCTCACCGTCCCTGGCGCCCGTCGACGGAGACATCGGCCACGCCGCGACGGCAGAGAAGGTTGCAAAAACCGCGATCACTCAATTCGGTTCCATCGACCACCTGGTCAACAACGCGGGCATATACGCCGCCAAGCCCTTCACGGACTACACCATCGAAGATTTTCACCGATTCGTTTCCACCAACCTGGATGGTTTCATCTTCATGACACAGGCGGCAGTGAGGCGGATGTTGTCGCAGGCTACTGGCGGCAGTGTCACCACCATCACAGCCGCGTTGGCCGATAACCCCATGGCTGGAGTCCCCGCGTCCATTCCCATGATCACCAAGGGCGGCCTCAATGCCGTGACCATCAGCCTCGCTAACGAATACGCGAAAAATAATATCCGCTTCAACGCAGTCGCCCCGGGCGTCGTCGATACCCCACTCCACAAAGACAATCCGAAAGATTTACTCCAGACCTTTAACCCCATGGGTTCCCTGAGCGACTCGAAGGACATTGCGGACGCGGTCGTATATCTCACAGAAGCACGTCATGTGACCGGGGAGGTGCTGCATGTGGACGGCGGCGCGCACGTGGGCCGGTGGTAAGCCAGCACAAAGAAAGGACAACACATGGAACCGCCGGTCTTCTATCGCACAGTAAAGGTCGATGGGCTCTCCATCTTCTACCGGGAAGCCGGGCCCAAAGACGCCCCCACGATTCTGTTACTGCACGGTCTACCCTCCTCGTCACGGATGTTTCAGCCGCTGCTGACGAGGTTGGCCGACAAATACCACCTGGTTGCTCCTGATTATCCCGGCTTCGGACACAGCGACTGGCCCGACCCCACGCAGTTCGCCTACACCTTCGATCACATCGCCTCCGCAATGGACGCCTTCACCCAGGCGCTGGGCCTGTCGCGCTACACCCTTTATATGCAGGACTACGGCGGACCCATCGGCTTCCGCATGGCCTTGTCCCACCCGGAGCGGGTAAAGGCACTCATCGTCCAGGACGCAGTCGCCCACAACGAAGGCCTAGGTGCGAACTGGGCAACGCGGCGGGCGTTCTGGGCCGATCGCCCTGCTTACGAAGAAGCGCTGCGCAAAAACCTGCTGTCGCTGGCAACTACGAAAACGCGCCATGTTGGAGACGATCCCAACGTAGAGCTTTATGATCCGGACTTGTGGACAGATGAATACGCATTTCTAAATTCCCCAGGGCAGGCGCAGATTCAAAGCGACCTGTTCTACGACTACCGCACGAATGTGGATGGGTATCCGGCCTGGCAGGCATGGATGAAGAAGACACAGCCCCGGCTTCTGGTCCTCTGGGGCAAGCACGATCTCTCGTTCGACCTGGGTGAGCCGGAACGCTATCGGAAGGACGTACCGGAAGCAGACGTCCACGTGCTCGAGGCGGGCCACTTCGCACTGGATACCAAGGCAGATGAGATCGCGGCTCTGGTGCGTTCATTTATGGACACTCGGAAGTGAAACACAAGGACTCCTGACTCTCAACGGCGGACTGCTAAAGTAGTGGTAAGGCTACACAGCATTCAGTCGTCCACCGGAGTCCTGCGCCCATGGAGAGTCCCGCAGCGAATTTGCACCCTGAACCTTTCACCGGTGCTTCGCCCGTTGGTAAACGAAAACGTCCCTGGCTTGGCATCGTTCTGATAGCCCTGCTGATTGGCGGCGTGGTGCTGCTGATTGCCCACAAACCCAAGCCCAAACCTGAAGCCACCGCCCTCGATCAACCGCCCGTCGTCACCATCAAGACAGCCACGGTTCGCCAGGGTGACATGGGTATACACGTAGAAGCCCTTGGCACAGTCACCCCCGTCTCCACTGTGAGTCTCTATAGCCAGGTCACCGGACGGGTGGTCGCGGTCAACTATCGCGAAGGCCAGATGGTTCGTAAAGGTCAGTCTCTGATCGAAATCGACCCCCGGCCCTATGAAGCCCAGCTCAAACAGGCGCAAGGCACCCTGCAGCACGATCAAGGCCTGCTCAAGCAGGCAGAGATCGATCTCGCGCGCTACCAGAAAGCTGTGGCCCGGGACGCCATCGCTCACCAGACCCTCGATGACCAGGAGCAGGCGGTCGAGCAGTATAAAGGTACGGTCAAAAACGATGAGGGCCAGGTCGAGTACCAGCAGGTCCAACTGAGCTATTGTCATATAACCGCACCGGCTTCCGGCCGCATGGGCTTACGGCTCGTCGACCCCGGGAACACTGTCTTTGCCGGCAACTCAAATGCACTTGCCGTGGTGACACAATTGCAGCCAATCACTGTTGTCTTCAATGTGGCCGAAGACAATCTTTCCCAGGTGCGGTCGCAAATCCTGCGCCGCACGGCTCTGCCGGTCGATGCCTTCGACCGCTCGCAGATGAACAAAATCGCCACCGGCCATCTGCTCACCATCGATAACCAGGTCGACACCACCACGGGGACCATTCGCTTCCGCGCTGAGTTCGACAATAAAGATCTCGCGCTCTACCCCAACCAGTTCGTCAACGCCCGCCTGTTGGTGAGCACGTTGCGTGACACTCTGCTGGTCCCCAGTGCCGCCGTTCAACGCAACGGAGTGCAGGCTTTTGTTTACAAGATCAACAGTAACCATACCGCCGCGCTCCAGAACATCGTGGAGCAGACTACAGACGGCACTATGTCCGCCGTTCAGGGCCTGAACCCGGGCGACACCGTTTCGATCACCGGCTTTGACAAGCTGCAGGATGGCGCCAAAGTCGAAATCGAAGATTCGCCGCAAGAAGCCGCGGACACTCCGGCCGGAAAGAGTGCCGCCGGGCAAACCCGTTGAACCCGTCGCGCATTTTTGTCGTTCGACCCGTCGCTACCGCACTCCTGATGGTGGCGGTGCTGGTCGTTGGTCTCGCCTCCTACACGCAGCTCCCTGTCTCTGCGCTGCCCGAAGCCGACTACCCCACCATCCAGGTCCAAACCTTTTATCCCGGCGCCAGCCCGCAGGTGATGTCCTCCGCGGTGACGGCTCCGCTGGAGCGCCAGTTTGGCCAGGTAGCCGGGCTGTCGCAAATGACCTCTACCAGCTCCGATGGCAGCTCGGTGATCGTGCTGCAGTTTTCGCTGAACCTCAACATCGATGTCGCCGAGCAGGAAGTGCAAGCGGCTATCAACGCCGCGCAAGGCTACTTGCCCACCGACTTGCCCGTGCCCCCCGTCTACAGCAAATCCAATCCCGCGGATGCGCCAGTACTCACCCTTGCGCTCACTTCCAATGCCATGCCGCTGTCGCGGGTCGAGGATCTGGTGGATACTCGCCTCGCTCCCAAGATCTCGCAGCTCAACGGCGTAGGCCTGGTCACCATCAGCGGCGGACAGAAGCCTGCGGTGCGCGTGCAAGCCAACCCCACGGCGCTGGCGGCTTACGGCATCAATCTTGAAGACCTGCGTAATGCGCTCACCGCGCAAAGCGTGAACTCCGCCAAGGGAAGCTTCGACGGGCCGGCGCAGAACTTCCAGATCAACGCCGACGATCAGCTGCTTTCGAGCAAAGGCTATAAGGATCTAGTCGTCGCCTATAAGAACGGCGCCCCGGTCATGCTCACCGACGTAGCCCGCGTCAGTGACGGTATCGAAAACAGCAAGCTCGCCGCCTGGATGAACGAAACCCCAGCCGTGATTGTCAACATCCAGCGACAGCCCGGGGCCAATACCATCCAGGTGGTGCAAAGCATCGAAGAGCTGCTGCCCAAGCTCCAGGCCACACTACCCGCCGCCGTCAAACTCACGGTGCTCACCGACCGCACCAACACCATTCGCGCTTCGGTCCGCGACGTCGAGTTTGAATTGATGCTCACCATTGCGTTGGTAGTCACGGTGATCTTTCTCTTCCTGCGCAGTCTTTCCGCAACCATCATCCCCAGCGTCGCGGTCCCGCTGTCGTTGATTGGCACCTTTGTGGTGATGCAGGCCCTGGGATATAGCCTCAACAATCTCACCCTGATGGCCTTTACCATCTCGACCGGGTTCGTGGTCGACGATGCCATCGTGATGATCGAGAACATCTCCCGCTACCTGGAAGAAGGCTTTACGCCGATGGAAGCCGCCCTGCAGGGCGCGCAGCAGATCGGCTTCACCATCATCTCGCTCACCATCTCGCTGATTGCGGTGCTGATCCCGCTGCTGTTCATGGGCGACATTGTCGGGCGCCTGTTTCGCGAATTTGCCGTTACCCTGAGCATCACGATCCTTATCTCCGCTTTTGTGTCGCTCACGCTGACGCCGATGATGGCTGCCCGCATCCTCCGCCATACCCCGGAGGCTGAGCAGACCCGCTTCTACCACTACACCGAAGGCCTCTTCAAACGCGTCATTGCCGCATACGGCCGCAGCCTCCGCTGGGTGTTCCGCTTCGAAATACCCATGCTGCTCATCGCGGCGGCCATGCTCGTGCTCACCATTGTTCTCTATATCGAAATTCCGAAGGGCTTCTTCCCTACTCAGGACACCGGCATTATTCAAGGCATTTCGCAGGCTCCGGAATCTATTTCCTTCGCTGCCATGTCGCGGAAACAGCAGCAACTGGCGCACGAGATCCTCAAGGACCCGGCGGTCCAAAGCCTGTCGTCTTTTATCGGCGCTGACGGCGTAAATACCACTCTCAACAGCGGCCGCATCCAGATCAACCTGAAGGACGCCTCCGTGCGCGGCCTCACCGCGAGCCAGGTCATCCGGCGTCTTGATCGAAGCCTCCACAGTGTCCCCGGCATTCAGCTCTTCATGCAACCTGTGCAGGACCTGACCGTCGATGACCGCGCCAGCCGAACCGAATACCAGTACACGCTGGAAGACCCTGACCCGGTGGAACTCGGCATCTGGACCGGCAAGCTGGTCCAGGCCATGCGCCAGCTTCCTGAGTTGCGCGATGTGGCCACGGATGATCAGCCCAACGGTGTGACCGCGCAGCTGGCCATCGATCGCGCCACCGCATCCCGCATGAACATTACCGCGGATACCGTCGACTCCACGCTCTACGACGCTTTCGGCCAGCGCCAGATAAGCACCCTGTACACCCAATCAAACCAGTACCACGTAATCCTCGAAGCCCTGCCCGAATTCCAAAAAGACCCCCGTAAGCTCGATAACCTCTACGTCCAGGGAGCGGCCAACACAACCACCGCCGGCCCGGCCGCCTCCACTTCCGGAAGAAGCACCGCCGCCGCCAGCTCAGTGACGACGCTCGTTCCCTCTTCCGGCGCAAACTCCTCCACCACCCAGGGCACCCAGCTCTCGTCCGCCTCCGGGAGCAGCTCGTCCGCCTCGCTCACCACCCAGAACAACACAGTTACGAATTCGTCCAGTACCGCATTGCCCACCGGCTCCAACCTGTCGACCGGCACACCAACCAATGCCCTGACGTCGAGCTCTGGTGGCTCGAGCCTCCTCATCCACATCGAGCAGCCAGACCTCGGGGCAGGTTTCCGCCGGCGGCTCCGCTTCCAACAGCACCCTGCCGACCCCGGTGCCGCTTTCCGCATTCACTCACTTCGAGATGAAGCCTTCTCCGCTCACCATCGCCCACCAGGGCCAGTTTCCCGTAGTAACCGTATCCTTTAATGTGGCGGAAGGCTCCTCGCTCGGCCAGGCGGTCGACGCGGTCAATCGGACCCAGGCAAATCTGCACATGCCGGCGAGCGTGATCATCGGCTTCCAGGGAACCGCTGCTGCCTACACGGCCATTGGCGGCAATGAAGCCTTGTTGATCATGGCGGCGCTGCTCGCGGTCTACATCGTGCTCGGCGTGCTGTACGAGAGCTTCATCCATCCGCTTACTATTCTCTCCACCCTGCCCTCCGCCGGCGTCGGTGCACTGCTGGCGTTGCGGTTGTTCGGCCAGTCGCTCGACATCATCGCTGTGATCGGCATTATCCTGCTCATCGGCATCGTGAAAAAGAACGGGATCATGATTGTCGATTTCGCCCTCGAAGCCGAGCGGGTGCACGGCAAGAACTCCGTGGAAGCGATTTACGAGGCCTCGCTGCTCCGCTTCCGTCCGATCCTCATGACCACCCTGGCTGCACTTTTCGCCGGGATACCGTTGGCCTTCGGCACCGGCATCGGCTCTGAGCTGCGCCGTCCCCTGGGCATCGCGATGGTCGGCGGCCTGCTGGTAAGCCAGGTGCTCACCCTCTACACCACGCCTATCATCTATATCTTCTTCGACCGCCTTGGCACCCGCTTTTCGGGCAAGCCCCATCCGACCGTCGCCGATCCAAATTCGGGAGCCGCGGGCGCATGAACATTTCCGGTCCCTTCATTCGCCGGCCAGTGGCCACCACTTTGCTCACCATAGCGGTCACCCTCGCCGGGTTGCTCGCTTTTTTCAACCTGCCGGTTTCTTCACTACCGCAGATTGATTTCGCCACCATCACGGTGGCCACTGCGCTGCCCGGCGCCAGCCCCGAGGTCATGGCGTCTTCCGTAGCCACTCCGCTCGAGCGCCAATTCGGACATATTGCCGGGGTCAGCCAGATGACCTCTTCCAGTACGCTGGGCGTGTGCTCGGTCATCCTGCAGTTCGACCTCAGCCGCGACGTCGACGGCGCCGCACGCGATGTGGAAGCCGCCATCAACGCCGCGCGTACGTACCTGCCGGCCAACCTTCCCGCCAACCCCCAATATAGAAAGATCAACTCCGCCTTGGCGCCCGTGATGGTGCTCGACCTCACCTCTCCCACCCGCAGCAAGGCTCAGCTGTACGACACTGCTTCCTCAGTCATTCAGCAGAAGCTTTCGCAGGTCGAAGGCGTAGGCCAGGTGCAGGTGGTCGGGAGTGCGCTGCCCGCTGTGCGCATTGACGCCAATCCGCAACAACTGAATGGCTACGGCCTGGGCCTGCAGGATCTGGCCCGCGTAGTTAGCCAACAGAACTCCAACCGCCCCAAGGGCCAGATCTCTGACGACTACACCACCGCCGACATCACCGCCAACGACCAGATCTCGAAGGCTGCGGATTATGCCCCCCTGGTTGTCGGCAACAACGGTCATGGAGGCGTCGTACGTATGCGCGATGTCGCCAACGTCTACGACTCGGTGCAGACCCTGCGCGCCGCCGGCTTCGTCAATCAGCAGCCGGCGATCATTCTTCTGGTGTTTCGTCTTCCCGGCGCTAACGTCATCGCGACCGTCGATCGCATCAAGGCCACTCTTCCCTCGGTGCGCGCCTCCATTCCTGCCGGCGACAACCTCGCGGTGGTGACCGACCTCACCACTACCATTCGCGCTTCGGTCAACGATGTGGAGCGGACCCTGATGATCTCGGTCATCCTCGTGATCGCCGTGGTCTTTGCTTTCCTGCGCAGCCCCCGCGGAACTCTGATCCCTGGTGTCGCTGTGGGGGTCTCGCTCATCGGCACGTTCGGGGTCATGTACCTGGTCGGATACAGCCTCGACAATTTGTCGCTGATGGCGCTCACCATCTCCACCGGCTTCGTAGTCGACGACGCCATCGTGGTCATGGAAAACATCGCGCGGCTCATCGAGCTGGGTATGCCGCCTATGGAAGCCTCCCTGCAAGGCGCGCAGGAGGTCGGCTTCACTGTCCTTTCCATGAGCCTTTCGCTCATCGCCGTTTTTGTTCCCATCCTTTTTATGGGAGGCGTCGTCGGCCGCATCTTCCACGAGTTCGCGTTTGTGCTGACCACATCGATCGCCGTCTCCATGCTGGTTTCGCTCACCGTCACGCCGATGATGTGCTCGCGGCTGTTGAAAGCGGCCGGGGCCGAGAAACACAACCGGATCTATCGTGCGTTTGAACATGGCTTCGAACTGCTTCTCGCCGGCTATCGCCACACCCTCATCCTGGCGCTCGAACACCCGTTGCTCATCATCGTCACCTTGTTTGCGACATTAGCCTTGAACGTCGTCCTGATCGGCCGCGTGCCTAAAGGCTTCTTCCCCTTGCAGGACACGGGCAGCATTCAGGGCGGCCTGCAGGGTGCACAGGATGCCTCGTTTCAATCCATGCGCGATTCTGTGATTGCGGTTGAGAAAGTGGTGCAGGCGGATCCAGCGGTACAAAACGTCCTCGCTTTCACTGGGGGCGGTGGCGGCCCGGGCGGCGGGGCCATCAACAACGGTTTCAGCTTCATCATCCTCAAACCGCTCAAGGAGCGCGGCATCAGCGCGGCTCAGGTCGTCGATCGCCTGCGTCCCAAGCTGCAAAAGCTCACCGGCGCTTCGACCTTCCTGCAGGCGTCGCAGGATCTTGGAGTCGGAGGCCGCCAGAGCAACGCCGCGTACCAGTACCAGCTCTCCGCCGACACGGTCGAGGACCTGGGCATCTGGGGTCCGCGCGTCTTCAACGAGATGCAAAAGATTCCCCAGTTAAAAGATGTGACCACAGACCAGCAGAACCGCGGCCTGCAGATGCTGCTTGACTACGATCGCCAATCAGCCGCCCGCTTCGGCATCACTCCACAGGTCATTGATAATTCGCTGTACTTCGGTTTCGGCGAGGCCCAGGTCTCGACCATTTACACCTCGCTGAACCAGTACTACGTCGTTTTGCAGGCAGCCCCGCAATTTCTTGTCCACCCCACTACGCTTCAGTCCACTTATGTTCACTCCAACAATGGCGGCATTGTCCCGCTGAACGCCTTCACCCACGCCACTGCTTCGACTTCACCACTCGGTGTCAATCACTCTTCGTTCTTCCCCTCAGTGACGGTGTCCTTTAATCTCGCGCCCGGGGTGTCACTGGGCGACGCAACCAAACTGATCGACCAGATGCAGCGGCGCATCGGTGTGCCCGCCTCGGTCCGTGGCACCTTCGCCGGCACAGCGCAGGCGTTTCAGAAGTCGCTTTCCACCGAGCCCCTGCTCATCCTCACCGCGCTCCTCGCCATCTACATCGTGCTCGGCATGCTCTACGAGAGCCTGGTGCACCCCATCACCATTCTCACCACCCTGCCCTCGGCCAGCGTGGGCGCCATCATTGCGCTGATCGTGTTTCACAGCGAGCTCGATGTCATTTCCATCATTGGAATATTTCTCCTCATCGGCATCGTGAAAAAGAACGCCATCATGATGATCGATTTCGCCCTGATCGCCGAACGGGAACACGGCAAGAACACGCGAGACGCCATCTTCGAGGCCTGTATGCTGCGTTTCCGTCCCATCCTTATGACCACCATGGCAGCGCTGTTCGGAGCGCTACCGCTAGCCTTCGGCACCGGGACCGGCTCGGAGTTAAGACGGCCGCTAGGCGTCGCGATCGCCGGTGGCCTGCTCTTCAGCCAGGTGCTGACTCTCTACACCACGCCGATCATCTATCTCTATTTCGATCGCCTCAGCAACCGTTTCAAACGCCGCCGCCCCGATGCGCCCCTGGCATCCTCCGCCCCAGCCGGCGACTAAAACCAAACTCCTTCGATCTTTTCGGCTCTCAGCATACGCAACCACTCTTTAGCTTTCCCCCTTCCACACCAACCAGAATCAAAGGAAAAACGCGAAGGGTGCCCCAGGTCTCGCTTTTGAGACCTGGGATCCCCGCAACCCATACCTCATGGACACTCGTGACGTAACCACAAGGACACAAACAACATAGAACTTCTATCCCCATCGCAAACCCTACACCAGCTACACGCCCTCCCCCTTGTCGTCCCGAGCCTGTGACTTTTTTCGATTTTTCGTGTTTCAACCTACTCAAACCACCTATGTCTCACCCTCACGACAAAGCCGTCATCCTGAGAGCCTGTGACTTTTTCGATCTTTTGTGTTTCAACCTCGCCAACC
This sequence comes from uncultured Acidobacteriaceae bacterium, assembly GCA_963795845.1. Lineage (GTDB taxonomy): Bacteria > Acidobacteriota > Terriglobia > Terriglobales > Acidobacteriaceae > PALSA-350. Next base: position 684,798 of record CAWCJV010000009.1, on the reverse strand, counting down.
AGTTATGCCTCACCCCCACGACAAACCCGTCATCCTGAGAGCCTGTGACTTTTTCGATCTTTTGTGTTTCAACCTAGCCAACCAGCTATGCCTCACCCCACGACCAACCCGTCATCCTGAGCGAAGCGCTTCGCAAACATATTGGAAGCAGAAGCTTTATGGCGCGTAGTCGAAGAGCCTGTCCTGAGCGCAGCCGAAGGAACCTCGTCGATACCTGTTCGCAGAGGGTGTCCAGGGCTTTCCGGCCGCAAACTACAAAGGAAACAAAAAGTCACAGGCTCTGAGCGAAGCGCTTCGCGAAGCTAAAGATATATCTCACTCACCCGCGACACTAAATGGTCCCAATCGGGATCTATATGGTCACACAAGTACCATCCACCCACCGCCTACCGCACCACTGGGCCGCACGGTGAGCAGCCTGTTTGCGATAAGCAGGAGGGCGCCCAGGCGTCCTCTGATTACAGGCAGGTCTTTGACAACTAATGGAGCACACTCTTTTTCGCCGTCACCTGGCGCCTGGTGATGGACTTTCCCCCTCTGCAGGATGAGTACCTGCCAACGAGCGAGGCAAGATGCTCAATTTACTTGAGCATCTTGAGCATCTTGAGCACCTTCGGAAAAACAAAGGACTTACGGCGCATAAGGCGCTTAAGCACCTTGAGCACCTTGAGCATCTTGAGCCTCTTCGGAGAACAACCGCGCCCCCCGCAGGGCTCAACTTACCTCTTACTCCAAATACATCCTCGCCATAGGACGCCACCACGGCCAATCGTGAAAGCTCCGATCCCCCCACACATAAAGCTCATGGCGAATCCCGTTGCCGCGCAAAACCCCCGCAAAGCGCTCGTTCTTTTCCCAGCAAAAATCCCACTCCCCAGTCGCCAGCACCGTGCGGATATGGTTGTACTTCCAGGGATCCCTGCACTGAGCCAGATAATCAGGAGGATTATTGAAATACAAATCCTCGCTATACCATCCATCCACGAAATCCTTCATATCGAAGGCGCCTCCCATGGTCACAATGCCGGTAACCATTTCCGGGTGGCGGAATCCGAAATTCGCAGCATGGTAAGCGCCGAAGCTGCAACCCGTCGCGATCAACCGGGGTGTCTGATTCTTCTTGCCCATCAACGGCAGTACATCGCCAACGATATAGCGTTCGTACTGCATATGCCGTTGCACGCGCCAGTAGGGATGCGCCTGCTTGTTGTACCAACTCTCCCCACCCACGCTGTCGACACAGTACAGCTGCAACTGACCGTTCTCAATGCGATCCGCCACGCTGGCGACCATGCCATTGTCTTCATACTCGTAGAACCGGCCCCCCGACGTAGGAAAGACCAACACCTTGGTCCCCCCATGCCCGAAGCACAGCAGTTCCATGTCGCGGCTCAGATCGTTCGACCACCAACGATGGTATTCGCGCTGCAATCGTCGCTCCTTTTGCTAATCTAGAAAACCACGGTGCGCGAAGCCATACCTGGTTATAGTTGCACCATTCTACAGAACGCTGGTGGAACCGCTTATAGCTAACGACCAACCTCTACCGTCTGCCGCGAACGGCCTGGCAGCACGCCTGCGCAAGCACGAGCGATTCATCTCCAGGCTGCTGGATGACCACCACGACCTGATTGTCTACGTTCCCCCAATGTATGACGCCCAAAGCGAACTGCGGTTCCCGGTGCTCTACATGCAGGACGGCCAAAACCTCTTTGATCCCGACACCTCCTTCATTAAAGGGAACTACTGGCGCCTGGGGGAAACAGCAGACACCCTGATCGAGGCCGCCGCAATTGAGCCAATGATCATAGTGGGCATTTACAACGCCGGCGTGAAGCGGATCGACGAATATACCCCGGTCGAAGACAAGCGCCTCGGCGGAGGACAGGCGGATGCCTACGGCCGAATGCTTGTAGAAGAGCTCAAGCCCTACATCGACGCGCAATACCGAACACTGCCCGGCGACGGAAACTGCGGTATCGGAGGCTCCTCGCTCGGCGGCCTGGTCACCCTATACCTGGGTTTACGCTATCCGACGGTATTCTCCAGGCTGGCGGTGATGTCTCCTTCCGTGTGGTGGCGCAACCGGACCATCCTCCGGACCGTTGCGGCGCTCACGAAAAAGCCTGAACTCCGTATCTGGCTGGACATCGGCACAAAAGAGTCGACCCGGGCGGTTCCCGATGCCCGGGCCCTGCGCGACGGGCTGATCCGGAAAGGGTGGCGCCTCGGAGAAGACCTGGCTTATTCCGAAGCGGACGGTGGCGAGCACACAGAATCCGCCTGGGCTGAACGCGTCGCCCCGATGTTGAAATTCTTGTTTCCACCGGCAATCCCGGCCAGTACGAAATAAATGTCGTACTGCTCTTGTCGGAAATCGAAATGCATGGGATTTATATAGGAAGGAAAACCGTAGCAGGGACCCGAAGGGGGACTTATCGCGCTTATCGCGCTTATCGCGCACTATTTTGCGGCGCACCCCGCGGGCAAGCAACCCGCTTTTCCCGGAAATCGGGCTTTCGGCAGCTTCTTCGGTCGACTGAGTGCGCTGAGTGCGCACGAAATTACAGCGGAAGGGCAGGCCCCAGAACCCTGCCGAGCGAGGGAAATGCTTTAGAATTGGGCCTGTTTCCCCCGCGCCATTGGTTTTCGGGCCGTCTCTGTCTCCAGCTTCTCCTTTAAAGGAGCCCGCCGTGAAAAAAATCGGAATCATCTTCGGGATGGAGTCAACCTTCCCGCCCGCGTTGGTGGACAAGATCAACGCCTTTCACGATCCCGAGCTACAGGCTGAGTTCGTCCACATTGGCGAAGTACGGATGGCGGAGCCCTCTCCCTACCACGTGATCATCGATCGCATCTCCCACGACATTCCTTTCTATCGCGGTTACCTGAAGAATGCGGCGCTCTCGGGATCGATCATTATCAACAACCCTTTCTGGTGGAGCGCCGACGACAAGTTCTTTAACTTCGCGCTGGGAACCAAGCTCGGGGTCGCGATCCCCAAAACCGTGCTTCTGCCGCATAAACACCATCCCCCCGGCACCACCGAGCGGTCCATGCGCAACCTTGAACATCCCTTGCCGTGGGACAGTATTTTCGCCTACATAGGTTTTCCCGCATTCCTCAAGCCCTTCGACGGGGGAGGCTGGAAAGACGTCTACAGGGTCACCTCGCCGGGCGATTTCTTCCATGCCTACGATCAAACCCGCGATCTCTGCATGACTTTGCAGACGGCTGTCAACTTCAAAGAGTATTTTCGCTGTTACTGTGTCGGCCAACAGAAGGTTCACATGATGCAGTACGACCCGTCGCTGCCTTTCCACGAGCGCTATGTCAAAAATCCGGCGCCGGTCGACCCTAAGCTCCTGGAGCGCGTGGAGCGGGACTGCCTGACACTGTGCCGGGCACTGGGCTATGACCTCAACACCGTGGAATTTGCCTGTGAAGATGGCATTCCTTACGCGATTGACTTCATGAATCCAGCCCCTGATGCAGACATACACTCCGTGGGCCAGGAGAACTTCGACTGGATCGTAAATGCGGTGGCAGAGCTCGCCATGGATAAGGCCAGAAAGCATACCGGGAAGGTTGCTGAATACCGCTGGAGCGCCTTTCTTGGAGGCTCGCCAGCCAGCTCCCCGAACGGTCAGGCATCTAAGCAAGCGAATCAGGAGGTACGCGGATGAACCGTCCCAGCTTCAGTATCGGCATCGAAGAGGAATATCAAACCATCGATCCGGAAACACGCGATCTCCGGTCTCACATCCAGTCGGAAATTCTCCCCAAGGCCAAGCTCGCTACCATGGATCGCGCCAAACCCGAGCTTCACCAGGCCGTGGTCGAAGTGGGCACCAAGGTGTGCCGGGATATCGACGAAGCGCGCGAGGACATTCTCGATTTGCGGCGGCAGATGATTACCCTGGCGAGCGAAAGCGGCATGCTGCTGGCCGCCGCCAGCACGCATCCTTTCGCTCATTGGACGGAGCAGGATATTTATCCGGACGAACGCTACAAGCAGGTAGTGGAAGACCTGCAACTGGTGGCTCGGGCGAATCTGGTTTTCGGATTACACGTCCACGTGGGCATCGAGGATCGCAACACCGCGATCCACATCATGAACTCGATGCGCTACTTCCTGCCGCACATTCTGGCCTTATCATCGAACTCCCCCTTCTGGGAGGGGACGAAGACCGGCTTCAAATCGTATCGATCCAAAGTCTTCGAGCGGTTCCCGCGAACCAACATCCCGGATATCTACGCCAACTGGGCGGAGTACGAGACCTTTATCAACCTGCTGGTCAAAACCAATTGCGTCGACAATGGCAAGAAGGTCTGGTGGGACATTCGCCCGCATCCATTCTTCAACACGCTCGAAGTCCGTGTCTGCGACATACCGATGCGCCTGGACGAAACCATGGCCATTGCTGCCCTGATCCAGGCCACGGTTGGCATGTTGTATGACCTGCACGCCCATAACAAGAGCTACCGCATTTACAGCCGCGCCCTCATTATGGAGAACAAATTCCGCGCCGCCCGCTATGGCATCGATGGCAAGCTGATCGACTTTGGGCGGGAAGAAGAAGTGCCCATGCGCGATCTAATGATCGAGTACATCGACCTGATCTCCGACGCGGCGAAGGAGCTTGGCTGCGAGCGCGACATCGCCTACATTCACGAGATGCTCAGAATGGGAACAGGCGCTGACCGGCAGCTCAAGGTCTACGAAGAGACAGGGGATCTGAAGAAGGTAGTCGACTACATCGTGGCTGAGACACGAGTCGGGGTGATGCAGGAAACACCGGCTCTGCAAACCTAGTCTCTATCTCTTCCACGAAACTCAAACGCTTTTGCCAATCGTAAGAGGACTTGCTTGGCTCAACCCCTTCTCTCCGATGTCACCAGGATGGAATTCGATCCTGAATACTCCCCCGGCGCCTACAACGCCGTGAACACCTGCCTGCGGATTCAGCCTTCGGAAAAGGTCACGCTAATCACCGACAACGCCTGCCGGGAAATTGCAGCCAGCATTGCCCAGGAATTGCTCAAGGTTGGCTGCCCTTTCAAGGCCTTTGTGCTCGAAGATCTGGCCCCCCGCCCGCTCACCGGCTTGCCGCACGAAATCGCGGAAGACATGGAGACCAGCGACGTAAGCATCTTCGCCGTGCGTGTGCAGACGAATGAACTGAAGTCGCGCATGGAGATGACCGCGATCGTAAACCGCCGGCGCATGCGCCACGCGCACATGGTGAACATCAATCGGCAGATCATGCTGGAAGGGATGCGCGCCGACTTCAATCGAGTGGACGCCCTGAGCAGCAAGGTGATGCAGATTGTCAGCACCGCCCGGGAAGTCACCGGGAGGACGGCTGCAGGCTGCGACTTCACCGCCGCGCTCAACCCCGAATATCGGTGGATCAAGACCAGCGGCATTATCAGCCGCGACAAATGGGGCAACTTGCCGGGCGGGGAAATTTTCACTTCTCCGGGCGAGGTAAACGGCGTGTACGTCGCCGATGGAGTGGTCGGAGACTATCTCTGTGACAAATACGGCGATCTCCAGCACCAGCCCCTGACCATCCGTATGCAGAAGAATCGCATCACCGAGGTCTTCAGCGAAAACAAAGCACTGGAGCAGGATTTCTGGTCGTACACGCACACCGACGAGAACAGCGACCGCGTGGGCGAATTTGCCATCGGCACCAACATTGAACTGACCAACGTGATCGGGCAGATCCTGCAAGACGAGAAATTCCCCGGAATCCACATTGCCTTTGGCAATCCTTATGGTGAGCACACGGGCGCCAAGTGGTTCTCTGGCACCCACATCGACGTGGTTGGGCGGAAGTTCGATATCTGGGTGGACGGACGGCAGATCATGGAAAAGGGACGCTTCCTGATCGAGGACTGAACATGATCCCCGCCCTCCGCGAGGCCTTTAACCAGAAGTTTCGACCCGAGACCTACCAGCAGTTTCTCAAGGATTTGGACGGACGCGCCGGCGCGCCGATAGCCTTCCGGGTCTCCGAAACTCCCTGCTTCTTTCCTAAGTCGTCGCTCGATGAAATGGCGCAGTACGGCCGGGACCTGGTACTGCAACTGGTCGACAACCCGGAATACCGCCGCGCATCGGACGTCACCGTCCCTCCGCAATATAACGTGGCCAACGAATCGCCGCGTCCCATGTTCCTGCAAGTCGATTTTGGCCTGGTGCGCAGCGAAAGGGGCGAACTGGAACCCAGGCTGGTGGAGCTGCAGGCGTTTCCTTCACTCTATGCCTACCAGCCAGTGTTGGCGCAGCAATACATTGAATCCTACAGTTTGGACAAAGATCTCGGAATCTATCTCGGCGGATACAATCACGATACGTATCTGCAACTGCTGCGTAAACTGATCGTCGGCGATCACGATCCTGAAAATGTCATCCTGCTTGAGGTGAATCCGGAGAAACAAAAGACACTCTGCGACTTCTTGCTCACCCAGCGTGACCTCGGCATCGCGATTGTCGACATCCTCAAGCTGAAGAAGCGTGGCCAAAGCCTTTTCTACGAACAGGGCGGCCGCGAAATTCCCGTGCGCCGCATCTACAATCGTTGCATTATGGATGAACTGGAGCGCAAAGAGATCAGCCTCCCCTTCGATCTCACCCAGCCGCTCGACGTGGAATGGGCCGGACATCCCAACTGGTACTACCGCATCAGCAAGTTCTCCATACCCTACCTCAAACATAGGTGCGTTCCCAAAACCTGGCTGCTTACTGAGAACAGCATGGTTCCCCACGACAACGAGAACTACATCCTGAAGCCGCTGTATTCCTTTGCCGGGCTCGGGATCAAGTTCAATCCGACCCAGGCTGACGTCGATGCCATCCCCGCGCGCCAGCGCCAGCACTACATGCTGCAGGAACGGCTGCGCTTCGAACCCGTCATCGCCACCCCCCACGGCATGACCCAGGCCGAAATTCGCATTATGTACGTCTGGCCCGAGGGCGGAGACATCACACCCGTACTACCACTCCTCCGCATGGGACGAGGCATCATGATGGGAGTCGATCACAACCGCAACCTCGAATGGGTCGGAGGATCAGCAGCCCTTTGGGTTCCCAAATGAGTACCGAAGGGACGAATTTCAGACATGTCCAAAATAGCTTCGAGACCCCTTCGGTCGACAATTGCCCTCCCCCTTGTCATCCCGACCGGAGCGAACCCGGATTTCCTGCCGCGCAGCACTGAAAAAGACCGCGTGTGCGGCTTTCAGTAAAGAAAGCCGCATGAAGGCTCGCAAACGCCACTAACATCAACAGGAAATCCGGGGTAGCGGAGCGGAGGGACCTGCGGTTCACCTTCCCCGGCTAAATGCTCAGGTGCAATCCCACTCCCAGCTTGTCATCCCGACCGGAGCGAAGCGAAGCGGAGGGACCTGCGGTTCACCGGACCATTCGTGGAGATGTTTTGACACCTCCCTGGCACACGTTACCCTCTCCCTCGCGACAGCCTCTTTCACGGCCTTCAACTCTCAACCGGAAGGTAAAGCCTATAGGTCTGGTCCGTGATCGCAGGGTAAGGCAGCATTCTCAGGCCCGGCCCAGAGCCAGGCACTTGCCATTCCATCCCTCCACGCTGCGCCGTGGCGAGCAGTTGCGTGCGAGTCAGGTCAGACGGAACATCCCCAATCGCGAACAGTGTGAGTGGGCCCTGCAGCACCGCCACAAGGTTCGGATGTTGTGGGTCAACAGAAGAAAGGCGCACCGGCCGATCGATACTGAACTCAATGCGGTCGCCATTCTTCCACGTCTGGCGCACCGGAACGAATGTGCCGGGCTTTAGAGCAATAGAGCTGCTCTTACCATTTACAGCCAGATGAGTACCGGGCCCCGCCCAAGCCGGCACTCTCAGATAGATGGCGAAGCTCTCCGGTTTCTCCATCTGCAGGCTCAGGGTGGTTTCCGGGTGGTAAGGATATTGCGTGTTCTGCACCAGCGTGCAGCGGGTTCCATTCTGTTTCCATCTCAGCTGTGATGGAACATAAAGGTTGACGTAAACCCCATCCGGAGCGCTCAAGTAAGAACTTATGCCGTAGTCCGCAGTGATTTGGGGAAAGGTCCCTGAGCAGCAGGGCCACTTATCCTGGTGATAGAACTTGGTAGCGGAATTGTTGTAGTCCGCATAGTAAAAGCTTGTGCCATCGGGAAGAAGAGGTTTGGCGCCAAGAATGGTGTTATAGAGAACGCTCTCCATGCTGTCGCCGTAGCGGCTGTCTCCCGTGATGCGCATGAGGTAGCGGGTGACTTTGAAATGCCCGTAAGCGCCGCACGGGGTCTCAAAGCTGGAATGGGTCCGGACCAGGCTCTCTCCCATTTCTCCGCTGCCCGGCTTGCGGAAGGATTCATCAGGCCCCCATCCGCCGGTAGCAAAACTCTGCGTGGTGCGCACGAAATCGAACCCATTGCGCGCGGCACGGAGATGCATCGCGCTCCCATCCACCAGATAAGCTTGAATCGCCGAGCAGAGCGCGTTGACATGACTATAGGCATGGAGGCCGGGGAGGATGTTCTCTCCGTCCGAGAGCGGCGTGAAGTAGTCCTTGTCTTGCAGGAACCGCTCGGCGAGTTTGCGATAGCGAGGATCTCCGCTACGCAGCCAGGCGAGGTATAGGTTTTCCGGAAGGGTGTAGGTCTCGTCCCAGCAGTAAGAGGGATTCTTGTGCGGCAACGCACAGGCCTCTTGACGCGTTTGCGCCCCTGCCGGCAGGTGAGGCAGCACAGCGTCGGTCGCATGGCTGAGCACGGGTAATGCCATGGGGTCTGCGGCAAACGCGTGGGCATCGAGCAGACCCATGTTGGTTTTGTCGAAGGTGTAGGCGGGGAGCGGATAGTCGTTATAAAACTTCTCAGTGACTGTGGCCGAAAAACCCTTAACCAGCCTTTGCACTTTTTCCTGGGTCGGTCTGTCGCCGGTGACCGCATAGGCTCGCGCAAGGCCGGAAAGATACTGTCCGAAACTGTGGCCTGGGATGTAGCCCGTCATATTCTTGGGCGGATCGTAGTTAGGGCTGTCGTTGTACCATCCACCCATCACCGGGCCCGGTGCGGGCATGCCCGCCCGCTCACGAAAGGGCTTCAACAGGCCGTCCTCATCGAGCGTGAGGAAGAATTTGTGATTGCGTGTGAACTGGTCGAGCATCGGGCCATCGAGCAAAGTGACCTGCCCGTAGTCAAACTGGCTCAACTTCGGCTTCACCACAGTGGTTGGGGCGGCGCCGGCAAATATCGACGGGATGGAAGGAGCACACAATCCAAAACCAGCCACCGCGCTGCCCTTCAGAAACTTTCTGCGATTCAGGTCCTTCATCTTCTAACCACCCTTTAAACTATTCAGCCGTGCCTTCGTCACACCTTTTGATACGGAATCCATACCTGCATGGCCGACAGGTCGCGATTGGACCAGGCGTAGTAGGGAATCATTCTCAGCTTCGTATCTTTTCCGGCGGCAGCCTCCGGAAGCGCTGCCTGGTAGAGTGCGGGCGCAGCCGCGGGAAGCAGGGCGCCGGGGTGCTCCATCACGACGACGCCGTCGAGCAGGCTCGCATCGTAACGCTCCGTAGTATTTTCCGTGAGGTGAGCTGTGTAACGGGGAAAAATGCTCGAGTCCTTCGATGACTCCATCTGATCAAGTTGCTCCATACAGTAGACGACGGGCCCACGCTGTAAGGCGATGCGGCCGCGGTCATCGGCAACGGCAGGATTCGCGTGCACGACCTGCGGACGCATGTCGAAGGACAACACCAGCTTGTCGCCCGGCGTCCAGCGGCGCCGTACCGGCAGATATTCTCCCGCGCGAACGCCGGCTACCTCCTTGCCGTTTACTTTGACGCTGCTTTCTTTCGACCAGCCGGGGATGCGCACGAACACCGTGAACTCCTCCGCGGATGCGGGGGCAACGGAGATTTCCACCGTTCCCTCCCATGGATACTGCGTGCTCTGGCGCAGGGTGAGCGGATTGCCACTGGGCAGATGCCACTTCATCTCCGAGTTGTCATAAAGGTGGACATACACGCCCTCGGCAGAGGTGCTGTAGAAATACCCCGGGAGGGCCGCAAAGGTTCGCTCCAGGTTGGGAGGGCAACAGGTAGTGTCGTACCAGGGGTTGCGAATCTTATCGCCGGTTGCGGGATCGAACGCCAGTGGATTGCGATAGCAATACAATTTGCCATCGAGCGACATGCCGGAATTGATTCCGTTGTAGAGCGCGCGCTCCATCACGTCGGTGAACTTGGCATCCCCGGTGGCAGAGAGCATGCGCCAGTTCCACATCATATTACCGATGGCCGCGCAGCTCTCACCGTAAGCCCGCTCATTGGGTAGCTCGTAAGCGTTGCCGAAAGATTCGCCGTCGCTGCGCGCACCCACTCCTCCGGTCACGTAGAGCTGGTGCGCTGCGAGATCGTCCCATAGGAGGTTCAGGGTTTTCCAGTAAGCCGGGTCGCCGGTCTCCAGATAGTAGTCTGTAGCGCCGCAGCAGGCATACATGGCACGCACCGCGTGGCCCTCAAGCTTGGTCCGCGAGGTGAAAGGGATACCGCAAAACATGTAGACGATCTGGCGTTCGGTAAGGGGTTCGCGCGAATCCCCGTGAAGAATGTAACCCGCGAGATCAAGATATTGTTTGTTGCCCGTCGTTCGATAAAGCTCGATCAGAGACATCTCGATCTCCGGATGGCCGGCAACGATGGGCGCCTGGTTCGCACCTGGTCCAAAGCGCGGAAGTAGGAAGCCGTCAACGAAGCGCATCCCCGCTTGCAGCAGCGTGGGATCGCCGGTCGCGCGGTAGTAGGCGATCGCGCCTTGCAGAAGATGGCCGATGTTGTAGAGTTCGTGGCCTGTCGTCTGCGTCTTCCACAACATCCGCTCACTCTTGTGATCGCCGACGTAATAAGTATTGAGATAGCCGCTGGGTTCCTGCACCGCCACCACTTCGCGAATCATCGCATCTGTCTGACTGCGAAGCTCGGGCAAAGGCTGAGACTGCAAAGCAAACCCGACAGACTCAATCCACTTATAGATGTCGGAATCGGAGTAAACCGGCCCGCGTTGTGGCGCTTGCGACTGCCCTGCCAGGCGCAGAAAATTGTCCATGCGGCCGTGATCGAGAAGCTCCTGGCGCATGCTCGGAATGCTGGAGGCCACATTGGTAGCGCGCCGCTTCGACCAGAAGCCAGTCTCGATGGTGACTGCCTGCACCGGCACGCTCTTCAACTTGGCATAGGGTGAATTGCGCGTAGCGATGATGCCGGCTTCCGCCCAGTGCTGGTCGAGGCCCGCAGTGCCTGGAGTGCTGGTAGCCTGGCGAGCAAACCCGGGTAAGGCAACCGCGGCGGTAGCGGCCGCGGTGCTGGAAATGAACTGGCGTCGAGTTGGCTTTCTTAAGATGTCCATGGTCCCTCTCGCAGGCGGAGTCACAGGAGGCCGCATGGATCATTGTAGACACCGCCGGCTCGTTATAGTGAATGGAGGCCGCGCCATCGTGCAGGGTGACTGATTTGCTCCCGGGAGCGCCCGCTGTCTCCAGCCCGTGCCCGGTGATGCGTGGCATCGTCGGCTTGGTTCGTGATAAAACGGACACCGACAAGAGCAGATCTCGAAAGGTGGATATGGAAACGACGAAGGATTTGGTCGCATCGCTTACCGCAGGGAAGATGAAGCTCAAAATCTACCCTAGCAAGAGGGCGGCTGGTGAAGCGGCTGCGTTGGCGGTAACCGAGGAGCTCCAACGGTTAGACAAGCTTCGCGACCAGATCGGCGTCATTTTTGCTACCGGCGCCGCTCAGTTCGACACCCTTGAAATTTTGACCTCGACTCCCGGTTTGCCATGGAAAAAAATGCGGGGGTTTCACCTGGATGAATATGTCGGGCTGAGTGAGGACCACCCAGCGTCCTTTCGCCATTTCCTGCGCGAACGCCTGACCAAACGCGTGGACATGGGTGCATTCTTTGAGATGGACGGAACCGCGCCGGACCTTGATGCCGTATGCCGCGAGTACATAAAGGAGTTGCACGTGGCTGAACCGCAGCTCTGCTTGCTGGGGGTCGGGGAAAACGGCCACATAGCTTTTAACGAGCCAGCGGAGGCCAACTTCGAGGACCCCCTGGAGATGAAGATCGTTACGCTCGACTTGATGTGCCGGCAGCAGCAGGCAGCGGAAGGCTGGTTCCCAACCTGGCAAGAAGCGCCCGAACGAGCGCTCACTTTAACCATCCCGACTGTCTTCCGGGTGCCGAAGTTGATTGCCTCAGTGCCGGGTCCTCGTAAAGCGCAGGTAATTCGGCGCACGGTGCACGACCCAATCTCTACGGCGTGCCCCTCGACTTTTCTCCGTACCCATCCGGACATAACCGTCTACCTGGATACAGACTCCGCCGCGGAATTGTGATTGACCGTGACCGAGAATAAACCGCAGAGCAGATTTTCATCATTCCGCCCGCAGCGCTTGGATCGGATCAAGCCGAGCGCTGCGATACGCGGGGATCAGCACCGCAAGGATGTTGACTGCTGCCAGTCCCAAAACCGCGGATAACAACGTGCCCATGTCGAATGGGCTAACGCCAAAAAGAAGCCCGCTCATGAAGCGGCCCAGTAGTGCGGACCCAATACAACCTGCGGTTGCACCGATCAGGACCAGACGCATTCCCTGGAAAACGACGAGCCGGGCGATTCTCTCGCGCGTTGCTCCCAGCGCCATACGAATGCCGACTTCGCGAACACGGCTTGCCGCAAGGAACGAAACCAGTGCGTAGATCCCCAGGGCAGAAAGGAGGAGCGCGGCCGCAGCAAAAAACATCATCACCTGGAAGAGCAACCGCCGCGTTGCAATCGAGTCCTGGATCAATTGGGTTACGGTCTGCGCAAAGAATACGGATTGATTGGGATCAACAGCGGCCACCACATTTTTCAACAAACGAGTCGTCTCCGCTGGAGAAGCAGAACTCTTCACCACCAGAAAGCTGATCCCGCTCGACCCCTGAGAAAGCGGAAGATACATGGAGGGTCGCGGAGCATTGTCGAGGGAGCGATTACGAGCCGGAGCGACGACTCCAACCACCTCGCGCCAGACGGGTGAAGCCGGATCCTCCGTATTGATCATTTTTCCCAACGGATCCTGATGCGGCCACAATCGAGCTGCAATACCTTGATCAACGACGGCTACCTTTGGGGCATCCGCGGTGTCTGTTTCGCGGATCGCTCGGCCGTCGATGATCCGCACCCCCATCGTTTCCAGAAAGCCAGGGGAGACTTCATTGACAGCAACGACTCCCGGACTTGTTTCGTCACCCGCCATACCCTTGGTTTGCAACTTGGCCCCGTTATATTCGCCGACCAAAGGCAGAGCCGTAGAAACGCCGGCGGATTCGATACCAGGTGAAGCTCGCAACTGGTCCAACACCTTCTTGTAGAAGATTGCGACATCCACGCGCTTGGGATAACGGGAAGGCGGCAGAACGGTGATCGCGTACAGGACGTGGTTTGGTTGATAACCGATATCGGTCGAGAGCAGGTTAATGAATGTCCGCAGCATCAAGCCCGCTCCACTCACCAGAACGACCGCAAGCGCTATTTGCCCGACGACCAATACGTTACGCAGCCGGGCTCGTTGCTGGCCCGGACTGGTTCTCGAAGTTTCCGAGAGCACTTCCCGAGGTGAGCGCTTCCACACTTGAAGGGCATTCAGGCCGCCGATTGCCACTCCACAAACCAGGGTCAGCAAGAGTTCGAACAATACAGCGTGCAGGTTGATTCTCGTATCGGCCAAGCGAGGCACGTTCACCGGCGCCAGGTAGATGAGGAGTTTCAAAACGACAATCGCCAGCGGCGCGCCCAGCAAACAACCGCCACAACACAGCACAATCCCCTCGATCAAGGGTATGCGCGCCACTCGCCCGGCACTTCCTCCCAGAGCCATGCGTACGGCCAACTCGTGGCTACGGAAAGCCCCTTGGGCAAGCAACAGACTAGCGATATTCGCGCAGGTAAGCATGAGTATCAAACCCGTCGCCGCAAGCAAGGCGAACAGCGGCCCGTCGAATGCACCCACCGTGTGTTGGTGCAGGGACGACAGGCTCGCGCTCAGGCCTTGGTTGGTGGAGGGGAATTCCTGCTGAAGCAGCCGGCACGCCGCCTCCAGTTGCGCCTGAGCCATCCGCAGTGATATGCCCTCCTTCACCCGGGCAATCACACCCGCGTTAGGGGCGCCATGCGGCTCCCTGGCGAAATCTGCTCCGAGCGGCACCCAGAACTGCATCTGATCCGTCGGAAGCTGAACATTTCCTCCGCTCTTGAGTGGGAAATTAAACCCCCTGGGCATAACCCCAAGCACCTGGTAGCCTTCGCTGTCGAAGTGGACCACCTTCCCGACAATGTGGGGATCGCTATGGAAGCGGCGGCGCCAGAGGTCGTCACTGAGAAGGACAACGTGCGTGTGTCCCGGGCGATCCTCCTCCGCAGATGGCCATTGCCCCAATTGCGGACCCACGCCCAGCATAGGGAGCAGATTCGCAGAGACACGCAATCCGTAGAGAGCCTCAGGGGATCCTTCCGTCAGATTGACCAGACCATAGCGGTATGCGGCGACGTCTTCGAACGCCGGTACTGAGGTCTTCCATCCGGCAGCATCGCGGAGCGGCGCGCTCCAACCATTTTGATCGCCGGTCTTTGGCCACCTGCTGACGATCTGGACCAACCGTTCGGGAGATCGAAACGGTAGCGGAGTGAGAAGAACGGTTTGGATAGTGCTGAACATGGCCGTGCTAACCGCAAACCCAGCGGCCAGAACCAGAACTAAAAAACCAGCAAAGGAGGGCTTCTTACGGATCTGCCGGAAAACCTGGCGGACATCGGTACTCAGCGTTTCGATGAGAGACACGCTCATACGCGCCATTATGAACCTCTCGCAGGCGCGGCAACAGGGTTCTGTTCAGACCCGAACGTCGCGGGCTCTAGTTCTCTGACGGCTTCTCTACGTGATCGATGACGTAATACTCTATCGGTCCCTTTTCCGCCTGCAGCCTGAGGCCAAGCTGCTCCTTCAACGCGTCGAAGAGCGATGGCCGGTCCAGGAGACCGGGAGGTAGATTTTCTTTTGGGAAATTTGGCGGGAACTCCGGCAAGAATGACAGCGTGAAGTCGTACCACTTGTCCAGCCCGGTCTTGTCGATCACCGGCCGCTCCTCAGCGCTAAGCTGCTGGCTCAAAAACCAACAAAGATACGGCATCGGAACCCTTGTCCCCACAAAGACGCGATCCGGCGCGGGAGTAATCGGGATCTTGAAATCCTGGGCGCTCTCGTTGAGCTTCATTTTCAATCCTGACTTATCCACCATCAGCGCATATACAGGGCCTTCCTTGATCTCCTTATGGAATTTCAAATTGAATCGATCGGCCAGCAGGTTCTGAAACATGACGTGGAGGTCATCGACGCTGTAAGCGTGGTCCGCCTTCGCCTGAATATCGTAGCGATCGCTGTCGAGCCAATCTGGGCCGCCTATGATCTGTCGTGTAGGCACCTTGTACATCAGGCTGATCATGATCTTTACCGGCATGTTCTGGACTAAATAGCCGTCGCCTCCGGGCATCGGCTTTATCCCACCACGATCGGCTGGTTGAGCAGGCCTGATCGCCGCAACGTCAAACGTCAAGCGAGACGGCTTCTCCTGGCCGTGAGCGAGCAAGGCCAAAATACACAGGCTGTAGCTCGTCTTTGAAAGCGTCCGGCAAAGCTTCATGGCATTCCTTAGCCCCCGACCCAGTATAGAGAGGCTGGCGTCTTTACGATTTGCTTATACGCTTTCGGCTCACTTGGTCTATGTTGGCCTACCTCCGTAGCTGACCGAGAGAGCAGTGATGTCACTCTTCGACGTTGTCGTCGGCCAGCCGCTCGCTACTTCGGTGAAGTCGTGCCCCGCTCAACCCTGGTCTTCCCCAGTATGTAAAGGCATTACATCGTCCGCCGCGATCTCTGTTTCAGTCTCGGACACTCTGGGAACGAACGATAGATCGTTTGCGTGGCCACAAAGTCCGCCTGAACTTCTTGAAAGTACTCGGCCATTCTTCCGATCTGAGGGGGGAGGAAGACCATGATCGACTTAGCCAGACGTAAATTTTCCCTTGGGCCCTGCCCCCAATCTGTGCAACGGAAGGAGGCGCAAGCTTCTTCTCCTTCCCTCTCGTTGTGGAAGCTTTTGCTCGTAATTGCGTGCACCAGCGGTATGAGTGCCTTCGCCCATTCACAAAGCGCCAATCCGCCAGCGGGGGCCAGGCTGTTAGAGATGGCCGCCGTCACTAGTGATGGCGACGTGAGCGGCGATCCCTCAACTGGCATGGTGATCTCCACGCCGGTGAGCAAACCCGCGACAGAAGACCAGCAACCCGCGATTACAGCGAACCCGGGACGCCCGGCGATGGCGACGTCAGCTCTTCTGACCCCCGTGGGCTACGTGCAGTTCGAGAGCGGAATGCTGTTTGCGGCGGATTCGGCTGGATTCTCCAACCGGAGCGGGGACGAAGAGACGATGCGGGTTGCAGTCTCGCCCTTCCTGCAATTTATCGCCTCAGCCGAGCCGATCGCTCACACCAGCGCAGCGGCGGAAAGCTTGAACCAGCGGGGAGATGCTACCGCGGGCGTACAGGTGGTCATGCTGCCAGGTCATGGGATAAAGCCAACCATCTCCAGCAGCTATCTTCACCTGGTGAGGATGGGTACCGCCTCAAGCCTCGATATTGGCGGCTTCGCAAACAGTGCTCTGCTGCTGGCGAGTTCTGACCTGGGGCGCTTGCATGTCGATGCGAATGTGTTTCTAAATGAGACAGAGGGTCCAGTTCGACGAGCACAGGTTGGAGAGGCAGTGGCATTTTCTCGCCCGGTCACCGCGAAGTTGGGTGGTATTGCGGAATTGCGGCACTTTACCGAGCCGCTTAGCGGCGGTACTGTCTACAGCACACTCTGGGGCGCGAGCTACAGCATTCGCCCGAACCTGGTCATCGATAGTGGATTGGTCAATGGGCTCACGGGCACTTCTACTCGTTGGCAAGTGGCAAGCGGGATCACTTACGTCCTTCCGCGCAGGCTCTGGGGTTCTTCACGTTAGGTGGTTAGCCCGTGACTACCTCCCCTCTATCCGGATATGCAACATAGCGGGGTGTCGCCTAAGAGCCGATATTGTCAAAGAGCCGAAACGGGTAGCACAGCCATGGATTCTCGCGGTCAAAAGCCTTTCCTGCAACGCCTGAGCGTGCGAGCGAAACTCGCATCGATGATCGTCGTTTCGCTCATCAGTCTCACCGGCCTCGGGATATTCTTCTTTACCGCCATCAACGAAGTGAAAGTATCGGGACCAATTTACACGGCGATCGCGCGTGAGATGGACTTGCGTTCTGACATTTTGCCGCCACCCGAGTTCATCGTCGAAACCCATCTGACAGTGCTGCAGATTGCGAAAGCCCTCCGCTCGGACCCTAAACAGATCGACGCGTTGGTAAAGAAGATCGATGGGCTAAAGCACGACTTCGATGACCGGCAGTCTTACTGGAAAGGTGCACTGCCCGCGGAGACGCCTTTAGAGGTGCAGATTCGCGAGGGAATCCTGAAGGAGGCGCGCGATCCTGCAATCAAGTATTTCCAAATCCTGTTCGATCAGTTTCTTCCGGCAGTAAGGCGGGGGGATGACGCCCAGGCGAATGCCATCATTGATACCCAACTGGCGCCACTCTACGTACAACACAAAGCTGCGATCGAGAGTCTCGCAGACCTGACCGAGAAGAGCCAGAGCCTGCGTGAAGCAGAGGCCAGGCGCCGGATTGCCTCCCGCATCACGCTTCTTATTGTTATCAGCCTGGTAAGCCTGGTGGTGTCACTTCTGGTCGGCATCTACGTCATCACTTCGATCACTGGGCCGCTCAAAAAAGCCGTTGACGCTCTCCAAAGTGTCGCCGGGCGAGACCTTACAGCCCATCTGGTGGTTGTCAATGAGGATGAGGTAGGTGCGATGGCGACCGCATTCAATACTGCCATGGGCGCAATCAGGGGCGGTTTTGCTGGTGCCGGCGATATAGCCAAGACGGTCTCCGACACATCCGTGGAGCTCGAGACTGCAGCGAAGCAACTTTCAGACGGAACCCAATCGCAGGCCAGCGGGTTGGAGGAGACTTCCGCGAGCCTTGAGCAACTTACGGCAACGGTGAAGCAGACAGCCGAAAATGCGATCCTGGCACGCGACCTTTCGAGCGCCGCTTCGCGGACGGCATCCCAGGGAATCGAAGTGATCGACTCCGCCATACGCGCGATGGATCAGATAAACGCGGCTTCGGTCAAGGTTGGGCAAATCACGCTCAGCATCGACGAGATCGCTTTTCACACGAACATTCTAGCGGTCAACGCAGCGATCGAGGCGGCGAGGGCGGGGGAACTGGGAGGCGGCTTCGCGGTAGTGGCCACAGAAGTTCGCACCCTCGCCCAGCGCAGTGCCGCGTCTGCACGCGAGATCAACCACCTCATCAAAGATACCGTCGCGAAGGTAGAGTATGGCTCTACGCAAGTGAACAGGTCAGCAGAAACCCTCGGCGAGATTGTGAAGGTGGTCAAGCGAGTCGCCGAGATGGTGTCAAACATAGCGAACGCTTGTTCTGAGCAGTCGCTGGCGATCAATAACGTGAATATTGCCGTTGGGCAGGTAGACCAGGTTACCCAGTTGAATGCAGCCCAGAGCGAGGAGTTGTTCGCCACATCCAAACAACTGTTGGCCACCTCCGCGCAATTGGAACAGATGGTCGGAAGCTTCGACATAGGGCGAGCGAAAACAGAGCATAGCCCCGTGCCGCGCGTGACAGAGCAGGCGGTCAGTGCGCACTCCATGGCCGTTCGTGCCCAACAAGAACTGGTCAGACAATAAGCCTTCGTATTCTCAGAGACCATTGGAAGAAATCGTGGGACGTAGTTCGTCGTCCACAATCAGGATCTTCTTAGCCGTCGAAGTGCTTCTGGGTGCGGCATGCTCGCCCACTCAAGCTAAAGAGGGCTTGAATGGGCCACCCAAGGCATGGGTGGGGCAGGGAGGGTTTAGTGAGGGATGGGCACGAGACGTCGGCGAATGCCGTGCCACCATTGATCCAAATCCGATGGGTCGATAAAGAGTACGTACCCGATGATGACGTCCCACGAGAACATGGGAAGGTTGAGTGCGTAGTCAATTCCCAGGTGGAATAGCAGGCCCAGGAGTAACAACGGATAGCGAAATCGACGGAACCAGATGAGGACGCCGAGAGAAAACTCCAGAGCGAGGGTGAACCAGCTGCCTGCTTTTAATATTGTGGGGGATTGGATCCATTGCGGGACCGGGAATCGCGCGATCGAGCGCAGATGGAGCACATAGTAAAGCGCGGTTCCATTGATCCACGTGTGCCCCTTCATCTTCCACCAGAACGCGGTCAAGTACAGCAGGGCGAGCTCGAGTTGGATCATCCGTTGTGCCCAGGGAGCGCGAGGCTGGATTTGCGCACCCTCCAACCCCCTACGAACGCGTATCAGGCGATCGACCGAGAATGCAGCTCCCGCCGGCGCAAACATGAGGAAAAATCCGGCGATCCGTAAAAAGGTATCGCCGCCGTGAAGAATGAAAAGGTTCCTCTGATCGATGGAAGTGAGACAGAGGAAAACGGCAACACTGCTGAACCGCGTCCAGACACCCGCGGTGAGGAGCAACGCGAAACCTAAAAACACCCAGAAGAATGCGGAGATCCACCGGTCATCCTGCGGCATCACCGTGAAAAGGTTGAGACGCATGCCTGATTCCACCTGTCTCATGGTCGACAGGGTTACCCATCCGTGAACGCCAAACCAATTCAGCCAGTCGGCGTGAAGCAGGATGACCGTGGCGGAAACACAGAGGCCGTAGAGAACGCGGAACAGGGCGATGGGGAGGGGCGATTGCGGAGCAAAGAAAAAGCGGTCCCAGGCTTCGCGCAACGTTCGCGCGGTCATCGAAGCGCCCCGGGGGGAAGATAGTCTTCGTAAAAGACATTGGGCCGTGCGGCAGGCTCAGGCGACTGATCGGCTTCTGGATGGATATCAGACTGAAATTCGATGAGAAGTACCTTGTCGGGCGGATCGGCTGGGTTGTTCAACGATCGCGCGAGGTGGACCGCAACATCCGGCCAGAGCAGGGCGTATTGTGGCTGGGGCAGGACCTCAAGAAATTTCCGGTATCTCTCTTTGCGAAATCGTTCCCCGAAGCCAAGATCTTCCATCTTCGGAAATGACCAAACCTGCATGTGGCGATCCCGACTGATGATGACCGCTTTGACGTAGGAATTGACCTTTACCGGATCTGGGCCAAACATATCCCATGATTGAAACAACCCACTCCATCGCATGTAAGGCATCACCAGGTCTTTGACACCCGCGAATGCTTGCAACGGCACGGCGACTACGGTAATGAGGAGCAAGTGGAAGAGGATGAATGCGCTGATCAAGCCGCGACGGAGGGACCCTATTTCGTAGGTTGCCTGTGCTCGAGTTTGCCCCTTGGTTTGCCCCGGGGTGCGTTTCTTCCGCCGATTCCCTTTCGCCTCATTCATCGCTTTACCCTAGTGGATCACAAACAGATACCAGACGCCCGGCAATTTCGCCTGCTCAGCCATCGTGTATCATGGCGACCATTGCGCTCCCGGAGGGTTCCGTGAAGTGGTTCCAGGGCAAAGTGACAGCCACGCTGTCGATGATGGTGTTGGCTCTGACCGGGATAGCCGTTGCTGCTGATACGGATAACAACCTGCTCAAGAGCAATGGATCTCTGGCCCGGCTTGCCAAGCAAACCGGGGTATACAACGCTTCCAGCACGGGCAAGACACCGGGCTTCGTCGTGGACCCCGCTTGGCCACAGCCGCTGCCCAACAACTGGCGCCTCGGCCAGATAGGCGGCCTCTTCGTCGACCAGCATGATCACATCTGGATCTACAACCGGCCGCGCACTATGACCAACGAAGAAGCCGGACTGGAAGCGCCGGTACCGGGCGCCGTCGATCAAAAGGGTCAGCCGGTCAACGGGCTTGGCCAGGTGCGCGCGTATGGCGCCATTGCAGATTGCTGCAAAGCTGCTCCTTCCGTTCTGGAGTTCGATTCCGACGGCAAGCTTTTGCGCTCCTGGGGCGGTCCAGCCGACCCCGGTTTTTTGGGTGGCAAATGCAAGGCTGAAGCAGGCTGCCTGTGGCCCAGCAGCGAGCATGGTATCTATGTCGACGATAAAGACAACGTTTGGCTCTCAGGGAATTCGGCGGCGGCCGACCATGGGGGAACTCCCTGGGCGACCAACACGCAGGGCGGCGACGGCTTCGTCTTGAAGTTCGATATGGACGGCAACTTCAAGATGAGGATCGGCGGCACACCCAAGGGACCCGATAGCAACAACGCAGACGGCGGCGTGAACGGCACACCCCTGCTATACCAGGCAGCGGACATGGTGGTCGACCCGGCAACTAACCGCCTCTACATTGCGGATGGCTACGGAAACCGGCGAGTCCTGATCGTCGACGCCGGCACGGGCAAATATATCGGCCACTTCGGCGCCTATGGCAACAACCCGGTCGACGACGCAGGCGCCGCGGCCGCGGGAACGTGGATTGAGGATTCCGGCAAAGGCAATACAAAGCCCGCGTTCTTCCGTAATCCCGTGCACTGCGTGAAGATTGCCAATGACGGCAAGATGTACGTCTGCGATCGGGGAAATGATCGTATCCAGGTGTTTGATATCCACGATCCCGCGCTCGGCAAACCCTGCATCAATCCGACCGGCGCGGCCGGCAAATGTGGTTTCGTCAGCGAGCAATTTGTCAGCAAGCACACCAACATTATTGGCACCGCGGTTTCCATGAGCTTCTCCAAAGACCGGGCGCAGAGTTGCCTCTATGTCGGGGATAACGCCAACATGACCATCTATCTGCTGAACCGGAGCAACCTGCAGGAGCTGGGCCGGCTTGGGCGCAGCGGCCGGATGGCGGGTGAGTTCCATTGGATCCACCAGGTGAGCCTGGACAGCAAAGGCAACATCTACACCGGAGAAGTGGATACCGGGAAGCGAATCCAGAAGTTTCTTCGCTATGGGAGTGACGGTTGTAGCGGCACCGGATCGTCTACTGTGGGCGGCCCCGTGGATCGGAAGTAGTATCCCTCATCGCTTAAAGAGACCCGCGAGGGTTGGCCAGGGCAGGCAGTTGAGGATCGATCCCTTCTCCAGACCGGCGCGGCGTGCCTGGTCGATGCCGTAACGGATGAACCCCAGTTCCCGGGTGCTGTGCGCATCGGTGGAGACGGCAATTTTTATTCCAGCCGCGTTTGCCAGTCGTGCATGTTCGGCCGAGAGATCGAGCCGTTCGGGGCTGGAGTTGATTTCGAAGAAACAGCCATTTTGTTTTGCATGGGCGATGATGCGCTCTATGTCAATTTCATATCCGGGGCGCTTGAGCAGGCGGCGGCCCGTTGCGTGGCCCAGAATATTGAAATACTGGTTGTCCATCGCGCGCAGAATGCGCTCGGTCTGCTGCTTCTTGTCGAGGCTAAACTGCGAATGAATGGAACAGACGGTGTAGTCGAGTTCGCGCAAAAGGTCATCAGGATAGTCGAGCGCGCCATTGGCGAGAATATCTACTTCTGCGGATTTGAGGATGCGGATACCGTCCAGGCGGCCATTTAGCTCGTCGATGGAGCGGATCTGCCGCCTAAGGGCTTCGATCGAAACGCCGCGCGCGATTTTCAAGCTCTGGGAATGATCCGTGATCCCGAGATATTCATATCCACGATCGCGTGCGGCGACAGCCATCTGCTCGATGGAGTCCGAACCGTCACTCGATGTGGAGTGAGCGTGGAGCTCACCGCAAGGATCTTTCACTGTTACAAGGATGGGAAGATTGCCGTGTGCCGCTCGCTTCACCTCGTCATAGCCTTCGCGGAGCTCAGGCTCGATGAACGATAGTCCGAACTTGCTGTAGAGAGCTTGCTCGGTGGGGAAAGGACCACTCTCCCGCAATGCGGTCACGCTGCCCGTGACGGCAGTAAGCTTGCGCAAATGTGCTTTGCTCCCGGTGCATCGAAGTAGGGATAGACCCCAATTCTTGCGCTGGGCCGCAACCACCTGCAGGGAAACGCCCGCGGAAAGGGCAAATGTTGCAGCGGTGCTGGAAGACTTTATCAGCGGCGTGCGGCCACCGTAGGTTTGGATTTGAGCAATGAGCGCGGCGAAGCCGGAGGACTCCACAACAAAGTCCAGTTGTTCGATTACTTCGACCCGGCGCCGGTAGTCGCCTGCAGCCTCTACGCGATGGGCGCCCCCTTGCCCGAGGAGAAATTCCTCTACGGCAAGGCAAAGATCGTGGACGCGGGCGAGCAGCATGGCATGGGCTTCCATAAGGCCCTGACTCACGTGCTGAGCCATCCGGGGGCCAAGCACACGGGCGATCGTTCCGTTCTCTAGCGACTCGCGCAGTGCCTCGGTCGATGAAATACCAAGCTTCTTATAGACACGCAAGACCTGTTTGGGATCGAGACGAGGATAGGCGCTGATGTCGATCAGTTCGGGATTGATTTCCGATCGCAGCTTTTCGATCTTTTCGAGGGTGCCTGTTAATACGATCTCGCGGATAGCGCTGCTGATCGCCTCACCAATGCCTGCATAGGCAGTTAAGTCTTTTCTGTTGCGGACCATTGCATCGACGCTTTCCGATAGAGTGCGGATGCTGGCCGCGGCCCGATGATAGGCTTTGATCTTGTAGGGATTTTCCTTCTGCATCGAAAGCAGTTGGGCAAGGCTCGCCAACCGGTCGGCGATCTCGGAGTTGCTCATTATTGGGGTTTCAGGTGTCATGAAAACAACTGGGAAGGAACCCCTGCAAAGAGTATCAGTTTTTCTTTTTCATTATCTTCCCGTCAACCTGACCTCAATGGAGCACGTGAAAAGCTTGCCCACTCAAGCCAAAAGAAGGCTTGAGTGGGAAAGTAGGCGCCGTCCTACCTGGCTGCAACGGCGATTTGGCCCTCTTCTGTGATCTGTTGCCGCATTGTTTTCTCCAATTTCGACACTGGAAAACGGGCACTCAACACCGATGAAGAGACGCTGCTTAAGAAATAGTGATCTCCGTACTTACGAAAGACCAACTTGTCGCCCCTCATTGAATAAGAGTCCTCCGTCTTGCTCATCATCAAAGTAACGCTCCGGTCGAGGCTCTGCAGTGTCACGAATCCCCACGGGTCCTGGCTGAGCATGTAGGTACCCGAGGGAAGTTGATCCTGACCGACGGAGAAGCTGAAGGGAACCTTGGCCATCACAGCCTGATTTGAGAGTGCTCGAGCAGCCGTGGCACCATTTGCCAAAGCAAGAAGCGCAGTTATCGCGAAGAGGAACAATTTCATGATGTGATCTCCTTTGAGTGAAGTGTCTTGTTGACTTTCTTCTCTCTTTAAATCGGAAACGGATCATGAAACCCGCCAAAGATGCGGGTTAATATTTGCAGATTCGTACTAGAGTTCAGCGAGCTGCCGGGCGGTGTTTGTGTCGGGGTGGTCCGCCCCAAGGGTAGCTTCCAGATGTTCGGCAGCTGAGCGAAAGGCAGCGCGCGCTTCCTGAGACTTGCGCAAAGCGTGCAACGCACGCCCACGCGCCAAATAGGCGCTCCCCACGTCGCTCGACGCGGTTCCAGCCGCCGCTGAGGAATGCAGCAGTTCAAGCGCCTTGCCGGCATCCGCTGCGGCAGCATCTCGTTTATCTAACGCGAGTTCGATGGCAGAGCGGCGCGTGAGGAGAACGGGGAGATACGCTGCACAGGGCCCACCTCGCGCGATCGACGCTTCATCGATGGCGATTGCCTGGTTTGCGAATTGCAAAGCCCTGGACGGGTCGCCCTCGGCCAATGCCAGAAGTCCTTTGTCCGATGCCAAGGACGCGAAGGCATAGTGCTGGGGAGGCAGTAATCGGCGCATCCTGGGCTCGAGATCCGCCAGCAACAACCTTGCGTGAACAAAATCCTTCCGATCGCGGTACACCCGCGCGCGCTGCAGGTCTGCCTGGGCGAGAAGAATCTGCTCCCCTGCCTGGCGCGCTTTCGCGGTGGCACGTTCCGCATAGTCGGCCGCTTCGGTGAAGCGCCCCAGTTCACGCAGCACACCCGCATAGTTGTAAAGCAGAACTGGCGAAACCGCGTCTTCTGTCTGGTTTGCCCGGCTGATGTCGATCGCGCGGCGATACGTTTTTTCCGCTTCCAGTTGCCGGCCGGCGTAGCCAAGTATCAGCGCCCAGTCGTTGAAAAGTTTGACCGACTTTTGCGTCTCGTCGTACCCGAGACCGATCATGAGAGCGTTAGCCCGTTCAAAAACCGCGAAGGACTCAGCGAACTGGCCCGCATCTCCATAGATACCAGCCAGGTTCTCCAGGACATTCAGCTCTTCGAGATCGGAAGCTGCGGGTGACGCCTGGAGTGCATGCTCGGCGGCTCGCGCCCGCGCAATCGCTTTGGTTGAATTGCCATTTCGGTAAGCGACCTCGCTACCGCGCAGCAAGCAGAACGCGCGATCAGGGCCGAATTGAGAGTCACTGCCAAGTTCGCGCAGACCCTCTGCAAAGAGTGCTTCCGCACGGGCCAACTCCCCGACGGGCACCATGGCTCCTGACAGCACGCAAGAGGCCTTGGCACGAATAGCCGGCTCCTTCAATCCACGCGACAGTTGATACGCCTGCTTCAGTACGCGAAGGGCTTTTTCGTTTTCATCTTCCCCGGAGTATTGGTCACCGATCGAGAGCAGGAGTTCGACATGGTTGGCGGCATTGTCGTAGTGTTCTCGTTCCACGATGTGCTCCTCCAGCGCGAGCAGCTGGTTTACGGTGACCGGCTTACCCATGGGCGCAACGTCGGTCAGGAGCACCTGGTTGAGATCGCTGATACGCTCCGCGCGCGCAAACTGGCGAACGGCCAAATCGCGCTCCGTGCGTGCTCTCTGCACCTGCATCCATGTGGCCGCGATCCCGGCCGTGGTTGCCAATATCGCCAGCGCCGCAAGCGTGACGGCCGTCCGATTCCGGCGTACGAACTTGATCGCGCGATAGCTCAGGGTGTCAGGTCGGGCACGGATCGGCTCATTCCCTAGATACCTCCGTAGATCATCCGCCAGGGCGGCAACCGAGGAGTAACGCTCCGCCGGATCTTTCTTCAATGCCTTGGAGACAATCGTGTCGAGATCACCGCGCAGTAAGCGGCGAAGCTTTTCCGGAGTGGCCGACCGCCGGGCGGCATTCTCCCGCGCCAGGCCTCCTACGGTCCGCGCAGGGCTAACCGCATCCGACGGGCGGACGGGTTCTGTATCCACGACAGACCTTATCAGGTCAGTCAGCGTGTACGGACCTGGTCCGGATGGATGTTGCCCCGTCAGCAGCAGGTAAAGCAAAACACCCAGAGCGTAGACATCCGTCGCTGTGGTAATCCCTTCTCCCTTCAGTTGCTCGGGAGATGCAAATTGCGGCGTCATCGCCCGGCCGCCTTCGACGGTAAGCTGCGTCAGCCCGGCTCCAGGCTCCTCGCTCTCCAGAAGTTTGGCAATCCCGAAATCGAGCAGCTTAACCTCGCCGTCTTCGCGGACGAGAATATTCGAAGGTTTCAAGTCACGGTGGACGATCAAATTCGCATGTGCTGTAGCCACTGCCTCCGCCACGTCAAGAAACAATCGAAGACGCGCCCGAAGGTCGAGCCGGTGATCATCGCAGTAGCAGTCGATGTGGTCCCCTTCCACATGGTCGAGCACAAGGTAGGGTTGCCCGGCCGGCGACACACCCGCATCGAGTAGTTCCGCGATATGAGGGTGGGTGAGGAGGGCCAGTATTTTTCCTTCGCGCTTAAAGCGCGCTTCACCCACTCTTCCAATGAGGGCGACGTTGAGAAACTTCACCGCGACTCGCCGCTCAAATCGACCGTCGCTTCTTTCCGCCAGCCACACGCTACTCATCCCGCCTTGCCCGATCTGCGAAACCAGCCGATAGTCACCAAGGGTTTGACCGGCCAACGTGGCCCCACTGGGAAACTCGATCGACCTTCTCTCGAGGAACTGCTCCTCCACGAGAACTCGGTGCTCGTGAAGAAGCGCTTCCAGGTGGTTCACCAGGGTTGGGTTCTCGATACGCAGAGCAGAGAGCCAAACGGAACGCTCCTCATCCTGCATCTCGAGAATTTCATCCAGGCGGGGACTCAGTGCCTGCCACTCTTCCGGTTTTAGCCTATGCATTGGATTCCCGAAGCCTCGCGTCTGTGCGCATGCTGTGGCGAATATAGATACGCGCCTTCTCCCACCTTCTCTGCACTGTCCGTTCCGACGTCATTTGCATGGCGGCAATCTCGCAAAAGGAGAACCCGCAAAAGAATTTCAGATCGACCAGTTGAGCAAGGTCAGGCTCGACTTTCGCCATATCTTCCAATACTTCGTTGATCACCAGCACCTCCTTGGCGTCAACCGGCTTTCCCATCAAGTCTGGCTGGAGTGAGGTAATTTCGAACTCACCGCCATGTTTGAGCGAACTGTGCTTTCTGGCGTGATCGACAATCAGCCCGCGCATGACACGCGCAGCATAACCCATGAAGCGAGCGCGGTCAGGAAACGAGGGTCCGTCGGGAGCCGCCATATCGAGATAGGTTTCATGCAAGAGCGTGGTGACACTGAGGCCGGCAGGCGCCCAGTTGCGCGCCAGTTGCCGTTTTGCCAACAGGTGCAGTTCGGCGTACAGAATGCTGAACAAAGCGTCGGTGACTTCACTGCCCGCGTTTTCAGTAACGCTGGACTCATAGGTTATCGATTCCACGTATCCTCCCACGAACAATTTCCCGAGCCGTGCAGAGCTGTGGCCGGGACGTGACAGCGGCAGGCGCTATCAATTGAGAATCAGTAGTGGCGCCCGCCACCGTTTCGCCCAAACAGAGCGAAGCGCGGGGGCCCTGGACGCGGCTTCGCTGTATTGCCGGCAGGAGCAGCAAACCTAGATAATCATACCGCTTAGCGCCGAGGCGTTTGTCACACTATTGTCATGTTCGTTCATCAATTTATAGAGACTAGTGCAATCCAAGGTAGCAACGTTACAAACCGCTTTTACAACTCTCGAACCCCAATCATATATTTTGGTTTTCCACAGTTTTACTGTCGTCTTTTTTGCGCTGATTTCGATCTTCAGTAGCAGGAACGTTGAAAACCATGAAGGAGCAACAAGATGAACAACGTGGCGGAACGGGAAAGCCTGAGCGCCCTGGGTAAAAGCGCGACCAAAGCGATGTCCGCATTTCGCGTATTCGATAAAGCAGCGCAGGGCGAAGGTGTTGTTCCCAGAAAGTATAAGGAACTCATCGCGCTGGCGATCGCGCTGACCACACAATGTCCCTACTGCTTGGAGTTGCACCGGGCTGCCGCGGAGTCGGCAGGCGCCACCCCCGCAGAAGTGGCGGAGACAGCAATGGTCGCTGCGGCCCGCCTTGCCGGAGCAACGATCACCCATGCGGTGCATCTCGTCGATAACCATTTGCCATGAGTCGTTGCAGGCGAAGGCAGTTTTGGGTCGAAGTCCCGCAGGGACGACTGAAAAGCTATCCAGACATGATCCTGGGTTCGGGGGGACCCGGAGTTATATCCGGTTAACTTTCAGTCGTCCCTGCGGGATTTTCTTTCGGTTCGAATCTCTGCCCTAGAATCACTGTCCCGTCACTCCTGTCCAGGAAAGGGGTCTAGTGAGTATTGAAGCGAATGCGGCCGTGGCATAACCGGCGAACATCAGGCCTCTCGACCAGCTTCTCTCGCTGCATAATCATACGAGCGAGATGTGATGAGCCCCCTTCAACCCCTTCCACCGCAGGCCGCACAGTCAACTGATGAGACCGCCACGGGCCGCCCCGTGGGACGGGTGCGGTGGTGGATTGTCTGGACGCTGTTCTTCTCGACGGTCATCAACTACATCAGCCGCCAGACGTTCTCGGTTTTGTCGCCGGTGATTACGGCGCAATACCACCTGAGCCACACTGATTTGGCAAAGATACTCGGCGCCTTTCAGTTCTCGTATGCGGTCACCTGGCTGCTTGGCGGCATCTTTCTCGATGCCGTGGGAACGCGGCTCGGCTTGGCCCTTGCCGTGGTGTTCTGGTCGCTGGTCAACATCTTTACCGGGTTCGCCAACTCGGTTTTTGCCTTTGCTTCGTTCCGTTTTCTCCTTGGCATTGGAGAAGGTTTCAATTGGCCGGCGGCCGGCAAGACTGTGGCTGAGTGGTTTCCCAGCGAAGAACGGAGCATGGCTGTCGCCATCTTCGATAGTGGGTCGAGCGTGGGTGGCGCTTTGGCAGCCCTGGTGATTCCCTGGATTGCGTTGGCGTTCGGCTGGCGCTGGTCGTTCGTTTTTTCCGGAGTCCTCGGCTTTGTGTGGTTGGCGATGTGGCTGCGGATCTACCATCCGTTGGACCATCACCCGCGCGTGACATCGGCAGAGAAGGCCCTGATTCAAGCCGGCCAGGACACGCCTCGCCATTCAGCGCAGCGGGGGTTACACCGCTATCTCGATCTCGCCAGAAACCGCAACGTCTGGGGCATTGTTCTGGGCCGCGCCCTGACTGACCCGATATGGTGGTTCTATGTATTCTGGCTGCCCCAATACCTGAGCGACGCGCGAGGGTTCAGCCTTAAGCGGATCGCGCTGTTTGCATGGATGCCCTTCGTCGCAGCCGATATCGGCAACTTCACTGGTGGCTGGATCTCCGGCTATTGCATTCGGCGGGGCGTGCCGGTGGTACGCGCTCGTGTATGGGTTTGCATCGTGAGTTGCCTGCCGATTCTGGCCGGGATACCAGCTGCCCGTGTGCATAGCGTGACCCTTGCGCTCGCGCTCATTTGCATCGCGCTGTGGGGGTATGCCAGCTGGTCAACCATGGGCCTGACGCTTCCTGGAGATCTGCTTCCACAAGACGTCGTGGCTACCGTCACGGGCCTCAGCGGACTGGCGGCAGGCGGGGTCAGCGTGGCGTTCACCTTTGCCGTGGGAATCCTGGTCGACCGATTTTCCTATGCGCCGGCATTTCTGGCTGCGGGCCTTATGCCGCTCTTTGCCACTGCCTGCATGTGGCTTCTCATCCGGCCGCCGGTTGTTGCACATTCCTGATTGCACGATGCTGCAGCAGCGTAGGAGAGGATTGCTGATGC
This sequence comes from uncultured Acidobacteriaceae bacterium, assembly GCA_963795845.1. Taxonomy (GTDB): domain Bacteria; phylum Acidobacteriota; class Terriglobia; order Terriglobales; family Acidobacteriaceae; genus PALSA-350. The sequence goes on along the minus strand of CAWCJV010000009.1, from coordinate 654,561 downwards.
TGTAACTTTTCTTTCAGGACGTCAAGGAAGGCTTGCATGCCGGGAGAAATCCACTTGTCCTTATGCCAGACAATGTGGGTCGCGATGCTCATCTTTGCGCCGTGCCAGTCGATCACCGTGAGCTGCTTCTTTTTAAGCTCACAAGCGATGACGATCTCCGGCAAAAAGCCGATGCCCATACCGGCAAGCACGCACTGTTTAATTGCTTCCACGCTGGAGAACTCTGTTACATGCTGCGGCTTTACGTTCGCTGCGGCCAGTAGTGTGTCGAGTTTCTTGCGATACCCGCAGCCTGACTCGGTCAGGAGGAGTGTCTGGTCAACAAGATCCCTGGCACACGCTTTCTTCACGTTTGCCAGAGGATGATCGGGCGTACTAAAGAGGTAGACGTCTTCCTTACGCATTCCCATCGAAATCAAGTGCTCGGCATCGATGGAGTCGGACATGCTGATGGCGAGGTCCAGTTTGCCGCATTCGAGTTCGTCGGCCAACTTGCTGTCGGACTCGGGACGAAAGATAAGCTCCACCTTTGGATATCGTTTCCGAAAGAGTTTCAATACTTCCGGCAAGCGATAAGTGAGCACACTCTCCGGCGCGTAAATGTTCAAGGGGCCGGCCGGTTCGGTGCCGAACTTGATGGCTCGATAGCCCTGATCCATAGCGGCCAACGCCTTCTCTGCATAGGGACGGAAACGGCGGCCTGCCTCGGTAAGGACAACGCGCTTTGCTAGGCGATCAAAGAGCGGAACCCCCAGTTCCCCTTCCAGTGCTTTGATCTGGGAGGTCACATTGGATTGGACGGTAAAGACACGTTCCGCAGTGCGGGTGAAGTTCAACTCCTCCGCAAGAACACAAAACGTCTGCAGCTGCCGGACTTCCATTCTGCCATCTCCTTTTCAGATCGAATCGATAATAACAATCAATTGGACGGATGTATAGGTCAGGCCGAAACTCAGCCTATGAGCTTACTTCGGTTGCTGCATCGACAGGCCGGCGGAGCGATCCTCGGCATTCTCTTAACCTTACCGCTCGTCTGCGCCTATGCTCTTCCGGCGCATGCGCAGGAGTCCGGGACGACCATCATTTTCTATGCCCAGCCGAAAGTGAGCGAGAATCTGTGGCCGGTGTTGTTTCAAATATTGCGCGACGACCTGGCCGAGTTGCCCGACGGGTTTGTCCTCGACAGGCAGGCGATCTTTGTCCGAGGAAGCGACGATCTGCGAGGACATCTCTTCTCGACGATTATTGTGGTTAAGCTACTGGGCCGTTGCGATGTGCTCCCGCAATCGGAGCGTCCGTCGAGGGGCCCCCTTGGTTGGGTGCCGATGGTTTCGGGAACAATTCAACCTTTCATATCGATCGATTGCGGTCGCATTGCCGAAGTGCTGCGGCCGGCATCCGCCGGGTTGAGCAAGCAGGGCCGCCAGGACTTGATGGATCAGGCGATCGCCCATGTGCTGATCCATGAATGGAACCATATCGCGACGCAAAGCGGTCGCCACAGTTCGCGCGGTATCAGCCAGGCTTATCTCTCGGTGAACGATCTCATTGGGGAGCCCAACAACAAACATTTATCGGCGGCAAACCGGTAACAGTCTTGTCGATTCCGCAAATGGCCGTTTAAAGTAATAGAGCTGGCGAATCCCCATTCTTCCACAATCGAATCCTTTCCCCCGAAAAAATCGACACAGTCTAGGGAATTACCGGCTTAGGATGCATACCGTCTCTGGTGGACATTTCGCTAGAGGCCTTGTGTAACACCTGACGGATTCGATTTAGTGCCGCAGGGACGGCGACCTTAGCCCAGGATCCTTCCGCAGTCCTGGGTGACAGCAGGAAAACGTCAGTCCCTGCAGGGACGGAGCTGTGGTTTTTTCAGGACTTTATCGCGGCCCTTTCAGCAGTCCCTACAGCTGGATTTCAAGACCTCACTAACCTCATCCTAGGACGCGTCCGGCTCATGGTTACCGTCCCCTGACGCGGAGTCGAAAGACCTCGGCGATGCTTGGTTCTTATGCAGATCTGAAGCCCTCAACACTGTGAATCGCGAGAGCATTTAAACAAAAGAGGGTAATTCCCGTGTTCCACATCGAATCGCTCCGAGCCGCAACAATCAACAATGCCTTCGCCGAGGTACCGTTCGAGCCGCGCATAGCGTCTCTGGTGGAGTAGATTCGCTGAGACGCTTCGTAGTGACAGCCGGCTGATTTGAAGTAATGCTGTTGGTATTTGGGGCGGCCATGAGATCAACGCAAGGCCGGTCGGGCGTGCGGGAAAGCGCAGGTCCTCCGCTCCGGTTGGGATGGTAAGGGGAGGGCAACGTTCCCATACAGCGTGTGTTGCCCACCCCTGACGCCAGATCACAGAAACGTTTCTGCTACAAAATAGAAAACCCAAAATAAAAACCTAACCGGAATAACAGTTTCCGGTCTAATGCGCTGAATGGAAGAGAACGACGACTCCATACGCCGGGCCGTACTAGCCGGCGACAAGGACGCTTACAGGGTGCTGGTGGCGCGCTACAGCCAAATTGCGTTTCGCGTGGCCTTTCGCATTACCGGAAACGAGCCCGACGCCGAAGAGGCGGTGCAGGAAGCATTCCTGCGCGGGTATCAGAAGCTCGCGCAGTTTGAAGGGAGGTCCAGTATGGCTACCTGGTTCTATCGCATCGGCGCCAACTGTGCCTTGGACATCGTGAACCGGCGAAGACCGGAACCACAGAGCCGGATTGCGGAGGAAGCCGACCCGGCTGAGGGCGAGTTGCAGCTGGCGGATATAAAGGCTGGGCCGGATCGCCTGTTGCTAAGCCGGGAGATTGAGGCCGCACAGCAAGCGGCGATGAGCGAACTTACGCCCACCGAGCGGACCGCCTTTGTTTTGCGGCACATGGAAGACCGTTCCACAGAAGAGATTGCAACCGCATTGAATATCGCCCCCAACTCTGCAAAACAAGCAGTCTTTCGCGCGGTGCAGAAACTGAGGCGCCAATTGGCTCCCTTATGGATAAGCACATGAAGCACCTGAATGAAACAGAACTCATCGAGCATTACTATGGCGAGTCCGCCAGTGCGGCCGAGTGCGAGCGCCACCTGAAATCGTGCTCCGCCTGCGCCAAACACTTTGCGGATTTACGGCGAGATCTCGACGGGGTGAAACCGCTCCTCCCCCCAACGCGCGGCGAGGACTACGGCGAACAAGTGTGGCAGTCAATTCGCAACTCGTTGCCGGTTTACGAGAAGCCGGACCGTAGCTGGGCCCGGCTTTGGCGTCCACTTGGTTGGGCAGCCGCCTGTGCGCTTTTGATTGCCGTGGCCTTTGTCGCCGGACGCCAGTGGGAGCGGAAACAAACACCGTCTGTGGCCGTGGCCGCAGACCCGCAGGCGCGGCAACGAGTGGTGGTTGTTGTTCTCGGAGACCACCTCGACCGCTCCGAGCGTTTGCTGGTTGAGCTGAACCATGCCGGCAGCGACGATGCCTCGGCTATACCGCTACGGGGCGAGGCGAGAGAACTACTGGCCAACAACCGCCTGGTAAGACAGAGCGCCATAAGAGCCGGCGACCTCAATGTGGAAGCGTCACTCGATCGGCTGGAGCGGCTGCTGGCCGAGCTGGCAAACCAGCCGGATGAGCCCAATGAGCGAGACCTCGAACGGATCAGGCATGAGATGAATACCGACGGACTTCTCTTTGACATTCGCATCCTGCGCTCGCGGGTCGGCTCAAGGGCCCTGGAACCGCAAGATGCTGCTAAAGCAACGAAAGGGGTATCCCTGTAAATGAATACGAAACCACTGCTGTTCGCTATGCTTCTTATTGCCCTATCGTCGGCGCCGTTGGCCTTACTTGCGGAGTCTCCCCTGGCCGCCCTCAACGACAATGCCACAAATGCGAAAGAAGATATTCTCTATTCCGAAGGCACAAAAGCTATCAATGATGCCCAGTGGGCGCAAGCGGAGACGATCTTCAGCAATATCGCTCAGCAATATGGCGCGCGCGCAGAAGCGGCACTCTATTGGAAGGCGTATGCGGAAAACAAGCAGGGAAATCCATCCCGCGCACTCGAGACCTGTAGCCAACTGAGGCAAACTTATCCGCACGGGAGTTGGGTCAACGAGTGCGGCGCCCTGGAGATCGAGATCCGCGGAAAGAGCAACGATCCTCTGCCGCCCCAGGCCGAACAGGACGAAGAGCTGAAGCTGCTGGCCCTGAACTCGCTTATGCAGCAGGATGAGTCCCGCGCGCTGCCGGTCATTCAACAGATCCTTAACAGTGACAAATCCGAGAAACTGAAGTCCCGGGCATTGTTTGTCCTGGCTCAGGACCAATCCCCGCAAGCGCAGGCGTTGCTTGGCCAGGTAGCCCGCGGCCAAAAGAATCCCGCGTTGCAGCGGAAGGCGATCGAGATGCTGGCGATTGGCCGCGGCAAGCAGGCCGCGGATACGCTTGCCGCCATCTATCGCGAGAGCAATAACGACGAGGTAAAGAAGTCCGTACTCCACACCTATCTCATCATCGGTACTCCCGATCCGCTGGTGGAAGCGGCACGTCACGAGACGAATCCCGAGCTTGTGGGCACGGCAGTGCACATGCTGGGGGCCATGGGCGCGACCTCGCAGTTGCTCGCGCTCTACCACGACACCAATAGTCATGAGACCAAAGCTGAGGTGATCGGTGGTCTGATTCCGGCTGGACAAAAGGGCGCCGAGGCGTTGGGTTCTATTGCTGCCTCGGAGCAGGATCCGGAACTGCGGCGAAAAGCGATCCGCAACCTTGGCATTGCGGGCGGCATGTCTGCAGCTCCCTCGCTGGTCGCAACCTACAAGAAGAACGGCGATCCTGAGACCAAAAGAGCGGTCGCACAGGCGCTCTTCCTGGCCGGAGATAGCCACGACCTGGTGGAACTTGCCCGCGCAGAAAAGGATCCAGGGGTCAAGCAGTCGATCGTGCAACAGCTGAGCCTCATGCATAGCAAAGAAGCCACGGACTACATGCTCGAAATTCTTAACAAATAACTAACCGAAAGGAGATTCGCTCGATGAAGACGAACGCGCTTATGGTTTTAGCCCTCGCCGCCTCCGCGCTGATAACCAGCGCCCAGGAACCCCGGGTCACGAACGCAGAGTTTCACTCCAGGCCAGTGAGCCTGGGACTGTCCGCGACGGTGGACCGATTTCGCCACTCCAATGACGCGCTTTGGGTGGGATATGCGGTGCAGGCTCTTCCGCGAACACATGTCTCTGCGTGTTCGTCTTGGACGGGATCATCAGAAGTGGAAGCTGGATGCTGCAATGAACTTCGGCTGGAGGACGGGCCAGACAATCTGAATACTTCGGATAGTGCCGCTGCGCCTGGTCCGACTGTGTATGTGCTGCTCCGGCTGGATCACGGTGAGGTCACGAAGGCGCGCATGGCACGCGCGGGTTGCACCCTCGACGCCGGCGGAGTGGCTTTCGAGTGGCTGACGGATGTGCAGGCGGAAGACAGTGCAGCATATCTCGGGAAGCTTGCTGCAAGCGGCGCTGCTCTTCACGACACCGGCGATCATCGCGGCCGGGTAGCGGAGCAGACCCTGGCCGTGTTAAGCATGCACGCTACACCGAAAGCGACCGAGGTGCTGGCGTCGCTCGCCGCTCCAGGAAACAGCAATTATCTGCGGGAAAAGGCGGCCTTCTGGCTGGGCGCACAGAGAGGGCACGAGGGGCTGGTAGCCTTGCGCCAGCTGCTGCAGAACGAGCAGGACAGCAAGATCCGCCAGAAGCTGGTCTTTGATCTCTCTATAAATTCAGACCCCGGAGCGATCGACGATTTGATCCAACTGGCGAAGTCTGACGCGGACAGCCGCGTTCGCGAGCAGGCTGTTTTCTGGTTGGCACAGAAGGCGGGAAAGAAAGCAGTTGGGGCGCTGAATGCTTCGATCGAGAATGATCCTAATTTTGAAGTGAAGAAGAAGGCAGTGTTTGCGCTTAGCCAGTTGCCCAGGGAAGAGAGCGTGCCGCAATTGGTCCACGTGGCGGATACGAATGCAAACTTTGCTATTCGTAAGGAGGCGATTTTCTGGCTGGGGCAGACGAATGATCCGCGCGCGATCGCTTATATCGAGCAAGTGCTGAAGCGGTGAAGCGGTCGAAGGGCTGCGCTCGCTCATGGTCCAGTTTTTCTTTTCAGACGGCCGAGGTCGTCAGGTCCCGGTCGCGCACCCCGACCAGGTACAGCAGGCTGTCTAATCCGAGAAACGAGACGGCATGGCTGGCGGTTTGCCGTACCAGCGGCTTGGCCCGGAAGGCGATGCCCATGCCGGCGATGCCAAGCATCGGCAAATCGTTGGCGCCGTCGCCTACGGCAACCACCTGGTCGAGTGAGATATTTTCGAGGCGCGCAATCTCCCGCAATAACTCGGCCTTACGTGCGCCATCGACAATCGGTGTTCGCACCTCTCCGCTCACCACCCCATCCACGATGTCGAGATCATTGGCAAAGACATAGTCAATGCCCAAACGCGTCTGCAGATGCTGGGCGAAAAAGTTGAAACCCCCGGAGAGAATGGCCGTTTTGTAGCCGAGCATTTTGAGCGTTCCGATCAATTGCTTGGCGCCTTCCACCAGAGGAATAGTGTCCAGCAGTTCCCGGACCCGGGTTTCTTTTAGCCCGCGCAGCAGCCTCACTCGCCGGCGGAAGCTCTCCTGGAATTCGATTTCACCTCGCATCGCAGCTTCTGTTACCTTCACCACCTCGTCAGCGACGCCCGCCAATTTTGCCAGCTCATCGATAACCTCGCCTTCAATCAGGGTGGAATCCATATCGAAGGCAAACAGCCGGCGGTTGCGGCGAAAGATGCTCTCGCGCTGGAAGGCAATGTCGATTTTCAGATCATGCGCCGTGGCAAGAAACTCCGCGCGCATGGACTGTTCTGAGGATGTGTCTCCACTGAGCGTCAGTTCTACACAGGCGTTCGCATCCGGCGAATGCACCGCCAACGACAACCGCCCGGAGAGCCGCTCAATGCGGTCCACATTCAAACCGTGCTGCGCAACAATGGAGCTAACCCGCGCGATGTGATTGGCAGAAATCGCCCGGCCAAGGATGGTGACAATAAACTGTTCCTTGCCCTGCGAAGAGATCCATTCCTCCAAATCCGCTTGCGGGACAAGCGTGAAATTTACCCGCAGTCCCAATTCGCTCGACTTGGCCGCGAGAGCATCCTGAACGCCGCGAAAGCTATCTCCCCGAGGAATCTCCACCAGCAAACCGAGAGACAGGGTTTCATGCACAACCGCCTGTCCAATATCCAGAACGCACGTATCGTAACTAGCCAGAATGGAAGTCAGATCTGCAGTAAGCCCTGGGCGGTCCCGGCCGGAAAAGTGAATCAGGATGGTCTCGGTCATTGATAAGAAATTTCCCCCTTCCAGCCTAACAGGGAGAAAGTTCTAACCGTTCATCGCCAGTGAGCCAGTAAGCCCCCGATTACCAGCAGACCCACTAGCCAGTAACCCCCATTGATGAGGAATAGCCTGAAGGGGCGGCCTTCGTAGATCCCTTGAGGAAATTGGGTCGCGGCAAAGAATCCAAGCCAGCTTAGAAAGCCGATAAACGCGCCTTCTCCGTAACTCGCTGCTCCCGACCAGAGAACGAAATGGACAAGTGCCAATGCAACCAGCAAGTCTCCTATGAGAGACGACACCATGCCGAGGGCAAGACCCTTCTTCGGACCAGTTGGCGCAATGCCCAGGGCCGCCATCCAGGGCTTGGCGAAAAGGGCGGGAGAGTACCACGCGGCACCGAGTACCCAAAGGATCAACGCGGATACAAGCACGGCCCAATGGTTGATTTGGTGTTGCAGGTGGTGGATGGACGGGTCCATAGAAGTCTCCAGCCAGAATTAAATATGCGGGGCTGCGAATGACTGTGCAGCAAACCTGAACAGGCTGTCAAGATTGGGGATTCGCGGGCACTCTTCTTCTTATCCCGCTCTCAGGCAAGTGATTCGGGCAACATTGTATTGGGGCGCGGGCGCACCCGCTTCGAGTTCTTTTAGCCACGCCCGAATATCATCGCGCAGCAAGTCCACCGAGATACCCCCGAAGCACGCGGGATATCGCTCCAGCCGCCGCAGGGCGGCGCGCAACAAGCGCTCAGTTCCCAGATAATTCTTGCGTTGCCAGTGATGAAACGCCGCGGTCACCTGGATCAATCCTTGCAGGTAAGTCTTCTCCGGCTCCTGTGCCGTCAGCCATACACTTTCCCACGCCTCATGCGCCGCGAAGAATTCTCCTGCATCGTAGAGTCGCAAGCCTTCGGCCAGGGCGCCCTCAGTCCAATCGAATTTCATCCGCTGCGTTCCACCTCACACGCTAACATCGTAACGGCAGATGTTGCCGGTGTCCGAAATGAGCCTACTTCCCTATCGCACACAGATCATTGAGCCGAAACAGGCGGAGGTTGCGGCCGGATGGTTTTTCATGGGAGCTGACAACGGTCAAGACGTGGAAAAGCCAGTCCATCGCGTGTGGGTCAATTCCTTCGCCATGGCCGAGACTCAAGTCACGGTTGAGGAATACGCTCGGTTTCTCGAAGCCACCGGAAGCACTCCACCGCCACAGTGGGGCGCTGCTGGTTTCTCTCATCCCCGGCAACCCGTGGTCGCCGTGTCGTGGTTCGATTCCGTTGCCTATTGCGACTGGCTTTCCACCGTGACCGGCTCGCACTATCGGCTACCCACTGAGGCCGAATGGGAACGAGCTGCGCGAGGCGGTCTCGAGGGAATGGACTTCCCCTGGGGCAACGATCCACCCACATCCCGGCCTGGCTACCATGCTCGCTGGCAAACCGGCCCTGAAACGGTCGCACAGTCGGAGCCCAATGCTTATGGCCTCTATGAGATGTGCGAAAACGTACATGAGTGGTGTAGTGACTGGTTTGCGGCCGGCTACTACGCGGCGTCACCAGATCGCAACCCTCACGGCCCCGAAGCGGGCAGCCGAAAGGCCTCGCGCGGCGGATCCTGGCGCCACCACATCAAGATCTCGCGATGCTCAGCGCGTTCCAGCATCCCGCCGGAATTTAAATACGCTGACTATGGCTTTCGGGTGGTTCGTGACTTGGTAGCAAAACCGCAGACGATGTGAAACCCTAGTGCCGGAGAACAGACCGACAAGATGGGAATGTACTACTGGTATCGGCGAGTATTCCTTCTGGCTCTCCCGCTGATTTTTTCGAACCTCACCCAGCCGCTGCTATCGACGGTGGACACCGTACTCTCTGGCCATTTGCCTGGCCCTGCAGCGTTGGGGGGCGTTGCCGTGGGAGGCATCTTTTTCAATTCCGTTTACTGGACTTTCGGCTTCCTGCGGATGGCGACCACTGGTTTGGTCGCGCAATCGCAAGGGGCGGGAGACGAGGATCAGCTCATGCACCACTTTGCGCGTGCGCTGTTCACTGCACTGCTCATCGGGGCCTTGATTCTCATCGTGCAGAAGCCGCTCATCTCCGTAGCACTCGCACTGTTGGGCGCAAAGTCAGAAGTACTTCGGAATGCGCTGACCTATTGCACAATTCGCATCTGGTCCGCGCCGGCTGCGCTGGCCAACTACACCATTCTCGGTTACCTTTTGGGGCGGCAGCATGCCCGAACCGCCCTGCTGTTGCAGGCCGCCATCAACGTCGCCAACGTGGCCGTAGCTCTGATGCTGGTCGTACGCTGGCACTGGGGCGTCGCCGGCATCGCGACCGCAACCATGGCCGCCGAGTGGACCGGCTGCTTTGTCGGCCTCGCCATCATGCTGGTAGGCGGCGCCCGGCCTGCGCATGTTCGCTGGAGCGAACTGATCGACGGCGCGAGCCTGCGGCGGCTCTTTGCGCTTAACCGCGACATTCTTCTACGCACCCTGAGCCTGGTGGCTGCTTACGCCTGGTTCACCCGCACCGGCGCCCGTTCTGGCAACGCCATCCTGGCTGCAAACGCGGTGCTCATCAACTTCCTCTGGATCGCCGCCTACGGGCTCGATGGGTTTGCCAACGCCACAGAAGCGCTGGTTGGCGAGGCGATCGGCGCCCGCCGCGTGGCGGATTTCCGTGCCGTGCTGAAGGCCAGCTCTGTTTCGGCGTTCACCGTGGCTACCGCCATCTCGCTGGTCTATCTCATCTTCGGACGGGACATTATCGCCCTGTTCACCAACCAGGAAGACATTCGATCCCTCGCCGCGCAATTCCTTCCCTGGCTGGTTGCCTTGCCGGTGGTATCAGTATGGAACTTCCTGCTGGACGGCGTCTTCATTGGCGCAACCCGTGGGCAGGAACTACGCGACAGCATGATGATCTCGCTCGCCGGATTTCTCGGCCTTGCCGTCCTGCTCACCGCGCACTACGGCAACCATGGCTTATGGTGCGCCATGCTGGCCTTCATGGCTCTACGGGCAATCACACTGGCTATTCGTCTTCCGGCCGTCGAACGAAAGTCCTTTTCCCTTTCTGAAAACCCGGTCGAGGCGTAGCTCTTTGTTCGCAATTCGAATATGGATTTCACTCTGCCAGACCGCAGGTTTTTTCGACGGTAAGATAATGAGACAAGTTCGAATGGCAAGTCGCAATCTCAGTCGGAGGTCATTTTGCATCGGGTGAAACTCGTCCTTTTTACGCTTCTGGGGTTAGGTACGGCTGCCTTGGTGGCAGAGCAGTCTTCCGTTCCCGCCCCGGCCCAGGAACCCGGCGCGAACCAGGCAACGCCGCAGACTCCGGCACACGCCCCGGCCCAACCTCCAGCGCCTGTTCGCGCAGGGCGGCCGGCTTATCCGGTGCGGCCTCCGGCGGACCCCGCGGTGGTTGCGCGCGGCCGCCAGATTTTTAGCGCGAATTGCAGTTTCTGCCACGGTTCGGACGCGCGCGGGGGCGAGGGAGGTCCCAATTTGATCCGCAGCGAGTTGGTGCTGAACGACAACAACGGCGAACTGATTGCACCCGTAGTACAGAACGGCCGCCCGGACAAGGGCATGCCGAAATTCGATCTCTCGACAGAAGACATCGCGAGTATCGCAGCCTTCATCCACAGCATGCCTGTGGGTGGCCGCGCTGCCACCACCGGCACGGTCGATCCCCTGGTGGGCGATGCGAAAGCCGGCGAGGCCTATTTCAATGGCGCTGGAAAATGCGCGACCTGCCACTCGGTCACAGGAGACCTGGCAGGCATCGGCGCACGATACACCGACGTGAGAGCGCTCCAGGGCGCCATGCTCTCCGGCGAACGCAGAGGCGAGTCGTCGGAGTCTCCAAGCAAAACGGTCACCGTTACCCTCAAAGACGGACAGACCGTGGAAGGCACGCTTTACCAGGTCGACGACTTCGTCGTTTCGCTCGTCGATGCCAACGGAAACTATCACAGTTACCCTCGCCAGGGCGACTCCCCGAAGGTCGTGATCAAAGATCCTCTGCAACCGCACCTGGATATGCTGCAGACACTCAAAGATAACGACATCCATAACTTGACCGCCTACCTGGTGACGCTGAAATGAAGACGACGAGAGCTTTCCTTTTTATGACTGTGATGGTTTCGATGGCTGGTGTCGCGTTAGCCCAGGGGCTTGACCCGGCGTTGCTGACCAAGCCTGCGACAGATTCCTGGCCCACTTACTCCGGCGACTATTCAGGGCAGCGTTTCAGTTCACTCACCCAGATAAATCAGTCGAATATAAAGAATCTGGGGCTTGCCTGGGTCAACCATCTGACTCCCGGAGCGAGCCCCTCTGGCCCATTTTCCAGGCCCGGCCCGGGGAACCCACCGACGATCGTTGGCGGAGAGATTGATGAGCCCGTTCCCGTGCGCGGCGCAGGACGCATTTCCGGCGCGGTCCTGCAAGTAAACGGGATCCTCTATGTATCTGTGCCTGATAACGCATGGGCTGTCGACGCCCGCAATGGGATGGTGCTCTGGCACTACTTCTGGAAAACCAAAGGCGGTACCCACATCGGGAACCGCGGCATGGGGATGTACCGCGATTGGCTATACTTCGAGACCCCGGACGACTACCTGGTTTCGCTCGATGCCAAGACCGGCAAGGAGCGCTGGCATAAAGTCATCTCCGACTTTAATGAGCAATACTTCTCCACCATTGCGCCGATTGTGATCGGCAATCACCTGCTGGTGGGCACTGCCGACGATCTGGATGCTCCGGGCTTTCTGCAATCCTTTGATCCGGACACCGGCGAGTTGCAATGGAAGTGGTACAGCGAGCCGGAGAAGATGGGGGAACCCGGATCGGAAACCTGGCCGAACCTCGATTCCATGCGTCACGGCGGCGCGGGCACGTGGGTTCCAGGCAGTTATGACCCGCAACTCCATCTCTATTATTTCGGGACGGCCAACCCGACTCCGGCGTTTTCCGGCGCGACCCGCGAGGGCGACAACCTTTATACCTCCTGCATTGTCGCCTTGAACGTGGATACAGGAAAGCTCGCGTGGTATTACCAGCCATCGCCGCACGACACCCACGATTGGGACGCGGCCCAGACTCCGGTCATTGTGGATGGAACCTTCAAGGGTAAGCCGCGGAAGCTGTTGCTCGACGCCAGCCGGAACGGATACTTCTTTGTTCTGGATCGTGTCACCGGTGAGCACCTGCTGACTGTGCCCTACACGGACTCACTGAATTGGGCGAAGGGCCTTGACAAGTTGGGACGGCCTGTTCGTGACCCGGAGAAAGACGCCTCGCCCGGCGGCGCGTTGGTATTGCCGGATACCGATGGCATCGTGAACTGGCAGCCGCCTACGTATGATCCTCAAACCGGTCTCTTTTACGTAGCCACGGAGGAGATCTACTCGGTCTACTACCGCACCGAACCGAATGTGCGCGCCCTGCAGGGTCTGAATGGTATTCAGGAACAACGCGTAGGCTCGAAGGGGAAATTCATCACCGCGATCGATTACAAGACCGGCAAAATTGTGTGGCGGCATTTGCAGCCCTCGCTCGGCGAGGGAAGCAGCAACACCGGCCTGACCACGACCGCCGGAAAATTGTTGTTCGGGGGCGATGCCAATGGCAACCTGGTGGCCTACGATCCAGCGACTGGAAATCCGCTGTGGCATACCCACCTCGGCCTGGTATCCAATGCAGTCGAGACCTACATGCTCGACGGGCGGCAATATATCCTGGCGGCTTCTGGCGATTCGCTCTACGCGTTTGCCCTGAACAACTAACCGCAACGTATGGCTTGGCCGAGTGCTCCAGCGTTCGGACGCCGGCCAAGCCATTTGAGCAGTGATCACACCATCACCGCTTTGGACTGGCCCGGAATGCATGCAGTTCAGTACATGCCGGCATCAAGCAACCCTGCCCGGCAATTTCCCCCGCGTCATTGATCGAGTACGCCCCCAGCAGATGCAAGGGTGAGTTCGCAGGAACGAGCGTGTTCAGGTCCCTGATCTGCCCATCCTTCCACAAGAAAGCGGTGCTTCCGTTGGCATCAATCGAAAAGCCAACGATCTCGCCCCGGTTGTTGATCGTTCTGCAGCACCCGGCTATAGTCGCGAAAGCCCCTGGAAGGGTACCGATGCTGTGCATGTGCGTTTCCTTGCTCCAGATAAAACTGTGAATAGTGCCATCCGTGAATTGGGATGTGCCGACGACTTGACCCCGGTCGTTGATGCTGCTGGCTGCGTTGGACGTTGTATTCTTCGCATCTCCCAGAGTTCCAAGGTAGACGGGATTGCCGTCTTTTTCCCAGAGCACGGCGTGCAAGCCGGTCACATTTGCAGGCGGCAATCCCTGGGTTGCGCACGTACCCGATGAGCCGACTGCCTGGCCGTGGTCGTTGATCCCGAAGCTGAAGGCGACAGTATCTCCTTTGAGGGGCGGCAGTTGGTGAATCTCGCCATTGGGCTCCCACCTCACCGCTTCGAAACGAAATACCTGGAAAGGAGTCGCCTTTCCGCAGGTGGAATCGCGTACCCCATTTTCTGAAAACCCCACGACCTGACCCAGGTTATTTATTCCAAATGCATTCGCGTTCCGCCCGCCAGGCAAGGTGCGGAGTGGCGTCAGTTTGCCATAGCGCCAGACGGCTCCCAGACACTGCAGGTGCGTACCGTAAGCACAAAAATCTTCCTTGTCAGGATCAGCCTTCGAGAGCTCAGATCCAACCGCGGCCTCTCCATATAGGTTCGGTCCGTCGACACCGCTATTCGGTCCGCCAAGCGTTCCCAGATCGACCAATGGACCGGCGCCGTACCAAAGGAACGCGTGCTGAGGCCCGTTGGGAACCAGGTTCGAAGACCCGGCCACCCAGCCGGTGCTGTTCATATCAGTCGCGGTAGCATTTGTGCCCTTCCCTAATACGCCAAGGTCTTTCACAGAATATTGGGGCATCGCGCATCCTGGCGCCTGGGCAGCTGGAGCCGCCACTGTTGCCAAGGTAGCGGCCAAGCCTACGGATAAAGAGCTCAACTTCCACTTGTTGTTCATTTGGTCTCCTTTGTCTGTTTGAAAGCCGCGGGATTTCCGGGCTGGATGGTGGTCTTCTGCACGCGGGCGAGCAGTGAATTCAGGCACGTGAGCGCGGAGCCATCGGCCGCCTGTAACCGATGCAGCTCCCCTGAATTGAGCCATTCCTCTAATTCAGGCCGTTCCAGGTTCGAGAGCACGCCCATCTCTTCGAGCGCGATCACTTCCACCTCCGCCGCGCAGCGGGAACACCAGGCGCGCACGGAACTCCGGCCCCGCAAGATCAACACCGAATCGGTTTCGATGGTGATCTTCGTCTGCTTTGCCATAAAACCTCCTTATCCAGCTGGACCGGCTGTTGGGAACGAGAGCAGATTCGCGCAAAGCCGTCTGAAAAGTCCTTCCGGGCGATCTGAAAACTTCTGATAATTTCTCGCAGCGTTGTAAGTAGTCTGAAAATGAGCAACTTTGTGCCTGTCGGAAGAAGAGGCTTACACTCGGCATACGCACCGGCGGATGTTAGAATTCGGCCTCAAATGACAACCAGCGAGAACCAGAGGATCGAAGAGCTCTACGAGTTCGGTCCTTTTCGGGTCGATCCAGCGAGGGAAACGCTGCTAAAGGAAGGCGTGTCCGTCCCGCTCACGCCCAAGACCTTTCAGATCCTTCTGGTTCTGGTCCGACACGGCCAGGAGATCGTCACCAAAGACGACCTGATGAAGACGGTCTGGCCGGATACTTTCGTGGAGGAGGCAAACCTAAGCCGCAACATCTTCATGCTCCGCAAGGCGCTCGGCGAGACGGCGCAAGACCATCGCTACATCGTGACTGTGCCCGGGCGTGGATACCGTCTGGCCGAAAACGTTCAGCTAGTGCCGGGCCAGGAATTTGCGATCGCCGCCGCAAGCCACACCAGGGTGCAGATCGAGGTTAAGGAGACCAAGCCCTGGAAGTGGTTCGCGTTGGCTGCCGTCGTCCTACTGGTCGTTGCCGGGGGCGTGTGGCGACTGGTCTCGCGTCACCCAGCGGTTCTCGGCGCAAAAGACACGGTTGTGCTCGCTGGCTTTACCAACTCCACCGGTGACCCGATGTTCGACGAGACCCTGCGCCAGGGTCTGGCGATTCAGCTTCGGCAGTCGCCCTATCTCAGCCTGATTTCGGATCAGCGGATTTCTCACGCGCTTCGCCTGATGGGGCACCGTGCGGACGCGCGGCTTACTCCAGAACTCGCTCGGGCAGTCTGCGAACGCACCGGGAGCACTGCGATCCTCGAGGGCTCGATCGCGCCCATCGGAAGCCAATATGTGTTGGCCCTGCAGGCCAGGAGCTGCCGCACTGGTGATGTCCTCGATCAGGAGCAGGTGCAGGCAGCCAGGAAAGAAGATGTCCTGAGCGCCTTGAGCCAGATGGCCAGCTCGCTTTCGAAATCGGGTGGGTGAGTCCCTGGCCACCATCCAGGAGCACAACACTCCCCTCGCCGAGGCCACAACCCCTTCGCTCGAAGCGCTGGAAGCTTACAGCGCGGGGTGGAAGCTCCATACCACCGTCGGAGCCATGGCCGCTCTGCCGCTGCTAAAGCGCGCCGTGGAGATTGACCCTGATTTTGCTTTGGCGCGGGCGACTCTGGCGCGTGAATACGCTGACCTTGACGAGTCGGATCTCTCTGCCGAGGCCGCCACCAGGGCTTGGCAGGCCCGGGACCGAGCGAGCGACCGGGAAAAGTTCTACATTACCGCCACCTATGAAGGCCTGGCCACCGGTAACCTGGAAGCGGCTCGGCAGAACGATGAGGCGTGGGCACAGACTTATCCTCGTGAAGCGGTGCCGCACTCCATGTTGGCGGGTTACCCCAATAAGGCGGCGGGGCGCTACGAACAGGCGATCGTCGAAGCTCGCAAGTGCATTGAACTCGACCCGGACTTTGCCATTGGTTATTACAATCTCGGTGTCAATAACATCTATCTCGGCCGCATCAGTGAAGCTGAGAACGTCCTCCGGCGTGCCGCAGGACGAGGTGTGGAGATCGACGAGTTCCTCATGCTGGAGCATGACATCGCTTTCTTAAAAGACGACCGTGCAGCCATGGAGCAGGTCGTGAACCGGGCACGGGAAAGATCGGGAGGGGATACCTGGATCTCCAACAAAGAGGCCTACGCCCTCGCCTATGTTGGTCAGCTACAAAAGGCAAGGGTTTCCACGCAACGCGCGGTGGACCAAGCGAGCCTGGAAGGGCAGCCGGAGAGGGCGGGCCTGTGGGAGGCCGGAGCCTCTTTGCGGGAAGCCTTTTTTGGTGACTCGCCGCAAGCCCGGCAGCGGGCGATGGCTCGCTCGATCATTCGAATAACCGGGAGGTGCAGTTTGGCGCGGCGTTGGCCTTGGCCGTATCTGGAGATGCGGGCCGCGCGCAAGCACTCGCGGACGACCTGGAAAGGCGCTTTCCCCAGGATACGGTGGTTCGTTTCGGCTATCTGCCCGTGATACGCGCACGCATCGCTCTCAATCAAGGCAATCCCGCGAAAGCAATCGAATTATTGCAGCCCACAGGCACTTATGAACTGGGCGCTCCCCGCCTGCTATTCGGGGCGCTCTACCCCATCTATATGCGCGGCGAGGCGCTTCTGGCAGCTCACCAGGGCGCGGAAGCGGCTATGCAATTCCAGAAAATTCTTGACCATCGTGGAGTGGTAGGCAGCGATCCCATCGGCGCACTCGCCCACTTGCAGCTGGGGAGGGCCTTCGTCACTGGCCGGGGACAAAGCGAAAGCAAAAGCAGCCTACAACGACTTCTTTACCCTTTGGCGCGAAGCCGACCCGAGTGTACCCTATCCTCAAACAAGCGCATGCCGAATACCTGTCGCTCGGTTAGTCGTGAGAGAGCGCAGCAAATCTCGCGAAGTGCGTTATTGTGTTTGCATATGAAAATTGGCCTTCTGTCCTCTCTCGCAGCCCTGTCGCTCTTCTGTGCGCCGCTCGTAGCCCAGACCATGCCGCCGCTGAAACGCCAACCCACGCCGGCCAAGGTGGTGGAAGAACATATGGCCGCCTTTTCCGGTTGTGACTGGCAGCGCCTGATGGCGCAATTTCCCGACAACGTGGAGTTCTTTGGGCCCAATGGCCAGGTAGTGCGCGGGAAAACAGCGCTGGGCCAGATGTTCGCTCAGGTGGTGAAACCACCGTCTCAGGGAGGCACCTGCGGGCTCAAGGTGGTCGCGGAGCACACATTCCCAGTGGGAGACACCATCAACGTCCAGTGGGTTGCTACTTCTCCCTTGCTCAAGGAGCCCTATCGCGGCGCGGATGCCTATGAGACCCACGACGGCCTTATGGCCGCGCAGGTGACCACCTGGAACCCAGACGAGTTGAAGTGGAAAGTTCCTCCGGCCGCTTCTCACCGGTAACGTGAATTCGCTTTATTCTGTATGGCTATGAACTGGCTACCGTCTCTTCGCGCTCTGGCAATCTTTGGCATCCTCATGGTTCTGTTTGCAGCTCTCTACTGGGCCTGCGGCGGCCACGCAAAATCCTCTGCCTCGACGGGAACTGTTCACCTTCCGGTTCCCTTCGAGACTCAACCCACGTCAGGAAGCTAACGTCTTAAGACCCCTTGCGTGAAGTGAGGACGCTCCATGCTCAACGATCGCCTGCGCCAACCACTTTGCGTCGTTCGGTCGTTCTCGCTTCCGATGTGTCTGCTCCTGGCAGTCATGTCGGTGGATACGATGCCGGCCACTGCTGCCCCACAAAAAGCCGTGACAACCGAAACCATCAGCTTGCCCAACCTGCGGCAACCGGTTGAGATTTTGATCGATCGCTGGGGCGTGCCCCACATTTATGCCAAAAACGAGGCGGATCTCTTTTTTTCCCAGGGCTTCAACGCGGCCCGCGATCGCCTCTTCCAAATTGACCTTTGGCGTCGCCGCGGTCTGGGGCAATTGTCCGCGGTCTTCGGCCCGGCATTCGTCGAGCAGGACAAGGCGACCCGTCTGTTTCTCTACCGTGGAGACATGAACAAGGAGTGGGCTGCCTACGGTCCCTCTGCCAGAGAGATCGCAGAAAGCTTCGTGGCCGGTATTAACGCCTATATCGATTGGTTAGTGCAGCATCCCGAACGCACTCCATGGGAATTCAAACAGCTCGGTTACAGCCCAGCGAAGTGGAGCGCCGAGGATGTCGTTCGTATCCGCAGCCACGGATTAACGCGAAATCTCGACAGTGAAGTGGCCAGGGCTCGCGTCGTCTGTGCCGCCGATCTGCCATCAGATCACGTCCGTATTGGCCTGCAACCTGCCTGGCATACGCAGGTGCCTGCGGGCGTCGACCCGTGCCTGCCACACGACCTTCTTAAGGTTTTCGCGCTCGCCACCCAGGAAGTCCACCTGACACCGGAGACGCTCAAAGCGGCGATTGCTGATCCGCCAAGCGACACCTTGGAAGGCAGCAACAACTGGGTCATTGCGCCGGCAAAGTCGGCGACGGGACGCGCCATCATGGCCAACGATCCGCATCGCGCTTATTCGGAACCGAGCCTGCGTTATATTTCCCACCTCGATGCGCCCACGCTGCATGTAATCGGCGCGAACGAACCTGCCCTGCCCGGTGTTTCGCTCGGACACAACGACTCGATCGCCTTCGGCTACACCATCTTCCCCATCGACCAGGAAGACCTCTACATCTACCAGCTCAACCCGGACAACCCCAACCAGTACAAATATCAAGACGGTTGGGAGCCATTCCGGGTAGTGCGCGAAGAGATCAAGGTGAAGGGTCAGGCTTCTGTCGCGGTCGATCTCAATTTCACCAGACATGGGCCGGTGATCTACGTAGATCCAAAAACGCAGCGCGCCTTTGCCGTGCGCAGCGCGTGGCTTGAGCCGGGCATGGCGCCCTACTACGGTTCGGTGCGCTACATGCGCGCAGAAAACTTCGATCAATTCAAGCAAGCGACCGAATCCTGGAGTGCGCCAAGCTCCAACCTGGTTTATGCCGACATTCAAGGAAACATAGGTTGGGTGGTTGGAGGGCTGGCGCCTATTCGCCCCAACTGGGATGGATTGTTGCCGGTACCTGGCGATGGACGCTTCGAGTGGGCAGGGCGCTGGAAGGCCGAGCAGCTACCGCGTATCTTCAATCCCTCCTCGGGTTACATCACGACGTCGAACGAGATGAATCTTCCCGCTGACTATCCTTACCAGGAGCGCAAGCTCGGTTTCGAGTGGGCCAACGGGTCGCGCCACCAGCGCATCGATGAAGTGCTCTCCGGGGCAAACAAGGTCTCGATTGAAGAGTCGATGCAGCTACAGAACGATGAGCTTTCGATCCCGGCGCGGCGCCTGATTGCTTTACTCAAACCCCTTTCGAGCGACGACCCGAAGACCAAAGCTGCTCTCCGGATTCTAACCAGCTGGAATGCGCGCGTGGATGCTGATCAGCCCGCATCCGCGCTGCAGGAAGTCTGGTTCAGCCGCCATCTAGGCAAAGATTACGAACGCGCCGTGCTCAGCCAGAAAGCAGCTGATGCAGTGGCCGAGACAAGTGCCGGTCCTGATGCGGCAGTGATGCTGGATGCGCTGGAACAGCCCGAAACCCACTTTGGCGAGAACGCGGTGGAGAAGCGAAATCAGCTGTTGTTGACCAGTCTTCACGATGCCTATGAAGAGATGGAGCGATTACAGGGTCCGGACCCGAAGCAATGGAACTGGGGCAAGCTGCAGTACAACCTGAGCGAACATCCCTTTGCCGCCATTGTGGATGACGCGACCCGCGCCCGGATAAATGTTGGCCCGATTGAGAAGAACGGCGGTCCCTTTGTGCCGAATGCCTCGGGTTATCGTGCTCGCGATTTCCGGCAGATGAGCGGTCCCTCGGTACGCGTGGTGATCGACGTAGGCAACTGGGATAATTCCCGGGCAGTCAACCATCCCGGCCAATCCGGCGACCCCGACAACCCGCACTATCGGGACCTGGCGCCGCTATGGCGTAGCGGCCAATATTTCCCGTTGCTCTACAGCCGAGCCGCAGTCGAAAACGCCACCGAGAAAAGGATCAAGCTCGTACCCGGCCCGATTCGGTAGGGAATGGCGGTTCTTGTCGTGACCACAGCCCCTTGGGTACCCGACAAATGAGTCCCGGAGGGACGGTTTGAAAGCACCTCGGTCCAACAACCACTGTTTCTGAAACCGTTTCCGGCCTCCCCCTTGTCATCCCGACCGGAGCGAAGCGTAGCGGAGGGACCTGCGGTTCCGCAAACCACTACTGGTAACGCGTCAATACCATTGAGCCAACCTCAGTTTCTCTCCCAGGCTCAGGTGAAGGCAATTAATAACTTGCAGTGTCACAAACTCAGTTGTTCCGGTATTAGGTTTTTGACGCCGTTGCTTTGTGATTGCTTTGAGCCTGGCACAAGAAGATGCCGCTGGCTCAATGATATTGACGCGTTACCAGTAGTAGTCCGCGGAACCGCAGGTCCCTCCGCTACGCTTCGCTCCGGTCGGGATGACAAGGGGAAGGGCCAAAACGGTTTCATAAACAGTAGTTGCTGGACCGAGGCGTTTTAAATCCAATTTGGACAAGTCTGAAGTTCATTGCGGGACTCCTTAGCGATCGCCTCCCACGTAAACATTCGAAACGTTCATCAGCCACAGTGCTGTGTGGCGCCGCTCACCCACGCCTTTCCTTTTCGCCCTAGAAGGTCAACCGCGCCCCAACCTGGATCAACCGCGGGCTGGCCGCAGAAGTGATCTTGCCATTCAGCGCTGATGCTAAGTTGGCGGTTGGCGCATTCAAACTTACCAGGTTGAACGCATTCGTAGCCTCGCCTCGTAGCTGCAAGGTGAATCGCTCAAAGCTGATGTTGCGGAAGATCCCCAAATCAACATCCCGGTAACCTGGCGCACGAAGATAATCGCGCCCCACGTTGCCGTCCGCGCCATAGGGCCCAGTGCCCAGGCCAGGGCCGTTCGGCGCGAACGCGGCTGTATTGAACCATGCAGCAGCAGCCGCGGCGCGGCTCCTGTGTGGATCCAGAAACGCGTTTTGTCCCTGAACAAAGTTGGGGCGATTGTTATTAGCACTGTCAAAGTTTCTGTTGGAGCCGGTAACGATGTTCACCGGCGCGCCGCTTTAGAAAATCGCGATGGACGAAACTGTCCAATGATTCGCAGCCTGGCTCAGAAACCGGTTCGACCCCTTGTAGTAGTCGAGATCCCAAATGCCGGAGACGCTGGCCATGTGGCGACGGTCATTGTCGGTCGGGCCTCTCTCCTCTTCAAGGTGGGCAAAATCCTGCGCCGTCGGTAGCCCCACCGCAGACTCGTTCGAACTCTGGAACGAATGGCTCAGGACGTAGACGTTATTTGCCCGACGGATTGGCGACAAAGCGAGGCGGCGTGGCCTGGGTGCCGAGCTGCCATGCTGTGAGGTAGGCAAGCTGCAAAATCTTCTGCATCTTGGCGAAGTCAATCTTTTCTACCGTGTCCGTCGTGTGGTGATAATCAGGATGAAACCCGGTGAACCACCACATCGCAGGAATGTTACGCAACACAAAAGGAAATTGGTCGGAGCGGAAGAATACGTTGAGTGCCGACTCATGATCGAAGCGGTCATCGAGCGTCAGGCCGATGACCTTGTTCTGCTCTTTGATTGTGCGGTCATAATCGGGCGCGTAGAGTGCCCCGATCAGGTTAAGGCGGTTCGTAGTATCGCCGGGTATGGTGATCAGTCCATCAGTTTGCGGGCTGGGCGCCTCGTCACGGCCTATCATATCGAAGTTGATTTGTGCCCGCGTGGTGGCAAGCGGACGCAGCGGATGCGCAGCCATCCAATACGCTCCGAGCAGGCCGCGCTCTTCGCTGGCGAAGACCACAAACAGAATGGAACGCTTGGGCTTGACCGGATTCGCCGCGAACGCGCGCGCCAGCTCGACCACCCCTACGGTGCCTGAACCATTGTCGTCGGCGCCGTGCCAAATCTGCGGGCATGGATGCGGATCTGGCGGCGTGCTTACCGGCGGATGCGCCGGGTCAGCACAGGAAGCCATGCCATCGTGGTCGTGGTGCGCTGTGATCAGGATGGTCTCCGCGACAAGCCGTGGATCGCTGCCATGCAGCAGACCTGCCACATTATTCGACACGCCGGTGCGCTCTGCACGGTTGCGAAAATGGAGGCTGATCGTGGTGTCAGGCAAAGCCCGTGATTGCGGCTTAAGATCGCGATCGATTACGGTCTGTGCAGCGCTCGGCGTAACGCCCGCGGTCGCCATTAACTCCGCCGCGACAGCATCCAACACAATCGCCGACGGGATGTGGACCTCGTCATCCTGGATCGCCTGCAGCGCCAAGGGAATAGGGCGCACCGCGCTGGAACCGATACGCGTGTGGCGCTCTGCATTGGTCAGGTGCCTGCGGTTCGGTTCAGCCACGATCACTGCCGCCACCGCACCATGCACCTGCGCGTTGAGGACCTTCACCCGGGTGGTCGCGTAGCGGGTGTTGCCGGTGCCGTTGAAAATCGAGTGAGGATCATCCTCCTGCGGCTCGTGATCGAAGATCAGAACGATTTTGCCGTGGGCGTCGATACCGGCGTAGTCATCGTAGCCAAGCTCGGGGGCAGTGATGCCGAAACCCGCGAAGACCATGCCCGCCTTAAGATCTACTGCATGCTTGTAACTGCCCACTGCGTCCGGCTCATGCCACACAGTCGTCTTACCGGATCGAGCCAGCGTTATGGAAGTAGCCTCACGATCGGGATGGTACTCAACCAGGGTGATGGGTTGCAGGTAGCTGGGCTTGCCATCTTCTGCCTTCACGGGCGGCTGCAAGCCGGCTTTAGCGAACTGCTCGGCAATCCAGCGGGTAGCCAGCTCATCTCCAGGCTGCAGGCTCAGGCGGCCGGCAAGCTCATCTGAGCTGATGTACGTGAGATCGCGGCGCAGATCTGATTGCTGGATCGTCTGGAAACCTGGAAGCACTCTTTCAGGGACGCCAGTCTGTGCACATGCACACGACACAGTCAGGGCGATTGCAAGTATGGCGAAGATCCGGCGCATGGCGTTCCTCAAACTCAATCTAGGGTGCACTGCTTATCATGCAAATCACGCTTTTCATAACGCGCTTCGCGTGACAGGTGATAGTGTAGCTTGCTGCAAAAATTCAAAATACTGAGGCAGTCATATGGGCATTCCAGCTTATGGGCAGTGGATAAAAGACACGACCGCCAACATCCTGACCCCCCGGAGCTCCAGATTGAAGGCCGTGGATGATGCGATCCAGCAATACGAAAAAACCAAGAACGAGAAGGATCTCTGGAGAATCAAGAACGCTTTTGAAGACTGGAAGCGCGACCAGGGAAGTGGCTGGGAATCGAGCGTGCGCAACCGCGCCAAGGCCGTCACCAACCTGAACGCCGCGCTGGATAAGGCTGCTGACTATCGCACCTACCAAATCACCCATTTCACCATCCCGGAATTGGTGGCGTTGTCGGTGGTTGCGAAAGAGCGCAAGAAGGCAATCGTCAAGATTTTTGAAGACAAGGAGGTGAACTTCAAAGCCGCCAAATTGAAGGACCAGTTAAAGCTGGCCGCGCAAAAGGTCAAGGAAAAAGGCGAAGAAGGCGCTGCCTATCTAACCTCCAAAGGCAAGACTACCCCGCCCAAGACTTCTGGACCCCCGGCATCCGACGTCGTGCGCCGGAAGATGGAGGGCATGGTGACGACCATGTTCAGTGTCGACGGCCTGGAGGCGCTTGGCAGCCTGGGAGGCTTCATCACGACCATCCTTGGACAATGCGCAGTCAGTATTCCGCCGGTGGTCGGCCACATCAAAGATGGCTATGACCTCTTTACCGGCTGGGCCAAAGTAGGAGCAGACTTATATACCCAATACAACATCTCGGAGCGCGGCTACGCCATCGACACCGGCGCCCCCACCGCGGCGTTCGATGCGTTAAAGAATTGCCTGGCAGATGAAACCAAGAACGAGGCCATCAGCGCTACGCGCGCCACTACCTCCTTCGCTCTCAAAACCGGGCTGGCCTTTGTAGATGGCGGAGCCATTAGCGGTCCGGTAGTGGGTGCAGTCAATGCGCTGGCCGATTTCTCCCACCAGATCTATCTGTTGGCTACGGAATACAAGGCGACCAAGGCGATCAATGCGGCGCTGGGTAGTGGTCAATTGGATATCCGCTTGTTCCGGACCTATCCGCTGATGGGATGCTACTTCCTCGTCAGCACCACCCTCAGCGACCTTATCCCGATTGACTCCTTTGGGGCGCCCGGCTGGATGGACTACATCGAGAATCTGCATAAGTACGGTTTCGAGCAGATTTATAAGTCTTCCATCGATCTCATCGAGAAGTCCCCCTGGGAGATTCAGGGCTTGCCCAAGAGGCCAAAGGGAACGAGCGCGGGCATCTTCACGGAGGTCAAGCGTATCTTCTCCACCGTGAGCCCGCTCGGAGATTTGAAAGACCTGAAGGACCTGTCGGCTTAGCACAGCTAGCAGCCCGGCATACACAAGGAGATCAAGTGCCGGGCGCCTCCTCTACGACCGCTGTCTATCTCGTACTGTTTGGATGAGCGGGGCGCCGTGTAGTACGCTCTGCCATCCAAGGGTCGCCCACTGGACTACCAGGGGTTGACCGATTTGTTCGAGTGGAAAGCTGTGTTGGATGGCCGACGCTAGCTGTTCACGCGGGAATTCACGCATGTCGCAAATCCCGCCTCCGAGCAGCACCGTCTCCGGCGACAGAACAGCAATCGCACACCCCACCGCATTGGCCTGATTGCGAACGAACTCGGCTACATGTTCGCCAAGGGCCTGGTTATGTTTGGCAGCTGAGAACACGTCCGCAATGGCGACGCAGTGCTCCTGGGCGATGCGCTCCAACACTTTGCCGGACACATAGGCTTCGAGGCATTCCGTCCGATCGGTTCCTAGCCATCGATGCGACCCATTATAAGGCATGTGTCCGACCTCAAGCGCCCAGCCAGAACCGCGGAAGGGGCGTCCGTTCTGGAGATACGCCGCGCCTACACCCGTTCCAAAAAAAAATCCAAGGACGTACTTAGCGCCCCTGCAACCGCCAGCAGCGTGCTCGCCGATGAGCGAGAGCACCGCATCGCGTTCCAGATAGACCGGAATCCCTATCGAGCGAGCGATCTCATCTACCAGGGCGCAACCATTGAGCTCCGGAATGTTTACCGCCAAAAGAACACGCGTGGCCGTTTTGTCCAGGAAGCCGGGAACTGTGGACACGATGGCGTGGGGTTGAAGCTTCGCCTCGTCGATAGCGAGGGAGATCATCTCAGCCAGACCTTCTACCGGATCGGGACGGCGCAGATGATTCGTGCGAAATACCCGCTGATACGTTTGCGGCACCCCATCCACAACGAAGCCAATTTTGACCGTCGTGCCGCCGATGTCCGCTACCAGCAGCGTGCTCATCTTGCCGCCGTCAAATGCTGTAAAAATGAAGCGAGCGACTCGCGGAATTGCGAGTGATAGAGCGCCCTGTTCACCGTTTTCGACGTGACGATCTGCAGGGCCGCGCCTGGGATGAGGTCTTTCAGTCGCGATGCATATTGCAGCGGGTGAACATAGTCCTCGCCGTTCCCTATGACCAGTGTTGGCATGTCAATCGAGGCCAGGTCGTGCAAGGAGAGACCGGGCCCATCCAGCGGGATGCGTGAAAGGAGTTCGATCGTGCTCTGTTTATCGGGCCGCGAGAAGAAGCTGCGCAACGAGGCAGCGTTGTCAGGGGAAACCCTTTCCACCGCGGCCAGAGTTTCAGAGTTCGCAAACCTTCTCAGCCCTTCTTCCGGTCCATACTCCTTTAGCATTTCTGCGACCACGAGATAAGGATGCATGGTGGGAGGGGCTGCCTCATCGACCCACGCAGGGCGAGCCAGAATCAGACCCTTAATACGCCATGGAAAGCTGGCCGCCAGACGCATGCTGATGGCAGCACCCAACGAAATCCCGCCAAGCACAGCCGTGTCGATGCTCAAACGGTCAAGCAATTCTGTTACGTCCGTGGCAAACTGCGCGATCGAAAGGCGAGCGGGGTCTCCCATTTGAGACTCCCCATGACCGCGACATTCCAATGTGATGCATCTGATGCCAACATCCCTGGGGAATACCTCCGTGGGCTGTTGCCGGTCTGCGCCGAGCCCGTGTTGCCAGATGGTGGGCAAGCCTGAACCGACATCGTCGTAGGCGAGAGAACACCCATCTTCCGTGATCAAGCGACCAGAGCTCACGCGGACTCCCCGATAATCCTCTGCAAAACTTTCACTGCCAGGCCAGCCTTCTCTGCCGCGAATCCATGTGCAATCAGAGCCTCGTCATAACCCACCCGGCGCAAAGACGTGCTGAATGCCACGAGATCAACCTTCCCTTCCCCTGGTGCAACAACCTGCCCGGAGGCGTCGATGTCCTTGGCATGAGCCAGCAGCAGGAATTCCGCCAGGAGGCCCATCGCTTCATCGATGACTTCATGTTGCCTCGAAAGCGTTTCCGCTGTGAGCAGGTTCGCAGCATCCAGGAGGATGCCCAGGTACGATGAGGCCATCTCGTTCAGGATTCTTTTCGCTGCTTTTGCGTCATGAATCACGTTCGCGGGTTCTGGCTCGATCGCAAGACGGATGCCTGCCTCTTGAGCTACTCGAACTGCGAACTCGAGTTCAGAGCGGAGATCCCTCCACGCCTTGTCGCTGCGATTCTCAGGGTGGAACTTCCACATATCGTGCAAGTCTCTCGAACCGGTGCAGAGGGCAACAACCGGTGCTCCCATCTCGCGGGCCGCGGTGACAACGTTTTGAAATCCGGCTCTGGATGCCTTTCTCACCCTCGCGTCCGGGTGCGCCATATTGTAGGTTCCGGAAAGCGCCGCAATCCGAATGCCTTGGGCGCGCGCCTCCTGGCAGAATTGCGCCGCTACGCCGGGAGGCACAGTGTCAGGTAAACTGGCCAATCCCGCGGATGACAGATTGGCCTGAACTCCTTGGTAGCCATCCATAGCCGCGGCGGCGAAAACCTCTGCGACACTCTTCATGGGGTAGGTGCGGGAAAAAATCGCGGCGTACATTACACGGCGCCCACTACCGTTGACAATTCAATTCGCTCTCCTGATTCGACTGAGCGTGCGATGGCCACCATCGCCTGCACAGAAGCGAGACCGTCTTCTACGTTCGCACCCCGCATCGCGACACCTTTCAAAATCGTGTCCGCGAAGCCTTCGAGTTGACGGCGGTAAAAATGCCCGTCGGCGCCCAACACGCGATAGGTGCTCGCATCCTTCTCGTGGAAGATGTCCACGTCGCTCGACTTCAAGTACCAGGGATTGAAAATCCGGCCCACGGCGCTTCCCTTCTCGCCATAGATCTGGAATCCTTCGAACCAATCCATGCGAACAGCGACAGTCAGATCAAGATGCCCCAGCGTGCCGTTCGCGAACTCCGTTTCGACGAACCAGCAATAGGCCCCAAAGCGCTCTAACAGCCGGGCACGAACCGCCGTGATCGGGCCGCCCAGATAACGCGCTAGATCGCTCAGATGGCAACCGTGAGCCAGCATGTAGTATTGCGCGCGGTTGGCCTTCGGATCGCCCTTGGGTTTGAGCGCGTTTGCTCCGAAGCGAGGCATGGGTTGCACCGCATCGGTCATCTCATACCGATGCGTCGAATCGCAGTACCAGGCCTTCAGAGCCAACATCTGACCCATCTCTTCATCGATAAACTTGCGTGTGGCTTCAATGCCAGGATCAAAGCGCAACATGTGCCCGACCTGGAGGACGAGACCGGTTTTCCGCACGACCTCGGCCAGCGATTTTACTTCTTCTACCGTTACCCCCAGGGGCTTCTCACACAACACGTGCTTGCCCGCGGCAAGCGCATTGCGAGCAGCCGGGACGTGGAAAGCGTCGGAAGTCGCGATGATGATAGCGTCGAGAGATCCGTCGTTCAGCATTTCGTCGTAGTCGAGGTAAATCCGCTCAGCGTCATAGAAGGCGCCAAAGCGGCGAGCCAGCGATTCATCCGCATCGCAGACCGCGCGAAGAACCACATTCCTCGCCTTCTGCGCAGACTCCAGATGCGCAAATTGCGAGATCGGGCCGCAACCAAGGATGCCGACTCGAAGGCAATGTTCTTCTTTTTTCAACTTCCCCACTTTCCGCCGAACATCCCTTTAGCATCCGGCTGGACGAAAGGGCCTCAGGTCCACGCCATGCACTCCTAATCTACGCCATGTGCGATCAGGGAAAACGCGCTTAAGGTTTGATGTATCTGCGTGGGAACCGATGGCAGAAGGAGTCCAAAGAGACGCCTGAACTTAGCCCAGGTCAAATGAGTTTTGAAAAACGCTTCGCTTCGGCAACCACTCCCAATAGAACCGCCACCCCTTCACTTGTCATCCCGACCGGAGCGTAGCGGAGCGGAGGGACCTGCGATCGCACAGCCCCTCCCCAAAACGAACCCGTCGCCACTAAACCGCCTGTATCGGATCTGAACAGTAGTCGGACTTTGCCTTCCCAGGAGAGGTACGCGGAACCGCAGGTCCCTCCACTCCGCTACGCTCCGGTCGGGATGACAACTTAAGGGTGGCGGTTCCATCGAGAATGGTTGCCGGTTCAATTCTGTTTGAGCGTCCAGCCCCTTCCGTCCGGCAAGCTGCTTAGGTGGCTCTAGGAGCATGCTCGAAAGTACGCTCTCCTGAACGAAGCCAAACTTCAACAATGATGGTGTTGATCGAAAACCCAATCCAGAATGCGACTCCGAAAAACTGTCTTGGTTCGAGATGCGTCAACCGGCTGGTTGCGAAGAATATGCCCATCACCGGTCGAGTCGTGGCTATCCCCAGAAGAATGCCAACCGCCCGCGTAAGCCATCGCATTTTTTGGAAAGCTTCGCCGGCCCGTGCATACGAATAAGCGCGAGCCAGGGACAACAGGAAGACACTATTAAAAAACAGGACGGCCGAACGTTCTACCCATCCCCCAAACGCGGGGATACTCATGGCATAGGCAGTCATCCCGACCACAACTCCGAGCGAAAAAAGCAACCGCTCCCACAGCCCACTCTTCGAGACTCGAAGAAGGACCAGGGGAGTCACCAGAACAAACGCGGTTGCAGAAGTAATATGGGCAAACGTTAAAACAGCGTGAGAAGCAAACGTCGCATCCAGTGCAGCCATGGGCGATGAGCTGGTCTGCGAGGGATGCACCAGGGCAACGAACCGTCGCAACGCTGCGGCCACTGCGATCACGATGCAGGCCCAGAAGCCAGCTTTCAGCAACAGCGGAGCGAGGCGTTGCCTGCCGTCGATCTGGACTGCGGTCATCCCGGCTGTTCTAAGGTGTACCATCCTTTGAGTAAATCACCGGCAGAATTCCGCTGCCATAAAGGTAAGTGAAGGATTGTAAAGATAGGTAAAGACGCACCGCTGGGCCACAGCGGGCGATTACCATCAAAGATGAGAGAGTCGTTTGCCGCCATGAACACTCTGCTGATTGTCGACGACGATGTTGAACTCTGCACGTTGCTCACTGAGCGGCTCGCGGAGGATGGATTCGCGTTATCCGCCGCGCACAATGGGATCGATGGTTTGGAACTCGCCTGTAGTGGCAATTATTCCCTGGTCATCCTGGACGTCATGTTGCCCCGCATGGGGGGAATCGATGTGCTCAAACACTTGCGCTCACGCTCCTCCATACCCGTTTTGATGCTGACGGCTCGTGGAGATGACATTGACCGCATCATCGGCCTGGAAGTGGGAGCAGACGACTATCTGCCCAAGCCATTCAACCCACGAGAGCTGGTTGCCCGTATTAAAGCGATCCTGCGGCGGATGGACGAACGGCAGCCTGGTCTCGAAAAGTTTACGGCCGGCGATATCGTGATCAACACTGCTTTGCGGGAGGCTTACGTCGCCGGCAGATCACTGCAACTGACGACCATCGAGTTCGCTCTGCTGGAGGTGCTGGTACGCAACCCGGGACGGGCACTCACCCGCGAATACCTTACGGACATAGCCCTGGGGAGAAGGCTGGGCGCATTCGACCGGACCATTGACGTACATATCAGCAATCTGCGCAGAAAGCTAGACCAGCAGCGCGGGATTCAGCGCATCAAGACGATTCGCGGGAGCGGCTACCAACTCGCACCGCGCAAGCCGGGAGAGGACTATTGAGTATGCCCGGCCTCTTTGTCAAAATCTTTATCTGGTTCTGGGCAACCGTAGTTCTCACTTGCCTCTCGCTGGTTCTGGCCTTTGCGCTGCAGCCGCATGGCGTACCGTCGCGCTGGCATAGCAGCCTCGAGGATACGACGAAGTACTATGGAACCGCCGTCGTCGGCGTATTGAAACAAAGTGGAGCACCCGCGGCGACTTCGTTCATTGACCAGCTCTCGGCGGATACCCACGTACGCGCTTGTCTTTTTGATGAGAAGGGCCGGACATTGGCCGGGTGGGACTGTGCCGAGTTCAAGCAGGATGTCGATCGGGTAGCCCGTGGGGAGCCTGCGGCTAGCTCCATGCACCGTGGGTTAGCCGCGATCGTGACACCGGTAAAGAGTGCAGACGGCAACAGCTATATCTACGCATCCGAACTGTTGTCGGGCCCGGGCGCTGCGTTTGGGGTTGATCTGAAAGTCGTCTTGATGCGTATCAGCCTGGCACTGACCGTATCCGGCCTCGTCTGTTATTTTCTTGCCCATTACCTGACGAGACCCATCTTGCGTCTTCGCTCTGTTTCCCAACAAATCTCTGCTGGGCAACTCAGCGCCCGCGCAGACGCTGCCCTGGAGTCACGAAGAGACGAAATGGGTGATCTGGTGCGCGATTTCAATCGCATGGCGAACACGACGGAGACTCTTATCTCGAGTCAACGCCAGCTTCTCTATGACGTGTCGCACGAGCTGCGATCGCCGCTGGCGCGGCTAAACGTCGCATTAGATCTGCTGCGCCGCCGCGTCGGAGAAGGCCCAGCACTGGACCGGATGCAGATCGATCTGCAAAGGCTGAACGAGACTATCGGTCGGCTGCTGACCGTCGCCAAGTTCGAGGCATCGTCAACCCTTCAGAATTCTGCGCGGGTGGACCTCACAGACCTTGTTTCCAGCATCGCTGCCGACGCGGACTTTGAAGCACAGGAACGCGGAAGCCGCGTCGAAGTGGGGGAGACCGCAGACCTGGCGGTGCGCGGAGATCCGAGCCTCCTGCGCTCCGCCATCGAGAATGTGCTGCGCAACGCCCTTAGGTTCACCGCGCCCGGCACGCCGGTCGAAGTGCTGCTTCAAGCCGCACCGGCGCTCAACGGTGAGGGAGCAAGCATCGTAGTGCGCGACCATGGCCCCGGCGTGCCGCCGGAAGAGCTCGACCGCATCTTCAAACCTTTCTACCGCTTGTTCGAGTCGCAGGGCAACGACTCAAACGGTGCGGGACTGGGTCTGGCCATCGCGGAGAGGATTGTGCGCCTGCATGGCGGCAGAATCTGCGCGACGAATGTCGCCGAAGGCGGCCTGAGTGTTGAAATCATCCTGCCCCGAATATCACGCAATGAACAAGCGGGATAGCGCCGATTGTCGCTGAAACGGTGGCAGATGCCCGAACCTTCAAGGTCGACGGCGACGCCCATAAAAGGTGAGTAGATAAAATCCTCTGTTGCGACACATAGTCGCCTTAGACGCGCTTATCGGTTAAGAGATAGCCGCAGACCGGATGCTTTCTTACAAATTTAATCGCCATAGCTTGTCGCCGCCCGGCGAGACATTTATCTGACAATTCCCTGACAACTGACATCATTGCCCTCGCTTAGTGTGAACTTCGGGTCGACTTACCAAGAGACCCATCTTCACTCAAAGTCAGGACAGGTTAAAACCACTATGGAAAATCCAGTGAGCAAGACCAAGCGTCCAGTTGACCGCCGCTCTTTTATGAAAAGCGGTCTTCTGACAGGAGGCGCAGCTGCAGTCGGCGCCGGTTTGTTAGCTAAAGGCACTCCGGCGCGCGCACAAAAAGGCGGCTATCTCAACAACGGTGACGCCGCCATTCTCCGCTTTCTCGCGGCGGCAGAACTGATTGAGTCTGACCTTTGGATTCAATATGCGGAACTCGGGGGCATCGGCAATAACAAGCCGGTTGAGGTGGATCCGAACCAATCCATGAACAACTACCAGGTAGCTCTGTCGAACCTGGATGGTGATGGCCCGCAATACATCAGCAGCAATACTCTGGACGAGCAGAGTCACGCCGCCTTTCTCAATGCCTATCTCGAGTCCAGAGGTGCTGAGCCGGTTAACTTCGACGAGTTCCGCATTCTGGAGGGAAGCACGGCTACGGGATCATCCGGTAGCAAGCGGCTCACCAACCTGATGCACCTCAACGTCGACACCAGCTGGTATATCCGCTATCGCAGCGCTACCAATCCAGACCTCGGAGCCACCTTTCCGCAGGCCATCACGCTTCAGAATGTCACCGCCATACCGCGGAATGACAGCGATTTCAACGGCACGACCAACCCAAACTTTCCCGGGAACAACCACATTCAGGCCATCGCGAATACGGCGGCATTTCACTTCGGATACATTGAGCAGGGCGGCTCCAGTCTCTATGCCGCCTTGAGCCGTAAAGTGACGGATGAGGAGGTGCTCGAGATTACGCTGGGCATTGGAGGAGACGAAATCGCTCATTTTCTGGAATGGGTCGATTTTGCGGGCAACGGGATACAACAGCCGGTGGCGCCGTTTAGCGATTCTGTATCCGGCTTGTCGTTTCCCGATTTTTTCAACCCGCTCAATCCGCTGACTCAGCCGAGTTTGATCTTCCCAGTGCCTTGCGAATTCATCAGCCCCAAGCTGCCTCATGTCGCGATTATTCGTCCGCTACGCGACAAATTCGCCGGCGCACGGGCCACGATAGCAAGCTTCACCGCCGATGGCCTCTTCTACGGCCAGAACCCGGAGTTTCTC
The DNA here is from genome assembly GCA_963795845.1 of uncultured Acidobacteriaceae bacterium. Taxonomy (GTDB): domain Bacteria; phylum Acidobacteriota; class Terriglobia; order Terriglobales; family Acidobacteriaceae; genus PALSA-350. The sequence goes on along the minus strand of CAWCJV010000009.1, from coordinate 621,171 downwards.
AGCATACTAAAGGCCATGGCCATTGAAGCGGACGCAGCTGTCCGCTTAGCGTAGTCACCTTAACCCTTCCACTCGTGTACCACCGGCATCGGGGCTTTTGCGTTTTCCCGCAAAGGCCCCGATCTCAATACCACCTAGGGCATCGTGGCTGCCTGCATTTGCAGTACGTAAGCGTAGTGGCCGGGCAACGATGCGGGCAGTTCGACTTTCAGATTTTGTCCTTCCGCGCTCCACTTAAGCGGTTGAGCGTAGCCCAGAAGGTGCAGAGCCGTTCCTGGCTTGGCCGCAACGTTCACCAGGGTTACTTGAGGCTGCTTCGGTGTGCCGAGCAAAATGGCGTAGAGGTTGGCGTTCTTGCGTGTGAAGCGCACGCCAATGCCCTCTTTGCTTTCGCCCACCGCCCGCGTCCAGGGCCGGGTGCCGTAGATAGCGTCGCCGTTCTGGTGTAGCCACGCACCGAGCGCGCGCAGGCGATTCATCTGCACCGGCGGAATCGTTCCATCCGCCTCAGGACCGACGTCCAATAACAGATTACCGTTCTTACTCACGATATCGACCAGCAGATAGATCAATGCGTCGGGAGCGATGGTTTCTGCCTCGCCCTCGGCGCGATTGTAGCCAAACGACCGGCCAAGACCGCGGCACTCCTCCCACTTTCGTGGCGCGAATTTCGTCCACCTTCTGATATTCCGGCGAAGTGAAGTCGGAATGCTTGACCCCAAAGCGATCATCCACAACGCCATCGGGTACGGTGTTGTAATAGTCGGCCATGATGGCGAGAGGATGGCCAGACTTGGGCCAATCAATGTCATTCCACAAAACCGCTGGATGGTAACGCACGATGAGCTCGCGAATCTGGGCATCGGCATATTTGCCGTAGGCTTCGCTTTGCGGCTTCACCGTCTGGTAGTCGGCGGGCACGCGGATCGGGCCAGGGACAAAGGTCCAATCGTATCCGCCTGAGTAGTAAAGCCCCATGCGCATGCCGTCTTTTTCTACGGCGGTGGTAAGCTCGCCCACGATATCCCGCGTGGCATGCTGCCGATCCTTGGGCAGCGTCGGGTTCGGCGTGGCACTCGGCCACAGCGTAAATCCTTCGTGATGCTTGGTAGTCAGTACAACGTACTTGGCGCCTGCATCGCGGAAGATGCCGGCCCACTGTTCCGGCTTCCACTTCATGCTCTCCTGGTCAAAGACCGGGGCGAAATTGTAATAGTTGTAGTTTGCCCCGTAATGTTCTTTGTGATAAGCCTGCGTAGGCGAGCCGTCGATCCGCATTACGTTGTAGTACCACTCAGCATAGGGGTTGTTCTTGATGTAGTCGATATTGCGGAAGTCATGCTCGGGGTGAGATAGCGGAGCCCAGCCGGGCACCGAGTACAGGCCCCAGTGAATAAAGATGCCCAACTTGGCATCGGCATACCATTGGGGAAGCGGGTGCTGATTGAGCGACTGGAGTGTCGGCTCATAGTGGACCTTCGTTTGCGCATACGCTTGTGCGCTCAATAACGCGAGCAGCAATGCTTTCACAAACATCTTTCGGGACTTCTTAGCTTGACACTTCATTTCCATGTTCCCTCGACTTCCGTTCAAAAATTGAAAGGATCTTAGTTGCTGAGCTCTTTGGTGATCTGCTCAATCCACGCCGCCTCATCCTGCAATGCGTGGGCCACTAAGACTACTTGATCCTCGGCTTCAGTGTAACGGCCCTCTTCGATGGCTTCTCTTACCCCGGGCATGGTCTTGGCGCTATAGCCTGTATACCAACCCGGAGCATAGAGCAGGTGCTTCATCCATGGGCGCCGTGGCAGGCCTTGTTCGCTGATCAGCTTTCTCTCTGCCAACGCCAGTTGCTGATTGATCGTCAGCAGGCGATCGGGGGCCAGCGGTTTGCCCTGCGCGGCGGCGAAAGCCTTGCTATATTGCGCGGCAGCCTGCTTGAGTTCAGCGGCCGCGTTGTCGAGCGGCGCGAAGTTGAGATAAGGCGGAATCTCTCGGGCTGGCGGGGCAACGGTGGGGTTGCGGGGATCGTTCACCGCGTCATACACGCCGTCAGCCAGGTTGTGTTTGATGTCCTCCGCTTCTTTGCGGCGAGTCTCGAGCAGTGCTTTCACCTCGTCGATGTATTGTCCTACCGTATGAGAGAGGCCCTCAAAATCGTACGGCATGATATCGGCATCCGCCATGCGTAGCACGGTCAGCCCCGCGGTTTGCGCCAGGGCGCGGCCGTAGACGAAGTCGTAGTCGGAAAAATGCGAATACCAGTAGAAGTCGTCGTAGATGGAGTGGTAGTTGCCGGAAGGATCTTCTCCCTCGAATCCAAGATTAACTGTTGCTATCCCGACGTGATCGACAAACCCGCTGAAGTCTGAACCAGAACCCAGTGGGCCAATGTCCAGGTTGCTGCCGCTCCTTGCTGCTGTACGCTGTGCGGAGGTTCCCTGCAACAACACGCGAGCCTGCTGACGTTTGAACACGGAGGCCTTGGATTCGGGGTCTTCTACATCTTTGGCGACGCCGTTCATCAACGACTGCAGCGCATGGGAACCCTGCACACTGAGATAGCCGCGCTCATTGCCATCCGTGTTGATGTAAACCACGGCATGCTGCCGTAACTCATCTGCGTGCGCCTCCACCCATTCGGTGGAACCAAGCAGCATGGGCTCTTCTCCATCCCAGGACGCGTAGATGATGGTTCGTTTGGGCTTCCATCCTTGCTTTGCCAGCTCGCCCAGCGCCCGGGCTTCTTCCAATAGGGCCACCTGGCCAGAAACAGGATCGTCCGCACCGTTCACCCAACCATCGTGATGGTTGCCGCGCAGCACCCACAAGTCGGGCTGCTCAGAACCGCGCATGGTTGCGATGATGTTGTACACAGGTTTGAGATCCCAGTTGAAAGCGAGTTGTAAATGGACCTTCGCCGGGCCCGGCCCCATGCGATAGGTAAGGGGTAGCGCTCCGCGCCAATTCGCCGGCACCACGGGACCTTCGAGCGCAGCAAGCAGCGGCTGCGCGTCGGCGTACGAGATGGGCATCACCGGAACCTTCGCCAGGGATTGCGCATCCTGAAGCTTGAGCCGCTTGGCGTCTTTGGTTGCGGCTACTCCCGGGGTGAGCGGATCGCCAGGATAGAGTGGTGCGTCCAACACGCTTCCGCGCTGCGCTCCTTCTGCCGGACGCATCGGCCCTTTGGGAAAGGGGAGTTGCTGGGTGTAGCCGTCGTCCGCCGGGTCGGAATAAATAAGGCATCCGATAGCGCCGTGCTCGGCGGCCAGCTTGGGCTTGATGCCTCGCCAGGATTCTCCATAGCGCGCGATTACGATCGCGCCCTTGACGGAAACGCCGTGACGAGCAAGCTCCTCGTAGTCAGCGACGAGGCCGTAGTTCACGTAGACCAGCGGTGCGGTCACGTCGCCATCGGGTGAGTAGGCGTTATAGGTGGGGAGTTGCTCATCCTTTTGCTTGGTTGTGGGGTCGACGGCTACAGCCGGCTCTTCCAGCTTGGCCGTGAATTTGGTAGGCGCGACCATTTCCAGCAAGCGCAATTTCGGAGTGGGAAAGAGCACCTGAAATTCTTCGATGTGAGCGTCCCATCCCCATTGCTTGTACTGGGCCAGGATCCACTCCGCATTCTGTTTGTCGTAGGGCGAGCCGACATGATGAGGGTGGGCGCTTAGCAGTTCCATGTTGGCGCGCATGCGTTGCGCGTCGGGTATCGCCTTGAAACGTTGCTCCCAGCTGACTTCAGCCGACGAGCTTTGCGCGGTGAAACCAGCGACCACCCCGGCGGTTGGCTGCGCCGGCAGCATAGTGGTGAGACTAACGACGAGGAGCACAGCGCGGGCTCGGTGCATGCTTTTCCTTAAGAAGATGTCCTGACCCCATGGACCAGCTGGTGTGCGTGTTTTCATGAACTGCTCCTCACTAACCTTCAGTGACTGCGTGGATGGACGCGGGATGGTTCCAGGCTTCGGGTTTGATGCGCATGCCGAAGCCGCTTTCTTCGGGAACCTGGATGAAACCATCTTTCGGAGCGATGGGGCTTTCCAGCATTTGCGGCCAGTCGTGCTCATAGAACCGCTGGCAGCTTTCCTGGATCCACACGTTTGGTGATGCGGTAGTGAGATGGGTGGAGGCGTAGAACAGGAGCGGACCGCCAGCGGTGTGAGGGGCGATGGGCAATTCCTGGGCATCCGCGAGGGCAGCGATCTTGCGGGCTTCGGTCAGTCCGCCGCACCAGGTGACGTCGAACATTACGTATTTAGGTGTGCGTGATTCCAGAAGCCGCTCAAACTGCATCTTGCCGGCCATACGTTCCCCGACAGTCAGCGGCAACGACGTAGCTGCCGCGAGCTGGTGATATTGGTCGAAGTTTCCGGGCATCAGCATGTCCTCAAGCCACATCGGCTTGTAGGGTTCGAGGGCATGGGCGATGCGGATGGCGGACGTTACATTCCACTGCGCGTGAAACTCAATCGCGATTTCGATTTCGTCGCCGAAGTTATCGCGCAGCTTTTTTACCGGGATCAGTGCCTGGTCGATGTCCTGCCAGGTAATGTACTCGTTTTTGTTGCGTAAAGCGGCGCCGTCGAAGGGCCAGATCTTGATGGCCTTGATGCCCCGCGTGTCGATCAGCTCACGCATGATCTTTTCTGGCTCTTTATTGAAATCGTATTTGTATTCGAAGCAGGTGTTGTAGAGGCGAACCTGGGGATTGGCTTTGCCGCCAATCAGGCGGTAGACGGGAGCGTTCAGCGATTTCCCTAACAGATCCCATAGCGCCAGATCCAGCGCGCTCAGCACCCGCATCTCTGTACCCCCGGCGATCTGGAAATCGAATGTGCGGTAAAGGTCAGCCCAGATGCGTTCGATATCGCGAGGGTCACGGCCGATCAGCGAGGGCGCTACGTTGTGGACCATCGCTGCTTCCACCGGGTTGCGCGGATAGGTCTCTCCGATACCGGAGATGCCGGCGTCGGTATCGATCTTCAGCCATGTCCAATGAGGCCAGAACGGGGCGTCATTGCGCGTCTTCCAATAGACGGTCTCAACCCGGGTGATTTTCATCGGGGTCAGTGCGGCGGCGTGCGATGCATAGGCAGCGGCCAGGGGTGTGGCCAGCATTCCCCTGACGAAATCTCGCCGGGTCAAACCGGGACTAAAAGGCATGGGCGGATTATAGAAGGTGTTTGCGTCGTTGCGGGATTTCCCATTGCGTCATCTGGTCAACAAATCCCGGGTACCCAAATATCGAAGAGTGACTCCAGACGAGGGGCACGGCTGACGAAACCTGTCCAAATTAGGTCGGCAGCTTCTTTCGGGATTCGGACTCCGAACTACGATCGTTGGTTCTGGACGGGTGCCCCATGTTCGCCTGAGCGTACATGGGCCGAAAACGAAGTTCTTCAAATGCTTTCACTCCATGTGCAAGGACTCTTGCTGTCGTCCATAATCTCTTCGCTATAGAGGGGTGCATTCGCAGGGCTGCGCCCCATCATCTTCGGCCCATGTACGCTGAGGCGAACATGGGGCACCCGTCCAGGGAAGAGGCCTTGGTTCTTTGCTCCACCTCGGCGATGCCCGAGGAACTCCATCAGACTGCGTATAGATCCACGTAGGTTTGGACCGGCATGCGCTCGAGGGTTTGCTGGTCGAGCGAGGCTTCCAGGATGGCGCTCTGCTTCAACGGGGCAAATCGGCGCGCCAGGTTGATGCGGAACTTCGCCTCCAGGAGCGGAATGCCCTCGGCTCTGCGGCGACGGTGACCTAGAGGGTATTCAACCGTTTCCGTCAGCGTGGTTCCGTCGCGGAAGGTGAGGGTGAGCGAGTTGGCAATGGAGCGCTTCTCCGGATCGTGGTAGTCGGCGGTGAAGGAGCGCTCTTCAGTGCATTGCATCTTCTCGCGCAACGCGTCGATGCTGGGGTCGGCGGCGAAGGAGTCCTCGTAATCGGCGGCGGTCAGATGACCGAAGAGGAGGGGACAGCCACCATGTACTGCACGCAGTGGTCTCGGTCGGCGGGGTTGTTGAGTGGCCCCTTTTTATCGATGATGCGGATACACGCTTCATGGGTGCGAAGCTGGATGGCTGTGATGTCGTCCGCGGACTTACCGGCTGCCAGCATTTCTTTGCGCAAGGCCATGGCGGCTTCTACCGCGGTCTGAGAGTGAAACTCGGCGGGATAGCTGATCTTGAAGAGCACGTTCTCCATGACGTAGGAGCCGTACGGCCGCTGGAAACCGAAGGGCCGGCCGCGGAAGAGTACATCGTAAAATCCCCAGGTTTTGGCGGTGAGCACGGAGGGATATCCCATCTCTCCGGCCTTGACCATGAGCGCCAGGCGAACGGCCCGGCTTGTCGCGTCTCCGGCAGCCCAGCTTTTGCGTGAACCGGTGTTAGGTGCATGGCGATAGGTCCGCAGGCTTTGGCCATCGACCCACGCGAGCGATATAGCGTCGAGTATCTGCTGCCGGGTAAGGCCGAGCATGTGCGCAACCACAGCAGTCGAGGCCACCTTCACCAGGACAACGTGATCCAGGCCAACCTTATTGAAAGAGTTCTCCAGCGCGAGACAGCCCTGGATCTCGTGGGCCTTGATCATCGCTGTCAGCACGTCGCGCATGGTGAGCGTTGCCGCGCTGCTGCGGGAGAGCCAATCAGCGACGGCAAGAATGCCGCCAAGATTGTCGGACGGGTGACCCCACTCCGCAGCGAGCCAGGTATCGTTGAAATCGAGCCAGCGAATCATGGCTCCAATGTTGAAGGCGGCCTGTACCGGGTCCAGTTGAAAGGCCGTGCCGGGAACTTTGGCTCCGTTGGGCACGATGGTTCCGGGCACAATCGGGCCCAGCAACTTTGTGCAGGCCGGATACTCGAGCGCTTCCAGACCGCAGCCGAGCGTGTCGATCAGGCAGTTGCGCGCGGTGGTGTAGGCCAATTCACTTGTGATGTTGTAGTTGCAGACATAGTCGGCAATGTCGGCGAGGACCTGGTCATAAGGCGGGCGTTCCCCGCTGGCATGCACGGACATTCGGTCAAAATCCTTCTAGGCTCGTTTTTCAAGGGGGACAAACGGTTGGTCGTCCGGCCCGGTGTAGTTGGCCGCTGGGCGAATGATCTTGCCGTCGGCGCGCTGTTCGAGGATATGAGCGCTCCACCCGGAAGTACGCGCCAGCACAAAGAGCGGGGTAAACATCGCGGTGGGAATGCCCATCAGGTAATAGGAGACGGCGCTGAACCAATCCAGGTTGGGGAACATGCGCTTGGCATCCCACATCACCGTTTCCAGCCGCTCGGCAACGCGATACATGCCTAAGTCGCCGGTCGACTCCGCCAGTTCGCGGGCGACTTTCTTGATGATGGCATTGCGCGGGTCGCTGACGGTGTAGACCGGATGACCGAAGCCGATGACTACTTCTTTCTTTTCCAGGCGGGCGCGAATGTCGCGCTCAGCCTCGTCGGGAGTGGCATAGCGCTGCTGAATTTCCAGGGCGACTTCATTGGCTCCGCCGTGCTTGGGCCCGCGGAGGGCGCCGATCGCGCCGGTGATGCAGGAGTAGATGTCAGAGCCGGTCCCGGCGATGACTCGCGCGGTGAAGGTAGAGGCGTTGAACTCATGCTCGGCATATAGGACCAAGGACACCTGCATGGCGCGAATCCATTCCTCGCTCGGGGGCTCACCGTGCAGCAGGGAGAGAAAGTGTCCGGCGAGCGTGTCCTCTCCAGAGTCAACGTCGATGCTTTGGCCGTTGCGGCTGTAGTGGTACCAGTAGAGCAGCATCGATCCGATGGTGGCGAGCAGTACATCGGCGCACTCAATGGCTCCCGCAGGGTTGTGGTCGTCTTTCTCGGGAAGGGTGCAGCCCAGGGCGGAGACGCCGGTGCGCAGCACATCCATGGGATGGGTGGCGGCAGGAAGCTGCTCTAGCACTTCATAAACATTGGCGGGCAAGCCACGGAGGCGAGTCAGCTTCTGCTTGTAGGCCGCGAGCTCGGTGGCATTGGGCAACTTGCCGCGCAGCAACAGGTAGGCTACTTCCTCAAATTCACAATGAGCTGCGAGGTCTGCGATGTCATAGCCGCGATAGTGGAGATCGTTGCCGGTCCGCCCCACGGTGCACAGGGCGGTGTTGCCGGCCGGCGTGCCGGAGAGGGCGACGGATTTCTTTGGTTTAAAAACTGGAGGCTGTTCGGTGGTGGCCATAATCTCTCCCATCATTCACTATGTTTGGCAGCCGCGAAGAGCTGGTCGAGCTTTTGCTCGTAGGCCTCGTACCCGAGGAATTCGTAGAGCTCAGCGCGGGTCTGCATGAGGCCAAGCACGTTCTGCTGGGTGCCTTCGCTCCGGATCGCATGGTACACCTTGAGCGCGGCGGCATTCATGGCCCGGTAGGCAGCGCAACAATATAAGACGATGTCGACGCCAACAGCGGCCAGCTCCTGTGCGGTGTAGAGGGGAGTTTTTCCAAACTCCGTGATGTTGGCCAGGATTGGCACGCGCACTGTCTCTTTGAAGCGGGTGTACATGGCGAGATCGGTGACGGCTTCGGCGAAAATCATGTCGGCTCCGGCAGCCACGTAAGCGGCGCTGCGATCGAGCGCGGCATTGAGCCCCTCGCCGGCCAGGGCGTCGGTGCGGGCCATGATTACGAATTCCGGATCGGTGCGGGCATCGACCGCAGCCTTGATGCGATCGACCATCTCGGCTGCAGGCACCAGTTCTTTACCAGGACGGTGGCCGCAGCGCTTGCTGCCTACCTGGTCTTCCATGTGTACAGCGGCCGCTCCTTCGCGCTGCATGGAGCGGATGGTGCGCGCGATGTTGAAGGCGCCTCCCCAGCCGGTGTCGATGTCGACGAGCAGGGGCAGGCTCGTGACCTCGGTAATGCGGCGCACGTCGGTCAGCACATCTTCCATGGTGCTGATGCCTAGATCGGGCATGCCGAGCGAGTTGGCGGCGACTCCTCCGCCTGAGAGGTAGAGAGCGCGAAAGCCGGTGGCCTGCGCCATGCGCGCAGTAAAGGCGTTGATGGCGCCGATCACCAGCAGTGGATGCTCCTGCTGAACGGCGGAGCGGAAGCTTGCAGTGGCCACGTGGTTCCCTTCTCTCTCTAGATGCTAAATGGTCCCGGCATCGCTTGGCTTTGGTGCAGCGGAGTGAGTAGACTCGCTTTGCTATGAATAAAGTGTTTTCGACCCCCGACGCGGCGGTTGCCGATATCCCTTCGGGCGCGACCGTGATGATCGGGGGCTTCGGGCTTTGTGGCATCCCCGAAAATTCGATTGCTGCCCTGGTGCGCAGCGGGGTGACGGGCCTGCACACCATTTCCAACAACATGGGTGTGGACGGTTTCGGCCTGGGCCTGCTGCTGGAGGCCGAAATGATTGCTTCCCACATCGGCAGCTACGTAGGCGAGAACGCGCTGTTGGAGAAGCTCCTGATCGCCGGCAGTTTGAAGGTGTCCTTGATTCCACAGGGAACTTTGGCGGAACGGATTCGCGCCGGCGGAGCAGGTATTCCTGCCTTCTACACGCCAACCGGGGTGGGGACACTCGTCGCCGAGGGCAAGGAGGAGCGCACCTTCGACGGGCGCCGGTACCTGCTGGAGACGGCGCTCAAGGCGGACTTCGCGCTGGTCAAAGCCTGGAAGGGAGATCGGGAGGGCAACCTGATCTATAGGAGAACGGCGCGCAATTTCAATCCCATGATGGCCACAGCGGCCCGCGTCACCATCGCTGAAGTGGAACATTTGGTGGAGCCTGGTGAACTGGATCCCGACTCGATCGTGACCCCGGGCATTTATGTCAAACGCATCTTCCAATGCACCTCGTGCGAAAAGCGCATCGAGCGCCGGACGGTGAGGAGGCCCAATGCAGGACAGTGAGAAACGAAGCCGCATCGTCGAGCGCGTGGCCAAGGAACTGCGGGACGGGTTCTACGTCAACCTCGGGATCGGCATGCCAACCTTGGTCGCCAACCATGTTCCTGCTGGAGTGGAGGTGGTGCTGCAGTCGGAGAATGGGATGCTGGGGATTGGGCCGTACCCATTGGACGAGGAGGTTGATCCCGACTTGATCAATGCGGGCAAGGAAACGGTTTCGGTGCTACCGGGGACGTCGTTTTTCTCGAGTGCGGACGCGTTTGCTATGATCCGCGGCGGACATATCAACCTCAGCATTCTTGGCGCCATGGAAGTCGATGCCAAGGGCAGCCTGGCGAACTGGATTATCCCTGGCAAGATGGTGAAGGGGATGGGGGGCGCGATGGACCTGGTGGCGAGCGCGCAGCGGGTGATTGTCGCCATGGAGCACACCACGCGCGACGGCCGGCCGAAGATTTTGAATGCCTGCCGGCTGCCCTTGACCGGGGTGGGAGTGGTCGACTCGATCGCGACCGAGTTGGCCTGGATCAACGTTACCGCGGATGGGCTGGTGCTGGAGGAGATTGCGCCTGGGGTTTCCGTCGCCGAGGTTCAGGCGGCGACGGAGGCTCCGTTGCGGGTTAGTCCTACGCTTCGGACGATGAGCTGACCTTATTCCAGGGTGTTGCCGCCGTTGACGGAGATCTTCTGGCCGGTGATGAATTTGCCTGATTCGCTGGCGAGAAAGGCTACGGTGTTGGCGACATCCTCTGGAACGCCCATGTGCTTCATGGGGACTCTCTCGGTATAGGCGTCCATTTCTGCCTGGGTGGCATAAAGATGGCGCTCGGTGGGGATCCAGCCGGGCGCGACCAGGTTTACGGTGATCCCGAATGGGGCGAGTTCACGGGCCCAGGACCGGGTTTGCCCTAACTGCGCGCCTTTAGCGGCCACGTAGTTGGCGAACATGGGGTTGCCGAGTTCGAAGACCTCACTCCCGATTTGGACGATCCGGCCATAGCGCCGGCTCTTCATGCCGGCGACGATCTGGCGCAGGATCAGCAGGGGCGACTTCACGAAAAAGTCCAGTTGTTCCAGGTACCGCTCCCAGGTTTGCTCTTCAATCGTCAGCAAAGGTTGCGGACCCGTCGCGTTCATGACCGCGATATCAATGTGGCCGTAGGTTTGGTCGACGGCCTGGGTCATTTTGACGATGTCGGCTTCCAGGCGCACATCCGCGTAGTACGGGGTGGCTTCCCCGCCTTGTTTCTTGATTTGTTCGCAGAGTTGCTCGGCTCGATCACGCTTGGCGAAGTAGTTGACAGCGACGTTGGCTCCTCTGGCGGCTAGTTCCAGAGCGATGGCCGCGCCCAGGCCGCGTGAGGCGCCGGTGACGAGTGCGGTTTTTCCTTTGAGGGTTTCCATGTGTAGAAAACGCTAAGGGAGGCGGGGGATGGTGTCAAACTGCGCATTGGATAGATCCCACTCAAGCCAAAAGAGGCTTGAATGGGCCACCCAATCGCCAAAAAAAAATAGATCAATGTGAGAGAAAAGAGAGACAAGGGGGTCGGCTACACTGGCTTTCTACCGAGGAAATGCCCTTGACAGTTCTGCGCCATGTGGCGGTTTTGTCTTTGCTGTTCGCCTGTACAGTCCTGGTGCGCGCTGACAGTGTTACCGAGCTGAGCGATAGCTTCTGGCAGTGGAGAGCGCAGGAGCAGCCGTTCAGTGATGACGACATCCCTCGCCTGGAGCGGCCGGCCGGGCTGGTAGTTGATTGGTCGCCGTCGACCATACAGCAGCGGATGAAGGACCTCGAGGGTTTTGAGGGGCGTTGGACAGCCCTGGCTCCCGCGCCTGGAACGGCGGTTCACGACCAGGTGGATTACCGGTTGCTCGGCTCGGCGATTGCCCGGGTACGCTGGGAACTGGCGATTGAACAGAGCTGGAAGCGGAACCCGGAGTTTTATGTCGATCAGACGCTGGGGTCTGTCTACCTGCTGCTCTTGCCGCCTCCGCCGTTCGCTGAAGCGCGGCAGGCGGAGATCGTGGCTCGGGTCAAGCAAATACCGGTTACGCTTCAGGCGGCCCGGGAAAACCTTAACGACATGCGGCAGCCGTTCGTCCAACTGGGCATCGACGGCCTGGACCACGTCGCTGATCGATTAGACCGGATGGAGAAAGGCCTGGCGCCGCAGCTCACGGCAGCCAATCAGCAGGCGCTGCACAAAGCACTGCCGGCCGCGGTCACGGCGCTTACGGAGTACCGCGGGTGGCTTGTCAGCCAACTGCCCTCCGCTCACAAAGACACGGCCATTGGACGCGACAACTACGTCTTCTTCCTTCGTAAGGTCGCGCTGATGCCGTACACGCCGGAGCAGTTGTTGGCCATGAGCCAGCAGGAGTGGAGCCGATCGGTTGCGTTCGAGGCTTATCAGCAGACTCGCCTTGCCGGCGCTTCTCCCGCACCTCTCTTCCCCAGTGCGGATGCACAGATACAAGCTGAAAGAGCGGCCGAGCAGAAGGTGCGCGCGTTCCTGGTGGAACAGAAAATCCTCAGCGTGCCGTCGTGGATGCAGCACTACCGCAATCTGCTTTTGCCGGCTTACCTGGAACCGCTCCAGGACCTGGGGGTCACTGACGACCTGACCGGCCCTTCGCGTCTCGATCAGAATGGCACCAGTTATATCCGTGTTCCGGGACCAAACCTCGGTTTCTTCAACCTCTCAACCGCGCATGATCCACGGCCGATCCTGGTGCACGAGGGCGTGCCGGGACATTACTTCCAGCTATGTCTTGGATGGCACCAGTCCGATCCGATTCGTCGCCACTACTACGACTCCGGCGCGAATGAGGGTCTCGGATTCTATGCGGAAGAGATGATGTTGCAGGCCGGGTTCTTCGACGACAATCCGCATACGCGGGAGACCATCTATAGCTTCATGCGGCTGCGCGCTCTTCGGGTCGAGGTTGATGTGAAGCTGGCGCTGGGCGAGTTCACGCTGCAACAGGGCGCGGACTACCTGGCGCGCACGGTGCCCATGGACAAGGCGACCGCGCTCGATGAGGCGGCCATGTTCTCAAGCACGCCGGGACAAGGGATCTCTTACCAGATCGGCAAGCTGCAGATCACGCAGCTGCTTTCCGATGCCCGCCGGATGCAGGGTAAGGACTTTTCCATGCTGCAGTTCAATGATTTCGTGTGGAACAACGGCAATGTGCCTATCTCGTTGCAGCGCTGGGAGCTGCTTCAGGATGCCAGTGAAGTCCCCTGAGGACTCTGCGGAGCTGCCATAGGGTGGCGGCTAGCGCAGCGAGTCCGGCGTACCAGACCGACGAGAGTAATGTTGACGACCCAGGCAGGCGCGACCTCGACTCTGCGCAGAACGAAGGGGAGAAAATTCCACTCGGTGATGTGGGCGTAGTCCCAGGGATCTTCTGTCATGGCGTGGTTGTTCAGGCCCCAGGCATCCATCTTGCCCAACGCGAAGGCAATGATGTTCTTGACGCGCAGGGCGATGACAAACGTCGGATGGCCCAGCGTTTCCATCTGGTAGAGCTCGAGCGACAGCCAAAACGCTAACGACACCAATTGAACGAAGACCGCAGCTGTGAATATTGCCCACCCTAGGAACCTCACAGGTTTGGGTAGCTCATCTCGATGACGCAATAGCAGAGGGACGGCGAGAAACGAGGCCATTTCCACCGCCGTTGAAACGTAACGATCACCCCAGGCGGAGTCTCCACTCCAGACCGTATAACGAGCGTAGAAGCTCATGTAGACAAAGAGCAGCGGACAGCTCATCACCGCATAGGCCTTTACCGCCGGACTGAAGCGCTTCCAGGCGACGATGCAAAGAAGGATCATCAGAACGATCAGAGGATCGAAGAGGAAGATCGACTTCTCCGGCGCGAAGAGCGCTCCGAAGAAACCTACGTGCCAGGGAGTTTCGAAGGGATAGTTGGCCGGCAGAGAGGGATTGCGCAGCTTGGTTTCACGGGCGATTATCGTGACATAGGTAACAAATACTGATTTAAATCCAAATCGGTAGATTTGATAGAGGCGATCGAGCAGTCCGAAAAAGAGGTAAACGGGGAGCGCGGTTGCAATGTAGGTTTTGGAGCGATCCCAAAGGTCGCGTCCTCTGACGCCTTCGAACAATAGAATCAGAAACAGAAAAAGTGCTCCCGATAGTAAATCCAAGCCGGTGGGCAGGCGGGTCAACAGGTTGAGGCCGAACGCAGCGGAGCCAATCAACAAGGCACGGCGGCTGCCGGTGCGCAACCACTCGTACTGCCAGGAGAAGCCGGTCATGGTCAACAGGAAGATGTAGTTGTTCTCCATCATGTTCTGGGTGTAATGGAGATGGGTGGTGGCGACGAGGAGAGCCAGTACGCCCACTACAGACTGGGTGATGCCAAACTTTAGTTGACGCAGGAAGCGGAAACACACCAGCGCTGTCAGCACGGTCACCAGGATGTTGATGGTGTAGCTGACGATGATGTCGCGCACGCTGGGATCGGTGTCGTCATAACCCGCGAAGATGGGGAGGCGGGCGATATAAGTGGCGACGATATCCGGGGGCAGCAGGATCAGGGACTGGCCCAGGCTGTACCAGCTCTGGAGTTTTCCTCCGCGGCCGTGCACCCCGAATTCAGGAAATTCGTTGGGGAATACTTCGGGTTCAGAGGTCCACCAGGCGTGGGCGGTTTGGAGGCGATGAGTGGTGTCTGCGGAGCCCAACTCACCGGATTGCACCACGAAGGCAATGAGACCGGCGGCCAGGGCCAGGAGGAAAAGTGGATCGCGGAACCAGTGTCGGAGATTCAATACGTCATTATGGCTTATTGGTGAGGAATTGCGGGGACGGTTTGGAGTGGACCCCTTGGTTGAGACAGTGAAAAATAGGGACAGTTGTGTTTGGCTGCTGGGGCCTTTACAGCAGCAAGGTTAGGCGAGAAACTTTGCAGAACCGGCGAAGCGGACATGAGCTCTGCTGGAGAGCAACTCATGAAGGAATAGCCGGTTGAAGACTCATCGGAACGATGGTCTATGAGGGAGCTGAACGAGCAGTTCAACTCCCTCTTGAGCCCATCGGATTGATAGATCTTCTCATGCCTTAGAAAACTCAAGCCAGCACCTCCACAGAGTTTGCGTAGGTAAGAGCCTCATAGGCCGCCGGGGATTGATAGCCAAGACTGGAGTGTAATCGTTGGCAGTTGTAAATGCGTTCAAGAAAGTCCTGAATGTGAAGAGCCGCATCATCGAGGTCGCGATAAGTTTTCAGATAAACTTCTTCGCATTTTAGAGTGCGCATGAAGCTTTCGGCCAGAGCATTGTCATATGGATTGCCGCTCCGACTCATGCTGATGCGTATGCCGTAGGACTGCAGTAGCTCGACGTAAGCTCGGGAGCAGTACTGGACGCCGCGATCGGAGTGATGGATCAGTAATGCAGGTGCCGGTCGATCCGCCAGAGCGCTTCGCAGAGCTGCAAGAGCGAGTTCGGCTTCCAGTGTATTTCCAGTGCCCAGCCAATCACGCGCCGCGAGTAAGCGTCCAGAATGACCGCCAGGTAAAGGAATGATTCCCGCAGCCGGATGTAGGTGATATCTGCCACCCATAACTGGTTGATCCCATTCGGCTTCCAATCGAGGGTGAGGTTGGGGTAGACCGCATAAGTATGACGAGAATCGGTGGTGCAAACAAAGCGCCGCTTGCGCAGACACAATAGATTATCGGCGCGCATCAACCGCATTACTCGCTTGCGATTGACCAGCAGGCCTAGCTTCTGTAGTTCAATGATGACGCGTCGAGAACCGTAGCAACGGTTCTCAAGGCAGATTTGTTGGATCTGCTGGCGCAGTTCTGTGTCCGCCTGCCGCGGCAAGTGTTCATCAAAGTGCCGGTAAAAACCTGCACGGCTAACACACGCAGCATCGCATGCTTCCAAAATAGAGAGTCCGGCTTCGTTGGTGACCAGTTCCTTCAGTTTTCAAACACAGGGATTGGCCTTTACCTAGGAGGATCCCAGGTCTCAAACGCGAGACCTGGGGCACCCAGTTGTTTTTACAGGATGTATTTCATTTAGTCCGATGTATTTTGGTCCGGTGACGAATTCTTTCGCCACAAGCACTGTGCCTATATTAGATTCCGGCTTGCTTCGCGGCTAGTGCCCCTATTACGGGGAGTTGTGTCGTCTTGCCCTGGTAGGCGCTGTACATGAGATAGGCCCAGAGAGCGAAGCCGCCGACCATCAGTAGCAGATCTATCGGCACCTGAAGGATAAAGAAGAGGCCCTTGGTCACCGTGCCGAGAACCAGGCCGACGATGGTCCAGGCAATCCAGAGGGCGATCCACGCAATATTGAAGAAGAGGGACTGGAAGGCATGGAAACGGACGAAGCGGTCGTTCTTGTAGGGATCGATGACCAGGAAAAGGATTCCTGTGATGATGCCGGCGAGATAGGCGAGCGCTCCGGCGACGTTGGGTTGCAGGCCTGAGGCGGCGGGGGCCGATGCGACTGCGGCTTGTGGGATCACGGAACAGGTCGGGCAGAAGGTGGTACCGGCGGCAAAGGCCGCACCGCATGTTTGACAGTAACTCATGGATTGGTCCTTTCTAAATTTGACATGGAGTTCATAACCGGCTGGCCACTACTTGCGCCAACGGCTTGATGTTGTCGGTGTTGCAGGGGCAACTGATGTAGGTGAAGCGAGCGATGGTGTTGCCCTTGCGGAGCATGATCATGCTTCCCCCGGCAACGTAGGCCTCGTCGCCGATGCCGGCGAGATTGCCGGTGGTGGTGTGAGCCGGCGATGCGTTCGGAGATTCGGCCGAACCGTCGCTCAGGCGGGCGAACGCAGCGCGGTTCATCTTCATTTCCATGGCGGCGTTGCCGGAGTTGAAACTGAGAACCAGGACAGGAATTTCACCGGTGGCTGCTTCGTCGTGGAGTGATTTGTCGGTCGACTCCTGCTGGGCAAAGAGGCCGCCCGCAAACTTCTGCGCCATCTGTTGTGTTTTAGCGTCGGCACCCATGCCGCCTAACATCGAAGACAGGTGCTTGGCGGTGACGTCCGCCGGGTCACCCTTGGCGATGTAACTGCAGCCGCCGTCTTTGGCTTCGGTGCGGATGACCGTCAGTCCAACGGCCTGGCTTACTTCGGCCTTGCTCAGGAAGCGGCAGGGATCACCTTTGAATCCCTGGGCGCTTTCGTCGCTGGAGGCACCGGTCAGCAGGCCGCCTAAACTGCCGTTGCTCGAGGGTGATTCTCCTCCCATGACCTGCGTCTTCACTTCGTGGACCTTGGCCTTGATTTTTTGAGCCGCATACCAGATTCCACCGACGGCCAGGGCTCCTCCGACAAACAGGATCACGAATAACGCGATCAGCACTTTGATCAGGGTGTTGGATTTTTTTGCCGGGTAGGCAGCCGCGGGTGCGTAGGCGGCTGGTGCCGGGGTGTAGCTTGCAGCCGGCGGCGTGTAACTCTGTACCGGGGGCGTGTAGCTCTGTACCGGAGGAGCGTAGCTTGCGGCCGGTGGTGTGTAAGCCGCTGGAGTTGGCGTATATCCAGGGACGGGGGCGAAGTCCGCGGCCTGCGACGGGGGCGTGGGCGGTGCGGGCACTGGCGGGACGTAGCTTGGCGGCGGAGGGGTGTAGGCGGCGGGGACTGGCGTAAAGCCGGGGACCGGGGCGAAGTCCGCAGGTTGCGCGGCTTCCGGCGCCGGCGCCGGTACCGATGGGACGGGGTCGAAGGAGAGCGAGCTAAAAGCAACGGTTTCCGCATCGGAGGGGTTTACGGCGCTGAAGGCGGAGTCGACGGGAGTGTAAGCAGAAGCTGCCGGCGTATAAGCGGAGGCCGGTGGGGTATATACCGGAGGCGGCGGAACCGGGGTCGTTGGCTGCACCGGGGTAAACGACGGCGGGGCCGGCGCGGGTGCCTGGGGCTGCGGAGCCGTCGCCACGGGGACCTTGGTGCCACAGCCGCCGCAGAACTGCGCGGTTGCATTCAAGAGCGAACCACATTGACCACAAAACTTTGCCATCCTGCTCCCCTGCCTTTGCTCTTGCCCCATGACAGTGATTTCGCGAGGCGGTGCGTTACGTTTCACCGCGACTTTGAGGGATAACCGCAGAATGGTCAACAGGCCGGGCGCTTAAGTCTCCATTAACTGAAAACTCTTGGTGCTACAGTCACTTGCAACCGTCCATTAACTGAATACAATGGCGGTGGATCGGGTCTATGCGGTTTGAGCCCAGGAGAAGGCATGACCGAAGTGCCGGGAAATGCGACTCGTTATCGCTTCGGTCCGTTCGAACTGGACCCCGGGGAGGGGACGCTATCGCGCAAGGGGATCCGGGTGCGGCTCCAGGATCTTCCGTACCGGCTGCTGCTCATGCTGGTGGAGCGACCGGGCGAAATCGTTACCCGGGAAGAAGTGCGTCAACACCTCTGGCCAGAGAACACTTTTGTGGAGTTCGACAACAGCCTTGGGGTTGCTATCCGCAAAGTGCGCGAATCGCTGAACGACAATGCCGAGGCGCCGAACTACGTGGCAACCATACCGCGGCGTGGATATCGTTTTGTGGCGCCGGTTACAGTCGAGGGGCGAAGGCCGGCAGAGATCACGAAGCCGGCAGAGACGCCAACCGCGCCGGCTGAGATTGCTCAGAGTATCCCGGCACATCCACAAAAACTTGCAGGTTCTGCGCACTGGGGTTATTGGGCGGCGGCCGCCCTGGTGCTGGTGCTGGGGGTTGGCGCCGTCTCCCTTCGTTTTCACGGCAAGCCGCCCTACATCTTTCCCAGATCGGATTCCAGCGTGGTGGCTGAGGTACGTCTGCGCCGGTCGGTGGCGGTGTTGGGATTCCGCAATTTGCCCGGCCATGAGGAAGACAATTGGCTTTCGCCGGTGTTCTCGCAAATGCTGGACACAGAGTTGGGCACCCGCGGCGATCTGCGCATGGTTTCGGGAGAAGATATCGCCCGGGCCAAGGCTGCGTTGCCGCCTGCAGATGGCGCGTCTCTGTCGAAACAAACTCTGGATCGCCTGCGGACAAATCCGGGCGCGGACATTGTAGTGCTGGGTTCCTATACGCCACTGCCGGTCGAGAACGGCAAGCGAATCAGGCTCGATGTTCGGGTACAAGACACGGCCAATGGAGAGACGATCGCCGAGGAAGCCATTACGGGCGACGAGAACGACTTGTTTGACCTGGCGGCGCAGGCCGGTTCGCGGCTTCGCCAGAGGCTGGGGCTAAGCGCTAATTCTTCAGGAGACGCCAGCGCGGCGCGCCTGGCGCTCCCTGCTGATCAACCCAGCGCAAGGCTTTACGTGGAAGGGCGCGAGAAGCTTTGGGACTTTGACTTTCTTGGGGCGCGTGATCTCTTGCTGAAAGCCGTGGCGGTCGATCCTCAGTTCCCGCTCGGTCATTCTGCCTTATCGGAGGCCTGGTGGCATTTGGGTTATGCCAACAAGGCTCGCGCAGAAGCACAGCGGGCACGGGAGCTTTCCAAAGATCTGACGCAGGAGGATCGTCTCCTGATCGAAGGCCAGTATTGGCGGACCATGAACGACTCGGCCAAGGCTGTCGAGACCTATCGGCAGTTGTTCCATCTGTATCCTGACAGCCTGGACTACGGGCTTCTGCTGGCGAACGCGGAGATTAGTACTCAACCGTCTGCCGCGTTACAGACCCTGGCGACTTTGCGGCGACTGCCCGCACCGATGGGCGAAGATGCGCGCATCGACATGACGGAGGCCTCTGCCCTGATTGGCCAGGACCTGGTGAAAGCGCGCGCGGCCGCGGAAGCTGCTATCCAAAAGGGCCGCAGCCAGGGACAGCCGGTGCTGGTGGCGCGGACTTACGGTTTTCTCTGCCAGCAAGAAGTCGGTCTGGGAGCTTCGACGCAGCAAGCGTTCAGCGAATGCGAGAGCGCCCGCCAGAGCGCTGTGGCGACGGGCGACCGCAATGGCGAGGCAACGATGATGACCGATCTTGCGGGGATGTATTGTCTTCGCGGCGATATGGGGCACGCTGAGCAATTGTTCCTGCAAGCTATTGGGCTATTCCGCGAGGTCGGCAACCCGGAGGGGCTTGCAGCTGCCATGGGAAACCTTGCTGCCGCGCGGCTGGGCCAAGGAAAGCTGAGCGAAGCCGAGAAGATGCTGGAGGCGTCCGTGCCTGACTACCAGGCAGTGGAAGATAAAGAGGGAGTGGCGCTGACGTTGAATAACCTGGGGGATCTTTCCCGGCAGAGCGGCAAGCTCGATGCTGCGGAGAATGACTATCGCCGAGCCAAGGCGACGGCGCAGGAAGTGGAGAGCAAGAGTGCCGTGGCCTACGTGTTAAGTGGGCTCGGAGATGTGTATCAGGACCGCGGAGAGTTGACGCAGGCCCGGAAGTCCTTTGAGGATGCGCTCGCGCTGCGAAAACAGCTTGGTGAGAGGCAGGCCGTCGGGGAGAGCCAGGTGCAACTCGCGCGTTTGGCGGTTGAGGATGGCCGGGGCGGCGAGGCTGAAGTCACATTGCGGCAATGGCAGGAACAGTTTCATCTGGAACAGCAGGCGGATGATGAGTTGCTTTCCAGGATTGGGCTGAGTGAGGCTTTGTTGGCGCAAGGAAAGCAAGTCGAGGCGCAGAAGGAGATAGAAGGATCGCGCGATCTTGCGGCCAAGTGCCAGAACCTGTTCTACCGTCTGCAGTACGAGGTGGCTTCCGCGCGTGTTCTGCTTTCGTCGGATCATCCGGAGGGCGCGAGGGCGCAATTGGAACGTGCTTTGCGTGATGCTCGCGCGCACGGTTTTGTGGGAATTGAATTTGACGCCATGTTGGTTACAGCCGGCATGGAAAAGCGATCCGGCCATGCTGCTCTCGCACAAGGGCAGTTGGCGTCGCTGGAGCATGTAGCGCGCGAGAAGGGGTTTATGCTGGTTGCGCGCAAGGCGGCTGCGGCCCGGGGCTAAGAGGCTGCGTGAGAACCAGAGATTCGCGCACTGAGTTCCCGTAGGGAAGGTTGAAACTTCAGACCAGCCCAAATTAGCTTCAAAATGCATCGTTCAGTATCCGACCCTTATGAACAGTTGACCTTTCCTATTTGCCATCCCGAGCGAAGCCGAGGGATCTGCAGTTCCGCGGACTCATCGTGGAAGGAGGAATCTATCCCTCGATATGAATTGTCTTCTCGATCGGAGCTTAAGCGGATTTCCTGCCACCCAGCGCGGGAGATGGCCATGTGTGGGGCTTCCATTAAGGAAAGCCGCAGGAAGCTGGCCAACACCCAAACTCAACAGGAAATCCGGGGTAACGCAACGGAGAACTTCTGTTTGAGCGTTATACTTTTTGCGTTTCCAGTAGTGGACCGCAGGACTGCAGATCCCTCGGCTTCGCTCGGGATGACAAATAGGAAAGAGCCACAGTTGATAGAGCGCGGTTTACAAACCGAGGCTTTTGGAAGGGTCAATTTCGACAGGTCTGCTGAAGCTTAGCCCAGGACGCACATACTATTCTTCGGATTTAAACCCGCGCCCCAGACGTGCTCGCTGTTGTACAGCGAAAAGAAGCTAATATGGGGACTCTATGACGTTGACACGTAGGACGCTGCTTTCTCTTCCGGTTGCTGTTCCTTTTCTGAAGCTCGCAACGCGCACGGCGATGGGTGACGATGTTTATTTTCCTCCGCCCGACGCCGAGGGAGGGTGGCGGAGGTTGGATGAGCCGTCGGAGATCCGCACCCTTACCGGGATAGACAAGAGCAGGCTCGATCAAGCGTTTCAATATACACAGACCAGCAGCCAGCACGGCGGGTTGCTGGTGGTTCGTCACGGCTATTTGGTCTACGAGAAGTATTTCGGCAGAGCCAACCGCGAAGCCAATCCCAACATGTATTCGATCGGGAAGATGTTTACCAGCGCGTGTTGCGGCATCATGCTTGCCGGGCATGGCAACCGTTTTCCCGACGGATTGTCGCAGAAAGTTTTCACCGAAAAATATTTGCCGCAGGCGTTTCCCTTGAGCTATCCGGAGATGGCGGATATCCGGCTTGGAAACCTGCTCACCATGACGTCCGGGCTGCAGGACTCGCGGGTGGCTCCTCCCGCCGGCGTTGCAAATGGCGGACACCTGACCGGCATTGTGCACGGCGAAAATGTGGATATACCTTATTGGACTTCCCCCGATCCGGTTCGCGATCAGGATGGGAGTACGCTGCATGGGAAGATGTGGGCGCGGCCCGGGCGAAGGATACCTTTACGGTCAGGACCCGCACATCGCCTCCATCGTTCTGCGCGGAGTGGTGGAGATGGAGTTGCAGGAATATATCAAGCTGAAGCTGGGTGATCCGATGGGCTGGGGCCGGTGGGGATATGCGATCCATCAGGGCGGGGTGACTCTGCCTCATACTCCTGGCGCTGGGGGCATCGCGCTTCATTCGACGGATGCGCTGCGATTTGGATACCTGCTGCTCAAGGGAGGTAAGTGGAAGGATGAGCAACTGGTTCCGGCGGAGTATGTTGCATTGCTCAGTAAGCCCTCTCCGTTTAATCCACATTCGCCGTTTAGCCTGCAACACGAAGTGAATGCGGATGGACATGTGGCGGGCGCGCCGCGCGATACGTTTTTCAAGTCGGGCGCGGGAGGGTTTGGACTTTACGTGATCCCTTCGCTGGATATGGTGGTTTATAAAATGTCCAGTTTGAACGCGGGAACGTATGATCCGGCAGCTACCGGCCTGCCTTTGACGTATACGCCGGATACTTCGCGGGATGACTGGCAGCCGCATCCGTTCAATCAGTTTGTGGATGGTCCGATTGAGGGGGATAGCGGTGTTCGCAGGGCATTGGAGATGGTTGTGGCGTCGGTGGTGGGCTGAGCTTCCTCAACGGAATTTGACGTTGATCCCCAATCGCGGATTATTCAGATTGCATCGGCTCCGGATTTTCAGTCGTCCCTACGGGACTTTCATCTTTCTGATTTCTACCCAGGACTGCGTCCTGGGCTAAGGTCAGCCAGAGCTGTCCAAATTAGATTTGAAAATGTCTCAGTTCAGCAACAGAGGAATTCTTCAAATCCAATTTGGACAGGTCTGAAGGTCAGCCGTCCCTTCGGGACTTCATTTGAGATTTGGGAGATAGCGGCGGACGAATGGCGAGCGAAGAGGCGCGGAATATACTGAGTGCTGAGGAGCGATAGCGTGACGAGGATTTCGGGTTGGGCGGTTTGCTTTTGTGCTTTTTTCATGATGTTTGCGCCTTGCTATGCGCAGCAGGCGCCGGCACAGAAGGACCAGTATCCTGAGCTGCCGGCAGGAGCGGGCAAGAGCACGCTGGTTCGCGTTTGCAGCAAGTGCCATTCACCAGACAACGTGATCTCGAATGGGCAGGACCGGCCGGGTTGGGAAGATACCATTACCAAGATGGCGGGATTTGGGGCGGTCGCCACGGATGATGAGTACACCGAGATTCTGGATTATCTGGCGAAGAATTTTCCGGCTGATTCAGGCCAGGTGAATGTGAATAAGGCTACGGCTGCCCAGTTGGCGAGTGGGTTGGGGTTGAGTGACACGGAAGCTGCGGCGGTGGTTGATTACCGGAAGAAAAATGGGGACTTCAAGACGATTGACGACTTGAAAAAGGTTCCCGATGTGGATGGGAAGAAGTTCGACGCCAAGAAGGACCGGTTGGCGTTTTAGAGTTCAAGGTTTAGGGATGCGGTATCCCACATCTCGCGAAAAACGAGCGAGATATGGGGCACCCGGGATGAGTGGCCAGGATAGAAGTTCAGTCCCAGCCGTGGGCGTTGCGGACGGCGATCAGTGTGCGCAGAATGTCGTTCCAGGTTTTGGGGGCCAGCATAACGGAGTTGGGGAACATGCAGCCGTCCCAGCAGATGTGTTTGTAGGCTTTGGTTGGGGTTCCGTCTTCGTTGCGCATCCAAAGTCCAGCGACGGCGACGATATCCATCTTGCCCTTTGGATCGCCGACGATGCAGTGGCGGCCGGTCTTGTCGTGCGAGCCGGAGCCGCTTACGGTCCCGTCGTTCTGGGCTACGTGGAAGTCGATGGTCCAGGGGCGCAGAGCGTGAGTGACTTTGCGTAGAGCGTCCATGAGCACGTCTTGCTTCGACCAGTCGAAATCTTCGGGGAGCAAGCGGTCTTCGGGGGCGTTGTAACCCAGGGTGTAGAGGAGCGAGTGGGCCATGTCGGCCTGGAAGCCCAGGGTCTTGGGACGGTTCACCATCTCCAGCAGCTCGACCATCCGCTTCCAGCTGTGCATGCCTCCCCAGCAGATCTCTCCCTCGGCAGCGAGGCGCTCGCCGTAGTCTTCGGCGATTTTGCAGGCTTCCGTGAATGTCTTTGCGATGCGCTTGGTGTTGGCAGTGGGGTCTTTGGCCCAGTCCGCGGGAGAGGCCGCGGAGTCGATGCGGATAACTCCGTAAGGACGAATGCCCAGATCGCGCAGCTTTTTGCCAATGGCGCAGGCTTTCTTCACCTGGGTGAGGAAGCTTGCCTGCTCCTGGTCGGAACCCATCGCGGAGCCACCGCCGGTTGGCGGCCAAACGGGGGCGACGAGCGATCCCACGACCAGGTTGCGCCGGGCGATTCCGGCGGCAAGTTGCTTCAGTTCATCATCGGTGGAGTCGATGCTGGTGTGGGGCAAGGATAAGAACAAATCGACACCGTCGAAGCGGACGCCATCGACCTCGGCTTGCGCCGTAAGGTCGAGCATGGTTTCGAGATCGATGAACGGCTCGGAGTCCGGGCCCTTGCCGACGAGGCCCGGCCACATGGCGTTGTGAATGGCCGGATGCTGATGTTGATTGGGTTTGGTCACAGGTTTATTTCCGTATCAGTGATTGTGCCTCCGGATTGCCGGGTCCGAAGTGTTTGAGCATGACGAGAGGATCGGATGCGCTCGGATTCTCGATGCGCACCCCCTCTTTGGCAATCGAAGCGGTGACGAATACTTCATCTTCCGTCATCTCTCCGAAGCGAATCATCGAAGGCGTGGATACCGGCTGCCTGGCCATGGTCCCGTAGCCCTGGGTCACGATTACTCCGTAAGCAGCCGCGTCTTTGATGGTGACAGATCGGCCCGGCAGCACGGTCAGTTCCTTGGCCGAGTAGTAGGGCGTGCCGTAGGTGATCCATTTTTCGATGTAACCTTCCGCTTTCATTTCATCGAGGGAACGTACGGGCTTGGGGAAGGTCTTGTTGGTCTCGGCGAAACGCGGGTTTATGTTGGCTTCCCAATCGAGCATGCTGACCAGGAAGTCGAGATCCTTGTGGTGTTCCGCGGGGACGTCTTTTGTGAGGAGTTCCCAGCCGACGATGCGTCCTTCCACTTCAGACTGGAACATGGCAAACACATCGCTGTTGACCTGTGGTTCGTAGGTGACGAGCGATCCGGGAGCATGGAGGATGCCGGGGTTGATCTGCCATCCCGCGCCTGGCTCCAGACGGTAGGCTCGCGCGTGAAAGAGAATTCCGTTGTCACCCTGATTCCATTTTTCGAGACAACGGCGGATATCTTCTTTGGTCGTGCCCGGCTCGAGGCCCATGTAGGTGTGGGGAAAATTGTTCTGGATCTGGTTGTATTGCGGGGGGAAGTAATAGGCTTCGGGCTTTCCCTTTTGTCCCACCAGCTTGGCGAATGCGTCGCTCTGGTGCATGTGGTGGGGGATGGGTCCCATGTTGTCAAAAAACTTGCAGAGCAGATTCCATCCGTGTTCACGGTCCATCACGTCTGCGCCGAGCAACAGGTCTCCGGCGGTCTCGACCGCTTCTTTCAGGAGGAACTTTTCACCGCTTTTGGGGCGGACATAACTCAGTCCTTCATCGGGCAAGGTGTGCGGTCCGTTCGACGCTTTGGTGGTGGAAGAAAACCAGCGCTCGTTGATGCCTCCGCGGTGGCCGCCAAAGGCGTAGAGATCGTCCGGGTGGAGTTTGAGCCTGCGGCCGGGAATCATGAAGGATCGCGGAACCCAACAGGGCTCCAGCCTGAGAATGCCATTACCTGCGTCGACGATTTCTTTAACCTGGGACCTGGTGCGCATTGACGGGTTTTACCCTTCCTTGATTAGAACTAATGCTCCAGCGGGATACCGAAGGAGTACAGCGTGTTGTCGTGAGTGGTGAAGAATACATGGCCGTCGCCCACCGAGATGCCGGCGAGATGGCTGTAGGTTTGGATGGCGTCTCCGCTGGTGAACAGTTGCTTGCCGGTGGCGGCATCGAGAGCATAGAGAGTGGCGTGGGCGGAGGGTTTTCCTCCCTCGAGCGCAAACACTACGCCATTCGCAACCACCGGAGGCGCGGGGTTGATGAGATCACGGGAGATCCAGGATGGGGTCAACACCATCTTTCCATCGTTATCCTCGATCTTGAAGGCTACGATGCTGCCGTGGGTAGCGGAGCCATTGTCGTTGGCGAATTTTGTGCCGGGTTCCACCGGGCCATCGATCGAGGCCAAAATCCACCAGGCGCCGGACTTATCCTGCCAGGTAGCTAAGCCTTCCCAGGCGCCGCGTTTTGCGCCTTTGCTTAGCTTTCCAGTCTGGGCCAGCGGAGTGTGGTGGTCCGATCCGCCCAGGGAGGCGGCATCTAACAGCACGAGACCCCCGTCTCCTCCTGGCGCGACAATCAGTTCCCTTTCCTTATCCATGAAGGCCACGGGACCGGCGGTCAACCCCTTCGCGTTCGAGGAGGGCGTATACCAGTCCTTCACCTTCAGTTCTTTTGCGGTGAGCGCCACGACGCTGTTGGCGTACACAGGGGGAGCCGCAGTTCCGCTTGCGGTAAGGAGATAGGCTGTACCGTCCTTCCCGATAGCCGGGCCGGATAAACCAGCGAGGCTGATTTTCTGAGTTTTGTAATTGTTGACGGAATAATCCGGAGTGTTCAAGTCGATGGACCAGACCGCGTTGGGCTGATTGCGGCAGCCTTGCCCTGTCTCGGTGTACACGACCTTGTCATTCATGTTCAGGCCGAAGGAGCTTCCGTTTTGCGGGCCGAGAAACTTGACGGGCGGAGCGTAATCGAGGCCGGTGGCCATGATCTGCTCATGAATGTAACCGTCACTGGTCACCACGTAGACTCCGCGCAGGCCGAAGTATCCACCGCCGGCCGCAGCGCCTACCCGGCGCTGGTCTCGCGGAAGCGGTTCTTCGGGCGGACGCGGCGGAGGGGCGGGGGCGCCCGGCTTGGCCGCAGGCCGGCTGCCGAAATGAATGATCGCCGGCGGCTCAGTCACGACCTGGATGTTTCCGCAGGCGGAGGGGGTGGCGAAGGTTTTTTTCCAAACCAACTCACCGAGTTCGGAGTCGACGGCATACAGGGTGCCTGCGTCGGCGAGGAGCGCCAGATCCTTAAATCCCTTGCCGGTAATCAGGCCGGGATAGAGCAGCGGCTCGCTGAAGGAGGCTGATTTCGCGGGTGCTTGGCCGAGCTTGAGCTTCCACAGAAATTTGAAGTCTTTCGCCACCGTCCCGGTGCTGATATCCGTTTCGGCCTTCTGCCAGTTGTCGTGTGCGGCGCCGTGATCGGCAATGGGCCAGAATCCACGCGGCGGGCCCTGGGCGTGGGCGACACCGGAAAGGATGCATGCGGCCGCGAGGCAGAGCGCTACCGGCGTGTAGGAGAAATCTCATAAGGTCGTTCACTCCAGACCAAAGCAGTAGATGGTGCCGTCGAAGGTGCCAAAGATCACGCGGCCACCGGCCACGGCGATGCCGGCCTGGTGGAGGAAGGAAGCGATCTGATCTCCGCTGGAATACAGTTCTTTGCCGGTAACGGCATCGAGTGCGTATAGCTTGGCTGGGATGGAATGCTTGACGCGATCTTCAAAGCTATAGAGTCCGCCGTCTTCGTCGTTGGCCTGCGCGGTGAATTCACCCGCGGCGAGCACGTAGACAACGCCGTTGGCCACCACGGGAGGTTCGGCGGTCATCATGTCGCGTGATACCCAGGCGGGCGTGAGCTCCGTCTTTCCCCCGGTGTCTGTAACCTTGAGCGCGATGATGCCGCCGTTGGGGGTAGGGCCGTAGGTGATGGGAAAGTCTACGTTAATAGGACCGCCGATCGGCGCCAGCACCCAGCGGGTACCATCCTTGCCTTCCCAACTGGCAAAGCTGCCCCAGCTGCCTTCTGTCTGGAAGTTCACGTTTTTGTTGGAGACGAGCGGTGTCCGATAGAGCGGAGTCTCGTGGTTTGCGCCGCCCAGCGATTTGCTGTCCATCAGGAAATAGCGGCCTTCTTTGCCGGAGGCGACAAGGAGATCTCTCCCTTGATAGGGAAAGACCACCGGGGTGGTGTTCATATCGAGGTCGCGCTTGGTGAGCCAGGCGTGATTGCTCGGCGTGTAATAGTCCTTGAGGGTGAGTTGATCGTTGGCGGAGGTATAGGCCTGCACGGTGGTGGATAGCTTGCCGGCGGCCACGTCGTAGACGCCATCGCCGGTTTCGAAATAAATAGTGCCATCGCTGCCGACGGCGGGACCGGCGGTGCCGAAGATTCCTCCCTGCGCGGGAGTGGAAGAGAACGCCTTCCTGGTGGTGAGATCGACGGCGTAAAGCTCATTCGGAACGCCGTGGCAAGCTTGCCCGCTCACGGTGTAGACCACGTTGTTCACCAGGTTCAGACCGTACGCTTTGCCGTAGACGCCGGGCAGCATTTGTATCGGCGCGTCTTTTTCTTCGCCGGTCGCCGGATCCATGGTGTGCAGGTAGCCGTCATTGGTGAGGACGTAGACGAAGCGCTGGGCGGCGGTTGCGGGCGTAACCACGGGGGTTGCGGTAAGCGCATTGTTGCAGATGAAGCCGGCGCCCTGCCCCGGCTCCTGGGGCTTGTCAGAAGACCATTTCAAATCCTTCTGCCAAACCAGCGATCCTCTGTCGGCATCGATGGCAAAGACAGTGTCTGAGCTGCCGGCAAAGATGGCCAGGGTCTTGACACCCCCAGCGATGTGCACTCCAGCGACGATCACCGGCTCGCGGAAGGACTGCATGCCCATGGACTTGTTGTCAGTTTTCAGCTTCCAGAGCAGGCGGATGTTTTTCGCGGTGTCGGGAGTTAGTTTGGACTCGTTTCTCTGCCAGCCGTCGCGCTGCTGATCGAAGCTGCCGGTTGGCCACTCCGCAGCCCCGGTAGATTGGCCCAAGGCGACGTGGGGCGCAGAAGCGCTCACGCTAACGAACAGCACAAAAAAAAGCAGCTTCACGCTGGAAACACTACCAATATGGAAACGCGGTGTCAAAGAATTAGCCTTGCCTGTCATTTATCATGGGCTTGTGCACTTCCCCTGGAGGAAGCATGTCCACAGCCGCGAATCAACCGGGCGTGTTGATTACCCCTGCTGCCGGCGCTGACGTTCGGGTTCGCACGGCTTCCATCCCCTGGTATATCTGGGTCGGCGTTCTCGCCATCACATCCTCTTCGATTGGCGGCGCGTGGGATGTCTCCTGGCACCGGTCGATCGGGCGGGACACTTTCTGGACGCCCGCGCACATGGCGATCTACGCGTGTGGCGTGCTGGCGGGCATCATCTGCAGCTGGCTGATCGTAAAGGCTACATTTCTGCGCGATCCGGAAATGTCGGCTGCGTCGGTGAACGTTTTTGGGCTACGCGCTCCATTGGGTATTTTTCTGGCCGGATGGGGATGTGTCGCGGTGCTCACCTCGGCTCCTTTCGATAACTGGTGGCACAACGCCTACGGCCTCGACGTGAAGATTGTGAGCCCGCCTCACGCTTTGCTGATTCTGGGTCTGCGGGGGATTTCGACGGGGGTGATGTTCCTTATCCTCGCCGCAATGAATCGCGCCGCGGGAAGCGATGAGGCTACCTTCAAGCGTCTGCAATGGCTTCTGGTTTATGTGGGGGGCCTGGCGATCGTGGGCCAGATGTTCTTTGTGCAGGAGTACACGTGGGATGTGAAGCTGCATCAAGCGGCGGCGTACATTGCCATGGGGATCGGGCTGCCGGTGGTGTTCGCCGCGCTGTCGCTGGGCATCCCGCTCGCGCTGGGCGGCCACTTCCATGGCTGCGGTGTACACGGTTTTTATCATTGCTGAGATCCTCATTCTCCCGCTGTTCCCTGCCCAACCGAAGCTGGGTCCGGTTTATAACCCGGTCACACACATGATCCCGGCGAAGTTTCCGATTCTCATCATCGTTCCGGCTCTCGCTCTTGATTTGCTTTGGCAGCGAGTGAAGAACTGGAAACCGTGGCAGATTGCTTTGGTGTCGGGTGTTGTTTTCATCGTGGTGCTTACGGCGGTGGAGTGGCCGTTTGCCCATTTCCTGATGACGGACGCGAGCAAGAACCGTTTTTTCGGAACCATTTATTTCGACTACAATTCGCGCCCCATGGGCATGGATCGCTTGCGGCAATGGCTCCAGCCTGATCAAGGGTTTCCTCTGTTTGCCGGGTTGGCGAGGGCCGCGCTTTACGCGTCGATTTCTACCTGGATCGGCGTGAAATTTGGCCGGTGGATGCGCGGCGTGCAGCGATGACGCGGGGGATGCGCCTGAGGTGGCCGGCGTTTTTCGTATTCCTGTTGCTCGCCCTGCCCGCCTACGCCCATGTGGGCAGCAAGGACGTTTACGAGGAGGTGAGCACTGGGCCTTACAAGCTCTTCGTCACCATCCGCACACCTAATGTCATTCCGGGCGTGGCTACGATTGAAGTCCGAAGCTCGGGAGCGAAGGTCAGTTCTATCCGGATCACACCGACGCCTCTGACAGGCGACGCCGCGAAGCACCCGCCTAGCATCGGATGCGATGAAAGGTTCTAGCGGCAGACCCGGCTTTCTTTACCGGGTCACTGTGGCTGATGGCTTCCGGCTCGTGGCAGGTCCACTTCGATATCGAGGGTTCCGCAGGAAAGGCAAGTGTCAGCGTACCGGTTTCCGCGATGCCTCTTTCGATCCTGCCGATGGAGCGCCCGCTGGGCATCGGACTTGCCCTGCTGGGGATGGTGCTGGTGGCCGGCATCGCGGGCATTGTGGCTGCCGCGGTCGGTCAGTCGCGGTTGAAGCCGGGGGTAGACCCCGACCCATCCGCACGGCGCCGGGCTTGGGTGGCCGGCCTGGCGACGCTCGCTATCACCAGCGTTCTTATCTATGGCGGTTACAAATGGTGGGATCTGGAGGACACGGCCTATGCTTCCGACATTTATCGCCCGTTGAGCCTTTCGCCGAAGCTCTCCGGCAACAGTCTCGATCTCATCATCGGACGCCACGACACGGATGCGCTGCATGCGTCGCGGGCGCGGTCCAATGCCGATCTGCTGCCGGACCATGGGCACATCATGCACCTGTACGCCATTCGAGAACCGGGGATGGATGCCGCTTTTCATCTGCACCCTGCAGTGGTTTCCCCGGGTGATTTGCGGATGACGCTTCCGTCGATGCCTCCAGGCACGTATCGGCTTTACGGGGATATCGTGCATGCGAATGGTTTTCCCGAGACGCTTACGGCGCAGCTGGTGGTTCCCGCTGGTTTGCCGCCCGCACCTCTCGCGCCAGAAGACGCCTCGGCTGCGCCGCCTGCTTTGTCTCAGGGTGAGCTTGGCACGGCGTACAAGCTGCCCGACGGGTACACCATGATTTGGGATCGGCCGCAGAGTTTGAGCGCGAATACGGCGTATGCGTTTCGTTTTCGCCTGGTGGATGCGCAAGGGCAGCCTGCGAGAGATGTGCATCCTTACCTGGGGATGGCGGGACATGCTGCTTTCGTTAAGACGGATGGGACGGTGTTTGCCCATACGCATCCCGAGGGTTCCGCGGCTATGCAGGCGATGATGATCGCTAATGGTGGATCGGAGGAGATGGGCGGAATGGGTATGAGTGGGTCACCGGAAGTGATTCCGCCTAGTGTTGATTTTCCTTATGGGTTCCCCTCGGGTGGGCGATATCGCATTTTTATTCAGATGAAGCATGGGAGCACGGTGGAGACGGGGGTATTCGATGCTGCGGTTCTTTAAATAGGGCAGGCGTGAGTTCCCATCCTTTCGCGACCCAGCGGCCTGCGCAGTGATCAGGTAGTGCGGACCCATTCCGATTTACGAGATTTCACTTTCACCCTTCACATGTGTCATTGAGAGGCTGTGTGAGACCTCCCTGCGAACTGAGTTCCGCAGGGACGGCTGACCTTAGCCCAGGACGCTAGTCCTGGGTAGAAGATTCGCGAAGCGACAGTCCCGTAGGGACGACTGAAGTTTTCCAGGATTGACTCGTGGCAATTCTCAGTCGTCCCGACGGGACTTGTCGTCCATTTCAGGTCGAACCCAGGACTGCGTCCTGGGCTAAGTTCAGCCATCCCTGCGGGACTTAAATCCAGGTTGAACACGTCGATCCCAGGTTGGGTGGAGGATCGCGGCCCACTCAAGCCAACGGCCGGCTTGAATGGGGCACCCTCAGGCTTTCATTGCAGGAGTAAAAGCATTGGAAGATTCCGTTTTCGGCCCATGTACGCTGAGGCGAACATGGGGCACCCGTCCAGAACCGACGACCATGGTTGGGAGTTTGTACCCGCCGACCCTCAGACTTTTAGCGCTTCATGGAGATTTCCGCTCCATAGAGCGCTAGCAGGGGATGGTGAATGACGGCGCGCAATTCATAGGTGGTTTTGGGGGAGAGGCCATCGACGTGGGCGGTGAAGGGACCGGGCTTCGAGATGGTCTGGGTTGGCGTCGCGGTCCAGGGCGTGGTGCGGGAGTTTACGTCTTCGCCGAGAATCGGACGGTATTCGAAGTTCACCTGCAAGCTTGCGCTGTCACCCATGTCGAGCACTTCGCCTTGCAGGGTTTCCTGACGGCCGGATGGTTCCGCGATGGAGCCGGTGGTCTGGACGTGCGGCGGAGTGAAGGCGGGCTCGGCGTTGGTGATTTTTAGTACGGCCGGGTTGGGCCAGTGGAAGTTGTCCTGCAGGCGTTGGGTCTGCATCACCCTTACGTGGAGACCGTCCTTTTCCTGATGCCAGGTGGAGGTGGGTTTTATCTCGGGATGGTACTCGACTACCTGGTCGTTCTGGCCGAGGACGCTGACAACAGTCTTCGCTGTCGCGCGCACTGAGTGCAGGGTGAATTCCTTCCAGGTGGCGCGCGGCCATGGGGTGTCGGATTCGATCATGGCGTAGAGCGCCTGACCGTCTTTCTTCTTCGTGAACCAGATGTCGCCTTCGTTGGTGATGACCCAGGGCCTCACGGAATAGATGGCGTCGGAGTTTACGAACATCCACAGTGCTATTTCGCGCAGTCGCTCTTCTTCTTCAATGGGCAGTTCGCCGTTTGGCTTGGGGCCAACGTTGAGCAGGAAGTTGCCGCCCTTGGCGCGGGTCTGAATCAACAGACGAATCAGTTCGCCTCCCGATTTGTAGTGCTCGTTCTGGGGTTGGTATTGCCACGCGGTGCCCATGGTCATGTTGGTTTCCCATGCTCCGGGCAAGGGCATTCCGGGGACTGTCAGCTCGGGGGTTTTGATGGCTCCGCGGGTGACGATGATGTCAGGGTCGAGCTTCCATGCAAGGTCGCGCAGACCGGTCGCTTCTCCGTCGAGAAAAAGGGCGTCGACTTTCCCGTAGTGGGTGAGCAACTCACGGAGTTGGGTTTGGTCGTATTCCATCAGGCCGGGGTTGTTGCGCGGCTGAACGCCTGGAACGGCGCGCTCGATCATCTTGCCGTTCTGATGCAGCCACCAAAAATCGTCGGGCGAATAATAGACACCGGTGGCAATGCCCTGAGAGCGAAAGGCATCGAAGATTTCCTTCGTGATGTCGCGATGAAAGGGCGTGTTCATGATGCCGAAGGGGGTGGTCTTCGTGTCGAACATGGCAAAGCCGGAATGGTGCTTGGTCGTGAACATGACGTAGCGGATGCCGGCCAGGTGGGCCAGCCGCGCCCAATCCATGGGATGGAAGTTATAGGGGTCGAAAGTTTTGGGGAGTTCTGTGAAGAAGCGGTCAGTGTACTCGGGGGATGCGCCGACCAGGGAATGGCTGATGACCACGCCGAGTTGACTGTCCACGCTCCAGTGGATGAAGAGGCCGAAGCCCTGATCGCTAAACCAGTCGAGACGCTCCTGCTTGTTCAGCGAGCCCACTTCGGGGTCGTCTGCCGCGGCGGTGGTTAGGACGCCTAGATTGAGGGTCAGGAGGAGGAACGCTAGCAGACGCGCAGTTTTTGTGAAGCGTGGTGCGGACATGGTGTGGTCCCGATTAGGTGGAATGAGGAAAACAATCTCCACGATATAGGGATTTGCCCACTCAAGCCAAAAGAAGTGCTTGAATGGGCCACTCGGAGCATTGTTTGGTGAAGCAGCGATTACTCCGAGCGCAGAACCTCTACGGGGTTGACGGTGGCGGCGCGGGCGGCTGGGACGGCGGAGGCGATGACAGCGGCCGCCAGGATGACGGCGGCGGAAGCTATTAAAGCGATCGCGCCGGGCAGTTGCGCATCGGCGACGTAGCGGATAACCACACGTGCGAAGACGAAACCAAGGCCCAGGCCTACGGCAACTCCAATCGAGGCCATGACCAGGCCTTCGCGCAGAACATTGGTCAGGATGGTGCGCGGATTCGCGCCCAATGCCATGCGAATGCCGAATTCGCGGGCTCGGCCGCTTACGGAAAAGGCGAGGACACCGGCTACACCGACCACGGAAATCAAGAGGGCCACGCCGGCGAATCCGCCGAACACAATCACGTTCAGACGATTAGGAGTCAACACCTCGGCACGGATGTCTTCGAGGGTGCTGGCTCGCTCTACAGGTTGGTCTGCCGCCATGTCGTGGATGGTGCGCGTGATGGTGGGCACAAGCACGTAGGGGTCACCCGCGGTGCGCACAAAGAGACGACCTCCCCAGCCTTCCTGGTCAGACGGCTGATAAACGGTCATGGACGGCGCCGGGATGATGTTTTCGTCGTCGACGTCCGGCACGACGGCGACGATGCGCCGGGGTTCCTGGCTGATGCCGATGAACTTCATGACCCCGTCGGTCCAGCGCAGATTGCGATTAAGCGCCTGCTGCCCGGGAAAGAGTTTCTGAGCCACGCTCTGGCTGATGATCACGACGCGTTCGGAGCCATCGCGATCGGTGTCTCTGAAATCACGGCCCTGGAGAATGGGTACTCCAAGGGTCTGGAAAAATCCCGGAGATACGGAACGGAAGCGTGCACGCAGATCGTCTTTGCCGTTCTCGCGGGCTGCGCCGTCCATGGCAAAGGTGAAATTGATGGTCAGTGCCCTGGCATCGCGCCAGGGAACGCCGAATCCAGAAGAGGCGCTCTCGACGCCGGGTATGGCGCTGACCCGGCGCTGCACGTCGCGATAAAACTGACGCACTTGCTCGGGGGTTCGGCCGTAGGACATCACAGGCAAGTTCACAGCCAGGACGTGAGCGGTTTCAAATGGCGGCTGGGTGCGTTCCAGCACCAACAGAGTTTTGATAAGGGCGCCGGCTCCGGCAAGCAGCAGAAAGGAGGCGGTAATTTGCGTTACCGCAAAAAGGCTGAGGCGCCGGCTGCTGCCTGTGGTGGAGCGGGTTCCGCTGCTGCCGAGCCCGAGGCCTTGCGGCGAATCGGCGGAGGGCAGGCGGGGGACAAAAGCGAGGAAAATTGCCGCAATCAACGCGAGCGCAATGCCGATCCACACCAGGGTGAAATCGAGGGTGAGGCCATCGGCGCGCGCAGAGAACCGCGCTGCATAGCGGCCAAGTACAGCGACCATCGGCGCGGCGATGAGCAGCCCGGCTAATGCTCCGGTGCCGGAGAGAACGATGCTTTCGGCCAGAAGCGAGCGGCGGAGCATCGCAGTGGTAGCTCCCAAGGCAGAACGCACGGCCAGTTCGGACTCGCGCCGCGCGGTCCGAGCCAGTACAAGATTGGCGACGTTGGAACAGGCGATGACGAACAGCAGAGTGGACGCTGCGAAGAGCACCCACAAGATGGTGTTGGCACGAGAATTGAGCTGATCGTGCATCCGGGTCACGTCGATCTGGTAATGATCCGCGGGCTTGTACACCTCCGGATGGGCGGACATCATGGCGGAGTGAACGGTGCGCAACTCGTTTCGCGCGGCGTCAAGACTTGCGCCGGGAGCGAGCCTGCCGAATACTTCCGTCATGCGATGTTCACGGCCGGTCACCATGGTGGCGGATAAGTGATGGGGGCTGGTGACGATGTTGGAGATGATCTCGGTCTCTACCGGATAGGGCACCGACGGTTCCAGAACTCCGACGATGACCGCGGTACGCCCTCCTTCGGTCGTGTCAAGGCGCACGGACTTTCCAATGAGGGTGGGGTCGGAGTGGAGGGACGTGCTCCAGAATCGGTAGGTCAACACCATGGCGCCGGCTGCATTGGGACCATCGTCCGAAGGGCCGAGCAAGCGTCCCATCACGGGGTGAAGTCCCATCACGTCGAAGTAGTTGCCATCGACGACACCACCATGGAGTTCGCGCGGCGTGCCGAGGCCAACGACGGTGAAGTCCATCTCGGAAAATGTGCCTAGCTCCTTGATGGTTTTGAGGCTGTGGCCGATGTCCTGGATTTCCGGAACGGAGAAGTTCGTGTTGTCGGCGCCGATGCCTGGAGCGCTCTGGCGCAGGTAAAGCAGCCGGTCTTCGTCACGATTGGCGAGCGGGCGCAGGAGCACCGAACGGACCACGCTGAAGATGGCTGCGTTGGCGCCGATGCCGAGGGCCAGGGTAAAGGCAACGGTGATCCATAAGGCGCGCGCTCGCGCCAGGGAGCGCAAGGCAATTTTCAGATCGTGGAGGAAGGACATGGAGGCTTTTCCTGGGGCAGATGTTTTGCCGTTTCTGGAAATTGCGCTGGGCCCGAAAGGCTTGACAATCTACGTTGATATCAACATATTAAAGCCATGTCAAGAGTGGCGATTGTCCCCTTTGAGACTACACTGCGGGTTCGCGACTGTTGCCTTTGTCTCCACGTGCAGCGGGCTGCGCGGGCACTCGCGCGACGTTTCGACGAGGCATTGCGGCCACTCGACCTGACCAACGGGCAATTTTCACTGATGATGTCGCTGAATCGCCCTGAGCCGCCGGGAATGGGGCCGGTGGCGTCGCTGCTGGGCATGGACCGGACGACCCTCACTGCTGCTTTGAAACCGTTGCAGCGGCGAGGGCTCATCAAGTTGACCATCGATCCTGCTGACCAACGTAGCCGGCGGGCGAGCCTGACAGCGAAAGGTACAACACTGCTGGCCAAGGCGGTGCCCATTTGGGAGCGCACCAGCCTGGAGGTGGAAACGGTCCTCGACGACGGCGATGCGCATCGCCTGCGGAATAGCCTGCGAGCGCTCTCCTCGTTGCCGCCTGCTCCATAGGGCAATCATCTCTACACTAAAATTTAAATTGGGATTCGAGGTAGCAGGTTGAACGGCAAATTGCAGGTAAGGCGAATCCAGCAAAAGGATTTTGCGCAATGGAAACCGCTCTGGGATGGATACAACGCGTTCTACGGCCGCAAAGGGGAGACTGCGCTGCCAGATGCCATCACAAACATGACCTGGTCTCGCTTCTTCGACGGATACGAACCGATGCATGCGCTGGTCGCTGAGCACGGGGACCAGTTGCTTGGTTTCACGCATCTGCTGTTTCACCGCAGCACTATTTCGCTAGGCCCGGTCTGCTATTTGCAGGACCTGTTCACGGTGGAAGCTGCCAGAGGACGCGGCGTGGGGAGGGCACTCATCGAGGAAGTTTATCGATGCGCGGCCGATGCGGGGTGTAGCCGGGTGTATTGGAACACGCACAAGACGAACGTGATCGCTATGAAACTGTACGACAAGGTGGCGGAAGAGTCAGGGTTTCTGGTGTATCGCAAGGCCCTGTGATCCAAGGCTTCACGTTACACTGAGGCACGGGCTTCCCGCGCCTGTTGAAACTATTGACGCCATCGCGACTTCGCCTTCGACTGTTGGCTCCCGCAATCGCCCTGATTGTGGCGGCCACTATGGTTCCGGCCGGGCTCAGACATCCTTCTCTGGGGTACATCCGGGACGTCATCGACCCCGCCGATTTTGTTAACAATTTAATCCTCTACATGCCATTAGGGATCGCCCTGGGCGGGAGGTCCCTTCTCCAGGCATTCTTCGTCGGCCTTGGTCTATCCACCTGTGCCGAGGTGCTGCAGCTTGGTTACCTGGACCGGATTCCCTCTTTTTTGGACATTGCCAATAACACCATCGGAACGGTGATCGGCTACGGGATTGCGACCCTCATTCTTCGGACGGGCCATGATCCACGGTCCTTGCGGCTTTACCGGCCGCTCGCAATCGCGGCTATCCCTCTCGGGATTGTGGGCACTCTCATGCTCATTCATCGTTCCCCGCCGTCGGATTTCTCCAACTGGAGTCCGGGTTTCCACCTGGCAGCGGGGAATGAGCTGACCGGGGATCGTCCGTGGTCAGGGAAGGTCTCGGAGCTTGCTATCTATCCTTTTGCGATGCCGCCATCACAAATAAGCGATCTTGCGGGCAAGAGCTGGCCGACGGCGGGGGCCGTAGTTGGCCCGATGCAGCCCACGGCCTTCACGACGGTTGGTGGCCGGCAAATACTTTCCAGTCAGGAGGAGTCATCGCTGTACCAGACACTGATGAGTCACAGCCAGCTCACTCTACTGGTCAGGATGCAGACCAACAACCTGGAACAGACTGGTCCGGCGCGCATTATCACCTATTCAATCGATCCGATTTATAGAAATTTTACTTTGGGACAAATCGGCAACACGCTCACCTTCCGGCTGCGAACTCCCTCCGCGGGGTTGAACGGAGCGAATCCTGCTTTGTACACGGGACCTGTTCTCTCGTTAAATCGCCCGGTGCTGGTGGCAGCGGTTTATGATGGGCGGTTTTCCCGGCTCTACCTCGACGGGAAACAGGTCAGTCAAGTGGATCTCGGAGCGCGAAGACCGCGATTACCGAGAAAACTCGTGCGCTGGCTTCCGGGCTCGCTGCCACTTCGAGAGATAGAACTTGGGGGCGCCGAGATTCTGGTGAGCGGCTTGTTCACGATTGGCATTTTTGCTTTGTGCGGAGTACCGGACCGAAAGTTGCTGCGCTTTTTGTTGGGCGGCGTGGCAGGAGGCATGATTGGTGCGGTGGTGTGGGCCTTCGGCGTGTCAAACCCGCTATTGGGGCTAGCGCTCCTGGTCGAATGTGTAGGCGCCGGATTAGTGATCTCCGCATCCGTAGAGAGGCAGGCCGAGGGGGTCGTGCTATGAGGAAACGGCGATCACGGTGACTCCGGCTGCGATTGGCAATGCAATCTTTAATGCAGCCGGTGCTGGGCTCCGGGACGTGCCGTTGACGCCTGAACGTGTTAAGGAAGCGTTACTTGAAACAGCGCGTGAAGACGCTAGGCAGCCTGAAAGACGGACGACGTCGTGTTTGAAGGGTCGTTTTGCGGAAGCGATGGATAGACGTCACTATGCTCGACACCCATGACACGGAAATGGGGGTTGTCGTCAGCTGCAGCAAGGATCGCTCGATCGGCCGTGGGCGCCCCTACGTAGTAGCGCTTCGTGCGCGGATACGCTGGGTTGACAAAGGGTTGGCGGCAAAGGATTACACAATAGGCGTTCATACAATATTTCTCCCACTGGCTTGAGATGCGTAATTGCGGGATCCCAATGGTTACAAAAGTACTGTCTATGACCCAATAGTAATAGAAGTTTTACACGCCTTCAACCGTAAAGCGTGGGCCTATTCCGGCGGGATGCCGGATCGGGAGGATCGTTGTCAAAACGGGAAGCGCTTCGCCAGTCGCGATGCGGAGCGACGGTCATTTTCCCAGTGCCTCGATGCTGTGTTTCCATTTGGCATTCGTTGCACGGATCCCAGGTCTCAAACGCGAGACCTGGGGCACCCATCGCGGTGTTCCCACGGGGCCGTTAGGGTGAGGGGATTTCGATCGATCGAGGATCGATCAAGGCTGCTTTGGCTTGAGGGTGAAGAGCTTTAGATCGATGGCATCTCCCATGGCTTTGTAACCGGCATCGTTCGGATGGAGATGATCTCCTGGGTCGTCGCTGGGCAGGAAGGTGTCGGGATGATTCGGATCTCGCACTGCGGCTTCGAGGTCGACAAAGCCGTCGAGAACGCCGCCTGTGCGGATCCATTCATTGACTGCCTTGCGGATGGCTTCGCCCTTTTCGGTGTAGTAGCCTGCGCCATGATACGGGGTGAGCGTGCAGCCAATGACTGCGATGCCGTGGCTGTGTGCGCGCACGACCATCTGATTGAAGGCGGCGATTAAGTCGGCTGCGGTAAGGCCGGCATCGGGAGTGCCGTGCAGACGGCCGATGTCGTTGATGCCTTCGAGAATGAGGAGATACTTTGCTCCACTCTGGGCAATGATGTCGCGATCGAAGCGGGCCAGAGCGCTGGGGCCTGCGCCATCGAGCAGGATCTTGTTTCCGCTGATGCCTTCATTCAAGACAGACAAGTTGCGATATTTCGGATCGGCCTGCAAACGGCGCGCCAGCTCATCCGGCCAGCGGCTGTTGGTATCGATGGTTGACTTGGCGCCATCGGTGATGGAGTCGCCGATGGTGATGACAGCGGCCGCATCGGCAGGGGCGAGGGTATCGACGCCATTGAGGTAGTACCAGCTGGTCGCAGTGGTGGGCGAGTCGAGACTGGCGCTCGAAACTACATTGCCGGTTACGTGAAAGCTGGTTGCATTGCCCAGTTGATGCTCGGTCACCGGTCCGGTTGGGTTGGGCAAGAAGAAGCTGACCGTGAGGTCGGAAAGCGGAGCGAGCTTAAAGGACGTAGGGTCGCTGACAGCGAGCGCGCCTGGCGGAATGGACACGGAGGGCTGTCCGTTGAAGGTCACGGCTTTATTGGTGCCGGTAACGATGGCTGCCCCCTTCAGGGTCTGAGCGATCTCCACCGCGCCGATGACCAGCGGGCTGGTGCCGTATAAGTTGGAGAAGCGTACCCGGACTGTCTCACCACCCATGCTTACGTGGATCACTTCGCGCAGAGTCGCACCCGATTGCGTTCCGGCGGCGAGGAGTTCCTCTGCGTTTTTGGCGTGAGCATCCAGAAGCGGCGACGATGCCCAGGTGCCGACCCACTTCTTTGCTTCCGGCTTGGCCAGCAACGCCGGCGCGCATAAGGCGGCGCTCAAGATCACCATCAGGGTTCGAGTGCGCGTGTTGCTCATCGTTCTTCTCCTAGAAGTGTAGATAGGCGCCG
Organism: uncultured Acidobacteriaceae bacterium; assembly: GCA_963795845.1. GTDB lineage: Bacteria > Acidobacteriota > Terriglobia > Terriglobales > Acidobacteriaceae > PALSA-350. The sequence continues at coordinate 580,087 of CAWCJV010000009.1, read as the reverse complement.
AGGCTCAATTCGGACGTCTGCCGTTTGGTGTTGGTTGTCAGCGAGGGCGCGTTGAAGTCCGGAGTGCTGTAGAGCAGGCCGCGGTATTGGAATCGCAATCCGAGGTGGCTGGTAAAGATCGGATGGTTGACGCCGACTTCATAGAGCAGCGGCACGCGCGTTTGCTTGTTGTACTTTTGGCCGCCGACAGTAGTGGGCAGGAAAATGAGGGCGCCACTCCCGACAGTCGCAAACGGCTGCAGGCCGAGGATGGGAATGGTCGGCCCTTGCACCAGGTAGGCGACGGAGACCTCGTGGACGTTGTTCTGCACGCCAAAAGGGATGTTGGAAAATCTCTCGGTGAAACGGGTGTAGGAGTAGTTGACCTCGTAGCCCAACCAGGGATGCAGCGATTGCCGGACGGTCGCGAGGGCGCCCATGGACTCCGTCGGGTGGTCGCGGATGCCATTGGCATTGACTGTCCCGGTAGATTGGCCAAAGACGCTTACCGCCCCATCCAGGTTCTTCAGTGTCTGGGCTGTCGCCGAGCGCCACGCAGAGGAAAGAAAAAGAAGAAGGAAAAGAAGGGAAGAAAGGGACCTGCGAACAGAGGGAATGCACATCAGTTTGCCCACGCTCCTGCGCCAGAAAGAAATGGAAAGGGTTACGACATCATCTTTCAACCCAAAGAGATAGCATACGCCACGGTTACTGGGGGCCGGCGGCAGCAGCAGCCTGGTGCTCGTCGATGTACTCCTCGATGCACTGATCGAGGATGCCGTGCGCCTGGAGGATGAAATCGATGGCGTCGCGGCCGGCTCCGTCGCCACCGCGATGGGGAGTGACGTAGTGGGCGGCGGCCTTCACCTGTTCGCGGGCGTTGGCGGTGGCGATGGCGAGCCCACACACGCGCATGACGGGCAGATCGATCACGTCATCGCCGACGTAGGCGATCTGCTCGAGAGTGAAGGATCCCCGCTGCATGATCTCGCTGACCGCGCGTATTTTGTAGTCCTGTCCCATGTAGACGTATTCCATGCGAAGTGCGCGGGCACGTTGGGCAACGGTTTCCGAGGTTCGCTTGGTGACCACGCCGGTATGGATGCCACCGATCCGGGCCAGCGAAATACCTATACCGTCGTGGGCGTGAAATCCCTTGGGTTCAAAAATCTTATCGGGTGAGGATGCAGGCAGGGACCAGATCTTGCCGTCGGTAAGAACTCCGTCTACATCGAAGAGCACGAGGCGAATGCGGCGGGCACGATCAGCGGCGGAAAAATCCATAGCCTCATTCTATGTACGGGCGCATTGCGGCGGCCGATTCGAATACAACTTTCGTTTTCTCCCTGCATCTTGCCTTCGACTCAGGCTAGCGCAATGATGGGAACGCTATGAGAACTACCAAACACTTTCCTCTGCGTTTAGCCAGTGCCGTCGCGGTTTTGGCGCTGGTAGCGGCTCCCGTTTTCGGCTCTCCTTTTTCGCACGCTGCCGGGATCTACAGTTCGGAAGCTCCGGATACGACGGATGCGGCTGGCCCTGCCGGTCCTGCATTCAGCGTAAGCCTGGGCCCGGATGGAACGGCTACTGTGACCCAGGATATGGGAAAGGGCGCGGTGACTACCTTCGGCCACTGGTCCGATGCCGGAAGCCAGATCACGATCAAATTTGATGCCGTGGGGGATAAGCCTGCGGACGCACCCATGGTGCTGCAGACGAGCCATGATGGATTGCAGGCCGTGAGCTGGAACCATACGCTTTGGGGAAAGACGACTCCGCCGGCGTTGAAGAAGGAAGACTCAAACTGGCACACGAATAAGAAGCACGGCTTCCTGTGAGTTGAGTGGTGCCTCTCGGCATCTAGTTGGTAACTACCAGGATTAGCGGTCGCGCAGGGGTTCGGGTACAGGATGAACGAGGCCCTCTTCCCTGGACGGGTGCCCCATGTTCGCCCCAGCGTACGTGGGCCGAAGATGACGGGGCGCAGCCCTTCCGAATGCTTTTGCTTTGTATCGAAGAGGCTGCCGGCGACAGCAAGTGTTCTTGCACATCGAGTGAAAGCATTGGAAAATCCCGTTTTCGGCCCATGTGCGCTGTGGCGAACATGGGGCACCCGTCCATCACCAACGACCGTAGTGGTATGTCTAAAGCCGCCAGAAGCTGCCAACCGACTTTGAATAAGCCTGGAGTTCAGTTGTCCCTGACGGGACTCGATTTTGTCGTAGAAGTTGTCGTGCGGGCTCCCAACTCCTTCCTGCTCCTCTTTCCCGCTGGCCAATTACGGAGGCCTTAAGATTGGGGGATGGCCCTCCAACTCTGCATTCCTGAGGTCCACGGTGCCGGCTCGTTGGCTTGGGCGCATCCTGTGGTGCAGGAGTGGTTCGTTGCAAAATTTGGTACGCCTACTTCTCCGCAGGAGTTGGGGTGGCCGCCGATCCTTGCGGCGCGGCCGACTCTGATTTCAGCCCCGACGGGCTCGGGCAAAACGCTGGCGGCGTTTCTGATCTGTATCGACAAGCTCATTCGCCGGGCCATCGATGGCTCGCTGCCGGCAACGACTGCCGTGGTTTACGTTTCTCCGCTCAAAGCGCTGAGCAATGATGTGCAGAAGAACCTGGAAGTTCCTCTGCGGGAGATCCAGGAACTGGCCATGGCGCGCGGATACTTGTGCCCGCCTATCCGCACCGCGGTGCGCACGGGCGATACGCTGCCCGCGGAACGACGGGCCATGCTGAAGCGGCCGCCCCACATCCTCGTCACCACGCCGGAGTCGCTCTACATCCTGTTGACGGCGGAGAAAAGCCGGCAGAATCTTTGCTCAGTCGAAACGGTGATCGTCGACGAAATCCACGCGGTTGCCGATGACAAGCGCGGGTCACACCTGGCGCTCACCCTGGAACGACTCGACGCGCTGGTGTGCGGGGAGAATCCGCTGAGCCCGGGTGCGATGATCCGGGGACGATCAGAGCCTCCGCAGCGCATTGGACTTTCTGCAACACAGAATCCGATCGAGCTGGTGGCCAGTTTCCTGGGGGGCCGGCGCGGACCGGAAGTGGCCATCGTGCAGGTGGGTCAACACCGTGTACTCGACCTGGCGATCGAGATGCCCGGCGAAGAGCTGGGATCCGTCGGCACCAACTCGATCTGGGACGACATCTACGAACGGCTGGCGGAACTGGCGCTGGAGCACCGGTCGACGCTGGTCTTCGTCAACACGCGGGCCATGGTGGAGCGGCTGGCCTTTTGCCTGGGAGAACGATTGGGAGCGGAAAACGTGGCGGCGCACCACGGGAGCCTGTCGCGAAAACTCCGATTTGAGGCGGAGCGCAAACTCAAGAATGGTGAGATCCGGCTACTGGTGGCCACGGCTTCGCTGGAGTTGGGGATCGATATCGGCAACATCGACCTGGTCTGCCAGGTGAACTCTCCTCGCGCGATTGCCGCGGCCATGCAGCGGGTGGGGCGCGCCGGTCATTGGCGGGGCGCGATTCCCAAAGGACGATTCTTTGTCACCACGCGCGACGACCTGATGGAATCCGCGGCCCTGGTTCGGGCCATGCACGCCGGGGTGCTGGACAAGCTGGAGATTCCCGACTGCCCGATGGATGTGCTGATGCAACAGATTGTCGCAGCGTGCGCCGCGGAACCGTGGGAGGAAGACGCTCTGTACGAGGTGTTGCGGCGGGCGCACCCATACCGCGAGCTCACACGTCACCAATACGACGAGATCCTTTGCCTGCTGGCCGATGGAATAGAAGCCAGCCGGGGCCGTTACGGGTCATACCTGCTGCGCGACCGGGTGCATGGCCGCATGCAGTCGCGGCGAGGTGCGCGCACCATCGCTGTTTCGAATGGCGGCACGATTCCCGACACTGCACTCTATGCCGTGATTGTGCAACCGGAAGGGGTACAAATCGCCACGCTCGATGAGGATTTTGCTATCGACTCTTCGGCGGGAGATGTGATTCTGCTGGGCAACACCAGTTGGCGCATTCTACGGGTAGAGAGCGCGGGACGGGTGTTGGTAGAAGATGCGCACGGCCAACCGCCCAATGTGCCGTTCTGGCGGGGCGAGGCTCCGCAACGGACGTTTGAGCTGTCGAGCTTTGTTTCGACATTACGCCAGGAGATCAGCGCACGCACGGGCAATGTGCTGCCCGGATACATCAGCCAATCGCATCCCCAGGTAGCGGAGACGGTGGCCTGGCTAAAGCAGGAGTGCTGGGTCGATGATGCCGGTGCAGAACAGATGATTGGCTACATCGTGGCCGGCCGCGCGGTGCTGGGGGCGGTGCCGACGCTGGACACGATCATTGCCGAGCGCTTCTTCGATGAGGGTGGCGGGATGCAGTTGATACTGCATGCGCCTTTTGGTGGCCGGATCAATAAGGCGTGGGGGCTGGCGTTGCGAAAACGCTTCTGCCGCGGTTTCAATTTCGAGTTGCAGGCAGCGGCCACCGACAACGGACTGAATATTTCGCTGGCCGAACAGCATAGCTTCCCACTCAGTGACGTCTTCCATTTTCTTACCGAGCAGACGGTGACCGAGCTATTGGAACAGGCGTCGCTGGACTCGCCGATTTTCCGCGCGCGCTGGCGTTGGGATGCGGGACGAAGTTTGCAACTGTTACGGTTTTACAATGGCAAGCGCATTGCCCCCCAGGTGCAGCGGACGCGATCCGATGACCTACTGGCCAGCGTTTTCCCCCAGGTGGCCGCGTGCCAGGAAAATATTGAAGGCGATATCCAGATCCCCGATCATCCCCTGATTAAGGAAGTGATGAAGGACGTGTTGACAGAAGCAATGGATCTGGCGGGGCTGATTCAACTGCTGGCGGGGATCCGGACGGGCGCGATTCGGTGTCTTGCGGTCGACAGCGCTGTGCCCTCAGCGTTTGCGCATGAACTGCTGAACGCGAACCCATATGCCTTTCTTGACGATGCGCCGCTGGAAGAGCGGCGTGCCCGCGCGGTGAGCATGCGCGGTATGGTGCCGGACAAGATGCTGGGCGAAGCAGGCCGGCTGGATCCGGCGGCGATTGCCGAGCTGCGCGATGAGTGCTGGCCCGACGTGCGCGACGAGCATGAGCTGCATGATTTGCTGTGTGCGCTGGTGGTCGTACCGGAAGAGATCCTTTCGATCAAGAGCGCGGTGCACTGGGCTGGGTTTCTGGAACAGCTGCAGTTTCATGGCCGGGCCACGACGGCAGAACATGCGGGACGGCGATACCTGGTGGCGGCCGAGCGGGTGGAGCACCTCCGCCTGTTGTGGCCCGAAGTGGTGATCGAGAGAACAAGTCCCTGCCCGCCGGAAGCAAAAGAGTTGGTGTACGGCGACGTGGTTCGTAAGACCGTGCAGGGATGGATGGCGTTGCTCGGTCCGGTGACTTCGCGGACGCTGGGCGCGCGGGTGGGCATCGAGCCGGCGGCGATCTGGGCGGCCATGCTGGTGATGGAGATGCAGGGCAGCATCCTGCGCGGGGTATTTGAAGGCGGAGAAGCGGGCAGCGACGCGGATGTGGAGTGGTGCGAGCGCAGGCTGCTGCAACGGATTCATAAGAGAACGCTGGCCGGGCTGCGCAAGCAGATCGAGCCAGTCACGCCGGCGGTTTACATGCAGTGGTTAATGCGTTGGCAGCGGGTCGCACCGCGTTCGCAGTTGAGCGGGGAGGCGGGGGTGCTGGAGGCGCTGCGCCAGCTGGAGGGCTTTGAAGCGCCGGCGATCGAATGGGAACGGACGCTGCTGCCGCAGCGCGTTGCGGGATACGACCCGCGTTGGCTGGATGTCTTATGTCTCGAGGGCGTCGTGGGGTGGGGACGGATCTCGCCGCACCCGGCTTTTGCCACCCACGGGGTCGAGTTTTCAGCGCCGAAGCGAGTGGTGCCCACCAGCATGGCTCCGGTCACTTTCTTTCTGCGGGAGGACGCACTTTGGATGGACCGCTGCCTGGCGGAACGCGCGATTCCGGAGCCGGCTTTGCAGGCCTGCCTGAGCGAGTTGGCATGGCAGGTGCGGGGCCACCTGTCGCAATACGGAGCGGTTTTTGGGGGCGACCTGGTGCGGCAGTTTGGCGTTCCGGCGGAACAAGTGAGCCGTGCCCTGTGGGAGTTGGTAGCCGCCGGGTTGGTGACGGCCGACGGTTTCGACAGCCTGCGAGTGCTGATCGACCCACGGCGTAAAGCTATCTTTCAAGGGGGTTTAAAGCGTCCGCGGAACACGGTGGGGCGGTGGAGCCTGCTGACTCCGCCAGCCGGATCGGTCGAAACGGTGGGGGCCCAGGCGGAGCGGCGCGAGGCCGAGCTGGAGTCCGCCTGCTGGATGCTTCTCCGGCGCTATGGAGTGGTGTTCCGGGATGTGCTGGAGCGGGAGACGACGATTCCCCGGTGGCGCGATTTGCAAGGGATGTTCCGCCGTCTGGAGGCCCGGGGGAGCGTGCGTGGAGGGCGGTTCCTCAGCGGCTTTGGCGGGGAGCAGTTCGCGGTGCCGGAAGCTGTCGCTTCCCTGCGGGAAACGCGCCTGAACGCCCTGGAGGAAGCCATTACCGTGGCTGCGGCGGATCCGCTTAACCTGGCAGGAGTGGTGGTTCCTGGGGAGCGGCCGGCGGCGGTTCCCGGCAAGACGGTCACGTTTCTAGCGGGCGCCGTCCGGGTGGAAGAGCCGACCCTGACTGTAACAGCCATGTAAAACAGTCTCGAATCATTTAGCCAGGCTTGCTAATCTAACGGCTATCAATCGAAGGAGGCCGAAGGTGAACCTGATCCTGACTATCATTGCGATCATTATCTGGGGCTGGTTAGCCGTGATCTGGACGCGGCGTATCAAGGCGCGTCGCGAAATAGAACGGCTGAGCATTACGCCCGAGGCCCTCCACGATCTGATGGCGGCGCAGCACAACATATTGGTGTTGGACGTTCGCCAGCCCCTGGATTTACTGGCAGACTCCGAAATCATCGAGGGCGCACAGAGGATCTCGCCCCAGGAGGCAGAAAAGGACCCAGCTCTTATCCCTAACGATAAGGAACTGGTGGTTTACTGCACCTGCCCTAGTGACAAAACCAGCCGTGCCATTGCCCTAAAAGCACAGTCGCTGGCGCCAAATGTCGACCTGAGCCGGGTCAAGTTCCTTAAAGGGGGCCTGGCGGCCTGGAAGGCTAAGGGATATCCAGTCGTACCGTACGACAAGACATTCCACCTTGACACCGGTACCTAGTCTTGTTGATAGTTAAAGCAACAGCTTTACCTAGATCGAAAACACGGTAATCCTGCACCTTTGCCGCCGATTTCCCGATCAGCGTTCATTGCAGCGACCTGATGGGGGTTCCCTGGCTCAAGAAAACGGACACAAGCCTATTGCGCGACTCCAGGGATTGGACGCGCTTCGCGGCATGGCTGCGCTCGCGGTCGTTCTCTACCACTACACCTATGGCTACAGCCAGGTGGTGGGAAAACACATGCCTGGACTTGATTTGATCGCCACCGACGGTCATTTCGGGGTCAACCTCTTTTTCATCATCAGCGGCTTCGTCATCCTCATGACGCTGGAGCGGTCGAAAAAGGCAGCCGACTTCTCAGTTTCGCGCTTTGCTCGATTGTGGCCCGCCTACCTGGCGTGTGCGGCTTTGACGAGTTTGCTCATCGTAGTGCTGCATTTCAACCCCAATCACCTGACGGTGGGCGATGCCCTGCTCAATGTTCTGATGCTGAACAAGGTGATCGGCAACGTCTCCATTGATCTGTCCTATTGGACCCTGACCTATGAAGTGCTCTTCTACGCGGGTGCAGCCGTGATCTTTTTTTGGCTGAAGGTCAAGCGCATCGAGTGGGCATGTTTGGCTTGGCTGGGTCTGGCGTTTGTGTTGCGCATTACTTCGTTCGACGTCCACCACGAACGGCTCGGCGTTCTGCTGGGTGTGGACTTTTGTCATTTTTTCGTCCTGGGTATGATGATTTACCTGATCTCCCAGCGGCGCAATTCCTGGTTGACGATATCGACGACAATTCTTGCTTTTGCGATGACCATGTTTGGGCCTGTTTTCAATCCCGGAGCCATTAAATTATGGCAATTCATGCTACTGAGCGCAATGTTTGCGGTTTCCGTGTGGTTGGTTGCCGAGAAAAAGATACGCTTTCTCAACGTAGCGCCGTTGCTCTTTTTGGGAGAGATCTCCTACTCGCTCTACCTGGTGCATCAGATCGCAGGGTATTGGGTGATCCGGCAACTGGAAGGTGTGGGCTGGGATCCGGACCATGCAATCTGGGCAGCGGTTCTATGCGCGATCGTGGTTGCGACTGGGGTGCGAAAGTGGGTCGAGGTGCCTGCGCAGAAGGCTATTCGCGGCTGGTATCAAGGGACCACTCAGCAACAAATGCTCGTCACCTCGTGAGGAACGATTCAAAGACCGGACGGGCGATTTTGCCGATCCCGGGAGAGATGGAGCGGTGAAGCCTGCGAGAATAAGGTATGCAGGATGAACCGCCCAAGGCGCCCGCTGGACTATCGGAGCCACAGCCCGGCGAAGATTACTACTATGACGGTCCTTACGTGGTGTTCACCGCGGCCTATCACCTGAAGCGCGGGAGCTGCTGCGGTTCGGGATGCAGGCACTGCCCCTACCGAGGCTTGGCCGCAACGGAGTAGTTACGGCGTCAGCACTACTTTCCCCGAAGCCCCCTTTTCCGCGAGTTCCTGGGCCTGTCGGATCTCAGCCAACTTCAGTCTCCTGGCGATAGGGATGGTGAAGGCACCCGCGGCAACCTCGCCGGCAAGCTGCTGCAGGCGTTCGGCGTCCGGCACTGACCATACTTCATTCACTCGCACCGGCCGGCCGCTTGCCGAGCCGGGTTTGCCGACCACGGTAGCCAGGATTCCGTTTTGCCTGATGCGTGGGAGAAGACGATCGATCACATCGCGCCCAATCGTATCCGCGACTGCGTCTAATTCTTTTAAGCCGGCAATCTCTTGTTCGCTATCGACGGCGATAACCTGGTCTGCGTTGAGCTCTGCTGCCTCGGCTCGCTGGCTCGCGCGCACCCCGGCGATCACGTAGGCTCCGTGCTGTTTGGCAACGTGGACCGCGGTACGCCCCACGCCGCCTAACGCACCGGTGACCAGCACTCTTTGTCCGGGTTGCGGGGCGATTCCTTTTTCGATCAGCTGAGCGCCGGTCTGCAGCACAAGCGGGAAAGCGCCGGCGTCACCGGGGTTAAGGCCCTCCGGCATAAGGGCCAGGATCTGCGCTCTGCAGGTGACGTACTCCGCATAGGTGTGATCCGTCACAGCCATCACCAGGGTATCCAGTTCGAGGCCAGTGACCCCTTCACCCAGCGCGACTATCTGTCCGGCAAGGTCATAGCCGGGGATGGCCGGGAGCGTTAGGGGCATGATGTCTTTCATGTCGCCGCGCCTGATTTTGTAATCGATTGGGTTGATGCTGGTGGAAGTGAGTTTCACCAGGACTTCGTTGGGGCCGGCTACGGGGATGGGGACTTCTTCGTATAGGAGTTGATCGACGCTTCCGTATCCATGGAGCTGAATTGCTTTCATCGGTTCACCGTTCTTTCAATTTTCTCTCAGGCGGGATCGGTTTAGGAGATGAGGAGAGCCCCTTTGGCAATTCAGTAGAAGCGATTGTGGGCTGCGCCCATCTTTTTCCCCCAAGTACGCCCCACGGCAAGCCGGGGCAGGTTGGGCGAACGTGGGGCACCCGTCCCCTTCCTCTTAGGCCGGTTACGGAGATGCCGGCATAGCCGAGGGACTGGCCGCTGGCGGCGCGGGTGCGGTAGCGCGGACAAGAAGGGCCTGGCGGGGGAAGCTGAAGCTTCCTCCGGTGTCGTCGATGACGTTGACCTGGCAGATGTAGAGGCCTGCGCTGAGCCGGTCCAGGGGAATGTCAAAGGCGAAGGCGACGGCGCCGCGGCCGGGGACATTCACGCTGGTGGCTTCGACGAGCGGGGTCTCGAATACTTTTGTGGTTCCCTGCAAAAATTCGATGCTGGTCAGGACCTTCACACCCGGCTTCGTGGCGGGCGCTGAGGCCGGCGTCACCTTTGGGGGCGCCGACGCAGGATCGTAGACCTCGTAGAGCAAATACATGTGCTGGTCGGTGCGGAATACGTGAGCCACGTTGGGTACCCAGGTGAAGCCGCCATTGGAGAGCGGGTTGTCGTCATCCTTCTTGCCCGACGGGCCGCGCTGGCTGGAGAGCACGACGGAGCTTAACTTAAGGGGAAATTTCTTGAGGTCGGGCAAATTGATGTCAGTCTCAAAGGAACCCATGCGACCCGTCTGATTTTCCCGCACCACGAACTTGAGGTGGTACTTGCCCAATGGCAGGGCAAAGCCGGTGGTGTATTGGATGTTTTTGCGGGAGACCTGTTGCGAGTCATCGATGGCGAGCTTCACCGTCTGGCGAATCTCCGCCATATCCTGACCGGCGGTGTTTTTGAGCTGTCCGATGATGTCTAGGGTGGCCTTACTGCGGTCTCCACCTTTGACGAAGGGGATCTGGGAGCCGGGGACAATCAACGAAACAGGGACGTAGAAGCGCGGCTGGCCGGAGCCTGTGTCGCTGCGGAAATAGTAGGCCTGCAGGTAGACCTCGACATCGGTGGCAGGCAGATCGCTGGCTAACTGCTCCTGGAGCTGACGCTCACGCTCGTCCCGGTTGGCGTGCTTGTAATCGGCGGGGGCATAGTAGCCGGGGCGGTACTCCAGCTTCAGGTTGGGACGATTGATTTTGATGGTGAGCCTGCGGTAGCGGCCATCTTTCGCTGCATCGGTCGAGCGGAAGCCAATCACGTAGTAGGCAGAGGTGTCCTGCTGTATGCGCTGAAAAGCTGGGGAGAAATCGTTTGAATCGAAGAAGGCTTTGCCCCCCGTGTCGGAGGACAAAGTGGCCATGACTTCCTGGGTATTGAAGTTGGAATCGAAATTGCTTTGCAGGGCCGCACCGTTGTATCCGCTGGTACCGCGCAGGCTGCCGGTGGAGGCGTCGCCCAACGGCGAGATGGCCTCGAGGCCGCGCGCATCCACCGAGTAGATGGACATATTGGCACGCACAGATGCGTTGATGGCTGCGTGCAGCGAAGCCTGGTTTTCAATGCCGTCGCGCTGGATGCCGCCGGAGAAATATAGCAGTGATTTTTTCTCGTTGATGTAAGCCAGCGAGTGCGCAATATCGGCGAAGGCAAACAGCTCGCGATCGGTATTTATGTCGTTGTATTCCGACTCGTCCGCGGTGAAGGAGGTGGTGTCTTCCACCTGGTTGGTGGTGCTGGTCGCTCCCGATTGAAAGCCCGCGCCCTGGGTTCCGGAATAGGCGTTGACTGCGTTCAACAGCTGTTGCTTATTCGCGGTGAAATCCTGATCCAGCGACAAGCGACTGGTTGAGGGATACGACGGCTACCAGGTCGGCGGGCTGCATCTGCTTGTTGAGGTAGTTGCGGGCGGCATCCTGCGCGCGCTCCAGGTCTTCCGGCTGCATGGAGGTAATGTCGAAGAACATCACGATCAGGCGATGGTTGCGCAACTGGGCCGAGGTTGCGGTGCGGTTCATGTTGCCCATGATGGTGTTGCCCGCCGCCTTGCCGTTCACCGTGGCCTCGTTGAGCGGCGCGGCCTGATCGACGCTCTGGAAGTCGAAGCTGATAATCTTTTGCGGCTTGCCATTCTCCTGAACCTGGAAGTCGTTAGCGGTGAGGCCGCGAACCACCTCACCCGTTTTTCTGTCGCGGACCACAACGTTGGTGAGCACCAGGTCGCTATCCACCTTGAGGGTGTAGGCGGTTTGCGTATCGGTTGCCGGGGCCTGATCCTGCGCAGCCATGGGCATCACTCCCAAAATGCCCATGAGGGCGAGAGCGGTGGGTCTGCGAAGGTGGCCGGCGACGTTCATGAATCCTCTCTAGAACCGGTAGCGGGCGTTAAACGTGAATTGACGCATGCCGGCGGCCGCAATGACCTGACCGTAGGTTGCCGATCCCACCGTGGTGTCGACCCCTGAGTATTGGACGGTGTTGAACACGTTGCTGGCGGTGGCACGCATTTCGAAGGTGCGGGTCTCTGAGAAGCGCACGGTTTTGGAAAGTGACGCGTTCACGGAAACTGTGCCGGGGCCGGGGATAGAGAACCGCGGGGCCGTTCCATAGGTGCCTGCCGGCGTGGTGAAGGCGTTTTTGTTAAACCAATTGCGCAGCGATCCACCGCCGGCCGTAAGCGAGACTCCCGGCACCCGATCGGGCCGGAGAGATGCCGTGGTGCCGCGAGATACTTCCTGCACGGTGGCCTCATAGTGCGGAGTGAGCGCTTCACCAGAGTTGATGGTAAACGTGCCGGAAGCGGAGATCCCGCTCAGGCTATGTGCCAGCCATCCGGTATTGATCCAGCGTTCGTCAGGACCGAAAGGGATCTCGTATAGGAAGTTGCCGGTTAGCTGATGGCGTATATCGAAGCTCGAATTTGATTTTTCGGCTAGGAGGTCCTGCCAGTTCTGCGCCACCACCAAACCTGTGCCGCCGCTGCCGCCGATGGAACTGGCATTATCGATGGAATGGCTGTAGGTGTAGGTGGCTCCCATACCAATGCCGCGTTGCAGGCGCTTGCGCGCGCTTACGGTCAACGCGTTGTAGTTGGAAAACGCCACTGAGTCCTCGTAGTCGTAGAAGACTCCGCTGAGCGACTCCGTGGCGGTGCGGCCGGGTGCGTTGACGATATCGAGACGCGTTCCCTTGGAGCCGTTGTAGCCGATGTTGAGAACGATGCCCAGCGGCAAGGTGCGCTGAAGATTGATGTTCCACACCTGCACGTAGGGAAGGCGATAGTACTTGTTGACCGCGTAGTTCCCTTGTTGTTCGTCTTCCGGCGTAGGGAAGCCATTGGCCAGCGTAAACGGCGGGGTCGTGGTCTGTGCCGAAATTACATTCGTCTGGACGTTGGCGAAGGGTGGCTGGAAAGCGAAGTCCTGAATGAATTTCGCATACTGGCCATTGGCATAGTTAATGCCGAACCCGGCGCGCACCACGGTATTCCTTGCGGCTCGCACAGCAATGCCGATGCGGGGTGAGAAATGATTGTGCTCGGGGTAGATCAAATCGCGCGGGTATTTCCCGGTGTACATTCCTACTCCTCCAGAGAGAACGGTCTGGACGGAGGCAAAATTGTTACCCGTGTCGAGAGTGGAAAGACGATCGTATTTCTCAGAGTATGGGGAGAAGTATTCGTAGCGCAGGCCGACGAGCAGCGTCAGGCTGGGGAGTGCCCGCCAACTGTCCTGCACATAGGCATCCCAGGCATTCTGGCGCAGGTACGACTTCTGATAAGGAGCCTGCAGAGTGGCTTGTTGCGGCAAGCCGAGCAACAGGTCGGCCAATGAGGAGCCTGAGGTGGAAACGCCACCAGGCCCCACGCTGCTGGAGCCAGGCTGCTGAGTAAAGAGGCCGGTGAACACGAAGGTTCCGGTTACATTGCCGGTGTTGCCGAAGAGGTCGTTGTGAACGCGGCGGAAGTCTCCGCCAAAGCGGACGTTGTGCTTCTTGTGGATCCACGAGGTGGAATCTGTAGCAGCGATTGTCTGGTTGGTCTGGAAGTTCGGTTGCTGTTCGTTGACGCTGGTGAATTGGTTGAGCGTCAGGCTGGGCAAACCATAAAGCAATGGGTCGGTGGGGAGCCCTTGCAAGCCCACCTGGCTAGCAACGTCAGTGTTGCTGGTGAAATTGTTCTTGAGCTGCGATTGACTGCGGTTCCAACTGAGACCGGGATTGGTGGTGATTCTGCCCTTGCCGAGTGAATAGCCCAGCGACAGTGAGTACTGGTGGGATTGCTGCTTGCCGCCGAGATCGGGGAACAGACTAAGTTCGTCCGCTGCCTGGTGGCTGTAGTTGAAATTGAGATTGACGCTTTGCCGTAGAGTATTGCCGCCCTGGCCGAGATATTGGCGAATGAGACCACCCAGCGGGGAGCCTCCCGTGCTGGGGCCGAAGCTATGAATAAAGCGGACACCGATCCGGGTGGTGTTGGATTCGGAAGAGGCCAACCGCCGGTAATTCTGGAATTGGCCCGGCAGGTTCGGCTCAGGAAGGTAGTTGAGGAGCGCCGTTGCCTGGGTCGCAATCCGCGCCGCGGGGATGGTGTTATTGGCAAAAGGGACGCCCGGCGTATTCGGGTCGTAGATGGTGACCGGAGCGCCTTCCTGAGTGGTGAGGCCAGATAGATTGCCTTGACGCTCCGCGTCAGTGGGCACTGTGCCGTATTGGCTAAAGGGCGAGCTGGACCGCTGGCCCGAAGCGTTAAAGAAAATCACATCCTTGGTGTCGTGCACGATCAAGTGAGGGATATACGGCGCGCCCATGAAGGTGAGCCCAAATTGATTTTGTGCGTAGCTAGGCTGCGTCTGATTTTGCTCCCGAATCGGGAAGGGGTTAGCATTCAACGCGGAGTTTCCACCGGTCCAGAAGAATGCGCCGTGGGGTTGGTTGGGCTTGAAGTTGCGGAAATTACCGAAGCCTCCGCCACGCCCACCTCCTCCGCCGCCGCGTCCGCCACGGCCTCCTCCGCCGCCGCCAAAGCCACCCCCGCCAAAGCCTCCGCCACCCCCGGGTCCTCCACCACCTGGGCCACCGCCGCCGGGACCTCCTTGTCCTGGACCGCCCTGCCCGCCAAAGCCGCCGCCGGAAAGGGACTGATCAAGCTCGGCATTTTGCCGAAGCTGTTCCATGTCAACGCCGGCAAATGGGTTGGTGGTGCCGGCCTGCCCGGTGACGGCGACGGAATCGGTAGAGAAGTCAGAGTTATTGGCCAGCGAGGGAAGGGCGGCCCCGGTGGCGCCGGTGCTGATGCCTGTATCCTCGGCGCCCGCGAGTTGAGCCAGGAGGGCCAGATTTTGAGCACCGCCGCCGGCATTGCGGCGCACGGTGGCCGCCGGACGCGGGCCCGGGGCAGTGCCGGCAGCAGCGTTTTCCTGCGGCGTTTCAGGCGGGACTCGCGAAGCCAGCGTCAGGGCGAAATCAGCCTGTTGATTCACGGGGGGAGCTGCCGTCGCCCCAGGCGCGGGCTTGATCAGTACAGTCTTGGTTTCAGGGCCAAAGGCTGCGAGTTCGGTTTTGAGTACATAGCGGCCGTTGGCCGGGATGTTCATGGAATAGCTGCCATTGATGTCGGTCACGGTGGCGTAGCGCTGCCCGGTCAGGGTATTGGTGGCGACAACACTCACTCCGGGCAAAGGAATGTTGCCGGCCTTCACCGTGCCGTGGACTAATCCGCCCGAAACCGAAGGAGCGGCGGGCGCCGCTGTGGCGGCCCGGTCGCTGCAACAGCAGGAGTCGATTGCGCCCACACCGGGGCGAGGAGGAAGCCGCCCAACAGACACGAGAGCAGGGAGAGACGTTGCATTCGACCGGTTTTCTTGTTTCTATACACAAATCTTAGACCGCGTCTCGGTGTAGGCGGAAAATGCAAACTGTTCACGGGACTCAAAACGCTCACTTAGTGGCTCGCCGGTGGCGGCCCGGGGCGCCCGGGGCCAGCATTCGACATAGGGCTCATGATGCGCAGGGTGGTGGCTAGAAAAGCGTCCCCGTGCAATCCACCCTGGGCACTGATGCTGTCCCCCACCTTTACGTCAGCCAAGGTCACATCCTCTTTGCGTTTGCGAAAAGATGTGTTTTCATCGACCGCAACGATCTGCGTCTGCTTATCGCCGGCCCGCTCGATCGTGATCCTGAGCTCATGAATGGCGGTCACTTTTCCCATCACCCAGGTCTTGCCGAAGGCGGCACGTGCATCGCGGACTTGTTTGGCGTCGACGTCGACAATAAAAACAGCACCCACCGTTTTGGCTTTGGGATCGACGATTCCGCCGGCCATGAGCATATCCCCCACGTGTACGTCGGGGGCGTCGATTGGCTGGCGATCCTTCATGAGACGAGTGTTGGGACTAAAGAGAACCTGGTAGGTATCCCCCTCATCGGTGCGGATGGTGAAGCTATTAGCCGTGGCAGCGGTGATCGTTCCGCGGATCCCGTTTCCTTTGCCAAAGGCCTGCGCCATGCCATCGGGAGGACCGTTGGTTTCCTGTGCAGGACAAAGCTGTGCAGACAACATCGCCACTCCCAGAGCCGCAATGGCCAGTTTTGCCGTGCATTTCATAGCACCATTTAGACGGCGGCGTTATGAGTATGGACGCAGGCGTGGGGCGATCCGTTGTCGTTGGATGGATTTACGGGAGATCAGTGGATTTAGGCCGGTGGTGATGAACCGGCAGGTTTGCGGCGGCTAGAAAGGCTGCGCTCGATTGGCCTTTCCTAGGAGGATCCCAGGTCTCAAAAGCGAGACCTGGGGCACCCATCGGTTTTAAAGGTGAGTTCGTTCGGTCCCCGGCGTGTGGGAATCAGCTTTTTGGGTTTTTCGACACGCCCTTGTACTTAGCTCGCAGCCGCCAAGTACACAGTGAACCACCGGTTGGAGTCGGTCCATTGCTGGCGGAGCTTAAATCCTGCTCGCTTGAGCAGAGCCACTACTCGATCGTCGGTGAATTTGTAGCTGTTTTCGGTGTGGATGGTTTCGCCGCGAGCGAAGCGTACTTCCACATCCAGCGCGCGCAGGGCCACTTTTTGCGACAGCAGGCTTTCCAGGTGCATTTCGATCCTTGAGTGCTGTTCGTTCCAGCGCGCGCGATGACGAAAGAGCTTTGGATTGAAGTTTGCTTCCAGCTCACGATTGATGCGTACCAGCACGTTCATGTTGAACCTGGCGGTGACCCCGGCGGCATCGTCGTAGGCGGCCAGGAGCGTGTCTACGTTCTTCACCATGTCCGTTCCCAACAACAGAGAGTCGCCGGGCTGGAGTTGAGCACGCACGCCGCGAAGTATTTCCAGCGCATCCGCAGGCGAGAAGTTTCCGATGCTTGACCCTATATAGAGCACCAGCTTTCTTCCCGTATGGGAAGCACCGTTCTGACGCATTCCTTCGGTGTAGTCGGCTACGATGGGCTCCACAGTGACTTCCGGAAGTTCCGCCTCCAGCCTGATGCGGGCTTCTTCCAGCGCGGATTCGGACACGTCGATGGGATAGTAAGTCACACTGCCCTGGAGGCCGACCGCAGCATTGAGCAGCAGGCCTGTCTTGGTTGCTGTCCCGGCGCCCAGTTCGATCATCGATAGATCGCGACCGCCGGCGGCTGCGGTAACAATCTCCTCAGCATGATCAGCCAGGATCTGCCTTTCCGTTCGGGTGACGTAATACTCAGGCAGTTCAGTGATTTCTTCGAAGAGCTGAGAACCGGCCTGATCATAAAACAACCAGGGCGAGAGGGTCTTAGGATGGTCAGTGAGGCCGTTCAAGACTTCCACTGCGACGGGACTGGATGCAATGGACGGCAACTTGGGCAACGAAATAGCAGACATGAACTCTCCCGCGGACTGATGAATAGATGGAATGCGTTAAATGTTCGCCAGGCGAATGCCGGCAAATTGCCACCGGGTCGCAGGGGAGAAGAAATTGCGATAAGTAGAGCGGATGTGCGAAGCCGGGGTGACCACCGAACCACCGCGAAGAACCATCTGGCTGCTCATGAATTTGCCGTTGTATTCGCCTAAAGCACCCGGCACAGCGCGATAACCGGGGTAACCGAGATAGGCGCTCTGGGTCCACTCCCATACATCGCCAAACATCTGGGCTGGGCCCTTCGCTGGGACCTTGGTGAGCGGGAGGGGATGGAGTTTTCCGCCATCGAGGAAATTTCCAGCAAGGGGGAGTCCTTCCGCTGCGACTTCCCACTCGGCTTCCGTGGGCAGGCGCTTGCCGGCCCAATGGGCAAATGCAGCGGCTTCAAAGTAGCTCACGTGGCACACGGGGGTTTGCAGTAGTCCAGCGAGCGGCTGTTCCCCATACATGGTGTACACCTGCCACGCGCCATCTTGCTGGCGCCAATAGAGCGGCGCTTTCCAGCCTTCAGCTTTGACGGTATCCCAGCCGGCGGAAAGCCACAGTTCCGGGCGTTGATAGCCACCGTCGTGGATGAATTGCAGGTAGTCCGCGCAGGTAATCAGAGTGGACGCTAATTCAAACGGACGTAGATATTCAGGATGACGCGGCAGCTCGTTATCGAAGGCAAATCCGTCGCCGGCGAATCCTATGTCGAAAAGGCCGCCCTCGTATTCAATCCATTCTGGTTTCGTGGAAGACGGTGCGTGGAAGTCGATTGGCTCGTTGATGTATGCAGGACGAAGCGGGTTGGTCCAGAAGGCGTGCTTGATGTCGTAGGCCAACAGCTCCTGGTGTTGCTGTTCGTGATGAAGTCCGAGCACAATGCGGCGCGTTGCTTCTTCCGGCGGATGAGAAGCCAGCAGGCACTCCATTCCCTGCTCCACGTGGCGGCGATACTCGAAGATGGTTTCCACCGGCGGACGGGAGAACGAGGCACGCAGTTTTTTCTCGGGCTGATCGGAGACAGAGTTGTAGTAGCTGTTGAAGAGCCAGCGAAAGTCGGGGTTGAATTCGCGGTAGCCCTTGAGGAACTCCCGCAGCAGGAAGGTCTCAAAGAACCAGGTGGTGTGGGCCAGGTGCCATTTGGCTGGGCTGGCCTCGCTACACGATTGCACCATCATGTCTTCGGGCGATAGGGGGAGACAAAGCTGCTCGCTTTGGCGCCGTACTCTCATGAACTCTTCAAATAGACGGGCAGTCGTCTCCGTCGTTGCCGTAGCTGGCGTCATAGGTAGCATTTCTCCATCTACTTAGAGACATGAAGCGGCGCTATGTTGCCTATTTTTTTTGTTCTTTTTGCTGGCGCTTCAATGGGCGCTCAAGAGACGGGCCAGGAGGTAGGCTACGCCGGCTGCCAGGCCGCCGATGACGACTGTCTGCATGGCGCTGCGCAGTGTGCCGGCTCCCGTCAAACGGCCTTTGACTCCACCAAAAAGCAGGAGCGCCGCCAGGGTGATGGCCACCGAGGCGGTGAGAGCCGAGGGTAGGCTTCGGCTGGTCATGTAAGGAAAAAGTGGGATGAGGCCCCCGATGACGTAGGAACAGGCGATGGTGATGGCGCTGAGGGTAGCGCGGTTTCGCCGTGGCTCTTCCAGGCCGAGTTCAAATCTCATCATGAAGTCGACCCAGGCCTGGGGTCGTCGTTTGAGGGCCTCGAGAACGGGCTTGCTTTCGCTTCGGTGCACGCCGTATTGCTCGAAGATTTCGTAGATCTCTTCTTCCTCGTCGCGGGTCCGTTCTACGATTTCGCGTTCCTCGCGCAGGCGCTCGCTGGCGTAATGCTCGGCGTCGCCCTTCGCGGCGAGGAAGCCACCAAGGCCCATGGCGATGGATCCGGCGGCGATCTCGGCCAGCCCGGCCAGCACAATGACATGGGAGGAGTTGACTGCGCCGGACAGCCCGGCGGCCAGGGCGAAGGGCACGGTGAGGCCATCGGACATGCCGATGACGATGTCGCGGACCACGGCGGTCGCAGCGAAATGTGTTTCCACATGGGCCGGGGAGGTAGGCGGCGCGGGGGTGGGCAGCGATTCGATCGCCATCCGGGAAGTTTATCCTAGTGTGGTCCCGGATTTGGGGCTGGGGAAGAGTTTGGGGGTCGGCACCATGGTATCCCACATCTCGCGAAAAACGAGCGAGATATGGGGCACCCAGACTTCATGGATGGGACTGACAAAAGGCCGATTTCCTTGGGGACATTTTTGATTCGGTGCCGAGTGTCGCTATTTGGTCAGGATGAGCAGGGCTACTCCGTGACGAGGTACGGTCGCGGTGTAGGCGCCCTGGAGTTTGCCCAGGTCTTTGGCTTGCCAGACGTCCCGGGCTTTGGCTCCTCCGCTGAAGCCTACGTCGCTTAGTTTGAGGGTGACGGGCAGAGCGGTGTCGTCGCGGTTGAAGAGGGCGATGGCCTTCGCGCCGCCCTTGAGAGGCTTGGACCAGATTTCTACTGGACCCACTGCCGACACCCGATCCCCCTGCTTGCCGAGTGGATCCTGATCGATGGCGATGACTTCGCGATTGGTAAGGATTTGCGAGGTTTCAGGCTTCATCTGGGAGAGATCGTTGCCGGCCAGAAGAGGCGCCGCAAGCATCGCCCATAGGCTCATGTGGGTGCGATTCTCGTCCAGAGTGAGCTTGCCGTTGCCTACCTCCAGCATGTCGGGATCGTTCCAGTGGCCAGGGCCGGCATACTTTGCCAGGCCCGCCTGGGAGAAGCCAATTAGTGTCATGCGATCCCAGGTGGGATTGATGTCTCCGGTGGTGCGCCATAGGTTGGCTCCCAGCGACGGCCCCCACTCCCAGACTGCGTCCCAACCGTATTGGCAGAAGCTGTAGACGATGGGACGCCCAGTTGCAAGCAGTGCCTTGTGCATCTTCTCGTAAGCGTCTTTCATCATCTGAGTTCTTTTCGCAGGATCGTTGGGAGCTTCCTGCTCCATGTTCTGGCGGAAGCTGCAGAGGTCGTATTTGAGATAGTCGAAGCCCCAGTCCGCATAGGTTTTTGCGTCCTGCGCTTCGTGGCCCAGGCTGCCTGCATACTTGGCACAGGTCTGCGCACCCGGCCCGGAATAGATGCCGATCTTGAGGCCCTTGGAGTGGACGTAGTCGGCGAGTGCTTTCATGTCGGGGAATTTGCTGTTGGCGTGGATGTTGCCCTGGGCGTCGCGCTCACCCTGCCAGGTGTCGTCGATGTTCACGTAGATGTAGCCGGCATCTTTCATGCCGGAGGTAACCATGGCGTCCGCTGCCGCCCGGACATCGGCATCGTTCACCTTACCCGCAAACAGGTTCCAGCTGTTCCAGCCCATCGGCGGAGTCGCCGCCAGTGTCGTGGTCTGGGCGAAGAGGGTGGATGGCATGAGCAGGGTGGCAAACAGCAGCGCGCGAAACCCGTTGAGCATAGTTTCTCCTGAGCGACCGGGACGATCCACTATAGGCCACCTGCCTTGGTTGCAGCCAGTGGCTTGAGGATCTCGTCGAGCAGATCCGGAGTGCCCTGCACTCGCTCCAGGCGGGGATATTTTTCGCCGTCATGACAGTCGAGGCGCACGGTGCGGAATTCGTTGTCGTTGGAAACGATCAGCTCAATCGGATCGGTGGTTCCCTTAGCCGCGCGAATGGCCTGCTTCAGGACGTCTTCGGTGTAGCCGTGACCATTGACCGCGATCAGTTTCGTCATCGGGCCTAGCCCAGCCTGAAAAGCAGGCGAACCCATTCTGACATCGGCAATGGAACCATCTGTTTTGACCATGAGCCCAGCCGAGAACCACGCGTCGGTTTGCTTGGTTTTGGAGAGGAAGGCCTTTTCATAGTCAGTGGGCTCGGTGGCATACGCGAGCTTGTAGCCGCCGTGTTCAATTCCGGCGAGGGGCGCATGGGCGGCGTGCGAATTGAGGCGTTCGGTGAGAAAGGTGCGCCAGTCGTACGGCGCGACGGAATTCAGGCCGGCCACGATTTCGTTCAAAATCGTAGGGGACCACCTTGGGCGGGGTATTGCCACCGACAGCCAGGAACTTCAGGCAGAAGTCATTCAACGATTTCTTGTCGTGGGTAAGCTGGCGGATGGTCGTGTCAGCGTCGAGCCAGACCAACTCGCCTTCCGCGTAGTAGTCCTGGCCGCGGCGCCAATTGGCCCACGAAGAGTGTCCTCCGCGAAGAATCTGTCCGGCGATGGCGGTGTCTTCGAGGTTGCGCCAGGTGCGGCCGGGTTTCATGTCGAGCCGGGCTGCGCTGAAGGCCAGCGCTTCACGGTAGGATTCGGGCGTCCAGAAAGCGGAGCGGGCGGCGAGCACGTCACCCCAGTATTGCGTCATCCCCTCATAGACCCAGAGCAGGTCGCCCTTCTGCGGGGTGGCGTAATCGGGTGTGGCTAATCCGATGGGCCGGCGGTATTTGCCGTTCCAGGAATGAGTGAACTCATGGGGTAGCAGCTCGGCATTGAGCACGGCCAGTTTGGGATCAGAGACGCCCTTTTCCTCTATGCCGTTGTCGCTCGATTGGTGATGCTCCAGACCTTCCTCGCGGATGAGATCGCTCAGGCTGAGAAGAAAATGGTAGGTCTCGTAATGGCGAGAGGCAAAGAGCGGTCCGGTTTCGCGAACCAGTTGAGTTAACGCGGCCAGGTATTCCGGCTTGAGATCCACATCGTCCGCGGCATCGCCGGCAACGTCCAGATAGTGCTTGGGCGTGATCTCGGGAGCGAGGGGAATTTCGCGAAAATATCTGCCGGTGATCACCGGCGAATCTACTAACTGCTCGACGGAAACCGGGGCGAACGATGTCTCCTGGCCCTGTCTGCGCGGCGACACTGAAGGCGGTTCCCAGCTTCCAGTCCGGCGGGCACGGTCAACGAAGCCGTGATGGGAATTTGCGCCACCGGAATGTGCGCGGGATAGAGGACCACGGAGTTCCACTCCAGCACCGTCATGTTGGCGCTGGTGGCCCTCATCCTCATCCGAGCCGGTGTCACCTGGGGTGGCGAGAAAATCGAGCGATACTTCCAGCCGGTTCACACCCGACGGCACTTCGACGTGGATGCCATACATATCCACGTCATCGCGGCGCCAGGGCAGAATCTGACCATTGGCGCGAATGACAACGCCGGCGAGATTGTCGATGGGCCCGGTGGGACGATGGTCACCAGGAATCCATTGCGGGTATTCCAGGGTCAGGGGACCGGCGCTTACCGGTATCTCCATATGCGCATGCAGCAGATGGCGGGGCGCATCGGTTAGGTCTACATGCAAGGTGATTGGCTGCTGGGCAGGGCGCTTGCGCTTGGCATACTGTCCGGCGGACAAGAGAAGCAAAATAGACGCAGGCAAACGCCATTTGACCTTTATTCATTGCTTAATCATTTCACAGCAGGCGCTTCTCTCAAGCATGATGGGTTGTTCGAGAAAGGAGGTTTTCGCATGGCAGATGTCCACGACACAGTCGTTGCGCCAACCACACGAGGTTTGATCCGCTCGTTTCATTTTTTTCTGTTGCCGTTGGGTCTGGTGGCGATCGTTTTGAGCGTGATTCGGATTATTCACCGGCCCTGGTATCGCTTCTACGCTGGGGGTTGTGCTGGCGTTTGGATTTGTGATGATCGCGTTTAAAGCGAGAGGCTATGCACTCAAGGTGCAGGATCGGGTTATTCGGCTGGAAGAGCGGTTGCGGCTGGCTCTGCTTTTGCCGGAGGCGGAGCGGGCGCGGATTGCGAGAGCTGACGGAATCGCAGCTGATTGCGCTTCGGTTTCGCATCGGATGCGGAGTTGCCGGGGCTGGCGATGCGGGCCCTGGATGAGGGATTGACCGGCAAGCAGATCAAGAGCTCGATCGTATCGTGGCGGGGTGATATTTTCGGGTTTGATGGTTGATACGCCTAGTTATTGGGAAAGGGTTCGAGATGACAAATGGAGAGGTTGGGTTTCCAGTCGGCATCGGTTGCGCGGATACCAGGTCTCCTTTTGTTCAAGCAGCAAAAGCTGGGGTGGCCCATTCAAGCCTGCTGTTGGCTTGAGTGGCTTCCCACTCTGATCTTGTAAAAAAAGCCTGTCCTCAGCATTTAGGCGCCTAGACGGCCCAGGCCCAGGCCGATCACGTAGGTGACGACGCCTTCGACCGCTCCTACCAGGGTCATTTCGAAACCGCTGCTCCACCAGGAACGCACGGTGACCAGTGACTTGGCCGCACCCACGGCGAAGTGGGCCAGCAGCGAAACCACGCCGAGATGATGACGGCGCTGTAACCGCTGAGGAAGAAAAAGGGCACGATGGGGATAAATGCTCCGGCGGCGGTGGAAAGCGCTCCCGAGATGGCAGAGGTGAGCGGGTTGCTGAGAGCCTCCTCCGTGGAATTGAGCCGCTCAGCAGCCAACGCGCGCAGCATCTGTTCGGGGTCGCTGGCGATGTGCTCCACCATGTGGTCGGCGTCCTGCTCCGGAAGGCCTTTGACCTGGAAGTAAAGAGAGAGCAGTTCGCGGGCCTCTGGTCCGTTCATGGCGATGGCTTCCCGCTCGCGCGCCAGCTCCGCTTGGTAGATCTCGCGCTCGCTCTTGGCCGCGAGGTAAGCGCCGGACCCCATGGAGAGCGCGCTGGCGATCATGCCGGCGATCCCGGAGAGCAGCACATACTTGCTGTTGCCCAGGGTTGCGCCCGAGACTCCTGAGACGATGCCGAAGATCGAGCCCAGGCCGTCGTTGACCCCGTAAATGGCATCCCCAATCCATCCGGCAGTGTGGGAACGGCCCTGGTTACGTTTTGCCAACAGCTGTTCCAGGAGAGCCTTTGGATCGAGTGGTGTTGCCGGAGCACCTGACCTAAGCGGAAAGCGGCGAATCAGGCTGCTGAGCTCGCGATAGTGCTCCTGCTCGTCTTCAATGACCCGTTCCAGGATGGCCAGACTCGGCGCATCGCCAAGCGATTTGAGCTGCTGGCTGTATTTGGCGATATCGCGGCTTTCATCGATTTCCAGCCGGCGCAAAGCGAGGTCGTCGCCCCCAACACGGTTCTTGAGGCTGTCGGCATCGCCGGCAGGCTTGCCTCGGTAAACGGGCTCAGGCTCCCCCAGTTCCCGCAGCGGTCTGCCCAGAGACGCGGCATGCTCCTTTTCCGCAGCAGCCATGTTTTCCAGCGCCTGCTTGCGCCCCGGGTCCGGCTCTCTCTCGGCAAGCGCGCGGTAGGTGTAATAGCCGGTCATTTCGGCCTGCCAGTTCTGTTCGAGAATCTGGGGCAGGCGGGGGTGGCGGGGTAAAACCGGCGTTGATTGAGAGGCGGTATCCAAATCCTTCTCCGACCACGTCTCTGGGGCACAGGGTAGCACTTCCAGGATGACGCTTTGGCAAAAGTGGGAGGAATGGGACTTTGCTATGGTTGGCTGATGACGAAGTTTGAGCACTTGCTAACGGAAGCGCGCCACCCCGGATACGGCCCGCATCGACCAGCTTTCCACGCGGGAAATGCTGGAGGTGATCAACGCAGCCGACCGGCAGTAGCCGGATGCGGTGCACGCTGAGCTGGACCGGATCGCGCAGGCGGTCGATGGCATCGCGGAGCGCATGGAAAAGGGCGGCCGCGTTTTTTATACGGGCGCCGGCACGTCCGGCCGGCTCGGCGTGCTGGATGCCTCGGAATGCCCGCCGACCTTCAATGTGGATCCCGGCCTGGTAGTGGGCCTGATTGCCGGCGGCGACTATGCCTTGCGGCATTCGATCGAGGGCGCGGAAGACGATGCTGAGCAGGGAGCAGAAGACCTAAAAGCCGCACGGTTTCAAAGCCGGGGACACGCTGGTGGGCATCGCCGCCAGCGGACGCACTCCTTATGTGCTGGGCGGCATGGCTATGCCAACCACTTGGGGGCGCTTACCGTGGGGCTGAGTTGCGTGCCCGGCTCGGAAGTGGAGTGCCGGGCCAGGATCGCCATCACGCCGGCGGTCGGACCCGAGGTGATCACCGGGTCGACCCGCATGCGCGCCGGCACCGCCACCAAGCTGGTGCTGAATATGTTGAGCACGGGGGCGATGATCCGCACTGGCATGGTCTACGGCAACCTGATGGTGAATGTGCAACCCACGAACGTGAAGCTGAAGGACCGGGCGACACGGATCATTGCCGCCGCCACCGGAGTGGACGAAGAGCGAGCCGGCGCACTGCTAAAGCAGGCCGGCGCGGTGCGGGTGGCGATCGTGATGCAGAAGCTGGGGATTACGCGGGAGCAGGCAGTGCAGCGGCTGGAAGCAGCTCAAGGGCGGCTGCGTGTGGTTCTGGGTGAGTAGCTCCCGTTAGTCGGTTGCGCGGCTGCTTACGTCTATACAGAGACGGAGCGGGCGAGGCGCATAATGGCCGTAGAGTGGGGGAACACGATGGGAGACAAAGCCGTCGGTAAAGGTTTAGCGAAGTTGCTGATTTTATTGGCGCTTGTGCCCATTGCAGCGTTGCCTTTGCCAGCCCAGTCAAAAGACCAGCCCGACCAGGGTTTCGGCCCGATCGATACCAGTGCCCCCGCCATGCCGCCGGACCAGATCGTGCAGCAGTTTGCGGCCAAAGAAAGTGAATTCCGCCACGCGCTGGACAACTACACCTACCAGCGGGACGTGCGCATACAGACCATCAATGATGATGGCAAAGTGGACGGTGAGTATCGCCAGGTGGTGCAGATTACGTTCGACAGCAAGGGCGCAAATCAGAACATGTGACGTTCGCGCCCGCAGAACACGCTGGAGCGGATTCAGATGAGCCCGGCCGATGTCTCCGATATCGAGCAGCGTCTGCCGTTCGTTCTAACCACAGAAGATGTTGGGCAATACAACCTGACCTACGTTGGCCGGCAGAAGGTGGACGAGGTAGATTGCTACGTTTTCGATGTGGCGCCGAAGGTCATGGAAAAAGGCAAGCGGTACCTGAAGGGGCGCATCTGGGTAGACCAGAAGGATCTGCAAATTGTGATCACCAGCGCCAAGAATGTGCCTGACGACATGCGCAAGGGGCACGAGGACCTGTCACCGCCGTTTACGACGTATCGGGAACAGGTGGATGGCAAGTACTGGTTTCCGGTGTATACCAAGGCAGATGCGGAGCTCCATTTTTCCGGCGGGAACGGCTACATGAGCCAGGATGTGCACATTCGGCAGATCGTGCGCTATACCGACTACAAGCAGTTTCGCTCTACGGTCAAGCTGATCTTTGAGGGTCAGGATGTGACGAACAAGCCGGGACAGCCGGATGCGCCGGCGAACGGGCAACAACAGCCGCAGCCGAGTGCGCCACCGGCTAGTGCTCCGCATTGAGTTTTTTCGGTTGGTCGGGACTTAAACGCCGAACCTGCTGAGGGAAAGAGTCTCCACCCGAAGGACACGGGTTCAGCCGTGCCGTAAATGGGCCTCCCAACGAGGGCTTCAACCGCTGAGGTACGCCTTTCGACTCTACGAGCAAAGCCATCTTTGTCCGGCACGGTCCGCCGCAGACGGTTGCAAAGACCCACCCCAAGGGGCTGAAGAGTCTGAAAGCCGGTAGGTACGGGCTTTAGCCCGTACACAACAAACCTGAATGATTCGGCCTTTAGGCCCTGAGGTATGCTTTTGCGTTTTGTTCGACCGAAACGTACCTCAGGGCCTAAAGGCCACAAGGATGCAATCCTATGTGCCGGGGATAAATCCCCGGCCTACCCCACGGCGCGCCGGGGCAGGCTGGGGCACCCTTCGCGTTTCCATGCCGCACGGTCAGGCGTTGTAGGTGGAGGAGGAGACACGGCCCCCTCTGCCTGTCCAGTTGGTGTGGAAGAATTCTCCGCGCGGCTTGTCGATACGTTCATAGGTGTGCGCTCCGAAAAAGTCTCGCTGCGCCTGGAGCAGATTCGCGGGCAGCCGTGCTGTTCTGTAGCCGTCATAGAACGCCAGCGCAGTCGAAAATGCGGGCATGGGCACGCCGATCCTGGTGCCGTAGATGATGGCCCTCCGCCATGCGGGATGGTACTTGTTCATCGCGGTGGAGAAGAATTTGTCGAGCAGCAAATTCTGCAGTTTCGGGTCGCGATCGAACGCAGCCTTGATATCCCCCAGGAAAACGCTGCGAATGATGCAGCCGCCACGCCACATCAACGCGACGCCGCCCATGTTCAGGTTCCAGCCCTGGTCCTTCTCGGCAGCGCGCAGCAACATGTACCCCTGGGCATAGCTCACCATCTTGGAACAGTAGAGAGCCAGACGCACTTCCTCAATGAACGCCTTTTTGTCTGTCGATACTTTTCGCTTGCGCGGGCCTTTCAAAACCTTCGCGGCCGCAACGCGCTCGCCCTTCAACGCCGACAGGCAGCGCGCAAACACACTCTCTCCAATCAAGGTGACCGGCTGGCCCAGGTCGAGCGCGGAAATCGCGGTCCACTTTCCAGTTCCCTTCTGCCCGGCGGCATCGAGGATCTTGTCCACCATCGGCTGACCGTCGTCATCCTTCTTGGCGAAGATGGTCGCGGAGATATCGATCAGGAAACTATCCAGTTCGCCTTTGTTCCATTCGGTAAAGACTTCTGCAAGTTCATCGGCAGTGAGGCCGAGCCCATCCTTTAACAACTGGTAGGCCTCGCCAATCAGTTGCATGTCGCCATACTCGATGCCGTTGTGCACCATCTTCACGTAGTGCCCGGCGCCCTCTTCGCCGACCCAGTCGCAGCAGGGAGTTCCATCCTCAACCTTGGCGGCGATTGCCTGGAAGATCTCCTTCACGTGAGGCCACGCTTCTTTATTGCCACCCGGCATGATCGACGGGCCGAAACGCGCGCCCTCTTCGCCTCCCGAGACGCCTGTGCCGATAAAGAGAATACCTTTGGCGGCAAGATCCTTGGTTCGGCGGGTGGTGTCGGTGTACAGCGAATTGCCGCCATCGATCAGGATGTCGCCCTTTTCCAGGTAGGGCAGTACTTGCTCGATGGTCTGGTCGACCACTTCTCCGGCCTTGACCATGATCATCACGCGCCGCGGGGTCTTCAGCAGCTTGCACATTTCCTCGATTGAGTGCGCCCCTGCAACCTGTGTTCCCTTGGCTTCATCGGCGATGAAATCATCTACCTTGGAGACGGTGCGGTTGAACACAGCGACCTTGTAGCCGTGGTCGTTCATGTTCAACACCAGATTTTGGCCCATGACCGCCAATCCAATGAGGCCGATATCGCAATTCGCTTCTGACATGTTGGACCCTTCCCTTTTTGCACAGCCCGGCTATCGGGTGAGCCGATGAGCACGCCGGAAGGCGAGATGATACCTGATCAGAACGATGGGAGCAAAAGCTGCAGCCATCCGGGAGGGGATGGCTGAGTTGACGTCAGGCGTGGCCCGACGCGGGAACAGAATAAGGCAAATCAGGATTCAGCGATGGCGGCTGATCTTCAACCAGCTGAAGTTTGCAGTTCTGAGACCAAAGACCCCACGGGATTTGTTACGGCTCGGACCGCAATCGTGCCCACCGATTCTCCGCGGCGGTACATCAGGTAGGCGGCGACGGCCCCAGCAACGATCGTTCCCCAAAATAATGCTCTTTTCATCACGGCTCCTTAAATGGCACCTGCGAAACTGCACCTGCTCACGAAGCGCTTGTGCTTGCCAGTTTTGGATGCAGAAAGCTGATCAGAAGGGACGAGCGGCCGGAAAATGTTCAACGCAAGTTGCGTGCTACGGAGGGCTCGACGGGTTTCATCTACGTCGCGACGCTGGATCCCGAAATGCTTACCACTTTTTTGATGCAAAGTCAATGGCACGCCGAGCCCTTTTATAGGGCAGCCGTCCTCTTATTTTGGTACAAATGACAGGAAACCCGGCAAATTTTACCTAGCTAAGAGCTTATTTTCATGGGAAACGTGTATTTTCACTTTTCACCGCCACTGCGCGCGGACTACTATTACGCCCGAAGAGGCCTTTCGCGCAATGGACAATGTTCTTAATGTAGCCGAAATAAATAATCATACCTTCGGGAATGGTACCGGGGGGTACTACCCGCCGCTCCGCGTGGATGAACTCTTCGAGCTTACGGCAAGGGAAAGGCCAGACGCCATCGCGGTTACATTTCTAGAGCAGCGCATGTCGTACGATTCACTTTCCAGCAGGACGCTCGAGCTTGCTACGCGATTGCAGAACTTGGGGGTCCAGCCGGGAACGCTCGTCGCCATCTGTATGGAT
The DNA here is from genome assembly GCA_963795845.1 of uncultured Acidobacteriaceae bacterium. Classification (GTDB taxonomy): domain Bacteria; phylum Acidobacteriota; class Terriglobia; order Terriglobales; family Acidobacteriaceae; genus PALSA-350. The sequence continues at coordinate 550,480 of CAWCJV010000009.1, read as the reverse complement.
CGCTCCATAGAAATGGTCGCTGCCCTGCTGGCTACCTTCAAAACCGGCGCCGCCTATCTTCCGCTCGATCCTGCATTTCCCCCTGAGCGGATTGAGTTCATGCAACAGGATGCCCGGCCATTGGTAGTGATTACCCAGTCTCACCTGCGAGAGAAGTTCCCATTCAGCGCGACGAATGTGCTTTGTCTCGATGGAGACATGCCGGCGTTAGAAGCGAGCCAGGTGCGGAAGTTTTCGCCGCCACGGAATTCAAGTCTGGATGACGTCGCCTACGTACTTTACACGTCGGGATCCACAGGTAAGCCAAAGGGCGTGCAGATTCGGCATGGCGCGCTTACCAACATGCTGGTTGCGGTTGCGAATGACATAGCGTTGACCAGCGCAGATGTGGTTCTGGCGACCACTACCATATCGTTCGACATCTCTACTTTCGAGATCTTCGCACCACTGATCACGGGAGCCCGCCTGGTGGTCGCTCCTCGTTCGGTTGCCATCGATGGACAGCTGCTGGCGAAAGCGATCCATGAGCATGCCGTCACGGTGCTGCAAGCCACGCCTGCGGGCTGGCAGGTTCTACTGGAATCCGGCTGGGAGGGTCAGGCCGGTCTAAAGATGCTGACTGCTGGCGAGCCCCTTACGTGGATCCTGGCCCAGCGCTTGCTGGAGCGCGGCGCCGGCCTCTGGAACCTCTACGGTCCGACAGAAACGACGGTTTACGCCACTGGGATCCGGATTCAAAAAGACACTAAGATCACGGTCGGGCGGCCATTGACGAATTGCACCGCGTACGTCCTGGACGAACACCTGGAGCGATTGCCGGTTGGCTCAATGGGAGAACTGTTTCTGGGCGGCGTCTGTGTGGGCGCCGGCTATTTGAACCGGCCAGAGCTAACGGCGGAAAGATTTATTCCCGACCCTTTCAGCAGCAAACCGGGGGCGCAGCTCTATCGGACCGGCGATCTTGCCCGTGCGCTACCCAGTGGGGAAATTGATTTACTCGGCCGAGCCGACAACCAGGTGAAGTTGCGTGGCTACCGGATCGAGCTGGAAGAGGTGGAAGCGGTACTGGATAGTCATCCCTCGATCAGCAAGTCAGTCGCCAAGGTAGTCAGCATGGGTGAAGACAATCAGTGTCTTGTCGCCTACGTGGTGGCGAAGGACAAGAACAAGAGCGATGAAGCAGGTTGGCATCAGCATGCTGTGCACACCTTACCCTGGTATATGGTTCCTGCTTCGTTCATGGTAGTGGAGTCGTTTCTGTTGACGCCGAACGGGAAAGTGGACCGGAAGGCTCTTCCGGCGTTTCACTTTTCCAGACCGGTGGATGCGGAAGCAGGTCCTGAAATGCAGGAGGATTGCCTGGAGCTGGCCGTACTTCACTGCTGGAGGACGGTGCTGAATAGACAGGACATCGGGTTGGATCATGACTTTTTCCAAGCCGGCGGTCATTCGCTGCAGGCGATGCGAATTCTCGCTGAACTGAACAAGAAGCTGAGTTTAAAAATCCCGGTCAGTTATCTGGTGGAAGCGCCGACCGCCCGCAAGTTTGCCGAGCTATTGATGCGGACCAAAAATGATCCAACGAGATACCTGATCTCGATGCAACCGCAGGGGTCGCTGCCGCCGGTTTACTTGATCCATCACCTTCTGGGAGACGTGCTGATTTACCACTCGGTCGCTAGTCAATTTGCGCCGGACCGCCCGGTATTCGGCGTCCAGCCACCCCTTGATTTTATGGATCGTCCGCAGCCGTACAGCCTGCAGGCTCTCGCGGCCGATTATGTTGGCGAAATTTTAAGGCGGCAACCTGAGGGTCCCATCCATCTCGCCGGCTTCTCCAGCGGAAGCGTGATCGCTTTCGAGATGGCGCGCCAGTTCAAGAATCTCGGGCATGAAGTAGGCCTGCTTGGGCTCATCGATGGCGGTGTGAATGGAGACGGCCCGCCTATCCCGTCCGTCGTCAAGTATGCAAAGATGATGCGGCGGAAGCTTTGCAAGATCGCGTTCAAGCTGGAAGATGAATTGGCGGAAGGTCCGAAGCAATTTGTCATGAAACGCGTCAAGCATTTCTTCCTGAACTCCCGAGTGCGCGCGTTGGAGAATTCCGATTTAAAAGGCGAAATCACGATGGAGCAGGCGCTGCTGCTTGCGGAGCGCGCGTACAAGCCAGAGCCCTACGCAGGCTCGGCGCTACTGATCCGCTTTCATGATGAAGCATGGGAGTATGGCCCGGACCCTTTTATTGGTTGGTCTGGCCTGGTGAAGACCGGCATCGACATTGTTGATCTGGACGGTGGACACATCACCGGGATGAGTCCCGCCGGCGCACCCACCATGGTCGCCATATTGACGAACCAGATCCATAAGACTGAGGCTGCGATCCGCATGCGAACGATGGCTGCGCGTGAGTCGCTACCCGTCGCCCTGTCAGGAAATCTGCAGTAGTCTTGGGGTCGACCAAGCCGAATTGCCTGCCCACATCCCCCCTGGTCTGCCACACATATCAGCGCGCACTTTAGCGAAGAGTGGACCCGTGCGTTTACACTAGGAAATGGTTTCGTCACAACGGGCCTATAGCTCAATTGGTTAGAGCAGCGGACTCATAATCCGTTGGTTCCAGGTTCAAGTCCTGGTGGGCCCACCAGAGCGCCTGTTCATAGGGGCTCCACAGAGTTTGCAACTCCCGGCAGTAAATCCAGGGAAATCTGCCTGTCCCGGCTTGGCGTGGAGGGATCTGCCGTTTCCTTCCCTTGCGGTTCCCTTAAGCCCGAGTAGGTTTTTTTTTAATTTGTGACATTTTTTGGCTCAAATGAGATCTAAGCCACTGTGAACCAAAAGCTCCTTATCGTTGCAGACACTACTTAGTGCGCATAGTGCGCACGTTTTTCCAAAACCGGGGCGCACCCTATTTGCGTGCAACTTCCGCGCTCGTCCTTGAAAATCAGCTACAAACGGCAGGATCCAGACTAAAAGATCGGCAACCCCGATTCCCAAAGGAGATACCACGTGTCCAGGCGTTTCGATGCAATCATCATCGGTACCGGGCAGGCCGGCCCGTCCCTGGCCGCACGGTTCGCAGGCGCGGGTAGGTCGGTCGCCATTATTGAGCGCCATAAGTTTGGCGGCACCTGTGTGAACACGGGATGTATTCCGACAAAGACGCTCATTGCCAGCGCCGATGCAGCCCACACTGCTCGCCGGGGCGCGGAATTTGGTTTTGCGGTCAATGGCGAGGTGCGCGTCGATATGAAGCGTGTGAAAGCACGCAAGGATGAGATTTCGGGGCGATCTAACAAGGGCGTGGAGGCATGGCTGCGGGGGCTAAAGAATTGTTCAGTCATCCAGGGCCATGCCCGCTTTGCGTCGCCTGCCACTGTGGTTGTCAATGATGAGGTCCTGGAGGCCGAAAAAATCTTCATCAACGTTGGGGGCCGCGCTACGGTTCCCGAGTTCCCGGGGATCAACGATGTGCCGTTTCTCACCAACTCCTCCATGGTCGACGTCGATGTTTTACCGGAACACCTCGTCATTGTCGGCGGAAGCTACATTGGGCTGGAATTCGGTCAGATGTATCGCCGCTTCGGAAGCGAAGTGACGATTGTCGAGATGGGGCCGCGCCTGACTGGACGGGAAGATGAAGATGTCTCCGATGAACTTAAGAAGATTTTGGAACTCGAGGGCATCGGCATTCGGTTAAATGCGAAATGCATATCCCTGGCGAAGCGCGACCATCTTGTCGCCGTAGGCATGGACTGCGAAGAGGGTTCGCAGGAGGTGTCAGGCACTCACGTTCTGCTTGCCGTGGGACGTACTCCTAATACGCAGGACCTGGGCCTCGACCGGGCCGGGATCGCTACCGATCCTCGCGGCTACATCGAAGTGGACGATCAACTGCAAACTAATGTGCCCGGTATCTGGGCGCTGGGTGACTGCAACGGCCGCGGCGGCTTTACCCATACTGCCTACAACGATTATGAGATCGTCGCGGATAACCTGCTCAACGCCGACCATCGCCGCGTGTCCGATCGAATCCAGACGTACGCTTTATACACAGATCCGCCGCTGGGCCGATGCGGCATGACGGACGCTGAAATTCGCAAGTCCGGACGCCGTGCGCTGAGCGTAAAACACCCCATGAGCCGAGTCGGCCGGGCCATCGAGAAGGGTGAGACGCAAGGTTTCATCAAAATTACCGTCGACGCGGAAAGCAAGCAGATTCTGGGCGCTGCGATTCTTGGAACCGGCGGCGATGAGGTGGTTCAGGTTTTGCTGGACGTCATGTATGCGAAGGCTCCGTACACCCTGGTACAGCGCGCGATGCATATCCATCCGACGGTCGCGGAATTTCTCCCAACGGTCCTATCCAAGCTGGAGCCATTGGCCTAATGGCCTTTTATCCGGACATGGAAGTGACGGATATCCAACTCTGACGAAAAGTGAACGCGAGGTTGGCCGGATGTGACCTCGTGCAACGCGTAACGTTGCGTGGGCCGGCACAAGGGAAGACTTCTGGTAAATACCTGAAGTTACAGCGTCATAGCTCTCCGCATCAATCAGGGAGACTTTGCTTTTCAGAGATGGCAGTTCGCAGGATGGGTTTGGCAGTTCGCATGCATCGCCTAAGGTTGCGATGGGAGCAACCCTTTTACTAGCGAAAAACGATGCCGTCTGGAGAGAAGACCGGACAGAGATGAGCGACGCAGCGCTGGTTTCCGCAGCGAAATGCGGAGACGCCGATGCTTTCGCCGAGTTGAGCGAACGTTACTACAGAAGGATCCTGCAAACGACTTATCGAATCACGAGGAATCAGCAGGATGCCGAAGATGCCCTTCAGGAGTCTCTACTGCAGGCTTTTTCTCACTTGCACAATTTCCAGGGAAAAAGCAGTTTCTCCACCTGGCTCACACGGATCGCGATCAATGCCGCGCTGATGATCTTGCGCAAGAGGCGCGGCGGCGTCGAAATCTCGACGGACAGTCCCGCCAATCCCAGTGGCCAAAGCGAGCAGTGGGAGGTGGCGGGTAATACAGAGGATCCTGAAAGCTACTATTCTCGTCGAGAGCGAGAAGAACTATTGAGAGATGCGATTCTCCGGCTTACCCCGATGTGCCGGGAAGTCGTCGAGCTTTGGCGTGCAAAAGAATTTTCGACACGAGAGATCGCAGGAACACTCGGCATTTCTGTGCCGGCTGTCAAGTCAAGGCTGGCGCGCGCAAGATTAACGTTACGCACGGCCCTGCTTCCCCTCGATTCGTAGTCTGATGCCAAAAGCCGAAAGACTCTTACTCTCGCGACAAACAAGTGTCAAAGGTTCGTCAGTGTCAATAGTCGGTCGCTATTTTGGACGGCCGGGAGGTAGAGTTATTTGGACGTCGGCAATCGATCCATCGCGGCGAAAAAGACTTAGTACAGGACGTGAGTCGATCGGGGAACAGGATGTATGTGTGGTATTTCGGTTGCTACGAACGAGGCTGACATGCTGAATATGCGCATCGACCAGAAGATGGAGAAGTGAGAATGAGCCAGACGCTATCAGGACAAGCTACTTATGCTGCGAACAAGGCGGAACAATCGCAAGGCCTTATCGCCAAAAGCGCTTTAACGAAATTGGCTTTATGGGTCAGTGATCATAATATTCCGTTCCTGATCAGCAGCGTGGGTTTGATTGTCATGCTGCTTTGGGCCGGGTCTTACAAGATGACGGCTCCAGGCGCTGAAGGCATCATTCCCCTGGTTTCTAACAGCCCGCTGACCAGCTGGCACTTTAAACTCTTTGGGCCGTATATCGGCTCCGATCTAATCGGTCTTACCGAAATCACTGCCGCCACCTTGATGATTGTGGGCTATTTCTGGCCCAAGGCCGGCATCCTGGGCGGCCTCATCGCATGCGCCATGTTCTTCACCACAAGCACCATGATCATCACGACGCCCGGCGCGCTTACCAATGTTCATGGGATGCGGTACATGAGTTTTCTGGGACTATTCCTGTTCAAGGATGTCGTGGCCCTCGGGGTTTCTTCTTTCCTGGTCAGCTATTTCGGCAAAAAAGCCATCCTGTCTGAAAACAAGAGTTGAGCGATCGGGATCATTTGCGATAGGGGCCTGGACTTACCCTGCGAAGGATGGTTCTTATTTTGTCGAGCGGACTATCGCTCGGCTCGCGGAAGGCAATACCTCCGGGAACGACTACAGTAATCTCCGTTCCGAAACTAGCCGAAGTGGCAATGGCTAGTTTGCCTCCAATGCGCGCAACCCGCTCGCGCAGTCCCTGCAAACCGAAGTGTCCTTCTTTTCCGTGATCGACGATCTCAGGTTCGATGCCGATGCCATTGTCTTTGACGTGCAGGGCAAGATCGCGTCCATATTTCAAGCCAACTTCCAGTCGACTGCCCCTGGAGTGCGTGCAGGCATTGCGAATGGCCTCATAGCCGATACGATAGAGTTCGTCGCGAACTACCGGATGCATCTCCCTTGAGTGGCCAGTCACAGAGAACGAAACCTCTGCAGGCCCAACCAATCGGCATTCCTCGGTTGCATTTTTGAAGGCTTCCGCCAGGTCGTTCTTCTGGGTAGTTGAGGTGCGGAGAGAATTCAGGGTGGCTCGGCCTTCCTGAACTGCCTGCCCGAGCCAAATCAGCAACTGCTCCATGGCTCGCCGCATTTGGGCCGGGTCGGAGGACTTCTCCAGCGCATCTTCTGCCACCAGCCTGCTGCCCTGAAGCGTCTGGAGAAAGGTGTCATGGAGTTCTCTCGCCATTCGGGTGCGTTCCGCTAACCGCTCGTCAAAACGAACGCTCAGCGATTTCTGAATCTGCTGAACCCGCAGACGGTAGACAGCCAGGATCAGGAAGACGCCGCCCAAGACGCATAGAGCGACGAACCACCTGGTCTGAAACCATGCCGGAGCCACGCGGAAAGACAGAATCGCTCCGTCGTTGTTCCAGATGCCCTGACTATTGCCGGCGATCACGCGAAACCGGTACTTGCCAGGCGGTAGGTCGGTATAGAAAGCCTGACGCCTGGAGCCGGGATCCTGCCAGCCTGTGTCGCGTCCTTCGAGTTTGTAGCGAAAACCCACTTTCTGTGGCGCCACGTAACTGAGGGCCGTGTAGTCTATCTCGATATCGCGAGGGAGAGGAGCGAGTTGTATTTCGCCGGCAGAAGGATAGTCCTTGCCACCCGCGATAAGCTTTTCGATATGGACAGGCGGCGGAACAGAAAGCTGATCGGCGTGGCCGGGATCGATCATCTGCAGAACGCTCCCGTTGACGAACCACAATCGGCCATCGGAAGATCGCACCGCCGCTGGGCGGCAGGTAGTACTGCCGGGCAAAGCTCCGTCCGAAGCGTCTAACTTTTTCACGTGGATCCTGGCGTCAGGATTTTCCCACCACTTCTGCAACTCCTGACGTTCTATCCTGACAAATCCACACTGCGAGTTAAGCCAAAGGTTCTGGTAGTTATCGGCAACAACGGAATAGATGAAATCACAGGGAAGGCCGTTCCGTTCTGTAAGGATTTGCAGCTTTTCGTCCTTGTACCCGACCAATCCACCAGCTGCTGCGCCCCATACGATAGCCTGCGAGTCGGCCAGCAGATTGTAGAGCGCACCGACATGCGCACTATATTTCTTCAGAGGGTCCATCGATATTCTTTGCAAGTGGCCCCGTTCATAGTGGGCCAGGTCGCCGTCGAACAGGCTGAGCCAGACGCCACCGCGGGGGTCCGCAATAACACTGAAGGCTGCTGGCACTTTCGAAGGAAGGATCTGTTCGCTCAGTTGAAAATTTTGAATGCGCACGAGCCGCGCAGAAGGTCCAGACAACTCTGCCCAGATGCTGCCCTCTGTGTCCTCGGCAATCGCAATCACAAGCGATCCCGAATTTACCGGAAGAACCGGTCTGAAATTACCGTCGCGGTAGACAAAAATTCCACCGTCTACACTTACCCATAAACGGCCAGCGTGGTCTTCGAGCATGGCTCCAACCACGCGTCCGGGCAATCCGCCTGGAGCCCGGATGGAGGATATTTCCCCATCATGCAGTGAGTCCACTGCACCAAGATTTGCAATCCACACCGTCCCATCGCGCCGAGCAACAACCGAATCGGCATAGTCTGCCGCGAGGCCTTCGAGACTGGAGAAGGTGACGACGGGGCGATCGCGAAACGCGTCCACACCTCGGGAAGTTGTGACCCATAGGTCGCCTTCATGATCCTGATAGAAGCCGGCGATGGTATCGCTCGAGAGCCCGTCTTTACGACCGAAGTGATCTACCCGGGTACCGCGAATCCGGTAGATGCCGCGATGCGCCGTGCCCACCCAAAGAGCGTTATCACGATCGAGAAACAGAGTCATGACCGCAAGAGTCGAGCCGTTCAGCGTGGGCAGGACAAATGGCTTCCAGCGGACGCCGTCAAATCTCTCTAAACCTTTTCCTGGGCCGGCGTCGTCGATACCGGCCCACAGCGAATTATCTGCTGCCGCTGCGAGGCCCTCCACGACGGGAGATGGGTCGGAGGCTCGTAATTGCTTAAGCGGATAGGTGACCGCCCTTCTGTCGTGCCATTGCGAGAGCACACCGAGACCGCCGATCCAAAGACTCCCTTGTGTGTCCTCAACCAGGGGTGTGGCGGTTGGGGTGGCAAACCCTTCCGCCTTTCCATGACAGTGAAGCTGGCTGCCGGCGACCTGACAGAGGGGTCCTGACCAATCTCTGATCCTCGAACGTGTCACCCACACTGTTCCCTTTCGATCTTCGAGGATCGAATCAATATTGGCGATCGGACCGGCGAAATTGATGAGATCTCCATGGGTCCAGTGAGAGAGACCCGATCCTGTACCAATCCACAAACTCCCATCCCGCGCACCCAGGAGCGAGATAATGTTGGACGACCGCAGCTGTTTTCCTAAAGGCGGAGTCCAGGGTTGAAAACGAACGCCGTCGAAGCGGATGAGGCCTGCCTCGGTCCCAATCCAGAGGTATCCGTCCCTGGTTTGAGTGACTGCGGTTGGCTTTCCGCCGAAAAAGCCGTCCTGCATCCGCCAGGCGGTGTGCGCGTATTGAGTGATACGGTGACTCGGATCGACAGCCCACCCGGAAGTCGTCGTGCAGAGCAGAACCAGAACGCAAAGCAGCCATGACCGCGGAATGTGGAGGCTTTCCACCTTAGATCACGAATCTCCTACGCTCACGGAAGGGAAATGCCGCACCATCTCCAGGATTGAGTTCACGCAACTGTATTCATGACTCTACCGGGTTGACGGATTTCCCGACACGTCACGATGAGCGGCCAGAATCCTGGAGTTCCCTACAGGTCAAGTTGCTCAGAATTGGAGCAATCCGCGCCGCAAGGCGATGGTCACCGCGTGTGTGCGATCATTGGCGCCCAGCTTACTGACCAGGTTCTTGATATGGAAGTTGACCGTGGTCTCGGCGATGGTCAACTCACCCGCGATCTGCTTATTGCGATAGCCATCCCGAATCAATCGAAGCACATCCAGTTCTCGCGTCGTCAGATCGTCGTCCGTCAAATGCTCGGCAAGACGCATGGCCACCTCGGGCGGGACGTGACGATTGCCGGCGTGCACAGACCGGATGACTCCCAGTAACTCGTTTTTGGGCATGCTCTTGAGGATATAGGCCGAGGCGCCGGCCCGCAGCGCACGGTGGATCTCGCCATCGCTGTCTGACGTGGTGAGAATGATAAAGCGGGCCTGCGGATACTCGCCGCGAATGGCGATGAGCGCATCCGTACCATTGGTGCCGGGAAGGCAGAGATCCATGAGCGTGACGTCTGGCTGATGGTGGCGAAACTCCGCCATGGCTTCAGCAGCATTGGATGCCTGGGCAACCAGCAACATATCCGGCTGCGACGAAATGATGGTGCTCAATCCTTCGCGGAAGACCGGATGATCCTCAACGCTCAGGATACGAATCGGGTTGGGAGGAACCATCGCAATTCCCTCATTCATAAAATTGTAATAGCTGTTTGAGGGACGGGAAAGGGCGTGTCTCCGGCGCGCAAATCAGTCCGTCATGCCCCTATACAAAAATGGGGTGCAGGAACAGCCGCAAATAGGGTAGAAGGCGATCTTCATCCGATTCATGCTGGGAAAGAGAGGAAGGAGGTTCTGATGGAGGGTACAAACCCGCTATGCATCAATGAGCAGAGTTATACGGTTTCCCCACTCAATTCAGCGCTTGATGGGGAGGAAGTTGAGGCGATCTTTGGCGGGATTGTCGGAACGAGCCCGGCGCTAAGAACAGCGTTCGATCTAGCATCCCTAGTGGCGCCTACAAATTCGAGCGTGCTGATCCTGGGCGAGACGGGCACTGGCAAAGAACTCATCGCGCGCGCGATCCACAACCTCAGTCGGCGGCAGGACCGGACGTTTGTCAAATTGAATTGCGCGGCAATCCCATTCGGGTTGCTGGAAAGCGAATTATTCGGTCACGAGAAAGGGGCGTTCACGGGAGCCATCGCGCAAAAGGCCGGACGCTTTGAACTTGCAGACCGAGGCACACTCTTCCTGGACGAGGTAGGTGACATTCCACTGGAACTGCAAGCGAAGTTACTGCGCATCTTGCAAGAGCAGGAATTTGAGAGACTGGGCAGTAATCGCACACACAAGGTCGATGTTCGTCTGATCGCAGCTACTCACCGGGATTTGGCCGAGATGGTAAAGCAAGGGACATTTCGCGAGGATCTTTACTATCGGCTGAAAGTATTCCCTATCCATGTTCCCGCCTTACGGCAACGCACGGGAGACATTGCGAAACTGGTCTGGCACTTCACGGCACTGCATGCGCGGCCAATGAACAAGAGGATCGATGAGATCCCACCGGAAACGATGGAGGCCCTGGTGCGATACCGATGGCCTGGAAACGTCCGGGAACTGCGACACTTCATCGAGCGGGCAGTGATTCTCTCCCCGCACACTGTGTTGCGCGCGCCAATCTGGGAGTTGGAGCCAGGCAGCGCGTGCAAGGACTTCAACATGCCCATGACAAGGCTTGACGACGTGAAACGAGACCATATTGTCCGCGCGTTGGAGGCAAGCAATTGGGTCGTCGGCGGCCAGCATGGTGCAGCAAATCGATTGGGCATGAAACGGACGTCATTGGCTTACAAGATGCGGAAGCTTCGTATCAGCCGTCCTGTGTCCTCCCCGTTGAATCGTCCTGCCGAGAGTCGTGCACATCGGAACTAGCTCTTGCGAAGCTACGCTCGGCTCTATGCACTCTCTTCTAGCGATCTACCATGCTCTGAATATGGGCGGGATACCGGTCGCCCTGCACATCGACTGCAGAGACGGCATCGTGAATGGCGTTCAACTCTTCCCGTGTTAGCTCCACACTTGCCCCGCCAAGGTTCTCTTCAAGGCGGTGCAGCTTGGTAGTTCCAGGAATCGGAACGATCCATGGTTTTTGCGCGAGCAACCATGCCAGCGCAATCTGCGCCTTGGTGGCATGTTTCTGGTCCGCAATGCGCCCGAGGGCATCCACCAGTGCCTGGTTTGCTTTTCGGGCTTCCGCAGAAAAACGGGGAACGATGTTGCGGAAGTCAGTTTTGTCAAACTCTGTCTTCTCTGAGATGGCGCCCGTCAGAAAGCCCTTACCCAACGGGCTGAAGGGAACGAACCCTATACCGAGTTCCTCGAGAGTAGGAAGAATCTCTTTTTCCGGCTCTCGCCACCACAGCGAATACTCGCTCTGGAGTGCCGTGACCGGCTGCACAGCATGGGCACGACGGATGTTCGCTACACCAGCCTCCGACATGCCGAAATGCTTCACTTTGCCCTCCTGGATGAGGTCCCTGACGGTACCGGCCACGTCTTCGATCGGCACATTGGGGTCGACGCGATGCTGGTAGAAGAGATCGATGACTTCGATGTTGAGGCGCTTCAGAGAAGCGTCAGCCACGGCCCTGATCCTTTCCGGCTTGCTGTTCGTACCCTGACTCGGAATGCCGTTCTCGAATCCAAACTTGGTCGCAATGGCGACCTTGTCACGGTTAGGCGCCAGGGCTTCTCCAACAAGTTCTTCGTTAGTAAACGGACCGTACGCTTCGGCGGTATCGAAAAAGGTCACTCCGCCGTCATAAGCGGCGCGGATTACCTTGATCGCCGCAGCCTTTTCCGTCGCGGGGCCAAAGCCGAAGCTGAGCCCCATACACCCAAAACCGAGTGGCGATACCTCAAGATCACTCCTGCCCAATTTTCGTTTTTGCATGTTGCTCCCCCAAAACACAAATTTTACAGTGCCCGATCTGCAAACACCGGTTACCGATATTTCGAGAGTAAGCTAGTGGCGAACAGTTTGATCTACGCGCTGTTCCGCTATCCGGGAAGCCGGCAGGGCGCCGCACCAGGAAGGAAGATCGATGAATGTTTTTCGCAGAGATTTTTTAAAGCTGGCGGGCACGGGGGCAGCTGGAGCTACGGCCGGTATTTCGCTTGGCGCTCAGGCGCAGGCCGTAAGCATACCCGGGGCCGGCACAAGTGCGGTGTTCGATGTGAAAGCTTACGGCGCGCGAGGCGACGGCGCTTCCATCGATACTGCCGCCATCAATAAAACGATTGAGGCGGCAAGTGCGCAAGGAGGCGGGACCGTTCGTTTTCCTTCAGGCACCTATGCTTCCTACTCCATCCACTTGAAGAGCAATGTCGTGCTGTACCTCGAAGTGGGAGCAACGATTCTGGCTGCCGAGGTTGCTCCGGGCGGCGCCGCCAGTGGTGCATGCTACGATCCGGCGGAGCCGAATAAACCCTGGGAAGACTACCAGGATTATGGACACAACCATTGGCACAATAGCCTGATTTGGGGCGAGGGTATCCACGACGTAGCCATTCTGGGGCCGGGGTTGATCTGGGGCAAAGGGCTAAGCCGTGGCGGCTCTGAGGAGCCTAAGGCGGAAACTCCCGGCATGGGCAATAAAGCGATCGCGCTCAAGAATTGCCACAACGTGATTCTTCGGGATTTTTCTATTTTGAAGGGTGGTCACTTTGGCGTGCTGGCCACCGGGGTCGACAACCTGACGATCGACAATCTGAAGATCGATACCGACCGCGATGGCATGGATATCGATTGCTGCCACAATGTCCGGGTTTCGAACTGCAGTGTCAATTCTCCCTGGGACGACGGGATTTGCCCGAAGAGTTCGTTTGCCCTGGGCTATGCGCGAGCCACCGAAAACTTGACGATCACGAATTGTTACGTGACCGGAGCCTACGTGTTGGGGACGATGCTGGACGGGACTTACAAGCGTTGGCCTGCCGACTTCAAGGTGGCTCCTACCGGCCGCATCAAGTGCGGCACCGAGTCGAACGGCGGGTTCAAGAACATTACCATTTCGAATTGCGTGTTTGACGGCTGCCGGGGGTTTGCGCTGGAGAGCGTGGATGGGGCTCTGCTCGAAGACATTACGTTTACCGGGGTCACCATGCGCGACTGCACCAACACCCCACTGTTTCTGCGGTTGGGGAGCCGCATGAGGGGCCCGGCGGGAGTTCCTGTGGGCACGCTGAAGCGGATCATCATCAGTAATGTTGTCAGCTACAATTCTGCGTCGCGGTACAGCGGTGCGGGATTGATTATGGGAATTCCGTCGAATCCTATCGAGGATATCAAGATCAACGATCTGTATATGGAGCATAGCGGAGCCGGAACGCGCGAAATGGCGGCGCGGGTGGTCCCGCAGATGGAGCAGGGTTACCCGGAACCCTACCGCTTTGGGGATATTCCGGCGAGCGGATTTTTTATCCGCAATGTGAACAATATCGAGATGACGAACGTTGAACTTTCCTGGAGCCACCCGGATGCCCGGCCGGTGTTCTACCTGGACAACGTGAAGGGCGCCGAGTTCTTCCGCATCAAAACACAGAAAGGGGCGACGTCGCCGATATTTGAGTTGAGACAGGTTGAGGATTTCAGTGTTGCGCTGTCACGCAACCTGAAAGACATGCGGCTCGAGAAAGTTGAGCAGAAGACAATTTCGAGTTGATGAGTCGGGGCGTCTATGGGAAGCGCAAAGAAAGAGTTCGTCAAGGACAGAATGCAGCCAGGGATTGTTTGAGCGCGGTTGCCTGTACTTCGGCGGCACCGAGCTGATGAGTTGTCAGGTATCCACTCACAGCTGCCGCGAGATCGAGACGGCAGGAAGCACTAGCCCGAACCGGTGCAGTGCCGACTAACTCTTCGATCAGTTGCTTCTGGACTGCGTCCAGTTGTGGTCGAAGCGTGGTCGTGAGATCTTTTGCCTGGTGGTCCGGCGCTTTGCCTGCTTTATGCCAGCCGGATAGCAGCGAGGATTGCACGACTTTATTGGCCTCGATCTGCGCCCGGAAGAACCGAGACACCACCGCAGGATCGAGCCCCTCTGTCTTGCCCTGGGCCACGGCACTTGCGATGACGTGCTGCTCGCGCGGCGGATCTGCTACCGCGGTCCCGTTGTCCCACTTGGCGTAGGCGACTTCCTGCGCCAGATTTAGCCGGTGGGCGGAGGTCTCGACCAGCGATTGGAGCTGGTCTACGGCCGTTTGCGCTCTTCCATCGCAAACGCTGGTCATCGCCATCGCGACGATGATTACGATCCGTGCGGAGTTCAGGTACACGCTCTCTCATCCTTTATGCAATTCCGCCGCTGTGGGAGACAGCGGAATCCGCAAACTTTTTGTAGGGTTTTGTAGGTTACCGCTCATCGTTGGCGTAAAACGGATAGTCGGTATAACCGTGGGCATCAAACGTGTTGAAGGTGTTGTGGTCGTAGCCGTTCAGGCGGACCGGAGTGAAGAGCTTTTGCGTGGCAGCCGTCGTCATGTCGGTGTCGTCTCCTGTCTGGTTTGACCATAGCGGGGCAGGAGTTCGAGAGGATTGACGAAAATCGACGAATCTTTGCGTTTTTGGCGGCTGCTCCATGCTCCTCGGCTGCTTTTGAGCGGCCGAGGAGCATGAACGAGGGCAGAGGTCTGTTTGCTTTCAGCCTCCGGCAGGGAGACAGACCGTTGGTATTAGAAGTCGTAGCGGAGCGAGAACTGCATCACACGCGGTTTGGTGTACAGGGATGAATAGTTGCCGAGGTTGCCCGCTGTCAAGGTAGCGCCAAAATACAACGGGTTGACATCAAATCGGGCGGAGTTAGTCACGTTGAAAACCTCCCAGGCAAACTTTACGCCCTGGCTTTCAGTAATCTTGAACGTTTTCGCCAGACCAGAGTCGAGATCGAAGTAGCCATCTCCGCGGAACGCATTGCGCTGTCCAGCCTCACCGGGATAAGCCAAGCGAATGGGCGAGCCGTTGGTTACCCCGTTATTGAGTGCCGCTGGATTGGCAAAGACTTGCGGTGCTCCGTTCTGATCGAGATGCTTGTTGATCTTCACTGGAGCGGTCTGCACGGCGAAGCTTTCAATCTGCCAGTCCGTGCCCCAGCCAGGTGCAGTGAGGCTGAATGGAAGTCCGCTGGTCCAGCGGTTTACCCCAGACCACTGCCAACCCCCGATCAATTCATCGACCAGCCGATTCGAGGAATTGGCAAACATCTGCCCCGTGCCGAAGGGCAAGTGGTACAACCAGTCAAAAGTGATCAGGTGCTTGGTGTCGAAATCGGAAACGCCTCGATTCAGAGATGGATTCCACGTATTGATGATGTTGCTGAACGAGCCATTCGAGTCAATTTCGCTAGCGCGTTCCGTATCTGAACCCATGTCAATCGATTTCGACAACGTGTAACTGAAGTCAGCCTGGAGACCGTGGCTCAAGGGATGGCGAAGAGTGATCTGGCCGGCGTTGTAGTAGCTCATGCCGATCGAGTCCCAGGCATACAGAGACGAAAACTGGGATTGCCAGAATTTGGTTCCCTGCGGACAACCGTAGCTACAGTAAAAGTCCAGATCGGCCAGCGAGGTGGTTTCTCCCGCCTGGTAACGGTTGGGCGCCCACTCATTCGTGTAGATGGCTTGGGTGGCGCTCTCGCCCAGATAATCGAATCCCGCAAGTTGCGGAAAGACATCCTCGAAGTAAGCGATAGCTGGAACCGAAGCCGTCGGGTCGCCTCCGTTCGTATCTACCAGCGCGGAGAGCTTCGCCGCGTTGGTGAAGTAGTCGCCCCCGCCCTGTGGATCCGCGTAATCGACCGGCTCCGCCAAATCCAGTGCCTGAAGCAGGTGCCGACCCAACCGGCCGACGTAGGCGACTTCCAATGTCATTCCGCCCTTGAGTTCGCGCTGGACAGAAAAGTCCATGGCTTCAGCGTAAGGGGTTTTCAGGTGATTATTGACACCCCACGGATAGCAAAGCCGCTGGACACGTCGTCTGGGTAGGTGTACGGATATGTAACCGTCGCGGGTTGGGCGGATCCATTCGATGGGACATTGTGTACACCGGTGAAGCGTGGTGCATTCTCTAACCCGTACACTCCAGCAGGATTAGTGACGCTGTTGGTCAATCCGAATGACCCAAACTGATCGAAAGTGTTGACGATACCTTCGCCGTAGTGGTCGAAATACAAACCAAAGCCAGCCCGGATCGAAGTCTTTTCGTTGGGCGCATAAACGACGGCCAGGCGCGGTGCGAAATTTGCCTTTTGCTTAGCCCATAACCCGGGCGCATGATTTGCAGGCCCGCTTGGACCGAATTGGAGAAGAGGTTCATAGACTTGTCCCTGCAGCGCGGCTATGTTCCGCTGCCGATACCAGGCGTTGGTATCGATCGTGGGGGCAATTTGTTGCCCATTTTCCTCATAGGGTGTCTGCAGCAGGGTGTGGCGAATGCCAAAGGTGATGGTCAGGTTCGGCCGCGCTCTCCAGCTATCCTGAACGTACCATTCAAACTCGTTGGCCTTGAAATGACGATTGACAAAAGTCCCGTCAGGCAAAAGGCTTCCGGTTGCTCCGCCCTTGGCAACGTTGTAGTTGGAAACTGTGGTCGCTTGCGGGATCCCACCCACCAGGTTCGCGTAGGCGATGAGATATGAGTTGCCAAAACCATCTGAGACTGGTGGCACTCCCAGTGTCGACGGGTCCGGAGCGCCGCCAACATACCAGTAGGGGTTGGTGGTGGCGTTGTTGTAAGAATTTGCATCCGATCCGCGATTGTTGTGAATCAGCCGCCAATTGCCGCCGAATCCCAGGGTGTGGCTTCCCTTGGTCCAGGTCAGGTTATCAACGATGTTGTTGACCGGGACATTGACCACCGACGAGCGGGTTATGTAATAGGGATCACTGGAGGAGTCGTTGAGAAAGCGGAAGGTGGTGTAGTCTCCTTGACCGGTACCGATATTGCTGTATCCCTGACGAATAAAGCCGTAGCGAATGTCGTTCACGATATGAGGCGTGATCGACCAAGTCTCGCCGGCCGCAATTCCTTTGCTGTTGTCGATGAGGCGCGAAGACGGCGCATCGCCAGGGAAATCTTCGGGTCCGGATTGTGTATCTTTCTGGAGGTTCCCGCGGACAAATAGATGGTGTCTTTCGTTGATCGAGTAGTCGAGCTTGAGAATGCTGGTGTTCAGCGAACCTGGGTAGGGCGAGGAGAAGGTATAAGACAAAAAGTTATATCCATCCCCTTGGGTAGCTCCGTTGGGCAGAGGGTACTGATTGAAGAATGCCTGTGCGGCGGGGTTCGGTCCGGGCGTCGCGCAAACTCCGTTATCGAGGCAGGGGGCATCAAGGGTCGCAACTTGAGCTGCCGTCAGGGTGTTGGTCGAGGTTTCCGCGCAATTAGGATCGCTCGGGTCGACGCAGTACTGATAGGTTATATTGCCCTGGCGATATCCGGCACTGGGTACGATTCTCGTCTGCTGCTGATTTTCCGCAGTGCGTTGCCCTTCATAGTTGAAGAAAAAGAAGAGCTTGTCTTTCTTGATTGGGCCTCCCAGCGACCCTCCGAAGGTGTTACGGATGAGCTTGCCCGGCTTATTCGGCAGACCGGTCTGTAGTTCTCCCTGTTTATTGAACCAGTCGTTTGCGTATCCAAGGCTGTTGCGGTTGTATTCGTAGGCGGCTCCGTGAAATTTGTTGGTTCCTGATTTTGTGACCAGGGTGACCTGTGCTCCCGAGCTACGTCCGGCATCGGCATTTGAACTGGTAGTGGTTACCCGAAACTCTTCTGTCGAATCAAGCGTTGACCTGAGAACACCGGTGAAGGCATAGCCGTTCTGCTGATCGTTATCGTCGAGGCCGTCGAGGGTGACGTTGGTTTGATCGGAACGTGCGCCTGCGACGGAGCCGCTGCGGCTGTCCTGATCCTGCTGGCTGGTATTTTGCCGACCGAGGTACAAAACTCCGGGCTGCAGGCTGAGCAGATCGGTTACGTTGCGGCCTTCCATAGGTAGTGATTGAATGGTCACGTTGTTGACCGCATTGCCTATCGAGGCATCCGTCGTATTCAGAGTTTCTGCTTCGCCGCTCACGTCGACGGTGACGGCGGTGGCCTGGACGGTCAATTTGAAATTGATCGTGGCGGGCTGATTTACAAGGAGGTCGGCCTGCTTGGATTGCGCGCCAAAACCCGTTCCGGTCGCGGTGATGACATAGGTGCCGGGCGGAATCTGCTGGAACTGGTATTCGCCGCTGCTGCCTGCGGTCTGGGTCGAAGTGATGCTGGTGGCCTTGTCGACGATGGTCACGGTAGAGCCGGGGACTACCGCGCCCGAGGAATCGGTGATCGTTCCTCGTAATGAGGTGAACGAAGCTTGCGACCAGGCCAGGCTGCAAAAGCCGATGACCAAAAACAGAAATGCTAGAGGCTGACGGAAACAGCGCATGCGTACTTCCTCCAAAAAGCAATTTTCCCGGTGACACCCGCTCGTGAATGGCGGGATTCCCTTTGGTTGCTGAGGCCCGAATACACTTCAGGTCTTACAAATCTGCGGAGTTTCTGTTTCGAGGTGGCAAAACTAGATTGCTAATTAATAAACGAGGTTTGGTAAGAGATCAAGTGGATTAGCTGCAGAATTTGTTCATAGGGCGAACGAACAGAGCTTGTATCAAGATATGAGGATTTCGTTGGCGGGCGGGCTGTTATTCGCTCACTCCCGGAGGGGCGGCTGAACTTTGATGAGCTTAACGCAGGACAGTGGTCCCGGGTCCGTCGTACAACATGCTTTAGTCCCGCAGGGACGACTAAAGGGTTTCAGAGATTGCATCGCGGCCAGTTTTTCAGCCGTCCCTGCGGGACTGGATCATCCTTCAATCCAACCCAGGACTAGCGTCCTGGGCTGAGTTCAGCCGTCCCTCCGGGACTGAGGGCGAATTCCGGTTCAACTAGTCTCTCAGCAGAAAGGGCACGGCCGTTTAGGCCGTGCCCTTCGTTGTCTGCCGGGGCGGCGGACTACATCAGTTCTTCCACAAAGGCTCGCGCTACATCGGGAGGAATCCGGTAGCCTTGCTTGACCAATGGTTCGGTGGCCAGCACCGGTTCGGAGTCGTGCAGGGTGGGCACGTCGGTGCGCTCGAAGAACTTGCCGATGGGAATCTCATCGCCCCACAGCAGGGACTTCTCCATCGCGGCCATCCAGTTGGTCGAGTCGTACTCCGGGTTGTCTTCGAGCTTCTTCACCCGCGGACGGAACCACTGGAAGGTGTTGTCGTGGTTGTAGGTCACGCAGGGACTGAAGACATCGATGAAGGAGAAACCCTTGTGCTGAATCCCTTGCTTGATCAGTTCCGTAAGGTGCTTCTGCTCCGCGCTGAAGCCGCGGGCGATGAACGTAGCGCCGGCAGACAGCGCCAGCGAAATGGGATTGATCGGCCCTTCGACGTTGCCAAAGGGCATGCTCTTGGTCTTCATGCCTTTGCGGCTGGTGGGCGAGGTTTGCCCGGTGGTAAGACCGTAGATCTGGTTGTCCATGACGATGTAGAGCAGATCGACGTTGCGACGCATGGTGTGCATGAAGTGATTGCCGCCGATGCCGAAGCCGTCACCATCACCGCCGGTGACCAGCACCGTCATGCCGTGATTCGCCATTTTGAAGCCGGTGGCCACGGCTAAGGAACGCCCATGCAGGGTGTGCATCCCGTAGGTGTTGATGAAGCCGGGGAAATTCGAGGAGCAGCCGATGCCGCTGATGGTCGCAACCTCGTGATTCGGAATCTGCAGCTCGACCAGCGCCTTTTGCACCGCCGCCAGCACGCCGAAATCGCCACAGCCCGGGCACCAGTCGGGATCGACCTTGCCCTTAAGGTCTGCCATGGTGGTCAGTTTTGGAGCCGCTATATCTGTCGCCATCGTTATTTCTCCTAGACCATGATCTCGTGCGTGGGAACGGAAAGCGTGGTGCTTCCGTTCAGCTGTTCTTTGACTGCTTCCACAATGTGGTGCGGCATAAAGGGTTCGCCGTCGTATTTGCGGATGTGTCCGTTGGCCACAAAACTGGTTTCGCTGCGCAAGTAGCGGGCGAACTGGCCACTGTAGTTGTTCTCGATGATGATGGTATGGCGCGAATCTTTCAGGATGGCGGCAATGGCGTCACCGTGCAGGGGAACGAGCCAGCGGATCTGCAACTGGTTGGCAGTGATTCCCTGCTCAGCCAGCAGCTCGCGCGCTTCCTCGATGACGCCCTGGGTCGATCCCCAGCCGATCAGGGTCACGTCGGCATTGGCCGGGCCCTGCAGCGTCGGCGGCGGCAACCGAGGCTTCAATGCCGGCGACTTTGCGCATCCGCTTTTCCATCATGGCGCGGCGCTTCACGGTATTGGTGTATTCATCGCTGATGAGCACGCCATCTTCGTCGTGCTCGTCGCTCGAGACCACGTGGGTGTGGCCGGGAACGCCAGGAATGGCGCGCGGGGAAACGCCGCTCTCGGTAATCAGGTAGCGTTTGTAGGATCCGTTGCCGTTGCCGTTCCATTGGCGGAGGTGATCATCTCGCCGCGATCGACGTTGGGGTTGAAGTCGAGAATCGCCGGGTCGACGCTGAGCCGGCCCTCGGCCAACAGCAGATCGCAAAGCACGATTCCGGGGCACTGGAAGCGTTCGGCAATGTTGAAGATCTCCGGGATCAGGGTGAAGCAGTCGCCGATATCGAGCGGGGCGGCAATGACGCGGGGATAATCTCCAAAAGCCGCGCCCAGCATCTGCCACAGATCGCCCTGCTCGGTTTTGGTGGGAACCCCGGTGGACGGGCCGGCACGCTGGCAGTCGATCACCACGATGGGAATTTCCGCCTGGGCGGAGAGGCCGAGCGCTTCGCTCATCAGGGCAAAGCCGCCGCCCGAAGTGGCGCACATGGCGCGAACGCCGGCATGCGCGGCGCCGATCGCCATGTTGATCACACCGATCTCGTCTTCCACCTGGCGGACCATGATGTTGGCTTTGCGGGCGTGATCGGCCATCCAGTGCAGCACGCCGGTCGAGGGGCTCATGGGATAGGCGCAGTAGAACTTGACCCCGGCGGCGGCTCCGCCCATGGCCATGGCGGCGTTGCCGCCCAGTACGGCGTAGCGGGTGTCCGTCATGGGCAGCGGATTGGCAAAGGCTTTGAAGTTTTGCGTGGCGTAGTCGTAGCCGACGCGCGCCAGGCCGACGTTCTCGTCGATGACGGCTTTTTCTTTCTTGCGGAACTGCTCGGTGAGGACGCTCTCCAGGGCCTGAAAGCCGACGCCCGTCATGCTGAGCGCGGCGCCGATCGCCAGCGTATTCTGGGCGATCTTGTTGCGGCTGATGTCGGCCAGTTTGGAAACCGGCAGCGGGCACAACTGCACCCCGTCGGCCGGCTTGCCGGGCTTGATGGTGTCGGCATTGTAGATACAGGCCCCGCCGCTGGTGAGCAGGCTCAGGTGCCGATCCATCGTGTCCTGGTTGAGGGGAATCAGCAGATCGATCCGATCGCCCATATTCGTGATTTTGTCGGGGCCGGTGCGAATGGTAAGGAAAGTATGGCCGCCGCGAATGATGGATTGGTAGGCGTTGTAGACGTTCAGATGCAGCCCGCGACGGCTGAATATTTTGGCGAAGATGTCGCCCGGGGTGGCTACGCCCTGACCGGCGGCGCCCCCGATTCCGATAGCGAAGGACTGCCTCATCGATTTATCTCCAGGCTACGGGGGGCCCTGGGCATGCTTCAGGGACCGCCGGATCGTATCCGGTAAAACATTACTCAGGACAGCTTTGATGACGCCATCTTGAACGCGAACCAGCATACACCCAGCTTCTATGGTCTGGCAGCCTTCCGTTCCGCGTCCGTCGCAGATTGCCCCAATCAATTGATTTCACGCGGGATCCGCGTCATTCCGTAGTTCGGAACGTGGTTCAACAGCGGGATGGAGTGATCCAACTGGAAGCAATAAGGCGTAATCTGGTGTGTTCTGCCGCTGGCCGCGTATGGTTGGCCGATAGACAGCAGGCGCACTCAAAACGGGTGAGGAATGGTTCACAGTCTTCCGATAAGTCCGCCGGTCGAACACCCCTGGGCCACCATCGTTGTGCTCCTGGGCGCGGCGGTTGTGTTTGGAGCAATCCCGCTGGCACTTGCCCGGTTGTGGGCAAGACTTGTTTCGCCCGCCAAGCCAGGTTTGCAGAAGAATGCGACCTACGAATGTGGTCTCGAGGCCAAGGGAGATGCCTGGGTACAGCTCGACGTCTCCTACTATCTGTATGCCATCGTTTTTCTGATCTTCGATGTGGAGGCGGTTTTCCTGTTGCCGTTTGCCGCCGCCTTTTCGGGTCTTTCGCTGGCGGCTTGCCTGGCTATGCTGGTTTTCCTACTGTTGTTGGTGGAGGGCCTGGTCTGGGCCTGCCAAAAAGGCGTGTTGACCTGGAGCTGATGAGGGTTCGATGGATCAGGATTTAAAGACCGAGTTAAGCAAACACGGAATTTTTGCCACCTCGTTTGAGGAGCTGTACAACTGGGGCCGCAAGAACTCCGTTTGGCCGCTGACCTTTGGCTTGGCATGTTGCGCTATCGAAATGATTGCCACCACCATGGCTCGCTACGATCTGGCGCGGTTCGGCGCAGAGGTTTTTCGGCCGTCGCCGCGGCAGGCGGATTTGATGATCGTATCCGGGACGGTGACCAAAAAGATGGCTCCGCAAGTGGTTCGACTCTATAACCAGATGCCAGAGCCTAAATACGTGATCGCGATGGGGGCGTGCGCCATCTCCGGCGGCCCTTTCCGCGACGGTTATAACGTGCTTAAGGGCATCGACCGCTTTATCCCGGTCGATGTTCATATTCCCGGTTGCCCGCCCCGGCCGGAGGCTCTAATTCACGCCTTTATGGCCTTGCAAGACAAGATCAGCGCGCAACAACTTACCGGGGAATCAAGACCTAGACATTTAAAGCAGGATCTGCCGAGCGAGTTTCCGGTTCCCGCTTTTGGCGAGCACGGACTGGAACCGGCGCAAAACGATGAGGTCTTCCACAACCCGCTGAAGGTGCTGCAGGGATGACATTGGAAGACATTCGGGCCCGGTTGCAAGCGGAGATTCCAGGATGCCAGGTGGAGCTGGTCGTCAACGGCAGCCCCTCGGCCCAGAACTCGCTGCTCATCGACCGCCAACATGGTCTCGAAGCTGCCCGGGTGCTGCGCGGACTGGAGCTGGATTTTTGCTCCAACGTAACCGCTGTGGATTGGCCCGAGCGAGTCCAAACAGAGAAGGTCAAGACAAAACAAGTTGTCGATGGTGTGGAGAAAGAGGTAGAGCAGACCGTCAAGACGACGATCCCAGGCTACCTGGAAATGGTCTACCATCTTTTTTCCATGGCTAAGAAAGAGGGGCCGGTGGTGGTGCGTATGCGCACCGGGAACCGGACGGATGACGTGACGCTTCCTTCGCTGACACCGGTTTGGCGTAGCGCGGAGTTTCAGGAGCGGGAGGCGTTCGACCTCTACGGGATTGTCTTCGATAGCCATCCGGATCTGCGGCGCATCCTCATGTGGGAGGGTTTTACCGATTACCCCATGCGCAAGGATTATGTTCCTCCTCCTGATGATGACCTCGAAGCACTGGGGGACCGATGACACAGGTGGCGCCACCCGAGACCGAACAAACCAACCTGATGGAAGTATCGATGGGACCGCAGCACCCATCGACCCATGGTGTCTTTCGCATGGATGTTCGCCTGGATGGCGAGCGGGTGATGCGGTTGAAACCGGTCTTCGGTTATTTGCATCGCAACCACGAAAAGATTGCCGAGGCAGGCAGCTACCTGGCAGCGATTCCCTACACTGACCGGCTGGACTATCTCTGCTCCATGACCAACAACTGGGGATATGCACTGGCGGTCGAAAAGTTGACGGGGCTCGCGGTGCCGGAGCGAGCGGAGTATATCCGGGTAATCGTGGCGGAGTTGACCAGGCTGCAGAATCACGCGGGCATGGTCGGGTTCCTGATGCAGGATATGGGGGCGAGCGGAACGCCGCTGATGTATGCCTTCCGCGAGCGAGAGAGGGTTCTGGACCTGTTTGAGTCGCTGAGCGGCGCGCGCATGATGTGCAACTACATGCGGTTTGGTGGGGTACGGGTGGACTGCTCCGCGGAATGGCTGGGCGAGGCCGCGAAGCTGGTCGCCGGGTTCGGCGGCTTTCTAGATGAGTTTGAGCAGTTGCTGACGGGCAACGAGATCCTGATGGCCCGCACCCAAGGGGTGGGAGTGCTGAGCCGCGAATTGGCGATTAATGCCGGCGTCACAGGGCCCGGCCTGCGCGCCAGCGGAGTGAATTACGACGTGCGCAAAGTGGACAGGTATGGGATATACGAGCGTTTCCCGTTCCGGGTGCCGTTGGGTGAACACGGCGACGTCTTCGACCGCTACATGATGCGGGTGCTCGAGATGCGGGAAACCCTCAAGATTCTGGAGCAAGCTCTACGGGAGATTCCACCGGGGCCGATTATGGATCCAAAGGCCCGGCTGCGGGGGTTGCGGCCCAAGGTGGGGGAAGCTTATGGGCGGGTTGAGTCGCCTAAGGGGGAGCTTGGGTTTTATTTGATCAGTGACGGTACGCCCAATCCATATCGTTACCGGGTGCGGCCGCCAAGCTTGATCAACCTTACGGTGCTGGAGGATATGTGCCTGGGACACAACATCGCCGATGTGGTGGTGATTCTGGGGAGTATCGACATTGTGATGGGGGAAGTGGATCGTTAGTAATGTGCCTTAAGTATTCGGAGCGGGGGCAAAGGGGATGTTAGGCGAGGGTATTGTCAAGGGGCTGGCGGAAACCGCACGGAACTTTCTAGGTAGCTTTGTCGATAAGGAGCGCCTGGTGACGGTGCAGTTTCCGGAAGAGCGGCTGCCCGTAGCAGAGGCTGCGCGCAACTTCCCTTTTCTTATTTACGATGGCACCGATCCGGAGCAGGGGCTGCGCTGTGTGGCTTGCCAGATTTGCGAGAAAGAGTGCCCGCCACGCTGCATCACGATTGAAAAGAGCAAAGACAAGAAGCCCGACTTTGTTGGCAAGCAACAGTTCTACCCTGCGGTCTTCGACATCGACGTATCGGTTTGCATGAGCTGCCAGATTTGCGTGGAGGTCTGCCCCTTCGACGCCATCCGCATGGACAACGAATTCGAGCTCAGCACGGACGACCGTTTTGGCGGCCTCTTGTGGACCAAAGAAAAACTGGCGCGGCCCAATGAGCACTACCTGGCCATCCATCCGACGGAAGCGGCCGAAGTAGAGGCCAGACGCGCTGAGGAAAAGACGCAAGCCGAAGCCAAGAAGCAACAACCCGCGGTGACGAAGTAATGCTGGACCAGGTATTCGTGTTGCTGAAACACTGGCTCCTCTCCTATTCCCCTGCGGTACTGCAACCTGCTTTCTCAATCCTGCTCACCATCATTCCTATACTCCTCGTGTTCCCGGTGCTGTTTGCGTTGACGACGGTTCTGGAACGCAAGGGATTGGGGCGGATGCAAAATCGCTATGGCCCGAACCGCGTGGGAATCTACGGCATTCTGCAGCCGATGGCGGATGCGATCAAGTCATTAACCAAAGAGGATATTGTTCCCGCCTCGGCAGACCACACCGTCCACTTTCTGGCTCCTTTGGTCCTGTTGGCGGTGGCGTTTTTGCCCTATGCGGTTCTGCCCATCGGGCGAAATATGATCGCCGCGAACCTGGATGCCGGAGTGCTGTTCTTCTTCGCCATTGGGGCGATTTCAGAGCTGTCTGTATTCATGGCGGGGTGGTCGAGCCGCAACAAATATTCGCTGCTGGGCGCCATGCGGGCGGTGGCCCAGATGATCAGTTACGAGGTGCCGCTGCTGCTTTCATCCGTGGCCGTCATCATGGCTGCTGGTTCCTTGTCGACCGTAGAGATCGTGCAAAAGCAAGCGGGCTTCTCGGGTATTTTTCCTCACTGGTATGTGCTGACGCCCTGGGGCTTCGCCGGATTCATCCTGTTCATGATCGCGGCCACGGCGGAGACGAACCGCTCGCCATTTGACCTGCCGGAAGGAGAATCCGAGATCATTGCCGGGTACTACCTCGAGTACTCCGGTTTCAAGTTTGCCCTCTTCTTTCTGGGAGAGTATCTGGGAATGTTTGCCATCAGCGGTCTGGGGATCACCTTGTTTCTGGGCGGATGGTCGGCGCCGTTGCCGTTTCTTACCTGGATTCCCTCATGGATGTGGTTCTTTGCCAAGCTGCTAGGGTTGATCGTTGGATTTATCTGGGTTCGCGGCACGCTGCCGCGGCTGCGCATGGATCAGTTGATGAACTTCGCCTGGAAATTTATGTTGCCGATGGCATTGGTAGTGGTGGTATCGGCTGGAGCATGGCGATTTATGGGCCAGGGCGTGATGCGGTGGCTGGTCAGCATAGTATTCATCGCCGTGGCTTACGCGCTGCTGGCGCGCGGCGTGGAGACAAGAAACAAGATCGCAAAACGAACCTATCGTTTTGCTGAATGATACGGATGAGCGCTACGTTTCTGATTCTCGCGGCAATCACCCTGGCGGGCGCCTGCGCGGCCATGTTGCTGCGGGGCCTGGTCCATTGCGCCCTGGCAGTCGCGATCGCCTTTGCCGGACTGGGCGCGCTGTACCTTAACCTTGGCGCACAGTTTCTGGGCCTGGCGCAGTTGCTGGTGTACGTCGGTGCGATCGCAGTGCTGATCGTGTTCGTCATCCTGCTCACTCGCAGTGAGGATAGCGTGTCCCTGCCGACGTCTCGAGCAGCTTTCCCGCTTACGGGGCTGGTGGTGGCTGGATGCCTGTTCGGCGTGCTCGCCTGGGCAGTCTTCCATAGCTTCGCCGTTCATCCTGCAGGAACACCGGCTGCACCGGCGACGGTCCGTGAGTTGGGCGCACTCCTGATGGACGGCTATGTGCTGCCGCTGGAGGTGATCGGGCTTATGCTCACGGCGGCGCTGATCGGAGCCGTGATTATTGCGATGAAGGAGAGCCGGGACACGCAATGACTCCGTTAGCAGGGTGTTTGCTGGTTTCTTCGATGCTGTTCGCGGTGGGCCTTGCCGGTGCGTTGACGCGCAGAAATACCATCCTGGTGCTGGTGGGCATCGAACTGATGTTGAATGCAGCCAATCTCAACTTTGTTGCGTTTTGGCGCTTTGGTCCCCATGCCGACTGCTTCGACCGGGATGATTTTTGGGCTCTTTTCCATTGGCGTCGCGGCAGCCGAAGCGGCGGTGGGACTCGCGCTCATTCTTGCGGTGTACCGGCACACAAAAACTACTGATTTGAGCCAGGTCCCCGGGAGGCCACAGTAGAACTGCCTATGGCCTCGACAGTATGGATCGTTCGTTACCTGTGGTTGATACCGGCACTCCCGATCGCGGCTGCCGGTATGGGTGCTCTGCTGAAGCAGGGCCAGCGTAAATTAGCGGCTACCCTTGCGATTTGCTCGATGAGCCTTTCTTTTGTGCTCGCGGTGGTTGCCTTTGCCCACCTGCTGCTCGAACCTGCAGCGGCTGTTCCTCAATTTTCCCTGGCTGCAATTCGGATCTGAATGGGTAAAGCTGGGGTGGGTGCTGGACCCGCTGGCAGCAGTCATGCTGGTGATGGTGACGTTCGTCGGGCTGCTCATCTTTATCTACAGCGTGGCCTACATGCACCACGACGAAAACTTTACCCGGTTTTTCTGCTTTCTCTCGCTGTTTGCGGGGGCGATGCTCGGGCGTGCTGATCGCCAATAGCCTGTTGCTGTTGTTTATGTGTTGGGAGGTTGTAGGGCTCACGTCGTACCTGCTGATTGGTTTTTGGTACGAGAGGCCGGCCGCAGCCGCAGCGGCGAAGAAGGCGTTCATTACCACCCGGATCGGGGACCTCGGTCTACTGCTGGGCATGGTTTGGCTTTATGGGCAAACGGGCACGCTGCTTTTCTATGACCACGGCGCGGGATGCATGGAGCACGCCGCGCTCTCTCTGCTGGCAACGCAAGTGATCGGATCAGGCATGGCTGTCTCCACCGGCATTGCGCTGCTGATCTTCTGTGGAGCGGTGGGAAAATCGGGCCAGCTGCCCCTGCACGTATGGCTTCCGGATGCGATGGAAGGCCCGACGCCGGTGAGCGCCCTGATCCATGCGGCGACCATGGTGGCGGCCGGCGTTTACCTGGTTGCGCGGGTGTATCCGCTTATGAATGCATCGCCTGGTGGAGCGCTGGAGGTGGTCGCCTGGGTGGGTGCCCTGACGGCCATTTTTGCCGCGCTGGCCGCCGTGGCGCAGGACGATATCAAACGCATCCTGGCTTATTCCACTGTCTCGCAGCTGGGCTACATGATGATGGGGATCGGCGTGGGCGGAGTCGCGGTAGGCGTCTTCCACCTGATCGCGCACGCGTTCTTCAAAGCGCTCCTGTTTCTGGGCGCCGGGTCGGTGATCCACGGCTTAATGGGAGAGCAGGACATTCGCGAAATGGGAGGCATTCGCAAATGGATGCCGGTCACCTTTCGCAACCTATGCGGTGGGCATGCTGGCGCTGTGCGGATTTCCTTTATTCTTCTCCGGGTTCTGGAGTAAAGATGCAATCCTGCACGCTGCGTACGGGTGGAATGTTTCACGAGTACCGTTTTATCTCGGCGCGATCGGCGCACTGCTCACGGCCTTCTACATGACGCGCCAGGTCTGTTACGTCTTTTTCGGCAACAGGCGCAGGGACCCGGCGCCGGAACCGATTCCACCCTCGGAGATCAGCGGCGTCGGATCCGCACGAGGCTGCGCATGAGAGCCCGGCGACAATGACCGTGCCGTTGGTGCTGCTGGCGGTTTTCGCCATCCTGCTCGGGTTCATTGGAACTCCCGGCATGGCCATGGTTGCAGGATTTTCTAGAGATGAGGCGCGCCGGTTTAGACTTCGCCCAGATGGCGGAGGAGCGGACTTCTTCCGCTCATGCTGGCATCGTCCCTGCTGGTATTTGCCGGATTGGGGTCTGGGTTGGTGGATGTATGGGCGGAAGCCGATCCGGCGGGCCGCCAATGCCGATGCGCTGGAGTTGCTGCAACCCTCGCTCTTCCATGCGCTGCGCCAGGGCCTCTTCATCGACCGGCTCTACGAACTGACCATTCATACGGCTGGGCATGGTGGATCGCGATCGCGGCGAACTGGCTGGACCGATGGGTCTGGAGCGGCATCCCGGTGGCGGTCTCGGCTCTCACCAAAGGCCTCGGGTGGATCGATTTCTCGCTTGACCGTTGGGTGGTCAACAAGGGCTTCGACGAAGGATGTAACGGCGTGGCGGATGGCGGACGATTGCTGGCGCGGTTGCAGGATGGACGCATCCAGAACTATTTGCGGCTGCTGGCGGCCGCGGTCGCGGCTTTAGCTCTCTACCTGCTGCTGGGACACAGAGGATGAGCAGCACCTTCCCCTCCGTCAGCGCTGCTTACCCTGCTTCCTTTCGTAGGCGGACATTGCGGTTCTGCTGCTCGGCCGAGCAGGGCGGACGGCAGCACGGTTAACCGCTGTTCTCTTCGCCACTGCCGCGGTTGCGTATACGCTTCTGCTCTGGTGCCACTTTCAGCCGGCACTGCCAGGCATGCAAATGCAGGAGATGCACCCATGGGAGCCGGCGATCGGGCTTGCCTACCATGTCGGCCTCGATGGATCTGAGCCTGCTGATGCTGGCGGTCTCTTCCATCGTAGTGCTCATGGCTGCCGTTGCTTCCTGGAGCAATCCGAAACAAGGACCGGCCTACTTTTGCCTGCTGCTCTTTCTGGAGACGGGGCTGTTCGGCACGTTTACGGCGTTGAATTTTCTCCACTGGTTCCTTTTCTGGGAGCTGAGCCTGATTCCGGCGTTTTTCATGATCCGGCTGTGGGGCGGCCCTGGGACGGGCGCGCGCCGCGACCCAGTTCTTTGTTTACACCATGGTGGGCAGCATCACCTTGCTGCTTGCCTTCCTTGCTCTCTTTCTCGCCAGCGGCAGCTTCGACTTTCTTGAACTGACGCAGATGGCGCAGACCGGACAACTCGCCGCGGCCATCGGGCAAAACCTGCACTGGCATCAGTGGGATAGTGGCCACATCATGATGTGGCTGTTTTGCGGCGCTTTCCTGGGATTCGCGGTCAAGACGCCAGTGGTTCCGTTTCACGGCTGGCTGGCTTCCGCCTATTCGGAAGCTGCCCCGGAGACCACCATGGCGCTGACCGGCGCGTTGTCAAAAATGGGCGTGTATGGATTTCTCAGGATCCTGCTCCCGATCTTCCCGGAGCAGATGTGGCGCGCACGAACCGTTCTTTTTTGGTTGGCCGTCGCGAGCATCGTCTTGCCGGCGTTCACCGCCTGGGCGCAAACGGACTTGAAGAAGATGTTCGCGTACTCTTCGATTAATCACCTCGGCTACTGCATTCTTGGCATTGTTGCGGTCACTGGTTCTACCGGTGCGGATGCAAGCCAAATGAGCGCAAAGGCTGCGGCGCTTACCGGGGTGATGCTGCAATTGTTCAGCCACGCCATCACCGCGGCCGCTCTCTTCTGGTTTTTGGCGCTGCTGGCGAGGCGCAGCGGCGGCAATGACGGGCCTCAATGATTTTGGAGGGCTGCGCCGCGCCATGCCGGTATTCAGCGGGCTGATGGGGATTACGCTCTTTGCTTCTCTTGGGTTGCCGGGCCTGATTGGTTTCCCGGGAGAATTTCTCATCTTCAAAGGGGTGTTCCCCTTGGACTGGTGGGCGGCAGCGCTGGCATTGCTGGGCCTGCTGATGACCGCGGTCTTTCTGCTCACGATCGTGCAGCGCGTTTTTTCGGGCCCCTTGCATGAGCGCTGGGCCGGCATGCCTGACCTTAGCCTGGGCGAACGGTGCGCGCTCGCTCCCGCCATCGTCGTCATGTTCGTTGTTGGGACTTTACCCTCAACTGATCAGCGGAATGGTGCATGGGACAGTGATCCAATTTGTCGGCCTGGTGAGATATTGACCATGCTTGCCTGGACGATCTACCTCTCGTTTATTGGCGCAGGCGCGGTTACACTCACGCCGGGGAAGAGCGCCGGCCGTTGCGCGCGCTGACCGCTTTGCTTACCACGCTCGCGGGGTTGGTGCATCGCGATCGTCGCCGTAGCGCATGACCGCTCCGGGCAGCTGATCACGATTGTGAGAGCGCCGTGGATGCCGCGGCTGGGGATTGAATATCATCTGGCCGCCGATGGCATCAGCCTGGTTCTGGTCTTGTTGACCGGGATTGCGGCCGTCGCCGGTGTACTTTTTTCCTGGAATATCGAACGGCGGATCAAGGACTTTTTCGCTCTGTACCTGGTGTTGATTGGCGCGGTGTATGGGGTCTTCCTCAGCTTCGATCTGTTTCTGCTTTTTGTTTTTTATGAGCTGGCGATTATTCCCAAGTATTTCCTGATCGCCATCTGGGGATCGACGCGCCGCGAGTATGCGGCGATGAAGCTGGTGCTCTACTCGTTTGCGGGGAAGCGCGCTGGTGCTGGCGGGTATGGTGGCGGCGTATGTCGTCTCGGGCGAACGCACATTGAGCCTGGAGGCGCTGGCGCACTTTCCTTTTCCAGTGCATTTTCAGATGTGGGCGTTCCCGATGGTATTTGTGGGATTCGCCGTGCTCGCCGGCATGTGGCCCTTCCATACCTGGGCGCCTACCGGTCACGCGGCCGCCCCCACCGCCGCTTCCATGCTGTTGGCGGGCGTGGTGATGAAGCTGGGCGCTTACGGCTGTCTGCGCGTGGCCATGATGCTTTTTCCGCGCGGCCTCGATCCGTGGGGATTCCACGTGCTCGGCTTCGGCTCGTGGCAGGAGGTCTTCGCTGTGCTTGCGGTCATCGGCATCGTCTACGGCGCGAGCATCGCGCTGGTGCAGAAGGACCTCAAGTTTGTGGTCGGCTACTCCAGTGTGAGCCACATGGGCTTTGTACTGCTGGGCTTGATGACCCTGAACCAGATTGGCCTGTCCGGCGCGGTGTACCAGATGTTCTCTCACGGGATCATCGCCGGGCTGCTGTTTGCGGTGGTGGGGCGCATGGTCTATGACCGCACCCATACGCGCGACCTCTCGGAGCTTTCGCGTATTCCGCTCGCACGCATCATTCCCTTTGCGGCCGTGACATTTGTGCTGGCGTTTATGGCCTCGATTGGGCTGCCGGGTTTCAGCGGATTTATCGCCGAGCTAGAAGTGCTGATCGGAAGCTGGCGGGCGTTCCCGTGGATGGCATGGATCGCCGGGTTGGGAATCCTTATCGGCATTGCGTTTTCATGGCGTGCGCTGCAAGCTACTTTTTTTGGCGAACCTGCAGGCAGCCCCGGAGCAGGCGCTGCCGCCGATCACGCTCCCGGAACGCCTTGGTGCGTGCCTGCTATTGGCGAGCACGATTGTGCTGGGTCTCTATCCCAGGATTCTGATGAATCTGATTCTGCCCAGCCTCAACGGGCCGCTCTTCGAGCAACTTCGCCAGGGTGAGCTGGCGATGACCGGCTCCAGCTACCTCGAACTTCTGCGGTTGACGGCACCCGAGATCGTAGTCGCGCTGGCCGGGCTGCTGGTGCTGGTGCTCGACCTCAGCTTTCTGCGCCGGACTTCGCTTGCACTCCGCTTCCGCGGCGCGGTCGCTGCCTCTGCGATCGGCTGCGCGGTTGCGCTGGGAGTGCTGGAGAGACTTCCCTGCGCAAGGCAGCTTGCCGGCTGGGATGCTGGTGGTCAACCCGCTAACGCAGCTGGTGCAGATGGCGCTCCTGGTGCTGACGATTTTGGTCCTTCTCCTGGTGAACTCCGCGCGTTTCACCACGCCACGTGGGCGAGTATTGCGCGCTGATGCTGTTTGCCACCA
The DNA here is from genome assembly GCA_963795845.1 of uncultured Acidobacteriaceae bacterium. GTDB lineage: Bacteria > Acidobacteriota > Terriglobia > Terriglobales > Acidobacteriaceae > PALSA-350. Next base: position 517,296 of record CAWCJV010000009.1, on the reverse strand, counting down.
CCGCGATGATGCTGCTGGTGAGCACACAGAATCTGCTGGTCATCTTCATCACCATTGAATTCCTCAGTCTTTCGCTTTACATCCTTACCGGCTTTGATAAACAAAGCCGGCAATCGGCAGAAGCCGGGCTCAAGTATTTTCTGTTTGGCGGCATGTCGGCGGGCATTCTGCTGTTTGGCATGAGCCTGCTCTACGGCATCTCCGGCTCGCTCGCGCTGGAGAGATCGCGGTCGCTGTGAACCGCTCGCCGGGCGATCCCCTGCTGACGCTCGCCATAGTCATGGTGGTGGCGGGGTTTGGCTTCAAGATTGCCGCCGCTCCCTTTCACATGTGGGCTCCGGAGGTATACCAGGGCGCGCCCACCTGGAGCGCCGCACTGGTCGCGTCGAGTTCCAAAGTCGCCAGCTTTTTCGCGCTGTTTGTTTTCTTCTATCTGGGGCTGATGGGGGCAGCGGGCAGTGCTGCGTCGAGGAAATTATTTCGTCGGATGGGCGCCCGTTGATCGCGCATCATCGCCGTCGTTTCGATGCTATGGGGCAACCTGGCGGCGATTGCGCAGACCAGTTTTCGACGGCTGCTGGCCTACTCTGCGATTGGCCATGCGGGATATATGTTGATTGCTTTGGTGGCGCATAGCCGGCAGAGTTTCGTCGCGCTGGTGTATTACGTCATCACCTATGCGTTGGCCACTGTGGGCGCTTTTGGAGTGCTCGCGGCTCTGGAGGAAGAAAAGGTAGACAGCATCGCTGATTTTCGCGGGACTGGGTCAGCGCGCCCCGGACTTGTCGTTTTGCCTGCTGATCTTTTTGCTTTCGCTGGCGGGCATTCCTCCGCTGGCAGGCTTCTTCGGCAAGTTCTATGTATTTGTTGCGGCGCTGAATAGCGGACAGTTCCGGTTTGCTGTGGCTGGTGTTGTTGGCGCTGGCGATGAGTGTGGTTTCGTTTTATTACTACCTGAAGGTTCTCAAACAGGCGTATGTCTCCGAGCCTGCAACGGGCGCGGCGTCTATTCGCGTCCGGGCGACGACCAGAGTTGCGCTGTGGTTCACGGCTGCGCTGGTTGTGCTTCTCGGGTGTTTCCCGGGTTTGTTGCTTGACCGCATCACAAACGTACTCCACTGATAACAAACGTCGGGTGCCCCACATCTCGCTGGTTTTTCGCGAGATGTGGGAGACTAATGCATTCAACCAGAAGGCACTCGGTCCACTATCAACACTCAAGGTCTAGATCTGTGGTATCCCACATCTCGCGAAGAACCAGCGAGATATGGGGCACCCGTCATTTGTTACAGGGAGAAGGGGGCCAAATAAATAGAATGGCAACATGATGCGTCCCAGTCCAAATCATGAGGCTTCCTTGGCGCGAGGTTTTCGTGATGTGGATACGGCGGTCGTGGGCAAGCTAGCACGCTGTCTTACCTTCATGGATGCCCTCCCCGGATTTCAGCAATACAAAAACGCTATGCTCGAGATGATGGACCCGCAGCGCGGCTCGGTCACTGCGGACCTTGGTTGTGGACTAGGCTTCGACGTGCCGCGCCTGGCCGCATTGGTGGGGCCGGAGGGTCGCGCAATCGGCGTAGACGCGAGCCTTGCGCTGGTTTCATCTGCGCGTTCCGCCAGCGAGGGATCGCCCGCAGTCGAATTTATTCAGGCGGATATTCATCGTCTTCCCTTTGCGAGCGGCTCTCTCAGTTCATGCAAAGTAGACCGGACCTTGCAACACGTGGAACGGCCTGTCGCGGTTCTTGACGAGCTATTCCGGACACTATGTCCCGGCGGTACAGCTGTATGCGCTGAGCCTGATTGGGGAACCTTCGCGATCGACGATGGCCAGCACCCCATTGCTCGGGAGATCGCTCGAGTTTGGAGTGAAGGTTTTCGGAACCCGCACATCGGACGTGAACTAAACGACCTCCTTGGAGAAGCCGGTTTCGTCGATCTCCAGGTCCAGAAATTTGTCTTGTCGACGCCGGACTTCGAGAGCTCTGACACGGTGTTCGACATTACGCAAAGCGCGGCTCAACTGGCGAGGAAAGATGAGGCCTTAACCTGGCTTGCAGGCCTGCGGGATCGCCAAAGGCCGCTCTGTTGCTCGGTCACGCTCTTGATCAACTTCGGGAAAAAACCCTGACCGGATAGACTCATCAAAGGAGACAGCATGCCTATCGTTCGCATTGACTTTCTTGAAGGGAAAGCACCGGAGTACGGAGTTCAGGTTGGCTCGGTTGTCGCCAGGGCTTTGACGGAGGTTTTGAATGTCCCAAAAGATGACCTCTTTCAAGTCATCACGGCGCACCCCAAAACCGGTTTGCGGTTTGATCCGGACTATCTTGGCATCCATAGAACGGATGACTGCATATTTCTGCAGATCACGTTGAATATCGGAAGAACGGTCGAAATGAAGCAGCGTTTTTACAAGGCAGTCGCTGATGGGTTGCACGAAGGCCTCAAGCTGCGCAAAGAAGACGTCTTGATCAGCCTGGTGGAAGTACCGAAGGAGAATTGGTCATTCGGCAACGGCGAGGCTCAGTATGCGCCAGCCGCACCTATGTCTACATAGACATTTGCGGCTGGATTCTGATCTGACGAGTGATATGACTAGTTAGGGGCACAAATCACCATGGCCTGGCAGGTGCAAGACGCGAAAGCGCGATTCAGCGAATTCCTGGAAGCAAGCCTAAGGGATGGACCGCAAGTGGTCACGCGACGCGGGGTTGAAGCCGCCGTCCTGGTACCAATCGAAGAGTGGCGCCGATTAAAGCACGCGGCTCGTCTCACGCTCAATCAGCTGCTGCTAGAGCCTGACGCACGATTTGATATTCCTATGCCGGAGCGCGGAACACTGCGCCGCAGGCAATCTCGTGAGTCTCGATAGATGTACTTATTAGACACAAATGTCGTGTCGGAACTTCGTAAGCCGAGACCGCATGGCGGCGTCACTGCCTGGATTCAGAGCGTCGCAGAAGATGACCTTTTCATCTCCGCTCTCACGTTGGGAGAGTTGCAAGCAGGGGCAGAACGCACGCGAATGCGAGGACTTATCGTGGTGACCCGCAATGTCCGTGACTTCAAGTTTCCCGGGATCGAAGTTCTCAATCCATTTACTGCTAAAGCGTAACCTCACGCTTGTCCGTGCGCTAACTGGGTGTGGGTGCCCACTCCGTAATTGTGGCCGGCGAAGGTGTCGCGGATGTCTTTGTACAGTGGGCCGATAATCGTTGCCAGACTTTCAGCAAGACCCAACACATCGGACGCCTGGGTAGGGATGGGAGTACCGGCTTCCTGGTAGTACTGGCGAATGGCTTCCTGGAATTTTGCGGCCGACGTGCTGATGTCGGGCACCCCAGCGACTGGCTTCCCGATCGCCTCATTCGCCATGGCATGCATCACTTGGGCAACGTCCTGTTCAAACGCGACGCCGACCTGAGCGATCGGCTGGGGCAAATCGCTGAGCGGCCGGTTCACCAAATACTGCACAGATGTAATTTGGACCTGCAGCAGGATGCGGATCGACGGCTGCCAGCGCCGCACGTCTTCACGGATTTGCAGCTTTCGCTGACGCGAGGGGCCGAACTCGAACAGGACGGCGTCGGCCTGGGACGTCACTGCCTGAAATCCGGCGTTGAGCTGATCGCGCAACTGGCGAATACGTCTGACAGCCTTTATCTGGTCTTTCTCCAGCAGCTGTTCGGTCAACTCGGCAAACATCTCCAGGTTGCGTGCAAAGAGCCGTTGCATTTCATCGAGTGCATTCTTCTGCCACAGACGATCGTAGATAAGCCACATCGACATCAAGCCAAGAAGAACGCCGAAGACACGGTCGCGGGCAATCGAGAGAGAAGTTTGGATCGTGAATTCCTGAAGATTGATGAGGTAAAACGCGAGGGCCAGCTGCACCCCTAGATAAGACAGCCTTGGGGACGCGGTCGCAATCCAGGCGGAAAGGGCAGTGACAAACATAAACAAGAGAGTGAACCCGGCAATCGAGTCAAGGTAGGGCAGCACAAAAATCTGCGCACCAAACCCGATGATGACGCCGCCAACGATCACGCCTCCGAGCCGCAAGAATTGTTTTTGCCGCGATGAGCCGATGGTGGAGAGTGCTGTGATAATGCAGGTCGCAATGCACGTACTGAGTCCAGGCCAGTCAATCGCTGTGTAGATGATGTAAGTGGCCATGGAGGCCATGGTGCCGCGCACGGCGAATTGCACATGGGCCGGGTTGGAAAAGGCATCGACAGCAAAAAAGTGCGTCGGCTGCTCCTCGTCCAAAGGAGCGGCGGCAAGCTCGTGGAGGGTGCTGGACCCCGAAAATGCATCCGGCACGAGCGCGACGATTCTTTCCATCGCGGATAAAAACGGCAGCTGGGAGGGCTCGAGCTGTGCAGGCCGTTGGGTCTTCTCCACCACTCGTCTCTCCGCCAGAGCTTTGCCAAGTTGGTCAATGGCGTCCGCCAGGTGCTGACACCGGGCTTTGTCGGCTGCGTCGATATGCGACGCGACAGTCCCCTCCGCTTTGGCGCGCTCTTCGAGAGACCGTTGGAAATTGGCAGCTACGTCCACCAGTTGTCCGAACAGAGCAACCGCCGTTCCCAATTGAGACTTGAAATGCAGGCTGTATTGCGAGCGGAGGATCAGCCTTCGCAGCCGTGCGGTACCGACACTGGAATACAGGGTAAGACTCTTTACCGAAGCGCTGTCCAGAGGCTGCTCTGCCGCTGCGCTGCGCAAAACCGTTTCCACGGTCTGCAGACGGTGCTCGATGCCTTCGGTCAGGTCAGTGGCGGGATGAACCCGGCGAAAAACGTACTCCACGGCGATCGTGACCACGATGCCGATTGCCACCACGCCGCCTAACCAGAGCGTGTCCGTGACCCGGTCGTTGATGTTGAGGGTGTTTCGATCCCAGAGAGGAATGGCGCCGGCAATGGTGAATCCAAAAGCCACCGCTGTGCCATAGTCGTTAGTGATGCTGATGAGGAAGAAGGATACGAAAAGGCTTACGCCAACCCCCAGGAAGTGAGTCAGCGGATCATCCACAAACATCGCGACACCGATCAAGGTGTAGATCGTAGCCAGCATAAAAGCGGCGATCGCCTTGAGGCCAGCGACAAACGTCGCCGTAGGATTTTCGCGACTTAAAAATAGAGTGAAAATTGCCCCTAGAAATCCGTTGGGGATCTGAAACGTCATGACAACCAGCATCACGAGGGTTGCCGCGATGGTGACCCGGCCTACGACCCATGCCCGGCCCGGATATGGCGCGAGCTCAGTCTTGAGGAAGCCCCAAAACCATTTCCCTGCGTCATCGACGGAGTTGAGATGGGTGACGGACGGCAACGACTTGGCTGCGGACACCACGGCTACTTCCATCCACGAATAACGACCACCGCAGACTCGCTCAACCGGAAAGGCTCTGTTTCTGGCGCATTGATGCGAACGCGTACCGGGAAGCGTGTGGCAAGGTGCACCCAATTTAACGACCGTTGGACATCCGGTAAACCGGTAGAGGAAAAGGTTCCCACGAGCGTGGAGTCGGGGCGCACGCCAAAACCCACGCTGTCGACTATCCCGTCATAGGTCACCGAGGGCCGGGAAAGAACGTAAACGTCGGCATGCATCCCAGGTTGAATATGGTGTAACTGCGTCTCGCGAAAATTCGCGACTGCCCACCACACGCGGGTATCAATCAGCGTAAACACCTGCTGGCCGGTATGGGCATAGGCGCCGCGAGAGATAGTCAGGTTCGTCACGCGCGTGTCAAAAGGCGCGTACACCCGGCAATTGTTCAGATTGTATTCCGCGGTGCGGATGGCTGAAGCTCGTCCCTCGCGCTGGGCGGTGAGCGGATCAAGCGTCAGCACACTGTGTTGCGATTGATCCAGTTGGGAGTGGCTTTGCTCCCTGGCTGCCTTTGTCTGTTCGTACTGGGCCTGCGCGGAAACTACCTGGGTCTGCGCTAACAGAAGTTGCGAGCGAAGCTGCTGCACCGTCTGCTGCCTGGCAGTCACCGCGGTTCTAACCTGATCTACCTGGTCGACGGTGACGAATTGTTTGGCCAGCAATGGCTCAATGCGATGAAAGTTGTTGGTCTGGTAGGCCAGTTCCGCATTGGCGCTGTCGAGTGCAGCCTGCGCGGCGGCGACGTTGGCCTTGGCTTCACCGACCGCGGCGGCTGCGCGATCGACGTTCGCGGTCGCGCTATCGGTATTGGCCCGCGCGGCGCCCACGGCGCTCACCTGCGAGGCGATGGTGCGGCGTTGGTCGACAATCTGGCCTTCCAGAGTCGCCAGATCCGACCTTGCCTTCTCAACCGCGTATTGGTAGGGACGCGGATCAATTTCAAACAAGAGCTCGCCCTGTTTGCGGAATTGATTGTCCTGCACTGCAAGCTGAGTGATGGGGCCATCAACCTGGGGAGCAATGCCGATGAAATTGGCGAATACCTCGGCATCATCCGTGCGCGGGTGGTTATTGGTGCGGATGATGACCAGCGCTCCCGTAAGGAAGGCGGCGGCAACGATCACAATACTGACGATCCTGCCGAGGCGCCGGCGCTGCGGATCTATGTCGTTTTCGGGCATCGCATTTCCTCCGGGATCAACTGAAGAACACTAGCCACAGGGTGAAGGTGAAAAGCGCAGTCAAGCAGGGATAGACCAGGATCAGAGGGGCCAGCAGCTGATTCTCAAGATTGATGCGCACAAAGTACAGGCGGACGACGACAGCGAGCAGGATGCCGACTACGCCACATAAGATCCAAGCAGGGAAAAACGAGCCGAGGATGTTGAACGTTGGGGCACGCGAACATCCGGCGGCGAATAGCAGCGGAGGAAACCACGCCCCGGCTACGGCCACTCGCTTTATGCGCTGGCTGCGCAGCATTTGCAATCTTCGCGTCCATCTACTTCCCTTGCATTTTGGTGGCATGATTTCACGGCCCTTTCACATGAAGCAGGTCGCCTGTCTGGAATGCTAGCGCAGCCACACCGGTCAGCAATTGGGTCCGCGCACTCACATCGGCAGTGCGGGCCGCAGCCAGGGTGCGTTGTGCCGACACCACGTCGATCTGGCTGCGCACCCCGTAGGTGTAAGACTGCAGTGCCGCGTTGTAGGAAGAAGACGCCGCCTCGAGCAACGCGGCGGCGGCTTTCTGTTGACGTAGCGCCGTACGCGCAGTGGAGTATGCGGTCCAGACTTCGTTTTCCACCTGGTCGCGCATTGCGTCCACTTCGGCCGCAGCCTGTTTTTGATCGGCCTTGGCTCGGGCCACTCGACTCTCGCGCGCGAAGCCGTCGAACAAGGTCCAGGTTAAGCTGAAGTGCGCATCCCAGAACTCCCGATTAGGGGAATACACACCGGGGAGCTGATCCTGCTCGCCAAGAATCTTGTTAAGGCCGCCCGTGCCTCCAAGACTCAGGGTGGGTAAATAAGCAGTCTTTGCGGCCTTCACTTCGGCATTGGCCGCGCGCAGTTCTGCGACTCGCTGCATGAGATCCGGCCGCTGGCTCAGAGCGCGATCGATGGAGTTCTCAACCGTGCTGGTCAGATCCTGCGGAATGGTTAGGGATTGAATGCTCTCCACCTGCAACGGTAAAGTCGGCGAAATACCAAGGGCGGTGGCCAGATCTCCGTGGGCAATTTCAGAGGCTCCCACCGCGGCCTGCAAATCGTAGTCCGCCTGTGCAGCCGCGCTGCGAGCTTCGAGCACGTCGGGCAGCGTGGCCAAGCCGAGTTCCAGACGAGCTTCGGCGGCCTGTTGCACGGTCTGCGCATTCTTCAGGTTGGCCTCCGCCGCATCCTCCTGCCCCTTGGTATTGAGCACCCGATAGTAAGCCGCCATGACCTGGTAGATCACTTTGCGATGCGTGTCATTGAACAGGAAGTTGGCGGCAAGGAGATCGTTCCTGCTGATAGCGATTTCATCCAGGCGCCTGCCGAAATCGAAGACGGTGTAATCCAATTCCAGCGCGGGTGCGTAGGATTGCAGCGTCTGGCGGATGAAGGCGGGCGCGAACAGTATGTAGGTACGAACGCTCTGCGCAACCACTGCCGCCGCCATGGTCGGATACAAAGTGGATTTACTGACACCCAGATCAGCTGCCTTGGCCTTGGCGTTCTCCCAGGCCACGCGCGTCTCGGGATTATTTTGCTCGGCAAAATTGACCAACTCCGCAAGCGCATAGGTTTTGGCTGGATCAGGAACAGCCACTGGAACCGACCTCGCTGGGGCGGGCACGGACAGGGTTGACTGCCATGGTTGATTTGGGGAATTCGGAGCTCTCTGGGCACTTGCAGCTCCTGCTGCAAGCAACACGCTGAGCATGGTGACCGAGTTGGTAAACGCTCTCTTCATTCCCGATGCGCCGATGGCAAAGCTGGTTCCCTATAGATGTATACCCCGGAGGATGGTCGTGCACATCAATAAGGCAAAATTCGTCTGAGCAACCGGATGATAGCATTCCGCTTTCGCGGTGGGGAGAGTCATGGAGCGGGGAGTAGAGATTTTGGAGCGCAGGACATCATGGATGGAGCAGCGAGACGCGAACGGGCGGAATTTTTTGTCCGCCCGTTGCTGGGAATGGATGGCAGCAGTCGATTAGCGGTAGGAGTTGGAAATGAGGACTTCGAGGTTGAGCGGGGTCGCAATGGGTTGGTTGCTGACCATGCCGGGCTGGAAGCGATACTGGCTTACCGCTGCGAGGACGCTTGCGTCTACGTTCGCACCGGCGGACTGCACGATCTTAAGATCCGAAGGCTTGCCAGTCTTGTCAATGATCATGCCGACAACGACCTTGCAGTCGTTATTCAGCATGCGGGCGGTGCTCGAAGAATCTGCTACGACATCTACTTTGTAAATCAACTTGGGAGCGATGACTCCAGTCGAAATACGTTTGATTTGCGGAGCAGGTCCGTTGCTGGCGACCTGGGTGGGGGCAGGCGAGCTTGCCTGGGCATGAAGCATAACGGAGGACAGAGAGAATATGGCTACTATGATCTTACGCATTATATCTATCTCCAGAGTTAATGGTGCCCGTCACCAATCTATCCCCGTACTAACACGACTGTCAACAGCTTTTTATTAACCAGCGTTTTTATTGGTGTTTTTCTGCTTTTGTTTACTACCAAGTGACTCAACTTATAAATTGCTTCCTGAAAACTAAAGAGTGTGCGTGCAGCGTCGAGCCCCCGCGAAATACGCGGACGAAGGAGTTCTGCGACCTGATTCTGGAGAAGAGAACTTACTGTGGAGGCGGTGCGATTCGAGGGAAAGATCGAGCCAGGTAGTCGGTAATCTGGTCAAATTCCGCGTCGGTGGCAACAGCCCCTCGCGCGGACATATTCTGCACCAGGCTATTCCACTCCTGCGCGCTGAGGTGTTGGTTGGCCGCGATCTCGGGTGAGTGGCAACTGGAACAAACTCTTACCATCAGGTCGTGCCCCGGGCCCGGTGGCAGGCCATTTTGCGCGGAAGGTACAGCGGCTGCTACGTTCGCCGCGGGCGCGGCTTTCTCTGGTTTCGCCAGCGCCTGTGTCAGGGTATCCACACTCTCATTGCCATTCAGGCTAAAAACTACGAGCGAGTCACTGGTCAGCGCAGCGCCGACTCCGAAACCGCCTGTGGCCACAACAGCGATGTACTGCTGTCCCTTCGCGTCTGCATAGCTAATAGGCGTGGCTTCCGCCGAGGCCGGAAGCTTTACGGTCCACAATTCTTTTCCAGATTTTGTGTCGAACGCGCGAAAACGTGCGTCATCCGTGGCGCCCACAAAGGTTAGGCCGCCGGCTGTCACAATAGCGCCGCCAAGACCAGGCCGCCCCGTGTTTTGCTTGCCGGGGGGCAAACTGTCGGTCACGCCCAACGTGGTTCGCCACGCGATCTGGCCAGTGTTGACATCGACCGCGACCAGTTGGCCCCACGGAGTTGGGGTACACGGCAGATGATTACTGGGGTCCCAGAAGCGAATCGTGCCGGCGAGCGGGCCGGAATTGGAATAGCTACCGTCTGGATTACGAATAATCCTCATCGGCTGCCCCAGGTTATTCACGTTGGCGACAAACAATCCCAACCTGGGATCGAAGGCTCCGCCATAGTAGTTCACACCTCCCTGGGTTCCAGGCAAGGACACGGTGTAACGATTGAGCGCGGTCGGCGTATAGGGCACTTCTCCCAACAGCATGTTGTTGCTGTCGACGTATTGCTCGCACCAGGCTTTGTGTTCTGGCGTGTCTTTGTACAAGTTGTCGCGGCTGAGAGTATTTTGCGCCAGCGGCTCAGGCTTGACCGGGAAGGGCTGGGTGGGTGAACTTTGTTCCCCGGGAACATCGCTCTTGGGAACGGGCCGTTCCTCCACCCCGTAGATGGGCTTGCCCGTGACCCGGTTGAGAATAAACATCAGGGCATTCTTGTTCACTGTGGCTACGGCAGGAATCGTCTTGCCGTTGTGCTTTACATCGAACAGTGTTGGTGGCGTTTCCAGGTCCAGATCCCAAATATCGTGATGAACGACCTGGTAGTACCACAGCAATTTTCCGGTGTCGGCCTTGACCGCCACCAGCGAGTTCGCGAACAGATTGTTACCGGGGCGATCGACGCCGACGCGGTCATTATTGGGAGCGCCGAAAGGCATGTAGAGGATGCCGCGCGCCACATCGACGGTCATGTAGCCCCAGACATTTACGCCCGAACGATCTTTCCAACTGTCACCCGCCCAGGTGTCGTGCCCGGTCTCGCCTGGCCGGGGCACGGAGTGAAACGTCCACACCAACTTCCCTGTCCGAGCATCCCAGGCACGGGTGTCTCCAGCGGGACCAGGACCCGCAAGCAAACCACCCGGGCCTTCGCCGGGACCCGAGCCGGTAATGACCAGGTTCTTGTAGATAAGCGGCGGCGAGGGCAGAATGTAGCTTTTATCTTTGCCGGTGTGCATCACTTCCGGCGTCTTGAGGTCGACAACGCCGTGGTCGCCGAAGCCCTCATTCAACTGGCCGGTGGCCGCGCTGATGGAATACAAACGTCCGCGGCGGGTGCCGAAGATGATGGCTGGTCCGGCGCCCGCTCCACCGGGCCAATAGTTGGCCCCGCGAACCGACGGCTGGTCTCCGTCGGGGATTTGAAACACCCACTGTTCGCGGCCGGTCGCCGCGTCGAGCGCGACGATACGGCTGTAGGGAGTTGCCACATACATAGTCGGCCCAACGACCAGCGGCTGGTCTTCTGATGGGTGCAGGCTGGTAGTACCCGCTGGCTTCATGTGGTAGACCCACGCCACCTTGAGCTGGCTGACATTTGCCGGGGTAATTTGTGTCAGAGGTGAGAAGCGGGTACCCCCCGGATCCCGGCCAGGCATGGGCCAGTTCGCGGCCACGTCGGGAGAACCCGATTCATGCGCCGCCAAAGCAAGAACGACGGGCAGGAGCAAGAGAAGCCCCATCACCAAACTAATTCTCGATTTCAAAGCGAAGCACCCTCAGCGTTGAGGGTTGCCGTCAACCGCTCCTGGACGCGTTCCTGCTCCCTTTGCCGACCTGCGCGCTCGGGGTTGAGATAGAGCCAGCACAATGCCGCGATGATGTCGGAAGCGATCATCAGATGAATCAGCGCGGCCCAATTTCCGGCAGTCTTTTGCAGGATGAGACCGCCAACGACCGGCATCACAAACCCGGCGAGGTTGCCCAGCATGTTCATGGTGGCGGCTACGGTAGCCGTGTACGACCCACCGATCTCCACGCAGGCATCCCATGAGATAGGCATGGTCAGGTCGCTAAAGAGGCTGGCCAGGCCCATGCACAACATGGCCAGCGTGACCTCTTGCGTGCGCAGGAACACAAACAGCAGCAGCGACGTGCCCAGCAGCCCGAAGAAGGCGATGCGGCGGCGCGGCACACGCACTGGAGCCAGCCCGGTAATCACCGCACCAAATCCACCGAACAGCAGGGGTAGCACAGACAAGCCCGCGGCATGGGCTGCCGTCAGGCCTCGACCTTCGCGCAGATAGGTCGGCAACCAGGTGATGTAGAAGTACCAGGTGAACGAGACACAAAAGTACTGCAGGCACAGGATCAAAACTTCGGGGGTAAGCAGCAGGGCCATCCACTTCTTCTGCCCGGTATGGTGGGTCATCAGGACCCGCGACGATTCGAGCAGTTCCCTCTCCGCATCGTTCACCGAGGTGTGCTGCCGGGGATTGTCTTTGAACCAGAACCAGAAAATGGCGCACCACACCAGGCCCAGGCCGGCGAAAGCCACAAACGAAAAGCGCCAGCCGATGAGGCCGATCGCTGCCAGCACCAGCGGCGGCGTGAATGCACCGCCCCAGCGGGCGAAGGCCCAGAGCAGACCCTGCGCGGTCACTCGTTCCCGCGCCGGCAGCCACATACTCAGCATGCGAGTGAGGATGGGAAAACATCCCGCCTCGCCTGCGCCGAAGAGAAAACGAATGACCCAGAGGGAGACGACGTTCCAGGCCGCTCCCGTCAAGGCGGTAAAAAACGACCACCCTAATACGATCTGCAGCAGGACTCTGCGGACCCCGATCTTGTCGCCCAACAGGCCGATGGGCACTTCGAATAAAGCGTAGGAAAGGCCGAAAGCCCCGAACACCAGGCCCATCTGGGCTTTGTTGAGGTGCAGGTCGTGGGAGATGGGCCCGGCCGCCTGCGAAATCGCGACGCGTTGCACGTAGGAGAGAATGGCGAGCCCGATGGCCAGGGCGACAATACTGTACCGTGTTCGACTCGCCTTCATCCGCAGGCCCTCATGTGTTGGTAAAAATTCCGCCCGGTCAGGTTACCAGCAAGAACACACGCAGGGCGAGAGGTATCATCGTCCCAGCAGTCAAGGGGGAATGCGGGTGGCGATGAAGATCGATCTATCGGGCCGGACGGCGGTGGTGACAGGGGCGAGCCGAGGCTTGGGTGAAGCGATGGCGAAAGCTCTGGCGGAAGCGGGCGCCCGAGTGGCCCTGGTGGCGCGCGATGTCAAGCGGCTGGAGTCAGTCCGCGACGCGATCGGCCAGAGTGGTGGGACAGCCGCTGTATTTGCAGGTGATGTGACCCGGGAAGAGGACGTCGCGGCGGTGGCTCGTGCCGTGAAGGAGTTGTTCGGAAATGCGCAAATCCTGATCAACAACGCGGGAACAAACTTGCGCAAAGACCTGGTCGACTTCTCTCTGGAGGAATTTCGCGGTGTGGTGGACTCGAGTTTGATCTCGACGTTTCTCATGTGCCGCGCCTTCGTCCCCGGGATGAAGGGCAGCGGGTACGGCCGCGTTATCAATATGGCGTCCATCATGGGCCACATTTCGTTGCCGGGGCGCACGCCTTATTCTTCGGCCAAAGCTTCGCTGCTCGGGCTTACGCGATCGCTCGCGCTGGAACTCGCTCCGGAAGGCATCACGGCGAACACCATCAGCCCTGGCCCCATTGCGACGGACATGAATGCGGTTCTCTTCAATAATCCTGAGGTGAACAAGACGTTCCTGGCCAACATGCCGGTGGGACGCTGGGGTAAGGCGGAAGAGATTGGCGCCCTGGCGTGCTATCTGTGCTCGGACTACGCCGGATTCATGACCGGGAGCGATTTGATCATCGACGGCGGCTGGACCGCCAGGTAGCTTTCAGCGATCCACCTTGATCAGTACCAGGGCATTCGGTTCGAGCGAAAGCTCCAGTTTTCCGTTGGTGAGGTGGGTCTGCTGCGGCGCTGGTAATGCGGTTTCGTGATTCAGTTTTTCCACCTCGGCGGGGGTGGGATCGAGCGGCCTACCCATCGCGGCGTATCGGGGCAGCACGTTGCCGTGTTCGTTGTCGACCCGCTGCAGGCTCACCTTTGCGCCGGCGGGTACGCCCTGGAAGATGAGCTCCAAGGTCCGGGTTTCGCCCTTGTGCCCGGGATCGACCAGGTTCCATGCAGCGATCGCGAACCCACCTGCAGCATTGGTAGTGACAATTAGATTCTTCGACGGATTCGCGAGACGCCGATCTCCGAGTTGGTGCAGCAAGGCGAAGCTATAGTAGCTGGGCTTATTGATGCCACCTTTGGCGCGTAAGCCGAATTGGCCCTCGAAAGGTTTTGGGATGGGGCCGCCTTCTTCAAAGACATCGGAGAATGTCCAGAAAGACATCATGGTTACGTGGCCGTCGCATTGCCGCACCGTATTGGCCAGGGCCGGCCCGACAAAGGTCGTATCTCGTGATTCATCCATGCCCTGAACGTTCCACTCGGTCCAATACAAAGGCAGGCCAGGCATGGACGAGGCTTTGATCTGACCTTGCACTTTTTCGATGGCTCGGCAGACCCGGTCATCCATGGCAATGTCCTCGTTGCTGTGGAAGAGATTCTGCACAGTGTCATCCGCGTATCCATGGGATGACACGAAATCGACGGGCACATGGTTGGCTGCAGTGTATGCAAGAAAGTCGTCGACCCACGAGGCCGCCGCCGTCGCCGGGCCGCCTACGCGCAAACGAGGGTTCACAGCCTTCAAGGCGCGCGCCGTGTGTGCATAAAGCTCAAAGTACGATTCCTTTCGCGGAATACCATTCCAGAAGTCGATATTCGGCTCGTTCCACACTTCGAAATACCACTGTGAAACTTCGTCGATGCCGTAGCGGTCCACGAGGTGCTGGGCAAAGTGGGTCATCAACCTATCCCAGGCTTCGAGGCTTTTGGGCGGCGATACGTTTTGCTTGTACCAGAACGGATGAAGTGCGTCGGGATTAAAGGCCAGTTTCTTCGGCATGAAGCTGATCTCGACCACGGGGCGAACACCGAGTTTCAGCAAGCCATCGTAGATCTGATCGACATAAGAAAAGTTGTAGACCGGATTGCCGTGGTCGTCCTCGTTGTACACACCAACTTCATCATGCAGAATCGCGTGAAACCGCACATATTTTAAATCCGTTATTTGCTTTACGGCACGCAGGTCATCGCGGTAGCTCTCGCGTAGTGTCAAAATCGCCCGGCCCGATCCGAACATTTGTTCCCAGAAATGTGGGAAAGGAGTGGTGGACGCTTGCGCATCAATTCGGATTGTCTCTTGCGCGGTGGCAGCGAGGCTGGAATGCAGCAGTGTAGAACCGAGGACTAAAAGAGCAAGAAATTGGAATCGCACCATCATTAGCCTTTCCAAATGCCTCGTTCAGTATCCGCTCTGTATGAAGCGCTGCGCTTTTCCTTTTTGTCATCCCGAGCGCAGCCGAGGGATCTGCAGTTCTGCGGTCCACTACTGGATACGCGCAGACAAACGCTCAAACAGAATCTCTCTCCGCTGCGGATTTCCTGTTGGGTTTGGTGGTGTTGGCCATGTCATGCACTGCGTGGCAGGAAATCCGGGTGCGCTCCGGTCGAGATGACAGTTCAGATCGAGGGATATGTTCCTCCTTCCACGGTGGGTCCGCTGAACTGCAGATCCCTCTGCTCCGCTCGGGATGACAAAAGGAAAGCGCAGCGTTTCATACAGAGCGAATACTGAACGAGGCATTTCGAAGCTAATTTGCAGATGTACGGCTGAATTTAGCCCAGCTCGCGTCCTGGACTAAGCTTCAGCCGTCCTCGCTTGACAAGCTCAGGGCAGGCTCTGCGGGACTAAATTCCGAACGAGCGTAGTGGTGAGATCTATGGCTCCCTTCCGGTTACATCCAGGCTCCTCGCCATCTCCTAAAGCAGTGCGTGCTAGAAACTGAAGCGCGCCTGGAAATCAATGATTCTCGATCCGAGTGCGCTGGTCGCTTGACCGAGGTTGCTACTGCCGATATTGGTTGATAGCGTGCTGGGGTTGATATTCAGTGTATTGAATATGTTGATGAAGTTGGCCTTCACTTCGATCTTGGCGCTTTCTCCAATCACGCGCATGTTCGGCAAACCGAAAGCTTTAGCAAGATTCATGTCGAGGTCGCGGTAATCAGGCCCGGGGAAAGAGTTGCGCCCAATTCCTGGTGGAGGTACGAAAGCGGCCGCGATTTGTCCTGGATTGTCCGCAATGGCATTGCTGTAGTTCGGAACCGCGAAATAGTTGTTGCTGAACTCATCATTGTTGGTGCCGGTACTCGCGCTGCCCGGGTTGGAAAAGTTGCTTCCGGTCTTGAAGGCGCCATTGCTGGTGCTGCGCGATGCTCCGCCTTTGTAGAACGGACGCAGGCTTTGGAATCCGTAGTTGCACTCGTTACAGTAAATCTGGTGGGGCGCTGTATAAACCGGTGTCCACCCATAACCGGTGTGATAGGTAAAGATTCCGCTGATCGACCATCCGCCTGCGACCTTCTCTCTCCAGTCATGACCGCCGCGAAAGATGGACGGCTGCCAAATGCCAAACAGCTTGATGTTGTTGGCAATGTCGAAATCCGACCGCCCATAAGAGAACCTGGTGTTGTAGAGATAAGGGCTGCGATAGTAGGGGCCCGAGTTCGTATCGAAACTATGGCCCCAGGCATATTGCGCATCCAGCGAGAAAGTCTGTGAGAACTGGTGCTTGAGACCCGCGAGCATCATATTGTTGTTCGAACTGCCCTGACTGCCGAAAGTGTTGATGCTGCTTACCAGGGGATTCAGCGACGCACCCAGAATCGTTCCATATGCGTTCGAATCGTAATTGTAGTTGAGGTGTTTGCCGGAACTGCCCGTGTATCCGATGTTCGCCACCCATTGATGCCCCAGATCGATCTCCGTCTCGAGCGAATAGTGGTGTACATACTGCGTGGGCAGATTGGTAGGCAAAGCCCCTATGTTTGCGCCACCCGCGATGGGCAGGCCGGAAGAGTTGAAGGTGCTAATCGCCTTAGGATTCGACGGGTAGCCCAAAATACTATTTGGATTGCTTGCAGTCGCGTAGAGGATATTGGGATTTATGTTTGCGGGACCGGTGCTGATTCCCGGAACCGAGCTCGTCCCCGGCGGATTGCCATTGTAGGTATTAGCGGTCGCTATCTGCTGCTGGTTGTAGTTCAGGCCGTAGCCGCCGCGCCAGACTACTTTTCCCTTTAGATATGCCGGGCTCCAATTGAACCCGATCTGGGGGCCGAAGTTAAGCTTCTGCGCGTTCCAGGCGTCGAGGCGCGTGTGAATCGAGATCCCCGTCAACAGGTCGGCTCCGCTGCCGAAGCGGAGTACGCCCATGTTATTGTCCTTGTCGGTCATCGGCCCGAAGTAGTTGTAGCGGAGCCCGGCGCTCAGGGTTAGATTGGGGCGAACCTTCCAATCGTCCTGGAAGAAAATTCCCCACATGTTCTCGCGGTTGTCGTTTCGGTAGCCGCCGGGAAAGCCAGTCGTGGCCTGAAATGCGCCGGACTCGGCTTCGGGTGCGTCATTGAGAAAATCCCAGAGATTGTAGAAAGTGTAGTTTGGGGCGCCGATCGGGTCGTTTAAATAATAAAGCCTGGTGAAATCAAATCCGAACTTCATGGTTTGCGCGCCAACGATTTTGGTGGCGACGTCCTTATAACCATACGTCCATTGGTCCAGAATCGACGGCGCCGGAACGCCCAATGCAGCGAGGCTGATGGTGCCAATCTGTGCCGTACCACCCGAGGTATTCGCAGTAAATAACTGGTCTTCGGGCAGTCCAAAAGGAGCCTGCGGGTTGCTGGCGACTTCGTTGTACCGCCAGCCCGCGGCGTTAGCCCGGGCTTCGTTCAGGAAAGTCGCTGAAAAGGTGTGATTCCAGATGACTGAAAAAGCGTCGTTGATCTGATCGTGATGAAACTGCTGATAACCCAGGCCGCCGTTCAACTTCGAAAGGCTGGCAGGCACCCAGTAGATCGCAAATGCAGCGTGATCCTTACTGGTTATGTTTGCATCGAGCCGCCCGTTGTATTGCTTGAAGTTACTCGTGGTGGGGTTGCTGATGGTGTACTGCGTGATATCTGCAACGTTCGAAAGTCCGCCGCCAACACCCGGATTACTGGCGTTGACATAGGTGAGATCCTGCTTGGTTAAACCGGTAGTCAAAGGCGAACCGATGTTCAGGCCCTGTCCTGCAATCGTATTGCAATTTACTCCCTCAACGAGACCGGCATTCGCGCAGGTGACTGAGCCGATCACAGTTCCGGCAACGTTGGATCCCTTGAAATGAAGGTAGGTATTGGAAATGCTGTTGCCTGGCGCCAGGTTGGCAAACGCTGCAGTCGGAAACCATTCTGTACTGGTCGCGGGAATTGACTGGCTCTGCCCCTCGTAGGCGAAGAATGCAAAAACCCTGTCCTTCCAAATTGGACCTCCTATACTGCCGCCGAGTTGGTTGTATCGGTCTTCATCCCGGAGCAGCCCGCGTTCCGCCGGGGTAAGCTTTCGTCCCGTTGCGGAATCGAACGCTTGCACCGATTGAGGACCGTTCCACCGCTGATAGGCATCCAGCCCGGGGCGCGTGATTTGGACGAAAAAGCTGCCATGAAGATCGTTGGTTCCGCTTTTCGAGGTGATTTCTGTCACCGCACCGGTGAAGCGCCCATTTTCAGCGTCGTAAGCGTTGGTAAATACCTGGATGTTGCTGATGGAGTCTTCGCTAGGAGTAATGACTGTCGCTCCGCCCCAGACTGCACTCGACGTGCTGATGCCGTCGACGCTGAATCCGTTAGCATCAAATTGCCCACCATTCGCATTTGCCGAAGCACCGTTTTCCGTAGCAAAGATACTGCTGGAATGCCCCAGGTTGCCGCCGCCACCCGATGAGGCTCCGGTCTGGGTTCCGGGAGCCTGGAACCCCCCACCACCGCCTTGCTGCGCTCCATCGGCCTGCACACCAGGCACCAGCCGGATGAGGCTGGTTGGATCACGTTCATATACAGGAATGTGCTGGACCTCATTGGCCGAGATGGTGCGGGAAGTATTGGCGGTCTGCGTGTCGATAGCCGGTATCGTGTCCCCGCTGACGGTGACGGTCGTCGATGTGCCGCCCGCCTCCAACTGGATGTTGATCCCATTGGGCTGCTCGGGTATCAACTGCAGGCGATCGAGAACCTTTTTCTGGAAACCGTCCTTCTCTGCCGTCAGTACAAACGGATCCGCGGGGAGCGCATTGAAATTGTAAACACCGTCGGGGCCGCTGGTGCGCGTAAGAGTGGCACTGGTGGAGAGGTTTTTGAGAGTTAGTGTCGCGCCGGGGATGACCGCCCCGGTGGAATCAGTCACCACACCCTGGATTGAAGTACGAAACTGCGCCTGTGCGGGAATGGTGACAAGCACAATCAGAAGAAGCGGGACGGAAAACGCTGATTTGCGGATGGGGAACAAAGACTGGTACATACTGGCCCTCTCAAGATGGTCAAACTTAGCTCTCGCTCCGTCGCTCGTTGAGATTTCGCCAATCTGAGCATTCGGCGGCTCGAACTCGGGCAACTCTACCCGATTTGCAAAATCAAACTTTGTTGTCAGTGGCGAAACAAATCTGCCACCACAAAATTTCTGATGCGGTCAGGACGGGCAAAGGCTTTCCACGGAAAAAAAAAAAGGAGCGCGGATGCGCCCCTTCTTTTCAAAACAATGCTTCAGTTGCTCAGGCTGCTTTCTTTTTAATGATTCCGTGAGGGTCGATGACGTACTTTTTCGCCGCACCCTTATCGAAATCCTGATAGCCCTGAGGCGCGTCGTCGAGTGAGATCACTGTTGCATTTACGATGTTCGCAATGGGCAAACGGCCATGCAGAATCGCCTGCATCAACTGCCGGTTATACTGCAGAACAGGCGCCTGGCCGGTGTGGAAATGCAGTGACTTCGACCAGCCCTTCCCAAAGCGCACCTTCAGGATGCCCTGCTTAGAGTCGTCATTTGGCGCTCCTGGATCGTGGACTACATACAATCCAGGGATACCAAGACCACCAGCCACGAATACCACGTCCATCAGCGAGTTCAACACGCTTGCCGGAGCAGGTTCGTCTGAGCTGCCGTGCCCGCTGGCTTCGAACCCGACAGCATCGATGCCAGCATCCACCATCGGCTCACCGACAATGGCCGCAATCTGATCGGCGAGGCTTTCGCTTTGGGAAATATCGATGGTCTCGAATCCCATCTTCTTCGCGTGCGCCAGGCGTTCTTTGTTTCGGTCGCCTACAATGACCACCGCCGCGCCGAGAATCTGGGAAGATGCCGCGGCCGCCATACCCACAGGACCCGCGCCCGCCACATACACCGTGGATCCAACGCCAACACCCGCCGTTTTCGCCCCATGAAATCCGGTGGGCAGAATGTCGGAAAGCATGGTCAGGTCGCGGATCTTATCCATGGCCTGGTCTTTGTCAGGAAACCGGAGCAGATTGAAATCGGCGAAGGGCACCAGGACGTAGTCGGCCTGGCCGCCAATCCAACCGCCCATATCGACGTATCCGTACGCACCACCGGGTTGTTGCTTATTCACGTTGAGGCAAACACCTGTATTGCGTTCGCGGCAGGCCCGGCAGCGGCCGCACGCCACGTTGAACGGAACGGATACCAGGTCGCCGACGTTGAGGAACAGAACGTCTTTGCCCTTCTCGATCACTTCGCCAAGGATCTCGTGTCCGAGCACAATCCCTTTGGGTGCGGTCGTACGGCCGCGAACCATATGTTGGTCCGATCCGCAAATGTTGGTTGACACCACCTTCAAGATGACGCCGTGTTCAATGGATTTGCCCTGGGGATCCTTGAAAACGGGGTAGTCGATGTTGTGGACTTCCACCTTGCCCGGACCCTCGTAAACTACACCTCGATTATTCGCCATGCATTTCTTCCTTTCACGACCGGCACGATCATAGTCTTAGGATGCATGTGCGGGAAAGGGAGGCTTCGGTATGCAAACGAAGCGACGAACTCAGAGGCGCCCCTTTTCTATTGAAAAACAAATCCCGGGCGCCTCACGGATTTGTTGCCGATGGAGGGAAGGAAATGAGGGTTGAGGCCTACGTGTACATGCTGGCGCGTTTGTCTCTCGGATCGTGATCCGAGTGATCGCCGGCCGCCAACACGGCCGCCGTCAGCTTTGAGGGCTGGGAGGTAGTGATTACCACGTGAGGCTTGTGAAGCACGTCGATGATGCGCTCGTTCAATCGATTGCGGACTTTGAGGCGCTCGGCGGCGCGGGTGACGTAGCGAATCAAGAGTTCGACGCCGGCGCCGGAGGGGCGCAGGTTCACGGAGGAACTCGCGCTGGCATGGCTCAAGCCACTGTGCCGAGGCACGCGCTTCCACTCCTGCTCAGCGAGCTCGGCATCGTGCTTTGTCTCTTCCATGATCGCCTGGTGCAGCTGCGCCGCCTTCGCGTAGGTGTCCGAAGAGGCTGGCAGGCTTAAGGACATCTCGTCCCACATCCATTGGCCGGCGGTAGAAAAATTGAAGAATTGGCCGGTCACGGCGAAGTTGTTGATGAAGGTCGCGCGGCGCCCGGTAGGATGTCCCTTTTCCGCCCAGGCGCTATTTTCCAGGATGGTGGTGCGGAAAAGGTTAATCTCGATCACCTCGCCGGCCACCCCGTTGATTTCTACCCAGTCGCCAACGCGGACTCCGTTTTTGCCCATGAGAATAAACCACCCGAAGAACGCGACAATAAAGCTCTGCAGAGCTACCGTCAGCCCGGCGGTCGCCAGACCCAGAATGGTGGAGATCTGGCTCGGCACACCGAACGTGACCAACAAGACGCATACCACGCCAATCATCTGCACACCGAGCCGGAGGATGGTGTGCAGGGTCTGCATGCGACGGTGGTCAACCGTTGACCCACGCAGCGCATATCGTTCCAGCAACGCTGTGCCAACCGACTCCAGGAGAATGACGCCCATCAGAATGAACGCCACGGTCGCCAACGAATGGACGGCCAGGTGGGTTACGATGCGATGCTGCAGCCGTACCTGGTCTGTCCACTTGCTGTATACGGCTGCGAGTTGTTGCTGAGTCTGAATTCGATCATCGTAGATGCTGAGAAGCTGACGCTGTGCCCTTCTCTGTTGCAGGCTGGCGAGCTCGGCGGCGTTTGGTTTTGATTTATCGGCGGCGGCAGCGTCTGAGCTGGCATTGGCCTGGGCTTCCAGTTTATTGTGTTGCGCCATCAGGCTGGCGGCGTCCGTCTTCGCTTGCTCCAGAGCCTGCTGTATCAGTTCAAAGCGACTGCGTTGATTGCTCCACGCTTCCAGCCGGCCGGCGAGCGTGCCGTATTGCCGTGTCGAAAGCACGGCCAATTGGCCACCGCTTGCCTGCTGGGCATTGTTCTTGCTCACAGCCGCTTCGTGCGCCGCGAGCTCCTGCTGAATTTTCGTACGCTGGTCACCGGAGGCCCGGGCCAAATCATGCTGCGCATCGCTCAGATCGTCCTGATCAAGGTCCAATTGCGCCTGGGCGACTTTGAGATCGTCACTGCCGGCGCTCTCGGGGGCAGCCGTCAAAGTGTGTACCTGGGCTTGATCCTCCTTCACTGCCTGCTGCAGTTGCGCCACCTTCTGCGAAAGTTCCAGAGCTTCGCCGGTGGGAGATAGCCGCTGAGTGCTGGCCTGTCGCAGAGAGGTGGCAAATGCCTGGTTCACCTCGTGATCGGCCAGGCGTTCTGCTTCGTGTGCGTACTCCTCTTCTTCTTTGCTCACGGCGAGAGGCGCGAGCGCCTGCGCAATTTGCCACGGATGCAGGTCGACGACGGTCGTTTGTCCGGGACCACGCTGCGATTGTTGGCCTTTGAGGAAGGAGAGATGGGCCATCGCATCTCGGGTAGACCACGAAAAGATGAAGCAAACCACCAGCAAGCCGGCGAGGATGAAAAGTGAAATAAGCCTGCCCCGGCTGAGCATGCGATGCGGCGCCGCGTGATCCTGTTTTTGGAGTCCGGGCAGGTTGCTTTCCATGGCCCATTCTGGCAGTTACTCATGGGGACAGGTAGACCCCGGTAGTTGTAGCCGCCTCAAGAGCAGCAATGTCGCTATACTCGAAGCGCGTTGATAGCCTTACTGAGAGATGAGATGAATCGTCGCCAGTTCATGAGGAACAGTTCCTGCGCCGCGATCGCCCTGGCGGCGCCTGCCGCTCTGGGAAGCGACAAACCGATGACGGCTGTACGCGTAAGGGGCGGCCCTCCATTGACCCGAATCTCACGTGACTTCCTGGGCCTCGGTTATGAGATCTCCTCGGTGGCCACGCCCGGCCTGTTGAGCCGCACGGACCCCGTCTATGTGCAGTTGGCACGCACGCTCGGTCTCGACGGCGTGGTGCGTGTGGGAGGGAACACCGCGGACTACGCCCGCTACAACCCCGCGGGGCAAGCCATTGCCAGTCCCTTCGGGACGGTGGTGAACCATGCCGCTCTGCAGGAATTGGGTGGGTTTCTTAAAGCAACGGGATGGAAACTCATTTGGGCACTGAACCTCGGTCGAGGATCTGAAGCAGACGCTGTTGCCGAAGCAAAGGCAGTGCTGGCCGCCGCCGGAGAGCGACTGCTGGCCTTCGAGATCGGCAATGAGCCCGACCTGTTCTCGCACGCGAAACACCGCCCCACGGGCTACAGCTACGAACAATGGCTAGCCGACTACCGCCGTTACAAGACGGCTCTTCGGGCACAGATTCCAGGTGTTCCACTCGCCGGTCCTGACGTCGCGGGAAAGACCGATTGGGTAACCAGGTTTGCCGCCGACGAGGGCAAAGATGCCGTTCTCCTCACCCACCATTACTATCGGGAGGGGCAAAATCCGGGCAGCACGATCGAGAAGTTGCTGGGGGTCGATCCCAAGCTACAATCTCAGCTCGATCAGCTGCGAGCGGCGTCTCAGAGCTGCGGTGTTCCCTATCGTATCTGCGAGGTAAATTCCTTTTCCGGAGGCGGCCGCCCTGGGGTGAGCAATACATTGGCAGCCGCGCTCTGGGTGCTCGATTATATGTTCCTCCTTGCAGCGAATGGATGCTCCGGCGTCAATATGGAAACGGGAGTGAATCAGCTCGGGTTTATCAGTTCCTACTCGCCGATCGGCGACGATGAGCAAGGTCATCATTCGGCCGCGCCGGAATACTACGGCATGCTGGCCTTCGCACTTGCGGGCCGGGGCGACTTGCTTCCGGTTGAAATCGATGCCCCTAACCCTGAGATCAAAGCTTATGCCACGCGGCCCAAAGAGGGCGACCTGATGATTACCGTGATCAACAAGAGCGACGTTCCTTCTGGCGTGCGCCTCGATACAGCGAGTCAACGCAAGGAAGCTTCTGTGGTCCGGCTGACAGGACCGGCAATGGATGCGAAGATAGGGATCATGCTGGGCGGCGCGGAAGTCGCATCGAGCGGCGCCTGGACTGCAGTAGCGACGGAAGCGCTGCCCCTGCGCAAGGGACAGGCTGTGCTCGCTATGCCTGCGGCCAGCGCAGCGATCGTGTCCATTTTGCAAAATAATTCCTGAATCCCTACTATTGCTGAGATCTGAAGCCGGGGAGAAATACGCTGCACAAACTGACCATTGGAGAGCCGGTATGTATCGCCGCAACAGGAGATTTCTGCGGCGAAGGGGTGTTGTGGGAGCGGGAGACGCAATCCATTTATTGGACCGACATCAATCGGTTTCTGGTTCATCGCTATCGCTTGCAGGACGGCAGTGTTAAGACATGGTTCTTTTCTGAGCCCGTTACTTGTGTGATGGAAACCGACCGTCCGGATACTTTGGCGTTGTCTTTCGGGTCCGGGATCGTGCTGTGGAAGCCGGAGAGCCTCGAGCCGCCGACACAATTGTTTACTCTTCCCAGCTGGCCTTTTGTGCGCTGCAACGATGCCGCTGTGGATCCAGGCGGAGTGCTCTGGGTAGGGACCATGCGCAACAATGTGCTGGCGAACGGGGCCCCTGACGATCATGGTGGCAGGAACGGAGTGCTCTACCGTGTGGAAGGGAGCGGCGCGGTATCGGAATGGCGCCAGGGCCTGGGTATTTCCAACACTCTTCTTTGGAGCCCTGACAAGTCCAGGTTTTATTTTGGCGATAGCCTTCAGAATTGCATCTGGTCCTACGAATACGACGCGGCCGACCAAACCATCCGTGGCGAACAGCCTTTCTTCGCGAATTTTGAGCGCGGCTCGCCGGACGGGTCGGCCATGGACTCGGAAGGCTTTCTTTGGAATTGCCGTTACGGAGGCAGTTGCATTGTGCGCATCGATCCCAGCGGAGCGATCGATCGAGTGATTGAAATGCCGGTGAGCCGGCCCACGAATTGTACCTTCGGGGGGCCTGGTGGCAATGTGCTTTACGTGACCTCCGCTTCGCCCGCCGCTGGTCATTGGGAGCGCTTCGGAGGGGGCCTTTTCAGCATAGAGACCAATGTGACCGGCGTCGCCGAAAACAAATTCCTGCTACCTGCCGGGTAGATGTAGAGCGCTTCAAACAACAAGAGCCGTGCTCCTATGGAGCACGGCTCTTGTGTTGCTTGTTATGTTTGCACCAGGGACGGGCTACCGTCCCCGGGGTTTAGTTGATCTGGATCGTAGCCGTATTCGTGGGTAGCGAATTGCTGACGATCGTGAGCGTTGCCGAAGGCGTTCCAGCGGCCTTCGAGGTTACGGTGATGGAGCAGGACGCGCCCGGCGCAATGGTCTTCCCTGCGCAGGTATCGACCTCGGTGAAGTTGCTGCCTCCGACTGTAAATGTCAGCGAAGTAAAGGTCAGAGATTGGTTTCCTGTGTTGGTTAGGGTGGTGGTTTTGTTCCCGCCAGCGGGGATGCTCATGGCTCCAACGTTCGCCGTCAGTTCATAGACGGACCCGATCACGTCAGAGACGTAGATGTTGCCCGTTGCATCAAGGACGACGGACGACGCGGCGAGCAGCCCGGTCAACGGCATCAGCAGGGTTGGGCTGCCCGAAGAATGGGTAGCCGGGACCATGAGGAGCCGGGTGGCGTCGATGAGATACATATCTCCGTTGGGGTCAAACGCGAAGCCACTCGGTCCGTTGTACGCGCACGGAGTGACCAGCGCATTGCAGGGTGCAATCGCAAGCTGAGAAGTAGTGCCTGTGCCGTCCAGGGCAACCTTCACAACCTGGTTGTTGTTTCCGTCGCCGATATAAAGGTTGGCGCCGGCATTGTCGACTCCGAGCGCTTGCGGGAAGCTTACGCTGCTGCTATTGACAAGCACGCTGGGTTTGTACACCGTGTCGTAGATTTCGCCAGGAACCATGACCACCTGCGGAGTGTTGCCACCGTCGGCGATATACAGATTGCCGGCCAGGTCAACCCTGTTCGAGGTGGGGAGTCCCAGCGTAATCGTTTTGGTGTCCACCGTCGATTCGGCAAGCGACGGGGTAAAGCTGAACACCTTGGGTGAACTTGCATCCGCCACGATGAGGTCAGCGAACGCGTTGTAAGTAAGGTCCGTAGGATAAACCAGGTTACCTGTATTGCCTGCATTCCACCGGGCGAACGTGCCGCCGGCCGCGGGCAGGGTCCCGATTTGTGACGCACCACTGTTGGAGACGTACAGGTTGACGAACGGTTTATCGGTTGGATTGATAGCCACGCCCTGAGGCTGGTTCAGGCCGGCATTCAATGTCTTCTGCTTGCCATTGCCCAACGTCATCTGGGACGAATTTCCCATACCGGAAAGGAACAGGTAGAGGATAGGTTCGGCCTGCGACCCGTTGCGGGGAGTGAAGTTGACCTGAATGGCTCCCTTACGAACCCCAGGCGCGGTTGGTTTGAAGGCGACGTTGAAGGTGCATTCGTCGCCAGCGTTGTAATTGTGATTGTTGATGCAATCGCCCGTACCGAGGCCGTCCGTGAATTCCGTGCTGGACGCGGAGTGGGGCGTGTAGGAGAAGGTCAGCGTCGAATCCTGGACAAACCTATAGGGAATGCTGGTAACGACCGTCGAGTTCACCGCAGCTGGGCTCACCGGAATTGCCGGGTTGCGCAGCACGATGGTAGCCGGAGTATTCGTCACACCATAGAAGAAGCTATCTCCGCTGTACTGGATGGTTACGTTGTTGTTTCCGGGATAGAACTGGATGCTGGGCAGCAACAGGCTGGCGGTGGAGGTAGAGCCGGAAAGCACGCTAAGGCTTCCTGTCGCGAGGACGGTCCCGTTGTAAATAACGCTCACGGATCCAGTTGGCGGAACCGGGAACAATCCAAGGAACTTGGCGTCGCCGGCTACGGTGACGGTGTAAGGGGTGGGCTGGCTGAAGAAGCAGCAATCGGTGTACCCGATAGCTCCACTGGAAACCGCGACGTCATGACCCACGGTGAGATTTACGCTTGCCGTCGCGGTCGTGTAGTCCGTCGTATTGGTAGGCGTAAAGGTTACATTCAAGGTATAGATGCCGGCGGTGCTGAACGAAGTTCCGGCAGCGGGGCTGTAGGCAAACGTCCCCGAGAGACTGGCGCCCTGGGGCGTTGCCGCGGTGGCGTTGAGTTGCGTGCCGCTGAGCGGCACATTGACATTGATAGGCGTGGGTGTCGCCCAGGTAAGAATCGGCGTCGCCTTCCCCACAACAAGCTGGACCGTTCCGGTCGCCGTCGTGTATCCAGAGGAGTTGGTGGGCGTGAAGGATACCGAAAGCGTATCGGTGCCGACCGGCTCAATCGCTCCGGCAGCCGGCGTATAGGTGTAAGTTCCAGGTACGGTGACGATGCTATTGGTGCCAAAACCGAGCGCCAGGATGACCACGTTCCGCGTACTTGGAATGGTTACGCTCACCAGGGTTTTGGTGATGTCAGCGTTGAGCTGATATCCGTAGAGATAGTGAGTTGTGTTCACCTTGTTGCCGGCATTGTTATTGGCGTACGCCATGGTGGCGACCTTGGTTTCAGTCGCATCCCCGGTGTAAGCAGTCCACGCACTCATATTCTGGACATCGGTCGTGGTCGTGCCATCGGAGTAGGTGAGAACGAAAGGCACACTTGCCTGGGCCGCGATCGCCGCACCAATCAGGTAGACAGACTGGTAATTGCCCGAGGCCGGTAGGGTGTAGACCGCTCCGTTTGTTAGGGCATCCGGAATTCCTGGTTGTCCCAGCGTAAACGTGGTGTTGGCGTAATTCACCTTACCGTTCAGTAGAGTGTCGGAGTAGGTATTTCCGAGGCCGTCAAAACCCTGAAGGTTATAGGGATTGTTGTCGTTGGAGAGCGCAAGCACCTGCAACTGATTGGTGGGGACGACGGGCGTGGGATTTGACAAGCCCGTGGCGACCGCGTTGAGTTGCGTGGCGCTCAGAGGTGTGCCATAGGTGATGGGCGCCGGTGTCGGCCACGAAATGGTGGTGGTGACAGGTCCGACGGGCGGATCGACAACCAGCTTTACACTGGCGGTGGCCGACTGGTAGTGCGTGGTGTCCGTCGGGGTGAAGGATACGTTCAATGTGTTGGTTCCCACGGGCTCGATCGTGCCCGCCGGCGGAGTGTAGGTAAATGTTCCGGGGATGTCTGGCGTGGTAAGGTCCATGGCCAGCAGCACAATATCCCTGGTATCCGGCAGTTGGATACTCTTCACTGTCTTGGTGGAGTCAAGAGGAATTTGATAGCCGTAAAGACACGCGGAATCCGGCTGGATGGAGTGGTTGTTTCCGTCGCTGTAGTTCCGATCCTCGCTGCAGTTGACCACTGCCTCGCCCGCCCAACCCTTGGCGTTAAACCAGTCGCTCATATTCTGCGTAAAGTTAAGGGTCGAGCCATCGGTATAGGTAACGATAAATGTCTGGCTGGCCGCGGTGTTATTGACCATCGCCCCGAGCATGAACAAGTTGTTAAAGTTGCCCGCGGGCAGCGGGACCACCAACGCAGGCCCGGGGGTGCAGTTGCTTCCCGGTCCGTCGTCTCCTCTGCATGTAGTGTCCGTGTTTAAGGTAGCCACCGCGTCCGGCGCATTGGGCGGTCCAATGGTGAACGTCAGACCATTCCAAACGACCGTGCTGCCCAGGCTGGTTGTGGAGTAGGAGTAACCATCGTTGTCAAACCCACCCGTGTTGTATACGGAATTGTTCCGATAGATGCCGGAGACGTTGTAGTAAGCGGAAAGCGGCACGGAGGTGATGCCGGTGGACGCGGTTGCATCCAGCTGAAAACCACTCAGTGGTGTTCCGTAGCTGATGGGAGTGGGCGCCGGCCAGGTGATCGTGGTCCCCGGCTTCACAACAATCTGAACCGTGGCCGTCTCCACGCCGTATCCCGCTACCGACGGTGTGAAGGTTACGGAAAGCGTTTGAGTTCCCGCGCCCAGGACCGTACCTATTCCCGGGGTGTAAACAAACGATCCGGCCACGGAATCGGTCGCATTGAGTTGGGCGGCGCTAAGCGCCGTACCGACTGGAATCGGCGCTGGATTTGCCCAGTTGATCGTGGATGGCAGGCCCGCCGACCCGGTTACGGTGTTGCTGCTGCTTGTGCCGAAGCTGCAGTCGGCGATCGAAAATTTTGCCTGAAAACTATAGGCTCCAGCCGGAAGAACGTAGTTGAACACGGCAACCCCGCTGGAAAGCGGCGCGGTACCAAGGAGCGTAGTCCCGTTGTAGAAAGAAACCAGGTCTCCATTCGTCGAGGTGGAACCCTGGCTGTACGGATTGAGCGTGGCTGTCAGCGAAACCTGCTGACCTGCAAGCGCACCCGAAGGCGCGACGCCCAGGGTCAGGGCGGTAGTAATCCCACCGTTAACCACCACAGACGGCGAAGTGCTCGCTCCGTAGATTGAGGTTACGTCTGGATTGTAGGTGGCGGTCAGGGATTGTGAGCATTGCGTTATGGCGATGCTGGAAAGCGCTGCCGTCTCCGCCTGGCCAGACAGCAACACGCTCAGGCCGTTATTCGTAACCGCGGTTAGATCAACACGATCGTCACCGTTGATATCTCCCACGTTGGCGAAAATGGAGCCTGCGCCCACTCCGTAGTAGGTTGCGCCGTTAAAGGTACCTTTGCCGTTGTTTTGGTTCAGCAACACGCCTACGTTGTTACCGCCGTCATTGGCGGAGATGATGTCGGGGCTGCCGTCACGATTAAAGTCGGCAATCGTCAGGTAGTAGGGGCCGCTGTTCATGGTGTAGTTGGCGACCGGGGTCTTGAAACTGATGTTCCCGTTGCCCTTGTTGATCAGCACATAAACGGCATTGTCGGGAGCGCTCGTCGTGGCCAGGTCGGGGTAACCGTCGCCGTCAAAGTCGGCCAACGCGACCGAGCCTACCTGCGACGCGCCGGTGGCTATACTCGTGACCGTATTGAATTTGCCGTTACCGATGCCGGAAAGAATGCTGACGGAGCCGGCGCTGTCGGACGCTACCGCAAGATCCAGGTGCCCATCCTGATCGATGTCTCCCACGACTACATTCCATGGCTGTGCGTTTACGGAATAAGGAACCGCAGTTTTGAATGTACCGTCACCGTTGCCGATCAAGACAGCGACGTTGTTCAGGGCGCTGTTGGTGGCAACCAGATCCTGGATGCCATCTTCGTTAAAGTCGCCCATTGCCAACAGCCTCGAACCTGAGGCTGCCGTCGCGACCGCAAAGGGATTCGGGGTCGCCGCGAAGGTTCCATTCCCGTTTCCGAGGTAGATGTATACCGAGCCGGTACCACCGTTGTTGGCACTGAGGACGGCCAGATCCTGGTTGCCGTCTCCGTCGAAATCACCTACTACCACAGAGGTCGGCTCGAAAGGAGACGCGGCGGTAATCGTAGTGCCGGCGGTGAACGTGCCGTCACCCTTACCCAGCAGAATGGCTACCGATCCGCTGTTGACGGGAATCGCGTAGTCGAGATGGCCGTCCCCGTTGAAGTCGCCAATTGCCGGTCCGATCGTACCGCCGGTATTGTTGTCATTGAGGTTGGCGGGAGGATACGACGCGTACGGAGTGAACTGAGTTGCCGCCGTCGTGGTCAGCGAAGCGGTGCCCAGATTCGTACCCGAGGTCACGTCTTTAAACGTAACCGTCCCGGTTGGTGTCTTCGGACCGAACCCGGACACGGTCGCAGTGAGCGAATACGGGCTGGCTGTGCTGGTAGCCAGTGAAGTGGCGGAAGAATAAGGACCAATGAAGGTTAACGTCTTCGTGGCGGATGTACTGCTGTTGAGGTTGGGCGTGCTTGTACCGGAAAAAGTCGCAACAAAACTGTGGAGGCCAACGCCTCCAACTTCCGTAGCAAGAATCGCAGTTCCCTGGTTTCCATTCGCGGATTGAACCTGGACTGTCCCCAATAACTCCGTGACGTTGCCACTACCATTGCCGTTGTTGTATGTATCAAAGAAGGTGACATTACCACCTGCGGCTGGCCCCCCGAAAAATCCAGTCGTGGCAACGTTGGCCGTCAGGGTGACGACCTGTCCGCTTACCGGGATCGGCGGTGTAGTCGCTACCGTCAATGTCGTGGTCGTGCCTCTGGCCCATGCCGCCGGCCCAGCAGACCCTAATGCGAGCGCACCCAATAGCACCGGCATCAGCCGGCCAACAAATACCTGTCTGGAAGTCATATAGCGCTTAATGGCAAAGATTGGCGAGTGCGTCATGGGTATCAAGGCTCCGGAAATTGGTACGGTTAGTTCGCGAACGTGACTCTTGGGAAACGAGCGCCTGGCAAATTAGGAATCATTCATCGCAGTTGTCCTGTCGGGCGCACCGCTGGTACACGGATTGCACAGGCTTGCGTCAACTGCTGGAGAATACCCTCCGTTTTGGCACATTGTTATTACCCTTATGGGGGATTTAACGACTTTGTTCCTAATTTCACAGGGCATGTATTTCTTACTTGCTCGTTGGTCACGCGAACCTGCATGCTGGTTGGCTCGGCCAGTGGTAATACTGATCCCGTAACTGTTCCGTTATGACCGGCCTGGGCAACCGGTACTGCGGTATCCTTCCCAAAGCAGGTAACAGGGAGCGGAAAGCGTCTTGCCTATGGACAAGAGAGAATTCTTAAAAACGTCCGGTATCTTTCTTGCCGGCACGGTGTTGTCACCGTTGGGCTCAGGCGAGCAGGCGCCGGGAAAGCGGACCAACTGGTCGGGGAATTACACCTTTAGTACCGATCGCCTGCACCAGCCGAAGACGGTTGAGGAAGTGCAGCAGGTGGTCAAAGGTTGCAGCAAACTGCGGGCGCTGGGTGCCCGCCATTCCTTTAATGGCATCGCTGACAGCACCCAGGATCAGGTTTCGCTGGCCCATCTGAACCAGATCCAGCTCCATCGCGACGCCGGCACCGTCACCGTGGGTGGGGGTGTCACCTACAGTCAACTGGCCCCTTACCTGGAGGGTCAGGGTTATGCCCTGCATAACCTGGCTTCTTTGCCGCAGATTACCGTCGCCGGCGCGATCGCTACGGCGACCCATGGGTCAGGAAACAAGAACGGAAACCTGGCTACGGCTGTGTCTGCGATGGAAATAGTGACGGCGGATGGTGAGGTGGTGGTTCTGTCCCGGGAAAGGGATGGTGACCGTTTTGCTGGAACAGCCGTTCACCTGGGTGCGGCCGGTATTGTGACCAAGGTCACGCTCGATGTTCAGCCTACATATAAGGTAGCCCAGGTCGTTTACGAGAACCTGGGCATGGACCAGCTGGAGCAGCACCTGGAGGAAATTTTCACCAGCGGCTACAGCGTCAGCCTCTTCACCGACTGGCAAAATCACCGCATCGGCCAGGTATGGGTGAAGCGCCGGGTTCAACCCGGGAGCCCCCTTCAGTTTGCTCCGGAATTGTTCGGCGCGAAGCTGGCGACCAAGAAGCTTCACCCGCTCGCGGGCCATTCGGCGGAGAGTTGCACCGACCAGTTAGGCGTTCCCGGTCCCTGGTATGACCGGCTGCCTCACTTCCGCATCGGATTTACGCCAAGCAGCGGGGCGGAGTTGCAATCCGAGTACCTGATTCCCCAGGACCGGGGTTACGAAGCCATCCTGGCAATCGAACAACTCCGGGATCACGTCACTCCCCATCTGTTTATCTCGGAGGTGCGGACCGTCGCGGCGGATAACCTCTGGATGAGCACCGCTTACAAGCGGGACTCCCTAGGCATTCACTTCACCTGGAAGCCGGAATGGCCGGCGGTTAAAAATGTGCTGCCGCTCATAGAAGCGAAGCTGGCGCCTTTTGGCGCCCGGCCGCACTGGGGGAAGCTGTTTACCATGTCCGGTTCACGGATTGAGTCTCTCTATCCAGAACTGACGAAATACAAAGGGCTTGTGGCAAAGCACGACGCAAATGGCAAATTCCGGAATCGATTCCTGGAGAGTACGATCTACGCCTAATCCCGTCACGATCTACGCCGCAAGTGGGGACGCCGTGAATTTTCAAATCTATCTAAATCAGAGTTGAAAGAGCGTTTCCAGTGTTGGACCGCAGAACTGCAGATCCCTTCGGCTGCGCTCCTAATGACATCGAGCCTGGCGGGAAGCGCGTTGCCCACTCAAGCCAAAAGAAGGCTTGAATGGGGCACCCTCAGCATTGATGGGGGCGTAAGGAGTGTTGTTACGAGGAGAGGGCGGTTGCTGGAGGAAAGGCTCTTTCAAATCTAATTCGGCAAGTCTGACTGAATTAGCCCGGAAATGCGCCCGTGGGGCCAGACAAACGAGGTACACCCGTCCGACCCGTTTGGCCCGGCGACTCGATGATGGGAACGTACCCTACCTGATGTCTTCTTCTTCCGGCTCCCGCAACACTTCTTCCTCGATTTCCATGTCTCGGAATTCGTTTGAGTCGAATACCTGGCCACAATCCAGACATTCGACGTATTCGACGTCCTCTTCACGCGCTACGACGCGCACTTTGGGGTGTTTGCAGGCGGTGTCCATCTGGGAAGTCTGAGTGTGCAACCTGTGCTTCTCGGCAAGATTGTACCCGCCGGATTAAGGCTGTCAAATCTGTTTTCTTTGCTTTCCGCGCCGAAAAGCGAAATTTCATCGAATTTGACGGCTTGCTACTAAAAGGATGCGAAGTACCCGGCCCAGGTTGACACATCTCAGCTGGAAAGCTCGCTCACCGCGCGGACCTGCTCTGGCTTGAGACCGCCATCCTCGAGTTTTCCAAAAATCATCTTGCCTGATGCAGTCTGCAACACACTGGTAACAGTAATTTCGACCGCGCGGCCAATCATGCGACGTGCATGATCCACGACCACCATGGTCCCATCATCCAAGTAACCTACGCCCTGGTTGTACTCCTTGCCTTCTTTCAAAACCACGATGTTCATCTTTTCCCCGGGCAGCACCAGGGGCTTCAAGGAATTAGCCAAGTCGTTCAGATTGAGCACCTGCACGTGATGCAGCTGGGCTACTTTGCTCAGGTTGAAGTCGTTGGTAACGATCGGCGAGCCCCTCTTCTTGGCAAGTTCGATCAGCTTCAGGTCCACCTCGCGCAGTTGAGGAAAGTCATCCTCGATGATCTGTACGCTGAGCAGTGGGTGTGCCTGCATCTTCTGCAGAATATCGAGCCCGCGCCGGCCCCTCTGGCGGCGCGAACTGTCAGAAGAATCGGCCACGATCTGCAGCTCGCGCAAGACAAACTCGGGAACCAGCAGCGTTCCCTCCAGAAAACCGGTTTCCACTACATCGGCGATACGACCGTCGATAATGGCGCTGGTATCCAGGATCTTGAGGTTGCGTTTCCCACCCGCTGCCCGCTCGCCGGCAAAAAGCTCGGCCAGTCCCCCGGTAAAGTTCAGCAGATCACCCTTGCTGGCGCCGACCATCAAGCCCACGTACGTCATCAACATGAGTACGAAGAGCTGCAGCAGGGCACGGGTCCCACCAGGCGGCAGGCTTCCACCCAGGACCATGCCGAATAGAGCCGCTCCGACTATTCCCAACACACTGCCGAGCACGGCGCCCAGCAAGCGCTTGATGCTCAGTGCCCGCACGCGCAGTTCGAACACGATCACGGCAGCAGCGGCGATCGCGCCCATCACCGCCGCAGGCCAGGGCGCGAGACCAAAGGGGCGAAGAAAGTAGCAGGCGGCGGTAAGAACAAGGATGAATAAAGTGCGAATGACTACGAGGTCCATGGAACTCCCGGCGGAGAGTGCAGAAACAATCCCCCGGAGTATACCGACCGCACACGATGGCGAGCAAAAAGAAATCCCGAAGCCGCGAGCAATGCGGCTTCGGGACGGGGTCAGGAAGGAGAGCTACTAGTACTTGGGCACTTTGGGATCGATTTGATCGCTCCAGGCGAGGATGCCACCGGCCAGGTTCTTTACTTTGAAGCCGGCCTGCTGCAGGAACTCCGCTGCCTTCTGGCTGCGGCCTCCGCTCTTGCACTGCACCACGATGTCGCGATTCTTATCCAGTTCGGCCACACGTTTCTGCAGGTCGCCCAGGGGAATCAGGTGCCCACCGATTTCCGCGATTTTGAACTCATGGGGTTCGCGTACGTCCAGCAGGAAGTAGTCCTTGCCTGCATCGCGCTGTTGCTTGAAGGTGGTCACGTCGATCTGCTCGACGCCGTTGACCAGCTTCGCATCGGGCGCCGCAGCCGGCTGAATACCGCAGAACTGCTCATAGTCGATCAGCGCGGTCACGGTCGGGTGGGTGCCGCATACCGGGCAGTCCGGATTCTTGCGCAGCTTCAATTCGCGGAAGCGCATGCCCAGCGAATCCACCAGCAGCAGGCGCCCGATCAGAGGCTCGCCCTGGCCCAGGATCAGCTTGATGACTTCGGTAGCCTGAATGATCCCAACGAGACCGGGGAGGATCCCAAGCACTCCGCCTTCCGCGCAGGAAGGAACCAGACCCGGAGGGGGTGGTTCGGGATATAGACAGCGGTAACACGGCCCCTCCTCGGTGGCGAAGACACTGGCCTGCCCTTCGAAGCGAAAGATCGAGCCGTAAACGTTTGGCTTTCCGCTCAACACGCAGGCGTCGTTTACCAGGTAGCGCGTGGGAAAGTTATCCGTGCCGTCGGCCACGATATCGAAATCCTTGAAGATCTCCATGGCGTTGTTGCTCAACAGCATGGTGTTGTACTTCACGATCTTCATGTGGGGATTCAGCGCTGTCAGCTTCTCTTCCGCCGAATCGAGCTTGAGACGGCCTACATCCTTGGTGCTGTGGATGATCTGCCGCTGCAGGTTGCTCGAGTCCACGACGTCGAAGTCGACCAGTCCCAGGGTTCCGACCCCGGCTGCTGCCAGATAGAATGCCAACGGGGAACCAAGACCGCCTGTGCCCACGCAGAGCACCTTGGCTGCCTTGAGCTTCTGCTGACCCTCCATGCCCACTTCGGGCAGGATCAGGTGGCGGGAATAGCGGGCGATCTCGTCATTGCTGAGCGAGGGCATCGTCTGCACGGGTACTTCAGTCAGTGTTGCCATGTTCAAATCTCCTATTTGCTCAGAACGACACATCCACCGGCAATCGAAGGAATAATCGACAGGCTGTCACTTTCCTTGACCGCCGTGTTCTCCTTGTCGCTCA
Source organism: uncultured Acidobacteriaceae bacterium (assembly GCA_963795845.1). Taxonomy (GTDB): domain Bacteria; phylum Acidobacteriota; class Terriglobia; order Terriglobales; family Acidobacteriaceae; genus PALSA-350. The sequence continues at coordinate 480,998 of CAWCJV010000009.1, read as the reverse complement.
GGTAACGAATGTCTTCGTCGTTCAGGTAAACGTTCACGAAGGCGCGCAACTTGCCTTCCTCTGAATACAGATGCTTTTTCAATTCCGGATGAGTGAGGGTCAGTTCATCCAGCGCCTCACCGACGGTCGCAGCCTCCACCGTCACCGTGGCTTGCTTGGCGGCGAACTGACGAAGCGGGGTAGGGATGTGAATCTTCATGCGTCGAATTCTCTCTCTTTCTCGATCAGGTTTGCGGAGCGCGAGGATCACGGGGCCGGCGGTCAACAGCGTTCGGGCCGCACGTGAATCTCCTCGTCTTCAAACCGCTTGTCGTCTTCGCCGGTTCCGGCAAGAAAGAAGGAGTTGGTCTGTTTAGCTACGCCCTGTTCTACGCTGGTGATCACGTAGGAACAACCCAGCCAGTGGGCCTCGTTGAAATCGGTAGGCGACCAGCGCGCAGGATGGTCGGGATGGGAGTGGTAAAAACCCACGATATCCAGGCTCCGTTCCCGTGCCTGGCGTTGGATGCTGACCAGTTCCTGGGGGGCGATGTGATAGCGATTGTGGGCGGAATCGGTCCGCGTATTGCCTGCGCGCACGGCTAACTCGACCTGGTTGACCCCTTCGAGCGCCTTACCGAGCAGCACTCCGCAACACTCATGGGGATAGGTCTCTTCGCCATGCTTGCGCAGCTGGCTATAAATCGCGTCGCTGATTTCCAGCTTCTGCCCCAGGGTCGTCGTGGCCATCATTGCTCCCAAAACCGCTCGCTGAGGTACTTGTCGGCCGAGTCACAAAGGATTGTGACCAAAACGGCGGTTCTGCCCGCGCGAGCTTCCTCTTCCGCAATCTTAAGGCTTGCCGCGACAGCGGCAGCGGCCGAGATACCCAGCAGCAGTCCTTCGTTCCGGCCCAGGTGCTTGGCCATCTCGTAAGCTCCCTCGGTCGATTGCTCCACGTGACGATCGGCCACGCTCGCATCATAGATAGGAGGCACAATCGCGGTCGCCATGTACTTCAAGCCTTCCAGCCCATGAAATGGTGAATCGGGCTGCATGGCAATACATTGAACCTTCGGATTCAGCTCTTTCAAACGACGGGTGACACCCATGAAGGTTCCGCTGGTGCCCAGTCCGGCTACGAAGTGCGTCACCTGTCCTTCAGTCTGCTCCCAAATCTCGTTGGCCGTACCTCTATAGTGCGCTTTCCAGTTCGCCTGGTTCCCGTACTGGTCGGCGTAATAGTATTTGTTCTTATCCTGCGCGAGCTCCCGGGCCTTGAGAATTGCCCCGTCGGACCCGTCCGCCGGATCGGTCCAGACAATATTGGCTCCGTAGGCGGAAAGAATGCGCTTCCGCTCTGGAGATACATTCGACGGCATGCACAGCGTAACCGGAAAACCCTTCGCAGCGCCCAGCATGGCGTAGGCGATCCCGGTATTCCCGCTGGTCGCGTCCAGCAAATGCCTACCCGCCAGCAACCCCTGAGCCTCGGCTTCCGCGACGATGGACGAGGCCGCACGATCCTTGACCGAGCCCCCCGGATTGACCCATTCGGCCTTGCCCAGCAAGGTTATCCCCGGAAGATGGGCGGTCAAGCGGTCGAGGCGAAGAAGTGGAGTATTTCCAATCCGTTCCAAGATGCTACTGCCCAGCGTGCGCGGCGTCGAGCTCACTTCCGTTTGCACTTCAGTTTGCATGAAAAGTCCCTGATTCAACTGGTCTACTCACGTTGCGGTGATCCGCGTCGATGTGCGAAAGTAAGGTGAAGCAATCCTTAGTGTAGCTTCCACCCGAAAATCGAGGCAATCCACAGTCAGTCGCAACCATGCGAACAAAAGTACACTTCCTGACCTTCGATGAAGTATTCGCCACTCTGCGCACCCTGGGATTTGATGTACAAGGGGTGCCCGGCGTCGCAAACCAGTTTCTGGTGAGCAAATACGGGGCTGGAGCCGTCCTGGCTAAGGCGGGGGATCCCAGCGAGGCGGATAAGAAGCTGCCCCATACCGCCGTATGGTGGAGACACCGCCCAGGTTTCCTGGTGGGGGGAGAAGTCGCCACCCTGCTTGACCGGGGCTACCAGAAATTCTGGAAGACCAACCGTCTCGAGCTCCCGGCAACAGCGGATTCGCTCCAGGCGGTCCATCGTTTTGCCGAGGAATTGCGCGAAGTGATCGGCGAACCAAGCTTGTATAACGAGTCACTGGGAACAACCAGCGACAGTTACTTATACGACCGGGTCAAGGGCCGTGATTTGCCACTAGCCGAGCGGCCGGTTCCAGCGTGGAAGCTGCCTCCGAAGACGACGTAGGTCTCCGAGAGGGAGACTGCAGATCCCTCGCTTCCCCAGATTTCCTGTCGAGAGTTGTGGCTTCGATCAGTTACGTGTAGTTCTCTTTGTGGAGAACCACATACGTGGTCATTGTTGAGAGCAGCGAAGCAGGAAGTCCGGCTGCGCTCGGGATCTGCGGTTTACTTTTTCGTGCGCTGCCGCTGCAATTCGCGATAGACCTCGCTCTTTGAGACGCCGCGCTCTCGCGCTACGCGCTTGAGCGCGTCCTTCTCGTCCAGGCCCTCAGCCTCCATCAGCTGAGACACCTGCTGCATCACACTACCGCCCGCATTCGCGGGTTGGGCCAACGATTTGGCCTCTACCAACAACACAATTTCACCCCGAACGCGCTCGCGCGCCGACAGCGCAAGCCGGACTTCCTGCGCCGTTCCGCGCAGAAACTCCTCGTGCAGTTTGGTCAACTCGCGGGCGACCACCACACGCGCCTGCTCCCCCCAAACCGCCTCCACATCGGCCAACGTTTCCAGGATGCGATGCGGCGCCTCATAGAGCACCAACGTGAGACCATCTGCCTTCGCGGCTAAGGCCTCCAACTCAGTTCGCCGCGTACCCGGCTTAGACGCGAGGAATCCCGCGTATAGGAAACGATCAGTTTCCATGCCGGAGGCGACCAACGCGCTGAGCGCAGCATTGGCCCCAGGGATAGGAATGACCGGCACCCCTGCAGCCACGGCTGCTTTCACGACTTCGAGGCCGGGATCAGAGAATGCCGGCGTACCCGCATCGCTCACCACGGCAACGCGACCTCCCTGCTGCAGCAGCGCGATCAGCTCCGCAGTGCGTGCTTGTTCGTTGTGCTCGTGATAACTGACGGTGGGGGTGGAAATACTGAAGTGGTTCAGCAGCTTCTGCGTTTGGCGCGTATCTTCGCATGCGATGCGGTCAACATTTTTCAAAACCCGCAGTGCTCGCAGGGTTATGTCTTCGAGATTGCCGATCGGCGTAGCAACCAGGTAGAGCCCCGGCTCGATGGGCGCAGATGAATCCGGCAAGGACTATTCCTGGCTCTGGCGACGCAATTTTCGGCTCTCCGCCAGCAGGCTCATGGAGTGCATCAGGTTCTGCAGGGTCACGATGCCGACGATGCGTTCGCCTTCGGTCACCGGCACCAGCGACAATCCGCGCCCGGCAAAACGGCTGATGGTCGTGCCCAGCGAATCCTCCGGTTGGGCCACATGAAAGCTGCGCGACATTACGGCCTGCACATAGCCATTGCCCTCACTGCGTAGCGCCGAGAGAATGCTTTGCCGAGAAATAATGCCAACCAGGCTATCTCCACGAACCACAGGGAAATCATCCTGCAGGCTATGAATCGACTTGTGCAGCGCATCCTCCAGCGTGTCAGAGGGAGCAAGCATGGAGAACTCTGTCAGCATAATGTCCTGCATGTTGACCGTATCCACCACACTTTGGAATAGCACGCCCTGATCTTCCAACTGGGCGCCGATCAGGATGAAAAACCCCGCAAGCAGCAGCCATGCGTTCATCAGCACCAGCCCGGCGATGACGGCAATCATGGCCAGAATCTGGCCCAATCCCGTGGCCACGCGGGATGCCTGCGCTCTGCCCTGGGCCCGGGCAACTCCGCCACGCACTACCCGGCCGCCGTCCAGGGGATAGGCGGGGAGCAAATTCAGAACGCCGAGAAAAACATTGACCCAGATGATGCTGCGAATGAGGTGCGCAGGGGTTATCCAGGGCCGCTCCAGAAGATTGACCGTAGGCGACATGCCGAGGACGAGCATGGCCACCACCAGGGCAAACGTGAGATTCGACAAAGGCCCGGTCAAAGCCATGCGCCACTGCACTTTGCTGTCGCCGGCGTGCTCCGCACTCTCCGCGTTGGCATAGGCCACCAGCCCGCCAATCGGCAGCAGCAGGATATTGCGCAGTTGCAACCCGTGATAGGCGGCCACGAGCATGCGCGCCACTTCGCGCACGGCGACCGCACCCAGCAGCACCAGCCACAAGCCCACGCCACGAAACATGGTGAGATGAACGCTTTCGGTGTAGGCCATACAGATGCCGAGCAGCAGAATGAAAAAAGTGTGGATTCGCAATTCCACGCCCATCCATCGCCCTAAGGGGAACGACCATCCACGCATTGCATCCGTCCTTGCACTTCATTGTATTGCTTGCCGATTATTTGGCGGCAAAGGATTCATTTAACATCAAATCCGATGCGGGTGATCGGGGGCACATACCGTTCGCGGAGGCTGGTCGCGCCCCGCGGGCTGGACACCCGGCCCACCAGCGATCGCTTGCGTGAAACCCTCTTTAATGTTCTGAGCCCGCGGATCGAAGGAGCCGTCTTCGCCGATCTCTACGCCGGCTCCGGAGCCGTAGGCATCGAGGCGATCAGCCGCGGAGCAAGCCTGGTCTATTTCGTCGATCGCGTTCCCCAGGCGATCGCGGCGCTGCGCACCAATCTCACGGCCCTGAATATCAAAACCGGCTTTCAGATTGTATCCAGCAGCGTTTCCGCCGCGTTGCGCCGTATCACTGAGCCCTGCTCAATTATCTTTCTCGATCCGCCGTACGCGGCAGATGACGACTACGCCGCCACCCTCAGCGGCATTGGCCAGAATGCAGATTCACTGCTGATCCCAGACGGCATCGTCATCGCCGAACACAGTCGCAAAATGCTCCAGCCGCTGGCAGAATGCTACGGCCCGCTGAAACGCTATCGGGTGCTCGAGCAGGGCGATGCGAGTTTGAGCTTCTACGCCAGGTAGCCTCCGCCTCGATGTTCACCGTTCTTCAGATTGACGGTGAACTCGAGTTCGCGATCGGTGGTCATGTCCCAACCCATCCCCTGCAGCGTCTCTCCACCGACAGCAGTGATCCGAAGTCCATCCCAACTGAGCCGCTTGGTTTCCCAAACCTTGCCTGCGCTGCCCCAGGCCAGCAGCGAATGAAAGCCTGCGAACACCAACAGTGCGGCTTCGGGCAAAACCGTTACGTTGGTCACGGGGCGATAGGCCACCTGTTCCCATCGTGCGGGATCGCGGGTATCAATTAAATAGGCGTAGCCGCCGGCAACAGAACAGATCCACGCTGGATCAGGACAGGCCCACAGGCCGCTGGGCACTGTTTCCGCCGCGAAACCCAAGGCGCAGGTGGCCAAAAACGGACCCGCTCCGCCTGCAGGCCGGATCATGACCTCCAGTGCCCCTCGTTCCACCTCTTCTACCTGTGCCGGATATACGAATTGGCGGGCAGGCAGGATCAGGGGGCGGGCAGTCAGAACCTCCGCCTTCCATTCATGAGGAAACGTGAAGTCAAGCACCAGGGGCAAAGGCTTCTACCCGCTCTCGCACGCTCATGACATGGCTTGGCAAATCGAGCCCGCTACCGTCTTCGAACAAGGGAATCAATTTGTCGAACTCCGGCCCGGAGTGGGCTCCGGTAAGGATGATGCGTACAGGATGGAAGAGTTCCTTGCCCTTGGCTCCGCTCTCCGCCTTCACCTCATTCATCAGTTCCTTAAAGCGTTGCGCCGTGATTGCACCCGTTTCTGCTCTGACCTTTTCTGTAAAGGCTCGCACGACACGCTCGCCAGTTTCCGAAGTGAGCATGGCAGCGTCTTCCTCCGCCACGGGAGCCACGCGCCAAAGGGCTGCCGATTTTTCGGGCAGCTGCTGCAGCTGATCCACCGCGGGAAGATAAAGCTCCAATACGCGATCGAACCAACCCACGACAGCATCACTGGCAGAGGATTGCGGCGGCAGCAACGCGGCCGCGTTGAAATAGGGCCATGCCAAGGCTCTCAACTCGGGCGCCGGCGTATGTTTAATGGCTTGACGGTTCAGCCAATGCAGTTTGTCCCAATCAAAGACCGCGGGCGAAGGAGTGACCCGCTCCAACTTGAATTCTTTGATCAATTCCTCGCGCGTGAAAATCTCGCGCGTTCCACCTTCCGCTCCCCAGCCAAGCAAGGCAAGATAATTCGCCAGCGCCTCGGGCAGAATGCCCATTTCGCGAAAACTCGCCACCGACGTCGCGCCATGGCGCTTTGACAGGCGCTCACGATCACTGCCCAGGATGGTCGAGAGATGGGCAAACTGCGGCAACGCCCAGCCGAACGCCTGATAAATGGCCACCTGGCGCGGAGTGTTGGAGATGTGATCATCGCCGCGGATCACGTGCGTAATGCGCATGAGCGCGTCGTCGATGGTGACCACGTAGTTGTAGACGGGGATGCCGGAAGATCGCACCAGGATAAAGTCACCGACGGCTTCACTGGCGAACTCCACATCGCCGCGCACGATGTCGTGGAAACGCAACGCCACCTCCGGCACCGCAAGCCGCACCGCGAAAGGTTCACCTGCGGCGGCACGAATCATGGCTGCGTCGGACGTGAGCGTTCTGCACTTGCCGGAATACACTTGCGTGCGATGCTCGCGGAGCGCTATTTGCCGCTCTGCTTCCAGTTCTTCCGTGGTGCAGAAGCAGCGGTAAGCCTTGCCCTCTTCGAGCAACTGCTTCGTGTGCCGCTCATAGATATCGAGGCGCGCGCTCTGACGGTAGGGTGCATAAGGGCCGCCAATCTCTGGGCCCTCAGACCACTCCAAACCGAGCCAGCGCAGGTCCTCGATCAACTGGGTTTCATAGCGAACCTCGCTCCGCTCCACATCAGTGTCTTCAATCCGAAGCACGAATGTTCCGCCATTGTGGCGGGCAAAGAGCCAGTTGTAGAGCGCGGTGCGGGCATTGCCCACGTGCAACATACCGGTAGGAGAGGGAGCAAAGCGCACCCGAGGGGAAGGGTCTGTCATAAGCCTGTTCTGATGCTATCAAGCCAAAGCACCCACGATAGCAGCCTTAGCGGAAGTGCTCCCAGCCGCTCGCCGCGAGTGCAGAACGCTTGCCAGCGGAATCCATCACGACTTGCGGGCCCTTGCCGCGTTTCTTCATCCGCCCGATGGCGTTGATGGATACCCCGCCCAGTTGGCTGGGCACCGCGGTCTTTAGGGAGGCGGTAAATAACAATTCGTAATCCTCTCCGCCATGTAACGCCTGCTCCAGGGTTGCGCGCGCATCCACGGGCAGCGCATCGGCATCGATTTCGGCAGCGAGGCCGCTCTCTTCGCACAAGTGCGCCAGATCGGTGGATAAGCCATCGCTCAGGTCAATCGCCGCGGTGGCCAGGCGTAACAGCTTGCGGCCCGCAGCCAGCCTGGGCTCGGGATATAAATGCGGGTGCCCCAGCTTGCCCTTGCCGGCAAAGTCACTTGGCTTGCGCTCCAGTGCTCTCAACTCCGCTGCCGAACCGCCCAGTGCGCCCGTAACGTAAATCAAGTCCCCAGCGCGAGCTTGCGAGCGCAGAAGAGCCTTTCCCCGCGGCACACTTCCCAGCAAAACAATATCGGCCACCACTGTCGCCGATTTGGCCATATCTCCGCCGGCCAAGGGAACCTGGTAGCGCTCTGCCAGCGCCATGAACCCATCGAAGAAGCCCTCCATCCACGCGCCAGTCAGCCCTGCCGGCAGGGCCAGCGATAAAAACGCTGCCTCGGGACGAGCACCCATAGCCGCCAGGTCGCTCAGCCCGCGCGCCAGGCAACGATGCCCCATGCTTTGCGGCGGATGCCAGTCCCGCCGGAAGTGCACATTTTCAAGGGAAAGATCGGTGGTAACCACAATCTCTTTCGCTCGACGCGGCCGCAACACAGCGCAGTCATCGCCGATACCCAGGGTCAGAATGCCACTCTTGCGGCGGCCCATCGGTAACAACTGGGCTCGCCTGCGAATGCCCGCGATCAGTTCCCTCTCGGCTGCTACGGTCTTTGGTCGACTGTTTTTCCGCTTACCCGCCATGCGGCCAGAATACCCTGCCTGACCGAAGTGCCTCTCCAACGGGTCATGCCGATCACACTTTCCGGGTTTGACCCACTAGATTCACTCTGTTAGCTTCAAGACTCGGCCGTTGTGCAAAAGCTCTGCTGAGTACAAGGCCAATCCCCTTTGCGAGTGTGTTGATTGCGCAAGCGCTACTACATCATTTTTGTAGCCCGCCAGGAAGATGGCGATTTGCGCAAGATCCCGATTCCACTCCACTACGCTTATATTTTTGTCGCAGCCGCCGTGATTGGTTTGTTCACCATCACTGGCATGGCTGGGTCCTACAGCCGCATGCTGCTCAAGACGGCTCGCTTCAACCAGGTTCGCACTGAACGCGAGACTCTGCGCCACGACTACCTGCAGATGGAGCAGGTAGCCCATGAGAAGGACGTTCAGGCCGCCTCGCTAGGCTCGTTGGCCAGCGAAGTCAGTGCTCTTTACGGTCTCCGGCAAAATCGGATGACGAAGCCAGCTTTACAACGGTCATCGGCAGCGGCTGATCCCGCGGCCTCGGACGGCATCAGCGATCAGCAGTACAGCCAATCACTGGATCAGCTTTTGACGCTGCGCGCCTCGGCGATGTCGGGAGAGATGACGCACGGTCTCATTTTTGCCAATCGCCTCCCCCCGAGCCTGGGCGGCATCGTGAACGTGGCGTATGCACCGTCCTTGTGGCCGGTGCAAGGAATCGTCACCAGTTCGTTTGGCTCCCGGCTTGATCCATTCAACGGCGAGGGCGCGTTCCATAGTGGGATTGATATTGCAACCAACCAGGGCGACGCTGTTCGGTCGCCGGCGGACGGGATCGTCCTCAAGGCCGGCATGGGCACAGGCTATGGCCGGGAAGTAGTCGTCGATCATGGCCACGGGCTCGAAACCCTGTATGCCCATCTATCCGGGTTCGCAGTCATCACGGGCCAGGACGTCCATCGTGGAGACATCCTCGGCTACGTTGGTTCTTCCGGACACAGTACCGGACCGCACCTGCACTACGAGGTTCGCATACACGACACGCCGGTCAATCCTTCCAAGTATCTGCCCGGCGGCTCGACGCGCCAGTTAGCGAGCACCCCATCGACACCGCCTACCACCTTGAACACCGGCGGCGCAGAGTAACGCGGCTTCTTTGCCCGCTGTGGATCTGCTTCGCGGTCCTGGTTTGTGTGCCCAGCGTGTTAGGGCAGGGCTCATACCTCGGCTTCGACAAGAACAACTACCCTGGGGACAATCTGCTCCCCGCTCTTCATCGCAGCTTCTCCTACACCGGTTATTGGCTGAACAACCCTCCTGGCGCAAATAGCAATAGCTGGACCGGCAAACGCGCTGTGCTTCAGGCCAACGGTTTTGGCTTCATGATTTTGTACAACGGGCGCCTGGATAAGGAACTCCGGGGCAAAGATGCCGCGGCCCTGGGCCGCTCCGACGCAGCGGCCGCCATCGCCGCTGCCAGGAGGGAAGGCTTTGCCTCCGGGGCGATTCTGTTTCTCGATCAGGAAGAGGGTGGGAGGCTCCTTGCTGAACAGACTGCCTATCTCTTCGCCTGGATCGACGCGGTGCGCGGGTCGCAGTACAAGCCGGGCGTATATTGCTCGGGAATCCCGGTAGCCGAGGGTTCGGGCAGGATCACGACGGCGGAACAAATCGCGACCCATGAGGGGAACCGGAGCGTGGCCCTGTGGGTGTGGAATGAGCAGTGCCCGCCAGCACCCGGCTGCGCGATGCCGGGCAAATCGCTGGACCCAGCTTCGAGCGGAATCGGCGAAGCGCTGGTGTGGCAGTACGCGAAGTCACCGCGAACAGAATTTGCGCGACAATGCGGATCGACCTACGCAAGCGATAACAACTGCTACGCGCCGAATCTACCCCACAGCACCGCAAACCTTTTTGGACCTGAATTTGTCGTCATCCCCAGACCCGTCGGGAGGACGGTAGAACCCGACCACTTATGTGGTTCTCCTGAAAGAGAACCACATGCGGCTGATGGAGCCGCAACTCCCGACAGGAAATCCGGGGGAGCCGAGGAAATCTGCAGTTCACTTTCTGTAAAGCGTGGCGCGATTGTTCTCTCAAGATGAGCAAGGTGCTCAAGATGCTCAAGGTGCTCAAGGTGCTCATTGAGCATCTTGCCTCCCTCACCGGATGGTACTCATCCTGCGGAGGGAAACGTCCGTCACCAGCCGCCAGGTTCTCTGTCTTTGGAGCCACTGCCAGGTGGGTGCGGAAAAAAAAGTGTGCGCCATAAGCGCCTTATGCGCCATAAGCCCCTTTTTTGTATTTAAAAGGAAGGGGAGAACTGCTTTTCGCTTCATGCAGAATAGTCTCCCCACACGGCCCGGCCGTTTGCCGGACAGGTTGTGGTGTTAGTTGTCAAAGACCTGCTAAGAGGACGCCTGGGCGCCCTCCTGCTTACCCCAAACAGTTGCGGCTGGCGGAGGGGATTTGCACGACGATATAGATCCTGATTGCGAGCATTTAGTGTCGCGGGGGGTCAAATATATCTTGGGCATGGCAGTGCGAGAGAGGCGGCAACCCGGGTTCGGACAAGATTGGGCTAGAGTCATCCTGAGAGGTTGTGACTTTGTCGATTTTTTCGGCTCTCGACATAGGCAACCACTCTTTATCAACCGCCACTTGTGTCATCCGAGCGAACCCGGATTTCCTGGCACGCTGCGCTGGAAACGACCGCGTGTGCGGCTTTCAGTAAGGAAAGCCGCAGCAAGTTCGTCGACGCCAACAATGCCGACAGGAAATCCGGGTGCGCTCATAATGACATCGAGCCTGGCCGGAAGCGCGTTGCCCACTCAAGCCAAAAGAAGGCTTGAATGGGGCACCCTCAGCATTGATGGCGGGGTAAGGAGTGACAAAAAGGGAAGGGTCGTTGCACCCCCCTACATGATCAAGTCCCGTAGGGACTTTGTTCGTGAAGGGCCCGTTAACCTTCTTGCAGCATGCTGGGTTCTTCGGGGGCGCGCAGGCGGACCAGGCGATCAATCGCGTAGGGAGCGCGGTGCGATGCGGTGTGATAATGCCGCACCTGCAGCTCGCCCAGCAGGCCGATGGCAAGCATCTGAATACCCGCCAGGATTAAAACCCCGGCAACCACGAAGAGCGGCCCGTGGGTGTCCATCACGGCCTGATGCGTAAACACCTTCAGCCCAGCCAACATGAGCGAGATCGCACTGCCCAAAAGAATGCCCAGTGCGCCAAACGTGCCGAAGAAGTGGAGCGGCCGGGTCATGTACTTGAGCAAGAAGCGTATAGTCAGCAGGTCAAAGAAAACCCGTATTGTCCGCGAAATCCCGTAGTGCGACTTGCCCCGCTCCCGGTTCACATTCTTGATTGGAATCTCACAGATGCTCGCGCCATACCAGGAAGCAAGCGCCGGAATAAATCGATGCATCTCGCCATACAGGGGGATGTTGTGGATCACCTCGCGCCGATAGGCTTTAAACGTCGTGCCAAAATCGTGAATATCCACGCCGGAAAGCTTTGCCATCAGCCAGTTAGCGCAGCGCGAGGGAATCCGCCGCATGACGAAGTTGTCGATGCGCGCCTTGCGCCATCCGCTGACCACGTCATAACCCTCTTCCAGCTTGGCGACAAATTCGGGAATTTCCGAGGGATCGTGCTGCAGGTCGCCATCCATGGCCAGGATAAAGTCGCCCTGGGAGTGATCAAACCCGGCGGCCAACGCGGAAGTCTGACCGAAATTGCGCCGCAGCTTGACTACCAATACCCGGCTATCTACGGCTGCAATCTCCTCCAGCAGCTTGTAGGTGCGGTCACTCGATCCGTCGTCCACAAGCACCAGTTCGAAACTGTCGCCAATCTGCTCCATCACCGCTTTCAGGCGGTCATATAGCGCAGTTACGTTCTCTTCCTCGTTATGGAAGGGCACGACGATCGAATACTTTGGCATCTAGACAGTATAAATCCCAGTAAAGGCCCGTTTGTACGGGAATTCAGTCTTTTTGAGGGGCGCTTACCGGCCATCCCATTTCCGGATCTCTTCCCCCAAAATCGCGCCGGCTCGCTCGCAGGCGGCACGATCCACATCGTGGTGCGTCACCAGGCGTATGGAATGAGCCCCTACGGTCCCGGCAAGCACTCCCCTGCTTGCCAGCGCGCTCACCAGCGCCTGTGCGTCCCCTCCGCCGCGCAGAGTGAAGATCACGATGTTGGTCTGGACCAGCTTCGGATCCAGTTCCACCTGGGGAAGTTCGCTCAGGGCGCCGGCCAGGAACCTGGCGTTGTCGTGGTCTTCCTGAAGCCGGCCCGTCATCTCGTTCAAAGCAATCAGGCCGGCCGCAGCGAGAATGCCCGCCTGGCGCATCCCCCCACCCAGCGCCTTGCGAAAATTGCGCGCCCGCTCGATATTCCGCCGGCTGCTCACCAGCATGGATCCCACCGGCGCGCACAAGCCCTTGGAGAGGCAGAACATCACCGAACTAAAGCCGCTCGTCAGCTGGTCGACGGGAGTCGCTAACGCCGTGGCAGCATTGAAGATGCGGGCCCCGTCGAGATGCACCGGGAGACCCGCCTCCGCGGCGCCGTTCCAGATTTCTTCCGCGATTTCGGGCGGCATCACCGTACCCCCCGCCATGTTGTGCGTGTTTTCAAGAGAAATCAGCCCAGTGCGGGAACGGAAATGAAGCCCGCGGGAGATCACGTTCTTTATCACCGGCCAGGTAAGGATCCCTCGATCCGCATACACGGTGCGCAGCTGGCATCCCGAGAAGGCCGAAACCATGGCCATTTCCCAATCCACCAGGTGACCACGGGATTCGCAGATAACTTCCTGGCCGTGCTCGGTGTGCATACGGACCGCGATCTGGTTGCCCATGGTTCCGGTGGGCACAAACAGCGCCGCTTCTCGGCCAAAAATCTCGGCTGCGCGGGCTTCCAGCTGGTTTACAGTGGGGTCTTCCCCATAAACATCGTCTCCCACCTCGGCTGCGGCCATGGCGGCCCGCATGGCAGGCGTGGGACGAGTCACCGTATCGCTGCGCAGGTCGATCACAGCGGTCGATCGCCGAGTCGTCGTCTCGGGCCACGGCAAAGTCCTGGTAGACACTGTTTCCTCCACACTCATTGCATTTGGAGCTCCCGCTCCTCGACTTCGAGAAAACGGGCAAAAACCTCGTTGGACAAAAGCAGACCGCGCCGGGTTAGACGCACAACGCCATCGTGATCCGTCAGCAGTTCAAGCCGGCATAGCTCGCCGACGACAGGCAAAAACTTCTCCACCCGGTCGCTACCAAATTCGGTGGCCAAATCCTGCCATGCGACCCCTGCCCGCAAACGCAGACCCAGGAACCAGGCCTCTTCCATTTCCTCGGTCGCGCCGAGCTCGCGCACGCCGCTCATTCGGTCTGGAGCCTCTTCGCCTCCGAGGTATTCGGCCAGCACAGCGGTGGTGCAGAATCGCAGCGAGGCTCCGTTCCGGGTGCGAACCATGGAGTGCGCATCCAGGCCAAAACCGAGGTAGGGCTCGCGGCGCCAGTACTTCAAATTGTGCCGGGACTCGCTGCCGGCGCGGGCGAAGTTTGAGATTTCATACTGGCGCAACCCGTTGGCCTCAAGAGCACCGATCGCGCTCTCATAGAGATCAGCCGTCAGCTCTTCGCTGGGCACAGTCTGCGCGTGGTAACGCGCGCCTCCGGCCAGCAACTCCCGGCCCAGGCGGGAATCCTCGTCGATCTCCAGCATGTATATGCTGGCGTGCTCGACCCCGGTCGCGGCCAGCACCTCGAGCGACTCCTGCCAACTGGCCACGGTCTGGTGGGGCATGCCGGCGATCAGGTCGATGCTGAGCCTGCGCAAGCCAGCGGACCGGACCCGTTCCAGGTCGCGCAACACGACTTCCCGGGTGTGAAAACGTCCGGTGGCTGCCGCCTCACGATCCACCAGGGATTGCACGCCGAAACTTACCCGGTTGACGCCAAAAGCCAGCATTGCCTCCAGCGCCGCGTCATCCAGCTGGCCCGGCGCGCACTCCAGCGTGATCTCCGCATCTGGGGAAATGGCAAACTCCTGGCGCAAGGTTCGGCCAAGCTCTCCCACCAAGGCCGGGGACAGCACGCTAGGGGTACCGCCGCCCAGGTAAAGACTGTCCACCAGCTCGGGGATGACCGCGCCGCCCAAACGATGCCGCAGGCTCCGGATTTCCTCGCAAACCCTGGCGATATACTGCTCATGAGCTTTTACCGACGAGACGCCGGAGGCAAAGTTGCAGTAGGTGCATTTGGCGCGGCAGAACGGAACCGAAATGTAGATACCGAGAGAATTCATCCGCCGCCCTGCTCCTGCTCTCTATTCTCACACCCTCCGTTCCCCGCAACCCCACGTAAAATAAGAGTCGGCGCCCATGGCAGAACAAACCGCAGAGAAGGATCGGAAAACCCAGCAGCACGACGACGATGTCGTCGGCAAGGCATATGACAGCCGCCTTATGGGCCGGTTGCTGACCTACCTTCGGCCCTACAAGCTGCAGGCAGCCATCTCGCTGGTGGCCATCCTGCTCAAGGCCGGATTCGATGTCCTCGGCCCCTATCTGACCAAAGTCGCGATAGATCGCTACATGACCGCGCGGCCGGCGCTCCATCCGCCGGCATGGACCCATTGGCTCAGCCCCAATGCCCGGATGGGCATCACCCAGATTGCCGGCATCTATGTCGGCGCGCTGGTGTTCAGCTACCTGCTCGAGTTTGTACAGACCTACCTGATGCAATGGACCGGACAGAAAGTCATGTTCGACATGCGCAGCCAGATCTTCCGCCACATTCAGAGCATGCACGTAAGCTTCTTCGACCGCAATCCGGTAGGGCGGCTAGTCACCCGGCTCACCAGCGACGTGGACGCACTGAACGAGATGTTCACCTCCGGGGTCTTCGCCATCTTTGAGGATGTGTTCGTTCTCGTCCTTATCGTCGTCATCATGCTGCGCATGAACTGGTGGCTGGCCCTGATCGCCTTTGCCGTGCTGCCTCTCATCCTCGGAGTCACCCGCATCTTTCGCAAGCATGTGCGCGACTCTTACCGCCGCATCCGCTCCGCCATCGCCCGCATCAACGCCTCTACCCAGGAGCACGTAAGCGGGATGAGCGTGGTGCAGTTGTTCAACCGTGAGCAGCGCTCCTACGAGGAGTTCGAAGAGGTGAACCGGCAGCACATGGTGGCCTTCAAGGACGCCATCCTGGCCTATGCCCTCTACTACCCTGCCATTGAGCTGCTGAGTTCCGTCGCCATCGCCCTGGTGATCTGGCTGGGCGGGTTTGGAGTGCTGCGCAACGCAGTCACCATCGGCGTGCTGGTCGCCTTCATCCAGTATTCCCAGCGCTTTTTCCGGCCCATCCAGGACCTGAGCGAGAAATACAACATCCTGCAGGCTGCCATGGCTGCGAGCGAGCGCGTCTTCAAGCTGCTGGACACCCCGCCGGAACTGCAAAGCCCGCCCGCTCCCCGCGCCTGCGACGGCTCTGGCCGCATCGAGTTCCAGCATGTCTGGTTTACCTATCAAAAGCTGGACCCCGAGCAGTTGTCCCGCATCCAGAAGGCCGAGGGGGCGGAGCAGATACTGGCTGCCTCTCCTGAAGTGGAGTGGATTCTCAAAGACGTGTCGTTTGTGGTCGAGCCTGACCAGACCGCCGCCATCGTCGGCCACACCGGCGCCGGCAAGACCACCATCATTGGGCTGATGATGCGCTTCTACGAGGTCCAGCGCGGCAGCGTTCTGATCAACGGCGTCGATGTGCGCGAGCAGGACGTGAAGGAATTGCGGCAGCATTTCGGGGTGGTGCTGCAGGATCCCTTCCTGTTCACCGGGACCATCGCCGAGAACATCCGCCTGGGCTCGGACTGGATCACCGACGAGCGGATGAAAGCCGCGGCCGACGAGGTCAACGTGGGCGACTTTATCCGCGCCCTTCCTCTGGGATTTGATGAGCCTTTGCGCGAACGGGGCAACAGCCTTTCCACCGGGCAGAAGCAGCTGATCAATTTCGCCCGTGCCTTGGCCCACGATCCGCGCATCCTGGTGCTCGATGAAGCCACCTCCAGCGTCGACACCGATACGGAAATGCGCGTACGCTCGGCCCTCGAACGCATGGTCCAGGGACGCACCTCGGTCATCGTCGCCCACCGGCTTTCCACCGTACAGCAGGCGGACAAAATCCTGGTCATGCACAAGGGCGTGTTGCGGGAGATGGGCACCCACCAGGAACTGCTGGGGCAGCGCGGCATCTACTGGAAGCTCTACCAGCTGCAGTACAAAGACCAGGAAGTATCGACCGGCTTTCTGGACGCAAGCCTGGCCGTAGGCACCGACTAGAATGCCAAAGATTTTTCTCTCTGCCGGAGAGGCCAGCGGCGAGCACTACGGCGCGCTGCTGATGACGGAATTACGCCGCCTGGAGCCACGGGCCGACTTTTTTGGCCTGGGCGGGACGCGCATGGCGGCCCTGGGACTACGCCGGGTGGTGCGCGCCGAAGATGTCGCCGTGATGGGCATTACCGAAGTGATCCTGCACATGCCTCATATTTACCGCGAATACCGAAGACTGAAAGCCAGCCTGCGCGCGGAACGGCCCGACCTGGCGATCCTGATCGATTTTCCCGACGTAAACCTGAGTCTTGCCGCCGAGCTCCGCCGTCTGAAAATACCTGTCGTTTACTTCGTGAGTCCCCAGTTGTGGGCCTGGAAAAAATGGCGGGTACACGGCGTGAAACGCAATGTCAGCCGGATGCTGGTAATTTTCCCCTTCGAAGAGGACTTCTACCGCTCCCATGGCATTGCTGCCGACTTCGTCGGTCATCCGCTGGCAGATCTCGGTCCGCCCACAGTGACCCGGGATGAGTTTGCTAGCCAAAATGGTCTGGACGCGTCAAAATTTTGGATTGGCTTGTTGCCCGGAAGCCGTATCCGGGAGCTCGACGCCAATTTGCCGCCAATGTTAGAAGCCGCTCGCATGCTGGGTCCCGGTTACGAATATCTCCTTCCCGTGGCCCCCACGCTGAAAGATTCGCAGGTAGAGGCCCTGACCGCCCGGGCCAGGGAAGCCTCGGTGCGGGTGGTTCATGATGCCCGCGCAGTTTTGCAGCACGCGCGCGCGAGCATAGTCGCCAGCGGGACCGCAACCGTCGAGGCGGCTCTGATCGGCAACCCCTTCCTCGTGGTCTACCGGGTCTCACGTATCACGTATGCGGTGGCGCAGAGGGTGGTCCGTGTAGCCCATGTGGGCATGGTCAACCTCATCGCGGGGCGACGGATTGTGCCAGAACTGATTCAGCATGACTTTACCGCATCCAAAGTCGTGGAGCAGCTGCGCCCCCTGCTCGAAAACGAGGAGGCTCGTGCAACAATGCAGTCAGACTTGCGCTCGGTCGGGGGCAGGCTGCGGGTGAACAACGAGGGGGCCATTCAGCATGCAGCTCGTATCGCCCTGCAGTTGATTCCCACGGCGCAGCAGGCACCCGCTTTGGTTTCATCATGGCCCGTTGAATGATTTCGATGACGATCCGTCCCCACAAGTCAACCAGGGTAATGTTGCTGCTGACCGCCGTTCTTGGGCTGGCGGTCCCCCATCTCTTCGCCGCAGAGCGATCGAACATCAACATCACCGCTTACGTGATCGATGCCCAGCTTGATCCGGCGGAACACACCCTCAAAGCCACAGCTCGCGTAACCTTCACCGCGACCGATACGGTGAGCTCCGCGATCTTCGAGTTGCACAACGCGCTCAAGGTCGACAGTGTTACCGACGATCAGCGCCACCAGCTCAGCGGTGAGCGTGGCCCCAATGCGACCATCAGCGTCGCATTGCCGAGCCCCATGAGCAAGGGGGCGACCTCGACCTTCACCTTTGTTTACGAGGGAACGCTCAGCGGTACCGAAGAGAGCCCGGTCGAGGGACTCAAGGTAGCGTCGATCGGCGACCCCATCAGTTACCTGCTGTATGCCGGCCGTTGGTTCCCTATGGTGGGCTACATGACGGACCGGTTTACCGCGGAAATCCACGTAACCATCCCTGCTGGTTATCGAGTGATCGGCAGCGGGAACACGGGAAGCCCACGTTCGGTCGCGGGAGGCCAGCAATACAGTTTCAGCTGGACCAAGCCCAGCTTCCCCGGCACCATCATCGCCGGCAAATTCAATGAGCCGATCGCAGTCGCCGGATCGCCCAATGTGCGCGTCTACCTCACCGATGCCCACAAACAGAGCGGTACTGAGTATGCGCAAACGGCAGTGAAGGAATTTGACTTCTTCGGCGAGTCGTTCGGAGAAGCCGCGTCGCATCTGCTTTACGTCGTCGAATTGCCGGACGACACATTGCCCGCGTACTGGGCACCGGAAATTGCCGCCATTGCCGGCGCCAGGATCGCCGACCGCAACAACTACCGGCTCCTGGCCAACACCATGGCGCACCAGTGGTGGGGGAGCACGGTGACTCCGGCAACGCTCAGCGACGCCTGGATCACCAATGGCATGTCTCGCTATGGAGAACTGATGTATGTCGAGCACGTAGCCGGGCAGACAGCTCTGCAGGCCGCGGTGATCGATATCTCCGCCGGCGCGCTGGCCTATGACACCACCCCGCTTACCTCGGCGGGCCGCCTGGATCCCTTTTCTCCTCAGTTCCAGTCGATGACTTTGGAAAAGGGGGCCATGGTCTTCCACATGCTTCGCTGGGAAATTGGTGAAGACAATTTCAGCAAGACGCTGCGGGCGCTGATTACGCAATACAGCAACAAACCCATTCGCACCCGGGACGTGGAGAAGGTGGCCGAGCAGGAATCGCAACAGCAGCTCACCGCGTTCTTCGCACAGTGGCTGGATGGCACCGGTGCGCCGCAGTTTGTCAACAAGTACACTGTCTACCGGCTGGGTAACAACAAGGGCTTCCGCACCATCGGTGAGATTGGCCAGGACCTCGACCTCTTCAATATGCCGGTTGAGTTGCGGGTCGAGACCGAAGGCAAAACGGAAATGAAGCGGGTGGACGTGGTCGGCACCAACTCGCAATACGTGGTCGACACCTTCGGCCGTCCACGTCATATTTCGATCGACCCGGACAACTGGGTACTGAAGAACACCCCTGAGATGCAGGTACGCATCGCCATTTTGCGCGGCCAGCAGTTGGTTGCGGAGGGGGATACCCCCGGGGCGTTGGCGGAATATCAGAAGGCGCTTACAGCGAATCCGAATAGCTCGCTCGCCAGCTACCGCATCGGCGAAGTGCTCTTCAACCAGCGCAACTACCAGGCGGCTGCGAATGCTTATCGCGATGCTCTTCGTGGCGACGACGAGCCCAAGTGGACAGAGGTATGGAGCCACATCGCACTGGGAAAGATATTTGACGTCACCGGGCAGCGTGACCGGGCAGTCAACGAATACCGTCAGGCGGTCCAGACCAACGACAACACCCAGGGCGCGGTCAACGAAGCCCGCAAATACCTGCAACAACCCTACAAGCGACCCGACACCGACTAACGGGGTACCTTTCCCTCAAACAAATGACGGATGCCCCGAGATCTTCCCCTTAGACATATGACGGGTGCCCCATATCTCGCTCGTTTTTCGCGAGATGTGGGATACCACGAACCTTGATATTCGTTCGTCAGTAGAGTGAAAAGCCTTTCGGTGTGAAGCTGCGGTATCCCACATCTCGCGAAAAACGAGCGAGATATGGGGCACCCAAGATTGTTGGGAAGTACAAAGAAAATTACTCGTAGCGCAGGGCTTCCACGGGGTCGAGGCTGGCAGCGCGGATCGCAGGGATCATTCCGCTTACCAGCCCGACACCAATCAAAATCACCGTGGCCACCAATACCGTGCTGGGCGAAATGATCAGGTGGATATCCGCTGCCTCTCCGTTCTTCGCGATCGCGCTGTACAAGGTGATGCTGCCCACCACGAGCGAAACCAGGTAAGCCAGCGCAATCCCGCAAACCCCGCCTACGCCGGTAATCACCAACGCCTCGGTCAAGAACTGCACCAGGATATGCCGCCGGCGCGCCCCCAGGGCCTTCTCGATGCCGATCTCGCGCGTACGCTGTTGCACGGCAACCAGCATGATGTTCATCAAGCCAATTCCGGCGATACCCAACGTCAGCGTGCCAATGAACGCCATCAACACCTGCAACGCCATCGTGATCACGTGGAACTGCGAAAGCTGCTGCATGAGATTGGCGACAAAAATCGCGTTGTGATCAGAAGCAGGAAATCCATGCGCAGCGCCGAGCGCCCCGCGCAGCGCCGATTCCGTGGTTACATAATTCCCGTGGTAGTTGAACCAGATCCCATCCAGATACTTGGTATCCTTCACATCGCTCATGGTGCTGAACGGGATGTAGATGACCCGATTGATATTGTCATCCCCTTCCTGCATTTTGGCCCGCAGCACGCCGATGACGGTAAAGCTTACGTCCTTGATACGAATGCGCTGGCCGATGGGGTATAGACCGGAGAAAAGTTTGGTCTTGGCCTCCGACCCGATCACGGCAACGTGATTGCGCTGCTCCAGGTCCTTTTCGCTGTAGAAGCGCCCGTAATCGACATCGAGCTTTTGTACTTCGGTGACCATCGGGTACGACCCGCTCACCCACCAGGAGTAGCTGTGCGTATCATTCTGCACCGACACCTGCTGGGAGAGTTCAGGCACCACATGGAGCACGTCCGGAACGCTGTTCTCAATGAGAGCGACGTCGGACAATTGAAGCCTTACGGGAACACCGGCCTTCTTGCCCCCGGCCTGCTCGCTGGTTGTTCCGGGAAACACGCCAATAAGGTTGGTACCGAACTGGGCAAAAATGGTTTCGATCGCGCGGCCAAAGCCGGCTCCATAGGCCATTAACAGAACCACGGTGGCAATACCCCAGGCCATCCCGATCATGGTGATCAGCGTGCGCCGGCGGTTGTGCAGCATGGCCTCGTAGGCCTGGGTGAGCAAGTCGCGCAACATCAGCCGTTCTCCTATTCCCGCCGCAGCGCTTCCACGGGATCCAGCCTGGCTGCCTGTCCCGCGGGATACACTCCGGCTACGACTCCGCTCAGGCAGAGCGCCCCTAAAGCCAAAGCCGCCGACCATGGCACCAACCGCGGCGCATCAAACCCCGGCACGCTGTCGCCCATCGCCTGGTTGAGCACAAACATGAGCAGACCAGCGGCCGCAACGCCCAGCCCCCCGCTGACCCCTGTCAGAAACATCCCTTCCAGCAGAAACTGCGTCATGATGTTTCGTTTTGTTGCGCCCAACGCCTTGCGCAGCCCGATCTCCCGGGTTCGTTCGGCCACGGACACCAACATGATGTTCACCACGCCCAACGCGCCCAGGGCCAGGGTGACAATACCCACCCCGCCCAAAAATAAATCCATGGCATCGAAGATCTTGCCTACCATGCGTTGGGAGTTGATCGAGTCCCACTCTTCGAAGGCATCCGGCGCGTCGACATCAAAACCGTGTTGCTTGGCTATGATGGCGTGCACTTCCACCATGGCGGGCAGGTCGTCTTCCCTGGCGACAGGTTGATATTGCAAGGAAGACACCGCATCCCGAGGGATGTTTTCCCCGGTTAAAGGGAAAAGCTCGAGCATGGTGGTGAGGGGGATGTACACCCGCTGATTGTCACTATCATTGTTGCCGCGCGCGATGCTGCCGGCGACGCCGATCACCTGGAATCGCGTGCCGTTGAGGAGTATCCACTCCCCGAGCGACGGCCGGCCGGGAAAAAGGAGCGACGCGGTCTTCTTGCCCAGCACCACCACCCTGCGCCGCTGCTCCAGGTCGTCCGAGCGTATGAAGCGGCCGTCCGCCACGGGAACAAAGCGAACTTCGCTGTAATTCGGTTCAACCCCGGTCACTTCCCCGCTGCTGCTCGACTCGTCACTCACTTCCTTAATGGTCGTGTTTTGCAACATGGCGGTGACGTTGCGCACTCGCGGCGCACCCGCACGAATGGCCGCTTCATCGGCCATGGTCAGCTTGTACGGCCGCATGCCTGTGTGTTGACTGGGGACGGCGGGAATGTTGCCGCCCCACATCATGATGACGTTGTTGCCCAGCGAAGCCATTTGGCGGCGCTGCCCGGAACGGAAGCCCTCGCCAAAGCCAATCAGCAGCAACAGCGAGCCGACTCCCCAGGCGATGCCAAACATGGTCAGGAAGGCCCGCAGCTTGTGAGCCCAGATGGCCCGAAAGACTTCGCCGAAGATGTCGCCCGGGGATTGCATCGCACTTACCCTCTCATACGGGTTTCGCGACGTGCTTGTTCCTAAAAAGGTCTATTTGAGGTGAAGAGCCGCCATCGCCTCATCGGCGCTGGGTGAGCTGGACTTCAGGTAATCTCCGACCCGTTTGCGCTCATCAGCGGAAAGAGTGGGGGCCAGGGCGAGAATGCGCCTCAAAGTGGTCGAAATGTCATCGATATAGTTCATCATCCGTATTGCTTCGCCAGAAAGTGGCATGGGGTTCTTCCTCGTTACAATGGGGTATACCCATTTTCTGTGCTGGGCGCGAATTCGTAAAGCGACCGGGTCAATTTGGGTGGGTCAATTGCTCATCCCCGACCCTTGGAGCGCGCATCTCATTGGACAATGTCAGCAGCCGACCAGATTTCCCAGCCGAGCGTAGCCGTGTCTGAACTGTCCCCCGTAAAAGCCAACCCGCGCCAGGAAGCCTCTCATGAGATGCGGGACTGCGTCGAACGAGTGCTGCACACCGATGCCCGGGTCCCGGTCTCCACCTATCGGGTGCAAATGCACAAAGGCTTCTCCTTCGCCGACGCGCAGAACGTGATCGGCTACCTCAAGCAGCTCGGCGTCGGAGACTTTTACTCCTCGCCGATCTTCGAGGCCCGGCCGGGCAGTATGCACGGATACGATGTCACGCGTCATGACCGGCTCAACCCGGAGCTTGGCGGCGAGGAAGGCTTTGCCGCCTTCTCGGCCGAGTTGCAGCGCGCAGGGTCTTGGCCTTCTGCTGGACATCGTGCCCAATCACATGGGGGTGGGCAACGATTCCATCTGGTGGCAGGACGTGCTGGAGAACGGCCATGCGTCGCGGTATGCCGAATATTTCGACATTGACTGGAAGCCGCTCAAACCAGCTTTGCGTAACAAGCTTCTCTTACCCATCCTGGGTGATCAATATGGCGCCGAACTGGAGCGCAAGCACATCCAGGTATCGATCGAAGACGGGCGGCTGCGCATTCACTACTACGACCACAGCATGCCGGTCGCGCCGCGCACCGTGCACCTGATCTTTGACCAACCCGGCGGCGGGACCAGCCCGCTGCCACAGTATTTCTTCGAACTGCTGCAGCAAATCGATAAGCTTCCGCCGCACGAAACCAGCAGTGATGAGCTGCGGGAAAAACGGCAGGCGCGATTGAACGAGCTGCTCCCGGCGCTGCGAGAGGCGCTTCGCTCCCAGGAAATGCAGCCGGTCATCCAGCATGCTCTCGATAGCATCAACGGCATCGAAGAAGATCCCAACAGTTTCGACCGGCTCCACCGCCTGCTGGATGCGCAGCCGTATCGGCTGGCCTCCTGGCGTACCTCCGCTGAAGAGATCAATTACCGCCGCTTCTTCGATGTGAACGACCTGGTTGGGTTGCGCATGGAGAATCCGGAGGTGTTCGCCGCGACGCATTGCCTGATCCGCAGGCTGATCGCTTCCCACGCCGTGACTGGTCTCCGTATAGACCACTGCGATGGCATGTTTAATCCGCGCCAGTACCTGATCCGGCTGCAGCTGCTGTGCCTCGCCAGCCAGTGCGCCGGCGCGGAGCCGCGTCAAGAAACCGCCGCCAACGGAATCGAGCGCAGCATACTCGATACCGTGCGCGGATACGACTGGTCGCAGAGCCAGGGGCCGCTTTATACCGTGGTCGAGAAGATTCTGGAGCCGCGCGAATACCTGCCGCCGGAATGGCCGGTGCGCGGTACTTCCGGCTACGACTTTGTCTACCTGGCCAATGGAATATTCATCCAGAGCGCCAACGAGAAGCGCTTCAATGCGCTCTATGCCCAGGTGCTCGGACATCCGGTCGATCCGGATGACATTATTTATCGGTCCAAGCTGCAGGTGATGCAGACCGCTCTGGCCAGCGAGGTGTATGCGCTGACGAATCTGCTGAGCAGCATTGCTGCTTCCAACCGAAAGGCGCGCGATTTCACGGACAACATTCTGGAGACGGTTCTCCGCCACACGATCGCCGCCTTCCCTGTCTATCGCACCTACATCGACGATCGGGGCGAGTATGGGGCTCGTGACGTGGCTTTCCTGCGCTTTGCGGTCGCCCGGGCCAAACGGCTCAACCCGGATATTGATGCATCCGCCTTCGACTTTTTGCGCGAGACACTGCTGTTGCAGAACCCCTCTCCGGCGGCGAAACAGAAACCCGATCCCCAGATACTTTACTTCGCGCTCAAATTTCAGCAACTCACGGGCCCGGTCATGGCGAAGGGGGTCGAAGACACAGCGTTCTATGTCTACACCCGGTTCCTTTCTTCGAACGAGGTTGGTGGTTCGGCGAAATCCTTTGGTATCTCGCTGGACACGCTTCACCAGAGCAACCAGGAGCGCCTGAAGCACTCTCCCGACACCATGCTCACCACCTCCACCCACGACACCAAGCGCAGTGAAGACGTGCGCAACCGTCTCAATGTGATCTCGGAACTTCCGCAGCCCTGGTCGGCTTCGGTGCATCGCTGGCAGCGCATGAATGCCAAGTTCAAGCAGAAGATGGAAGACGGGCGCATTGCCCCGGATGGCAATGAGGAATATCTGCTCTACCAAACCATCCTTGGTGCGTGGCCCTGGAAAATGGACGGCCCTGAGGACCGTGAGAACTACGTGGAGCGGATCCGGCAGTATGCGTCCAAGGCGCTGAGTGAAGCCAAAGTCAATCTGAGCTGGATCAACCCCGACCCTGAATACATGAAGGCAGTGCATGCATTCATCACCGCTATCATGATGCCGGGGCCGCGAGGAAAAGAGAGTCCCTTCGTCGATTCGCTTCGTTCGTTGTTACCGCAGTTACAGATATTCGGGGCGGTCAATTCCCTGGCGCAGGTGGTGCTGAAGAGTACGGTTCCCGGGATCCCCGACTTTTACCAGGGCAACGAACTGTGGGATCTGAGCCTGGTCGATCCGGATAACCGGCGGCCGGTCGACTACGGCCAGCGCGCCGGCTACCTTAATGCTCTGCAAG
Source organism: uncultured Acidobacteriaceae bacterium (assembly GCA_963795845.1). Taxonomy (GTDB): domain Bacteria; phylum Acidobacteriota; class Terriglobia; order Terriglobales; family Acidobacteriaceae; genus PALSA-350. The sequence goes on along the minus strand of CAWCJV010000009.1, from coordinate 455,608 downwards.
CTTTATCGGAGCAGGAAGGCCCAGGGGCGGTGTGCCGCGAGGTGCTGAGCAACCTTGCCGACGGACGAGCCAAGCTATGGACCACCCATCGCACACTGCAATTAAGACAGCAGGAGCACGCGATCTTCCGCCGGGGGGAGTACATCCCGCTCGAAGTTATTGGGGAACACCAGGAAAACGTGATTGCCTTTTTGCGCCGCGATCCGGCCAGCGAGCGCAGCGTGCTGGCAGTGATGCCGCGTTTCGCCTGCACCCTCATGCGGGGCAAGACGGAGCTTCCGCTCAAAGACGCCTGGGGCAAAGACCAGCTGCGGATTCCGCTTCCTCCTGGAAGCCGCTTCACGAACTATTTCTCTGGGGAACCCGTCACGGTGACAGAAGAGCAGACACTGTCACTTAGCGCGCTGCTCAATATTTTTCCGGTGGGCCTGCTGATCAGCTCAGAGGCTTAGTCCCGGAGGGACGACTGACCTTAGCCCAAGACGCAGTCCTGGGCTAAACCTTAAAGGGTAACCAGTCCCGCAGGTACGGCTGAAATAAGCCGCGACGCAAGCCTGCGTAGCGTTCAGCCGTCCCTGCGGGACTCAATCGTGTTGCGTGGATTCCCAGGACTGCGTCCTGGGCTAAGGTCAGCCGTCCCTGACGGGACTCACGGCCGGACCACCCATCGTGCCCTGAGACAGAACACAAAGTGGCCTCACGCCTTCGGCGGCTCGACCCATCCATCCCGGTCGGTCAACTCGGTTAATTGCGCCAGCCCATTCGCCAGCTGGGTGTTGAGCGCGTCTGGCGCCATGCGCCAGGTCCAATTATTTTCTGGAATCGCGGGGGTATTCATCCGCGCTTCCGAACCCAGGACCAGCACATCCTGTACCGGGAACATGCAAACATCGGCCACCGAGGTAGAAGCCGCTCGGATCAAGGTCCAGACCACATCGTGCGGCGCCGGGTTCAGATAGGAATAGACCGCTATTCTCTCGCTCTCCGTCACCCCGTGTTCCCACCAGCCCAGCGTCGTGTCGTTATCATGCGTGCCGGTATATACAACAGTGTTGGTTTCATACCGATGCGGCAGATAATTGTGCGCAGCCCGATCGCTGAAACCAAACTGCAAAACGCGCATCCCCGGCAAATTAAACTGTTCCCGAAGCGCATCCACTTCGCGTGTGATCAAGCCGAGATCCTCGGCAATCAAGGGCAGGTCCCCTAGCTGTTCGCGGAGCGCCGTAAACAAAGCAGCTCCCGGTGCCTTGACCCATTCGCCGTGGATCGCGGTCTCATCCTCCGCGGGAATCGCCCAGTATGCTTCAAACCCGCGAAAGTGATCCAACCGGATGATGTCGTAGAGCGCGTGGGTCCGGCGCATGCGATCTATCCACCAATCAAACCCACGCTTTTCCAGCATGTCCCACTTGTAAATCGGATTACCCCACCGCTGGCCGGTCGCGCTGAAATAATCTGGAGGAACGCCAGCAACGCGAATCGGCGTCAGGTCTTCGCGCAGCTCAAAAATCTCCGGGTGCGTCCACACATCGGCGCTGTCAAAGTTGACGAAGATAGCCACGTCGCCAATAAAACGAATGTCGCGCTCCGCACAATAGCTGCGCAGGGCCTTCCACTGTTCGTCGAAGGCGAACTGAATAGCCTGCTCGACCTCGAGATCGTCCCGGCTGTCCTGCTGCAATTTAAGCAGCGCTTCCGGATCTCGTTGGGCGAACTCCTTCGGCCACGACAACCAGTAGCCGGACAAAAACCTTTGCCGTAAAACGCTGTAGCGAGCGTAGTCAGCGAGCCAAAAGGCATTTTCTTCCCGGAAGCGTTGGAAGCGGCCCCATTGCTGGTCGTCGTGATGCGCCAGAAAGTGACGCGCGGCCTCGATCAGAAGCGGCCACTTACGCTGTTCCACTTCTTCAAAACGGACATTCCCCGCGTGACCCGGAAGCCCGGCAATGCGGTCCTCCGCAATCCACCCCGCCTTGACCAGAAGCTCCAAACTAATCAGCAATGGATTGCCGGCAAACGCAGAAAGCGCCGCGTAGGGGGAATTCCCATAGCCCGTTGGGCTCAGCGGGAGAACTTGCCACAACCGCTGTTTGGCGGCGGCGAGAAAGTCCGCAAAGGCGTACGCGGCCGGGCCCAGGTCGCCAATGCCCCCGTACGACGGTAACGAAGTGATGTGGAGAAGAAGTCCTGACGATCGTTCGAGGGCCATTCAATCCCTTATTTGGAGGCGTGAAAAACCATGGCCTTCGTTCAAGACAGATTCCAAAGCCGCGGCTCCGGTTGCTCGCGAACTAACTCTGCAAGCCCTGGGCCAAACCAGTTTGCGCACGCTTGTTCATACGAATGCCACCTGACTTCTCATAGCGATCGGTCAAAGCAGTCACGAAAACGGCAAACATCTGCTCCCGCCGTTCGTTGAGCAGCGACTCACGCGTCATGTCGAAATTCTTCGCGATCTCGTCCGGAGTGGGCTCCTGCTTATCGCCGATCTTGGCCACGATGCCGCTGTGCCCGGTGTTGATCGCCTTACTGATCTGCCCTACCTTGAGGTCAAACAAGTCAGGCGCTGATGTCGACAAGTCTCCGATATCCGGCACCTGACCGGTGTGTCCCACCAGGTCGCTGCTCTTGAGGGTTGCGCCGACTTCCTTCGCAGCCTGGGCGAGGTTGTTCTCCGCGTGCGCCTTGTCGGCCAGTTCATTGGTCTTGCGCGCCAGCAACTGCGGCAATTGCTGTTCCCGGAAGTCGTCCACCAGGTGCGTCTTGTATTCCTCAAAGGTCGGCGCGTGTGCCGGCTTCGCATCCTGTACCTGGAAAACGGCGAAACCATCGCCCGTCGAACTCACCTGCGGAGCCGCTCCTGGCTTGGCGCTGAACGCCAGGCCCAGCAACTTGGCTCCGTCAGGAAGGCCAGGAAGCACAGCGTTCTGCGGCACATAATCTGTGGTGACAACCTGCAGGTGGTGCGCTTCGGCGGTTTTCGCCAGCCCTGACTTGGCTGCCTCAGTAGCGAGCTGCTGGGCAAAGCTTGCTTGCTGGTCTGCTTCCGCCTGGCGAGTCAGAGTGGCCAGGATCTGCGCTTTCACCTCATCCAGCGGCTTCAGGTGCGCGGTTTGCTTCTCTTCGACCTTGATGATGTGGTAACCGAACTGGGTCTTGATGACGTCGGAGATTTGTCCCGGCGCCAGGCGCAAACGCCGCCTTTTCAAATGACGGCACGGTCACACCGCGCTGGATCATGCCCAACTCACCACCCTGCTCTTTGCTGCCGGGGTCATCGGAGTTGGCTTTCGCCAAAGCTGCAAAATCGGCGCCGCCTTTGATCTGCTTCAGCAGGTCTTCTGCCTTTTGTTTGGCCGCTGCGTCGACTTTAGGATCGGCGCCGGCGTCGACCTTGATCAGGATGTGCCGTACCTTTACTTCCTCGGGCACCTGATAGTCCTTTTGGTGGCTCTGATAGTACTGCTGTATTTGCTGCTCCGGCACGACAGGCGCTCCACCCGGAACGTCAGTCTGGTTCAACGCGATGTAGGCCAGCTTACGGGTCTCAGGTATCGCGTCTTTGTACCGCGCCGCGCTCTGCTTGAAAAAAGCCTGCAGCTCAGCGTCTGTGGGGTTGATCTGCTTGCGCAGATCTTCGGAGTTGATCACAGCGTAATCAAACTTGATCTTGGTGGCCTGCTGGCGATAGGCGTCGCGAACATCCTGGTCAGAAACGGTGACACCGCCGGTCACCATCGCCTCCAGGCGGTTGATTTCCAGTTCTTTCTTGATCTGGCTTTCGAAATCCTGGATCGAGGTACGGAAGTAGTTCTGGACGAAGTTCGCGTAGCCGTCTTCACCGATGAACTGACCGTTGGGGAAGAGCATCTGGGCAAACGGTCCAGTCTGCAGCGCGCGGCGCAGATCCCCATCTCCCACCTTGAGGCCGAGACGATCCGCTTCCTGCAGCAGCACCGCGCGCTGAATCAGCGCCTGGGCCGCTTGCGGCATGAGGTAAGGCAAAACCATCTCTGGATATTTCTTCTGTTGCAGGATCCTCTCGGCAACCTGTTGCACCTCGGGGGTGCTGATGGTCGTGGAGTCGCCGAAGAAACGGCCCATCAAACCACCGCTGTGCACGCTCGCGTAGGTATCCGAAGAAGTGTTCTCATCGGCAAAAATGCCGGGGACCAGTGTAATCACCATGGTGACTACGGCGACAGCGATGATGACGACGAAGATGATCTTGACGACGCGGTTGTCTTTTTGCAGGAAACGAATCATGAGATGGTTAGCGACCTTTAGAGCGCGATTGCAGAGACTTATGCTCGCTCTGCCGGGCTTATCAAGTATAGATCACCCTGGCGGGGTCTAATCGTTGGACGCAAGCCCCCGAAAATAGCACGTCCCTATTTCCGCATTTGAGAAGCAGAAATAGGGACGTTGTTGGGTGGCGCCAGGTTTATCTCCAGCGGCGGTAGTAGTACGGATAGCCGTACACATAAGGCCGTGGGTAGGCGTAAGCGTAAGGATACGGATACCCGTAGGCATAAGGATAAGGTGCGTAGCCCGGAGGGGGCGGCGCATAGCCTACCGGGGCTCCATAAGCATAGGGCCCTCGAGGTCCTGGTCCGTAGCGCCCAGCCGGCGGAGCGGAGTTAGCCTCCAACTGGGCCGCGTCCTGGTAGGAAACTGGCTGTACCGTTGCCGGGCTGGTCAGATGGAACGAGATCAGGGCCTCGGGAGGAAGAACGCTCCGCGGCCCGGAGTAGCTGCAGAAGCGCCTAGTCCAACACCCGTACCGGCGACTGCGCCAATCGCAGCCCCGGGGCCTCCACCGGCAACGGCGCCGATGGCCGCGCCCAGTGCAGCGGCGCCGACAGTGTTTCCAGCGGTGTAACCGCCCTTGCCCGGGCTGTTGGTGTTAAAGGTATCGGTGGCGAGCGAGTAGGAATTCCCGCCCAGGCTCAGCGTAGTCAGCTGCAGAGCCATGCTTGCGCCACCCTTCAACTCACCCGGCTTCTTGACATCCACGACGCGACCGGTGACAGTCGCTCCCCGAGGAATCGCCAGCACATTCCCGACATAGACGCTCTGAGCGACGGTTCCCTGAAAGTAGGTACCCGGCTGTACTTTTTTTGAATCGAGCGGCTCGCTGGTCCGAATCGACAACAACATTCCGCTGGAAAGAGTGACCGGTCCAGCGGGCGGCGCGGTTTGTCTCGGCGGCCCCTGATATCCATTCGGTGCACCCTGACCGGGCTGGTAGGCAGGGCGGGCAGGCTGTCCGTAGCCTACTCCGGCGCCAGCCGCGGGAGCACCCGGGGGTGGACCCTGGTCTTGATTTGCCTGACCGGGATATTGAGGCGGGCCCTGATCCTGATTTTGGTCCTGATTCTGATCCTGCGCCGCACTCTCGGGCGGGGGAATCTGTCCATTTTGCACATCGGGCGGTGGTCCAGCCTGACCCCAGTCGCCCTGTTGTCCAGGCGTCGGTGTTTGTTGCGAGGCCTGCTGCGCGGACGCAACCAAGGCGGGAGCCACAGCAAGGCTAGCGCCCAGCACTCCGGAAATTATCCATCTCTTCAAATTCATTGTTAAACCCCTCTCGCCCAGGCAAGACGCCCGATCCGTCCTGCCGGACCTACTGCATAGACGGTCATTCCCATGGTCCGTCACTGGTGCTAACCCAGTTTTACGGCAAAAGTTATGCCTGCCCGCGCGGCTTAGAGATTTTTGTTGTGCCGGGTAATGACCCATCCGGGGCAGTGGCCAGATTGGATATTCCACCGTTCGCTGCGCTTCCCTCTTTACAGCGTCCCCCGTTGCCGTGGTAGACATGCAAGCATGCCTGCTACAACGGAGAAACACCTTCATCTCAGCCAGATCGCTCCCCGGATCATTCAATCCGAAATTCGCTCCATGACGGTGGAGTGCGACGCCGTCGGCGGCGTGAATATGGCCCAGGGGGTGTGCGACACTCCCCTTCCTGAAGTCGTGCTGGAGGCTGCGATCCAGGCGATCCGCGACGGCTACAACATCTACACCCGGTTGGACGGGGTGGCGGTACTGCGACAGGCGATCGCGGAGAAATTCGAGCGCCACAATGGTCTGCGGGTCGACCCTGACAAGGAGGTCCTGGTGGCCTCGGGGGCGACCGGAGCTATGTCATCCGCTTGCCTGGCACTCTTCGATCCCGGCGACCAGGTCATCCTGTTCGAGCCTTTTTATGGATATCACTACAGCACCCTGGTTTCCATGCGGGTCGAGCCGGTCCTGGTACCGATGGAGCCCTCGACGTGGGAGATCGATTTCGACCGCCTGCGTGCGGCCATCGGCCCCCGCACCCGGGCCCTGATCATCAACAGTCCGGGCAATCCTTGCGGCAAGGTATTCACCCGGCCGGAGTTGGAATCCATTGCCGCCCTGGCCATTGAACACGATCTGTTCGTCCTGACCGATGAGATCTATGAGTACTTCATTTATGGAGGCCAGTCCCACATCAGCCCAGCGACCATCCCGGGTATGGCGGAACGGACGATCACGATCTCCGGCTTTTCCAAAACCTTTAGCATGACTGGTTGGCGGATGGGTTACCTGGCTGCCAGCAGCAAGTGGATGCCGGCCATCGGCTATTTCCACGATCTGGGGTATGTCTGTGCTCCCTCGCCATTCCAATACGCGGCAGCGGCTGGCCTAAGGCTCCTGCCGGACAGCTTTTACCAGGGGCTGGCCAGCGAGTACCAGGAAAAGCGTGACCAGATCTGCGACGCCCTGGCCGCGGCCGGGCTAACGCCTGCCGTACCGGCCGGTGCTTACTATGTCCTGGCCGACGCCAGCCGCGTTGAAGGCGACACCGCCAGCGTGAAGGCCCGCAATTTGCTCCGTGCTACGGGTGTCGGCGCGGTCGCCGGCTCAGCTTTCTACGGCGGGGGCCGGGGGGAAAACCTTCTCCGCTTCTGCTTCGCCAAGCAGACCGCCGACCTGGATCGAGCGGCCACGGCCCTCCGGAACTTCGGCGTCTGATTTCGGGTCCCGGAGGGACGGCTGAAATCGGCTTCGCCTCCAGTCGTCCCTACGGGACTTCTCATTTCTCGAATTTGCACCCAGGACTACGTCCTGGGCTAAGGTCAGCCGTCCCTCCGGGACTCGTCTGCATTGTTGCGTCTCCCAACCCGCGACGTCGCAGGCCGAAGTCCTTCTATAGCAATGGTTTACGTCGAATCCATCCACTCAGCTTTATTCCCCCACAATCGCTGAATCCATCTAGTGAATGGGAGCATCAGATAGCTTGACAACAGAAGACTCAAGTGCGAGGCTAAGACACACCCTCGCACACGAGGACTGTGCAGGTAGGAGCAGCGATGGCGAAGATTATCGGTATTGATTTAGGCACCACGAACTCGGTGGTGGCAGTGATGGAAGGCGGTGAGCCCAAGGTTATCCCCAATGAAGAGGGAGGCCGGACTACCCCATCCGTCGTCGGATTTACCAAGAGCGGGGAGCGGTTAGTCGGCCAGGTGGCGAAGCGCCAGGCCATTACCAACCCGGAAAACACGATTTACTCGATCAAGCGTTTCATGGGCCGCCGAGCCAATGAAGTGACTGACGAAATGAAGATGGTGCCCTACAAGGTGAAGCCGCAAGGCGACCACGTCGTCATTGTGGCCCAGGGCAAGGAATATACGCCGCAGGAAATCTCGGCGATGATCCTGCAAAAGCTGAAGAAGGCGGCAGAGGACTATCTCGGGACTTCGGTGAGCGAAGCAGTGATTACCGTGCCTGCGTACTTCAACGATGCGCAGCGCCAGGCGACCAAGGATGCGGGCAAGATTGCCGGCCTGGATGTAAAGCGCATTGTTAACGAGCCGACTGCGGCCGCGTTGGCGTATGGGCTGGATAAGAAGAAAGACGAAACCATCATCGTCTATGACTTCGGCGGCGGAACGTTCGACGTATCCGTGCTCGAAGTCGGCGAAGGCGTGATCGAGGTCAAGTCGACCAATGGTGATACGCACCTGGGCGGCGACAACCTTGACCAGCGCATTGTGGATTGGCTCATCGACGAGTTCAAGAAAGACGAAGGACTCGACTTGCGGGCAAAGGGCAACGAAATGGCCCTGCAGCGCTTGAAGGATGCGGCAGAGAAGGCAAAGATCGAGCTCTCGACTACGGTTGAGACGGAGATCAATCTGCCCTTCATTACGGCGGATGCGACTGGACCGAAACACCTGGTCAAGAAGCTGACGCGCGCCAAGCTCGAGCAGTTGGTTGAGGACCTGTTGCAGCGCTCGATCGAGCCCTGCAAGAAGGCGATGTCCGATGCAGGAATCGACACCAGCAAGATCGACGAAGTGGTGTTGGTCGGTGGACAAACGCGCATGCCGCGCATCCAGCAGTTGGTGAAGGACCTCTTCGGCAAGGAGCCCCACAAGGGTGTCAATCCGGATGAAGTGGTCGCGATCGGTGCGGCGGTTCAGGCCGGCGTACTGGCTGGCGAAGTGACCGACCTGTTGCTGCTTGATGTGACGCCGCTGACGTTGGCGATTGAAACCCTGGGCGGAGTGGCGACCAAGATGATCGGCCGCAACACGACTATCCCGACCAAGAAGACGGAGACGTTTTCGACGGCCGCGGATAACCAGACCGAGGTCGAAGTGCATGTACTGCAGGGCGAGCGCCCGATGGCAGCGCAGAACCGGACCCTGGGCAAGTTCAAGCTGAGCGGGATTCCCCCGGCTCCGCGTGGAGTGCCGCAGGTTGAGGTCACCTTCGACATCGATGCCAACGGCATCCTGAACGTCACGGCGAAGGACAACGCCACCGGCAAGGACCAGAAGATTACGATTACTTCTTCTTCAGGTCTGAGCAAGGACGAAGTCGATCGCATGGCAAAAGAGGCCGATGCGCATGCGTCCGAGGACCAGGCAAAGCGCGAAGAAGTAGAGGCCCGGAACTCGCTCGACAACATGGTGTACAACGTCGAGAAAATGCTGAAGGACAACGGTGACAAGGTTTCCGGCAGCGAGAAGAGCGATGTTGAGTCAGCCCTGGCAAATGCCAAGACCGCGTTGCAGGGCAGCTCAAGCCCATCCGAGCTGAACAGTGCGCGGGAAACGTTGACCGCGGCTTCGCACAAGCTGGCCGAGGCCATGTACAAGTCGAACGCCGCAGGACCTTCTGCTTCCGCCGATGGCACTCCGACCCCGGGTGCTGCCGAGGAGAAGAAGGAAGAAGGCGTGATCGACGCCGAGTACGTCGACGTCGCCGACAAAAAGTAAGAACGCAGTCAGACCGCGTCGAACACAGGCACGGGGCGCTCCATCCGCCAGAGCGCCCCGTGCCGTATCAGAGCAAGAATCGAGAGATTGCAACCGGTGGAAGGCAGGACCCGAAATGACGGATACGATGTGGAAATACGAGCAGCTGCGAGCGGGGCAGATCTATAACCAGGTCATGTTCAACACTCGCGAAGAAGCGGAAAGCTTCGCCGCCCAGATGAACCGGGTAGAACCCGATCTGTTCTGGAGAATCGAGCCGGTAGAAGCACGGACGTGGTGGAACTGAAGTAAGCCCGGGTCGCCAAATTGGCGACCCGGCATATTTGGGATCGGCCCTGAACAAACATGGCAACTACACCGACAAAAGATTATTACTCCCTACTGGGACTCAAGAAGACGGCCACGGCGGACGAGGTGCGGAAGGCATTCCGCAAGCTTGCGCGCAAACACCACCCTGATGTGAATCCCGGGGACAAGAAGGCTGAAGAGCGTTTCAAGGAAATTTCCGAAGCCAATGAAGTCTTAAGCGATGAGAAAAAGCGCAAGGTCTACGACGCGCTCGGGTACTACTCCGACCAGATTGACCCGGCAACGGCCGAGGCCGCAGCACGCGGTGGCTATGGCGGCGGGTTTTCGGGCGCGGGGCCGGCGGGCGGATCGACGCGGCAACCGGGCGGCGGACGCGGCCCGATTGATTTTGGCGGCTTTGACTTCTCCGACTATGCGGCCGGCCAGGGCGAACCCGCGGGTTCAGCCTCAGGTTCCAGCTGGGGCGGCTTCCGGGATATTTTCTCCAGCGTATTTTCCCAGGGGCAACAACGACAGACCGGGCCGCAACCGGGAACCGACCTCGAGTACACGGTGTCGGTCGACTTCTGGACCGCGATTCGTGGCGGGGTCGTGCGCCTGCAAGTGACGCGCCAGGAAGCCTGCCCTACCTGCAAAGGAAAACCGAGCACCGGGGGCGGTCCCTGCACAGAGTGTCAGGGCACCGGACAGGTCACCCAGATGGGTGGTCGCATGAAATTCAAAATCGAGTGCCCGCAGTGCGGTGGAACCGGCAAGCAGGCCCAGGACTGTGCGACCTGCGGTGGAGAAGGAACCGTGTCCCGTACGGAAACGATGGAAGTCCGTATTAAACCCGGCACCCGCGACGGACAGCGGATACGGCTTGCAGGTAAGGGCAATGCCGGAATCAACGGCGGCCCGGCGGGCGATCTTTACCTGACCATCAAGATCAGCAGCCACCCTGTGTTCACGCGATCCGGAGACGATATCCAGGTGCAGATCCCGGTCACCGTTCCGGAGGCCGCGTTGGGGGCCAAGATCGAAGTGCCGACGATCGATGGCCGTGCCCAGCTCAAGATCCCGCCGGGAACCCAGAGCGGGCAAAAGCTGCGCATGCGCGGCAAGGGCGTTCCGTCGGCTGTTCACGAGGGCGTGCGCGGCGATGAAATCGTCACCGTCGAGGTGGTTGTACCCCAGCTCCGTGACGAGCGATCGAAAGAAATTCTGCGCGAATTTGCCAAATTGAACCCCGAAGATCCCCGGGAAGCAACGTTCGCCAGCGTATGAGACAGAGGCAAGAGAGCGAAAATGCCCACAAAGCGTAAATCAAAAGGCGCATACATGATCTCGGCGGTGGCCGAGATGTACGAGATCCACCCGCAGACGCTCCGGCTCTACGAGCGCGAGGGGTTGCTGCAACCCTCCCGCACCGTGGGCAACACGCGGCTGTACACGGATGAAGACCTGGAGCGGCTGGAGTTCATCCTGAACCTGGCGCGCGACCTGGGGGTCAACATCGCCGGCATCGCCATCATCTTGCAGATGAGGGAGCGGATGGAGGAGATGAACCACCAGATGCAGGATTTCGTCAATTACGTGCGGACCGAGATGTTGACCAAAATGCAACAAGGGATGCCGGCCAGCGAAGGCGCCCTGGTGGCGCTCAGGCGGCCGATGGTGGTCCCGGCGACCCCGCGCAAGCGCTAGGTCTCTGCCAAATCGGCAGCGGTCGCCAATGACCCTTGAATTTAGGAAGCTTTCGCGGCCAAAGTGTACTCTAAAGGGGAGTTCCAGGTCAGCTGCCCGATGATGGACCTTCTACTTCTGCTCAGCATTATCGGCATCATCACCTCGACGATGTATGCCTTTCTGGTGGCCGCGGGCGCCGTGCGCCATGCCAGGCGGCGTCGCGCCCTGCGGCCGGGCAGATTTGCCCCTCCCGTTAGCCTGCTAAAGCCGCTGCACGGTCTGGAACCGGACCTCGAAACGCATCTGCAAAGCTTCTTTGAACAGGACTATCCGGAGTTTGAGATCCTTTTCTGCGCGCGCACTGACCAGGACGCGGGTCTGGAGATTGCCCGGCGGGTCGCAGCGCGCTATCCAAAGATCCGGTCAAGGTTTTTGTGCAGTGGGCATGCGCCCTATGCCAACGCCAAGGTGTGGTCGCTGGAGCGGATGCAGCATGCGGCCTCCCATCAGTTTTTCGTAGTCAGCGACAGCGACGTGTCCGTAGACTCCGGCTACCTGCAGGCAGTGATGGCGCCGTTCAGCGATGAGCGCGTCGGCCTGGTGACCTGCCTTTATCGCGGAGTGGGCAGGAATTTCTGGTCGAGGCTCGAGGCTGTCGGCATGTCGATCGAGATGTCCGCCGGGGTAGTGGTGGCCGAGATGCTCGAAGGCATGAAGTTTGCCCTGGGACCCACCATGGTGGTGCGGCGTGAATGTCTGGAGGAAGCCGGCGGATTCCGCGCCCTCGGGCCTTATCATGCGGACGACTTTGTGTTGGGAAACATGATCGCGGCCGATGGACACCGGGTGATTCTTTCGACCCATACTATCGACCACCACGTACTCAATTCTTCCTTTCTACCCTCGGTGCTGCATCAGGTTCGGTGGATGCAAAGCACGCGCTTCTCTCGCCCCAAAGGACACATGGGGACGGCGCTCACTTTCAGCATGCCCTATGGCTTGCTCGCGGCCGGGTTTGCCGTTGGCGTTCACCGTCCCTTGCTCGGCGGCTTACTGCTGCTTTGGAGCTGGGCTTCCCGGGTGGCGCTGAGCGCCCTTGTAGGGCGTTTGGTGGTCGAAGAGCCGAGGGTCTGGCAGAACGCGTTCCTCTATCCGCTGCGCGATCTACTGGGCTTCTGCTACTGGGCCGCCAGTTATGTGAGCAACCAGGTGCGCTGGCGGGGAGAAGTCTACAACCTGCTGCGGGACGGCTCCATGAGGAATGGTTCCAAGGCAGAGCGCGAGTCGGAAGCGATCCTCACGGCTTAGGCTGCACTCCGTCCTCTCGAAAACATTTCCACGAAAGTCTGCAGAACCGCGGGTCCCTCCGCTGCGCTTCGCTCCGGTCGGGATGACAAGGGAAACGGCAACGGTTATTTAGAGTGCGGTTGCCGGATCAAGGCGTCATCGATCAAAACCCAGTTTTACAGCGGACGATCGGTATAGAGAGCTTTGTCGGAAAGCTCCTGCAACAGATAGGCTCGGTTTCCCAAGAGTCCGGAGACGCGGGGCCTCTTGTCGCCCGGCACAAAGAGAAATCTTCGCGGCCCTTTGCCCCAGAGCGCCAACAGATCGGCGTCACTGATCAGCACCCGCGGCGCGTCGGGATAGTTCGAACCCCACAGTACCGAACTGACCCGGCCGTTCACCAACAAGGCTTGCCGCCCGGTGTAGAAGATCAACGTTGAACCATCGGATACATCGCCATAGAGAATGAGCGTCGCATCGGTTCCGCGAGGGGCAATGTGGTTGATGGTAGTCGCCATGGCGCGCGACGAGAGCATGGGCTCAAACCTTACCAGCGCAATGTGGGCGGCAATTAGAAAGACAGCAGAAGTGAAGGCGACGCTCACCGTGGCTTCGAAATGATGGCGCTGACGGCGCAGCACCCAGGCGATCACCGGGCCCAGGAGAAGACCGGCCGCAGCCAGCCCTGCCGGCAATCGGAGCGCGGCAAAGGATGGTCCGGTGAGGTCGAACAAGTGCGCCATCGACAGGGTGTAACCCGCTACATCCCGATGGGCCAAGAGCGCGCCGATGTCGCTGCCCGAAGGCAGACCGCGCGAGGACCACAGGCCGTACCCCAGCGCGGCCGCGGCAAACAAACCCACAAGGGCGAGCGCGGCTTGTGCGCTGGTGAGCCACCTGCTCGGTGTCCCGGGTGCGCTTTCTTCGCTTGCCAGTGCTCCCGCCGTAAGCAGCAGCACAGGGAAATAAGCCGGGAAGGTGTAGTACTCCTGGTTGGTGGAGATGGAGAAAAAGAGCAGGATCACCGCCGCATAGATGGCCAGCAGCCAGGTAGTCCGGGTGCGGAAAAGCGCAGAGCTCGCCGTCACAGAATAAGGCGCCGGCCGCAGTCCGCGACGCCAATGGGTCCGCGCCGCCCATGCCCGCCTTAGAGCGACCGGCAGGTAGATGCTCCAGGGAAAAAGCCAGACCAGGTGCAGGCTCCAATAAAGAACAAAGGGCAGTTTGTTGTAGTCGACGGGATATCGCTTGCCCAGAAACCGGAGCACTTGCTCGTTGATAAAGTAGAAATAAAAGAAGCCGTGGACATTGCCGGGAGTAGGGATGTTGCCAACGGGATGGCCGGCTCCCGGATTGCGCAGCCCAGCCAGAATGTGCCAGGGCGCGGCGATGGCGAGAAAGAGCAGAAAGCCGGAGAGCAGTCGGAATTGACGCCAGCGCCGCCATTCTCCCGTGAGCAGTAGATAGGGCACCGCGGCAAGGAAGAAGAAGACCGGCGCCACTAAACCCTTCGCCAGCATCGCCAACGCCAAGGCGGCCCAAGTCAGGTAAAAGCAGGAGGGCTTCCCGTCTTCCAACCCGATGAGGAAACTGTAAAGAGCCAACGCCAGCAACAGCGTTAACAGGACTTCGGGAATGAAGATGCGGGTGAACAGAAAGACTCCCGCGCTGGTCAGGATACTGAGGGCAGCATAGAACGCTGCGCGGTCCCCATAGGCACGACGCCCCCAGACCCAGGCCAGAATGGCGAGACCGAGTACCCCCAGGGTGAGGGGAAATGGGTGGCGAATACGTTGAAGCCGAAGAGGTGATAGTCAGCGGCGGCCAGCCAATACGGCAGCGGTGGCTTTTCCAGGTAACGAACGCCATCTACTTTCAAGGTGACCCAGTCGCCGGTATGCGCCATCGACTGCGCAGCAATGGCGTGGTTGGCGTCCGCATCATCCAACAATGGGGGAGTAAAGAGTGCCGCGAAATGGACGGCGGCGAAAACCAAGCAGCAGCAGCGTCCAGATACGCACTGGGGAGAGGACTGGAGTATTCTCGGGAGGCGCCTCGAGGGAGAGGGCGAAGTGATTCGACATGGCTAGGAAAAGCGTGGTCCCTAAGAAGCAGGATAGCAGCCGGAGTGAAGCATCAGCGGTGCAGGACCCGCGGGCCACGTTGACCGCGACTTGCGGATGCGTTCAACGCCGCCGTGACGGAATGTGTGGAGGCTGCGGATCCCGACGCGGTCCATCGAGTGAGAACGGGCTCACGCCGCGTGCAGGCGATGCTGCAAGCCATGCTGCGCGAAAATGCGACCCTTGCGACTGACCATCCGGCAAGGCCATGGCTGCGGCAACTGAAGCAGATCCGCCGCGCGGCGGGCCCGGTACGCGACCTGGATGTGCATCGCAAGCTTTTGGAAAACCTGGTGGGCAAGACAGGCAGCGATGCTGAACCCGCTGAGCAAGCAAGCCGAGATGCTGGACGAGTGGCTGAAGAGCGAGCGCAAACATCTGGCTCGCGGCATGCAAAAGCAGATCAGGAAGCGGCAGCATGGCCTGGCGGAGCGGCAGATTGCGGCCCTGCATGCCATCGGCTCGGTGCCCGTCGATAGTGCCAGCCCCCCGCGTTCCGCCGATGCAGTGGCGCTGGAAGATTTCGTGCGTACGGCGGATGCCATGCCCTTGCTCGATGCGGAAAATCTGCACGACTTCCGCAAGGCAACCAAGAAGGCTCGTTACGTAGCTGAGTCCGCTGCGGGGAAGGGACCATACAGCAGCGTGGCCAAGGCCCTGAAGCGAGTGCAGGATGCGATCGGCGAATGGCACGACTGGGTATGCCTGCTCGAAGAGGCACGGACAGCGTTGGGAAAAGATGCTCCGGATCTGATCGCACACCTGGAGCGCGAGATGGAGCGGCATTTTGTCGCGGCGATGAAGACTACCCAGACTATGCGTGCCCGGCTTTCGGGCGAATGGATGGCGTTGAGCAAACGGCCACCGGCGCCGGTTTCGATTCGCGACGGCCGTCTTGCATCCGGCTTCTGAGGGTTGCGGCAAGGCTACAGAGTCCGCGTGAGAACTCGCCTGCGAAGGGTACGGCCTTTAGGCCGTACATCTCATCGTCAAGATGAGATCGGCTTCAGCCGCCGAGGGCTGCTTAAACCAGCACAAGGGATGCCCTCAGGGGCTAAAGCCCAGCGTAGTTTGGGTTTTAAATGTACGGGCTGAAGCCCGTACCCTTCAAAAATTCTGACGCAGACTCTACTACGGATCCGTTAAAGAAAATGTAAGAAGAAGTGGTGTATCTTGGGGTGAACTCCCCTAGACGATGCAGACGTACGCGGCGATCGATATTGGTTCCAACTCCTGCCGATTAAAGATCGCGCGAGTCCAACAACACCAACTCAAAGTGCTCCACGAGGACCGCGAAGTGACGCGGTTGGGAGCAAGCGTGTTTGAAACCGGCGTAGTCTCTCCCGAGGCGATGGCGGGGACATTGATGGCGCTCAAGCGCTTTTACCGCGCGACCAAACTGCACGGCACAGACCAGGTGCGCGCGGTCGCCACCTCCGCCTTACGTGATGCGCGCAATGCACAGGCTTTTCTGGCCTGGGTCAAGTCGGAGACCGGATGGCAAGTAGAGATCATCTCCGGCCTGGAAGAAGCTCGCCTCATCCACCGTGGGGTGATGGGCGAGCCAGGTACCCAGGGCAGGTGCCTGCTGGTGGACGTAGGCGGAGGCAGTTGCGAGGTCACCCTCTCCGAACGCAAGCGGATCCAGGAAACGGTGAGCCTGCCGCTCGGCGCGGTCCGCCTGACCAAGGAATTCCTTCAAAGCGATCCCCCGACCGAGCAGGAACTCGCCCGGCTGAAACAATTCATTGCGCGCGAGCTACGCAAAGCGGAACGGCGTTTGGGTGCATTGCGGGTGTCACTGGTGATCGCTACGTCTGGAACCGCGGCTGCCTTGACGCAGGCCAGCCAGGCGATGCGGAAGACGTCGGCAAAGAACGGGCGGGCGCGGCGTAAGCCGGTGACGGATACGAAGAACGTGCGCCGGCTCACCACCAAGCTGACCGGCATGAGCAACGCGCAACGCAGCGGCATCCCGGGGATTGGCCCAAAACGATCTGAGATCGTGATCGCAGGGACCCACGTCTACGCTGAACTGCTGGAACGGTTCGCCCTCCCCGGGTTCATTTACTCAGAGCTTGGTTTGCGGGACGGGATCCTGGACCAGATGCTGGCTGAACAGGATGCGAAAACTACCGCTCACCAGGTGTTCGAACGGGAGCGTTGGCAGGGAGTGTTGGCTACCTGCAAACGCTATGGCGTCGACCCAAGGCAAGCGGACGCGGTGCGGCAACACGCGCTGCAATTGTTTCGCGATATGCAGTCCGTGCACGAGCTGCCCCCGGAATATGGTTCCTGGCTGGAGGCAGCGGCGATGATGCGCGACGTGGGCAAATTCATGAACTACCAGGGACATCATCGCCACGCGCAGTACATCATTGCCAACTCCGAGCTATTTGGATTTACACCGCAGCAAAGAGCGATCATGTCGGCCATCGCTCGCTACCTGGGTAAGTCTCGTCCCGATCCGGAAGACCGCACCATGCGGCCCATTCCACCGGAGGAATTCAGCCGCGTGCAACGGGCGGTGGTGCTGCTGCGCCTGGCGGTCGCTTTGAACCAGGACCGGGCAAGCGACGTGCTCAAAGTGACGCTGCGGGTTTATCCCAAACGCGTTCTGATGGAGCTGAGCCCAGGCCGCACGGGGGCGGAACTGGAACTCTGGTCGCTGCGCAAAGAAGGCGACTATTTCCGGGAGGTTTTCCGGCGCGAGCTTTTCGCAGCGCTCGAGTAGATCTGCCGCAGCATTCGCGAATCAAGCAATGAGATCAATTGACCGGGCCGGCGGGTGCAATCGACGCGCGCGATGGCGCCTTTGCGCATCCGCATGCCGGCAGGTCTCGGGGCACAGATAAGCGAACCCAGAAACTCAGGCAGGTTGGGGTTGTGGCCAACTACCAAAACGTTGTCGTAGGCGGAGAGCGTGGTCACCAGAGCCTGGAAGCCAGCTACGGTACCCGAGGGCGAAAGCACGTCCGAGATTTGGATCTTGCTGTCGTAAGCAACTTCGGTGCCCACCAGGGAGGCGGTTTGCAGCGCGCGCTTCAGCGGGCTCGAGACGACCAGGTCAAACTGGATCCGCAAGGCGTTCAGGTACTTGGCGATGAGCAGGCATTGTTCCTTGCCTTCCTTGTCGAGCGGACGCTTGACGTCAATCACAGGATCTGCGCGGCGCACACCGGCGCTGGCATGACGCAGGATGTAAAGATTCATGGGATCTGACTTCTCTTCTCACGCGGGGGCAGCCAGGACGCGAGTTCTCTCTCAATTCATCGGATTGTAACATTTCCCGGGGTGCGGGGAGACCTGTCAGAAGACCGGGGCGGGCGTTGGCAGCGGGCCTAAAGGGAGCCCGGGATCAGGATCGGGTGGGGGAAGAGGCACCGGGTCGGGATCGGGAGAAGGATCGGGGCCGGGCTGTGGGAAAACGTCGGGGTCTGGTGAACTCATTATGGGTTGGAAGGGTTGCGGGGGAGGGACGGTTGCCTGTCCGCGATTAGGAGCGCACCTCAGGGACAAGGAAGCTGCGTGAGCCCGCCTGCGAGGGGCTTAATTGAGTGGTTGTACGGGCTGAAGCCCGTACCCTTCAAAAAAATCCGTACATAACTGACGCACCGCTCTTTAGGGTAAGGGCTTCTTTTCGGAATGCGGGGGCTTGTCTGGCTGAGGCGGTTCTTTTGGGGTGACTTTGTCGCTCTCCGCGGCTGCAGCGGGCTTAGCTTCCGGGGCGGAAGTCACGCCGCCGAGGGGGAATTTCGTTTCGTGGCGGTCGAGCATCGATCCGGAGGGGTCGTTGATTTCCGCAGGCTTGGCCGTAGCGGTTTCCGGCTCAGGAAATGGGCGGGGGGGTAGCGGCGGGAGACCTTCCGGATTGGCCCAGGGCTCATTCTGCAATTTCGCCACCAGATCGCGGAGCGTGGGTTCGGACATTTGAGACGCAGGCGACGGGTCTTCGGCGGCAGCAACCGAGTCCAGGACCAGCGGCTCCTCAAGGAGGAGCTCTTCTGCGACCACCGAGGGTGGGTCTACCACCATGACGAGCGCAGTCTCAAGACCGCGCTGCCAAAAGCGGCTGGCAAGCAGGAGAAAGAGCCCGAGCTGTACCAGGAGGGCAGCTATCCAGACCTGGTGGGCGGGCAGCGCTTTCCACAGGGCCAGGCACAAGGCAAAAGCGGTGAGGCCGGCCAGGCCGGTCAGCAGAAAGCTGCCGAATGTACGGAAGAAGTGGCGGAAGAGCAAACGGAACGCCGGCAGCAGAGCGACGTGGACCCTGCGTTCGCCGTCCATGGCGTTGCGGACGACGTAGACCTCGACCAGATCCCACCAGAGCCGCAAAAGTAAGGCGACGAGCAGGATTACGAAGAGGCTGATGGAGGAAAAAAGGAACATGCGGCGTCCGACGTAGACGGCATCAGCGCGAGCCAGCAGCCCGGCCCGAATGGCAAGCAGGACGGCCAAGATGATCGCCGAGCTGCCCCCGGCCAGGAGTGCGGCGCGTACAAAGCGCCAGAAATAGGCAACACCTCCACGGAGCAAAACCGAAAGCATGGGAGGCTCGGCAGCGACGAACACAAAGAGGCTACCGGCGAAAAGAAAAAAGAGTACAAGCACGTGGAGCAGACCAACCCAAGCGGCGGTGTGCACGATCATGGGGAAAAAACTGGTCTCACGGATGTGGAACGCCAACTCGGTGATGGAGGCAAGGTCGATCGTACCGGCAATCTTCTGCGCCGCGAGGCTATGGTCGAGGTAAGAGCCCAGGCCAGTCGTGAACGGTACAGCGGCAAGCAGGGCAAAGACCAGATTGACGGCGTACAGCCACACCAGGCAAGGCCAATTGCGCAGGACAAGTTGAAATCCCTGAGCCAGAAGGTTGGGGAAAGGGCGCTTTCTGCGCAGTGGGGGCCCTGAAGGAATTAATTGGCTCGTCATGCTCACTCGGCTAGTTTTCCCCGCGCTTTCTCACACCAGGAACGACAACCATTGTCCCAAAAGCTGCTGGGCGAAAACCCAGTAATTCGTCAATTTCATACGAGCTGTGCGGTCCCGTTGCAGAGAGTAACTATTGTTGAACGAATTGATGTCCAGGGGGACATTTCCATCCGGATCCACCTGAGCGTAGACCGCCCGGGAGGGTTTGTCCCAGGAGAAGCGGGCCCACCGGTCGTTGCCGTCCCAGGTGACTTGCTCTTTCGAACCGTCGGCGAATCCCACTTCCAGGTTCACGGGATATAGGAATGTTCCTTTGTTCCGCAGGACGACACTGGAGTGATACGGACCGGCATCGCGGCGCTTCCACCATTCCACGGGGTCGGAGGTCAGCGAGTCCACTGAATAATCGAGGACCTGGGTGCCTTTGAACGCCTGAGTCAGATAGGGTTCCAGATCTTTGCGGCCGGATACTTCCTGCAAGGTGTCGAGAAAATCGCTTCCGGTGGGATGCTGAAAGCGGTAGCGCAGGAAGTAGACACGGAGAGCCTCACGAAGTGTCTGCTCGCCGACGACGGCTTCCAGTGTTTTGAGGGCAGTAGCGGTTTTGCCATAGACGATGCCGCCGTAACTCGCGCTGTTCACAAATTTCCAGCCCGCACGCACGATGGGATCTTCGTCGGGACGGACGAGATAGCCTAACCGCTGCAGCTCAGGGTCACTGGTGTACACGGTGCGCCCGTTGAGCACGGAAGTATTTTGGCCGAAAAGAGAATCCGCGACCTTGGTTTCGCTGTAGCTGTTGATGCCCTCGTCGAGCCAGGGTTCTTCGAATTCGTTGGTGGCGACCATGCCGTACCAATATTGGTGACCAAACTCGTGAGCCACGGTAATGTCTGCGCCGAGGTGATCCCAAGACGGCTCCCACCATGTGGTATCGCCGGTGATGAGCGTGGGGTATTCCATCCCGCCTATAGCCGATTGCGGTTCGGGATCGACCAACGTGATCTGCTTGTAGGGATAGGGTCCATACCATTCGTCGAATTTCTGCATGGTCTGTTTCAGAGAGGCGAGATAGCGACCGCTCTGGTTGGCATGGGAGGCAAGGATCAAGCCGTGCAACTTCACAGGGCCAAGACTGTTTACGAACACATCGTCGACGACCAGAAAGTGGGGTGAGGCCGCCCAGGCGAAGTCATGAATATCTTCGCCGCGGAAGCTCAGAGTTCTGGTGCCGTCAGAGTTGGCTTGTTCCGCAGTCTGGATGCCGCTGGCGCCGACGATATAACGCTGGGGAAGCGTGAGGTTGACGTTATAAGTGCCGAAGTCGGAGAAGAATTCTGTATCGGCGTGGTACTGATGGCAGTTCCACTCACCGTGCCAGAGAACCCCGACCTTGGGAAACCACTGGGCTCCCATGATGAAGTCGCGCTTGTATCCATTCCTGGCAACGGAGAGGGGAAACTTGTCGTGGAACGCGAGTTGGAAACGAACCACTTCATGCGGTCCCAGGGGTTTGGGAAGGGTGACTTCCATGACGGTGCGGTCATCCTGGTTGCCATCATCGGGAGCAACGAAGCGCATGGTCTTCGAGACATCACCGAAGCCTTCGATGGAGATGCTCTTGATGTCGATGGAACCTTGCTCCCCGTTGCGGTAGAAGGTATCCATGCCGTTCTGATGAGATTCCCGGGAAAAGGTGGACTGGGGACGGAACGCGTTGAGGTAAAGATGAAAGGGGATCGCAGAGATCGGTTGTTCCGAGGGATTGCGATATTCGATGATCTCGCTTGCGTCCAGAGACTTGGCATCGGTATTGACGCTGGCGTCGATCCAGTAGGCCACAACGCGTTGCGAGAGCGGCTTTCCATCAGGGGAATTCACTGCTGTGACCTGTCCCCATGCGGATGTGGCAAAGAGAAGAGGAATCATCATCAGCGAGCGGAGGTGCGGGGAGGGCATGCGGCATTCTAGTTCATTTTTGTGAGTGAGTGCTGGGAAGGCGGAGCTGTCGAACGACAGAGGTCTCTCGCGTCAAAGGGGGGAGGGTTGGGGCTTCCAATTGGAGATTTGTGGCAGGGATCCCAGGTCTCAAAAGCGAGACCTGGGGCACCCATCGATTGGTACCGAACCATTTTTGCTGACGCTCACCGAGGTGGATAGGGTCCATAGCTGGGAACATAAGAGGCCAGCGAGATAGCGGCGATCCTGGATAGGAGACCAGCCGCGGCGAAGCAGAGAGGTTGAGTAATCCGGCAAGGCGCGGACGGGGAGCCCGGTGGTCCATGCGAAGGCTCGATAAAGACCGGCGATGATGGCGCGGGCAATATAAGCGGTGAACCGAGTTCGTGGAATGGCGAACTCCGAAATGACCCATTGTGCTCCCGGGCGTGCATGGGGAAGGACCGAATCGAAGAGCTGCTCCAATTGGTCCGGGAAAAAGCAATCGAGAAAGAAGTGAGAGACGATCAGGTCGTAGGCGCCAGTGGGATTCCACGTCAAGGCATTGGAATGATGCAGGCAAACGCGCTGGTGGTTTCCGGACTTGCGAATGCGCTGTTCGAGAAGTCTGAGCATGGACTGGCTGGAGTCGACAACATCCGCGGTCAGGGTGGGATTGGTGGCGAGGAGACGGGCGAGAAAGCGCCCGTCTCCGTCTCCCAACACAAGAGCATGGCGTGCGCCGGCGAGGTGGGTTAGCTGGGCGGTCCGGCAGCGGGCGAGGGAGGGCCCGAAACTGAGGTATTCAAGCCAGCGATAGGGTCGGGCTACGCGATCGAAGTTGATGTGTGGTGTGCTCACCGGGTAAAGGGGAACAAGGCTACTGGGGTCAGCAGAGCGACATCCGCGGCGATGCGCAGATGCAAGGGGGAGAAGCGCGAGCTGCGGGCATCCAGAGCAAACAGGATTGCGCTGCTGACCGTGGCCGCCAGGTAGACGGCAGCGAGACCTGTCGAAGGAGCAAGCAGGGCGGCCGTCAGGGAACAGAGTGCAGTGATGGTCAGAATGCGACGCAGGTGCAGGCCGGCCCACCGGGTGGTCGCATGGAAGGCGCCGCCTTCCCATTTCTCGATACCGACGCAGTTGATCCAGCAAAGCAGGGCGAAGAGGATGATGGCGGGCGCCAATTGCTCTTTCGCTGAACTACCCCCTGCGTTGAGGCGAGACCAGGCGGGGATGGCGGTCGCGGCAGCAAACAGGATGGCCACGGCAAGCTCCTTGGGCAACCGGGATGCGCCACGATGGACCGCGAACAGATAGAGCAGAGCAAAAAACCCAAGATAGAAGTCGTCGCGGAGCGTCTCCGGGCGCATGTGGGTGAGGACCGACCAGGCTAAGAGCGCGGCCAGGACAGAGGCTGCGCCTACAAAGGCAGTGCGATGGCGAGCGTGAAAATGATGGCGTTCCCGGAGGAGGCCGGCGTGGGATTGGCGGAGTCCATCGAGAATGCGGTCGGTGACGTAGAGCAGCCAGGTGCCAAGGGGCAGAAGGAGCGCCTGCAAAAGCGATAGGTGAAGATGCATGGCGCGGACGAAGAAGAGCGACCAGAGAGCAGCGACTGTGGGCGCATCCAGGCTCAGGAGATGCCACCACTCCGCGAGGTTGTAGAGACGGCGGGCCAAAGTTCAGTCTACGTGTTTAGGACCAACGCGATTGGCCTTTCCTAGGAGGATCCCAGGTCTCAAAAGCGAGACCCCACGGCGCGCCGGGGCAGGCTGGGGCACCCATCGCTTTTCCAGTGTGAATCGGTTTGGGTAAAAAGTGTGGGCCTTACGCGCCCTATGCGCCTTAAGGGTATTATGCGAAGTTTACCTTTTCAGTTTAGCTTCATACATGTTAGATTAGCTGCATGGATGAGTCTCAGACACTGTCGTTGGTAGTCGAGCTCCGGGTGGTGCTCGGTCAACTGAGGCGGCGGCTGCGAGAACAGGCTAGTTTCGGGGATCTCAGCTTTTCCCAGGCATCGGTCATAAGCCGTTTGGACCTGGAGGGTCCCGCGACGGTGACGATCCTGGCTCGAGCTGAGGGGATGCGGCCGCAGTCGATGGGAGCTACCGTCGCTGCCCTCCAGGCGGCGGGGCTGGTTTCGGGCTCACCGGATCCCAAAGACGGACGGCAGACCATCCTTTCTCTTACCCCTAGCTGCAAGGAATGGCTCAGGGCAAGCCGGGCGGCGAGGGAAGATTGGCTGTTCCGGGCGATCCAAAGCAAGCTTTCAGCGGAGGAGCAAACAGTACTTGCGAGCGCGGTCGAGCTACTCAAACGCATCGCCGAAGGAGAACATCGTGCCGGTTACCACTCTTGATCCGAAGACCGCTCTGGTCATCATCGATTTACAAAAAGGCATCGTCGGCTTGCCGGCAGCTCACCCTACCAGCGAGGTAGTGAAACATGCAGCCGAGTTGGCGGATGCATTCCGCCGGCACCGCTTGCCGGTGGTGCTGGTCAATGTGGAAGGCGGGGCTCCGGGCCGAGCAGAACAGACGCGGAATATTCGAGACCTGCCTGCGGGATGGACTGACCTGGTTCCGGAATTGAATCAACAACCGGCAGACCACAGAGTGACCAAGCGAACGTGGGGAGCATTTACCAACACCGGTCTGGAGAAGCACTTGAAAGACCTGGGCGTCACACAGGTGGTGATCGCGGGCGTCGCTACCAGTGTCGGCGTCGAATCTACGGCACGGCATGCCCACGAGTATGGATTCCATGTCACGCTGGCTGTCGATGCCATGACGGACATGAACGCGGACGCTCATCACAACAGCATCACACGCATCTTTCCCCGCCTGGGCGAGACCGGCACCACGCCGGAAATCATCGAGCTCCTGAACAAGCGATGACGGGGACCTTCCGTTCGCTGAGCGGATTCAATTACCGGATGTGGGCCGGCGGGGCGTTTGTGTCCAACATAGGAACGTGGATGCAGCGTACCGCGCAGGACTGGATCGTCCTCACGCAACTGACGCAGCACAATGCCACCGCGGTGGGTGTGGTGATGTCGCTCCAGTTTGGCCCCCAGGTTTTGTTGTTGCCGCTTACCGGATTTGCGGCTGACCATCTCGACCGGCGAAAGCTCCTGTTTGCGACGCAAGGGGCGATGGGCTTGCTGGCGCTGGGGTTGGGGGTGCTCACGGTTGCGCGGCTGGTCCAGCTTTGGCACGTATATGTATTTGCTTTTTTGTTGGGCTGCGTGTCGGCGTTCGACTCGCCGGCGCGGCAGACGTTTGTTTCGGAGCTGGTGGTCGAAGCGGATCTGTCGAATGCGGTCGGGCTCAATTCCACGTCGTTCAATGCAGCGCGGATGATAGGTCCGGCCGTCGCAGGGGTTCTCATCGCCGCGGTTGGATCAGGCTGGGTGTTCCTGATCAACGCGGCTTCGTTTGCGGCGGTTTTGTGCTCTCTCGGTTTGCTGCGGGTGGAGGAACTTCACCGCACGGATCGAGCCCTGCGCACGCGCGGCAGCGTGGTCGAAGGCTTTCGCTATGTGTGGAGGCGTCCCGACCTGAAAGCTATGCTGCTGATGCTGTTTTTGATCGGCACGTTCGGGCTCAACTTTCCTATTTTTATCTCTACGATGTCCGTCACTGTTTTCCATGCGGGCGCCGGCGAGTACGGGATTCTTTCTTCGATCATGGCGGTCGGCTCGGTAGCCGGCGCGCTGCTCGCCGCGCGGCGGGAGAAGCCGCATATTGCGATCCTGTTGGCCGCCGGCGCTGTGTTCGGCTTCGGGTGCGGGCTGTCGGCGATTATGCCGAAATCGTGGCTTTTCGGTTTGGCCTTAGTGCTGGTCGGGGTGTCAGCACAGACTTTTACCACGACGGTAAACAGCATGGTGCAGATGTCGACGGAACCGGCGATGCGCGGGCGGGTGGTCGCGATCCTACTGGCGATCGCGCTGGGTGGGACGCCGCTGGGAGCGCCGATTGTGGGATGGGTTGCGGATGTCTGGGGACCACGATGGGCGATGGGAATTGGGGCGGCGGCGGGTTTTAGCGCGGCCTTGGTTGGGGTTTGGTATTTGGTGAAGTACTGTCAGTTGCGAGTGGGGTTCCGGGGTGGACGGGTTCGTTTTAGTTTGATGGAACAGGGGGCGAATTGAGAGTCTTGCAAATAGAGGGTCTTGCCCACTCAAGCCAAACGAAGGCTTGAATGGGCCACCCTGTACATCTTCTGGACTTGAAGGCACCCGGTACATCTTTTGGACTTGGGGGCACCCGGTGCATCTTCCGGGCTTGGATCTAGGTGGCTACGGGTTGTTTGCGGCGCTTGCGCGGTTTGGGTGGGGCTTTGGGCTCCGGGGCTTCTGCAGCAGCAGGGGCCAGGACTTCTGGTTGCCAGGCGGGGTCTGGGATGCCGTCTATGCTGTCTCGACCTTCGGCGACTCGGATCAGAAAGTCCTGGGCGCTGAAACATTTTCCCTCGGGGGCGCGGACGCGTGGATAGCCACCCGTAGGGAGCTCGATGCGCGACTTTGCAGTGTCGGCTAAATAGGCGGCGAGGATTTCGTTGCGAATGCGATTGCGGATCTGGGCGTCGCGGATCGGGAAAACAACTTCACAGCGCTCGAACAGGTTGCGGGGCATCCAGTCAGCGCTACCGCAATAGACCTCGTCCTCGCCGCCGTTGGCAAAGCAAAAGATGCGGCTGTGCTCGAGGAAGCGGCCCACTACGGAACGAACGCGAATATTGTCGCTTACACCGGGAATGCCTGGCCGCAAAGAGCAGATGCCGCGCACGATCAGGTCGATCTGGACACCGGCCTTCGAAGCTGCGTAGAGAGCTTCAATCACTGCCTGCTCGAGCAGCGAGTTCATTTTTGCGATGATGCGCGCTGGGCGGCCAGCAGCAGCATGTTCCGCTTCGCGGTGGATCATGCGGATGGTGCTCTCGGCGAGAGTGAGGGGCGCCACGAGCAGCGGTGCGTAGTCGTCGGATTCAGAGTGAGCCGTGAGGTAGTTAAAGACGCTGTGCACACTGGCCGTGATTTCAGGATCCGCGGTCAGGAGGCTGATGTCGGTGTAGAAGCGCGCTGTGTTGGGGTTGTAGTTGCCGGTGCCCAGGTGAGCATACCGGCGGGTCACACCGTCGGGATCGTGACGGATGAGCATGGCCAGCTTGCAGTGGGTCTTGAGCCCCACGATGCCGTGAAAGACCTGGACCCCGGCGTCTTCCAGATTGCGCGCCCAGCGAATATTCGATGCCTCATCGAAGCGGGCCATCAATTCCACGACCACGGTGACCTCTTTGGTCACGGCCGCTTCGGTGAGCGCATGGAACATGGGCGAGTCAGAGCTGGTGCGGTATAGGGTTTGCTTCATGGAAACGACCCTGGGATCCTGCGAAGCCAACTGGATGAAATTGACGATGGCGTCGTAAGAGTCGAAGGGGTGGTGGAGCATGATGTCGTGATGGCGGAGTTCGTCGAATAGGTCCTCGGAACGGCGGTTAAGGCGCAGCTCCCTGGGCAGGAAGTCTTTGAATTTGAGGTCCGGACGGGGTGTGTCGGTGTAAAGGTTCATGAGACGCGACAGGTTGACGGGCCCGTCGGTGGAAAAGACCTGAGCGTCATCGAGTTCGAAATTCATGCGTAAGCGATCAACGATTTCTGCGTCGGCGCCCTCCTCAATCTCCAGGCGTACGGCGTCGCCTTTGCGGCGATTGTGTAGTTCGGAACGCACGCTGTCGAGGAGGCTGCGCGATTCTTCTTCCTGGAAGTAGAGGTTGCTGTTGCGGGTAACGCGGAAGGCAGTGGTGGAAAGGATCTCATAGCCGCGATACATGCCGACGGCGTTGTGCTCGATGAGGTCGTGGAGAAACAGGAAATCGTGGGTCCCGGAGCTGGAGGGCAGAGGCACCAGCCGGGGTAGCGCCCGAGGGACGGTGAGTACGCCCAGGAGCGCTCCAGTAGCGCCTTTGCGCTTACGGCGCAGCAACAAGGCGACGCAGAGGGCTTTGTTGAGGACGCGAGGAAAGGGATGAGCCGGATCGATAGTGATGGGCGTCAGCAGGGGGTCGACTTCGCGCTGAAAGTAGTTGAGGGCATAGGCGCGTGCGGCGTCGTCGATGTCGCCCCAGGCGAGCACGCGGACGCCATTGTTAAAGAGGGCTGGGCGGATGTCCTGGGTCCAGCAGCGGTACTGGTCGCGGACGAAATTGTGCATGGCGTCCACCACGACGTCGAGGGTCTGGCGCGGGGTGAGCCCGTCAAAGCCTGGTTCTGTGTATCCGTCTTCAATGCGCTGCATGATGCCGGCAACGCGAATCTCGACAAACTCATCCAGATTGCTGGCGGTGATGGCGAGGAACTTGACCCGTTCGAGCAAGGGGTTTTCGGGATCCTGGGCCTCCTCGAGCACGCGGCGATTGAAGTTCAACCACGATTCATCGCGGCCGATAAAAAGACTTTGGGGATCGGGGTTCAGACTGCCGTTCGCGTTGTCCATAAATGGGGAAGCAGTTCCAACCAAACTGACATTGTCTACCTTACTAAAGGCGCGGGTGATGAAGCTGTGATCAAAGCCACAATTATGACGCGAATGTGAGCGGGAGTGCAGAGGATTTGACGCCTGGAGAGGGGTTGCGGGAGGATGGAAGATGACAAGATTGTGGACCGGGCAACGATTTGTCCGACGGTTCCCCAGGAGATGCGTATGAACGAGCAGAATTCAGGCCTAGTGACGGAGGCCAGGCAGTGGATGGCCGAGGATACGGCTTTACAGCTTTTTCAGATCGCCGCCCTGATGCTGGGTGACGAGCAAGAGGCAGTTTCCCTGGTGGAGGAGGTTGTGGCCAAAGTAGAGGCCGACCCGTGCGCGGAAGGAACACTGGCGTACGCGGAGGGACGGACTCTCCTGGTGCGGACTGCAGTACAACGGATGGCCGGGTTGTACCCGGAAGCGTTTGTCGTACCGACTACGCAACCAGCGGACGCAGGGTGCATTGAAACGGATGACCTAGGGGCAGCAGGCTTAAGCGGAGATCAGTTTGGCGCGTTGATTTCGGGCGCGGGGCGCGCGGGCATGCGGGAATGGCTGGAACGGTTGGCTCCTGCCCTGCGGGCGATTTTCGTGTTGCGCGCCGTGGCAGGCCAGGACGGTGAGCAGACGGCGGAGAGCCTTCGCCAGAGCGGAGCGCGGGGGGCGCAGGCATGGCGGCGCGACCAGGTTGGAACCGCGTATCGCCAGGCGCTTTGCTCACTGGCTACCTGCCTGATGAGTGCTCAGACTGCTATGGCGCCGGCCTAAATCCTTCCTATCGCCAGCGCCGCACACTGCGAAGTGGCAGGGATAGGACAGTGGAATCCCACATCTCGCGAAAAACGAGCGAGATGCCCCGAATTTCCTGCTCGCGGCGTTGGACAAGACCGCGTATGCGCTTTCTTTAAAGGAAAGGCGCGTAGAGTTCAAAGAGTCGTCGGGCACGTCAGGAAATCGGGGGTATGGGGCACCCGGGCCTTCTCTTCAGGAAAGCTTGTGATGGTAGGGGATGGGGTCATCTAGGCTTTTGTCTCCGTCCGGGATTTCCTCTGAAACGGGTGCGTTCTGGACGCGCCGGGCTTTCTTTTTGAATTGTTGACAAGCAATTCGGCATCGAAGTTGGTGCTGCCATTTTCAGGGCCATGGGTTTCATGCCGAGGTTGACTGCAGGATGATATGTAAGCCAGGTGAATGTTGGGGCACTGGGTGGAGACCGGTGATGGTGCTTCTGGGCCTGGCTTTGATTCCGGCCATGTCCTGGGGACAGGCTCCAACGTCGGGGAGTAGTGGATCTTCCGGGAGCAGCGGCGCTACGTCCTCAGTGCAGGCGGCGCCAGCGCAGGTAAACAGCAATACGTATCAGGGCAGCATCGTCAAGCAGGCGCCGGTGCCGGGGGTCCTCCCGCTTTCGCTCGACCAGGCGATCCGGATGGGATTGCAGTACAACCTGGGCCTGGTGCTTTCCGGCACCAACGCTGGGTCGGCGGGCGCGCAGCAGCTGCAACAGTTGCAGGCCTTGCTGCCTACGGTGAATGCTTCGGCCAAGGAAGCAGCGCAACAGACGAACCTGCAGGCTGAGGGTCTTAAGATACCCGGGTTTCCGGCGATTATCGGGCCATATGGGTATACCGATATCCGGGGCTCGGTCGATTGGTCGTTGTTGAATATAACGTCGCTGCGGAATTACCTGGCGTCGAAGCATAACTTTGCGGGTGCCAAGCTTTCGGTCGAGGATGCGAAGGACATGGTGGTGCTGACGGTCGGCAATGCGTACCTGCTGTGCATCGCGGATGGGTCACGGGTGCAATCGGCGCAGGCGCAAGTGAACACTTCCAAAGTGTCGCTCGACCAGGCAGTGGCGAACCACCAGGCGGGGACGGCGCCATTGCTGGACGAGCTGCGCGCCCGGGTGGACTACCAGACGCAACAGCAGACTTTGATCACGGCGCAAAACCAGTACGAGAAAGACAAGATTGCCCTGGCGCGGACCATTGGACTTCCCCTGGAACAGGGCTACTCCTTGAGCGACCAGGCGCCCTTTCAGGCGCTGGACAACCCGGACCCGGGTGCGGCGGTGCAACAGGCAATTGCTCGCCGGCGTGATTTACAGGCGCTGCGGCAACAAGTGGAGGGGGCGCGGGCTTCGCGATCGGCGGCGACAGCCGAGCGCTATCCGACGATTTCCTTTTCCGGTGACTACGGGGTGATTGGACCGACGCTGGGACACTCCCATGGAACGTTCGACGTGGTGGGTACAGCCTCGGCTCCTTTATTTGAAGAAGCGAAATTACGCGGCGACGCGCGGGATGCGCAGGCACAACTGGAACAGAAGCAGGCACAGTTGAACGATTTGCAGGGACAGATCAGCGCTGACGTGCGCGATAGTATTCTCGATATCCAAGCCGCGGCCAAGCAGGTTGCCGTTTCCCGCAGTAACGCGGAGTTGGCGACGGAAGCGTTAAGCGAAGCGCAACAGCGCTACGCGGCTGGAGTGGCCGACAATCTTGCGGTATCGCAAGCCCAGGCATCGATGGCGCAGGCGGATGACCAGCTGGTCTCCAGCCTGTACCAACATAATGTGGCGAAGTTGTCTCTCGCGCGAGCGCTGGGCATTGCGCAAACCAATTACAAGGATTACGTGGGAGGTAAGTAGCGGTGGCGGAACAGAATGCGGAATCAGGCCGTGCAACTGCCGTGGCAGAAGAGGGTCCTCAGGCCGGTAACAATGACCAGCAGGATCTCGACAACCCTCCCCGCAAGAAGGGGAGGCGGAGATTCATTGTCATCGGCGTGGTCGCTGTTCTGATCGTGGGCGCGCTGCTCTTCTGGTGGCACTCGACGTATTACGAAGACACTGACGATGCACAGGTGGATGGCCATCTGATCCAGATCAGCGCCCGCGTGGCCGGGCAGGTGATTCGGGTCAATGTGGAACAGAACCAATACGTGCAGGCTGGGACGTTGATTGCCGAGATCGATCCTAGAGATTTCGAGCAGACGGTAAAGCAAGATGAGGCGAGCCTGCAGAGCGCTGAGGCCAACTATGAAGCAGTGCGGGTGAATGTGCCGGTCATCGGGGTGAACACCACTTCTACCCTGCAGTCGGCAGCTTCAGGGGTACGCACTTCGGACGCGACGGTGCAGCAGGCGCAGCGCCAGCTGGAAGCAGCGCAGGCCCAGGTACAGCAAGCGGATGCTAACAACATCAAGGCGCAGTTGGATCTGAAGCGGTACACGCCATTGGTGGAGAAGGATGTGATTTCCAAGCAGCAGTTCGACGCGACGGTCGCGACCGCGGATGCGTCGAAGGCGGCGTTGCTGGGCGCCAAGGCGAGCGAGATTGCCGCGGAGGATGCCGTGCGGATTGCCCGCGACCGGGTCATTCAGTCGCAGGCGGAGTTGAAGACTGCGCAAACCGCGCCCGACCAAGTAAAGATTCAAAAAGCGAAAGCAGACCAGGCCGCGGCACAGGTGCAGCAGGCTGCCGCGGAGCTGGCGCAAGCGAAGTTGAATCTTAGCTATACCAGTATTGTTGCTCCGGCTAACGGGATCATCACCAAGAAGAGTTTGGAAGTGATGCAGAACGTGAGCGTCGGACAGAATTTGATGACGCTGGTTTCGCTGGACGATATCTGGATCACTGCGAATTTCAAAGAGACGCAGTTGCGGTCGATGCGTCCCGGGCAGGCGGTCAAGATCCATGTGGATGCCTATGGCCGGGATTATGACGGCAAGGTGACCCAGATCGGTGGGGCGACGGGATCGATGCTTAGCTTGTTTCCGCCGGAGAATGCTACCGGGAATTATGTCAAGGTGGTGCAGCGGATTCCGGTGCGGATTGATTTGACGGACCGGAATGAGGATAAGGATCGTTTGTTGCGGCCTGGGTTGTCGGTAGAGCCTACGGTTCGAGTGAAATAGGGGCCCAGGGAACCGCAGGTCCCTCCGCTCCGGTCGGGATGACAGGGGGAAGAGCAATTCTTTCAGTGAGAGGGGTTCCCGGGCCGAGCAACATTGAAAGCGATCGTGGGGCTGCGCCCTTCGTTTTCGGCCCATGTACGCTTTGGCGAACATGGAGCACCCGTCCATAACCTATAACTTTCGAAGTAGACGATGGGTTCAGGAGACGGCCAGGGCTAGCAGGTCGCTTAGATCGGCTACTGTGGTGGATACGGTTCCGCGGGGGATGGAGGGTCCTATGACCAGGGCCTGGTTGTGGCCTTCGAACCAGATCAGGAAGGCGGATTGGTCGGCTCCCGGCAGGCGTTGCTGGTTGAGCCAGTTGTAGTAGGCGCCCATGTCCGCATCGACGATGGATCCAACGAAATCGAGTTCGGGGTTGGGGTGGATCGCAGTCAGCAGCTCGTTCATGGGCCTTTGCCGTTGGCGGGGTGCGAAGCGCACCAGGAGGGTGAGCGGCTGTGCCCTGCGTAGGGCTTCGCGGGCTGTCCACTGGGCGAAGGTGGTGCTGAAGATCTGAGTCCCGGATCCTTCGGTTAAGAGTTTTAGCTGAAAGCGGTTGAGGACTTCATCTCCCGGTTTGTCCAGACCGACGTCCGATGGGAGCAACCTTGCGAGATGAGTGCGCAGTTCCTCCGGCCCCATGCCCGGACGCTGCAGTTCTGTCTGGATGTTGTGCAGCAACGATGCGCGTACAGGTTCCAATGCTCCATACGATACAGAAGTCAGCAAAGGGCTGTGATCCGCCGGCTCGCCTCCGTCGATGTACCAATGACCGTAAGCCACGGGGTGAGCTTTGGCCCTGGCGGCGACCGCATTCAGCAACAGTGAAAGTCCGTTATCGGGCTTGACCCCGCCAAAATAGGCGCCGTGCTGGCGCAGGTTGCGAAACAGTGGGGCATCGTAGGTATCGACTCCCTGCCCGATCACCGCAATGCCCAGACGGCGTGCGGGCATGGGCTCCGCGGGCAGGGTCGAGCGCAAACGATCTCCGTAGACGGTCGCAGCTTTACGAAAGCTATCCAGCTGCTGAGTGCTCCACAAGTAAGCGGATAGCTGTTCCACGAACTGGGACGGCTGATTGACCCAATCGAATTGCGTGAGCTTCGGAGGAAGAGAAAATTGCTCGAAGGCCTGAAACCAATCTTTTCGCTGCGCGGGAGATAGCGAGCTCAGGTTGGCAAGTTCCTTATCAATGGCTGCGCACTCGGCGGGAAATTTGTAATCGTAGTCGATGACTTCGCGCAGCAGGCTGGGCAAAAAGCTGAGAGGCAGCTGGCGCAGCGCTTCCAGGTGGGCAACGATCAGGCTTCGGGCCTGAGGTGGATACCCGGCAAACTGATCGGCTTTGAGGGCGCTTGGAAGCATGCGACTAGACCAGTTCCTGAATGGGCTTGCCCTGGGACAGTGCGGGAGAAAATCCCATCATCGCTCCCAGCGTGGGCACCAGATCGATGGATTGCATGGGACGGTCATAGACGACCCCCTGGCGTACGCCCGCACCCAAGGCCAACATCCAGGTGGTGCGGGAAGCAGCGTCGCCGGTGCGATGATGCTGAAACCCGTTGCCGCCGGCGTCCTGGTCGGCGTCGCGTCCAAAGTCGGGCAGGATAAACAGGGTGGTGTTGCCGGCGTACTCCGGTTCGCTTTGGACGGCTTTCCAAAGCTCGGCGCAAAGGCGATCGGTGCGGCGGATGGCATCGACGTAGAGCGAATAGGCGCCGGCGTGGGCTATATCGATATCGTGCATGGTGATCCAGAGCAGGCTGGGCGACTCCTGCTGCATGAGCCTGCGCGCGATGTACATAGAGAGCTCGTCAGGACTGGAGATCGTGAGGGCGTGGGCCTTGAAGTCGTCGACAGAAAGCTTCAGGATCATCTCCAGTTGCTGCAGTTCGAACTCGCCGCCTGCGAGTTGCGGGGTGTAGAGAGGAGTCTCGTAGTTGTCACGCAGCAGATGCTCATAATCGGTGGAAGATCCGGACATGGCCGCGGTGAGCAAGTGCTTGGGCAACACAACCCGCGCGCCCAGGCCGGAACCGTAGGAACGATAGTCGCTCTCGCCGATGCGGTTGAAGCCGTTGCTGGGAGCAACCACCCAAGCGTCGGAGAGCGGCCGGTGCAGGTCTTTGCGAAAGTACTCGAATACGGTTGGATGTTGCGGAGGCACGGCGGAGAAGTTGTTGAGGGTTTCGTAGACTCCGGTGGCGAGACTGGCCGTGGCGACATAGTGGCCGAGGATCCCCTGATTCACCACCTGGGTGAAGAAACTTGCCTGGGGAATGAGCTGATGGAGCAGGTTAGGAATGTTCTCCTGCCCTTCGGGCGCAAAGGTCTCCTGATCGCGCGCGCCTCCACCAAAGGTGATGACGATGGTCTTTCGTTTTCTAGCGGCCGTCGCGCCTCGCACCAGGGGGCTGGCGCTCATGAGCGTGGATCCCAATGCCACGCCGGCTGCATCGCGCAGGAAGTCGCGCCGGGTGCGGCCGAGTTGTCTGGCAGTGGTCATTGGTTGGACGGCTTTGGGTTGGACGGCGCCTTGGCGGTGTAGACGAATTGCTGGACTTCGGCTCGTTCCTTGTCCACTTCGGCCATATGCTGTGCGCGGAGTTTTTGATAAACGTCAAATTCCGCCTGGGCGCGATCCTTCTGACCGAGATGAACGTAGTCCTGGCCAAGACGGTAATGAGCATCAGGAAGATTGGGATCTACTTCGAGCGCCTTCGTATACTCCGGAATGGATTTCGCGTATTGATGCTGATCGGCGTAGAGATTGCCCAGCTGGACGTGTGCTTGCGCAAGCCTGGGATCGAGAGCCACCGATTTTTGCAGCAACGATTCCACTTCGCCAAGATCCGAGCCCGGGTCTTCGGCCCGCCTCCCTTTCCACAAACTCATCGCATAATAGTAAGCCGCCAACGCGTTGCCGGGCTGCAGTTCGGAGAAACGGCGGAATCGCTGGATCACTTCTTGCGCCTGGTTGGGCGAGCTATCGTAGGCTTTAGAGAGAAAGAGATAACAGCGGGGGTCAGCCGGATTGAGATCCGCGGCCGCGAGTAGGGCTTTGACGGCGTCGTCGTATTTGCCGCGCGAGTAAAGAGCCATGCCCAGCCCTATGAACAGGCGCGGCGAATTGGGATAGCGTTCGGTAGCTTTGGTGAACACTTCGATAGCCGGTTCGTAGGTGCGATGGAGGAGGAACTCGCTGCCCCACTCGAAGAGGTTTTCCTCACTGGGATCCATGTGGGCAGCGATGCCGAACTCATTGGCCGCTTCTACGAATTTTCCCTCTTTTTCATCGAGCTGGCCCAGCGTGTTATGGAGTTCTCCAGTGTTTTTCTCCGTGACCAGCTTTTCTACAAGCTGCCTCGCCTGAGGCAGGCGTCCGGTCAGCAAATAAGCCTGGGAAAGATCGTAGCTGTTGTCGTAAGAAGCGGGCGTCAATGCGCTGCGCTGCTTCGAGGAAGGGGATAGCTTCTGCGATCTTATCCGCCCTGGATATAGAACTCGCCGAGGTTATGGTTGGCGTCGTAGTCGTGCGGCTCCAGTTCGAGCGCCTTACGAAACTGTTGGCCAGCTAACTCGGAGTTGCCTTGGTGCACGAGGGCGGCCGCAAGGTTGGTATGGGCGGCTGCCGAATCGGGCTTCAAATGAACGGCTGTCTGCAGTTGTTCGACAGCTTTGGCATTTTTCGATTGCGCGGCGTACACGAGGCCCAGAGCTCATGAACCTCGAAGCTTTTGGGGACTTGCGGCAAAAGTTGTTCTAATTGGGCGGCTGCTTCGGGAAGTTGGCCGGCATGGAAATGAGCGACCGCGGATTGAAATTCCTGGTCCAGCTTCGCATTTTGATCGTTTTTGGCGACGGCAAACACTGAGCAAGGCAAAAAGGCACAAACAATCGCCGTCCAAAGTTGGAGCCTTTTGCTCACGGTCCACCTCCGCGTGAGCCTGTCGCTACGCAGAAAACACATAGGAAGGGCATGCGGTTACATGCCCTTCCCCGAGGTGTCTTCATCTTAACTTAGTAGTAGAACTTCAGAGCAAATTGGATCTGCCTCGCATCGTGAGGGGCGAAGCGGGTCGATCCGATTTCGCCGAAGTTCGTGCTGTTGAAGTTGTTCGAACCCGAGATCGACGGTAACGCCGTTGCCGCCGAAATTGGGAGCATTGAACGTCGGGTGATTCAGGATGTTGAAGAACTCAGCCCGGAACTGCATGTAGAAACGTTCGTTGATCGGGAATGTTCTTGAACGCGGAGAAGTCGAACTTGGCTATCCCCGGTCCCTGGGTGGTGGTCGCATACCCACCCAAGAACGGCAGGAACCGGTCTCGGGGATGCATCCGGCTGGCGAGTTGGTGATGGGACCGCTGAGCCCCCAAAATGCACGGTTGCTGAAATGCCGCGGGA
Organism: uncultured Acidobacteriaceae bacterium; assembly: GCA_963795845.1. Classification (GTDB taxonomy): domain Bacteria; phylum Acidobacteriota; class Terriglobia; order Terriglobales; family Acidobacteriaceae; genus PALSA-350. The sequence continues at coordinate 419,176 of CAWCJV010000009.1, read as the reverse complement.
TTCCCAAACCAATTCAGCTTTCCGTTCGAGTCTTTGTGCAGGCCGAGTTTTTGGCTCTGACCGGCGACTTTTAAATCGGTGCAGTTTGTTCCGGCAGGTGGTGCTGCTGGGGCAGCTAAGGCTGATCGGCTGACCACCCTGAAGCGTGGCAATCGTGTTGGCGGCCCAGCCGCCAACGAGCCGCATTCGTCGATCCTGCCTGAATTGGCGAGGAACCGCTTATCCTTGCCGAACGGGCAGCTCATAATAGCCGCTGAGATGGAATACGTTGCGGATGTCGAAATCGGCCAGGGCTCGATCAAAACTTGGCCCGAGGCCCGGGACGTCGGGTGCACGGTAGCCGTTGATGCTACCACCATTCAAGAGATCACCGGCATCGGAGATCGTCTTGGACCAGGTGTACGCAGCCAGAAATTGCAACCCATCGGAGAATTGCTTTTCCAGCCGGGTTTGCAATCCGTTGTAATTGCTGCGTCCCACCGTGGTGTGGTAGCTCGATCCATGGGCGAAATCCGGGAACGGAACGGCGTTGTTCGGTACTGGCGACTCGCGGGCAGGAGCTGAGTTACGTTGTTGGTGCTGACGCCGGTCTGCAGGTGAGAGCCGCTGGTCACCACGTACGAGACCTGCGCGGACAAGGAGTTGCGTGAGCGCGCGTTGGACGGTGAGGTTAGAGCTCAGCGTGAGAGGGGTTTGGTAGGCGAACTGAAGGCCTTGCAAGTTCAAGCCTGGCGCGTTCACATTCACCGGGGTGAACTGGATGCAGGAGAGGCCGGCACTAAGAGTTGCCGTTCCGCCAGGCCCTGCTGTCGAGCACCCGGCATAAGGAGAGCCGGCGCTGATCGGCGTGACGCTCGGGGTGCCAAGGTTTTTCTGCCAGGTAGTTGAAGTTGTAAACGAAGGGATAGTTCTCGCCGATGTTTGGCCCATATCCCTGGTTCTCAAACGAGTTGTAGAACATGCCAAAGCCGCCACGAATCACGGTCCTGGGATCGAGTTCATAGGCGAGACCTATGCGGGGCACGAAGTTGGTCTTTTGCGTCTGGACCAGTCCCTGGCCATACTTGTCGGTCTGGAGAAGCGTGATCCCGTCCTTTGCGAGGAGAGTGGTGAAGCTCGGAGACAAGCTCCGATTGTCTTTGCCTTTGGCAGGAATGATGAACGTGCGGGCTGCCGTTTGGCGGGCCACCGGGAACGAAGTTGGCCTGGCCGCCATTGGTTTCGTTGATGGGTCCGAAATAGTCATAGCGAATGCCGAGGTTGAGGGTCAGCGCGGGCGTGATTTTCCAATCGTCCTGGAAGTAGGTGGCGAAGTACTTCTTCTCGTCGTATGTCTTGCTGATGTTGGACGCCTGTACCTGGTCGGCGCCGCCCACATAATTCACTCCGCCCGGAACCGTCGATGGTGGTGGGAGTGAGCAGGAACTGCGCGCGGCCGGTGTTGCCGCCGCCCACGCCGGGAATATCAGTGAAGCTGACGGATTTGTCGTTGTTGTTGTATTCGAAATCGCCGCGGGAATACGCCGGCTGCAGGGTCGAGAACTTCACGTTCTGGAACTCGATACCCATTTTGAAGCTGTGCTGCCGATAGATCTTCGTGAAGTCGTCAGTGATCTGGATGGTGTCGCTGACTTCATCCGAGGGCAGGAAAGCGTTGCTGCCCAGGGTCGACAATCCGCTCATCTCGATGGATGGGAGGCCGCCATTTTCAGATTGCTGGGGAATGCCCTGAATGCCGAACTGCGCCGGAATACCAGACTGGTTGCCGACGGGGCCGAAGCGAGTGGTGTGAAGGTGGTTGTAGCCGGCGCGGGCGACGTTGACGAGATTGGGCGAGAAGACGTGGGTGTATGCCAGGGCGGATTGGTCAGACTTGGCAGTCTGGTCGCCTTCCTGGAAACCGCCGCCATCCGCGATTCCGCCAAAGGGGCCGGGGATCAACTGCGGGTCGTCCACATAGCTGAAACGGAAGAACACCTGATCTTTCTGGGTGAGATCGAAATCGACGCGGGTGTCGAATGCGTTGCGTGATTCATTCAGTTTCGGATTGGAGGCGAAGTTGGACTGGAACGACCCGCTGGTTGGCAAAGGATAGAGATTCAACAGCTTGATCGCGTTGGATCGAGCCGGCCGGCGGGAAGTTGATTCAGGTTGCAGGCGGCAAGCGTGTAGGTCGTGGTGCTGGCGGCCGCAGGTGCCGAACGGATCGCGAACGTAGCCCGAGGCGGTTGGAGTTGATGACCGGAAACGGGATCACTGGACGCCGGCGGTGACCGCGCGGGTGGTGGCCGGATCGAGCACTGCGCCCAAGCGGTACGTTGCGGCCGAGGGCGTCGAGCCGGGTGCTGGTGCCCTGGCCGGTAATGATGTCGGAAAGATTGGTGAAGCCACTGTTTCGTTCGAGCGACGGTGGGCACGCTGACGCCGGATTGAGTATTGCCGGCCACGCGGCGCAATCCTTCGTAGTCGCCGAAGAAGAAAATCTTGTTCTTGATCACCGGGCCGCCGATGGTCGCGCCGAATTGATTTTGGCGCAACTCACCTCTCTTGATGCCCTGGTTGTTTTCGAACCAGTCAGCGGCATCGAGTTTGTCGTTGCGGAAGAACTCCCACACTGCGCCGTGGATGCTGTTGGTGCCGGACTTGATGGTGGCGTTCATGACTGCGCCAGCGGAGCGGCCGAGTTGGGCGCTGAAGTCCGCGGTCTGCACCTTGAACTCTGAGATCGCGTCCACCGGCGGCAGGACGACAAAGTTGGTTCCGTTCAGGAAGTCGACGGCGTTGGAGTTGTTGTCAATGCCATCGAGCAGGTAGTTGTTTTGCGAGGGACGGAGACCATTCGCGGTAAAGGCTCCGGAGGCTGCGTTGCCGCGGGTATCTGCCTGGGGCGTATTCACGCCGGCGCCCAACTGGGCGAGAAAAGTAAAGTTGCGGCCGTTGAGGGGGAGGTTGTTGACACTCTGCCCGGTCACTGTCTGGCCGACCGAACCTTCTTCCGTTTGCAACTCGGGAGGAGCGGTGGTCACCTGCACGGTTTCGGTGGCCGCGCCGGTTTTGAGCTGAATATTGACCTGGAGATGTGCATCCAGCTTCACTTCCAGATTTTGCTGGGTAGTGGTGGAGAAACCGGGCGCCGAAGCGGAAACGGAGTAATGCCCGATTCTGACGGGTGAAAACGTATACTCGCCGGCCCCGCTGGTGGTGGTGTTGAGGGTGATGCCCTGATCGGTATTCAACAGGGTCACCTGCGCGCCAGGAACGACGGCGCCGCTGGGATCCTGCACCACCCCGACGATGGAGCCTTCGTCGACCTGGGCGAGGGCGCGGGGAGCATTTGCTAGAAACAGGAAGAAAGCGGAAAGGGTGAGATAGCAGACAGACTTGGTCCAGCTATGGAAAAGGCGTTCACGACTCATTTACAAAATCCTCCGAAAAATTACCCCATGGTCAACTGCGCTGCTTGGGCGCCGACTCGATTGTGCAGCTGGTGTAACGCTGCCAAGTAACCGGTTACATCGTCCGCAGAGGAATCTAGTCCTCCGAAATGAGCTTTGTCAACCGAAAGTTGGAGATTGAACCACACCCGTACAGCGGACTGCTCTTAAATCGCACCTCAGGGCCTAAAGGCCAAGATTTCTCTGGGTTGATGTACGGGCGAAAGCCCGTACATACCTTGCCCGTATCTGCCTTGCCTGTACCGCCTTGCACGTGCCTAACTTTGCCGTACCGCCTTGCCCGTATCTGCCTGTACCTGCCTGCCCAGCTGTGGAAAAACACACTTCCTTAAAGTTGCGGCTTGCACGACGGACTCGACTAGCCTTTCCCAGGAGGATCCCAGGTCTCAAAAGCGAGACCTGGGGCACCCCTCGCGTTTCCAGGGCTGCATCGGTTTGGTTCGCCTGAGGATCAGGGATGCTAGCATTCAGACACCTGCCAACCCTCCGGAAACGTTCAGGATGTCGCGTCAAAAAGTCGAAAATCGAGTGCTTTCCCGACGATCTTTGCTTAAGGCCATGGGTTTGGCACCGTTGGTTTTTCGCAGCGCACCGTTGCAGGGGTCGTTGTGGCTCCCTGGGTTTCCCGGTACTTCGGTAAGCGGTTTCCCTCTTTCTGATATTCGTTTGATCCCTCACTATCCCGCGCGTTCTCCTCTCGAGGATGTTCTTCGTCTGGTGGACCCGGGCCTGGATGGATACCTAACCGAGAAATATGCTTTCGAAATCGGGGGGCTTCTCCAACGCTGGAGCCGGACACTGGAAGCATCGGCCACTGATTTTTCAGCTCTAGCGGAGTTGGTGAGCCCTTCGATCGAAGCTTCGCCCCTGACTCCCAAATCGGAACTCACGCTGCGTTCGGGAAATGGAATCGATTGCAAAAGGCGACGTTTTGGCGGCCCTGCTGCCGGTGGCCGAGAGAGATTTATCGAGCAGATGAGGACCTGGCTGGGAGCGAGCACGCGGGTGGAGACTGCGGAATTTGAGATTACCCGTATCGAAGAAGTTGCGAATTCTCCTCTGACGGTCCGGCTCGACATTCGTTATGACCTAGTGTTGCAGCGGAGCGACGAGTGGCGGGAGGAGCGGGTCGGATTATGGCGCACGGAGTGGTTGCGAGACGAATCGGCGGCGTGGAAAGCCCAGCGGTGGGAGGCTACCGAAGAGACGCTGAGCGCTACCCGTGGACCGATGTTTCTCGACGTTACACAGCAGGTCCTCGGCCACACGGAGTCGTACACCAAGCAGATGCTTCACGGGTCCGATTACTGGCGCACAGTGCTGGACGGCGCGTGCGGAATCGATGTGTATGGCAATAACGGGGTCGCGGTGGGTGACTTCGACAATGACGGCTTTGACGATCTTTATGTTTGCCAGCCGTCAGGCCTTCCTAATCGGCTCTACCGCAACCGGGGCGATGGGACGCTCGAAGACGTGACGGACAAGGCTGGTGTGGGCGTGCTGGATGGCACGGCGTGCGCGCTGTTCGCTGACTTCGAGAACAAGGGGCGGCAAGACCTGCTGGTGGTTTGCGGCAGCGGCCCGCTGTTGTTCGTGAACCAGGGGGACGGGACATTTGCTGTCAAGCGCGACGCGTTCCAGTTCAAGAGTCCTCCGCAGGGAACGTTCACGCATGCGGCTCTGGCTGACTACGATGGCGATGGCCGCCTCGATATCTACTTTTGCCTGTACAGCTACTACCTGGGACTTGACCAGTATCACTACCCGATTCCCTACTTCGATGCGCGGAACGGTCCGCCGAATTTTTTGCTGCACAACGAAGGCAATGGAACTTTTGTCGATCGGACGGAAGCGGCGGGACTGAATGCGGAGAATGACCGCTACAGTTTCGCCTGCGCGTGGGGCCATGCGGAGGCGGGAGGTTTACCGGATTTGTACGTGGCCAACGACTTCGGGCGCGCGAACCTCTATCGCAACCAGGGGAATGGAACCTTTCGCGCGATTTCAGCGGAGGCTCATGTACAAGACGTGGGCGCCGGGATGAGCGCGTGCTGGGCTGATTCCGATAATGATGGTAAACAGGACATTTATGCGGCCAATATGTGGTCCGCCGCGGGCCAGCGAGTTTCGTCACAAAAGCAGTTTCAAGAAAAAGCTACGGAAGAGCTCCGCGCACTTTACCGGCGGCATGCACGCGGCAATTCACTTTACCGCAATCTGGGGAATGGCAAGTTCGAAAATGTAAGCGGGCCGGCAGGGGTCGAGATGGGGCGATGGTCCTGGTGCTCGGACTTTTGGGATTTCGATCATGATGGGTATCCCGACCTTTATGTTGCCAACGGATATATCTCCGCGCCGCAGCGAAATGATCTTGGCAGTTTTTTCTGGCGCCAGGTGGTGGGGAAATCGCCCCAGGACTCAACGCCTTCCCTGGCTTATGAGCACGGTTGGAATGCGCTCAACGAGTTGATTCGATCGGATGGTTCGTGGAGCGGGTATGAGCGGAATGTGATGTTCGCCAACAACCGCGATGGCACGTTCACCGAGGTTTCGGGTGCGGTGGGATTGGATTTTCCTGAGGATAGCCGGTCGTTTGCGCTGGCGGATCTGGACCACGACGGACGGTTGGAAGTGATCCTAAAGAACCGCAACGCTCCTCAACTACGGATTTTGCACAACGGTTCGAAGGACATTGGGGCCTCGATGGCGTTCCGGCTGCGGGGACACAAAAGTAATCGCGATGCAATTGGCGCTGCGATCACGGTTGAGGCTGGAGGGGTGCGGCAGACCAAATACGTGCAGGCCGGGTCGGGATTCCTTGCTCAACATTCGAAAGAGGTTTTGTTTGGGTTGGGCGGGGCCGAGGGAAACATCCTCGCTACCGTGCAATGGCCCAGCGGATTGTCGCAAAAGTTTGCGGGTATGCCGGCCGGGCACCGGATCGAGATTGAGGAGGGTTCTGTTGAATTTGCGGCGAAGCCTTTCGCGGTGACGCCTGCGGCGTGGGCGCAAAGTGGGCCGCCCGCGAAGATAGAGGCGCTGCCTTCGCAGGTTGATACCTGGCTGCTGGAGCCTTTGAAGGCGCCGGAGTTTTCCCTTCCTGACCTTGCGGGCAATACGCATGCGCTGAAAAGTTTGCGGGGTGAGTTCGTGCTGCTGAACTTCTGGGCGACCACTTCGCCGATTTGCGGCGATCAGTTGCGGCTGCTGCAACGGCTTGGGCACGGGCTGCAGGTGGTGGCGGTTAATGTCGACGAGGGGGCTGATACGGAGAAGGCGCGGTCGTTTGCGGGCCAGGAGAAGCTCTCGTTTCCCGTGGTATTTGCGACGGCGGATGTGGCCGGGGTTTATAACATCATTTACCGTTACTTATTTGACCGGCGCCGGGATTTGGCGATCCCCACTTCTTTTCTGGTGGATACAGAGGGGATGATCGTCAAGGCGTACCAGGGGCCGGTTGATGTCCCACGGGTACTGGAAGATGTGAAGTCCGCGCCCACGACGGCTGCTGAGCGCCAGCGGAGGGCGCTTCCCTTCCCTGGGACGGTTTATCAGGGTGCGTTCCAGCGCAATGACTTTACCTACGGTGTCGCGATGTTCCAGCGCGGTTACCTGGACCAGGCGGCGGAGTCGTTTCAGCAGGTGGTGGCGGCCAAGCCCGATGACGCAGAAGCGTATTACAACCTGGGGACACTCCATCTTCGACGCAACGATTTGCAACAGGCACGCTTGTATCTCGAGCAGACGCTGAAGCTGAAGGCAAACTACCCCGAGGCATGGAACAACCTGGGGATGATCGCTGCGCAGGAGGGACGGCCGGACGAGGCGGTCAAAAACTTTCAGCAATCACTGCTGCAGCGGCCGGGTTATGGAACCGCGCTGCTGAACCTGGGGAATGTGTATCGCAGGCAGCGGTCTTTTGCCAACGCGCAGGAGTTTCTGGATCAGGCGGCGGCGATTCAGCCTGATGATCCGGAGGTTAATTACAGCCTCGGGATGTTGTATGCACAACAGGGACAGACTCCGCGTGCGGCCGAGTATTTGCAGAAGGCGGTTGATTTGCGCCCGGATTATGCCGAGGCATTGAATAATCTTGGGGTGCTGTTTGTCCATGGGCAGGATTATGCGCGAGCTGAGGAGGAGTTCAAGAGATGTATCCGGGTTGCTCCGGGGTTTGATCAGTCGTATATGAATCTGGCGCGGTTGTATGCGCTGCGCGGTGATAAGGCGCGGGCTCGAGAGGTGTTGCAGGAGTTGCTGCGGTTGCAACCCGCGAATGCGGGGGCGCGGCAGGCTTTGGGGATGATGCAGTGAGTCCAGTGTGTTCGTTTCGGAAAAGCGTTTGTTTGGGCTACGCCCGGTGTTTCACCACGTCAGGTTCGGGGTCCGAGCCACGGAAAGAGCCCTTAGGTTCCACTTCTCCGCTTTGTTCTCCGGAAAAACATTTCCATGAGGATCCGCGGAACTGCAGATCCCTCGGCTTCGCTCGGGATGACAAAGGAAAGGGTAACGGTTCCATACAGGGCAGTTGCCGAACCGAGACGGTTTCCCTCGCCTTGGCTAAGTTGCAGGCCCGTGTCGCTGGTAAGCATTGCGTTGTTGCCTTCGTGTTGATGTTTTTTTTGGTTTGCCGGGTGTTGGCTGCCGAGGCACAGCGGTTCCCTGACGTGGAGACGTTGGTTCGGCAGGGGCATCTTGCTGAGGCGGAGGCGAAGATGCAGGAGCAGGTGCGCCAGACTCCCAGTGTCGAGGGCTACAACCTGCTGGGGAATATTGAGAGCGCGCGAGGGGAGCTCCCGAATGCCATCGCGGCGTTTAAGCATGCTCTGCAACTCTCCCCTAAGTCAGCAAATGTTGAGACAAATCTCAACCTTGTTCGGGCTTATCTCGAGAGCAAACGGACGGGCGACGGTTTGCGGTTGGCGGCTGAGCTTTCTCAGCAGCACAAGGACGATGTGCAGTTGCATTTGTCGCTGGGTGTACTTCTGGCGACGGAGGGACGGTACAAGAGTGCCCGGCTGGAGTTAGAGAAGGCTGATGCCCTACGCCCTGGGACCTTTGAAATTCTTTACAACCTGGGGCAGACTTTGCTTCACGGCGGTGAATACCAGCAGGCGGAGGTGGCACTGAATCGTGCGCTTGCACTCAAGCCTGAGTCTCCGGAAACGCTTTATCTGCTGGCCCAGGTTCTTTCCGATGAATCGCGGCCGATGGATGCGCTGGCCCTGCTGGTGCGGGCGCACAAGATAGCGGGCGAAAACACGGACATCATCCTGCTGATGGCGCAGATCAGCATGTCTCAGAATTATTTTGAGGATGCGATACCGCTGCTTGAATCCGGTGTGGCCCTGGCGCCGCAGCGTGCTGATCTGCATGCTGCCCTGGGCGAGAGCTACCTGCAATCGGACCGAATGGGGAAGGCTGTTGATGAGTTTAACCAGGTAATCGCGATTGCGCCTTCGGCGCAGGCTTATGCGTTGCTGGGTCTCTCCTACCAGCGCCTGGGACGATTCGAGGAGGCAAAACACAACTTTGAACAGGGGCTCAAGCTGGATGCTCACAATATCGGTTGCTTATTCAATCTCGGCCTGATTGCGGAGCGGCAGGGAGATGCTGCCGCCGCGGAGGCGAAGTTTCAGGAGGTTTTGCGTTTGCATCCGAATTACGCCGACGCGCTGCTGGAGTTGGCGAACCTTCATATCAGCAGCAAAAAGCTTCCGGAAGCGGAGGAACTGCTGCGAAGGTACGTGAAGGTTAGCCACAATCCGGCGACCGGGTACTACAAGCTCGCGATGGTGGAAAGGAGCTTGCACGAAACGGCTGCCGCGGATAGCGATTTGAGTCGATTCCAGACGCTCTCTAAAACTGCTCCGAGTGGACAACATGCTAACGAGCATTTGTTCGACTACCTGGATAGCCGGTCGAAACTGGATCCCCGGGCGCGCAACCAGATGGACATTGCGGAGATCACGGACCAGCTTCGCGCTCATCCCGATCAGCCGGAAGGGCTGTACCTGCTGGCTGAGGCGTACCTGAAAGCGGGAAAGGTGGATGAGGCCAAGGCCACGATTGCGCAATTGGATAAGGTAAGCGCGAACGATGGCCGGGTGCTGGCGGGAACAGGCGTTTTGCTAGCGCGGTTCCACTTGTACGACGATGCCATCCAGCATTTCCAGGCGGCCGCGCAGGCAAATCCAGATGCCGATGAAATCAAATTCGATCTGGCGGATGCTTATTTCCGCAAGGGTCTTTATCCGCAGGCGCTCGATGCTGCGCAACAGGTCTCGGAGCAGGGCCGAAAGGATGATGCCTACCTGGCTCTGCTGGGAGATATTTATGCCCACCTGAACGACGCAGCCCGCGCGGAGGAGATTTACCACGACGCGATCCGCCGCAATCCCGACAATGATCAGGACTATCTTGCGCTGGCTTTACTGCAGTTGCGCCAGCACAACATCGCGGGGGCAAAGCAGACGCTGCTGCAAGGGCAGGCACGAGTGCCGGGGTCGGGAAAAATTCTCTGGGGCCTGGGACTGGCATCGGCTCTGGATGGGAATACGGCGGAAGCGGGGCAGCATTTTGAGCGGGCGGTAGAGATGCTTCCGGAATGGCCTGGCAGCTATTCCACGCTGGGGGTTTTCTACTTTCAAACGGGCCAGATCGAGAAGGCCAAAGAAGTCTTGAGCCGTTTCAAGAACAGCGGCGGAAGCGGCGCGCTCGACATAAACCGGATCGAACAAGTGCTGGCGCAGGCGCCGGCTACTTCCCCGGCAGCCAACGAACCCCTGAGCATGGCCAACCGGCAGCAGTTGTTACGGCTCGCGCTGTCGCTCGCAGACAGGACGCTCTGAGTCTCTATAATCGTCGCAAGCTATGATTTTTCCGCGAAGACGCTTCCTCGGCTCATCTCTCTTTCTACTTGGCAGCAATCTGACAGAGGCTCTTGCCACTCCGCTTTGGCAATGGAGGAGCGCTGATCTGCTGCAGGCTGCGGTTGCGGCGCCCACGATATCGCCAGTGCAGTATGTGGATGTGGCTCAGAAAGCCGGGCTCACGAGTCCCAACGTATGGGGCGGGGTCGACCATAAACGCTCGATCATCGAGGCCAAGGGAAGCGGCTTGGCTTTCTTCGATTATGACCAGGATGGATGGCTGGACATTTATCTGACCAACGGTGATCAGTTGGACTCGCACTGGCCTGCCGGTAAGGCGCCCACTTCCCATTTGTACAAAAACAACCGCGACGGCACGTTCACGGACGTCACGGAAAAGTCGGGACTGGGCCGCAGCGGCTGGCAGACCGGCGTGTGTGTGGGCGACTACAACAATGACGGATGGGACGATCTATTTTGCTGTTTCTGGGGACACAACATTCTTTTTCGCAACAACGGCGATGGCACATTTACCGATGTGACGCACAAGGCGGGTCTTGACCAGGCGAAGGTGCGGTGGGGCGCGGGGTGTACATTCCTCGACTACGACCGGGACAGCCACCTCGATCTCTTTGTTTGCAATTATCTCAAGCTCGATCCGCAGACGATCCCCGGCCCCAACGACACAAAGTTCTGCCAATGGAAGGGCGTGCCGATCATGTGCGGTCCGCGCGGGCTTGAGGGCGATACGAATATTCTTTATCACAACAACGGCGACGGGACATTTACGGATGTCTCCGAGAAGTCGGGGATTCTCAAGCCTGGGCCGCGGTACTCGATTACCGCTGTGTCGTATGACTTCGACAATGACGGGTGGCCGGACATTTATGTCGCGGTGGATTCGGCGCCGAGCATTTTGTTCAAGAACAACCATGATGGCACGTTTACAGATATCGCCGTTATGGCGGGGTGCGCTTACAGCGACAACGGGCATGAGCAGGCAGGGATGGGCGTTGCGGTTGCGGACTATGACTGTGACGGATGGTTCGATATTTTCAAGACCAACTTTGCCGATGACACCTGCAACCTGTACCACAACAATGGCGATGGCACGTTCAGCGATGTCACGTTTGCCGCGGGGGTGGGGGTCAACAACCGTTATGTAGCGTGGGGCTGCGGGTTTGTGGATTATGACAATGACGGGTGGCAGGACATTATCCAGATCAATGGACATGTTTACCCCGAGATTGACAGCTACCACTTCGATCAGACTTACAAGAATCCGCGGCTGGTTTACAGAAATTTGGGGAATGGGCGTTTTAAGGATGTATCCGCGGAGATGGGGCCGGGCATCAGCGAGAAGTTCTCCAGCCGGGGGGCTGCGTTCGGCGATTACAACAACGACGGTGACATGGACGTGTTGATTTTGAATATGAACGATTTGCCGTCGTTGCTTCGCAATGAGGGTGGGAATAAACAGAATTGGATCAAGATCAAGCTGATCGGGACTAAATGCAACCGTACGGCGATTGGCGCGCGGGTGCGGGTGGTGACGGGGAAGCATGTCCAGATGGATGAGGTCCACAGTGGCACGAGCGTGATGTCACAGAGTGATTTGCGGCTTCATTTCGGGTTGGGGAAGAGTGAGACGGTGGATTTGATTGAGGTGAAGTGGCCGACTACGCAGAAGGTGGAGAAGTTTAGCCAGGTGAAGGCGAATCAGATTATTACGATCCGTGAAGGGGATGGGGTGGTTAAGCCCCGCTAGGGGGTTCGTCGAAAAACATTTCCAGGAGCGGTCCGCGGAACCGCAGGTCCCTCCGCTCCGGTCGGGATGACAAGGTGGAGAGAAGTTTCTCCTGTTGAGGGCTATTGGGCCGTTGGGACGGCGGTGGAGCCTCGGATTACCAGTTCTGCGCGGACGATGTGGGTGACGCCTTCGCTTTCTCCGCGGTGGCTTGCAGCGTAGAGAGAGGTGAAGGCGAATTCAGCGATTTCGGCGCGCGATAGGCGGATCGTCGTCAGCGGCGGGGGCATGAAGTTGCTGAGGGCGATGTCGTCAAATCCTACGACCGAAATGTCCTGGGGGACACGGAGGCCGGCAGCGTATACGGCGCCCATGATGCCGATGGCGGTGAGGTCATTCGAGGCTAAGACGGCTGTTGGGCGCACGGGCAGCTTCAAAATGTCTGCCATCGCGGCGTAGCCTCCGTCGAAGCGGTGGTTGGCGGCGCGGATGAAATCATCGCTGCATTCCAGCTTCTTTCGCCGCAGCGACGCGAGGAACGCTTCATAGCGTGTTCTGGCGGAAGCGAGGTTGACGGGGCCGCTGACGAAGGCGATCTTTTGGTGGCCGAGAGAGGTCAGGTGGTCGATCGCCTGATCTACGCCGCTGTCATAGTCGAGGGAGATATTGCTGATCCCATGCCCGACGGAGCCGGTGTCGAGAAAAACAATCGGGATGCCACGGCCGCTCAGCATCTGGATGAGCGCCGGGTCCATTTCCGAGGTCATGATGGCGACGCCGTCCACTTTGCGCTCCAACATGCGCCGGACACATACTTCCATGCGGTCCGCCTGGTAGTCCGTATTGGCAATGAGGACTTCGTGGCCATGCTCGACAGCAAGGCGCTCGAAACACTTCACGAGTTCGGGGAAGAAAGGATTCTCAATGTCGGAGATGATTAAGCCATAGATGTGGCTTTTACCTGTACCCAGGGTGCGCGCATGGGTATTGGGGTAGTAGCCGGAACGTTGGATCGCCGCCCGGACGCGTTTTTCCGTACGCGCGTCCACAGGGGCCGTGCCGTTCACGACGCGTGAGACGGTGGCTGTGGAAACCCCGGCTCTCTTTGCTACTTCCCTGATGTTCATGCCTGTGGTTGGCGGGACTGGCGGCTCACAGAGCTTGTATTGCTGACGCTTACTGTCGCTTAACCCAGCGACTATTTTGTCTCATAATACACCGGACTTGGTCAGACCAATCGGATTGGCATCAAGTGGCGCGCGGGCTACTTTGCCAGCAACGCGTCGAGTCCTGCTTGAGCGATTTGCTCGTCAATCTCAGACTTTGCACCGCTGGCCGAGATTCCTCCGAGAAGCTGGCCATCCACGCGAATGGGCAGGCCGCCCTGGTTGGGGAAGAAATCGGGGAAGGCAAGGTTTTGTACATTACCGTTCTTGACGGCTTCCGCGGCTTCGCGCGACGGGCTGCCATAGGCGGCGGCATGGCGCGCTTTTTTCTGCGCGAATTGCAGAGTATTGAGCGAGGCGGTATCTCCCTTTTCGAGAAAGAGCAGATTGCCGCTTTCGTCCACGATACAAATCGTTACGCTCACGTTCAGTGCTTTTGCTTTTGCCTCGGAAGCGGCGACCATGGTTTTGACGGCAGCCAGGTTGAGATATTTTTTGCTTGGGAGCTCGCTCGCGAATGCCATCAATGGAACCAGCAATACTGCCAACCACTTGTACATGAAAAGTCTCCTACTGTTGCTTGTCCGGCTGTCCATCGAGAACGACGAGGAACTGCTTTACTTCGCGGCGCTGTTGTTCGACCGCGGTAGCCTGACGTTTTTCGATCTCGTCATGGAGCTTGAATTCCTGCGCGGCCTTCTCCGGGAACCCGCTCCGATCATAAGCCACGCCTAAACGGTAGTGTGCTTCTCCAAGCTGAGGATCCGATTGGATCGCCTTGTTGTAGTAGGCGATCGCTTTCTCAGGTTGGTGTTGGGAAAAGGAGAGAATGCCAAGTTGCAGGTAGGCATCGCTGCACTTCGGGTCGATGGCCACTGCTTTCGTGAGCAGAGCTTCCACCTGTTGCTGATCCTTTGCATCGACTGGCTGCTGCTGGCGCTTCCAGATGGCCATTGCATAGAAATAGTTCCCCAGCGAATTTTCTGGGTGAGACTGGGCAAAGCGCGCCAGCCTGGGCTCGATACAGGCCAGGGGATTGGGCGAGGCCATTGCTACCCTGCCCATGAAGGTGTAGGGCTGTGGATCCGCGGGGTTCAGATCTGAAGCAGCGCAGAGGCTCGCGGCCGCCTCATCATAACGAGCGCCGGCAAAGAGAGCTGTGCCGAGCGCGGTCAACATTCTGGCTGATTGCGGATAGGCTTTGCTTCCATTCCCGAAAACCTCGGCGGCTTGCCAAACGGCGCGATGCAGGAGGAGTTCTGAGCCCCAGGCGAAATAATTCTGTTCGCTGGGATCGAGGCGAACGGCCTGCTCGTCCTCACGAACGGCTGCTAAAGGATCGCCCTTTCTCTCGTCGAGTTCAGCCAACTGTCGATGCAAGTCGGCATCGCGTTGGGACGCGCTGCGATCCATCGAGTCGTGCTGGCCGGATTTCAAAGTGAGCGTCTCCCGGGCAAGGTCCTCGCTGGTCCGCAAGGTGGCATCCGAGCCGTGGCCACCCACGGCGGTCCAATCGGTGACGCCGGCGACGGTGAAATTGGGTTTGTCGGCAAATTCCATGGCTTGGGCGGGAGATTGCGAGTCTGCCAGGGTCAGGTCGACGTGTTTTTCATCACGAGCAGACCCGATTTGAACGGTGGTCGAGCGAGTGCGGAGTTCCGCTTTTTGCGCGCTGAGTTGGTAGTGGCCCACGGGAAGACCGGAAAACGCAAATACGCCGGCCGCGCTTGTTTTGGTCGCCCTGGAACCGGGAATGCCTTCCTGTTCGAGCTTGACGGAGGCATCGCCTACCGCGGTTCCAGCCGCGTTGAATACTTTGCCCTGAACGATGCCTGAATCCGTACGCTGCGCGCGCACGTGCGACACGCTCAAAAGGACCGCGATGAGGCCGGCAACCAAGCGAAAACACCGGAAGTTCGAACACCGCAATCCCAAAAAACCTATCACGAGGAGACCTGACTGTACTTCTGGGGAATTTTACTAGGTAGGTGGGGTTGACCCCTTCGGAGCCTCTTTCGACCCCGGCCGGAGCTGGACAAGTCACTGATTTGCACCACGTTATCACTGGCGGTTGCAAATCCAGCGGTGAAGGGTCAAAGGGGATGCGGCCCAGCGTGCCGGTAAGCACACGTTGGAGTGGAGAATGCGTGCTTACGAACCGTTTTCGACCTAGCTATCATCTATAGTTGAGACCTTAGAAGGCAGCCTGCGATATGCCGTTAGCATTCGATTTTTTCCTGCATTTCGCCTACATTATCCTTTTTCTCTGGGTGATGGCGGAGCAGCTTGGCGTCCCCGTGCCGAGCCTGCCCCTGTTGTTGGCGGCAGGCACGTTGACGGCGACGCATAAGTTGTCCCTGCCGCTGGTGCTGGTTGCCGCGGTGGCCGGCTGCTTCGTCAGCGACTCCCTCTGGTACCTGCTGGGCAAGCGCTTTGGCAGCACTATGGTGAAGCTGGTGTGCCGGTTGTCATTTGAGAGGTCCACCTGCGTTCGCAAGACCGAGGACTATTTCACCAAGTACGGCGAACAGGCTTTGCTGGTGGCCAAGTTCGTGCCTGGACTGGGCACGGTGGCTGCGCCGATTGCCGGTCAGACGGGGATGCGGTATCGCGTCTTCCTGGCTTACGACCTGGCGGGCGCGTTGTTCTGGGCGGCAACGATTACCCTGACCGGCCGATTCTTCGGCGACGTTCTGCGCGTGCATCCCGGAGCCCTTTCTTTTATGGGCCATTTTGCCGGGGCAATTTTCCTGCTGGCGATTGCCGGGCTCCTGGGATACCGGATCTGGAAGCAGCAGGCGTTTCTAAAACAGGTGCGGACTTCGCGCCTGGAACCGGCGGAATTGAAGCGCATGCTGGACGGTGGGCAAAACCCTTATATCGTTGACTTGCGCCATCCACTCGATTACCTGCCTGATCCGCGGGTGCTGCCCGGGGCGGTCCGGCTTTCTCCTGAGAGCCTGATGCAGCGGAGCGGAGAGATCCCCCGGGATCGCGACGTGATCCTGTATTGCACTTGTCCGAGTGAGGCGACGGCGGCAAAGATGGCGATGAAGCTGCGGCAGAACGGAATTTACCGGGTGCGTCCTCTGCTGGGTGGATTTGACCAGTGGAAGAAACTTGGGTATCCGCTAGAGCAGTATGAGGATCAACCCGCAAGTATTGCGTGATCGCCATCTGGGTACCAATGTAACGAAGTCGATACGCTCCCAGACAGAACCCCAGCGATGATCGATATTTTTTCCCATGGATCGATGACAATTCGGCCAGGGATGCCTTGCATCTCACGAGTCATGCGGTCCGAGCCTCGGAATGACGAATCCCCGCTTCCGGGGATGGCTCCCAGGCGATGCTCCTGCTAGCTTGCCTTTGGTTCGAGGTTGCGCGCGCCGGCGATGCGTGGCCTTGCGGGATGGAGAGATTTTTGTATGGCGTTTACAGAGACGTACCACTGCGATGTTTGCGGTAAACCTAGGGGCGACGCAGAAGATTGGTGGCTGGCTTTGACCGAACCAGCTGCGCTTATTCCTAATGCTCCTGAACAGCCGATGCTGCGGTTGACGGCCTGGAACGTGCTGCTTTCCCATGCTGCGAAGGTGCGGCATTTGTGTGGGGCTCGGTGTGCGCAGACCTTGATGGACAGGTGGATGCGGGGCGAGTAGCGGTAATTCCCTGTTGAACTGTCGTCCGAGTATTCCAGTCGGAAATCAGCCTAAAGCCCATACCCAAAATGTCCCGCAGGGACGGCTGAAAACACGCCGCTACTTGACCCTGGACAATTTTCAGTCGTCCCTTCGGGACTTTTCATGTCTCGACAGCTCTCCCCAGGACTGCGTCCTGGGCTAAGGTCAGCCGTCCCTAACGGGACTCGTTTGTCGTCTGGTACGGCTCGACTGAACTGTCAGCAGCTCGTAAAGTCATGCTCTGATGCAGAGCTTCCAGGCTGCCCAGGCGCTCCTGCCCTTCCGGGCTTGAATTTAATTTGAGCCAACCGATTTTCCCTCACACGTTTGCCGCTTCACAAAGCCGGCGGAGGGATCTTTTTGAGCCCGGATAGTATGGTGAGGGTAGGGAGATTCTGTTGGCATACAACGACCTCAGGGATTGGATAAAGGCGCTGGAGAAGGCGGGCGAGCTGAAGCGCATCCAGGAGCCGGTGGATCCGATCCTCGAAATCGCCGAGATTACGGATCGAGTATCCAAGTGGGACAAGGGCGCGGGAACCAAAGGTGGACCGGCACTGCTGTTTGAGAAGGTCAAGGGCTACCCGGGCAGCCGGGTGTTGATGAACCAGTTTGGCAGCGAACGGCGAATGAAGATGGCGCTCGATGCTAACAGTCTTGACGACGTGGCAGGAAGAATCGATGGTCTGCTCAATCTCAAGTCGCCGGAGGGGTTGCTGGGCAAGTTGAAGATGCTGCCGATGCTGGCCGAGGTGGGCCGTTTTTTCCCGCGCACGGTCGAAAAAGATGATGCACCGTGTAAGCAGGTGATCCTGCGGGAAGACTTCAGCGTTCTGGATTTCCCTGTGCTGCAGTGCTGGCCACTGGATGGCGGCCGCTTCATAACCCTTCCCTGCGTGATGACCCGTGACCCCAGGAGCGGTAAGCGCAACGTGGGTATGTATCGCATGCAGGTCTACGATGGCCAGACTACGGGCATGCACTGGCAACGACAGAAGGTGGCGGCCGAACATCTTCGTGAACGGCTGCGCTCCGCGGCCGTCGCGGACGCTTCCGGAGATAAGCGCGCCGCAAGCGTGCGGGTCATGGCGGAGACGGCCGGTGGCACCACGGGACTGCCGGGAATCGCGCTGGCACAGGGCAAGGATCGGCGGCTTGAAGTGGCGGTGGCGATCGGTACGGATCCGGCGACCACTTTTTCCGCCATCGTACCTGCGCCTCCCGAGGTCGAAGAGTTCGTGATTGCGGGTTTTCTTCGCCAGGCTCCGGTTGAATTGGTCAAGTGCGAGACGGTGGATCTGGAAGTTCCGGCGCATGCGGAGATCGTGCTCGAGGGTTATGTGGAACTCGACGAGTTACGCATGGAAGGTCCGTTTGGTGACCACACCGGCTTCTACACCATGGAGGAGGAATACCCGGTCTTCCATATCACCTGCATCACGCATCGAAAGAACCCGGTGTATGCGGCAACGATCGTGGGCAAGCCGCCTATGGAAGATGCCTGGATGGGCAAAGCTGTGGAGCGTATTTTTCTGCCGTTGATGCGATTGACCATCCCGGAAATTGTGGATATCAACCTGCCGGTGGAAGGCGTGTTTCACAACCTGATGATCGTGGCGATCCGCAAGAGCTACGCCGGGCAGGCGCGAAAGGTGATGAATGCCATCTGGTCGCTGGGTCAGGCAATGTTCACCAAATGCATCATCGTGGTCGATGAGGATTGCGATGTGCAGGACGTGGGCGAAGTGACGCTGAGGGTAGCCAATAATATCGATCCTGAACGTGACATCCAATTCACGATGGGCCCCATCGATTCGCTGGACCATGCCTCGCGGCTACCGAACTACGGCAGCAAGATGGGCATTGACGCAACCCGTAAGTGGAATGCGGAAGGCTTTACGCGGCCATGGCCGCAGATGATTGCGATGGATCTCGCAACGCGGGCGCGCGTGGATGCCATGTGGAAGAGGCTGGGATTGGAGTAATGTGGCACAAATCCGGCAGCAGACAAGAAGCCGCGTGGCCGCGCATGGAGCAGGGCGAATACCGGAGTTATCGTGCGGTGCATCCGTTCGATGAACAGTTCGGGGTAGACACCAGTGGGTTGGCTTACGAGCTACCTTCCGGCCACGCGCACGATTCATACAACAACGGTTACTTTGCAGTGGCGCCGTCTGTGTTTCGCTCGGTCATGCAGACACTGCCCGACCGGTTGGGGCTGGATTACCGGCGATTCAGCTTCGTGGATCTTGGATCGGGCAAGGGCCGCGCGCTGTTGCTGGCGCAGGACTATCCATTCCGCGAGATCATCGGGGTCGAATTGTCGCCCGAGCTGGAAAGCGTTTCGCGCGCGAATATTTCTCGCTATACCGGCGGCCGTTATCGAGTACCGGTCAGTTCGATCCAGGGAGACGCGACTGAATTCGAGTGGCCCCCTGTGCCGCTGATTATTTACCTGTGGAATTCGTTTACCGGACCGGTGATGGAGCAGGTGTTGCGTAACCTGGAAGCCTCGCTGGCACAGCTGCCGCGAGAGTTGTACCTCGTCTACATCCACCCGGAGCTGGAGTCGATCCTCGAAGGGCTCCCTTGGCTTAACCGCCTGTGGAGAGAGGACTTTGCGATGAGCGAAGAAGACCACACAGCATGGGCTTTTCCCAACCGCGATGAGATGTGCGCGATCTATCAGACGTTGCCTGAACCGGTCGTAACCGAAGTTTCCAGAAGCAGGTGACTTTTTCCCTACAACTCAGCAGTTCGCATCACAGAAGAGGTTACCCTGGGTGCTAGGATTGTTTCGAGATGAGGCAGCTTTGACTGAACAAGAGCTGCCCGCTAAAAGTTTGTAGAATTGTTACTGTCATTGTATTGATTACCCCGATCCAAGTTTCCCACCCCCCGGGCCCCTTGATCGAGAGATTGAAAAGTTAACTGCTTTCTACCGTTATCTTCTGTACGGGTCCCAAACAGGAGAATGCCCGGTCCCCCCCGACCGCGCAGATTTCGGAAACCACGGACATCTACGCGCAGCGGTGCGTTTCACCGCACGAGGAGAAGGATCGGATGTTGCCAAGCAAGCGCTTTTATACATGGACACTGAAGGCGGGCCTGTGCCTGCTGATGGGATTGACTGCTTGCGCCGTAAGCCGGGCGCAGGACGTAGGTGTCTATTCGAACCGTACAGTTTTCGGCGGATTTGTGGAGTACTCCAACGACTCCAGCCACATGCTTCTGGGCTACGCCGACGGACGCAAAATCACTGCAATCGGCGCCAGCTTCGAAAGAAGAAGTTTTCTCAAGTCGAACGTGACCGGCTCGTGGTTGGCCGAGGTTCGGCCCTATATGACCGTGACCGACCCTACGATGACCGGTTTCATGCTGAAGTTTCCGCAACAGCCGGCATATTCCGGGATGGTGACATTTGAGTCGCCGGTCCCTGTGGATAAGCCGGTGAATGGCAATCCCTTGAACGTGCTTCTGGTCACGCAAAATCAGGTGTACGCGGGCACCGCGACCTACGTGGGCGGAACACGATCGACTTACGTGAGCGGTTTCAGCCCTCTTGGCTATAAAGTCAGCGTATTTCCGCACAAACACATTCAGCCCTTCGTGACGGGTCTGAGCGGGTTTGCGGTATCGCCCCGGGACATACCGGTCTTTAACAGCTCCTCGATCAACTACACTTTCGAATTCGGCGCTGGTGTTGAGATCTATCAGAGCCACATGCGCTCCGTCCAGATGGAATACCGGTATCATCATCTTGGCAACACGAGCAGTGGCAATGTTGCAAACCCTGGTATCGATTCGGGAGTCTTAAAGGTGAGTTACTCCTTCGGACGGTAAACGGCAAACCGAAAGCTCTCACTGGTCGCGACCAAGGCTTAAGGAGTAACGGTGCGCTCGGTCGAACGCGACTTGCGTCTGCTGGTTCTGGCCGCTTCGGCGGGATCGGCAGATGGGTGGAGCTTTTTCGGATTCGGCCACGCTTTTGTGGCTAACATGACAGGCAACACGGTGCTGCTCGGGCTTGCCGTGTCTCGGTCTTATGGGGAACTCCTTCCTCCTCTCATTTCTCTAGGGTGCTACGTGGCTGGCGCGGCTCTGGGTTCGTTCTTGACTGGGAGCGTACGGCCAGAGACCGTTTGGTCGAAGGCGATCTCCAGAACGCTGCTGCTGGAAGCTTTGTTATTGCTGGCCGCTGAGGGCGGATGGATCGCAATTCACCTCCAGGCCGGCTACGCGCCTGGCCTGCACCTTCTTCTAGCTACTGTGGCGTTAGCGATGGGGATGCAAAGCGGGACGATGGTGCAGTTGAAAATTCCCGGCATCGTCACTACATACATCACTGGAACCTGGACTACCCTGGTGAGCGGCCTGGTGCATTTGGCAAAACGCGAGGCGCCGCAGGATCGCGAAGAACATGTTGCCTTCGAAGAGCGGCTGATGACGCAGGCCGCGGTGCTGTCCGTCTATTTTCTTTCGGTGGTGCTGACCGGATGGTTGCTGCGGCACTTGCCTCTGGCTGCCGGCTTGTTACCGGGATTGAGTGTGCTCACGGTGGCCGTTCATGGCCTGATCTACAATGACTGAGCCCGCTCAACGGAGGACGCTATCCAGGACTATGTCCTGAACTAAGTTCAGCCCAGACCTGTCGGAACTAACTTCTAAAAAGCATCGGCTTAGCTTTCAAAGGTTTTCGGTTTTGCAACCACTCTGTATGAACTGTTGCTAAACCGAGGCCTTTGTAACCTACGCCGAAGCTTTTTAAAATCTGATTTCGAGTCTAGTCGGACTTTTTGTCTTTGTGTCCGATATCGAGGCCGAATTTGGGAGCAGTATTGGTGCCTGTCACTTTCACCGGGATTTCTGCGCCGGCGCCGTTTTTGTGAAAGAAAGGATCGACTACCTTCAACGCCCAGCTCTTCCATCGCGAAGCGACCATTTGCGAAAGCTTGGCTTCGGTTCTTACCTTGCCGGTGAAATCGAATTTCTTGCCATCCAAAGTGTAGACACCCGCCAATCGCACGGTCGCCCCAGGGAGGGCGTAGTGCAGATCCTGCAGATCCAGTTTCCCGTCGCCCATCAAGAATCTTCCCGTCATGTTCGAGCTCACGTCTTCTGCTCCGGGCTTGGCTTCTTTAGGGTGCCCTTCGGCGCGCAGGCTTAACATATCCACCTTGTCCTGCACTTCAGGATTGGTAAAGTGCATCTGCTGGAGGGTGAAAGTTCCCTTCAGTCCAAGTTTCTGGGTCACGCTTTCTTTGCCCGGGCGGATGTGCAGCTTGGTTTTCATGGTCAGCACGCCGGTCATGACGACCGGCTGGGTCTTCACCGCCAGTTGCAGGAAATCCTGGATATGGCCCGCGGGGACGTTGATGTCCAGGTCGATGGTGTGCCCCTGGCCTTTTATGTTCACCACCGCGCCCTGACAGGAGAATTCCGAAGTCCCCAGCTTCGCCTCGACCGGTTGCAGGTAGGTGTCGCCTGTTGTTCCGTCAACGATGGCCGAGAATTTGGTGTGAAGGGGCATGGGGTGATTCGCAGTGTCCAGGGAGAAGTCCGGCACATCCGCGATACCTTGTACTTCGATCCGATCGAGCCGACCTGTGAAGTCGCCGACCGAATGCAAGATGCCACCAATCCCTTTGATGGTGTTGAGGTCCGCATGCTCGAAGGTGTACTTACCGGTCACGGTGGATTCGCCCGGAGTCTCGTTGTTCCAGGGTCCGAATGTACCGGTGGCGTGGATGTTGCCTTTTGGTATGGCGTTGATGAGCGTTGCGTCGTAGTGCGAGGGAGCGTTCGGGCCGACATCCTTCAGCACAATGTGCTGAAGGACGAAAACCTTTGGATCCTTGTCCGGCTTGTCGGTGCCAATGACCAACCGTGAATCGTCGCAGATGAACTCATCCACGTGGATTTTGATCTTGCCGCGATGCTGGGAAGCTTTGCCATTCTGGCGCATCGATTTGGGGGGTATGTTGATGGCGAGGCCTTGCACGTGCACCGAGCGCACATGGGTCGGCTTCAGAAACAAACCGATCAGGCCGGCGTGAAAGTCGAATCGCTGGACAGCGATGATAGGGGCCTTGGCGCCAGCGGCCACAACGTCATCGGGCGCGAAAATTCGTAATCCGTTGCCGGAAACCGCCAAACCCTTGAAAAGGGAGACCTGCAGGTCATCCAGTTCCACGTGGCTGTTGAAGCGGGTGCTTAGAGTCTCAATGACTCGTCCTTTGAGGATAGGAGCCGCGCGCTTCAACATCACTTCGCCCACCACCAACAGCACGATGAGGGAAATAAGAACGATCCAGAAGAATAATCGCCAGCCGCGGCGCTTCTTAGGGTTTTGCGTAGTTTGGTCGTGCAGCACGTAGTTTTTTATCGTACCCAAGAACAGATCCCATTATGGAGATGCCATTCTCCTTAATTTAGTTTCCGTAATAGGTAACAAAAGCGGCCCCTTTTATCGCGTAAGTAACGAAAAGCCTTAACTTACGTGGATTACCGGGCGTTGCGCCGGATCTTTGATGGCGCGGCGCAGGACTTCGTGGGTGAGAGGCGCCGTATCTCCTTCTCCAAGAAATATGTAGCGCATCACGTTTACGACCGGGTTGACATCAGTCCAATGAAAATAGGCGTGGGGGATGCATCCGGTGGCCTGCTGGAGGTAAATGAGGAATGCGGCGATGGAATTGGGAACGGCAGCGCTGGTGGCGCGGAAGATGCAGTCGCGGCCTTCACGAACTCCGTGGACCTCCAGGGATTCGTTGAAATCTGAGGTGTCTCCGCGCGTCAATTCGACGAAATAGAGGACGGTCTCAGGCGAAAGGCTGTACATCTCACGCATTTCAGCCTTGGCCTGTTCGCGACCGTCGTTGGTGGAGCTGCTATTCGGCTTACAGGCGATAAGGCGGATGGTTTTGTGCGCACATGCGGACACAAACGTCTCGGCTTCAGCATCGAGATGGACGCTGGTAATGCGCAGTTCCGTCGAACGGAAGGCACGCGAGACGAACGACATAAAGATCATGGCGAAGATGAACATGCAGGAGATCTTGAGGCCCTCGGGCCGCTCGTAGATGTTCACCAGCGTGGTGTAAATGAAGATGAGGGATACCAGGCCAAGAGCGGCGCGGGCGAGGGAAGTGCGGGCGGTAAGAGTCACCGCGCAGGAGGCAGAGGTAATCAAAACCAGAACGCCGGTAGCGTACGCTCCGCCTTGCGCATCCACGTTTGCGTGGAAGAGCCGGGTCACCATGAACGCCACCGAGGCGAAGACGAGAACGAGGGGGCGCGAGGCCCTGGCCCATTCCGGCGCCATGCCGAAACCGGGCAGGTAGCGGGGAAAAAGGTTCAGAAGGCCGGCCATGGCGGAGGCACCGGCAAAGGCGAGTATGAGAATGGTGCTGATGTCGTAAAGAGAACCGAAGACGCCGCCGAGGTACTGGTGAGCCAGGAAGGCTACGGCCCTGCCGTTGGCCGGCCCACCTTCTTTGAAGTAGGCCGCTGGGATCAGCAGCGTGGTGATGAAGCTGGTGGCCATGAGGAAAACACTCATGATGAGCGCGGCGACGGCGAGCAACCGGCGCGTGTTGCGGATGCGGAGATCGAGATTGTTGTCGCACTCAATCAACGGCATGACGGCCACGCCGGTTTCGAAGCCGGAGAGACCCAGGGCGAGGCGGGGAAAAAGCAGGCACGACAGCCCGATGATGGAGAGCAGGCTGCCATGCTGGGTGAAGAGAGCGCGCTTCCAATCCACAAGAAGGTGCGGGTGTTGGAGCACGTGGTAGATGCCTACCACGGAAACAACCAAATTCAACGCGAGATACACCGCCACGAGCACTACGGCGATTTTGATGGCCTCTTTGAAGCCCTTGAGGAAGATGGCGGCCAGGATGCCGAGCAGGGCCAGGGTGACGCCCATCTGGTTTTGCAGCGCATGGGGAGTGAAGGGATTGTGAATGACGTGGGTCGCCGCATCCGCTGCGGAGAGAGTCATGGTGATGATGAAGTCCGTGGTTGCAAAGCCCAGCAGGACGAGCACAAATACTTTGCCGTTCCATCCAGGAAAAATCTTCTCGAGCATGGCGATACTGCCCTGGCCGTAGGGGCTGGCTTGAGCGACTCGATTGTAAACAGGCAAGGCGGCGAACAGGGTCACGAGCACGAGAACCATTGTGGCGATGGGAGACAGGACGCCGGCGGCCAGGAAAGCAATGCCCGATTGATAGCCCAGGGTGGAGAAGTAATCTACGCCGGTGAGGCACATCACCTGCCACCAGGGGTGCTTGTCCTCAGTGTGCCCGTGAGCACTTTCGGGGCGTTCAACATCGGAGAAGAACCAATCTGAAAAAGACACCGGGATCGTTGCTCCTAACGGGGCGATTACCTGGATAGCCAGGGTTTTTGCACGAAATAGCTTGGGGTCGAGGTAAAGGTCGCTTTGTCTACAGAGATGAGTTTTCTTCTGGTCAGCCAACCTGCGGCTGCCTGTGCGGAGCTCTTGGATATCCCAATTGACTCCGCCAACTGCTGATAGCTGATGGTGACCGCCTTTCCCTGGCGCTGTTGCTCCGAAGCCAACCATAGGTACACGAGGAAACTGACCGGTCTGCGATCGTGTCCGACCAGGTCGCGCATCAAGACGTCGACTACGTAATCATCCAGGGCCAGCATGGCTATACCAACGGTCAATATAGCATCGACTACCTGATTGCACCGTTGGATGATGAAGGTTATGTTGCGAACGGGAAAATTTTCAGGGTGGAGGAAGAGGCATGATTCGCGGAGTCAAAATTATCAGCATTCCTGTGAGCAATCAGGATGTTGCGTTGAAGTTTTATACCGAGAAGGTGGGGTTTAAGGTGGCGACGGATCAGCCTTTTGGTCCGGGGCAACGGTGGATCGAGTTGCTCATTCCGGGCGCCGATACCAGTCTCGCGCTGTTCACGCCTCCCGGGCACGAGGATCGAATTGGCGGTTTCCAGCCGTTGACGTTCTGGTGTGATGATGTTTTTGCCACAGCAAAACTTCTACGATCCAAAGGTGTGGAGTTGACAGCTGAACCAAAGAAGGAGGTGTGGGGTACGATGGCGAAATTCAAGGACCCGGATGGGAATGAGTTTGTATTTTCGAGCCGGTAGGTGAAGGATCGCAGCCCACTCAAGGCAACCGTGGGTTTGCATGGGGTACCCTCGTAGCTCGTTTTGTGGAATTGACGGCTGAACCGAGGACGCTGGAATTACGACGGAGAGGGTTCTTGAGCTATCGGGCCCGCGAGGGTTACTAGGCGTAGCGGAATAGGGCTTTGAAGCCGTAGTCCATGTGCTGCTGGATGTGGCAGTGGAAGAGGGATAGGCCAGGCTGGTCGGCGACAAAGTCCACTACGGCGCGGCCGTAATATGGCACGACGACCGTGTCTTTTAGGATGCCTCCGGTTTTTGTCCCGTTCATTTCTACCAGTTCCAACTGGTGACGATGCAGATGGAGCGGGTGCGCATCATCTGTGCGGTTGCGAAAGACCAGGCGATAACGAGTTCCCTGCTTCAGCACGAACTCACGCTCATGCGGATAGGGCTTTCCGTTGACCAGCCAGGTGTTGAACCTGCCTGACCCTGCGGGAATCTTTTCGAAAATCATCTCGATGGTTTGTTCCGGCGGAACCGGGTTGTCACTGATTTTGCCGAAAATGGTGTAGTCCCAGGCGGTTCGCGGAGCGACCCACTGAGGCTGATGGTGTTGGTTTTCGTACTCCACGATGACGCCCAGGCCGGTGTTACGAATTCTCTCTTCTGTCGCGCCCAGGATCCAGACACCGGGCTGATTCATTTCCACGATGGCATCCACGCGCTCACCGGCCCCGAGCAGAATGCTGTCTACCTTTTGCGGAACCGGCACGGGATTGCCATCCATGGCGATCACCTGAAATTGGTGACCCGCCAGGGCGATGCGCCGGTTCTCAATCGCGCTGGCATTGAGCAGATGCATCAGCACCCGCTGGCCCTGCTTCACGCGGATCGGTTCCCCTGCGCCCAACGCTTTGTCGTTGATGGAGTAGGTCATGGAATTGACCTCAAGCCCGTTGGCGTCGGTATTTAGAACCGCGGGCTTCTCGGGCTGCGGTCCGCGATGACCGTCGTCGTCATCGTCGTCCATACTGCTGGTGAAGAACGGCTCCCAGTCACGCAGGCAGAGAAAAACCTCCTGGTCATAATGCCCCGGGTCGTTCGCTCCATCTACGTAGACGAAGCCGAATTGCCCGGTGTAGCTGCCGCGGTGCAGGTCAGCCTCCGCCATGGCATGGGAGTGATACCAGCGTGAGCCGGCAGGACGCGGCGTGATCTGGTAACGCCGTCGGCCGCGCGGGGGGACCGGAGGTGTGCCCTGCTCCTCGACGCCATCGACGTCGGAGGGGATGAGCATGCCGTGCCAATGCACCAATTCCGGTACATCGGTGTCGTTGATGACGTCGACGCTCACGGTTTTGCCCTCGCGCATACGCAGCACCGGGCCGGGAGAGCTGTCGTTGTAACCAGTGGTGCTGAGGATGTGATCGGGTGAGAGCTCCACCGTAACGGGAGCGATACGCAGGGTGTAGTCCGCTTTCGTAGTCTCGGCCGGCGCGTTGGCGCCCATCTGCATTTGCATCGCCTGGCCCAGCAGCCGGGCTGCGTTCGCTTGCGCCAAGGCCACGCCGCCGATCTTCAAGAAGTCGCGCCGCTTCAAAAGACTGCCCCCTCGGCCTGACCTTGCAGAAATCGTCTCACGCAGAAAGAGGGCGTGGCAAACATTTGCGTGGCGCCACAAACCAGTGGGGCTCCGGCTGCGTCTATCAGACGAGAGGCTGTGGGGTTCTGGTACTCTCAAGGCACGCGCAGGGGCATTTTCCTGAAATGCCCAGGGGAGGGTTCAACCCATGAAGCTCCTGCAAGCCAGTTCGGCGGCGCTGGTTGGAATGGCGTTGTGTTCCGTGGTCTACGCCTACCAGCGGACGGCGGACTTCGGCTTTAGCGACGATGCGGATACGAACGTAAAGGCAGAGTTCTACTGGTCGCGCCTGAGTTATACGGCGGCGGTGGGTAGCAGCTTCGGCGGCGGTTACGGCGGTTATGGGGGATACGGCTGGGGCCGTTCCTGGTCCCGCGATTACCCCAAGGCCGACCGCCAGGTTTTGCTGTCGATGAAACGCCTTACGCGGATTCAGACCCGGTCTACGGAGCAGGTGGTCGATCTCGACTCCGACAAGATCTTCGACTATCCATGGGTTTATGCGGTACAAGTACAAACCTGGTCGTTCACCGATGAGGAGGCGAAGCGTCTGCGGGAATACCTGCTCAAGGGCGGGTTCCTGATGGTGGATGACTTTCACGGTACAGCGGATTGGGAAGACTTCATGAACGGCATGCGCCAGGTATTTCCCGATCGCCCCATTGAAGACCTGGATAACAAAGACGAGATCTTCCATGTGCTTTATGACCTGGATGAGCGCATGCAGGTACCGGGGGAGCAATACATACGAACCGGCCGGACCTATGAGAAGGATGGATATGTGCCCAAGTGGCGCGCCATCCGCGATGATAAGGGCCGCATCATCGTTGCCATCTGTCACAACATGCACCTCGGCGACGCCTGGGAATGGGCAGACGATCCGGATTATCCGGAGCCGTTCGCATCCATGGCATTCCGGGTTGGATTGAACTACATCGTTTACGGCATGACGCATTAAGGTTGGCAGACGGCGGGAACCCCGGTTTCGTACATGTTCGAATTTCTTTTCAAGTATCCAATGCCGGTGTTTTCCAAAGGCAAGTTCGTCCTCCTGGGCGCGTGGCCTGGCTGGGTGCTGGCGCTGCTCATGGCTGCGTGCGCGATCGGCCTGGGCGCGCTGATCTGGTCGCGGCTTCCCCAGGCAGCCGCCGCGGAGGCAAAGACCCCGCAGGCAGAGAGAATGATCAGCCGGTGGCGCGCCGGTGCCGTGTGGCTGCTGCAGTCATTGCTTATCGCGACGGTGCTGGTTCTGCTTTGGCAACCGGCTATTACCGTTGCCGAACTGGCGCCGCAACAGAACGTAATCGCGGTTGTACTCGATGATTCGCGCAGCATGGCCATTGCCGATAGCGGCAGCGACGGTAAGGCCACCCGCGAAGCAGCGGCGCAGAAAGCGCTTGAGGACGGCGTGCTGGCAGGCTTGCAAAAGAAGTTTCAAATCCGGCTCTACCGGCTTGACAGCCGCGTGGCCCGGGCCGCGGCGCTCAAGGATATCCAGCCTGCGGCCCCGGCTACCCATATCAATGATGGGCTGAAACAGCTGGCCAGCGAAACATCCGATTTGCCGATCGGCGCCGTCGTGCTGCTGAGCGATGGCTCGGAAAACTCGATCGATGGCTCGGGAGACTTGAGCCTGGATACCTTGAACGCCCTGCGCAATCGCCGGATACCGGTGCACACCGTCGGCTTCGGGAAAGAACAACTGGCGCGCGATCTGGAAGTGAGCGACGTAAAGGTCGCCTCCCGGGCCCTGGCTGATTCGCGCATCCCGGCTGC
This sequence comes from uncultured Acidobacteriaceae bacterium, assembly GCA_963795845.1. Taxonomy (GTDB): domain Bacteria; phylum Acidobacteriota; class Terriglobia; order Terriglobales; family Acidobacteriaceae; genus PALSA-350. The sequence goes on along the minus strand of CAWCJV010000009.1, from coordinate 389,704 downwards.
GGTCACGCTACACCAAAGAGGCTATGCAGGAAGCAAGGCACTGCTGGTCGTCCGGGATGGAGACAAGACGCTGGGCTCGCGCGAGATCACACTCGGCGACGACGGTACGACCCAGGTAGAAACCATCTTCTTCGGCCCGGGGGGCGCGGGCATCAAGAGCTTGCATTTCTCACTCGGTCCCCTGCCCGGCGAGGAAAACCCTGCCAACAATGCGGTCACTCGCCTGTTGGGGGTGACGGACGACAAGCGGCGCATCCTTTATGTAGAAGGCGAACCGCGGTGGGAGTACAAGTTCATACGGCGTGCCGAGGACGATGACAAGATCGTGCAGGTCGCCTCCATGCTGCGGACGACCGAGAACAAGATCTATCGCCAGGGCATCAGCGATCCCAAGGAGCTTGAGGGTGGTTTTCCGGTTCGTCCGGAGGATCTCTTTGCCTACCAGGGAATCATCATGGGCTCGGTGGAAGCGGGGTATTTCACTCCTTTGCAGCAGGAACTGCTGCGGGAGTTCGTAGACCGCCGCGGCGGCGGCCTGCTCTTCCTGGGTGGACGCTTCGCGTTGGGGGATGGAGGATGGGGTGGATCGAGCCTGGTGGATTTGCTGCCGACGATTCTGCCTAACACCAGGAGCACGTTTCACCGCGATCCTGCAACCGCCGAACTCACGGCTGCCGGGGCGGACAGCCCGATCATGCGGCTGATGGATGACCCGGCAAAGAATGCCGAACGCTGGAAGAAGCTGACCTACCTGATGGATTACCAGGACGCAGGCACGGCGAAGCCCGGGGCGACGGTGCTGGCCCAGATGAATGTGGGCTCGCGCAAGATGCCGCTGCTGGTCACGCAGAATTACGGGCGAGGCCGCACCGCGATTATGGCCACATCGGGTACGTGGCGCTGGCAGATGAGTCAGCCTCTGGGCGATCCGGCACATGATCTTTTCTGGCAGCAGTTGCTGCGCTGGCTGGTATTGGAGTCGCCGGGGCAGATCGTCGTGAGCGCGCCCACCCAGACGCTGATGGACGACGGCCACATTGAGCTTTCAGCCAACGTGCGCGATAAGGAGTACATGCCCGCTGCCGATGCTAAGGTGACGGCACATTTTATCGGGCCGGACGGAATTTCAGCGATCGTGGACATGACCCCGGCCGCGGATAACCCGGGAGTATTCCGCGCGGCGTGGACAGCGGAGAAGCCAGGCTCCTACCTGGCGGAGGTCTCAGCGCAGCGGCGAGCCGATAAGGCTTCGACAGACCTGGGAACGAGCACGTTTCCCTTTCAACGAATCGACGGCGTCGCCGAGAGTTTTCACACTACGCAGAACCGGGATCTGCTGGAAAAGCTGGCGTCCGATACGGGTGGGCGCTACTGGAGACCGGAAGAGTTGACACGGCTGCCGAACGAGATCTCGTACTCCGATGCCGGGATTTCTGTGCGCGACATCAAAGAGTTGTGGAACATGCCGGTGGTGTTCCTGTGGCTGCTGCTGCTGATGGGGGCAGAATGGCTATTGCGGCGCAAGTGGGGTGTGGTATGAGATCGGCCCTGTGGTTCGTGCTCATGACTGCGCTTTCCGCACATGCCAGCGTGTATTACGTCACGGTGGCAGGCCTGGGCGGCGAACCCGACTACGAGCAGCGGTTTACCGCGAATGCCAAGGACCTGGACAAATTGTTCAAAGAATCCGGCAGTAGCGCGCACGTTTATACCTTGTTCGGGCCGCAGGCGACGCGTGCCCAGCTCACGCAGACGCTCGCTTCTATCGCCCACGATGCCAGGCCGGAAGACGACTTTGTGTTGATGCTGATCGGGCATGGTTCATTCGATGGCGCCGATTACAAGTTCAACCTGGTGGGTCCTGACATCACAGCGGCGGAACTGGCGGGGCTGTGCGATCACATTCCCGCGAAGCGGCAGTTGATTGTGAATGCCACCAGCGCGAGTGGTGGATCGGTGGCCGCCCTGGAAAAGCCGGGACGCGGGGTGATTGCCGCGACCAAGAGCGGCACGGAGAAGAATGCTACGGTGTTCGCGCGCTACTGGGTCGAGGCACTGCAAGACCCGAGCGCAGATCTGGATAAGAGCGACTCGATCAGCGCCATGGAGGCATTCGAGTTTGCCCAGCGCAAGACGGCGGCCTTCTACGAATCGCAAAAGAGGTTGGCCACGGAACATCCGGTGTTTGAAGACACGGGCAAGAACGAACCTGTCCGCGAGCCGTCAAAGAGTGAAGGGGTGTTGCTGGCAAACTTCACCGTGCTGCGAATCGGCGCTGCCCAGAAGCAGGCGAATAACCCCGCGAAGCAGGCGCTGCTGGCGAAGAAAGAGGATCTGGAACAGCAGATCGACGCGCTTAAGTATCAGAAGGCGGCGATGGATCCGGCCGATTATAAACAGCAGCTCACGGCTGCATTGGTGGCATTGGCGCAGGTCCAACAGGAGCTCGACAAATGAACTGGCGGCAGAAATCCGGGGTATTGCTGGCGATGGTGCTCGGCAGCATGAGCCTGTGCCGGGCTGCGAATACTCCGGATGCCTGCCACACGCTGCGCAAGCATGGCCAGGCGGCCGAAGCAAAATCCTGCTATGAATCACTGGTGCGCGCCAATTCTGCTTACCTGCGGGCCGAAGGTTATTGGGGACTGGAGCAGTTTGACCAGGCAAACGAGGAGTTTCGCATTGCCACCGGAGCGGCTGACAGTGACCCTCTGTATAAGGTTCGCTGGGGCATGCTGCTGCATCAGCGATTCAACAACACCGACGCGGTGGGATTGTTCCGGGAGGCCCTGCAAAAAGACCCGAAGAACGCGCAAGCGTATTTAGGATTGGCGATCGTCAGCGCGGATGGGTTTGACGGCAAAGCGACTGAATATATCAGTCAGGCCCTGGTGCTCGATCCCAAGCTGGTGGAAGCTCACGAGTTCGCCGCCAACCTGGCACTCGAGGACGCGGACACCGAACACGCCCTGAAGGAGGCTGATGCAGCCCTGGCTTTGTCTCCTGATGCGTTGAACGCGATGGCTATTCACGCGGCGACGGAGTTGCTGGCCGATCGCTCCCCCGACCCATGGCTGGACAAGATACATAAGGTGAACGCCGGCTATGGAGAGGGCTACGCCCACGTGGCGCATTACCTTGAGCTCAACTACCGTTTTGAGGACGCGATCGACTACTACCGTAAAGCGATCGAGGCCGATCCCCGGTTCTGGCCCGCCCGGTCCGCTCTCGGTGTGGGGCTGATGCGTTTGGGACAGGAAGATGAGCCGTTTAAGCAGTTGGAGATGTGCTACAACAACGGTTACCGGGACGCTGAAACCGTCAACAGCTTGCGGTTGCTGGATAGCTACAAGAATTTCGTTACCTTCAAAGAGGACGGGACAATTCTGCGTCTGCGCAAGAATGAGGCGGAGTTGTTGCATCCGTACTATGAAGCAGAGTTGCAACGGATCCTGCCCACGTACAACAAGAAATACCAGATGAAGTTGACCGGCCCGGTCCAGGTTGAGGTTTACCCCGACCACGAGGATTTCGCGGTTCGCACCATGGGCATGCCTGGCCTGGGCGCGCTCGGAGTTACTTTCGGCCAAGTCGTCGCGATGGACAGCCCCTCGGCACGCAAGCCGGGAGATTTCAACTGGGGCAGCACGCTGTGGCATGAAATGAGCCATGTGTACATCCTCACGGCGACCAACCGTCGCGTACCGCGGTGGTTCACCGAGGGCCTCGCTGTGCATGAGGAGACCCAAGTGTCACCGGAGTGGGGCGATCGTGTGACACCGGACATCCTGGCGGCAATCCGGGATAAGAAGTTGTTGCCGGTCGTTAAATTGGACCGCGGGTTTATCTTCCCCGAATATCCGGCGCAGGTGGTTGTTTCTTATTTCGAAGCGGGGAGCATTTGTGACTACGTCAAGAGCAAATGGGGCGAAGGCAAGCTGCTCGACATGGTCCACTCTTATGCACAGAGAAAGACTACTCCTGAGGTGATCCAGACGAATCTTGGGGTTTCCCCGGAAGAGTTCGATAAGCAATACCTGGCGTGGATAAACGAGCGATACGGGAAGATGGCTGCCAACCTGGATGCGTGGCGAAAGGCGATGGTGCTGCTGGTACAGGCCTCTGACCAGAAGCAGTACGACGCCGTTATCCAACAGGGCAATGCGGTTCAGAAGATGTATCCGGAATACATCGGGGATTCGAGTGCTTATGAACTCGTCGCGGTTGCTGACTTGGCTAAGGGCGACAAGAAGGCCGCGGTTGCCGCGCTTACGGACTATGAAAAAATTGGCGGCGAGAATCCTTCCATATTGAAAAAATTGGCTTCGCTGGAAGAGGAACTGGGGCAGCCTAAGGATGCGGCGGCGACACTGGAGCGCATCAACTACGTTTACCCGGTGCATGACGAGGATTTGCATCGCCACCTGGGTGACTTGTGGTTTGCACAATCGAATTATCCTGGGGCGGTCCGGGAATATTCCGCGGTTGTGGCGCTGAATCCGCTGGATAAGGCTGGAGCGCAGTTCAAGCTTGCCCAGGCTTATTATGCGTCGGGACAGAAGGATAAGGCTGAGGAGAGCGTGCTGGCTGCGTTAGAGGCTGCGCCTGGGTATCGGCCGGCGCAGAAGTTGTTGCTGGAGATTGAGCACCCGGAACAGAAGGACGCACCGAAGACGAACTAGTGGAGGTGGCCCTTGAAGAGTTTGAGGTTGGTAGTTGTGGTATCCCACATCTCGCGAATCGGTAGCAAAAGAAAGAGCGCACTAGATTTTCACGGAGGGTCCTCAGGCCCCTCGGATTCTAATGACAAGAGCGTTGAGTGCCGGCATCCTCGCCCACTCAAGCCAAAAGAGGGCTTGAATGGGCCACCCAAAGCATCGGTGGCTGCGTCGGGAGCTTTGTCATACCGGGCCAGTTTTCATAACGCATAGTCGAGAGGAAGGAAATTGCCGATGGTGACTCTCCCTGAACTTAGCCAGGACGCAGCACAGCTACAACATCGCATCGAAAGGTTTCATGCGGTCCGTGAAGGCATCCTCACCCAGGTGCGGCAGGTCATCGTCGGGCAAGATGAAGTGCTGGATCAGATCCTCACGGCTTTGTTTGTTGGCGGGCATTGCCTGATTACCGGGCTGCCCGGCACGGCGAAGACGCTGATGGTGCGCACTATCGCCGAAACGCTCGGTCTGAGCTTTCGGCGCATCCAGTTCACACCCGACTTGATGCCCTCCGACATTACCGGCACCGATATCATCGAAGAAGACCTCACGACCGGCCACCGCAAGTGGACCTTCGTCCACGGGCCGATTTTTGGCAACGTGGTGCTGGCGGACGAAATCAATCGCACTCCGCCGAAAACCCAGGCGGCTTTACTTGAGGCCATGCAGGAGCGCTCCTGCACTGTGCGCGGCCACGTGTATTCCTTACCCGCTCCTTTCTTTGTACTGGCTACCCAAAACCCAATCGAACTCGAAGGCACCTACCCTCTGCCCGAAGCGCAGCTCGACCGGTTTCTGTTTAACACCATCCTCGATTACCTGAGCGCGAGCGACGAGCTCAAGGTGGTTGACCTGACGACGACCACGAAGGTGGCCAAGGTGGAAGCCGTAACCACGGCGGAGGAGCTACTCGACTTCCAGCAACTCGTCCGCATGGTGCCGATTGGCGAACCGGTGGCAAAGTACGTCGTGAACCTGGTGCGCGCGACCCGGTACAAGAATGAGAACGCACCCGATTTTGTAAAGAAGTATGTCAACTACGGCGGCAGCATTCGAGCCGCGCAGTACATTGTGCTGGCGGCAAAAGCACGCGCACTTTCCCGCCGCCGCTATCACGTCACCTACGACGACGTTACTTCGCTGGCCATCCCGGTATTGCGCCATCGTATTTTGCTGAACTTCCATGCTGAGTCGGAGCGGGTGGACGCGGATGAGATTCTCCGCCGGCTGATCGAACACATGCCGCCTCCGAAGGAGTCTTGATGCTGCAGCGCTTTCTCGATCCCGGGGTTCTCGCTAGTATCAGCAGCCTCGACCTGCTGGCCAAGACGGTGGTGGATGGTTTTGTTGCGGGTCTCCATCGCTCGCCGGATTTTGGCTTCAGTTCAGAGTTTGCCGAGTACCGCGCCTATACACCCGGGGACGACCTGCGCCACGTGGATTGGAATCTGTATGCCCGCACCGAGCGCTGCTATCTGAAGCGTTATCGCGGAGACACCAACAGCCAGCTTACCATCCTGCTCGACGCCAGCAATTCCATGGACTACACCGCGGCGCCGGGCCGGCCGAGCAAGATGGACTATGCGCGTTTTGCCGCGGCCTCGCTTTTCTATCTCGCGATCCACAATCAGCGCGACGCGGCAGGATTAATCGTCTTTGATGATGAGGTGCGGAATTACATCCGGCCCTCTACACGCCAGGGCCAACTGCATCGGCTATTGGCTGGACTGGAGCAGGCTGAGCCGCGGGCGCGCACCGACTTTACCAAGCCGCTGAATCACTTTCAGGAACTCTTGCACCGGCGCGGCATCGTGATCATGTTCTCAGACTTCTACGAGGATCCGGCGACGGTGGTGCGCACGATCGAGCCCCTGCGGTACCACGGAAACGAGGTGGTTCTGTTCCACGTGCTCGATCCGAAAGAGATACGGCCGGATTTACGCGGGCCTGCCATCCTGGTCGATCTGGAAACAGAACAGCGACTGGAAGTGATTCCTGAGTACGCGCGCACCGGCTACATCAAAAAAATCGACGACCATATTGAGCAACTACGAAGCCGCGCGCGCGGCGCGGGCATGGACTACCACCTGCTCGTGACCGACCAGCCGCTCGACACCACGCTGCGCGAGTACCTCGCCATTCGCCAGGGAGAGCGCTGATGGGATTTCTCAATCCATGGTTCCTGCTTGGCCTCGCGGCGATTGGGTTACCCATCTATATTCATCTGCTGCGCCGTCACGTGACGACTCCCCTGCCCTTTAGTTCGTTGATGTTTTTCGAGCGCGGAACGCAAAGCTCCACGCGCCACCGGCGGTTGCGCTACCTGCTGCTCTTCTCCCTGCGCGCCGCATTGCTCTTGCTGTTGGTGCTTGCATTTGCCAATCCATTTATCCGGCGGGTAAGCGCTGGAGCGAACGACAGATTGCTGCTGGTGGTGATCGATAACTCTTTCAGCATGAAGGCGGGATCCCGATTCGCGGACGCCAAGCAAGGCGCACTTCAGTTGCTGGCATCGCGGCCGCGGGCACAGCGCGGCGAAGTGATGGCTTTGGGCGGCCGGCTCGCCGTGTTGACCCAGCCCATTCAGGATGCAGGGGCTCTGCGTTCCGCCGTCGAGAGTATTCAGGCCGAAGATTCGCGCGCGAATTTAGGCGAGCTGGCTCACGGAGTTCGTGCTTTGGTTGAGACGGTGCGCACGCCGATCGAACTGCACCTGTTCAGCGATATGCAGAAAAGCGGTATCCCGGCGAACTTCGCCGACATGGAGTTGCCTGCGAATGTATCTGTGGTCCTGCATCCGATGGGAACCGGCCGCCACGCCTAACTGGACGGTCGAAGGAGTCAACGCTCCCACGCAGCTCGCCGACCCGAAAGACCTAAAGAAATCGCGAGTGCAGGCGGTGATTGCCGGCTACGGCACGCCGGCTGCCTCGAAGACGGTTTCGCTGGTGGTGAACGGCAACACAGTCGCTACTCGCAAAGTCGAAATACAGGCGGATGGCAGGGCAACGGTGGAGTTCCAACCGCTCGATGTGCCTTACGGGCTCAATCGCTGCGAGATCCGGATCGAGCCGGCCGACGGTTTTCCCGCGGATGACAGCAGCGTGTTTGCGGTGAAGCGGTCTGACCCGGAACGCGTGCTGTTTGTCCACCAGGCCAGCGATTCGCGTTCCGCGGTGTACTTTAGCGCAGCATTGTCCGCGGCGACCCAGGGTGCGTTCATCCTGCAGTCGATCGACAGTGAAAAGTCGGCGGATGTCGCTCCTTCGAAATACGCCTTTGTGGTGCTGTCCGATACCATGGCGCTTCCGTCTATCTTTGAAAATGCATTGTTGCGCTACGTGCAGGACGGCGGCAGTGTGCTGATTGCAACGGGAACGTCGGCTGCGCATCGTACCCGCATCCCTATCTTCGGCGGAAATTCTTCCGAGCCCCACCTCTATACGCGCAATGGTTATGCCGGCGTGGGCCAGACGGATCTCACCCATCCGGTAATGAATGAAGCAGGATGGGCCGATCTGAAGGTGTACTACGCGGCCGGTGTGGATGCGGCGCAAGCACGCGTGCTGGCGCGGCTCACAGATCAAACCCCGCTGCTGATGGAAAAACAGATTGGCGAGGGCCACGTGCTTCTATTTGCCTCTGGACTCGACAACCTTACCAACGACCTTCCCGTGCATGCTGCGTTTGTGCCGTTTGTTGATAGGACTGCACGCTTTCTTTCCGGCAGCGACAATATTGGTGGGAGCAGGCTGGTCGATTCGTTTGTTCCATTGCGCACGTCCGCGGCAGTCAACTCGTCCTCGGGTGTCGAAATTATTGGTCCGGATGGCCGCCGCGCTCTGTCGCTCACAGAAGCTGCCAAAGCGCAGTCGTTCCAGTTGACCCGGGCCGGCTTCTATCGCATCCGTTTTGCCAACGGCAAAGATGCGTTGATCGGAGTAAATCCCGATCGCCGCGAATCGGACCTGCAGCCGATGTCCAAAGATCTTCTTGAGCTCTGGGGCGGCCATTCCACGTCGCCGGTAGCTGCCGCCGGTTACGTGCAGGAAAAAAACACCCCCCGTAGCCTCTGGTGGTACGTTATGCTGCTTGTATTGGTGGCGGCGGTTGCCGAGTCCATCGTTGCCAGCCGCTACCTCGGCACACAGAGGGAGGAGGCATGAGCAACGCCAACCCCAATTCGAATCTCAGCTCGAATCGAGATAAGCTCAATCTCTATATCCAACAACTGCATCAGCGGTTGCGTTTGGGTGTGTCTCTGCGTGGCGTGGCGATACTCACCGCCACCGCGCTGATAACAACGGTCTTCCTGGTTCTCATCCTCAACCGGTACGCCTTTCCGGCACGCGGGTTGACCGGCGCCCGTTCGCTGTTGCTGATCGTGATCGCGTGCGCTGCAGGGCTTGCGCTCGCGCTTCCGTTGCTGCGTCTTACGCGCCGCCGCGCCACGGTGGTGGCGGAGTCTGCTCATCCTGAGTTTCAGCAGCGGCTGCTCACCTTTGATGACCGCGAAGAGAAAGGCAACGATCCTTTTCTCGAATTGCTCGCCGCGGATACGCTTTCTGTCGCGCGCGACGCTCAGCCGGCAAACCTGCTGCCTAACAACAAGCTTTATTTTTTGGCGGGCGCCGGCCTGGCTTGTATGGCAGTGCTGGTCTGGCTGGTGACCGCAGGTCCGGGCTACCTGGGGTATGGAGCCTCCCTGCTCTGGACCGGGCCCAAGGCTGTGCCGCTTTACGACATAAAGGTTACGCCGGGCGATGTGGCCGTTCGGCGCAACGCCGATCAATTGATCACTGCGCACCTGATCGGGCTCAAGCCGGAGAAGGTGCGATTGTTTGCGCGCTATAAGAGCTCCCAGGGAAAAGCGGGTTGGGAGCCAGTTGCAATGCAGGCGAGCGATCCCTCCAACTTCCAATTCCTCTTTGCCGGGCTTCCTGAAGATGTTGAGTACTACGTGGAGGCCGGGCCTCTCACTTCCCGTCATTACAAAGTCCGCGTGGTTGACTTGCCCTCGGTGAAGCAGATGCGGGTGACGTATCACTACCCGAAATGGACGGGCATGCAACCGGTGACCGAGGAGCACGGTGGGGACCTGCGCGCGATCGAGGGCACGAATGCGGAGCTGACCGTGCGGATGGATCGGCCTCTGCGCAATGGCCAGCTCACTCTTGACGATGGAAAACAGATCACGTTAAGCGGCGGCGAAGGCAATGTTTACAAGGGATCCATCCAGATGCAAAAGGATGGCGCCTACCACGTGGCGGCACTCGATCAGGGCCAGCAGGTTCGGTTATCGGAGGACTACTTTATCGCGACCGACAAAGCGAACCCGCCGGAAATCGCCATCGACAAGCCGACGGGAGACTATCGAGCGAGCCCTATCGAGGAAGTTACGGTCGGGGTGAAGGCATCGGATGAGTTCGGGTTGAATAAGGTGAGCTTGCACTACTCCGTGAATGGCGGGCCGGAGAAAGTGATTGAAGTGGGGCAGCAGCCGGGCGCAAAGAATGTGAGTGGATCGACGACGCTGAGCCTGGAAGATTTCAAGCTCATTCCGGGGGATCTGGTTAGCCTTTATGCCACGGCGAAAGATGGGCATGCGGAAGCGCGCACCGATATGGCGTTTATCCAGGCGGACCCGTTTGAGCGCGAGTTCTCGCAATCGCAGCAGATGGGTGGCGGAGGCGGTGGTGGCGGCGGCATGGGAAACCAGACCGACATTTCGAAGCGCGAGAAGGAATTGATCGCGGCCACCTGGAAACGCCAAAACGAGAAGACGGCTTCCGCAAAGGATTCGGCGGATGCGGGCAAGTTCCTTTCCGGCGTGCAGACCAAACTGCAGGAACAGGCTTTGTCGCTCGCGGCGCGCATGGATAGCAGGGATTTGTCGTCGGCCAATGAGGAATTCAACAGCTTTGGGCACGACATGCAGGCGGCCGCGGCGGCGATGACTCCGTCGTCCGAAAAGTTGAAGGGAATGCAGTGGCATGACGCCATCCCTGCGGAGCAGAAAGCTTTGCAATATCTGCTGCGGGCAGAGGCCACATTCCGCAAAATACAGGTCGCGTTTGGCCAGCAGCGCGGCGGCGGTGGAGGAGGAGGCGGCGGTGCCGGCCGTGACCTGGCCAGCCTTTTCGATCTTGAACTGGATACCGAGAAAAATCAGTACGAGACGGCGCAGACAGGGTCAGCGGCCGACCAGAAGGCGAAGGCCGTTGACGACGCTTTGGCGAAGCTCGATGCGCTGGCGCGCCGCCAGGAAGAGCTGGCTCAGCAGCAGCGCAATCATCCGCAGACCATGCAGGAACGGTGGCAGCAAGAGATGCTGCGTCGTGAGGCGGAAGAGCTGCAACGCCAGATGGAGCAGATGGCCCAGAATGGGCAACAGAACGGACAGCAGAGCCAGGACGGGCAACAAAGTCAGCAGGGGCAGAAGGGCCAGCAGGGACAACAAGGGCAACAGAGCGGCCAGCAGGGACAGCAGAGCGCCAGTGGAGCATCGGGTGGTTCTTCTTCTGGCGGATCGTCTTCAGGCGGATCGTCTTCAGGCGGGTCTTCTGGTCAGTCGCAGTCGGCGCGATCTAAATCGAATAGCAGTGGAGACGCGGCGGATCCTCGTGTCACCCAGGCCTTAAACCGGCTACGCAACGCTGACCAGGAGATGAAGCGCAGTGCCGGGCAGGAGCAGAGCTCCGAGGCAGCGAAGCGGGCGGCCGACCAACTCCGTCAGGCTGCGGGCTTGATGAGCAGCACGCAGCAACAACAGGCTTCGGGGAAACTCGATTCCCTGGCTCGCGAGAGTGATCGCTTGAGCAAAGAGGAGCATGCCCAGGCGGACCGTGTTCGCAGCATGACGGGGCAAGGCGGAGTTTCGAACCAAGAGCAGTACCAGGCCAGGTTGCAACAACGCAACAAACTGGCAGAGGACCGGCAGCAGTTGTCCGACGATCTTTCTCAGTTGGAGAAGAATTTGCGGAATGCTGCACGTGAGTTGGCGCCAAGCCAGCCCCAGGCCGCCTCAAAGTTGCGGGACGCGCTGGGCGGCATGGACCAGACTGATTTGACCAACCGGACGCAGCGGACTGCCGATTGGCTGCGGCGTGGAATTAATCCAAATTCCAATGGGACGGAAGAAGGCATCAGCAAGGGTCTCGATCAGTTGAGCCAACAGGTGCACCAGGCGCAGCAAGGTTTAGGCCCAGGTAAGCCTGGGCAGGAGCAGGGGCAGCGAGGCGACCAGACTGCTGCGTTGGATCACGTCGAGCGGTTCCGCGATCAGATCGAGTCTTTGACGGGGCGTGGACAGAATCAGTTGGGACGGCAAGCGGGGCAGCAACCCGGGCAGGGTGGACAGCCGGGACAACGGTCAGGGCAGCAACCTGGGCAAGGTGGACAGCCAGGACAGCAGGCGGGACAGGGTGGTCAGCAAGGACAGCAACCGGGGCAAGGTGGCCAACCAGGGCAGCGGCAAGGCCAATGGGGCGCACAGGGCGCTCCAGGAGCGCAGATTGCAGAAGGCAATGGCGGGAATCAACGCGGTCAGGTCACCCAAGATGGCCGTAGCGGTGATGTAGGCAATTGGCGCTCGGGCGGCGGTGCAGTCGGCACGGCCTGGAACAATATCAACACTGGTAACAATCACTTTGACAGATCGGGTGGACCTGCCGCTCCTGACAAGTCGCCTGTACCGGCCGACCCAGAGCGCACATTCCAGCAAGGGATGGTGGAGTTGAATCAGCTTCGCCACCTGGCCCAGAATGATCCGGCAGCTTTGAAGGAAGTGCAGGACCTGGTGCGTGCCATGCAGCGGCTGGACCCGAAGCGTTTCCCGGGGAATCCGGTGATGGTCGAGCAGCTGCACACTGAGGTGCTCGCTGGGGTTGACAGGTTAGAACTGCAGCTTCGGCATGATTCTGATGCGCCCGGTGAGGTTCGTACTACGAAGGAGTCTGCGATTCCCGCTGGGTATGAGGAGGCTGTTGCGGAGTACTACCGGCGGCTTAGTAAAGGCCAGTAGCTCCTCGCTCCGGGTAATTTTCAACGCCATTGGCATTGCAGGATCAGAATTTGTGGTGCCCGTAGCTGATACCTCAGCCAAGGGTAGGAATCTGTTGCACGTCGAATGAAAGCATTGGAATGCTTCGTTTTCGGCCTATGTACGCTGGGCGAACATGGGGCACCCGACCCACCAGCCGTTCAGAACAATTACTTGCCGCGATAGTCTTTGAAGAGCTCTGGAAATTGCTGCTTGAGTGCTTCTACCTTTGGACGGTCGCAGACCAGGATGTAGGGATTGTCGGGGTGATTCAGAGCGTAGTCCTGGTGGTATGACTCAGCGTCGTAGAAGCCCTTCAACGGCACGACCTGGGTCACGATTGGCTTCCTGAAGACTTTGGCGGCGTCCAGTTGGGCGATGTAGGCCCTGCTGATCTTCTGCTGCTCGTCGTTGGAGTAAAAGATGACAGAGCGGTAGGACTCACCCACGTCCGGACCCTGGCGGTTTAGCTGGGTTGGATCGTGAACGACGGAAAAGAAAATCTGCAGCAGCCTGCCGTAAGTGATTTTCGACGGATCGTAAACGACCTTCACTGACTCAGCGTGTCCCGTGTTCTCCTGGCCGACCTGGTCGTAGGTTGCGGTTGCGGCAGAGCCACCCGAATAGCCGGCGGTGGTATCCAACACCCCCTTGACGCGCTCAAACACAGACTGCGTGCCCCAGAAGCAGCCACCGGCAAACACCGCGGTTTGCTTTCCGGGGGTCTGGGCCAGGGGGCTATCGGTAGCGGGAGCCGGAATGGGGGCACGGTTGGCTGCGTTGCAGCCGAGAGAGGCAGCAAAGGCGATCAATAAGGTAACTACTGTGTTGCGAACGCGTACGGAACGGGACATGAGAAGGTCTCCTCGAAAATACCCTGTATTGAGACGCGGGTACGCTTCCGAAGTTACAGGTTATTCCCTGTTTCACTTCGATGACGGCCAGCATCTGTCGGCTAGAATAGGGGCGTGAAACGCCAACCATTTCCTGCGACTGGCATCTTTGTTCTCGCGCTTATGCTCGGCTGCGGTCCGGCGGTGGTTACCGCCCAGCAGATGGAACACTCCGCGCCTTCCAACCCCTCGACTCACCTCACGATCAAAACATACGAAGGCAAGACCCTGACCATGTCCCCAGAGGAGTTGGCAGCCCTGCCGCATAAGTCGGTCTCGGTCTTCAATGCCCACAGCAAGGCAAACGAGACGTACTCAGGCGTTCCCCTGGCTGATCTCCTCAGCAAGGTGGGCGTGCCTTTGGGAGAGAGTGTCCGAGGTAAGCTCTTCCTCACCGGCATCGTCGCGTCGGGTGTCGACGGTTACGGTGTTCTGTACTCACTGGCGGAGGTCGACCCCTCCATCCACACCGGCGACGTCATCGTGGCTGACTCGGTTGACGGGAAAAAGCTGGAGAAGGACGGCGCATTCAAGATGGTCTCGAGCGAAGAACGCCGGCCGGCTCGCTGGGTGCGGAATCTCGCGTCGATTTCAGTCGTCAAGGTAGAACCTTAGTTCCATGGCTCTCGTCCGGTGGCTCGTTATAATAGAGACTTCGGCCATAGAAAAATGACGCACTCGACGATCACTAAGCTCTTTCTTTGCCTGAGTTTGCTAGCGGCCCTCCCCTGCGGCGCAGACAATTCCAGCGCCAGCGTTCCCAGCTACCGGCTACGGCTGTATCACCTGCATACCGGCGAGCATATCGATGTGGTGTATCGCATCGGCGATCAGTATCTGCAGGAGGGTGTGGCGGAGCTGGACCATTTTCTGCGCGACCACCGCACGGGCGATGTGAAGGACTACGACGTGAAGGAGTTCGACCTGCTGCACGATCTTATGGCTAAGCTGGGCCGTCCAAGTGGCGAGATCGACATCGTATGCGGGTACCGCACGCCCTGGAGCAACAACTACCTGCGGCAACATGGGCACGGCGTTGCTGAACATAGCCAGCACATGGAAGCAAAGGCCATCGATATTCGCATCCCCGGCGTATCCAGCGCTGAGGTCCGCGACGCGGCGCTGTCAATGGGTCGAGGGGGCGTGGGCTATTACCAGCAATCCGACTTTGTTCATGTGGACGTAGGCCGGGTACGCCGCTGGTAGGCATTCTCAAGCGCCAGGATAGGGCGGTCCCTTGGCGAGCAGTGCGTTGAGCGACCGGTCGTGGCCGTAGATGTCATCGAAGAAGTAGACCTCGCCATTCTCCTCAACCACCGCAGTCAGATAAATGATGACCACGGGAACGGGCTTATCCAGGTTCACCTGCTGATTGTCCGGGCCCGACTGCA
The DNA here is from genome assembly GCA_963795845.1 of uncultured Acidobacteriaceae bacterium. Lineage (GTDB taxonomy): Bacteria > Acidobacteriota > Terriglobia > Terriglobales > Acidobacteriaceae > PALSA-350. Next base: position 374,661 of record CAWCJV010000009.1, on the reverse strand, counting down.
TGGCCGCCTTTACCGCGTCCAGAGTCCATTTGGGCTGCCCCTGCAGCAACCAGGCCGCTAGTTCCGCCGGCTTCTGCACCCGGATGCACCCGTGGCTAAAGTCTCGCCGGGACTCCGAAAAGAGCGCCTGTGCCGGCGTGCTGTGAAGATAGACGTTGTACTCGTTGGGAAACATGAACTTGACCAGGCCCAGCGAATTCGTGGGTCCCGGCTTTTGCCGCACCAGTAGCTTGCCTGCGCGCAATTGCGCCAGCACATCGGCACTGACTGCTCCGCTGGTCACGACGCGGCCGCCCTGATCCGTGATCTCCATATTCTTGCGTGCCAGGTAACCGCTGTCTTTCACTAAAGCGGGAATGATCTCAGCGCGGGTGATGCTGTAGGGAACATTCCAGTAGGGCCGGAAGACGATGTACTTCATGTCTTTGGCAAAGACCGGCGTTTCATTGCGCACTGCCTTGCCAACGACAACGTTCATTCTCAAAGCTATGAGATGATCGGGGGAAAATACGCGCAGGACAAACTCCGGGATATTCACGGCAACCGGCAGGATTGGGAAGCTGTCCGGCAGCCATCTCCACCTTTCCAGCGCATCGTCCAGTTGCTGGATGCGAACAGTGAGAGGGGTGTTCAACTGGCGCAAGGTATCTTTGCCAAGTCTGCCGTCCGCATTTAAACCATGGCGGGATTGGAAATGCTTGACGCCGTCGACTAACGGCCCGTCGTAAATCCCAGGCTTGACCTCGCTCGACGGTCCCTTCGGCAGGTCGTCCAACATTTGCAGCCGCTGTGCCAGGGCCTCTGCCCCGGCATAGGCATCGCCGGGCGCCAGCGTTTTTTGCACTTCAGGTAAAGAGACGCTGTGATCTTGGTCGGCGAGTGCCAGGTAGTTCTGCAGGGCGGCTTCGGTGCGCTGATAACCGAAGTAGGGTGGTTCCACCGTATTCAACACTTCGGTTACGTTGCTCGCCGGCAGCAACTTCTGTAGCAGGAACTGTGGCAGGTCATAACTTTTTTGCGCGACATCGATTCCGAATTTGAAGTGCTTCGGATTCACCCTGCCGATGTGCAGGTCAGAGATGTAACGCATCGCGCTCACGGTGAGGGCAGCGTCGAAATGGGCGACTGTGGTTGCATCATTGGGTGTAGTCTTCAATGCACTCAATCGCGAGGGCCATCGTTCGGCATCATAGTCTTGCGGGTTGAGGCCCTTGAGCCGGCTGACCTCGAACGCGGTCATCATGGCCTGCGCCTGGGCGGTGGGCTGTCCGTTGCGTACCCAAACGGGGGTATAGTTCACCGCCTCGTAGACCGCCTGGACTGGTTGTCGATAATCCGGGAAGTTGGGGTATTTGAGATCAGCCAGAGTTCCTGCGTCGGCGATGGTGTGCAGCTGCCCAACTATCGCTTCAGTGTTCGGCGCGGCGGGCGCCGATGCGGGTGTGCTCTGCGACTGGCAACCGAGCGCTACGGAGAACACTAGGACAAGCGGTACACGAAAAGCCACACGACGTCGTTCCGGAATCATCATTCGTTCGACTTTCAGAAATTAGGCACTCGAGGAGACCAGTGCCGGAGCCTGCAGCGAGGTTGTGGATTGGACACCGGGAGCCAACCGGGTCAGAGTGATCACCGTGATGTCATCGTCTTGTCCGAAGGCGACGGCCGCGTCCGTGGCTTGCTGCGCATCGGGTTGCGTGGCCATCAGCGCCCGCAAGCGGTCGAAGCTAAACAGCTCCCCGACAGAGTTACGTGCTTCCAACAGTCCGTCGGTATAAAGAGTGAGCCGGTCTCCGACGGCAAGGTGGAACCGCACCTCTTCATACTCACCCTTGGGATCAAGACCCAGTGGTAGCGCTCCCGGCAGGTTAAGCTCTTCCCGGTTCAGGAAGGGAGCGGGGTGCCCGGCGTTTGCCAGCACACCTTCTCCCTCCTCGTCCAGGCGCAGCGCCATGCAGGTCACGAACCCGTCATTCAGCCGGCCATGCAAGCGGCGGTTGAGGATTGCGAGCACTTGCGCCGGATCTGTCTCTGTATCCACCACTGTGCGGATAGTTCCAACAATCAGCGAGACGGTCATCGCGGCCTTCAGTCCCTTACCGCTCACATCTCCCAGGACGAGCAATGCGGAGCCGTCCAACTGGGCGATGAGTTGAAAGAAATCTCCGCCCACCTGCTGCGCCGGACGGTAGGCGCTGGTCACCGCATAGCCGTGAATCGACGGAAGAGTTTCAGGGATGAGGACCTGTTGCAGCTCCTGGGCACTTTTGAATTCCTGTTCAAGAGCACCCTGGCGCTCGCTTTGCTCCACCGAATAACGGTAGACCGCATACACGATGGAGATGAGCAGAAAGACAAATTCCAGCGCGCCGAAATTAAACCTGAGACTTTACGAGAGATGGTCCAGTGTGTGAATCGTTGGCCCTGCCCGGTGAAATTCTGGAACCCCAGGGTCAACTGGGTGAGAGCCCCCATGATCGCCATCAACCAGCGAGCGCTATCCAGTCTCTTGCCGATGGCACAGCCAATCAGCACCAGGGGATAAGTTTCGATCAGCGTGGTCGGTATGGTAAGCAGCGCATCGCTGATCTGCAGCATTTGCACGTGCGGTCCGCTCCAATCCAACAGGATCACCATGCCATCGGCGACCCCGCAGAAGATGGAAACGCCTGCCAGAATGCGCGTGCATCGGCGTATAACAGGATTTCGATCAAGCTCCAGAAGATACAGCAACAGATACCAGATAGCGATATCGGCGACAGAAAGAAGCGGCTGCTGGATCGCGCTGGTAAGAGCACTGGTAAAAGGTAAACGAAGGCTGGTGAAAAAAGATGAGAGCAGGAGAGCGCTGGCCCACGCGCACATCCAAAAAAGAACCCGGTGTTTGCGATTGCGGAGCCATGCGAGGAAGCCCACGATGGCCATCAGCAAATAGATCAGTTGGATGGCAAAACCAAATAGCCGGCCGCGGAGCCATCCATAGTCGAGATTGCCCTTGTAAGCAGCGAGGGCGTCGGCTGATCCTGCGAGGGGTGGTCCATTCAGACCTCCAGCCTCGCCGCTGTCCGAGGAGAAGTACGGAGCCTTCCACACTCTGAAAGCAAGTACGCCAGAACCTGCTTGTCCGAGCGCGATGATCTGCGGAGGAAGACCCCGATAGTAGAAAGCCCGCGGCGGCAATTTGCCCTGGCGCCCAATCAGGTTTCCGTTCCAGTAGACCTCGTATGCGTCGTTGATGGGTGGCAGCAGGAGAGCCAGATCGGGCTGGACGCCCGGCACCGGCAGAAAGTTTACATGGCGGCGGTACCAGGCATAGCCGGTGTAGCCGAAGTGAGTCTGTTGGCCCCAGGGTTTGTCGACTCCGATCTTTTCCCAGTTCGAATCGTCCACATTGCGTGAAGCCCAGCCCGGATCATCTCCTAAATGGAATTGCCAATCGCCATCCAGCGCGACGGTACCTTTACCAAGCCCCGCGACGTTCAGAGGTGCTGGCGGCGTGGCTGCGCGCGCAACCAGGGTGAACGCGAAAATGAAAAAGACAAAGGCCGGCAACCATTTGCCCTGGGAGAAATGCCTCATACTTCCAGCATGATACCCGTTTGGAAGGGGGTGTCAGCGCTGTTCTTGTCTTCGGCCTTTGAACCTGAGAGACTTCCTGCGATGACCGGTGGGATCTGTTGAACGCCAGGAAATGGCGCATTGTGGTGAGCGGCGTTGCCCTACTCGCTGCCTCCTGGCGGATTGTCCCTCAATCGCGGCCGGTTGTTCCTGATAGCCAGAAGGGATCCGTCTATGTGGATCCTGCGATCTGCGCGGGCTGCCACCAGGACATCGCCAAAACCTATCGACTTACCGGCATGGGCCATTCTTTGTACCGGCCAACGACGGCGAACACCATAGAGGACTATCAAACAAACAACACCATCCACAACAACGCTTCGGGTTTGACGTACTCGATGGTGGAGCACGACGGCAAGTTTTACCAGCGCCGGTCGGAGAAAGGCTTCGAAGGCCATGAGACCAATGTTGCCGAGGAGCAGGTCGACTACGTCCTAGGCTCCGGCAACCACGCGCGCAGTTACCTGCACCGCGGCCCGGATGGCCGGCTGATCGAACTGCCGGTCACCTGGTACGTCGAGAATTCAGGTTATTGGGCGATGAGCCCAGGCTATGATCGCGCGGGGCAGGAGGACTTCCGTCGCGCGATTACCGGTGAGTGTCTGCTTTGCCATAACGGGCTGCCGTTGAAAGGCAGCTATCCCGAGCGCGGCGATAACGGCCTCTCGCTTTTCCCGAGTCCGATACCTGAGGGCATCGATTGCCAGCGGTGCCATGGGCCCGGAGCAGCGCACGTGCGTGCGGCTCTGGCAGCGAATACTCCACGGGAAAAAATACGCCAGGCAATCGTCAACCCGGCGCGTCTCAACCGGGACCGGCAACTGGAAGTCTGCATGCAGTGCCATCTCGAAACCAGCAGCAGCCTGGTGCCGAACGAGATTCGCCGTTACAACCGCAGCATCGATTCTTATCGTCCCGGTGAGCCGCTGGGCGATTACAAACTCTTTTTCGACCGCGCCTCCGGGCAGGGTGACCGGTTCGAGATTGCACATGCCGGGTATCGATTGCGCATGTCGGCGTGCTTCCGGTCGAGCCAGTTGACGTGCCTCACTTGCCACGATCCTCATCAGTCGTACCGTACGGAGAACTCGACCGCTCATTACGTGGCGGTATGCCAGGGGTGCCATCAATCGGTGGTCCACAAAGCGAGCTTGCCCGCGGGGGCGGATTGTCTTTCCTGCCACATGCCAAAACGACGGACGGACGATGTGGTGCACGTGGTGATGACGGATCACTACATCCAACGCGTGAAACCGGACCGCGATCTGCTGGCGCCGATGGCGGAGGTGACGAATCCGTCTCAGGGAGGTGATCCGGTGGCGCCGTACTATCCTTCGCCGCTCCCGCGGACCGCGGAGAACGAGTTGTATACGGCAACCGCGGAGGTGAAGCACGGATCACAAGGCGGCATCGCTCATCTGGAGAGCGCGATTGTTCGCTATGCACCAGCTGCGGCAGACTTCTACTTCGAACTCGGAGATGGATATGCGCGGGCGGGAAAGAGCGATGAGGCGATTCGCTGGTACAAAGAAGCCTTGCGCAAGAAGCCCGAGTTTCGCCCGGCCACCAAACAACTGGCGGCTACGCTGATTGGCAAGGGAGAGTACGCGCGGGCGACGGAAATATTGAGACAGGCGGTTGCCGCTCCTCCGGCGGATGAGGCTCTCTTTACTGATTTAGGGAATGCCTACTTACGGCAGCGCATGCTTCCCCAGGCGCAACAGGCTCTTAGGCGGGCGCTGGAGATCAACCCCGATCAACCGGAGGCACAAAACCTGCTCGGATTGGTAGCAGTGCAAAAGAATGATCCAAGCGAGGCGGAAGTTCAGTTTAGAAATGCACTGCGGAGTCAACCGGATTTTTCGGAGGCCCACAACAACCTGGGAAACGTACTCGCCGGAGGACATCGTTATCCGGAAGCCGAGTACCACTTCGAAAGAGCGATCGCGATCAACCCGGAATACGCCGAGGCCCGTCACAGTTATGCGCTGGTGCTGGCGCTCACCCAGTCCTACGATCAGGCGGTGAGTCAGTTACAGGAGGCCGCGCGGCTGACCCCTAAAGACGCGCAGATACACGATGATCTGGGTGACGTCCTCATGGCGAAGGGTCAGGGCGAGGAGGCCGCTGACCAATACCGCGAGGTGATCCGCCTGAAGCCAGGACTTGCGGACGCGCATTGCAACCTGGGGAATTTGTTGGGAGCCCAGAAGAGGTTTGACGACGCTGCCAGGGAATTGCAGACTTGCACGCAGCTGGATCCGAGTCACCTCGAGGCGAACCTCGGACTGGGTTTGATCCTCATGGGTGAGGGCAAGACGGCGGAGGCAAGAGTGCAGTGCCGCAAAGCGCTGGCCAGCCCCGACCCTGGGGTTCGCGACACTGCGCAGAAGGCACTGGAGCAGATGGGGCGTTAGAGTCTGCGTGAAAACTCGCCCCTGAAGGGTACGGCCTTTAGACCGTACATCCAACTGTGAAGATGGACCGGCTTCAGCCGCCGAGGGTTGCTCAAACGACCACAAGAAATGCCCCCAGGGGCTAAAGCCCTTCGTAGCTTGGGTGGTGAATGTACGGGCTGAAGCCCGTACCCTTCAAAAAAGCGAGTTCGCGCTCACGTTTTTTAGCCGGATGGCACTTTGCCCACTCAAGCCAAAAGAGGGCTTGAATGGGGCACCCAGAGCATGGTCAGGCGCGAAATGGCTAGTCGGAGCCTGCGGTGCAGTGAATGCGCGCGGGAGGGTGGCGATGCCCGGTGGCCATGAGTTCCTCAATAGCCGCGACGGATTGAATGCCGCCTCTGGCTCCGGACGCGGTGCAATTGAGAGCGGCAGCGGCGCAGGCGAAGTCGAGCCGGCGTTCCAGCGGCCAGTTCTGCAGGAGCCCGTAGATAAAGCCGGCATGGAAGATGTCTCCGGCGCCGGTTGTGTCGACCACGGGAACGGCATAAGCAGACAGTTGATAGAACTGGCTTCCGTCCCAGGCCAATACGCCGTTGTCGCCTAACGTTGCCGCGGTGAGACAGCACCCATAGCGGCGCTGCATTTGACGCAAGGACATTTCGAGATCAGACTCGCCCATCAGGCGGCAAGGGATGTCCCGGCTGACGATCAAGTAATCCACGAGTTCCAAAAGCTTCTCGACTCCTGGATACAACTCGTCGAGATCGGCGATCACGGGTATGCCGGCTGCTCGCGCCCACCCGGCGGCTACAGTCGCTGCCTCTGTGTCGCAGCCGTCGACGTGCAAGGCGCGTGCATTTACGATCCACTCGCGATGGAGAGCTTCAGGTTTCAGGACGACTCGTGGGTCGCGCCGGCAAAGCACCGTCCGCTCACCGCCCGCGTCGACGATGATGAGCGATTGCGGGCTGGTGCCACCGGGGACAGTAATGATCTGCGCCTCAACACGCTCCTGGGCGAAGGCTTGCTTATGAAGGGCGGCAGCCGCGTCGTCTCCGAGGATGCCGACATAGCGGGTGGTCGCGCCCCAGCGCTGACAAGCCACCACCGTGGTTGCGACCTGTCCGCCGGGCAACACTGTGGCGGAGCTGTATTCCACCTTGGATCCGCGTTCCGGGTAGCTTGGCAGGGCGATCAGGGTATCCGTCGCATTCAAGCCCACACCGACAAGGTCGACCCTGGACGGTTGCGTCATCTAGCCAGTGTACCCGTATGGCGACCCGGAGGTCCCGAAAGAATGATAGGGCACCCGATGTTCCGTCGCCGGCACAGGAAACCGAGCTAAGGCGTCCAGAAGCCCACATGCACTTTGCCCGCCTCCTCCTCAAGCAATGGTCCGTCGACGATGATTTGCCTCTGCCCGCGGGCGAACACTTCGCGGCAGGGCAGATCGAGGGTGGGATTCTGCTCGTGGCTGCCGGTGTACCGCATGAGGCCGGTCTCCGACAGGGCAAACACGACGCGGCCAACGCCGGTCCAGTAAATCGCGCCGGCACACATGGCGCAGGGCTCAGTACTGGTGTACAGGGTGCAGCGAGCGAGTTCGGTTTCGCTCAACAGCCGGGACGCCTCCGCACAGGCGACCATTTCCGCGTGCTGGGTCGGGTCGCCCGCTGGACGCACTGCGTTGTTCCGCGCGGCGACAATTGTCTCGCCCCGCTCATTGACAATCAACGCGCCAAAGGGATGGCGGCCATCCTGGCGCGCCTGGCGCGCGAGATCGATCGCCTGCCGTAAGAACTTCAGATCCTGATCGGTTACGCTTTCCACGCTTTCGTACTCTTCGCCTTTGTGGTCATGAGACGTTACATCATACCGCGAAGGCTGCGTGGCAAATTCGCGAATGCTGGTTTCAAGGCGCGGGTGCTGATTTATACTCCATTCACAATCGGTGAATCTTTCTGCTCAAGGATGCGGTCTCAACCTGCAAGGCGACCCTTCGCCTTTCATCCCTCCTGCGCACCGATCGCTGGCCATCGCTCCGGAACACCTGGGCATTTATTTTCTTGAGCTACTGAAGAATTGCCCGATTGCGGTACTGGTTCTGGACCCTCAACATAGAGTTCAGTTTTGCAACGAGGCGTTTGAGAAGCTCTTCCAGTACAGCGAAAAGGAGCTGGTAACGGAAGATCTGCAGGAAATGATCGCCACCAATGAACTGGCTCCGGAGGCTATCGAGATATGGCGACGAGTGGTCGCCGGTGAGAGTGTTTACGCGGCGACCCAGCGCAGACGCAAAGACGGCACCGTCGTCGATGTAGAACTGCATGGCATCCCCATCCTGGCCGGTGGTTCTTTAGCCGGGGTTTTTGCTTTCTATCATGATGTCTCGCAGCGCAAGGAAGCGGAGCTTGCCCTGCACCAGCTGTCTGCGCGCTTGCTGGAGTTACAGGATGAGGAGCGGCGGCGGATTGCGCGGGAGTTACACGACACAACGGCACAAAGTATCTTCGCCCTCACGATCAATCTGACGCGGATTCAGGAGTCCATCGGCAAGGAGCGTCCCGAGGTGCAGGCAATCATTGCGGATAGCCTGTATCTTGCGGAGCAAAGCGCGAAAGAGTTGAGGACGCTTTCGTATCTTCTGCATCCTCCTTTGTTGGATGATGTTGGGCTGGTATCCGCGATCAGTTGGTACTCTCGGGGATTTTCTGAACGCAGCGGTATTCATGTGGATCTGGATATCCCTTCTGATCTGGAGAGATTGCCGAGGGCGTTGGAGATCGCTTTCTTTCGCATTGTCCAGGAGGCTCTGACGAATGTTCATCGTCACTCGGGTAGTCCGCGGGCAGCGATCCGCTTGGCTGCGGATGCGGAACGGATTGTGATGGAGATCAGCGATCAGGGGGTGGGGTTCACGCATCCGCCGGGCCAGGCTGCTGCGAAATTAGGTGTGGGCCTCGCAGGCATGCGGGAACGGATCCATCAATTGGGTGGCCAATTTGAGATAGTGTCGGGCCGCCAGGGAACGACGGTGCGCGTCGCGCATACTTTATCGGAGTAACAGGGAGTCTATGCCGCCTTTAAGAATTCTCGTTGCCGACGATCATGATGTGGTCCGCCAGGGCTTGCGGTCGTTGTTGGAGTCGCGGGCTGGATGGGATGTATGTGGAGAGGCGAGCGACGGGCGGGAAGCGGTCGAGATGTGCGTCCAGCTTAAGCCGGAGATCGTCATCATGGACATTGCCATGCCGGCAATGACTGGACTGGAAGCGACGCGGCAAATTCTCAAAGCCAGCCCAAAAACGCAAGTGATTGTGCTGACGATGCATGAATCAGAGGAGTTGCTGCGGGAAGTGCTGGATGCCGGCGCTCGAGGGTATGTGCTGAAGACCGATAAAGGGCGCGAGTTAATTAGCGCGGTGGATGCGGTGTGTAACCACAATACTTTTTTTACCTCACGAGTGGCGGAGATGGTTTTGCACGGGTATTTGGAGACGCGTAATGGCGCTTTGAAGCCGATGAACCGGGCTCAGTCGCTGACCCCCCGCGAGAAAGAAGTCCTGCACCTGGTGGCGGATGGGAAGAGCAATAAAGAGGTGGCTGCCGGGTTGAGTATCAGCGTCAAGACGGCTGAAGCGCATCGCATCAATATCATGCGGAAGCTGAATGCTCAGTCGGTGGTGGACCTGGTCAAGTACGCTATGCGGAACAACATGCTGGGGTAGAGAGTCTCGCCGGTTAATCGCGTCACAAGAAATATTCAAAGGGCATACCTCAGGGCATAGAGGTCGAACGATTTATGGTTCACGCACGGGCTAAAGAATGTGCGTGAGAATCAGAGATCTACGTATTTAGTCCCGGAGGGACGGCCGAGCTTTAGCCCAGGACGCAGTCCTGGGCACAACGGGAAAACATGATTCAGTCCCGGAGAGACGGCTGAAGGTTGTCCAGGATTGCGTCGCGGCCCATTTTCAACCGTCCCTACGGGACTACGGCTTCTTATCAAACCCAAACCCAGGACTACGTCCTGGGCTAAGGTCAGCCGTCCCTAATGGGACTGCGGCTGTACCCAGCCGGAGGAACCGCGAGTCTTCGGTTCTCATGCAGGTTCTAAAGCCCGTACGCCCCACATTCCTATTGTTACTTCGTGATTCGACTTCAGATTAGAAGTCGAGCCTCAAGCCGAATTGTAGGGCTCTTGGTATGCCTTGAGAGAAGGCCCCGGAGCCCAGACCGTAACGGTTCGTCCGTTGGGCGTAGGTGGTTCCGTTGACGGAGCCTGGTGTTCCATCTAACGAGCCTCGCAGGGAGGAAGTGTTCAGGCCGGAGGGCGGATCGAAGTTGGGCTTGTTGACCAGGTTGAAAATGTCGACCGTGGGCAGCAGTTGGAAGGACTCTGGGATGTGCAGTAGCTTAGCGGGCTTGATTGCCCAGCTCAGACGTATGTCGTCGGCCAGGAAATAGTCGAGACCCACTTGCCCCGCGGGCGCCAAGGGAAGAGTTGGAGTGGTCGCGCCAAGCTCGGCGAGTTGGCTGGCGGTCACCAGGTTCGCATTTACCAGAGCTTGCCCGGCCGGCGTTATATTTCCGGCAGTCTTGGAGTTGAAGTTAGCGATGGTGCGGTTGAGCGCGCCGGGGCTGACGCCTCTGCCGTAAGAGCCTAGGTTGGTTCCCGGCAATATATCCCCTCCCGAACCATCACCGGTCACGTCGCTGAGAAAGATCTCGGCAGGGCAGTTGCAGGTAAGCGGAATCGTCAGAGTAGCGGGCAGACGGGAGTTGATGCGCGCCAGGAAGGTGACCTGAAAATCAGTTGGGAAGGTGATAGTGCCCGCGGTAGAGAACATAGCCGTGCGATCAAGGTTTGTCGGACCGTAGAAGCGAGTCGGATTGGCGTTGTCGGAGACGTTCACCAGCGATGCATCCTGGTCGGGGGACATGGCATTAAAGCGCGAGAGATTGTAGTTTGCCAGCCAGTTGAAGCTATTCACTCCCCGCGTGGGATGGGTGAGGATTTGCCGGACGCGAAACTGCAGGGCGTTGTAATTGGACCGCCCCGTGGTAGTGATGGTGCCCATTTGGCCGAGACCCGGGTTAAGACCGGGAAAGGCAAAGCCGCTATAAGGAGAGGCGAACTGAGCAGCCAGCCCACTTGCCGGGCTGCCTAGTCCGTTCTTGGCAAAGTCCGTGATGGTCGCGCCCGCTGCAATTGAGCAGTCAATAGAAGAGCATCCGAATTGAGAATTGGTAGCCTCAATCGCACCCGTAGCGGCTGCGGTGTCGAGCGTCTTCGCCGCCCCTACCAGGTTGACATCGTGCACCAGCACATTGTGGATGTTGGTGTTGTGGGCGTAGTCCACGGAGACAAACAGCGACTTGCCGATTTGCTGTTGAACGCCCGCGTTGATCTGGGTGGAATAGGGCGTTTTGAAATTCGGCCCAAACAGGCCGCCGAAGGAATTGAAGTCGAAGACATTCGGATCGATGACGCCGGGAGGACCATTGGGATCGAAGTTCGCTGCCTGTTGAGCGCCCGCGGCTTGCAAAGCTGCCTGAGCGGCCAGCGCCTGGCTTTCCACGTTGCCGATAGGCTGGCCGAACAAGGACGTGACGTCGACATTCGTGCCCGGGACAACGCCACCGGTGGTCTGAACATAGGTGTTCCCTAAGCCTGCCGGAATGCGGAGGGTCCGGTCAAAGAGGGTAACGGTCAGTAGCACATCGTCGTAGAAGATGCCGGCCCCGAGACGAACGGAGGTCGTTCCCTTCTTGAATGGATCCCAGACAATGCCGGCCTGGGGAGCAAAGTTGAGGTTGGGCTGATTAATGCGATTGCCAAGCCCGGGCGATAGCGCGTTCAATTGCGGGATGGCGGGGAGATCGCTGTCGGAGCGGCCGGTCATCCGGCTGTAGCGGAGTGCGAGCGTGGCAGAGAGATTGGGCTTCACCTTCCAGTTGTCGGCGACATACAAGCCCAGGCGCTGCAGCAAGAATCCGCCGTGAGGGAAGCCCAGCTGCGGCTTCTCAGAAAAGTAACCAAGGCCGTTGCCCAAACCCAGGACTTCGAGAGGATAGTTGAGCGGGTTCGCGGAACCGCCAGGGAAGGGACCCTCGGCGGCCTGAGCCACTTCGGAAGGTGTTCCGTTAGAGGTAAGGCTGGGACCAAGCTGGCCAAAACTGCCGAAGGTGTACTGCGGTGTGCGGACATAGTTGATGCCGTAGCGAATGGTGTGGCGATGGAGCAGACGCGCGCCGTCATACCGGAGTTCCTGATTGCGCTGCAGGGTGGTTTGCGGCGCAAGCCAGGTGGGCCCAAGGCAAAGCAGGTTCGCACCGGAAAGACACCGTGCGTCGGTGCCGATGACGACAGAAGCGTCCTTCCCATCAGGGAAAACCACGGGTAAACCGTTCACCTGCGATCGGGCATCGGCAATGAAGTTACGGAAGGTCAGATAACCGTAACGAAAACTGTGACTGAATTGCCCGGTCGTGCCGTCGACCCCGACAGTGTGGACATCCGTCAGGTTGAGGTTGCTGTAGGGAGAGAAGTTAACGCCGCCAAATCCGGTGACTACATTGAATTGGTCATGGTGAATGGAATAGAAGGTCCGCCAGTTGTTGGTGATGTTCCAATCGGCTCTCGCCGTGGCTTCCAGCTCGTGGAACGGACTGGCAAAGGCGTTAGCAAAACTGTTGAACGGATCGGAGGGCTCAGTGAAAGTGGTTCCGTGTTGCAGGGTGTGTTCGTAGTTCACAAACCAGAAGAGCTTGTCTTTGAGAAACGGCCCTCCTGCGCGCACTCCGACCTGATCCCGCTCGAAGGGCGCTTTTATAGGCGCCACGCGGGCTGCGGTCGCGTCGTTGCGAAACAGGTAGAAACCGCTGCCGTGCACGCGATTGGCGCCGCTGCGTGTGATTACGTTGACCGATCCAGAAGAGGTGAGGCTGGTAGCGGGATCGAGCGTCGATTGGGCCACCTGAAACTCCTGAATGGAGTCTTCGGAGAGATTGAGGGTGGTGGTTCCCACGGTTTCGTCGGAGATATCGACACCATCGACTTCAATGCGGGTGGAGCGCCCGGATCGGCCCTGCATGGAAATGCCGGTGAATCCATTCTTGGTGGGGTCGAAGTTGCCGCCATCCTGGATTTGAACTCCCGGCGTGAGCTGGGCCAGATCGAGGAAGTTTCTGCCGTTGAGCGGAATGTTGTCGATGGCTTTCGCGGTAAGCACGTCCTGCAGGACGGCCTGGGTAGTATTTACGGAGACGTCGGAACTTTCACCCTCTACTTCTACCTGGGTGACTTGCTTCTCAGGCCCGAGGGTGAAGTTGCCGTTGGCGGTTTCGCCGACGAGGATGCGAACTTTGCTCGCGATGCTCTGGAAACCGGGCGCCGTGATCTGCAGTTCGTAGTCGCCGGGGGCGAGTGAGGTCACAGAATAGGTCCCACTGGAAGTGGTCGACAGGCTTTGGCTGGAACCTTTGGCGTCGGAGGTGAGGGTAATGGCAGCGTTGGGCACGATGGCGCCGCTTTGGTCCGTGATGGTGCCGACGATGCCGCCGGTTGAGGTCTGGGACCAAAGCTTTCCTGGAGCCAACAAAAGCAGGAGCGGAAGGATAAGGAATGGGCGGTACGAACGGCATCGATCCATGTATCGCTGCAACATATAAATCCTCCAATGTTGAATGCTCGGCCCATGACACTCGCCTGCTTTATGCACTTTTGCCACGCGGGATTGCTTATTATGGTCAGGAACGACGAGCTTGCCAATCAGGCGGACCACTAGCTTTTGCCGCCGAATCTCCTTAAGGCGCCTTAGGGAATCAACCGGATTGGGCGGTCATTCCGTTCGACATATTCTCTAAAGGCACGATCATGGGTGCATGCGAATGCCAAGAAGTACAAGCCCGGGTGCGTTCCGCATCCATGCCTCTCATCTTCAGCGCAGGATCGATCAGTTGGCGGAAGTCGCCACGACCCGGCTTGCCTACAGTGAAGAAGACATTCGAGGGCGGCAACTCGTGATGGAGATGATGCGCGAGGTGGGCCTCGCGGTCAGCGTGGACGCTGCCGGTAATATTCTGGGGCGCCGGACAGGGAGCCGCAATCTACCGGCGATCCTGTTCGGTTCGCACATAGATACGGTGCGCGACGCAGGCCGGTTCGATGGCGTACTAGGCGTGGTAGCGGCAATTGAATGTGTGGCCGTGCTGCAGGCGGCTGCTACGCCGACTTCCCATCCACTCGAGGTGGTCATTTTCGCCAACGAAGAAGGACAGAACTTTGGAGCCTTGTGCGGGAGCCGCGCTGCAGTGGGCGACATCAGCAGCGAGGACCTTCGGCGCAGCGATGCTGCGGGAAGGCCCCTGAGCGAGGCGATCCGTTCCGTGGGTGGCAATCCGGACGAATTAAGTTCGTCCATCTATACCGCGGGGCGATTTGCCGCGTTCGTCGAACTGCATATCGAACAAGGCGCAGAGTTGGACCGGTTGGGCATCCCCATTGGCGCGGTTGAGGGAATCTCCGGCATTCAACACACGGATGTGCTGATCAGCGGCGTCGCCAATCATTCGGGGACAACCACGATGGAAGCGCGGCATGATGCGCTCGCGGCGGCCGCGGAACTGGTATTGGCGGTGAGAAAGATGGCACTGGACCAGCATGCATGCCGGGTGGCGAACGTTGGCCGGCTGGTGGTGTCGCCAAATTCCGTTAATATCGTCCCGGGATCGGTAGAGCTGACTGTGGAGCTGAGGGACATGCAAGCGGCAAGAATCGCCAGCACGATGGAAGAGATTAAGCGGCAAGCCAGCGACATCGCGGAGAGGTATGGCGTGAGTTTTGAATTTCTGGACAGAAAGTTCATGGAGCCTGTGCCGGCGCATCCCGTGGTGCTGACGGCAATTGAAGAGTCCTGCCGGGCACTGCAATTCCCTTTTAAGCGGATCCCGAGCGGTGCTGGCCACGACGCGCAAATGATGGCGCGCATCGCCCCGATGGGGATGATTTTTGTCCCTAGCGTGGGCGGGATAAGCCACTCAAGCAAGGAGTTCACCGCAGCGGAAGATTGTGCTCGCGGTGCAGAGGTGTTATTGGAAACGATTCTCCGTCTTGACCGGCTGCCAGATGAGGCAGCTACCGGAGTGGCGCACTCATGATCCTGCTGGGAGTCGATGTAGGGGGAACGTTCACGGATCTGATCCTGGCCAACCTGGCGGAGAACACGATCGCGATTCACAAGGTTCCCAGCACCGCACCTGATCCTTCCATCGGGGTTTTGGAAGGCATTCATCATCTCTGCGAACAGCAGGGCGTCCCGTTGGCACATGTCGATCACCTGTTTCACGGCACCACGGTAGCGACAAATGCCATGCTGGAGCACAAGGGCGCTCGTACGGGAATGATTACGACCCGCGGCTACCGCGACATTATCCACATCGGGCGGCACCAGCGCCCGCAGAACTATTCGATCATGCAGGATATTCCCTGGCAGTCAAAACCCCTGGTTGAGCGGCAGCACCGGAAAGTCGTTTCCGAACGGCTGGTGCCTCCGAAGGGAGATGTGCTGGTTCCGCTCAATGAATTTGAGGTGGTGCGCGCGATTCGGGAATTGCGGGAAGAAGGGGTAGAAGCGATTGCGGTCTGCTTTCTGTTTTCTTATCTGAATCCAGCGCATGAGAACCGGGTGAAGCAGCTGGTGGAGCAGGAGTTCCCTGAAGCCTTTGTTACGACTTCGGCCGAGGTATCCCCGCAGTTCCGGGAATTCGAGCGATTCACCACAGCGTGCATGAATGCGTTTCTCGGGCCCGAAAGTCAAAATGTTCATCTCCAACCTGGAACAGAAGCTGAAGCAAACGGGTATTCAGGGCGAAATGCACGTGATGACCTCGAACGGTGGCATCGCGACACCGCAAACGATTTCAGAGAAGCCGGTGTACTCACTGCTCTCCGGGTTGGCCGCAGGAGTGCTTGGCGGCCAGTGGGTCGGCCGCCAGGCCAACCGCAACAACCTGATCACGTTCGACGTGGGCGGAACGAGCGCCGATATCGGGATCGTCACCGCCGGGAGCTACAGCGAAGCGTCGGCGCGCGATACAGCGATCGCGGGCTTTCCCGTCATGGTGCCGATGATCGATGTGCATACGATCGGCGCCGGAGGAGGGAGTATCGCGTACGTCGATGCAGGGAATGCTTTCCGTGTGGGTCCGAGGAGTGCGGGGTCTGTGCCGGGTCCGGCAGCTTACGGCCAGGGCGGTGTCGAGCCGACGGTAACGGACGCAAACCTGGTTCTTGGGCGGCTGGACGCGGAACATTTTCTTGGTGGCGAGATGAGAGTCTATCCCGAACTCGCGCACCGCGCGGTCGAGACACTGGCTGCGCAGCTCAAGCGGGACGTGTATGAGGTTGCTGAGGGGATATGCACGATCCTGGCCAGCAACATGGCGAACGCGATCCGTTCGCGCACGGTGCAGAAGGGTTTTGACCCGCGAGATTTTACGCTGGTGGCGTTTGGCGGCGCAGGCCCGATGACGGCGCTGGATGTGGCGAACATGCTCAAAATTCCAACCGTCATCGTGCCGTTCTATCCTGGGATCACTTCGGCTTTGGGCTTATTGACGACGGACCTGAAATACGATTTCGTGAAGACCGAACTGTTGCATTCAGGCGAAGCTCCGTCAACGCGGCTGCAGGAAGACCTGAATGCGCTCAAAGCCCGCGCACATGCACAACTGGTGAAAGACGGCATTGCTCCGGAGCAGATGCGCTTTGAATACGCGGTGGATCTTCGTTATGCCGGCCAGGGCTATGAACTCCGGGTGCCGATTACCGAAGCCGTGGTGAATGGGGCGGCTTGGGAGCTGGTTTGGCAGAGCTTTCACGAGAGCCACCTCGCGGAATATGGTCACTCCTTTGCGGATTTACCGATCGAGATTGTGACGCTGCGGGTCACAGGGCGAGGAATCATGCCGCAGCTGCCACCGTCGATGACCATGGGCAATTCGCAACAGACACGGAACCCCGGCTGAAGAGCGGAGAAACGTACTTCCGCGTAGGCGGGGTCATGCGGCGGTTTCGAGACGGAGTTTTTCGATCGCGCGAGCCTGCCGCCGGGGACGAGTATTCCTGGGCCGTCCGTCCTTTTCCAAAAAGACTCGACCACGGTCGTACCACCAGGGTGGCTGGCGACTGTGGACGACTTTCTGAACATCATCATCACCAGGGATGCGGCAGATGGCAGCACCCTGTCGCGGATCTCAGCCGAGGATCATGTATGCCCGTAGCGTCAACCATCGATCCGGTTACCGCCCAGGTGATCTGGGGCGCCCTCGAAAGCATCGCGATCGATATGGGGCACAAGCTTACGCGCATGTCGTACTCCAGCATCATTCGGGAGTCTGAAGATTTTGGCGCGGCGTTATTGGATGTGGATTGTCAGCAGCTGTGCGAATCAGCCTTCAGCACTCCGTTGCAGTTGGGGCCGATTCCTGGGTACGTGCGGGGCATCAAGCAGATATTCGCGGAACGAGACGAGGAATTTCTGCCGGGCGATGTGATCATGCACAATTCGCCTTACCACGGCGCATCGCATGGCCCGGATGTCGCGTTCTGTGTGCCAGTGTTCCGCGGCGAGCAGCTGATTGGGTTTTCTGTGACCACAGCGCACCACCTTGATATCGGCGCGCTGGTACCGGGCAGTTGCGGGATCGTGGACGCGGTCGATGCGTATGCCGAAGGGCTGCAGTTCAAGGCGATCAAAGTTTACGAGAAGGGCGTACGGAATCGACAGTTCTGGAATTTTTTGAAGGACAATATCCGCGTTTCAGACATGGTGCTGGGCGACATGGAAGCGCAAATATCGGCTTGCCGGACCGGAGAACAGCGGTTTCTGGAACTGGTAGAGGACTATGGCCTCGACCAGGTGCTTGCCGCCAGTGAGTACCTCATGCAGTACTCCGAGGCGATGATGCGCAAGGCGATCGCGGAACTTGGCGACGGCACGTACCGGGCGGAGGGTTTCATCGACGGCTTTGCCAACGATCCCGATGAGACGAAACGGGACATCAAGATTGCGGTTGCAGTGACCATAGCGGGCAGCGATTTGACGGTGGATTTTACCGGTTCTGCGGCGCAGCTTGTGGATCGCCCGGTCAATATGCCCTTTGAAGGAACCGTGGCGGTTTCAGTTTACCTGGTGGTGCGTTCTATCTTGCTGGATACGGAGACGCACGAGTATATCCCGCAGAATTCCGGGTTGGTGCGGCCGATTCATATCACCGCCCCACTAGGGTCAATATGCAATCCCACCTTCCCCGCTCCTACGATCGCTCGATTTTGCCCCGGCAATATCCTGGCAAACACAGTGATGCATGCGCTGTCGCAGGCTGTCCCGCGACAGGTTAGCGCGGGCGTGGGCAATCTGAAAGTGATTGCCTATAGCGGACTGGTTGGAGAACGCTATTGGGTCTACATGGATATCACCGAGGGCTCGTACGGCGGCCGGTACGGAAAAGATGGGATGGATTGCGTGGACACTCTCTACGCAAACACGCGCAACAATCCTATCGAAGATGTGGAGACCCACTATCCCCTGCGTGTGGTTCGCTATGAAGCGCGAGAGGATGCTTCGGGTGCGGGCAAATGGCGCGGCGGGACGGGGTCGATCCGCGATGTGATGCTGCTAAGCCAGGGGCATGCGTCCGTGGAGGGAGATGGGCATCGCCATGCCCCGTGGGGCCTGTTCGGAGGCAGCGATGGCGGAACGGGTGACTTGTTGCTCGAGGACCATGCGGGGACGACGAGGCATCTGCCGGCAATGATCAGCAATATGCCACTGCAGCCTGGAGACATTCTGCGCACGGTAAGCCCGTGCGGAGGTGGGTACGGGGATCCCCGTGAGCGGGATCCTGCGCTGGTACTGCGCGATGTGCGGAATGGCATTGTCTCGGTCAAGTCAGCTCACGAGCAATATGGGGTCAGCATTCAGGGACAGGAAATTGATGAGGCGGGGACGCGGAGTCTTCGCTCGTAGTTTCACCAGCCGCATGGGAGGATCCCTTGATCAGATGCCTGACGTCTCTATTTCTATTCCTTTTTTGCCAATCTCTGTTTGCCGCTCCCAACGATTTGAATCACCTGATGGATACAGTGTTTGCGACCCACCAATTCAAAGAGGTCGCGATCACTGCGGATGGCTCCCACGTGGCCTGGGTGGAGCAATGGCCGCTCAACGAGAGTCAATACCAGAACCATATTTTTGTAGCGGCGAGCGCTTCCGGCGCGACGCAGCGGGTTCAAGTGACGGGCTCGGAAAATGAGCACGGCCTGACGTGGTCACCGGATGGTAAGCAGCTGGCTTTCCTGGCAGATGAGAACGGGTCGCTTCGTCTGCATGTTTTCGATATTGCGAGCAAGAAAGTAAGAGTTGTAGGCACGATTAACGGCGACCTCAGTATTCCCAGGTGGTCTCCTGCAGGAACTGAGATCGCGGTTCTGCTGAAAGGGCCGGCGCCTGCTGCGGAAAGTGCGATTGGGGATTGGATACGGCGAGATACGGTCCCGGAAACCATTGTTCTGGTCGATCCGGTGAGCGGGGCGATGAAGCATGTTGGACCGGCGGACCTGAATATCTACGAGTATGACTGGTCGCCGGATGGAAAGCATATCGCCGCTACGGGCGCGACGGGTGACGCCAACGACAACTGGTGGTTCGCCAAACTATTCCGCATCGATGTTGAGGGTGATCAGACGACCGCGCTGGTGACGCCGGCCTTACAGATAGCTTCGCCGGTGTGGGCTCCGGATGGGAAATCCATCGCTTTTCTGGGCGGCCTGATGAGCGATTTTATTGCTCCCGGAGGAGACGTGTTTGTTGTTGCTGCCACAGGCGGGACGGTGACGGACATTACGCCTGGACTGCCGGGTTCGGCGACCGGCCTTTCGTGGAAGCAACCTGAGCAGGTGCTGTTTAGTGAGGACCTGGATGGAGGTACGGCCATTGCATCCGCCGGCGTTCACGATCGCCAGGTAAAGACGTTGTGGCAGGGCGAGGACAATGTCTCGACGGGTGGACTGGTCAGCGGCGCTGCATTTGCGAGTGATGGTCTCACGTCAGCATTGATCAAGCAATCATTCGCGCAGGCTCCCGAGGTGTGGGCTGGTGAAGTGGGGCATTGGCATCCGATCAGTCGTGTGAACGCCAAACTCAAGCCGGCATGGGGTGAAGCCAAGTCGGTCCATTGGCAGGATCAGGCACAACGCGTTCAGGGGTGGTTGTTATATCCGCGGGATTATCGTGCGGATCGGAAGTATCCGATGGTGGTGGTGGTGCACGGTGGCCCGGCCGGCGATAGTGCTTCCAAATGGGCCAAGCCTTTCTACGATATGGAAGTGCTTTCGGGGGCCGGGTATTTCGTGTTTTATCCGAATGCACGCGGGAGCCTTGGGTTTGGTGAGGCCTTCACCCAGGCGAATGTGAAGGATCTTGGGTATGGGGACTTCCGCGATATTACGACGGGCGTCGAGGATTTGCTAAGTAAGCTGCCGATCGACCGTGAGCGGGTTGGGATCACCGGGTGGAGCTATGGCGGGTACATGGCTATGTGGGCGGGAACTCAGACGAACCTCTTCAAGGCATCGGTTGCGGGGCCAGGCACTTCGAATTGGCAGAGTTATTACGGACAAGTGGATATCGAAAATTGGCTGCTGCCTTATTTTGGAGTTCCCGTTTACGAGAACCCTGAGATCTATGCGCGGAGTTCTCCGGTGAATTTTCTGAGCAAGGATAAGACGCCTACCTTGATGTATGTGGGAACGGTGGACAATGTTTGCCCGGTAAGCCAGTCATATGAGTTGTGGCGTGGGTTGCAGCATATGAATGTTCCAACTGGTCTGGTAATTTACGCGGGGGAAAATCATGGGTTTGTCATGCCGAAAAATCAGCGGGCAGTGACGCTTGCGGCGACCGATTGGTTTGCGAAGTATTTAGTGGAGAAGAAGTGACGGCGAGATCCCAGAGTTAAGGTTTCTGGTGCTGTCCAGGGCCTTCGATGATTTGCCACCGGTCCGTGACACTTGTGAGAGAGGTGCCTGGTAAAGGACATCGTTGAGCTCGAGCTTAGTGCCCAGTACCACCAGCCGGCTGGGGTGGAGCAGTTTGGGCTGGAGGCGATTCCGCTCGAGTTGAAGACGGTTCGCTGGTATGACCTGTTTTTGATCGTGGTGAATTTTCTTATCAACCCAGCGACCATTCTGATCGCTGGTATGGCCGTGGCAAGTGGACTTTCTTTCTGGGCGGCGGTCGTAGCTCAAACTGCAGGTTGCTTGATCGCATTCGTGGCCTACATCGTGATGGCGACGATTGGAGTCGACTATGGACTTCCAGGCCAGGTTGCCACCCGGATGACATTCGGCATCCGCGGCGCAAAGTGGATTCCGTCGTTCCTACGGGTGATCGCTTCTACTTACTGGTTCGCTTTCCAAACCATCGCCTCTTCCCTGGTGATCGTGGAGGTGCTGGACCGGCTGTTCCGTCGACACCATTCGCTCATCCTGATCAGCGTGATTTTTGGTTTGGGGCAGATCGTGGTCGCCGTTTGGGGCTATGGCTCACTGAAGGTGCTGTCGCGGGCTGCCTTCCCGATCAAGATCGTTCTGCTGGGGATTCTGTGGACAGAGCTGGTACGCGCGGGCGGCCCTGACTTTGGCTTGCGGCATGTAGTGCACTATCACGGGACGCTGGGCTGGCACTGGCCAGTGTTTGTGGTGTGGTGCAACAGCATGGCAGCCGGGTGGATTGTGATGATCACAGATGCGGCGGATTTCTGCCGCTATTCGCGTTCGCGGGTAGACATGTGGTTTGGCACCGGGTTGGCAGCGTTGAGTGGATGCTTCCTTTCCACCTTTGTCGGCGCGTATGGGGCTGCTGCTACCTACGGTAAGGTCCCAGGCTTTTTTGTGCTTGCAGTTGATAGAAGTGCGAGCCAGTGGACGCTGCTGGCGGTGTTGGTGGTAATCGTGTTGGACAATTGGACCATCAACGTGCTCAACCTGTATACGGGCGGCCTTTCGCTCTCCAACATTTGCGAGAATATCGGACGCTTCTGGACCACGCTTGCAGTTGGCCTGGCAAGCGTCATACTTTCTGGCTTTCCCACAGTGGTTAGCGGTTATCTTCAATACAACGTTGCACTGGGAAACCTGTTTGCCCCGGTTGCGGGCATTTTACTGGCGGACTACTTGTTCATCCGGATGCGCCGGGTGCAGGTGACGGCGCTGTTTCTGAAAGACGGCCCCTACTGGTATTGGAAGGGCTTCAACCCGGTCGCGATCTTTTGGACCTTGACCGGGTTCTGGATTTACTTTGCGATTCCGGCAGCGTGGATGCAGACGCCGACGACTGTGTTTTTGGTTGGTACAGGGTACCTGTTGACCATGCGTCTGCTCATCCCGAGAGTCGGGTTTCTGGGCCCCCTCAAATTCAGCGGTTAAGGTGACGAATGAGAATCAGAACGCTTTCTCTGCTGGCTGCCCTGGTCAGCGCAGCCTTGAGCTTCGGCCAGTCTCCCGCTCCGGCCAAGCTGGTGGTTAAGAATGGGTTCATCCTGACCATGGCGAAAGACCAGCGCGAGCCTGTGAAAGGCTACATGGTGGTGGGTGAGGATGGCCGCTTGCTGACGGTTGCGCCCGGCGATCCTCCAGCGGGCTTGCAGGCCAGGGAGACACTGGATGCGGGGGGTCACTGGATCATCCCCGGCTTTATCTCTGCTCACAGCCACTTGTGGCAAAGCGCGTTCCGTGGATTGGGTTCGGACCAGACGCTTTTGGGCTGGATCGATGCGCTCTACAAGCCGGCGGTGAAATCTAGCCCCGAGGATATGTACTGGTTCACGCTCGATGGAGCACTCGACCACCTGCAGCATGGGATCACGGGGGTTTATAACTTCAACTTTGAAGCGCGAACACGGGGGCAGAATCCGCAGACCGCGGATGAATATGACCAGAGTGGTTTTCGCGCGGAGACAGACTCCGGCATTCGCTTTGTGCACAGCATGTCCGTGGGCAAGGCCACCGAGCTGGGGGTGAAACCCGCATACGGGGCGGAGCAAGCGCGGGTTCCTCTGAAGGCTTTTCTGGACTGGACGAGCAAGCAGCCGAAGTCGACCAACTTTCTCGCGGTAATGATCAGTGGGGGGACGGCGTTCAACAATACCTACCAACAGACCTTGATGGAAAAGCAGCTCGGAGATGAGTTCCACCTGGGCAACGAAACCCACTACCTGGAGCCACCGAATACGCAGTATGAGCAGCAAAGCAAGTTTCGCTGGTTCATGGATAGCGGGCTGCTCTCGAAGCAATTGATCTTCGGGCATTTCATTCATACCAACGCGTTCATCCTGGAGCAGAGCGGCAAAGCGGGTGTGGCGATGAGTTGGAATCCGTTATCGAATGGGCGGCTGGCGTCGGGAACGGCGGACATTCCCGCGTGCCTCAAGGCCGGCATCCGGGTGGGCATGGGCGTGGATGGCGAGGCTAGCGCCGATATAGCGGATCCGTTTGAAAACATGCGCACTGGACTTTACGCGATCCGGGACAAGTACGAGGACGCGACCATCATGAGCCCCTACGATGTGCTGCGGATGCACACCATGGGCAGCGCGGACGTGCTGGGCGTCGCTGATAAGCTGGGCAGCCTGGAGCCGGGGAAGTTCGCCGACTTCCTGATGGTTGATCCGACCCGCTTCCGGACAGTGTTCGATCCCTACGCTTCGTTGGTGTTTGTTGCTGGGGAGCGCGATCTGGAGCGGGTTTATGTTGGAGGCGATTTGCTGGTGCAGAACGGAGCTCTGCTGAAGCAGGATATGGCGAAGGTGAGAACAGAAGTGAACCGGCGCGTGGGGGCTCTGCGTTGAAGAAAAGATCCGAGGACATTCAATTGGAGATTCTCAATACCCGGCACGATGTGCGAGAATCGGGCGCCATCTAAAATCCTAGGTCACGATAAGGCAACATCGAATGCCGGATAAAGCAGCAACGAGTCTTCTTACCCTTGATGTTCTACGAACAGGCGACACGATTGTTGTGCGATGCAACGGCAAGTTGGTCGCGGGCGTCAATGATGTGCTGTACAGCAAAGTCAGCGCACTGATTCCGGAGACGAAGCGAATCGTTCTGGACCTGACCAATCTTGCGCGGGTCGACAGCATGGGGCTGGGCACGCTGGTTCGGCTTTACGTTTCGTGCCGTTCGGCCGGCTGCACCCTGGAACTGGTCAACCTGGGGAAGCAGGTTCGGCAGCTTCTGGGGACAACAAACCTGATTTCGGTATTCGCCATTGTCGGAGAACACGGCATCAAGATGGGTTGAGCGTAACTCAGCTCGCCTCGGTCAAAGCTTCATGACCGCTCCTCCTAAGCCTTCCAGAACGGAGAGGGGCCAACCCACTCCAGGTCGTATCGCGCCATGAAGTCGGCATCCCAAGCGTGCTGTTTGGCTATTTCCCCATCGCGGAAATATTGCTCCATCTTGCCCGCAGGACAGAAGGCGATGATCATGCGGCTGGGCGCCGTACCCACCGAGGAGAAGGTGTGGGGCACGCGGCGAGGAGCCAGCACGGAGTCCCCTGGATGCAAGTGGACTCTCTGCTCGCCGACCTGGAAGACCACTTCTCCTTCCATCACATAGAACCATTCCTCCTGACTCAAGTGCAGATGGAGGGGTGGGCCACCCGGAAGGAGATGGGTGTGCTCTATGACGAACAGGCCTCCGGCGGTTTCACTGGTGGGCACCTTGAAGAGAATTGAGCTGAACCCTAAGGAATGGGGATGGGCGGAGCGGTCTTCCCCGGCGCCGACCACGTGCAGCGCGCTGGCAGCGGGTGGTGCGGGGGCCTGGGCGCGGGCTTGCGTGAGGAGAAATTCCTGTAGACCAGCAGTGGGCGCGGCGACAGCAACAGCCTTGAGGAACGAACGCCGTTTCATGGCGGCTCCTTAGAAATGCGGCAAAGGGAAACCGCCAAAGGATAGATGAGCGGGGGCGGCGCGTCAACGAGTGAAAGTTTTCGAGATGGGGCTTGGTTCGGCTAGACTTCTAGTGTTTTTGAGTCGTCTCAATCGGAGGCCCGAAACCCCATGTTCTGTTTGTGCTTGCGTTTTGGTTGGTCGTCACTTCTGCGGGCGGTTGCCCTGGGTGTACTGATGGCGCCGCTGAGCGTCGTGGTCATGGCCCAATCCGTACCGCCTGCACTCGAGTCCCCTGCTGCCCAGCCTCCGCAGACGGGTCCGCATGGCGAGAAGCTTCCTGGAATGCCGAGATTTCACGACCCCGCGCCTTACGACATCGACGAGCACACCGGGTACAAGCAGATTTTCGACGGTAAGAGCTTCACCGGATGGGACGCCGATCCCAGCATCTGGCGGGTGGAAGACGGCGTCATGGTGGGCGAAACGCTCGAAGGCAAGGCAAAGGGAAATAACTACATCGTCTATCGGGGCGATAAGACGCGTGATTTCGATCTGAAGCTGCAGATGAAAATCGAAAAGGGCGGCGGTGGCGGCATCCAGTACCGCAGTGTCACGGGGGCGCCGTGGACGCGGCCGCAACCCAAGGGCGAGCCGCCGTATGACCTGAAGTTTATGATGACCGGCCCCCAGGCGGACTTCTGGTTTCCGGTGACGGCGCGGGCGGCGGCGTACACAGGTCAGTGGTACTCCGAAAACACGATGCAGGGCATCCTTGCATATCGCGGCCAGGTCACGGAAGCATTGCCGGGCCAGCCCAATCGGCTGGTTGCCAATATAGGCGACAAGCAGGCGCTCGGTGGCTATGTGAACGTCAACGAGTGGAATGACTATGAGGTCATCGCGCGCGGCGGCGTCATGATGCACATCATGAATGGCCAACTCATGGCGGTGTTTATCGATGACAACAAGGACTCCGTCAATAACCAACCGGGACTGATTGGTTTTGAAATCGAAAGCCAGCCGTGCAAGATTTCTGTTCGCGATATCTGGCTGCGGACGTTCGACTAAACAGTTTCGATTTTGACAATCTGCTCACGCAACGCAGAGGCCTTGGCCAGGAGCGCATCCGCTTTCTGCCGAGCCGCATCATGCTGGGGATGGTTTTTGAGAATCGCCGCGATATTCAAAGCCTGCCTGCCTTCGCGCTCGGCCACGCTTTCTTCGCGTCTGAGCCGCTCGAGAGTTAGCGAATCGGTGACTGCCATGTGGTCTTCTCTTTCCGCATCATTGCGCTCGATCGCCGGGACTGACGAAGGAACTCTGACGCTTTCGAGTCTTGGTATTTGCATCGGCCGCTGAGCAAACACGGTGACCGGCAGATCCGCGTCTCAGAGCACCTCGGTCATAATTAGAGACAGATTGGTACGCTGTCCTCTTGCCCGGTGATCCCATCGCGGATATCCAGGATACGGTGGTTCGAATTTGGGCTCGGTTGGAGGGTATCGAGCGGCTATGCGATACTGGCTCTGCCTGTAATGAGCTCGGGTCACCAAGCCGGGATGGCGGAACTGGCAGACGCAGCGGACTCAAAATCCGCCGAGGGCAACCTCGTGGGGGTTCGACCCCCCCTCCCGGCACCAAACAAAATAAAAGGTTTAGTCTTGAATCGGCCTCTCGAAATAGGAGAGGCCAAATCGTTTGGTGGCTGTTGGTCCTGACAGTGTCATGTTCCGACCGAGATGCTACGGATAGATGGAATCTCGCCGAGTACATCGGCCTGATGTCATCAGTTGACACGATGTCCTGGTTGTCCGCTCCTTCCAGCCCGACGATCCGATCCGTAGCTTGTTGGAAGTCTCGATATCGGTTGTGTTGCGCAATCAATCGATGAGATCAGCAAACGGCGAGAACAAGAAACCGCCTGCGAGAATTACCGTAGCGGTGAAAGCAAAATTCTGGCGAGCCGAGAGGAGGCAGCACAGATGCTCTCCATTAGCCAGAGGGCACTGGACTACCTGATCGCGACCCGGCGTCTACCAACGCGGCGCATTGGCGGCCGGGTTCTCGTCCCCGTCTCCGAGCTTCGGAAATATGCGCGAACCGACCATCCAGAGCGGATTGTGTCTTAACCCTGTGGATTGGGCGTTGATCGGGTGTCGGAAATGGGTGTAATTGGGTGTATCCTTGGGTGTCATGATCCGCACGGGTTCTCTCCAGATCACCCCTGAAATCCTGAATCTCATCGCCGGACTGGACGAGTTTAAGGGGGCATGGCAGGCCCTTGGCACTCTGGCTCCGGAGCGACTCTCCGCGTTGCGGCGCGTCGCCACTATCGAAAGCATCGGCTCATCGACTCGCATTGAAGGCAGCAAACTCTCCGACCGCGAAGTGGAGCGGCTGCTCTCCAATCTGGAGATCAAATCTTTTGCAACGCGAGACGAGCAGGAAGTCGCCGGTTACGCCGAAACGATGGAGTTGCTCTTCCAGTCTTGGGGAGAGATCACGCTCACCGAAAACCACGTCAAGCAACTGCATCGCGATTTGCTCCAATACAGCGAAAAAGACGCGCATCATCGCGGCAATTACAAGACCCAACCGAACAACGTTGCCGCGTTCGACGAGGCCGGAAAACAGGTCGGAATTGTGTTCGAAACAGCCTCTCCTTTTGACACTCCGCAACGGATGTCTGAACTCGTTGCCTGGACCTCAGACGCATACTCATCGCGACAACTGCATCCTCTTCTGGTCACCGCGATCTTCACGGTCGTGCTTCTCGAAATCCATCCATTTCAGGACGGCAATGGTCGTTTGAGCCGAATCCTGACGACTCTTCTGTTGCTCCGCGCAGGCTATTCCTACGTACCGTACAGCTCACTGGAAAGCGTGATCGAACAAAGCAAAGAAGGCTATTATCTCGCACTTCGCCAGACGCAGGTGACGGTGAGGACAGATGCACCAAATTGGCAGCCATGGGTGATGTTCTTCCTTCGCGCATTGCAACAACAAATGAAGCGCCTGGCGAAGAAAGTCGAACGGGAGAAGATCGTCCTCGCGGCGTTGCCGCAACTGTCAGTGCGCATCATCGAGCACGCCCGCGAACACGGAAGAGTGACCATCAGCGACATCGTACGACTAACGGGTACGAGCAGAAACACCTTGAAGCAACACTTCCGCCAGTTGGTCGCCGAAGGTCATCTTGCGCTCCACGGCAGCGGACGTGGCGCGTGGTACGCATTGCCCTGAGGAAAGGAATTCGTGCCATCGGTAGGGGTTTGGCAGAAGCGCAAAATTCCTCCCAATGGGTAAATTTCAAGGAGTGCATCGGCCTGGAGTCGTCAGTGGAGAACACTTGGCCGCGCCGCTCGTATCCGGAGTCGACAATGCACTTCGGTTGTCAGCTAAGTTTTTCGGAGCACTGTCCGCAAATCTTCCAATCATCGAATCGGCGCATGATCTCCATGAGCTTGCATCCCAACAGGATGAGAGAGCCCCACAATATGAAGGGAATGCCATAGAGTAGGAGATGCTTGCGCGAACGGGCTAACTCAAACACCCGCACCTTCACGATGGCGTATACGTTCGCTGAGAGATAAGCAACCGCCAAACAGCTCCCTACCAAGATATGCATCTTGTTGCTTCTCCTTTCACCGTGGAGTTCCGCGCCGGTTATGAAAGCCGCGCCGAATATGATCTTTCCTCTTCGGCTGAGCGAGCAGTGGCGACGACCAAGCCGCCGCCACTGCCTTCGGTATCGCATCAAGTGCGTGCTGGTTATGCGAGTCATTGAAGACCGTCCTCGATACCAGCACCTTCCTGGACGGTCCCAGCCTTAGAGTTGAGACCATCCTCCGTCGACCGGAAGTTCGGCACCGGTCGTGAAGGTCGCATCGAACGCGAGGAAGAGGACGGCCTTCGCGATTTCCTCCGACGTCCCCCAGCGCTTCATCGGGACCATACCAAGCATCTTCTCCCTGATCTGAGAGGCTGCGCCACCGGGAAACGCTTTTTCGACGATCGGCGTGTCGATGGGACCGGGCGTCACCGCGTTGACGCGAATATCGAGAGGAACCAACTCAGCAGCGAGCGTCCGAGCGAATGATCGTAGCGCGGCCTTGGCGGCTCCGTATGTGGCGTTGCCTGCCATTCCCTTGACGTTGGCGATCGAGGTCGTGAGGACGACAGAACCTCCCCGGTTTATTAGCGGCGCGAACTTCTGCACCGCGAACAGCGGTCCCTTGGCGTTCAAGTTGAACATCTCGTCGTAGATGGCCTCGGTGATGCTCTCCAGAGGCGCTCGGGTGCTGAACCCGGCGTTGACGAACAGCAGGTCGATGGTGTCGAACTCGGCCTTCACTCGAGAGGCGAGTGCATCGAGGTCAGTCAACGACCGCGCGTCGCTCGAAACCACGATGGCGTCATTCCCAAGCTCTTTCTGCGACGATTCCAGCCCTTCCTTCGAGCGACCCGTCACGACAACGCGCGCGCCTTCATCGAGGAGCATCTTCGCCGTAGCGAGTCCCATGCCGCTCGTGCCGCCGATGATTACCACCTTTTTACCGTCGTACCGTTTCATGTTTATTCTCCTGGTGACTGGTTGTTATTTGTTCCGTCGCCGTAATTCCAAGTTAGGGATGTGGCGATGTTGTTTTGCATCCAGAGGCGCGCCGATCAGCGCTCCTTCAGGACACCGCGGTCAAGGATGCTTGGTTAAGACAAGCCCACGCCGGAGACGTTGACCACGGCCTGCCACGCGGCTTCCTGGCTGGCGCGATCGTGGAGGTGTGGGTGGCGCTGCGCTTCAATTGGGCCTGAGAACTTCCCTTGAGCCGAGGCGAAGAATTGCCCTGAGACGTCGGTCCCGAACTCCGACGCCTGGAGGTACCGACGGGCCGCGGTCTCCGGCGTCTGATTCATGCCGGGAATGAGGTTCACGATTGGGATAAACAGATACTTCAACAACGGACCAGCGTTTCGCACCACCTTGGTGTCGGTCGCCCCACCGGGAGATACGGCGTACACGGCCATGCCGGCGGGCAGCCGGCGGGCCAGCGCCGCGGTCCACCAAGCGATGATGAGCTTCGCGTCGGCATACGCATTGTTGGGTACGTACTTCACGTTCGGCCCGTTGCGCAGCAGGGCTTCAACAGCCGCGGTTTGGTCGCCCCGGTAGTATTTGGCCGCGAAGGCTGGCACGTCGGTGTACTTGAACATGGGTACGCCCCCGCGGGCAGGCTCCGCGCCGGCGATAACAATCCGCGCGTTCGGGCTCAGCAGGCTGGCGCGAAGCAACCCGACAGTCAGTTGATGATGGCCGATCAGCGGGGCCTGAGAAGCCTCAACGCCCGCCGCAGTGATCACGCGCTTCTTGGTTGGGACCAATCCGGCATTGAGCAGTAGGAAATCGATCGGCCGACCTCGCTTGACGAGCGAGGCGAGGGCGGACTGAACGCTGGCCGGCGCGTCCAGATCCAGTTCCAGCGGCGTGAAGACCTGTGTCTTGGTCTCAGCCGCGAGCTGAGCGGCCGTTTCCTGAACCCGGGCCAGGCTGCGCCCGGTGACGATGATCTCGCGGTAGCCCTCTGGCGGCGAGCAAGCGGGCTGCGGCATGACCGAGCCCGGAGGTGGCGCCGGTGACGAGTGCGATCGAATGTTCCATGAGTGGCTCCTTAGTGAAAGGGGAAGGTCGAACCGGAAGGGCGCGAGGCCAGAGCCAGCTTGCTAATATCGAACTATTTGGTTTTATATTGGTAGGATGGAAGGTGTCAAGGAGTTTTGAACTAAATGATTCAAAATACTGCTAAACCGCGGGGTCGACCGCGCAGCTTCGACGAGACGGAGGCGCTGGAAAAGGCGACTCAGGTGTTCTGGTCGAAGGGCTACGACGGAGTGACGATTGACGATCTCGTCGCCGGGATGGGTGTGGGACGGCCGAGCCTGTATGCCGTCTTCGGGGACAAGCGGGCGATATTCCTACGCGTCCTCAGGGCGTACGCAGAACGTAAGGGCGCTCGCGCAGCCAAAGCACTCCTTTCGCCGCCGGGTCTTCGCGACTCGATCGCGGGCTTTCTGAGGTACGCCGTCGAAAGTGCGACCGAGAAAGGTTCCGCCCGGGGCTGCCTTCTGATCTGCGTCGCGCCGCTTGTGAACGACGCTGAGGTTCAGCGGTTCCTGCAGAACGCAGCCACGGGCGGCTCGGCGCTGCTGGAGCGCCGTTTCCGGGACGGGATCAGCGCGGGAGAAATCTCATCTGACTTTCCGGTAGCCGCGCGCGCGATCCAGGTTACCGATCTAGCGCGTGGGCTGACCATGCGTGCGCAGATAGGCACGCCGCGCAAGACGCTCCTCAAAGATGCTGAGGAAGCGGCCAACTTGGTGCTCCTGTCGCGGCGCGTCTGACGGGTCATCGAAAACAATTCACTTGTACCGTGGCGGTCAAAGCTCAATCGGGAGCGCAGCGCAAAGGTCTGTAAGTGCCATCACTGCAGACCTCGCGGCGTGGCCTCCTGCGACCGTCCCAACATCGGAAACATAGGCTGTTTGCCGCCTGCCAGAAGGAACGCATCCACTCGCCGTCGGCAGTGGTGAGTTCGCGCAATGAATGAAAAATCGCCAAGGCGCTCATAGAGCATAGGCCGAGCTGCAAACGTGTTTGGCCTGTTCTCGTCAGTTGAAAGGTCTGGTCAGGCGGCACACTCAGCGAAGCGGCGCAAGAGAACGACAAGTGAGTGGCTTCACCACGATGCTCTCTGTCCGCTGTCTCTTTGCGTTCGCGATCACGCCGATGTTTCGATGGCAAACTTTCTTTTGTTCCATGCAGCCGGTTCGCCCCCCTCCCGGCACCAAACAAAATCTAAGATTTTAAGCTGAATTGACCTCTCAAAATGGGAGAGGACGGTTCATGGCGACGCGGAATGGCCGGTGCACGCTCCATGCGCAGCTTGCGGGCCTACTGTTTCAGCTGGGCGCGCGAACGGATGGCCTTATAGGGGCATTTGCGCTTGAATTCTGCGAAGTTCACCTTGATGCCCAGGCCCGGTGCGTCAGGCAGGCGAACATGGCCATCCTTTTGAGTTGGATACGTGCCTTCGGTCATATCGCGAAACAGGTCGTTGTCCGCACCTTCACATTCGTGGATCAGGAAGTTGCGGCATACCGACATGGTGGACATGGAAGCCATGTGGGCGATCGGTCCGCTGCATTGGTGCGGCGCCACTTCCACGCCATAGGCTTCCGCCATGTTTGCGATTTTGCGCAGT
This sequence comes from uncultured Acidobacteriaceae bacterium, assembly GCA_963795845.1. Lineage (GTDB taxonomy): Bacteria > Acidobacteriota > Terriglobia > Terriglobales > Acidobacteriaceae > PALSA-350. Next base: position 342,425 of record CAWCJV010000009.1, on the reverse strand, counting down.
TCTGTCACGCCGCCTGCATGCATGACGTCGGGCTGAATGATGGCGGCGCCCTTCACATCGAGCAGTTGCTTGAATTCGAAACGGGAAAAGAGCCCTTCTCCGGTGGCTATGGGGACCGGGCTTCTGGCGGCCACTTCCCCCAGGCCTGCGGGACTTTCGCGCAATGTGGGCTCCTCCATGAAGAGGGGGTGATAGGGTGCGATCGCATTGGCAAACTGAATCGCGGATCGCACGGAGAAGGTCTCAGCACATTCGAGGGCGATATCCACCTGGTTGCCAAATACCTTACGGATAGCCGCCAGTTCAGCGACGTCCTGGTCTATACGCTCAAGTTCGGTGGCCGCCGGAGGCAGAGTGTACTTGACCGCAGTCCAGCCCTGCTCGCGGGTGCGGGCAGCGAGTTCCGTCACCGCGGCCAGGTCGCGCTTCCCCGCGGGAATGGATGCATCCCAGTGGGTATAGTAGACGCGGAGATTGTTCTGAATGGGGCCGCCCAGCAGCGTGTAAAGGGGAACTCCGAAGCGCTTAGCTTCAAGATCCCATAAGGCCATGTCGATGGCAGAAAGCCCGGTCATCAGCGCCGGACCGTTGCGCCAGCGCGTGGCTAAGTAATAGACGCGATCCCAATGCGCCTCCGGCCCTGCAGGGTCGAGCCCTACATATTCGGGCTCAAGCCAACGGAGGACGGCCTCCGCTATGTCGGTGCGGCTTTCGAGGGTCGCTTCGCCGAGCCCGGTGATGCCTGCATCGGTGTGCACCTCGACAAACATCAGGTCGCGCCAACGAACAGAGACCTTGTGGATGTCGAAGCCGGTGATTTTTACTTTTCCCAGTGGCGCCGCTCCCTGAAATGCGGAGGCCAGAGGAACGGCGGCCAGATGCTTGATGAAGGATCTCCGGTTCACCATGCGAAATCATATCCCAGAGCGCGAACAGCGCCGGCGACCGGGATGCATGTGAGAACCTAGACAGCCTTGGCCAGGTGTTTCAGAGCCATCTGGACCGCAGCCAGAACGGCCTGATCGGGTCCCGTGAGTATTTTGCCTTCTGACAGCGGGCTATAGGAATCGCGTAGACGTTGCAACACTTCCGCCGCATTCGCAGGCATGGTGAACAGCGTGATATTTTGTTGCACCTTAGATGGGTCAACCATGTTGCTTCTCCTGCACAATCGGATACCGGAGGCGGCGAACGGAACAGCGAGCCCGCTTCTTGCTATTCCCAGTGGGAAGGTTTGGTGGAAGAGGTCGTGGGAAAACGCCGTCGGATCGGAAGCATACGGGGTTCGCATGTTTCCAGTCAGCGTGGATCGTTGGAGCGTGAACACGGCAGTACTCTGTTGCTGATTACTCCGAGCACGCGATTGCTCTCGACTCACCTTGACTGCATCGCGGAATAGGAGAGGCGGAGAATTAGCGCTTAGCATGCCCTTCGAACGACAACCTTTCCTCAATCTCATAGGAGCGCCGAGGCCAAGTGAACAAGTCCGGTGCACGTCGTGCGAGAAACGTGGGAAAAGGGTTATCTTGGTGTTTGCCTGAAACCGGCCTGCATTCTGCACGTGGAGGATTTGTGAATGGGACACACATACGCCAGCATTCTTGAAACAGTCGGCAACACGCCGGTGGTGAGGATCAATAAACTCGGACCGCCCGGGATTAACCTGTTCGTGAAAGTCGAGGCCTTCAATCCACTCGGTTCGGTCAAGGATCGTCTTGCCCTGGGCGTGATTGAAGATGCAGAGAAAACCGGAAAGCTCAAGCCTGGCCAGACGGTGGTTGAAGCGACCAGCGGTAATACGGGGATCGGGCTGGCCATGGTGTGCGCGGCGAAAGGGTATCCGCTGGTGGTCACCATGGCGGAAACGTTCAGCATCGAGCGGCGGAAGCTGATGCGGTTTCTGGGAGCCAAGGTGGTGATCACGCCCGCGGCTGGCCGGGGAACCGGCATGGTTGCCAAGGCCGTTGAGCTGGCGGAAAAACATGGATGGTTTCTGACCCGCCAGTTCGAAAACGAAGCCAATGCGGATATGCACTCGCGCACGACCGCGCAGGAGATATTGCGCGATTTCGAGGGAGAGCGGCTCGACTACTGGGTGACCGGGTTTGGTACCGGCGGCACTCTCAAAGGCGTATCGCGGGTACTGGCAAAAGAGCGGCCGGATACGAAGATCGTCGTCTGCGAACCGGATGACGCGCCCATGATCGCGAGCGGGATCGCGCAGGAACGCAGGCCAGACGGCTCCCCGGTCACCAGCCACCCGGCATGGAAGCCACATCCTCAGCAGGGCTGGAGCCCGGATTTCATCCCCAAGCTTGCAGCGGACGCGGTAGCCACGAATTCCGTCAGCAAGCTACTGCGTATCCCGAATGCCGATGCCATGCGGTGGAGCAAGGAGCTTGCCCGCAAGGAAGGAATTTTTGTGGGCATCAGTTCAGGCGCGACGTTTGCTGGGGCACTGCAGGTGTGTGCGGAGGCTGCGCAGGGATCGACGGTACTGTGCATGTTGCCGGACACGGGTGAGCGCTATCTGAGCACCCCGCTGTTTGCCGACATTCCGGTCGATATGACGCCCGAGGAATTGGAGATTTCGCAGTCCACCCCAAGCGCCCGGCTGCAACCTGCAGAGGTGAAATGAGCAAAGAGAAGACGATGAGCCGATTCGAACTCGAAGAAGAGGGTCAGACGGCTTACCTGGAGTTTGAGCTGGATCATGCAGGGTGGATTACGCTGTGGCATACGGAGGTGCCGGAAACGCTTCGCGGGCGCGGTCTAGCTAGTGTACTGGCGAAGACCGCCCTGGAATATGCTCGCGACAACAAGCTTAAGGTGGATGTGGTTTGTCCCTCTGTAGCGAATTATTTGGCGAAGAATCCGGAGTTTCAGGGTTTGGTGGGGAAATGACTCGGACAGACCAATGTGATATCATGATATCGGATGAAAGTGGGTATGGCTCAATTTGTGGTTCGCAATCTTGAAGATGAGGTCAAAGCGCGCTTGCAGCGGCGCGCTGCGCGACACGGACGAAGCATGGAAGAGGAAGTGCGTGACATTCTCCGCGATGCGTTGAAGGAAGAAGAAACCCAGACGGGTGGGTTAGGGACGGAAATTGCTTCCCTGTTCTCCAAGATTGGTCTCGACGCTGAAATTCCCGAGTTGCGCGGTCACGTAATCACCCCAGCAACCTTCGACTGATGATCGTCGTTGATACAAACGTGCTTTCTGCCTTAATGCGTCGCGATCCCGATCCGAGCGTGGTCAGTTGGCTGGATGAACAGCCTCGTACGTCTGTATGGACAACTTCCATCACGATCCTTGAAGCCCGGTTTGGCTTGCAGATCATGCCCGCAGGGAAAAAGCGCTCAGCGCTGTTGGAGTTATTTGAGCGTGTTCTAGCAGAGAAGATTGAGCGTCGGGTTGCTTCCTTCGACACCTTGGCCGCAAGGCATGCAGCGGAGCTGATGGCGGTTCGCCAGAAGAACGGCCGTCCCGGAGAGCTACGCGACACGATGATTGCCGGGATCGTTCTGGCTTCCCGGGCTACCCTCGCGACTCGCAACACCAAGCACTTTGAGGATCTTTCTATTCCCTTGGTCAATCCCTGGGAAAGATAAAAAGTAAGATGCAATGGCGGGGCTTCGCCCGTCTCTTTCGGCCCATGTACGCTTTGGCGAACATGGGGCACCCGTCCCTCACCTCAGCATCTTTTTCGACTTATGTATTCGGCTCTCTGACCTGCGGACTCACGGGATTACCAGATACTGTTCGAATTTTCCGTCGGGCATTTGGTAGGTGGTGACTCTCAGTTCGCGGTCAGGAAAGGTGACGGTGAAGACGCGAAACACCATGCCTCCGCGGGCTTCCTGGGTGGTTTGTTTGAAGGTGAGCGGGGGGCCTAATGGTTTCAGACTCGAGGCAAAGTCCTCCAGCGTTTGTTGGTTAAAGTAGGCGTTGCAGTATTTCGTGAAAAGGCTGCGGTCGATTTGGCCGTCGGCGAGGCCGTTGAAGATGGCGAGCGCCTGCGCCTCATCTTTGTTGGGAGCGGGTGCGGCAAGTCCCAGAACAGTGGGCGTAATCCGGCGGGCGATCAGGCTCGCGGCGTGCGTCGCCATCTCGTTGGTGAGCACGACGATGGCCGCATGGTCGTCGGGAAAAACTATGTTTTCGGAGACAAAGCCGGAAACTTCTCCCGAGTGCTCAATGATGTTGTGACCGTCACGCTTACCTATATCCACCCCCAGGCCATACGTGGTCGCGGACCCATCCTTGAGCAGAACAGGGGTCAACATCTGCTGGTAAGACGCTGGGTCGAGGAGCGAACGATTCATCATGCTGATGTCCCAGAGGGCCAAGTCGTGAGGCGGCATGGCTAGCTCTCCGGCGGCGAACATCCAGCCGGCGCCCTCCAGGGGCGCGGCGCGTTGCGGTCCGAGGGCGTGGCGCTCGTAGCCGGTGGGGTCGGTCGCAGGCAACTTGCTGGCGTCGGTGTCGTAAACGTTGTCCATGCCAAGAGGCAGGAAGATTCGCTTTTTCAAAAGATCTATCAGGGGCATGCCGCTCACCTGCTCCACGATGCGGCCGGCGATCACGTAGTTGGTGTTGGAATACTGCCATTGCGTGCCGGGCTCGAAATCCAGCGGCTTTTTGGCCCAGACGTCGAGAATGTGCTGTGCGTTGGTCGGCACCATCATCGAGGTCATGACGTAGTCTTCGGGCCAGTAATCCTGGTAGCCGGAAGTGTGGGACAGCAGCATGCGGATGGTGACGTCCTTGGCGCGCGCCAGGTCGGGGAGATATTTCGAGACGGGGTCGTCCAGCGTGAGCTTATGCTCCTGGGCGAGAAAGAGCATCGCGGCCGCGGTAAATTGCTTGCTGATGGAGCCAATGGGGTACTGCATTTGCGGAGTGGCTTCCATGGGTGGCGTGAGCCGGGCGAGACCGTAGGCCTGGAGATAGGCGATCTTGCCATCCTTGACGATGGCAATCGAAGCGCTCGGCACCTTGGTGGACGACAGTACCTGGTTGACGGCGGCGTCGATGGTGGCTCTCGTATCGTCGGGGAGAGTTGGCTCAGCGCGAAGCGCTGGGATGCCGGCGAGCGACACCAAGGTGAACGTGACTAGGGATTTCAGCATGCTGGCTCTGATTGTAAGAGGAGCGGGCGAGTCTGTGGTTTTCGTCATTTAGGGGAATTGCGGCTAAACTACTCCAGCACATTGGAGGATGCATCATGCTTACGCGCAGAGAATTCACCCGCCTGGCGGTCGCCGGGGCTGCTTCCCAAGCGGTTTCACCGCTGTTGGCCCAGGGGGGCGACGGAAAGACGGGCTATTGCATCATCGGCCTGGGGCGCATTTCGATGGATCACTTCATGCCCGGAGTGCTGGCCAGCAAGAACTCCAAGATCACTGGACTGGTGAGCGGCCATCGCGATAAGGCGCTGGCGCAGGCGGCTAAGTATGGGGTCCCGGAGAGCTCCATTTATAGCTACGAGACCATGGATCAAATCAAGAACAACCCGGCGATTCAGGCCGTTTACGTAGCCTTGCCGAACAGCATGCATGCGGAGTACACCATTCGCTCGGCACGCGCGGGGAAGCATGTGTTGTGCGAGAAGCCGATGGCCACTTCCGTTGCAGATTCTATGGCGATGATTAAAGCGTGCAAGGAGGCGAACAAGAAGCTGATGATTGCCTATCGCTGCCATTATGAGCCGACCAATTTGCGGGCCATGCAGCTGATCCGGGAGGGGAAGCTGGGAAAGATCCAGGCGATCGAGAGCGCGAATGGTTTCAAGGAAAGGGCCGGCGAATGGCGGCTCGACCGCAAGCTGGCGGGTGGCGGCCCATTGATGGATATGGGGGTCTACTCGCTGAACGCCTGCCGGTACCTTACGGGCGAGGAGCCGGTGGAACTCAAGGGGTATTCGTCGGTGATCGATCATGACGGACGGTTCGATACGGTCGAAGAGAACGTGTCGTGGACGATGAAGTTTCCTTCCGGGGTGGTGGCCAGTTGCAACACCACCTACGGTGCGTCGATGAACGGGTTCTACCGGGTGCATGGGTCGTTGGGATTCTTGTACGCGGAGCCGGCGTTTCCTTACCAGGGGCTACACCTCACGGCTCAGTTTGCCGACCCGGCTGGTGGCAAGCCCATCATGCTCGATGAGGCTAACCCGAGTAAGGACCCGTCGCAGTTCACCACGGAGGCGGATTACTTCTCTGATTGCATTGCCAAGGATCAAACGCCGAAGACGGCAGGGGAAGAGGGTTTGCTGGATATGCAGTACATGTCGAAGATCTATGAGTCCTGCGGGTTGCCGGCGCTCTGACTTAGAGAGAAGCTGATAGTATTGACCGTCAGATTGAAGGCAACGCACGATCCCCCGCGGGAAAACTGTACCTCAGGGCCTAAAGGCCGGATGATTTTGCTGGGTTCAAGTACGGGCTGAAGCCCGTACCTACCGGCCGTATTTACCCTAAGAGTTATCGTCTCCAGGGTAGATAGCGATCCTATTTCGCCTCCGGGGGATGAGCTCATGGTCACGGGCAGCGCCAGTCCCAGTACTGCAACCGAAGGGCCGCCTGGGCCTCTGGATGACGCGGGTTACGCCTTTTTGCCGCGGAAGCTAAGAGCTCAGCTCTTCGTGCTTCCCGGCTTGATGCGTAATCCGCCGGACTACTTTGCGCAGACCGCCGGGCGGTATGGCGGGGTGGTCACGCTGAGCCCCAACCGTGCCTACCTGGTCACGGATCTGGACGGAATCAAGCGCGTTCTGCAAGACAACCATACCAACTACATCAAGGGCCCGTGGTACCACGTGTTGCGACCTTTGATGGGGGACGGGCTATTCTCCATTGACGGCGAAGACTGGAAGCGGCAGCGGCGGTTGGTCCAGCCGGCGTTTCAGCGGAAGCATCATGCCCGGATGGCCGGCATCATGGTCGATTCCACGTCTCGGATGCTCGATCGCTGGGAGGGGCATGCAGCCGCGGCCGAAGCTGTGGACGGGCGCGCCGAGGTCATCCTGCTCACGATCGAAATCCTCCTACGCAATATGTTCAGTGGAGACTTGATCGGTTCGGAGCAGGTCATACGCGATGCCATTCTTGATTGCTCCCGCCACATGAACCTGATTGACGCGGTGAAGATAGTCAAAGTCCTGACGTGGTTCCGCTTTGCCAAGAGGCGCCGCTTTGAGCACGGGGTCCGTACGTTGGATCAGTTCGTTCTGCGCGTTGTGGAGCAGCGACGGCGAAATAAGATCGACAACGGTGACCTGGTATCGCTGCTTCTATGGGCCCGGGATGAGCAGACCGGGGAGTCCATGAGCGATCGCCAGATCCGCGACGAACTGAAGACGATGCTGCAGGCAGGTAACGACACCGTCGCTGATGCTATTTGCTGGACCTGGTACCTCCTCGCTAAGCACGCCGAGATACGGGAACGGGTCGAACACGAAGTCGATGCCGTACTGAAAGGCCGGCCGCCCGGATTCGAAGATTTGCCGGCTCTCGAGTACACCCGCCGCGTGATTATGGAGACGATGCGACTTTACCCGCCGGGTTGGGTTTTTGCCCGAAGCGCGTTGAAGGACGATGTAATTGGCGGATTCCGAATTCCTGCCGAGGCACTCGTCATCGTAAGCCCGTACGTGATGCACCGGCTCCCGAGCTTATGGGAAGATCCGGAGAAGTTCGATCCCGATCGCTTTTCGGCGGAGAGATCGGTAGGGCGGCCGCGCTTTGCCTACTTCCCTTTTAGTGCGGGACCGCGCCAGTGTATCGGAGCCGATGTGGCGATGATGGAGGCACAAATGATCGTCGCCATGGCTGCGCAACGGTATCGGCTTTCGGTGCCGGCAAACCTTTCTCCTGGGCTCAAAGCGCGCATCAGCTTGACCGCGGATTGTGCCATCGCGTTAACGCCCGCCGCTCGCCTGCCCCATCTCTCCACTCAGCTTCCAAGCGGGACGGTTTAACCATGTGCGGAATTGCAGGCGAGTTCCTTTTCGATCCAAAGGGACGGGTCGATGAGTCGGTTATCGTGCCCATGGTTTCGGCGATCCGCCATCGCGGCCCCGATCAATGGGGATACTATCTTGGCTGCTCGGGGTCGGTTCTGCTGATCAACACGCGGCTGTCCATCGTAGATCTGTCCAATGGCCGTCAGCCGCTTTCGAACGAGGATGGCTCGATCTGGGTAGTCCTCAATGGCGAACTTTACGGATTCCAGGACATCGCCAAGGACCTGGAGTCGAGGGGCCATCGTTTCCGCACGCGCAGCGACACCGAGATTATTGTTCACCTGTACGAAGAATACGGGGAAGAGTTTGTGTCTCACTTGCGGGGCGAATTTGCGATCGCCCTTTTGGACCAGAGGAATGAGGTCATGTACCTCGTCCGTGACCGTTTCGGCATCAAGCCTCTGTTCTATACGCGGCTGAACGACTCGCTGGTGTTCGGCTCGGAAATCAAGGCTATTCTCGGAAATCGCAAGGTCCGGGCGCGGCTGGATCACGTCAGCCTCTTCTATATGCTGCATGGGTTGCTGCTGCCCGAAACGACTTGCTTCGAGAACATTCAGACGGTTGAGCCGGGATGCATGTTGCGCATCTCGCGTTCCGGGGTGACCCGGCGCCGCTACTGGGATCTCCCTCTCAGCGGCGAAGTGGCGCCTGCCAGCGAGGAAGAAGCAATCGAAGAGTTCCGGCGATTGTTCTATGAAGCCGTGCGTGTGCGCTTGCATGGCGACGTCGAGGTTGGGGCCTATGTCTCAGGAGGTCTGGATTCAACCTCAGTTGCGGCGACGGCGGCCGAAGTGAGTGGACGGCCGGTTAAAGCGTTTACGGTGGAGTTTGCCGACCAAAAGCTAAACGAGGGAGAAGCAGCCGCAGAATTTGCGCAAGCCAGAGGTTTCGAGCACCACACGATCCGGATCGGCTCGGGAGACCTGGCGCCTCACTTCGAGCGGTGTTTGTGGCACAGCGAAATCGCGGTGAGCAACAGCCACGGAGCGGCCAAGATGATTCTGTCAGAGCTGGCTCGGCGCCACGTCAAGGTGGTGCTTACGGGCGAGGGTGCTGACGAAGCGCTCGCGGGCTATAACGTTTTTCAGCACATCGCCTTGCTTGAGGAAGTGCGCACCCACCCTAAAGATCGTGAGCGGCGTACCGCGCTCGAGGCCCTGCTCAAGAAGGAACAGTCAGGGATCGCGCTCCTCAACACTGGGATATTACCGATGCGTGAGTTGCCACAGTACGATCGCATCTCTAACTTGTTTGGGGCCTACCCGTACGCCATGGCTCGCGCGCTGCGAACGGCGAAGAGACTTCCCTTCGTCATGTCCGGTGATTTTCGCCGGGAGGTTGCAGGAATCGACCCTATTGCTGAAATGGCCAAGCGGATTGGCCCTGGCTGCATGAAATCCCTTTCGGCGGTGGCCGCGCACCAATACTATCTTTTCAAGGCAGATCTGCCGTCTTACAACCTCAACTGTCTCGGCGACCGGGTCGAAATGGCACACTCCATCGAGGGCCGCGTACCATTTCTCGACCACAAGTTGGTTGAGTTTGCGTTCTCGCTTCCAGTGTCGCTGAAGCTGCGGAACGGGGCCGGCAAGTACGTTTTGCGGCGTGCCATTTCCGAGACCCTACCCTCCGCGTTGAAGGTGAAGAAACGGCCATTCGTCGCAGGGTCGAGTGAGACGTTGGGGCTGGCGAAGGGCTCTGAATTTTCCACGCACTATTTAGACAGCCGCGCCATCCGCAACACCGGATTGTTCAATCCGCGGGTGGTGGGGGGCATGCGCCGCAGTCTTGCCTACCTTCCAAAGGGCTCCCGGGCCTTGAGCCTGACGGAGACTGTGTTAACCGGGGTGGCCTCCATCCAGGCGATCAACGAGATGTTTTGCGAGCGGTACGAGGAGTCGGCGGTAAGATTCAACCTTGCCCGAGCCGACTCCACTTTGGCCGGTGGACGGATTTGATCGGGATTTTTCGTGTCTCGAAAGCTCCTCCCAGGACTGCGTCCTGGGCTAAGGTCAGCCGTCCCCGTTCGACAAGCTCAGGGCAGGCTCTACGGGACTTTTCAACGCCCCCTTTCCTGGTAAGGATGTGGTTTTTCGGTTTTGATCGACTAATAAAGGCCGATTCACTAAGATCTCTCTGTCTGCCGATCCCAGGCTGCAATGCTGCTGGCGTGAGGTGGAGGATGAGATGGCGAGAACGATCAGCACCGAAACTCCTCCGTCGGTGACACCCACTTCAGAAACAACCACAGCTGACGGCGGCGCGCCCCAGCGCCGCAATGCTTTACCCGTTATCGCCAAGGTGGGTATTGTGGCGGCGGTGGTGTTGGTTGGTTACTTCATCTGGAGTACCTTCGTCGCTCCGCCGAAGATTCCTCAGAGCGTGGTGGCGCTGAGCGGGCGGATCGAGGGAGACGATTCCGCAGTAGCACCTAAGACAACGGGACGCATCCTGGAAGTCCGATTCCGGGAGGGAGACTCCGTCAAGACTGGAGAAACCATCGCGGTGCTCGACGACGAGCAGGTATTCGCGCGGGCAGATCAGGCCCGGGCCGCGGTGACGGTGGCCGAGGCACGATTGCGATCTTCACGCGATCAGATCGCGGTGCTGCAGGAGCAACTGCAGCAGAACGACTTGCAAACGGAGCAGGCGAAACTGGATGCAAGTGGCCGTGTGCGCCAGGCGGAGGCCGACGTAGCGGCTGCGGAATCGGACCTGGCGAACCAAGAAGCTGCCTTTCAAATCGCCGACTTTGACCGGACCGCTTATAACAAACTACGCAAGACGGACGCGGTTTCTGAGCGCCAGGCGCGGCAGGCCAATGCGACGGCGGAGCAACAGGCAGCGGCAGTGGCTGCCGCGAAGCGCAGGTTGGAATCGGCGCGGGGCGTGCTGAACATGGCCCAGGCGACGCTTTCCAATCCCGCGATTCGTGGTTTCCAGGCATCGACGGTGCGCAAGCAACTGGCACAGCAACGATCAGAGATTGCGTACTCGCAGGCCTTAGCTGACCAGGCACGCTACCAGTTAACCGAAGCACAGGCCACGCGCAGCGATCTCACGGTCAAGGCGCCCTTCGATGGAACGGTGATGACGCGGGCGGCGGAGCCGGGCGAGGTGGTGCAGGCCGGAACGGCGATTGTGACGCTGCTGGATCTGAGCAAGGTGTATCTAAGGGGTTTTATACCCGAAGGGCAAATCGGCAAAGTGAAGGTCGGCCAGCCGGCACGGATTTACCTGGACTCCGACCCGGCAAAAGCCCTCGATGCGTACGTGGAGCGAATCGATCCGCAAGCCACGTTTACTCCGGAAAACACCTACTTTCGCGACGACCGAGTAAAGCAAGTGGTGGGGGTGAAGCTGCGATTGAAGAGCGGCATCGGGTTCGCGAAGCCTGGCATGCCGGCGGATGGAGCGATCCTGGTGGAAGGCAGCACCTGGCCGCCGGGCCGGTTTAACCGGTGAAACACACGTGGTAACCCTAGCGCCTCCTGCGACGTTCGAGCCAGCAATTTCCCTGGGGTCTGTCGCCATCCGAATCCACGACCTGGTCAAGCGATATGGCGCAGTGGACGCAGTACGCGGCATCAGTCTGGACGTGCACGAGGGGGAGATCTTTGGCCTGATCGGGCCGGACGGCGCGGGTAAGACCTCCACGTTTCAAATCGCCGCCGGAGTGATGGAGTCGACTTCGGGACGGGTTGAAATCTTCGGCGTCCCGGCGCGCGAGGCTCGTGCTCAGACGGGCTACCTCACGCAAAACTTCAGCCTGTATCCGGACCTTACCGTCGAAGAGAACATTCGTTATATCGGAGATTTGCGACGTGTGCCGAGGAAGGATATCGCGTCGCGGGGACACCGGTACTTGCAGATGTTCGACATGGATCGTTTCTCCTCACGCCTGGCGGGAAAGCTGAGCGGCGGGATGAAGCAGAAGCTTGCCCTGGCATGCGCGCTGGTGCCGGAGCCGCGCGTGCTGTTGCTGGATGAGCCGACCACCGGCGTAGACCCGGTTTCACGGCGGGAGTTCTGGGATACGCTGGCGCACCTGGCGGCTGACGGGCTGACGATCCTGCTGGCGACACCGTATCTGGACGAGGCGGAACGATGCCACCGCGTCGCGCTGATGCACCAGGGCGAAATCCACGACCTGGGAACGCCGCAGGAGTTGCGCGAGAAACTGGGCGCAACGCGGATGGAACTGCGAGTGTCGAACCTTGCGCTGGCGGAAGAGATTCTTTCGCCGTTGGCAGAGAGCGACGGCGAAATTCTCGACGTGCAGCGGTTTGGCGACCGGCTGGATCTGCTGGCGCCGCATCCGGACCTGGCGCGCGCGATCGCCGAACGCAGCCTGCGTAGCGCGGGCCTGGAGATACAGGAGATCCTGCTGGATGAGCCAACGCTGGAGAACACGTTCGTGGCGCGGCTGCGCGCGCTGGGGGAGCAGGTGCACGACGAGTCTTTCCCGGCACGGCACAGCCATATGGAGCATATGGGCCAAGTGGCGATTGGAGCCTCGCGGCTGAGCAAACAATTCGGGTCTTTCAATGCTGTGCGGCAGTTGAGCCTCGAAGTTCATTACGGTGAGATCTATGGACTGCTGGGCGCGAATGGCGCGGGCAAGACGACGACGATCAAGATGCTCTGCGGGCTGGTGGAACCGAGCGGTGGACAAGTGCAACTCGCTGGGTGGACGAAACATCTTCGCGCGGGGGAAGTACGCCAGCGCATTGGATACATGTCGCAGAAGTTTTCGCTCTATGACGATCTCTCGCTCGAAGAAAATTTGGAATTCTTTGCCGGCGTGTATGGCGTGCCCCGCGAGGAACGCGATGAAAAGAAACAGTGGGTGCTTGAGTTCTCCGGACTGAAGGGACGCGAACAGCAACTTACGGGCAGCCTGCCGCAGGGATGGAAGCAGCGGGTGGCCTTTGGCGCAGCGATCATGCATGAACCGAGTGTGCTGTTTCTCGACGAGCCGACCTCGGGGGTGGACCCGCTTGCGCGGCGGTCTTTCTGGAAGATGATCAATCGACTGGCGGATGCGGGCACCGCGATCCTGGTGACCACTCACTATCTTGAGGAGGCCGAGCAATGCAATCGGCTGGGCCTGATGGTGGCGGGCGAACTGGTGGCCGAAGGCACGCCCAGCGCGATCAAAGCTGCGCAGCCGGGACAGTTGATGGAATTTATCACCGATCAGCCGCAAAGGGCGCTCGACCTTTTGAAGAGCGACCAGGAGCGCTGGGCGGTTTCTCTGTTCGGCAACCGGTTGCATATTGTTCTCAGCGATGACCCGACTAAGGGTGAGACGTTTTATCGCGACAAGCTGGCGTCGGCGGGAATAAGGGTCATCTCCGCTCAACCCGCGCGCTTGTCGCTCGAAGACGTGTTTATCAGCGTGGTGGAAAAGGCCCGGTTGAAGGGCAAGGTGGGTTCGGAGGACTGACGAGTGCGACGAATTTTCGCCCAGGCCCGGAAAGAACTTATCCAGATTCTGCGCGATAAGCGAGCGGTCGCTTTGGCGCTGATCCTGCCGCTGACCCAGCTTATTCTGATGGGCACGTCTATCTCGCTGGACGTGAAAAATATGCCCCTGGCGGTGCAGGATTTCGATAATTCGCCGGCCTCGCGGCAGCTGATTGATGCGTTCCGCGAATCGATTACTTTCCAAGTCATCCCTTCTGCCGTGGATCAGCGTCCGGAAGCGTCGTTCCTGAACAATGAAGCGCGCGCGGTTTTGATTATCCCGAAAAGGTTTGGGAGAGACCTGGCGCGCGGCGTGGATACTCCGGTGCAAGTGCTGGTGGATGCGTCCGATGCCAACACTGCGCGGTTGATCGAGGGTTATTCATCGCAGATTACCAACGCATTCAACACGGCAAACGGAGGGGCAGCGAAACCGATGCCGGTGCAGGCGGCGATTCGCTTCTGGTACAACCCCGGCCTTTCTTCGATGAAGTTTTACGGGCCGGGCGTGTTTGTGCTGGCTCTGTCACTGTTTCCTCCGATGCTGGCCACACTGGCCATGGCGCGCGAAGGAGAGCAGCTCACGATTCTGCAGGTTTACGTTTCCAGTATCTCGGCGCATGAATTTTTGCTGGGAAAGATCCTGGCGTTTATGGTGGTGGCGGTGGTGGACAGCATTCTTTTACTGCTGCTGTTGTTCACTTACTTTGGACTTGGGGTTGCCGGCGACCCAACGCCGTTTCTGGTGGCGACGGTGCTGTACGCGTTTTGCGTAGCGGCGTTTGGCACCATGATCGGGGTCCTCATTCCGAACCAGGCGGCGGCGATGCAGGCAGTTGCGTTGGGCGGGTTCCTGCTGGTGTTCATGTTAGCCGGGCTTATTTTTCCCATTCAAAACATTCCGGTCCAGATTCGCTGGATCTCGAATCTCGTTTGGGGCCGCTATTACATCGACGTTGTGCGCGACTTTCTGCTGCAGGGGGGCGGCTGGCCGGCGGTGTGGTGGAAGGTGATCGTCATCGGTCTTATTGGGTGCGGTTTTTACTTCTCGGCGTGGGGCAAGCTCCGCCGCATGCAGTTGGCGGCGTAAGGATGCGCGCAAACTTTCAGCTTTTTTCGAGCCGCCGGTTTGGCGCCCTGCTGCGCAAGGAGTTCGCGCAGATACGGCGCGACCGGCGGCTTGCGATGTCGTTGATCCTGCCACCCATTTTGCAACTGTTGCTGTTCAGTGTAGTGCTGAACGCCACGGTGTCGGATCTGAGGCTGGGCGTGATTGACGAAAGCCGGACGTCGCAGAGCCGCGACCTGGTGTCCACGCTGACAGAGAGCCGCAGCTTTCGCCTGGCCGGCTACTACGATTCGGTGAGTCAACTCGGCGATGCGATCAGCCGGGGAGATCTTGATGCGGGGGTGGTGATCCCGCGGGATTTTGCCCGGGACCTGGAGCGTGGAAGGCCGGTCACGGTGCAGCTGCTGTTGAACGCCATGAATGCCAACACGGCGACGATCGCTCGATCTTATGCGCAGGGAGTGATCCTGACCTGGAACCAGGGGCTTTCCGGGAATGGCTTGCACGCGCGCTTTTCGCAGATCGATGTCTCTCCGGTGAGCCGGCGGGGACGGGCGGTGATGACGCGGGCGTTTCTTTTTAATCCGGGACTGGTCAACAGTTGGTTTGTGGTCACCGGGGTTCTCGGGCTGCTGCTCATCTTGAATGGGTCCATTGTCGCGGCCGCCGCCATGGTGAAAGAGCGGGAAGCGGGCACGATCGAACAGCTCGTTATGTCGCCGGCGGAGACGTCAGAGATCATTGTGGCTAAGATTGCGCCGTTGTTTTTGCTGCTGATGCTGATGGTGGTGTTTGCCACCGGGTTCATGAAGCTGGTCTTCGACGTTCCGTTTCACGGCAACTTTCTGGTGGTGTTCTGCGGGGCGTCTTTGTGCATACTCTCGGGTATTGCTCTAGGGACAGTGATTGCGACGTTTTCAAGGTCGGCGCAGCAGGCGCAGCTCACTAGTTTTTTTGTTAATCCCCTGCTCACTACGGCGTCGGGGGCGGTCACGCCGGCGGAGGCGGTTCCCCACTGGCTGCAGCCGCTGGTGTGGATTAATCCCATTCGGCATTTCAGCGTGATTGCCCGGTCTAACATGATCAAAGGCACCGGGTTTGCTGGGTTGTGGGAGGATTTTCTGATTCTGGGCGTGTTTACGCTGCTGCTGGTGGTGCTCAGCGTTTGGCGGTTCCGGAAGATGTTGAGCTGATCTGCGATGTGTACCATTGGATGCGCCGATGCCCGGTTGCGGTAACCAGGCGCACACTCACGCCTGGGCACCCGGGACGATGGAACCCCGTTCACTATGTCCGCGAACTACCAGGGCTACATCTGTCCTGGACGCCTGTGGGATCCCCCTTACTTTGGTGGGGATAACTCCCAAACCGAACCGCCCGGAGTGAGTGTGACCGGGCCTCTTTGAACTGCGGGGTCGGTCAAGTACCATCCGGTGCGATTGTTCCTGATACTGTATCCCCCGGGGACAGGAGTTACGGACCAGACCTCTTTGCGATTCGATTCAAAGAGTTTGCCGGAGCGGTCGCTGGCATATTTACCGGTGCCCAGATTCAGCAGCGTAAACCCGCCGGGTGCTTCGCCTAAATGCCAATGCTGACTTGGATTGCCGGCAACAAAAGGCCACAACCGCACGATAGGGTCGCCGTATAAGTAGAAGCCGCCGTCTATATAGAGACTCTCCTCGTCGGACACAGCATAGGTTCCCGGGTAGAATCTCTTATCGCCGGAGGGTACGCGCAGATAGCCGAATGTGATGTTTCCCTGGGAGGCGAGCCCGGTAATAACGCCAAAGTCGTTGATGCCCGTCGCGAATGTGTTGTCGCTGCCAGGGGGGTCGAACGTTGTAACCGTTCCGTTCGGTGTGCGCACAAAGCCGTGGAAGACGGAGGTGGCGTCCTGATAGTCACCCGACACGATGCCGACGGCGTTGATCTCAGTGTTGGAATTGATCCTGCCGTTTCCAGGGACGCCAAACAACGTAAACGCTCCGTCGCGGGAGCGGATAAACGCGGGAAAGGTCCCGGAAGTGGAGAGAATACCCACCATGGTTCCTTTACCGTTGATCGACCAGGGGTTGGGTCCCCTGCTCGCCGGATCGTCGATCGAGGTGATGGCTCCCGACGGGTCACGTAAAAAACCGTGATTCACGTCGTTGGCATCGAGGTAATTTCCCACGATGGCTCCCGCCCCATTGATGGCGCGTGGGAACGTCTGGATGCTTCCCGCTACGTCGAACAGAGTCAGAGCCCCGGATGCGTCGCGCACAAAGCCGTGTGGTTGCTGCCCACCCGCTGGCCCGTAGGTTCCGGTGATGGCGCCCGCGTCGTTGATGCTCGCCGGGAAGGTGTCATGAACATTGCTGCCTGGCACATCGAAGGAAGTGATCGCTCCCCGCGCGTCGCGGACAAAGCCATGGTTCCGGCCGTTCGCGTCGCGGTATTGACCGGCGATCGTCCCCTCCCCGTTGATGCCCACGGGCTGCGTGGAAACACTGCCTGAGACATCGAAGGTTGTGAACGCTCCCCGTGCGTCGCGTAGAAACGCGTGAAACGTTTCAAAGGGATCAGTTGCGGTGGCATAGTAGCCTGCGACTTTCCCCGCATTGTTAACGGCAACGGGAGTAGTATTGGTACTCCCTTGCACCTGGAAGGTTATGAAGAAAGCCTGCTCTTCCCAAACTTGATTCTGAGCAAACCCCGGTATCGCGCACACCACGGGGCAAACGATGGCCAGCAAGCAATTCCGGATCTTTGAAGAAGACATCCCCTTCCCTCCCTTAACGTACGTGACTACCTAACCGCATCGCGTCAACATTCGCGGCGCAATCCCAACAAAACAGGATGCTCTCGCGCGCGGTCAACATAAAAGCCGAGTGACCGATGCCGACCAGCAGTTAGGGGGGATACTGTCGATGGCTAATGAGCGGAAAATCGCAATGAAAGCAGCAATCAAAAAACAGTAGATCTAGTAAAGCGTGCCTTAACATTCCTTCAGAGAACCACTATGTTTCTGATCTCTCCGTTAAGTCGCCAAAGTGTACACCGCGCATTCGAGCCGGCGCAATTTAAATCTGTGTTCGTAGCAAAGGTGAGCGCGCACGAGTACTTTGGCAAGTTGGAGCTCGGTCGCGATCCGTCCATCTCTTCCGGTCTGGGCTGACGTTTAGCCCGCCGGCCCTCCGAGCCTCGACGCACTCCGTAGGTCACGCGTACCATTTTTCTGAGCTAAGGCCGCAACGTACTCGCCATGGATACAAATCGGGAGATTTAACCTATGTCGGAAACTCTGGCTGAACCCGAGCTCAGGGGCGGCCCCAGATAGAAGCCCGAAGCAAGTTCGGTAG
The DNA here is from genome assembly GCA_963795845.1 of uncultured Acidobacteriaceae bacterium. Lineage (GTDB taxonomy): Bacteria > Acidobacteriota > Terriglobia > Terriglobales > Acidobacteriaceae > PALSA-350. The sequence goes on along the minus strand of CAWCJV010000009.1, from coordinate 324,511 downwards.
AAATCCATGCGCCAGACGCATAGGAGTTGCCCTCAGGACGCAGGTCTCGTAAACGGGCGCTTGTTTTGGGTGTTTTGCCACCGGCCGTCGCAAGGTACGTCAACGCGGCGACTTACGATGCGGGATACTTAACGCTTTAATCCGTTGCTGGATGCTCCGTGACTTGAAGGGTTGCGACCGGTGGGCGGGATTATTTATAAAATTCGATAAAATTTGGCTTTTTGGCTTATTTCGATTTCAGCGGCTGTGCGCGAATTCGCTTAGTCTGGCGGGATAGGGCAGGTTCACGGCGTTGATTGCGTCCAGAGCGACATCGAAGAAGTTTTTGGTTGGATTGAGCACCGGGTTCCGCGGTTGCGGGATGACGAAGGGGTTCAGTTGGCCGGCATCGTGGGCGAGCGGGGGTTCGGTGATTCGGAACGGGGCGGGCTCGGCCGGGGCTGAGGCTGAGGGATCTGCGGGCTGCTCGGACGTCGGCGACGGGTTGGGTCGCGGATGGGGAGAGGCGGCGGCCTGGGATAAAGCCTTCGATGGCTGAGATCATGGAGAGGGCCTTGATCTGACCGGCAATGCTGCCCCTCGTTGCTTCGGCGCTGAGAGCGGCCAACTCCCAGAGGCGGGTGAGGATCCGGTCGCGACCAAGGTTCAGCTTGCGCAGCCTGTCCGCTTCTTCGTCTACCAGTTTTTCCCTGACGGCGGCGCGGTGCTCCGTCATGTAGGCGCGGACGCGGGGTTTGGATTTGATGTAGGCGGCGGTGCCGGGTTTGAGGCCTACGGCTTCGGCGGCGCGGCGGTCGTCCATGGTTCCAGACAAGACCAGGTGAGCAAAGGCCATTTCCTGATCGGTGATGGGATCGGTTACAGGGTTTTTAGGCATAGGGAATCCTCGTTCCTCGGTTGGGTTCGTTGGAGCTTCTATTTGGGTGTGGTGGTGATTTTGAGACAGGGATAGGGTGTGTTACCGGATAGCTAGAAAGCTATCCTTCGCTCACGCGGAAGGCCGATACTACCGGCGACTGCCGGCTAAGCGCGGTTGCGTGAGAAGCCGCTGCTTGCCGATTTCATCTGCTTTGAGGAATACCATTTCCTGAGAGTCGCGGCCATAGGTAGGAGGCATTTATTTCGGCACCTTGGTACCTGGTTAAGGGATTACTCGGGTTCGCGTCGCGAGAGCAGGGGGATCGGCGCTCAGCCTTGATCGGAAATCCCTCGGCAGCAGTACGGTCAGCCGACTGCCGGCGGCAACTTACCGAATCCGACTTTTCAGGCTCTTGTTTGAGAAGGCGGTGAATCATCGACTCATAACAGCGAGCGCCGTGAGTGATTTCGGCCTAAGCCGCCTATTAAGATGGGATCATCGGGTATCGAGAAGTGGAACCAGCGAGCTTTCGCTTCCGTATCTTACTCCGGGTACAGCACCGCCTTCAAAGGCAAAACTGTTGCCCATGAAGCGCTTTCCGGGAGCGATGGCGTGAAACAACGGATGAGAGGATCGTCCCCCTTTCTCAAAGCCAGGCTCGCGGGAGGCTTCTATCTGCTTGCCGTGGTATCGGCGGTGCTCGCCGAGGCCCTCCTCCGAGGGAGATTGCTGCGTGCGGTCGGGGTCATTCCAATCGCCTCGTTCGCGATTGTCACGCTGCTGCTTTATTGGTTGCTCCGTCCGGTAAACAGAGGCGTTATGTTGCTCGCAGCGATCTTGAACTTCATTTCCCTTACGCTAGAAGCTTTAGAACTTCATCTCCGGGGTGCGAACATCGCGCTGTGCTTCCATGGGCTCTATTGCTTAGTGGTCGGTTTTTTGGTTTTCCGATCAGATTTCCTGCCGCGAATCTTGGGCACGACGATGGCCGTAGCCGGGTTAGCCTGGTTAACCGATTTGTCCATTCCCCTCACCAACCACCTGTCCCCGTACAACGTGATCGCGGGTTTCGCAGGGGAAGGAATGCTCATGCTCTGGCTACTGCTGGTCGGGCTCGACGGTCAGAAGTGGCAAGTGCGGGCCAGCAAAGTGGCGACCTCTCACGGGTTCAAATTGCCATGAAACGGGATTTTGAGTAAATTGCTTGCGCTGACCTCTTCGGCTGGGGAATTTACCGAAAGGTGACTTCGCAGGCATCCCGGCTCCTTGGCAAGGGATAAGCCTTGTAGCGTTTACCATTGCTTTGTGAGCATCGCAAAGAACAAGGTCCGAAAACGGCGAGAGGCTGACCTATGCGGAGCCTGCGGTAAGAACCCTTGCGAGTGCCGGCGCCCTGCGAGAAAGCAACACAACGACCCTGTCCCGACCCCAGACCTCAACCGTAAGAAGCGTAGCTCTATCAGAAGTAAAGGAATGAGCGTCGCTGAGTTTAGAAAATGGGTTCAGAACTCATAGCTGTTTTGGTCGGCCTACCAGCAGTTCAGCAGTTCCTTCAAAACGGGATTTTCGGTAACTTGCCTGCCCCGGCGGAGAACTTACCGAAAACGCGACTTGAACGAAGCCGCCAGGGCGGCGGACGCATGCGCGTGTTTTGAGCCAACAGCGGCGGCTCTGATCTAGCTTTTGTCGCAGAGGAGAAGTCTCTGTGACCCATCTACGTCAGATCATGCTTGAAGAGCTGGAACGTCGCAACTACGCTCCAGGAACCATTCGCTGCTATATCCGCACGGTCGAACACTACGCCCAGCATTTCCGTTGTTCCCCCGCTCGATTAGGTCCCGAGCACATCCGCCGGTATCAGGCGTTGATGTTTTCCAAGTGGAAGCTGGCGCCGAACACAGTGTCGCAACGCCTTGCGGCGTTGCGCTTCTTTTACATCCAGGTGCTGAAGCGGAGTTGGAGTGTAGCCGAGACACCGTATCCGAAGAAGCTTCTCCACCTGCCTCAGGTGCTCAGCCAGGCAGAGGTTGCACAGCTCATCGATTCTGCTCTGACGCCCTTCCATCGCATTCTGCTCATGACGCTCTATGCCACAGGTGGCCGCCGCGCCGAGGTAGCGCATTTAAAGGTCAGCGATATCGATAGCCAGCGCATGGTCATCCATATTCGAGGTGGCAAGGGGCGCAAGGATCGCGATGTCATGCTGAGCCCAGCGCTTCTTGAAGCGCTGCGTGGATATTGGCGCGGACTCGATCGTAAGCCGACGCACTGGCTTTTTCCCGGTGGACGCCGGCATACTTCAGACCGTCCCATCGACACTAAGGTGCTTTGGTGGGCCTGCCTGCATGCGGCCAAACGCGCCGGTCTCACGCACAAGCATATCCATCCACACACCCTTCGCCATTGCTTCGCCACCCATCTGCTCGAGGCTGGAGCCGACCTGCGGACCATCCAGATGCTGCTCGGGCACCGTGACCTGGAGGAGACCACGATCTATCTGCATCTCTCGCAGCGGCATCTCAGCGCAACCGCCAGTCCGCTGGACGCTCTCACGCTTGGCACACAAGGAGAACAGACCAGGAACGCATGAATCGGCCTCCCTTGGAGATGGCCGATATCGTTCGCTCTGCCGGGCAGTCTTTTCTCCAACGGAGTCAGCGCTGGATCAGCTGGCAACACCAGAAGGTCCTGCTGGCGATCACGCGCTGTCGCACCGCTGCGCTGGGTGGCCATCGCGACCGCTGTTCCGGCTGCGGGCATACCGCCATCTCATACAACTCATGTCGTAACCGCCACTGTCCTAAGTGCCAGGGCAACGCGCGCCAACACTGGCTCGAGGCGCGTGAACGGGAGCTTCTGCCTACACCCTACGTGCACATCGTCTTCACGGTACCGCGTGAAGTTGCCTCGCTGGCCTTGCAGAACAAGCAGGTGATTTACAACCTCCTGTTCCACGCCAGCGCTGAGACCTTACTTGAGATCGCTCGTGATCCCCGGCATCTTGGCGCAGAGATCGGTTTCTTCAGCGTGCTCCACACCTGGAATCAGCGTTTGCAGCATCATCCTCATATTCACTGCGTGCTTGCTGCCGGTGGGCTCGCTCCAGACCGATCCCGCTGGATCGCCTCGCAACCCTCTTTCTTTCTCCCCACCAGAGTGCTTCGTCGCGTCTTCCGCGGGAAGTTCGTCGCTGGATTAAAGACAGCGTTCCGCCAGGGCAGACTCCAGTTCCATGGACAACTTGTCCCGCTGTCTCAACCCCGAGCCTTCGCATCCTGGCTTCGGCTGCTCTTCCGTCACGACTGGGTCGTGTACGCCAAACCGCCATTCGGTGGGCCGGGTCATGCTCTACGCTATCTCGGCAACTACACCCACCGGGTCGCCATCTCCAACCACAGGCTCGTTGCTCTTACCAACCAGGACGTCACCTTTCGCTGGAGAGATTCCGCTCATGGCAATAAGAAGCGGCTGATGACTCTGTCGGTCGATGAGTTCCTGCGTCGCTTCCTGCTCCATCTACTCCCACGCGGCTTCGTCCGCATCCGCAACTTCGGCTTCCTTGCCAACCGGCAACGTGCCCAGCTGCTGCCACTCTGCTTCAGCTTGCTTCAGGCAGGAAAGAGCATCCCAGTTGCATCCGTATCGCTTTCAACAGATCGCCCTCACTCACCCTGGAAGTGTCCCGTGTGCGGCGCAATCATGCATGTCCTTGAACGGCTCTCAGCAGCTCAACTCCTGCTCCGTTCACCGCCCTCCGACGGATACGCCGCATGAACCCACAGCTTCACCCTCGATCCCTCCTCGTGTCCGCACACGCATACAGACCCTGTGTCTCATGTCGCTCAAAGAAGGTCGCAGGCCGCCTCGCAGCCGGTTCCCGGCTGCTTAAAATAGTCTTGCCGGCAGTACCCTGCCGGCAAGGTCGACCTACGCAGTGCTTAAAGCCTCGTGCGGAAAACACCCGCATCGGCTCAGATCTATCTAAAGCCCATAGAATTGGCAGCCATTAAGGCTTCCTTCAAGTCGCTGTATCTGAAGCGCCCACAAGAGCAGCCCAGGGGCCCACCTTTGCTCGCGGGCGCTCCAGATACAGCCCTAAGACTTTTGAGGCAGAATCAACATCGAGGACAATGTCGAGTCAGGTCACAATCGGAATCTTTGCGCTCGTGTCCGCCGCGGCGTGCGGCTTGATATCGACGCTTGCGAACTTCCTGACGGTGGAGAAAGTAAACGAGAAGCTCCCAAAAGAGGAACACATCGGTGCGCTGGGCTGGTATCTCTCTAAGACCCTACGGCTCCATCGCGAGTACAGGAGGCTCTACCCGGATGGGCATCTTGTTTCGATGGTCCGACTGCTCATGGCGCTGATTATTGCCTGTTTGCTCATCTGTGGATGGTGCTTTGGTTTCTTTGGCAACTCCACGCTAGGCTGAAGGCCCCGTGGTACAGGGGATTTCTGGTAACTTGCCCAGCCTGGTTGCCGGGGGAATTTACCGATAACGAGACTTCCAAGGCAGTGCCGCGCAGTCAGGCGCGTTCGGTTGATTTGCGGTCTTCCGCAGTTCAATCTCATTGATGGTGCCAAGGTATTCTGAATTGTTGGCACCCTGGGGCCAACCCGAGCGAGGTACGGATTTGAGAACGCAGAGAGCTATTCTGCCGAATTTTCTACTTTGCCTTTTGGCCGTCGTCCGTTTGCCCTGTTGCTGATGGTCAATTTGAAACCTCGCAAGTTCCAGTACAAGCCACGGTTTCGTCTGAGCATGTCAAAATGCGGGCGGACGCACATCGGGAGGGCATCATCCACCTCGACGTTGCTGCGACAGACCGCGAGGGCAAGCCGTTTTCAGGTCTTGCTGCGAAGGATTTCACGCTGACGGACCACGGCGCGCCGCAAACGATCGTTTCCTTCGCGGCGTCGGACCAACCCACAGACGAAAATGAGCGGCTTACCGAAGTGGTGCTGGTTCTCGATGAGGTCGATCTTTCGCCCGCGCAGTTGGAACTTGTAAAGGACGAATCGATAAAGTTTCTGCGGCAGAATGGCGGACATCTCGGTGAACCCACATCTGTCTACTGGTTCACCACCTCCGGACTGTACGCAACGGCAGCGCCCGCGACCGACGGCAACGCCCTGGCCGAGGATATTGCTCACCACGACTCACACCGCACGATCTGGGCAATTTCGCGAAGTCATAATCCGTTCGTGATAGCGGAATTAGAGAGCTACGCGCGGTGGAATCGGAGCTTGGGAACGGTTTACTCCATCGCCATCGAGCGAAGACGCGCGCCTGGGCGAAAGCTTTTGGTGTGGATGGGCTTCGGGTGGTTGCCCGTTCGACGGGCCAAAGGAATACAAGGACGGTGCTTTTTCCTCGATGGTAGAGCTTTCCACGCGCATACGTGAGGCCCGCATGGTCATCTCCGAGGTCACAGTGCGGACCCAGCCAGAGGGTCAGACGCCGTAGCGGGCCGAACCGACCTCTCTCGACTTCAAAGACTCTTACAAGGATTATCTTGCGGGGGTTCGCACGCCGTCGGAGCTGGAGGAGCGGGGCTTTGGACCGTACTCACATTTTGCGCTTCCGGTATTGGCAATTCAGAGCGGTGGCCTTGTTCTGGATGAATTGTCAAACATCTCCCGCTCTATCGAACATTGCGTTGAGGATGCGCGGGTGTTCTATACCATGTCTTTTGACCCGCCGTATGCAGGCCAGCCGGATGAATATCACGACCTCGAGGTACAAATCGAAAGAGCCTGGATTATTGGCACGCACGAACACCGGCTATTACGATCAGCCGGTTTTCTACGATCAGCCCTTCTTCCCGGCCAGGCGAGTCAGTGTTCACGAACTGGAGCAGATCCTGGACACAGCCAACGCTGAGCAGGATGGCGAGTTGGCAAATCAACTGGCGGGTCTGGAGCTGAGCGAGCGCCTTAACAGTAAACTGCTCTCACTCTGGAAGAATCGTCTGCGCGGCAAGAAGTCGATCGCGGCACTGGTAACTCTGGCCGATGCGTCTGCTTTCCTGGACCCTCCCGCAGCAGAGATTCTCTCCGACCCAGCACCCGATCTTGACATGCAGCGCCAGATGATTTCAAGAACAGTGAAGTATCTGAAGGAAGTGATTCCTAAATTGCCGGATTTTTTCGCAATACGCACCACGACCGAGTATGAGCAACCGTCGCCCCAAAAAGCAGATACCTGGAAGACCGCCCCGGCCGATCAGTCGTTGCGCGAGGCGGTCACCGAGAAGGTAACTCTCCGCTATCGGAACGGCCATGAGGAACAGGATACAGAGAAGAGGAAGGCTAGCCCGAGCGCCAGGAGAAGGGACCTCAATCTGATCGGTGTTTTCAGCCCGATTCTTGGCTCCGTGCTCGGAGATGCCACGCGGGGCGATAGCATACTGATCTGGAGCCATTGGGAACAGGGCGAACGAGGAAGGGAGGCAGTCTTTCGCTACTTCGTGCGCGCCGACAATCCTCATTACAACGTTACGTACTGCTGCCTTGTGGGTGGGCGTACCTTTCTGATATCGCCCAGATATCTCGGAGAATTGACGATTGATCCTGGAACCGGAGCGATTCTTCGACTGACGATGCAGGCCGAGCTGGGATGGATTCGTGAGCCGAATCTGAATCCGGTACTGCCCGCAAGGAAGCGGCGGCGATGATCGAATACGGGCCCGTCGAGATCGGTGGAAAAGAATATATCTGCCCGCACCGCAGCGTCCTGATTATGCGAGTCCGAACCGTGAGGACTCTGACCATCTGGGGTCAGACATTTGATATCTATGCGCCGTACGAGACGCGATTGAACGATATTGTGTACACGGATTACCACAAGTTCGGGGCAGAGGCTCGCATGCTTCCGGGATTCGACGTTGTACCGGACGCGACAGCCTCTCCGGCGGTCAACGGCCAGTCTCCGACGAAGCCGCCGCCAAACCACTGAACTAGAGTCAGGCAAGTATTCCGCCAGGATTTCTTGCCGAGTAGCACGACGAACTTCCCTGAAAACGGTGTTCTCGAGTAAGTTCCCCTCTCCAGGCCCGCTCCACCGGCAATTTACCGAGGACCCGACTTGAACGAAGCCGCTGCGGCGGCGGACGCGTTCGCGTGCGGCTGAGCCGACATTTGCGGCTGCCCCGGTAGTTTGGTTCGCAGAGGAGGGATTCTCTGTGAACCAACTACGTCAGCTCATGCTTGAGGAGTTGCAACGCCGCAACTTCGCCGACACAACCATCCGCACCTACCTGCACGGTGTTGCGCACTTCAGCCGGTACTTCCGGCGCCCGCCCGATCAGCTTGGCCCTGAAGATATTCGCAAGTACCAGGCGATGCTGTTCACCAAGTTGAAGTACAGTCCGAACACAGTCATCCTGCGGCTGGCATCGCTGCGGTTCTTCTACATCCACGTGTTGAAGCGCGGCTGGAGCATCGCCGAGACGCCCTATCCGAAGAAGGTGCGTCATCTTCCGGGGGTACTCAGTCAGGAAGAAGTCGCGCGACTGATTGAGGCCGCGGACACACCTTTTCATCGCATCCTGCTGATGACGATGTATGCCACCGGCGCACGCCGCGCAGAAGCGGCCCATCTGAAGGTCAGTGACATCGACAGCAAGCGGATGGTGGTTCATATCCGCGAGGGCAAGGGCGGCAAGGACCGCGATGTCATGCTCAGCCCGAAGCTGCTCGAAGAACTGCGCATCTACTGGCGCGGTCTCCGGCGCAAGCCGAAGGAGTGGCTGTTTCCCGGCAACCGCTGGCACACGGCAAGTTATCCCGTCACCACCAAGGTCCTCTGGACTGCCTGCCAGATCGCCGCCGAACGCGCTGGCCTCGAGCACAGGCGCATCCATCCCCACACTTTGCGCCACTGCTTCGCCACACATCTTCTTGAAGCCGGCGCCGACCTGCGCACCATTCAGATCCTGCTCGGCCATCGCGACCTCGAAGTTACTACGGTCTACCTGCATCTATCCCAACGGCATCTCAGCGCGACCGCCAGCCCGCTCGATGCGCTCATGTTCTCTTCACAGGGAGGACAGCAAGCACAGTTGAACAACCGGCCTCTCGTGGAGATGGCCGACATTGTTCGCTGTGCTGGACAGGCATTTGTCGAACACAGCCGCAAGTGGATCAACTGGCAACACCAGAAGGTGCTGCTGGCCATCACGCGCTGCCGCACCGCCGCGCTGGGCGGACATCGCGACCGCTGCACCGGCTGCGGACATACGACCACCATCTCCTACAACTCGTGCAGAAACAGCCACTGCCCACGGTGCCAGGGCAACGCGCGCCGACGCTGGCTCAAGGCGCGCGAACGGGAGCTTCTGCCCACTCGCTACGTCCATGCCGTCTTCACTCTGCCGCGGGAACTGGCTCCGCTCGCATTGCAGAACAAGCGGCTCATCTACAACCTGCTCTTCCACGCCAGTGCCGAGACCCTGCTTGAAGTCGCTCGCGATCCACGGCATCTCGGTGCCGAGATCGGTTTCTTCAGCGTGCTCCACAGCTGGAATCAACGCCTGCAGTTTCATCCCCATGTCCACTGCGTCGTTGCCGCCGGCGGTCTCGCCCCGGATCACTCAGGCTGGATCTCCGCCCGGCGTTCCTTCTTCCTTCCCATCGGCGTGCTCAGCCGTGTCTTCCGCGGCAAGTTCGTCGCCGGACTCCGCAACGCCTTCCATCGAGGTGAGCTCCAGTTCCACGGCAGCCTGCTGCCTCTTGCCCAACCACGCGCCTTCAGCGCATGGCTGCGAGTACTGTTCCGCCACGACTGGGTCGTCTACTCCAAGCCGCCCTTCGGCGGACCGGAACATGTGCTGCGCTATCTCGGCGCCTATACCCATCGCGTCGCCATCTCCAACTCCAGGCTGGTCGCTCTCTCCGATGGCAACGTCACCTTCCGCTGGCGCGATTCCGCGCACGGCAACAAGAAACGGCTCATGACTCTGGCTGTCGATGAGTTCCTGCGCCGCTTCCTGCTCCATCTGCTGCCGCCCGGCTTCGTGCGCATCCGCAACTTCGGATTCCTCGCCAACCGCAACCGCGCTACTCTGTTGCCGCTGTGCCTGCGGCTGCTCGGCAGATCAGAGAACACTGCTCCGCCAGCATCACCGTCCACCGATCAGACTACCCACTCTGGAACTGCCCAGTCTGCGGCGGAACCATGCGCGTCGTCGAACGGCTCTCCGCCGCGCAACTCCTGCTTCGCTCGCCACCTCAACCAGACCGGTGCGCCGCATGAAGCTCTATCCACATCCTCGACCCCTGCCCGTGCTTCGGCGCACACGCGGATCCCTTGTCTCTTCCGGCCAAAACCCCTTGGATGCCAGCCTCTCCAGCGTCCACATAAGGCCTCGGCGAGCCAACATGCTGCTCCATCCGGCCCTTCAGTCATCGGACGCTGCCCAACTCGCTCTGTGCCTGATCCCTCTGCACCTGTTCAGACCGATTCAAAGTACATAGGCTTCCATGTGGGCGGCTTCCTTCAAGTCGCTGTATCAGAAGCGCCCACTCTAAGACCTCGTCAACGCCGCACTATTGCGTGGCGGGCGCTCCAGATACAGCACTAAGACTTTTCAGGCGTTAACCTTCGGAGGCATACCGCCAAATCCATGAGTTCTCACCTAGTTCGTTTATGTGATCATTTACAAGTCCTTCCCTTTGCACTGCACCGTCAATAAAGTCTCCCGCCAGGTTCAGTGCCCACTGAAGCGCCATGAACGCATCTTCACCTGCCGGAGCAGCTATGGCCTCGTCCCGTCCAATCCCAATCACTTGCAGAGGACAGCGATAAAGAGGAATACCATGTGCGGTCCCATGTATCGGTTTTCCCAACCGTACTGAAATCTGCCTCGGCTCCCCACGGCGATCCTTCAATGTGAACCGGCGTTCGGCGATCACGTCCCCAAGTGGAATCGGATTCTGCATCTGCAAACCTCCCCAATGAACACTGTAATAAATTCATCAGGCCATCGCCATCGTAGGCGCCCATTCATAGGAGAAGGTCGGGACACAGAATGGCGTGGATGAGCGTAGCGGCGGACTACCTTGACAGCGGGAATTTCGGTAACCTGCCGAAGACCGGTACCCTACCGTCGGCAAGTTGCCGAAAATGCGACTTTGCAGGAGCTTGCCTGAACTCACTGCCGGTCCGTATGGCCGGCCGATTCGTGGAAAGGGCCGGTCCGAAAAGCCGATAGAGGCAAGCGATGCAAGCAGCAGTTGTGGTTTCCTTTCGGGCTGTCTATAACAACCGTTGAGTCGCGTGATGGCATGACCTAAAGTTCGGCAATGCCTAACGGCTGGTGATCATAAAAAACATGATCCAGGGAAGCGCTGTCGCATCGTTCAGGAAATGAGCGACGACCGCTGGAACCAGGCTGCGTCGCCCCAGCAGGTAAGCAGCGCTCCACATCATGCCAATGCATGCGACTGGAGCTGCAATGCCCAGCCACGGAAGAAAACCTTGATTGAGAAAGCCCGCATGAGAAAGTCCGAAAGCCAGACCGGGAATGAATACCTGCACCCCTTTGCCGTATCCCGCCTTGAAAAACTCACTCATGAGAAAGCCTCGGAAAAGCACTTCTTCGCAGAAGCCAGCAGTGGTGCCCATTAGAAGCGCGGCTACGAGATGAAATCCATGTGGCATGAACGCATAGTAAACAGGGACGTGCATCCGTGGCAGGAAGCGGAGATTGCTCGCAATCGAAAGAAATGCAGTCAGCAACGCCAATGTCCAGGCGGTCCAAGTCCCCATTCGCCAGACACCAAGGTCTCTGAAAGAGGACTTCCGTGTCCGCAACACGAACCAGAGCGCGAGTACGAAAGACCACTCGACGATTACGCCTCCAAGAATCCAGAACAAGAAGCGCTGTTCACGAGAGCCATGAATCGCTGTGGGAATGTAGAGCGAGATAGATCGGGAAACGACCCAGATCCCAGCGGGCATCCCGACACCCAGGGTCAGAGACTCCAACCAACACAAAAGCCTACCCGGCCGAGCGCCATCGGATCTGACTCCCGATACACTTGTTTCCACGATGAGTTTCCCCAAGAAGCTAAATTTACGACGAAAGATCTAGCATTGAGAAATACGGATCTTTCTGGAGGGGAGTTCCCGGCTTATTTGGGCCGAGGACGTTCCCTTGAAACGGGATTATAGGTAACTTCGACTGTTCATGAGTAGATCATCCAGTCAAGTTACCGAAAATAAAACTTTTTAAAAACGAGTGCCCGCGGGCAGACATGCGGGAATAATGGCAGAGAGATAAGACCGGTCTGGCGTCGGAGACTTCATGTACATCCTCGTTCTGCTTACTCTACTTCTTACGCCCTTCGGTCAAGCATCGGAAAGCAAACATGGACTTCATGCGCACTTAGAGGCAGCTCGCGGGTACTACGGGGATATGCGGCTCGAGACGCTTTCCTTCCACCTGACAAATGATTCCGACAAGGCCCTCGATACGGCAAAGGACACGTGGACGCTGATCATCGATGGAAAGGCGGCTCCGAATCCAGGAGGCCAACTTTGGATGGGCGGCCAGCCGCCCGGAGGTTACCGCACGGTATCTCCCGGCACGGATTACAGGTTTGGAAAGGCGCTCCCCTGGCGTCAATACTTTCCTGAGGCCCGGGACTACACGGTCTACTGGAGAGCAGCAGGGTTCCGAAGCAACACAGTGGTGATTCGTGGAGGTGAAACGTTTTGATCGAACAGCCCGAAGCCTCGATGTGGCATGATCGCTTGCCTCATGCACTCTCGGCGGTCCGTTGCACGCCTCGCGGCCCAAAAGGTGTCGGTTTTATGCGTCCGACGGGACCGTGTTTTTCTAATTGTGTTTCCTAAAAGTATCAGCCTCGTCTGACGCATAGATTTTGACGCTCTCAAAGCATTTGGGGCAGATGTAAACGGATGAAATCCCGTCCTTCCACGATGGGTTCGCAGAACTGCAGATCCCTCGCTTCGCTTCGGGATGACAAAAAGGAGAGGGTGCTCGAAAGGGAGAGGACCGCTGCCAAGGGCAGGATGGTTGTTGAGGTGCCGGGATGCTCTTTTCATCCGCAACAATTGTTTCGCGAACATCACACAGTCACCGTGGCTGCTCAAGACCGAGAGGGGATAGGGTTTCCATCTACTCCCAGATTTGCTGTTCAGTTCCGTGGCATGGTTGATATCCAAACGTGGTTCATCTTGAGGTGTAGGTCTGTCCTTCCACGATGGGTTCGCGGAACTGCAGATCCCTCGCTTCGCTTCGGGATGACAAAAAGGAGAGGGTGGTTGAAAGGGAGAGAACCGCTGCCAAGGGACGGGGATGGTTGTTGAGGAGCCGGGACGCCTTTTTCATCGACAGAAACCCGCTAGTGAAATCAAACAGTCACGGTGGCTCCTCAGGACACGAGAGGGAGGAGGGTTTCCATCTGGGATCGGTCGCACGGATCCCAGGTCTCAAAAGCGAGACCTGGGGCACCCATCGGTTGTTACCGATGCCGTGGGTTATTTCGCTCTTGACTTGCAGCAGGCAAGTCGTTTGCTCGGAATGATAAGGAGAGAGTGGTTGAAAGGGAGAGGACCGATGCCAAGGGACAGGATGGTACAGGGAAAAATTACTGGAGGCTGAAGGGCCGTTGTGCTGGAGGCCTGTGATCGATGTGAGGCTGTTGTGATGCTGGGGCGCAGCGCATGACATCGGCGTTGCCGGTCAGGTGTCACAACACATAAAGTGTCCACGTCGAACCGCTGCGTCGACCGGGGCCGTCAGGGAGCCGCCCGGCTCACTGGGCCAAACATAAGGACGTTACCGGAATTTCGCCGTTCCCGACGGAGCCCTAAGATCCCACCCGCTTATTGCGATCGACAGGAGGAAACGAAATGGGGAAAATGAACGTCGCGTTCATTTATTCCACGCTCTTTTGCGGTTGTCACTCCGATGAGCAATCCAACGGGGTCCTTCGAATCTGCCATCGGCAACGAAAGCTTATACGGCCCGGCCAAACCAAACTCCGGCGGGCCCAACCGGCTTGCTGCTGTGAAAAGAGCGTCCTACACTTTCTCCCTACCTCAGAAAGTCTGGATTTCGACAACGAGATTTTCGCGTAGATGGGACTGGTGCTTCTTTAATAGTGTTTCGTAAAAGTACCAGTCCCGTCTGATCACTAATTTCGAGAGAGGAATAGGGTTTTCATCTACTCCCGGATTTCTGTTCAGTTCTGCGGCATCGTTGATATCCAAACGTGGTTCATCTTGAGGTGTAGGTCCGCCCTTCCACGATCCCTCGCTTCGCTTCGGGATGACAAAAAGGAGAGGATGGTTGAAAGGTCGAGGACCCGCTACCAAGGGCAGGATGGTTGTTGAGGAGCCGGGATGGTCTTTCCATCCGCAACAACTCTTTCGTGAAAATCAAACAGTCACAGTCGCTCCTCAGGACACGAGAGAGGAAGAGGGTTTCCATCTGAAATCGGTCGCAGGGATCCCAGGTCTCAAAAGCGAGACCTGGGGCACCCATCGGTGTTACCGATGCTGTAGTTATTTCGCTCTGACTTGCCGCAGACAGGTCGTTTGCTCGGAATGACAAGGAGAGGGTGGCTAACGCTCATAGCGCCACTCATTAATGAAGTGGAATCCGCGTTCGAGGAGTGGGTAGTGGGCGGGGGTGGGGATTCGGGTGAGCGTGAGGATGGCGGGGCTGAATGGCGGAGCTGGTTTATCGAGCTTGGGCTTAGGGCCGGGTTTGGGTGGGTCGGGTGGGACCGCGGTGAGAATGAGGTGATCGGGGTCGGATAGCTGCCAGGCGTAGTTGGTGGGCGGGGCGATGAAGTAGCAGCTAATGCGGACCGTGTGTTTCTTGGGGTCGAGATTCACGCCGGAGAGCCATAGTTCGCCGCCGGTGGAGCGGGTGTAGGCGCGGCTCGAGGGGGCGACGTAGAGGTCTGTGACAGGACGGCCTTCGGGATCGATGAATGCTCCGGAGGCTGGGTGTGTGGGGTCGAGATGCCACGCGCCGACCAGAGGGGATGGCGAGCGGGTCGCGGCCTGAAGGTGGCGCCAACCGATGGTCATGAAGATGGGCCGGACGATCAGGAAGGCTGCGGCGAAGACTATCTCGGTGACGAGGATCGCGATGCGCCCGGCGCGGCGAGTGGCTGGCGGAACCCAGGTGGCGGTGGGCGCGGCGGGCTTGTGGCACCAGAAGAAGCGATAAAGGGAGAGCGCGTCGGGCAGGGCGAGGAAGATGCAGCCGAGGAGCAGGTTGACAGCGAAGATCTTGACGGGGACGTCGTAGCAGAAGTTGTAGAAGACAACGTTGGCCATGACGAAGGCAGAGAAGAGAGCTCCGGCGAGCGCGGTGCGCCGGTAGAGCAGGAGGATGCCGCCGAGGAGTTCGGCTGAGCCGCAGATGATCTCGTAGACAGGGTTGAGACCGATAAGGTTCCAGAGGAAGGTCATGGGAGAGAGGTTGCCGACGGACTCGTTGAGGACGGCGATGGAGGGAGGCGGCATCTGGAGCGGGAAGACCTTGGCCAAGCCATAGCCGGCCATGAACATGGCACAGGTAAGGCGGAGGAGGAAGCGAAGCCAGGAGTCAAGGGTGCGGTACTCGGTGCGCGGGTTGTTACGGAGCCGGGCGACGACTGTCCAAACGATACCGCCAGCCAGGGCGAAGATCAGGAAGAGGCCGCTCTGGATCCAGTTCATGGTGGTATCGCCGGATTCGCTGGGGTGCCAGTGTGCGGCGATGCCGGTGAGATGGAAGAGATGCTGGCCGGTGAACTCGGAGAGGCGATTGAAGGGCCAGTTGAGCTTGCTTTGCACCCAGCCGCCGACGACTGGGAAGACGCCGAAGAGGGTTCCGTTCCCAGAGAGGAAGATGAAGCAAAAGAAGTAGAGGAAGGCAATGCGGAAGCCGAAGCGGGTGGCGAGGCTCCAGGGAGCGGCCGAAGCGGCGGTAGTGGCGCCGGAGACAGGCGTGGTGACGAGTGTGTCCGGTGCGGGGTTGGCGGTGCGTGGAAGCTCCAAACGGGACCTCGCGTGCAAATGATCTTATGCATGGACGATTCTGAGGTGACGTTTGTGACGGGCTATGGGGAAAAATTACTGTGGGCTGAGGTGCCGTTGTGCTGGAGGTCTGTGGTCGCTGTGAGGTTGTTGTGATGAAGATGAACCCAGGCTGCGCTTGCCCGAGATTCCCTTCTGGAAGGCCAGAGATTTATCATTGCCACGTGGAGGGATTGATGAATTTTTTTCGTCTCTGCCTTTCCTCCGCGGCTCTCGCACTTATCTCCGCGCATCCATTGGGAGCGCAAAGTGCATCGCCGAATCTAGTTCACTCCAACCCAAAACAAGGATTGATTGGGCTGGATGTCGTCGTGACCGATCAGAGGGGTAACCCCGTAGCCGGTATCGATGCTGACAAGTTCACTCTGCTGGACGGCGGACAGCCGGTAAAGATTCTCACCTTCCACGCGCAGACCGGAACCTCTTCCGTATTGGACGAACCGGTTTCCATCATCCTGCTCGTCGATACCCTCGACCTGCCCGAGAGCCTTGCTTCGCAAGAGCGCCGCGAAGTAGAGAGATTCCTGCGTCAGAATGGCGGCCGCCTGGCCCAACCCGTTTCGTTGATCGAACTCTCCAACATGGGGATTTTGACCGTAGGCCAACCGACCGTCGACGGGAACACCCTAGCTGCAGATTTTACAAAAAATAAGGAAGTGAATTGGATTCGCCGAGTTCCTGGAGGGTTACGAGGAGAGTCACTCGACACCTTACTCTCAGAGCCTCCAGGGCTATCAGCTTTGAAGGCCCTGGGAGACATTGCTACTAGAGAAAGGCAGTTGCCCGGAAGAAAGCTCCTGATCTGGGTTGGTCCAGGATGGGGCGTGGGCAGTGGTTCGTACATGGACAGCACGGGCAGTAGGCAGAACACGTTCGATTGCATCGAGTGGTTCTCTACTCTGATGAGAGAGGCTCGAACCAGCATCTATAGCCTCTCCGTCGGAGAGACCAACGCCGATGGACGCGCACGCGAATATCTATCATTTTTGAGTGGAGTGACAGTTCCTGAGCAGGCAAGGTTCATGCACCTGAACCGCAAGGTTCTCGCTGTTCAGACCGGTGGACGCGTGCTCGAGCCAAAGGCCGATCTGGTGCTTGAAATCAATGGCTGTGTTCGCGAGGCGAGTACCTTCTACACCCTGTCGTTTGATCCTTCGCTCGCAGGGCATCCGGACGACTATCACAGTCTCAAGGTGCAAGTGAACACTCCGGGGTTGACTGCCCGCACAACCACCGGTTACTACGACCAACCTTACTATTCCGACCAGGGCTTGACCGCAGGGAGGGCCGTGAGCGTGGCGCAACTCGAGCAGCTCGTTTCCGCACTCCATGACAAGTCAGACAGTGAGCAGGCGCTACAGCTCTCAGAGTTGACGCTGACCGAGCGGCTTAGCGATCTGAGGAGCCAGAGGTTGATCGGCGATCTTCGAGGCGGAAAGGCTCGGCAGGCTCTTCTTACTCTGGCCGATAGCTCGGCGTTTCTGGATCTGCCTGGTGATGAGATTCCGACCGACCCGCCACCCGAACATGCCAATCAGCAACGCTTGTCATCGATGGCACTGCAATACCTGAACAAGACGGTGCCAAATCTGCCTAACTTTTACGCCACACGAACGACTGAGCATTTTCAGGAAAATCCTTCCTTCGACAAAGGCGACCTAAAGATTCCGCATCAGCCTTTGCATTTAGCGGGGACGGAAAAGGATACGGTGTCTTATCGCAGTGGGTACGAGGTTAGCGAGTCTACAGGCGGAAGGAGCAAAAGGCGGAAATCGGATGAGCCGTATCTTGTGACTTACGGTTCCTTCGCTCCCATTCTGCGTGGGGCTCTTGACTCGATCGTTTCTCACACCAGCCTTACCTGGAGCCGCTGGGAGAAGATCGCGGGCAGGTCAGTGGCGATCTTCCGTTATGCGATTCCGGAGGGACAATCTTCCTATGACACGGGAGGTTGCTGCTTGCCGGATGGTGATGGGACAGGCGCATTTCGAAGCCGCGTGGGCTACCATGGCGAGATTGCGGTGGACCCTGACACGGGAGCCGTACTACGACTGGAGTTGGTCTTCGATCTCAACTCGACCACCCCGCTCATCGTGTCAGAGATTTTGGTGGAGTATGGTCCCGTGGACATTGGCGGAAAGACGTATATATGCCCGGTGAAGAGCGTTTCGATCTCCAGGGGCAGATCGGTGGTCGTTTTTTCCGAGACGCTAAACGCTCGGCCGAGGAATCAGTGGCGCGAGAGTTTTCGAACGTATGGGCCGTACGCGACGATGATGAATGATGTCACTTTTGAGTCGTTCCACTTGTTTCATGCGGATTCGCGCATGCTGACAGGGCCATAGTCTGCCCATTCGCACAGAGGGCGGGGTTGAGGACGCCCTTTCTATCCGCAGTAAGCCTTTGTTGAAATCAAACAGTCACAGTCGCTCGGGGTTACAAAGAAGAGGGCCATGGTGCCTGTCGGTTCGTCCGCACGGGGCTGCAGATCGCTCGGCATGCTTGCCCACTCAAGCCAAAAGAGGGCTTGAATGGGGCACCCGGAATGTTGGTGGTTGGGTTAGGAACACTTTGTCGGGACCCGGAATGTTGTGGCTGGGGTAGGAATGCTTTTGGTCTGTTGCTAATTGTGGACGGGGATGCCGAGGATGTACTCCGCGGGTTGCAGACGCCTTGTGTCTTTCCAGTATTGGGAGGAGAGACCTGGCCAGAGGATGGTTCCCTTGCCGGTTTCGTCGAGGTACCAGCTTTTGCAGCCGGAGGCGTAGACGGTTCGGGCCATGCGCTGCTGCAGGCGGGCGTTGAAGCGCGTTTGTTCTTCGGGACGCGCCTCGATGGAGTGGGCAGCGCTGCGGCGCATTAGTTTCAGGCACTGCAGGATGTAGCGGGTCTGGGCTTCAATCATGAAGACGATGGAGTTGTAGCCTACACGGCTGTTGGGCCCGATGAGCAGAAACAGGTTGGGGAAGCCTGCTACGGCTACGCCGCGAAAGGCCTCGGCGCCGGATTGCCAGGCTTGATTGAGAGAGACCCCGTTGCGCCCACGGAAGAGTACGGGGGAGAGAAGATCGGTGGTGCGGAAGCCGGTACAGAAAATCAGGGCATCCACTTCCCTTTCCTGCCCATCGGCTGTTAGTACACTTCGCTCGCGGACTTCGGCGATTGCTTCTGAGATTACTTCCACGTTGGGCCGGCTGAGGGTTTGCAGATAGTCGTTGGATAGCAGCACACGCTTACAGCCGATCTGGTATTTCGGGGTAAGCCTTTCCCGCAGCGCGGGGTCGCTCACGCTTTTGCGCAGGTGCCGCCGTGCATATCGCTCGAGCAGGCGCATGTATTTTGGTTTCACAGTGTAGCCGAGGCCGACGGCTTCCTGCCGCAGATAGAGCCGGCTGCGGAAGAGACGCATGTAGCCTGGCAGCCAGCGGAACAGGAAACGTTCAAAGCGCAGAATGTTTCGATCCAGCTTGGGAACGATCCACGGGGGCGTTCTCTGGAATACGTGAAGTCGTTCCGTCTCAGGTGCAATTTTGGGTACGATCTGGATGGAGCTGGCGCCGGTGCCGATCAGGGCGACTCGTTTGCCCTTCCATTCCGCTCGATGATCCCACTCCGCGGAATGGAAGACGGGGCCGCAGAATTGCTCCAGACCTTTGATCTTCGGGTAACTGACGCGGCTGAGGCCGCCCATCGCGGAGACGACGATGCGCGCCGTGTAGGAGTCTCCGGTTTGCGTGCGGATTTGCCAGAATTGTCCTTCTTCGTTGTAGCAGGCCTCGCGCACTTCCGAGTTGAAGCGAATCCTAGGGAGGACTTTGTACTTGTTGGCACAATGCTGGAGATACTTCCAGATCTCCGGTTGTGTCGGGTACATGCGCGACCAATTGGGGTTGAGTTCGAAGGAATAAGAGTAGAGGTGCGAGGGGATGTCGCAGGCGCAGCCGGGATAAGTATTCACGCGCCAGGTGCCGCCGACGTCGGGGCCACTTTCCAGTACGATGTACGGGCCTAGCCCGGCCTGCTCCAGGCGAATGGCGACACACAGGCCGCCAAAACCGCTGCCGATGATCAGCACTTCAAAGTCTGGAGTCATGGCTGTTTATCGCGAAGACACTGGCTCGATCCCGTTTGGAGCGGCGCGCATCAAGGAATAGGATTCGCGCAAAACTCTCCACCAAAGCATAGGAAAGCCGATGAACGGCGTGATGAGAAATTGCTTGCGCTGACGAGGGGTCAGGAGGCTCACGACATGGCGATGCAAGCGAAGCTGCTGATACCAAGGGAGGCTGGCGACCAGGTGGTGCTCCCAGTGACAGGGCGTTCCCCAGGGACCTCCGCCGACGAGCATTCCCCAAAACCCGAAGCCGAAACTGCGCGACCCGTTCAGATTGTCGAGCGGCATCAGGTTATGTTCGGTGAACTGGCGCAAGCGATCGAGGTAGAACCCAAGTTGGGTGAATAGCAGAAGCACCAAGACGATGAACCAGCCTCCCCATAACTTGTAAGCCAGGACCATGTAGGTCACCTGGTAGAGGAGCGCCAACGCCAAAGTGATCCAGCGGCTCCGGGTGTAATTCGCAGGACGGTGGAGCACGAAGTCGGAGAAGTTGATGACCACGGCGAAGGGGAGAAAGGTCATCCAGTAGCGGCGCGGGGTTACGAAGTTCAGGAATTCCGCATCTTCGTCAGTGCCAAACCTGGCGTGATGAATCATGTGTTTTTCGGAGTAGAAGTCGGGGACTCCGCCGGTGATGCGAGCCAGATGATAAGTGGCGAAGTTGCCGAAACGGCTGAGCGAACCGCGGGGCGGAAAGATGATTTTGTGGGCCGCGCCCTCGTGCATGGTGAAGACGCCGAGCGAATACATCAACCAGCAGTGGAGCAGGCCACTGATCACACCGGCGGTCACGATGGCGCCAGTGGGATTATGACTTCTGGGCGCCAGCCATAGGCCGGGAAGCTTTAACAGCGTAAGGTAGTCACCACCCAGCAGGACAATCAACACCAACAGGCTGATCGAACAGTGCAGCGCGTAATGAGCTTTATATCCGCGATGCAACTCTCTGCCGCGCTCCATGATGGAGTGAACCTGGTCGCGGCTGAGGGGTTCGAACGGCAGCTGCTTTTCGTTCACCTGGGCCCATCGGATTTCTTCCGGATGAATGTGCATCGGCGTCTCTCCCGTTATGCCTTACCGGTCAACTTGGCGAACCACCAACTGAGGCCGACAAACAGAAAGCGCCAGTCTTTGAGGAACTCCGGCGGTTTGCCCTCAAAGGCGTGGCCGATAAATTGGAACACCCATCCGACCGTAAAGAGGCCGCCCACCACCCACCAGAGATGCGGCCGCCAGATGGCCAGAGGAATCATGAGCATGGAAACGGCGATCATGGGGATGCCGATGGTGTGGCATGCGCGATTCACCGAATTCTGATGGCTGGTCGAATATTGCCTGATCCATTCTTCCCGACTTTTGCCCAGCATGGTGTATCCCTCGCTATGTTGTTTTTCCGGCTGCTCTGGAGAAGGCGTTAGCATCGCGCACGACACGCCAGAGCAGGTGCGGAAACCCGAGGCCCGATGGCAGCAGAAACTGCCGCCGTTGTTTTTCAGAAAGCAGCCCAACCATGTAACGGTGCAGAGCGATTTGCTGATACCAGGGGATGCTCGCGACCAGATGGTGAACCATGTGGCAAGGCTGACCCCAAGGGCCGCCCCCTACCAAGAGTCCGGAGAAACCCGCGCCGAAACTTCGCGCGCCGCTCTTGTTTTCGAGGGGCATCAGGTTGTGCTCAGTGAACTGCCGCATGCGGTCGAAGTAAAAGCCGACGTGGGGCAGCAGCAGGAGCACGACGAGTACAAACAGCCCGCCAAAGCGGCGGTAGAGCAAGTAAGCGTACACACCGTTATAGATCGCGGCTATGAGCCCGGAGATTACGCGCCCACGGGTGTAATTGAGCGGGCGATGGATGACGAAGTCGCTGTAGTTGAGAAAGCTGCCCAGGGGCAATAGCATGCGCCAGAAGCGGCGAGGCTGGACGAAGTTGAGAAATTCCGAATCGTGCTCGGTGCCGAACCTGGCGTGATGCGCCATGTGGCACGCGGCATAGTAGTTTGGCTCGGCAGCGGAAAGGCGGCAGAGATTCACAGCGAGGAACTGTGCGGCACGGCTGAACCTTCCATTTCCAGGGAAGATCAAATTGTGCGCTGCGCCCTCGTGCAAGGTGAAGATGGCCAGCGAGTAGAGCAGCCAGCTATGGAGAGCTCCGGCTAATACGGCTGTGGCCACCAACCATCCTGTTGCGGGGTGCCCGTTCGACGGCAAAATCCAACGCGGCATTTGCAACAGAACGACCCAGTCCATTGCGAGAACGAACCCGATCACCAGAGCATTGATGAGCGCGTGGGTTCGAGGATGGGCTCTGAACCACTTGTACTTTTCACGGCCACGGTCCAGGATCAGCCGGGTTTGCTCGCTGCTGAGGTCTTCGAAGGCATGGCCCCGCGCGTAGTCCCTGGCCATTTGCAACTCTTCGAGATGAATTTTCATGGATGGACCTTATGAGTGCGCCGTCCTGATTTCGGTGATTCTTTCGCCTAGAGTTCCGTTCAGGCCTTCAATTTTTTCCATGGTGTGGCGATAGCTCTGGGCCACGATCTCATCCGCCAGGTGCCAGTCGGTGCGCTTGAAGCCGAGCATTTCCGGCTGCAACATGAGATCGGCCGAGCCTTCGCGCGTCGTGCGGTAAGAGATTCCACCGAACTCGAGGGTGCGCATCAGGATCAGGGGAATGCTGGGCATAAAGGACTTCTTGGCTCCCCACAATCCGAAACGGCTGCGCAGCGCCTGCAGGCCGCTCACGGTGTAGCCGTAATCCTCGACATCTTCCAATTCATGGGGAGGAGAAACGTCTACGCCGATGGTGATTCCATTGCCGCAGAAGGCGCGCATCAAATCCACGGGCACGTTGTTGATGGAGCCGCCGTCGACGTGCAATTCGCCGCCGTAAACGATCGGAGGAAAAATTCCGGGCGCACGGCTGCTGGCCAACGTGGCCTTGGTGATGCCGCCACTTTTATGCAAGGTGAGCTCGGCGCGGTTCAGATTGGCGGAGACGCAGAAGAAGGGGTGCCACAGATCTTCAATCCGCGCTTCGCCGAAGAAGCGGGCGACCAGGTCGCTGAATTTCCGGCCGCTTTTGAAAGCAATGAAAGGCAGCGTCATGTCGTTGAAGGAGTCGCGACAGCCGCTGCTGATTTCTTCGACGATGCGCTCGTTGGACCACCCGCTGGCCCAGAGGGCGCCGATCAATCCGCCCATGCTGGCTCCTCCTACCGCATCGAGAGGAATGTTGCATTCGGCGAGTGCGCGGAAGACGCCGATGTGCGCGAGGCCGCGGGCAAAACCGCCGCCCAGGGTGAGCCCGACGGCACGGCCAGTCAGGAAGCGGACTACGCGGGCGAAGTCTCCCCGGTTGCCAAGCCGGAGATGGTGGTGACGATCCACATTGCGCGGAGATAGCCATTGCTGGGTGCCGGAGGGCTTGTCACTCTCCTGGATCAGCACCAGGGTTTTCGATTGGTTTGCTTCGGCCGGCAGGTGGGCAATCAGTTCGGTTTCAATTTCCCCCGGGGCTGGGTTCTGATTGGCCTGCCCGACGATCACGCCCCGGTCGGCTTGCCGGACGCAGCGCTCCGTCCACGGGGTGAGGCTGTCGTCGGCTTCATAGACTACGTAGGTGTGGTGGCTTTCCAAAGCGCTTAGCCAGTCGATGAAGAGGATCCTGTTGCCGTCCCAGTCTGAGGTTTGGGCGAACCCCTCTACGCCAAAGGCCGCATCCACGCGGGCACTGGACACACGCGCGACCGAACCGTAAACGCCGAGAGCTTCGCAGAACTGATCGCAAAAGGCGTTGAAGGCCCGACCGGGCGAGGCGGGGACCAAGGCTATATTACGGATGCGGGAGGAGACCCTGGGTGCTCCTGAGGTGACCTGCTGCACTCTTCGCGCGACCCGGGAGCCAAAGATGCGCATGATTTCCCGGGGATACGTGGTCAGCAGGTGGTCGTATGCGGAAGAGGACAGGCGTGCCAGGTAAGTGTCGCGCACGGCGCAGAGCGATCGGGTTCGCGGCTCACCGGTGAAGAGCCCGAGCTCGCCAATGGTTTCACCGCGGCCGAGTTCGATGGGCAGGATTTCGCGCGCGGGATCGTCGGGCAATACCCGTATTCTTCCGCTGAGAATGATGTAGAGGGAGTCGCTTGCGTCTCCCTTGCGGAAGAGATACTCGCCACTGTAGAGGGTCAGGGGTTCCAGTTGGGTTTCCAACGCTTCACGAAGTTGGCTGCTTAGCGGGCCTAATAGATCTCCGTCGTTCAGAGAAGCATGCAGGGTCTCGCGCTCGAGAGCCGTGTGGATGAAGCTAGATAAGGTCAGGCGCGCATCGGGATATTGGTTGGCGATTTCGCCGAGTGCTTTCCTGGTGATGATGCCTACCAGGGCTTCTCCACTGCTCGTGAGGTGGAGGGGCTCGGCCTGGGAGGCGGGATTCCGGTTCAGGAATACAGTGGCTTGTGGTTCGAGAGCGCGCGCTGTTTCTCCCTCAGTGCGGGAGAGAGAGACTTGTCCTTCCAGAACAATGAGGATCGCGGGTTCTGATTGTTCGAGAACAAGGGATTGGTTTTGCAGAGTGGTCAGGGAGAGTTGTTCGACGAATTGGTCTAAGGCGGGTTCCGCGATCCCTCTGAGAGCAGGCAGAAGGGAGATCATTCTTGCGATCTCTAAGCGGTTCGGAAACATTTGGTAGGAATGCTATCACTGTAGTTCGGTTATGGGGCGGTTTCGTGGGGGTCGGATGGGGGGGTCAATTATTGCCGCGTTTGCAGTTGTGGTCCGGTGAACCGCCAGGTCCCTCCGCTCCGGTCTCGCGGCACGCCGGGGCGGGCGGGATGACAAGGGAGAGGGTAACGTGTGCCGGGGCGGTGTCGTGCGGGCGTACTTGCCCGGGACGGTGGTGGTTGTGTAGGAATTATTGGGTTCGCTGCTGGGAAGGCGAAGGACGGGGACGGGCTTGGGGTGGGTGTCCTTGCCCACTCAAGCCAAAAGAGGGCTTGAATGGGGCACCCGGGACGGTGGTGGTTGGATCGGAATACCTGGGTTCGCTGCTGGGAAGGCAAAGGACGGGGACGGGCTTGGGGTGGGTGTCCTTGCCCACTCAAGCCAAAAGAGGGCTTGAATGGGGCACCCGGGACGGTGGTGGTTGGGTCGGAATACCTGGGTTCGCTGCTGGGAAGGCGAAGGACGGGGACGGGCTTGGGGTGGGTGTCCTTGCCCACTCAAGCCAAAAGAGGGCTTGAATGGGGCACCCGGGACGGTGGTGGTTGGGTCGGAATACCTGGGTTCGCTGCTGGGAAGGCGAAGGACGGGGACGGGCTTGGGGTGGGTGTCCTTGCCCACTCAAGCCAAAAGAGGGCTTGAATGGGGCACCCGGGACGGTGGTGGTTGGGTCGGAATACCTGGGTTCGCTGCTGGGAAGGCGAAGGACGGGGACGGGCTTGGGGTGGGTGTCCTTGCCCACTCAAGCCAAAAGAGGGCTTGAATGGGGCGTCTTGCCCACTCGCAAAAAGGGCTTGTGACCCGGACGGTGGTGGTTGGGTCGGAATACCTGGGTTCGCTTGCCCACTCAAGCCCTAGAAGGGACAAATGGGTGGCTGGGTAGGAATTCTTGTCAGCAGCCGCCGGCGATGGAGGGGATGACCAGTACTTCGTCGCCGTCTTTGAAGGCGTAGTCGTCGTTGCCGAGGAAGCGGATGTCTTCTTCGTTGACGTAGAAGTTGATGAAGCGGCGGACCTTGCCGTCGTTGTCGCGGAGATGGGGCTTGAGGGCGGGAAAGCTGGTTTCGATCTCGGTGATCAACTGGGGCAGATTCTGGGCCGCGGATTGGATCTCCCGGGTACCGTTGGTGTGTTTTTGAAAGGCATTCGGCAAGACCACTTTAACGGACATAATACTTCCTCTCGATCGTTCTCAACATTCTTCTCAACCAGGGATTCAAAGTCAGCCAGGCGCGGGCGGATCGCCTGCTGTGGTTCGTATCTGCCCTGGAGGACATCCAGGGTCTTGAGCCCGTTGCCGGTGATCGCCATCACGGTCAATTCGTCAGGCGAAATGCGGCCATGAGCATACAGGCGGGCGGTCACGGCGGTGGTCACGCCCCCTGCGGTTTCGGTAAAGACGCCTTCGGTTTCGGCCAGTTCCTGGATCGCGGAGACAATTTCCACGTCGGAAACATCTTCTGCCCAGCCGCCGGTTTCGGTGATGGCGCGGATGGCGTAGGGCCCGTCCGCGGGATTGCCGATGGCCAGGGAGCGGGCGATGGTATTCGGGCGCTGCGGCTCGTGGTGGGACAAGCCATTTTTTACGGCGTGGGCGATGGGCGAGCAGCCTGTGGCCTGAGCTCCGAAAAAGCGGACTGGTTTGTTTTCGACCAGCCCGAGCTCGATCAGCTCCCCGAATGCTTTGCGGATCTTGGAAATCAGCGCGCCTCCAGCCATGGGAACCACTACGTTGTCGGGCAAACGCCAGCCGAGCTGTTCGGCGATCTCGTAGCCTACGGTCTTCGAACCCTCGGCGTAGTAGGGGCGGAGATTGACGTTTACGAATCCCCACTTGTAGCGCTCGGCGATCTGCGAGCAGAGCCGGTTCACCTGGTCGTAGTTGCCGTCGATACGGACCAGGTTCGCTCCGTAGACGCGGGTATTAAGAATTTTGGCCGGCTCGAGGTCGGTCGGCACCAGGATGTAGGTTTTCAGCCCCAGGCGAGCGGCGTGCGCGGCCACGGCATTGGCCAGATTGCCGGTCGAGGAGCAGCCCACGGTATCGAAGCCGAAATTCTTGGCCGCAGCCAGCGCGACGGACACCACGCGATCCTTAAAGCTCAGCGTAGGCAGGCAAACGGCATCGTTCTTGAGATAGAGATTGGTGGCGCCGATGCGCTTGGCCAGGCGCGGGGCCGCCATCAGAGGGGTCATGCCCGAGGGGGTGGTGGGAACGTAATCGTCGGGCACAGGCAGAAGGGCCTGGTAGCGCCACATGCTCTGCGGTCCCCGGGCAATGGCCTCGCGGGTAAAGGTCTTCTTAGCCGCAGCCAGGTCGTAAGCTACTTCGAGCGAGGAAAAGCACTCATCGCAGACGGAAAGCGGCTGGTTTGGGAAACGCTTGCCACATTCCCGACAACACAACTCGTAAAAAGACGCCATCATGCCCTCAAATCGAGAGCGACGGATGCACGGGCACTACGTGACGAACTCAAAACTGCCGTACTGCATGGAATTAGCGAGATGCGCTTACAGCTGCACCCCGAATCTCATGTTCCCCGTTTCTTCTCAGAACGCAGGAGAGAGTTGACACCATACTCCTGGATTGCCCAGGCAGGTTGTCGTGGCGTCACAGGGCCCGTCCCTCAGCCACTCTTCATGAAATTCAGGCTCGCTCACAAGGAGCAAACTTGAATATTCGAGTTTTAGCACAGTCGCATACGGACCGCAAGTAGCCTGTTTAGCCAACAAGGTAAGCCGGAAGTGCATCTGATTGGTAACATTAGATAGGAATTCAATTACCGAGCCTGCGGAGGGGTCTGGTCCGCTCAAGAGAATCGGAACTTCATGACGGAAGCCAGTCCACAATCCTCCCGTAGCGCCTGGCGCGAGCGCATTGAAGCGCTGAAGAACGTTCCGCCGGTGCTCGGCATTCTGTGGCAATCCGGCCCCGCAGTGGTTACCTGGGGCATTGTTCTGCGCGTTTTCGTGGCCGCGCTGCCCTCGGCCATTGCCTGGATTGCGGCTCAGATCATCAATGGCGTGCAGTACTACTTCACGCACAAGAGTCTCTTACCTCATTTTTGGTGGGCTGGTGGGGGCTTGAAGCCGGCCTTAACGTACTCAACGGGCTGCTCGTTCGCGGAGTCGATTACAGCGACAGCCTGTTGGCCGACCGCTATACGCACTTCGTCAGTATCCGGGTGATGAGGCAGGCGGCGGCGCTGGACCTGACCACCTACGAAGACCCGGTCTTCTACGATCGCCTGGAACGGGCTCGAGTACAGGCTACCGATCGCCTGGCGATGATCCAGCAGATGGGACGGTTGTTCCAGCAGACCTTGACCACGATGATCTGGACCGGAATCCTGCTCTGGTATTCGCCGTGGCTGGTGCTTTTGCTGGCGCTGGGCGTGCTTCCGACGTTCATCGGGGAAACGCATTTTGCTTTCCTGGGATATGCCAAGAACTTCCGCCAGACCCCGGCAAAACGGCAGATGGACTACCTGCGCCAGGTGGCCGGCAGCCGGGAAGGCGCCAAAGAGCTCAAGCTCTTCAATCTCAGCGACTATCTCAGCAACCGGTTTACCGCGCTCTCCCTGGGCATTTACGAGGAGAACGTTGCCCTCTCACGCAAGAAGCTGTTGGCCGGCGGGCTGCTCGGCGTCATTGCTACGCTTGGCTACTACGGTGCGTATGCCTTCGTGATCTGGCGCGCGGTGACGGGCAGCTATAACAACATTGGAGAGTTCTACTACCTGACGAACGCGATCATTCAGGCTTCCAGCAATCTGCAGCAGGTGTTCTCCACTGCTTCGGGCATCGCGGACCAGGCTCTTTTCCTCACCGATTTGCTGGCCTTCTTCGAGATGAAGCCGACGGTGGTGTCCAAGCCGGACGGGGCGTTGATCCCGCGCCCCATCAAGCGAGGGTTTGAGTTTCGCAATGTGAGCTTTGCCTACCCTGGAACGACGCGGCGGGTTTTGAGCGACTTCAACTTCACCCTGGCGCCGGGAGAACGCATCGCATTAATTGGGGAGAACGGCCAGGGTAAGACGACCATGGTCAAGCTGATCACGCGGCTTTACGACCCGACGGAAGGCCAGATATTGCTCGATGGCATTGACCTTCGTGACTACGAGCTGGAAGATCTACACCACGAAATTGGAGTCATCTTTCAGGACTTTATGCGCTACGAGATGACGGCCCGGGAAAATATCAGCGTGGGGCGGGTGGAGAGTGAGCACTCGCAGGCCGAGATCGAATCGGCCGCGCACAAGAGCCTGGCCGAAAGCGTGATTGCTAAATTGCCCGGCGGCTATGACCAGATGCTGGGCCGGCGGTTTGAGAGCGGCGTTGAGCTTTCGGGCGGGGAATGGCAGCGGGTGGCATTGGCGCGGGCTTATTTGCGCGATGCGCAGCTGCTGGTGCTGGATGAACCTACGGCCGCGCTCGACGCACGCAGCGAGCTGGAAGTTTTTGAGCGCTTTGCCGAACTCACCCTGGGCAAGATGGCTTTGCTGATCTCACACCGCTTTTCCACCGTGCGCATGGCGGACCGCATCGTCGTGCTCGAAGGCGGAAGGCTGGTGGAAGAGGGAACGCATCCGCAACTGATGGCGCTCGGCGGGCGCTACGCGAGTATGTTCGAAATGCAGGCGGCGAGCTACCGCTGATCCACTGAAAGTTCGATGAGAGAGACCTTATGACCGACACTGTCACGGGCCAGGCCGCTTCTACGGCGCCTTCTACGGATCGTTCCACAGATCCATGGTTCGCAGCGCTCTTACACCCCTGAGTCGGTGAAGAGTTATGCCGACCGAGTTGCCCCTGGCTGGCACGTTGCGCACAAGCCGGAGGGCAAGGGTAGTTTTGGAAGCCGTATTGACGGCACCGCTCAATCGCTTGACCAGCTCTATGTGATTCTCGACGCCCGGCCCGTACCCACGTATCTGCCGGGCGAAAAGCTGGATCCGTTGCTGGAGCTGCGCCAGAATCCTCGGCTGCTGCGATCCGTAGTGGTAGAGCTATCGACCGTTCGCAAGAAATTGGGCGCCTGCCGCGCGTGATCCGCGACCACGAGAACGACGAGCCGCGCATCGTGACGGTGGCGGATGCCTACCTGCAAGCGACCGGCTCGGAATATAACGCGGACGCCATCCAGCTATTCATCAAACGGGTGCAGCAATACGATGCACTGGAATTGCAGGAGCTTTGGGCTCTCGCGCCGGTGATCAAATTTCTGTTGCTGGAAGAGGTCATCGCGCAGGCAAACGAGATCCTTGCCGATGAGGATGCGCACACAGAAGTGGGCGCCGAACTGCTGAAGACACGTATGCGGAGCCTGCGGGACATCGGCTACGCGGACTGGTTCACCATGATCGAGCCGCTGGTCGTCTATGACCCTGTGCTGCAGCAGGACCCGGCCAACGCTTACAAGTTTATGGACTTCGATAGCCGCGAGGCGTACCGCAAGCGGGTGGCGGAAATCGCCCGCTACTCCGATTGCACGGAGCTCGAAGTGGCGCAAGCGGCGCTCACGCTGGCACTGGAGTCGAAGGAAAAGCAGCGGGTAGAGGATCCGCGGCTGCGCGCGCGACGCGCGCATGTCGGCTACTACATCATTGACCGGGGCTTTCCTATGCTGGCGGCGCGGGTCGGTTATCGCCCGCGGTTTATCGACCGCATGCGGCAGACGATCTGGAACAACGCGGATGACTTTTACATCGGCGGCATTCAGATCATTACCGTTATGCTCATCGGCTTGATCATCGCTCCGCTGGTGCCTACTTACCCGATCTTCGGCGGTCTTACGCTCGCCTTTCTGCTTTTGCTACTGCCGGTTACGCAGGGCGCGGTCGACCTGGTCAACAACACGGTCACCGCGATTTTCAGAGCCTTTGCGCTACCGAAGCTCGACTTCTCCAAAGGAGTGCCGCCGGCTTTCACCACATTGGTGGTCGTGCCCACTCTGCTGATGAAGGAGAAGCAGGTACGGGAACTCTTCGACGACCTCGAAGTCCGTTACCTGGCGAATCAGGATCCCAACATCCACTTCGGTTTGCTCACGGATTTGCCTGACTCGGTGA
The DNA here is from genome assembly GCA_963795845.1 of uncultured Acidobacteriaceae bacterium. Lineage (GTDB taxonomy): Bacteria > Acidobacteriota > Terriglobia > Terriglobales > Acidobacteriaceae > PALSA-350. The sequence goes on along the minus strand of CAWCJV010000009.1, from coordinate 293,677 downwards.
CGCGGCCGCGGCAGAACGACACCGACCCACTGGTCGATCTGGCTATTCAGCTTACCGATGAATTGAACGAGCGCTACGCCAAGGCGGGAGCGGGATCTTTCTTTCTTCTGCACCGGCACCGCATTTTCAACGCACGGCAGGGAGTGTGGATGGGTTGGGAGCGGAAGCGCGGCAAGCTGCTCGACTTGAACAAACTGCTCAAGGGGCAGTTCGATCCCTTTCCGGTGAAGGCCGGCGATTTGAATGCGCTCACGCATGCGCAATACGTAATCACGCTGGATTCAGATACGCAGCTGCCGCGGGGCACGGCCCACACCATGATCGGCGCCATGGCGCATCCTCTGAACCGGGCGGTGATCGATCCTGAGTTGCGGATTGTCACCGAGGGCTATGGCATCCTGCAGCCGCGGGTTGGGGTCAGTGTGCAGTCTGCGTCGCGGTCACGGTTAGCCTCTATTTACTCGGGGCAGACGGGTTTTGACATCTATACGCGCGCGATCTCCGATGCTTATCAGGATCTTTATGGCGAGGGGATTTTTACGGGCAAAGGCATTTACGAGATCAATGCCCTGCACGCGGTTCTGGATCGCCGTTTTCCGCGCAATTCCCTGCTCAGCCATGATTTGATCGAGGGCTCGTATGCGCGGGTGGGGTTGACCACGGACGTTGAGGTGATCGACGACTATCCGTCGCATTACAGTGCGTACACGCGGCGTAAGCATCGCTGGCTGCGGGGCGATTGGCAGATTGCGCAATGGCTTTTCTCCAAGGTTCCGGATGAATCGGGGCGGTATGTGCGCAATCCCATCGCGACCATTTCGCGGTGGAAGATCTTCGACAATCTACGCCGGTCGCTGGTGGAAACCTCTACGTTTGCGTTGCTGTTGGCGGGGTGGCTGGGCTTGCCTGGCGGCGCGCTTTATTGGACCGTGGTCACGCTCTTCCTGATGTTTGTGCCCACGATGGTTCAGCTGGTTTTCAGTGTGGGGCGAGCGTACGTCACCAAATTGCCGGGCGCCATGCGCGATGCTTTCAGCGGCTTTGGACAGGGCACGTTTATCTCTTTTCTTAACCTGGTTTACCTGCCGCACCAAACGCTGCTGGCGCTGGACGCTATTATTCGTTCCCTGGTGCGCAGCTTTATCACCGGTCAGCGATTGCTGGAATGGGAAACGGCGGCTGAGGCTGAGGCTTCGGCCAAAGAGACAAAGAAGCGCACACCAGTGGACCGCTACCTGGCCGTCAGTCCCCTGGTCGCTCTCGTCGTGGGCGTGGTGGTGTTTCTGCATCATCCGCAGTCTGTGCTGGTGGCCTTGCCGATTCTTATTCTCTGGGCTTTTGCCAGTGCTATCACTGCGTGGCTGAACAATTCACCGCAGCAGACCCGGCCGAAGCTCACCCAGGAAGAAAATACTTTTCTACGGCAGTTGGCGCTGAAGACCTGGCGATACTTTAACCAGTTCGGTGGCGAGAGCCACAACTACATGGTGCCCGACAACGTGGAGGAAGAAGGCCTGTTTGAGGCGGCCCGGGTTTCGCCTACCAACTATGGACTCTTGTTCAATGCACGACAGGCCGCGGTTACATTCGGCTATTTGAGCATCCCCGAATTTCTCGAGCTCAGCGAGCACAGCTTAGAGACCTACGACAAGCTGGAGAAGTTCCGCGGCCATATCTACAACTGGTACGACACGCGCACGCTTGCGCCTATCCGCCCGATCACTATTTCTTCAGTCGACAGCGGCAACCTGGCGGCATCGTTCTACACCTTGCGCGCGGGTAGCCGGTTGTTGCTGCGGGAGCCGTTGCTTGATCGCAGTTTGTTTGGCGGGATCCACGATCATTGGGACCTGCTGAGGAGCTTGCCGGATACGCCCGCCGGCCTGAAAGGGCTGACGCTGCCCCCGGCGGACGCCAGTGTGGAGGTGTGGATCGCGTGGGCCCTGGATACGGTTGGCTCGCCGGAGTTTTCGGCGCCGGTGGAAGACAACACATCCTGGTGGCTGGCAGAAACAAAGCGCCGTGTTCGTGCCCTGACCGGCTTGGCCACCGACTACATGCCCTGGGTTTTGCCCAGGTTTAAACCACTGTTTGAAGTTCCTCAGTTGCATGGAGTGGCCGAAATGTCGGCTGCTGTGCAAACCGGAGCTGCGGCCGGACTGGCGGCCGATCTGGACGCTCGCATCGCGCGGGCTGTTACCAGCCTGCCCTCTGACTCACCCCAGATGTTGCTGGCGGAAGAGCTGCGGACTGCGTTAGGACCGGCACGAGAAAACCTGAAGGCGCTCGCCAGCGGACTTAAAGACCTCTCCGCGGAAGCGATGCGCTTTGCTACCGAGATGGATTTCGGGTTCCTGATGGATAAGTCGCGGTTGTTGCTCTCGATTGGTTATGAGATCGAGCGCCACCATCTGCACCAGGCGTGCTATGACCTGCTGTGCAGCGAAGCGCGTATTGCTGCCTTCATTACCGTGGCGAAGGGCGAGGCCCCGCAGCAAAGCTGGTTCAAACTGGGGCGCATCCACACCATGGCTTACGGACAACCGGTGCTCATTTCCTGGACGGGGACCATGTTCGAATACATGATGCCGAATATCTGGATGCGTAGTTATCCGGACACGCTGGTTTCCCGCACGTTGACCGGTGTGGTGGCTATCCAACGGGCGTTTGGGAAGGAGCATGGGATTCCCTGGGGAATTTCCGAATCTGGCTGGGCGGGTAAGGACGACCATGGTCACTATCACTACCAGGCGTTTGGGATTCCGCCCATCGCGTTGAAGTGGGACGCGGTGGCGGGTCCTGTGATCTCTCCGTACTCCACGTGCCTGGCGCTGGGGATTGACCCAGTGGAGGCGCTGAAGAATCTCAAGCGCATGGCTAAGATGGGCTGGATGGGCGCTTATGGTTTCTACGAGGCGGCGGATTACCAGGAGTCACTTAAGACGCCCAAGTTGGTGTTGGAGTGGATGGCTCACCATCAGGGTATGTCCCTGCTGGCGATCCTGAATTTGCTCTACGACAACATTGTGCAGGATTGGTTCCATGCCAATGCGCACCTGGAAGCGACGCAGTTGTTACTGCATGAGAAGCCGATGCATGAGGCGGCGCTTCGGGCGGAGTTCCAGGCGGCGCAGCCTCGGAAGAAGGCTAGTTAGGCTGTGGTGGCGAGGACAGAGATCGCAGATCGTCTTGCTTACGCTCGGTCGAAAGAATATTTCCACGAAAGCCCGCGTGCACTGCAGATCGCTTGACTCCCCCAGGATTAATTCGTTGCCCGGATCCCAGGTCTCAAACGCGAGACCTGGGGCACCCATCGGTTGCTTTCCGACGCTGCGTCTGATGGTGAACGGTTTTCCCATGAAAGGCCCGCGTGCACTGCTGATCGCTTGACTCCCCCAAGGTGAATTCGTTGCCAGGATCCCAGGTCTCAAACGCGAGACCTGGGGCACCCATCGGTTGCTTTCCTACGCTGCGTCTGATGGTGAACGGGTTTCCATGAGAGGTTCGCTTGCCCACTCAAGCCAAAAGAAGGCTTGAATGGGGCACCCGGAACATTGGTGGCTGTGCAGGAACCCTAGAGGGCGGGGTTTTTGTCGTCGGCTTCGTTCTTGCCCAGGGCCTGCTGCACGCCGCGGACGAGCGCTTCGGGGTTGAATTCAGCGCGGATAATCTCGTCGGGGCAGTCGCTTTCGATTGCCACGCGGTAGTTGCAGACAAAGGCAACGTGCTGCAGCGGGTGCACTTTCTTGATCTGGTCGCAAAGTTCCTGGGCGCTTTGCACTCTTACGTCGGCCTCGACATCGATTAAGACCAGGTCGTAGTCTTTTTCGGCCACTTCCCCGGCGGCCTCTCGAGAATAAACCGTCGAATCCACGTCGAAACCGTGCATACGGAGGATCTCGTCGCGCAACCCCATGATGTTGAGGCGGCTGCTCACATGGAAGATCCGCTTCTTGTCTTCAGTAGCTTTCCCTTGCATCACGCGATATTACCTGCCCGAAACCGCAATCGCCTACCCATCTATTTCACCGCGCCCGCGTTGGTACTCACGCTATTCGGCAGCCCGATGGAGGTGACCAGCATATCTTCTTTGCGATGGATGAGGGTCGTGGCATTCAGGGAAGCGAGCTCGAAGCCGTGTCCGTGGGTAATGGCATCCGTAGGGCAAGCTTCCACGCAATATCCGCAGAAGATGCACCGGTTGTAGTCGATGTTGTAGACCTTGGCATAGCGTTCCGCGCTCGATATCCTGCGCTCGGCCGTGTTCTCGGCTGCCTCGATGTAGATACAGTTGGCCGGGCAGGCCGCTGCACACAGGAAACAGGCGACACATTTCTCCAGACCATTCTCATCCCGCTGCAAAACGTGCGCACCGCGGAAACGATCCTGGAAGTGAGCGCCGCGGTTGGGGCCGGGTCCGTCGGGGTAGTTTTCCACTTCGGTGGGGTTCAGCATCTCGCGAAAAGTGATGCTCATTCCCTTGGCCACGCCGGCTATGTTGCGCACAATCGACATGGAATCAGTATACGATGAGGGGCTCGAAGCCTTCCTATTTTGGGACGGTGGATAGATGGTGGACCAGAAATTGTGCAGCTACGTGGTTTCAGTCCCCGCTTTGGCGGCGAAGCCGGAAGGCCAGCGCAATCCAGGTGATTCCACACAGGAACTCGAAGCCGGAGAGCGCTTGTGTCGTGATGCGCGCGGGCTGATGGTAGTGGGTGAGAAACACGATGCCTATGACCAACGAGACAATTCCAATGAAGCCGAGAAGACATAGATGCGACCGGTCCTCTCGCATTTTGACCGCCAACGCCACTTGAAAGCCCGCGTTTCCCAGGGCGTGGAGCCCGGCCAGGAAAGCAAGCGACTCCTTGGTTAGCAAGAGCGAAACGCCGATGTAGATACCGAGCAATAATTCGAAACAGCATTCACAGAGCGTGAGCCAGCGGAGATGCAGACGGTGCTCAAAGCCGAACACGGCGGCAACGCCCTGGAGCAGGGCGTTGCCCAGCACAAAAGAGCCGAGCAGAAGACTCAAATAAACGAGAGTCACAGGATCAAAAGAGAAGATCCCGAGAAAGCTGCTGACAAAAAAGAGGACAGCAGCAAAGACGAGCGCCAGGCCGCCTCTGACAGCAAAGGCCCACCAGAACATTCGCAAATCGGTGATGAGCGTTTCGGGCTTCATATGGCCGGTTCCAGGGCATAGTTTGCCGGCCTGGAGGTGCGGCTGCGACGAAAGAAAAAGTAGATGATGGCGCTCACCACGGCGGCATAGGCACACCAGATGGAAGTAAATTCAAGCCGCCGCACCACCATCACCGTCAGTAGGCCCACCATATTCAGCCAGGCCAACACAACCAGCATGCGAAAGCCAGAGAAGAATAACGCACCGCACGTGGCAAGCACATAGAGCACCGCGACCAGGGTAGTGATGGTTATGCGGTTCATATAAACGATGCCATTGTCTCCGGCAGATACTTGCAGGGGATAGGCGATGAGCCCCCAAAGCAGGTAGACTCCGAGCGCCGCGCCCAGGATGGTAAAGCCAAGCATGCCGCGGCGCCTGTTCCTGGTGGGTTCCATGAGAAAGACACTCAACGGCAACAGGAAGGGCAGCAGCCCCTGGGCATACAAGACAAAGGCCGCACCCGCATCGTGGGCCACCACGGGTGGCAGTTTGTGATCGAGTCCCAGCCAGACGAAACCTTCGGTGAATTGATGCAGCGCAAACAGGCATGGCATGGCGGCAAACAGGAGTTCTCGCCGATGCTTGACCTCGGCGATGGTGGCCACTCCAATGGCGCCGAGGACGGCGCTGCCGACAAAGTTGGCGCTAGCTGAGAAGCACACGAAACCCTCCAGCGGCCTCGATTTGCTGCATGATACAAACGCATCATACGTGAGGCAGCCACGGTTTCCCTGTGGGGTATCATTTGTTTCGGCCCGTGCCTCAGGAGCAATCATCGATGGATGTAGTGCAACACTCCCGGAAGAGAATTTTTCTCGCGTTCTGGCTTTTCGTTCTTAGCGCAATCTCGTTCCTCGACCGGACAAATATTTCGATTGCCGGGCTACAGATAAGTTCCGAATACGGGTTGGGAAATCAACGGCTGGGGTGGATCTTCAGCGCATTCCTGATTGGTTATGCCGGCTTTCAGGTTCCTGCGGGATGGCTTGCTTCGCGCTTTGGGCCGCGTCTGGTTATTACCCTGGGGGTGGTGTGGTGGGGAGTGGCGACCGCGCTTACCACGCTGATACCCCCGGGCATTTCCCAGGCTGTGGTGCTGCTGATCGGTATCCGGTTCTTGCTGGGCGCCGGCGAAGCCGTGATCTACCCGGCGGCTAACCAGTTCGTGGCACGCTGGGTGCCGGTTCAGGAACGCGGCTTCATCAACGGGCTTATCTTTGCGGGCGTCGGTGCGGGCAGCGGCCTCACGCCGCCTTTGTTGGCGTGGTTCATTCTCCACCACGGATGGCGGTCTGCCTTCTGGTTCAGCGCTGTAATCGGCGTGATCGCCGGAGCAGTGTGGTGGTGGGCTGCACGCGATACGCCCGAAGAAGACCCCAGGGTTTCTCCTGCGGAGTTGAACCTCATTCGTGAGGGCATTTCGGAAGAGGGGGCTGGTAAGCCTGCCGGCTCACCGCACGCGGCCATATCGTGGCGAGCCATTTTGAGCCGGCGCGATTTACCTGCGCTGATCATCAGCTACTTCGGTTTCGGTTATACCGCGTGGATATTTTTCAGTTGGTTCTTCCTCTATATGGCGCAGGTGCGTGGATTCAATCTCAAGGCCAGCGCTTTGTTTTCCATGCTGCCTTTTTTGTCGATGACCATTGGCTGCCTCGCGGGTGGAGTGATCAGCGACCGGCTTACGAAGACCTATGGGCTGCGCGTGGGCCGATGCGGGTTGGCTTCGGTGGCGTTCTTTTTTACGGCTATCTTCCTGGTGCTCGGTTCGCGCGTGCAGAGCCCTCAGCTTGCGGGGGTCATTCTTGCCGGCGGCGCCGGGGCGCTCTACGTTTCGCAGAGCTCGTTCTGGTCGGTATCCGCGGATATCGCCGGACGGAGTTCTGGGGTGTTCTCGAGCATGGTGAACATGGGGGCCCAAGTGGGTGGCGCGGTGACGGCTTCGCTCACGCCCTGGGTTGCGCAGCGGTTTGGTTGGACTACTTCATTCGCGATTGCCGCCGCGCTGGCGGTGGTTGGTGCTTTGCTGTGGATGACCGTGCATCCCGAACGGCCACTGAGCGTATGAGATCGCATATTCGCTGGGCTTGTGGCTTTGGTACTGACTATTTCTGCGTTCGCGGCGGACGTGCGGACACCAACGCAGGAGGGGATCGTGTATGGGGTGGCCGACGGGCAGCCACTGACCATGGATTACTACGCGCCCAAGGGGCCGGGGCCGCATCCGATTGCCATCATCATCCACGGCGGCGGCTACCAGCGGGGGAATAGCAAGAGCGGTAGCGAGGCTTATTGCGCGGATTTTCTTGCGCCTGCTGGATACGCGGTGTTTTCCATTAATTATCGACTGGCCCCGAAGTATCCGTATCCCTACATGGTGTACGACGTGCAACGGGCAGTTCGTTTTCTTCGCCATAATGCCGGCCGTTGGGACGGACAGGCGAATCGTATCGCGCTGGTGGGCGGATCGGCGGGTGGGTTCTTGAGCAACATGGTGGGGTTGTTGAATGCTCCCGGCGAGGCTTCGGCGAGCGATCCGGTGGATCGCGAGAGCGCCCGGGTGCAGGCTGTGGTGACTTTGTTTGCGCAGAGTAGTTTTGCGACGGTTCCTCTGAATGCGGATGTGCATGCGCTGCTTGATCCTCTGATTCAGGAGAAGGGGGAAGCGGAAGCGCTCAGGGTGGCGTCCCCGATTACTTATGTCTCGAAGGGCGATCCTCCGTTCCTGCAGATTCTTGGGGATAAGGATGAGTACATTCCGTTTAGTGAGGCGACGAATCTGGATGCGGCGCTGCGCAAGGTGGGAGTGCGGAGCGAGATTATTCGGATTCCTGGCGGGATGCATGGGACGGGCGGGTGGTCTAAGTTGCCCGGGGTGCCGGATTGGGAAGTGCAGATGACGGAGTGGCTCAATCGTACGCTTGGACATCACGGGGTTGTGGGAGAAGGGGTGCGGAAGCGGGAGTTGGTTGGTGGGGTTCCTCCTGCCTGAGTTGTTAGAGCTGATGAGTTAGGGGTTGAGGTTTGGGGTATCCCACATCTCGCGAAAAACGAGCGAGATATGGGGCACCCGGAATTTGTTAGAACGATAACAAAAGCCTTGGTGAGCTTCGCACTTCTTTTTCGGCCCACGTACGCTGTGGCGAACGTGGGGCACCCGTCCAGTTCCCCTGGAATTTGTTCGAAGGATAGTAAAAGCCTTGGTGAGCTTCGCACTTCTTTTTCGGCCCACGTACGCTGTGGCGAACGTGGGGCACCCGTCCAGTTCCCTTGGAATTTGTTCGAAGGATAGTAAAAACTTTGGTGGGCTTCGCACTTCTTTTTCGGCCCACGTACGCTGTGGCGAACGTGGGGCACCCGTCCAGTTCCCTTGGAATTTGTTAGAACGATAGCAAAAGCCTTGGTGAGCTTCGCCCTTCTTTTTCGGCCGGTTCCCTTGGAGTTTCTGGCGTGTTTAGGAGCTCAATCCCTATAGGCCATAGTCTCTATAGGCCCGGATGATGCAGGGCCACAGCGTAGAGGGAGTGGTCGCTCAGTAGGTAGAGGGTGCGGCGGTCTTTGCCTCCGAAGAGAATGTCGTGGGGGCGCTCGGGCACATCTATGGTGCCCAGTAGCTTGGCGGCTGGTGAGTAGATGTAGATTTGGCCGGCGGCTAGATAAACGTTGCCTTCGGCGTCCTGCGCCAGGCTTTCTCCTCCTTGCTCCACGAAGGTAGTTATCTGCGACAAAGAGCCGTCGGGATTGAGCAGGCCGCGGTAGGTACGCTGCTCGGCTTCGTTGGTGGCGTAGAAGGGCTTGCCTTCCGTTCCTTTTACTAATCCATAGGCTTCGAGCACGGGGGCCCATTTCGTTCCGAAATAAGGTTCGCCTTGCACGATGGGTGCGTTCGTTGGAATGAAGAGAGAGTTGTCCGGCGAGACGAACTGGAAGGTCGTGCGCGTGCCCAGGCCCTTCTCGAACATTTGTTGCAGTGACGTATACGTATAGGGTTGGGTGGCGGAAAGCGTATCTGCGAAGTCTCCGTTGAACCAGTAGTCGACTGGTAAGGCGGGTGTAAGGCCTGGACGGCCGGCAGCCGGCTCGAGATGTAGAACCTTGAGCTGCGCTTCCGGGTTTGGCTGGTCTGGGATGAAAGGCATAGGCGGTCAGTTCCTTGCCGCCGGAGGAAACGACGATCAGATCGCCGGCTTTGTCGAAGACCAGGTTGACTGGGCCCAGCGGAGCGTCGCTCACCACCACGGCGTTCTTCGAGGCGGGCGACCAGCGGTAGATTCGGTGGAAGTGCGCGTCAACAAAATAAAGTTGTCCAGCCGCGTCGATAGCTGCGCCGGAAATGTTGTAGAAGCCGGTGGCCAGACGCTCGACCTGCGCACCCTTCTCGATGAAGGGTGAGGTCGTGCGGGCCGCGGGGACTGGTTTGTTGTCAGAGAGATCGAGCCAGGCAAATTCGCGGTCACGCACTTCCGCGTGGAGCGTCTCATCAACGATGGCATCTTCGAAGGGCACCTTGTTGGAACGTACGGCCTGGCGGCACGACGCCGCTAGCGTCGCACAGGCCAATGGAACTGTTAGCGTCTACATGCACGTTGCGAAAGTGAATGTTGTTGGAGTCGGCCACCCGCACCGCGTAGGGGAACGGCTTCTCCATGTGGGTGACGCGGTAGCCGTGATAGTTGGCGATCGTCAGGTCGCTGGAGTGATCGATTTCCAGTGAAGAAGCATCCTGACTCTCCCCGCTTTCCTCTTCGGTCTGCAAAGCATAAAGCTGCCAGTTGGAAATATTCTTCAGCTTGATCTCGGCTCGCACGTGGTGCTCGCTCGATAGTTCATACACAAAGCCGGGGATGGTTGTATTTGAGACAAGGATGCCGGCCTGAGCGAACGTGTCGGGCGTCCAGATATTAGCGAATGTCCCACCTCCGCCATCCACCCAGAGGCTGGGATACTGCGAGTCCCACGGACGATGCGGATTGGGATCGGCGCTGTGGGTAGAGTTGTATGGATTCATGCGCGTGCCATCGGGATTATTGGTGCCATGGCCGCCGAGAAATCGGACATCGTCTACCAAAGAGTCTTTACCGGAGTGCCAAAGAAGCGCGACCGCCCGTGGGTTGAAGCCGCCTGTGAATATGCCAAGGCCGGTGACAATGTTGGCTCCGCCTGCAGGCGCGAGCAACAGCGGCTTCGGGCTGTCGGGACCCTCGAATCCAGGTGTGGCGTCGGGCAGATCGAATTGCGTGGTGCTGGGATGGAGTCCGATGAGCACAGAGCCGGGGCGAAGGGTGAGGGTGTCATGAAGCAGGTAGCGCCCGGTGGGAAAGTAGAGCGCAGGATGTTCGTCAATCGCCCTCTGCAGCGCAATGGTGTCGTCGGCAACTCCATCACCCTTTACGCCGAGGGAGTGAACGTTCACCCAGGTGGCGGAGTCAGGCAGCGCGGCAATTGCCGACGGAGACGCAGCCGGCAGCCCAGCCAGCGGTGCAGCGTCATAGCGAGTCTGGAAGGCTCCCTGCGCACCGGGATAGGCAAGCTGAGGCCATGAGAAAAGACATTCACGCGATAGGTATCACTTGCCTGACGGAATTCTTTGCCGCTCTCGCGCAGTTTGGCGAATACGGGCACGTGGCTGCAGACCACATTCTCGAAATTTATTTCGGTCATGCGGCTGGCATCGTTTCCGATCAGAACAGCGGGGCCGGTGATGTTTTCAAAACGGCTGTCTTTGATCCAAAGCTGATCGGAATAGTGGGGATCGATAGAAACCGCAGTCGGCACATTGCGAAATTCATCGTGGACCAGGGTGAGCCCGGCTTCGTTCTCGCGAATGGCGGCTTCGCGCTGGCCGTCGAAAGTGGAGTCGATCAGCGTGAACTGCCACGCTGGTGAAGGTTTGCGGGCCATGATCCCGAACTGGCCTCCGTGGAAGTGGAGATCTTCCGCTTCGTTCGCCACCTCATGCACTCCGGCGAACCCGGAACCGATGGAGAAGTCTATGTGGCTGAGAAAGGCATGTTGAGCGGCGTGAAAGCGAATGGCGACTGCACCCGCGTTGCCCGGCCCGATTTCGAAGTCGACGTTGCTGATGGCAGAGTAGAAGGTGCCAGGGTTGGCGTCCGGAACGTTGCGGTCGGGTGGCGGCACCACCCCGCGCGGGGTGGGCGGAGGATGGTAGGCGAAGCGGGGTGCGCCCGCGGCGCCCTGAGGCCGGGGCCGCGCGCCGGCGAAAAAAAACATGTACGCGATTCCATTTTGGTAGCCCGGTGTGTTTTCCCCGAGTACAAACACGGGACGTTGGGCACCGTAGCCGATGACGCGTACCCCCGGCCAGAGATAGATAGTGCGGCTAATGCGATAACGTCCTGGCGGAATGAAGACGACGCCTTCGCCTTTTGCGCCCTGGAGCTTATCGATCGCGGCTTGTACGGCTGCGCTGTCGTCTTCTTTGCCGTCGCCATGAGCGTGAAATTCTTCTGCGGTAAGATACACTGCCGCCGGATCGTCAAGACGCGTGGGATAGGCAGACGCAGCAAAGCAGGTTGATGTAACTGAAAGAGTTACCAGCAAAAGAAGACTGATTTTCACGGTTCCGCCTCTGAAGATGATCTGGCCTTGTCTGCGCTTGCATAGTTTATCTCCCGTGCATGCAGCTCCGCAGTTAGATCCCACATTGCGGTATCCACTTTCACTTGACAATCGTATAGGGAGTTATCTATAAGTTAACCCTCCCGCAATTACATGCCAACGCTGTACGGGAAACTGCGTAAGTCTCTGCTTAAAAAAAAGACGCCGCAGAGTGGTAAAGAACGGTTTCACCATTTTTGGAGGTCACGGGACCATGAGTATCAAGAAAACACCAGCTCTCGCAGCTGTATTCGTCGTGCTGTTCAGCTTTTGCGCAGCGGCCCTCGGACAAGTAACCACCGGCAGCATTTTGGGCACCGTTCACGATGCTTCAGGAGCGGTGGTTCCCGGGGCAACGGTAACCGTCACCGATACCGGCAAAGGCACCACCCTCGTCAAGCAGACGGATACAGAAGGTAACTACAGCTTTCCTTACCTCCTTCCCGGCACTTACAACATTTCAGTTGAGATGAAAGGCTTTAAGCGCAGTATTCAGAACAATGTGGTTCTGGATATCGATCAGAAAGCCCAGGCTGACTTTGCGCTCGAGACGGGCGGGGCCAGCGAGACCGTAGAGGTAACCAGTGCGCCGCCCTTGATTCGCCTCGACAGCTCGGAATTGGGCGAAGTGGTGGGCAAACGTGAGGTCCAGAACCTGCCGCTGAACGGGCGCAATTTCGCCCAGCTGGTTTACCTTGTGCCAGGCGTGACCAGCGGCCAGGCGGGCGAGAATCTGTCCGGCTCCAGCTCGTTCAACCCGCGTGCAGCGTCGAACTTTAACGCTCTGGGAAGCCAGGCGAATACGAATGCCTGGATGGTCGACGGCATCGTCGATAACGAATACACCTTCAACACTGTCATGGTGCAGCCTTCGGTTGAATCGATCGCCGAGTTCAAGGTGCTGACTGGCTCCTATTCCGCCAACTACGGCGTGGGCGCCGGCGTGGTTTCGGTGTCTACCCGTTCAGGTGCGAATGCGCTGCATGGCGAAGTTTTCCTTTATTTACGCAACAGTGCGGTGGACGCGCGCAATTATTTTGCCCGCGTAGGCAGTGCGGTGCAGAAGCCCGCGTATCGCCGCGGCCAGTTTGGCGGAGCTGTGGGCGGCGCGATCATCAAGGACAAGCTGTTTTACTTCGCGGATTACTATGGACAGCGTTCTCTGAAGGGCATTGTCAACCTGAACAGCGTTCCAACGGCGGCAGAACGCATCGGCGACTTCAGTGCTTACCCCAACACCATCTATGACCCGCTTGACGGCTGTATCGACGCCGCAAGGCGTATGTGCGGACCCAGTTTATGGGTTGCAATGGCAACCAGCCGAACGTCATTTGCCCTTCTCGCCTTGATCCGGTAGGCCTTAACCTGGCCAGCATTTATCCACTGCCGACGGGCCCGGGCAGTATCAACAATTACGTATCAACCGCGGACCAGATTATCGACGACAACGGCGGCAACGGGCGTGTGGACTATCACCTGAGCGACAAAGACTCCATGTTTGGCCGCTTCAGCTATGAGAAGTTCGTGCAAAATGCCCCCAATCCGCTGACAGGCGGCCAGGGCACCTGCTGCCTGCCCACGCCTGCGTCCGCAGCCAAGCAGTTTGACCTTGGACCCTACGTGGCCGGCATTCAGCTCACCACATTAATCGCGCAGGGCCTGGCGCTGAACGAAACCCACGTCTTCAGCCCCTCTCTGTTCAACGAATTTCGTGCTGGCTATGCGCGTACGAACCCTTTCACGACGCAATCGGATTTCGGCCACAATTCTTCGACTTCGCTGGGTATCCAGGGGCTGAACATTTCGCAGTACACGACGGGCCTGCCTAACCTGACGATCGGCAGTGCCTGCGGCAATGAATTCACCTGCCTTCAAGGCGGAACGGCTTTCCTGCCGGCGCACCCGGTTCAGACCGACATTCAGGTGGAAGACACGTTCTCGTGGACAAAACAAAATCATTCTCTGAAATTTGGTTTCCGCTATGTGCGTGTTCTGGCTTCGCCGTTCACAAATACCACCACCCGCGGCGGCCTGACCTTCAATGACAACTTCACCAATAGCGGGTACAAGGCCACTGGCGGATCCGGGCTCGCGGGTATCCTGCTAGGCTTTCCCAATTCCGGTAGCCGCAACTTTCTCATCACGCCGTACTACATCACTAACGTGCAGTATTCCGGCTTTGTCCAGGATGACTGGAAAGTTTCTCCGCGCTTGACACTGAATCTTGGTATCCGCTACGACGTCTTCACTCCAGATGTGGAGAAAGACAACAAATTAGCGAACTTCAATGAAAATACGCTGGTCTTCGATTTTGCCGGCCAAAACGGCGTTAGCCGCAGCGCTGGCATTCAAACTCGCTACGGCAACGTAGGACCTCGCATCGGCCTGGCATACGATCTCAACGGCAGAGGGTCGACCGTGATTCGCGCAGGTTTCGGAATATCCTACTTCCCCGATCCATTCTCAGCTTCGGATGAGCTGGGACAAAACCCGCCATTCACGATCTCGCAGACGTTTTCGAGCCCGGCCACCTTCCCTCTCCCGAGCGCGTTCGCACCGGCTAACCAATGCACCGCAGCGAATCAGAGCGCGAGTTGCCAACCTATTCTGAGCAACCCATTCCCCCAGGGCGCCGTGGCCCTGCCACTTTCCTCTTTGACCACGACGACGGCACTGAATGCAGCGCATCCGGCGCTCATCGGCCATTCGCGGCAGAACCAGACACCCAACATGCAGACCTTTACGCTCGGACTGGAGCACCAGAGCCTCGGCGGTGTCGTCGGACTGGCTTATGCCGGCAGTCATAGCGTCCATCTGACTTATGCCTATAGCCCCAATGAAGTGGGGCTGATTCAACCGAATGCACCCAATGCAACGCAGACGCAACGCCGGCTCTATCAGCCCATCAACAATATTTCTACGTGGGTGCAGGAGGACATGATCAATGCGTCGAATTACAACAGCCTGCAGGCCAACTACACCAAGCGCTACACGCACGGACTGACGGCGCTGATCAGCTACACCTACAGCAAGTCACTGGACTATGGCGGTTCCGCAGCTTCGGGCGGTGGCGCGGCCGGCAACCCGCAAACCGTAACCAATCTGAAAGCGGGATACGGCGCGTCTGGTTTTGATCAGAAGCACCGGTTGGTCAGTAGCGTCACGTACGAACTTCCTTTCGGTGGTGGCAAGCAATTCCTGAATAGCGGTTTTGTTTCAAAGATTGTGGGTGGCTTTGAGATAGACGCCATTACTACCTACGCCTCAGGCCCTCCGTTCTCCGTAAGTCTGAATAGCGGCGTTAACAGCGGCGCTCCGAGCTGGCCAAACCGGATCGGATCGCTGGGCAAGATTGATCACGGGACCCCGTTGCGCTTCTTCAATGCAACTCTCTGTCCTGCCGGAATCACAACCTCGCCGACGACTGGCACGCCTTGCGCGTTCCAGGTACCGGCACAGAACACCTACGGCAATGTCGCTCGTTCGGTTCTGTACGGCCCCACAACAAAAGACTGGGACATTGGTCTGCAACGGCGATTCAAACTGTACGAAGACAAGAGCTTGAATCTCAAGTTCGACGCCTTCAACGCCTTCAACACGCCCAACTTCGCTACGCCTAATACCGCCCTTACTCTCACTCCAGGACAGGCGGGTCAGATTACAGGTACCGTGAACGACAATCGCGATCTACAGGCCTCAGCAACGTTCTACTTCTAAACACACTGCATGGGGGCGACCGGATACGGCCACCCCCATGCAGCCTGTCTGACAATGCGATATCCTTCTCCTTCGCATACGAGTGGACAACACCGGTATGAAGAGCCTGGCGACTGCTGGGCATTTCTGCGTTCAGGAGACAGCTGTCTGCAACGCTCCGGTTCAAAAACATTTCCACGACAGGTCCATGGAACCGCAGATCCCTCGCTCTGCTCGGGATGACAACAAGGAGAGGGTTGCTGCAAAGAGAGGGCGGTTGCTAAAGGAAAGAGTGTCTCGCACCGACTATCAACTACAAAGGGGGAAAGGTAACAATGTCAGATTCCAATAGATGGAAGTTCAATCGCCGCGGGGTTCTCAAGTCTTCCATGGCCGTCCTGGGCGGTGGTCTTCTCAGCCGTTATAGCCTGGAGAAGGCCGCGGCGGAGCAAGAGCCGGCAGTCAAGAACGTCAACCTGAACTCCAGCCCGTCGACGCTCAAGATTACCGATATGCGGTACGCCATCATCGTCAAGCCTGGCCCCAGCCCCTGCCCCATCATTCGTATCGACACCAACCAGGGCGTTTATGGCCTGGGTGAAGTTCGCGACGTAGGCGGCTATCAATACGCCATGGTGCTGAAGAGTCGCCTGGTGGGCGAGAACCCTTTGAAGATCGATTACTTGTTTCAGAAGATCCAGCAGTTTGGCGGGATCTCGCGCCAGGCGGGCGGTGTTTGCGCGGTGGAGATGGCGCTGTGGGATATTGCGGGCAAGGTCTACAACTGCCCGGTGTACCAGATGCTGGGCGGGCAATGGCGAGACAAGATCCGCATCTATGCGGATACGACCGAGTCGGATGATCCGAAGGAATATGGACGGCGAGCCAAAGAGCGTAAGGCCATGGGCATCACCTGGATGAAGATGGATCTGGGCATCAATGTGCTCGAAGGCATGCCGGGCATGGTGATGGAGCCTGCGGGCCAGAGCCAGTGGGAGCTGCGCAACCAGCCGCATCCGTTTATGGCTACCGAGGTTACAGATAAGGGTATCGACCGGCTTTGCGAATACGTGGCAGCGGTGCGCGAGAATATTGGTTATGACATGCCGTTGTCCATGGATCACCTGGGGCATATCGGGGTGAAATCCGTGATCAAGCTGGGCAAGGCGTATGAGAAGTTCAACCTGGAATGGATGGAAGACGTGATCCCGTGGTTTTACACGGACCTGCTCAAGGAGATCACGGATGCGAGCCCCACGCCGACCATTACCGGCGAGGATATTTACGAAATCGCGGACTTCGAAAAGCTTTGCAGCGCACATGCGGTGGATAAGATTCATCCGGATCTTGCGACCTCCGGAGGGATTCTGCGGACGCACAAGATCGGGGATATGGCGTTTGGCTATGGTGTTCCCATGGCCATGCACTTTGCGGGAACACCGGTTAGCTGCATGGCTAATGTGCACTGCGCGGCAGCTACGCGTAACTTCCTGGCGCTGGAGAACCATTCGCTCGATGTGCCGTGGTGGCAAGATCTGGTCAACGGGCTGGAGAAGCCAATGATCAACCAGGGGTTCATTAAGGTTCCTGAGACTCCGGGGCTGGGGGTGACGCTGAACGATGAGGTTTGTAAGCAGCACTTGAAAAAAGGCACCGGGTATTTTGAGCCTACGCCGATGTGGGATGATGTGCAGTCTATCGACGACGCGACTTTTAGCTAGAGCGGGTTTTGAAGAAAAGCGCGGTACCTGGTTTCAGGTATCGCGCTTTTCGTTTTGGGAAAAGTTCCCAGCGTAAGACCCCAATACTATTGGCAAAGAGCGATGGTTGGGGCTTCGCCCATCCTATTCGGCCCATGTACGCTTAGGCGAACATGGGGCACCCGTCCAGGGGGCCAGATTCCGTTTTTTGCTATTCGTCGGTTACGCAGCCCAGGGCGGCGCTCTTGACGTTGCGTATGTATTTGGCCAAGGTGCCGCGTTCGGCTTTGTAGGGCGGCATGTGCCAGGCTTTGCGGCGGGCTGCCAGTTCGTCAGCGGAAAGAGCTACTGAAAGCTCGTTCTTGCTGGCGTCGATGGTGATCACTTCACCGGTGCGCACCAGCGCTATCGGGCCACCTTCCTGGGCTTCGGGGGTGACGTGGCCGACGATGAAGCCGTGAGAGCCTCCGGAGAAGCGGCCGTCAGTGATCAGGGCTACGTCTTTTCCTAAGCCGGCTCCCATGATGGCTGAGGTCGGCGTCAACATCTCGGGCATGCCTGGGCCGCCTTTGGGGCCTTCGTAGCGAATCACGAGCACCTGACCTTTGGCGATCTTGCCGTCTTCCAAAGCCTTCAACATCAGCTCTTCGGAATCAAAGACGTTGGCAGGGCCGGAAAATCTCAAGCCTTCCTTGCCCGTAATCTTCGCGACTGCTCCTTCCGGCGCCAAGTTGCCTTTCAGGATTTGCAGGTGGCTGCTTGCCTTCAGTGGGTTCGAGACTGGACGCACGATCTGCTGTCCTTCTTTCAGACCAGGCAAATCCTTTACGTTCTCGGCTATGGTTTTTCCAGTGACGGTCACGCAGTCGCCGTGCAGCAGTCCTTCTGCGAGCAGCATCTTGAGCACTGCCGGCAGGCCGCCGACCGATTGCAGGTCCTCCATGACGTAAGAGCCACTGGGCTTGAAGTCGGCCAGCAAAGGCGTCTTGTTGCTGATCATCTGGAAATCATCGATGCTCAATGGAACATTGACGGACCGCGCCATGGCGATGAGATGAAGCACGGCGTTGGTCGAACCACCCAGGGCAGCCACTACGACCATGGCGTTCTCAAAGGCCTCGCGGGTCATGATGTCACGCGGTTTCAAATCCAGCTCGAGCAGATTGAGAATGGCGGCCCCAGAGCGAAAACATTCGTCAAGCTTCAGAGGATCTTCTGCCGGCGTGGATGAGCTGTAAGGCAGGCTCATGCCTAGGGTCTCAATGGCGGAGGCCATGGTGTTCGCGGTGTACATGCCCCCGCAAGCGCCTGCTCCGGGGCAGGAGTGGCGCACGATGGCTTGCCGTTGCTCGTCGGTAATGGAGTGCGTAATGAATTGGCCGTAGCTCTGGAAAGCGGAGATGATGTCCAACTTCTGACCATTGAGATGGCCGGCGCGGATCGTTCCCCCGTAAACCATCAGGCTGGGCCGGTTGAGTCTGCCCATGGCGATCAGGCATCCCGGCATATTTTTATCGCAGCCAGGGATGGAGACATTGGCGTCATACCATTGCGCGCCCATCACGGTTTCGATTGAGTCGGCAATGAGGTCGCGCGATTGCAGCGAATAACTCATGCCATCGGTGCCCATCGAGATGCCATCGCTCACGCCGATGGTGTTGAAGCGCAGGCCTACCATGCCGGCGGCGTTCACGCCTTCCTTCACCTTCTCAGCCAGCCCCAGCAGATGCATGTTGCAGGAATTGCCCTCGTACCAAATGCTGGAAATGCCCACCTGCGGCTTGGCCATATCCTGCTCGGTCAGGCCGGTGGCGTAGAGCATGGCCTGGGAGGCTCCCTGCGCTTTGGGCTGTGTAATCTGGGAACTGTACTTGTTCAACGTTCTGGTCGGTTTACTCATAAAGACCAGTGTATCGTCTGTTTTCTGATCATGGAGCGCTCTTGAATCTACCCGCAGCAGCATGGTGGCAGTACGGCATTCTTTACGAGGTTTACCCACGGTCTTTCCAGGATACGAACGGCGATGGCGTCGGCGATCTTCAGGGCATTTTGAAGCGTCTCGACTACCTCGCCGAGCTGGGGATCAAAGGGGTGTGGATTGCACCCTTTTACCCCTCGCCCATGGCCGATTTCGGCTACGACATTTCCGATTACTGCAACGTCGATCCTATATTTGGCAATCTCGCTGACTTCGATCGGCTGCTGCTGGCCATCCATCAGCGGGGCCTCAAGTTGATCCTCGATTTTGTCCCTAATCACACATCGGACCAGCATCCATGGTTTTTGGAGAGCCGCTCGTCGCTCACTAATCCAAAGCGCGACTGGTATTTGTGGCACGATCCGGCTCCGGATGGCGGTCCGCCGAACAACTGGCTGAGCAATTTTGGCGGCACTGCGTGGACCAAGGATGGTAGCCAGTACTACTACCATTCATTTCTGAAGCAGCAGCCGGATGTGAACTGGCGCAATCCGGAGTTGCGAGCGGCCATGCTCAATGTGCTGCGATTCTGGCTGGACCGTGGCGTCGACGGATTTCGCGTGGACGTGATGTGGATGATGATCAAGGATGATCAGTATCGCGATAACCCCGTCAACCCGGCGAGCGCACCGGATGCGCCGGCGTCGATCCGGCTGCTTCCCATCTACAACACGAATCGGCCCGAGGTGCATGCGATCGTTGCCGAGATGCGGGCGGTGCTGGATTCTTATGGCGATCGCTTGCTCATCGGGGAACTGTACCTGCCCTTCGATCAGCTAGCTACTTATTACGGGCCGACTCTCAATGGCGCCCAGTTGCCTTTCAATTTCCACCTTATGCAGTGCGCGTGGAACGCGGATGCGATCGCCGCGGTCATCAAGGAATATGAGGCGGCCTTGCCGGCGGGGGCGTGGCCGAATTGGGTGGTGGGGAACCATGACCAACCACGCATCGCCACTCGCATCGGCCAGGCGAAGGCGCTCATTGCGGCGATGTTGCTGCTGACGTTGCGAGGCACACCCACGATGTACTACGGCGATGAGATTGGGATGACGGACGTTGTGATTCCTCCCTCGGAAGTGCGGGATCCGGCAGAGAAGAATGAGCCGGGGAAGGGCCAGGGACGGGATCCGGAGCGAACACCGATGCAGTGGGATGGTTCGCGGTTCGCGGGTTTTACCGATGGGACGCCCTGGCTTCGTGTGTCCGCTGACTCTGAGGAGGTAAACGTGGAAACGCTCTCTCGGCGGAATGATTCCGTGCTTAGCTTGTATCGCTCGCTGATCGAATTGCGCAACGCTCATGCGGCTTTGAACAGGGGCAGTGTGGTGGGCGTCGGGAGCGATGGCAAGGTTCTTCGCTATGAGAGGGCTGAGGGGGCGCAGCGGTTTTCTGTCAGGCTCAATTTAGGTGAGGCTGCAGAAGAGGCGGCGGTGGACGCCGGGCACATCGTTGCTTCGACGCACATGGATCGACCTGGAGAGGCTGTCGTGTCTCACGTTTCGCTTCGGCCGTTTGAAGGAGTCGTTATCAGGATTGGCGGCTGAGCCCGGAGAACCGCAGGAGTTCGCATGACAAGGTGAAGGGCTTGTCGCTGGCTCAAGGTTTGCGATGGGCATGGAAGGCTCCGTCTTGTTTGTGTACCTGTGGTTACGTCATGAGTGTCCATGAGGCATGGGTTGCGGGGATCCCAGGTCTCAAACGCGAGACCTGGGGCACCCTTCGCGGATTTCCTCTGCTCCTGGTTGGTGTGGAGGGTGGGAACTTCAGAATTTGAGAAATCCGAGGGGCGCACCACCGGAGAGGTTTTTTTGTCTTACGAACTTCAAGGCCATCGCACTCTAGAATGCGCAACAGAGGCGCCATGTCGAAATCACGCAGGCAGTTCCTGACTAACAGCTCCCTTGGGCTTTTGGGGGTCGCTGTTTCTTCTTGCAACAAACCGGAGATCAAACCGGCGGAGGCGCCTGCGGGCACGCCCCCTGCTTTTGCGACCGCGCCGCCGGTTGGGCCTGAGGTATCGCCGCTTACATTTGCGGAGGCAGAAAAGCTGGTCCAGGTGAGGTTGACGGACGCAGAGCGCAAAGAGGCAGTTGCCAGTTGGCGTAGCGGGATGGCTCCGCTGTACGAGCGACGGGTTGGCCCACGCAAGGTCGCGCTCGAACCGGAGTTGGCGCCCTGGTCCCACGGCGAAGCGACTGCTTCCAGGCATGCCCGCATTGCCCGGAACGCAATCTCTTTGTACGCAGCAAGATTGACCCGGGTCCCCTGCCCGCCAACGATGAAGACATCGCCTTTGCTCCCGTGACGAAGCTGTCGCGCTGGATCGAGACGCGCAAGCTCACGTCAGAACGGCTGACCAACATCTACCTGCAACGCATCGAGCGGTTCAATCCTACTTTGCTGTGCGTCATCACGCCGACGCGGGAGCTGGCCATGGCCCAGGCCAAACAGGCCGACCAGGAAATTGCGGCAGGTCATTACCGCGGGCCGCTGCACGGCATTCCCTGGGGCGGTAAAGATCTGCTGGACACCGCCGGTATCCCCACGACCTACGGTGCGGAGCCTTTTCGGAATCGCGTGCCTGCTGAAACGCGGCCGTGGTCAAGCGTTTAACGATGCCGGCGCAGTGCTCGTCGCCAAGCTGAGCATGGGCGCACTGGCGCTCAACGATGTTTGGTTTGGTGGGCAGACGAAAAATCCCTGGCTACTCGAGGAAGGTTCGTCCGGTTCCAGTGCGGGTCCCGGTTCCGCAACCGCTTCCGGACTGGTGGGGTTTTCGATCGGCAGCGAAACCGGCGGCAGCATCGTGGGACCCACCATGCGCTGCGGCAGTCACCGGCCTGCGGCCGACCTATGGCCGGGTTCCGCGAACTGGCGCTATGACGCTGTGCTGGTCGCTCGACAAGCTGGGCCCTATGACGCGCTGTGTCGAGGACTCCATGATGGTGCTTGAGGCAATCACCGGACCCGATGCCGGGCGATGTCGCCAGCGTACCCAGCAAGCTGGACTACGATGCGGACGCGAAGGTGACCGGTCTGCGCGTCGGCTATTTTCCCAAATGGATGAATGAAGCTCCGGCCACGGACGTCGACCGCGCGGCGCTGGAGACAGTAAAGAAAGTGGGCATGGTGCCGGTCGAAGTTTCGATCCCTGACTGGCCTTATGATTCGCTGCAGCTGATCCTGTTCGCGGAAGCGGCGGCCGCGTTTGAGGAGTTGACGCTCACCCACGGCGTCGATCAGCTCAAGATGCAGGTGCCGGACGCGTGGCCCAATTCGTTTCGCCAGGCGCGCTTTCTTTCCGCCGTAGATTTTGTCCAGACCGATCGCTTCCGGCGTAAGGTCGCTAACGAGATGGCCCGCGTTTTCTCCAACGTGGATCTGCTCCTGGTTCCCTCACTGCGCGACGAGATGCTGACCATCACTAACTTCACGGGACACCCTTCGCTCACTTTGCGTGCGGGCTTCATCGAGGTCTCGGAGGAGCGCAGCGATTGGGCGCCCGATCCCGCTCATCCACTGGCGAAATTTTCTCCGCCACGGCGGGTGCCGCATGGCATCACGCTCATTGGGCGGCTGTTTGACGAGGGCACGTTGGGAAGCGCGGGCCTGGCGCTGGAACGCTCCTTTGGCTGTCGTTGATCAGCGCCCTCCGGGCTTTTAGTGCCGGTTCTCGATTCCATCCGCGTCGTGGAACTGACCGAGGCACTGGCCGGACCCTATTGCGCCATGATGCTGGGGGATTTCGGCGCCGATGTCATCAAAGTGGAGCGCAGGCAAACAGGAGACCAGTCGCGGAGTTGGGGACCTCCGTTCGTGGGCAGCGAGTCCGCTTATTTTCTGGCCACCAATCGCAATAAGCGATCGCTCTCGCTCGATTACGATCAGCCGCTGCGGCTCCGAGATTCTGCATCGGTTGCTGGCGACGGCGGATGTGTTCCTCATCAACCAGCGCAATCTGTCTTCGCTCGAGCGCCGCGGTTTTGATGCGCGAACGATTTGCGCGCGCTATCCCCGGCTCATTTACTGCGCTATCTCAGGCTATGGACATTCGGGGCCCAGGTCCGGGCTGGCCGGGCTACGACATCATTGCCCAGGCGCAGGCAGGCATCATGAGCTTTACCGGAGAACCGGCGGGTGAACCGGTTCGCTATCCCATCGCGATTGCGGATATGACGTGTGGCCTCTATTCCGCGCTGGGGATCATGGCCGCGTTGCTGGCGCGGGAGAAGACCGGCGCCGGGACAGGCGCTCGACATGGCGTTGTTCGATTCGCAGCTGACGTTGCTCATCAATGCGGGCAGCAATTACCTGAATGCCGGGGAATCTCCTCAACGCTGGGGGAACGCGCACCCCAGCATTGTTCCGTACCAGGTGTTTCGCGGCGGAGACGGGCGCCATTTTGTCGCTGCCGTGGGTACGGATGCACTGTGGCTGCGCTTTCTCCGTGTGCTGCAAGCGACGGACACGCTGGGGGCCGACCCGCGCTTTCAATCGAATGCCCTGCGGACCCAGCATCGCCAGGTGCTTATCCCTGCGTTGTGCGCGATCTTCGATCAGGCTCCGGCAGCCGAATGGCTCAAGCGGCTCACGGCGGAGGATATTCCTGCATCCGCGATCCAGACGGCCGGCGAGGCGGTGAACGATCCGCAGGCGCTGGCGCGAGGACTGATCGTGGAGATCAAGCACCCCACGCTCGATGTGGTGCGCAGTATCGCCAACCCGGTTCGGCTCTCTTCTACCCCGGTCGTGTACCGGTTGCCGCCGCCCTTGCTGGGGGAACATAATCTGCAGATCCTGAAAGTCTCGATTACTCAGAGGACCAGATCGCCGCCGCTGAGCGCGCGCAGGCCATATAGAGTTGAGTATGACCGGTGTTGGAAGGACAGGAAATGGCTATCGAATTGGTTGACCGCGACGTTCTGCTGGTTGTCGATGTCCAGAATGACTTCTGCGACGGGGGCGCACTGCCCGTGCCTGGCGGCCAGGATGTGGTGCCCGTGATCCATCGCATCGCCGGGGCTTTTCGCCACGTCATTCTGACGCAGGATTGGCACCCGCGGGATCATCACTCATTTGCTTCCAATCATCCGGGTTGCGCGCCGTTCGAAACCATCGCAACCCGCCATGGTGAGCAGGTGCTCTGGCCGGACCACTGCGTGCAAGGCAGTATAGGCGCGGCGTTTCACCCTCACCTGCTGCTGGACAACATGGAGTTGATTTTGCGCAAGGGGTTTCGTAACGATATCGACTCCTACTCGGCCTTTAACGAGAATGATCACATCACGCGGACCGGCCTTACCGGGTATCTGCGCGAACGCGGCCTGGGACGAATCTTTCTGATGGGCCTGGCTTATGACTATTGTGTGCGCTATTCGGCGATCGATAGCATGCAGGCCGGTTTTGAGACGTACGTGGTGGAGGATGCGTGCAAGAGTATTGGCCTGGGCGATTCGATTGCCGCTACCGACCTTGCGTTGGATAAGGCAGGGGTGCACCGGATTGGCAGCGCGATGCTGGGGTAGAGGTTGCAACCAGGATTAACGAGTTGAGTGCCGAAGGGACAGCTTGGACTAAACACAACTTGCCCACTCAAGCCAAAAGAAGGCTTGAATGGGGCACCCTGAGCTGTTGTGGCGGGTAGTGAAATAGCTGGACTAAACACAACTTGCCCACTCAAGCCAAAAGAAGGCTTGAATGGGGCACCCTGAGCTGTTGTGGCGGGTAGTGAAATAGCTGGACTAAGCCCAACTTGCCCACTCAAGCCAAAAGAAAGCTTGAATGGGCCACCCTGAGCTGTTGTGGCGGGTAGTGAAATAGCTGGACTAAGCCCAACTTGCCCACTCAAGCCAAAAGAAAGCTTGAATGGGGCACCCTGAGCTGTTGTGGCGGGTAGTGAAATGGCTGGACTAAACCCTACTTGCCCACTCAAGCCAAAAGAAGGCTTGAATGGGTCACCCTGAGCTGTTGTAGCGGATAGTGAAACGGCTGGACTGAACCCTACTTGCCCTGAGCTGTTGTGGCGGATAGTGAATGAAAAAGATGGAGCCGGACCGGGTGCCTCAGCCGGGGAGACATGGGGCACGGTTCGGTTATTGCCGATGATGTGCGTGCGCCCTATAGTTGACTTGTTGAAGCCCTCTGTCATCATCCTTGCGTTTAACTCGGTTGACACGTTGGGGGCTACGCTGGCCCAGGCGCAGGAAATTTCCGACGACATCCATGTCGTGGACTCTTTCAGTACAGATGAGACGGTGGCCCTCAGCCAATTGCACGGCGCACAGGTGGTGCAGCACGCTTTTGAGAACTATGGCGCGCAGCGAAATTGGGCCATCGAGCATGTGGAGTCGCGCTACCCCTGGCAGCTGCACCTGGATGCTGATGAGCGTCTGACTCCTGAACTGATTGCTTCGATACGGTCGCTGCCGGAAAGCCCGGCGCACTCCGGCTTTTTTATTGCTCGCCTGGTGCAGTTTCTCGGGCGGCAATTGCGCCATGGGGGCATGTCGCCGACCTGGCACTTACGGCTCTTTCGCAGAGGAGCAGGGCGCTGCGAAGAGCGCAAATACGACCAGCATTTCTATCTGACTGAGGGTACGTCGGGGCAACTCCTGGGCTGCATGATCGACGACATCCGCATGCCGCTTTCGGAATGGACCGCGCGGCATAACCGCTGGTCCGATGCCGAGGTGCAGGAACAAACCGCAGCGCGCGAGGGCGTTCGTATCCGCCCTCGCTTCTGGGGAAATCCGGTGGAGCGCAAACGGTTCCTGCGCGGCCTGTACAACGATGCGCCCCTGTTCGTTCGACCCTTCGCCCTGTTCTTCTATCGGTACTTCCTGCGCCTGGGTTTTCTCGACGGCCGGGAGGGCTTCATCTTCTGGACCCTGCAGACCTTCTGGTTCCGCTTCCTGATCGATGCCAAACTCTTCGAGCAGCGTAAGAGCAAGAGCGTTTAGAATAGGGGGACTATGGTTCAAGTCGTGTTGTGTATCGGTGGAGCGGTGGTCGCGTTTATTGGGATGATGCTGTGGACGGGTAGCCGTCTGCTCAAGAGCGGCGATCTGGGCTAACGCCCATAGCCCTTCTCATACCCGTGGACGTAGGCTTCGCGATAGATGTTCTTGTATTCGTCGCGCCGGATCGGTGGATGCCCGTACTCGGGAGCGTGTTTGTAATTGCTGTCGTGCGTGGGGCGAAAGCTGTGGCCAGTTGCACGGTCATGGCTGCCGTCGTTGAAACCATCCTGAAAGCCCCAATGAGAAGCGTTGTCCGGTGACTCATTCTGCTGTTGGTAGCCGTAGCCCCGGTCATACTGAGCAGACGCCATCATGGCGCTCCCAGCCAGCAATAGAAACGCTACCGCCGTACGCAATGTCCTCTGAAGTGTCATTTCTCACCCCCTGGTAGACAAAACGCACTTCTGCCGGGAAGGTTGCCGCATCTTTTCGATGAGACTGGGGTTCGGGGGCTAGGAAACGATCGGGAGCGTGATGATGAATTCGGTCTTGCCCGGTTCGGAATCCAATTTTATTTCTCCGCCAAACTTGTCGATCACGATGTGGCGAACTATATCCAGGCCTAGACCAGTACCTTGACCGGTGGGTTTGGTCGTAAAGAAGGGCTCAAAAATCAGCTTCCTGTTTTCT
This sequence comes from uncultured Acidobacteriaceae bacterium, assembly GCA_963795845.1. GTDB lineage: Bacteria > Acidobacteriota > Terriglobia > Terriglobales > Acidobacteriaceae > PALSA-350. The sequence continues at coordinate 266,839 of CAWCJV010000009.1, read as the reverse complement.
TCGGGTATACCCTCACCCTGATCGCCAATCGCGACACTGACGTGGTCGCCTTCCACCCAGGTCCGCACAGTCACGGTGCCCTTTTGTGGAGAGGCGTCGATGGCGTTGTCGAGAAGATTGGTCCATACCTGGCTCAGGCCCACGCCACAGGTGGAAAGCGGTGGCAAGCCAGGAGCGAAGAGCTTTTCGACCACCAGCTCCTTTTGGCGAAACTTGTGGCCCAGAATCACCAGGGTGCTTTGTATGCTGTCGTGCACATCGAGTTGGTGGCGCTGCGGCTTGTCTTCGTACGCGTACTTCTTTACCGCCCCGACCAGGTCGGTTACGCGGGAAACGCTTTCCTCAATGGTGCCGACTAGCTGAACGCTGGAGATAAGGGCGGCCATCCAGTTCAGCGGATCGGATAACGTGTTGCCGGGAAACTCGTGCTGTGCACACTCCAGCGTCCGGTCGTCAAAACCGATCCCGGAAAGAGTGGGCGCCAGCTTCCAGGCATTTTCAATACCGTGATCCTCCAGCCAGGAGGCCAATTCATCTTCAGCATCGGCCTGGTCGAGGGAGCTCATCGCATTTTGCTTGCGAGGCTGTAACGCTTGCTCCTGCAGCAGGCGAAGGCACTCCGCCTGGCCTGCCGTCATGACATCCTGACTGCACATACGCAAGCTGATTTGCTGCATATTGCTCAGGTTTTCCCGCATCTGCGAAGCAGCGCGCCGCGCCGCCGCGCCAGGATTGTTCAGCTCGTGCATCAGGCCGGCGGCCATGGTGCCCAGCGAAATCAGCTTTTCCCGGTGCAGTTCCTGTGACTGATATACCTGCAGCCTGCGGGCCATGTTTCCCAGAACGCCCATGCGGACGTGGGGGCACGCGAACATAAGCTTCCAGAAAAGCTCCTCGCGGAGATAGACGACGGAGGCCTGCTTGAGAACGGTCACGACAATTTCCGAATCCTTGCCTGCCAGCAAGGGGACTTCGCCGAAGGTCTCTCCGGCGCCGTGGGTGCCAAACAGAGTAAGCTCGCCGTCTTTTTGGCGCTTTTGCAGGCGCAGCTCACCTTCGAGCAGGATCCAGAAACCGCGGCGGGCTTGGTTGATGTCGTAGAGATCGGCGCCGGCGTCGGCATGGATCAGTTCGACCGACCCGAGGCATTTGAGGTCTTCGACAGCAACACCGGCGAAAACCGGCACTTTTTGCAGCTCAGCGGCCAGACTCGCCGCCTCGACCTGCTCCACTCGCGAACTTAGTTGAACATCCGTCATGGTTTTAGAACCGCGCCAGGTATTGATGGATAAATTGCACTGAAATCGACCCCTCACCTACCGCGGATGCCACCCGCTTGATGGAACCGTGTCGCACATCTCCGGCAACAAACACACCCGGCAAGCTGGTCTCCAGCAGATAAGGTTCTCTGTCCTGGGTCCAACTCTTCGCCATCTTTCCGTCCACCTTCAAATCAGGACCGGAAAGCAAAAAGCCGTTTGGATCGCGCATGATCGTGTCTGGCAGCCAATCTGTATTGGGCGCCGCCCCAATGAAGATAAACAGGCCACTCGCGGGCACGATCTCTTCGCCTCCAGTACCGTTACAGAGCTTCAAGCAGGACAGGCGGGCCTCACCTAACGCTTCGACCACCTTGCATTGCGTCCTAACCTCTATATTCGATGTACCGGCAATCTGATCGATTAAATATTTCGACATGCTGTTTGTCAGGGAGTCTGCCCTTACCAGCATGGTTACCTGTTTGGCGTATTTGGAGAAGTACATGGCTGCCTGGCCAGCCGAGTTCGCCCCGCCGACGATGAAAATATTCTCGTCCTTACAGGCTCTGGCTTCGGTCATCGCCGCCCCATAATAGACCCCGGCTCCGGTCAGGCGCTCCACCCCCGGGGTGTCCAAACGCCGATAATACACGCCGACAGCGATCAGGCAAGCGCGACACGAAACCTCCCGCCCATCGGCCAATTGCACGATGTTGTAGCTGTTTTCGGTGCGAATCCCTGTCGCCTTTTGGGTCAGCATTTCGGCCCCGAAGCGTGTGGCCTGGATAAGGGCGCGCTCGGCCAGTTGCTGGCCGCTCAGTCCTTCGGGAAAGCCCAGGTAGTTCTCGATCCTGGAACTTGAACCTGCCTGCCCTCCTGGCGCTTCATCTTCGATCACCAACGTCCGCAGACCTTCCGAAGCCCCGTACACCCCTGCCGCCAGGCCGGCCAAGCCCGGCGCCGATGATGACCAGGTCGTAGAATTCCTTCTCCGCCTGGGTGCGCAGGCCGATCTTGCCGGCGAGTTCCATTTGGCCCGGTTGGACCAGATAGGAGCCATCCCCAAAAAGGACCACCGGCAACTTGTGGTCATCCAGCTTGAAACGGGTGAGCAGGTCCACGCCTTCCGCGCTTTGCTCGGGGTCCAGCCAGACATAGGGGACTCGGTTGCGGGAAAGGAAGTCTCGCACCTGGTGGTCGCGCAGGGTGTAGCGCGGTCCGATTACCCGCAGGCCTTCGAAGGGAGCCTTGTAGCCCTCCTTCCAGGTTTCCAGCAGGTCATTTAGCACCGGGTAGAGGCGCTCTTCCGGAGGATCCCAGGGCTTGGTCAGGTAGTAGTTGATCTTGGCCGTGTTGATCGCCTGGATGGCTGCCTCGGTATCGGCATAGGCGGTTAAAAGTGCACGCTTGGCGTCGGGATAGAGCTCCATCGCCTTACCCAGGAATTCCACCCCGGACATACCGGGCATGCGCTGATCTGAGACAAACAGGGCGACCACGTCGCCGCGCTTTTTCAACTGGTCACAGGTGTCGAGTGCGGCCTGGCCGGAAGCCGCACGCTGGATGCGATAGTTCGCACCATATTGGCGACGCAGATCCTGGACGACCATCTCCAGGACACTCACATCGTCGTCTACCGCGAGGATAACTGGCTTGCCCATGCTTCTTTAGTGTATTGCGAGTGCCTTGATTACGTCTCGGACGCACCACTTTCGCTACACCCAAATCCAGTGGCGACAGCAACTTGAGAGCGGGCCCCTGCCACTTTCGTGGGGTTTCATTTCCTGCCCGAGCCGCTAGGCTTGAGATCACCAGCACCTCAGACGTGGACCACAAAAATTTGTGGAGAGAAACGTACCAGAGGTGACGCAAAACAGGACAGTTTAGAAGACTGGCGGCTGGTGGCCGATAGCAGGGTTATGCGGCCGTAAAGATTGCGAAATAAACGCGATACGAGGCACAAGGCAGCACGATGAATAAAATTATCCTGGCTGACAACCAAGCAATCTTTCGGGCCGGCATTGCCAAGGTTCTGGCGAGCGAAGAGGACTTTCGGGTAGCCGCACAGTGCGCAGACCTGGAACGTCTGCTGCTCTCCGTCGATGCGTATCGTTCCTCGATTGTTCTGTTTGCATCGGCATTGCGTCCGGAGTATCAGGATTTGATGTCTCACGTGAAAGCTGCGGGCAGCCGCGCGGTGGTCATCGCGGAAAACGGCGAGCCTGCCCAGATTTTCACGGCTCACGATATCCGTGGGGTGGTTTACCGCAACACCACCGGCCAGGCATTGGTGGAGTGCGTGCATCGGGTCATCAAGGGCTTCTCGTCGATTCAGCGGCCTGCTGAGGCCATTGGGTCGGAGGAAGAGGATTCCGTAGGAGCGCGGGTCCGCGACCGGCTTACCCCGAAAGAAATGAAGATCGTTGCCCTGATTGTGCAGGGTTGCAAGAACAAGGAAATTGCTCTGCGGCTGGGCACGACCGAGCAGGTGATCAAGAACTACCTGCGCAGCGTGTATGACAAGACAGGCGTTTCCGACCGGCTTGAGCTGGCGTTGTTTACCATTCACCATCGGATCCTGGCAGCAGCCGCGGCTGAGGCTGGCAACTCGGTCCAGATGCGCACGGCATAGGCGCGACAGAGGTTCAGTAGAGCGAATGAGGGGCATGGCGGAAGCCGTGCCCCTTTCTTACATGTGGCAGGTTTAGCGCGTTGAGAGCACACTGGCCTAAGGCCGGACTCGATTAGCCTTTGCTAGGAGGATCCCAGGTCTCAAACGCGAGACCTGGGGCACCCTTCGGTTGTCCAGGACGCCTCGGGGTTGGGATTCGGCTTTCGGCCGAAAGGGGGTCGTCCCCGCGAAAGGCGGTCTGGGGCTGCTGTGTTACTGTTGCGATAGACCACCCTGGGGTGCTCCCGCTTCTGGCCCTGGCTTAAGGAAAATGCCGCAACAGTCGAACCTCTTTCCGTCCAGTCCTCGAAGCGGCTCGACCGTGCAAGAACGGCAAGCTGCGCCTCAGCGGCCGTCCCGGGTTCCTCTGTGGCTTCGCCGGGTGGAGCTCTACCTCTACGTCATCATCCGCATCTATATCGGCGTCATCGTGCTGGTGCTGCCCTGGTATGCGCCGCTGTGGGCGGATAATCAACTTCTCAACCATTTCCCGCGCCTGGCCACGTTTCTGATGTATGGAGCCGTACGCGGGGTGGTCTCGGGCCTCGGGCTCCTGAATTTGTGGATCGCGATCGTTGAAGCGGTGCACTTCCGCGGATCCACCTCCTGAATGCATGACTGACAAAACCGGCAAACCACCTCATCTTCATCGCGCTCCCCTGTCTTACCAGAACCCTGCCTTTATCAACAGTCCCGACGGGCGGCTGGTCCGCATCATCTCTGAATACTCAGAGCCACTGGCGCGTTTCCGCCGAGAGCGCATTCAGGACACCATCGTGTTTTTTGGCTCTGCGCGATTCCGCGGGCAGGCGGACGCCAGCCATGAACTCGAACTCCTGGAAAAGACGGGATCGGCCACACCGGCGCCTGAGGAAGAACAGCCAGCCACCGATGAGGAGATCGCCCAGGGAACAGCGACCGATCTGCAGCGCCGGCGCGCCGAGGCGGGCGTGGAGATGGCCCGCTATTACGAAGACGCCCGGGAGCTCGCCTCGATGGTGACCAAGTGGACGCAGACTTTGAAGGGGCGACGGCACCGTTTCGTGGTCACTTCAGGCGGCGGTCCCGGAATCATGGAAGCCGCGAACCGGGGCGCCTATGAAGCGGGGGGCAAGACGGTCGGCCTCAATATCCGGTTGCCGTTTGAACAGGCGCCTAACCCCTACATCACGCCTTCTCTCAACTTCGAGTTCCACTACTTCTTCATGCGCAAGTATTGGTTTGCGTACCTGGCCAAGGCCCTGGTTGTTTTCCCCGGTGGCTTCGGCACGCTCGACGAAATGTTCGAAGTGCTCACGCTGGTGCAGACAGAAAAGCTGGCCAAGAAGATCTGCATCGTGGTTTATGGATCCTCTTACTGGAAGAGCATCCTGAACCTCGATGTGCTGGTCGACAAGGGCGCAATTTCCCCGCATGATCGCTCCCTTTTTCAATTTGCCGATACTCCGCAACAAGCGTTTGACATCCTCAAGAGCGATCTGACCCGATACCACCTGGAGCCGGAAGCCAAGCGTCAGGCGCAGCCGAACGTGGAAGAGGAACCACTCCTCTATCCCGACATCTCCGGCACACGATAAGTGCAACAGAGGGTTACCTCTGTTGCAGGGAACTTGTTATCAGCGCTGATTCCGGCCAAATTTACATGTAGATTCGCGTGGCAGTAACTCGGCGTTCACGAGTTGCACTACATACTGGGCACACGAGCGATCACACAGATACTGTGTGGCAGCAAGGGCCAGGGTGCGGTTGCTCCAATAGGAGGAAGAGATGACAGGTTCTCGTATCTCGTATCTCTGGAACAATGGGCGCGCCGCCAATGGGTTCGCTTCGGGTGTTTCGCTGCACAGCCACACCAACCGCTCGAAAGAAACGCTTGATTTCATCGTGAAGCTGGCGCACGAGTATCGCTGCTTCTCGGGAATCATGGCCCGGGAAGAACAGCGCTGCAAGCAGAAGCATCGCTTGCGGGTGGACTACACGAGGAGTTACTGGACTCCGCCGCTAACACCGCGGTTGGCATTCGATCTGGAGAGCAGACAGATCGCGGAGTCGCTCCAGATACAGCCGCTGGTTTCGATTACCGATCACGACGATATTCAGGCGCCCATGCTGCTGCGCACGGTAGCCAGCGCCCGCCACATCCCGGTTTCTGTGGAGTGGACGACTCCTTTCGGGAAGGACCAGGCCTTTCACCTCGGCATCCACAACCTGCCCAGCGCTTCCGGCGCCGACTGGATGCGCGAGTTTGCCGCCTTCACCGCCAACCCCAGCGACGCGCGATTGACAGAAATGCTGTCTGCGCTGCACGACCTGCCGAACGTGTTCATCGTCTTCAACCACCCGCTTTGGGATCTGTACAAGATCGGGCAGGACCTGCACCAGCAGCGGGTGGAAGAGTTCCTCACCCAGAACAGCCGCACCATCCACGCAGTGGAACTGAATGGCCTGCGCAACTGGGAAGAGAATCGCCTGGTGAAGCGGCTTGCGGCGAAATGGAACAAGTTGCTGATCTCGGGCGGAGACCGGCATGGCCTGGAGCCGAACGCCAATGTGAACCTGACCGAAGCGACCAGCTTCAACGAGTTCGTGGACGAGATCCGGCGCGAGAACCGGAGCCATGTACTCTTCATGCCGCAATATGCGGAGCCGTGGAAACACCGCATTATGAAATCCACTCTGGATGCCATTCGGGATTATCCCGACTTTCCTGAAGGGTCTCGCCGTTGGGATGAGCGTGTTTATCATCCGGACGCGAACGGTATCGATCGCCCGCTCGTCGAGCTGTGGCCTGATGGGCAGGCACCCGGCTATATGCGGATGATCATCCAGTTCGTGAGGATGCTGGGCAGCAACCCGATCAGCAACAGTCTGCGCTTTGCCTGGAACGAATCGCACGAGCTGCAATTCGCGCTGGGCGAGCGAGAAGCGTTCTAAGGAGCGGTTTGACACTTCTCGCCGCGACCGGGCACGGATACACTTTGCCTATGCGCACGGCGACCCCGAGAGTGGCGTACCTTCCGGATACGTTTTACGAGATCAACGGGGTGGCCCACACCAGCCGCCACTTTGAGGCCTTTGCCCGACGACGGAATCTTCCGTTCTTCTGTCTCCATCCAGGCAAGAAGGGCGGTGCGATCCAGGAACAACAACAGGGGGAGCTCACCACCCTGGAAATCCCCCGCGGCAGCGTGATCTCGTTTCGCATTGAAAAAGATCTCACCTTCGATCCTGCATTCATACGGCATAAGAATTTCCTCGAAGAGCGCCTGCGCGCGTTTCGTCCGGACATTGTGCACGTCACGGGACCGAGTGAGCCGGGTATTCTCGGCGCGTGGCTGGCGAAGAGTCTTAAGATTCCGCTGGTTGCTTCCTGGCACACGAATCTGCATGAGTATGCCGCTCAGCGGTCGGGATGGTTATTGCGTATGCTGCCCTCCGGCCAACGGGAGGCCGCAGGAAAAAAAATCGAAGATGCCTCCCTGTTTGCCTGTGCTCGCTTTTACAAGCTGGCCGAGGTTTTGTTCGCGCCCAATGTTGATTTATGCCGGTTGCTGGAGAAGTCCACCGGCCGCCATTGCGCTCTCATGCCGCGCGGTGTGGATACCATCGCTTTCTCACCGGAGTACCGGGATCGTAGTGGGACGGATGATTCCTTTGTGCTGGGGTTTTGTGGCCGGCTTTCCATCGAGAAGAATGTGTTTCCTGTTAACGCGCATCCGGACGGAGTTGATGGCGCGGGGCATTACGAATTTCCGGTTTCTGATTGTGGGGCATGGCAAGGAAGAGGGTCCGCTGCGGCAACAGCTGCCCAACGCGGAGTTCACGGGGGTGCTTCGCGGAAACGATCTCGCCCGCGCATACGCGAATATGGATCTGTTTGTATTTCCCTCACATACGGATACGTTTGGGAATGTGGTGCTGGAGGCTTTGGCTTCGGGTGTTCCTGCGGTGGTCACGCCGGATGGGGGCCCACGGTACATTGTGAAGGACGGCGAGACGGGTTTGATTGCCACGGACGATGGTTTTTCGGAAGCGGTGGCCCGGCTTATGCTCGATCGCGCGTTGTACGCGCAGATGCGCAGCGCGGCACGGTTGTACGCGCTTTCGGCATCGTGGGATGCGGTGTTTGAAGGGGTTTACAGCACGTACGACGAGGTGCTGGCTAGCCACGGCCGGTAGTTGCGTGGAAGCCGAAGAAAACCGCAGGTCCCTCCGCTCCTAATGAAACAAGAGGGAAATTAGAGCTTCCATCTGGAATCGGCTGCAGGGACCCCAGGTCTCAAAAGCGAGACCTGGGGACCCATCGGTTGTTACCGATGCTGTAGGTTATTTCGCTCGGAGTTGCCGCAGGCAAGGATTCGCTGCGCAACGAGTGAAACACCTGCGGTTTCTTTTTATTGCACCTCGCCTATGTAGACACCGTAGGGTGGCAGCTTTATCGAGGTTAGCGATGGGGATTCATCCATACCGGGGGTCTGCAGGAGCGTCTTTAGTTGCTTTCCGGCCACTCCTTGTGACGACAAATCAAATGCCGGGGTTTGCGGATGCGCAGTGAAATTGCAGGCGACCAGGACGGCGTGGCCATTCGCTGTTTTTCGTAACCATGACAGCACGTTGTTGTCGTTCACGTTCAGCATCGTCAATGTGCCATCATGCAATGCCGGGTTTTCACGGCGCAACTTGATCAACTGCTGATACCAGTTCAACAGCGAATCGTCTTCGCGCGATTCGATGGCGACATTGACTGTCTTGTACGAAGGGGGCACGGGCAGCCAGGGTGTGGCCGAAGCAGGGGTAAAGCCGGCGTTGGGGGAGCCGTCCCACTGCATGGGCGTGCGTTCTCCATCGCGGCCTTTTTCTTTCGGCCAGCCGATCTTGCCGATAGGGTCCTTCACATCTTCAACACGAGTTGGAGTCGTGGTCGTCATGCCCAACTCTTCGCCGTAATACATCATGGCCGTGGCCCGTGTGCCGAGCAGCAGGGTGGCGATCACGCGGGCAATGTCCAGGTTGTGTTTCCCATCGCCGTAGCGATTCCAACTACGCGGATTGTCGTGGTTGTCGAAGACAAACAGCGGCTGGCCGTCGCCGATGTCATGCTCGGCCTGGTCAATACGAGTGCGGAAGGCTTCCGCATCCAGCTTGTTGAGAAAGCCTACCTGCATGTCCATGGGCAGTTGCAATTCGTCGTGGTCTGCGCCATACCATTTGCGCAACTCCTCAATGTTTGGCAAATAGGTTTCGCCAATGAGGACACGGTTCCCGGGATAACTGTTGGTCACCTTGCGCAGCCCACGCATGACCTGGTGCACTTCGGGCAAATTGTCGGTCCTGGAGTCATCAAGATTGGGATCGCCATAGGCATTGGCGCCGGGCAACACTTTCTCGTCGCGCAATTGCTCATCTTCAAACAAGGTCGGCACAGCATCCAGGCGGAAACCGGCGACTCCTTTGTTTAACCAGAATCGATACACACCAAACATGGCGCGCTCGACCGCTGGATTTCGCCAGTTCAAATCTGGTTGCTCAGCATAGAACCTGTGGTAGTACCACTGTGACGTTTTGGGATCAAACTTCCATGCCGAGTGACCGAAGGTTGACTGCCAATTATTAGGAGGCTCTCCCGGGCCTTTCCCATCGCGCCACATATACCAGTCACGCTTGGGATTGGTCTTCGAACTCGCAGACTCAATAAACCAGGGGTGCTTGTCGGACGTGTGATTCATCACCATGTCCATGATGATGCGGATATTCCGCTTTTTCCCTTCGGCCACCAGGTGATCGAAATCAGCCATGGTTCCATATTGGGGATCGATCGCTTCATAATTCGAGATGTCGTACCCGAAGTCGACCTGGGGCGATGGGTAGATGGGCGATAGCCAGATGGCGTCCACCCCGAGACCTTTGAGGTAATCAAGCCGCTGGGTAATTCCATTGAGGTCGCCGATGCCGTCGCCATTGGAATCCTGGAAGCTGCGAGGATAGATCTCATAGATGAGCGCGTGCTTCCACCAGAGATCACCGGTGGCAGTCTTTGTCGGCGTTTGGGCAAAAGCTCCACCGAGGCTCAGGAAAATCCCGGCCAGGGCCACTAAGTGTAGTGTCGTTCTGCGCATAGACTTTCTCATTTCTTCTTGAGGCGATCGAAGTCGAGGCCGAAGTGAGGATCAGACCGTGTGCCATCGATCTTGAAGGGAACCTCGGCGCCCGCTCCATTCTTCTGGAACATCCGATCGAACGGCATCAGCAGCACGCCTCGCCAGCCCCCGACCATTCGGGAGACGGTGGCTTGCATATCGGCCGTTCCGGCGAAGTTGAATTTAGCACCATCGAGGCTGTAGATGCCCGCAAGTTTAATGGCCGCGCCCGGGATGTCGTAGCGGAGATTCGATAAGCGCAACGAGGCATCCTCCAGTTGGAAGTCGCCCTGCATCTGGGAACGAGCCAACTGCATCTTCCCGTCGCGGGCTTGCTGGGTGGCCAATTCTACCTGACCCTGGCTTCGCAGGCTGAGCTTGTCAATACTGCTTTGAATCTTCGCGCTGCTAAAGCGCCCATTGACGATGGCAAAGTTTCCCTGCAGCCGTAGTTTGTGAGCTACATCCTGCGGTCCTGGGGGCAGGTCCAGCGTGGTGTGCAGCTTAACCTGGCCCACCATCACCGGCGGATCAGTACGCACGCCCAGACGCAACAGGTCCTCCACCCGAGCCTGATCCATGGTCACATTCAGGTAGACGTGGCGCCCCGGTTCTCCCTGGATGCGCACTACGTATCCTCGCGCCAACAAAGATGAATGCAAGAACCGGGCTTTGACCGGCTGCAAGTACGTGTCTCCATCGGTGGCGTCGACGATCGCATGGAAGTCAGTGTGCAAGGGCACTTTGTGCCCGCTGATCTTCACCTGGAAGTCCGGCGTATCGGTCTTGCCATCCACGACGATCTTGTCGAGGGTGCCCTGGTATCGGCCTTCCGAGGAAAGCATCCCTCCTATGCCCTTGATGGTGCCCAGGTCGGCGTCGTGGAAAGAATAGTCGCCGCCGAGAGCTGTGGCTCCGGGATGATCGGTATTCCAGGGACCAAAGAAGCCCCGGCTCTCAATCTTCCCTACGGGCTTGGGATTGGTGAGCACCGCGGTGAAGTCCATGGGCTTGCCGGCGCCGATGGAGCGCAGAGAAAGACTCTGGATGGCGAACCGCAAGGGCGCCTTGCCGGGCTTGCCGGTGCCCAGGGTAAGCACCGTATCGACGCACTCCATCTGGTCGACAAAAATGCTTACTTCGCTGGGAAAATGAGGACCGCCATTCGGCCGGGACACATCTTTGCGTTGGCTCCTGGGCGGAAGGTTGATGCGCAGACCCTCGACCTCGACGTGGCCGATGTGCAGGGGAGAACGAACGAGACTGCCATAGCCGGTACGGAAGGCAAATCGCCGCACTGAGAAGGTAGGGGTGCTGGATTCGATGTTGTAGGGGTAGATAGCCAGGTCTTTTCCCGAAACCTCGAAACCGCGCAGCAGGGAAACGTCGAACGAACCCAATTCCACCCGGCTGTGATAGCGGGCGGAGAGGCTTTGGATCAGCCGGGCGCGCAGGATGGGGGCGGCTCGGGATAGAAGGATCTCGAAGATCGCGAACGCAACCATAGCAAGCGCCAGGGAGCTCATTCCCGCCCAAAACCATGCCTTGCGTGTTCCACCTGCCACGACCTCACCCCTCATCCCTGACCCGGTACTACAACCACCCATCGCGGCATGTAACATCGCAGCGAGGAGGGAAGCTTGTGAGAATACTTGGAATCATCACCCTCTTGCTGCTCCAGTTCGCCGGCCGGCAAATTTGGGCTCAAGCCGAGCCCGCACCGGAGCCGACGATTGATGCTTACATCCACCACGGTTGGGACAGCCTCTCCCGCTCCATGTCGGAATGCCAGTCCCTGATCGACCCCAAGGTCACGACCCCGCCCCTGCTTTATCTTCCCTTCGGCGCGCCTACTCCACCCGAGTTGCTGCGGCTCCGGACCCAGTGCAAGATCGAAATCGCGCACCTTCCCCACCGCATCCAGCATTTGGGGGATGTGAAGGAGTCGCAGATTCCTCGGCCGGGGCTGCTTTACCTGCCCAACCGCTACGTGGTGCCGGGAGGCCGCTTCAACGAGATGTTCGGCTGGGACAGCTACTTCATCATCTTAGGCCTGTTGCGCGATGGCCGGTTGGATCTGGCCCGTGGCATGGTTGAAAACTTCTTTTACGAAATTGAGAACTACGGAGCCGTTCTCAACGCCAACCGCACGTATTTCCTCACCCGTTCTCAGCCGCCATTCCTGAGCTCCATGATCCGGGCAGTTTACGACGCGGAAATTGCCCGCGATCCATCCCCCGCTAATCGGGCCCGGCAACAGAAGTGGATTGCTCGCGCCTACCCTTATGCCCGCCGCGATCACGATTTCTGGCTGAGCAGCATGCACCGCGCCGGACAAACCGGGCTGGCCCGGTATTTAGACATCGGAGAGGGCCCGGTGCCCGATATCGCCGACCACAGCAGCTACTACATCGATGTGATCGAGTGGCTGGTCGCCCATCCCGACGTGCACACCAACTACCTGGTCCCAGCTCCGGAGAAGCCGTCGCCCGCCCAGTGGGCGGTGCTGGCCAAAACCAGTTGCGATCCCAGCCACTCCGTGGTCTGCCGGCTCGCCTGGTCGCATGGCTATCGCCTGAGCCGAGACTTCTATAAAGGCGATCGCGCGGTGCGGGAGTCTGGCTTCGATATTTCGTTCCGTTTCGCCCCCTTCAGCGGGTCCACCCATCACTACGCCGCGGTTTGCCTCAACAGCCTGCTCTACAAATACGAACGCGACCTGGCGGACTTTGCCACCATGCTTCATCTGACGGCCCAGGGACCTCAATGGAAGCAACAAGCCGACAGGCGCCGCGCGGCCATCAACAAGTATTTGTGGAATGCCGACAAAGGTATGTTCTTCGATTACGACTTCACTACCAGCCAACAGTCCAGCTACGTGTACGCGACCATCTTTTATCCTTTGTGGGCGGGCCTGGCGACGCCGGAGCAAGCCAAGGCCGTCGATGCGCACCTTGGCCTTCTGGATAAGCCCGGAGGACTGGCGTGCAGTACCTACGCGAGCGGCCTGCAGTGGGATTTGCCCTTCGGCTGGGCTCCTTTGAACTGGATGACGGTCGATGGTCTGCGGAAGACCGGCTACCTCGACGATGCGCGCAAAGTCTCCCAGGAATTCACCCACACCATCCGCACCTCGTTCGACAAGGAGGGCACCATCCATGAGAAATACAACGTTGAAACCGGCTCGTCGAATGTGGAAATAATTGCCGGGTACCAGAACGTGGTGGGCTTCGGGTGGACGAACGCGGTTTACGTGGAGATGGAGCAGCTGTTGCACTCCACAGCGCCAACATCAGGGGAACGACAGCGATGACCACGAAGCACGTTCTGCCACCGCCGGAGCGGCGCGCCTTTGGCCAATCGCGGCGCAAGCAGGTGCGGCGGCAGGAGCAGAACCGATGGAAATCAACTGACCGGCAGACCGATCCGATTGACGCGCTGGCGGCTTCCGCCGTGGGGAGGGTGCCGGCGCTGCTGGCTATCAAGTGGCAGCGAATGGCGACTTCCCCGTTTGGGTTCTTTCGGGGCGCGGTCCCGGTGATGGCTGCCGACCTGGCAACTCTGCCCCATACCGGCATCTTCACCCAGCTCTGTGGCGATGCTCATGTGCGGAACCTAGGGGCCTACGCTGCGCCCGACGGACGGTTAGTGTTCGACATCAACGACTTCGATGAGACCATTCGCGGACCGTTTGAGTGGGATGTGAAGCGCCTTGCCACCAGTATCGTTCTGGCGGGGCGCGAATCGGGGAGCAAAAGCGCTGCGTGCGGTGCGGCGGCGGCGCAGTTTTTGAGCAGCTATCGACGGTCGATTCGGGCGTTCGCGCGCATGACCGTCATGGAGGTGGCCCATTTTCAGGTCCACAGGCTGCAGCGCGTGGCGCCGGTTTCCCAGGTTCTGCGCAAGGCCGAGCAGGCGACCCCGCAGTACAACGCTGCGCGCCTGCTGGAGCAGCCGAAAACACCGGCGAAGGGAGGGAAGAAGGGACCTTCTCACCCTATCTTCGTAGAGCACCGGCCGTTGCAGTTCCGGCTGTCGGGCGCTAAAGCGCAAATGATTCTCGATTCGCTGACCATGTACCGGGAGACCTTATTGCCGGAGCGCCAGCACTTTTTCAACCTATACCGGCCGCTGGATGTCGCTTTCCGGGTCGTGGGTACGGGCAGTGTGGGCTTGCGGGACTATATCGTCTACCTGGAGGGCAACAGCAGCGAAGATCCCCTGTTTCTGCAGATCAAGGAGGAGCCTTTCTCGGCGTATGCCCCCTACCTGGGAGAGATGGGAGCACCGCAGCACCAAGGCCGGCGCGTGGTCCAGGGTCAGCGGGCCATGCAGTTTCTCTCCGACATGCTGCTGGGCTGGACTACGATCCACAATCGTCAGTACCTGGTACGGCAGCTAAATGACCATAAGGCCTCGATTGCCGTGGAAGATCTTCGAGGCGAGGGGTTGATGCAATATGCGGAGATTTGTGGTGAATTGCTGGCGCGTGGCCATGCACGGTCGGGAGATCCGGTAGCGCTTGATGGGTATATCGGCAACTCGGATCGGCTGGTGGAAGCGGTCGCGGATTTTGCAGTTGATTATGCAGATCAAACTGAGGCCGACTACAAGACTTTCCTGCATTCGCGATTCGCGCCTCATGCCGCCCGGAAATCGCCCGTGAAGGCTACTCCGAGGCGGCGAAAGGTCAAACAGACGGCGGTGATCAAGGAAGCCGCTCCCAAGGCGTAAGCCTTTCCTGACAACAACTCCTGGGTGCCCCATATCTCGCTCGTTTTTCGCGAGATGTGGGATGCCACGTCTGTTTACCGAGAGTGCTTGTTATAAAGAAAGGCTTCGGGTTAAGTGTCGTGGTCTCCCACATCTCGCGAAAAACGAGCGAGATATGGGGCACCCGGAGGTTTGTCTCGGGTTGAACTTTAAGCCTGGGAGTTCCTTGTCAATGCGACAATGAGAGCAGCGCCTTGGCGCTGCTTTTCTTATGCTCCAACTTTCTGCTGCCGGAAAACGGTTTGGCCCCCGCACGTTGTTCGAGAATGCGGACTGGCTGATTACGCCCAATGAGAAGACCGCCCTGGTGGGCGCGAACGGTACGGGGAAATCTACCCTGCTCAAGGTGCTGGCCGGGGTCGAATCGCTGGACTACGGCAGCCTGCAACGGACCCGGGGCATGACCATCGGGTATCTGCCCCAGGAGGGTCTGGAACTTTGCGGCCGCACTGTTTTTGCCGAGTGCCTGTCGGTCTTCGCTGAGCTGCGCAGCATGGAAGAGGAGCTGGAAATCCTCTCCACGCGATTAGCCGAGTTTGATCCTTCGACCCCGGAATACGCGGCGGCCGCGGACCGCTTTTCCTTCCTCGACTCGCACTTTCGCGCCCACGATGGCTATGCCCTCGACGCCCAGGTAGGCACGGTACTGGGCGGCCTGGGGTTCAGCAAGCACGATTGGTCCCGGCAGACCGAGGAGTTTTCGGGTGGCTGGCAAATGCGCATCGCCCTGGCCAAGCTGCTGCTGCAAAAGCCCAGCCTGCTGCTGCTGGATGAGCCGACCAACCACCTTGACCTGGAAACCCGCAATTGGCTCGAGAGCTACCTCCGCAACTACCCCAATGGCTACATCCTGATCTCCCACGATCGCTACTTTCTCGACGTAACCGTCGACAAGACCATCGAGATCTGGAACAAGGCCTTGCACGTCTACCACGGCAACTACGAGAAGTACCTGACGCAGAAAGAGGAGCGGCGCGCCCAGTTGGCCGCGGCCTACAAGAATCAGCGCGAGCATATCGAGCACCTGGAAGCCTTCATCAGCCGCTTTCGCTACCAGGCCACCAAGGCGAAGCAGGTGCAGAGCCGCATCAAGGAACTGGAGAAGATCGAGCGCATCGAGATCCCGGTCGAGGAAGAGGCGATCCACTTCAGCTTTCCCCAGCCGCAGCCTTCCGGCCGAGCGGTGGTCGAAGTCTCGGACCTGGCGAAGAACTACGGCCCGAAGCAGGTGCTCGAGGACGTCAGCTTCACCATCGACCGGGGCGACCGCATCGCGCTGGTGGGGGTGAACGGGGCGGGCAAATCCACTTTGATCCGCATGCTGTCGGGCATGGAACCGCCTTCGAGCGGCAGCCTTCGCCTGGGGCACAATGTCACCGCCGAGTATTTTGCCCAGGATCAATACAAAGTACTGGACGGCAGTGCGCGCATGCTGGATGACATCAGCAACACCGCGCCGCGCGTATCCACCACCGATCTGCGCAGCCTTTTGGGATGCTTTCTCTTTTCCGGCGACGACGTGTTCAAACCGCTGGGGGTGCTCTCCGGAGGAGAGCGCAACCGCTACGCGTTGGCTCGCATTCTGGTGAGCCCGGCGAACTTCCTCTTGCTGGATGAGCCGACGAATCACCTCGATCTCCGGGCCAAGGACGTACTGCTCGAGGCCATCGCTCGTTTTAATGGAACGGTGGTTATGGTTTCGCATGATCGCTACTTCATCGACCGGCTGGCGACGCGGATCTTCGAAGTCGAGGGTGGGCATGTGCACGTCTATCCCGGCAACTACGAAGACTACCTGTACAGGAAGCAGGCGGCCGAGGCGCAGGGGAGCCGGGTGAACGGGGCTGCCGCGGTGCAGGAGCCGGAGAAACCGTCTCCCGATGCTGCAGCGGCTAAGGGGCGTCGGGTTAACCCCATCAAGCTGCGCCAGATGCAGGAGCGCTGCAGCTTTGTGGAGGAGGAGATCCCGCGGCTGGAGAGCTCCATTGCCGACGCGGAAGCATCGCTGGGAGTGTATGAGAGCGCAGAGGAAACCCAGCGCGTGACCCAGATGTTAGAAAGCCTGCGGCAGCAGCATGCGTCGCTCACCGCTGAATGGGAAGAACTGGTGTTGCAACTGGAGCAACAGGCGTAACCAGCTGACGCCGGAATTGGCAGAGACTGCCTGCCCTATGCATTAAAGTAAGCACAGGCCCCTTGACTACCTCGACCCAGCGTAAAGGCACGGCTTCACGCTCCCACGCATTTACGGTCAGTGCCGGCATTTTGCTCAGCCGCCTCATCGGGCTGGTACGCGACCGGGTGTTCGCTCACTACTTTGGAAATTCCAACGCAGCGGATGCCTTCCGCGGCGCTTTTCGCATTCCAAACTTCCTGCAGACCCTCTTCGGTGAGGGCGTCCTTTCCGCTTCGTTTATCCCTGTATACGCTCGCCTGCGGGCGGAGGAGCGGCACGAGGAAGCCAATCAACTGGCCGAAGCGATCTTCGCCATCCTCTTCCTGATTGCGTCGCTGGTCACGCTGGCAGGAGTGTTCGCCGCCCCCTGGCTGATCGACCTGATCGTGCCTGGATTCAAAGGCGAGACCCGCCAGCTCACTATCCAGCTGGTACAAATTCTTTTCCCCGGTGCGGCGCTCCTGGTCATGTCGGCGTGGTGCCTGGGTATCCTGAACAGCCACCGCAAGTTCTTCCTTTCCTACACCGCACCCGTGATCTGGAATGTAGCCATGATCACGGCGTTGGTGTGGAAAGGTGGCCGTGTCGGCGAGTCAAGGCTGGCGGTTATTATTTCCATCGCTTCCGTGGTTGGCAGCGGCCTGCAATTTGCAGTGCAATTGCCCACGGTCATGACCTTCCTTCGTCCGCTACACCTGAAGCTCGTGTTCGGCAGCGAGCAAGTACAAACCGTGGTGCGCAACTTCTTTCCCGTATTCCTCAGCCGTGGAGTGGTGCAGGTAAGCGCGTATGTCGATTCGTTTCTGGCCAGCTATCTGCCTATGGGTGCAGTCTCTGCGCTGGCCTACGCGCAAACGTTGAATTCGCTGCCGGTGAGTCTGTTCGGTATGGCGATTTCTGCCGCGGAGTTGCCCGCCATGTCGAGCGCCCTGGGCACTCAGGAGGAAATTGGAAAGGTGCTGCGCCTGCGGCTGGAAAATGGGCTGAAGAATATTTCCTTCTTCGTTGTGCCTTCGGCTGTCGCTTTTGTTGTTCTTGGCGATGTGATCGTTGCCACCATATATCGGAGCGGAAAGTTCACCGGGCACGATGTGACCTTTGTGTGGAGTGTTCTGGCGGGCTCTGGCGTAGGCCTTCTTGCGTCCACATCGGGCCGGCTCTACTCTTCTGCGTTCTATGCGTTGCGGGATACGCGTACCCCGCTGAACTTCGCGATCATCCGCGTTGTGTTGACGGTGGCGTTGGGGTATTTTTTTGCTCTGCCACTTCCGCGGCTGCTGGGTATCGATCAGCGTTGGGGTGTTGCCGGGCTCACGTTGTCTGCGGGACTGGCGGGGTGGGTGGAGTTCGCCTTGCTGCGCCGCGCATTGCAAGCGCGCATTGGGGAAGTGGTTGCCTCGGTCTCCCGGGTTGCGCGGTTGTGGGTGGGAGCTTTGATCGCTTCTGCGTGTGCCTACGGCGTCAAGCTTGTGCTTCCGTTTCACCGGCCGGAGTTGGTTGGCTTGTGCGTGCTTTCCATCTTTGGGCTTGGGTATCTCGGGTGCACCCGGTTGCTCGGTGTCGCTGCCCCGGGTAGCTTGACTCGCTTGCTCGGCAGACGAGCTTAAATCTCAATCGTCGAACGTAAAGCAAATCCCGGGTGCCCCATATCTCGCTCGTTTTTCGCGAGATGTGGGATACAGCGGATCCTGACTTCAAGACTTAAGGTTGAACGCGGTGGTATCCCACATCTCGCGAAAAACGAGCGAGATGCCCCGAATTTCCTGTACGCAGCGGCTGGACGAGGCCGCGTGTGCGCCTTTCTTTAAGGAAAGGCGCATGAAGTTTGAGAAACCCATTAGGTTTCACAGGAAATCGGGGGTGTGGGGCACCCCAGGATTTGTTGCCGGGATAGATGGGCCGTGGCTAGCTGACGCCCAGCTTGTGCATATAGTCAGCGTCGATTTTCAGTCCTTCCATCGGCGGTACGTTGTAGCCTTCCTGCTCGACAAAGCAATGCTTTACCACTCCGGATTTGGCTGCCTGCTGGAAGATTGGGCGGTAGTCGATGGTGCCCTGCCCCAACTCGACGATCGTCGGCACATTCTCGATCGATGAGTCGGGGCTGATGTTCTTGAAATCCTTTACGTGCAGCATCGAGATGCGCGTGGGATATTTCTTCAGATAGTCGATTGGGTTCGCGCCCCCGACGGTTACCCAGCCGCAATCCATCTCCATGGTGACGTGGGCGGGATCGGTCAGGCGCAGCAACTCATCGTAAGGCACGACTCCGTCTGTCTTGTGGAACTCCATGGTGTGGTTGTGGTAGCCGAACTTCATCCCGGCTGCGCTTACCTTGGTGCCGATGGTGTTGAACTGCTCCGCATTCCATCGCCAGTCCTGCAGATTGAAGGCGCTGGATCGCTGTTTCGGGGTCAGGCCCTTGACCCGCGACGGGTCCTTAAATCCAGGAAAAGAGCAGATAAGGTAACTGACACCGAGTTCTTTGTTGAACGCAATAATCTCGTCAAGCTTCTGATGCAAGTCGTCTGAGCTGTAGTGCGCGCTCACCAGGTGCAACCCGGCTGCGCTCATGGCCTGCTTCACCTGCGCGGCGGAGTGGTTGTAATAGCCGGCCGATTCGACCTCACGGAACCCGATGGCTCCAAGCTGTTTCAAGGTGCCCTCGTAGTCTTTTGGCAAGAGCTCCCGCACCGAATACAGTTGCAGTCCCAAAGGCACCTTCAAGGTCTGTGCAGCCAATCTACCAACGGTGGAGCTGTAGATGAGCGCCGCTGAACCGGCTTTGACAAAATCTCTCCGTGATTGCTTTAACATGACACCCCTTATTTGTGGCTAAGCGCAGAAGGAGAAGGTTAAGGGCCTGGGCCGGGAATTGCAACATCGCTGTACTTAGCCCAGGACGCTAGTCCTGGGTTGAATGCGAAAGGGCGATCTCGTCGATCCGCAAACTTTTGTTGACGACAATCATCAACCCATCAATCCGGCAAGCCGAAGGCGATGATGTTGGGACCCATCGCGACCGCCACATATTGCTGGTGGTCGAACTCGTAGGTCATGGGCGAAGCATGCGGAAACTCGTTGGTCTGAAAACTCCAGAGCGGCTTGCCGGTCTTCGCGTCCGCCGCGGCAAATGAGCCGTCGTCTGCTCCGTAAAAGACCACGCCCCCCGCGGTGCTGAGCACGCCGCCGAAGGTGTCTCCCGGTCCCGTCTGGGACAACTCCCACACCGGCTTGCCGGTCTGGATGTCAAAGGCTCGCAAAACGCGCCGGCCCGGATCGTCAGGGTCCGGACTGTTCGATCCGCCCATGTAACCGTGACCCAATTGGAAGGGCATGTCGGTGCGCGTGAAGATGCCGCACTTGTCGTTCGTCTGCACGTAGTAAAGCGACGTGAGCGGATTCCAGGATGCTGAGTACCAGTTGGACGCGCCGTTCAGCCAGGGACAAACTTTTGTGCCCTCAGGCGTTGGCTCATGGCCAGGAGCGACGATAGGACGGCCTTCCGGAGTAAGGCCGGTTGCCCAGGTCAGCTTCCGGGCATATTGCTTACCCAGCAAAAATTTCCCATTAGTACGGTCCAACACGTAGAAGAATCCGTTGCGGTTCGCCTGCACCATCAATTTGCGCGGCTTTCCTTCCCACTCCGCATCGATCAAGGACGGGGGAGCCATCGCGTCGTAGTCATGCACGTCGTGGGGCGTGAACTGGAAATACCACTTCAGCTTGCCGGTGTTGGGGTCAAGCGCGACCACGGAATCGGTGTAGAGATTGTCGCCTTTTCGATCGTCTCCGATGAGATCGTCGCCGGGATTGCCAACGGGCCAATAGAGGGTGTCAAGCTCCTTGTCATAGGT
Source organism: uncultured Acidobacteriaceae bacterium (assembly GCA_963795845.1). Classification (GTDB taxonomy): domain Bacteria; phylum Acidobacteriota; class Terriglobia; order Terriglobales; family Acidobacteriaceae; genus PALSA-350. The sequence continues at coordinate 245,966 of CAWCJV010000009.1, read as the reverse complement.
TCCTGTCATCCAGGTGCCGCCACCCGGATGATCGATCCCTGTCCCTTCCCACGTCTCGGAACCCGGCTCGCCACGCTTCGGTACGGTCCAGAATCGCCACAGCTCTTTGCCCGATGCCTGATCGAACGCCACCACGAAGCCACGCGCGCCTTCATCGCCACCAGAAGTCCCGGAAATGACCATCGAGCCGACAATCAAGGGCGCTCCGGTGGCGTTGTAGTTGTTATGCCAGTCCGCCAAAGGGGCTTCCCATAGAAGCGCGCCGGTGATGCGGTTGAGGGCAATCAGGTGAGCATTGTCGGTCACCATGAACACTCTGTCGCCGGCAACCGCGACGCCGCGGTTCGCGCCGGAAACGGCATTCCCCACCAGGCCCTGCGTGAGGGAGCGCTGATAGTGCCATAGTTGACGTCCGCTACCGGCATCCAGCGCAAAACATTGGTTGACGTAGGTCACATACATCACGCCCGCTACGACAACAGGGGTTGCCTGCAATCCCCTGACCCCGGACAGGGTGTAGATCCACTTCGGCTGTAAGCGGGAAACATTGCCGGCGGTAATCTGCTTGAGTTCGCTGTAACGGCTGCCCACCGTTTGCCCGTTGTAGCTGGGCCAGTCGGCCTGCGACGTGACCTCGCGATATTCACCAGACTCCGTCTTGCGCAGGAGATAGAGTTGATGGTCGTCGCCCAGTATCTGCATGTCCTTGTCTGAGCGGTTCAACGCGGTGCCCTGAAGCGTTTTCCCGCCCTCGAGGGTTACTGTGGCGCGCTGAGCAGCAGTACCCCAGAACGGCTTCAGCGTGCGCAGATAGCTGATGAGGTTGGAGCGGTTTTGCTCGACGATATCCACGAAAGGCGGCATGCCAGAAGACGGAATGCCGTTATGCAAGAGCTTCACGAGTTCGTCGTCGCTGCGCAGGGGTACTCGTTCAAGGATGGACGGCGCGAACTCCCCGCCGCCTGCGTTGGTGCCATGGCAGGATGCGCATCGGGTGACGAAAATCTGGCGGCCTGCGGCTTGCGGGGATCCGGGTGGTAAGGGGGAGGCAGGGGGTCCGCTTTGCCCCTGAACGGCGGTTACCGGCAAAAACTGCATCAGGCCGATCCACACGGCCGCTTTCCACACCCCAGGCACACTCCGCATCCGGTCAACTCCCCTCGACTCTCTAGAGTAATTTGTCCCGCTGAACCACATGACAAATGTCAGCCATTCTTTTTGACAAAAGACACTATTGTGGGCGGCCTTGTCACCGGATGATGTTTCAAGCAGGTACGGGGGAGGAAAAATGGCCGCTGCCATCATGGTTGAACCGCTCCACAGCGCAATCAACACGGGTGCTGCTGTCGCATCACTGCACAGTGTCACCAAGAGATTTGGGCGCCAGATCGCGCTGGATCGTTTTTCGCTCCAGCTTCGCGCAGGAGAAGTGGTTGCATTGCTGGGGCCGAACGGCGCCGGCAAGACCACCGCGGTGCGCTTGCTGCTGGGATTAAGCCAGGCCACCTCAGGCAAGGTGGAGATCTTCGGCGGCAACCCCAGAGATCGGGCGAGCCGCATGCGGCTAGGCGCTATGTTACAGGTAGGGCGCATGCCGGAGGCGCTGCGGGTCCGGGAGCATCTGCAGCTCTTCCGCAGTTATTACCCGCAGCCGCGGCCGCTGGATGAGTTGCTGGCGGTTGCCGGATTGGAGGGGCTGCAGGAAAGGCAGTTTGGCACGCTCTCCGGCGGACAGAAGCAGCGCATGCTGTTTGCTCTTGCCTTGTGCGGCGATCCTGACTTGATCTGCCTCGACGAGCCGACGCTCGGTATGGATGTCGAAGCGCGTCGCGCCATGTGGGAGCAGGTGCGCGGGCTGGCCGCCAGGGGCAAGACGATTCTGCTCACCACGCATTATCTGGAAGAGGCCGATGCCCTGGCCAGCAGGATTGTCGTCATCCAAAAAGGTAAGGCGATCGCAGAGGGGACACCCCAGGAGCTAAAGGCTGCGGATGGGTCGCGGGCGATTCGCTGTACAACGTCGCTCACGGATTCGTTCGTTTCCGCCATACCCGGGGTTACGAGTGTGGAACGGGACGGCAACGCGATGCTGGTGCGAACGCCCGCCGCTGAAGCGGTGCTGCGCACCATGTTGGAAAACGACGCCACGCTGAGCGGGCTGGAAGTGCGTGCCACCGCGCTCGAAGATGCCTTCCTCGCTCTCACCAACTCGAACACCGCTGTTACGCGATAGGAGACACTATGGCCACGCTTGCGATCGCTCCGTCACTGCCAAAGATCTACTTCAACGAAGCGCGCTTTGAGTTGCTCAAGCTCTCGCGCAATCGCAGTTACCTTTTCTCCATGATTGGCTTTCCGGTCATTTTCTACCTCTTGTTCGGAGTCACCAACAGAGGGTCCGTCTTCCATGGCCATACGATCGCGCGTTACCTGCTGGCTGGATACTCGTGCTTCGGCGCCATGGGCTCTTCCCTGTTCGGCATTGGCGCCGGGCTGGCGTTCGAGCGCGGACACGGGTGGCTGGAGATGAAGCGCGCCAGCCCCATGCCGGCCGCTGCCTACTTGTTGGCAAAGTTGTGCGTCGCCATCACCTTTGCGGTGGGCATCACTCTTTTGCTGATGATTCTGGGGACCGCCCTGGCCGGCGTGCAGATCACTCCGGTAGAAGGCCTGCGGTTGCTCTCGGTGATCGCCGGCGGTGTTTTGCCCTTCGCCAGCCTGGGATTGATGATCGGTCTGATTATGCCTGCGAACGCGGCACCCGGCGTGATCAACCTGGTCTACCTGCCGTTGTCGTTTTGCGGTGGTTTATGGATGCCGATTGAGACGTTGCCGCACTGGTTGCAGGTGGTCGCGCACGGTTTGCCGTCGTTCTGGTTTTCTCGACTCGCCTTGCGGACTTTGGGCTACAGCGATAGTTCTGCCTGGTTGGCCTGGGCCTTGCTTGCGGCGTATACGGTAGTATTTTTGCTGATGGCAGCGTTCATCTTCCGCAGGCAGGAGGCTCAGGCCTAACCATGACGCGACAGTCGCCAGCACGCCGGAGCCTTGGCTCGTGGTTTCATAATTGGCTTAAGGGCGAGTGCCCTGATGGCAGAATAGCCGTGGCGCGGCGGCCCGAAAGCAGTTGGCGACACTGGTTCGATTTAGACCATACGATCTGGTTGGTCTTCCTAGGTTTCTGGTTTCTTGAACCCTACTTGAACCATTATCCGCTGAGCAAATGGCTCTGGTTACTCCTTGCTATCGCTCTCTTCATTCCTCTTTATCTGTTCACGTTTAGCGGCCCCCGCAGGTTTCGCTGGGTGGCGGTGCTCGCCATGTTTATCTTGGCCATGGTTTACGTGCCGTTCAACCAGAGCACCTGGGGAATTTTCATATTTCTAGCGGTCTCGCTCCCCGAGGTTACCGAATCGACGAATATGGTGATCGCCCTTTTGCTTCTGCAATGCGGAGCGATCGCCTTAGAAAGCTGGTTATTGCATCTCTCGGCGTGGACTTGGAGTATGGGCATATGCTTCACCCTGTTGTGGGGCATGAACCGACTGAGAACGAAGCAGAAGCATCTAGCCGACGCAAAGCTGCGCATGGCTCATGAGGAGATCGAACAGCTAGCCAAGACGGCCGAACGAGAACGTATCGCGCGGGATATGCATGATGTGCTGGGTCATTCTCTTTCGTTGATCGTGCTGAAGAGCGAGTTAGCGGGTCGTCTGCTCGATAGCCAACCTTCTCGAGCGGCACTCGAGATCTCAGAGATTGAGACCGCTGCAAGACACGCTTTAGCAGAGGTACGCAAGACGATTACAGGCTATCGATCAGAAGGCTTTGCCTCCGAACTAACCCGGGCAGCCGAGGTGTTGAAAACGGCGGGTGTTCGACTGAGGAAGCCGTTGAAGGCTCCCTACCTGACCCCGCGGCACGAGGCGACTCTTTCGCTTGTGCTGCGGGAAGCGGTTACGAATATCGTGCGCCACGCGGACGCCAGCGAATGCTCGATCGAAGTCTTTTCAGAACAAGACCGTACCCAACTGGTGATTGCGGACGACGGCCGCGGCAACATCCGCCAGGAAGGCAATGGATTGCGTGGCATGCGGGAACGGGTTCAGGAACTGGGTGGAAGTCTATCGTTGGAGTCGAGTCGCGGTACTCGCCTCCACATTGAGCTCCCACAATTCAGAGAGAGCCTCGAGCTTCCCGTAGAGGTCCTGAAGCCGTGAACAAACAAATTCGCGTTGTTCTGGCAGAAGATCAGGCCATGGTGCTGGGCGCGCTGGCGGCTTTATTGGAGATCGAGAAAGACATTGCTGTGGTGGCCCGCGCGCGCAATGGGCGCGAGGCGATGACATTGGTGGCGGAGCACAAGCCCGATGTTCTGATAACCGATATTGAGATGCCGGAGATGAGCGGGCTTACGTTAGCGGCCGAAGTGCATAACCGTCATCCACGGGTTCACATTGTGATTCTCACTACGTTTGCCCGTGCCGGTTATCTGCGTCGCGCGATGGATGCGGGGGCGCAGGGATACATGCTTAAGGATCGTCCCGCGGCGGAGCTGTCGGATTGTGTGCGCCGCGTTTGTCGTGGCCTGCGGGTGGTGGATCCTGAGTTGGCAGCGGAGGCATGGACGCAGGAGCCTGATCCGTTGAGCGAGCGGGAGCGGCAGATTTTGTGGCGGGCGGGCGAGGGAAAGTCTGGCGCCGAAATTGCTGTTGATTTGCACTTGTCTGAGGGGACGGTGCGGAATTATCTGTCCGAAGCGATCAACAAATTGGGCGCCGCCAATCGGATAGAGGCTGCGCGACTCGCTCGTAGTAAAGGGTGGCTGTAAACCTGGACAGAAACTGCAGATCCCTCGCTACGCTCGGGATGACAAAAAGGGGAGAGTCATTGTCGATCTGACATTGGTTCCCAGAGGATAAAGGATCATCGCCTATCTCTCCACCAGGTTCCGCTCCGGTTGAGATGAGAATTCTGTTTACAAGGAATCGCCTCGGCCCGGCATCCACACTTTACCAACCACCGCCCTCTCCTTTGTCATCCCGAGCGAAGCCGAGGGATTTGTAGTTTCTTTCGAACGCCGCTTACGTCATGACACTTGTCATCCTATTCCTGTGACAACCTGCACTGTTTCCTGATTAGAACAACTGCGATTCTCAGCTTGTAAGTCGAGGCTGAGATATGAATCGATGGACTAGCCTACTCCTCTACGCAGCTCTGAGCACAAGCGGAAACCTGCACGCACAGACCTGCACCGTGAACGGAATCGTGCTCGATCCCTCAGGCGCCGCAGTCGTGGGCGCCGTCGTTGAATTGCAGGCAGCGAACGAAGCGCACACTACCACCGGTCCCCACGGTTCTTTTACTTTCCCGTGCTCCGGTAACGAGCCCTACCAGGTAACCATCCACGCTGAAGGTTTCGCAGAAAACAAGACCACCGGCAAAGGCCCCGCGAACCTCACTGTCCACTTGCGCATCGCGGACGTTCACACCGACATCGAAGTGGGAGAAAGCACCGGAGTCTCTGTCGATGCCGATCACGGCGCGGGCACACACACCCTCACCGCCGAGGACCTGCAGGGCATGGCGGATGATCCGGACGACTTCAAGCGCCAGCTACAAATACTGGCGGCCACCAGCGGAGGAGCTCCCGGCCAGGCCATCATCACCGTTGACGGGTTCCAAAACAGCAGCACTCTGCCGCCCAAATCGTCGATCGCTTCGATCCGCGTAAACCCTGATATGTTCTCCGCCGAATATGACAAGCCGCCATACCAGGGCGGCCGGGTAGAGATCTTTACCAAACCTGGCCGTGATTCGGTGCACGGAGCGCTCTTCTTTACCGACAGCGACTCCGCGGTCAATGCCACGGACCCATTCGCACTGAGCAGCACGCCGGCAGGCAAGCGCCGGTATGGATTTGAACTCGGCGGACCGATTCGCAAACAAAAAAGCGACTTCTTTCTCGCCCTGGAAAGGCGCGACATTCATGAATTCAACGTGGTCAACGCCGTAGTACTCGACAGCGAAGGCAACGAAACGCCCGCCAATGAAAATGTTGCGGCGCCACAGCGTTTATGGATCGGCAGCGTGCGTACTGACTGGCAGCTGACCCCAAAAAACATGCTGGCCGCGACCTACTCCGACAACGTAAACAACTCCGACAACGTAGGCAGTGGCGGCCTGGTGCTTGCGGAGGCGGGCTACAACAGCACGGTGAGCGAGCAGAACCTGCGGCTGACCGACATCTTCACACTTAGTCCGACGTTACTGCACGAAACCCACATCGGGTTTACCTGGAAAAGCACCACTAACCAGCCCCTCTCGATTGCGCCCAGCCTGCAGGTCGCCGGCGCTTTCACCGGAGGCGGCGCAACTGCCGGACACCTGCGGAACCGTGAACGTGATCTCGAAGTGGATGACGACGTGATGTGGAGCCACCACAAGCACCAGGTGAAGATCGGAGTCGCCTCCCTGGGCATCATGGTGCACGACTACGATCCCGACACATTCAATGGAGCCTTTGTGTTTGGGGGCGGACTGGCCCCTGCACTTGATAACAGCGGCCAACAAACCGCGATCTCTGGATTGGAGCAGTACCGGCGGACCCTGCTGGCGTTACCCGGGGGAGTTCCTACTACCTACAACATCACCCAAGGGACGCCACTGGTGCCCTTCGCCCAATGGCGGGTGGCCGTATTCGCGCAAGACCAGTGGAGCGTGAAGCCTAACCTTTCGCTGGCGTTGGGACTGCGCTACGCGCTGCAAACATCGCCCGCCAGCTTCGGCAACCTGGTTCCCAGGGTTGGCCTGGCGTGGTCGCCTGACCGTAAGCAGCGCTGGGTGATCCATCTGCGCGGCGGATTGTTCTCGAACCCGGTCACGCCCGAGGTCACCACCGAAGCATATCGCTTAAACGGCACGCGACAGACACAAACACTGCTCTACTCGCCTTCGTTCGCCGACCCGCTCACGCCCACACCTACTACCATCGAGGTGGCGACGACTCGTCAATTTGCTCCCAACCTGGGCCAAAGCTGGTCCTTCCAATCGCAAATAGGTGTGGAGCACGAACTCCCGCAACACTGGCATGTGCAGGCGAATCTATTCGATGCGCAAGCCTGGGACACTTTTCGCTCACGCAACATCAACGCACCGCTGGTCAGCAACAGCACGACGAACCCGTTGCTGGCTCCGCGGCCTCTGGCGCCGGGCAAAAACATCTTTCAGTTTGAACAGTCGGGCCACCTGCATGGCCAGGTTGTATTCGTCGGCGCAGACCAGCACAGCTACAAGCGATTTGGCATCTTTGTCGGTTACTTATATTTCAACTTGAAGACGGATGCGGATTCAGCCACATTGTTTCCTCAATCCAGTTACTCCAATCAGGGAGAAACAGCCCAAGCGTCGTGGGAATCCACCCACCGCCTGTTCGCGATCGGGCAGTTGAACCTTCCGCAGAAGCTCTCCCTCACCAGCCAATTCGATGCTTCCTCCGGAACTCCCTATAACGTGGTCACCGGCATGGATAACAACGGAGACGGGGTTTTCAACGACCGCCCTTCGCTCACCGCACAGCAAGGCACGGGCACCTATGAGACACCGTTCGGCTTGCTGAACACCACCAGCGTGAATGGCTCGCTGGGCCGCAACGCAGGAACCATGCCTGCGCTCGTTCATCTGGATACCAATCTGAGCCGCACGTTCGAACTGGGTTCTCACGGGCTCGCTGCAGACAGGCACCAAACCATCACTCTTAACGCCCGCTCGGCTAACCTTCTCAACCACACCAATGTGACCACCGTGGGCAGCGTGGTCGGTTCGCCCACCTTCACCGAGCCGCTCGCCGCGGAAACCGCCCGGCGGGTGGAGTTCGGTATCCGCTACACCTTTTAAATCGAAATACTCAAGGAGACACCATGCCCAAAGCTATGACCACTTTTCTTCTTCTTTGCAGTGCAGTCTCACTGTTCGCCCAGAGCGGGGATTCGCAGCTTCCACCCCCGATCGCTCCGGAACAAATCGTCTACCGTCACTGGCCGGAACAATTCGTCCAGTGGATTGGCCCGGAACTTCCCTACACGATGATTGAACTTTATGTCGATCCAGGCGCCGGTACGACGCCACTCTATGATGCGGTGCTCACCGAGCGCACCACCGGGAAGCGAATCCATTACGCCAACCAGCAGCAGATGGTCGACATCGACAAGCGCTCGGGGGCAGAAGCCTACCTGGCTACCATGCAACTCGATCGGCCAGCGAGCGCGGGCAAGGGCGCTACTTACCTTCTGCGATTTGTCGATCACGCCGGCGAACCGGTGTCGTGGCAGTTCATTCAGGGATCTGACATCAGCGAACGTGGGGGAGGAAGTTCGCCGGCCGGTATCGACCCGCCTGTACTGCTGTATCGAGAACGCTCCGCGGTCGCCGGTGAGGGTGCGGCGATCAAGATCGGCAACAAGGTAAGCGTCGCGGACGTGTGGACGGAGATCAGCCAACCGCCATACTTCGTCGCTTATCACGGCGCAATGTCACAGAATGTCGACTTCGCCGTGTTCGCCGGGGCCGGGCAACAATGGACAACCGTCAGTGCGCCGAAAAATCTGGCCGTGGGCGCTGAATGGAAGCTGAAGACGCAGGATGGTCTGGGATGCTCCCTGCGCATACAGGCGCTGGTTGGCGATCACGCAACCATCATTGAGAGCGACGATCATTTTCCTGGCAGGGCAATTACCATCGAAGGGACCTGGAACAGCGGCGCCTGGTCGATCGACAAGCTACACTACGCGCTACGGGAGCAGACCCAAACCTGGGACTGACGATCTCATTTGTTCCTGGTGCAAACGCTAGCGGAGCCTCCTCGAAATTCGAAGTGATCGCGGGTAAGAAGACGCGCATCGCCAGTGGCGTGGTGCACGGAGACGAGGGGCAGCCGCGCGTGGGTTGGGAATTTAAAGATCCGCAATGGCTGCGCGGCAAAACCGCGTGGGTAGGCAGCGCGGTCGTGAACGCAAAGTCCGCGGCTGCGGAAACAGCTTCCAGGTAGTTTGACCCGTGCGTTCAGGATGAGTGCGGCGCATCTCCCAGGTACTGCCGCAGCTCATGCGGGTTGTAGCAGTGGGAGAAGGCCGCATCGCGCGTGATGCGGCCCGCTCCTGCCAACTCTGCCAGCGACTGTTCCATGGTCATCATCCCCTCGGCACGCCCGGTCGAAATGTGCGAGCGGATCTGATGGTCCTGGGCAGTGCGAATGAGGTTGCGCACCGCGCTGGTCGCCATCAGAATCTCAACCGCCGGGTAGCGGTTGGTGTTATCGGCAGCGGGCACGAGTTGCTGCGTGACGATCGCCAGCAAGGCCAGCGATAGCTGCTGCCGGATCTGCGACTGATGTCCCGCGGGAAAGATATCCAGGATGCGCGAGATGGTCTGCGATGTGTCGTTGGTGTGGATGGAAGACAGCACCAGGTGGCCGGTTTCGGCAGCCGTAAGCGCGGCCGACATGGTTTCGGCATCACGCATTTCGCCCACCAGAATCACGTCTGGATCCTGCCGTAACACCGCGCGCACTGCCTGCGCGAACGAGGGTGTGTCGTGGCCCACTTCGATTTGCTCCACAATCGAGCTGCGGTTCGGATGTTGATACTCGACCGGATCTTCAATGGTGATGATGTGATCGCGCCGGCGCGCATTGATCAGGTCGAGCAGTGCGGCCAGGGTCGAGGTTTTACCGCATCCCGTAGGACCCGTAAGGAGCACCAGCCCCTGCCGCCGTTCCGTCAATTGGGAAAGCGCCGCGGGCAAATGCAACGATTCCAGCGAAGGAATTTGCGCGGGGAGCAGACGAATGCTGGCCGCCAGCGTTCCTCGCTGATGGTGAAAGTTGGCGCGGAAGCGGCCGATCGCACCTCGCTCGAAACAGAAATCAAGCGACTTGTCAGTCTCCAATTGCTCTGACTGGCGAGCCGTCATCAGCGGCAGCAACAAGCTCCGAATATCCTCGGAGGATAATGCTTTGCCCGCTGCGGATGTTAACGACCCCCTGACCCGCAACGCGATGGCCGATCCGGCCACCAGGATCACATCGGAAGCTCCACGTTGCACAGCCAGCGCCAGCAACCGATCGATCGACGCATTTTCGCCAGCCCTGGTCGCGGTTGTGGAGCGATTGAGTTCGTCGACCAACCTTGATAGCTCGCTCCCGTATGCGGCCATAGAATCCTCTCGGCGGAAAGCAATGACTTGCTCGTAAATGCAAAACCAGAATATCGGAGTTTCCCCCCAACACGGGGGTATTGCCTTGTTCCTATGATTGCTGCTGACGCGACTCAGCTTCCGCCAGCCATCCTCGACGCAATGACTCCTCGGGAATGCTCGACAGGTATGGCTTGATATCGAGGATGGGCGTCCCGTTGAGCATATCGACGCCGCGCACGCGCAACTGCTCGTTTTCCCGGCGAAGCAATGCGACCACGGTAAGACCAATCGGGTTCGGACGCCGCGGGGAGCGGGTGGCAAAAACGCCGTGCGGCCTGTCGTCGAAAGGCGGCCGCCCAATCAGTTCAAAATCTCGGGACCGGTCAAACTCCCAGATGACGAACAAGTGCGAGAAACCTTCAATGTCGGTGAGCCCGGCCGCGAATTCCGGCAACACACTGAGTGTCCCTTCTGCGTCATGCCTGGCGTGCAGACCTTTCGGGATTTCTTTTGTATCGTTGTATGGGCTGCTCACAAAACCAATCGGACGGGGAACAAACATATCATCTCGCGCCTCCCGGTTCCCATGATATCTGTGTAGGGGACGGCGAGAAGCGAGAGCGGAGAGAAGCATGAAGATTGCCAGCTGGAATGTAAATTCGATTCGTGCACGGATGGATCACGTGACAGCGTGGCTCAAGCAGCATGAGCCGGACGTGCTTCTGGTGCAGGAGTTGAAGGCGGAGGAGTTTCCCGCGCTGGTCTTTCAGGGGATGGGCTACGAGAGCGTGGCGGTGACCCAGAAGGCTTACAACGGAGTGGCGGTTTTATCGCGCCACCCGATGGAGACCATCAGCACAACGTTGGCGGGCGACGAGGCCGACAGCCATGCCCGTTATCTGGAGATGACGATCGAGGGCATCCGTATCGTGAATATTTATCTTCCCAATGGCAATCCCGTAGGGACCGACAAGTTCCTCTACAAGCTGGCCTGGATGGACAGGCTGATCAATAACATGAGCGCATGGAAGAGGGAGGGTCTGCCGGTCCTGGTTGGCGGAGACTTCAATGTCATTCCGGAGGATATCGACTGCCACAAGCCTTCCTCGTGGATACGGGACGCGCTCTTTCAACCAGAGTCCCGAGCGCGCTATCGCGCGTTGCTTGATCTTGGCTACATCGATGCGTTTCGCTCGTTGCATCCGGACGAAACCGGCCAATTCACGTTCTGGGATTATTTTCGCCAGGCCTTCGAACACAACCGCGGTATCCGCATCGATCATTTCCTGTTGGCGCCGTCGTTGGCCGGCCGCCTGGTAAGCTGCGAGATTGATCGCGGACCGCGCGCTCAGCCAAAACCGTCTGATCACACGCCGATCATCGTGGAGCTGCACTAGTGATGGATGCCAAGGCGATCTACAAAAATCTCGTTCTTGCCCTGTGGGTTTTCACGCTGAGCGCGTCGGCGCAACAGACTCTCTCCATCACCCACGTAACGGTCATCGACACGGTCACGGGCAAGACCCAACCCGACTCCACGGTGATGATCCAGGGGAACAGAATCACCGGGATCGCTCCTTCCTCCAGCATGACGCCAAAGGCCGGCCAGATCGTCGATGGGCGGGGTGACTACCTGATCCCGGGCCTTTGGGATATGCACACGCATGTCTACTTCGACAGCACGGCTGCCGACGGGACTGATCTTGTTCTCCCACTATTCCTCGCAAACGGGATCACGGGGATTCGGGATATGGGCAGCAAACTTGACCAGGTTCTCGAGGCGCGTGATCAGATCAATGCGCACGCCCTCCTGGGACCCCGCATGTTTGTCTCCGGGCCCATGCTCGATGGTCCGAAGTCTACTTATAAAGCGGTAATACCGATTGCGACCCCAGAAGATGGCCGCAAAGCGGTCGACATGCTGAAGGAACGGGGAGCCGACTTCATCAAGGTGCAGTCGAGTGTTCCCCGCGACGCTTACTTCGCGATCGCAGAAGAAGCGAAGAAAGTGGGTATACCTTTTGAGGGACACGTTCCGGATGCCATTCGTGCTTCAGAAGCGGTAGCCGCGGGCCAGGTCACCTTCGAACACCTGATTGGCATCTTCGAAGCCAGTTCTCCCGACGAGGATAAATACCTCACGGGCAAAAAGACCGTGGGGATGTTCCTCGAAACCTACGATCCGGCGCGAGAAGCCACCATCATTCAGCTGCTCGCGAAAAATCACATCTGGCAATGCCCCACGCTCTACTGGGAACGCGGCCAATGGCTGGTGGATGCGATCGACTACAACAAAGATCCTGATCTGGCCTACGCAGGACATTCGTGGGTCATCAAGCAGTGGCCTGAAGCGCAGGCGTCTATCTTGAAATCTCTCGACACGGATCCGCTTCCCGTGCGAGAGAAATTTGTCGATCACGAGCTCGACATCGTGCGCAAACTGCATGACGCCCATGTACCTTTTCTGGCCGGCACCGACACGCCTGCCGGGGTTGATGTGATTCCGGGCATCAGTCTCCATCTTGAGTTGCAGCGTTTCGTCGCGGCCGGCTTCACTCCGCTTGAGGCTTTGCAGACAGCCACGCTCAATCCTGCAGACTTCTTCAACCGGCGAAGTGACTACGGCACGGTGCAGATCGGCCGCATTGCCGATCTTGTCCTGCTCCGCGCTAACCCCCTGGACAACATCGCCAACACGCGCACGATTGCCGGCGTGGTGACTGACGGACGGTATCTTTCGAGCGCAGATCTTGAGCAACTCCGCAATCGGCTAAGAAAGCTCGCCGCTGGTAAGTAGGCGTCGGAGCCTTCGCCGTCGCAAACTAGTTCCGGAGGGACGGCAGCCCACGGCTAGATACGCGGATCCGGGTACAAATTCATATTGAGGGGTATGTTCTTCCTTCCACGATGGGTCCGCGGAACTGCAGATCCCTCGGCTGCGCTCGGGATGACAAATAGGAGAAAGTAGTTGTAGGGAAAGGGTGGTTACTGATGATAAGGCCTTTTGGAATCCAGTTCAGACAGGTCTGAAGTTCAGTCCTCCCTAGGGACTAGCTGGTGAGGTTGGAAATCAGCCCGTACGATGGGTACTGCGGCCCGGCGATGGGGCGGCACTGGTTGAGTCGCTTTTTGAGCTTCTTCATCTAATGAGCATGAGCAAGAGACTGGCTGTTTCGGTTCTGGATCTGGTGGGCATGCGGCCGGGTGAGGGCGCGGGCAGCGCTATTGCACGCTCGGTCGATCTGGCGCAACACGTAGAGCAGCTGGGCTACCAGCGCTATTGGCTGGCGGAACACCACTCCATCGCGGGCCTGGCCTGCTCCGCCACCTCGGTGTTGATCGGCCATTTGGCCGGCGCGACCAGGCGCATTCGCGTGGGCAGCGGTGGAGTCATGCTGCCCAACCACGCTCCCCTGGTAGTCGCGGAACAATTTGGCACGCTGGAGGCTCTGTACCCGGGGCGCATCGATCTCGGTCTCGGAAGGGCTCCGGGCGGCGACTTTGCCACCATGCGGGCACTTCGTCGAGATCTGCACCAGAGCGGGGATGATTTTCCGGCGTTGTTGGAAGAACTGCGAACCTATCTTGGGCCGGAGAGACCAGGACAAGTGGTCAAAGCGATTCCCGGCCAAGGCAGCAATGTGCCCATCACGCTTCTGGGATCGAGCGGCTTCAGCGCGCAGCTGGCGGCGATGTTGGGTTTACCCTTTGCCTTTGCCGCGCACTTCGCTCCTGACTATCTCTATACAGCGGCGCATATGTACCGCGACCGTTTTCAGCCCAGCGCCGCGCTTCAGCAACCGCACCTCATGGTGGGCGTGCAGATCATTGCGGCAGAGACCGATGCCGCCGCCCGGCGGCTCTTCACCACTCCGCAGCAGCGATTCTTGCAATTGATCCGTAATCGGCCGGTGGAATTGTTACCTCCCGTCGATTCCATGGAACCGCTGTGGCAGGACTTTGAACGTGTTGCGGTGGAGAGTAAGCTTGGCGCCGCGATTGTGGGATCGGACGCAACCGTAAAGGCAGGGATACAGAAGCTGGTGGAAGAGACCGGCGCCGCAGAGTTGATCGTGGTGACGGATACCTACGAGCACGCGGACCGGCTCCAGTCGTACGAACGCGTCGCGCGCATCGCACAGACAATTGAGCTGAAGTCGCACTCACACGTAGTCGCGTGAGACCGGTGCTGAACGCGATTGGCCCTAAGTCTGGCCGTTGATCGCTATAACGACTTTGCCGTGTTTTCGCTGGGCAACCGCCTCACTGTAAGCGCTCGCCGCTTCTGCCAGGGAGACAACCGCACCCACGAACGTCTTGAGTTCCCCGCCGTCAAGCAACCTTGCAACTTCAATCAATTGTTTTTGATTGGGCTCGACGATGAAGAAGGCGTCCCGGCTACGTTGATCGCCGGCATGTTCGTTGCCGGAGGCAATCGTAACCATTCTGCCTCCAGGTTTCAGCATGCTCCACGATCTCTCCAGCACCTCGCCGCCAACCCCATCAAATACCACGTCAACTTTTTGCGTCCGGTCCTCAAAGCGGGAGGCACGGTAGTCGATCACTTCATCCGCCCCAAGTTTTGCGACCAAGTCCAGGTTGGCGGATGAGGCGGTACCAATTACGTGCGCGCCATGGAGATGAGCGAGCTGCACGGCAAAGATCCCTACCGCGCCCGAAGCGCCATGGATCAGCACTCGTTCGCCTGGTTGTATCTTTGCCCGCTCCAGCAAACCCTGCCAGGCGGTCAGGGCGCCGATCGGCACCGTAGCCGCTGCCTCGTGGGTAAGCATCGCCGGCTTGCCGGCTATGGTCTGCGGCGTCGTCACACAGAACTCAGCAGTTGCGCCGTTCGCAAACCAGTCGTTAAAGCCGTAAATTTCCTGCCCCACCCCGAACCCGTTCGTATCTTTCCCCAGTTCCGCAACGACACCGGAAAACTCATGCCCGGGTACGGCCCCTTTGCGCGGCTTGCCTTCTTTCGTTTGTGTTGTTGGATACCAAAGCAGCTCGGGGGGCGTAACACCGGCGGCGCGGACGCGGATCAGCAGCTCACCTTCACGCAGCTGCGGCTGGGGAAGCTCGGCCGCGATCAACGCCGGGCCCTGCGTCGAGTTGTTTACCTGCATCGCTCTCATAAAATGCAGATGATCGAAAACGAGCGAAAGAATCGCAGTTTTTTTGGCATTGACAGGCATTCGACAGCGCGTAACAGCCCTGACTCTGCTTCCTGCATAATCAAAGACAATGACTTTGCTTTGGAAACCGGAGAATTGGTCTCTTCGCCTGGCTGAACTCGAAGCGCGCACGGGCGACATCAAAGAGGCGCCCTTGCGGCGCGACGTTCGCTCGCTGGGCATGCTGCTCGGCCAGGTTCTGCGCGAGCAGGCTGGCGAGCCGCTTTTTGCCGAGGTGGAAGAGCTGCGGCAGATTGCCATCCGCCGCCGCGAAGCCCAGGAGGCTGCGGATCCGGCGACAGAAGCCGCGCAACCGTTTGCTGCGGCCTTGGGCAGCGTTAGCTCGCTGGACTTGACCCAGGCTTATCGCCTGGCGCGCGCCTTTGCGTTTTACTTCGAGCTCATCAACCTGGCCGAGACCAACCACCGCAAGCGCCGCCGCCTCTCGCTGCAGCTTTCCGGTGAGGCGCAACGCGGTTCACTGCGGGGAACGCTGCGTGCCATGCGGGCTGCCGGCATCTCCGGCGATGAAGCCCTGGATTGGCTCCGCCACATTTCTATTATTCCTGTCTTTACTGCCCACCCCACCGAGGTGGCGCGGCGCGTGGTGATGTTTAAACGCCATCGCATCGCCGACCTGCTCGAGCAGCTCGATCGCATCCCCTTGTCCGACGAGCAATTGGAGTTGTTTGAAGAGAACCTGATCGCGGAGATCACCGCGCTGTGGGAGACAGATGAGGTTCGTACCCGGCGCCCCACGGTGCGCGACGAAGTGAACATGGGGCTCGACTACTATGACGCTTCCATCTATGGCACGCTGCCCGGCCTTTACGCCGAAGTTGCGGCGGCTTTCGAAGCCGAATATGGAGTATGTCTGAGCCTGGCTGAGATGCCGTTGCTGCTATCGTTCGGGTCGTGGATCGGCGGCGACCGTGACGGCAATCCCTATGTCACACCGCAGGTCACGCGGGAAGCCCTGCAGATGGCGCGTGAGCATCTACTCAAACATTATCAGCGCGAGCTTGTACTCATCCTCGATCTGCTCACCAGTTCCGCGCAGCAGGCGCCGGTCAGCGGTGCGCTCGAAGACCGATTGGAAGGTTATCTGCACGAGCTGAATACCACCGGTCAGCAGGCTTTCGGCGAGCGCTATGAGTTTGAATCGTACCGCCGGTTTCTCAGCTGCATTCGGGTGCGTCTTGCCGGCGTGAGTGGTGCCCAGGCTCCAGCGCTGGATGCCGCGCTGGCAGGCTTGCCTGGCGTACAAGTCGGCGCAGGAATTTCTCGCGGACCTTGAGATTCTGCATGCCAGCCTGGTCGAAAACCGTGGTCCCCGGTTGGCGCAGGCGCTGATTGATCCGTTGATCCTGGAAGTGCGGACGTACGGCCTCCATCTGCAGACGCTCGATATCCGCCAACATGCGCGGTTGCATGCCGCGGCGTTGGAAGAAGCCTCTGCCTGGAAGTCTGACCCCGTACGCGGGTCGTCTGTGCCGGCGCCGCTGAGCGCACCCTCCGCCGACGTGATCGATACCTTTCGTGCGATCGCGGAGCTGAAAGCATCCTCCACCCCCGAAGCCATTCGCCACTACGTGATCAGCGGCGCTTCGAGCACCGAAGATGTGTTGAATGTGATTTGGCTCGCGCGCCTGGGCGGTGTCCACGTGGAGGGAAGAGAGGGCGACCCCGGCCTGATGCCGGTTCCGCTGTTTGAATCCATTGAGGACCTGCGCAATGCGCCCACCATCTGCCGCGAACTGTGGCAGTCGCCGAGCTATCGTCAACTACTCGAGTCCTGGGACAACACGCAGGAGATCATGCTGGGCTATTCCGACTCCAACAAAGACGGCGGCATGCTCACCAGCACCTGGGAGATTTTCCGGGCCCACCGGGGGCTGCACCAGGTGGCAAGCGAGTGCGGGGTGCGCCTGCGGTTATTTCACGGCCGCGGTGGTACTGTCGGCCGCGGCGGCGGACCTACGCATCGCGCCATCTATGCTCAGCCCGCGGGCGCATTTACCGGGCAAATCCGCATTACCGAACAGGGCGAAGTGCTGAACTGGAAGTACTCCGACGTGATCCTGGCCGAGCGCAATCTCGAGCTCATGATCGCAGCCTCTCTCGATGCCCTGGCGCGGCCGAATGCGCGCAACCCCCACGGTCATTTCACAGGAGTGCTCGCGCCTGAGTGGGAAGCTGCGTTTGCCGAGTTGTCGGATGTGGCCTTCGCCTTTTATCGCGAACACATTCTGGACGACCCGGAAATCCTGCAGTATTTCGAAGAGGCCACGCCGGTGGCAGAATTGGAGCATGCAAAAATCGGCTCCCGCCCATCGCGCCGCGGCGGGCGCCGCAGCCTGGCTGACCTGCGGGCCATTCCCTGGGTTTTTGGCTGGACCCAGAGCCGTCAACTTGTGCCGGCGTGGTTTGCGGTTGGACACGCCCTCGAATCCTACGGGCAAAAGCCCGGTGGCGCTGCCACACTGGCGACGATGGCACGCGAGTTCCCTCTTTTTATTGACCTGATTCGCAATGTGGAGATGGCCCTGGCGAAATCTGATTTTGGGATTGCCCAGCTATATGCTTCGCTGGTGGCCGATAAGGGTGTTCGCGATCGAGTGTTCACCAAGCTCGAAGCAGAGTTTCATCGCACCCGGCGGAGCATCCTGGCGATCACGGGGCAATCCGAACTGCTGCAGAACAACCAGGTGCTCGCCCGCTCTATTCGCTTGCGCAATCCTTACGTCGATCCCATCAGCCTGATCCAGGTAGACCTGCTGCGGCGGAAGCGAGCAGGCGATGATTCAGATGCCATCAATCGCGCTCTTTCGGCAACCATTAACGGCATCTCCGCCGGGCTGCGCAATACCGGGTGAGACAGGTTGGACCCCCCGGGATGATTTGTATCGGGGCCGCAGTGATTACGACCACACGGGCTGGGTCATGCAAGATGATTGAGTCCCGCAGGGACGGCTGGAAATACGCAGCTACTTGACCCTGGACAACTTCAGTCGTCCCTTCGGGACTTGTCGTGTCTCGATACGCTACCCAGGACTGCGTCCTGGGCTAAGGTCAGCTAAGGTCAGCCGTCCCTGCGGGACCAAAGTGCACAAATCTTTGGTTAACACGCAGACCGTTTGGCCCCTGAGTACGTTCTGTCTCCCCTCATTGGGCCGACGTGGCAAACGCAACACAGGTTTCCGATTGATCGGGGAAGATGTAGGCGGAAAAATCCTGCTCACTCATGGTGAAGTGATTTTCCCAAATCTTCGTGAGCGAAGGAACACGCTCAACGATCAAGTGCTCGAATTCGGGTTTCAAGTACACCAGGTAAACCTCGCGTGGGTCGCGGCGCAGGGAATCTTCGAGATTCGCCATGACCTGGTCGAAAACCGGCCCGACAAACGGATGCCAGAGGAAGATCACCAGGGGAACTGGCGGAAAGTCGAAGTCGCGCACGTCACTTAGAATGCATTGCACATCGCGGCATTGCCGGGCAACGGGTTGATAGACCGCAATGTTTCGCGTTGCGATCGCCTGGAGCTCAGGGACAAATTCAACACCAAGCACTCGCTGGAAGGGGAAGTTGGAGGCGAGCAGTATGATGCGGCCCTTGCCTGCTCCAAGATCGACAAACGTAAACTTTGCAAAGTCGATGTCAAGACGGGCAAATGCCTGTTGAAACATAGAGGGGGCGGTGGCATAGAAGCCGGTATTATGAATATTTTTCCTGCGCCGGCTGTCCAGAAGATCTTCCGCGGCAATCAAGCCGCTGGTGTCGGTCCCATGTTCGAGATCAAAGGGATGTACTGGATTGAACTGCTTCTCTGGTTTGGAACCCCGCGACAGACGGCCCATGATCTTTCCTGGCGCCGCCGTAAGTGTACCCATCACTCCACGTTTCGCTACGGCACGCTGCAGCTTAAAGCTCACATTGCTTAAGTTCATGCGACTGCCCCGTTTCCTCGGTCCCTGACCGTGTCTGTTGATTTTGCTAAACCGGGCCCAAGTGCTTACGACGATCCAGAGCGATCGGGGAGATGCTCCGACAAATGCTTAACAGTAACTTTGACGCTTGCGTATTTTCGGGACGGAACTTTCCTGACCCGAATCTAACGTTTGGCGAACTAAGAGGGATTCAACTCCATCAAGAGGGGGCGCGGGGGGTTACGCCGTGGAGGATTAAGGCTTTTCCAAAGTAGCACAGGGTGTGCCTAAAAAGACGAACAAATGACATTTTTAGCTACAAATAAGCGCTTCTTGATGCATGTCAAGAATAGCTGCACACCAGCAGATCCAAGCGCTTTCTAATGATTCCCAAGCATCAGCTTGGCGATGGTCGCAAGCTGCATATTGGACGTGCCTTCGTAGATCTTGCCGATCTTGGCGTCGCGGTAGTACTTCTCGACCGGGTAGTCCTTAACGAATCCGTAACCGCCAAAGACCTCGACGGCATGGCTGGCCACGCGCTCGGCGACCTGGGAGGCGAAGTATTTACACATGGCCGCTTCTTTCAGAAAACCGAGACCGTTATCTTTCAGGCGCGCACTGTTGTAGACCATGAGCCGCGTGGCTTCGATCTCGATCGCCATCTCGGCGAGGGAAAACTGAACCGCCTGAAACTCCCCAATCGCCTTACCGAACTGCTTGCGCTCGAAAGCGTAACGAGCGGCGTGGTTCCAGGCTCCCTGGGCCAAACCGAGCATCTGGGCGCCGATACCGATACGACCCTCGTTCAGGGTTTCGATCGCGATCTTGTAGCCTTTGCCCGGCTCGCCCAGCACATTGGCCGCGGGCACCTTGCAGTCCTCGAGAATGATTTCGCAAGTGGAGGAAGCGCGAATGCCGAGCTTGTCTTCTTTCTTGCCCACGGAAAATCCGGGCATGCGCTTGTCCACCAGAAAGGCGGTGATCCCTTTGTAGCCTGCGCTCGGATCCAGGGTCGCGAAGACGATGAAGAGACCAGCCTCGCGAGCATTGGTGATCCAGAGTTTCTGCCCGTTCAGCAGGTAGGAGTCGCCTCGTTTCTCTGCCCGCATCTGCAGGGCAAACGCGTCTGACCCGGAAGCGGCCTCGCTTAAGGCGTAGGCACCCACGGTGTCGGTTGCGAGCCTGCTGAGAAACTGCTTCTTCTGCTCGGGCGTGCCCCAACGCAAAATGGCATTGATGCAAAGAGTGTTCTGCACATCGATGAGCACACCGACGGATGGGTCCACCGCGGAGATCTCTTCGACGGCGAGAATGGCTTCAAAAAAAGTTCCCCCGGACCCGCCGTACTCAATGGGGATTTCGATGCCCATGAGACCGAGATTGAAGAGTTGCGGAATCAACTCAGGATGAAAGTGCTGCTGCTCGTCCATCGTCCGCACCAGGGGAGCGATGTTGTCCTGGGCAAATTGGCGGACGGTCGCGCGGAAAAGTTGCTCATCCTCCGAAAGCAGAGTCAGCGGAGGGGCGGGTTGCGAAGCAAGAACGGAATCAGCCACGGCAATAACCTATCCGGTGAGATGCGCGGCTGTCCAGCGAGGCTACGTCCCGACCGTAGATCTTGATGTTCTTTCGATTGGAGGCTTATAGAGAGCTTCGTCTACAACGGGAGCATGGGCTTGGGAACAGCGAGCAGGCGGGGCACGTTACGCGTGCGGCGCGCGTGGTAATCATGGCGAACCGATAACCCGCGATGCACGATGGCGAGTTTTTCCCGCTCGAGGATCTTGCGCGCCTGGATACGAGCGTGATTGGACCAGGGACCGATGGGATCGAGCTTGATATACGTGGTCCAGTGACGCAGCGCCGCGCGGCGATCACCCGTGCGTTCGTAGGCCAGGGCGACATTGTAGTGAGCATCGCCGTAGTGCGGAACCAGGGCGATGGCGGTGGTGTAGGCGGCGATGGCCTCGGGCAGACGCTGTAGTTCATCCAGCACGTTCCCCAGATCAAAGAAGGCCAACGCGTACCGGGGATCGGCTATGGTAGCCCGGCGGTAGAGCCTCTCCGCTTCGATGAACTGGCGTTGGTTGTACTGAATCGTTCCCAGATTGATGCAAGCGGGTGCATGCGTGCTGTCGAGGGCAAGGATGCTCTCGTAGTGGGCCACGGCCTCCTGGGTTTTGCCTCGCTCTTCCAAACGCACCGCCTCAAAGAAGAGCGATTGAACACGAGCCTCTCGCGCAGCCTGATGGCTGGCGGCAGAGCTGACTTCGGCCAACTGGTTATGGCTCGGAGAGTCAAAGTCGAATACGAACTGGCGGGCGATCGGCTCCATCATGGCGCCACTCAGGCGAAAGGCGAGCCCTTTTCCGTTGCGGACTGCACTGGCCTCAAGCAGGGGATTCGCTACGCCTGAGACCTGGCGCATGGCGTGAATCGAGGCTCGGATGTTGGCGACCGAAAGACGGGTGGCGCGCAGATCGCGCAGCTTGCGCAATTGCACCAGATCTTGAAAGGAATAGGTGGAATTTTCAGTGATGAGCCCGGAGCGCTCCCAGGAACAAAGCTGCTTCAGCCGGATACGCAAAATGCGAAGTACATCTTCACGGCTGTAATGGGTAACAGTGATGTGCTCGTTGGAGGCCGTCACCCTCACACCTCAGCTTCTGAGGCGATTATGCGGAGAGGTCTGCTTAGACCGCAAGCGATCGAAGAAAAAAACAGTGGATAAGCGGGTACCAAACTGGATGCAGGAACAACAAAAGGAAACGTTCTGAATGGAGCCGACGATCGGACTTGAACCGATGACCTGCTGATTACGAATCAGCTGCTCTACCAACTGAGCTACGTCGGCGCGTCGATTTTGCACGTGCCTTGTCGGATTGTATCTACGCTCCTGCCATGCGTAAAGACGTGCCCGGACGGCCGCCGGTGGAAAACGAAAAGGCCACCCGGCAACAGGGCGGCCTCTTCTCTAGGGAGAATAGTTCCAACGGAGGCAAAGCCATCAGAACTTTCTGGCGAAATCTTATGGTCGGTCCCCGAGGGTGTCAAGGCAAAATCCAGATCCGGATAAGCCTAATATTATGAGTGATTTACACGTTGGACTGTTTAAATCTGCCGCGGCCGACAACCCGCCCAGGCCACCTGGAATGCGATCCCAAGCCACTGCAAAGCGAGCACTTAGGAGCTCGGCTGCACCTCAGCCGGTTCAATTCTCCGAGATCGAATTTGTCTGCTGCAAGGGGTAACCCCCTTGGTCAGCTCCAACCCTGGCCGGCCGCCTAGTCTTCCAGGTTAAGGCGGATGAACTCGGTTTCTTCCTGGAAGGCCGAGGCGGGCTTGCCGCGGAGCACGCGGAGCAAAGCTCGTCCGCCACCGAGAAAGAGCCCCAGAAGGAGCGCAGCGCCCCCCAGGATGCCCGTCAGGGCAAAGATGCCCAGTAAGAGACGCGCTACCCTCGATCCCTCGCTGATGTAGCCCTTGGGGTTGTTCCAGACTACGTCGGCCTGGTAGTTAACCTGTCCGATGAGCTTGTGGGCGGCGGCCGGCTTAAGCGCCCCGCTGACGACGGCGACGATGGGGCCGCTGCGCCGGGTCAGGAGAGAATCAGGCTGGCTTTCTGCCAACGCCTGCGGCCAGGTGGAGCGATTGTTCGTCGCTTTCAGGAAGGCATCAATGTCGCGCAGACGGGCCGCTGCCAACTGAGGAGTCGGATAAATCAGCAGTGTCACCTGGCCTTCGCCGTCTCGGCCGGAATAATTGGCGGTCAAAGCCTCGGCGCTGGAGGAGAAATCTACCAGGGACGCGGGCAGCACGCCTCCCGTGCGGGCGTAGGCTTCCGGTCCCAGCGAGTAGTGTGTGAGCCCGGTGTCGAGATCCTGACGAGGAAGATATCCGGGTAGCGGCGGGGCAATATTCGCGGAGCCGGGAGGCTGGGGCAAAGCCTTTGCCAGTTCGCGCAGCTCCGATGCAGTCATGGGCGTGACTTTGTCGAGGGTAGCGTCGATCAGCGTCGCGCCGTTCCAGAACAAGACGTGACTGCCATCCCAGGCTGCACTGCGGCCGATCTGCTCCGCGATACTTCCAGGCCGCCGGTAAAAAGTGAAAGCGCCATACGCGCCGCTCGCGTCCTGAAAACGAATCGCACGGACGGTGAGCTTGTTGTCCCCGCTCGCGTAATGCGCAGCGGAGAACTGCTGGAATCCGTATTCCTTCAGCACCGCGGCATTGGCGGCGTCGGCAGCCTCGGGCGCGTTGCTCTCCTGAGCCGGGGCGCTCTGGCTCCAGCCGGCAAAATCTGTGGGCAACAGGGACGGAGTGGAGGCTGCGGGAACGGCAGTCTTGGCCAGCGCCGGGGATGCCGTCAGGGGCAGTACAAGAACCGAGGCCGGAAGCGCGCTAAGAACGGCGAGGAACAACGAACTGCGCAAAGCAGGAAGCATACGCACTCATTAGGAGACTAGAGCATTTCTCATGCAGGTGTCGAATTGGACAACCTCAGTTGCCGGTGGGGTGGCTGGAACTCTGCGCCAGCCGAACGCCGCTCAAGCCGCTGATGTATCGCGACACACCGCGGTAGAGCGATTCAGCGATGCGTTGGCGGTAGGCGGGCTGCTGCAGCTCGTGCGCATCGTCCGAATTGGTAAGGAACGAAATCTCGGCCAGGATGGAAGGCATGTTGGCGCCGATCAAGACAACAAAGGGAGCCTTCTTGATCCCGCGATCACGCAATCCTGGGTTGCCCTCTTCCAGGCTGTCGTAGAGCGACTTCTGCACGTCGGCGGCAAACTCGCGCGACTCGTCGATCTTGTCCTTCAGCGTGATTTTCTTCACCAGGTCGGAAAGCTCGTGGATGGATTCGTTGGAGACAGCATTCTCACGCGCGGCTACTTCCAACGCATCGGGCGAGGTAGTGAAGTTGAGGTAGTAGGTCTCCACTCCACGTGCGGATGAGTCGGGACTGGAGTTGCCGTGGATAGAGAGGAAGAGATCGGCCTGGGCCTTGTTGGCGATGGCGGTCCGGGTTTCCAGCGGGATGAAGGTGTCGTTGTCGCGGGTAAAGATCACGTCGGCGCCGAGGCGCTGCTTCAGCAGCTTGCCCAGCCGGAGGGATACATCGAGAACCACCTGCTTCTCTTCAATCCCGCCAGGCCCGGTGGTGCCGGAGTCGTGTCCTCCATGGCCGGGATCGATGACGATGCGGCCGATCTTGAGGCCGAGGGTACGCACCAGGGAGCGCTCTCCGGCTGCGGTGGGATCGGCCTCGTGCGTGGGCAGCGAGAGGTTGTCGTCAGCATCCACGGTGTCTGAGGAAGGCGACGGGTGGAGAGGGCTGGGCTTCTTATTCTTTCGGCTTTTGACCTTCGGCGCTTTGGTGGTGTCGGCTACCGGAGTGGGAGCAGGAGCGGTCGAGGCTAATGAGCCGTCGTCCGGCTGCGATGCTGGGACGGTTCCGGCAACCGAGGCGGCGATGGGCCGAGTGGTGGGATGGTCGGTTGCCTGCACGCGATTCGGTTGTTGCCCAAGAGCTGCGATCTCCTGGGTACCGGAGTGGCGTCCCGCCGCCACACTGGCGACCGCTGCAGGTTGGGGTGAGTTGGCGACTGGCGGTGTGGGTGGCGCGACGTATGGTGCAGGCGCCGGCGGCTGCGTCGTGGGCGCGGCGCTGGCCAGATTCGTTGTCTGCGATGTTCCAGGCTTCAAGCCATGAATGTCGATGATGAGGCGCCAGGGATTGGGAAGCAGGAAGGCGGAATAGTCGGAGACAGAACTGACATCGAGCACAATCCTGGTGACGTTGTTGGAGAATTGCGCGGCGCGGATGCGTTTGAGGAATCCGTCATCGATGACTTCGGTTGACTTGCCATTCAGACCTGAGTCGAGGCGGGCGCCGTAAAGATCGAAATAGATGCGGTCGGGACTGGGCACGCGCGCGGCCTGGTAAGCCACCTGATCCTGGAGGTCGATGGCGATGCGGGTGTATACAGGCGTTGACCAGTGACGGATGCCGCTCACCAGCGCGACCTGCCCAGGGTGAAGCGCGGCGAGCACGCCGGAGGGGACTTCCGGCGCAACGGATGAAATTTGCGTGGGCGGTGCTGGTTGCGTCACCGCAGGCGGCGCACGGGTGGGCGCCACGGATACGTTGGCCTGGGTGGCCGGCGGCCGCGACTCGACGGCAGCGACGGCAACCGTATCGTGCTGCGCGTGAGCCGAAGAAGGCGGCCGGACTTCGGCGCGGTGGCGGAGTTCGTTCAGCGCGACACGCGCCTGCCTCTCCCCTTCGACGATCTGGCTGGCATAACGGTAATGGCCGCTGGGATGATTCAGGTGCAGGGATTCATATCGGGAGATAGCGTCCTGCAAAAGCTTCTCGTTGGAGAAGAGGCGGCCTTCTTCAAGCAACAGCTGGGCAATGGCTAAGACGCTGGTATCGGCTCGGGGGGATGAGGGATCGTAGTAAGAGACAGCACGGTACGCGTCGATCACTCGCTCGTAGGACGCCCGCGTTCTTTGGGACTCGGGTCGCGCCTCCAGTGCCGCGTGCTGCTGTTGGGCACGCTCATAGGGGGACAGATGTTGTTGTGCGGAAAGAGAGAGCGCGCTGAGAAGGAGAAGGCTACACGCAGCGCGCGCCTGCCAAGCCGGCGTCATGCGGCTTCGAGAGCAGAACGCACAGAGCAAACGCGCGGCAATGAGCATAGTTGCGAAGCGGACCCAACACCCGCACGCCAAAGCTAACCCGATTATAGGTTGGCAAGTTGCGAGGGGCAACGAATAGGGAGAGACGTGACGGGTGCGAGGATCGGACTAGGGGGTGACGCTTCCATTTGGGATCGGTCGCCGGGATCCCAGGTCTCAAAAGCGAGACCTGGGGCACCCTATCCGTGGTTCAGGATAGAGTCTTGTGGAAGATGGAGTCCCGCAGGGACGACTGAAGGTTTTCCAGGATTAAGTAGCGGCCGATCTTCAGTCGTCCCTGCGGGACTTGATCATGTTGGTTGGCAAACCCAGGACTACGTCCTGGGCTAAGTTCAGCCGTCCCTTCGGGACTTCTCTTCCCACCGGAAATTTGGGTACGCTCCGGTCGAGAGGATTGGACCCCTCATTGGCCTAGGTCTTAAAGCCATTGTTCCCTAGCAGTTCGCGTACTACTTCGGGAGCGCTGGCCAGGGTGGCGTTGAGGGCGGAGATGTCTTTGCCTCCGGCTTCGGCCATGTCGGGGCGGCCTCCGCCGGAGCCGCCGACTTTTTGCGCCAGAGGTCCGATGATTTTTCCTGCGGAGAGGCGGCTGGTCAGATCACGGGTTACTCCGGCGATGAGCGCTACCTTGCCGTCTTCTTGCGCGGAGCCCAGAACGACTACGCCTGAGCCGAGTTTGTTGCGGAGATTGTCGACCAGCGTGCGCAGTTGCCCTCGGTCGAGCGAGTCGACCCTCTGCGCCAATACCTGGATACCGTCCACCGTGACTGCCTGGCTGGTTGCCGAGGCGACGGAGGTCGCCGCGGACTTCATCCGCACCTGGTCAAGCTCGCGGCGCAGTTTTTTGATTTCCTCGTCCTGAGATGACAGCTTGGCGCGCAGCGCTTCCGCGGGAGTCAGATTCTCTGCCGCGAACTGGCTTGCCAGCTGCGCTACCTGCTGTCCCCGGCGAAATTCACCCAAAGCTCCCAGGCCGGTGACTGCCTCCACCCGGCGAACACCGGAAGACACGCCGCCTTCGCTGAGCAGCTTGATGACACCAATCTCCCCGATGGCCCCGGTGTGAGTGCCGCCGCAGAGCTCGGTTGAGAAGTCGCCGATTTTTACTACCCGAACCTTCTCACCGTACTTCTCGCCGAATAGCGCCATAGCGTGATATTCGTTCACGGCTACGTCGATGGGCACATCTTCGAGCGTTTCCACTTTGGTGTCGGCCAGCACCTGGCGGTTGATCATCTCTTCTATATCCGCCAGTTCTTCATCGGCCACGCCGGTGAAATGGGAGAAGTCGAAGCGCAGGTGTTCGGGATCAACCCGTGAGCCCGCCTGCTTGACGTGCTTACCCAAAACCTCACGCAGGCCGGCATGCAGCAGATGCGTGGCGGTGTGATTGCGGCGAATCGCAGACCGGGTTTCTGTATCCACCACGGTATCGACAAAGCTACCTAACTCAATCGGCTGCCGCAGGTACACCTTGTGCGCACGAACACCCTGCACCGGCTGTACGCATCCCAGCACGTCGGCCACTACGACATTGTGATCGTCGGAGTAGAGCCAGCCGGTATCGCCTACCTGGCCGCCGGAGTCGGCGTAGAACGAGGTATGGTCGAGCACAATCTCGACGCTGTCGCCGGCAATGGCCTGGGGCACGCCGACGCCATCCTTCACGATGGCGAGCACCTCGCAATGCTGCGAATTGAGCTGACGGTAGCCTTCAAAAACGGTTTTCGGCAGGGAGCGAAAGGCTGGGCTGGCAGAGGCCTTCGCGCCGCCCTTCCAGGAGGCGCGCGCACGCGTCTGCTCTTCACCGCGCGCCAGTTCAAAGCCGGTCAGGTCGAACTCGATGCCCTGATCGCGGGCCGCATCGAGAATGAAATCAAGGGGCAATCCGTAGGTCTCGTAGAGATGAAAGGCAGTCACGCCGGGCAACACGGGAACGTGATCCTGCGACTCCTTACGGACCCGCTCGATGGCGGCATCCAGTTGCTTCGACCCCAGGGCAAGGGTTCTTCCAAAACGCTCTTCTTCGGCGCGAACTACTTTGGCGACACGGCCCGCGCTCTCGACCAACTCAGGGTAGGCGCCCTTCATTTCATCCCGCACGGCATCGACCATGCGGAACATGAACGCATCTTCCTGGCCCAGCATGCGGCCATGGCGGATACCCCGGCGCAGGATCTTGCGTAAGACATACCCGCGTCCTTCGTTGGCGGGGAGCACACCGTCGGAAATAAGGAAGGTTGCCGCGCGGGCGTGATCGGCGATGATGCGCAGCGAGGCGTCGGATGGGACGGTCCCATCCTGGTAGCGTGTGTGGGTAAGTTCCGCGGCACGCTCGATCAGCGGGGTAAACAGATCGGTCTCGAAGTTCGAGATTTTTCCTTGCAGCACCGCAGCCATGCGATCCAGACCGAGCCCGGTGTCGATCGACGGCTTGGGCAGCAGGTGAAGTTCGCCTAGCTGGTCGCGATCGAACTGCATGAAGACGAGGTTCCAGATTTCCACGTAGCGCGATTCGTCCTCGCCGAAGGGCTTGTCTTCTCCGGTCTCGGACGCTGCCAAGCCCATGTCGTAGAAGATCTCTGAGCACGGCCCGCAGGGGCCGGTATCTCCCATGGACCAGAAGTTATCTTTCATGCCCAGTTCGTGTATCCGGTCTGCAGGAACGTCCTGGCCGCGCCAAAGCTCATACGCCTCTTCATCGCGGGGAACGCCTTCCTCCCCTTTGAAGATGGTGACGTACAGCTTGTCTTTGGGAATGCCGAACCATTCCGGCGAGGTGATCAGCTCCCAGGCATACGCGATCGCATCGCGCTTGAAGTAGTCGCCGAAGCTGAAGTTGCCCAGCATCTCGAAGAAGGTATGGTGGCGGCGGGTGAAGCCGACGTTCTCCAGATCATTGTGCTTGCCGCCGGCGCGCACGCATTTTTGTGAAGTGACGGCGCGGTTGTAGTCACGGCGTTCCACTCCGAGGAAAACATCCTTGAACTGGTTCATGCCGGCGTTGGTGAACAGCAAGGTGGGATCGTTCGCCGGAACGAGCGAGGAAGAGTGCACGCGACGGTGCCCCTTGGAGGCAAAAAAGCGCAGGAAAGTTTCCCGAATGTCCGAACCAGAGCGGTACTGCATGCTTTGAGTTTAGAGCATCACCGGGCCCGGTAAACGATCTGGCCGTGGTAAATGGTCATCTGGCACTTGAGGTCGCGCAGTTCAGCGGAGGGGATGGTGTACATATCTTTATCCCAGACGGCGATATCGGCTTCTTTGCCCGGTTCAATCGACCCCACTCTATCTTCGAGAAATAATTGCCGCGCGGCCCAGGCGGTGTAGGAGCGTAGTGCGGTATGCACATCGACCGCCTCCGCGGTGCCGAAAGGATGCTTGCCGTAGACGCCCTTGAGTGGCTCACGCTCCACAGAGGCCCAGAGGCCGTAGCGCGCCGGTAATGGAGTGACGGAATAGTCGGAGCCGCCTCCCCAGATGATCCCGCGGGACACATAGGTGTGGAAGGGATTCAGGCGAGGCGAACGCTGGGGACCGAAGTTGCCGGCGTACGTATCGCCGATCCACCAGGTGAAGCCTGGCTGCGACTCGGGGTAGCCTGCGTCGTAGGTTTTTTGCAGTGAAGCCATGGTGCTAATGGCGTGATCAGTTGGAATGTTCGCGTGGATGATGCTGTGGCGCAGACCGGTCGTTGGCTTCTCCTTCAACGCCTCTGCGTAGGAGTCGACTGCCCAGTCGATCGCGCGATCCCCGATGGCGTGAGTCCCGACAGAAATGCCTGCTTGATGGAAGAGCCGCACCATCTGGCGATAAGTTTGAGGGTCGATCGCGGGATAGCCGTGATTGCCGCGGTCGATGCCGGTCTGGTTTTTATTCCAGTCGTTGTAGACCCATCCGGTGCGAGCGCCTCCGCTGCCATCCATATAAAGCTTGGCTCCGCAGGAGAGCAGAGTGCCGTCGCCCAGGGAATTCGGGGGCCGGGGCAGCGACTGGATGCGGGCTATCGTGGCGCGTGCCGATTTGAGTGTTGTACCGCCGTGCCACAGCACGCAGACATGCACGGAAAGCTTGTTTTCTTTGAGCAGCGCAGCATACGCATCCCAGATGGGCTGCTCAATGTCAGGATCTTTCACAGCGGTCATGCCTTCACGATGAAGGGTGTCGACCATTCTGAGAACTCCGTTTCGCCATTGCTGCGGAGTTGGCGGTGGAATGAGGTTGTGGACGGCGTCCATGGCGGATTCCTTCAACACGCCTGTCGGTACGCCTTGTGCATCGCGATCGATGGTGCCGGCCGGCGGGTCCTTGGATTCACCGGTGATGTGCGCCAGGCGTAAGGCTTCGTGGTTGGCCACTCCGTAGTGTCCCGTGGTGTGCATCAACCAGACTGGATTGTGGGGCGATGCTTGATCGAGGTCGGATGCGACGATGTAGCGCCGCTCGGCTAGCTTGCCTTCGTCCCAGCCGGCTCCCGTGAGCCACTCGCCCGGCTTCAGTTTGTTGGCGGCCAGGCGGACGCGGTTTACTACTTCGGTCACGGTTGCGGCATCGCTCAGGTTGACGGAGTAGAGCTCATCGACTCCTCCGGTTGCGATGTGAGCGTGGGTATCGATTAGTCCTGGAGTTGCGGTCTTTCCCTGCAGATCGATGATGTTGGTTTTGGGCCCGGCCAGACTATGGATTTGCTGGTCGGAACCTACGGCGATGATTTTTCCCTGGCGGACGGCGATGGCTTGGGCGATGGAGTCCTTTGCGTCGACGGTCAGGATCTTGCCGTGAATCAGAATTAGATCAGCGGGCATTTGCGCGGAGGCAGACAAAACAGACAGCAGGCAGGCGGTCGCTAGGACGGTTTTGCGCATGAGAGTGAGAACACTCTAACGAATTCTCAGCCGGATTGCTCCTTTGGCGTGCTCAGGGTCGACGACTTTTCCTTTCTGGGTGATGACGATGCGTCCCTCGGCAACAAGACGCCTTGCTGCGGCGCGGGTTGGCTCCATCAGTTTCTGCCAGTCGTTTGGGTTGTGGAGACGCGCGACGTCGGAGGGGCAAATGGTTTTTCCTGGACCGCGATGGGCGAGGAGGTCGAGGATCGCGGACTCTAGTGCGCGATCGGTTTCTGTGCGGTGATTAGGCATTTACTTTGCATTTAGGGAAAGCGATCGTTGGGCTTCGCCCATCATTTTCGGCCCACGTACGCTCATGCGAACGTGGGGCACCCGTCCCATTTCCTACGCTTTCGGGGGCGGTGGAGACTTCATTCACTCGGCGCCGTCTTCGGGCATCAGGACTTCTATTTCACTGCAGTCGATTTGCCAGGTCTTGAGGACTTTGGTGATGTTTGCGAAGGAGAAGCCTGCGCCTATCAGGCGGCGGATGAGGCGCGCGGTTTGCTTTTCGTCCTCCGGCTTCGCGATGCGCTTGCGCGCTATGTAGCGGCGGACCAGGTCTTCTTCGCTCACGTGGGCGTAGGCGCTCTCGATGGTAGTGGCCACGAGTTCACCTTGAACGCCTTTGCGAGTGAGTTCCTGTTGCACGCGGCGCTTGCCGAAGCTCTGATTTTCCTGGCGCAGACGAGTGTAAGTGGAGGCGAAGGCTGGATCGTCTAGATAACGTTGGTCCAACAGACGCGCCACCACAGCCGCTATCTTGTTTTCTCCTGTTTCGCCTGGTTCTACCCGGCGGCTCATCAACCGCTTGAGTTCAGCGACGGTGCGCATTTGCCGAGCCAGCGCGCCTACGGCGTACTGGTAGAGAGCCGCCTCGTCGAGCGGTTCCGGCTTCTTGCGCGGCTTGAACGGCATACGCGCCTAAAGGCCGAGGAGCCGCCGATTGGTTTCACGATCAGCCTGCGCGCCGGCGAAGTCATCAAAGGCGTGCTCGGTGACCCTGATGATGTGGTCGCGAATGAAGGGCGCACCCTCGCGCGCTCCGTCTTCCGGATGCTTCAGGGCGCACTCCCACTCCATGACCGCCCAACCGGGAAAGTCATACTGGGCCAGCTTGCTGAAGATGCCGCCGAAATCGACCTGGCCATCGCCCAGGGAACGAAAACGTCCGGGGCGGTCGATCCAATTCTGGTATCCGCCATAGACACCGGATCGACCGGTGGGGTTGAACTCCGCATCTTTCACGTGGAAGGCACGGATGCGCTCGTGATAGATGTCGAGGAAGGTAAGGTAGTCGAGCTGTTGCAGCACGAAGTGGCTGGGGTCGTACAGAATATTTGCCCGTGGATGCCCGCCCACTGCTGCCAGGAAGCGCTCGAAGGTGACCCCGTCGTGGAGGTCTTCGCCTGGGTGAATTTCAAAACAAAGATCAACACCTGACTCTTCGAAGGCATTGAGGATGGGCTTCCACCGGCGCGCCAGTTCTCCAAAGGCCTCGTCGATCAGGCCGGCTGGGCGCTGCGGCCAGGGATACATATAGGGCCACGCCAACGCTCCAGAGAAAGTCGCGTGCGCGGTCAGCTTAAGATTCCGGCTGGCCTTTGCTCCCAGGAGCAGTTGTTGTGTCGCCCACTCCTGGCGAGCCTTTGCATTCCCGGCCACTTCGGGTGGTGCGAAGGCGTCGAACTGGAGATCGTAGGCAGGATGCACCGCAACCAACTGCCCCTGCAGATGGGTCGAGAGCTCGGTCAGCTGCAGACCGAGACCACTCAGCATGCCCAGAATCTGGTCGCAGTACGCCTGGCTTTCAGCGGCCTGCTTGAGGTCAAAGAGACGCGCATCCCAGGACGGGATTTGTATGCCTTTAAAGCCGAGTCCCGCGGCCCACCTGGCGATGTCTTCCAATTTGTTGAAGGGCTTTTGATCAGCGGCAAACTGGGCCAGGAAAATGGCCGGGCCTTTTACAGTCTTCATAGAGACACTCACCTATTTCAGGACAATTTATTGAGATAAGCCGACCCAGCCGGCGCGGCTCTTGGTGACGGCACGCTCGACGAAAGCCATACTGCGCACGCCGTCGCGAATGCCGGGTACCAACTCGCTGAGTTTCGCGGCCGGATCGGTGAAGCGGGCGCGAATGGCAGTCGCGAAGTCGCGATAGATGTTAGCAAATGCTTCGATCAGCCCCTCGGGATGGCCCATGGGCAAGCGGAAGTCGGCTCGCGTGGATGGAGAGAGATAGTCGCCGGCGGCATGCAGGGTTTGACTCGGCTTCCCTGTCCAGTTGAGATGCAGGTAGTTGGGATTCTCCTGCCACCAGTGGAGACCGCCCTTTTCACCATAGAGATGAAGCTGCAGATCGTTGCGGTCGCCGGCGGCAATCTGGGAAACAAACAAGACTCCCGGAGCCCCGTTGTCGAGCTTGAGCAGTACATTGCAATCGTCGTCGAGGGTGCGGCCGGGGAGCACGGAGGAGAGATCGGAGCATATCTCGACGATTTCACGGCCGCTCACATATTCGAGCAGGTTGAAGGCGTGGGTGCCGATGTCACCGATGGCGCCACCTAGCCCCGACTGGGTCGGGTCGGAGCGCCAGGCTGCCTGTTTGTGCCCCGTGGTTTCGAGTGAACTGCTCAGCCAGCCTTGCTGGTATTGGACGACAGCCTTGCGGATTTTTCCCAGTTCGCCACCACGAGCCATGCGCCGGGCTTCGCGCACCAACGGGTAACCGGTGTAGGTGAAGGTCAGTCCATAGAGCAGGCCGGTGCGCTGGACCACTTCTTCCAGGGTCTGTGCTTCTTTCAGATTTGCGGTGGCCGGCTTGTCGCTCATCACGTGAAAGCCGTGTTCGAGGGCCGCGGCCGCGATCGGCAGGTGGAGATGATTGGGAGTGACGATGCAGACGAAGTCGATGGGGTCTTTGCGTTTGCTCTCCCGATCCATCATCTCTTCATAGTTGATGTAGGCGCGGTCAGGGCTTATGCGATAGGTCACACCTGCCTGGCGGGACCGTTCCGGGTCCTGGCTGAAGGCTCCGGCTACCAATTCGATGTCTCCATCCAACTCGGCGGCCATGCGATGCACCGGGCCAATAAACGAGCCCGCGCCTCCACCCACCATCCCCATGCGAAGACGTCTTGTTTCCATTCTTGTTTCTACCTCGGATTTGCCTCGGACTGTCGTCCTCGGATAATTCAGCCGTCCCTTGCGGGACTATTTCGATCGAGCACACCTTCAAAAGCGGCAAGCAGCGGCTATGCGCGCCCGAAAGCTGGTTGGTCTCAGCGCCGTTGTCCATGCTAATGCATTTTTGGTTTTGTCAGGGGAGAGTCAGGTTTGAATGAAGCCGCGTTGGGCGACGGCTATGTGGCCTCGCGATAGATTTTTTACCAGGTACATCATTTCGTCGGCGGCTCCAATGATCTCCTGAATCGAGGCTCCGTCTTCCGGATAGCTGGCGATGCCGAAGCTGGCCATCATCTGCAGCTCCAGCCCTTCCGATAACAGGTAGCGGGTGTCGCGCAGAGAGTGCAGGAGCCGTTGGGTCACCTCGAGCGCCGCATCTTTTCCGGTCTGGGGCAGGAGAACAATGAATTCGTCGCCGCCGTAGCGGAAGGCTGAATCGATGCCCCGGACGTTGTGCTTGATGGTCCTGGCGATCTCGGCCAGCAGGCGGCTGCCGGTCAGGTGGCCGTACAGGTCGTTGACCCGCTTGAAGTGGTCGAGGTCGATGAAGATCATGCTGAAAGGAAGATTAAAGCGGCGGGAGCGCTCGAGCTCGCTCTCGGTCACGGAAAACAAGTGCCGCGAATTGAACAGGCCGGTGCAGTCGTCGGTAATGGTTAATTCCTGAATGCGCTCGACGGCACGCACATTTTGAATGGCAATCGCGGCGTAGTCACACAACACCCGCAGGAAGGCCATAGTTTCATCGGTCAGGGTGGATGCACGGTAGTTCAGCAGTTCGATGACACCCAGGGTGCGATCTCTGGAGCGCAAGGGTATGCAAATGGCGGATCGAACCGCGGAGGCGGCGCCGTCCGGCGTCGGGAAACGGGGGTCGTTGCCGGGTTCCGGCACGATCACAGGCTCACCATGCTGGGCTACCCAGCCGGCAATTCCCTCTCCCATGTCGACGCGAAGGTTGCGATCGCCGGAGGATTTGCCGGCCGCGACCGCGTAGTAGAGATTCTGCTGCTCGTCATCCACGATGAGCAGGGACCAGGACTCGGGCTCGAAGAAATGCTCCATCTGCTGCATGATGGCGCTGAGGATGGAGTCCAGATCGAGGGAAGACGTCAGTGCACGCGCTACATCGTGAAAGACCCGCAGGTCTTTGGGCAATGGCGGACGCTCTGGGAAGGATCCATCGACCATTTCGAAATAGCGCCGCGCTTCGCCCACCCCAGAAGCGATTGCTTAGCCTCCGATATGCACCATGCTGCGTGAAGGTTTCAAGAAGCCGGGCTCGCCGATGTGGTGGCGCGCCTCCTTGGTTTCTACGGTTTTGTGAATGAAAGCAGCCAGGTCGTCGTCTGAACCGCCACGAGCCAATACGCCGTAGAGATCGTGATCAAAGTGGGAAAAGAGGCAGGTGCGGATCTTGCCATCGGACGTGAGCCGGATGCGGCTGCACGCGCCGCAGAAGGCTTGCGAAACGGGAGCGATGATGCCGATTTCCCCTCGCTCGTCGTCGAAGGTGTAGCGGCGGGCGGTTTCACCGGGATCTTTTGCGGGCAAGGCCTTCAGGGGCTGGTAACGGTTCAGGGTTTCGACCACTTCCTGCAGCGGGACCACCACATCGGGTGTCCACAAGCGATCCTCTTCGAGCGGCATGAACTCGATAAAGCGCACGATCACGCCTTCTTCTCGCGAGAACCGGGCGAATGGGATGATCTGGTCGTCGTTGAAGCCCCGCAGCAGGACACAGTTGACCTTAACCGGTCCGAGCCCGGCGCGCTGGGCGGCTCGGACCCCAGCCGATACCTTTTCGAAGCTGCCGGGTACCCGGGTGATGCGAGCGAAGATTGCCGGATCGACTGCATCCATGCTGACGGTGACCCGGCTGAGCCCGGCCTGGGCAAGTGGAGCTGCCATTTCCGCCAGGAGATGTCCGTTGGTGGTGATGGCAATGTCCAGCGGGTCGCCGGTAATGGTTCGAAGCTCCGCGATTTGGGCCACGAGCGGAATGATGTCCTTGCGCAGGAGCGGCTCGCCGCCGGTCAGCCTCACTTTCCGAATCCCGAGGCCGACGAAGATCCTGATCATGCGCAGGTAATCCTTCATGGCCAGTTCGGCAAACTGGGGCCCTTCCGTGCCGGTGCGGCAATAGACACATTTGTAGTTGCATCGGTCGGTCACCGAGACACGGAGATCGGTGATGGTGCGGCCGAACTTATCTTTCATGCCGGTGGGGGGCGTTATAGGCAGTCGACTAGGGATACCCGTCTCGGGGTGGAGGTGAGTGGCCAAGGTTGTCGAGTCCATCAACGACATGGAAAGCAGCTCCGCTGTACGACTGCCACCTTTGATGCACGAGTCTATAACTTTCGGCCCTTGCCGCGAGGTTAGGCCGTGACAGGTTCCGTATCCTGATGACAATTAGAGCATTTTTGTGCCTTTAATGTGCAGGCGGAGCGGGTGTTGGATCTGCGGGGGATCGATCCGGAGGGGAAAGAAATGCTCTAAACCGTGCCGGGACAGTAACTCCGGGCTTCCCAATGCCCCGATTCTTCACTATAGTCAGTTAAATCAATGGATACTCCGACCGAGACGAAATCACAAGTTCAACCCGGAACAGCAGGATTTCCTTCCTCCTCTGGTAAGTCTTTTAACGGATTCTTCAGCGGAGACAAGCGCTGGAACTTCCGCAAAAACGACCTCATCGACGCACGCGCCCGCCGGCTCTTCGAGACCACGGCTTACGCCTGCGAAAACGATGCCTATCCGTTTCAGATTCCCCTGGAAGGACGAACGGGACCGCAGGTGAAGGCGGACGGGCACTCGATGCTGATGCTGTCGTCCTATGACTACCTGGGACTGATCGGCGATCCACGGATCGACGCAGCCGCCATTGAAGCCATCAGGAAGTATGGAACCGGGACCGGCGGAGCTCGTCTGCTGACGGGGACTACCGACCAGCACATCCTCATGGAGCAGGATCTCGCCGCCTATAAAGGGACAGAAGCGGCTATCACCTTCAGTTCAGGCTACATGGCAAAT
This sequence comes from uncultured Acidobacteriaceae bacterium, assembly GCA_963795845.1. Classification (GTDB taxonomy): domain Bacteria; phylum Acidobacteriota; class Terriglobia; order Terriglobales; family Acidobacteriaceae; genus PALSA-350. The sequence goes on along the minus strand of CAWCJV010000009.1, from coordinate 208,846 downwards.
GTCGCGGTGCTGGGCGCGCTGTTGGGTCCAGCGGATCGCGTGATCATGGATTCGCTTTGTCACCGGAGTCTTACCGACGCATGCCGGTTCGCCGGAGTGCAGTTGCAGCGGTTCCGGCATAACGATGCGTCGTCATTGCGGCAGGAACTGCAAAATGGCGCCCAGGCCAACCGCACCCTGGTGATCTCCGACGGTGTGTTTTCCATGGACGGCGATGTCTGCCACCTGCCCGAGATCCTGGAGGTCAAGAAAGAATTTGGGTTTTTCCTGCTGGTGGATGAGTCACATGCCTCCGGGGTGATTGGAGCGCGCGGCCGGGGTACGGATGAACACTTTGGCATAGCGACGGAGGAAGTCGATATCTGGACCGGCTCGCTGGCTAAGTCAATTCCCTCGACGGGCGGTTTTGCCGCTGTGTCGCATGAGCTGGCTATTTATCTCCAGCATGGGGCTTCGCCGTTTATTTTTTCGGCGGCTTTAAGCCCGGCTGCGGTGGCAGCTATCCGCGAGGGCCTGGCGATTCTGCAGCAAGAGCCGGAACGGGTGGCCAAGATCAAGCACAATGCGGACTTTCTGCGCAGTGGTTTGTGCTCGCTTGGCTATGACACCGGGTTGTCGGAGACGGCGGTGATTCCGGTCATCCTGAATGATGAGACGACGACCGGGTTGTTTGCCCGGCGGTTGCGTGACCATGGGATTCTGGCTACGCCGGTGCTGTTCCCAGCGGTTCCGCAGGATTCAGCGCGGTTGCGGCTTTGTGTGACGGCTGCTCATACGCAGAGCGATCTTGAATACGCCCTGGATGTGTTCGAAAAGATGGCTCGGAACTAGTTCGGCGAATAATTAATCAAAAAGTGAGAGAAAAGATAGAAAAGCCCCCCGAGCGGGGGCTTTTGCCGTTATGGGCGGGTTCGGGGCCGAAAAAAGGTGTGCGCCTTAAGCGCCCTATGCGCCTTAAGCCCCCGGGAGCCGGTTTTAGTCAGTTTAGAGAAAGCTATTGAAGGGCTTCGCCCATCGTTTTCGGCCCAGGTACGCTTAGGCGAACCTGGGGCACCCGTCCGATTTCCTTTGACCTTGGGTGAGATGTTCGAGTCCGTCCATCCCTTTGACCTTGGGTGAGACTTTCGGGTCCGACCATCCCCTTTGACCTTGGGTGAGACTTATCGGGTCCGACCATCCCCTTGACCCTGGGTGAGATGTTCGAGTTCGTCCATCCCTTTGACTGGGTGAGATGTTCGAGCCGGACCATTCCCTTTGACCTTGGGTGAGACTTTGGACGGCGTTTCCTCGGTTATGGGAGGGCGCGGAAGGCTAGCACTGCGTTCAGGCCGCCGAAGGCGAAGGATTGGGAAAGGGCTGCTTCCACTTGTTTGGTCCGGGCCTGGTTGGGGATCACGTCCAGGTTGCAGTCCGGATCTGGCTCGGCGTAGTTCATGGTGGGGGGCAGGACTCCATTGCATAGAGCCAAGACTGTGGCCGCGGCTTCGATCGCTCCCGCGGCGCCCAGGGTGTGGCCGTGCATCGACTTGGTGGAACTGACGGGCAGCGTGGCAGCGTGATTCCCGAAAACAGCATGGATGGCAGCCGTTTCCATGCGGTCGTTGGCCTCGGTCGCGGTCCCATGGGCATTGATGTAGCCGACCTGCTCGGGAGCTAGACCGCCATCGCGCATCGCCCCACGGATGGCCCGGGCCGCGCCTTCGGCGGAGGGCTGGGTAACGTGGCACGCGTCGGCGGACATACCGAAACCGACGATCTCCGCCAACGGCTTCGCTCCGCGAGCCAGCGCGTTCTCCAACGGCTCGAGCACCAACATGGCGGCGCCTTCTCCGAGGACCATTCCCGTCCGGTTGGCAGAAAAGGGGCGGCAGGTGTCTGGGCTGACCACGCGCATAGCTTCCCAGGCCTTCAATCCGCCCAGAAAAAAGGGAGTTTCACTTCCTCCGGCGATGGCCAGAGGAACCGCTCCGGAACGCACCATCCAATAGGCGTTGCCGATGGCATGAGCTGAAGAGGAACAGGCGGTGGAAAAGGTGTAGGCGGGGCCATGCACACCGAACTCCATAGAAATATGACTGGCACCGGCGTTGCTCATCCCCAGCGGAATGGTGAGTGGATGGACGCGATGCCTACCGTGGTGGAAGAGTTCCCAATAGCCGATTTCGTCGGTAAATCTGCCACCCATGCAGGACCCGGTGATGATGGCGGTGTTATCGCGGAGTTCCTCGGTCCATTCGATGCCGGCATTGGCCACGGCTTCGCGCGCAGCGATAACAGAAAACTGGGCAAAGCGATCCATGAAGCTGGCAGCTTTGCGGGGAAAGTAAGCTTCGGCGTTGTAACCAATGACGGCGGCGCCGTTCTTGAAACGGACCTGATTCATGCCCATCTCGGCAACGGGCCCGACATCCTGTGGTATCGGTCCGATTCCGGATTGACCGTTCACCAGTGAATGCCAGAACGCTTGCTGGTCAAGGCCCAGGGCGCTGATCACGCCCATTCCTGATATGACAACTCGCATCTACACCATTTTCATAGAGGACTGTGCTGAACCGAGGGTAACAAACCTCAGAGTCCTTCCGATAGAGTACGGCCTATTCGGTTGCGGTTTGGGCAGATGGGTTTTGTTTGGAATCCACCAGGTAAGTGACGCCGTCGATCATTTCGCGGATGGTCTGGATCTTTTTCGCATCTTCGTCTTTGATTTCGATGTCGAACTCACTTTCCAGATCAAAGAGGATATTGATGCTATCCATCGAATCAATGCCCAACTCTTCGAAGGTGCTGTCGGGCTTGACCTTCTCGAGAGGAATTCTCTGGGTGGTAGCGATCACTCGAAGAACTCGTGCTTGAATCGTCTCAGACATTGGGGGCCTTCGTAAAAACCACAGTTCTACCGGGGCGATCGCTTCACAACCGGACGGGGAACTGTTTCAGTAAAGTTAAACCGCGAGCCAAGTGCTGGCAATAGTTTGTCATTGAAAGCGATTTTTTCAAACCTTTGGGGCATTGGGCGGGTTCAGTGAGCTTCGGCAACGGCGAGGCGACGGGCTGTGCGCCAGGCATAATGGAGCGCGGAGACGATGGTCAGCAGCGCGGTGGCATAGAGCGCCAGGGTACGCAGCATGACAAGCGGCATGGGGGAATAAATCTGGCAGAGCAAGACCGCCAGGAGGGCGAGGATCTGGGCGCAGGTGTTGGTCTTGCCATAGATGCTGGGACGGAAGTCTCGCATGCCCAGACTGATATAGAGAAGCGCGGCGACGATAAGAATGCCGAGGTCGCGGCTGAAAACCAGCACGGTGACCCGCCGCGGCACGAGCCCCTGGTGCATGAGCACCAGGAACAGGGTGCTGAGCAGGAGCTTGTCGGTGACCGGATCGAGGTATTGGCCGATCTGGGTTTGCTGCTTGAGCACCCTGGCGGCCAAGCCGTCGAGGCCGTCGCTCAGCCCGGCAACGATAAAAAGACAAAGCGCGGTTCGGTAGTGCGCCTCAAGCACCGCGATGACGAGAAAGGGTATTAGGCATAGACGCAGGAAAGTGAGCAGGTTCGGAGCTGCGCGCAGTTCTTTCAGCAAGGTGTTGCGATCCTCATGGCTGCAGCCAGGAATCTTGATGGTACATGAGCTTTTGATATGATAGCGAGATGCACGGCGCAGGTGCGTCGCTCAGTGGAATGCATAGGCGCGTAGCTCAGTTGGTTAGAGCGTCCCGGCAAGCCGGGAAGGTCAGGAGTCGACTGACGCGAGGCAACACATAGGCGCGTAGCTCAGTTGGTTAGAGCGCTACCTTGACACGGTAGAGGTCAGGAGTTCGAGTCTCCTCGTGCCTACCATAGTTTTCAATTTGTGCAGCCGGTGGGAGCGTCCCGGCGAGCCGGGAAGGTCAGGAGTTCGAGTCTCCTCGTGCCTACCATAGTTTTCAATTTGTGCAGCCGGTGGGAGAGTCCCGGCGAGCCGGGAAGATCAGGAGTTCGAGTTTCCTCGTGCCTACCATAGTTTTCAATTTGTGCAGCCGGTGAGAGCGTCCCGGCAAGCCGGGAAGGTCAGGAGTTCGAGTCTCCTCGTGCCTACCATAGTTTTCAATTTGTGCAGCCGGTGAGAGCGTCCCGGCGAGCCGGGAAGATCAGGAGTTCGAGTTTCCTCGTGCCTACCATAGTTTTCAATTTGTGCAGCCGGTGAGAGCGTCCCGGCAAGCCGGGAAGGTCAGGAGTTCGAGTCTCCTCGTGCCTACCATAGTTTTCAATTTGTGCAGCCGGTGAGAGCGTCCCGGCAAGCCGGGAAGATCAGGAGTTCGAGTCTCCTCGTGCCTACCATAGTTTTCAATTTGTGCAGCCGGTGGGAGCGTCCCGGCGAGCCGGGAAGGTCAGGAGTTCGAGTCTCCTCGTGCCTACCATAGTTTTCAATTTGTGCAGCCGGTGGGAGCGTCCCGGCGAGCCGGGAAGGTCAGGAGTTCGAGTCTCCTCGTGCCTACCATAGTTTTCAATTTGTGCAGCCGATGGGAGCGTCCCGGCGAGCCGGGAAGGTCAGGAGTTCGAGTCTCCTCGTGCCTACCATAGTTTTCAATTTGTGCAGCCGGTGGGAGCGTCCCGGCGAGCCGGGAAGGTCAGGAGTTCGAGTCTCCTCGTGCCTACCATAGTTTTCAATTTGTGCAGCCGGTGGGAGCGTCCCGGCGAGCCGGGAAGGTCAGGAGTTCGAGTCTCCTCATGCCTACCATCACTCCATCAAAGGCGAGGCAATAATGCCAGCCGTCTATGTTTTGCAAAGCGAATCCAGCGGCAGGTTTTACATTGGATCGGCTCAGGACTTGCCCAGCCGGTTAGCGGAGCATAAGCGAAGGCACAGCCCGTTCACACGCAATGGGGGACCTTGGGTCCTGAAGTATTCGGAGGATTTCCTAATCCTCGCGGAGGCTCGGCGCCGGGAACTGCAGATTAAATCGTGGAAATCACATCGATCTCTTCAGGACCTAATCGACCGTCGCTCAGGTCAGGCGGATGCTCAGAGTGGGCATGAGGCGTTGCAGGTTCCTTAGGGAACGGGCGTGCCAGGGGATTGCTTCAGAGGCGAGTACCTCCAGGTCGATACCGGGGCGGTTGCGCGCTTCCATGACAAAGCGCGAGAGCATGGTGATGCCGGAGCTGTTGAGGAAATCGAGTTCTCTCAGGTCGAGCACGATCGGCATCGCAGGACTGGCCAGGGTTTCCTTCAGCATATCCAGGATGGGCGCGTAATCCTCTGTCCCACACAAACGGAGCGCGCCCTTGAACAGAACGGTGGAGTTTTCCTCTTCCAGCCGGATGTCGAAGGACTCTCCATGGATGTTTTTCACGCGGATGCTCCTGGAATACCTTTAAGAGGCAGAAGCGCGATGGTGGTCACGGTCATGCTCCCCGGTCGCGTGGGGTGGTTGTCGAAGCGAAAGTCCAGCTGAGCGTCATAGTCGTTGATCATGGTCAACAAGCCCAGGCTGGAAATGGCGGATGCGGTAGACCTGGCGTTTTCTTCCTGCTGCCTCAACAGAAGATCTGCGGCGTCCTCTTGTTGAAGATGTTCCACAAACGCTTTGTAGCGGGCCGCCTGGAGTGTACTGGCGCCGTTGCTGACGCTGACCGTAATGCGGTCACCCGCGAGCTCCAAATGGATTCTGATGGGGATGTCGACGTCGGGCTGGTGATACTTCATGGCATTCTCAAGCAGTTCATTGGCGATGTAGGTAACGGCGTGCTTCATCTCGTTTTGGCGGATTTGAAAAGCGGGGACGGCGCCATTCGCGGGCAGAAAGGTAGTCACGTAGTCGCCCAGGAAGTCGGCGGACAATCCGTTGTTACGCCAACGGGAACGGAGCGGGACGCTGACCGGCGAGAATACCAACGTCAGATATTCGCACCCGGCGGCCCGTTCTCCTTGCTTACTGAGCATCTGCCTCATCATGGTTGCGTGTCCTCTTCGGATTCATGACTCACCTGATTGCGGCCCAGATGTTTCGCTCGATAAAGATGCTGGTCCGCCTGCTCGATGAGTGATCGCGCATCGGAGGGAACGTGCGGCGGAGGCGTCATACAGGCGACGCCAATGCTCACGGTGACCCGATCGCAAACGGGCGAGGCGGGATGGGGAAGAGCGGCTGCCGCGACCGCGGCGCGGACTCGCTCCGCAACCTGCGCCGCTCCCACGCGGTTGGTTTGCGGCAACACCATGGCAAACTCCTCGCCACCATAGCGGGCAACCAGGTCGCCGACGCGATAGCACTGGTTGATCGCTTTCGCCACGCTCTTCAGACAGTCATCCCCAGCCTGATGACCCTGTCGATCGTTGTAGAGTTTGAAATGGTCCACGTCACAGATGAGGAGCGACAGCGGCTTCTGCATGCGGATGTGACGACTCCATTCCTGCGATAGGTACTCGTCGAAACGGCGCCGGTTGGCGATTTGGGTGAGGCCGTCAATGCGTGCTTTTTCGCCTTCCTGGGCAGAGTCGTCGCCCTGATCGATGAGAATCTGCACCAGAATTTCCAGGTCGCCCTTCTCCCGGGTGAGGGTCTGAATGAGATCCTGCAGTTTTTCTTCCGCCGCGCGTCGCTCCCGGAGTTCGTTCGCCAGCGTGTCGCCAAGGCGGTCCACATGTTCCTGCAGGGAATCACTACGCTCGTTCGAGGCCAGGAGCGCAGTTTGCAGGCGATGATTTTCGTTCTGCAGGCGATCAAATTCCGGCGGTTGCTGAGTCCTGCGGTCGACATCGCTCATCAAGTTGCGGGACCGCGTGGCTTGGTGCACGGCGTCACTTCCGCGCCGAGGTCTCATAGGACGTTCATCGGCTCGACTGTCCTTGTTCTGTAGCTACACCGCGCTGGAAGCTAGGCGGGTTTGATAACGAGCAGGGTGACATCGTCGAGCAAGCTCAGGCCCTCGGTATAGCTTCGAAGGCTACCGAGGACGGCCTCTCGGATGGCGCCCGCTGATTGCCGGTGGCTGATTCTGACGACTTCGCAGAGCCGTTCGAGGCCGAAGGCGACGCCGGCGTGATTGACGGCCTCGGTGATGCCGTCGGTATAGGCCACCATGACGTCACCGGAACACAAGGGAACGGTGGCTTCGCCAATGAAGGTGGAAATGTCCTCTTCCAGGCCGAGGGGAAAGCCCAGGTTGAGAGTGTCGTGTCTTTCCAGGACGCCGTCGCCGCGGACGACCAGGACCTCTTCGTGCTGCCCGCTGATGGTAACGACTTTGTCGTGATAGTGGAGCAGACTGAGGGTGAGGTTGCGGTCGCAGTGCATGCGGCGAACGTTATCGTAGATCACGCGGTTGAGGGTTGTGAGAAACTTCCTGCTTTCGAAGGGCCCGCTGGCCAGAAGAGTTCCGATGGCAGTCTGGACCATGATGGCAATCACTCCGCTTTCCAGGCCGTGGCCGGTCACATCGCCGATGCCGATTACGACTCCGCCGTGGTTACAGATGACGTCATAGTAGTCGCCGCCGATTTCTGTAGCCGGTTCCATGGAACCTGAGACGTCGAGGCCGGGGATGTTGCGCATATCTTCATCGCGTGGCAGGATCATCTGCTGGAGCCGCTGGGTGATCTCCAATTCGCTGCTCATGCGGGCGTTTTCGCCTTTGACGACTTTGTTGGTGTTAGCAATCCAGTCGGAAAAGACCTTCAGTTGATCGTAGAGACCGCTGATTTCCGCCAGCAATTGGCTTTTGGTACGGCTGGCCTCCTCGGCAGCTTCTTCTGCCAGCTTCCGGTCGGTGATGTCGAGCATGGCTCCAGCAAGTTCTTCGAGCTGCCCATGGCCAGAAACGAGATGGATCGAGGTTCTTAGCCACACCACTCTCCCATCGGCAGCGATCATCCTGTGCTCAAAATGCTGGGGAGCCCGAGTTTCTGCGACCGCGCGACAAGATGACTGGGCCAATTCTCGATCTTCCGGATGGACGCGACTGATCCAAAACCCGGAGCCGCCGGTCCAGTGTTCTACGGGGTAGCCGAGGAGATCATCTGCTTCATGATTGATATAGCTGAAGCCGGCGGCATCCAGGCTTGCGCGCCACAGAATCACCTTGGCGGAGTCGACCAGTTCACGGTAGCGCTCTTCGCTTTGATTCAGTTGCAGGGACTGCGCCGAAAAACGGCGGTCGACGAGTGAGGTCAAGATCGCCAGGGAAAGGATCATGAAGGTCACGGTCCCGATGCCAACGATGCCGATGGAGGAGATTTTGACGGAGTGGGTGAGGTTTGGAGCGACGGCCGTGTAGCGGAAAGCGGCCGCGGCCATGCCGGTGTAGTGCATGACCGGAATGGCGGCGCCCATGAGCAGGGCGCTCGAGAGTTTTGGCCAACTCATGGAATTGGTTTGGGCACGCAAATGGAAGGTCAACCAGAGGGCGACCAGGGAAATTACGACAGCCAGGACCACGGACAACGCGACGAGGCCCACGGAATATCGACACACTGCCGGCAGACGCATGGCACCCATGCCGACGTAGTGCATAGTGGCGATGCCGCTCCCCATGAGCAGGGCTCCGATCCCAATGCGTAGTGAGCCCATCTGATTCCGGCTTACGAAGAACAGAGCAATGGCCGATGCGACGATGGCCGCGAGCAGGGATAGCAAGACGGTTGGCAAGTGGTAGAACACGGGCACGGGAAGGGTGTAGGCGAGCATGCCGATGTAATGCATCGACCAGATGCCGATTCCCATGGCGACGGCGCCACCCATCAACCAGGTGGATCGAACGGAGCCGCGCGAGGCGGTCACGCGGCCGCTGAGGTCTAAGGCGGCGAAGGAGGCGAGTGTTGAAATAAGAACGGACAAAGCGACGAGGCGGTAGTCGTAGATACCGATTAACGGAGCAGAGGGGATTGTGGGCATCGGACGGTGCTCTTAATGGTTTCTTGCCTGGGTCACCGTTTGTTTCTGCGAAAGGAGTGTTCCTTATTAATATTGATCGGCAGTTAGGGTGGGTCTCGTTAGTTGGTTTTGATGTCCCGCAGAGCCGTCCCCGTTCGACAGGCTCAGGGTAGGCTCTACGGGACTCAATCACCTTCATGATCCACCCAGGGCTGGCGTCCTGGGCTAAGTTCAGTCAGACTTGTCCAAATTGTCCCGTGGATGAACGCCCGCTTGACGGTGAACAATCTTGGGGTTTGCTTTGTATCAGGGCACGACTTTAGTCGGGCCATAAAGGGACAAAGAAAGTTGGGCTTTAGCCCTTGTGGTCGCCGACAACGCAGCAAACTTGCATATACCTGCCGTGTAGAAGCAGCAGTACAGGGGCTAAAGCCCTCATCTTGTTGCGACGTAACGGCCCGACTGAAGTCGTGCCCTGATACAAACCCCCAACCTGATTTCCCGTAACCCGGCTTCCCATGCAGTTTGTCCAATAAGATCGCCGACACGTAGTCGGCCGGCCAACTAATTCGGACAGCTTTGGAGTTCAGCCGTCCCTTCGGGACTTTGTTCGAGTACGGACTTAAGCCCGATGCGCTGATGGAGCGGGTATAGCGGCGACGGGGTCTGTATCAGAACGACGCGTAGTGCGGCGCGAGGGTAACTTCCTCCTGAGGTCCGGGGAGCAGGTGGCGAATGTGTGCGGGTAAAGTTTCCCGGCCGTGGGGCGATGAGGCTTACAGGAAGTATTCAGGATCGGCAGTGAACCGCTGTAAGACCCACCTCACCCCAGGAGTAATGGCTATGTCCGGTTATCGAAACGCAGGATTCCCTAAGCTTATCGTTGTGCTCGCTCTGCTCGCGATAGCGGCGCGGGGTGCTCACGGCCAGTTGAATTCCAACACGGCCACGGTGGCTCTGAGAGCTACTCTCACTGAGTCCCTCACTGTTGCCGCGACACCCAGGACGGTCACCATACCTTTGGTGAGCGGTGGGGTGGCAACCGGATCATCGCCAGTAGCGATCACCACTACCTGGGTTTTAAGCGGCGCGCGTACCGCGGTCACGCTAGTTGGATATTTTTCGAGTGCGACCGCAGCTTTGACCAACGCAGCCACGACTCCGACGAATATTCCGGCGGCAGAGGTATTGGGGCAAGTAACGACCGGTACGCCAACGACTTTCACTCCATTTACGCAGACTGCACCTTTAGGGGCGGCTGGAGCGGGGTTAACCCTTTTTACTTTGCCGTTGACCGCAACGAACCAGACCGCGAGCCGGACCGATAATTTGGTTCTCGAGATAGACCTGTCCAGCCAGCCGCAACTACCCGCCGGGGCCTATACCGGCACGCTGAACCTTCAGGCGCAGGCATTGTAGATCGACCCGGAAAGGTCGCGCGATCACGGGCCATGGTGGAACTCTTCCCGCTCTAAAGAAAGGGTGCGTCTTCACTATGGACCCGGGCCTCCGGCTGGGATGAGGAGGAGAAGGTTTGCCATTTGCGGTTCTGTTTTGCTTTGCATGGTTCTTGCTGGGGAGTTGTTTGTTTGCCCAGACGGTGCAGCCTGTTATCTCCGAGTATGGAACAAAGGCCGACGGGATGTTTACGCTCACCAACGGCACGCTGGTGCCGATGGTTGTAGTGATGGAACCGAAGAGTTTCAGCATTACACCGGACGGGCAGGGGGTCTTCCGTCCGCTCGACCCCGATATTCATGTCGAGCTATCGGCGATGAGCGCGCGGCTGGAACCGGGACAGAGCTATTACGTCTTCTACAAGGCTCATGCGGATAAGCTACCCGCGTGGTTTACGGTTTATTCGACCTTCTCGTTTCTGCGCCACGAGCCTGGCATGGATGTGCGCATCATGCTTCCCCATACGGTTTACCTGTATCAGAAAAAGCCTCTTGCAAAAGAAGAGATCAACGTGGCCTCCGTTACCTGGGAGTCTTACACGAAAAAGATTGTCTGCGACGTGGAGAATCGAGGCTTCAGCCTGGTTCGGGTTCAGGAGGTGCGCATCAGCGGAGCTCATGCCTCAGAGAGTACTGCGGGGTTTCCGCTTCTGCCGGGAGGCCGGCGTCACCTGGAACTGAGCTGGAACGAAAAGCAACCGCCAGAGAATTTGCTACTTCGTTTCGAACATTTCACATTGAAGGAGCCGCTTGTCCCTCGCGGGAAATGATGGTGGTTCTGTCGATGGGCGGCTGGCGTGAAACGCTTCTGGGTGATCCTGCTTATAGCGACGATCGGTCCGAAGGTGTTGGCCCAGGTTTTTCAGGTGAGCGGAGGCGCATCCAGCCTTTATCAAGCGCAGGGTGGGGCGCTGACGATGCACGCACCCGGTTATCAAGCGTCCATTGGCGCAGGAACCGTGGCCGGGCGATTCGTAGGAGGCGCTAATCTAACCAAAGTGGTTGGGCGATCGACCTGGATCGCAGGCGATGACTACATTCATTTTGTTTTGCCAACGGATATCTTTGACACCAGCCATTACGTGATTGCCCAGGGGGCCGGGGTGATGACCACGTTCAGGAATACCGGCATCATGGCGTTTGCGGGAGCCACGTCGACGGGGTTTAACAGCCCGCTGTTTGAAGCGGCTCGCGCGGAGAATCCGGCCTTCCTTCTATTTTTGGATCGTCACCTGGGGCGCGGTTTCGCAATCTCATCCAAGATGATTTTCTCCAGTCAGATCACGGCGATTGAGGGTTTGGATTGGGCGCCAGCCGACCGGCTCAAGATAGGAATTTCTGGTGGAGTTGGCGCGAACCAGCCTTACGGCGCGGCGAGCGTCGATTTCCGGCGGAAATGGATCATCGTCAAGGGCGCCTATATAGAGGCGGGCGATCAATTCCGGCGCGCCGTGGTGGAAGCACCGCTCGAAAGCGAACCCGATCGAGAGAACATAACCATCACATTAAAGCCGACGAGATTCTTCAGCGTGACCGCAGGCCGCCAGAACTTTCTCACACCGCTCACTGGTTCGCAAAATAATACGCACAGTTCCCTCGATCAGGGAACCGCCAATTTCGACGTTGCCGGAGCGGGGTTGCAGGTCACGTTCTATCACTCAACCTACCTTGGCAATGCGAATGACTCCACCGCGTACAGCCTGGGCAGGGACATCACGCATCGCGCTCATGCCACCGTCAGCTACCTCGAAAGCCGGCCCGACAACGGGCCGAAAACGCGGTCGTTCATTGCCAATCTCTCGCAGATTCTGACCTCCCGATGGAACGTGATTGAGGTTGTCAGCCGCTCGCATGGACAGACTTCGGTTTCCTTCGGCGGTGGATTTCTCTCGAACCTCATCTCGGCCAGCGTGCAGTATGAGACGTATTATGTGCCGCAGCGTAATTCTTCGCCGTTCGAGCAAGCGATGATTGTCGATTTGCAACTGCATCTGTTTCGCGGGCTTACGCTGCATGGTGCAAGCTTTGTGGCGCCGGACGGGAGTCTGCACTACACGGCAGACGCCTCCGAGGTCATGACTCGCCGGACCGCCATGGTAGGTTCGCCGCAGCGATACTCTGTCGGCAGCAGCATCCTGCGCGGCCGGGTCCTAGATGCCAAAGGTGAACCGGTTGCGGGCGCCGCGCTGCTCATAGACAGTGTGCCTGTATTTACGGATTCCGACGGGGGATTCTTTCTCCGCGAGCGGAACCCTCATGCCCACCGGCTGCAGGTGTTGACGGATAAGTTCCTGGACGGAGGTGTCTATGAGGTGGAGTCGGCTCCCTCCAGCGTGAAAGCTACGCGAAATGAAGAGGAACCGGGGATAACGATTGTCGTCAGGCGGGTAGGCAGATTCGTGGAGGGCCAGGAAAAGGCTCAGCCATGAATCGGGATAGCGCCCGAGCCCAGGACGTTCCGATGAAAACAGTTGTTTACGTGCTTTGCTACCTCTTATGCCTGTGGCCGGGAAGGGCGCCTGGCCAGGCAATCCGAGTTGGAAAGGGCCAGGACTTACCATCGGTCGCAGGTGGCCAATCTGTAACTTTAACCGCGGCTCCCGCACTGCTGACGTTCCAGCTGGTATCCGGCGGGGTCGCCGCTGCGGATAGCGGCATTGTGTTAGCCACCACCTGGACCGGGCACAGCCGACTCTGCGCGCTCAATCTGTACGGCTATTTTTCATCCGCCGGGGCCGCTCTCGCCGGGGACCGCCCTACGGTCACCATTCCAGCAGCAGCGGTACTCGGCCAACTTTCTTCCGGCTCTGTTCGTACCTACACCCCGTTCACGCAGAGCAATCCTGTGGCAGGCGCCAGCCTGCTGCTGTTTAACGAACTTTTCCTGGCGGGCAGTAATGGCTCTCGCACCGACACATTGAACATTCAGATAGACCTGACAGGCTCGCCCCAATTGCCGGCGGGCAGCTACGGCGGAACGCTTTATTTACAGGCACAAATGCTGTAGTGCTTTGGCGCCAAGCCGGTGTGCACCTGATGGCTACCCACGGTCTCGTTACAGTCAGCTTCTTCTTGAAGACAAAAGACTTGCCGCTTGTTCCCCGGCAAAGACTCCGGCTGCGACGACATAGATTTTGCAGTCGTTCATGCTACCTAGGCACCATGGATGAAAGAGCCCTATGGGCCGTAACAGTTCTCGACGCCGTTGTTTCATCGTTGCTGGCAAAACATCTCCCCCAGCGACGGTGAGCCAAGGCAGAGAGGCATCAAAATGATCTCGCATATTCTCACGACGCTCTTTCTCTTTACTTCTCTGGTTGGGTTCACGCAAACCATCAATCCGAGTAAAGTTGCCACTGTCCATGTTTATCGCCGAGGCAGGTTATTGGTCGACACTTCCTTGTCTGTCGATGGTAATGCGGTTGCTTCGGTGACCCCGCACGAGAGTGTGACGTTTTACCTGGCGCCCGGTTACCACGAATTGGCGATGCGCTCTGATGAGATCAGCCCGATGGTTTCTTTCGGCGCAGAGGCCGGACGGCAATATTGGTTTCAGTTGAGCTATGAGCATGTGGTTTCCGCCACTTCGTTGAGAGAGCCGAGTGTGAGCCTCACGATGGAGCAGAATGAGCCGAATGATGACGACATTCGTGCGGTCATCATCATGCAAGAGAAGTTGCTGGATATTCTCAAGAAGAGCAGTCCGCGTGGGTTTGCGGTCGAGGATGCAATCTTGCCTGGTGAGGCTGCAAATCCGGCGGAGTGACTTGGAGGGTGTGTCGCAAGGAAGAATAGATCCCGGGGCCCCGAAGCCACATGTTGTGTCGGTGTCGGAGCAAGAAGCCTTCGTGATACGAGGAAGCGCTGTTGTTGGTCGGGAAGGTAAAAGCGATTGTTGGGCTTCGCCCGTCTTCTTTGGCCCATGTACGCTGTGCGAACATGGGGCACCCGTCCGATTTCCTTCAGCGTTAGAGGCGGCTGTAGAGTTGCGTGTCTAGGACTTTGGTATCCCACATCTCGCGAAACACGAGCGAGATGATGGGGCACCCTTCTTCTGTTGCAGGTACAGGATGCTGGGGTTGAGTTGTCGTGATACGAGAAAGTAACGACACGGCATGGGCTCTGCCCACCTCTGTGCGCTGGACCAGGCCCTTCCCTGTCATGATTTGCAGCAACTTCAATACCGTGGTGTAGCCGAGTTCGCGCTCCTGGCTTACGGCGTCGTGCAGCTCGCGGACGGTGGCGGAACCCTTGGCCCAGAGGACGCGCAGGAGCTCGAGCTCTCCTTCGGTCGGTTTGGGCAAATTGGCTTTGCTCATCTTCATGAAAAAGACAATATACGAAGTGCTTCGTAGATGTCAACGAAGATCTTCGTAGGCACGGATAAGTTGGGGGAATTTTGATTTGTCAATCCCTCCGGAGGCTAATATTTGGGTCCATTCGCCTGCCGCTAAACAGAGCAAGTGTCTTTTTGTATGGCGGTTGCGCATTGAATCGACTGGCGAGTTTCGGATTGGCAGGCGCTTTTGGTGTAGCCGAGCTGGCGCGCTCTGGTCCTGTCTCTTCGCTGTTTTCCTCCCGGTACCTGCCGCACCGTTATTGCTATCTGGCGCAGCCAACCCTCGTCTGGACGAACGTGGTGGCCGATGGCCTGATTGCCATCTCGTACGTGTCACTGTTCGGTTGTCTCTTCTGGTTAGCCGGTAAGGTGCGCCACGCCGCTGTGCTTCAGCCGTACCTGTGGATCTTTATAGGATTTGGCTTGTTCATCCTCGCGTGCGGCGTGACCCATGGGATGGAGATCGTGACCACATGGTGGCCGGTTTATCCACTGGCTGCTCTTTTCAAAGTGGGGTGCGCAACGATATCGGTTGCAACGGCGGTGGTGTTCGCGAAGGCGACACCCTCGCTTGTAGGGAACATCTTGTCGGTGATCGATTCCCTCGCCCGGGAACGGCAGGATACGGAGAACGAAGCGGCGAACTACCAGGGACAAATCGAAGCGATGAACCGGTCGCAGATGATGGTCGAGTTCTGCATGGACGGAACGATTATCACGGCCAACGACAACTATCTGCATGCTTTCGGCTACCAGTCAGGTGAGTTGAGAGGCAAGCATCATAGTGCCTTCGTCGGAGAGGAAGACAGGCGAAGCGCGGAGTACGAAGAACTATGGAAGGAACTGCGAGCGGGACATTACCAGACGGGATTATTCCGGCGAATCGATAAGCAGGGCAATTCGGTCTGGATAGAAGCCAGTTACAACCCGATTCCGGGGACGAATGGAGTACCTGCGAAGGTGGTGGAGTTTGCTTCAAATGTGACGGAGAGAATTGGCATCCAGAACGACCTGAAGGATGCCGAGGGCAGGCTCCGCGCGATACTGGACAACGTTTTGGATGGCATTATCACCTGTGACGATACGGGCATCGTCGCTTCCATCAATCCGGCAGCGGTCAAGATGTTTGGCTACGAGGCCGGTGATGTGGTGGGGCGCAATGTGAAGGTGTTGATGCCCGAACCGGACCGGAGCGCGCATGATGGCCACCTTGCGGCTTATCGACCGGGAGCGCCCAGCCGGGCGATCGGCGTGGGCCGGGAATTGGAGGGCCTGCATCGCAGCGGCCGCGTCTTTCCGATGGAGTTGACGGTGGCTGCTTTCGCCTTCCGCAACCAGCGGATGTTTGTCGGCCTGATGCGGGACATCACAGCACGCAAGGAACAGGAGCAGGCTCACCACAGGATCCTGGAAGTGCTGGACCGGACGGGAAGAATTGCGCAAGTGGGCGGTTGGGAAATTGATTTGATCACTAACGAATTGTTGTGGTCTGAGGAGTGTCTTCGTGTGGTTGGCTTGCCGTCCGATTGCCGTCCGACGCTCGAGGAGGGCATTGAGCGACTGTTCCCGCCTGAAGCTCAGCGGGTCATCAAGGCGGAGATTGAGAAAGCGATCGCTGACTGTGGCGGCTTCGCGGTAGATCTGCCCATGATCAGAGCGGACGGCCGCGCCATATGGGTGCGGGTGACGGGCTCGGCGGAGTGTGAAAACGGCGCGCCGGTGCGCCTGGTAGGCGCTACCCAGGATGTGACGGAGCGAGTTGCCGAACAGACAGCGCTGCTTGAGGCGAACGAACGGGCTTCGCTGGCTGCCGAATACAGCGGCATTGGGATATGGAGCTGGGACCTTTTGACCAACCTCCTCACGTGGAACTCATGGATGTACCGGCACTATGGCATGGCGGAAGGAGATGGCCAACTGTCGGGGCGCGAAACATCGGCAAGCCGGATTCATCCCGACGATCGCAGATCCGTCGAACAAGGCTTGCGAGACTGCATCAACGGCATCAAGCCGTTTGACATGATGTTTCGCGTGATCTGGGACGACAAGAGCTTACACCATCTGCGCAGCGCAGGGCAGACGAAGCGCAACGAGAGAGGCAAGCCGCTGCGGATGGTGGGCACCGACTGGGATGTGACAGAACTGGTTGAGGCGAACGAGAGATCGTGGCGGGCATTGCAGATCGCGCAGGATTCGAACCGCACGAAGTCGGACTTTCTAGCCAACATGAGCCACGAGATCCGCACGCCCATGAACGCGATCCTGGGCATTACCTATCTCGCCCGTCGCGCGGACCCCAGCCCTAAGCAGCTCGACTATCTCACCAAGATTGGGAACGCAGCGGAATCGCTGCTGGGGATCATGAACGATATTCTGGATTTTTCCAAGATCGAAGCGGGCAAGCTGGAGTTAGAGTTCATTTCTTTCTCGTTCCAGGACGTTATGCGCAATCTTCTGGACGTGGTGGGGCAGAAGGCGCAGGACAAAGGCGTGGCGCTGTTAACGTCGGTGGCGCCCGATGTTCCGGCTCAGTTGGTGGGGGATCCGTTGCGGCTGGGGCAGATACTGATCAACCTGGTGAACAATGCAATCAAGTTCACGGAGGCCGGCAAGATCACGGTCCGGGTGGAAGCGGACGCAATCACCAGCACCGATTTGCGTCTGAGTATTTCGGTGGCCGACACCGGCATTGGCATGAGCCCGGACCAAGTGGCAAATCTTTTTCAATCGTTTCACCAAGGGGATACATCGTTTACGCGCAAGTACGGCGGTACGGGGCTGGGGCTTGCGATCTCGAAGCAACTGTGCGAACTGATGAAGGGACAGATCACAGTGCAAAGCGAGTTGGGCAAAGGAAGCGATTTCCGTTTCACTGCGCGATTTGGTATCGCGACACAGATGGCATTGCCGGCGCCTGCCGGAGCCGACGATCAGCGGCAAAAGTACATTCTGATTGTCGACGACAGTCAGAATACCCGGCACTCCCTGGTGGCGATGCTGGACGGGAGTGGTTACCAAGCCAAGGCAGTGTCTTCCGGGGAGGAGGCGCTGTCTGCGCTGGCGCGTGCTTCACAGAGCGGGCGGCCGATCGACCTGGTACTGATGGACTGGCGCCTGCCCGGCATCAATGGGATCGAGGCTTCCCGCCGCATCAAGGCCAACCCCACTTTTTCGCGGATACCGGAGATTCTGATGGTTTCGGCGTTTGAACGCGAGGAGGTACTGGCCGGTCACTCGGATGTTATTTTCGACGGTTTCCTGAGCAAGCCGGTGAGCAAGAAGAACCTCATCTCCGCAATCGCCACTACCCTCGGTGCCCCTGCCGCGGCGGCCGACCCTGCATCTGCAACCGTTGCAGCGACGAGTATCGCGCCAGAGCTGGTTGGACGGAGGTTCTGCTGGTGGAGGACAACGAGGTAAACCGCTTTGTTGCCATCGAACTGCTCACGGATCTGGGTATCGAGGTCTCGACGGCAAGCAATGGGCGGGAATGCGTGGACCGGGCGAAAGCTGAAAATTTCGACGCGATCCTGATGGATATCCAGATGCCGGTGATGGATGGGTTGACGGCAACGACGCTACTACGAGCGGAAGGACGTTTTCAGAGCATGCCGATCATTGCCATGACCGCACATGCGATGAGTGGCGATCGTGAACGAAGCCTGGAGGCGGGGATGAATGACCACCTCACGAAGCCGATTAATCCGCAGGCGCTGCGAGAGACGCTGGTTCGTTGGATGGCGGCGAAACCGGCCGCGCAGCCGATGACCAAAACAGAGCAGAAGCAGGCTGCTTCTGCCGGCGACGAAATCCCTGAGCACCTTGCTCCTTTTGATATTCCGGCGGCGCTGGCCCGCGCGAACGGGAAGCCGGCGCTTTTGCGGAAAATGTTGTTGAGCTTCCGCGACCAGTTCAAGAACGCGGCACGGGAATTGCGCCGCCAGATCGCGGAAGGTAAGACGGAAGAGGCGAGCCGCCTGGCGCATACCTTGAAGGGGGTTGCAGCAACGCTGGAGGCGAAGGAACTGGCGTCTACCACGGCGAACGTCGAACACGCTCTCCGTGAAGGATTGATGGATGGCCTGGATGGGCTGATCAACGCAATGGAGGTCGCTCTGAAGCCCGCAATTGCCGCGGCGGGCACGGTCGACAGGCGGGTTGCGCGGCCTTCGCCGGGAATGCCCCCGGATAAGACGGACATGTGCATCCTGCTGGTTGACGATCAGTCCACCTATCTCGACGTGTTGAAGGATGCCTTCGGGAGCCGCACGGAGCTCCTGTATGCAAACGATGGCTTGAGCGCATTGAAGATTGCGGCAGCCAAGGTGCCCGACTTGATTTTGCTGGATGTGATCATGACCGGCATGGACGGGTATGAAGTGTTCCGTCGCCTGAAGGGGGACACCATCACCGCCAACATACCGGTCATTTTTCTGACTGGCCTGGGGAGTGTTACGGAGGAGACCAAGGGCCTGACGATGGGCGCCTGCGATTATGTGACCAAGCCCATCAATCCGGTGGTGGTTCGAACGCGGGTGACTCACCAGGTTCAACTCAAGCGAGCCCATGATGAACTAACGCGGATAGCGGAGGAAGAGCATGCGGCCCAACTGGCAAAAGAAGCAGAGCGGGCGGCGGAGGTGGTGAGAACCAGCCAGGAAGCTTTGCAATTGAAGGACGAATTTCTGTCGAACGTTTCGCATGAGCTGCGTTCGCCACTTACCTCGATTTATTCGTTCAGCTCCATCATCGCCGATGGGCTGGCTGGAGCCACGAACCAGGAGCAGGACGAATACCTGGGGATCATCCAGCGCAATGTGCGCCAGTTGCAATCCATGATCGAGGATCTGCTGGCGGTGACGGCGGGACGCACGGGGAAGCTCAACATCCGACCCGAGGAAACTTCCCTCTCCGAGGCGATTCTGGATGCCATTCATACGGTCGAGGCCAATGCAACCGCCAAAGGGATCAAGCTCTCGTGGTTTGCCGCCCCGAATTTGCCGCGGGCTTTTGCAGACCCGGTGCGGGTGCTTCAGGTGCTTACCATCTTGTGCGATAACGCGATCAAATTTACGCCGAGTGGCGGCTTGGTCAAGGTCGAGGCCAAGGTGTTTGAAAAGACGCCGGATTTGCTGCTGGTGGAGGTTTCGGATACCGGTTGCGGGATCAAGCCGGAGACGGCGGAGCGGATTTTCGAGTATCTCTACCAGGTCACGGAATCGAGCCAGGCGGGCCGCAAGGGCCTGGGGCTTGGGTTGCATATCGCCAAGGAGTTGGTGACGCGGCAGGGCGGGAGTATTTGGGTGACGAGTACACCGGGAACGGGGAGCGTGTTTTCGTTTACGGTGCCGATTTATGTTGGGCAGAGGGTGGAAGTGGCGGCGGCTTCGTCGACGGAGGGTGCGCGGTTGTAACGGGCTTGAAGCATGCCTCAGGGCCTAACGGCCAGATGGTTTTGCGGGGTACTGGCGGAAGAACCTGCATGAGAACCAAGGAGTTGCGCACTTAGTCCCGACCCTGATTTCCTGCCACGCTAGGCAGGACACGGTTGGGTGTTCGCCTTTCTTATCTAAGGAAAGGCGCATGATCGCGGTGAGCGCGGCGAGGTAGGAAATCCAGGTACGCTCGGGATGACAAATAGGAGAGGGTCGTTGCAGGGAAAGGGTAGTTGCTGGAGGAAAGGCTGGTTGCTTTAAACGAGGGACTTGCATCAGTTGCCACTTGACATTTCAGACTGTCGCTAGGCTTCCCCAGATTTCTGTCGAGAGCTGCGGCTTCGGCTAACTACATGTGTTCTCATGCACTCAAACATCACGCCATCTGTGGCCACGGATGAAACCTTCTCCTTGTCCAGAGCAGTCAACGAGCAAGAGCGATTGTTGGGCTGCGCCGATCGTTGTCGGCCCGGGTACGCTTTGGCGAACCTGGGGCACCCGTCCGATTTCCTTCAACTTTTCGTGACTTCTGCAAAGTTGAAATATGAGAATCCTGGCGAAGCGTTCGGCGGCGTTGCTGCATCAAAAGCGCGATGAGTTTTTGGCAGCGGAAGGCAGTCAGATGACCAAGCGTACGGCAGGGATTCTCCTGGTAGGGGTGTTGGCGGTGTTGTGCGGCACGGCGGGTGCCCAGAGCGCACAACAGATTATCCAGAAGGCTGTCGACAATGAACGAGCCGCGGATCAGAACGATCACTCCAACTGGATTTACCTGGAAGAGAGCGATAAGCCGAAAGAGCACGTTTTGCAATGGGTCGCCGGGACACAACACGGCAACGTCGAGCGGATCCTGGAGAAGGACGATCAGCAACTCAGCGAGACTCGACAGCGTGAACTGATCGAGAAATATCTGCACGATAGTCGAGCGCAGAACAAACAGGTTGCCGAAGCGGCCCACGACAACAAACAGATCGATGACCTTTTGAAGCTTCTGCCCATGGCGTTTGTGTGGACACAGACAGGAGCGACCGCAACGACGACTTCGCTGCATTTCGAGCCGGCGCCGAACTTTCATCCGCCCACACGGGAGGCGCGGGTGTTCAGCGCCATGACGGGCGACCTGGTGGTCGATAACCAGCAACAACGGATCTGCAAGATCAAGGGTCACCTGATCCACGACGTCACTTTCGGCGGCGGGCTGCTGGGGAGGTTGAAGGAACGCAGTTCATTTGCGCTCGAACAGCAACAGGTCGGGCCATCGGTTTGGGAATTGACCCAGATTCATGTCCACCTGGAGGGCAATGCGCTTCTTTTCAAAAGTGTGTCGCTGGAGCAGGACGACAAACGATCGAAGTTCCAGGGCGAGCCGGGTGACGTGACGCTGGAGCAGGCGGCGGGGACGGTGATGGGCCAGCAGCAGTTGTTGGCTTGCAACGAGGCGGGAACAGAGGCTTCCTGTGTTGGGAAGATAAAGGGCGCGGCGGCAAAGCCTTAACGGTTTTAAATCGAAAGCGGTCGAGGGGCTGCGCCCAGGCCAGCCCCGTCATTTTCCGCCCACGTAGGCTTTGGCGAACGGGGCATCCGTCCGGTTTCCCTCAGCCTTGACGTTAGACCAACAGTTGCAAAGAAGGGCCTGTAATATCCCACATCTCGCGAAAAACGAGCGAGATATGGGGCACCCGGGTACGGTTGATGGGCTAAAGTCACTTGGGTACGGTGGCGGGCTCCAGTTCCGCGGAGTTGTTGGCCGCTGCGTGGGCTTGCTGCAGACGGTAACCAGCGCGGGTTCGGACGTGGTACTTCTGCAGGTCTTTTCCTACCAGCTTGACGGTGATGGTGCGCCAGCCTGGGCTGGGGTTGGGTTGGGGGTAATAGCTGAGCGAGTAAAGGTGGGCCAAGTCTTCCTGGATAAAGGCGAAGGCTTTCTTTTCGTCGCCCCAGTTGCGAGCGAAATAGGCTTTGCCGCCGGTGGCCTTGCTCATGCGCTCAAAGACCGCGGTGGAGATCGGCTCCAACTGCGCTTCGCGGGTGCTGATCATGTAGATGATGGTTCCCGTGGACTGAGCCAGCTCGGCTACATCTTCCGGGGGCACCAGGCTGGCGTTGTCAGGGCCGTTGGAGAAGACCACCACCACTTTTTTCCCGGTGTACCGGGCGGCGTCTTCCACGGTCAACAGCAAGCAGTTGTAAAGGGCGGCATCATCCCCAGCGACGGTGCTACGGACGCCGCGCAGGACCTGGGATCGATCGGAAGTAAGCGCAGAGTTGCGGGAAAGGTCACGGCTGTAGGAGTAAAAGGCGACTTTGTTGGCTCCCTCAAGAGAGCGAATAAAGTCCGTGATCGCATCCTGCGCGAAGACGAAGCCGCGGTACATGTAGTTGCTGGTGTCGAAGAGGACAAAGACATTGGCGCCCGAGACCTGGGCAGGAATCGCCGAAACATCTTCATTGGTGATGGGTGACGCCGGTTTCGCACCTATTTTGGCAGGCACAATCACCGGGTTCGATTTTGGGGCGGCCGGGGCGGGGGACGCCTTACCTGGAGGCACATTCGGACCCGGCTGCAGGACCTGCCGAGTGCCCTCGTTACCTTCTTCAAAGGTCGCGAGCCTCTCCGAGATCTTGTCTTCGGTAATGGCGAAACTCTCCGGGCCGAGGCCGGATACGTAATTGCCTTTGCTATCAGTGACGGCGACGTTTAACTGCACGAGATCGACGTTCACGCGGATGTTCGTCGAGTCATCCTGTGCGCCGGTAAAGCGATCGCCGACGAAAAAAAGAGTGACTAACGTTGGAAGGAGAAGAAGGTGTCGCTTTGCCATCATCATCTGTCCTATCTATCTCACTATTTGTGGCCGCCCGCGGCTGAGCTTATTTGAGACTCCGCGGGCATACCATTTTCCTGGGAGGCTGCTTCTGTGATCTGGGGCACAGCAATTTTGCCCTGCCTGAATTCTTCGCCGGTTTCACGCATGGCGCGAGTGAGGGCGGGCCAATCCTCAATGTCGGTTGCGAAGATATTGGCCACCATGTGCCGGGTGAGTTCGGGAACCAAACGGTTGAGCATGACCGGTGAGTATCCCTTTTCATCTGCTAAGCGAGCCCAATAAAGGTTGGTAGAGTCCCATGACTCGCCGAGCAGGCGGCTGGAATTGCCTCCGAAGGCGGGGAAGGGTTGCACATTCAAGAGTTCCAAGCGATAGTTCTGAGCCAAGACAGGATGAGGGGTGCCGAAGTCCCTGGAAAGGCGTTGGAGATTGACCTCGGAAGAATATTGGCGGCCAAGGGTGTCCAGTTCCCCACCCGCTGCCCCCCAGGATGCGGTTTCCTGGGGATATTTGTGACGAAACTCCGCTGCCAGGTAAAAGGTGTCGGCAGGAGTCAAGGGGTGAAGGCTAGCCGCGGCGTCACCAGCATGCAGGGCTTGCTCCACTTCTCCGAGCCGTTGCGGGGGCAGTCTGCCAGAGAGAATATCCATCACCTTTTGGCGCAGTTCCTGATTCGTCGCCGCAGCGGTGACGAGATCTTCACCAGTGCGCTGATAAAGCGCCGCAGCGTGGAGTTCGTTTCTGGTCACGTTCCACCAGCGTGGCAGGGTCGCGCTGACGAGCAGATCCGCCGTTACTTCTTTCCAAATGAGGGCCTGCACGTTCTTGGGAGCGATGAAGTCTTCTTCAGTGGTTGCGAGTACGTAGGGCAACTCGGCCAGGGAGCCAACCAGGTAAGCGCCACCGCCTGCCGGGGACCCCTGGTTGAACAACTCAGGAGCCTGCCAGAGCTGGGTCACGCCCATGATGGTTTCTCCGGAAAAGTCATGGGAGCGAACAAAGAGAGGATTGTTGTGCAGGAGCTGGGCGCCCGGTGGCTCGTAATAAGCGTAGTTGAGGCCAACGAGAGCATCGCGCAGGAAGGGCGTGAGCTGGCCTCGGGCTGCTTCTAATTGAGACTTTGAGCCGGGCGTCTTGATCACTTTGGTGATGTCAACATGGACTTGCAGTTCGGCATGGCGATTGGCGTAGACGCCGGGCGCCCACTCGGTTTTTTCGCTTTCAGTGAAGATTGGCCGCGGCAGTTCAAACTCGCGCAGTTCGCCGGCCAGCGGGAGCAGATTGCCGGGCGCCGGCGCTCCTGTCGCCATCTTGTTGAGGCCGTCGCCGAGCGCGAACAAGGTATCGAGTGAAACCAGGCGCTGGTCCTCGAGTACGGCGCGCATCTTGGCACCCATTTCCTGGCGCATCCTCTGCCCCTCTGGGGAAGCCTGAGGAGGACCTGCGAGGAGCTCGATCAATTCGCCCTGAGAAAGGCCGGCTTTGCCGTTTGCAGCCAGGACTACCGTTTTGAGCGAGGCCTGACCGGCATCGAACAAGCGCGGCAGGGAGTCTACGGAGGTAAAGGGGGCAATCGCCTGTTGCCAGGACTGGTTGAGATCGCCGGTGGGGATTTCTCCCTGGCGAGCTAGAATTTGCCAGATCCCCAGGTTTGCCTGAAACATGCCCATGGCGTTTCCGCGCAGGCTGTGATTGGAGATACCGTCGACGGTGTCTGCCACCTTGACGAAGTTTTTGATCGAAGTGTCGTCGAGCTCAGGGAATTCCGAGAATACAAGGTACCAGTTACTCAGCTGGGAAAATCTGCCGGCCAGCAGAAGCACGGTTTCCGGAGTAAGGCGCCTGTCGGCCGGACGGCGGTTATCGACCTCATTGAGCATGAGATAGAGCTGCAGGGGACCGAGGTCGGTATCGATACGCGACATGGCCGCCATAGCTTCGAGGAGCTGTTCCGGGCGTTTCCAATTGCGTGCGCGGCGGCCCCAATCCTTGGCGAGCTTTGGTTCCGATTTCTCAGCCAGGACCTGCTTCCAAACATCGAGGTTGCCGGGGATTCTGGGTTGCCCATCGGCATCCCACTGCAACCGGGTAAACAGCATTAACAGCGCGGGAGCTTTACGAAACACAGCTCGAGCCGGGTACGCTTTGGGATCAGGCTCGCGAAAGGCGTCGTAAAGGCGGCGCAAACGGGGGCTGGTGGTCAGGAACGCCTGCTGGGTCCCGTTGACGCGGGAGAGCGTGTCAAAGTACACGGCGAGCCAACCGTTGTCGGTATCCGCCAGGCGCAGGACAAAGTCGCCAGGGGATCTTGGGCTGACGCCGACCAAGTCTCTCCAGCCGGCTTCAGCAGCGTTTCCGCCAGGGACGACGACGCGGCCGCCACGGATGTAGATCTGCGTGCCATAAAAATCCAGAACCGGGCCGTAGGGTAGAAGCCTTCCCAGGCCGGGCGAGCGTTCCAGAGCGATACGGGTTTCATTGTCGGTGTTGGAAAGTGCCCAGTAGAGTCGGTCGACGGCGGGCTCGTGGAGGAGGATGTCCACCACTGTTTGCGAGCCCCGGTTCTTGGCTAAGCTGAGAGACTTCCAGGCATTTTCGTTGAACAGGACGGGTACGCGGGACTCAGGAAAGGCATAGGTGAAAGTCTCGCCCTTCTCGAGCGCCTCTTCCAAGGCGGTCAGGGGGAAACCGGAATCGGTGGTAAGGAAGGCGCGCTCCGGATCCGCCGTCATCAGGGTTGAGCCTTTTTGTCCGCAGGATGGCCGAGCGTGATAACCAAGAATGCTCAGCAGCGGCTCTGCATCCGCGCAGTTGGCAATGCGGATTTCCTGAGCCGGTCCGGCGAGCATCTGAAGCTCCCGCGCTTGATGAAGATAGCGATCGACCAGACGCAAATACTCCGTCGGTACCCCGTTCAAGTAGCCGGTGGAATAGGCATTGCGGGCCACGAGGGGCAAGACATCGTTAGGGGCGATCTGTTGGCTGATGCCGGCCATGCGCAGGAAAGAACGCAAAGGCCCGGGAATGACCACCGTGTTGTCTGCCGGAGAAACGTAGGTGACGGGGTGAGAAGTCTTTTTGGAAGACGGAAGTGGTTTGGCAGGGGTGCCGGTGCTGCCCGTCTGCGCCCAGGTAGCTGGGCACTGGCAGAAGACGCCGGTAGCAAGAAGGAGAGCGGACAAGCAAATAACTGGCTTCACGGCGGACGCCTCTTCAAGAAACTTCGAGACCTGCGGCAACTACGATTTTGGGTTCAACGTTACATCTGATCCTGGCCCGCGCGCACTTAGAACCCCGAGATTGTCACAACTTGCCGGTAGGTCACAACCCTGTTCTGCGACGTCCCTCTGGTCCACAGCTTTCGTGTGAGAAAAGATACACCACCTTTTCACGCAATAGGTGAATATCTCTTCGGCGTCATTAAAACGGTGCAGTGGAACTGTAGCTAAATGGAAATTGCATGCGGAGTGGTGCAGGAACGGAGAGAAAGTTTGTTTTACAGAAGGTAAACCCGGAGTGCTTCGTGGTTTGCCTGACGTGGTGCGTGACAAATTCTCGTGTCGTTGAAAGAGTCAATAAACTATGGAGGCGTAGAGCACTTATCGCCCAATGCCGTGGTTGGAGAATGGTTAACTAGTCTGCTAATGCCTTGAGAGTTGGCGTTCGTGTCTTTTTCAATTGTCTTTTGTTTGTCATTTTTTGGTTTGAGGCGAGAAATTTGCGGGGCGACAGAGAAGAACGGTATGGTGACAGGGTCGTCGACGGAGTCCTGCATGCGGGTTTTCTCCTACTTATTGGTGTATCTGATTTGTGCTCTTTCACTCCCGCTCAGGGCCGTTGCTGAGGTCCAACTCCCCAACCTTTTTTCTGATCACGCGGTGTTGCAACGCGATCGCCCGGTTCGTGTGTGGGGCCTGGGGCAAGCGGGCGAGATGGTGACGGTCCGGTTCCATGGCCAGACCGTGGCAGCAGAAACGGACGCCGTGGGCAATTGGGAGGCGTGGCTGAAGCCTGAAGCAGCGGGCGGCCCGTACACGCTCTCGGTAAGCAGCAACCTGAGCACCGCGCCGGTGGAGCGCAAGGATATCCTGGTCGGCGATGTGTGGCTGGCCTCGGGCCAGTCGAACATGGAGTTTCCTCTTGCCGGTTTTACTGGGACAATTCCCGCGCCTCTCAAAGACGGGGAAAAGGAGATAGCCGCAGCGAACCATCCTCGGATTCGGCTGCTTCTGCAGAAAAAGGCGACTTCCACGGTTCCGCTGACGGAAGCTTCCGATGGCTGGACCGAATGCACGCCGGAGACCGCTCGCCACTTTTCCGCAATCGCTTATTTTTTTGGTCGGGAGATCTCGGAGCGTGAAAAGGTTCCGGTTGGGTTGATTGACACGACGTGGGGCGGTACGCCGGCTCATTCGTGGATCAGTCCGGAAGGTTTGGCGGCCGCTAACCTGACCTCGGTCTTCGAGGATGGGGGACAGATTGCCCAGGACCAGGGAAGAGCGGACCAGATCAAGGCCTACTACGCGCGTGAAGATGCTGCACTACAGGCGGCGGGTAAGCCGGCCGCTACGCATCCCCGCATACCTACGGATCACGGGGGAGCGTGGGCACCCGGGACTCTTTTCAACGCCATGATTGCGCCCTATACCCGCTTCACTATTAAAGGAGTGCTTTGGTACCAGGGGGAAACGGACAGCGATGCGCGGCGCGCTCCCTATTACTCTCGGGTGTTTCCTGCGCTGATTTCCGACTGGAGGCGGCAATGGGGTGAGGGCGATTTTCCGTTTCTCTTTGTGCAGATTTCGAGCTTCCACTCGACCGCGGCTGGATGGCCGACAGTTAGAGATGCGCAGCGGCGAACGCTTTCGTTACGCCACACCGGCATGGCGGTCACGGTGGATGTGGGAACTCCGGAGAATGTGCATCCACCGGATAAGCAGACGGTTGCGCATCGGCTTGCGCTGGCGGCGCGGGCCGGGGTTTACGGCGAAGAGGTGGAATACAGTTCGCCTGAGTTCTTGCAGGCGACTTCTGAGCCCGAATGGGATGCGGGTGTGGTTCACGCACGCGGAGGGGCTTACCAGCCGTGACCAGGAAGTGGGGGGATTTGAGGTGGCGGGAGACGATCATAACTTCGTGCCGGCCACGGCGAAGATCGAGAAGGTCGGCGACAGCGAGACGGTCGTGGTGTCGTCTCCCAAGGTGGCGTTTCCTCGCTTTGTGCGTTATGACTGGTTGGGAGTGGTGACGACTTATCTTTACAATCGTGCTGGTCTGCCGGCGGGGACGTTTACTTCGGAGTAGTGTGTTGGGGGTGGGCGTGGTCGCCCACTCAAGCCAACAGCGGGCTTGAATGGGACACCCAGGGCATTAGTGGTTATGTCGGGAGCCCAGAATCCGCGATTTCTTGTTGGGAGCTTACCTCGGAGTAGTGGCCGGGTGATGTGTCAATCTTTGGTAAATCGATGGGTTGGTTCATTGACGGCGGGGGGCGGTGCCATAGATTCACTGCAATATGCAAGATATTGACTTTGACCAACTTCTGAGTGAGTACAGGCAGGCCATCGACAAATGGGTGGCTGCGATTGAAGCCGAAGAGGCGCTGGCGAATGATGATCACTCCATGGTTGAGATGGAGAAGTGGGATGCGGCCGGCTTTGTTGTTCAGGATGCAGAAGCTGTCGCCAAGAAGGCCCGCGATCAGTATAAGAGCGCGCTGCGGAAGAAAAATTACGGGTTCTAGGTCAGCCTTTACGAATCCCTAACAACTCTCCATCACATTCCTTATGGATAAAGTCCTTCAATAAGAACATTGGCCATGCGCCAATGGAGGACCGATGAGTACATTCCGCACCCTTACGACCGCTGGTCGTCGATGCCACGCAGTGCGAACAGTCCAAAACGATTGCCACCGATATTGGTTTCTGCAATGTGGCGAAAGGCGAGTGGATTGTGAAGGGGGAGAACGGCGAAACCTACATGGTCGACGACGCTTTCTTCCAACGCACCTTTATGCCGCTGCAGTCTTACCCGTGGGAATTGCAAGGGGAAGAAGGCCGTCATTACGGCTGCTAACTCTCCACGGCGAACGCCTGCGTGGTTTCGTTTCCGAAAATATCGATCGCGCGTACGAGGATGGGCGACTACCGCATTCTCGTACGCGTGGGCGGCGGAGACGAGGGTAAGTTCTCTGTGCCTGCGGGTGCGGTAGGCCGCCCATCCTCGGATGGAAGGTGTCGCTTCTGGACATCCCAGTCGATGTCCCAGTAGTCGATGTAGTCTGACCACTTCTCTGCTTTGTTCTGCAACTCGTCCGGAGTTCGAGATCACAAAGTTCTTGAGGACGACCCGGACGGTTAGAGGATCCGGCTGCTCGATCTCTGCTTCCAGATAGGCGAGAGGGAAGAAGCGCGCGCCGCCCTTGGCGACCGCCTGCGGTTCCATCGCTTCTTGCGGGATGCGTAAAAGCGAAAGGGTGACTCCCTTCTGTTTTGGCCGCCTCGATCACGCGGTCACAGCGTTCGCATTTGCCAATCCCAGCCGAGAATATGCAGTTCCTCGTGCTTCCACTTTGCCGCATTCGTTCAGCGCCGCATTGATTTCCGCGGTTGTGACCGGTGCATCCACCGCACCAACGTGGACCATTGCATTGCTCGTCTTACCGTGGGCGAGCCGGCGGCCGGTTCGGCGCCATAGAGCTTCAGTATGAATGTCACGTATTCGCCAGGAAGCGCGAAGTTGGCTCCCTGCCAATATTCGCGTTCATGCTTTCCCAGATTCAGCAGCGCGAAAGGCCGCGGTGTTCGCGGATGCTTAGCAAACGCTTGCGGGTGGTGTGAATACCCCAGCGACCGAGGTCACAGCCAATCCATCGGCGATTGAGTTTTTCTGCGACGGAAAGCATGGTGCCGGAGCCGCAGAAAAAATCGGCTACGAGATCGCCCGGGGAGGAGGCAGCTTGCACGATGCGCTGCAGAAGGGCCTCGGGCTTTTGCGTGGGAAACCCGCAGTTCTCGGTGAGATCCGCAGGCTGGAGCATCGAGAGGCGCCAACGTCATCCACGGTTCGCTCGGCGGTCTCGCGATAGATGACTTTTCCGTCCGAGCCTTTGGCGTTGACGATCGCGGACTTTTCCTTGTCCCATGAGCGAACGAGTTGCTTTACTGCGCCTTCGGCTCGCTTCTC
Organism: uncultured Acidobacteriaceae bacterium; assembly: GCA_963795845.1. Lineage (GTDB taxonomy): Bacteria > Acidobacteriota > Terriglobia > Terriglobales > Acidobacteriaceae > PALSA-350. The sequence continues at coordinate 178,750 of CAWCJV010000009.1, read as the reverse complement.
CACTTGTGGATGGAATTGGAAGGACGGGCCTTTGCGGTACCACAAGATGACGTCGTGATTGGAAGCGAAGCGCTTTACGTTGCCTTGAAATTTGTTGTAGTAGTACCAGACGATTTCGTTGAGGAAATTTTCTGCGCCGAAGACTTCATCGCCGATGGCTCGCAGCAGGTGACTCACATGCCAATCGCAATGGAGGAATAAGGTTCCGGCGGGCGAGAGCAGGTCTTTCATCAGCCGCAGACGCTCGGCCATCATGGCCAGATAGCCGCCGGTATCGATTTTCCAGGAATCGCGATAGGCGATTTGCTGGTGGCCGGCCGCGGCGGCGAAGGAGAAATCTGCTCCTGTGGCAAAGGGCGGGTCTATGTAGATCAGGTCTATTTTTCCTGCGAATTCTTTCAGCAACGATCCCATTACGAGAAGGTTGTCACCCCATATGAGTTGGTTTCGCCATTCCGCGGGTGGTCCGTGGAGTTCCAGTGTTTGCAAAGGGAGATTGGCGGGCGGTGTTTCTGCCAGTACGCCTTCGTCGGTGTACTTGCCGGGCCAGAGGAGTTCTGTTTTTGTGATTGGTGGTTTTGCCATCGCCTGTTAGAGGATAGAAGCGCTTCGCTCAGGATGACGGCTTTTTTTTGGGGAGTTGATGCTCTCGGGACGACAACGGGGAGGGTTGAGTGTCCAGCAGGGATCTGTTGCAAGGATCCCAGGTCTCAAACGCGAGACCTGGGGCACCCATCGGTTTTTACCGATGCAGTGAGTTCAAAGGTCGGTTTCCGCGGGTTGGGTGGGGTTAAGCTTCTTCCAGGTTTTCGGCCCGGTGTTCTGCGAACCAGGTTTCGTGAGCATGGAGGAGCGAGAGAGCGTGTTCCACGTTTTGCTCCGCGGACCGGTAGGCGGTGCGCTCACTGTCGTGATTTACCAGGTCTTCGTATCTCGGATGGCCCTGAATATCCATAAAGAAAGGCTACCTCAAACTCATCGGCAGGCGGCAAGGAAAGTGGGATGCGGTATCGGCTTGACAAATGGCCTGAACCGTACTCATATCAATCGAAACGACTTATGCGAATTGTAATCGTGGTGGAGACATAAAATTGCTTTCCCGCCAAGGCGCAGCTGATCCATTTGTCTGCAGTCGATGTCCGGATTATCGCCGTCTATTTCGCCATGGTGCTGTTTATTGGCTTCTATGTGAGGGGCTCGGCCAAAACCAGCAAAGAGTTCTTCATGGCAGGGAGGGAGATGACCGCGTGGATCGCGGGTTTGAGCTTCATATCCGCCAATCTCGGCTCGCTGGAGATGATGGGGTGGGCCGGTTCCACTTATCAGTACGGCATTCTCGCATTGCACGCTTATTGGATTGGGGCCATCCCAGCCATACTGTTTCTGGGCACTGGTCATGATGCCGTTCTACTACATTTCGAAGACGTACTCGGTTCCCGGATATCTGCATCTTCGCTTCGGCAATCCCACGCGGGCCATTTCTGCCATCAGCTTTGCCTTCATGACCATCCTGATGAGCGGCATCAATATGTACTCGATGGCGCTGGTGATGAAGGTGGTTCTGGGCTGGGACCTCAACTTCAGCATCTGGCTGTCGTCGCTGGTGGTCGCGATTTATGTCGCCCTGGGCGGTCTGCGTTCCGCAATCTTCAATGAGATTCTGCAGTTCGTGCTGATCTGGGCGGGAGCATTGTTGATCCCTATCCTCGGGATGATCGAGGTGGGCGGGTGGAGGAATCTAACGCACCAGATCGAACACAATCTTGGGCGATCGGATTACACGCACCTTTGGAGCACGCTGGGGCATTTCAAAGATAACCCGATGGGGGTTCACTGGACGGGCATTGTGTTTGGCTGGGGCATGGTGCTTTCGTTTGGATACTGGACTACTGATTTTCTGGTGATCCAGCGGGTGCTTGCGGCGAATAGTCTTCGGTCCGCGCGGCTCGCTCCGATCATTGGCGCAGCCTTCAAGATGCTGGTGCCGTTGATCGTTATTCTTCCTGGACTTCTGGCCCTGGCGGTTCTGCCGTTTCACCTGCTGCCGGAAAGCGTGGCTGTGGCCACCAATGGCCATAGCTATAACGAGGTGTTGCCGCTGATGCTGGTGCGCTACTGCGGACCGGGTTTGATTGGGCTGGGAGTGACAGCATTGATCGCCGGCTTCATGTCAGGCATGGCTGGCAACGTGAGCGCATTTTCCACGGTGTGGACTTATGACATTTATGGCGCTTTTCTGCATAAGAAGGCCTCGGACCAGCACTACGTGGCGATGGGCCGGTGGTGCACGCTGATCGGTGTGCTGGTGTCTGTGGGCACGGCTTACCTGGTACAACATTCGGCCAGCATCATGGACTATGCGGTGCAGCTTTTCAGTTTTTTTGTCGCGCCGCTTTTCGGGACGGTGATCGTGGGCATGTTGTGGCAGCGTGCGACGGACAAGGGCGGATTCTGGGGGCTGGTGTCGGGCACGCTCACTTCGATCGGTTTGTGGCTTTGGGTGGTGAAGGATCCATCCGCGCTGCGTTATGTCGCGCTTTCCCCTGACGCCAAAGATATGGCGGAGAACATGTATCGCGCTTTGTGGGCCTGGATAGTTTGTGTGGCGGTCACGATCGTGGTGAGCCTGATGACCAAACCACGGAGCAGGGCCGAACTCGAGGGACTGGTGATGGGAGCATCCGCAATACCAACATCGGAACCCGGCCGTTGGTACCAGGAACCCATATTCTGGGGAAGCGTTATCGCTGTGGTGTTTGTGGTTCTGAATATCGTGCTGTGGTAGGGAGGAATGATGGCCAAGGCGTGGCTGAAAAGTTGGATGTGGATTCTGTTGCTCTTGCCGGCGAGCGCTTACGCGGCGCCCAATCCTGAGTGGACAACACCGATTGCACCCTTTCGTATTGCGGACAACCTGTACTACGTGGGGAGTAAGGACCTGGCGTCTTATTTGGTGGTGACTCCGAAAGGGGACATCCTCATCAATTCGAGCCTCGAAAGCTCGCCTGCGCTCATCAAGAAGAGTGTGGAACAGCTGGGGTTTCACTTCAACGACATCAAGATCCTGCTGATCAGCCATGCGCATAGCGATCACGATGCGGGCAGCGCCGAGGTAAAACGGCTCACGGGCGCGAAGTACATGGTGATGGATGGCGATGTGGCGGTGGTAGAGAGTGGCGGGGCAAAAGACTTCGCTTACCCTAAGGACCTCTATCCAGTGACCAAGGTGGATCGTGTGCTGCACGATGGCGATGAGGTGCGGCTGGGGGACGCGGTGCTGGTCGCGCATAAGACTCCCGGACATACGCGCGGTTGTACCACCTGGACGATGCGAACGATGCTCGAGGGGAAACCGCGGGATGTGGTGATCGTCGGCAGCTGGAATGTGAATCCGGGATTCCGGTTGGTGGACCGCCCGGGAAAACCTGCGTCTTATCCCGGGATTGCCGCAGATTATGAGCGGACGTTTGTGGTGTTGAAGAAGCTCCCTTGTGATGTGTTTCTGGGGGCGCATGGGGCTTATTTCGGGATGCTGGAGAAATTGGATCGCGTGAAGGTGGGCCTGGGCAGAATGTGTGGATTGATCCTGAGGGTTATAAGGCAGCGGTGACGGAACGGGAGTTGGCGTTTAAGGAGGAGCTTAAACGACAGGAGGGTGGGAGTTGATGAATCGGAGCGTAACCGGGAGGGTTGCTGGTTTGTGAGATGTGGTAGCCCACTCAAGCCAAAAGCGGGCTTGAATGGGGCACCCGTCATTCGTCGATCATTGAGACTCAGAGCCTGTCCATGGTGGCTTTGTCGGGGAGTCCGTTGAAGTATTTTTTCAGGGCTTCCTGGAAGACCTGGTTTTGTGGGCCGGAGGCTTGGGCGAAGAGGGTGACGGAGGAGCCAAATTTCAGGTCGTCTGGATAGCCGAAAATGTCTTCGACGGTGCGGCCGGATACGGCGTTTACCAGAGAAGTGCAGTCGCGCAGACGGCCGCCCAGGAGGGGATGAGCTAGATATGCTTTGGCTTCCTCTATGCCGGAAATGGCGTAGTGCTGTGCCATAGGGCTTGAGCCCAGACCTTGCAATTGCGGAAATACGAACCACATCCAATGGGAGCGCTTTTTTCCAGCAGACAGCTCGGACCTGACCTGGGCAAAGCAGGAGGCCTGGGCGTCGATGAAGCGCTGCAGGTTGTAAGGGTCGTCCATGGTGCTTCCCTGCACTAGGATGATGACAGGGATGAAAGGTTTGCACTCTATGCAGCCGTCCGAGAGTCTCATAGAAATGTCGATGATTGGGAAATCGCGCCGGAAGGGCAAGCAGTTTGTGAACCCGGTGCCCACCTCGGTTGGCAATTTGTCCACGATGGTTAAGGTGTTGTGGCGGTACGTGACCGGCCGGGAGGAGCGGGTTCCGAAGCGCCCGCTGGGGCCGTTCCGAACCGACCCTCGCATCTATGACCAGCCGCCTGCAAGTGGACTGCGTGTGACGTGGATGGGTCACTCGTCTTCGCTGTTGGAGATCGACGGGGTTCGGGTGCTGATGGATCCGGTATGGGAGCAGCGAGCGGCTCCGGTGGAGTGGTTCGGGCCCAAGCGGTTCTTTGCTCCTCCTCTGCCGCTGGAGGAATTGCCGCCTATCGATGTGGTGCTTTTTTCCCACGATCATTACGACCATCTTGGTGCACGGACCGTACGCCGACTGACGCAGTTGGAAGCGACCGGCGGCGCGCTTTGGGTCACACCGCTGGGCGTGGGAGAAATCCTCAAGCCGTGGGGGGTGAAGCAGGCGCACGAATTGGACTGGACGGAGAGCGTGCAGGTTGGACCGTTGAAGATAACGGCGCTCCCGACGCGCCACTTCTCCGGGCGAACTCTCAGCCGCTTTGAGACATTGTGGACTGCTTTTGTTCTCTCCGGCCCGAAGCATCGTGTCTTCTACGGGGCAGATTCGGGGGAGTGGCCAGGCTTCCAGGAGATTGGGCAGGCGTATGGGCCATTCGATTTGAGCATGCTGGAGATTGGCGCTTTCGATCCCATGTGGGCGGATATCCATATGGGACCGGATGGAGCGGTGAGAAGTTTTCGGGCGATGGGCGGCACGGGACTCATGATGCCGATCCACTGGGGGTTGTTCAGCCTTGCTTTGCATGCCTGGCGGCAACCCATCGAGCGCGTATTTGCCGTGGATGGGCTGAAGATCTGGAATCCCGAGCCAGGATGCCCACAGAGTTCGTCAAGGGAATTGAGTTACGGTCGGAGTGGTGGCGGCTATAAACTAACAGTCCATGCGCGCCCCATGTCTGTGGTTTGTTCTTTCTGCTGTGTCTCTTGGTCTTCCGGTTCCCTCTCACGCCCAGCAAACCGACCCGTTTCGTACGTGGAGTGTGTTTGGCGGCGGGACCGGCAACACTCATTATTCCAGCCTGGACCAGATCAATCGCGACAACGTGCATAACCTGCAGGTGGCGTGGACGTTCGATAGTGGAGACCAGCATCCGAAATCGGAGATGGAGTGCAATCCCATTGTGGTGGATGGGGTTTTGTATGCGACCACACCCAACGGGAGCGTCGTCGCGCTCGACGCGGCGACCGGCAGTGTGCATTGGCGGTTCGACGCTACCGAGGGTCTCAAGAATATTGGCAAGGTGCGCAACCGGGGGGTGACGTATTGGGCAGACGGAGCCGATCGGCGCATCTTTGTGGGGGCACGGCAATATCTGGTTTCACTCGATGCGGCCACGGGAAAGCCCGTTACCACCTTTGGCAAAGGGGGACGAGTCGATCTTCGTGAAGGGCTGGGACGCGAGCCGCTGAATTGGGTGACGATGACCAGCCCTGCCGTGGTGTACAAGGACCTGATAATCGTGGGCGGTGCGATGAGCGAGACGCTGCCGGCCTCGCCGGGAAATATTCGCGCCTACGACGCGCATAGCGGACAACTGCGGTGGTCGTTTCACACCATCCCGCATCCGGGCGAATTGGGCTACCAAACATGGCCCAAGGATGCGTGGACCTACAGCGGGGCTGCCAACAACTGGGCGGGCATGGCGATCGACTTGAAGCGCGGCGTAGTCTTTGTTCCTACGGGGTCGGCTGCTTCCGACTTCTACGGAGCTAATCGCGTGGGAGACGATCTGTTCGCGACTAGCCTGATTGCGCTCGATGCCGCGACCGGCAAACGGATTTGGCATTTCCAGTTTGTTCACCACGACGTATGGGACCGTGACCCGCCTTCCGCTCCCGCTCTGGTTACGGTCAAGCGCAATGGACACGACGTGGATGCAGTGGCCCAGACGACCAAGCAGGGATATGTGTATCTGTTCGACCGGGAAAGCGGAAAGCCGCTGTTTCCGATGAAGACCCAGAAGTATCCGCCGTCTGATCTCGAAGGTGAGGTGACAGCCAAGGAGCAAACCTTGCCGATGCTGCCCGCGCCGTTCGCGCGGCAGAAGCTGACCGCGGACATGATTACGACGCGCACGCCTGAGGCGCACCAGGAGGCGCTCGATCGGTTTAACAAACTGCGCAGCGATGGCCAGTTCATTCCCGGAAGCACGCAGGGGACGATCATTTTTCCCGGCTACGATGGCGGAGCGGAGTGGGGCGGCGGTGCGTTTGATCCGACCACCGGGCTGTTCTACGTAAACGCGAATGAGATGGCGTGGGTGCTGCGACTGGTCCCGCAAAAGCCGCGAACGGGTGAAGCCAACGGGCGGGATATTTTTATGCGCAACTGTTCAGCTTGCCACCGGGCCGACAGGACAGGGGCGCCGCCTGAATTCCCTTCGCTGATTGGATTGTCCAATCGGTACGAGGAAGGAAGCGTGAAGGAACTGATCGCGCAAGGCCAGGGGCGTATGCCGGGCTTCGCCAACCTGGGCCATGATCAGCTGGAAGCGGTGTTCGAATATGTCTATTACGGCAAGGAGAAGATGGTGAAAGATAACGGGCCGTCACCCCTCGATGCGAAATACATCAGTGATGGGTACAATAAGTTTCTTGATAAAGACGGCTATCCTGCGATTCAGCCGCCGTGGGGCACGTTGACGGCCATCGATTTGAATAGCGGCAAAACAGCCTGGAAGATTCCCCTGGGTGAATACCCGGAGCTTGCGGCGCAAGGGTTGACCGGAACCGGCAGCGAGAACTATGGCGGCGCAGTGGTGACTGCAGGGGGGCTGCTATTTATTGGGGCTACCAACTACGACAAGGTGTTTCGTGCTTTGGACAAAACTACTGGGAAGGTGCTGTGGCAGACTACGCTCCCGGCTGCCGGAAATGCTACGCCTGCCACCTATGAAGTGGATGGGCGGCAGTACGTGGTGATCGCGGCAGGCGGGGGAAAGTCCCCAGCACCCACAGGGGGCAGCCTGGTGGCGTTCGCTCTCCCGAAGTAGCCCGCACTCTGCTACTATGCAGCGCATGTTCACTCGGAGAACCTTCGTTAGCATGACGGCGGCATCGCTAGCCGCGCGCGCCCTTGCGGGCCAGGAAACCAACTCTCAACCGCCTGCACCTTCTACGCCGAACAGCCCCCAGTTTTCGGTCATGATCTGGACTTTGAAAAAGATGGGGACGTTCGAAGAAAACCTGGACCGGGTGGCGCTGGCCGGTTACCACCATGTGGAACTGGTGGGTGAGTTCAAGCAATGGTCCGAAGAGGACTACAAGCGAATCATGGGACGCATGGAGACACTGAAGATTTCAGTGGATGCGACATCCGGGGTGAGCGCCGGGTTTGCGGATCCATCGGGCGGGGATGCGTTTCTGGCGGGGCTCAAGGATCTGATTCCCGCGGCCAAACGCTTGCAGTGCAAGCAGATCATTCTGCTGTCGGGCAAGCGGGTTGAAGGCGCGCCCCCCGGGAGCCAGCATACCGCTTCCATAGAGGCGCTAAAACGTGCCGCCGATGTGCTGAGTAGTGCTGGATTGGTAGCAGTGATTGAGCCGATCGACCGGCTTGAGAATCCTACGATCTATCTCGATGGGGTCACGGAAGCATTTGAGATTGCTACTGCGGTTAATAGTCCGAATGTCAGAGTGCTGTATGACGTCTATCATGAGCAGCGCGAGTTCGGAAATTTGATCGAGAAGTTCGAGAAGAATATTGGATTGGTTGGATTGGTTCATATCGCGGATGTTCCCGGACGGCATGAACCTGGCACGGGCGAAATTAACTACCTCAACATCTATCGCAAATTGGCAGAGTTGAATTACCGGGGGACGATCTGCATGGAGTTCTATCCTACGGGGAGCATCGTGGATACGTTGCGCCGTGCCCGGGACCAGGCTCGGATGCTGGTTGGGTGAGTTGGCTATTGGTGTCGTCGCGAAAACGGGTTTCGTCTATCGAGCTCATCAAGTGGGGTTAGGTGGTCCTTGGGGCGTGCTTTGCATCAGATTTGCTTAACGAGAGGAAAAGAGTATGCCTTCGAAGAGCAAATCGTATGCCAAGTCTTCACGGTGCTGGCCGGGGTACGAGCCGGTTCCGGGAAAAAGCGAACATGAAGAGGGAAGCTGCCGCAAGAAACCGGCCAGCAAGAATGGAGGCCAGGAGGTTTCTCGCGAGAAGGCGCGTAAGAAACAGATTTCGCTTGGGGGTAAGCGGGCAGTGCAGGCCAAGGCTAAGTCTCCTAGTGCGGGGGAGCGGCGGAGTGTTAATAAACGGAAGAGGGCGGCTTAGCGGGATCTTGCGGAAGAGCGTTCGATGGGACTTCGCCCCAGTCTTTTTCGGCCCATGTACCCGGATTTCCTGCACCAGGCGCCACCAACGGATGCGTGTGCGGCTTTCGTCAAGGAAAGCCGCATGAAGTTCGTCAGCGCCAGGAAACTGGACAGGAAATCCGGGTGTACGCCTTGGCGAACATGGGGCACCCGTCCTGTTAGTTCGACTCTGCGGTTGAATCAGTAGTTACGGGTGAGGAGTTGTGGTCTCCCACATCTCGCGAAAAACGAGCGAGATATGGGGCACCCGATCTTGGGTTGCCGATGTACAGATCAGGGCTTTTGTCTTTTCGTAGTCTTCTTTCCAGCTTTGGCGTTTTTGTCTGTGCGTAGTTTCCAGGCGGTTCGGAGGGCACCGGCGAGGGCGTCTTCTGTCGCTGGGGCGAGGCGGATGTGGGTGGCTCCCATTCGGCCCCAGCCGCCGGCTATCGGTAAGAATAAGTTGGGCTGGTCTTGTACGAAGGCGGCTTGCTGCTCGGGCGTCAGCATCAGGTTGCCGTAGCCCTGGTTCACGGAGGCTAACGTGGCAAAGATGCGGCCTCCTACGCGGAAGTCGACGGCGCCCATGTGGGAGCCCTCTTCCGCACCTTCCAGCCGAAGCGCGATTCGTCGAAAATCTTTGGCGGTCATAGAGGACTCAGCGAACAAGGGTGAGATAGAGTGCCATGGCAATGCCGAGCGAGGCGAGAACCAGGCCGAGAGTTACGGCGTCGGTGGAGACTCGGCCCGGAACCCAGGTTCCGGAACGCAGTTCGCGCACCAGTTGAAAGTGGCGGATGACTGCAGCCAGGGTGACCACGACGCCCATGGTCACCAACATGACTCCCGACCACAGCGATAGGCCAGTTGTTTTCGCGGGCAGATGGGATGCGCCGGCGCTCAGTTCGCGAAGAAAAAGTCCGAAGCGGCTCACGGCAAAGCCTACGCCCATCAAACCCAGACCGGTACGAATCCAAGCGAGAAAGGTTCTCTCGGCGGCGAAATATACTCTTGGATCTTGCTCCGCCGGCTTCTCCATGCAGGGATTGTATGGAGAGCAGCTAAGTTTTGGCTAGCTGGTTCGGTGCCGGTGATATCGGGTGCTCATTGTATTGCTCAATGGGCTTATTCCCAAGCCGCTCAACGATCTTCGGCAGCGAGCCACGATAGGCTTTGCCTGCGATCGAACGATCCTCTGCCCAGAACTGAGGGTCGCCTGTACTGGGGGAGTCGGGCAAGAAGCGGTTGGCAAACGACAGCGTGCCTGCGGTCAATTCCGGGGCGAGATTGGAAAGGCGCGCGCCGGCGATGGCCTGCAAACCGATGGAAATCTCCGCTGTTCCTTTTTCCATGGCATTGACCACCTTGCGTGCAGCGCTGGCTGCATTCACCGATGTTCCAGGAAGGCTGGCGGCGGCGGCGAACCAGCGATACTCTGATTGAGCTTTGCCGCTGAAGCGTGCTTGAATGTGAGACCCTGTGCGCATGATGCCCGGTGACACGGTGGTAACGCGAATTCCCTTTCCCGCGAGCTCTGCGCGCAGCCCCTGTGACCAGCCGGTCATGGCGAACTTGCTGGCAACGTAGGGAAGCAGATGAGGAAAGGCCACCTTGCCGCCAATGGAGGCAATATTCACGATTGCGCCTTCCCCTCGGGCCAGCATCTGCGGCAGGACCGCCAGGGTGGTATGCAGTGCGCCGAAGAAGTTGACGTCCATGGCCTGCCGGTAGCTGGCCAGCGTCTGGCTCTCCAGCGGTCCAACCAAAATAATGCCGGCGTTGTTCACCACAATGTCGATTTGCCCAAAGTTAGTGGTGGCCGCGGCTATCAAGCTGCGTATCTCAGAAACGACGCTCACATCGGAAGCCTGAATAAAGACGTTCTCCTCAGTTATATCTCCGGCAGCTACCAAACGAGCTTTCGCACGCTCCAACTCGTCCAGGTGTCTGGAAGTGAGCACCAGCCGGGATCCCTTTCGAGCGAGTTCGCGCGCGATGGCAAAACCCAGTCCTCGCGAGCCGCCGGTGATGAGGGCCACCTTTCCTGTGAGGTTTTTCCCTGTATCCGGTTTGCGGTTTCGGCGCATGACGGCTAACGTTGCGCCAGCCAGCCCGATGAGGGCGGCCGACAACCCCAGGGAACGCTTATCCATATTCATAGGGGATTTGATGCGTCACCGAGCCGTCGCGGCAAGCAGCCCATCAACTCGGATGCGTAACTGCTCTGCGTCAAACGGCGCGCGCACTTTCGCGTCGTTGTCAAAGTACACAAATACATCCCTACGTTTTCGCTTCGGCGCATCGCGGGTGCTGGCTTTTCTGCCGTCGGTCACCTCTTCTCCCCGCGCCCAGGCAACTACACGACGAGCCCAGACACCCAGGGCATCGGCCTCGTATCCGCTAGCGTATAGCTGCTCGCTGCCGTGAAGACGGCAATAGACGAAGTCGGAAGTTACATCCATGAGCAACGGCCATTCCACCGTATCTGCCACAACCGAGCCGACATGGTAGCGCCTCAATAGCCGGACGAAATTTTCTGACACAAAGGTTTCGTGGCGAATCTCCAGTGCGTGACGCAGAGGTGCGTCGTCACGCACCTGAAACCAGGAACGGTCTTTCAGACGGTCATCGTGTTTGCGGGCAAGCTCGGCAGCCTGTTTCTGCGTTCGTGGCAACAAGGCGAAAAATTCTTCAAGGCGCGCGGGCTCGAAGGGAAAGTTGGGCGGCAGTTGCCACAGGATGGGCCCGAGCTTAGCTCCAAAGTGCAACAACCCCTGAGCGAAGAAATTCGCCAGCGCTCCTTCGATATTACGCAGTCGAAGCATGTGGGTGATATAGCGGGAGCCCTTGATGGCAAAAGTGAAGTCTTGCGGTGTTTCGGCTTGCCATTGAAGGAAGCTTTGCGGCCTTTGCAGCGAATAGAAGGATCCGTTCAGCTCGATGGTATCGAACGTTCGCGAGGCAAATTCGAGCTCGCGTCGTTGAGGGAGCTTCTCGGGGTAGAAGACGCCACGCCAGCCTTTATATCTCCAGCCAGAGATTCCGATATGGATTTTGCCATGAGATGCCGCATCGAGCGCCATTTGTTTCTAACGCGGTGCGGCGTTTTGCTTGGCCTGATGGCGTTGCTCGGCGGTGGTTCGAATCGTTTCATAGGTCCTGGCCAATTCGTCGAGTTCCAGATCCGATAGCTTTTCCACGTCGATCATTCTATTCCTGGCCTTGTCTACCGCGTGGATGAGTTCGTTCAGCTTCAGGTGGATGGCCCTGGCATCGCGGTTCTGCGTGTTCTGAATAAGAAATACCATCAGAAAGGTCACGATTGTTGTGCCAGTATTGATGACCAACTGCCAGGTGTCGGAGTAGTGGAAGAGTGGGCCGGTGGCAGCCCAAACCAGGATGACGCCGATGGCCGCGACAAATGCCCAACGGGAGCCGAGGTAATGGGAACTTCTCGCGGCGAACCGGCCGAACCGGTCGGAGCGAGTGAGGGTCACGGGTTCAGTTGCAGGAGCCGCATCCCCCGGTTGTTTCGCTACCCTCACCGTTACTTTGGCTGTCTTCATCACCGTCTCCGCGCGGCGGCGTGTTCCGCGGCCACCTTCAAATCTTCTACCAGGCTGGCTATCTCGGCTTCTTTCGCTGCGGGCTCAGGCATGCGAAGGATGGCGGAGGGGTGTATGGTCGCCGTCACGGAACCGTAATTGGTTGGGAATACTTCTCCCCGGTGTTTTGTGAGCCGGAACTGAGCACCTAGCAGACTTTGCGCCGCCGTGGCACCCAGGCAGACGATGATCCGCGGATGCACGGCAGAAATCTCCGCCTCCAGCCATGGGCGACAGGCCGCAACTTCAAGGGAGTTTGGTTTCTTATGCAGCCGAATTTTTCCGCGCGGTTCCCATTTGAAGTGCTTTACAGCGTTGGTGATGTACACCTCCGTCCGGTCAATGCCCGCTGATTCGAGGCACTTATCCAGCAACTGACCAGCCGGTCCGACAAAAGGCTTTCCCTGGAGGTCTTCGCGATCGCCGGGCTGTTCGCCGACCATGAGAATCGCGGCAGGAGCCCGGCCATCCCCAAAGACGACCTGGGTCGCTTCCCGGAAAAGGTCGCAGCCCTGGCATTGCCTGGCTGCTTCCCTCAGGCTGTCGAGGTCATGGCGGGCAGGAAGAAAGTCCAGGGCTGAATGCGGGGTTGGGGCAAAGAGATTCATTGCCCACCTAAGATGCAGTTTTCTACGCTTGCGGGAACCTCCGGCAAAGAGGAAAGGGAGGGATGGCTCTAGTTTGGTAAGTACTATCCCGCTCGATGCCTGCAGGCGGCTCTAAGCCAGTCTTCGTCTCCGTCTTCTTTCTGAGCAAAGGCTAACTCGCCACTTAAGCGAAACGAGGTCTTGAATGGGGCGCCCGGAGCTCGTGTAAGAGTGAAAGAAAGGATGCGACTAGCTGGATTTCTTTTTTGGGACCTTCGCGCCCTTTTTTCGGGCCTCGGATAAGCCGATTGCGATGGCTTGCTTCTTGCTCTTCACGGTGCCCCCTTTTCCGCCTTTGCCGGATTTGAGACTACCGGTTTTTTCGCGGTGCACTGCGCTCTTGACGCTTTTGCCTGCTGATTCTCCATACTTTGCCATGTTGATGGGATGCGGGTCATTCGCCCGAGTTGCCGATGCCTGGGGCAATTCGCACGTCCAGCGGCAACACCTTTCGGACTTAGCAACATCAGAACAAGGTTGGGTATACGGCCGGCGACTCAGGAGGGCAACCTATGTTGAGCGAATGCTTCAATCCTGCATGCCACAAGAAGCTGGATTATCTACGGTACGGGAGAGTCGTTCGAACTGTCCGAAATAGTTCCACGGGCAAGTCCGTAGAACACTACTGGCTATGCGGTGTGTGCTACGGCACATTTGATTTCGAGTTCAAGGCAGACGGTAACGTAGCCCTCTTCCGCCGCGACCGTCCGGTGGCCGCTGAGATGGGCCCTCTGATCGACTCCATGGCTGGATGAAGTCTGGACCGGAGGGTTCCCCCCGCGTGGAAGGACGCAGACCCAGGATTTCCAACCTGCGGTCTATAATGAGCTGGCTGGGGGAAAATGAGATGAATGTCTCAGATGATTCCACTGTACTGTCGTCCTGGAAGGATATCGCCAGATATCTGGGAAAGGGAGTACGCACCGTACAGCGTTGGGAACGTCACCTGGGACTCCCGGTCCGCCGTCCGATCGGCGCGTCACAGAAGAGTGCAGTGGTTCTCTACCGCGGCGATGTGGATGCGTGGCTAGCCACGCGTTTCTCGGCGCGCTCCCTCCAGAAGGCCGGAGCAGAAGGTGATGTTTGCTCCCGTTCGGCGCGCTCGACCCTCAAGGAGGGCATACAAAAAGCGCGTGAGCTAAGGACAGCAAATCAAAAGCTAACAGAGCAAATTATGGCGTCTATCCGGCTGCTGAGCGAGCGATGCGATCTGCTCAGCACTCAGGGTCTGCAGGAGCCATGGAGATCAGCCCAGCCGGTGGAGTGGGAGCGGACTACGGACCCGGATCTGCTGACAGCGCCCCGATCGGCCTCGAGCACTGTGGGCTCCGAACGCATCGCCTAAGAACGCCGCATATATTCCGCTGTAACTGGACTCACGACCAGGCTAGGACGCGGCCTGCTCCACTCCTCAGGAGTATTCTCTCAAAGAGAAATGGCCGGAAGAATCTAAAGTTCCTAAGACCTCACCAGGCGAAGGAGAAACATGCCGGCCAGGAAGACTTCCTCAAAAAGCGACGTTGCTTTGGAGCCGGCAACTCTTACCCCGAACGTAACTCGCTTCCCAGTCGTGGGCATTGGTGCGTCTGCCGGTGGCCTGGAGGCAGTCACCGTCTTTTTAAAAGAGCTGGAGCCGCATCTGGGCATGGCTTACGTCCTGGTGCTCCATCTTGATCCAGCACGGGAGAGCAAATTAAGCGAGATACTGGCGCGTACGACCAGGATCCCGGTGGTACAAGCCTGCGACGCCATGAGCGTCGAGCCAGATCACATATACGTAATTCCCCCCAATTGTGATATGACCATCGACCACTGGGTGCTGCACTTGAGGGACCGGGAAGCGCATAGATCCGCCAATACGACGATCGACACTTTTCTGAGGTCATTGGCAGTGGCACACGGCAGCGACGCCATCGGAGTCATCCTTTCAGGAACGGCTTCTGACGGCACGCTGGGATTGGCCGCAATCAAGGGAGAAGCGGGCATTACGTTTGCCCAGGAACCATCTTCTGCCAAGTATGACGGGATGCCGGCCAGCGCGATTGCCGCCGGCTGTGTTGATTTCATTCTGAGTCCAACCGGCATCGCAAAAGAGATAGCCCGCATTCGCCATCATCCTTATATTGCGGATCGGTCCAGTCTGAACACGGAAGAGGCCGGCGACGGCACCGATATGGAGCCGATTTTTCGTTTACTGCGACGGGTGACGACGGTGGATTTCTCAGGGTACAAGTCGCCCACGATTGGCCGCCGCATCCAGCGCCGTATGGCGCTGCGGAAGATCGACAAACTCAAAGATTATGCAGTCCTGCTGCTGCGCGATCAGCAGGAGGTGGAGGCCCTTTACCAGGACCTGCTGATCAACGTAACCAGCTTCTTTCGCAACCCGGAGGCATTCGCGGCGCTCAAGAAAATCGTCTATCCGGCCATTTTGCAGGCGCGCACCTCGGGCTCCGGGCCTGTGCGCATCTGGGTTCCGGGGTGCTCGACCGGAGAAGAGACATACTCGCACGCAATCTCGCTGGTGGAGTATTTAAGCGAGGAGCGGGCGGAAATACCCATCCAGGTATTCGGCACGGATCTTAGCGAAAGCGCGATTCAACGCGCCCGGGCGGGTGTATACAAAGAGAATATCGAGGCAGATGTTACGCCTGACCGGTTACGGCGTTTTTTTTTTAAAGCGGATGGAGGGCACCAGATCAAGAAGAGCATTCGCGATCTGTGCATTTTCTCGACGCAAAACGTTTTCAACGATCCTCCCTTCTCCCGCATGGACCTGGTCAGTTGCCGGAATGTGATGATTTACCTCAGTCAAACACTGCAGAAGAGGGTAATCCCGATCTTTCATTACGCATTGAATCCAACCGGGTTCCTCATGCTGGGAAGCACGGAGGGACTGCTGGGTGCGGGTTCGGAGCTTTTCGAAATGAGCGATAAGAAACAAAAAATCTTCCGTAAGCGGCCGGTGCCGGGGCCCGTGGCTTTCGGTTTTTCCCTGGGCAAGCCGGAGCCTGGAACAACCGGAACACCAATGACAACGTCACCGTCAAAGTCACCCGAGACGCTCAAAATCCCCATGGAGTTGCAACGAGAGGCTGACCGGCTGCTGCTGGCGAGGTACGTGCCGCCTGCGGTGCTGATCAACGAACACCTGGAGATACTGCAAACCCGAGGACGCACCGCTTCCTTTCTTGAGCTGCCTTCCGGGAAAGCCAGTCTCAACCTACTGAAGATGGCTCGTCCAGGTTTGTTATTCGAGCTGCAAGGCGCGATCGATGAAGCACGGAAGCAAGGGTTTGAAGCCATCAGACCGCGGGTGCGCGTAGAAGACGAAAAGATAAAAACAGTCACCATTCGCGTCGTTCCCTTCAAGGTCCCCAGCCAGACGCAACATAGCTTCCTGATTGTTTTCGAAAGCGATTCACCGAGTGAAGATGGCGTACCAGGGATAGTAGCGCAAGCGCCGTTGGGCCAGATCGTTGAACACGCCATTGCAGAGGACTCGACTCTGGGAAAGCAGATCGCGCAATTGCGGCAAGAACTGGCGGCCACCCGGGAGTATCTGCAATCGATCATCGAATCACAAGAAGGCACCAACGAGGAGCTGCAGTCTGCCAACGAAGAGATTCAGTCGGGCAACGAAGAGCTGCAAAGCACTAACGAAGAGTTACAGACTTCGAAAGAGGAACTGGAGTCTGCCAACGAGGAACTGCATACGGTCAACGAGGAGATGCAGCATCGCAACGAGCTTCTGACGCAGTTGAATAACGACCTCACCAACCTGCTCTATAGTGTCAGTTTGCCAATTGTGATGGTAGGAGCGGACCTGAGCGTTCGCCGGTTTACGCCGCAGGCAGCAGCCGTGCTTGGTCTGAGCTCGAGCGACATTGGCCGCCCCATGCCGAGGTTACGGCTAAAACTGGACATGGCGAGCCTGGAGCAGAATATGCTCGATGTGATCCAGCAAGTGCACTCACAACAGTTGCATGTTCAAGACAGCGACGGGAAGTGGTGCATTCTGCGCATCGTGCCGTATAGAACCATGGACAATCGGATCGATGGTGTAGTTCTGAGTGTAATGAACGAGATGGGGGGCTCCCCAGGAAATCCAGGGGAAGTTGACGGGATGAAGCCGGGAAAAGCGCTACCAGCCAAGACCAAACGGGGCCGGAAAGTAGGGCAGAGGGCCCGAAGCAAGTAAGTTGTTCACCGTTGGTAATGCGGCGGCGGTTGCATGAAGGCTATTTTCCGTCTCTGCGGCAACCTACGGGTCAACGAGCACCTCCCACTAGTGTGCAGAGAAGGCAGACCAGAATGACGGAAAACGGTCCACTATCGCCGTCAGAAGACCAACCCGCGGAGGAGCGCACGTTTCGGCTGGAAACTGCGTTGCGCCGGTCAGAAAAGTTGGCGATGGCGGGACGTCTAGCGGCGTCTGTGATGCACGAAATCAATAATCCGTCGCAGGCCATTGCCGACCTGATCTATCTCATTGGTAAAGACGCTGACCATCCTGACCGGGTGCGCGCCTATGCGGTGCAGATCGAGGAACAGCTGGTGCGCATTCAGTACATAGCCCGGCAAACCCTTTCTTTCTTTCGGGATGCGCCTCGGACCCAGACGAAAGATCTGGTACCCATGGTGGAAGCTGCTTTGCGTTACCACGGCGCTTTGCTCGAGGAGAAGCATATTCAGGTACGAAAGGAGTTGCCCGATATTCTTGTCGCTTCTGTCTTTCCTGGAGATTTTCTGCAGCTGGTATCGAATCTCGTGCGCAATGCCGCCGAGGCATTATCGAATGGCGGAGCCTTGTGTGTGCGGTTACGCGCGTCGGGTGGTCATGCGCTTTTGACGGTCGCAGATGGTGGGCGCGGCATCCCCTTGCCGATCCAGGTGCGTCTTTTTGAGGCTTTCCAGAGTGATAAAGCAGAGGCCGGGAATGGGTTAGGCTTATGGATCTGCAAGACGATTGTCGATAAGCACGGAGGTTCTATACGCTGGCGCAGTTCAACCGAAGGTAAGGCGCAGGGGACGACGTTTTTGATTTCGCTGCCGCTGGATGGGCCTAGGGCTGACGATGACTTCGAGGAGCGGGCTTATATTGCCAGGTGAGAGGTACGGGTGCCGAGATTTGGGGAGAGGATTCGGAGGGCCGGGCGCTCGGCCGTACTGAAAAAGTGCCGCAGGGACGCATTTCGACTCGAGATTGGAAAGAGCTACCTCAAGGGGTAAAGAATCTGCGTGAGAACCCGCTTTTGAAGGGTAACGCGGCTTCAGCCCGTACATTGAACACCCAGGCTACCAAGGGCTTTAGCCCCTGAGGCCATCTCTTGTGCTGGCATAAGCAGCCCTCGGCGGCTGAAGCCGATCTATCAGAAAGCCAGTCCAGGGTGAACCATGGAAGATATTTGAGTCCCGAAGGGACGGCTGAACGGGACTAACTACGCAGACTCTGGGTCTCGTGCGTTCAGACGGTTTTTCTGGTGGGTGGGCGTTGAGCGAGGGCGGCCACGACGCGCAACAGGTCGTCTACGCCCGTAATGGGTTCCAGCAGTTCGTCAAACAGTCCTGGTGCTTGGCCAAGGTCGTCTAAGCCGGTCAACCGCAGGAGCCTATCCGCGGGGTAGTGGTTGCGAATGGCTACGGCCAAGAGTGCCAGCTCATAAAAATCAAGGGTGTGGCAAAATACCCAGACCCGCGGAGCGATAGTTTCCTGCGTCTCCGCGAGTGACTGGTCCGGGGTCATGGAATGAACGGTATATCCCGCCGAAGTGATGATTTTTGCCCGCAAACGTAGAAGTTCCTGGTCTCGCCCGACCTGAAGGACTGTTTGGGGCCGCTCAGTAGCTCTACGGCTTGGGTTGCTGCGGGTGAGGAAGGGAATTACTTTTGGTGACCGCATCTCAGTCCTTTCTCGTGCTCAGACCGTGGACCAGCGGCCGACTCAAGATTGGTGCCTATATGGCTGAGCCTACTGCAGGGTTGGTGGACGAAAAAGCGACAAATGACGCCATTACCAGGCCTGTACGCATTCGTGTGCGATCTGCAGTCCTTCTTCCGTGAGCACGACGAGGGCTTGCAGGGCTGAAGTGGCGGTTGAGACGCTGCCCTCTTGTTCGATCAGGCTCCGGTTCTTTTCGGGGTCCATCTCCAGCCCACACCATCGCAAGGACGCGCATACGCGTTCCCGTACGAGCGGGGTATTTTCGCCGATCCCGCCTCCAAAGACGATCGCGTCCGCGCCCCCCAAGGCAGCGAGATAAGCTCCCACAGCCTTAACCAAGCGATAGGAGAACATATCCATGGCAAGCGTGACCCGGGGATCTTTGCCGTAGTCCTTCATCAGAATGCGTGTATCCAGAGACTTGTTTGAGATACCTAGAAGCCCCGACTTCTTGTTCAGGAGGGTCATCACGTCATCTATTTCCATATGTTCTTCGCGGATGAGGAAGGGGACCAGGGAAGGATCAACGTCGCCGGAGCGGGTGCCCATCATCAGTCCTTCGAGGGGCGTAAAGCCCATGGTGTTGTCGACCGATCGGCCCTGTTGAATGGCCGTGACGGAGCAGCCGCTCTCCAGATGCATGGTGACCAGGTTGGTTTGCTGCGAGGGCTTGCCCAACAGATGGGCTGCGCGTTCCAGAATGTAACGATGGGAAGTGCCGTGAAAGCCGAAACGGCGGATGCCGTGCTTTTCGGCGAGTTCAGTGGGTATGGCGTAGAGCGCGGCCTGGTCCGGGATGGTGCGATGGAAGGCGGTATCAAACACAGCATAGAGCGGCACATGACCTAGCAGGTCGCGGATGGGCTCGAAGAGTTCCAGAGAGCTTTTGTTGTGCAGAGGCGCAAGGCGTTCCAGCGAATGTATTTCGCGCTCGACTTCGGCGGTAACCGCGGTAGCCTCAGAGAAGCTACTCCCGCCATGCACTACCCTCACACCTACGCACTGAATATCTTCGAACTGTCCTTTCTTTTCGAGCCAATGGAAAACGCTGGTCGCCGCTTCGCCGTAGTCCTTCGCTGAAATTGGCTCGGTGTGGGAAGGTTTCTTGCCGTCGAGGATGGATAAGCATGGAGTTTTTCCGATGCCTTCCAGAATCAGGCTGATTCGTTTTTTACCCTCGGAAGCAAATTGCTGCGCTGGGGAGCAAGAGATGATCTCCACTTTGAGGGAGTTTCCCCCCGGGTTCATCACCAGAACATTCATGTAGCTGCCATCCGTTTTGCGTCAGCTATTTGTGATGAGGCGGTGACGGTCCTCAGCCGCATTATTTAATGGAACAAAATCGATCGTGGGCTTCGCTCGTCATTTTCAGCCCAGCTACGCCTTGGCGAACCTGGGGCGCCCGCCCGATTTCCTCTACTGCCGCTTTGCCTTGTAGCTCTGACCGCGGGGCACTCGGCAAGCTTCATTGCATAAACGCGACATTTGCTGACAGCTCGCGACAAGAGCACCGAAGCCGGTTGGGTATGCATCTACTTCCCCGTGAGCACAATGATCCCGCTTCGTAGCTTCGGCAAGACAGACGTCAAAATTTCCGCGCTGGGTTTGGGCGGACACCACCTCGGGGCCGCCAAAGACGAGGCAACCGCGGTTGCTATTGTCCAACGCGCGAGCGATGGCGGTATCACTTTTTTTGATAATTGCTGGGAATATAACCGGGGAAAGTCAGAAGATTGGCTGGGAAAAGGTCTCCGTGGCCTGCGTAATCGCGCATTTGTGATGAGCAAGGTTTGCACTCACGGCCGGGATGCTGCGCTTGCTATGCAAATGCTGGAGCAGTCTCTGCGGCGGTTGCAGACCGACCATCTGGACTTGTGGCAAATACACGGGGTCACCTTCCAGAACGACCCACAGCTATTTATTCGACCAGGCGGCGCAGCCGAAGCGATGCACAAAGCAAAGCAACAAGGCAAAGTGCGCTTTGTAGGCTTTACCGGACATAAGGATCCGGATATTCATCTAGCGATGCTGGATACGGGGTTTCCCTTCGATGCGGTGCAGATGCCCCTGAACCCATTCGATGCCAACTTCTTTTCGTTTGAGCAGAAGGTGCTGCCGGTGCTGAACAGCCGCGGAATTGCCGCGTTGGGCATGAAGCCGATCGGCGGCCACGGTGAGCCGGTACAAAAGGGCGTTTTTACGGCGGAAGAATTGCTGCGCTATGCCATGAGTTTACCAGTGGCGACGACCATCTCCGGAGTTTCGGAGCTACCCATCCTGGAGCAAAATTTGCGGGTTGCGCAAAATTTTACTCCACTCTCCGCGGCAGAGATGAAGGCTTTGCGCGATCGCGCCAAGCCGTATGCCGGCGACGGGCGCTTCGAGCTCTATAAGACGTCGATCAAGTTCGACAACCCTGAAGCACGTTTGGCCCATGAATTTCCGCTCGACATGCAACAGGTCGAGGTAAAGCAGATGGTGTATGCCACGCAGAACTCCGGCAGACCTTTTCCGCAGGTATCTGAATAACTCTCAACAGCAGGGACTTTCTGGTGAAAACAAATATCAAGGGCGGTGAAAGCCGTCGGGCTTTCCTTAAAGGTGTCGCTATGAGTGGTGCAGTCTCGATGATTTCCGCGGCCTCCGCTGCGGGGCAGAACAACAAGGCCGGCGGACAACCCACGCCCATCGTGCCTAACGCATCCACCGCAAGCGGTGGAGTTGCCGATTTCCAGGCCCCGCAGCGCGCCATGGGCAAAACGGGGCTTCAGGTTTCCATACTAGGCGTGGGAGGCTTTCACCTCGGCGCAGTGGCCGGACAGCCGGAAGTCAACGACATGATCGCGAAGGCGTTGGACCACGGGATAAACTTTTTCGACAACGCCTGGGAATACTACAAGGGAGCGAGCGAGGAGCGGCTCGGTGCAGCGCTCAAAGGGAAGCGCGATAAGGCGATCGTGATGACGAAGGTCTGCACCCACGGGCGCAAGAAAGACATCGCCATGCAGATGTTAGAGGAATCCCTGACACGCTTGCAGACGGATCACCTTGATGTGTGGCAGGTCCACGAGGTGGTGTATTACAACGATCCTGAAAAGTGCTACGCATCCGATGGGGTTCTGGAAGCACTGGCCGCAGCCAAGCAACAGGGAAAAGTGCGCTTCGTTGGTTTCACCGGCCACAAGAATCCGTCGATTCATCTTGCGATGCTCAAGGGTGGCTTTCCTTTCGATACCGTGCAGATGCCGCTCAACCCGTTTGACTACCACTACCGCAGCTTCCAGCAAGAAGTGCTGCCGGTGGCGGCGCAGCGCGGCATGGCGGTGTTCGGGATGAAGAGCATGGGAGGTTCCGGCGAAATGATTGTCCAGGGAGCACTGACGCCCACCGAAGCGCTTACTTTCGCCATGAGTCTTCCCGGAGTTTCAACCACGATTAGCGGCATGGATTCCATGCGGGTGCTTGACCAGAATCTGGAGATTCTACGGAACTTCAAGCCACTTTCTGAAGATCAAATCTCGGAACTGCGCAGCTACGCAAAGCAATTTGATGATGGGCGTTACGAGCTCTTTAAAAGTAGCGTCAAGTATGATGGGGATCTTGGCCGCACGCAGCATGACTTCCCCAGCGCCGCGGAATTGCCGGCCTGACCCTCTCTTTATTGTTACGTCCGTTACAAGGGAGTTGAGTTTCCATGAACCACCGGTTGCAGGGATCCCAGGTCTCAAAAGCGAGACCCTGGGGCACCCATCGATTTATCAATCAGCTTTGAGCTATCCACTCTCTTCGGGATCGATGGCCTTACTTGGCAGTTTGCAGCGGTGAGGATATTGTCTCGAGCGATTTACCGGCTGCCTCCACCCCGATGAAGTATTCACATACTGCGCCCGCAATCATAAGTATGCCGCCGAGCAGGTAACCGAGGCCGACGTGGGTTCGGGATCCGGAGGCGATGAGGAAGCCAAAGAGGAGCGGTGCACCCACTCCCCCCACCAGCGTGCCCAGTGAGTAAAAGACAGCGATGGCGAAGGCGCGTATCTCCAGAGGGAAAATTTCACTCACCGTCAGGTAAGCGGCCGAGGCGGCGGATGAGGCAATGAAGAAGATCACGGTGAAGCAGATGCCCAAGCCGCGGGCTCCGATCATTCCGTGCGCAAAGGGGTATATGGTGCCGAGAAGGAGAAGGCCGGCTGTCCCGTAGGTAGCGGTGATCATCGGCTTGCGCCCAATCTTATCGAAAAGGGGGCCGAGCAGCATGGGGCCGAGGAAACTACCGACGGCGAATGGCAACAGGTATCGTGGCAGATTGTCGTTGCTTACGTGAAAGAACTTCTTGACCACCAGGGCGTAGGTGAAAAAGACTGCATTGAAGAAAAAGGCCTGCCCCACCATGAGCGTCAAAGCAAGAAACGATCTCTGACGATTATCGCCCATCATATTGCGGAAAATTTCTTTGAGGGGCGTGTGATCGCGCACCGTGATCTTGAGTTTCTTTCCTTCGGGCGGAGGCAAGCTCGCAGAATTTCCTTTCGATACTTTCTCTTCAATCTGCTTGACTACGTTGTTGGCTTGCTCCTCAAAGCCGCGAAGCATCAACCAACGTGGGCTCTCCGGGACATAGAGTCGCAACACCAGGACGGCAATGCCCAGACTGCCACCCACCCCGAATGCATAGCGCCAACTGGTGGCGGCAGAGAGACCGTGGCCGTGAAGCAGGAACATGGCTGCCAGCGAGCCCAGCGTCGCGCCCACCCAGAATGTACCGTTGACGACCAGATCTACGGTGCCGCGGACCTTGCCGGGAATCAGCTCGTCGACGGCAGAATTGATGGCGGAGTATTCTCCGCCAATCCCGCAGCCGGTAAAAAATCGAAAGAAGGCAAAGCTCAAAAAATTCCAGGAAAAGGCGCTGGCAATGGTAGCAAGGGAATAGGTGGCGAGCGTTACCAGGAAGAGTTTTTTGCGGCCCAACCGGTCAGTGAGGTAGCCGAAAAGAATGGCGCCCATGACGGCTCCAGCGAGATAGAAAGTGGCCGCCGCGGTGACCTGGGGATCGGTGAGGGAGAGCCCACTCTTGCTCTCCAGAACGCCGGAGAGAGACCCGACCAGGGTCACTTCCAGACCATCGAGGAGCCAGGATGTCCCGAGCGCAGCAATGATGCGGGTATGCCAGCGGCTCCAAGGAAGGCGATCAAGGCGGGCCGGTACGTCGGTTTCTACTACCTGATTTTCAGGGACTCGGTTCTGTAATGCCTGATTCGCACTTGCCATGGATTTGTCTCGCAGCGCCGGGTATTATTTCTCGTTCTTTATGATGCTGATGGCTCCATTGCGTTCAAGGATTGCGTAGCGAACATCGTAGATACTGGTGAGGCCCTTGGTGCGCGCAGCGGCCATCACATCTTCCCGATCGATCCGCATGCCTCGCATCACTTCCAGCTGCCACTCGCCATCCTTGAGCAGAGTAAGCGGAGTGCCATCGACGACGGCGCCGAATCGCGGGAATTTGCCTTTGAGGCTCGATACCAACCAATGCATCAGCCCGATGGTAAGAATAGCGGTGGCGCAATTGACGATGGAGCGGTCGTGTCCTACCGTGCTCAAGATAATGAGCCCGCCGATGAGAAAGACGATGACGAACTCAAAGAGAGTCAGCTGTCCCCCTGGACGCCGGCTCAACAGGCGCACAATGAGCAACAGAAATAAATAGCCTAAGACTGCATGAACGATGGTGGACACGTGATCCTCACGGTACGACGACGACCCGGCCGTGCACCGGCTTACCGTTGGCGACGCCGACGGTGAAATCAAAGATGCCAGGACCGGAAGGTTGTAGCGCGAGATCCACGCTGGCGGGAGGTTTCGAGGCGGGGAAGGTATAGGTCAAGCCGCCGTCGCCGATGAGCGTACTCTGCGGCGCCGGGATGACACGCTGGGTACCCAACGGCTTGACCAGGCTGTCGCTGACGTAGAGACGGATCTCGCCTTCCTTGATCGCCGACGGGCCGAACTGGATGGTCATGATGGAAGGAGAATCCGTGCGCTCGATGCGCTCATATTTCACGTCGATGGTTCCATCCCCGGCACGGCGCTCGGCCTTCGCCAACGGGCCTCGTCCGAACAGGCCGCAGAGATCGAGAACAATGATCAGAGTGAAGATGATCCATGCAGCATTCTCAAAGCGCCACCACTTTCGCTGGAACTCGAGATCTTCGCCGACAGCGACCTCGTCGTTGACCTTGGCGACGGAATCCTCCACCGGTTTTGTCAATGTTTTTGTAGCCATTACCTCTGTCTCCGGGCTCAGGAGCCAAGTGGGTCAAGGGTTGGATTTGACTGGCGCAACGGTGATTTCTCCGTTGCGCTCGAGGACGGCACGATCGATGCCTTGCAAAGTCTTGATCCCGGAATCGCGCGCAGAAGCGATGACATCATCGTCCTGGATACGCATGTGGCGAAGTGTGTCGATGCGCCAGTTTTGATTTTCGAGCAGAATCAGCGGCGTTCCATCGACCAGCCGGGCAAAGCGTGGGGACTTCGAACGAGCCCAGGCAAGGCTGTAGTGAGCCAACCCCATGGTGATAATCTGACAAATCGC
Organism: uncultured Acidobacteriaceae bacterium; assembly: GCA_963795845.1. Taxonomy (GTDB): domain Bacteria; phylum Acidobacteriota; class Terriglobia; order Terriglobales; family Acidobacteriaceae; genus PALSA-350. The sequence continues at coordinate 153,263 of CAWCJV010000009.1, read as the reverse complement.
ATTGGTGAAAGAAGCCTCATCCCCCACGATGGCGGTGAGCGCCAGCCCCCCGATGAAGAAGATCAGGACGAATTCAAACGGGGTCATTTGTTTACCCGGGCGCCGCCCAACGACCCGAACAATCATGACCAGGAATAAGTAGCCGAAAAAAGCCCGTAGTACAGCAGCCATCCAAATTAACCCTTGCAGACGATGAGATCGAGAGCCTAAGGAAAAGGCCGGCGCTCTGAGCCGGCCTCTATTTTCCCCACCCCTCCGTAATTCGAGGGGTTAACGTCAATGATGCGCAAATGAACGAGGAGTGTCCGTCGGTTGCTGCGATTCTCCTTGGCCGACGGCAAGCGGAGGAAATCGCGAAAACCCGCTCCACTCCCCGCATGCTGCTATGTCACCCTGCAAACCTATTCGCAAGGCGACTGTAAAGAGAGATGCGATTAGCGAGAGAGTGGTGGCCTCATAATGGGAGGAGTGACGAAACGCATGATGAGCCTGCCCAACGGGAGTTTTTCCATACCAACCGATTCTGCAACATACGAGTGGAATAAATTTCTTGGCCGCGAGCCTCTGGTTATCGATCAGGAACTGACAGCCGCCGCCATCGAGGGTAAGCGGATTCTGGTCACCGGGGCCGGGGGCTGGATCGGTTCGGCCTTGACTCGATCCATCGCCGAGTTTTCACCCAGACAGCTGGTGCTACTGGAAGCAGCAGAACGTAACCTGTATGAAATCGATGCTGCGCTGCAACTGCTGCCGCGTCCGATCGAACACGTTCCTGTGCTCGGCAGCGTTTCACATCCGGTACTACTGGCTGAGATCTTCCGCAGGTACCGGCCCCAGGTTGTGTACCATGCGGCTGCTTACAAACATGTTCCGCTTCTGGAACAGAATCCCTTTGCGGCTATCGAAAACAATGCGATTGGCAGCAGTCTGCTGGTAAAGGCTGCTCAGCAAAATGAAACGGAACAGCTGATCCTGCTTTCTACCGATAAGGCCGTCGATCCGGTCAGCATTATGGGCGCCTCGAAGCGGATCGCCGAGTTGGCCGTACTGGCCCCGCGCGGTGAGAGGAGCCTGATGAAGGCGGTGCGCCTGGGCAATGTGCTCGGCTCGGAAGGCAGTATCGTTCCCCTCTTCCTCAGGCAGATGGCATCCGGTCTTCCGGTAACCGTCACCCATCCCGAAGTTCGCCGCTACTTTCTTACCACTGCGGATGCGGTGACACTGCTGCTGCAGGCGGCTTACGGCAACACGGCGCAGGGCATATTAGCGCCGAATCTGGTGGAACCAGTGAGGGTGGAAGCACTGGCGCGGCATCTGATGGCGAAGGTCGCGACGACTTCCACTTTAGTGTTCACTCAACTGCGGCCCGGCGACAAGATGTGTGAAGCGCTGCTTTCTGAGCGCGAATCGTTTGCAATTCGTCCGGGCGAAGAGCGGTCATTGCGACCGGTGAACAGTCCTTCTCTGATGGCAACGATGTTGGACGAAGTGCTGCAACAACTTGAGCAGGCGTGCCAGGAACGCTCCCTCGAAGGCTTACTGAAGGCGATTCTGCGCGCAGTGCCCGAGTACCGGCCAAGCGTGCTGATGGCAACGGCAGTTGAGCAAACGGTATGAAGCGAACCATTGCCGTAGTGACCAGTTCCCGCGCCGACTACAGCCATCTCTATTGGCCGTTGCACGACCTGGCACAACATCCGGACGTTGACCTGAAACTGATCGTGCTGGGTGCGCATCTCGCGCCCCAGTTCGGGGAGACGGTAAAGGAGATAGAGAAGGATGGCTTCCCGATTGCCGCGCGGCTGGAGTGCCTGCTGAGTTCCGATACCGATGTAGGCATGGCGAAGACCCTGGGTGTTGCCGTGCTTGCCCTGGCTGACCTGCTGGGGCAGATGCGGCCGGACTTGCTGTTGCTGATCGCCGACCGCTACGAGATGCTTGCGCCGGCCTCGGTCGCACTTACCCTGCGCATTCCGATCGCGCATATTGAAGGCGGGGAGATCAGCGAGGGAGCTATCGACGATGCAGTGAGAAACGCGCTCACGAAAATGAGCCACATCCATTTCACTTCGACGGAAGGCGCGCGCGCCCGCGTGATCGCTATGGGTGAGGAGCCGTGGAGGGTCCATCGCGCCGGTGCTCCTTCGCTCGACCATCTACGGCGCAGCCGATTGCTCGACGTACGCGAACTGGAGGAGAGGCTACAAGTCAGTTTGCAACGACTCACAGTCGTGGTTGCGTACCATCCGGTGACCATTGTGCGGGATACGACGCAGGAGGCTGATTCCCTCTTCGCGGCTCTCGATAGCCTGGACGGGCAAATATTGTTTTGCTATCCAAATTCCGACGCGGGGAGCCACGCGCTGATGCAACGGACGCGCGCCTTCCTCGCCAGGCACAGCGATGCCAGAGTCTTCGTCAATCTGGATGCGGTGACCTACTGGAGCCTGCTTGGCCATGTTGCCCTGCTGATTGGTAACTCCAGCAGTGGCATTATGGAGGCGGCATCGTTTGCGCTGCCGGTGGTGAATGTGGGTTTCCGGCAAAAGGGACGGGAGAGAGCACGCAATGTCCTGGATGCCGCGCCGGAAGCGGCGGCAATCACCGCAGCGATCGACCGCGGGTTGAGCGGCGAATTTCGCGCGTCGCTCGCGGGCATGACAAATCCATATGGAGACGGGCACGCTGCCGAGACGATTGTGCAGGTGCTGGTGACGACTCCGTTGGGCGACCCACTGCTCATCAAACATGCTCCGGATGCCGGCTGATGAAGATACCGTTGTCAGCTCCCGACATCACTGAGGCAGAGATCGACGCGGTGATTGCCGTGTTGCGGACACCGCGACTGAGCCTTGGTCCGGTGACTGAGCGTTTTGAGTCGGCGGTCGCGGAGTATGTCTCCGCGCCCCATGCCGTGGCGGTCAGCTCCGGAACGGCCGGCCTGCATCTCTGCATCCGCGCGTTGGGCATCGGAGAAGGCGACGAGGTCATCGTTCCCTCGTTCACTTTTATCGCAGCAGCGAACGCGATTCGCTATGAACGGGCAGTCCCTGTTTTTGTGGACATCGATCCGTGCACGCTGAACATCGACACCCAGAAGATCGAGGAGGCTATCACGCCCAGAACGCGAGCTATTCTTGCGGTCCACACCTTCGGGATTCCGGCGGAGATGACGGCCATTCTTGAAATCGCGGACAGGCATGGGCTGCTGGTGATCGAGGATGCGTGCGAGGCAATCGGGGCGGAGTACCGCGGCCGCAGGGTTGGCTCCCTGGCAAATGCCGGCGTCTTTGCCTTTTATCCCAACAAGCAAATCACTACCGGCGAGGGCGGAATCGTGGTTACCCGGGACGAGGCGCTTGCCAGGCGCATCCGGGCTCTGCGCAACCAGGGCCGCTATGAGAGCGACGACTGGTTTCAGCATACCGAGCTGGGCTACAACTACCGCATCTCCGAGATCAATTGCGCATTGGGGCTGGCGCAGATGGCCAGGCTGGAGGAGATTCTGCAGAAGCGCGCGGACGTCGCATCTGCCTACCATCAACGGCTGTCCGCCTATCCGGAGCTTTCTCTGCCACCGCTCGAAGTCGCAGCCGGCCGCATCAGCTGGTTCGTCTACGTCGTCCGCCTGAAGGCGCATCTGGAACGGGAGGCTATCATGCGCGGCCTGGCCGCTGCCGGCATCGCCTCGGGCCGGTACTTCGCTCCGATACACTTGCAGCCGAGTTACTCCGCGTGGCGACATTCTGCCGGCCTGGCGGTCACTGAGGTCGAGGCTACGCGTACTCTGGCGTTGCCGTTTTTCAATGGCCTCGAAGCAGACGCGATCGACCACGTTTGCAACACGCTAGGCCGGCTGGTGTTGTCGCATGAAGGTTCCTGAGCTGGTTTGCGATTCTGCTCAATCGAACTGACTCTGCCATTTGCAACCCTTACGCCATGTTCTATAGTCGAGGATGGATTTCCTATCAGCGATTGTGCAATCGCAAGCGGAGCAGAATGCGTCTCCAGAGCAAAGTTCTATCGCCTCGCAAAGCCCTTGCGGGCCTTCTTTTCCTGGCCCCTGTTCTCATTCTCGCAACTCCCGTACGGGCGGATGTTAGCCCAGCCCAAAAGGCCGAAGCTGCCAAGCTGAACAACTTTGGGACGGCTTTGATGAACCAGCAGCTGCTGGATAAGGCGCAGGCCAAATTTGGCGATGCTTATGCGCTGGACCCTTCGCTGGTGAAGGCGGAGGTGAACCGGGGCATTGCGCTTATCTACCTGCAGAAGATGCCGGAAGCGAAGCAAGCGCTGGAGCAGGCGGCAACCCTGGATCCTAAAGACCCTCATATCTGGTATGCGCTGGGGATCCTGCATCGCATCGATGCCGAGTACCAGCCGGCCCTGGAGAGTTTCCAGAAAGCAGCAGCCCTGGTTCCGGATGACGCGGACACTCACTATTTTCTGGGTTCCGTCTATCTTGAACTGCATCAACCGGACCAGGCTCTCACCGAATTTCAGACGGCTTTGCAGCTCAACCCGGTTCATGCGTCCGCGCAGTTTGGCTTAGCCAAGGTACTGCAGCGGTTGGGGCGGAGAGATGAGGCAACCACTGCGTTCAAACGTTTCGAAACCCTTAACCGGGAGAAGATCGGATCTCCGCTGGCGCACACCTACGGTGACGAGGGCCATTACTCCCTGGTAGAAGATGCGCTGACGTTAAACCCGCAAGTGGGGCCCATGATCCCGGTTAGCTTTATTGCTCAGAGCATTGACCACTCGGCAGCGCCGGCAGGTAAGGCCAGCGACCGGCCTCAAGGAGGAGCTTGCCTGATCGCGCCCGCGGGCGAACAGACCTACCTCCTGGTGATGGCATCGGGTCAGGATGCCATCCGCACCTATGCCAAGTCGGGGAGCGGAAGCTTTACCCTGACGCCCAGCGCGCAGACGGGCCTGGTAGCGAGCGGCACGGGCGTGGCCTGCGCCGTGGGCGATTTCGATAATGACGGTTTGCCCGATGTTGCCGTGGCCCTGAGCGATCGCGTGCTGCTGTTCAAGAACCATGGCGGTGGCAAATTTACCGATGTGACCGCAGCCGCGGGTGTGCAACCCGCGAACCAGCCGAACGGCATCACCTTTGTCGATTACGACCACGATGGCGATCTGGACCTCTTCGTGACCGGCCAACCCTCCGCGGCAGGAGCAAAGCCCAGCGTGCTGTGGCGCAACAATGGCAACGGCACATTTACCAACTGGACCGAGCAAACGGGCCTGGGCGGCGAAGGCGCTACACTCTCAGCCACATTGTCAGACCTCAATAACGATCGCGCGGTCGATCTGCTGGTAACAGGATCCGGTGCGGCGCCCACCTTCTATGCCAACCCGCGCGAGGGACAGTTCAAGTCGTCTCCGCTTTATGCCGAGACCGGGTTGTCGCCGACGGTCGGGGCTGTGGTGCTCGACTTCAACAAAGATGGTTGGATGGATGTGGCCCTTACCCACGCGGGAAACCCGGGTATATCGCTGTGGCGCAATGTGCAGGGCAAACGTTTCGAACGCGTCCCTCTGCCGGTACAGAACGTGACCGCAGGGTGGGGACTCACTGCGATCGATCTCGACAACGATGGATGGCTCGACCTGGTGGCCGCGGTCGAAACATCTCACGGACCAGAGTTGCGCGCGCTGCGGAATTTAGGTCCGGCCGGCTTTGAGGATGTAACAGCCAAAGTGAAGCTGGACCAGGTAAAGCTGGTGCAACCGCGTGCGCTGATCGCCGGTGATGTCGATGGCGATGGGGCTGCCGATCTGATTGTCAGCCAGCCGAACGGGGATCCTCTCCTTCTGCATAATGAGGGCGGGAATCGGAATCACTCCCTGCTGATTTCGATGAAGGGGGTTGCGGATAACAAATCGGGAATCGGCGCCAAGGTAGAAGTGTTTGCGGATGGAGTGTGGCAAAAGTTCGAGATGGCGGGAGCCTCCGGCTATCTCAGCCAGGGAGCCCAACAGTTACTTGCCGGCATCGGTACCGCCGAACATGCGGACATGGTTCGGATTTTGTGGCCTACGGGTGTCCCGCAGGATGAAACCGAGGTGGGCACAAAGAACACCCTCACGGTTACGGAACTAGATCGGCGGGGCAGCTCCTGTCCCACATTGTTTGCGTGGAATGGCACGAAATACGAATTTATCTCTGACGTGATCGGCGCCGCGGTCATTGGCCACTGGGTTTCGCCCACTGCGAAAAATAACGCCGATCCTGATGAGTGGATCAAGGTAGAAGGTTCGCAGCTGCGCCCGCGCGGAGGATATCTCAGTTTGCGCTTCGGTGAACCGATGGAAGAGGTCAACTATCTTGACCAGGTTCGCCTGGTCGCGGTGGATCATCCCGCTTCTACCGAGGTGTACCCAAACGAGCGCTTTCTCAACGAGCCTCCCTTCGCTTCCGGCCGCGCGGTGTTGAGCACAGAGGCGCGACCTGTTGCTGGAGCCTGGGATGACGAGGGCCGCGACGTGACCGAGTTGCTGCGCACGCGCGATCACCAGTATGTGCGCGACTTTACGAATTTAGCTTTTGTCGGTTTCGCGAACCAGCACACGCTTACACTCGATGTGGGCCAGTGGACGGCAGCTCATCCTCTGCGCCTGCTGTTGCACGGCTTTATCGAATATTTTTCCGCGAGTTCCATGTATGCCGCGTGGCAGTCGAATCTTGAGCCCATGCCGCCTTACCTGGAAGCACAGTTGCCCGATGGCAGCTGGAAGCGCGTGATCGACGATATGGGTTTTCCCGCAGGCTTGCCCCGCACCATCGTCGTCGATCTCACGGGCAAACTTCCTCCAGGCACGCGTCGTATTCGGCTTACTACCAATCTGCAGATCTATTGGGACCAAGCCTTGATCGACAATGGGCCCGAGGCGCCGCAACTGGTTCGCCAAACGGAGTTGCCGCTGGCGTCGGCGCAGCTTGCTTTTCGCGGATATCCCGAGCAACTCGACGGCAAGACTCCGGGTGATCTGACCTACAACTATCAGCACATCAGCCAGACGGGGCCGTTTACACGCTCTCGGGGCAGCTATACACGCTATGGAGAGGTCGCGCCCTTGCTTAAATCCGTGGACGAGTCTTTCGTGATTTTCGGCAGCGGCGAAGATATCGACGTGGAATTCGGCGCCGCTTCCCTGCCGGCATTGCCGCGCGGATGGAAGCGCGATTATTTCTTCTATGCCAATGGCTTTGTCAAGGATATGGACTTCTACGAAGCGAGCCCTTTCACGGTCGCGGATATGCCGTTCCACGGCATGAGCACGTATCCGTACCCGGCGAGCGAGCATTATCCGCAGGACGAGCAGCGCATGAAATATGAGCTGGAGTGGAACGATCGCTTCGACTCCGGCCGCGGTGTGCAGCAATACGGGTTCCACTACGAGCCCCAGGTTATGGTTCCACCCGCGGTTAAACACGGCCAATGAATGGTCTCACGGTTCTGCCTGCAGTTGAGCTGCTGGCCATGCTTCGGCGGAAACAAATCTCTCCGCTGGAGCTGGCGGATGAATACATCCGGGAAATCGAGCAGTGGAACCCGCAATTGCAAGCGTTGGTCGACTTCGATGCGGAGCGAGTGCGCGAACAAGCCCGCGCACTGCAGGATGCAAGCGGCGCCCGCGGTCCTTTGTTCGGACTGCCAATGACGATCAAGGCTTCGATTGCAACCGCCGGACACCGGTGCGAACTCGGCAGCCTGCTACACCGGGGCAATATTCCCCATGAAAACGCAACCGTGGTTGACCGTGCAATCCAAGCGGGCGCATTGATTCTGGGAACCACCAACTGTCCTGAATTTCTGATGGCTTATGAGAGCGACAATCGGCTCTATGGCCGCACGGCGAATCCCTGGGATACGGCGCGAACAGCCGGGGGCTCGAGCGGCGGCGAGGCGGCGGCTGTCGCGGCCGGACTCTCCGCTGCCGGTATAGGCAGCGACAGCGGCGGCTCAGTGCGTACGCCGGCACACTTTACCGGCATCAGCTCACTCAAACCCACACCGGGCCGCATTCCCAGCCGTGGTCACCTGGCCGCCGGGGATGGACCCTTCTCGATTCTAGGGGCGCTTGGGCCTATGGCTCGCACTGTCCGCGATGTTGCGCTGCTGTTCATCACTCTTTCCGGGCACGATGCACGGGATCCTGTAAGCCCACCGGTTGGGCTCAGGAATGAGTCCCTGGAGGATCTGAAGCGTGTTCCCATCGGCTTCTTCGAGGACGATGGGCCGGTAACTGCAGAGACCCGCCAGGCGGTGCGCGATGCGGCGCGGGCACTCGAGGCTCAAGGTTTCCACGTTCGTCCGTTCAAGCCGCAAGCACTCGAAGAGGCGCGGCAGTTGTGGTGGAAGTTTTTTGTGCGCGGCGGGGCCATGCTTCTGGATCCTCTGGTTCAGGGACGGCATGCGGAGTTGAGCCCGACATTTCTTGACTTTCTTTCTATCGCGCATCGCGAGCCGGCTTTGTCTGCAGAGGAACTGCTTACGGCGTGGATGTATTGCGATCATGTTCGCCGTAAGCTGCTGACAGAAATGGAGAGCTTCCCCATTCTTCTGTGCCCGGTTTGTGCGATCCCTGCCTTCCGTCATGGAGAACGCAGCTGGGAAGTGGATGGGCAACGCCTCGAGTATCTGGATGCGATGCGCTACACGCAGTGGTTTAATCTGCTGGGCGCGCCGGCAGCGGTTGTGCCGGTGGGGCGCTCTTCTGAAGGGCTACCGATCGGCGTGCAGATCGCAGGGCGTCCTTTTGAAGACGAGCGGGTTTTGGGGATTGCGGCTGCAGTTGAGGCGAGTTTCGGATATCAGCCTCCGCCGCTCACTTCTGCTTAGCGATACCGTTGCCACTTCACAAATCGTGAAGTATAGTTGTGCGAGTGTACATTGTCACCCGTAAGCATCTGAACGATGCAATTCAGCGGTACCCAGATGCGGCAAATGAGATTAAAGCCTGGACGGCGGTCGTAGTGGTGAGCCGGTGGCGCAGCTTTTTGGAAGTCCGCAGCATGTTCACAGATGCTGACTTTGTCGATGGATACGTGGTCTTCAACTTCAGGCGGAATCGCTACCGCCTCATCACTGTCGTCCACTACGCCAAGAGGATCGAAAAGAAGGAAACTGGAGGGCACGTCTATATCCGCTCTTTTCTGACGCACAAGGAGTACAACGATTCCAGGAACTGGGATAGGAGGTTTGGAAAGAAATGAGGAAAGTTCTTGCAAACCCCGCGGAGATGATCGCCCACGGTGCTCCGCGTCTCATACACAATGATCAGGAGCTTGCAGTCTATACAGAAGCTCTTTTTGAGCTGACTGCTCTGGATAAACCCTCGCGCTCTCAAGTGGAGGCGATCGAATTGCTGACGCTTCTGGTCGAGGACTATGAGCGAAGACATTACCCTGTTCCGGGGGCAGACGCGATTTCCGTTATTCGATTCCTCCTCGAGCGTCAGGGCCTTGCGCAGCGCGATCTCATTCCGGAGTTCGGGTCAGAAAGCGCGGTTTCGATGTTTTTAGCTGGGCGCAGAAAGCTCACCCTGAATCAGGTGCGGAGGCTGAGTATCCGGTTCAAGCTTCCGGCTGATGTTTTCATCGCAAGGAATGACCTCAGCGATTGAAGCATTTGGTGAAAACTCGCCTGCCAAGGGGACGGCATGCGGAGTTGAGCCCGACATTTCTTGACTTTCCTTCGCGCATCGCGCGCCGCCTTTCTAGAGGACCTGCCTCCGCCTTTGTCCTAGGCAGAGAGAACCGAAGGTCTCTCCACACCGCTACCGCGGCCGGGATGACAGGGGGGTGGATGCGGGCTTACTTGCCCACTCAAGCCAAAAGAGGGCTTGAATGGGGCGCCCAGAACATTGGTGGCTGTGTAGAAACCCACCGAGGAATCCGCGGTTTTTTCTTGCTGGCAACCAAGACTCAAGTCGTGATGTGGTGGCGCACGTCGGCGCCGCGTACCCAGAAAATTACGTCTTCCGCGATGTTGGTGGCGTGGTCGCCCACCCGCTCCAGGTTGCGGGCGATCATCAGGGCGTGGAGCGCCTGCGGGGTGTGATGGGGCTGCTCCTTGATCAGGTTGGAAAGCGCAAAGAAGGCCGCGTCGTTGAGCTTGTCTACGCTGTCGTCCATGGTCAACACGGAGGTTGCCATTTCCGCATCTGCCTCGATAAAGCCCTGCAGGGCTTTACGCACCATGGCAGACGCGAGGGACGCCATGCGGGGAATATCCACTGGCAAATCGACAACTGGAAACGCCTGTAGATCGCGCACCCGGTCGGCAATGCTGACCGCCTGATCACCGACGCGTTCCAGGTCGGCGTTGATCTTGATCACCGCCAGAATAAAGCGCAGGTCGATCGCCATGGGCTGCTCCATGGCCAGCAAATCCAGCGCCATCTGATCGATCTCTCGTTCGAAGCTATTGATGGAAAGCTCGCTGCGGACCACCAGGTCGCAGAGGGAGATGTCGCGCACACGATAGGCTTCCACTGCTCGCTGGATCGCCTGCTCCGCCATGCCCGCCATCACCAGCAGGCGTTCTTTCAGATCATCGAGTTTGCGGTGGAACCGAATCCGTGTCATCCGAACCTACCTGTAATGTAGTCTTCTGTACGCTTATCGGTAGGGTTGGTGAAAATCTTATGAGTGGCGTCGAACTCCACCAGCTTCCCGTTCAGAAAGAAGCCTGTATTTTCCGCGACCCGGGCCGCTTGCTGCATGTTATGCGTCACGATCACAATCGTGTATTGCGTCTTCAGCTGAAAAATCAGGTCTTCAATTTTTGCCGTGGAAACCGGGTCAAGAGCGGAAGCCGGCTCATCCATCAACATCACCTCCGGATCCACAGCCAGCGCGCGCGCAATGCAGAGGCGCTGCTGCTGGCCGCCGGAAAGGCTGGCGCCGGACTTCTTCTTGAGATCGTCTTTCACTTCGTCCCAAAGAGCGGCGTGCTGTAGCGAACGCTCGACGACCTCGTCGAGCACCTTGCGATTACGAAACCCGTTGAGGCGCAGACCCGAAGCCACGTTGTCGTAGATCGACATAGTAGGAAAGGGATTCGGCCGTTGAAAGACCATGCCAATGCGGCGGCGAACCTCTACGGCCGAGGTCTGCGCGTAGATATCCGTCGGTCCGACACGCACGGTACCCGTGACACGGCCGATAGGGTTGGTCTCGTGCATGCGATTCAGGCAGCGGACAAAGGTGGATTTGCCGCAACCCGAGGGGCCGATCAAAGCAGTGGCGTGGTTTGCGGGAATCTTCAGGCTGATGCTCTGGAGGGTGTGGTTGGCGCCATACCACGCGTTCAGATCCGATACTTCGATGGCTACACCCACTAGCTTGCCCCCTTCAAAACTCCGCGACCGGCTACGTATCTGACCAGTGCAACGGATACGACGATAAGAACAATCAACACCAGCGCACCCGCCCAGGCAAGCCGATGCCATTCGTCGTAGGGCGAAAGCGCATAGACAAATATCTGCAGCGGAAGCGCGGCGATCGGCTCATTGACGCTGGTGCTCCAAAACTGATTTCCGAAGGCGGTAAAGAGGAGTGGTGCGGTCTCTCCCGCTACCCGGGCAAAGGCCAGCATGCAGCCGGTGATGACGCCGGGCGAGGCGGTGCGCAGAGTGATGGAAAGAACAGAACGCCAGTTCGGCACGCCCAGCCCGAGAGCGGCCTCACGCACATTCAGGGGCACCATCAACAGCATCTCTTCGGTGGTGCGGGTGATGGTGGGAATCATCATGATGCCCAGGGCGACTCCACCCGCGAGGGCGGAGAAGTGTTTTTGCGGAACGACGATCAGGGTGTAAATCGCGATGCCCATGACGATCGATGGCACGCCGTTGAGCACGTCCGCGGTGAAACGAACCATGTTGGCAAGGCGCTTGTTGCGGCCAAACTCCGCGATGTAGATGCCGCCGGCAATGCCAATGGGCACGCCCATCAGGCTGGCGATCGCGAGCAGGATACCCGATCCCAGGATGGAATTGGCCATGCCACCGCCGGCCTCGCCTACTGGTTTCGGAACCTGGGTGAAGAAAGCAACGTTGAGCGAACTGGCGCCCATGAAGAGGAGGTAGGCAAAGATAGCGATCAGCGGCGCCATGACGATGATGGTGCTGCCCACAGCAGCGGCGGTCGCCAGGTGGTTCATGAAGACGCGCGAAGCCCGATTCGACGCACTCGCCCGCAAGGGCGGCGGCATGGCAGTCGTTGAAGCCATTGCCTAAGTCCCCCTTACCGGCGCGCCGCGAGTGACTGCCCAAACCAGCACGCGGGCTAACGCGTTCACAATGATGGTGACAATAAAGAGCGCCAACCCGATCTCAATCAGGGCGCTCAGGTAAAGCTCGTCAGACGCTTCGCTGAACTCATTAGCGATCACACTGGCCATGCTGTAGGCCGGCGCCAGGAGAGAACGAACAATCTCCGGCCGGTTGCCGATCACCATGGTGACTGCCATGGTTTCGCCGAGGGCGCGGCCGAGGCCAAGAATTACAGACCCGACGATGCCGATGCGCGCGTTGCGCAGCACCCCCATGCGGATCATCTCCCAGCGGGTGGCTCCCAGGGCCAGCACCGCTTCCCGCTGCGCGTGGGGAACCGCCGACATGACTTCGCGAGTCAGCGAAGAGATGATGGGGAGAATCATGATGGAGAGAATCACTCCGGCAGCAAACATCCCGATGCCGTAATTGGGAGGAGCGAAAATTCCTGTCCAGCCAAGAACTTTGATCAGAAGCGGATTGACGTACTGGCGGAGCAAGGGAATCAGAACAAAGATCGCCCACAGACCGTAAACCACGCTGGGAATGGCCGCCAGTAGCTCAGTAAAGAAAGCAAGGAATCCGCGCAGCCAGGCGGGGCACATCTCGGTAAGAAAAATGGCGACGCCGACGGCGAGAGGAACGGCGATAATGAGCGCCAGAATCGACGACACCACGGTGCCATAGATAAACGGCAGTGCGCCGAAGTTGCCGTTCACTGGATCCCATGCGGACCCGAAAAAGAACGACATGCCGAATTTCTGGATCGCGAGCTTCGAACCCGAGATGAGTTCGACCAGAATCAACAGGACGATGGCAAAGATGCTAAGCGCGCACACCAACATCAGGGCGCCAAAAGCACGATCGGCAAGGGAAGAGTTTCCGCAATTTAAAAGGTACTCGCGGACGGGCGAGAGCGAGGGCTCGCTCCCTGGAGACGAAGCGCTATCTGTCTGCTGGGTCACGTCAGGCTGACCAGCCACTCGCGGTACCTGGGTATCTGATTTCACCACTCATACCGTAGCGGTCTTCAGTGAATTTCAGGTTAAACGGAATAGAGCGCAAACCTTTTAAAATGAAAAAGATTTGGCGCACGGGCCGGCAAGTGTCAATGTTCAATGCCAAGAATAACATCCGGCCCACGGCGGGCGCGTGTGCCGGAGAGTGGTCGAGACGCTACTTCAGGGTGTTGATGGTTGCGCTGACCTTCTGAGCCACCGATGGAGGCAACGGCGAGTAGTAAAGCGAGCTGGCCTCGTTTTGATGCTCCAGCATCCACTTGAGAAACTCGATGATGACTTTCCCGTTGGCCGGGTCCTTCGCAGGGTTAGGAATCAGAAGCCAGGTGAAGCTGGAGATAGGATAGGCATTTCCCGGAGCATTGGTGATAGAGACACGGTAGTCAGCCGGCATATTCTTGACGCTCGCCGCTGCTTCCGACACCCCTTCAATCGACGCCTTGACCCAGCTTCCGCCGGCAGTCTTGACATACGCGAACGGGATCTTATTCTGCATGGCATAGATCAGTTCCACATAGCCGATTGCACCGGGCGATTGGCGAACAAAGCCGGCGACACCCTCGTTCCCTTTTGCTCCAATGCCTCTGGGCCAGCTCGGCGCCGCGCCCTTTCCCGGACCGCCTGCCCAATCTTTGCTGACCTTGGAGAGATAGTCGGTGAAGATATAAGTGGTGCCGCTGCCATCGGAACGGTGCACCACAAAGATGTCCTGGTTCGGCAGCTTGACGCCGGGATTATCTTTGGCGATGCGCGCATCATCCCACTTGGAAATCTTTCCCAGATAGATGTCGGCCAGGACGTCGGGCCCGATGCGCAGGTCACTGACACCCTGCAGATTGAAAATCGGCACCACGGCGCCGAGCACGGTCGGGATGTGCTGAATCTTAACCTTGGAGGCGGCCAGCTGTTCGTCAGTCATCGGGCCATCACTGGCGCCGAAGTCAACCGTGCCTGCCGTCACTTGGCGAATGCCTCCACCGCTGCCGATCGACTGATAGTTGATCTGGACGCCGGAATGGGAAGCGCTAAACTCGCTAAACCACTTGGAGTAAATCGGATAGGGAAAGGTCGCACCTGCCCCATTGAGCTTTTGCGCGTGCCCTGCGCATACCGTTGCACCCATGGCAACAGCTAACATCCAGATTGTCTTTCTCACGTTCCACCTCGGGAAATTACCCTGATTCTCGGGTCCATCCGTGAACGGGTCTTTACAGGACGATGAATAAGGCAAGAAAAGCGCGCCGAGGAACCGACAAGTCTTTTACTTTTCAACAGTTTGCGGCGAGACCGCAGAAATCGTCCCGAGTGCCGGCGATGCTGGAGCCGCGGCAATCCGAGGCAGACGGACGAGGAAGGTGGCGCCAAAACCGAGCTCGCTCTCGCAGCGAATATCCCCACCATGGGCCTGGACGATGTGTTTGGCGATCGCAAGACCTAGGCCGGTTCCGCCTGATTCTCTTGAACGGGCTTTGTCCACCCGGTAAAAGCGCTCGAAGATCCTCGGCAGGTGTTCATAGGCTATGCCGGGGCCGAAATCCTGCACGTAGAACTCGATCATCGCCTCCCGCTCGCGAGCGCCAACCTGCACGCGACCTCCGGCCTTGCCGTATTTCATTGCGTTTTCCACCAGGTTTCCGAACACCTGGCTCAGCGCGTCAAGATCAGCCATCACCGCTTCATCCGTGGTATCGCCCACTTCCAGGGTCACACCCGAATCGAGTACCAGCCCGGCCAGGGACGCAACCGATTCTTCGACCAGCGTGGAAGCCTGAATCTTTTGCAGGCGGAGTCTGTAGTCACCCGATTCCACGCTCGCCAGGGCCAACAGGTCTTCGGTCAGCCGGTTCATCCTTGACGCATTCTTGAGAATGATCATGAGGAACTCGCGCGCCTGGCTACCAAGCCCGCGGTCCTCCAGCAATGTCTCGACATAGCCGGTAATGCAGGTGAGCGGGGTGCGCAATTCGTGGGAAACGTTGGCCACAAAATCCCGGCGTGTGGTTTCAGAGCGCTCCTTTTCAGAAATGTCATGCAGCACGGCGACGGCGCCGCCGCCAGGCATGGGAGCCGCGTTTACCTCGAAGATTTTTCCCGGGGAAACAGAGATAGCGCGCCCCCGAGTCGCTTGACGCTGGGTCAGAGCCGCGGCCACGGATGACAACACTTCGGGGTCGCGAACGGAATGCACCAACGCCCGCCCTTCCTGGACGGGGCTGACGGCGATCCGTTGCATGACAGCATTGCACCAACTCACCTGTCCTTGAGGATTGATGGCGATGACCGCCTCCTGCATGCTGTCGAGCAACGCGGTCAATTCGCTGCGGCTACTCTCGAGCGCATGGAAGCTCTGCTCCAGACGGCTCGCCGTCACGTCGAGCGCATGAGCCACGGCGGAAATCTCATCCAGGTGGCCCTCCTCGACGCGGGCGGTCAGATCGCCGGAGGCGATGCGATTGGCGAACACCACGATGCGGGCCAGCCGCTTGGCGACTCGCTGCGCCAGCACCCCCGCCAGCAGGGTCGCGATGATGAGAGAAAACAGCGAGGCCATCACGATACCGCGGCGAAGCACGTGCACGGGGGCGGGGATGTCCGCAGGAGAATAGGCAGCCAGGCGAACGACCAGCGGGCCGGCGGGGACGGCCACATAGTCTGTGCCTGCGCGGCGGTCATGTCCCAGGGGCAGGTGCTGAAACAGAACGGCAGCTACCTCGGGAGGCACGGAATTGGTTCCTGCCGCACTCCCCGAATTGGCCACCATGCGCCCCTGGGCATCGAAGATGCCCACTTCCACCTGGGCTGCGGCCGCATCGGTACGGGCGATTTGTTGCAATTCGGTAGGGGAGGCGCTGGCAGTGATATGCGTTGCCAGCAGCCGGGCTTCGCTGGCGAGGGACTCGTCCACCTGGGTATGGAGCGACTGCTCCATCACCTGGCGCAAGGAAAAATCGAGTACCGTCATCCCCAGGAAAAGGACGACCACGAAGGAGAAGAATAGCTTGGTGAAGACTCTGCCCGTCACAAGGCTATTCTCTGTCATAAGGGGGCTAGGATGCTGTTTTGCGCGGCTCCTCTACCAACCGCGGAACCTCGAAACGGTAGCCCGCGCCACGGACGGTCTTAAGATACCGCGGGCTTTCGGGATCGGTCTCAATCTTTTCACGGATGCGGCGCACATAGACATCGACCGAGCGTGGGGTGACGAAGCGGGCATCCCCCCAGACGGCATCGAGCAGGTGATCACGGCTGAAAACGCGGCCGGGATGACGGGCAAGGTAGTCCAGCAGGCGAAATTCGGTTGCCGTGGTGGTGGTCAGTTCTCCCCGCACCTTCAATTGCATGGCGCTGGCATCGATCACCACCTCTTCGAAGGCAATAATCGAGGGCGCGGTAGGCCGCTCGAAGCGGCGCAGCACAGCCTTTACCCTGGCTACCAGCTCCCGGGTGGCAAACGGCTTGGTAATGTAGTCGTCGGCCCCCAGCTCAAGGCCGAGAACACGATCATTTTCACCCGCCCGGGCGGTGAGAAAGATAATCGGGATGGTGCTCAGCGCGGGGTTGCTGCGCAGGCGGCGGCATACGTCCAGACCGTCTCCTCCCGGCACCATGATGTCCAGCAGGAAAAGTACCGGGGCCTGGCGCTCAGCATCCGGCACCAGGTTGGCCGGAGTGCCGTATACGCGGACACTAAAACCGGCGGCTTCGAGATGATGTTGTACTAATCGGGATATATCCGGGTCATCTTCGAGAAGGCATATCGTCTGACTCAACTAGGTTCTCCCTCACGTTCAAGCCGCTCAAGAACGGCCACGCTCAGTGGGAGGCCGGTCGGCACTGCGCGGATGCGTTAAGCGTAACCTATGCGGGCAGACGGAATGCAAAACTACGGTAAATCCTTGACCATTTCCCGGAATGCCGGCATCCCCCGTAAGAGCAAGTTCCGAAGATGCCACTCACCAGCTAGGTTATGGCAGTTGTAGAGTAGAACTTTGCC
This sequence comes from uncultured Acidobacteriaceae bacterium, assembly GCA_963795845.1. Taxonomy (GTDB): domain Bacteria; phylum Acidobacteriota; class Terriglobia; order Terriglobales; family Acidobacteriaceae; genus PALSA-350. The sequence continues at coordinate 135,956 of CAWCJV010000009.1, read as the reverse complement.
CGTAGTTGCGCCCGCGGCCGCGCTCAAGGACGGTACCCGTGTCACGTCCAGTCATACTGTGCATCGACGATGAAGATCTCGGCCTTGAGATCCGGAAGATGGTTCTCGAACGCGAGGGATTCACCGTCCTGACCGCGCGCGACGGCATGAGCGGGATCTCTGTCTTCGATACCCAGCAGGTAGACGCGGTGGTTCTCGACTATGCCATGCCCGGCATGGATGGAGGACAGGTGGCCGCTATCCTGCGCCAGCGTAAGCCGGGTATCCCGATTTTGATGCTCTCCGCTTATGTAGCCTTGCCCGACGAGGTCATGCGGGTGGTCAGCGTTTCGGCCACGAAAGGGGACGGGGCGTTTACCCTGGTCGACAAACTGAAGGGGCTATTGCAGGCGAATTCCCCCGACGGACGAGGCGGCGACCGTTGAATCTACACCAGTTCCGGCAAATCCTCGTGGTTACCGTGCTGCTACCCCTCATCCTGCTGCTGCTGCTCGCCCTGGTTCTGGCGTGGCAGATTCAACGCACCCTGCGGGAACAGCGTCGCATCGATCACACCGATCGCATCACCGCTCAGCTGAATGAATTGGAACGGCTGGTAGTCGATCAGGAGACCGGTCTGCGGGGTTACCAGCTCACCCATGACGTGAATGCCCTTGAGCCCTACCAGTCTGCCGAGGGCTCACTGCACGGCACACTGGACCGTCTCCTTTTGTTGGTGAGGGAAGATCCCGACCAACTGCGGCGCTTGCGCCAGATACGCGATAGCCACCAGCAGTGGATGTGGTTCGCAGGCAAGGCGCTGGACAATCTGCGGGCGGGGAAACTTTTCGGAGATACGGGACTCGATTTGAACGGGGCGCAACTAATGGCAGCTTTGCGCACCCAGATTGGGGTCATGACCCAAATCGAGGTGAAACGGCGAGACCAGGAGGTGCAATCTACCAACTCGCAGGTGCGCACCCTGATGGTGTTTCTGCTGGTTTCGTCGATTGGGGTTGGGATTGTCCTGGGCATTTTTACGCAGAGAAACATGAAGAAGGTCTCCGCCGCGTTTCGAAGTTCGCTGGAGGAAGCGCATCAGCGTGCCGACGAGCTGATTGAGAGCCGTCAATGGTTGCAGACAACGCTGGATTCGGTTGGCGATGCCCTCATCGCCTGCAACCAGCAGCGCCGGATAGAGCTGATGAATCCGGTGGCCGGGCGGCTGACGGGTTGGAGCTTCGAGGACGCCAAAGGGAGGCTTCTCGAAACGGTATTTCGCACAGTGGATGAGGAAACGCGAGAACCAGTCGATGGACAGGATGGCACGTCCCCAAGGAATCATTCGCTTTTACTGGCCAAAGATGGAGCGGAATACCTGATCGATCAGAGTGCTGCCCCCATTCGAGACGCTAAGGGAGCGGTGGCTGGGGTAGTGCTCGTGTTCCGCGACATCACCGATTTACGCAAGAGAGAATCGGCCCTCATGGCCCATGAAAAGCTCGCGGTCGCGGGACGGCTTTCGGCCAGTATTGCCCACGAGATCCATAACCCTCTGGATTCCGTGGCCAATTTGCACTACTTGATGGAGAAGGAGTCCGACCCCGCCCTCCAGCAGCGTTATTTGGCCATGGCGCAGCAGGAGCTGAACCGCACTCTGCAGATCAGCCGGGCCATGCTGGGTCTCTATCGCGAGCCCAAAGCTCCCGTCGAGGTGCACTTACGCGATTTGCTGCAAAGCGTGCTGTTGCTGCTCGACCGGCAACTGAAGGATCAGTCCGTTAGCGTGGAGCGGAAGCTGGACGAGGATGTCCCCATCCAGGGCTTCCCGGGCGAATTACGGCAGGTATTCACCAACCTGATTACCAATGCTGCCGAAGCGGCAGGGCCAGGCGGGCGGGTACGGGTTTTCCTCGAAGATTCACAGGCCGCCGACAGCCGGCCCGGCGCTACCGTGATGATTACCGATAGCGGTCCGGGCATCCTGGAGAATCACCTGAACAAAATATTTAAGCCCTTCTTCACCACCAAAGGGGAACTGGGCACCGGCCTTGGACTCTGGGTCAGCCGTGGCATTGTTGAAAAACATGGCGGAACCATCGAGCTGGCCAACAGCACCGATCCCGATCTGCGGGGTGCGGTGGTACGGGTCTATCTTCCAGAGCTTGGACCGGCCTCGGTGACGGCTCCGCGACCCGTTGCTGCGAATAACCACCAGGTTAAGGACGCCTTGCTCGAAAACGGAGACGGACATAGTCAGCGGTCCAGTGTCCCTGACGGTCACAGAGAACTGGTTTGAGCAGGGCGACGATCTGCTCGATGGCGGGCTCTCGCTTTTCCTGAGGGAGCAGCTCCAGTACGCTGCTGCGGAAGGTTTCGAGCCACGCTGCCATGCCGGACTTTAGCGGCGTTGGACGCGGCGTCAGCGTAATTTCCTCGACCACAAAACCTTGCTTTTCCAAGCGATCGCGATATTCCGCCGGACCGAAAAAGCGGTTGTTTTCGATCTGCTCCGCGGGGATGCCGTGGGCCGCGAGCACAGCCAGCAGGGCGACGCGGATGGCAGCGATATTTCCCTGGCCGCCGCACTCCGCCACGAAGCGCCCGCCGGGCTTAAGGGCACGGTATACCCCCTGGAGAACGGCGTCGTGATCGTTCATCCAGTGCAGGGCGGCGTTCGAGAAGACGGCGTCGAATTCCTGGTCGAAGGGTAGCGATTCCCCGCTAGCCCAGCGGGCGTCTACGCCGTGTTCTTTGGCGGCAGCGACCATCTGCGGCGAGCTGTCGACCCCCACCATGGTGGCTCCTGATTCGGCGATTCGCCGGGTCAGGAAGCCGTCGCCGCACCCAAGGTCAAGGATTCGTTCGCCGGGCTGGGGTGCGAGCGCTTCCACCAGAGGTTCCGCGAGCAATGCTACAAACCGGCCGTTGCCGGCGTAGAGAGAGGGGTCCCAAGTCTGCTGCATGGGTTGATTTTAGCGGCTGGGTGAGTGGATCACAGGGGTGGGCCCACGATGTTAGTCCTGGTTTGCGAATTGAAAGAACGACCAGTCCCGCAGAGCCTGCCCTGAGTCTGGTGCGGACATGGGGCGCCCGTCGGTTTGCTCTGTTTTGTTAGATGGAGGCGACTGGAAGCAGCGTCAGGTCGTCCACCAGCCCGACTTCTTTCTGCACGAAAGGCTCTGCATAACGAACGCCTCCCAGCAGGCCATAGTGCCGGGCCAGAGAAAAGGTCCGCTCGCGAATTTCGTCGTCGGGAACAAAGAGTGCGCCACCGGTTGGCTGATCGGCATATTGCGAACGATAGGCGAGCAGGGCGGGAAAGCGGTCTTCGATGAATGGCGTGATGTCGACGACGAAGCTGGGCCGCACGTCGGCGTATAGGCTCGCATATACGATCTTGAAGGGCCGATATGGTGGCTCGCCGGTTTCAATCCTGGCCAGACCGGAGAGAAAGCAGGCCTCATAGCCGAGTGTTGAGCTGTCGCGTGGTCCGGATGGCGCCCCTGCCAATAAGGCAGAATCACAACGCGGGGCCGTAATTGGCGCAGCATGCGAACAATCTTCATCCGGTTCTCCCAGGTGTTTTCTACCCGGCCGTCGGGGATATCCAGCGCCTGGCGCCATTCGATGCCCAGAATGCTCGCCGCCTCTGCCGCTTCCTGGGCCCGTTCCTCCGCAGAGCCACGGGTGCCTGCTTCTCCCTGCGTCAGGTCGAGAATCGCGGTGCGCAAATCGAGCGAGCGCATGCGCAGCAGTGTGCCACCGCAGGTCTGCTCTACGTCGTCGCGATGGGCGGCGATGGCCAGAACGTCAATAGACGGTGTTGTTGGCATCGCTGGGCGAGTCCATATAGGCCACGTCATAAGCCGTGCCGTTCACCGTCACCTGGGAGTTGTCGAGCGGCGTATCCGTCGACCGTGCTGTAGATGTATACCTGGCCGCCCTCGGCGGTGTAGACCTTGTGCAGGCCTGTCACCGCGGCAATGCCGGTCGCGTCCCCTTTGTAGGTATCGATCATGGTCACCGAGTTGTTCGCGGTATTGAACATCGTCAGGCAGCCGAGTTGGCCGCCGCGCCCTGCTGGTAGCGCTCGCCTTGGGTACAGATTTGCGAGCCAATCCACAGGGTATTGTCGTCGCGAAGTCATCTGGGTGTGGGTGCCGTCGCTGATGGAATAGGTGCCCGTGATTTGCTTAGTGCCGAGTATCCAGAACGCATCAGCCGGAAAAGAAACCGTCCGGCTGCAATTGCTGGCCAGCGATATAGAGGACATCCCGTTCGGCAGGGCGTTCGTGACACCGCCGGGAACAGGAATGGTCGCCGAGACTGCGGAATGCGCACCCGGGGGCACCGGTGCGCCGCTCTGCACCACTATGCCGGCCATAGGCAGAAAACTGATGCTGGCCTCCGTGCCGCCGCACTCCGGACCGCAATTCAAAACATATGCGGTCGTGCCATCGGACGAGAAGACGGCTTTGGTTGGCCGGTCAAATGTTGCCGGGCACAGGGAGACGCAATAAACAGGCATATTCTGCGGTTCGCAATCCTCTGCATTCGACGGCCCCGTCTGGCCGGTCTGCAGCTTCAGAAGCTATAAACCAGGTTGCTGTCCTGTACGAAGGCCAAGGCCACCGAGCCGCTGGGGTTGATGGAAAGGCGGTAGACGTCGGGCAGATTCAGCCCGTAGTGGTACCCAGCTGACGGTCCTGCACGGTGAGCGTATTCGCGTGCTGGTTGGCGGCGAAGACATAGCTCTCGTCGTGCGAGATGAAGATGCTGGAGGACAGCCCGGGCAAGGAAACGGTGGTGTTCTGCTTCTCACCCGCATAGTTAAGCAGGGCAAGCTTCCGTCGCCGGCACCATACACCGCACCGGATTGCTCTTCGGGCATGTTCTGAATGGTGATGGGATCTGCTCCGGAGTATCCGGCGAGGCAGAACGAGGGGACACTGTTGTCAAGCTGTGGCGAATGTCGTAATAGGCGTCCACGATCTGAGCGTGCCCTTGGTTAAAGCGCCCGGATTCTGGACGGCAATCAGAACGCGGTTCAGGACCCCGCTGGGGGGTAGAGCACGGCCGCCAAAATAATAGCTCTTGCCGCAACCGGCCAGAACCATGAAGACGACCAAGCAGCGCGGAAAGGACACACAAAGACCGGAGACTTCTCTTCTTCAACTCAGACCTCACCAGATCACCACGCGGCGGACATGCGGGAAAGGCCAAGTATAACAAAGCGGCGACTGGTATTCGCGCCCCGAGTGGCTTAGCATTATTAGACCTACCCTATGACGAATCGGCTGACAGAGATCTTCGGGACACGGAACGTGTTGTGCGACGGCGCCATGGGCACCAGCTTTTACGCGCGCGGCATCTTTATCAATCGCTGCTACGACGAGCTGAATCTCTCGCAGCCGGACCGTGCGGAAGGTGCATGAGGAATATCTGCAAGCCGGCGCTGAGATCATCGAGACCAATACCTTCGGCGCCAACGCCTTGCGCCTCGAGCGCTATGGCCTTGAGGACCGGGTCGCGGAGATCAACCGCGCAGGCGCCCAGATCGCTCGGAAAGCGGTGAAGCAGCGTGCCGACAAGCAGAGCGGCAAGGCCTGGGTCGCAGGCTCGGTCGGGCCGCTGGGCGTGCGTCTGGAGCCACTGGGAAAGTCGGGCTGAGTGAAGCGCGCGCCGCCTTTGCCGAGCAGATTCGCGCTCTGGCCGAGGGCGGCGTCGATTGCTGCTGATCGAAACTGTCTCCGCACTGAATGAGGCGGAGCAGGCGATCCTGGCGGCGCAGGTAGCCCCCGGCGCTGCCGGTGCTCGCCATGGTCACGGTCGACGAAGAAGCCAACTGCCTGGACGGCTCTTCGGCGGAGACAGCGGCCGCACGTTTGACTGAGTGGGGCGCGGACGCCATCGGCTGCAACTGCAGCGTAGGACCGGCAACGGTCTTGACCGCCATCGAGTGCATGGCGGGCGCCACCGATCTGCCTCTGATCGCGATGCCCAATGCAGGCATGCCGCGGGCGGTCGATGGGCGAAATATTTATCTCTGCTCGCCCGAGTACATGGCCAGCTTTGCCCGCAAGCTGGTCAAGGCGGGAGTGCAGTTCATTGGCGGTTGCTGCGGCACCACCCCGAGCCATATCCGCGCGATGAAGTCGTCGCTGCGCGCCATGGGCGCGCAGGAGGTGGCCCATACCCAGATAAAACAAAGCCCGGTGGCGTCGGAGATCGCGCCGCCCGTTGGCGCGAGCGTTCGCGCCTGGGCGCGCTGATCACGGGCGGCACCTTCGTCACCATGGTGGAGATCGTTCCCCCCAAGGGCATCGCCTGCGAGAAAGAGCTGGACGGCGCACGCATGATGGTCAGAATAGCGTCCACATGATCAACGTACCCGACTTCGCCCGCGGCGCCGCGCATGAGCGCGCAGAGCCTCTGCATCCAGATCCAGCAGACGCGGATGGAAACGGTGCTGCACTACACCTGCCGCGACCGGAACGTGCTCAGCATCCAGTCCGATCTGCTGGGGGCGTCCTCTATCGGCCTGAAGAATATTCTCTGCCTTACCGGCGATCCGCCCAAGCTGGGCAATTATCCCGGACGCGACGGCGGTGTTCGATGTCGACGCTATTGGGCTGGTCAATATCGTGCGGCGATTGAACCATGGACTCGATTTGGGGGGCAATCCTGTCGGCGTATCCACCGGCCTGACCATCGGTGTCGCGGCCAACCCCGGCTTGCCGGATATCGACACGGAGTTCGCCGCTTCGCCTACAAGGTCGAGGCGGGAGCAGAATATGCGATCACCCAGCCGGTCTTCGATCTCAATCTTCTCGAGGCATTCCTCAAACGAATCGAGGAATTCCGTATTCCTGTCATTGCTGGAATCTGGCCGCTGACCAGCCTGCGCAATGCGGAATTCATGAAGAATGACCTACGCGTTTCCATGCCTGACGAGATCATGGCGAGGATGCAAAAGGCAGATACGCCGGATCGAGCGCGCGCGGAAGGCATCCACATCGCGCGGGAAATGTTGGCTGCAGCGCGGCCCATGGTCCAGGGAGTCCAGGTGAGCGCGCCCCTTGGGCGGCTCGCATGCGCCGTGGAAATTCTCGAAGGGGTGCTGTCGGACACAGAAGCCTGAGGGAACCGGCGTTGGCAACATTTGAAGAATCGCTGAAACAATTGGAAGGAATTGTGGCCCAGCTCGAGCGCGGAGATCTGCCCCTCGAAGACTCGATCAGGATGTTCGAGGAAGGCATGCGGCTGTCCTCGCAGTGTAAGCAGGAGTTGGATAGCGCTGAGAGCAAAGTGCAGATACTGCTGAAGCAGCGAGACGGATCGTTGAAGGCTGAGCCGTTTCCGTTGAAGTAGAAGGCTATCCCCCTGAACCAGTAAACGACGCCGGGTGGCCCATATCTCGCTCGTTTTTCGCGAGATGTGGGATACCACGAACCTCGATGTCTTTGCCAATTGTGAGTAAAAACCCCGGGTGTAGCGCAGTGGCATCCCACATCTCGCGAAAAACGAGCGAGATATGGGGCACCCGGAATTTGGCTTCAGGATGAGGGCTTGGGAGCCAGTCTTTCCTCTACGAAGGCGACCAGGTCGTCGCCGATCAGGTCGGGTGGCGTCACCAGGAAGTGCGGCTTGCCGGCGATCATCCGTAGGGAAACGTCTTTCCATTGCGGGGTGAGTTCCCGGCCCGAGGCCCGCAGCAGTATCGCGTCAGCGCGATCCAGAAAGAGCCTTGCGGAGTCCTTGAAGTCTGCTGTCGCGTGGTCCAGGACAGAGAGATAAAGATCCGGCCGCAGAAACTGCAGCAGGCTGTTGGACTCGAAAATGATGTTCTCTGCCGCGTCGATCTCTTTACGTATGCGCGGCATGGCATCTGCCAGGCGGCCAATGCGGGTTCGTACCCAGAGTGACCGGACGGCCCCGGCGCCGAGGAAACGAGCGCTGTCGGTCCCGGTGCTGGGATCCCGTTCGGCCGTGATAGCGATGGTGTGCTCATCCGTCTGGCAATCACAGGGCTCACCGTTTGCGGTACAGAAGCCGTGGCCGAATTGGGTAATCTTGCAGGCGGTCCAATGGCGCTCGGGAAGGCGGGCGATCAAATTGGCGACCACCGAGGTCTTGCCCACGCTGCGCGAGTGTCCTCCTACCACCACGATGGCCATTACTCGTCCCCAGCCGGCCGCTTCAGCCGAGCCAGCATTGCCAGTTCCTTAAGATATTGACGCACCGGTTTAGCCGGAGTGCCCCAAAAGACGATCCCCGGCCCCAGCAGCTTTTTCTTGGGCAGAATGCCCGCCTGGCCGCCAAGGATGACACCCGGGCCAACCATAGCGTGATCGCCCATGCCGACCTGCCCACCCAGGATGGCGCCGTCGCCCACTGCACTCGAGCCGGAGATCCCGGTCTGCGCGGCAATGACCACGTCGCGTCCGATGTTGCAGTTGTGGCCTATGTGAATCAGATTGTCGAGCTTGGTCCCGCGGCCGATCCGGGTCTCCTCAAGGGCGCCGCGATCAATCGTCGTATTGGCTCCAATCTCAACGTCGTCCTCTATGACCAACGTTCCCTGTTGAGGAAACTGGGTGTACTCACCGTTGGTTCGATCGCGAACGTAACCGAACCCGTCTGCTCCGAGTACCGCGCCGGCGTGAACCACCACCCGGTCACCGAGCGTGGCCCCGGGGTAAATGACCACGCGGGGATAAATATGGCAGTGGCTGCCGATGCGAACCCCGGCGCCGACTACAACCCCAGCCCCAATGATTGTTTCGGCGCCAATGCTGGCTCCCTCTTCAACCGAGGCGTGGGCGCCGATGGAGACCTGGCCGCCCATTCGCACCCCAGGCGCGATCGCAGCAGCCGGGTGGATAGCCGGATCCGGCTGCGGATCACGGAGAAACCGGGCAGCCCGGGCAAACGCGAGGCGCGGCTGCGCAATGCGAAGAACCGGCTTGTTGGCCCCGGCGATCACCATCTGCGGCCCGACCAGAACGGCGCCGGCATGGGAAGCGAGTGCAGCCGCAAAGGACGCTTCGTCTTCCGCGAATACCATGTTTTCCGGGCCCGCGGCGGCGATGCCGGATACCCCTGTGATCACATGGCCGCCAGGGGCGCCATCGATCTCAGCGCCGAGCCGTTCCGCCAATTTTGTGAGTGGGATGGGCATGACTCAAGTGTAGATGGGCGCTTCACCCGGCGGGCGAGTCTTCCAGCGGCGATGCACCCAGAGCCACTGGTCGGGATATTGGCGGACATAGTCCTCGATCACCCTGGTAAACAAGGCGGTATTCGCGACAGCATCCGCCTCCACATCCCCAGCTGGCAGCAACACAAAGTGGGGCGCCAAAACGAAGCACATATTGCTCGGCTGCTTCCTCCCAGAGCAGGAAGCCGGGCAAGACCCCGCGCCGGTCTTCATGGCAATCGCGCGCCAGGCCGTTTGCAGTACAGGCGGAATATCCGAAGAAATCTACAAATGATCCCTGGGGCGGGGTCATGTTGGTGTCCATCAGGATGCCCACGGTGCCGCCCCTGCGCATGGAGGCCAAAAGTCCCCGGGCGAAATCGTCCTTGTGCAGCACTTGATTGCCATGCAGACAGCGGATGTGGTTCACCAGGTCGTCCACCAGCGGATTGTCCAGGCGGCGGATCACGATGCTCATGGGATAGCCCATCAGCGAGTGATAGAAACTCGAAATCTCCCACGCGCCCAGATGACCAGTAAGGATGAGAACCCCTTTGCCTTCGTCGCGCGCCGCCAGGTAGTGCTCCAGCCCCTCATAGCGAATAAAGCTGCGCGTGTCTCTCCGGCGTGTAGCGGGGCATTTGGCAGAACTCGGCCAGCAGCCAGCCGAGATTGCGGTAAAGTTTACGGAGAATTTGTTGCCGCTCGGCGGGGTCTTCTCGGAAATGCCAGGCGAAGGTTCTGATCGCCGACGCCGGCCAGGCGTGGGGCAGCAGTACGCGCAACCGGCCGATCGAGGCCCCGATGCTGCCGGGCGACGCTCCTCGGCGGCAAGCTCAGAAGCTTCACCACGGCCCACACCACACAAATTCCAACCCTCTCCGCATCCGACTTCCTCACTGTGCCCAGTGTATATGGCGGGAAGCGCAGGGGCTTCACAGTTTAAATGGTTTGCGGGCGCGTGAAAAAACATTGCCCCGGCAAACACTGCCGAGCAATTCTGGTCTGTCGACTCTATGGACTTATCTGCTTCTTGGTCTGCTGTACTTCGGCGAAGTACTTTGCCACTGTGCGGACGAATGGCCGCGCGTCCGGCGGAGTGGCCACTTCCCCCTTCAGGATCTGCGCGCTGGGATGCGCGATGCCATAGAATGCGCGCGTCGCGTCGACGTTCTCATCCACCACGGCTCCGGTGAGATCGATGCCGGCAAAAAGTCCTTTAGCGCGTGAATAGGTGAGCAGCTCAGCATTCAATTTCCAATCTGTGCTGCCTGGGAGTCACGGCCTACCGGGCCCGCCGCCGCGGAAGCATCCCCGCCAATTTTGAACTTGCTCTTCAACAGGTCCTGAAAACCCTTGTGGTTGACTGCTACCAGCACCAGGTCAGTAGACTGGCCGCCAATCTGAAAACCGAAACTGCCGCCCGCAATTCTGATAAAGGCAGGAGCGCTCCAGCCATGACCGGTGCGACAGGTGACGACGCCCTGGCCGTATTCCCCGCCGACGAGGAAGGCGCCCTTCTTCACTCTGGGAATTACGCCAACGCAAGTGGCCTGGGACATGATCTAGTTGGGAATCGCCTTGTCGGGGGTCGCCATGATCGCGTCCAGAATATTTTTCGCGCTTTCGAGGCGGCCGTCAAGAGTAGCCTTATCGTCTGCTGCAAAGGCAGACAATGCGGTGAGGGAAATTCCGACCACGCAAAGTGCCGCAAGAATGTGCTTCATGCTCTTTCAAGTCTCCAGGTGCAGACAGTGTAAAGCCGCACAGTACCGAATTCGCTGACGTTGGCGCATGCTTTTCGAGACCAGCCCAGAAACCACTTTCCGAACGGGGATATGCGCAGTTGCTGAGATGCAGGAATTTTAGCGCGGTTGGGAAAATTCGAGGCGTAGGAACCGGAAGGCGAGATCGGGAGAAAGCAAAAAAATGGGGGCTGGTGATTGCCAACTCGCCCTCAAAAGCCCCGTCCCCAGATCTGCGTTGTTTCTAAAGTTACTTTCGGCCAAAGTGTGGTTACCGGGCAATGTCACCAAGGTACCGTGCACTAAAGTACCAAACCGTCCGGCGACTGTCGGCCGGTTACCTCTGGTTCTATTCGGGGGCGGGGTCAGATTGCGTTAGTTACCGCGTAGATAGAGAGCGCGATACGGTTCTCCACACCGACCTTGCGCATGAGCTTGGCCACGTGCGCTTTTACGGTTCTCTCTTCAATGCCCAGGGTTCGGGCGATCTCACGATTGGATCGGGCAGCAACCAGCAGTTTGAGCACCTCTGTTTCGCGGGCGGTGAATGTGCAGAGGCCGGGGTGGTGACCCGTGGCGGATTTAGTCGCGCGATCCACGAAAATGGACAGTACCCGGCGCGGCGCCCAGATGGATCCCTGGCTTACGATCACGATCGCCTGTTCCACCTGCTGGGGGGTAGCGCTGGCTTCCAGATACGCCTTGGCGCCCGCCGTCACCGCCTGCAGAATCATCTCGTCCTCCCCGCTGGGACCCATGACTATCAGCCGCACGTCGGGCCGCAAGTCCGCGGATTGTGCCCACCAACGGCAGGGGAGCTTTTCTCCGTGCAGGCCGATCAGGGCCACGTTGATCTCCTGGTCGGCCAGGAACTCCGCCAGCTCAAAAACCACAAATTCGATGCGGGGGTGATCTTGAAAGAGCGTGACAAAGCCCTGCACGCGGATCGGCTCGGCTCGAGCAGCGCCACCCGCAAGCGTGAAGTGACTTCGCCGGGTCCGCCATCACAGCTTTGGAAGCACGATTCCCTGTTGCTTTTGATATTTGCCCTTGCGGTCCGCGTAGCTGATTTCGCAGGGCTCGTCGGAACGGAAAAACAGGATCTGGCAGAGGCCCTCGTTGGCATAGACTCGGGCCGGCAAGGGAGTGGTGTTGGAGATTTCGAGGGTCACATAGCCTTCCCATTCCGGCTCGAAGGGCGTGACGTTGACGATGATGCCGCAGCGGGCGTAGGTCGATTTACCCACGCAGATGGTGAGCACGTCGCGGGGAATCTTGAAATATTCGACCGAGCGGGCCAAGGCGAACGAATTGGGCGGAATCAGGACTGACTCGGCGGTGACGGTGACGAAAGACCGCTCGTCAAAGTCCTTGGGGTCGATGACCGCGCTGTTAACGTTGGTAAAGATCTTGAATTCATCGGAAACGCGAAGGTCGTAGCCATAGGAGGAGAGGCCGTAGGAAATGACCCCTTCCCTTACCTGCTTTTCGCTGAAAGGAACAATCATTCCTTTTTGCGACTGCTCGCGAATCCACCGGTCGGACTGAATAGACATGCAACTCCTTAGGGAAAACCGTCCCGGACGAAACCCGTTACGGTAATGCTGGGTAGAAAATCCTACTTCTGGAAACTGCATCTTACGGTAGGCCGGGTTCCTTGACAATCTTGATCCCCAAGGGAAGCCGCTGGACCTTACCGGATACACGCTATACGATGAGGACGTAGCTCCGGCCCATTGCTGTTACCTAATATCCCTCGGGGTAAAGGCATTGATTAAACAGGACATCATCCATCAAGTCATCGCCAAGACCGGACTACCGCGGAACAAAGCGGAAGCGGCAGTCGACACCGTCTTTGAGAGCCTGAAAAAAGCGCTCGCTTCCGGCGACCGGATCGAGTTGCGCGGCTTTGGCGTCTTCAATGTCCGCCCGCGCAAGACAGGGATCGGCCGCAACCCGCGGACCGGCGCGGAAGTCACGATCACTCCTGGCAAGGCTGTTCGCTTCAAGCCGGGCAAGGAACTTCACCTGCTGGATTCTTAGCCCGCCCTTGGCTGAAGTAGAAATGCCGACCACGGAGCAGCCGCTCCAGCCCAGCCCAGCCGATCACGCGGAGGTTATTCCACGGGCGCGGCGCACGATTGCGTGGCTACCGCTATGCCTGCTGGTGATAAGTATCTTCACCACTGCCAGCACGGGCGCGTTGCTCATGCAGAATTTTCGCCTGGATCAGCCGCCGCTGGTCCACGAGGGCGATCTTTTTCCATTGCGCTGGATCTGGACGCATTCCTCGGCGCTGGCCAGTGGCTGGTCCTTCTCGTTGGCCTTGCTGGCGATCCTGCTGGCGCACGAGGCTGGGCATTATTTCTATTGCCGCCACCATGGAATCCGCGCTTCCTGGCCTTACGTCTTGCCCGCGCCTACGCTGAGCGGCACCGCGGGAGCGGTGATCCGGATTCGTTCCCGCATCCCTTCTCGCCGGGCGCTGATCGAAGTGGGAATCGCCGGACCGATTGCCGGATACCTGGTGGCCCTTCCTACCACCATCCTGGGTATCCTGCTCTCTCGACCCGCCGGACCGGACACAGCTGCCGGCGCTGGTTCAGTTTCGCTGGCCACTGACAGTTACCCTGTTGGACCGTGCCCTTGCCGCCTGGCTTCCCTGGGTGCCGCGCATGGACAACCTGATTCCCCACCCCATCCTGATTGCAAGTTGGGTGGGCTTGTTTGTCACTTCGCTGAATCTCATCCCCGCTGGTCAATTGGATGGGGGACACATTTTGTATGCGATTACGTCCCGCTGGCACCGCCGGCTGACTTACGTGGTGCCTGTGATCCTGCTGGTGATGGGTTTGACCCTGTGGACCGGCTGGGTGCTGTGGGGAGTAATCCTGCTGCTGCCGGCCATGCGGCATCCGCACGTTCCGTTTTTCCCGCTCATGCCCTACGACCACCGCCGCCTTGGCTGGGTGGCGCTGGCCATCCTGGTGCTGACATTTTTGCCGGCACCCTTTGTCGGCACCAGCGTGATTGACCTGTTTCGCTAGAAGCGCGAGATCAAGGTCACTCCAGCTACCATCAACAAACCACCGAGAACACGCCAAACCGAAATAGGGTGCACCTGCATGCGAAACCACCCGAAGTGGTCAACGACCAGCGAGGTAATGAGCGCTGCGGATACAGTCAGCCCGACAAACATGCCCGCTCCCACCCGGTTCACCAGGGTTAGACCCGCGTAGACCTGCACCGCCCCCACGAGGCCGCCAACCACTGCCCACCAGGGCATGGCTGCCAGATCCCTGGAGGTCGGAAGCGGATGAGGCAGGATGAAGAAGACGCTGGTGAAGAAAAACGTAATGAGGGCGAACGAGACCGCCGAGGCCAGCCAGGGGTTGACGATCGATTTGTTCAGTTGGCCATTCATGGCGGCTCCGCAGGTCTGCAGGGCGCCTCCCAGGATGATGAAGGGGATAATCCAAATCGCGTTCACAGTCCTCCTCTCGTGCTAAAACTTAGCGCTCAGCAAATGCGTCAGAATTGCACCGCCGATCGCAACCACCAACGCCACGGGCATGGCAATGGCGCCGACCTTGAAGAAGTCCCAGGCGCTTACATCCAGCTTCTCTTTACGGAGTGCAATTAACCACAGGATGGTAGCCAGCGACCCAGTGACGGAGAGGTTCGGTCCGAGGTCAACGCCAATCAACACGGCATTCGCAATCAGTCCCGTGGCATGCTCAGCCTGCAACGTCGCGCCGGCAACTAATCCCAGCGGAAGATTGTTGACCAGGTTGTTGGCGACGCCAACCACGAAGCCGGTGATCAAGGCGGCAAACGGGGGAGCTAATCGCTGTACGTCGTGGAGGGCCGCGAGCGTGAACTTGAGGGCGCCCATGCTCTGCACTGCTTCCACCATGATGAACAACCCCGCAACCAGGGCGATCGTGGCCCAACTGATCTCTTTGAAGAGACTCCAGGGGTTGCTGCGCGCCTTGATGCACACGACCGCGGTGATCGCAAGCGCAGCCAGGCAGGTGGGCAATCCAAGATCCCGGTCGAGAGCGGATGCGGTCAGCAGGACGGCCACCATGGAGGCGATGCCGCCCAATACGATCTTGCCGTTGGTCGTAAGCGGCTTTGCGCGATCGCCCTCTTCTGCGCTGCCTGTGAGTTCCTTGCGAAAGACAAACCGCAGGACCAGATACGTCGCAACGATGGACAGGATCGAGGGTAGGCCGAACGAAGCGAGCCACCGCCCCAGTGGCGGCATGCTCGCATGAAAAACAACCAGATTCGCCGGGTTGGAAATGGGCAAGACAAACGAGGCAGCGTTGGCGATCATCGCGCAGGCGAATAGATAGGGGAGCGGCGCCACTTTGGCTTTACGTATCGCAGCCAGAATCGCAGGAGTGAGCACCACGGCAGTTGCATCATTGGACATGAAGATCGTGACCAGCGTGCCCACGCCATAAACCAGGGTGAAGAGCCGGATGCAGGAACCGTGCGAACCTTTCAGCGCGGCGGAGGAAAGCCAGTCAAAGACGCCGTGCTCACGGGCCAATTCGGACAGCAGCATCATGCCAATGAGAAAGAGATAGACGTCGGAGCCCTCGGCCACCGCCTTTCCCGCCAGCTTGAGTGGAATCAGCCGCAGGACGATCAACAGGATCGCACCACCACCGGCCCAGTAGACCTCTGGAATGTCGCGCGGCCGAATCAGCATCAACAGGATGCTGACGGCGACGATCAGGGCTAAGAGAACATGGGGGAAAGAGGCAGAGATCATCTACCACTTTCTCCCGTTCTTGTTTGGGCCGAGTTGGGTACCCAGGAGTCCTCGTTCTGGCCATGCTGGGAGCGCGTTGTCCTGGTCCCGTTTGGCGCGTTCGCGAGAAGGGCAAAAGGACGCTCCCAGAACCACTCGAATGGTGTCCACTGCGGTCCGGCCGTCTGAGTCCTCAATGGTGACCGAGAGGGGATGGACTCCGTCGGGTAGGACACCGCGGGCAAGCTCCCCCTCCCACACTTGCGTGCCAGGAAATTGCAACAGCTGCAGCATTTGGTTTCCCAGGTTCGCCCTGGCGCTTCGGACCGGGGTCTCTCCCCAGGCCTTGGCGCGAATCCGAACGGTGGCGGATGGAATGTTGCCGTTCACCATGGCTTCGGTGATGAAGCGCTCATCGGCCGGCGAAGTGATCATCACGGCAGGTGATTCACCCAGACGCAGAAACTTCCAACTGGTCACGTCACCGTCGATGCTGGTGATGGAGAAGCCGACCGGGCCTTCTTCGATCTGCCCCGTCGAGCGGGTTGCCGTGTAAAGGGTTTGTCCATCGTTCGCCACTTCGTTGTAGTGGGTGTGGCCCATGTCTATCAGGCGCACAGCGGAACTCGCCACCATAGCCCGCAAACGCTCCCCTCCCTGCTTCAGATCGCTCGGGTAGCAGTGTAATAGCAGCACAGCGGAGTTGCGTTGAACCGAGCGCAGCTGATGCTCGAGCCAGTCGAGTTGCTTGGCGAGAAGACAGAATGAACCGGGGTCGGGAACGTCGAACGCGTTGAGTGCGAAAAAGGAAACGGACCCAACCTGAAATGCATAATATTCTTCCGCCGACATAGAGCTTAGGTAATTGGCGAAGCTTCTTTGCTGGACATCATGATCTCCAATGATGGAGCACCATGGCGCTTTGAGTTGGTCAAGCGTATCCCGGACAAGGGAGTACTCGGCAGGGCGGCCGTGTTCTGCCAGATCACCGGGCAGGAAGACGAACGCAATTGAAGAGGCGAACACTCGATTCACCTGATCGACGATCGCGATGAGATCGCGATGATTCTGCTCCGAAGCTCGAACCATGTGCAGATCGCCAATATGAATCCACGAAATAACACCGGCGCCATCCGGCAAGCGAGGGCGGAAGTCGTGTACGGACGGAAGCAGGGTCATGCTGACTTGGCCTTCTCTCGAGACAAATTTTCTGTCATACGCCGATATTCCTCTTCAGATAGCTCTCCCCGCGCATACCGCATTCTCAGAATGTCGCTCGGAGACGAACTGTCTGTTCGTGATCCCAGTGCGTTTCGAATGGGACGCCAAGCGAGCGCAACCAGAACGGCAAGCATGGCGATGCCAGCGAATTGATCGGGCCCCGGGCCGAAGCCGAGTGGCAGGTCCGAAGGACCGGCACACCCGGCAACCAGTATCCCGGCGAAAACTATGCATACGATGCCTGGCGCTTTCACGGCGTCACCTCTGCGGAGCAGGAGCTGGCGTTGCGTCTGCTGGAGGGGGCGGTGGTGGTGGCGGCGCTGGTCCGCCGGGCGCCGGCCGGGCAGCAGGGCCCCTTGGCCCGGGCAGCCCTGGAGGGGGCGGCGGAAGTGCCGCAGCGGCAGCGCCTCCGGGATCCGCGGTAGGAGCCGGGGGTTGGCTGGCAATCACAGTCTGACCGTTCGCCGTGAGACTCTGCGCGAGCAGGCTGGTTTGCCCGGCGATGACCCTTTGCGTTCCGCTCACTTGAACCCGGCTTCCTCTGGCGACTGCAGTCTGGAGTTGCGTCCCCAGATCGGGCGGCAGACTAACGGCGACCCCGTTGCGCAAGGTCAGCGCCTGAATTTCACCCTGCGGTCCATAGACGACCGCGCTGATACGGCTGTTGTAAGTAGCGGCCGTGCCTGTCGATGATTGCGCCACAGCGGATGGGAGAGGTGGTGGTGGTGCGGATGAATTTTGCGCGCGCGCAGCCAGTGTCAAAACTGGACTGAGCGCAGTGACGATCAGTAGTGGGTGACTTAGTTTCATGAGCTTCTCCTGCGTCCACTAAAAGGAAAAGCAATTGGTCCGCCAAAGGTGAGAGACCGGCAAACCATTCAAACTGTTCGTCTCCTCATCTCTCGTCCGGTCCGATGTGTACGCTCGGCGCTCACGGTATGAGCGAAAAGCGAACGCTGTTCGTAGATGGGAACGGTCAATGGCATCTGGCAGGGCGGTGAAGCAGGCAATCCGGGTACGCCCTTAATGACACAAAAGGAGGGGGGTGTTTCCAGTGAGAATTGGTTTGAGGGGTCCCAGGTCTCAAAAGCGAGACCTGGGGCACCCTTCGGTTTCACCCTTCTATGTTGCTTAGGGCTCAAGCACTGTAATTTCTCTCCCGAAAGACTTTTGTTTCAAGCTTCTTGAGCACGTCGTTGAATGGCGATTTACGTGCTGATATTTAGCGTATGGCTGTTGCCAAGCAGGCAGAAGAGACCTCCAAATCACCCTCGCTGCAAAGCCGGTTCGGACTCAACGCTGCGAACTTCTTTCAGGCCGAAGCGGTCGGGGTTGTGCTGCCGGTACTGAATACCTTTCTGCGGGAAGCGCATTGGCGATACGACCAGATCGGAGTCGCCACAGCGCTCCTGGGTCTTGGAACCTTACTCTTCCAAACGCCGGCGGGAATTCTGGTGGATCGTGTTCAGAACCGGCGCTTGCTCTTCTTCGTTGCGTCGATCGCTGTTGGGGTTTGCTTCGGTGTCATTCCTTTCGTCCCGCGCTCAGCCATCTGGGTCGACTCTTTATTGTTCGTCTCGGGGGTAGCTCAGACTCTGTTTATCCCTGTGCTAGGCGCGCTGGCGCTCTCCCTCGTCGGCTACGGCGCCCTCAATCGTACGCTGGGGGAAAACCAGGGCTGGAACCACGCCGGAAACATCGTGGCCGCATTGCTGGCTTTCGTTGCTATCCGATCCTTTGGCAGCGCCTCGATTTTTTACTCAGTGGCAGTTGCATCGCTGGTGGGCGCCTTTTCGGTTTACTGGATACGATCGCGGGAACTGAATGACACGATTGCGGCTGGCGATGAGAGACCGGCTCAATCAAAGTGGAGCATCCTGTTGCGGGATCGATCGGTTATTTTTTTGCTGGCCGCGGTCGCGCTTTTCCACCTGGCCAACGCACCGATACTGCCGGTGACCGCTCTCTACATCAAGCAGCTTGGCGGATCGAGCGCCCTCACGACGTTCACCGTTCTCTCCGCCCAGATGGTGATGGTTCCGATCGCTTGGGCCAGTGGCAAATTCTGCGATTCCTGGGGACCAAAGGCGGTGATGTCGATCGCCTTCTGGGCGCTGCCGCTGCGTATTCTGTCTTACACTCTGGCCCACAACCCACACATGGTGGTCTTTCTACAGGCACTGGACGGCATTGGCGCCGGTATCTATGGCGTTGTGATCGTTGTCTTTGCGGCTGATCTGACGCGCGGTAAGGGGCAATTCAATTGCCTGCTCGGCATCTTCGCCACCGCCCAGGCAATTGGCGGAGTTGTCGGTCCTGTGCTATCGGGTGTCATCCTTCAACATCTTGGCTTCCGAGTCACCTTTTTCGCATTTGCTTTGCTGGCGCTGCTCGCCGCCACAATTTTTCAATTGCTGGTCCCCCGCCCTGCTGAAGACTATCCCCAATCCACCACATTCGAGACAATGGGGACCACATGAACCCGGCTACTCGAACTCGGGCGCTAAGCAGTCTGCGCAGCCGAATTTTACTGCTGGCACTGCTGGTTTGTGTTTTGCTGGTGTCCGCACTCACGGGCTTCTTTCTCCTGCTGCGGCAAACCCAATCTGCCTTGATTGCCGACGCAGGGAACAATCTGCTGGCCGTGGTCAACGCATTTGCCAACGACTTCATGAACGTGGTTCGCTCTCACCCTGATAGCGAACTTTCCGTGCTCGCCCTTCCTCCGGGTCCGGATGTAGACGCCCGGCTTGGTGCGTTTACCGTCAACGCCTTGCGCCGCGATCCAGGCATCGAAGGCGGTTTTTATTCGTCATCGACGGATAGCCTGGCAGGATACGCTTTCCCTACCAGCGAAGGCCCCGGTCCTAAACGCGACATTCCTCCCCGTGAGCGCCCTACGATTCTCTCAGTGGCGCGGCAAGCGGCAGCTACGGGCAAGCCGTCATCCTTCGTGTTTCGTGGGCAGCAGGATGTAGTTCTATTTCAGGCTGTGCCGCTGGTGCACGACGGAAAGGTAGTTGGCAGTGTCTGGGCGATGCATCGCTTGCACGACGCGAACTCGGGTCGCGATGTGCGGGCATTGCTGAGCGTAAGTGCGCTCGCACTCGCAGCCGCTGCCTGTGTCGGCATTGCCTTCTGGATCACGCGTAGTGTGCAGACGGATGTATCAACGATTCAGCGTCGTCTCGAAGAGCTGGAGCGGAGTCTTTCCGAACCGCGGCGTGGGGAGGCGGGCGCGGCAGAATTGGAAACTATCTTGCGCGGCATCGATAAGCTCGGCATCTCTCTTCAACAGAAGATTGCAGAGGAACGCCAATTGGTGGAGCAACTGCATCATAAAGAACGGTTGGCATCCCTGGGGCAGGTAGCCGCAGGGGTTGCCCACGAGCTGCGCAACCCCCTGGCGACGATTCGTCTTCGCGCCCAGATGTCGCTGCGCAGCAAGGACGCAGAGCAGATCACCCGCTCGGCAAACCTCATCCTGGAAGAAATCGACCGGCTCAGCTCCGTACTCGATCGCCTTTTGTATTTTGCGAAGCCGATCCGGCTTCAGTTGCAGCGATTCGATCCAGGCCAGATGTGCCGAGACCTACTGGGCACTCTGCAGCCAGAGGCGGAACGGTCGTCCATAGCGCTCGTTTATGAGGAATCAGCGCCCGTCTCGATGAGTGGCGATCCGTGGAAGATCCGCCAGGTACTGGAGAATCTAGTGCGAAACGCGATGGAATCGTTCGACGGAATGGAATCCACGCCAAAGCGAATTGTCCTCTCGGCCGAGAAGAGTCTCGACCAGGTTGCTCTCCGCGTACAGGACAACGGAGCCGGACTTCCCCAGGACGCCGGAGTACACATCTTCGATCCGTTCTTCACCACCAAGGCGCAGGGCACAGGCCTTGGATTGTCGATCGCCAAAGAGATTGTGCGCGCTCACCGAGGCAGTCTGGAATTGAAAGCCGTTTCCAGCGGGGGGACGCTGGCCGAAGTGACCATGCCTCGAATCCTGGGCGAGCCGCCTGATAGCGGAGAAACCACGTGACTCTTCTGGTCGTCGATGACGAGCGCAATTTACGAGAGAGTCTTTCCGAGGCGCTCAAAGAAGCTGGTTACCACGTAATGACCGCGGCCAACGGCAAAGAGGCCTACGCGATTATTCAGTCGCAGGCACTTGATCTCCTGCTATGCGACTGGCGCATGCCAGAGATGGATGGCGGCGCGCTCTTGAAGCTGCTGAGTGAAGATGGCCGTCTGGTTGACCTACCCGTTCTGGTGATGACGGCCCATGGCACAAGCAACAATGCCATCGAAGCAATTCAATTCGGCGCCTACGATTTCGTCACCAAGCCATTCGACCTCGACGACGTTCTGGTCACTATACGGCGCGCGCTCGAGCACACAGCGCTGCAGAAGGAAGTCGCCCAACTCAGAAGCAAGGTAGCGGGTACCGACAGACCAAGCGGAGAGATTGTAGGTTTCTCCGCGCCCATGCTGGAAGTATTCAAAGCCATTGGGCGGGTCGCACAAACCGACTCGACGGTGCTGATCACGGGTGAATCCGGCACAGGAAAAGAATTGGTCGCCAAGGCGATTCACGAGCACAGCGCGCGCCGGGGCTTTCCCTTCGCGGTGGTGAATTGCGCTGCGCTGCCAGAAAATCTCATCGAGTCTGAACTCTTCGGCTACGAGAAAGGTGCGTTCACCGGCGCGCTCCATCGCAAGCCGGGAAAATTCGAAAGCGCACAAGGCGGCACCGTCTTTCTTGACGAGATAGGCGAATTACCACTGGCGTCTCAGCCCAAGCTGCTCCGCGTGCTTCAGGAACACAGCTTCGAACGTATCGGAGGGAGGCAGCCGGTCACCGCGGACTTCCGAGTGGTCGCGGCGACCAATCGAAGTCTCGAAGAGGAGGTTGCTGCGGGGCGATTCAGACAGGACCTCTACTTTCGCCTGAACGTCGTACCCATTGCTCTTCCCTCCCTGCGCGATCGCCGGCCTGACATCGTTCTGCTCGCAGAGCATTTTCTGCAGCACTATAGCCTGAAGCACGGATTCCGGGTGACCGGCTTCACCGAGGAGGCACTCCTTAAGCTGCAGCGATACACCTTTCCCGGAAATGTTCGCGAACTGGAGCACATCATTGAAAGAGCTGTGCTGCAAGGCGGAGGCCGGGTGATTACTCCCGATCTGGTCACGACCGAAGACAATAGCAAGTCTGTGTCGAAGACGAGCGAATTCGAAAAGCTTCTCGACCTCCCCTTCCGCGAGTCGGTTCAGGCGTTGGGAACGGCTGTTGATCGACCGCGCTCTGGAAGCCGCCAATGGCAACAAAGCGGAAGCGGCACGCAGATTGGGAATTCATCGCAGACTGCTCTACGAGAAGCTCGGCTCCTCGGAGGAGTCCTGAGCTACGCGGACTACATCAGGTTTACCGCGTCGACGTCGACGATGAGATTCCGCCGCGGAATGCCCAGCGCCTCGGCCTGAGCCAGGCCCGCGCGCAACGTCCGCGCCAGGGCTTGCCGCTTCTCGGACTTCAGCAAAAGATGAAAGCGATAAATGCGTTTGATGCGCACGATGGGTGCGCTCGCGGGACCCAGGACGCGCACATGATCAAGAGGCATGGCGGCGAAGGACTTGCCCAGGCTGGCGGCCCAACCGGCGGCCTCCTCCAGCCGCTGGCTCTGGATGATGATGTTGGCCAGCGTTGCGTGCGGAGGGTAGTGCATCCACTTACGGTATTGCATCTCCTTCTTCACGAAGGCTCAAAATCGTGCGCCGCCGCGCACTGGATCGCGTAGTGTTCCGGGTAATAGCTTTGTACGAGAACATTGCCGGGCAGCTCTCCTCGTCCGGCGCGGCCGGAGACCTGGGTGAGCAACTGGAAAACGCGTTCGGCGGCGCGGAAATCCGGCAAGCCGAGAGCGTGGTCCGCGCCCACAACTCCGACGAAGGTAACGCCGTGGATATCGTGGCCCTTGGCAATCATCTGCGTGCCTACCAGCAGGTTAATCTGCCCGCTGTGCAGCCGCGTCAGCAAGTGCTCCATATCGAACCGGTTGCGAATGGTGTCCCGGTCCATGCGACCGATGCGGGCATGGGGAAACAACTCCTGCAGACGCTCTTCGCCTTGCTGGGAACCTGCCCCCAGGTAGAACAAGTGTTCACTCTCGCATTTAGGGCAGTGTTTCGGCACGGTTTTCACGTATCCGCAATAGTGGCATTTGAGCCGCTGGCCCGCTGGATTGGCAATGGTCTCTCCCGGAATGATGGGTTTGTGGTGGGTCAGAGCGATGGCGCAATTCTCGCATTGCAGTTTTTCGCCGCAGGCGCGGCATAAGACCGCAAAGGAATAGCCGCGGCGGTTGAGCAGGATAATGGCTTGCTCCCCGCGATCGATGGCGGCTTTTGCCCGCTCCAGCAGCACACGAGAAAAGATGCTCTCCTTGCCCGTCTCCTGGAACTCGAGGCGCATGTCCACCAGGTCGACCACGGGGAGCGGGCGCTGATTGACCCGGTCCTTCATCTCGATCAACGAATATTTGCCCGTCTCCGCATTCCGCCAGGACTCGAGCGACGGAGTGGCTGAGCCGAGAACGATCGTAGCGTTGCTGATCTTGGCTCGCATCACCGCGACATCGCGGGCGTGGTATCGCGGAATCTCTTCCTGTTTGTAAGAGGAGTCGTGCTCTTCGTCGACGATGATGAGACCCAGGTTCATCGCCGGGGCAAAGATGGCGGACCGGGTGCCCACCACAATCCGCGCTTCGCCACGCCGGATGCGATGCCACTGCTCAGCGCGCTCATCGGGCGTGAGCGCGGAGTGCAGGAGAGCGACGCTGCCGCCAAACGCGGAATGAAGCTGCGCCGCCATGGCGGGCGTGAGGCCGATCTCGGGGACCAGTAGAATGGCCGATCGGCCGGCGCGGCGCGCGTGTTCCATGGCGGCGAGATACACCGCCGTCTTGCCCGAACCGGTCACCCCATACAACAGGCAGGCCCCGAAGCCTTCTCCGTCGAGCGTGGTCTCAATATGTGCCAGGGCAGCCTGTTGCGCCAGGTTGAGAACATGCTGTGCCGCCGGTCTCGCAGCCCCGGAAAGATGAAAGGCCGCAGGCCGTTCTTCGATCGTCACCAAGCCCCGTTTCACCAGGGTCTGCAAAGTGGTTGCGGGAAGATCGAGCCGGCGCAAGACAGGAACCGGCAGGGAGCCCCCGGCGCCCGCGAGTTCGGCAAGTATCGCCAGCTGATTGTCATTCAATTTTGGCGGCCGCACATCGGCCACCAGCACTGCGTAGCGATCCAGGCGGCGGGCATCGCGAGGCGCAGCTTCCGTTTCGCGCACGAGCCATTTCTTGCGCAGCATGTTGGTTAGTAGGTCGGATGTGGCGCCCGTGGCATGACGCAACGTCCCGCTCTTTGCCGGCTGTCCGTCGGAAAGATAGTTCAGCACGGTGTACTCGATATCCTGTTCATCCGCGCTTCGGCGCGAGCGTCGTGAAGACCCCTGCTCTGCCCCGTCGACCAGTATGGTCAAGCCGGTCTCGCTGATGCGATAGCTGGTCGAGCGGCGCACTTCCGCCATCAGGGGAAGCATGCTGCGCAGCACTTCGCCCAGTGGGACCAGGTAGTATTGCGCAATCCAGGCGGCCAACTCCATCAGCTGGGCACTGAGAATGGGTTCCTGATCAAGCACGGCTTCGATGGGCCGCGCTTCCACCGGCGGCGCTTCGTCGTGCAAGCGAGTGACTACGCCAATCAACTTCTCATTGCGGAAGGGCACGACCACGCGGCCGCCGACAGGCGGGCCGTTCTCGTCCTTGGTCTTATAGGTGAAGGCCCGATCGAGTGGTACCGGTAACACTACGTCACAAAAAATCGCCATCAGCGGGAGGGAACGGGCAATCCCAACTCGGCCATGGCAAGTTTCAGATCTTGCCATGCTTCTTTTTTCTGGCGAGGATCCCGCAGGAGGTAAGCGGGGTGATAGGTGACGATGAGCTTGGTGTCGCGGCACTTGTGCACGCGCCCGCGCAGGCCGCTGAGCGATGACTTCGCACCCAGCAGGTAGGTCGCGGCGGTAGAACCCAGAGCCACGATGACTTCCGGCCGCACCACGTCAATCTGTTGGAAGAGAAACGGCGAACAGGTGTTGGCTTCCTCTGGCTCCGGCACTCTGTTCTGAGGGGGGCGGCATTTTACGATGTTCGCGATGTAGACCTGCTCACGTTTCAGTCCCGTGGCAACGATCATATTGTTAAGCAGTTGGCCGGCGCGGCCGACAAAGGGTAAACCCTGCGCGTCCTCGTCGGCTCCTGGCCCTTCGCCTACGAACATGAGACGCGCGTTGGGGTCGCCGTCGCCAAACACGATCTTGTTGCGGCCGGCGCTAAGCGCGCACCGCGTGCAGTCGCCGATTTCGAATTGAATCGCGCGCAACGCTTCGACGCGGCTGGGTGGAGCCACAAATGATCCGATGGGCGGCTGCGGAGAAACGGGTTGACGTGGGGGAATGACGGGCTCCTCAGGGATGGGCTCAATCAGGATGTCTGTGTCGCGGCGATAGAAGTCGTAGATGCCGAGATCGCGCAGGTACTGCATGTGGGCGGCGATGGCTTGTTGCAACTGGGGATCGAACGACATTTGCTGAACCGGATTTCCTATAGCTTACATGGGGAAGGAGTGGATCGCAGGGGCAAACACTACGCGAAGCTAAGGGTTAGATCAAAAACATATCCACGGAACATCCGTAGAACTGCAGATCCCTCGGCTAGTCCTTTAGCTTCGAATTGCTGGAGACCAGGCCGGTCTCGGCAACCACGGATGGTGGGCGCCTTAAGGCAATCACTTCGTCCAGGATGCGACCGGCCAACTCGTGCTTGGTCATCTCGGGCAATTCAATCGCGGTCTTGGGAGTGAGAAAGGTAGCGGCGTTGCGATCGGAATCAAAGCCAATCCCTGGACGGGACACGTCGTTCAACACTATCGCATCGGCTCCCTTACGCAGGAGCTTATCCCTGCCGTGCTCGATGAGGTTTTCGGTCTCCGCGGCAAAGCCAATCACCAACGTACCCGGCCGTTTCGACATCACCACTTCGCGCAGGATGTCTTCCGTCGGCTCAAACTCGAGGGTAATCGGTCCGCTCCGTTTCATCTTCTGTTCCGCCAGTTTCCGCGGGCGATAATCCGCGACTGCGGCGGCCTTGATGACAATCGTGACCTGATCGAGGCGGCTGAGAACGGCGCGCCGCATATCTTCGGCGCTAACCACAGAGATCAGCTCGCAGTTGGCGGGAGGCTTGAGCGCCGAGGGGCCGCTCACCAACATCACCCGAGCGCCGCGACGCTGCGCCTCTTCGGCCACGGCATAGCCCATCTTCCCGCTGGATCGATTGCCCAGAAAACGAACTGGATCGATGGCTTCCCGTGTTCCAGCGGCGGTGACCAGAATCGTCTCCCCGGCAAGATCGTTGCGGCCATGGAGCTGAGCCAGCACCGCTTCCACGATCACCTCCGGCTCGGCCAGCCGGCCGTTACCGACCATGCCGCAAGCCAGCGGACCCTTGTCTGGAGGCACAATCCTCACCCCGCGGCCCTGCAGAGTCTCGAGGTTGGCCTGGGTGGCCGGATGTTCCCACATATTGACGTTCATGGCCGGAGCCACAATCACCGGCGCACGCGTCGCCAAAAACAAGGTGGTCAGGAAATCGTCGGCCAGGCCATGAGCAAATTTTGCCAGGATGTTCGCGGTGGCCGGCGCCACTACCAGGGCATCGGTAGTCTGCGCTTCCCCAATATGTTCAATCGATGATTCGAGATCGCCTTCTCCCGGAGACGACGGCCACAGTCCGGTGATGACTTTATGACCGGTAAGGGAGGCAAAGGTCAGCGGAGTGATGAACTTCTGGGCCGCTTCCGTCATCACCACGTGTACGTCGAGTGCCTGGCGTTGTAAGGCGCGGACTACTTCCGCCGCCTTGTACGCAGCAATGCCCCCGGAGACACCGACCGTGACCTTCATAGCGATGATTGTACGATGTTACGAATCTCTGTCTTGCTCGGTGTCCGGGTCCTCAATCACCTCGTCCACCATCTCTACCCTGGGATGAGTCGCTGCTTTGACTTTGCCCGCGGCGATCTCTTCCTGGGCTACACGGCAGGCCTTGGTGGAGCGGGAATCAATCAACGGCTGGGAACCGTTCTGGAGTTGCCGGGCGCGACGAGCGGCCATGACCACGTAGCGAAAATTGCTGTCAAGTCCATGTTCTGGCGTCATATTGCCTCCTAAATTTGTCGCCGGACTTTCAGGCGCGGGTGGCGTGCATGTCGCGCAGACCGAACAGGGAAAGCACCTTATAGACACGATCCGTAGCGTTCGTCTGGCGGCACTTGTCGGCGAGCTGCATCATGCGGGCAGTCTCAGGGTCTGGTGGCGCTCCAAGGCGCGTGGCCCTTTCCGTGATCACTATGGCGGTCAATGCTTCTACCGCGTCCTCAAGAATATCGTTAACCAGGATGTAGCGATACTGACTGTAATTCTCGATCTCACTTCTGGCTTTAGCTAACCGCCTGGCGATTTCCTCCTCCAGCAGGCTGCCTTCCTTGCGGCTGCGTTCGCGCAATCGCTGGGCCAGGATATCCGGATCCGGCGCCAGCAAGAAAATGCTCACCGCATCCGGCATTTTTTCCCGCACCTGGGCTGCTCCCTGGACGTCGATGTCCAGCAGCAGGTCCTTGCCGGCCGCCAGGGCATCGGTGAGCGAACTGCAGGGGGTGCCGTAATAGTTGCCAAAGACCTCCGCCCACTCTAAAAACTCGCCGCGGTCCACCATGTCGCGAAACTCTGCCCGCGAAATGTAGTGATACTCGCGATCCTGCTGTTCCGAGGGACGCGGAGCGCGCGTGGTGTAGGAGACAGAGAATTCGAGACCGGTCACCCGCGCACGCAGGCGGTTCACCAGAGTGGATTTGCCAGAGCCCGAAGGTGCCGAGATGATGAACAGAATTCCCGCCAATGTGTTGTCCTGATGATACAGTGGTCCGCTAAGCGCGCAGTCCCGCACAAGTGTTACTCAAGATTCTGCACCTGTTCGCGCGCTTTTTCGATCTCCGATTTCATTCCCAGGCCCAAATCAGTAATTCGCTGGCCGTTTCCGCTTACTCCGCCTGTCTTTGACAGGAGCGTGTTGGCCTCACGATTCATCTCCTGCAACAGGAAATCGAGCTTTTTGCCCATTTCGCCGCCTGCCTGCAAAAGCGAATGGAAGTGCTGGATATGGGTGCGCAGCCGGGTTACCTCTTCTTCCACGTCGCTGCGTTCGGCGAGCATGGCCGATTCCTGCAGGACCCGGTCCCGGTCGATGACCCCGTTGCCGTTCAGCAGGGCGGCGAGGCGCTGGCTAATGCGTTCAAAGTAGGCCTTCTGGACGTCGTGCCGCATCTGCGCAACCTGGGAGACGGCGACATCCAGCCGTTCCATGGTGGCGCCCAGATCCCGGGCCAGCGCAGCGCCCTCCTGGGCTCGCATACGGTTCAACTCCTCGACCAGAGGCCCGAGTTGCGCCGCTACACTTTCCTCCAGGACTTTCACTTCCTCTTCCGTGAAGCGCATTTCCCCGGTCAGCACACCCGGCAGGCGGAAGATAACATTCAGATCCGGCTGCTGCGGAAGCCCGGTCTCGGCCGCAGCCGCGCGAAAGGCGGCGACATAGCCCTGCAGCAGGCCGGCGTCAAACTGAGCACTGGGGCGCAGGCCGCGGTCGACCGTCAAGGTCACTTCCAGGTGGCCGCGCAGCACTTTTTCCTTAAGCAGCCTGCGCAAGCGCATTTCCAGAGGCTCGGCGCCGCCAGGCATACGCATGTGCAAATCGAGAAAGCGATGATTGACGCTTTTGAGCGACAGGTTCCAGGAGAGTAGATCGTTAATGCGGCCGCTGGTGCGGGCGAAGCCGGTCATCGAATGGACAGGGAGGGAACGGGCCGGGACGGCCGGCTTAACCGGCGCCGGATGAACGTGTGAACTCAAGGTTGCACCTCTGCGCTCAAGGCGGGCTCGAGCACTTCTTTGGGAAGCACGTTGCCGGGATATTCCGCCGGATCCATAAACTGCAACTGGTACAGGCGCTGGTAGGTGGATGAGACCCGGAGCAGCTCTTCGTGCGGGCCAATGGCGGTAATGCGGCCGTCTTCGATCACGGCGATGCGCGACGCGCGGCGCACTGTAGATAGCCGGTGGGCGATGACAAATACGGTTCGGCCGGCAATCAGGTTGGAAAGGGCAGCCTGCACCAGGGACTCGCTTTCCGAGTCAAGGGCTGAGGTGGCTTCGTCAAGAATCAGGATAGGCGCGTCCTTGAGCAACGCCCGGGCGATGGCAATGCGCTGCCGCTCTCCGCCCGAGAGGCGAAACCCCTTTTCCCCGATCACTGTATCGTACTTTTCCGGAAGCCGCTCGATGAAGTCATGCGCCAACGCTGCCTGGGCGGAGGCGATGACCTGGCTGATGGGAATGCCGGCTTCGCCATAGGCGATGTTATTGCGCACCGTGTCGTTGAACAGAATCGTTTCCTGGGTCACGTTGCCAATCTGGGCACGGAGAGAAGCCAGGCTCACGTCCCGCAGGTCATGTCCGTCGATGCGGATGCTGCCGCCAGTAACGTCGAAGAAGCGGGGGATCAGGTTCACCAGGGTAGATTTGCCCGCGCCGCTGGGACCCACCAACGCGACCACCTCACCCCGGGGGACCTGCAGGTTGATCTGTCGCAAGACCTGCCGTTCCCCTTCTTCGTTGCGATAGTCGAAGCAGACATCCTCGAATTGGATTTGCTCACGGAATTCCTTGATCACGTAGGCGCCGGCCTTCTCCCGCACCTCGTCCTGGGTATCCATGAAGCGGAAAATCTCCGACGATGCACCCAGGGCCTGCTGGAAGTTGTTATAGAACAAAGCGAACTTGCGCACCGGCTCGTAGAGCTTGAACACCGCAATGATGAACGCAAAAAAAGTTCCGGCCGTCAAAACATGGCTGCGGATGCTGTTGCGGCCCACCCAGAGCAATAAGGCAATCGCCACCGCGCCGATGGTATCCATTAGCGGCGAACTGATCGCCTGGGCACGGACGGAGCGAAGATTGGCGTCAAACAGCCGTCGAGCCGCCTGCTTGAACCGCATCATCTCCCAAAGCTCCATATTGAAGGCCTTGACGATGCGGTTCCCGGTGATGGTCTCGTGCAATATGTTCTGGATCTCGGCCAGTTTGTCCTGGCCCTTGCGGGTGGTCTGCCGCACCTTGCGGCCGATCCTGCGAGCTGAGCCAAGAACGACGGGAACGAACAGCAGTAGTACCCAGGCCAGCTTGCCGCCCAGGGCCACCACCACGCAGGCGGTAAAGATCAGGGTGAAGAACTGCTGCAGGAATTCCGCCAGCACCGAGGACATGGCGAACTGTACGCGCTCGATGTCGTTGATCAGGGTAGAAACGATGGTGCCGGTCGAATTCTGCTGGAAAAAGGAGACAGAGCGCCGCAG
Organism: uncultured Acidobacteriaceae bacterium; assembly: GCA_963795845.1. GTDB lineage: Bacteria > Acidobacteriota > Terriglobia > Terriglobales > Acidobacteriaceae > PALSA-350. The sequence goes on along the minus strand of CAWCJV010000009.1, from coordinate 105,520 downwards.
GATGGCGTCGTACAGGTCATCGCGAAGATCGGTGATCATGCCGAAGCCGGCGTAGTTCACCAGGTAGGTACCGCAGTAGTCGAAGATCCCCTTGAGCAAAGTGGAGACGACCAGGGCAAAGGCAACAATGTCCCAGGCATTGTGTAAGTGGGAGGGGACAAGCTGTTGCAGGCTTATGCCGAAGCGAGGTCCGAGGAGCGGGATGGTGCGATCCGGCGCATTGGGGTTGAGCACGCGGTCGAAAATGGGACCGACCAGCAGGAGCCGGAAGGCATCCAAAAGGCCCACGCCGGCCATCAGGATCACCGACGCGACTGATTGCAGCCAATACGGCCGCACATAACCCAACAGGCGCAGCACCCTCCTCAAGAGGGAACCCCAAAGACGCGGCGCTGCCGGGAACGCATCCAGTCATTGTAATCGCCAGGGCGAGGTCCCCGCCACGCGACACATCGGGACCTTATACGGTGGCCGGGGATTTATCCCCGGCATCAACCACCAAGCTAAGAAGGGCTTTAGCCCGTGAGGGCATCTCTTGCTGGTTTAAGCAGCCCTCGGCGGCTGAAGCCGGTCCATCTTTACGATTAGATGTACGGCCTAACGGGCCGTACCCTTCGCAAACTCTAAGCCCGTACCAAACCCGCCCACTCCGCACGCCTCAATGAGGCATGTCCCGGTGGACGGTTTTTACCCGGTACCCTTCCTTGGCCAGCCGCTTTTGGACTTCCTCGGCGATCATCACCGAACGATGCTGGCCGCCGGTGCAGCCGAATGCCACGGTGAGATAGCTCTTGCCCTCTTCGATGTAATGGGGCAACAGGAAGAGCAGCAACTGGGTGACCCGGTCCAGAAACTCGCAGGTCTGGGGGAATTCGCGAATGTATTTTGCCACCTTGGGATCGCGGCCGGTCAGGTCCCGGAACTCGGGTACGAAATGCGGATTAGGAAGGAACCTGACGTCGAAAACCAGGTCCGCCTCAAGAGGAACACCGTTCTTGTAACCGAAACTGATCGAGGAAACCAGCAGGTTCTTGTCTGTGTCCCCGCGCTCAAACTTCTGCAGGATGTGGGCGCGTAATTCGTGGACGTTCAAGCGAGTGGTATCGACAATCATGTCGGCCAGATTGCGGATAGGAGCAAGAAGCTTTCTCTCCGCATGAATGGCGCGAATCACCGTTTCCGTCCGGCCCAGCGGGTGCGGGCGCCGGGTTTCAGAGAATCGACGCACCAGGGACGGATCCGCGGCATCGAGAAACACCACGGTGGTCGAAAGAACTTTTCTTACCTTGCGGAGGATCGCGGGGAAGCGATCAAGATGCTGCCCCTCGCGCACATCGACGACCAGAGCCGCGCGGTTAATCTCCGCCGATTGCCGCACCAGGTCGGCAAATGCGGGAATCAACTCCAGAGGCATATTGTCGACTGCATAAAAACCCAGGTCTTCAAACGCCTTAAGTGCGGAGGCCTTGCCTGATCCGGAAAGACCGGTAAGGATCACCAGCTCGGACGCAACCGCGGGCGCCACAGCAGCTTTCTTCTTAGCGGCGCTGGGAGCAATGGATTTTGGCTCGCGCTTGCGTGGCATGGGGCCATCGTAGCATTCAAAAGCAGCTTAAATGCGCCAAGGGCCGTTCTCGAGTAATGCTTGCGTCTTTTCCTGCGCAACGGGCGGTGAAAACAAATGCCCCTGCCCCAGATCGCAACCGAACTTCAGCAGCGCCTCCAACTGTTCCTTGCGCTCGATCCCCTCCGCCAGCATGCGCACTTCCAGCATGCGTCCAAGATCGAAGATGGTTTGCAGGATGGCCGCCTGCTTGCCGGGAATCGGCAGATAGGCAATCAGCCGGCGATCGACTTTCACCAGATCAATCGGCAGCCGGAGGAAGTGGTTCATGGATGCCAGGCCGGCGCCGAAATTGTCCAGGGCGGCGCTGACTTTCAGATCCGCTAAACCCTGGAAAACCACCAGGGCAGCTTCCGGATCCTGATTGACGGCTGCTTCCGAGATCTCGAGGCGAAGCTGTCCCGGAGAGATCTTCCACTTGGCCAGCAAATTCCCTAGCTCTGCAAGGAAATTGGGATCGCGGAACTGGCGCGAAGACAAATTCACATCGATGCTCAGGTTCCTGTCCGGCATGATTTCGGCCCAGCGCCTTAATTGGCTGCAAGCCTCCTCCAGCACAAACATGCCCATGGGAATAATGAGTCCCGTCTCTTCTGCTGTGGGCAGGAACTCCTGCGGTGGGATCCACTTCGTCACCGCGACGCCAGCGGAGGAGAGCCTCGAAGCCCTCAATCTCACCCGTAGCCAGCCGGTAGATGGGCTGATACCAGACGGCAAGCTCTTTTTTCTCCAGAGCCGTCTTGAGGTCGTGCTCCTGCTTCAACTGCGCGGCCACGTGCACATGCATGGAGCCGTCGAAGACCTCGTGACGCGCGTGACCGTTGGATTTGGCCTGATACATGGCAAAGTCTGCGTCGCGCAGGATTTGTTCCGGACTGGTATGGTCCAGGGTCCCGAAGGCGATACCGATACTGGCGGAGACGAAGATCTCGTGGCCATTCAGCTCAACGGGCAAGCGAATATCGTGCTGCGCACGTTCTGCGATTTTGGTTACATCGGAAATATTGGTGACGTCCTCGAGCAGGATGGCAAATTCATCTCCATCGAAGCGCGCGACGGTATCTTCCGGGCGAACGCAAGACGCGCAGGCGAGCCGCAATACGCACCAGCAGATCGTCGCCGGCGGCATGGCCCAGGTTGTCGTTCACTGCCTTGAACCGGTCGAGGTCGAGATACATCACCGCAAAGTTCAAATGGGAATGCCGTTGCTGCCGGGCCATGATCAACTGCAGGCGATCCAGGAACAAGGCCCTGTTCGCCAAACCCGTCAACGGGTCGCGTAGGGCGTCGTGCTGCAGACGAGCATCGGATTGCTTCTTATCCCGTATATCGCGGTAACTGACAAAATTTCCGATTTCGATACCCGACATGTTGATCGGGGCGACCAGGATCGAGACATCGATCAGCTCCCCTGATTTGTGCAGGCGGACGGTCTCCATCGAAGCCCGGCCGTGGAGCTGCATAGTGTGCTCGAGGATATCGAACTCATGCCGGCGGGTTTCGGGTATGAGGATGTCGTAGGTATTCTGGCCCAGCGCTTCGTCGGCGTTGTAGCCGAAGAGGGCTTCGAACTCGCGATTGATATGGAGAATTTTCGAGCCGCGCGTGATCATGATGGCTTCCGGAGCGGCGTTCAACAAATGCTCCAGGAAGTTCGAAGGCGAACCCTGCTCCGCATTCTCCCGCTCATCGTGCCGTGGGTCTTCTTGCCCCTCGTGCCGGGATCTCAGGGCAACGATCAGCAGTTCCGGCTCCGGCTCCACGCGGAGCATGCGGAAGCTTCCGCGGACCGGGACTGCGGTATCCAGCGGCGTACGCATCTGGCAGTGGAAATCGGACGAATACGCATGGTCGCCGCCATAAACATTCGCCGGCCCACGCGAAGCTGTTCCCGCATAAACAAAACCAGGGAACTTGCCGACAAAGAGATCGTGGATGGGCATGGATGCACCATCCTCCAGATGGAGAATCTCGCGCGCGCCACGATTGGCGTAAATTACGTTTTTACCCCGCTGCACAAAGACGTAGCACGGCAGGGATTCGAGGAGAGACCGTTGCTGGGCCGTGAGTACGGAAACTTCAGCTTCTGAATTCATAGTCGATCAACGCAGCGGACAGAGCCCCTACAGGGTTGAGTATCAAGGTCGCTTTCCAAACAGGAATATCCCCTGAAAGAAGTACCGGCAAACTCCGAGGTCGCAGTTACTTAGGTCTTTAAAATCCGCAACCATTTGCTACCGAATAAGTTGGCGTGGCATGGATGAAGAGACGCTGAGTCGTCGATCACTGCGTTTGCTACAAATACGGCCTCATTCGCCAGCCGGGCGTGGACACACAGGCTCTTGAGAATTCGGAATCGGACAAGAAAAACGGACCTCACGGGCTAAAGCCCAACGTATTCTCAAATCCATCAGGGCACGACTCAAGTCGTGCCCTGATACGAACCAAGTTTCTCAACGACCTGTAAAACGTGCCCTTCGTAACCAGACGATGAGCGGCATAATGCGCTGCGCCCTTGGTGCAGAGATTCTTCGCGGCCAAAACTATCTGTTAAGGGGCTTCAATCAGTTCCATCTTGCCATCACGCTTGCGGTGCAGAACTTTGACATTACCTTCGTTATCCCGGAAGACAAACACATCCCGGTCACGGAACTCAGCCTCCTTAACCGCCTCTTCCAGCGTCATGGGCCGCAGCGCCACGGAGTCAAGCGAGCGCACCACGTGGGGCTCTGCAATCGGAACCCGCGCCGGAAAAGAATGTACGGTGACGGGAATGGCCGGTTGGGCGTGGCTCTTGCCGTTGCTCCCATTACCATTGGCAACCTTCTCCGCCTTGGCCTCGGGCTCACTGCCGCGCCCGCTGCGCGCTACGCCCGTTTCCTCCAGTTGTTTTTCCAGCTTTGGCTGGCGCTTGCGCGTGCGCTGCTTGTCTTTATAACGCGTCGCCTGCGTTTCCGCCTTTGCCAGCGCCTCACGCAAAGCGGACTCCATGTTAGCGCTGGATTCGCAAAGAGCCACCAATGTGCAATTACGAGTCTTGACTGTCACTTCGGCGATTTGCCGGTATTTCTCTGCAGTCAGAACCACGTGGGCGCTGGTGATCTTGCCGAGAATCCTGGCAATGCGCTCGATTCCTTCTTCCGCTAAAGTACGCAGTGGCTGAGTGACTGCCACCTGCCTGCCCGTGCATTCAACCGGCATGTTGAAGCTCCTGAGATGCCCGATTCTATAGCATTTTGAAAATTGCTGTGGGTTGGAGATTTCGGCCAGAAGAGTTCGCTCCGGGGCGGAGCGGGTTTCTCTCTGTAGCCTGGACCCAGGAAGATATCCTCACGTGCTTCTTTCGTCAACAAAGGGTTGCCCATAGTCACGCTCGGTACAAGACCGTTACAAATATGATGCAGAAGACATACGGCTGGACGGCGTCACGTTCTCCCTTGCACGAATAGACGAAAGGGTTGAGCTAATCGCGCACTCGGCGTTGGTGGGTGCTGGGAATGCGTAGGTCTTCACGGTACTTGGCGACCGTACGGCGGGTTACGTCAATGCCCTGCGCTTCTAACATGCTGGCGATCAAATCATCGGTCAGCGGCTTTCGCGGATCCTCTTCATCAATTAACTTCTTGACTTTGCGCTTAAGCAGCATCAGCGGAGTGCTGCCGCCCTCAGGCCCATGCACCCCCTCAGAGAAGAAGAAGCGAAGTTCAAAAACGCCCTGCGATGTGTGCACATATTTGCTCGAGACCGCCCGGCTGACAGTAGAAGGGTGAACTCCGATCTCCTCCGCAACCTCCTTGATCATCATCGGCTTCAGCGCGTCCACGCCACGCTCGAGGAAGTCGCCCTGGCGGCGCACAATCGCTTCGCAGGTTCTCAGGATGGTGTTCTTGCGCTGCTCGATGTTGCGCATCAACTGCAACGCGGAGCGATAACGTTCTTTGACGTACTCCTTTACATCTCTCTCCGTGCCTTCCTGCGACAACAATTTGCGATAGCCATGGTTGAGCCGCAAGGTTGGCAGGTCTTCCTCATTCATGACCACCACAAACTCGCCGCCGCGCTTGACGAAAGCCACATCGGGCTCGATCAGGCGGGCATCAGAGCGGTTAAAGCGCTGGCCGGGACGAGGGTCGAGACTGCGTATAAAGTCGATCGCGTGTTGAATGGCGTCCGGCTGCACGCCCAGGACCTTGGACATCTCGCGCAGGTCCCGCTTTTGCAACAATAACAAGTGCTGATCGACAATGCGGGCCGCGAGCGAAAACACCTGCAACCGAACCTCGTGCAAGCCCAGCGACGGAGCCGCCTCGCCTTCTCCCGCGTTCGAGTCTGCCTGCGCCGCCATGGAAGCGGCCCGGCGCCCGAGCTGGAGTTGAAACTCACGGCGCTGCGCTTCAATCTGTACCAGCAAACATTCGCGTAGACTTCGCGTCGCCACGCCAACCGGATCGAGATTCTGTACCAGGTGCACACCCTCAGCCAGAAGCTCGGACGCTGCGCCGGGAGGGGACGCGGAGCCAGGGTCGAATTCGCGCACAAACCCCGCCAGAAGTTCTTCATCGCCGGCCATCAGGTAGCCATCCTCATCCAGGTTGCCCACCACGTATTCGGCCGCGGCGCGCAAGTCGCGGCTCAGATTGAGCGAACCCAGTTGCCAGAAAAGGTGATCGGTGAGCGTGCTGGGCTGGGAAAGGAAATTCTCAAAAGATGGCTTGTCCGTTTGTTCAAAACCGTTGGGTGTGCGAAAGCCGGGATCGAGATAATCCTGAAAGTAAGATCCAAAGTCTATTTCATCGAAGGGATCACGCTTGTCTCGATCTGCCTGGGCGGCAACCTCTTCCACGCTCCGATCGCGCTCCGCCTCCTTAAGAGCAACTTCATCAATGAGGGGAACACTCTCTTCCATCTCCTCCAACACCGGATTCTCGACAATCTCAGTATTGATCAGCTCTTTCAACTCGAGCTTGTTGAGCGCGAGAACACTGACCATCTGCATCAGGCCAGGCGTCAGGATCTGACGCTGCGCTACCTTCAAGCTTAGTTTTGGTTGTAGAAGAGCCATACCATTTCACCGCATCAAACAGCTAGCGGCCTTAGTTTACCTTTTCTGAGCCTCGGTCGCAGAGGGCTTTTTCCGAAACGCCCAACATCGCCAACCTGTGACTAAGGTCACTCAGCGGCGGCGCCGGCAAGGCCAATTAGTTCAACGAGAATCCTTCGCCCAGATAGACCCGGCGGACCTCAGGGTCTTTGCCCAGCTGCTCCGGGGTTCCGGTGCGGAAGATTCGGCCTTCATTGATGATGTAGGCGCGATCGGTAACCGATAGCGTCTCGCGCACATTGTGATCCGTGATCAGAACGCCGATGCCGCTCGCTTTCAGATCGAAGATGATCTCTTGCAGGTCGAGCACGGCGATCGGATCAATGCCCGAGAATGGCTCATCCAGCAGAATGAACGAAGGCTGAATGCAAAGACAGCGAGCTATTTCCACGCGACGGCGCTCGCCACCGGAAAGCGCGTAGCCGCGGGTTTTTCGGATGTGCCCCAGGTTCAACTGGTCGAGCAGCTTTTCCGTCCGGGCGCGCCTCACTTCGAGCGAAAGCGACTGAACTTCCAGCACGGCCAGGATATTCTCTTCGACCGTCAGCTTGCGAAAAACGCTTGGCTCCTGGGGCAGATAGCTGATGCCATATTGCCTCGCCCGTAGATACATGGGAACCCGCGTGATGTCGACTTCATCGACGAAAACTTGTCCCGAATCAGGAGTGATCAGACCAACAATGATGTAAAAACTGGTAGTCTTGCCGGCGCCATTGGGGCCCAGCAAACCGACTACCTCGCCCTGACAGACCTCAAGGTTTACGCCGCGTACCACCTGACGGCCCTTGTAAGACTTGCCAATTTCATCTGTACTCAGTTTTTGCATTCATTTCGCTACCCTGGTCTGGGTCACTACCTTGGAAGCACCCCCACTTACCACGACGCTATCATCGCGATCATTGAAAATCAACGCGTTGCCAGTTACTGTTCCGTGCGTCTGATCGGTCAGGCGAGGAGGCGCGGCGTTGCTTCCTGTCAGGACAAACTTGCCATCGGCCCCGGTGTAGGTCAGTTCTTCGCCTGTGCCCTTGCGGCCTGGCTGTTGGAGTTCCACCGCGCCGCGAGCCACGATCCTCGAAACCTGGTTGCTGGTAGATGGCTTGCCCGGCGGCTGCGCACCTGCGGCGGGAGCGAAATAGACATCCATGAAATTCGCATGCAACAGTCCGCTCGATGTCTGCGCAACCACCGCACCGCTGAAAACAGCTTTGTGATCGCTCTCGGCGTAGAACAGCGTGCGGCTTTGCAAACGGACGACGGAGGGCGTTCGTGGGGGCGCCGTCCTGGCCGCCGGGGTCCCCTGTGTGTTATTCGGCGAGCCGGTAAATACGGCATTGACCGTTGCTGCCTCCCCACCCGGACCATGGGCCGAAAGGGTCGCGTGCGGCCGGGAAAGTTCCAGCACGGGCGCGGCCACGGAATCGCTGGCCTGCCATAGTCGAGCCGGCTCGCCGGCTTTTCCGTAAAAAGTTGTCAGATCCGTGGCGTGGTCAAGATGGGCGTGATCAGCCACCACATGCACTGGCCCAGACCCGGTAAATACCACGTTCTGCTGTCCGTTCGTCTGCCGGTAGGTTGCCTTTACGCTGCCTGTAGCGTCGGCGTTACCGCTGGTCCGCGAAACTTCAACCAGGTTCGCGCTTAGATCCCCACTGGTTTGCTGTATGCGTGGGCTCCCCGACAGCTCCACGAGTTGCGTCGCTGCGTCGTAGGCGGCTCGTTGCGCAGTGACGGTGGTTGGCGCCGGACTTTGCCCGCCGGCGTTTGCCGCTCCCTGTTGAACCAAGGTCACGTTTCCCAACTGCACCGCAGTTTGCAACTGCGCCGCTGGTTGCGGGGTTGGCGTATCGAGCGTTGCTTTGCTCGGCTTCCTTCCTTGCTTCGCTGTCGGCTGAGCGGGGGCGAACGTAAGCAGCAGGTTGTCGCCTTTGCTGCTTTGCGTGACTCCATTGGGGCTTACGGTGACGAGGCTGGTATGACCAGTTCCACGCAGGGACGAAAGAGTCTCGCCGTCAACCAGGGTCGCGAACAGCTGATCGCCTTGTATCGTCGTGTCTTCGGGGGGCGTCCCGGTATAGATCGAGTGTACGTTCACCCGCGCACCACCCGCTGCGAGTATGTGGTCGGCTTGCGGGGTGTGGTCCGGCCCGGTTTTAAAGTCGATATCGACTTGCGACGCCTGCACCTGGCGGGTGGCCGACTGAGGCGATTTCTGCTTGCTGTTCCCGGCATTCCCTTGGGAAAATTTCTCTTCGTCAACCACCGAAACCGCATCGCGCAGCTGGGCGTGGTGAACCGTCGTTTGTGGTCCGAACAGCAACGTCCCGGATGAAGCCGAACCATGCAACAGGCGGTCCGCATTGTTAGCCACGTAGAGCAGGCCGCCATCCATCACCGCCTGCTGCGGCACACTCTTGGCGCCCAGATCGATATGCGCGGTCCGGGTATTGATCTGCTGCCCACCGCTACCGGTCAGGACTACGTGCCCCTGCGCCACGGCCTGGTAGGCCGATCCATCGGCGCGGAAGGAGACGGTCGCTTGATCGGATGAGCTGTGCGTGTCGCTGTAGTCGGCAACGTCCTGGAGAAGAAAGAGCATCCGGCTGGCTCGATCGAATTGCGCATGATGAGCGCGGACGCTGAGTGGGTCTCCGTTGACGCTCGTATTAAATGCCACGTCGGCGGTAAGGATGACAACGCCTGTTTGTGAGTCAAAGCTGGCGCCAGTCGCGCTGCCGGCGGCTTCGGCCAGCCGGAACTCGATTTTTTCCGTGGTGCTCGCGAGGCCGGTTTGCTTGTTGTACACCAGGCCTGAGGTCTTGACGTGGACGGTGTTCCTGCTTTCGTCTTCCTCGGCCGGGGCTTTGCCCGTTTGCGGACCGGGAGTCGCGGCTCCCTGAAAGTCAATCTGAACTTCGCCCATGGCGCGGGCAATACCGTGGATCGGATCCCAATCGAAGGTCTTGCCATAGATGCGATTGGCTGGGGCTCCCTGGGCGCTGTACAGGGTAATGCTCACGTCATGCAGCTCCGCGTGGCCATCGCTCTTGAACTGCACTGCCTTGGACGCGTGCAGGGTGTAGATGGTGTGCCCGCCCCGCGACTCCGAATGGGTAAATCCTTGAGTCGATTGCTGAATGGCGCTCCCCAACCCATACGGCAAGTCATGGCTGAGCCGCCGGCCTTGCCACCGGCCATAGGCGAAAAAAGCCAGGATTGCGGCGACCAAAGTACCGCCAAGGATCAGGATCCAGAAGCGCAAGCGGGCCGGGGTCAAACCGATGGCCTGTCGCGCAACGCTGGATAAGGCAGGATCTGCGCCTTTCTGCTGGGAAAGGCGGGTGGAATTTGCGAGGCCACGAGGTTCCTCAGAAAATCCGTTGCGCCCATATTCTTCATCTTCTCACTCCAGCCACAGGCCGCGCGGCGGCTAGGAAGAAAGCTTTAAGATGAAGAGATGGCTGATCGGTTGTATTTAAGTCTGTGGTTTCCCAATTTCCGCCTCGCTGCCCTTGCTCCGGCGATTGTCTCGGTACTGAAGCAGTTCGGAGGGGCAGGCCACCCGCCTCGAGTGCACGCTGCCGCCGCTTACCCTATCTCCTGGAACGAGACGCCCTTCTACCAGAGGATTTATGAAGAGGACGAGGTGCAGGAATCCGCGCCGGAGCGAGCCGTGGCGGAGGCCACAGAGATCCTGCACGACGACTTCGCTTACGAATTTGAGCTCAAGTGGGATTTGTGGGTAGCAGAAACGGTAGGCGGCCTCGATCCAAGCTGGAAGCAGGAGCCGGTGGTCGTGCGGGTGGTTGGCTTTGGGCCCCAGTTCGACGAGGGGGCTTACGAGCAGAATGGGCAGGTCCGGGTGGATTTTGGGTTGGACACGCCCTATCTGCTCGAAGAGGTCGATTTGGACCAGGTAGACGCCGAATACATAAAGCGCAATGTCCAGAAGCTGGTGGAAGTCACCAACCTGATCCAGGAAAATTGCGGCATCAGCAGCCGGCTGCTATGGTCCGATTCGGGTGAAAACCTGGCGCAAAAACTGATCGCCCGGCTGCAGCGGGTGAATTAAACCCTACTGTGTTTGCATCATATTGCCGTGGCGGACGTCCGCACCGCACACCCAGAAAATGACATCTTCCGCCATGTTGGTGGCGTGATCGGCGATCCGCTCCAGGCTGCGCGATATAAAGAGCAGGTTCACGGCGGACTTGGCGGCGCTTGAATCCTTGGCCAAGACAGTCCAGCAGCACTGCCTTGGCTCTCCGGTTCATTTCGTCGACCGCATCATCCATGGCCAGTACGCTGGTGGCGAGTTCGGCATCCCGGTCGGCGAGCGCCTGCAGCGCCTTGCGGACCATGGTCATCGAGAGCTCCGCCATGCGCGGAATGTCGACTGGGAATTCGCACGGCTCGCTCCCCGCAAGTTCTTCGGCCAGCAGAGCGATGGTCATCGACTGGTCGCCTACGCGCTCCAGATCGGAGTTGATTTTGATGGCCGCAAGAACAAAGCGCAGGTCCACGGCCATCGGCTGCTCCATGGCCAGAATATCGAGCGCCATCTGGTCGATCTCACGCTCTGAGCGGTTGATGATCGCCTCGTTCAGGCGTACGTTCGCGCAGGCCGACAATTGTCCGCGGCAATGGGCGTCCAAGGCAAGGTGTAACGTCTGCTCTGCCACACCCGCCATCTGCAAAAGGCGTTCACGAAGGCTGTCTAGTTTCTGGTGGAACGAAATACGGGTCATGGGTCTTTGCCTCCTGAATGGAATTCTCCCTTTGCCTAATGGTCAGGTTCTTCGTTCTCCGCTGAGACGAGGTAACTGAAGGGGGGTCCGCACCGCTGATTGCACTAGTTCGAGTGCATAAATCATGCGATCCGTTGAATTAATATATATCCTTTAACATTCCGTTAACGTAAATGTTTTATAAGACCGCCCGAATTGCACCTTGGTGTTAGAGGGATAAAACCTGAAATCCCAAAACGGAAATGTGAGCACCGGCCGAGTCTTCTTGGGGGCTAAAGGAAAGCGCACCGCGTAGCGTTGCGTTTGCGAGTATTCCATTTCGAAGTCCAGTCCCGCAGGGACGGCTGAACTTGGCCCAGGACGCTAGTCCTGGGTTGAAAATTCGGACATTAAAAAAGTCCCGCAGGGACGACTGAAATACGGCCGCGAGCCAATCCTGAACAACCCTTCAGCCGTCCCTTCGGGACTTGATCGTGTGCATCGGTATACCCAGGACTAGCGTCCTGGGCTAAGGTCAACCGTCCCTGCGGGACTGCCTTTGCTATCCGCTCACACGCACATCAGCCCTGGGACTTTTGATGGCCGTGGCGGTCTTTGCTTCAAACTCGGCCTACAGTTCATCCGGCAACGATCTCTGAGAAATCAGCGATGCGGGAAAAATCGTTGAGCACGGAGGCGATCAGGGCCAGGCGATTCTTGCGCAGGTGGGCCTCGGGCGCCATGACCATCACCTGATCGAAGAACGCGTCGATCACAGGGCGAAGCGTAGCCACTCGTTCCAGAGCCTCGCCGTACTCCTGCCGGGCACGCAGTGCTTCGACTTCTGGCGCGACTTTTGCCGCCTCGGCATACAGCCGTTGCTCTGCCGGCTCGACGAGATATTCGCTGGCGATGGAATCACCGTCCTGTTTTGCTTCTGCCTGGCGAAGGATGTTCTTAATTCGCTTGAACGCGGTGGAAATGGCCACCAAATCATCGGATCCGCGCACCTTGGTCAGCGCCTGCGCCCTGGCGATGGCGTCCGTCACCGTGGTCAGGCCGGTAGAAAGCACCGCGTTCACTACGTCGTAAGCGAAACCACGTACTTCGCGCAGGTAAAAGTCGAGACGCTCCCTAAGAAACGTGCTCACCGCTCCGGCACGCGGCAGCGATTTCAGAGCCATGCTTTCCAGTGCAGCCAGAGTCAGGGGCAACCCTGATTCGGCGAGGATTTTGATGATCCCATTCGCGGCGCGGCGGAGGGCAAACGGATCCTTGGATCCACTCGGCTCCAGGCCAATGGCAAACATCTCCGCAATGGTGGTGAGACGGTCGGCCAGACCTAAAATCTGGCCTTCCACGGTGACGGGAATCGGATCTTCGATGGCCGCCGGCAGGTATTGCGCGTAAATGGCCTGCGCTACCGGTTCGCCCAGCCCTTGTGCCCGCGCATATAGGCCGCCAACGATGCCCTGCAGTTCGGTGAATTCTTTCACCAGCTCGGTGGTCAGGTCGGTCTTCGCCAGCAGCACGGCCTGTTCGAGCGCCGCATGGTCCAGCGAAATCCCCTGGGCGGCTACTGCGGCCCCCAGCGCTTTGGCCATCAGCAGATTGCTTTCGGTCTTGCTGAAGTAGCTGCCAAGATCCCTCTGGAACGTAACCGTCTTGAGTTTCTCCAGCCGCTGCTCCAGAGGCAGCTTCTGGTCGTAGTTCCAGAAGAAGCGGGCATCGTTAAAGCGGGCGCGCAGAACGCGTTCATTGCCGTGACGAATGATCGCCATGCCTTGCGAATCGACTTCGGTATTCAGCACAGCCAGGAAGTGAGGGGCCAGCGCGTGGTGCTTGTCTTCGACGGCGAAATACTTCTGGTGGTCCCGCATCACGGTCACCAGGACCTCTTCCGGCAACGCCAGGAATTCGGGTTGGAAATTACCCGCTACCACGGCCGGCCACTCCGTAAGATGGGTGACCTGCTCGACCAGGGCCTCGTCCTCACGCCAGCGAGCCTCGGGCAAAGTACGCGTCGCGGCGTCGAGTGCTTTACGGATGCGCTCGCGGCGCACGCCCACATCGGCCACCACAAACGCTGTTTCCAGGGTTGCGAGGTAGTCCGCGGGACGGCCAATCGTGACCGGCCGGTCTCCGTGGAGCACCCGATGTCCATAAGTCACATTGCCGGCACAGATTCCCGCGAACTCCAACGGAACCACGGTCTCATCCAGCAAACAAAGCAGCCAGCGCAGAGGACGCACGAAGCGCTCCGGCTTATTGGGCCGCCAGTACATCGTCTTGGGCCAGGAAAGCGATCCAATTTCCTTGCCCAACTCCTCGCCGAGCACCTTCTCCGCGCGCTGACCCGGCCGCTGCATCGTAGCGGAGGCGTATTCGCCCTTCGGAGTGGTGATTTTCTTAAGCGCGGCAACCGGAACTCCAGCCTTTTTTGCGAAAGCCTGAGCCGCTGGTCCCGGTTGTCCGTCAGGAAAGGCTGCTTTCCAGGATGGGCCGGTCAACTCTTCTTCCAGGTCCTGCTGCTGGGCAAGCACGCCCTGGACGCGCACAGCCAGGCGACGAGGGGTGGAGTAACTGGCGATCGCGGTCGTGGACTCCAACAAGCGCTGGCGTGACAGCAACGCTTCCACCCGCCGTGCCAGCTCCGCCTGCGCGTCCGCGATCATGCGTGCGGGAATTTCTTCCAGGCCTACTTCGAGTAACAGCTCAGCCATGCGACTCCTGCGTCAGCATCCGTGCGTAAGCCTTGGCAACCCCAACGGCGAGGACGCGAATGCGAGCGATGATGCCGACGCGCTCGGTCACAGAAATGGCTCCCCGGGCGTCCAGCAGATTGAAAAGATGCGAGCACTTGAGGCAGAGGTCATAGGCCGAGAGAACCGGAAAGCGGCGCCGCTCGGCCGCGCCAAGATCGTCCGGCAGTTGTGCGTTGCGCCTGAGTAGCTCCTGGCATTCCGCTTCGTAAAGGCGCAGATGCTCCCAGAGCTTCTCCACGTCGGCCTCCTCAAACGAGTAGACAGAAAACTGCACCTCCTCAAGATGCCGGACCTCGCCGTAGGTGACGGGCTTCGGTGTCCGTGACCAAACCACGTCGTAGACAGAGTCGACATCCTGTAGAAACGAGGCTATGCGTTCCAGTCCGTAGGTGATTTCCGCCGAGATGGGATCGAGATCCAGGCCGCCGCATTGCTGGAAGTACGTAAACTGGGTGATTTCCTGGCCGTCCAGCATGATCTGCCAGCCGATGCCCCAGGCTCCCAGGGTCGGCGCTTCCCAGTTATCCTCTTCGAACTTCAAGTCGTGCTGGCGCAGGTCGATACCGATCGCAGCTAGGGATTCCAGGTAGATTTCCTGCACATTGACCGGCGGCGGCTTCAGCACTACCTGAAACTGGGTGTGCTTGAAGAGCCGGTTCGGGTTCTCGCCGTATCGTCCGTCCGCGGGGCGACGGGAGGGCTGCGCATAGGCTACAGAGAATGGTTTCGGGTCCAGAACGCGCAGAAAGGTCTCAGGCGACATGGTTCCGGCGCCAACTTCGACGTCATACGGCTGCTGCAAAATGCAGCCGCGCTCGGCCCAGAAGGTTTGCAGAC
Source organism: uncultured Acidobacteriaceae bacterium (assembly GCA_963795845.1). Lineage (GTDB taxonomy): Bacteria > Acidobacteriota > Terriglobia > Terriglobales > Acidobacteriaceae > PALSA-350. The sequence goes on along the minus strand of CAWCJV010000009.1, from coordinate 90,466 downwards.
GGAAGAGGAGTTCCTGGAAGGTTAAGGGGATGGTTACTTGCGATGCCACGGTTGGATTCTAAACCAATCGTTCAGCTCGGCGATTTCGCGTTAGCCATTGGCCGAAGGGTGCGCTCTTATCGCGGTTTTCTCGTAACGAAAACCACTCCTCACTCACTTAAAATCAGCCACGTAGTCGCGAAACCGCTATAAACTGGTTTGCCCATCGATTCAAGGAGGAGTCTGTCATGCAAAGCCGTGTCGTCGGCACTACCCTGCCGGTTCTCGAGTTCGTCCTGGAGCCCAACGAGTCAGTGATCTCCGAGGCCGGTGAGCTTTCGTGGATGACTAGTTCCATCCAGATGCAGACCCACACTCAATTCGGTGGAGGCGGCGGATTTCTCGGCGCGTTGAAGAGAGTGGCAGGCGGAGGAAGCCTGTTCATGACCGAATACCGCGCCATGGGCGCTCGTGGCGAGATCGCCTTCGCTACCCGGGTTCCGGGACACATTCAGCCGGTGCAGGTCGGCCCGGGCATGGAGTACCTGATTCATCGCCACGGTTTTCTTTGCGCCACTTCGCAGGTTCAGTTGGGCGTCGGTTTTCAGCAATCCCTGGGCGCCGGAGTCTTCGGCGGCGATGGTTTTTTGCTGCAGAAAGTGACCGGCGTAGGCGCCTGCTGGATTGAGTTGTCGGGCGAGTTGATCGTGAAGGATCTGGCTGCGGGCGAGACATTGCGTGTCCATCCAGGGCATGTGGGAGCTTTTCAGTCCAGCGTCTCCTTTCAGATCACCCGCGTTCCGGGTATCAAGAACATGATCTTTGGCGGAGACGGAATTTTCCTCGCTGCGCTAACTGGCCCCGGACGGGTCTGGCTGCAAACACTGCCCATCGCGAAGCTTGCCCATCAGCTGATGCACTACATGCCTTCCGCAACGCGGGAGCGCACGGAAGGCGGAGTAGTCGGTGGGATCGTCGGTTCGCTGCTCAATAATCAGTAAAGATGTTTCGGTATGGGCATGCTTGCCCACTCAAGCCAAAAGAAGGCTTGAATGGGGCACCCAGCGGCCGTAAGTGGGAGATGAATGACTAGCTAGCTAGGCTCCTTACCCAACCCAACATGCTCCGGGTAGCCCATTCAAGCCTTCTTTTGGCTTGTGTGGGCAAATACCTCTACGAGCCACCTAACCGCGACAGCGCAGCGGCCGTGATGAGTTTTCGTTCCAGGTGGCGTTCCAGACTTTGAATGGCAAACCGGCGCAGGTCGGCGCCGCGGGTGCGGGGCCAGGCTTCCGTTGCCAGCGCGGATGCCGGTGAGCGAAAGATGCGAACCGCAAGAAGCTGCGAATCCGGGGTCAGCGTAACCCCGTGAGAACCGTTCTGCCCGGATTGCCTATGTTCGTTGCAAACCAGACCATCCGAGAAGGAATGGAAATAAGCGGGCTGCCCGGCCAGCGAAGTTCCGCACAGCAAACACCGGCCCAAATCCGGAAGCCAGCCCATCAGACGCGTCGTCCACAGGGCGAAATAAGTGATCGGCATCCAGATTTGATCGACGCGAGTTTGCTCCAGCACCGAAAGCAACAGGCGGAAAACTGTGTCATGCGGATCGTGGTCCGGAAGCGTCTGCTCCAGCACCTCGGCAAAGAAAGCCAGGGCGGTAGCCCGCGCATAGTCAACCGGCTGCGCTAACGGTGAGTGCAAGACTTCGAAAGAGTCCAGGCGAACCAATTCCTGGCTCGGCTTCTCGGCATAGTGGGCGCGGACGTGGGTCATCGGCTCCAGCGCGCCACCAAAACGGCGCCGCGACCTGGCCGCTGACTTAGCCACACCTTTGATCTTTCCGAAATCGCGGGTGAAGAGCGAAACGATCTGGTCGGCTTCATGAACCGGCCAGGTACGCAGCACAACCGCTTCCACCTGGCGGACGATCATGGACGCCGGGACGCTACCGCGTCCTTCGACCTAGCGGCCGAAGTGGGTGGAGTTCTTATCGGCAAAACTGGACCACTTGTCGGGCAGGTCGTCTCCGGCGAAAATCGCCGACACGGGGCAAACCGGAACACAAGCGCCGCAGTCAATGCACTCCACCGGATCGATGAAGAGCTGCTCTGCCGCAGCATACCCAGCTTCATCCTTTTTGGGATGAATGCAGTCCACCGGGCAGGCGTCGACGCAAGCTGTGTCTTTGGTTCCGATGCAGGGTTCTGCGATCACGTATGTCATAAGTACCGATCTCCCGTAGACGAATAATTGAAAACAAATTGTACAGCAGGAACCGAGACTGCGAAGTCAGCGGGCGAGACGTCTTGCCGCGAACTCGGCAGGCGTAGGCACCGGCTCAATTCCCCGGCCGGCAAACATGTCCTCAAAGAACGTGAGAATCTCGCCGGTAAGCAGCCCGTTCGTGGCCATGACTTCTTCGCTATCGAGGCGAAACGGACTACGGTCGAAGCGCAGCATCGCCCCTCCTGCCTCCATCACCAGCAATGCGCCCGCTGCTGTGTCCCAGGGATTCAGATTGAATTCCCAGAATGCATCGACCCGCCCCGCCGCAACATACGCCAGGTCCAGAGCCGCCGCGCCCGCCCGGCGTACGCCATGGGAGCGCAGCGTCAGCTGCTGATAGAAGTGAATATTCGGGTTCAGGTGGCGCTTGTGGCTGGGAAATCCAGTCGAAAGCAAGCTCTCCTGCAGATATTTCACCCGCGACACATGCAGGCGTCGCGCAGGCCCTGCAGAATTCAACAACCAGGCGCCCCGGCCCTTTTCCGCGACGAAAAGTTCATCGTGCACCGGGTCGTACACGACCCCCGCCACGATTTCTCCGTCCTGATCCTTTGCCAGGCCCGGCGGCCGATGCTCGAGGCCCAGCGATACATTGAAGAACGGAAAGCCGTGGGAAAAATTCGTCGTGCCATCGAGCGGGTCCACATACCAGCGGTAGGGCCGCTCCAGACCGGACCGCGTGCCTTCTTCGCCGAAAATGCCATGCTCGGGGAATTTTTGCGTGAGCCGGCTGACGATGAGTTTTTCTGATGCTCGATCGGCTTCGGTCACCAGGTCGACATCGCCTTTGTATTCCGTGGTGACGCCTCGATCGAAGTAGCCGCGAAGCAGTTCCCCTGCCTCCAACGCCACGTCCGCTGCGCCGGCTGCGAACCCTGAATCAAGTTGCTGGGGGAAGTCTTTCAAGAGGCGCTTCTCTCCACGCCGTTGGTTGCCCGGCGGCCACGTTCGCTGATGGTCCGGATCTGGTGCTTATAGATAAACAGATTGGGCTGCCCTTCGCGCGTCAGCCGGATCATGGTGTCGTCGAAATACTCGATCCACCCGGAAACGCTCTCGCCGTCACGCAATTTCACGTTCACTCTTACCTGCTTTTCGCTCAGGAAGCGCAGATAGAGCGTCTCCTGGCCTGTTTCACCAAGAGGCGGCTCTTTCTTACCCCGCCGGGATGGGTTTTGACTTGCCATGTTGTACGCGGTAGCTGCTCACAGAGATGCAGGAAGTCCGTGCAGTGGATGCATCTCAAAAATCCACGTGGGCCCGGACCCCGGGGACAACGACCGGCCCCCGGTCTCGATTGTAGCCCGGATTGTTGACGAAGGAGAGCTGGGCCGCCATATAGAGCCCGCTCACGATGTGGGCGTTGTAGTAGGTCTCGCTCACGTCTTCGCGGCCGTACTTCAGCCGGCCGTCGCCCAGGATGAACCCCAAACCTCCCAGGGCCAGGTACTGCTGGTGCTTGGCGCTGATGCCTCCGGTTTCGAAGGCGCTCCCAATTTGATCCTGCTTTCTACCCCACGCATCCCCGGGAAGTTCGGCGCCAATCGCAAAAGTGTCGTTCATCTCCGTATAGGCAAACGACTCGTGGTGCCCTTCATTCCATCCATAGCGAAGAAACGCACGGAAATTCGCCGGGAGCGCCTGTTCCACGTTTAGACCGAAGCCCTGCTTCAGGGTTCCCTGGTGCCGGTGCAGGGTTATGTCGGGAATGCGATCGACGTGGTCCTGAAAAGCGGCGATGGCTTCTCCGTAATCCCCCATGTTGGCATGGTTCAGATAGGCCAGTGGGCGAATAGCAGTATCCAGCCCCTGGAACCAGTGCGGCTTCCAATCCAACTCCAGGTTTTCGGCGCGGGCGCGGCGCAGGTCGGCATCGAGATCAGTCCCGTTGGCCACGGTTGGCATCAATGCTTCCCCGAAGCGGGCTTCGAATTCCGGACCGGCATAACTGAGAATGGCCGCGACTGTATAGCCACGCGTGTTGGCGGCATAATCGTAAGCACCATTGTTATCAATCGCCCAATTCGTGAACTGCAGATGACTGTCGCTGCCAACGGAGTTGTTGTCGAAGAAATCGACCATCCCCATTTTGCCCATGGTGAATTCAATACGGCGCCGGGGAATCGATTCCTGCAAATAGAACGGATTAGGCTGTTCTTCGATCCGATCCGCCGTCAGGGGAAAGGTCTGGTGAATAAAGTAGCGCGCGGCGTAGACACCCTGTCCCAGGGACGGATTGCGCACCACGTCAAGATTGACGAACCCTGCCATCCCCAACGCCTGGCTCAGGCCCTTTCCCCCCGCCTCTTCCGCATTGAAAATGAATTCAGTCCACCGGGTGAGCTTGACCCCCGTGTACAAGGTGAGCACGCGAGACAGCGCGGTCGTTTCTACCCGGCTCTGGAAGCTGTTGGTTCCTGCATATGGTGAGTGAAAGGGGCCATGCGCCTGGAAGATGAAGTTGGCTTGGCCGGAGATCCAGATGCGGTCCGCGATGAGGTGGTGAGAAAAGACGGCCGGATTCAGCTGGTCGTCGGACTGGTCAGCCTCGCGTTGGTTGATCTGAGGCAGAGATTGACGTCTCGGCGGAGCGGGTTGGGCCCCTGGAGCTTGCGGGGCGGGCATGAAACCCTGGGGCGCATCAGGTAGCGTCGCTCTTGCCGGCAGCGCCGGCAGGCAAAGCAACACGGCAAAGATAAACAACCAGACGCGCATCAAAACTCCGCGATGAATTAGGGTCCCTGGTCGAGGTTAATTGACGAAACCTTAACAAATGTCACGGGGCGTTGAATTCTTTGGGCTTTGCGCGCACTCTACCGGCAACGAAAAAGTAGAAGTTCCTTCGCCGCTTACTGCAAGGGCGAAGGGTAATAGCCCGGCCGGTTGCGCAGGATGTACCCCGGGCTCGGATCACGCAGCTTGACGGAGATGCTGCGAAAATCCTTGCCGGAACGATTCGAAGGATAGTAACCGAGCAGGTATTGTGTCCGCAGATCTTCCGACAACTGGGCGAAAGCTCGGTCCAGCGAAGAGGATTCCGCGTAGTAGTACTTGCCGCCCGTCTCCTGAGCCAGGGTAATGAGAGCGTGTTCCCCGGCAAGATCGCGGCCGGCACTGGCCGAAATGGGGACGTCGATGATGGGATAAACCATCACTTCGCCGCGTAACGCCTGTTCCAGCGCCTGGTCGTACGTGGTGCCCTTCACCGTGTTGCCACCATCGGAGATGATGACCAGCACCTTACGGCCGGAACGCGACGCCAGGCTCTGCGAGGCCAGATAGACGCCGCTGTAAAGCGCCGTGGCCGCTCCTCGCTGCATGTCGTTCAGCCCGTGATCGATCCGGCCCGGGTTATTGGTGAAGAAGATCATCTCGCGCACATTGTCGGCAAACTCCATCAGATCGAGATGATCCACCGGCCGCAACAGAGAATGCACAAAGTGCTTGGCGGCCTCCTGCTCCACGTACAGATCCTTGTGGACACTGCCGCTGGTGTCGATGGCAAGAACAATCTCCAGCGGCAGTTCTGACTGGCGCTCAAACACAGCGATCTTCTGGGGATGATTGTCCTCAAAGAGCAGGAACTCGTCTTTGGTGAGGCCAGGGACCGGAGCCCCTTTGTCATCGGTCACATTGACGAACACGTTTACCAGCCGGACATTGACGCTGATGGTCGGCGGCTGCCCTGCCGACTGGGCGTAAACCGGAAAGCTTAGGGCGCAGCAAAGCGCTGCGCAGAGCAGCCTCACTTCTCCACCAGGCTGGGTGGGAAGGGTTCGCCGTCGGCCCAGACAGCTCCATCCTCGAAATGTTCCTTCTTCCAGATAGGCACTGTCTTTTTGAGCGTGTCGATCAGCCAGCGGCATGCCTCGAACGCCTGGGCCCGGTGGGCAGAAGACACGGCAATGAGGACACTGGTCTCGCCCACTTCCAGCTTTCCCAGGCGGTGCACCATGGCGACCTGGCGAACGCCATGCAGGGCGATCGCCTCCTCGGCCAACGCTTTCATCTGGCGCAGGGCCATCTCCTGGTACGCCTCGTAGACCAGGAAAAGTGTGCGCCTCCCCCGGGTATTGTTGCGGACGATGCCATCGAACACCACCACGGCGCCATCTTCCCCTTGCTTGATGCCGGCCACCAGCGCAGCCGCGTCGATGGGTTCGTTCACCAGCGCAATCGCCGGCTCACAGCCGCCGCTGACAGGAGGCAGCAACGCCACCTCGTCTCCGTCACGCAACAAGCAGCCGCCCGGGGCGTAGCTCTGATTCACGGCAATCGCCAGCGAGGACCACAGCTTCGGCTGCTGCGGCAACAATCCGCTGAAGTGTCCGAGAACCGCATCGACAGTCGCGCCCTGGGGAAGCTCGAGCGTCTGGCTCTCGCTTGAGAGCATCTCCTTCAGCACTCCAAAGAACAAAACCGTGACGCGCATGGGAAGAGAATATCCGAAGGCCACCCCCTCGGATCTCCCGATGGGACAGAGGTTAGACGTGAACTCACACAAAATGGCGTGAGTTCACACCAGCACGGGTATGTTGGCCACGCCCGCCGTGCCAAAGACCCTGCGGTAACGGGCAATTTCCGATCGCAAGCCGGTGGCCTTCGCGTAGTTGTCCGAGAGTTTGACCGCTGGGCGGCCATCGGCTTCGGTCATCTTGCAGATCAGGCTGGCGGGATGGAGCCCGTTTTTGCCGTTGGGGTGGCAGCCGCGAAAATCATTGGTCAGCAGCGTGCCCCAACCAGCACTGAAGCGGATGCGGCGGCCGGGGGTCCACTTGGTCTCGTCCGCGAAGTCCGCCGCACTATGAAAGTCGCTCGGCCCCAGTCCGGACGCAATCGTGCCCATGAAGTAGGCGTGCAGGCCGAGGATGTCTTCGACATCCATGGCGTCGGAAGCGATGATCAGCTTTTGCTTCGGATCCCGGCCACGCTTTTTCAGCCACTCGATGTATTCGTCCCCTCCCACGTAGGGATCTTTGCTGTCGATGCGCTGCCCGGTCCAATCCGCTGTCCAATCCGGAGCGTCTGCCAGGAACTGCGTCGTCCCGTAGGTATCCGGCAGCATGATGCGGATGTCCTGGCCATACGTGCTTTGCCACATCTCCAGAATGCGATATTGCGAGCTTTTCAACTCCGCGTCGCTGGTAGCCATGGCGGCCAGCGCCATGGGCAGTTCGTGGGCATTCGTCCCCACTGCTTCCAGGTTGTGCTTGTACGCAAGATAGGTGTTAGAGGTGCCGCTGAAGTGCTCGGCCAGAGCAGTATTCATCGCCATCACCACATATTCCTGCCAAAGGAAGCTGTGCCGGCGGCGGGTACCGAAGTCGGCCACTCTCAGTTCGGGCACACCGGTCAGCCGCTCGATCTTGCCCCAGAGCTTAGCCTTGGCCTGGGCATAGAGGATGTCGAGTTCGAATTCGCTCATGCCCTTGAAAGCAGCGCGCGACTTCAGCTCGTTGATGATGGAGAGCCCATAGATCTCCCACATCGTCGCTTCCGTCCAAAGCCCATCGAACTGGAGATGGAATTCCCCGTCGCGCACGGTGAGCCGGTAGCTGGAAAGGCGGAAACCATGGCCCAGCCATTCCAGAAAGTCCGGCTCGAAGATTCCGCGGCGGCCAAAGAAGGTGTTACCGGCCAACCAGATCAGTTCCGATTTCAAAAAACGCAGGCTGCGCACGTGCTCCAGCTGCTGCAGTACCTCTTCGCGCGCAATCACATCCGCGAGCCGCAGCGAGGAGGACCGGTTGCTCATCGAGAACGACACCTGGGTGGTAGGGAAATGCTTCCAGATGAACTGAAGCATGAGCAATTTGTAAAAGTCCGTGTCCAGCAGGGATCGCACCACCGGGTCCAGGTCCCAGTTGTGGTTGTGCGCCCGCTCCGCGAAATCAATGATCATCGGTGTCCTTAAATCAACACTTTATAGGCTATGCGAATTTAGTCCCGGAGGGACGGCTGAACTTAGCCCAGGACGTTAGTCCTGGGTACATCATGCAACATGATCGAGTCCCGAAGGGACGGCTGAACTTAGCCCAGGACGTCAGTCCTGGGTACATCATGCAACATGATCGAGTCCCGAAGGGACGGCTGAACTTAGCCCAGGACGTCAGTCCTGGGTACATCATGCAACATGATCGAGTCCCGAAGGGACGGCTGAAGGTTCTCCAGGGCGGCGTTGCCGCCTACTTTTCAGCCGTCCCGTTCGGCAAGCTCAGGGCCGTCCCTTCGAGACTAAATTCATCAGAGACTCGTAACGCGGGCCCGCTGACAAAAGAAAAGGCCCGCTGGTGGGCGGGCCTTCATAAATACAGTCGTCAGGAATTAGACCCCGGCGTGTTCGATGATGTTTTCCCGGAGTGCCTCGTCCTTCTTCTCTTCGCTGGCAGTCTTGGGGAGCGCCACGGCCAGGACGTCCTCGATACGGCTGGCGTAGTGGATGTTCACACCCTCGATTTGATCCGCAGTCAGGTCTTCTTCGACGTTCTGGCGATTTTCTGCCGGCAGGATGACATCCTGCACTCCGGCACGCTTGGCGGCGAGAAACTTCTCCTTAATGCCGCCTACCGGTAGAACGTTGCCGCTGAGTGTAATCTCACCGGTCATCGCGGTGAGCGGACGAACCGCCCTGTCGGTCATCAGTGAAACCAGGGTAGTTGCCATGGTGACACCGGCCGAAGGGCCGTCCTTGGGGATCGCTCCAGCAGGAACGTGGATGTGAATGTCCAGATCCTTGGTGAAGTCTTCCTCCAGACCAAGGGTGCCAGCGTTGGAACGCACCCAGGTCAGCGCGGCTTGCATGGATTCCTGCATCACCTCGCCGATCTGGCCGGTCATCTTGAAGCCGCCCTTGCCTTTCATCCGGTTGGCTTCGATGAACAGCACATCGCCACCAGCAGGCGTCCAGGCCAGTCCGACCGCTACACCGGCGCGCCGGGTGCGTTCGGCCAACTCAGTGTCCACGCGGACCTTAATACCGCCCAGGAACTCCTGGATGACCGCCCGGTCGACAACCAGCGTGCCCGTCTTCCCTTCAGCGATGCGCCGGGCCTGCTTGCGGCACACAGTCCCGATCAGTTGTTCCAGCTTGCGGACGCCTGCTTCTCGTGTGTAGTGCCGCACGATGTAGCGAACGCCTTCCTCCGGAAACTCGATCTGCGGTGCTTCCCCTTCCTTGGTCTCGATTCCGTTTTCCTTGATCTGGCGCGGAATGAGGTAGCGGAACGCGATGTGAGCCTTCTCATCCTCGGTGTAGCCCGAGAGATCGATGATCTCCATGCGGTCCCGCAATGGCTCCGGGATCGGATCGAGCATGTTCGCGGTGCAGATAAAGAGGACCTTGGACAGGTCGAACGGAACGTCGAGGTAGTTGTCGCGGAACGTATTGTTCTGCTCCGGATCCAGAGTCTCCAGCAGAGCCGAGGCCGGATCACCGCGGAAGTCGCGTCCCAGCTTGTCTATCTCGTCCAGCATGAAGACGGGATCGTTCGCGTCCGCACGCCGCAGCGCCTGCATGATCTGGCCCGGAAGGGCGCCGATGTAGGTGCGGCGATGCCCACGAATCTCAGCCTCGTCGTGCATGCCGCCAAGCGAAATGCGTTGGAATTTGCGGCCTAACGCACGGGCGATGCTGCGTCCGAGCGAGGTTTTGCCCACGCCTGGAGGTCCGACAAAGCAGAGGATCGGCCCTTTCATATCGGGCTTGAGACGGCGCACGCTCAGGTAGTCGAGAATGCGATCCTTCACCCGCTTCAGATCGTAGTGATCGAGGTCGAGGATCTCCTTCGCCTTGGTGATGTCGACTTCCCCACCCGTCGATTTGGTCCACGGCAACACTGCGAGCCATTCCACGTAGTTGCGGGTCAGCGAGTAGTCCGCAGCCATGGGAGACATACGGGACAGCCGGCCGAGTTCCTTGGTGGCTTCCTTCTTCACGTCCTCGGGCATTCCGGCGGCTTCGATTTTTTGCCGAAGCTCTTCGATATCCTTTTGGCCGTCGTCGAGCTCGCCAATTTCCTTCTGGATGGCCTTGAGCTGCTCCCGCAGGTAGTAGTCGCGCTGCGATTGCTGCACCTGATCCTGAACTTCGGTCTGAATCTTGTTCCGCAGTTGCTGGACTTCCGCTTCTTTGGCCAGATGCTTGTTGATGCGCTCCATGCGCAACATCACATCGGGCGTTTCCAACAGTTCCTGCTTGTCGGTGGTGGCCAGGAACGGCAGGGACGAAGCAATGAAATCGACCAGGCGCCCTGGATCTTCGATATTGAGCGCGATGGTCTGGAGCTCATCGGAGAGAGTAGGCGAGGTTGTGACGATTTGCTGGAATTGCGCGATGACATTTCGCTGCAGCGCTTCCAGCTCGGCGCTTTTCCCTGGATCCACTTCCGGCAGGTGGTCCACCGAAGCCATCATGAACGGCTCAATTTGGGCAAATTCTCCCAATCTCACCCGCTCCGTGCCTTCAGTAAACACAAACAGGCTCTGGTTGGGCATTTTGACAACTTTGTGCACCGTTGCCAGGGTGCCGACGGAATACAGATCGCTGGGCTGGGGGCTATCCATGCGCTCGTCGCGCTGCGCGACCACCACGATGGTCTTTTGCTCTCCCAGCGATTGAATGAGTTGAATGGAACTTTCCCGGCCGACGGTCAGGGGCAGAACAGCGTGCGGAAACAGCACCGTGCTGCGAACGGGCAGGATGGGCAGGACTCTTCCCTGTGAGCCGCCCTGCTCGCGCCGACTGGGGTCGGTAGGATTGATAATGCTTAAGAAATCGCTAGCCATGAGTATCCTTCTATCAGATTACCTAAAATAGATGCCGAAGGTCTCGGAAAGTCGCAAAAGGCTTCTCTTTCCCTTCTATCGACGGGCTCGGGCCGCTCAGGAGGCGCCGGACTCGCTTAGCACGGCGGCCGGGCCGCCGGGTAGTGCCCCAGCTCTTTGACCACCAGGCATCGGCGGCGAAGTTGTTCCAGTGCTGCACTGGCGGCACCCGGATCAGCCACTTGGTAGTCCAAATAGAAGACATATTGCCAGGGCTGGCCCTGCACCGGGCGAGATTCCACCTTGCACAGGTTGGTATCGTGTTCCGCGAACACCTGGAGCGCCGAAACCAGGGTCCCCGGGCGGTTTTCGACCGTAAAGGCAATGCTCACTTTGTCCGGATCCGGAAGCGGCCTGACCTGAGAGCGCCTGCGAATCAAAAAAAAGCGGGTGTAGTTGGCTGCATTGTCCTCGATCCCGGCCGCCAGCACAATTCCCCCATAGGCTAACGACGCCTGCTCGCTGGCCACCGCGCCGGTCTCTTTGTCGCCGGATGCAGTTATATGTTTGACGCTGCCGGCGGTGTCGTAGAAAGCGGTGGGCGTCATATGCGGATGCTCGCTGAAAAAACGACGGCACTGCGCCAGGGCGACCGGATGAGACAAGACCTTCTGGATTTTCGCTAAGCTGCTGCCGGGAACCCCGATGAGATTGTGGCGAATGCGGAGCAACAACTCCCGCTCGATTTGCACATCGCACTGGAAGAGAAGGTCAAAATGCTCGACCACGGAGCCAGCGAGAGAGTTCTCGATGGGGATAACCGCCGCATCCACCTCCCCGCTTTCCACCAGCTTGAAAACTTCTGGCGAGTAGGCGCAGGGTACGATGGCCGCCTGCGGCTCCATCTGTAATGCGGCTTGGTGGCTGAAAGAGCCTGCCTCTCCCTGGATTGCGATCCGCATCAATGCCCCGCAGACTTAATTTTGATGATACGGCAACCCACTTCGGGGCAAACGCACCAAAGTACAGCGTAGCAAGACTTTAACTATCAGGAGATACACAATGCTTTGGACAATTTTTATCGTGCTGCTGGTACTTTGGCTGGTGGGCTTTATTGGATTTCACGTGGTTGGCGCCTACATCCACATCCTTCTGATCATCGCGCTGGTGGTTCTGGTCATCCAGTTGATCGGCGGCCGCCGGGCAATTTGAACCATGGTCTGTTGCAAATAAACCGTTTAGGGGTGCGCTTACGGATGATTGAGAAGCTTTTTCGCGCAACCAGGTAGGCGCCCGGCATGCGGCAGGCATCTCAGTTAATGTGCCTGGGAATTTGCAGGCTCAAGGAGAAATAAGACCATGAACAAGGATCAAGTGACCGGCAAGGTGGAGCAGGTAGCGGGACGCGTGAAGCAGGGAGTGGGCGAAACCTTAGGCAACCAGAATTTGGCCAACCAGGGTGTAGCGGACCAGGTAAAGGGCGCCGCTAAAGAAACGTGGGGCAACGTGAAGGATGCCGCCGGGGTTACTGCGGATCGCCGCCAAAAAGAAGCGGAGCTTCAGGCCAACGACGCTCGCGGTGGGGTTCGCGAAAAGGTCGACGAGGTTCGCCAGAACATCAACGACAAAATCGATGCTCACAAGGCGGAAGAGCGGAACAAAACCAGAACGGCCTAGTCTCACTTGGTCTTTTAGTTCCTAGATAAGAGAGCGGACGCACCCGGCAGTTCAGGGTGCGTCCGCTTTTTAATGCGCTGACAAGTGAGGAAGCAGCAGGGCAGCGGCAACAAAGAAGAAGAAGACCATCGAGATGATCCCGTTCAATGTAAAGAAGGCGGCATTCAACCGCCGCAAATCGGTGGGCGAGATAATGAGGTGCTCGTACAGCAGCAGAATCCCGACCGCGGCCACTCCCACCCACGCGATGGCATTGAGCTGGAAGAGCTTCAGCAAAACGCATAGGAGAAACATCATCACCACGTGCATGGAGCGCGCGATCCAGAAGGCGGTCCGGACTCCCCAGGCTTCCGGGATGCTGTTTAAGCCGCTCTCCCGATCATGGGCCATGTCCTGGCAGGCGTAGAGAACATCGAACCCCCCCACCCAGAAAAGCACCGCCACGGTGAGCACGATAATCCGCGGGTCAAGAGAGCCGCGGATTGCGATCCAAGCCGCCGCGGGCGCAATTCCAAGCGCCAAACCCAGGACCAGGTGAGACCAGCGGGTGAACCGTTTGGTATAGGAGTAAAGCAGGATGACACCGAGAGCTACGGGTGAGAGCAATAGGGTTACGCGGTTCAACTGAGCCGCCGCCAGGACAAATGCCCCCGCCATCACGACAGTGAAGCCGCCGACAAAATTCCGGCTTAACAAGCCGGCGGGAATGGCACGGGCTGCGGTTCTTGGATTCGCTGCATCCAGGCGAGCATCCGCCCAGCGATTAAAGGCCATGGCGGCTGAGCGGGCCGTCACCATGCAGACCACGATCCAAAAGAGCTTGCTCCAGGCAGGCCACCCGCCGGCGGCAAGCATGGCGCCGGAGAGGGCAAACGGGAGGGCAAAGATGGAATGCTCCCACTTGATCATTTCCAGCGTGGTCCCCACATTGCGCAGCAAAGCCATGTCTTCAGTGTAACGGGCGGCGAATGTGCCCATTTCGGGTTAGCAAGATCGGTGGAGTTCATCGGCATCACCGCGGTGGAGCAAAAAGCGAAGCCCTCTCCCCTGGACGGGTGCCCCATGTTCGCCTGAGCGTACATGGGCCGAAGATGCACAGCCCGGGGCACAGCCCCTCCGAAAGCTTTTGCTCTATAGCGAAGAGACTACGGGCGGGAGCAAGAGTGTCTGAAATTAGGCCAGGACGCCAGTCTGGATGAAGAATCGCAACAAGAGAAGTCGCGCAGGGACGCCTGAAGGTTTCCCAGGATTGGCGAATGCGCCCACTCAAGCCCAAAGAAGGCTTAAAGGAGCCACACCGGCCTAGAGAAAAACTGTCGGGTGCTCCATCACTCCCTTGGCTTGAGCCTGATTTTGGGCCAGTTTTTGTGATCAAGCGATAAAAGGGCACCCTCCGCACTCGCTAATTTGGACAGCTCTTAAGGTCAAGCCGTCCCTGCGGAATTCCGCCCGTGTTGATGTATACCCAGCGTCCACAACCTACAGGTACGGGTCGGATCAAGGAAAAGGCCGGCCTGCTAAGGCCGGCCTCTCGAGTTACAGCCGCTTGCGCTATTTCTCGTTGGATCCGTTGGCAACCTGCAGGTTGTTGACCACCTTGAAGATGCCGGGGACGCTATTGGCCCGAATACCAGCTACATTCTTGTCTGCCTGGCTGTTCACCACTCCATTCAGGGTGACATTGCCGTTCACCACCGTGATGCGGATGGGCTGCGCAGGGTCGAGGGCGTATTTATTCAGGCTGGGGTAGCCATAAATAGCGCGATAAACCTGCATGCGGGAGCGGTCATCCATAGGTGACAGGGGATCGACCTGGATGTTGTTGACCACATCCTGAACCCCCGGGAAATGGCTGGCGAGCGAAACCGCGGAATCAGCCGCAACCGGTCCCAGCGCGTTGCCGGCCAAAGTGACTACGCCGTTCTGCACATTCACGCTAATGGCGTTGAACGCATTCCCATAACCCACGCGATCGTACTGCAGCTTCTGCACAATCTTCTGTTGCAGCTGCGCGTCAGACATCTCTCCTGCGCCTGCAATCTTGAGGTTGTTGCGAACCGCCACCACGTTCTTGGTGCGATGGGTCTTATTGTCGATCTGTTCTTTGGTGGCAAAGTCGTTGACCGTGCCCTCCAGATCGACGATTCCGTTCTTTACCGATATTTGAACGCCCTTGTACTTTTTCAATTCATTCTGTAATTGAGCCTGAATGTTGTTGTCGGTCTGCGCGTTTTGCCCGATCGCATACGATGCGCTTGGCATGACCACCTGAGAACCCAGAGCCAGACCAGCCGCTAGCGCCAAAGTGAAAACATGACTTACCCTTTTCATCTCGATCTCCTGTTTTTCCGCGAAATTACTGCTCCGCGAGAACGTCCATCTATATAGACACAAAACGGGGGCCCGGGTTGCCCCTCCCTGTTTACTACGACTCCAGAACGGCGTCAACGATAGCGTTTATGAACTTTCAGCACCAGGCTGAAGACGCCCGACTCGTCGCGTAGTGCCACGACGGAAACGCTCTGCGTGATATCCACTTGGGCCTGAATCAGCTGCTGCGCGGTGGCATTTACGTTGGTGGCGTAGGTGACCTGGACGTTGCGGGAGATGTTTTGCGACACGGTGATCCGGGCGCTGGAACTGCCTACGGTGCCGACGTAGGTCGGATCGATCTTCACGCTGCCTCCGCCAAAGAGCTTCTGCACCCGGCTGCCCACAGCTGCATTCAGGGCGCCTCCCAACAGCGCATTCGTGGTGGAGTCGGAGCCGATCGACTGCTCCTGCTGCGAATACAGCGCTTGTTCCTCCTGGGTCCGGCCCAGGGCCAGAAGGGAGATTACGTCCGCCTGGGCCAGGGGAGGCTCCGAGCGGAAAGTGGGTGTGAGCTGATTCAGGTTGCCGTGCAGCCCGATCGTCACATCGTATTCCTCCACCCTCGTAGTGGCGTCGATGTCGATAAAGGGCTGGATCATGACCGGGTTGGTGAAGAAGATTTGCCCGTGCTGCAGGTGGTACGTCGTTCCGGCAAAGTTGGCGGTCCCGTCAGTGATGTTGATGCGGCCCAGGATCGCCGGCTGGGCGACGGTCCCGCGGATGCGCAGGTCCACACTGCCGGCCAGTTGGGCGTAGGAGTTTTGAAAGTCGAGCTGCGGCGCGGAAAATACGTGGATATCCAGGCGCACGTGACTGGAGGGCGCATTGGGATCCGGGGGTAGATTTGCCGCGGCACTCGGGGCAAAACTGGCGAAGTCTACGTTAGGACCGATGATGAAACGGGTGATCTGAACGCTGCCACTGAGCATCATGTTGTTCTGTGTGCCCAGTAAGTGCATGGTGGTATCCGCCGTCGCGCTGATACCCGCATAGCGGACCCGCACATCTTTGCCCGTCGCAGTAAAGTCGCCGTACAGACCCTGCTGATAGGCCAGGAAACCGCCGAATTTGAGCTGGCCGCCTCCGGTCATGCCCACCAGGTTCTGTACCTGGAGCCTGTTCTGGTCGAAGACCAGATCGCCATTCAACTTGCTGATGCCGTTGGGCAGATCATTCAGGGCCAGAGCCACGTTGGTGAGGTGCATGCGTCCCGAAAACGACGGCTGCGTAAGTGTGCCAGACGCTTCGACGTTGAAGTCCACATGGCCAGAGGAAGTAATGTCGGGGTCGAAGGTCTGGGCCAGCTTCATGTTCACGGATCCATTGCCGGTGACATCCAGCGCCTGCGTGCCCACCAGGGAAGCTGTGCCGGTAAGCGAAAGATTCGTATCCGGTCCGGTGATGTGAGCCTGGGTGAGACGGAGCACACCCTCCCGCAGCGATGCGCGTATCGGCCCCTCGGCCTGAAGTGCGATGCCCTGCAGCGTGGCGCCGAACTGAGTAATCTCGGCGTCCCCGCTGAACAGCTTCGGCTGGCGTAGCGGACCAGCCACGTTGATCGCCCCCCCAATCGCCGAATTGCCGCTGACGCTTTGCACGTGAAAGGCGCGGAGAAACGGCGCAATGTTGAGATTGGTCAATACCGCATTGGCCTCGGTCTCGAAATTGCCATGCAGCTGCGTCTGGCCGGTGACCTTTAACTGCGCGCTTGCCAGGCTGTTCTGAGCTGTGAAATAGGCCGTGCTGCCTTGGGTATGCGCTATGACCTCCAGGGCGCCGGCAGGCTGTCCGCCCAGAACCAGATTGCGCATATGAAGTCCAGCCAGAACAGAAAAGGAATCAAAGGTGCCCGAGGCGTGCGCATCAAATTTCACGGCGCCGGCGACGGCAAGCCTGGCATCTTTGGGCTGGGGAAAATGCGATAGCTCGAAATTGGTCCCGTCGAGGTTGGCGAGGAACTGCCGCGTCTTTATGCTGTAGGTCCCGTTGCCCTCCACCGTTCCGCCATCCTGTAGAAGCGTCAGCTTCGTGAGGTTGATGTCCTGTCCAGCCAGTACCACGGCGGCGGTCAGGCTGTGATAAGGCTGGCCTTCGATCGTCCCGCCCAGAAGGGTAAGATTGCCCCCTCCGTTCAAATCACCGAGCATGCCCCCCGCATGGGCCTGCAGGTTTAGAGTTCCCGTCACCGGCAAATCCTGCCCTACCAGCGACAAAAGATCCGTAAAGGATGCGTTCTGTACCTGCGCGGTCGCGTTGATGGTGGCCTGGTCATCGAAAGCCACTCGCCGCCGGTTGATGCGGTGCGCTTCCAGTTGCCCGGAGGCGTGGATCACCGTCTTGTCCCGGGTGAGCGTCGCGTGATCGACGGAGATGAGACTGGAAGAGTAGCTCGCGTTCGCGTCCAGTGAATCCCAGAAAATGCTGGTTGGCAAACCGGCCGGCGCTGGATTTTCCGCAGGCAACGCCACCGGCTCATTCGATGGTTGCGCGGCCTGCGCCTTGCTGCTCAAGGCGGGCAGCACAAACGACGTCGAGAATTGCTTCGCGGTGAGATGGCCTTTGAAGGCTGGGTCAACCAGTGAGCCGGTTCCCTGGCCATCAAAGGTGGCATCGCCGTGAAGCTGGATGGGGAGTCCCCCAATCCCTGGCTTGCCATTGACGCCCAGATCCAGCGCCTTCAGCACGTGATCGAACTCGCCCAGATTGTGGTTGACCAGGTGGATGTTGAGATCGGAAGGCCTCTCGACCGGATACACGCCTAACAAGCCGGAGACCTTCAGCGAGGTCGCCTGGCTGTGCGCTTCCAGTTGGTTGATCTGAACTTTGCCCCCGCGCTGGAAGTACTTGGCATCCACAGTTCCACTGATCGAGATCTTGCCGGGCGTGGGACGGTCGGGAACACTCATGGCCAGGACGGCCGCGACCGTAAGGTCATCCGGCGAGCCGATCCAATCGACACTCACATTTCCCTCACCCGCCGTGTCGAACCCCAGATCTCTATAGTGGGGCGGGACCACGCTGTCGAGCACAGTCGTGAGCCGCACTCCGCGCACGCGGGCGCGAACACTCATCACCTGCGCTCCAGGAGTCTTGGGGAGACTGTCGGGTGCGCTCCAGTTGAGAAAGCGAAGGGCGGCATAGACGATCCCGCCCTGGCGCGGGCGGCCCACCACATCAGGTAACGAGATCTCTTTCGGAGTGATGTGGAAGTGAGTGGTTGCATTCACTCCGTCAGCCCAGAAATATTCAATGGCATAGCTGGTGTTGATCACCTTGGCCTCGCCGTCGACCGTGTAATCGTTGGCTCCGGCGCCCTGGGCCGTAGCAGCGAGGTCCACGCTCCCGCGGCGAAAGCCGTCCACCACTCCGAGGCCGGTCAGCTCGGCCAGCTCCACCGGGCCGTTCGCGGAAAACTTCCATTGGGGTTGCGCGAAATGAGTCAGGCTGCCGGAGGCCTGCAGGTTGGTTTTTCCAGTGCTGAAATGAAGGGCCTTGATATCGACCGCATCGGGCGCCGCTTCCACACTCAGATCCAGCTTGCTACGCACAACCGCGGACTTGCCCTTCTGCGCGTTGATATCGGAGCAGGAGATCTGTCCCACATACTGCCTGGTCGCCGGAGCGTAGGTGATCACTGCGCCCAGGTCGTTCGCGGCCAATTGAAACGGAATGGAGCGCTCGTTGATCAGCGCGACACCGTTGTTGACTTCTACCCGGCGGGCCTGCAGGTCGAAGATCGTTTGCACCGCCGGGCCATTGACGTTTTGTTTCGCCCTGGGCGCGGGCTGGTTGGTGTGGCCATCGGGATAAATGATGAGATGGATAGACGGACGATCGACCTCGAGGAAGTCGAGGCCGATACGGGCATCGACGAAGGAAAGGATCTTGGCGCGCGCGTACAGGCGGTCGACATGGGCATAGGGCAATTCGCCACGGCTTTCCAGCCCGTGGATAGTCAAGCCATCCACTTCTACAGACAAGTGGCGCAGGTTCCAACGCAAGGACCGGATCTCCACCCGGCCGCCGGTAGCTTCTTCGAGTACCGTCACCACCCTCTGCCGGACGATGTTGGCGAAGTGCGGCGTCGACGCATAGAACATCAGGCCGGCCACGACCAGCACCAGCAGCAGCAGGAGAACGCCGCCCACCCGCAAAACCCATCCCCACGCGCTCATGGCTGTCCCCACATGCTCATGGCTGTCCTCCGGATTCGGACTCGTCACCGGAACCTGTGGTGCCCACCTGCCCGTAGGCTGGATCGAGAATGCTTACGCTGCCCTCACTCTTCAGGCTCTGTAACCATTCCAGAAGCAGAGAACTCACTCGCTGTTGCAGCAGGATCTCCTGGATGCGGCTGGAGACCGCGGCCAATGCGGGTGGCTTCTCCCCGTGGAGTTGGGGAACCAGGGTCTTATGGTAATAGTCCGCAATTTCCTGGGGCGTAATACGAACCCCGGAGCCGAAGCGCGACTGAATAAATGACAGGATCGTCATCCTTTCAGTCCAGTGCTTCTCGACTTCTTTCTCCGTCAACTCATGTGCTTTCAGGAAGGCTAGCCAACCAGCTTCCGTATTGCAGTGGTATTGCGCACACCCAGGCATTACGGCACTCAGGTCTTTGAGGCGCTGTTGTACTTCCTCGGGCGTCGGCGGCGTAGCGAACTGCGTCGCCTGCATCTGCTGCAGAATGAGCGCACGATCGATCAGGCGCTGCAACGCTCGTTGCGGGGTATTGCGCGCCGGGTTGACGCTGAATGGCTGCAGGACGCCGTAGCGCATCTCTTCCTGCACATCGCTCTGGAGAATCACGCTGCCATTGATGACGGCGACCACGTGATCGAGAACCACGGCGCCGGGTGGCAGAGGCGCAACCGTGGTTTGCTGCCCCCAGGCGCTTGCAGCCGCGATCACAGCCAAAACCAAACCCCAAATTCTGCACCGGCTGCAGACCGCGGTGAGCGCATCTCTCTTGCGAGATGTGGAACTGCTCGATCTGGTTCTCAGCCGTCGCAACATCAGAAACTCTGTCCGATACTGAAGAAAAAGTTGAAGTGGCCGGCTTGCCCGACGTGCGGGTTAGGAGCCGTAGAGGCCGTGGTGTAGTCGTAAAAGACAGGATAGATCGGCGGGTTGAGGTTATAGCTGAAGTCCCCGCGTATCGGCCCGATGGGCGTGTGGTAGCGCAGACCCAGTCCCACTGCATGAGAGAAGTCGTTGAAGTCGCAGGTGTCCGGTGTGTTGTACGTGGTGTAGGGCACGGTGACGTTGCGGCAGGTATAGCTGTGGGGCTGCTTGATGCGCAGCGCGCTCGGCCATATCTGGGAGGACTTCTGAAAGGCGTTGCCCATGTCGTGGAACAGGACAAAACTGAGATCCGTGCCCACCCAGCGCAACGTGGGAGGCGGTGGGCGAAGCTCGAACGTATTTACAAACACACCCGCACCGCCTACCGGATAACCGGTCTGAGGATCCCGCGGCCCTGCCGAATTGATAGGAAAGCCGCGGTGAGACGTGGCGCCGCCGGCATAGAGCCGCTCAGGCAAGGGGATCAATTGCTCATCACCGTCACCGAAGGAGCGCTCCTGTCCGTAGCGGGTTTGCCGCGCAAACACCCAATGATTCCGGCCAAAGTCATAGTAGGTGGCATTGCTCAGATCGATACGGTCAAAGTTGGCCTGGGAGCCGAATTTGCCATCCGCGAAAAAAGTCTCCCCGGTATTGAAAGTGCCATGATGCGCATCGAGCGGCACATCGCGGGTATCGCGGATATAAGTGATTCCCGGGCCACCTACCCGCACCGGCTGCGCCAGCAAAGGAATTTGCGCCAGACTGACCTGCAGTGTGCTGGCGTTCACCACCACCCGGCGATACGACATGGAATAGATCAGGGTGACTGGTTTGCTCACCCGCTGCGAGACCCGAAGCGCGCCGGAAAGAATCGACGCCCGGTAGGTAGTGATCACCGCGCTGTTGTTGTATCCGCCCGAGAGTGTCAGGTTGAACGACGGCTTATTGAAGAGGTGCGGATCCTGGTAGCTGAGCAAAGCGATCTGCTCCAGCGTTCCGTAGTTGGTGCGCAGGGTAATCGACTGGTCGGTGCCGCGCAGGTTGGTGCGGCTTACATTGAACAGAATCCGCGGACTCGCCCCGGTATGGCCATTCGGACTGCAGTTGTAGTTGTTGGTGATGCCCAACGTTGCCTGCTCCGCCGGGGAGAGACAACTTGACGTGGGCGCGCCTGTCTGCACTTCGAAACCGAAACCGTAGCTGATATCCCAGCGCTTGGCTTCCGTGATATTCAACAGGACGTTTTTGTAGCTTTCATCTCCGTTTGGATTTTGAATAGCCGTATTGACCTCGTTGAACAGAGCAAGGTCATACAGTCTGCGCTGCATCTGCAGCAGCGCGGTTTGATTGAGCGGGTCATCCGGGTGAAGCGTGATCCGTTGCTGCACAATCGCCGGCTTGGTTCGCTCCACGCCGGAGACAATCACCTTGCGCACGAAGAACTGTTTACCGGGCACGATCTTCATGGTGAAGTCCATTTGATCCGGGTGATCGGTATCGGCTTGCTGAAACAGGCTTACCTGGGCGTTGTCATAGCCCTTACTGAAGAAATAGGTCTGGACCAGGTCTCTGTCCTGGTTAATGTTGATCGCCGAGTAGGGCTGCCCAACCTGGGTATTCAGCGAAGGGCGAAAGTCGTTGAGCTGCTCCGTGCTGGCTCCCTCGATTTCATATTTGCCGATGCGCCGCTGGGCTCCTTCGTCGATGACGTACTCGATTTTGAAGTGGGAGATCTTGCTCGCCTTCCCGCCGCCGGTATCGCTGTCTGTGAATTTGGTCGTGACCTTGACCGCGCTGAACCCATTGCTCATGTAGAGCGCCCGGATGCTGGCGATATCCTGCGCCACCAACTGCTGGCTGAAGGCGCCGTAGCGGTCCAGAAAGGCGTTGGGACGAACGCTGAGCCGCTGTTTAATGAGCTCGGTGCTGAAGTACTTGTTGCCGGTAACCGTGACGGTGTCGACCACGTGCCGTTTACCTAGTTCGACGGTGTAGAGCGCGGTCACGTGCTGCGCATCGGTCTCCACCGGTTTGTGGGAAACCTTCACATCAAAATAGCCGTGGCTTTGATAGTAGTTGCGCAGGTTCTGTCCGCCCTCATTGAGCAGGTCCTGGTCAACGGTTCCCTCTTCGTAAATCGGCACCAGTTTCTGCAACTGACTGTGGCTGATCTTTGCGCCTTCCACTTTCACCAGAACGATCGGCCCCTGGTGGGCGAGAAAGGTATAGTTCAACCGGTTGGTGGGAGGCACATATTCTTTCGAGGTAAGGCTGATCGTGGCGGCGAGATGTCCGCGCTTGTTGTAGCGCTTGCGCAGCCTGGTGAGGGCACGGCTCGCGGTGTTGCGGTTCACCTTGGCATTGCGCTTGAGTTTGGCCTGCTTGCGAAACTGGGCTTCGGTCAAACCGCTGTCCCCGGTAAGCTCGACGTCCCCGATCCGGGCCGGATCCCCTGTGGTGACCTCAAAATTTACATCCACTAAGGAGTTTTGCCGGTCGATGACCTTCGTCGACGCGATCTGTCCGCGGTAGTAGCCATTGTTCTCGAGCGTGGTCTTAATCGAAGGTTCGGCCTGAGCCGCCTTGGAATCAGAGTAAGGGGTTCCCGCCTGCAGTTGGGTGGCGCTGTCGAGCACGGCGTCGAGGCGCTCGTCTTTTACCCCCTCCACATTGATTCGACCGACGAAGAGGCGGGGTGTCCCGAGAAAAATGAGCGTGACACTATCCCCGGCGCGGACCCCGGCAACTTCAATGGTTTGGTAAAGGCCGGTGGCGTAAAGGCTGCGTAGGCTTTCACGAATTTTTTCCGGGTCCAGGGGAGCACCCGGCTGTTGCGCCAGTTGGCCGGGCAGCGGCTTCAACAATTCGGCGCTTACCCCGTCGAAGGTAATCCCCACCACCTGCAGACCCGCCCAGTCGGGCAACAGTCCCTTTTCAACGTCTTGCGGGGCGAGGGGTGCGGGCGGCGATGCCTGGGCGGCGGCGACGGGGCAGAAAGCAGTGCTGAGCGTCAGCGCCACCCCGAATACGAGGGCGGAAACAGGAACGAGAGCGAGTTTGTGCTGGCGGCGCGCCGATGGAAGAAATAGTGTCAAAAGCAACAAAACCCTCTCAGACGGGCATTCCGAATCGGGCCAATCTGGAATGCCGCCGCCGCGGCTCTCTCTTTATACGAGTCTCTATACTAAGACGGGATCGCCAATCCGGATGTTACGGGAGCGTGCAGTGGAACAGATTGAGGAGCGGTACTCACGCCAGGTACTCTATCCGGGGATTGGTGCGGCGGGACAGAAGCGCCTGGCCCAGGCCCACGTAGCACTGGTGGGGTGCGGAGCGACCGGGGCTGCCGCAGCAGCGCTCCTGGCGCGGGCCGGGGTGGGAACCCTGACCCTGGTGGACCGCGACTTTGTCGAAGAGAGCAACCTGCAGCGGCAAGTCCTTTTCGACGAAGCCGATGCCCGTGAAGCCCTCCCCAAGGCCGAAGCCGCCCGGCGCAAGATCGCGCAGTTCAACAGCCAGACCCGGGTGCACGCCCACGTGTCCGACCTGGTCCCTTCCAATATTCACGCTCTCCTGGGCGAAGCCTCCATCGTGCTCGACGCTACGGATAACTTCGAGACCCGCTACCTGCTGAATGATTACGCCATCGAACAAGGCCGCCCCTGGATTTACGCGGCCGCCGTGGGGGCCTATGCAGCGACCATGAATATCCTGCCGGGAGAGACGGCTTGCCTGGCATGCCTCTTTCCCCGGCCGCCGGCCGGCATGGTGGAGACCTGTGACACCTCGGGAATCCTCAACACTGCGGTCAATTTTGCCGCTTCTGTCGAAGTGACCGAGGCGCTCAAGTTTCTCGTGGGCGCGAAGGACAAAATGCGGCGAACCCTCCTGGGTCGCGATCTTTGGACCAACGACCAGGCGGAAATCAGCGCCGCCACCCCGAAAGCGCAATGCCCGGTGTGCCAGGGGAGAGACTTTGCCTATCTCCGCGGTGAAGATCGCCCCCAGATCACGCTGTGCGGACGAAATTCGGTGCAGATCCATGAACATCATCGCCCGGTAGACTTCGCCGAGATGCGGCGCCGCTTGGAACCGCATGGAAAAGTGAACTTCAACCAGCTCCTGCTGCGCTTTGAGCGAGGCGACTATACGGTTACTCTTTTCGCCGACGGGCGTGCGCTGGTGCACGGCACGACCGATATCACCGTCGCCCGTAGTCTCTATGCCCGGTTTATTGGCAGTTGAGAGTCCCTAAGCAACTCCAGAGCGGCATTGTGCTTCCCATCCCGAAGGTTTCCTTTCCTAAATGAGTGAATTCCCATGCTGAAAGCGAACATCCGCCGGCAGAGCAGAGATAGCGGTGGGGTAACTTCTCTTCTAGAGGTATCAATGTCTATTCCCAGTAAGGACTTGGCGACGACGCCCGGGCCGACGGCCCCGGCCAAAGCGCCCAATCAGCATCTGCGCCGTAATCCTCCGATCGCCGGCGAAGCCGAGGCCATTCAAAAGGCCCAGGCAGGCGACGGGGCATCGTTCGAAATGTTGTACGCGCTGCACAAGCGGCGAGTTTATTCTTTGTGCCTCCGCATGTTAGGGAATGTGGCCGAAGCCGAGGACCTGACGCAGGAGGCTTTCCTCCAGCTTTACCGTAAGATTTCGACCTTCCGTGGAGATTCGGCATTTTCCACCTGGCTGCATCGCCTCGCTGTCAACGTTGTGCTGATGCACCTGCGCAAGAAGGGACTACCTCAGGTTTCCCTGGAAGAAACCCTGGAGCCTTCCCAGGAAGATGGACCGCGTAAGGACATCGGCGCACGCGACCTTACCCTTTCCGGTTCGGTGGACCGGGTCACGCTGGAGCGGGCGATCGAGAATTTACCCCCGGGCTACCGCCTCGTATTTGTATTGCACGATGTCGAAGGGTATGAACACAATGAGATTGCGGGCATGTTGGAATGCTCCATTGGGAACAGTAAGTCGCAGTTACACAAGGCGCGCATGAAGCTGCGAGACCTTTTGAAGTCGGGCCAACGGAAAGAGGCAGTTCTATGAACGATGTCCGAAAGGGAGCAAACGGAATCACCGTCGATTGCGCCGCTTTTCAGGACCAGCTTCCGAGCTTGTTTGAGTCGGGTGAAGATCTGAGCGCGCAAGAGCACCTGAAGACTTGCGAGAACTGCAGCGCGCTGGTAAGAGACCTGGAATACATTGCGCAACAAGCCAAGCTGCTACTGCCTATCCACGACCCCAGCCCGGCGGTATGGGACAACATCCAAACAGCTTTAAAGAAAGAGCCTTCACGGGTGAAGTAGGGGGTTGTTGCCCCGGCTTTGCCACGGAGTGCAGGGCCGTCTTCTATAATCCGCTGACGGCATGAGCGAGCGGGCGCAGCAAGAGAGGCAGCGGGTTTCCCGGTTGATTCTGACGGGGTTCATGGGCGCCGGGAAATCCACCGTCGGTGCGATTCTGGCTCGCGACCTGGGCTGGAGGTTTCTCGATCTTGACGACGTCATCGAGGCCAACAGTCAACGCACGATTGCGGAGATCTTCCGCGAATACGGCGAGGCAGAGTTCCGCCGGCGCGAACGGCAAGCGGTCCAGCAGGTAAACGGTGAAGAAGAGATCGTGCTGGCGCTTGGCGGGGGTACGGTGGAGGACGAATCGACCCGTTCCCTCTTAATCCACTCACCTGGAAATTGCCTGGTCTTCCTGCACGGTGAATTGCCAGACCTGCTGGCACGGTGCACAGTAGAGGGGAAAGTGCGACCTTTGCTGGCAGCACCAGAAGCCCTTGAGGCGCGCCATGCCCTGCGCCTGCCGCACTACCGCGCAGCCCACGTCACGGTTACGACCACAGGTCTGGCGCCACGGGAAGTGGCCGATCAAGTGTTGACGGACGTTTCTGTGAAGTGGCTCCTGGAAAGAAGAACGAGGTGAGTGCCAAATGGTGAGTGAAGGGGGCGTAGAGCGGGTAGAAACCGCGAGAACCCGCTCCGCCCGGGGCAATGTCGTCTTCGCCTTTGCCATCGCTTTGGCCCTGGCCACCGCATACCTGATGCGGGAGATCCTGCTGCTGCTTTATGTAAGCGCTCTCTTCGCGGTCGTCCTCTCTCCAGTCATCCGGGGTATCACCCGCATCCATATCGGAAAGTGGCATCCTGGCCGGGGGCTGGCGATCTTTCTTCTATTGCTGAGCCTGGCAGCCGCGGCTGCCTTGTTTTTTGCGTTTGCTCTGCCTCCGGTGTTACGGGACGTGCAATCCCTGATCTCGGAGATGCCCACGCGCGGCCCGCAATTGCTCGAACAGCTGCATCGCGTTCCCTTCGTTTCTCACATCAATCTTTCCGGTCTGAACAGCAAGCTTCAGGGATTCGCGTCCAATTTCGCGGAGTACCTGTTCCTTTCTCTCAGCGGCTGGGCCGGCAAGCTGGCCGACCTCGGCGCAGTCCTTTTTCTTACCGTGTACTTCATGCTGGAAGGCGATGAAGCCTACCACTGGGCGCTGTCCTTTTTCCCCCAGCCTGCCAGAGAGCGGCTGAACCGCACCCTGCTGCGTGCCGACGCGCGCATGGGTAAGTGGCTGGTGGGCCAGGGCGGTCTCATGCTCATCCTCGGGCTTTGCAGCCTCATCGTGTTCGTGTTGCTCAAGATCCGCTATGCGTATGCGCTGGCGGTGCTGATGGGGGTTCTCAACATCATCCCTATCGTTGGCGCCATGGTGTCAATGGCGCTGGTGCTGCTGGCGGCAGCTACCGATTCCTGGGAGAAGGTGGCTGGGGTAGCGATTTTCTATGCTATTTACGCCCAGGTTGAGACCTCTTACCTGACGCCGCGCATCATGAAGAGCAGCGTGGATCTTTCGGCGCTGGGAGTTCTGATCGCGTTGCTGGTGGGGTCGAAGCTGGCCGGCGTCGTAGGAGCCATGATCGCCGTGCCGACGGCGGTGCTGGTTTCGGTGCTGATCCAGGAGTACCTCGTTCAGCATGACGAGCAACCGTTGCCCTAAACCTTGTCATCCCGAGCCATCAATGCTGAGGGTGCCCCATTCAAGCCTTCTTTTGGCTTGAGTGGGCAACGCGCTTCCCGCCAGGCGATGTCACTAGGAGCGCCTGTGACTTTTTCGATCGTTATATCGACCAGCAACGGAAGAAGGGTTGGAACCTACTTTTTCTTGTCATCCCGACCGAAGCGAAGCGGAGCGGAGCAACCGTTGCTCTAAACCTTGTCATCCCGTCGAAAGGCTTGCCTGCGGCATTTACGCAACCATCAATGCTGAGGGTGCCCCATTCAAGCCTTCTTTTGGCTTGAGTGGGCAACGCGCTTCCCGCCAGGCGATGTCACTAGGAGCGCCTGTGACTTTTTCGATCGTTACATCGACCAGCAACGGAAGAAGGGTTGGAACCTACTTTTTCTTGTCATCCCGACCGAAGCGGAGCGACCTGCGGTTTCGCGGACCTTTTGTGGAGATGTTTTGACCCTTCCCTGGCACACACTTGGAAACGCGGCAAGACAATTGACGTCATTTCCCTCTAGCAGGCTCAGGTGAAAGCAATCAGCAACTTACAATGTCAAAAAAATCATTTGCTCCGCTAATTTGGACAGCTCCGAAGCCAGCCGCCCCTTCGGGACTAGGTTGGTCAACCCTAAATCTCGCGCACTTCTCTTAAGCGACGGGGTACAGCGTGAGATCAAAATGGCACGCCCGGCTTAGGCGCGCTTGCTTGCTATCATTGAAGGGAGCCGCCTTGACGAACCGTAATCAGCCGCAACCCAGGATTTCGCTCCCATGACCCCAGCCGCCCACGCCGTTGATCGCGTCCCGGCAGGAGACATGGCTGTGCCGGGGCTCGCGGTGTCCACGACGCCGGTTCGGCATTCCCTTTTGGCGGACTATCAGGAGCTCTTCAAAGTTCGCGTGACCGCCATGGTGGTGCTGACGGCATGGGCCGGCTTCTACCTGGGATCGATGCGGTCCGGCATTACCAGCATTCATTGGGGCTTGGTACAGGCGCTTCTGGGCATCACGCTGGTTTCCTGCGGCGCCAGCGTGCTCAACCAGGTCATCGAGCGTAAGACCGACGGCCGGATGACCCGGACCGCGCAACGCCCTCTCGCCACCGGCCGCGTCGGACCGCTTTACGGCCTGGTGCTGGGGCTCGCGTGTTTTGCCGCTGGTGCGGTGGTGCTCGCTTGGTATACCAACCCGGTCACGGTGATGCTGACACTGCTGACGGGGTTCATTTATGTCACGGTCTACACCCCGCTCAAGCGCTACACCACGCTGGCTACCTTCATCGGCGCGTTTCCCGGCGCCATGCCTCCACTACTGGGCTGGACTGCCGCGCGAGGTGTGATTGAGTGGCCAGCGGTATCCCTGTTTGCCATCCTTTTTGTATGGCAGTTTCCCCACTTCATGGCGATCGCGTGGTTGTATCGCGAAGACTACGCCAAGGCTGGGATCCGCATGCTGCCGGTAGTGCAGCCCGACGGCTGGTCCACCGCGTGCGAGGCGCTCGTTTATGCCGTGCTGATGATCCCGGTCAGCGTCGTACCGTTTTACCTGCACTTGACCGGGCGGTTCTACCTGGTCACCGCGGTGCTGCTGGGTTTGGTTTACCTGGCTTACACCATTCGCTTTGCCCGCATTACCCGGGCGCTCACCACGGCGGAATCGCGGAAGTATGCGCGTGAGCTGCTGCGAGCCAGCGTGATCCACCTTCCGCTGCTGCTCCTGGTGATGATGCTGAACGCAACCGGAAGGACATAGGCACATGGCTACCCTGAGCGAACATCCGGCAGCAAACATCCAGCCAAACGGTAAGGCGGAAGCGATGCCGATTGAGCTGGACCGGCTGTCGCATAACTACGGCGACCGCCTGGCGCTCGACAACCTGAGTTTTGCCGTGCAGCCGGCGGAAATCTTCGGCTTGCTCGGCCCCAATGGCAGCGGCAAGACCACGCTCTTCCGCATCCTCTCCACTTTGATGGTGCCGAGTGGCGGAGTCGCCCGGATCCAGGGGTTCGATGTGGCCCGGGAACCGAATCGGGCGCGGCAGCAGACCGGCATTGTCTTTCAGGCCAGGAGCCTGGATCTCAAGTTGACGGTGGCGGAAAACCTGAAGCACCAGGGGCACCTGTATGGCTTGCGAGGCGAGATGCTCAAGACCCGCAGCGCCGAAGTCCTGAGCCGGGTAGGGCTGAGCGACCGCGCCAAGGAGTACGTGGAAACACTCTCCGGCGGGATGCAGCGGCGGGTGGAGTTAGCCAAGGGCCTCATCCATTCCCCGGCGGTTCTGCTGCTGGACGAGCCATCGACCGGCCTCGACCCCGGCGCGCGACGCGATATGTGGCAGTACCTGCGCACCCTGCGGGACCAGGAAGGCGTTTCCATCCTGGTGACGACGCACCTGATGGAAGAGGCAGAACATTGCGACCGGCTGGCCATTCTGAACCAGGGCAACCTGGTGGCGCTGGGTTCGCCCGCGCAACTCAAGTCGGCGATCGGTGGCGATGTGGTGCTGTTTGAGACTGCGAGCCCGGAGGCGGCGCGCTCGCTGGCGGAACGCATGGGCGCCCGCTTCGGAGTGCAACCCAATGTGATGGGCAACACCGTTCGCCTGGAGCGTCCCGAGGGGCATCGCCTGGTGACCGCGGTGGTCGAAGCTTTCCCCGGTGAGGTGGATGGCATTTCGGTGGCTCGTCCGTCGCTCGAGGACGTATTTATTCAACGCACCGGGCACCGCTTCTGGACCGATGCCGGGGAGAAGGAGACATCATGGCAACCATAGCCGCGACTGCGCCGCGCACGCGCCAGGCTATATCGCCGGGCATCTGGCTGCCGGCTTATAGCTTGTGGCAGCGCGAGATTGTCCGTTTTTACCGCCAGAAGGCCCGCGTGGCGGGAGTGATTGCATCGCCCTTGATTTTCTGGGTGGTGCTGGGCGCGGGCTTCGCCCACAGTTTCAGCACCGGCTCCGGCTCGTCGGCGCATTACCTGGGATACTTCTTTCCCGGATCCGTAGCCATGATTGTGCTCTTTACCGCGATCTTCAGCATGATGTCGCTGATACAGGACCGGAACGAGGGCTTTTTGCTTTCGGTGCTGGCGGCTCCGGTGAGCCGTTCGTCGGTAGTGCTGGGCAAGGTGCTGGGCGGGGCTACGCTGGCCGCCATTCAGGGAATTATCTTTCTGGTGTTTGCGCCCCTGGTCGGCGTGCACCTGACACCCATGGCGATCGGCTTGAGCATCCTCGCGGTGTTGATGATCAGCTTTGAGTTGACAGCGCTCGGATTTGCCATTGCCTGGCCTATGGATTCGACGCAGGCCTTTCACGCCATCGTGAACATGCTGTTGATTCCCCTGTGGCTGCTTTCGGGCGCACTGTTTCCGCTGAGTGGAGCCGCGGGGTGGATGCGCTTCTGCATGATGCTGAACCCTCTGACCTACGGCGTGGAAGCGCTGCGTGGGGCTTTGTTTCCCGACGCGCCCACCGTGTTTTCTTTGCCTGTGAACCTGGCGGTCACCGCCGGGGTTTGCCTGGTGACCTTTGCCGCATCCTGGGCGATTGTCAACCGGCGCACCCACCGGCCGGCTGCTTGACCAGGAAGGAAAGGGAAACATGTACGTAGCAGAAACCAACCAGCGGCCTTCCGTGGCGCTCCCCATCGCGCTGATCGTCGCGGTGAGTGCAGCCGCCGTTTGTTTTTTGCTCTGGCTGCTTTACCTGCATCATCCGCTGGATGCTGCTGATGCCCGGTTGCGGTTCCTGCCGGCGTTGAATGCACTGCTCAATGGTCTGTGCACGGTCGCGCTGCTGGCTGGGTTTTACTTTATTCGCCAGAGGAATATTCCCGCCCACCGCGTGTCCATGATCGTCGCGTTTGTTTTCTCGTCTCTCTTCCTGGTCAGCTATATCACCAATCATGCGCTGCATGGAGAGACGCATTTTCCCGGGTTCGGGACGGTGAGGACGGTGTATCTGAGCATCCTGGCCAGCCACATCGTGTTGTCGGTGGTGGCACTGCCGATGGTGCTGACCACCTTCTTCTTTTCCCTCAGCGGCCGCTTCCGGCAGCATCGCAGGATCGCGCGTTTCACCCTACCCATCTGGCTTTACGTTTCTGTCACCGGGGTGGTGGTATACGCCATGCTGGCCGCGTGGCGCTGAGCGCGGCGCCTTCCGTGAAGCAGGAAGCGGGCCCCAGGCCGGTGAGGCCGATGCCGGACGATGGCACGGTCCAACTGCTGCGCGCGGGCCTTTGGATCCTGGTGGTGGGGGGCGTGGCCGCGCTGCTGACGGAAACGGCGTTCGGCGGCATCGGCGTGCACGGCCCACACACGAATTCCGGCTGGCTGGCGCTGCTGCTGGCGATGATGTGCCTTCCATTCGGCAGCATGCTGACGCTACTGGGAGCGGCCAAGTGGTTGCGCAATCGCCGCCTGGCGCGTGCCCGCAATATAAAGGATAAGTTTTAACCCGAGACAACCCGGCAGAAAGTTCTGCTATGCTTCTGCCTTATCTAAAAGAGAAGGAACACCATGCCAAAGAGCGTTAACAAAGTCATTCTCCTGGGCAACGTCGGCAAAGACCCGGAAGTCAAATTTCTACCCAGCGGTTTGCCGGTCGCGAATCTTACCCTGGCCACTTCCGACCGGTTCAAAGACAAGGCCGGCGAGTGGCAGGATCGCACCGAGTGGCACAACCTGACCGCGTATCAACGAGTGGCGGAGATTATCCGCGACTACGTCAAGAAGGGCGCCAAGCTCTACGTGGAAGGCCGCATTCAGACCCGGTCCTGGGATGATCAGGCGTCGGGCCAGAAGAAGTACCGCACGGAAATTATCGTCAACGACATTGTCCTGTTGTCGGGCCGCGGCGAAGGAGATGCTGGTGGCGGCGGGGGGTCGCGGTCGAATACTTCATCGTTCGATCAACGCGCGCCGGTTCAACACGAAGAGTTCGCCGGTACGGAAATTACCGACGACGATATTCCTTTCTAGGCTGTTGTTGTTTCTGGAAACCGTGGGCATTCGGCGCCGCCGAAATCTCCCTGAACCGCCAAAAGTCTGAATCGGGTAGGAGGCGGGATTGCTCCCGCCGTCCTCCCACACCACCGGACGTGCCGTTCGGCATCCGGCGGTTCACGAAACAGCAGTAAGACGTTTTCTCAGGGCGAGCAAGGAAACGAGGCCCATTTGGTCGAAGGTTTTGTTGGGATACGCCTGGTGCATGTGTCGGGCCGCACCGTGCCACCATGGTCCTCGGCGGTCGGTTGCACTGAGCCAGGCGATGTCTTCGGCGATGCCAAGCTTCATCAGGCTGTGTGCCCGTTTACGGGCACTCTTCCATTGCCGCCACACAAGACTCCGCAGTCGGTGCCGGACCCAGCCATCGAGTTGCTCCAGGATGGTCTTCACTTCGACCAACCGGAAGTACTGCACCCAACCCCTTAGTACTGGGTTGAGGGCCTCAATGGTCTGTTGCAGGCTCTTTCCACGGCAGACTCGCATCAGCTTACGGATCTTGTCCATAAACCGTTGACGGCTCTGAGGCGCGATCCTGAGCTTCGGCTGTTTGTGCCACGTGAGGCTGTAGCCCAAAAACTTCCTCGCCCAAGGTCGCGCCACCGCGCTCTTATCCGCGTTCACCTGCAGCTTCAGGCGACGTTCTAAAAACGCAGTCATGGCTCTCATCGTTCGCTCTCCACTCACTCTGCTTCCGACATAAATGTTGCAGTCGTCGGCATAGCGGCAGAAGCTCAGCTGGCGCCGTTCCAGTTCGCGGTCCAGATCGTCCAGCAGAATATTCGACAGCAGCGGGGACAACGGTCCGCCTTGCGGCGTGCCTTGCCCTCTCACCGTCTCGATCCCGCCCTCCATCAGGCCCGCTTGCAGTAACGACGGATCAGCTTAAGCACCCGTTCGTCTCCAACCTTACGCGCCAACCGCGACATCAGTATGTCGTGATTGACTCGATCGAAGAACTTCTCTAAATCCAGATCTACCACCCACCGCTTGCCTTTCGCCACGTACCCGCGGGCGGCCTTCACCGCCTGCTGTGCGCTGCGTCCAGGGCGAAAGCCGTAGCTGGATTCAGAAAATCCGGGATCAAAGATGGGAGACAGCACTTGATGAAGCGCCTGCTGTATCAGGCGATCTATCACCGTCGGGATACCCAGGGTGCGCACTCCACCTTCGGCTTTGCGATCTCCACCTTGCGTAATCCTTGCGGCTGATACTTCCCGCTCAGCAGGTCTTCCTTCACCACAGGCCAACGCTCGATAAGCCAGGATTTCAACCCCGATACCGGACGTCCATCGACGCCCGGTGCTCCTTGGTTGCTCATCACTCGCCTATAAGCCGCCTGCATGTTCTCCCGTTCCAATACTCGTTCCATCAGTTGCTTGGTCTCCGGTTTCGACTGCCCGCTAGCCGCCGTGCGTGCCTCTGCACCAGCCGAGCCCTGCAACGGATTCCGTCCGTCTCCTGCTCCTCTGGCCGTACTCTCGTACGCTTCTGCTTCATCGACATGCATCGAGTTCTACCGTCCTACTTCCGTGTTTCGTGTTCAGGCCTTCGCTCCTTCCTGGTTTCCCAGGCTATCCACGCTACTATGCCCTTTGCTGACTTCTGGCGCCTCATCCCCACACCTCGCGATGCAGGTAGCACAAGGCAAACCGCCAGATCTCCCCGGGTATTGCGCACTCGCTTTCACGCTTATCTCTGTCGGATTTACGCCGCAGCCTTCCGTGCAAGTACTGGGCTTTACAGGGACCCGCCTGCTTACCCAACTGCGTCGCCTCCTATCCGCTGGCTGTTCGTCAGAGCAGCGCTTTGCCTGCGGCTTCCTTCGGATCCCACCTCGCGATGGACACCCTTGCCGCTCAGCTAACACTTCCCCTTGCCGGGTGTGTAGAGGTCTTTCACCTCCTAGTGAGTGCGCCCTGCCGGGCGCACGGGTGCCCATCAAGCCGGCCGTTGGCTTGAGTGGGCCGCGGTCCTCCATCCAACCCTTGGCTTTCCTCTCGTAAAACAAAACAAGCTTGTCCAAATTAAATTGGGGATTGGCGCGGCCGTTTCATCTCTTCTTCTGCTTGAGCTGGGGCAAGCACCGGATGTAGCGCACGGCGAGCAAGGGGCAAGCGGCGGAGTCTTGGCGATGGAGTGAGTCCCGTAGGGCCGGCGGACCTTCAGACTTGTCAAAAATCAGATTTCGCGGTTGGTCGGGAGTTAAACGTTAAACAGGCTTAGGGAAAAGCGTCTCTGTACGAAGGGCACGGGTTTAGCCGTGCCGTACATAGGTACGGACCGGGCAAGTAGGTAACAGAAGGTACCGGGCAAGTGGGTAACACTTTTCGTTCACGGCGCAGGGCAGGTAGAAGAGAGCATGCCCTGGAAAGTGACGGATGTGGTGGACGAGAGGACGCGGTTTGTTCTGGAGTATGACAGCGGAAGTTTCACGATGGCGGAGCTGTGTCGGATCTATGGCATCGCTCGCAAGACCGGCTACCTGTGGGTAGAGCGGTATGAGTTGGATGGATTAGCTGGATTGCAGGACCGCCGCTATGGAGCGAGCCATCATCCCAACCAGACCAAGAGTGGGATCGAGGAGCAGATTGTGCAACTGAAGCTTGCGCATCCGAGCTGGGGAGCCAAGAAGTTACGGGCCCGTCTTTTGGCGAGAAGAAAGGTGTCCATTGGCCGGTGGTGAGCACTTTTGGAGAGATCTTGCGGCGGGAAGGTTTGAGCGCACCGCAGCACAAGCGGTTGAAGACTCCTGTGTACAGCAGGCCGTTTGAGAAGGTAGAAGAGGCCAACCAGACATGGTGTGGGGACTTCAAGGGCTGGTTCCTGACTGGGCAAGGAGAGCGGGTTGATCCCTTGACGATGACCGATGCTCACAGCCGCTACTTGCTGCGTTGTCAGAGCGTGGAGAAGACGAATACGGAGCAGGTGCAAGCTATTTTTGCGGCCGCCTTTCGCGAATACGGCATGCCGCAGACGATCCGAACCGACAACGGCGTTCCATTTGCCTCCCGAGCCATCGCTGGCATTTCGCGCTTATCGATCTACTGGATGAAGCTGGGCATCACTCCGGAGCGGATCAAGCCAGGTCATCCGGAGCAAAATGGGCGTCACGAACGTATGCATCGGACGTTAAAGGCCGAGACGGCGAAACCGCCAGCGGCCAACCGCAGAGCGCAACAAAAAGCTTTTGATCGGTTCCGCCAACAGTTCAACGAGGAGCGCCCGCATGAGGCGCT
Source organism: uncultured Acidobacteriaceae bacterium (assembly GCA_963795845.1). Lineage (GTDB taxonomy): Bacteria > Acidobacteriota > Terriglobia > Terriglobales > Acidobacteriaceae > PALSA-350. The sequence continues at coordinate 55,054 of CAWCJV010000009.1, read as the reverse complement.
TGAGCAGAAGACCCCGGCCTCTTGCTACCACTGTTCGCCGCGCCTCTATCCGGATCGAATTCCTAAACCGGAATACGACACCAACATGAAGGCTAAGCGAGTTTATCCGGATGGAACCTTCTTCTGGAAAGGCACACAGATCTTTATCAGCAAGTGCTCTGGGGGAGAATTCATCGGCATGGAGCCGACCGACGATCGCTACTGGGACGTTCGTTTTGCCACCTTCCCCTTGGCGCGATTCGATAGTCATAAGCTCGTCCTGCAACCGATACCGGACAAAAAGCAGTGAATGGCTATGGAAATGACGGCGGTCTTGAAAGAGAGGAAAAGCAAAAGCTCTTTTCCTCTCTTCCCACACTGCCTTGGGAAGCTCGCAAAAAACACAAGCTTCCCGCATTCCCACAGCTTCGGCGACGACTTGGGATTTCCTTTTTCTCCCAAGCTCGTTTAACTTCAACTTCGACGAAAAGTGTTACCTACATGCCCGGTACCTTCTGTTACCGACATGCCCGTTCGCACATAGGCCTTCCAACGACGGCTTTTAGCCGCTGAGGTACGCTTTTCGACTCTTACGGGCAAATCGTCGCTGTTCGCCGCAGGCGATTCGAAAGAGATACCTCAAGGGGATAATGCCCTAAGGTCATTCGTCCCTTACGAATTGTTTTGTCGCCTGGTTCTCACGCAGACCCTAAAGCCCTCATCGGACCGATCGTTATGTGGCACGGCTGAACCCGTGCACCTTCGTTCATCCGCCAAATCTGCGCTGGCTTGCCGTGGGGCGCAGATGCAGCGGCCGTCCAGAAAATGGCCTCCATTCTTCCTTCGGCCCTATTACCCAACCTGATTTGGCTCACTCTGGCCCAAGGACCAATTCTCGAAAGCAATCGATACAAGAACTTCCACGTTGCCGCTAATTTAGACATCTCTAGTCAGGATAATTTCAGGGCGACCGGGATATCGAGAAAGCGCCCACCCAAGGCAAACAAGTGGTTCCATCTGCGCGGACATGGCAATTAAAGGCAGCCAAGGCACTGTTTAGCGAAGTGTCCGGAGGGCTCGGGAGCGAGGCCCCCAGGTGTTAAAAAGGCAAGGCAAGGCAAGGAGGCAGTGGTCATCCTCGCCGTGGAAGAGTCACCGTTAGCCAAGGTGAGCATCGATCTCCAACGTAAGCCGGACTTTGGGCGGACGGTCGAACTGTGAGTGCGTTTCTGCTGGATACAAACTTATTTCGTTCTTTCCGAACTCATCAAACCGAAACCGGAGCCAAAGGTGACGGCGTGGATCGATGACACGGTTGAGGAACTCTTTTTTTAAGTGTTTGCCTCACCTTGGTGGAGTTCGGTTGGGCGTCGTCGTGCTCTTGCCACGCAATGCTCGCCGTACTTCTCTGGGAGCACGGCTCAGCAAAGAGCTTCCGTTACGTTTTTCCAACCGGATCTTAGGCGTCGACCAGGAGGTTGCGGACCGGTGGGGTCATCTTTCTCGTTTTGACCAGCGCTCGAGGCGTCCACTTGGGGGTGATCGATGGATGGATGGCTGCGACCGCCCAGGGTAATTCGGGCCTGGGTAATTCGGACGGTATTTCGGGGACAGGGTAATTCGGGGACATGATACCTATTTCCGAGTTTTTGATCCAACGCAGCGACCGGGATTCGTGCGCTCCCTCCCCAAACTGTCTTGATAGTCATAGTACGTCGCCATCCGACGAACGACAGGCAAATTACTGACTGCCCCAGTAGACTCTACCCTCACTGCCGGTTTTGTTAAGGGACAGCCTGCTTGAGATCCTGCGGTCGGCATAGTCATAGGTGTATTCCGTCGTTGCACTGGAGGTCTGCACATGAACCCGGTGATGGAACGCATCGTAGACGTAGGGCGGTGCTGCTTCCGTCGACTAGGGTGAGGTCTCGCGCCGCCACCCCCCCAAAGAAACCGAACTACCCGCGACACTAAATGCGCGCAATCGCATCTATATGGTCGTGCAAATCGCATCCATGGCCAGCCCTACCGCGTCAGGTAGTCATCGCCTGTTTTTCCCCGCGGTCGCGACGGCGATAGAACGACCGCAACGATCGAAACAAAGAAGCACCAAGTCTCTCGATGCATCCCCAGGCCGTACGAACTGTGGAAGTAGCAATTCATATCCGGCGCCGCTTCCTTGCGACGGCGCTGTCCGGCTTCGCACCGAACCGCTCTTTCTGTGCCGCCGCAACCAGCCTACCGAGCGAACGAGCGTTTCAAACTCCCTTCCGCGCTCACGGCTGCAGCATGTCTCGTCCATCGTTAGGTTGTCGTTCCTAAATGACGGATTGACCGATTGACCGGCCTTTCCACCCTGGATTCCTCCGCCCGAGTGGGCCGCAGGGTGAGCAACTATTTGCGGTGACCCAGGAGGACGCCCAGGCGGCCTCTTACTACGGGCAGGTCTTTGACAACTAACACCACAACACGTCCGGACGACGCCCGGGCGTGCGGGTGTGAGTATTTGAACGAAGGGAAAAGCAGTCGTCCCATTCCCTTTAAGTAAAGGGATGGACTTATGGCGCATAAGGCGCTTATGACGCACACTTTCCCGCACCGCCCCACTCGCCCCTCGGTTCGACAGTGCGACTTATAGCGCTTATCGCGCTTATCGCGCACATTTTTGCGGCACCCACTGGCGGCGGCTTTGACCAATATCGACGTTCGCAGATCCAAAGACAAAAAATCTGGCGCCTGGGGATGGACTTTTCCCACTCCGCTGAATGAGCACCATCCGGTCAACTAGGCAAGATGCTCAATTAATTGCTTGAGCACCTTGAGCACCTTGAGCATCTTGCTCAAGCCAGGGACTTAGCTTCTGGGGATCTGCCACACTTATCCTCGCTAGCTGGCCGTTTCTTTTCCTTCACCCTACCACTGCTCTTTGCCACTCTTCCGCATATAGCTTCACGCTTACAGATAGGTATCCTCACGATATCCATGCGCACCCTCCTATTTTCCTCCCCGCTTCAACGCACAAACTTTGCCGCCCGAGCTCAAGAACCGCGTAGAGATCCGATTTATTGGGGGTAGCGGCCAATTGCAGAAGCCGGCGGATTGCTTTGACGTCGAGCGGCAAGACTCCCGCATCCGTCATTGTTTCATTCGCGCTCCCGCCGAGCGCGGGATTCTACAACTTCTCTTCCGTCCGGATCCTTGATGGCTTCGAGCGGGTGCGGCCACCGAGCGCCGCACTTTCTGGTAAATCCAATTTTCCGCCTGCCGCTGGATCTCTGCGTGCATCTCCGCGGTGAACTCTGGTTTCTTCAGGTTTGCGGTTTGACTGTGCTTCGTTTCACCTTCGCCCGCTTCGAGACCTTGGTCACCGTCTTCTGATGGTTACCAAAATACCGAGGCGCCGATCGATTTCCTCGCGTATTTTTGCGCCCGCTTTTCCGAATTCACTTCCACTACCAGGAGCGCCGGAAATGCTCAGCTGTCCGAGAAGCGTGCTCTCCCAGTCCTTGTGGATTCGTTTCCCTTCTTCTCCAGGAAGCTCCACCGTGAGCAGGTACCCCGCATCGAATTTCGCGCCTTTGAGCAGCTCGCTTTGGAAATCCTCGCCAGGTAGCAGCTTCGAAGCTGCGAGCGCTGAGCCGTGCGAAAGTGAGCGTGTGCAGGATGAACGTCGCCGTCGGTGTTGGTCAGCGCGCGCGTCCGCCTGCGTCCCGATATCCAGTAAGTTCCGCGAATATCTTCCCGTACCGAATCAATCAGCCACCTCAGCTCGCGACTCTGCTTGCGATTTTTTTCTGCAACGTTTTGCGAGTCACACCTCGCCTTATAGCTCGCGAGATGCAAAGGGAGCAAGCCTGCCGAATGTCGTCACCTCGCAGTTCGCATAGCTTCCGTAGCTAAATCTCCTAGCAGCATGCGAGGCTGTGCGTTCACCACTTCCACCTCCTCACCAAGCAGAACATCGCGAAGCACGAGACGTTCCCCAATGCACTGCACCACCTCATAGAAGCTAGCGCTTCAGCCTGCTCCAGAACAACCTTCCAGTTCTGTAAGCGCTTCCCTTCTTCAGAGATAGATCGCGCATAACACCTGCGCACCGCGCCCACCCGTAGGTGTTTCATCCCAATCAACAAAATACAACAATATCTCGCGCTCCTCTCCTCTTCCTCAAGGATAGGAATCCATTGAATCAGCCAGCCCGCCAATCACTCGCAAATTTTACCTGCAAGCTCATCATTTCTGCGCAGCCCCAGCTCGTGCTTTATCCATACTGCTTTCCTGGAGCAACCTTCACAGCACTCTTACTTCTCCGCTCCCGCATCTGCCCTATTTTTCAAAACCCATATACTCAATATCTTACCTAACACATTCGCTATCCTCGCTACTCGTTTGCTGTTGCCGGCGGGAGAGGATGATGCCATTCTCTTCAGCCCAGTCGCGGATGATTTCGCCGAATGCGTCGGAGCGAAAGCGATTCCAGTCGTCCCACAGATTATGGGTCGCTATCTGGTCCTTGAAGCGCCGAAAAGGATGGTTGCCCTGCACCGCTCTCAAGAGCGCGGCGCGGATGTTCTCTCGTTTTACTTCATGGGAAAACTCGTTCATGACATTCCACTCGTTGACGTCGAACCGGTCCGGGAGCGCGAGATACCGGTCCGTGGTTTCAATCAGGACCGCCCGCAGGGCTTCTTCCTTTTGCCAATCGGGCAGCATGGCGATGGTTTCGGGGTCTGCTTCGGTGAGCGCGAGGGACTCCTCGGAGATCAAAACGACTTCCCCGGTGTGGCGATCGAGAAAGCCGAACAGGGAATCGGATTGCTCTTCGAGGGCATCAATCAGGTCTTCGAGCACGGCTAAGGTTGGCATAGCGTCCTCCCATAGTGTGGATAGAAAGTCACGCTAGGGAAGATTACAAGGCCGGCCCGGCTGGTGTGTCAACCGGGGGGGCCCTGACTACAAAAGGGTGGGACTTGGGAATGCGGGCTCAGGGGTATAGCCGGGTGGTTCTCCAGGCGCCGGCATCGCGGGCAAACAGAAAGCGGTTGTGGAGACGGTATTCTCCGCTTATCCAGAATTCGATCTGCTCGGCATGCACACGGAAGCCGCGCCAGTAGGGCGGCCGGGGGACTTCTCCGGGGTGCGCCTCGGCAAACTTGAGAAAGGCGGCGTCCAGGTCCTCTCGTTTGGCGAGCGGCCGGCTCTGCTGCGAAACGGCCGCGCCGATCTGGCTGTTGCGGGACCGGGAGTGAAAGTAATCGTCGGCGTCTCCATCTGTCATTGCACTGACCGGGCCCTCGACGCGCACCTGGCGGCGTAGCGACTTCCAGTAAAAACATAGGGCCGCCCTGGGATTCGCCTGCAGCTGTGTTCCCTTCCTGCTTTCCATGTTGGTAAAGAAACAGAAGCCACGCTCGTCCACACGCTTCACCAGGACCATGCGGACGCTGGGAAAACCGTCGGGAGTGGAAGTGGCTAACGCTGCGGCATTGGGATCGTTTGGTTCGCTTTGTTCCGCCTCGGCCAGCCATTGGCGGAACAATTCGATCGGATCCGCGGATTCCAGGTTGTGCATCTCGTCCATGTATCGATGTTAGCCTCCAGAAGCGGCGGTTCTCCATCCCATGCACAGCCAGAGGGTGAGGTTTCCGCCGTATCAAGGCCGGCTGAGAAGGAGTCCCGATGTTGACGGAAGAACAGGTGCGTGCAGTGCTCACCTACGCGGAGTTGATCCCGGCGATGCGGCAGGCGCTGATGGATTTTTCTGCCGGGCGGGTGCGGCAGCCTTTGCGCAATATCATCCCCGCGCCTGAGTATGGCGGGTGGTTCGGCGTGATGCCGGCCGTCTACGGCACGGTGATGGGGGCGAAGATGGTCGCCTTCTATCCCGGCAATGCGCACCTGGGGAAACATACTCACATGGCGATGATCCAGTTGTTTCGTGCCGATACCGGAGAGCCCCTGGTGACCATGGATGGGCGATTGATTACCGAAATGCGCACGGCGGCCGTATCGGCAGTGGCGATCGATCTTCTTGCTGTTCCGGAAGCCAGGGTGCTCGCCATCCTGGGCAGCGGGGTGCAGGCTCGCTCCCATATCCGCGCTCTCCGCGGCGTTCGCGGCTTTACGGACATACGCGTATGGAGCCGGACACCGGAGCATGCGCAGGCGTTTGCCGGCGAGATCGGCGCGCGCGTGATGAGCGCGGAGCAGGCGGTTTCAGGAGCGGATGTAGTGCTGGCCCTGACCAGTTCGCCGGAGCCCATTCTCCAGGGAAAGTGGCTCAGCCCACATGCCATGGTTTGTGCGATCGGCGCGGCTACCCCGGAACGCCGCGAGCTGGATACCGAGACCATGCGCGGCGCGGTCGTTGTCGAATCGCGCGAAGCGGCATTGAAAGAAGCGGGCGACATTGTGCTTGCCCAGGCGCAAGTGAGCGCTGAGATTGGCGAATTGTTGAACGGCGCGCAGATCGATCGGGGAAACAGGCCGGTAGTGTTCAAGTCTGTGGGCATAGCGGTCGAGGACATTGCGGCGGCCAAACTTGTTTACGAGAAATTCATGGAAGCGAGGATCGATAGTGTTCACGCATGCCATCGTTCGTACCCCGGGGATGAATTTCGCCCAGGGGCTCACCAGCGTTGACCTCGGAGTTCCCATGTATGACCAGGTTTTTACCCAGCATGCACGGTACTGTGATGCGCTGGTCACGTGTGGGCTTGCCATCACCACTTTGGCCGAGGATCCGGATCATCCGGACTCTACGTTCGTGGAAGACACCGCGGTGCTGACGGGACGCGGAGCTGTCCTCACCAGGCCTGGCGCACGCAGCCGAGAGGGCGAGGTGGCGGCGATGCGTCCCGTGCTGCGTGATTTGTTTCCGGACTTGATGGAGATCGAGGCGCCGGGAACCGTGGATGGTGGAGATATTTGCGAGACCGAGGACCACTTCTTTATCGGGTTGTCACTACGCTCCAATGAGGAGGGGGCACGTCAGTTGGCGAGGCACCTGGCTCGCATGGGTTATTCGTCGAGTGTGGTCGACGTACGTGCGATGAACCGCATTCTTCATTTGAAGAGTGGCGTGTCTTATGTCGGCGATAACACTCTGGTGGTGATGGAAGAGATGGCTGAATGGGACGCATTCACCGGGTATGACTTAATTCGCGTAGGAAAAGAAGAGAGCTATGCCGCCAACTGCGTTCGCGTGAATGAGCGCGTACTGGTGCCGGCTGGGCATCCCGGGTTGACGGCTGAGCTCGCGGCTCGTGGGTTTCGTCCACTCACTCTCGATATTTCGGAGTTCCGCAAAATGGACGGGGGATTGAGTTGTCTCTCTCTTCGATTTTGAGAGGATGCGACCGTCCGCCCGCCCTGTTTCCTTGTAATTCCGGTGCTTAAGCCGGCCGGCGTTAGTCGATGAGCGAGGGCTTCTTCCAATCGAAATGGCGGCCGAGAATGGCTTTGATGATCCAGTGATCGGTGCCGGCGGTCGGGCCTATGCCCACGCCGATATTGATTTCCCAATTGGGCGAGACATTCAAATCGGTCACCACGAAGATTTGCTGCTGTTGATAGTGCAGAGAATCGAAGGCGCCCAGGCGGCCGTAGTCTGCGTAGTATTCGACACCGCCACTGATCTGGCGGTTGAAGTCGTAGCTAAGCTTCGCACCCGGAGCAAAACCGATCCCCTGTTTTACATCGGGACCATGCCAGGTCCGTTCTAATGCGGGATTGATTGCCCAGTACCATCGGCCTTGATATTTATCGACGATCGGCCGTATTTCCCAGGTCCAGGTATCTGGGGAATAGACGGCGCGCTGATATCCGACCTCGGTCGATAGACTCACGCCGACAGGCCAGTGCCAGGAATCCGGTACACGCACGCGCGGCCGAATGTGATCGCCCACCCATTGGACGCCGTGGCCGTTCTGTTCACTGGTAAAGACATAGAAACCGACCTCCGACCAGTTGCTCAGGCCCTGGGTGATCTCGAGCGTTTCGTGCAACTGATGGTTGGTTGGATAAACACCGTCGATCTGATGCTTCTGCCCATCCGGGGTGAAGTTGGAATGGAGCTCAACCATGGTGCTCTTTGGCTCTACTGTCCCGGCGCCATACACCTGAATCTCGTAATTTCCCTGGGCACGCGCCGGCTTCGCGCTCCAGACCGCGAGCATCAGCGCCAGCAGAAGCAGCCAATTACGCATATTTAAACAACATCATGAAGCCTGCATCCATGTGGTTCTGCTGGTGGCAGTGAAAGAGGGTCGGACCGGGATCGTTGGCCGTGAACTCTACCTCCACTTGGGTTCCTGCATCCAGGAGAATGGTGTCTTTCAAAATGCCCTGCGTTTCCGGATGGTCAGGCAGACGGCGGATTTCGAAACTGTGGCGGTGCAGATGCACAGGATGTTGATTGTTACTGCGATTGATGAACGACGAGGCGATAGCGTTGGCCCGCAGTGAGGATTGGACCCACAGTATCCGGGTAAGACTTGCCGTTGATGGTCCAATGATCCATAGCGCCGTGGCCGGCAAATTTTGATTCGAAGACCAGCGGGATTCTCACCACGCCCCGCTGTTCCGCGGGCGCCGGACCCGCGGCGGCAAAGGGCAGGTAGTCCCAGAGAAGGTTTTCCGGTTGATCCCACCGCGGCTTGCCGGAACTGCCGGCATACTCCACGGCAATCCCCATACCAGCTGCCATGATGTGCTTGCGCACCTCCCCCAGCACCCAGGCGCCGGGATGATTCATGTCAACGAGAGCGCTGACTCGCTCGGCGGGTGCGAGGCGCAACATCGGCACTACCTGCGGTCGAGGAACCGGGTTGCCATCAAGCGCGATTACGTTGAACTGATGTCCCGGAAATGAGATCCAGTGAACCTCGCTGGGGCTGGAGTTGAGAATATGTAACAACACCCGTTCGCCGGACTTGACCCGGAGCGGTTCGCCGAAGCCCAAAACGCGGCCATTGATAGTGGACACACCGTAGATTGGGTCCATGGCGCCGTCGCCGCTTGATACCAGCTCTCCATCCCAATCATGCAACCCAAGAAAGAATTCCTGATCGTAGCGGCCGGGATGGTCTCGGGGCTCGATGAACAGAAAGCCGTGCTCGCCGGTGTACTGGCCCTTGTGCAGATCTTTACCGGCAAAGGTATGGGTGTGATACCAGCGGAAGCCGGAAGGACTCGGTGTAAACGTATAGCGCGCGTGACCGCCCGCGGCAATGGGCGGAGTGCCCTCTTCCATGGCGCCATCCACCGCAGGTGGCAGAAACAGGCCATGCCAATGAACGACTTCGCTATCGCTGGTCTGATTGCTAACATCGATAGTGACGGGACGGCCTTCCTTCAAGCGAAGCAAGGGGCCCGGAACCTGGCGGTTGTAGGCAATGGTCTTGATGCTTCGACGCGGAGCGACTTCGAGATCGTAAGGGGCGATGTCAAGGGAGAAGTCGGCGGGAGGCGCTTGCTGAGCAAGCGCGCCCAGCGCCGCAGAAGAGACGGCCATGCCGGACAGCTTGAGCATTTGTCGCCGCGTAACCAAAGTTCATCTTAACAAAGCAAGAGTGACATCACTGGAGAACGCCGTCTGCCGATCCGATCATAGTGGCGAGGATGCAGAGTAAGGTTGCACTGTACAATCGATCACCATCCGATGGACCTGTGACAAATGGCCGCATACAGTACAACAAACGCGTTGAATGAAATGCGATGTAACACCGGAAAATTTGACCCACGAGTCAGGTGGCCGCAGCGTACCTTGGTTTTGTTTGCCCTCGCAGTGCGGCTGCAGGAGCGCAGACGCTGCCGGATTTGCGCGGCGATGCGATCCTCGATCATTTGAATGCGGTCATCGACTGGTACCGGATGAACCACGAGCCGGGTACCAACGGTGGGCTTGCCCAGCGATGCCATGTACCAGATGAACGCGCAAAATCTTGCTTCTCAGGCCGTGCAACTCGCCTTCCAGTCGGCGGAAGCAGAAGCAGCGCTTATCCCGGCGTCCAGCCCTGCAGGCGCCAAAATAGCGCAGGAGCGTCCTCCCAGCAGAGCCTGGCAAAAATGTTGAGCGACGTGAACGCCCGCATCAGCGCGCTGCAGGCGCAGATCAGCGACCTGGATCAGCAGATCGCGCGTGCTCCCAAAGCAAAACGACAGCAATTGCTGACGCAAAAGGAAAGTGCGCAGGGAGAAATGGATCTGCGCAATGCCACCCGCCAGGCACTGGAGCAGATGACCCAGTTCATCAGCAACAATGGGGAAACCGGCAGGGGCGGCCTCGAGGGCAGCATCACGGAACTCCGCCATTCTGTCCCGGAACTCGCGAACCCAGGCAGTGCCAAGACCACCGCCAAACCGGCCACTAACAACGCGTCCGCGCCGAGTTCCACCGGGTTGATTGGCGAAGTCGTAGCCGCTCTACGACCTGCTGAAAGCGGATGCACCAGCTCAGCCTGATGACGCAGGAGACTGCCCAGGTGCGCGCTGCAGCCAACAAACTGCGCACCCCGTTGGTCGCTACGTTGCGGGCCACCATCCAGCAGGGCCAACAGTTGGCAAACGCGGCAGGCCAAACATCCACCCAGGCTCCAAGTGCGGCTCCAAACCCGTCCGGCCAAACATTACCGGTTGACCAGCAGCGGAAGCAATTCGAGGCGCTGGCTTCGCGCTTCAAGCAAATTGCCGGCGCAACCCTTCCCTTGAGCCAGGAGATCATCCTGCTCGACCAGGCCAGCTCCAATTTCGTGGAGTGGCGGCAGTCTCGTGGTCCATGAATCGAACCGTATTCTGCGATCCATTGTTTTTCGGGTCCTGGGCATTGCGTTGGCCATGGGCGTGATTCTGCTGCTCTCTGAAATCTGGCGCAGGATCACCTTTCGCTATGTCACGGATGTGCGGCGGCGGCGGCAATTTCTCGCGCTGCGGCGAATCGTGATGGGGTTCTGCATGGGCATCGTGCTGATACTCGGGTTTGTCAGCGAGTTCAGTTCGCTGGCTACGTTTGCCGGCTTCATTACCGCCGGCCTGGCAGTTGGACTACAAACAATTCTCCTTTCGGTCGCTGCCTATTTCTTCCTGGTGGGGCGATGGGGCATCCGGGTAGGCGACCGCATCAGCGTAGCCGGCGTGACCGGCGACGTGGTCGATGTAGGACTCGTCCGTCTATACCTGATGGAGCAGGCGGGAACAGGCGTCGATCTGTATCCCTACCGGCCGGATCGTGGTCTTCTCCAACTCGGTTCTCTTTCAGGCCACGACGCCACTGTTCAAGCAGCTGCCGGGCGCGGAGTATGCGTGGCATGAGGTGGCCATCGCCCTGAATCCGGCGGGAAAGTATCCACCTGGTGGAGACGCAACTGCTCGATGCGGTGAACGCGGTCCACGCCGATTACCGGAACGAGCTCCAACGGCAGTTGGGAGCGACAGAACGGCGCATCGAGTTCCAATTGAAAGTGCCGGAACCGCACGGCCAACTGCAGTACAGCGATACCGGGCTGGAATACCTGGTGCGCTACCCCGTGGCGCTGCGCCAGGTTTCCGAAGTTGACGAGAAAATCACCCGCAGCCTGCTGGAGATGCTGCAGCAGCAACCCGAGCTGCAAGCGAGTGTGTCGGGTTTGCCAAGATTCGGGCGGCGGTCAAGGGCTAAGCGGCTCGTTCAGGCATTCAGCAGGCGACGGCATCCTGCACGCTGGTGTCCGGCGACAAAGACTTGAAATCCGAGCGCGTCAGGTCCTGATCGCGATTGATGGCTTTGAAAAACACGACCCGCCCGGAGATATGGACGTTCAACACTGTTGTCTTCCATCGGTTCGGGGCCACCGGTGCGCGGACAATCTGGAAGGCTGCCCCCCTTTTCGATGCGGCCCAAGAAGCCGTATCCGAATTCAATCTCGGTCCACGATGTGAGCATCGATTTTCACCAGGCGCTTTTTCTCCGGCTGAATCCAGATCTCTCCTGCCAGAGCGCGTGATAGACGCGGGTCTCATAGGTGGCTGGATTGTAAGCCGGGTTGGGCTTGAAGGTGAGGCGCAGATTGCCATCCACGATACCGTCATAGGTGTAGAGGAACGCTTCGGGCATGGCCGCGCATCAGCCGCTGCAGACGCTGTTCCTCTGCCTGGTGATCCTGCTTCATTCGGGCCTGCTCGCGCGGGATTCCGCAGCAGGTTGTTGAGGCGATCGGTTTCCTTCTTCTGAGCCGCCGGATCGAGTGGCTTGCCCTGGCGCGCAAGCACCCGGCTGACCGGCCCGGAGACGGTTTCTACTTCCTGCTCGACGGTGCTTCTGGATGCCAACGCGTTTGTCCACGCGGTATTGCCACAAGCTGACCTGGCGGCGTTCCTGGAGTTCGTTGTAGACCACGTCCTTTACCAGGTCGTGGGCGGATTCGGTCGGGTTTTGCGCCCGGAGCGTGGACGCGGCACACAACAGCAGTAGCCCCATAGGGGCAGAATGGATCTCGTCATGTGCCTTGTTACACTCAACTCATGCTAGACGAGACTACATTCCGCCGCCACTGCGATGCCGCGATGGAGGCGCTTAAGAAGAGCCTGATTGAACGAGAGGAAGAAGGCGGATTTGAAGTGGAAGAACAAAGGCGGTGTTTGAATATTTTGTTTGAGGACCCGCCAGGCAAGTTTGTGATCACGCCGAACACGCCGCCGCGCCAGGTATGGATTTCCGCCCTTTCCACCAGCTTCAAGTTGGATTGGTCGGAGACGGCTCAGGCTTTTGTCCTTCCCAAAACTGGCGAAACGCTGGCCCAGGTAGTGGATCGGGTGATTATGGAACATCTGGTCCAGCCGGTCACCTGCAGTAAGAAACAGGAATGCGCAAAACGCTCTCCGTCGCCATCATCACCCGCAATGAAGAAGCCAACCTCGAGCGCACGCTGGGCAGTGTGGCGTGGGCAGACGAGATCGTAGTGGTCGATTCCGGCTCGGACGATCGCACGGAGGAGATTGCCCGCAACTTCCGCTCGCGGTTCTTTCTGGAAGAGTGGAAGGGTTTCGCGGCGCAGAAAAACTCTGCGCTGGAGAAATGCACTGGGGACTGGATTCTTTCGCTCGATGCAGACGAGGCTCTGAGCGACGAGCTGGCTAAGGAAATTTGGGAGTTATTGGAGAAGGATCCTCCGTTCGATGGGTATGCACTGCCCCGGCGGAATCTCTTTTTGGGGCGGTGGATGCGGTTTGGGGGATTTTATCCGGATCTCAAGCTCGGTTATTTCGCCGGGGGGCAGCCGAGTTCGAAGCTCGGCCGGTGCATGAGACGCTGCATTTTCCGGGAAAAGCCGGCCGGTTGAAGGGGGACATGGTGCACGATGCCTATCCCACGCTGGGCGCATATATCGCGCATATGGACCGCTATTCCACGTTGGGTGCGGAGCATGCGGTGCGCGAGGGTAAGGGGAGTGGATGCCCTTGGGCGTTCGTGGCGATGTGGTGGTGAATCCCGTGGCTACGTTTGTTTACAACTATTTTTTTCGCTTGGGATTTCTGGATGGCCGGGAAGGGTTGTTGCTGCATTTGTATCACTCGGTTTATGTGAGTTGGAAGTATGGCAAGGCCTGGGAGATCACTCGAGGCCGGTAGGTTGGGGTGGGTCCGAAAGGCTTTTTAGCTCTGTCCAGTCAGTAACCCTTGGCGCCATATCTCGCTCGTTTTTCGCGAGATGTGGGAGACCACAGCACTATCGGGAAGGCTTTTCCGCGATCCATTCTGACTCCCTTCGGGTTGTTGCCTTGCTTGCTCAGTTTAGGGGGCGCGCCTATGCTGGTTGGTCGAGGTTCGGGTGTGGCCAAGGGCGAGAAGGATGAGGCGCGGTTCACCACCATTTCCGGGGTACCGGTACGGGGTCTGTATACCGCAGGCGGATTTGCCTCCGGATTTTTCGCCGGGGCTTCCGGGCGAGCCTCCTTATACGCGGGGAATCCATAGCACTGGATACCGCGGCAAACTCTGGACCATGCGGCAGTTCTCCGGCTTTGCCTACTCCGGAGGAAACCAACGCGCGCTATCGCTACCTGCTGGCTAATGGCGGCGGAGGACTCTCGGTCGCGTTCGACTTGCCCACGTTGATGGGTTATGACTCGGACGCTGCGGAGAGCGAAGGCGAGGTGGGCAAGTGCGGAGTGGCAATCGACTCGCTCGAAGATATGGAGACGCTGTTCTCCGGAATTGACCTCGAAACTACCAGCGTTTCCATGACCATCAATTCGCCCGCCAATGTGCTCTGGGCTATGTACCTGGTGACGGTCGAGAAACAAGGCGGCGATTGGACCAAGGTCGCGGGGACGCTGCAGAACGACATCCTGAAGGAATACATCGCGCAGAAGGAATTCATTTTTCCTCCCGCGCCGTCGATGCGGCTGGTAGTCGACACCATCGAGTTTGGATCGCTGTTCACGCCGCGCTTCAATCCCATCTCAATCAGCGGATATCACATTCGCGAGGCAGGTTCGACGGCACTGCAGGAGTTGGCCTTCACGCTCTACGATGGGGTGGAGTATGTGGAATGGGCACTTCGGCGGGGGCTGCACGTCGATGATTTCGCTCCGCGACTGAGCTTCTTTTTCAATGCGCACAATGATTTTTTCGAGGAGATCGGGAAATTTCGGGCTGCGCGCAAGGTTTGGTACCGGCTGATGACGGAGCGCTTCGGCGCGCAGGATGTTCGCTCCCACCGATTGCGGTTTCATGCCCAGACAGCCGGCGTCTCGTTGACCGCGCAACAGCCCAAGAACAACATTGCTCGTGTGGCGATCCAGGCGCTGGCCGCGGTGCTGGGGGGCACGCAGAGCCTGCATACTGACGGGTTTGACGAGGCGCTCGCTCTGCCGACAGAAGATGCGGCGCGGATCGCGCTGCGCACGCAGCAGATCCTGGCTTTCGAATCCGGGGTGGCCAATACGGTCGACCCGTTGGGCGGTTCCTATTTTGTCGAGAGCGGTGACGCTGGATATGGAGCAGGGTGCATTTGCCTATTTCGACAAGCTGGACGCCATGGGCGGGATGGTGCGGGCGATTGAACGGGGCTTTCCCCAAAAAGAAATTGCCGATGCCAGCTACGCCTACCAACGAGCGGTCGAGACCAGGGAAAAGATCATCGTCGGCGTGAATGAATATCTAGTGAACGAGGAGCCGCCGGAGATTCTGCGCATTGGAGAATCGGTGCGGGAGTGGCAGACGGCAAAACTCCAGCGGCTGCGCGCCCGGCGCTCCAACGAGGCTGTCGAAAAGAGCCTGGGCGCGCTCCAGCAAGCGCTGGCACGCGAGGCTCAGGCGAGCCGGGGCAGCCTTTCCAGTGGAAATACCATGCCATTTTTACTGGATTGTGTGCGCGCCTATGCTACTCTGGGCGAAATCTGCGACGCCATGCGCGCAGTGTTGGGCACCTATGAAGAGGCCGGCATTTCCTGAGCGCCTCGCTTGGGCGTTACCAACGGACGGATTTTTGGGTGACCCAAACCCGATGGCTATACTACTTATGGGTCATCCCCCCGCAACTCCTGCTTTTGTTTGAGCATCCGGCCGTGTTTAGCTAGATCAGCGAAATTTTAGACACTCCCCCGCACAGAGGCTCCTATGGATAACCATGAAGCTATGTTTTACTCCTTGCAGTTGCGGCTGGTGAGAGATCTTGCGGGCGATTCTGCCTCACACCAAGTTGAATTGATTGCCCTGCCAGAAGGGCCGGGCGAACCGCGGCGGGCACACTTTGAGCATTGGGATGGGTTGTCGCACCGCTTGTCCGCGGTGGCCAGCAGCACCCCTTTTCACCTTAAAGTGATGTACCGGACCCTGCACGCGGGGTTGACCGCGTTCTTGATCGACCGGGCGACCGGCCGCCGGCAAATCTTTTCTCATCATCAGTTGAAAGACCTGGGATTGGCCAACTGAAGCCTGGGAACTTCCTGTAGGGCCATAGGGAAATGGCAAAACTGCTTTACGCCGGGTTCAGGACAGATTATGGTGGCTGAATTACCCGCGGTGGCCTCACAGGAAGAGCAGATGTCAGAGGAACAGCAGAGAGTGCTGGAGTACGAGGCAGCCGGCGCGTCCGATCAGGGGCGAACCAGGAAAAGCAACGAAGACTCTTACGGGCTCAACCTCCGCAACGAGGAGGGCCTGTGCAATTTTGTGGTCTGCGATGGAATGGGCGGCGCGGCCGCGGGAGAGATCGCCAGCCGCATGGCGGTCGAGGCCATGTTGCAGGCCATGGACCGAAAGGTTCTAACCCGGGAAACGTTCCAGCACGCGGTGGATGCAGCCAACAGTAGTGTGCACAGCAGCGCAGAGCAGAATCCGTCCCGTGCAGGTATGGGAACAACGCTGGTGGCCATGGCGACCCGTGGCGATCATGCCTGGATAGCGCACGTGGGCGACAGCCGGGCCTATCGCCTGAGGGATAGCAGCCTGGAGCGGTTAACCCATGATCATTCGCTGGTGGATGAACAGGTTCGTTTGGGGCAGCTGACCCAGGCGCAGGCAGAGACGTCGCCCATGCGCAATGTCATCACTCGCGCAGTGGGGACGCAGGACGAAGTGGACGCCGACGTGATTGAATTTGCTGTCATACCAGGTGACATGTACCTGCTGGCTTCCGATGGCCTGATGAGAGAAGTGGATGACGAGCAAATTGCGGCGATTCTGCGCGCTTCCGGGAATCTGGAACAGACCTGCGCGCAACTGATTGAGGCTGCCAATCGAGCGGGAGGCCGGGACAACATCACCTGCGTGCTGGCGCGGGCGCGGTAAAGTAGTACTTCTCCTGTTGCAAATCACTTATGAACAAAATCAAGGTAGTGGGTGTAGTGGGCGCGGGAACCATGGGCAATGGGATTGCGCATGTGTTTGCCCGGGGCGGCTTCCAGGTAGTCCTGTGCGAGGTGGAACAGCGTTTTCTCGATCGCGGGTTGGAGACGATTCGCAAGAACCTGGAGCGCGAGGCCGCCAAGGGCAAACTGAGCGCAGCTGAGGCGGAAGCCGCCCTGAAATCGATTCGCGGCACCTTGCACGGCAGCGACCTGGGAGACTGCGATTTTGTCATCGAGGCGGCGCCGGAGCGATTCGAACTCAAACAAGAACTCTTTTTCACCCTGGATGCGATTTTGAAGCCGGAGGTCATTCTGGCTTCGAATACTTCTTCCATTTCCATTACTCGGCTGGCGGCACAAAGCCAACGACCCAGCCAGGTGATCGGCATGCACTTTTTCAATCCGGTTCCTGTAATGAAGCTGGTGGAGGTGATTCGCGGCCTCGAGACCAGCGACGAGACGTTTGCCCAGGTAAAAGCTTTGGCCGAAGCATTGGGCAAGTCCCCGGTCGAAGTCAATGATGCGCCAGGCTTCGTCTCCAATCGCGTGCTCATGCCGTTGCTCAACGAGGCAATGTATGCAGTGATGGAAGGCGTGGCGACAGCGGAAGCGGTGGACCAGGTGTTTCAGTTGGGGATGGCGCACCCCATGGGGCCGCTGAAGCTGGCCGACTTTATCGGCCTCGATGTTTGTCTCGACATCATGCGGGTGATGGTCGAAGGCCTGGGCGATCCGAAGTACCGGCCCTGCCCGCTGCTGATCCGCATGGTGGACGCAGGCTGGCTGGGGCGCAAGTCGGGACGAGGGTTTTACCAATATTGAGTGGATGGGTACCCGGAGTGGCACCTGGTGGGTTAGGGCCGCTTTTTCAAGAGAAAGACAGGGTATGCTCGTTGGATGATGCGGATGACTGTGCTGGCCTCGGGCTCCAAGGGGAACAGCACCATTGTGTCCAGCAGCCGCACGCGCATCCTGGTGGATGCGGGACTATCCTGCAGAGAATTACTGAAACGCATGCAGATGGCTGATGAGGATCCTGCCGCCATCGATGCCCTGCTGATCACGCACGAACATCAGGACCATGTACAGGGTGTAGCGGTGCTGGCGCGCAAGCTGGGCGTGCCGGTGTACTTTACTCAAGCGACCCACCGGGCGTGGATGCGGTGGATGATGCCCCACAAGCGCATGACCTACGCGGCATGGCTGGCGTTGCGGCAACAGGATCTTGCACAACGACAGGCGGCGGAGGCTGCACCCGCGATTCCTGTTACAGAGGACGAGGAGTGCGCGGACGAGACGGTTGCCAAACAAGAGGAGCCGATAAAAGATCCGTGCAGTCTTCCCGGGGTGGAGTATTTTGCCGCCGGCACCGGTTTCTCGATTGGGGACATTGCGGTTACCCCGTTCACAATTCCCCACGACGCTGCTGACCCGGTCGGTTTTGTCTTTGAAGCGGATGGAGTGCGGATGGCGATCGCCACCGACCTGGGGTACATGCCTCCGAATGTCAAGATGGCGATCCGAAACTGCGACGTTCTTATGCTCGAAAGTAACCACGATCTTGAAATGTTGCGGGATGGACCTTATCCCTGGTCAGTCAAGCAACGGGTTATGTCGCGGGTGGGACACCTATCCAATGAGGCAGCCTCCGATTTTTTGGAGAAGAATTACGATGGAAACGCGTCTTATGTAGTTCTTGCGCATCTATCTGAATGTAACAACCTGCCTGAACTGGCAAGAGTTACAGCAGAAAGGGCGTTGCGTGACCGCATGAGCCTGCTGGCCAATAAATTGCTTCTGGCTCAGCAAGATGCGCCTCTCGAGCCAATTTGCTTATAATCAAGTAAGTGCCATGGGCCGGACGGGGTCTTGGAACCGCGATTTTGGTTGGCCAGCCGATGGTGAAGTTGTTACTATGGTGTTAAGCGGCTAAATACAACAATGCAAACGACGACTTGTACAGATCGAGTGGTAGGCGACATACTTTCCAGCTGGAGGTATGACATCTCGGGGATTACTCCTGAGATGCGCCGAGATTACGAGCAGCATCTGGTTGAGTGTGCGCATTGCTTGCGGCGCCAACGGCTGCATCGGACTATCGATGTGGCGTTAATTGGACTCAGCACCGTTTCGATAGCGGCATTTTTGCTTGGGCTTGCGGTGATTCATCACGTGCAGCCTTTGCATCATTGGGCGCTGGTGAATCTGCATTTGTGGCAGATGTCGTTTGTGTTGAGTTTGCAGGCAGCCGCGATTGCGGGTTTGCTGATTTCGTTGATGACGTGGATGCTGGTGGCGGTGGCTACCCCCGCGCCGGTTTATATCGCTGAGGTCGCGATGGCCCAGGCACGCGTGCTGCAGGATCGGATTCCTGAGGAGTTAAGGGAAAGATTGATGCGCAACGTGGCTTGACATTTTGGTTTGAGATGGAGAAAAGCCCCTTGGAAACAAGGGGCTTTTCTTTTTTGGGGTTCAAGTGGAACCGCAGGTCCCTCCGCTCCGCTCGGGATGACAAGGGAAACGGGAGCGTTCTAGTGAAGATCGATTACAAGATGGGAGCAGTGTCGTTTAGGAAAGGCCCGTTGCAGTCCTTATTGGTTTACCTGGAGGGCCCCGATTAGATCTTTCACTTTGGCGATGTGGTGACGGGCGCACCATTTCTGCAGGGAGTCGGCGATGCGCTGGACGGCTCGGGGGTCGGCGTAGCTGGCGGTTCCTATCTGCACGGCGGTGGCTCCCGCGAGCAGGAACTCGACCGCGTCTTCGGCGGCAGTGATACCGCCCAGGCCCATGATGGGGATGGAGACGGCGTGGGCAGCTTCGTAGACCATGCGGACGGCGATTGGCTTGATCGCGGGACCGGAAAGGCCACCGGTGTTGTTGGCGATCCGGGGACGGCGGGTCTCTACGTCGATGGATAAAGACAAAAAAGTGTTTACCAGGGAGAGGGCGTCGGCTCCAGCGTTTTCAGCGCATTTTGCCATTTGGGCAATGGAGGTGACGTTGGGCGAAAGTTTCACAATCAAGGGACGCCGCGCCACTGCCTTGGCGCGCGTGACGAGTTGATCGAGGATGCCCGTATCGGTGCCAAAGACCATTCCCCCGTGCTGCGTGTTAGGGCAGGATGCGTTCAGTTCGTAGGCATCAATGCCCGGAGCGGAGTTGAGCAACTCGATCACTGCTACGTAGTCGCGGATCTCGTAACCGAAGACATTGGCGATGCAGGCCGTACCGGAGTGAGGGCGGAGTGCGGGCAGCTTTTTCTCGATAAAGGCGCGGACGCCGATGTTCTGCAACCCGATGGCGTTGATCATGCCGCCGGGCGTTTCGATCAGGCGCGGCGCCTGGTTGCCGGCCATCGGCTCCAGGGATAAGCCCTTGGTTACGAAACCGCCGATGCGGTCAAGGGAGACAACGTCTTCAAACTCCACTCCATAACCGAAGGTGCCACTGGCAGCAATGATGGGGTTGCGCAGCAGCATACCGGCGAAACGAACGCTCATATCCGGCTTCACTGGCTGGTTGGGCGCCCCGCACGCGGAGTGGGAACAGACGGCAAGTTGTGGATTGCCTGGGTCAGCACCTTACCCACAGAGGCCGACGGCTGAGTCAGCCCCAATGCAGAAGCCAGGGTTGCGGCCAGGTCAACAGGCTGCACGCGGCCGTGGTAGATGCCGGGGGTGAAGGGTGCGCCAAAAAAGCCCAGGGGAACGTGGCGGTCATAGGACCAGGGGCTGAAGTGGGTGGTGCCGCCGGACAAAGTCTCCATCTGGAAGGCTTCCGGAATGACCATCACGTACCAC
Organism: uncultured Acidobacteriaceae bacterium; assembly: GCA_963795845.1. Lineage (GTDB taxonomy): Bacteria > Acidobacteriota > Terriglobia > Terriglobales > Acidobacteriaceae > PALSA-350. Next base: position 34,443 of record CAWCJV010000009.1, on the reverse strand, counting down.
CCGCCATTCGGGCTGTAGCTGTGGGCCAGAAGCAGTCCCCAATCCGACGGGGGCAGCTGGCCCGCGGCCAGTTCCTGGCGGGTGTAGGTATGCACCACGACGGGTGTGAGGGGCTGCCGGACTGGCGGAGGCGCCGGTGGGCTGACGACGGGCTTGGTGGCCGAGATGCTTGCATGCGCCCTGGAGCGCTGCCGTGTGGCGGGGGGCGGCGTTTTGGGCAGCGGCGGCGGGGTGGGGAGCGGGGTGGATTGCGGGGGAGGGGGCGTGGTCGGCGGCAGGGCCGCGACCGCCGCCGGAACCGCTTGTTGAATGGCCTGTTCCGCTTCCTGCTCGTTGATCCCAGCAACATCGAAGGACGGACGATTCAGCGACAAGTACGGCAGTTCCTGGTGGGGCAGCAGGTATTGGACTTTTTCTCCGGGGGAGAACTTGGCGTTCATGGCGTCATTGAGGTTGGCGACGAACTTGCCCATATCGATGGTGGCTGCGGGAAAGCCCAACGCTTGCGCAACTGCGGGGACCGGCGCGACCCCGTGGTCGGCAGAGATCGTGATCCAGGTATTCGCCAGGCCGCCGGGGACATTCTTGTCCAGCCAGGTAAAGAAGCTATCCAACTGGGTGTCGAGGGTGTCGACCATCTGCTTCGCCTGGGGGGAATCCGGTCCAAACTGGTGACCGACGATGTCGTTCGAGGAAAGGCTAAGGGTCAGCATGTCGGTGACAGGATGGCTGCCGAGCTGTTCGTTGGTGATGAGGGCTCGGGCGAAATCAAGCTCGTAGGCATTGCCGGCCGGGGTGGAACCGACAGATTCGTAAAAGCCCCGAGTACCCGGGTTGCCAGCTTCCTGCTCCGCTCGCCCGGCGCGGTCTCCCGAATTGAAGGCAGTTACCCAGTCCGGGAGGGCCTCCATGTAGTAGCTGGAGGAGACGAAGGCCCCGGAGGACGGTTCGATCCAGTAGGCGCCGTTAGCTGAGTAGCCAGCGGGCAGGATGGCGGCGCGGTCCTTCAATGAAATGCCGAAGACCCTGGCTTGGCCCTGGGTTGCCAGCCGCAGTGAATCGCCGACGGTGGAGGCACGAAGATTCAAGGGGGAGGCTCCAGGCTCATTGCCGGAGTGGACGGCGCCCACAATGTGGTATCGCTCGTCTTCGACCGAGGTGACGGGGCGGGTCTTGTTGCGGCTCAGGTCCCACCAGGCGTTGGAGGCGATGCCGTGGCCGTCGGTGTAGGCCCCGGTTCCCAGGGTGGCATGGCCGGGAGCGGTCTTGGTGTTCGCGTAATCGTAATAGCAGTCTTCGAAATAAGCGCCTTTATCGAGGAACAGGCGGAAGCCTCGGCCCTTGAAATCGGCACGATAGCGGTCGAGGTAGTCGGCGCGAAATTGATCGACCACCAGGATGATGACCAACCGGGGATGGCCGTCGTAGGCGCTGGCCCAAGCTACTGAGGGCCATGGGATCGCGAGGAGGGCGAGAAGCAACGTGCAGACACAACGTTTGGGGGTAGACATGTGGCTCCGACTAGTATCGCAAAAGGCGGAGCTTCAGGGGGTAACGAGTCGGGAGAGAAATGACAAAGCTTGTGCCCTCTTCGATATCCAAGGGTGAAACCGATGGGTGCCCCAGGTCTCGCTTTTGAGACCTGGGATCCCTCAAACCAATTCCCACTGGAAACACCCACCCTCCTCTTTGTCACCAGGAGTGAAGCTGGGGACCTGCAGTGCGCCTACACCCCAAACGAAGACCCTGCCATGGACTTCCGCGTCGTTTATGCTTGGGGCCTATGGTGCGGCGCCTTGGCTTCCTGTTCCTGATATTGCTTGCTCCTGCCGGGGCTCAGATTACGGTCAGCTTTCCGGCTCGTGTTTCCTCGAAGCCGCTGGACGGGCGGGTGCTGCTGATGATCTCGAACGATCCGTCTGCGGAACCGCGGATGCAGATCAACGACACCCCGAAATCACAGATTGTTTTTGGGACCACCGTCGATGGGTTGGCTCCGGGCCGGGCGGTCACCATCAATGGTTCGGCTGCCGGTTATCCCGTCCGGTCGCTGAATGACGTGCCGCCGGGCGATTACTTTGTTCAGGCGGTGCTCAACATTTACCAGACGTTTCACCGGGCGGACGGCACCACGGTGAAGCTGGCGCCGGATCGTGGAGAGGGACAACACTGGAATATCGCGCCTGGCAATCTTTATTCCAAGCCAGTGAAGGTGCGCATCGACGGCCATACCAAACTGGGTGTCTCACTCACCGAGGTGATTCCTCCCATTGCACCTGCTGCTGACACGAAATACATCCGCCATATCCGGATTCAGAGCGATTTGCTGACGAAGTTCTGGGGCACCCCGATGTACCTCTCCGCGATTGTGCTGGTGCCGGAAGGATTCGATGAGCACCCCAACGCTCACTATCCCATGGCTATTTTTCATGACCACTTTGTCGACGGCATTGGACGACTTCCGCACCACGCCGCCCGATCGCGGACCTCAAGCCTGACTACTCCGACCGTTTCCACCTGGCGGGTTATAACCGGATACAGCAGGAGGAGGCCTACAAGAACTACCAGCAGTGGATCAGCCCGGGATTTCCTCGGATCCTGGTGGTGAAGATCCAACATGCCAATCCGTATTATGACGATTCCTATGCCGTGAACTCCGCGAACCTCGGCCCTTATGGCGACGCCATCGAGACCGAGCTACTCCCCGCAATCGAAAAACAGTTTCGCGGACTCGGCCGCGGCTGGGCGCGCTTTCTGTATGGAGGATCGACCGGCGGATGGGAGTCGCTGGCAGTGCAGATGTTCTATCCCAAGGATTACAACGGAGCGTTTGTCGCCTGCCCGGATCCGGTCGACTTCCACGCCTACAGGACCATCGACCTGTACGAACAGCCAAATGCTTTCTATCTGGAGGGCGCGAACAAGCACGTGGAACAACCCGCCATGCGCGACTATCTGGGGCAGACCCTGATCACCATGCGGGATAACGTGGCGTACGAAGCGGCCCTTGGGGATCATGGCCGATCGGGCGAGCAATACGATATCTGGCAGGCCGTGTACGGCCCGGTGGGGCCGGATGGCTACCCGGCGCAGATCTTCGACAAGCAGACCGGCGCGATCGATCATCACGTCGCCGACTACTGGCACGAGCACTTCGACCTGCAGGCGATTCTGCAGAGGAACTGGGCCGCGCTGGGGCCCATGCTGCAGGGGAAACTTCACATATACGTCGGTCAGCGGATACGTACTTCCTCAATGACGCCGTTTACCTGATGCAGGACTTTCTGGACAAAACGGGCACTCCGGGCCACGGTGTCCCTTACGAGGGCGAAGTGAAGTACGGGGATCGGCGCCGAGCATTGCTGGAACGGCGATCCCAAGCTGCCGAACGCACTGTCGCGACTGCACTACAACACCATGTACCTGCCGCAGATCATGGAGCGCATCCAGAAGACTGCTCCCGCGGATGGGGACATGAGCTGGAAGTACTGATTCCGGTGCTCTAAAGTAGAGAAGCATGCTCGATTTGAATTTTGTGCGCTCCAACCTGGAAATCGTAGAAGCCAAGCTGCGTGCCCGAGGCATGGATCCCGAGGCCGTTCTAGGCAACTTCCGCGAGTTGGACCAGGTACGGCGTTCGCGGATCACGCAAGCCGAGACACTACAGGCTCAACGCAACAAGCTTAGCCAGGAAGTGGCGCGCAGCCGTAAGGCAGGCGCCGACGAAGCGCAGATCACCGCGGTCATGGATCAGACGCGGGAGATGAAACAGGAGACGGAAGAGCTGGAGCGCGGCGCAGTCCAGGCGGAAGAAGCGATGCGAGAGCTTCTGGCACGCATCCCGAACCTGACGCAAGACAGTGTGCCTGCAGGCAGGAGCGAAGCGGACAACGTCGAGGTGATGCGCTGGGGACAGCAGCCGGTATTTGATTTTGCTGCCAAGCCGCATTGGGAGCTAGGCGAAAGCCTGGGGATCCTGGACCTGCAGAGAGCAGCGAAGATCTCGGGGGCGCGTTTTGCCGTGTACTGGGGTTTAGGAGCCCGGCTGGAGCGCGCGCTGGCCAGCTTCATGCTGGATGTGCATACCCGGGAGCATGGCTATCTGGAGGTGCTGCCTCCCTTTCTGGTGAACAGTGCGTCGCTGTTTGGCACGGGACAGCTGCCCAAATTCTCCGAAGACCTGTTCAAGACGGAAGGCAGCGATCATTGGCTGATCCCTACCGCCGAGGTGCCGATCACCAATCTTTACCGCGACGAAGTGCTTGAAGAAATGAAACTGCCGTTGAGCCTGGTGGCCTATACACCGTGCTTTCGCTCCGAGGCAGGCTCGTATGGGAAGGACGTGCGGGGGATCATTCGCCAGCATCAGTTTCAAAAGGTAGAGTTGGTGAAATTTGCGCGGCCGGATCAATCGAACGAAGAGCATGAGAAGCTCACCGGGCACGCGGAGGAGATCCTGCAGCGGCTTCACTTGCCCTACCGTAAGGTGCTGTTGTGCGCTGGAGACACGGGCGCGTCGTCTTCCAAGACCTACGACCTGGAAGTCTGGCTGCCGGGACAGGGATTGTACCGCGAGATTTCGTCGTGCTCCAACTTCGAGGCGTACCAGGCCCGGCGGGCGAATATTCGCTTCAAGCCGCTGAACAAGAACAAGAGTGAATTCGTACACACGCTCAATGGCAGCGGTCTGGCGATTGGGCGCACGTGGCTGGCTATTCTCGAAAATTACCAGCAAGCAGACGGCACGGTGCGTATTCCAAAAGTTTTGCAGCCGTATATGGGCGGCGCAGAAGTGATTGAACGACAGTAGGACGGCAAACATGCAGCGTATTCTCAAGAGTTATTTGTTCTGGACGTATCCCCGTGGCAGCTTCCACTACGACGTGATGGTGACGGTCATCCTGATTTTTCTTTTTGTGTCGCCGCGATTGATCAACTATCGCGATCGGCCCCAGGAAACGCTGACTTCCACCCGGGACATCCTGGTCCGGGGGAACGGTCCGGATGGGTTGATCTATCAGATTGGGGCCGACCAGCTAGCCGATACCAGCAGTGAGGACAAGCTCAAGGCGGAGTTTATCGGGCGGATTCAGGCCATCTCCGGCAATGTGCAAATCGACCGGTACGTGGAAGAGAAGGATGCCAGCGGAAGAGTGACCCAGTACCGGGTTTGGGCCCATCGTTAGATCAGCAGGAAAACCCGGGACGCCTCAGCCTACGTCCAACAGCCGATAAGGAGCTACATGGTTCATGCCGGAAAGAGAATAGCCCTGTTCTGCCTTGGCCTGGTGATTTCGCTACCGGGGCCGTTGAGCGCGCAGAGCGCTCCCGCTGCAGGTGACGCGGATTTACAGAAAATCATCACGGAACTGAATGGAGCCGCCGCGAAGTTTGTCAGCGCGCAGGCAGATTTTGCGTGGGACCAGTTCACTGCGGTGGTCCAGGAACACGAAACTCAGACAGGCACGATCTATTTTGAGCGCAAGAAGGGCGTCACGCTCATGGCGGCCGACATCAAGCAGGATAACGGCAAGGATGCGCCTAAGACGGTGGTCTATAACGGTACCGAACTCAACCTCTATGAGCCCACGATCAAGCAGTTGACTACCGTGAAAGCAGGCACCAACCATGGGCAGTTTGAAAGTTTTCTGACCCTGGGGTTTGGCGGCAGCGGCACCGACCTGGAGAAGAATTGGAAGGTGAGTCTGCTGGGTATGGAAAATATGGACGGGGCCTCGGTGGCGAAGCTGGATCTGGTGCCGAAGGAACAGAAGGTGCTGGACCTGTTCACGCACGTGACCATCTGGGTCGAACCCAGCCGCGGTATCAATCACAAGCAGATCTTCTACCAGCCGAGCGGCGATCTGCGCACCACGACCTACAAGAACATCCGCTACAACTCTCCGGTGCCAGCCGATGTTTTCCAGATCAAGCCCGCACCGGGTACAAACCACATCGTGAAGTAGCAGGCAGCCAGGACAATCACCACCGGAAAACACTCCAGGGTATAGCGCGGCTCAGGCGCCTCAAGGGTTGCCAGCAGCAGGCTGCGCAGGAGAATCAACGCCACCATGGCGCCGGCCAGGCGCGGCCAGCGGAGTGCCCCCAGAAAAGCGGCTGCCAGATAAACCAGGTTGAGCGCGCCGTAGTACAGGGCCAACCGGGTTTCCGCCGGATGCTGGGCATACTGCCACCAGCGCAGGTGAATGTTCAGAGTCTCCACCCGGGGTCGCAGCCACATGTCGGCCAGCCGCAGTAGGGGGAGGGTGACGTAGTAGCGGATGGGATGAGCGCGGATGCGCTCCTGGGCAAGCTGGGCAAAGCGAGCGTCGATTTCGGGGGTCAGCGTAGTGATGGCGTTGTAGTCCTGCAACAGTTGGTGGGTTTCCTGGGACTGGGCCGGGTTGTCCATGGCGCGCGCGGGCAGGTCCGCGGGATCGATCCGGTCGCTGTTGCCGGCCCAGTAGATCTCGTTGGTGGTGGTGAAGTCGGCGGTCAGGGTCCTGATCCAACGCACATAGCCCGGAGAGGTGAATTCTCCGGGATCATTGGCGTAGCGTGGCGCCAATGGCTGAAAGACATGGAAGGTGCGGGCGTTTCGTATCGTCCAGGCGACGAAGGGAAGCAATGAAAGCAGTCCGGCGATGAGGGCAACGCGAAGGGCGCGGGTGAATCCCAGCGACTTCCGGCCATAGATAAGGAGGGCTGTCCAGAGGACGACTGCCAGCAGGGCGCCATCGGGACGCAGGAGGGTGGCGAAGCTCCAGGAAAATATCAGAGCTGCGGTCCATCCCAGGCGGGGGCGATCTACGATCTCGGCAAATGAGCGAAAGCCCAGGGCTACGCAGAAGATGGACAAGGTCTCAGTGAGCGGGGAGGCAACGTAGCTAGCGGTGAAGGGGCAGAGGGCCGCGAGCAGGAGGGCTATCTGGGCAGCCCGGGGTCCACAGATTTTCCCCGCCAGGCCGGCGATGAGCAGGCAGGTAAGCAGGTCGATCAGGGCCTGCAGGTATAAGACTGCCTGATAGTTGGCTATGCCGAACAGGGCAAAACAGAGGGCCAGAAATGCCGGGTAGCCGGGCAGGCGTACCAGGGTGGGCTCTATGGTAGTGATTCCAGATGGGTGGCCCACGGAATGGCCGTAAATGCCGTGCGTGAGCCAGTTGGCGGCGATGTCTCCGTAGACGAGCGAGTCGCCCTGGACTTGTGGGTGGGCGTGGACGAACCACAGGCGTAAAGCGGCTCCGGCTGTGAGTGCGAGCGCGGGGAATAGCCATCGCTCGCGGCCTGGAGGCGGATTACGTAAGGGCATGCACCAGCATCCCATAAGACTCCGCAACTGGCTTTGACTAGGGGGATCCCAGGTCTCAAAAGCGAGACCTGGGGCACCCATCGCGTGTTGGGTGAAACGTCTTCTTTAAGGTGAACCGTTTCCATGGATATGACTACCCAGACTGCCCAAAACTTAGTCCGAGGACAGGAAAAGCGCGTGAAAACTCCGTTGTTGGAAACTCAGTCCCGCCGGGACGGCTGAACTTCGCCCAGAACGCAGTCCTGGGTAGAGATCGAGCCACGAAAAGTCCTGGAGTGACAACTGGAAGTTCGTCGCCGCATTCAGGACCAAGTCTCGATTAGCCTTTTTCAGTCGTCCCTGCGGGACTTTTCAAAGAATGCGTCCCAACCCAGGACTGCGTCCTGGGCTAAGTTCATCCGTCCCTGCGGGACTGAGTTCGAAATGAGGTTCTCACAAGTCTCCCTTCTCGCATGGAGTGAAACATTGGTATTCGCCCAGAACCAGAGGCCTTGATTACCCCTGGGGCAACCGGAGCGGATGGGGGTGCTTGAGTTCCTGTAAGCTTTCTAGCAGGCATGAATCGCCAGATCTTCTTCGATCCACAGCGAAAAAGGTGGAAACGCCTACGACGGATTCTGGACGCGGTGGCGGTGTTCTCCACCGTGATTCTGGTGCTGTTTTTTCTGAATGTGGTGAAGACGCAACGGCTGCCGGAGCTGCTGCTGCCCACGCCTAAACGGAATTACCGGGCTATCCAGGAACAAGCCGCCGCTGCCATCAAGGCGAAGTATTCGAAGGGTGCGCGGCGTAAGACCAGCCGCAAACCTTCAGAAATCCCCTTCAACTCCGGCGAAAGCCTGCGCGCGGCGTACTACGTCGACGACGACGCGGGCAGCTTCGCATCGCTGAAAAGCCACATCCACCAGCTCGACATGCTGTTTCCCGATTGGCTCTACGTGACCAGGGCCGACGGGACGCTCGAAGGTGCTTTCACGGCGGAAGCACCGCTGCGCGCTTTCCCGGTTCTGGATGCCCACGGCGTGCACAGCGTCGACCCGCAGAACAAAGTTCATAATCTGATTGCGGCCGCCCATGAAGACCTGGAAATTTTCCCCGAGCTAAAAAACTACAACGTGCTGACCCAGGAATGGGACCAGCACGCAACCGCGATGTTGAAGAATCCGGCAGCGCGGTTCAATCTCGAGCGCCAGTTGATGACGTTTTTGGCAGCCAACCCCAGTTATCGCGGGCTGAGCCTGGACCTGGAGGATCTGCCAGACGATGCACAAGACGGGTATCACTCGCTGATCGGCGAACTGTATGCCTTGATGCACCCGAAAAATCTGCGGCTCTTCGTGAACGAGAGCGTGGGCGCGGATGATAGCGAGTTTGCCGACCTGGCCCAGCACACAGACGGCATCATTCTGATGAACTACGACCAACACGAGGAGACGGGCGGCCCGGGACCCATTGCGGCGCAGGATTGGTTCGAAGACAACCTGAAACGCGTGCTCAAAGTGGTGCCTAAAGAGAAGCTGATCTGCTCCATCGGCAACTACGGCTACGACTGGACGATGTCTCTGCCCAAGGGCAAACACGCCACCGCCAAGGTGCTGAATTCCGACGATATCTCCGTGCAGGATGGATGGCAGGCAGCATCGGATGCGAATGCCGACGTACGGCTGGCGGGCGACGAGCTCAATCCCCATTTTGCCTATGACGACGAAGATAACCACGTGCGCCACCAGGTGTGGATGCTGGATGCAGTCACCGCGTTAAATGAGCTGCGCGCTGCGCGGCAGATGGGGGTGCAGACGATCGCGTTGTGGCGGCTGGGCCGGGAGGACGCCTCTCTGTGGTCTGTCTGGGACCATCCCAGCAATATCAATGCGCCACAGTCGCTGAAGCAGATCCCCCCTGGCGATGACGTGGTATCAGACGGCGATGGCGACATCGTGCGGATCACCGGAGAGCCGCACCCCGGATCGCGCACCATCGACATGGATTCCTACAACTGGACCGTGACCGATGAGCACATGCTTACGTATCCTTCGCCCTACACGGTTGAGTATTACGGATACAAGCCGGGGGTTGTAGCGCTGAGCTTCGATGACGGTCCCGATCCCAAGTGGACGCCCAAGGTGCTGGACGCTCTCAAACAGCAGAATGTCAAAGCCACTTTCATGATGATCGGCGAACAGGCGCAGGACAATGTCAGCCTGATGAAGCGGGTGATGGCCGAGGGACATGAGATCGGCAACCACACCTGGACTCATCCCGACATCAGCGAGATCTCTTCCCGCCAGATGGAACTGGAGCTGAACCTGACGGAACGGCTCTTTGGCAGCAAGCTGGGGGTCAAGCCACTCTTTTTCCGCCCTCCTTACGATATTGACGAGGAGCCGGACACCAACGACCAAACGGCCCCCGCCTATCAGATCCAGAAGATGGGCTACATCATCGTCGGCAACAAGATTGACACCGGCGATTGGGACGAGCGGCAACGGAAGACTCCGGAAGGCATCCTCAACGATGTGCTGGTGCAGTTGGATTTGATGAAGACCAAGCCCCAGTTCCGCGGCAGCATCATTCTGATGCATGACGGGGGAGGCGACCGTAGCGTAACGGTTGCTGCGTTGCCGGTGCTGATCGCGGGGCTTCGCGCGCATGGTTATACCTTCGAGCAGGTCTCGGACCTGATGGGCAAGACGCGCGCGGAAGTGATGCCGCCGCTGAACTATAAGGAGCGATGGCAGGCGCGGGTGGACTCGGTGGCCTTCTTCGCCTGGGCTTTTTTCAACCACTTTGTCGTGAGCCTTTTCTTCGTGGGCGACGTTTTGATGAGCGCCCGGCTGCTCCTGGTGGGAATCTTCGCGCTGATCGACCGGCTGCGCAGACGTCCGATACCGGAAGTCGCAGGCGGGTTTCTGCCCCGCGTGGCGGTGTTGATTCCTGCGTATAACGAGGAGAAGGTCATCGTGCGTACGATCCGCTCGGTGCTGAATTCGGACTATCCTCATCTACGCATTATCGTGATCGACGATGGCTCTCCGGATCGCACATCCGAGGTGGCGCGGGAGGCGTATCCGGAAGAGATTGCCGCCGGCATGCTGACGGTGCTGCGCAAGGCGAATGGGGGCAAGGCGGAGGCGCTCAACTTTGCGGTCGCCGAACTCGAAGAAGAGTTTTACGTGGGCATCGATGCCGACACGGTGATCGCGGCGGATGCTGTTTCCAAGCTGGTGTGCCATTTCGCCGACTCGAAAATCGGGGCGGTGGCGGGCAATGCCAAGGTGGGCAACCGGGTGAATCTGTGGACCCGCTGGCAAGCGCTCGAGTACATCACCAGCCAGAATTTCGAGCGCCGGGCGTTAGATCTGTTTGATGTGGTCACGGTGGTTCCGGGCGCGATCGGCGCGTGGCGGACAGAGGCCGTGCGGCAGGGCGGATGCTACCCGGTCAACACCGTGGCTGAAGATGCCGACCTGACGATGAACCTGCTGGAGCAGGGCTACAAGGTGATCTATGAAGATCGCGCCCTGGCATTCACGGAAGCGCCCACGACGGCGCGCGGGCTGATGCGGCAGCGGTTCCGCTGGTCCTTTGGCACGCTGCAAGCGGTGTACAAGCACCAGGCTGCGTTTCTGAAAAACAAGGCGATGGGGTTGTTTGCGCTGCCGAATATCCTGGTCTTCCAGATATTGTTGCCGTTGGTCTCGCCCTTTATTGACTTGATGTTTGTCGCGGGAGTGGTGCATTACCTGATTGACCGCCACTTCCATCCGGAGGCGGCCAACGCCTCTAACTTTGAGAAGCTGCTGACTTTCTTCCTGGCCTTCCTGATCATCGACTTCGTCACTTCGGCCCTGGCCTTCAGCCTGGAGCGCCGGCACCCCGCAAACAAAGGCGACGGGTGGCTGCTGTTTCATATATGGCTGCAGCGGTTTGCGTATCGGCAGCTGTTTTCGCTGGTGCTGTTCAAGACGGTGAAGCGGGCTATCGATGGACGCCCCTTCAACTGGGACAAGCTGGAACGAACGGCACAGATGTCGGCCCAGACGGAGCGGCTCACGGCCACGCGATAGAGAGTAAAATTGGGGAGTTATGTCTACTGCCCAGATCAGCACCGTCATCCAGCCGCTTGCTCCTCGCGGAGAATTTCGCAACGAGCCTTTCATCAATTTCCACGATTCGGAAAATGTGCATGCCATGCGAGCCGCGCTCACTCGAGTGGGCGATATGCTTGGCCACGAATACGAATTGGTGATCGGTGGGGAGCGGTCGCGCACTACGGACAAGATCGAGTCGATCAACCCGGCGCGGCCTTCGCAAGTTGTAGGCGTCCACCAGAAGGCCGGGCTGGAACATGCCGAACGGGCGATGCGGGCGGCCCTGGAGGCGTTCGCAACCTGGCAATTTGTCACCGTCGAAGAGCGTGCTGCTTTGTTGCTGCAGACAGCCGAGCTGATCCGCAAACGAAAGTTTGAGTTCTGCGCCTGGCTCACGTACGAGGTGGGGAAGAACTGGGGCGAGGCGGATGCGGATGTATCCGAGACAATCGACTTTCTGGAATTCTATGCGCGCGAGGCGTTGCGGCTAGCTGCGGCGACGACGCCCATCCAGTATCCCGGAGAGCGAAACCAGTTGTTGTATATCCCGATGGGTGTTTGCGCGGTGATTCCGCCGTGGAATTTCCCTTTTGCCATCATGGCCGGGATGACTGCGGCCGCAATCGTCACCGGCAATACAGTGATCCTGAAGCCTTCGAGCGATTCTCCGACCATCGCCGCCCGGTTTCTGGATGTGCTGGAGGAAGCAGGGATGCCGCCTGGGGTCGTCAATTTTTGCCCCGGGTCGGGCGGGACGTTCGGTAACGCGATTGTGGAACATCCCAAGACGCGTCTTATCGCGTTTACCGGTTCCAAGGGAGTGGGCCTGGATATCCATGCGCGGGCTGCCCAGACGAAGCCGGGACAGATCTGGATCAAGCGCACCATCCTCGAGATGGGAGGCAAGGATTCCATCATTGTGAGCACAGATTGCGATATCGACGATGCGGTGGACGGTGTGGTCGCATCGGCGTTTGGGTTCAGCGGACAGAAGTGCTCTGCCTGTTCACGGGCTATTGTGGAAGATTCGATCTATGACGTTTTTGTGGAGCGGGTGCGGGAGAAGGTGGCAACGCTGCGAGTTGGAGATCCTTCGGGCAACGCGAATATGGGACCGGTGGTAAGCCGCTCAGCGATGGATACGATTCTTTCCTACATTGAAATTGGTAAGGGCGAAGGACGGCTATTGACGGGTGGTCACGCGGTTTCGACGCCCGAGGGCGGCTTTTACCTGGAGCCGACCGTGATTGCGGATGTAGCGCCGAAGGCACGCATAGCGCAGGAGGAGATTTTTGGTCCGGTGATGGCGGTGATCCGCGCTAAGGATTTCGATCATGCGCTGGAGATTGCGAACAACACCGAGTATGGACTGACAGGGGCGGTGTATTCCGGTTCGCGGGAGAAGCTGGAGCACGCGCGACGGGTTTTTCATGTTGGGAATTTGTATTTCAACCGCAAGTGCACCGGGGCTATGGTGGGGGCGCATCCCTTCGGCGGGTTCAATATGTCGGGGACGGATTCCAAGGCGGGTGGGCCGGATTATTTGTTGTTGTTCACCCAGGCGAAGTCGGTGGCGGACAAGGTGCTGTAGAGCAAGTGCAGTTTGCGGAGACCGTTTCCCAGCCTAAACGCGGACACAATTAGCCTTTCCCAAGAGGATCCCAGGTCTCAAAGGCAAGACCTGGGGCACCCTTCTCGTTTCCATGAGTTGAATTGTCTGGGTCGCCCTATCTTTACTTCTTGATGGGGATGTCGGGTGGGGGTGGGAGATTACGGTTTTTTAGCCACTCTTTGCTGATGCTTTGCGGGGTGTGTTGCGGCGGCAGGTCGTCGAGATCGGGCATGAAGATTTCCAGTCCCGCTTGTGGAGTGACTCGGGTGTAGCCATTCACCACCTGCGCCTGGTAGTTAACCAGATCCAGGTCAAACCAGGCATCTTTTGAAGCATCGATCATGATGAGGTCTACGTTGTGCATGGTCAGCTTGCCGAAATCAACCGAGCCGCCCTTCAGCGCCAAAAAGTTATGCCATTGTTCGGTGCGGGCGGCATCGTTTTGCGCATCACCGTACATCACTTCGATATCCGGATTTTTGACCTGAACTCGCGTGAGGATCCCGTGGATATGGGGCGCCGGCAGTAGTTTTTGGGTGTCGAAGTAAAGATCATTCCCAGAAGCTTCGATGCCGGCAACGCTGGTTTTTCCCATCAGATCGGCAATGCTGACATGGAAATCGCCGAGCAATCCTTTGACAGGAAGCTTCAACACGGACAACTTATCCACGTGAAGATGGATGCGGCCACCTGATGCAGTAGAAATGGTTCCATCCAGGCCGATGGGAAGCGGGATATGCATTTTGTGAATGGTGCCGTGAATAGAGACCTGGTCCCCATTTCCCGTGAGCGAGATATTTGAGAGCGGAGAACCCGCAACCGCGCCGCTGTTGAGATAATTGCGGATGTCGCCGATGTTGGCGTGGATGATGCCTCGCTGCACCTCAAGAACAAAAGACTCCGGCTCATCGAACGACGGATTTACGTTCTCGCGTGTCCGCCGCATTTCTCCGTTCAGCCAGCGAACGTAGATGCGAAAATTGGGGCCCTTACGCAGCATAAGGTTGTGCGCATAGATGCGGGTTGGATCTGAATCGTCTGTTCCGTCGGAGACCTGGGCAGCTTGACCGGCAGCCGCCGGCCGAGTTTGTGCCGTGGGCCCATGATGTTTTGTTCCGGCGTACCAGGCAATGCATGCGACCAGGATCACCAGGACGGCGGCACTGCCCAGCACTACGCGGTTACTATTCACGCCGGGGTTGGGTTACGCCGGGGGCGGCGATTGGCTTGCAGAATTTTCTTGCGCAGGCGTAAGGACTTCGGGGTTACTTCCACCAGCTCGTCTTCAGCAATAAACTCGATGGCCTGTTCCAGGTTCATCGGCTTGAAAGGCACAAGGCGGATCGCGTCGTCCGCGCTCGAGGCACGCATGTTGGTGAGCTTCTTTTCGCGCACCACATTGACGTCGAGATCGTTGTCTCGTGAATGCTCGCCGATCACCATGCCTTCGTAGACTTCAATGCCTGCGGTCACAAAGAGCACTCCGCGATCCTGCAGCCCGTTCAGGGCATACGCCGTGGTCGCGCCGTTGCGGTCGGAAATGAGCGCCCCGCTGGGCCGCTGCGGAATCTCGCCCTGATAGGGCATGTAACCGTCAAAGAGCGAATTCATGACGATGGTGCCGCGGGTTTCAGTCAGCATCTCGCTGCGCAGGCCGATGAGGCCGCGGCTGGGAACACGGAATTCCAGACGCACGCGGCCGTAACCGTGGTTATGCATCTTGAGCATCTCGCCGCGTCGCGGGCCAAGACGCTCAATCACGGTGCCGACAAACGCGTCAGGAACGTCGATGGTGAGGTGTTCCACGGGTTCCAGCACTTTGCCGTCGTCGGTTTTCGTGACGATTTCGGGCCTGCCCACCATGAGCTCAAACCCTTCACGACGCATCATTTCGATCAGGATGGCGAGCTGAAGTTCTCCCCGGCCGAGAACCTTGAAGCTGTCTGGACTGCCGGTTTCTTCTACGCGGATGGAGACGTTGGTGAGCAGTTCCCTATCCAGACGTTCGCGCAGGTTGCGCGAGGTGACAAATTGGCCTTCACGACCGGCCATAGGCGAATTGTTCACCGAGAATTGCATGGCAATAGTGGGCTCGTCGATGACGATCAGGGGCAGCGGTGCGGGATTCTCGATGCCGGTGATGGTCTCACCGATTGTGATGCCGGTGACGCCGGCGACGGCTACGATGTCGCCTACCTGAGTTTCTTCGGTGTCAGTACGCTTCAATCCGTTGAAGGTGAAGAGCTTGGTGATCTTGGTCTTGAGCAACGAACCGTCCCGCTTGGAGATATTGACTTCTTCCCCGTTGCGCAAAGTTCCGTTGAATACGCGGGCAATGGCCAGGCGGCCCAGGTAGTCGGAATAGTCGAGATTGGTGACCAGGATCTGGAGGGGTCCGTTGGGATCGCCGCTGGCGGTCGGGATAGTGGAAATGATCGTCTCGAAGAGCGGCTGGAGGTTCTCTCCGGGTGTCTCCAGGGAAGTGCTAGCGGTGCCCTGCTTGGCGTTGGTGTAGAGCACGGGGAAATCCAACTGGTCTTCGTGGGCGTCGAGATCGATGAAGAGATCGTAGACCTCGTCGAGCACTTCTTTGGGACGCGCGTCAGGGCGATCGATCTTATTGATGACCAGGATGGGGATGAGCTTAGCTTCCAGGGCTTTCGAGAGCACGTAGCGAGTTTGCGGGAGGGGGCCTTCGGAGGCATCGACGAGGAGCATGACCCCGTCGACCATCTTCAGGGCGCGCTCAACTTCGCCGCCGAAGTCGGCGTGACCTGGTGTGTCGACAATGTTGATCTTGGTGTCCTGGAATTGGACAGCGGTGTTCTTGGCCAGGATGGTGATGCCCCGCTCTTTTTCCAACTCGTTGGAATCCATGACTCGCTCGGTAAGGGCTTCGTTGGCGCGGAAAGTGCCGGCCTGGCGCAACATGGCATCCACGAGGGTCGTTTTGCCGTGGTCGACGTGGGCGATGATGGCGATGTTTCGGATGGGAGTGCTCACGGGCGCAGAATTCCTCTTCTTCCGGTTCGCGGAAAGACATTGCGTTGAAATGGACTAGCCTTGCGTTGACGTGCTGGCTGGAAGTAACAGGCAGGACAACTGGGCAATGCCTTTTCTATAGTCTATCAGCCTGGATTTTTGGGGGTTTTGGGATGTTGGGCCGAGGGGTTCTACTGACTATTGATCAAGAGCGATTGTTGGGCTTCGCCCATCGTTTTCGGCCCACGTACGCTGCTGCGAACGTGGGGCACCCGTCCGATTTCCTTTGACTGGATTTGGGGTGAAAGTCAGGGGTTTAGCGCAGTGGTATCCCAGGGTTCTTTCTTCAGGACAGTTTTCGGGGTCGTCTAGTCCGAATAGACGCCCCGGAGTCTGTGGTGGGACAGAACATCCGGGGTTGATGGTGGGTAGGGTTTACTGCGGAGCGGGCCCTCGGACTACCTGGACGAAGTCGTCGAGCCTTAGGTGACGGGCGAAGGCGGCTTTGATTTGACCGGCGTCCAGTTCGTAGTACTTCTTGGCGGCTATGATGGGCTCGTCCAGGGGCAGGCCGATGACGGCGCGGCGGAGCAGGCCCTGGGCTACTCCTTCTTCGCTGGACTCGCCCAGAGGAATGGACCGCAGGAGCATGGCTTTGGCCAGGTGGAGTTCGTCGGCCGAGACATCCTGGGTGCGCATCTGCTCCAGGTCGCGCTGGACCAGCGCTCGGGCTTTGGAGACGTTCTGCGGATCGCAACCGTAGGTCACGGAGTAGCTGGCGCGGGTCTTCGAGGCTTCCATGCTGACGTCGACGTTGTAGACGTATCCAGCTACCTGACGCAGATCGTGGTACAGCCTGGTGGCGTAGAAGCCGCCGCCTAATACGTGATTGCCCAACTGCAGCGGATAGTAGTCGGGATCGAAGCGATTGAGGTTCAACTGCTGAGCCAGGATTACGGAGTCCTGAACCGCTTGCGGATCCGGCACGTTGGCGGCGGACGCCTTGTTCACGGGAACCGAGGGTAAAGTGGTGTCCGGCTTGGGGCCATCGGCCTTCCAGGCGCCGAACCACTTGGTGATCACGGCCTTGGCCTCGTCCGGCGTGGTGTCGCCGATGACCACGATGGTGGTCAGATCAGGACGCACGGTGGCGGCATGAAATTGCTTCACATCGTCCAGAGTGACGGTGCTCAAGGTAGCCGGGGTCACCTCTCGCTGGACCGGATCGTTGGCCGGTAGCAAGGCGATATCCAGCGCGCGCGACGTGCGGTAGCCGGGGCTCTTCAGGTTGCCGGCGACAAACTGGGAGGTCTGGTCCTTCACCACGGTAAAGGCTTCTGCCGGCAATGCGGGATGGAGTTCGTTGTCGGCGAGCAGTTCCACTCCGCGAGAGAAATTGTCTTTCAACACCTGCACTGAAAACTCGTAGCCCGCGGACTCGTTGGCCGCGATGTCATCCAACGCCTTTTGGAAGGCGAGGCGGTCCAGGGTCTGGGTGCCGTAAGAGTAGAGGCCGTCAAGTATGTCGGAAACCCCCTCTTTGCCTTTGGGTGTCTGCAAGTCCGCGTTGTTCTTGACTGTGCCTACAACGGTTACGGTAGGGCTGGTGTGATCGGTCTTGACAATCAAGCGCAGGCCGTTGGGCAGGGTCGTGTCCGAGGCGACAATGTAGTCAGCCGGGACCTTAAGCTGCGAAAGCGAGGCTGAGGCCCAGGGCGGCAACAACACTGGCTTGGTGGGCGCCGAGGTCATCTTTTCGCCTCCGCCAAAGCCTTTGGCGGCGACGGCTTCACCCGAAGGCGACGGTTTCAGAGTGGCGGTGATGGAGTTCGCACTGACCAGGTACTGCTTGGCCACCCGGTTTACGTCGGCCAGAGTTACAGCCTTGATCGCTTGCAGGTCGTCATCGGGAGAGTTACGGCCCTCGGCAGTCAGCGCCTCGGACCAGACCGAAGCCAACCCGGGAATGGAGTTGCGCTGAAACTGGGCGGACGCAATCTCATCTCGCTTGGCGGCGTCGAAAAGGTCCTGGGGTAAGCCCTTTTGCGCGTAGTTCTCGACGATCTGGCGCATTTCGTTGATCGGTCCGGCGGCATCGGCTCCGGCAGGTAAGGCAACCTCACCGTATCCAACGCTGGCCTTGGGGTAGTTCTCGGCCATGCCAAAGGTGGCGTAGAGGGCCTTGCCTGCCGGCACCATGCCATAGACATCCGCACGCTGGCTGGACAGGATATCCGCGAGAATTTGCGCCGCGGCATAATCGGGCGAATCGGTCCCCGGCATGCGATAGGCGATGAAGCCCAGAACATAAGGGAGATTGCTGTCGAGGGTGAAGGTTTCCGGCTTGACGGGAGAAAGGTTGACCGCCGGGTGCTCCGGTACGGGATGGTTGGCGATGTCGCCGAACAGCTCCTTGACCCTGGCGATGGTTGCAGACGGCTCTACATCGCCGACGATCACCAGGATGGCATTCCCCGGGGTGTACCACTTCTTATAAAAGTCGCTCAGCATGGCGCCGGTGGTGGCATCGAAGGAAGGCCGGGTGCCCAGAGGATCGTGCGCGTAGGGCGTGCCGGCAAACATGTCGGCATTCAAACGATCGATGAATTTGTAAGTGGGGTTGGAGAGGTCGCGGGACACCTCTTGTTCAATAGCGCCTCGCTCATGGGTCCACTCTGCCTCAGTATTATCCACGCCGCGCAGGCACGAGGCCTGAGCGTGGAGAGCAACCTCGAGGTCCGCGGCGGGCACGGTGGTGTAGAACTGGGTGATGTTTTGCTGGGTGTCAGCATTGTCCCGGCCGCCCAGTTGGGCGTAGATGGCGGCGGTCTGATCCGCAGTCATGCCGGTACAGCCGCGAAAGGCCATGTGTTCCAGGGCATGGGCAGATCCCGGAAAGCCGTCGGGGGTCTCATCACCGCCTACCTTGAAGTTCAGCTCCACCGTGACCACGGGCGCGAGGGCGTTGCGTACGATGACCACCTGCAGGCCGTTGGAGAGGGTGGCGCGGGTCACGTTGCTGGGGTCCGCGGCATGGGCGCGCGGCGCAAATGCGCTCAACAGGAAAAGCAAAGACAGCAGGGCTTTGAGCTTCAATTCGATCTCTCCAGGGCGAATTCTCGCGGGTCAATTTCCAGTCTTTCATGGGTTGGCTATGCCCGACTACCGGGGCGGTCACTCCAGGGGCATAACATCCACGCCGACTTTCAGGCTATGTTTGGCGCCCCCGAGCAAAACGCCGCGAATGGGGCTGACGTCGCTGTAGTCCCGGCCCCAGGCCAGGGTTATGTGGCCGTCAGAAGGGACACAGTTGTTGGTGGGGTCGAAGTCCACCCAGCCAAAGCTGGGGCACCAGGCCGCACACCAGGCGTGGGAAGCGTCGGCGCCGACCAGGCGAGGGCGCCCGGCGGGCGGGATGGTGCGCAGATATCCGCTGACATACCGCGCCGGCAGCCCCAGCGAACGCATGCAGGCGATTTGCAGATGAGAGAAGTCCTGGCAGACGCCGCGACGCTTTTCAAAGAAGGTCTCGACGGGCGTGGTGACTTCGGTCGCCTTAGCATCGAAACGGAAATCGTGATGGATGCGTGCGGTCAGGTCGCTCACTGCTTCGAGCAGGGGGCGCCCGCTGGGGAAAGACTCCAGTGCGTAATCCGCCAGGTCTGGCTTGGCGGAGACACGAAGGGAGTCGAATACGAACTGGTAGGCCTCCAAGCCTTCCTGGCTATGGTCCGAGGGCACCAGGTCGCGCACGGTTTCCCAAGCGGGGGATTCCGAGAAGACCGGGTGGGAGAGGGCTTTCACTTCCAATTCGCTGCTCGCTTCCACACTCATGCGGCTGTGGGATTCGGGGAGAGTGAAGGAGGTGACCGTGTTTCCGAAGTAGTCGATGTGCGTGGTGGCCTGGAAGGGGGGCAGAGGCCAAACGGATAGTTCCATGGAGCGGCGCTTCTGCCCGCGAAGATCGCGCGGGGTCAGCCTGACTACGTGGTGGGATACGGAGACGGGCTCTACGTAGTCATAGATGGTTTGGTGCCGTACGCGGTAGAGCATGTGTCTTGCCTTTCTTTTGACGTCGGCGGGCGGGAAAGGTGTACGCCCTCACAATCAACGAGTCTTTGCCAGCCGGATTTTGAGGTTCAGGTGGCTCGCTCCATTTCGGCGTGACTGAAGTAGGTGTTGGAGATGGCTTCTGCGAAGGCTGGCAAAGCTGCGGCCAGATCTCCGATAAGGGTGTCCAGGCGGGTGCGGTTGATTCCGGCGCGGGCTTCGCAGAGGGCTTCGACATCGGCATGTAGCAGCTTGGAGGCCGCGGCTTCCATTTGTCTTTGTTTGAGAACGGGCCAGCCGGATCCTGAGGGCATGCCGGAGAGCCCCGCGCAGTGCCTGGCGAGGTCCTTGAGCTGGGAGGCCAGCGAGCGCGGATTGGCCTCGTCGTTCATGAGCAGGTCGACCACGGGTGCGGTCTGCAGCACGGTGAAGTAGCGCGAACGGTAGGTGATGGAACTGTCGGCCACTTCGAGCAACATTTCGAGCGAAGACCAGTTCTCCGGATCCATCGGAACCACGATCGAATGCAACAGATCAAGAATTTGCACGGAACGTTCAATTCTTCGGCCGATATTCAGGAAGTGCCAGCCAGGCCCACGGGTGATGTTGCCGGCTTCAAAACCACGCAGAGCGGCGAGGGTCAGGATGCAGCTGTTCAAAACGGCAAGCGCGTCCGCCGGCGAAACATAGCCCCAGGCGACGCGGCCGGAGGCACGCGCGATGTTGCCCATCTGGCTCACGATGCGCAGCAGATCCGTGGAAAGGCGGTCACGCACCTGAGCTGCCGCCCGTGTGGCGCGGCTGAGATTGGAGTGGAGACTGTCGCTGCGTTGCTCCTCGAAGATCAGCGACAGGACTTCTTTTTCCAGGTCTCCCTGCTGATCGAGAACCCCCTGGGGATCATCCTTCGCCAGCCGGGAATAGGGCGATTCCAGGCACTCGTACAACTTCATCAGTGAGTGCCAGCCCGGGGTGTCCGGATTCCAGGATTCTCCAGTCATGCGGGACAGGATGCAGCGCAGCACGCGCGCCAGGTGCTCACAGCGTTCGGCGTAACGGCCTAACCAGAAGAGATGTTCGGCGGCCCGGCTGGGCAGGTCGCTGCTGACTCCGCGATGGAGCTCCACCGGCAAATCCCGCGAGCGGCGCAGGGTGAAGTTGTCGACCGGCTCCGTAGAGAGAACCCAGGTATCTTTGCTGCCACCGCCGTGCTGCATGGAAACAACCGGGGTATCCGCAGAGGGAGAAACACGGGTGAGACCGCCGGGCATGACGATCCAGCCGTCGCCGGCAGCGGCGATATAAACACGCAAGACTACGCGGCGTGGCAAAAGGCCATTCTCCGACCAGACAGGGACGCTGGACAGGTTGAGCAGCTCCTGTCCGACGAAGTCGTTCGGCCGCTTCTCCAGTTGCCCCAGCAACCGGGAGCGCTCGGCTGGCCCGAGCCTGCCGCCGAAGACTGGTTCCATGCCTCTGGCCGGGAAGGCGGGTTTGATGATCAGAAAGTCAAGATTCTGACGCACGTAGCGGAGAGCCGGGGGCTGGCCGCACCACCAGGTAGCGACGGAAGGGAGAGCCAGGCGCTCGCCCAACAGGGTGCGGCTGAGGCCGGGGAGAAAGGGAATAAATGCGGAGGTCTCGAGCAGCCCGCTGCCCAACGCATTCGCTACGGCTACGTTGCCGCTGCGTACGGCTTCGACCAATCCGGGTATGCCCAGGTAGGAATCGGAGCGCAGCTCCAGTGGGTCGCAGAAGCCGTCGTCCATGCGGCGCAGAATCACGTCCACCGGCCGCAGCCCTTCGAGGGACTTGAGAAACACCCGGTTTTCGCGAACGGTGAGGTCGCTGCCCTGG
The DNA here is from genome assembly GCA_963795845.1 of uncultured Acidobacteriaceae bacterium. Lineage (GTDB taxonomy): Bacteria > Acidobacteriota > Terriglobia > Terriglobales > Acidobacteriaceae > PALSA-350. The sequence continues at coordinate 12,539 of CAWCJV010000009.1, read as the reverse complement.
ACGAGGGTGAAGCCGAGATAGCGAGCCAGGTAGGAGTGCTCGAAGTAGGTCTCGTTGAGCGGTCCGGGGGTGAGCAGGACGACGCGGGGATGGTTCCGCGCGGAGGGAGAGAGATGTAGCAGAGTCTCGCGAAAGTCGCGGAAGAAGGCGGCCAGGCGACGCACCTGGGCTTCGCGAAAGAGGTCAGGAAAGGTCTCCGCCATCACGATACGGTTTTCGAGCGCGTAGCCTGCGCCGGAGGGCGCCTGCGTGCGGTCGGAGATTACCCACCACTGCCCATCGGGCGAACGCGCCAGATCGACGGCGAGCAAATGCAGGTAATTGGACCGCGGCACGGGAACGTCATGGCAGGCGCGCCAGAAGGCAGGGTTGGAGAATACCAGCGCTGACGGAAGATCACCGTTGCGGAGCAGCCTCTGCGGACCGTAGAGGTCGGCGAGGATGGTGTTGAGCAGGCGGGCTCGTTGGATGAGACCGGCTTCCAGATAGGCCCATTCCTCAGGCGGGATGAGGAGCGGAATCGCGTCCAGGCTCCAGGGCCGATCGGTTCCCAGCGGATCGCCGTAGACGTTGTAGCTGACGCCGTTTTCCCGGATGCGCTGGCGGGCTGTTTGCCAGCGGTGGCCCAGTTCCTTGGCACCGAGGGAAGTCAGCGACGCGATGTAGCGATCCCAGTGGGGACGGAGAACACCGGGTTCCACGCACATCTCGTCGTAAACGCCAGGGGCCTGGCGGTAGTCGGCGGTCAGTAGTGGATCATCCAGTATCTCGGCCATGGTCATGCTCGTTTGACGCTGGGTTTTCAGGGTTTTCGGCGTAAATCCAGCGTTAGGGGAAATTCGATATTGGGCCTTTCCGCAGGTACGTTCATCGCGCCGGGAGTGTGGCCAAAGCTGCTGAACCTGGCCAGGCGCCGGCTCTCGGCTTCGTAGGCGTTTACGGGGAATTGTTGGTTGGCTCGTCCGCCCGGATGAACCACGTGGTAGGTGCAGCCTCCGACGGCATGGCCCGACCAGGTATCCACGATATCGAACACCAATGGGCTGTGAACGGGTATATCGGGATGCAGGCAAGAGTTGGGCTGCCAGGCACGATAACGCACGCCGGCGACGAACTCACCCTCTTTGCCGGTGGGATGCAACGGCACTGGCCGGCCATTGCACAGCACGGCAAAGCGGGAGCCGACCATCCCCGTTACCTTCACTTGTAGCCGCTCCACGGAGGAGTCCACGCTCCGGGCCGTTCCTCCGCTGGAAGCTTCTTCTCCGAGAACGTTCCAGGGCTCGAGCGCGTGGCGCAGTTCCAGGTGAATACCGCGCGCGGTGACGGAGCCGATGGGCGGAAAACGAAATTCGAAGTGGGGGGCAAACCAGTCGCTACGGAAGCCGTAGCCTGCCCGGTTGAGATCGTCGACCACGTCTTCCCAATCGGACTGGACGAAATGAGGAAGCATAAAGCGGTCGTGCAGGGCGTTTCCCCAGGGAACCAGTTTTTGACGATAGGGCTTACGCCAGAACTGCGCGATGAGCGCCCGCACCAGGAGTTGCTGGGTCAGGCTCATGCGCGCGTGCGGCGGCATTTCAAAAGCGCGCAGCTCGAGCAGACCGAGGCGGGTGCCGGCGCCTTCCGGCGGATCGAGCTTGTCGATGCAGAATTCGGCGCGATGGGTGCTGCCGGTTACGTCGGTCAGAAGATGACGGAAAAGGCGATCCGCCAAGCGCGAGGATGCCGGGGCCGCACCTCTTTCCGGGATCTGGTCAAAGGCAATCTCCAGTTCATAAAGCGACTCCACGCGTCCTTCGTCGACGCGGGGATGCTGGCTGGTGGGACCGATGAAGAGCCCGGAGAGCAGATAGGAGAGCGAAGGATGGTTTTGCCAGTAGTTCACCATGCTCCGCAGCACGTCGGGGCGGCGTAGAAAGGGGCTGTCCTCCGCGGTGGGGCCGCCAATCACCAGGTGGTTGCCACCACCAGTCCCGGTATGTTGCCCATCGAGCATGAACTTCTCAGTTCCCAGGCGCGTCTCGCGAGCCATTTCGTACAGTGCAGTGGTGTTCTCCACCAAGGCGTCCCAGCTGGCGGCGGGATGGATGTTGACTTCGATCACGCCTGGATCGGGAGTGACCTTAAAGACCGAAATGCGGGTGTCGTTAGGTGGGGTATAGCCTTCGATCGACACCGGCATGGAGAGATGGGCTGCCGTGTCCTCGATGGCGGCGACCAGATCGAGGTAGTCGGGCAGATAGTCCACGGGCGGCATGAAGATACAGAGTTTCCCCGCGCGCGCCTGGACGCAGAGCGCCGGCCGAGTGAGGGTAAGCGCTTTCGCTTCCTCTTCTTTCGGTTTGGCTTTGTCGGCGGCGGGTTGAGGGTCGTCCGCGGCTGGGGGCAAAGTGAACAGATCCATGCGCCGTTCCGGACGGTGGGGCAGCTTGTCCCGCCAATGGAAAGGATCGGTGTCGAAGGAGTAGGTGAGATCTTCCGGCTTGGTCCACGGCATGGCCTCAATGGGCAGACGGTAGCCCATGGGCGAGTCGCCGGGGGTGAGAAACATGCGTTCTTTCAGTGGGAACCAGGGCTGGCTGGTCCATCGCGGAGTTCCGGACCGGGTAGGAATGCGACGCAACGGAAGCACGTAGCCGATGGGCTCCTGCGCGGCCTTTTCGAAAATGTGGGCGAGACGGGCGCGTTCGCTAAACTCCTGCAGTTTAGGGTCGAGCGGATCGATAATCTCGGGCAGCCGCCGCTCTTTCCATAGATGAAAGAAGATGTCTTCGTAGGCGGTGATGGTGAAGGCAGAACTCACCTGCAGGCGGCGGGTCAAAGCCTCGAGAAACCTGTGCGCGTCGGAGGAGCCGTAGCCATAGTCTTTTCCGTCTTCGGCGAACAGGCTTTGCTTCTCCCAGATGGGAACTCCATCGTTCCGCCAATAACAGCCCAGCGCCCAGCGGGGTAGCTCTTCTCCGGGGTACCACTTGCCTTGTCCAAGGTGGAGCAGCGCGCCGTTCGAGAAACGATCGCGCATTTTGAGCAGGAGCTCCGCCGCCAGCTTTCGCTTGGCCGGGCTCATGGCGGTGGTTGACCATTCGCTTCCGTTGCGGTCGTCGAGCGAGACGAAGGTGGGCTCCCCTCCCATGGTGAGGCGCACGTCTCCTACGCGCAGATCCACGTCCACCTGGTGGCCGAGGGCCTGAATCTGTTCCCATTGCTGTTCTGAATACGGCTTGGTGACGCGCGGGGATTCGTAGATTCGCTGCACCGACATGGAGTAGCTGAATTCTGTCTTGCAGAATTCGAGCGGGCCGGAGATGGGGGCGGCGCTGCCGACATCGGGCGTACAAGCGAGCGGAATGTGGCCTTCTCCGGCGAGCAGGCCAGAAGTGGGATCGAAGCCGACCCACCCGGCGCCCGGGAGATACACTTCCGTCCACGCGTGCAGATCAGTGAAGTCGGTGGAGGCGCCTGAGGGGCCTTCGAGGGATTTCACGTCCGGGGTCAGCTGGATCAGGTAGCCGGAGACAAAGCGAGCGGCGAGGCCGAGATTGCGCAGGATCTGCACCAGCAGCCAGGCGGAGTCACGGCAGGAACCCGTCCCCAGAGTGATGGTCTGCTCACAGCTTTGTACCCCGTGCTCCAGGCGAATGACGTAGCCGATTTCCCGCTGGACGCGTTGATTGATGCTGACCAGGAAGTTCAGCGTGGGTGTAGCGACCCGCGGAACCTGGGCGAGGAAGCCGGCCAGACGGGGGCCGGGGGCTTCGGCTTCGAGAAAGGGACGCAGTTCGCGGGCTAGCGAGGCCTCGTAGGTAAAGGGGATTTGCTCTGCGTAGGGTTCGAGGAAGAAGTCGAAGGGGTTAAAGATTGCCATTTCGGCAACCAGATCGACCTCGACCAGGAACTCGGTGGTTCTTTCGGGAAATACCAGCCGGGCGAGATAGTTGGCCTGGGGGTCCTGTTGCCAGTTGATGAAGTGGTTCTTGGGGAGGACTTTGAGGGAGTACGCGAGGATGGGGGTACGACAATGGGGCGCCGGCCGCAGGCGGATGGTTTGCGGGCCGAGCATCACTGGGCGGTCGTAACGATAGTGCGTCTTGTGATTCAGCGCTATGTGCAGGGCCATGGGTAGGATTGTTTATAGATTACATGTGTGTTTGGCATGCGCCCTGAAGAAGACGCCTCAAGGACAAAGGAGCAGATCCCTTCCCTCATCCAAACTGCTGTCTGCCAGGCTCCCCCACAAAGCCGTCATCCTGAGAGGTTGTGACTTCGATCTTTTCGGGTCTCAGCATACGCAACCACTCTCTATCCAACCGCCACGCTTTCCTTGCTGTCATCCCGAGCGTGCCCGGATTTCCTTTTTCGTCGCGCACACCGCGGCCACTTATGTGGTTGTTTTGGAAGAGAACCACATGCAGCGGATGGAGCCGCAACTCCCGCCAGGAAATCCGGGGGAGCCGAGAACCTGCAGTTCGCTGTCTGTAAAGCGTGGCGCGATGGCTCTCTCAAGATGAGCAAGATGCTCAAGGTGCTCAAGGTGCTCATTGAGCATCTTGCCTGCCTTGCCGGATGGTACTCATCCTGCGGAGGGGAAACGTCCGTCACCGGCCGCCAGGTGGGCGCGGGAAAAAAAGTGTGCGCCATAAGCGCCTTATGCGCCATAAGCCCCTTTTTTGTATTTAAAAGGAAGGGGAAGAACTGCTTTTCGCTCCATGCAGAATCAGAGCGGTCCAAATTAGCGGAACAACTGGGTTTTCGACGATGTAACTTGTTGATTGTTTTGAAGAGAGCTTGGCCGGACAGAGTCAGGTTGGTCCAGTGGATCAACTCATGTGTAAATGGCCACAAGCTTTCGATTATGTTGATGAACGAGTGGAACGGGTTCAGCCGTGCCGCATCATGCTCGAACCGATGAGGGCTTTAGAGTTTGAGCGAGAAATTGCCTGCGAAGGGTGCGGCCTTTGGGCCGTACATCTCATCGTCAAGATGGATCGGCTTCAGCCGCGGAGGGCTGCTTAAACCAGCAAAAGAGATGCCCTCAGGGGCTAAAGCCCCTCGTAACCTGGGTGGTGAATGTACGGGCTGAAGCCCGTACCCTTCAAAAAAAGCTCTCACGCAGGTTCTTTAGTGCCTGGGGTAGCTCTTTCCTATCTAGAGTCGAAAGCCGTATTACGGCACGGCTAAAGCTGTGCCCTTCGTGAAGAGACGCTTTTCCCTCAGCCTGTTTAACGTTTAAGTCCCGACCAACTGAAAAAGCTAATTTGGACAAGACTGACTGAATCGTCTCCCCACACGGGCCGGCCGCTTGCCGGACAGGTTGTGGTGTTTAGTTGTCAAAGACCTGCTAAGAGGACGCCTGGGCGCCTTCCTGCTCACCCCAAACACTTGCTGACTGTGCGGCCCTCCGGCGCGGTAAGCGGATGGCGGATGGGATTTGCACGACGATATAGATCCTGATTGTGAGCATTTAGTGTCGTGGGGGTTCAAATATTTTTTGGGCATGGCAGTGCGAAATCCGGGTACGCTCGGGATGACAGCAAGGAAAGCGTGGCAGTTGATAAAGAGTGGTTGCATATGTTGAGAGCCGAAAAGATCGAAAAAGTCACCAGCGAATGTACGGCTGAAAAATATGTACCCATGATCATCAAGCGCCGACCGCCAGAAATCTTAAAAGGCTCGCTCTCGGGTCTTTCGACTCCACAGGATCTCGGCCGGTATGATGTCTCTATGTCAGCGACACCTGAAGTTCTCGAGCGCGCGCGAAAGATCAAGCTGTTCCTTATGGATGTGGACGGCACCCTCACCGACGGCAGCGTCAACCTGATTTCGCTGCCAGGCGACGGTGGAGTAGCGGAGATGAAGGCCTTCAATTCGCAGGATGGCGCAGGGTTGAAACTCGCGCACCTCATGGGGATCCGCGCTGGATTCATAACGGGCAGAAAATCTCCCGCGGTGACACAACGTGCCCAGGAGCTAAAGGTGGAATTCGTCTACCTGGGGCAGGAAACAAAGATGGCCGCCTTTGAGGATTGCTTGCGAAAAGCCGGGGTTGCGGCGGACGAAACGGCCTACATGGGCGACGACCTGCCCGATATGCCGGTGGCCCAGCGCGCCGGGCTGGCAGTGGCCGTGGCTGACGCCGCCGCGGAGTTAAAGGCCGTTTGCCACTTCGTGACGAACGCCAAAGGCGGTAAGGGCGCCGCACGGGAGATAGTAGAGCTTATCCTGAAGGCCCAGGGAAGATGGGAAGAAGCCGTTCCCCTGGCAATTGCGTGATCTCATCCGCGGCCCTTTTGACCCGCCCAAAGCGGATGTAATAAGTCCTTAGAAGCCGTACGCTATAGTTAAAGAGATGCTCGATCCACAAGGCAAAGAGCGCGTGCGACGTCCCTGGCGACTGGCCGTTGCTCTTTGCTGTGTTCTGTTGCTGTTGTTCGGAGCGACGGTTCAAACCACGCACGTCCATTCGGCGGACAGTGTAAGTCACGCAGGATGCGCTCTGTGCGCGACTGTGCACTTAGTCATTGCTCCCACGGCACCGGCAACGGTTCCCCTGGCAGCGCGACAGACGACGGCGCCAGTCGTCGATTTGCAGCCTGCACTTGCACGCCGGTTCTCAGACTTTTCGCTGTATACAAGACCCCCGCCTGTGGCGATTGCTTTTTCTTAAGCGATTTCAGCAAGCCACAACGATGCCCCGGGGGTCGGTCCATGCGTTCATTTCCAAGACGTTTTGTCTTTGCATTTTTCCCTTTTCTGCTGCTGTCACCAACGCTGTCTCTTCACGCCCAGACAGCAGCCGGCACTATCACGGGTACAGTCACGGATGGTTCGGGCGCGGTCATACCAGACGCTACCGTCACCATCGAAAACCCGGTAAGTGGGCTCAAGCGGACTGCAAAAACAGACGCTGCAGGACAATATAAGTTTACTAACCTGCCGTTCAACCCCTATCACATGGTGGTGCATGCGTCCGGCTTTGCCGAGTTCACGGCGGATGTACCGGTACGCTCTTCAGTCGCAGTGACCCCTACCGTCCAGTTGCAGATAGGAGGAGCTTCGACGACCGTCACGGTCACCGGAGACGACCTGGTGGAGAATGACACTTCACTCCACACCGACATTGACCGCAACATGATCGAGAAGCTGCCGCTAGAGAGCTCATCCTCTTCGGTGAGTTCACTGGTCACGCTCTCTACCCCCGGAGTAGCCGCCGATTCCAATGGACTCTTCCACGGACTGGGCGATCACGCTTCCAATTCGTTTTCAGTGGATGGGCAGCCGATCAGCGATCAACAAAGCAAGGTGTTCTCTAACCAGATCCCTTCCAATTCGATCCAGTCGATCCAGGTGATTGCCGGTGCGCCGCCGGCTGAGTACGGAGACAAGACCAGCCTGGTGATACAAGTGACGACCCGGTCCGGTCAGGGTCTTACCAAGCCGACCGGCAGCATTACCTCGTCGTATGGGACATTCGGCTCGGCGACAGGCGGTTTCGATATTGGCTATGGTTCGCAGACGTGGGGTAATTTCTTCGAACTCGACGGATTGAATACCGGCCGCTTTCTGGATACTCCGGAATACGTGGTCTTCCATGACAAAGGGAATGAACAGAATGTGTTTGATCGAGTGGACTACCAATTCACTCCGGTCGATGCAGTCCACACAAACCTGAACTACAGCCGGTCATGGTTTCAGACCCCGAATGCCTACGACAATTTGAACGTGTCCGATCAGTTTGGCAAGGATGTGGGCAACACCGACCAGAAATCTAAAATTGAGACATTCGACATCGCGCCCACCTACACCCGAATCTTTGGCAAGAGTGCAGTCTTCAACTTCGGTCCTTATATCCGCAAAGATAGTTATCAGTACTTCCCCAGCGAGAACCCCCTCGCCGATCTTGGGCCGCCCAACCTGCAGAATCAAACGATTGCTCAATACCGCACGCTGACCAATGCGGGAGTCCATTCCGATCTGACTTACAACAAGGGGAATCACAGCATTAAGGGCGGGGTACTTTACGCTCAGACGTTTCTGCGGGAGCGTGACAGCCTTGGCGTTGTGAGTCCAACCTTCAATTCACCCTGCGTGGACGCCGGCGGAAGCCCAGTTAACGGGTTTAGCAGCACGGCGGATTGCGCCGCGGCCGGATACCAACCGAATAGCGCATTCAATCCCGTCCTGTTGCCGTACGACCTTACCCGGGCAGGCGAAAACTACAACTATTTTGGCCATGCGGATGTTAAGGAGCTGTCGCTCTATATTGAGGATTCGATCAAGGCCGGCAACTGGCTGTTTAATCTCGGCATACGCGGCGATATGTACAACGGGTTGGCCAGCGCCACACAAGCAGAGCCTCGCTTGGGAGTTTCTTACAGCCTCAAGCGCACCAACACGGTACTGCGCGTGTCGTATGCCCGGACACTGGAGACGCCGTTCAACGAGAATCTGGTACTTTCCAGCGAAGGCTGCGCCAACGAGGTGTTGTCTCCCCTGCTCTCTTGCACAGGCGGTGTGCAGGGCACGCTGCAGCCCGGTTTCCGCAACGAGTTCCATGCCGGCCTGCAGCAGGCTTTTGGAAAAAATATAGTGTTCAGTGGCGAGTACATTTGGAAGTACACGCACAATGCATTCGACTTCAGCGTGCTGGGCAATACTCCCATTACCTTTCCGATCGATTGGCACAATTCGAAGGTGCCGGGGCTGGCGCTGCGCACCGATGTGCCTGACTTCCATCACATTTCGGCCTTTGTTGTGATGTCGTCAGTGGCTGCCCGCTTCTTTCCGCCGCAGGTTGCGGGAGCCGGGGCTACGGTCGGTCAGCCTGGATTGCCGTTCCGCATCGATCACGATGAACGGTTCAACCAAACAACGCACGTGCAATATCAACTGCCGTTCAAGCAGAGCCCCTGGGTAGGTTTTAACTGGCGCTTCGATAGTGGCCTGGTGGCGGGGTCGTCGCCGTGCTACAACCCGTTATCGAACGATCCGAACAGCGCGTGCGCCGATACATCGACCACACTCAACGGACAACCGGCGGTTGACCTGAGCGGACTTACCGCAGACCAGCAGGCTGAAGCCGGCCTGACTTGTGGAGGGATCAAGGCGACTCCGAACAACCCGCTGCCTTCGCCCTGCCTGGCGTCGGAGTATGGCTCTACGTTATTGAGCATTCCCGCTCCTGGCACAGGGAACAATGATCGGAATCCGGCCCGCATTCGACAACGGAATCTGTTTGATGTTTCGCTCGGGGATGACAACCTGTTCAACGGCGACCGCTACAAGTGGAGTTTGCAGTTAACGGGCGTCAATATGTCTAACAAGACGGCGCTTTATAACTTTTTGTCTACGTTCAGTGGGACGCATTTTGTGACGCCGAGATCGCTTACGGCGGAGCTTGGATTTCATTTCTAGGTCAAAAGCGATCGTTGGGCTGCGCCCAGCTTTTTCGGCCCAGGTACGCTGTTGCGAACCTGGGGCACCCGTCCATTTCCTCTAGCAGGTTGTCACGAATAAAGAGGTTCTCTCGACGGGCTAACGGGATTCTTCCAGGACTTCTTGCGCGCGGAGTGCGAGGCCGCGGGCAACGGAAATAAACTCGTTGCCGGTTCGGATGCGTTGCTCTCCGAAGCGCGATTCGAAGATGCGACGGACGGCGGGCACGAGCGAACTGCCCCCGGTGAGGAAGACCCGATCGACCTGGCTGCGGCTTATCCCTGTGATTTCGAGGAGCGAATCGACGGACTGCTCGATGGCCCGCAGTTCTTCCGCGATCCAGCTTTCAAAGGCTTCGCGGGTGACGCCGATGGTGATGTCCATACTGCCGTCGCGGAAATGGAATTCGGCCTCTTCGGTGTGGGATAGCTTGAATTTCACTTGCTGCACGGCCTGGTGCAGGTGGTAGCCCAGATCTTCCTCAATCAACGTGATCAGAGCATCGATCTTTTCTGGCTCCAACGCGCGCAGGCGAGCCGTTTTCAGGATCTCCATGACATTGGAGGTTCTTAGGAAAGACAGGTAGTGCCAGCGCTCAAGGTTGGCGTAGATCCATGCGGGCACAGCGGGCAGAAGCTTGTTCATGGAGCGAGCCGAGGACTCCGACCCGAGCGCTGGAGAGACCAGCTTGCGCACGATCCTGGCGTCGAAGGCGTCGCCGGCCAAGCCCAGCCCGCTGTTGCCAAGCAGGTCCTGCGGCTTGCGGCCGCGCTTGCGCACGCCGGGGCCAACGTGAAGCAACGAGAAGTCGCTGGTGCCGCCGCCAAAGTCGCCGATGAGAATCAGCTCGTCGTGATCGAGCGTGGATTCGTAGGCATAGGCTGCCGCTACCGGCTCCAGTTCAAAATCGACACGATCAAAGCCCGCGGCGCGAAAGGCCTCGCGCAGGCGAGAGAGGGCGTAGGCATCGTCCTCTTCCTTCTCCGCGCCTACAAAACGCACCGGGCGACCTACCATCGCGTACCCGACGGGCGTGCGGAACTGCTGTTCCGCCTGGCGCCGAAGGTCGGTCAGGATGCGGGAAATCAGATCTTCGATCGTGTAATGACGGCCAAAGACCGCGGTTCCGGTCAGAGAGCGATCAGACAGATAGGATTTGAGCGATTGAATGAGACGGCCCTTGCTCTCGGCGCCCAGGTAATGCTCGATGGCAGCCGGACCCGCCCAGGCATGCGTGCGTACCCTGTTGGCTTGTTTGGCCTGCTGCAGGTAAAGGACAGAGCGAAAGGAAAAAGTCTCGCCTGTGAGGGTAGGAAAGGCGACCACTTCCACCTGCGATCTGCCGGAGGCACGGGCGACCGTGCTGTTGGTGGTGCCGAAGTCGATACCAATGGCCGGGACCTGATCTTGCGCTTGCCGCATTCCTACCATTATTTCAGCAATGGACTGCTTGACATGGATCAGCAGGCACGCCCATGCTGCTGGCATGAGAAGGATGCTGTTGTTTCTCATCGCCACCGGCTGCCTCGTACCCCTGAACCTGTGGGGCCAGGGGCTCATCGACGGCGGCAGAAAAGTGATTATCGTGGGGTTTGTCGGAGGCTTTGTCAGGCACGATGATACGAAACACGCAGAGGTGAAATTTGCGGCACATTTACGCGAACGCTATCGGTCCGCGATCGATGTAGAGGTGTTTGGCAATCATTCCGGCGGCATGGCGCTGGAACACGTACTGCGCCTGTTAGGACCGGATCGTGCGCATGCCAGAATCATCATCTTCGGCCATAGCTGGGGCGGAACCGAGACAGTCACACTCGCACGCGAGTTGGCACAGAAGGATATTCCGGTTCTGCTGACGATCCAGGTGGACAGTATTGGCAAACCGGGCGAAGAAAACTCCACCATCCCCGCGAATGTTGAAAATGCTGTCAATTTTTATCAGTCGCATGGTCTGCTTCATGGACGATCGGAGATTCTGGCCCAGGATCCATCGCGCACCAACATCATCGGGAACTTTGAGATGACCTATAAGGACCATCCCATTGATTGCAAGGACTTCCCCTGGTTTGCACGAGTGTTCACCAGACCCCACATTGAGATCGAGAATGATCCGCGGGTTTGGACCGAGGCTGCCTCGTTAATCGACTTCGAGTTATCAGACGCGAAGTCGACTGCCCGGGCCTCTCTGTCTGCGACTCCCTCGACAATGCGAAAATAGCATCATGCTAATAAGACCTTTGAGAAACACGGCAACCGTTTTGGGTGCCGGTATGGTTCTGCTGGGGATCGCAGCGGCGCAACAGACGCCGGCGACAAGTACTCCGAAAACCGGGCAGAGCACAGCGACCACCACTCACCGCAGAACGACTACGGCGGCGACTAAACCGAAACCCCTGGTGCTCGAAACAGAGAAAGACAAGCAAAGCTATGCTGTCGGTTTGAATGTGGGACAAAGCCTGCATCGGGATGGCATCGATGTCGATCCGAAGATCGTGCTGCAGGGTTTGCAGGATGCCATGAGCGGCGGGAAGGTGCTTCTGACCGACGATCAGATCAAGACAGTGATGACCGAACTGCAGACTCAAGTTCGGCAAAAGCAGGAAGAGAAGAGACAAGCCCTGGCCGAAAGCAACAAGAAGGATGGCGCGGCCTTTCTGGCTGCGAATGCCACAAAACCGGGCGTGGTCACCCTGCCGAGCGGGCTGCAATATAAAATTCTGACACCCGGAACCGGGCCGAAGCCTACAGCCTCGGACTCAGTGGTTTGCAACTACCGCGGGACTCTCCTGGACAATACGGAATTCGACAGTTCTTACAAACGCGGCCAGCCGGCGACATTTCCTGTGAGCGGCGTGATCAAGGGATGGACCGAGGCTTTGCAGCTGATGCCTGTGGGATCGAAATGGCAGTTGTTTATCCCGCCAGATCTTGCCTATGGGGAGCGTCCGCAGGGGCCTGGTGGACCGAATTCCACGCTTGTGTTCGAGGTGGAGTTAATGTCGATTCAACCGAAGACGCCTCCAGAGGCGGCTCCTGGCGCTGCCACTCAGCCGCCGCCGCAGCAGCAGCAGCAGTAGGAATGATTTGAGATCAGCCCAGGTTTG
>CAWCJV010000008.1:0-628031 GCA_963795845.1 uncultured Acidobacteriaceae bacterium | reverse complement strand
GACGCTTACCCTCGTAGGTATCCGCAAGCACCGTGATCTGCGCCTTGGGGTTCATCTGTTCCAGCCGCCAAACGTCGCGCTGCGCATGCCCGGAAACCGTCAGCCGGCCGTGGCTATCGAGCGTCATGCCATTGGAACCGGGCTCCGGACCGGTGAAGGGCGTCGACTCCTTCCAGCCGCTCGGCTGCATGAAAACGCTCACGCCAACCCCGGGGGTCCACTTACGAATGCTATTGCTGGGGATCTCGGCAAACAGCAGATAGCCGGCCGGGATCCACACCGGACCCTCGGTCCATTTGAATCCAGGGCCGGTGGCTGCTCTTTCCAGCCGCGGCGTGGAAGGAACGATCTGGTCCAACGCCGGGTCCAGGCGCTCTACCTTGAAAGGAACAGCGGCCGTGCTTCGGCTGCATAGGCCCTGGCCGAGCCCGCATTCGGCAGTAACCCATCACGCTGAGAGGACAATGCAACCACCACAGCACCACCCGCAATCGCACTCAAAATGATTAGCCGGAAAACTTTTCGTTGCATCACTCAATTCTCTCCGCCGCTGTATATGGAATGACTCGGAAACAGACGGATGATAACACTCTGGGGTCATGAACGCCTCGGTTCGTCAAAGAGCCTTGAGGACGCCCTATGTCTTTCGAATGATAAACAAAGCTTGGGGTGCCCCATTCAAGCCCGCTTTTGGCTTGAGTGGGCAAGCAACTTTCCCTCATCTGGCCGCCTTGACCTCGAGGATCTCGACCGTCTGCGATCCAACAAAAGGAAGCGGCATACCGCGAATCCAGTCCTCCTTTGTAAGCGTGCCGAAATCCCTCCCGCTCACTACGGAATGTACCGAAAACTTACCTTCTGGTACCAGCGGCAGATGAATCACCACCGACTCTTCCGATTTGTTACGAAACACCGCGATCACCCCATCGCCCGAACGCGATAGGCGGGCGAACCCATCCCACGATGCCGTGGAAGGCTGACGCCAATTCCCAAGCGGGAAAAAACTCTCATTGATCTCTGTATTCTTTCTAAGCTGCTTAAACCAGGCGATGTGATCGTGGTACCACTGCTGATCGGCCGCGCTCAGCTTGCGCAAATCACCCAGCAGCAGAGGGGCGGAGCCAATCGCGGTCGCAAACGTCTCCTGGGCGTTCGGCACATCTGCGTGCAAGTTTCCAATAAGCATGCTTTCGACAGGCATCGAAGGCGCCCGTTCGTAAAGCAGCATGCGCGCCTGCACCGTCCCAGCGGAATCGGGCTGAGCATCACTGACATTGCTCATCCAATCCAGATCACCAGCCGCCAACAATCCTGCATCGATCACATGCTTTTGACCCCACAGCTCAAACGTCAGGTCTAGAAGTACGTCCGGATGCTTTTCATAGACCTTGCTGGTAACGTGGCTGATCCCTTCATAAATCATGTTCAGAGACTCGGCCCAGTCACCGTGATAGTGACCTTTTGCCCAACATCCGGGAGCTTCACCATATGCGTTGAAGATGGTCGTAAGGTCAAGCTTCACGTATGCCAGGTGGAAGCGCTCGATGGCATCATTGATTCGATCCGCTGCCGCGTCCTGAAAAGGGGATGCCAGACACATCACGACCTTGGAGCCCCCCATGGTGGAGGTCAGCTTCGGCTTACCCGATTGATCGAGCGCAGCCCACTCCGGGTGATGCTCGTAATCCGGACTCTTGAGTCCGATCGCGGCCATGGGAATCCACAATCCCAGGCGCATCCCTCTGGCTTCTACGGCTTCGCGGATGGAGTCAAGCCCTCCAGGAAAAGCTTTAGGATCGACCGTGTTCTCGCCGTATTCCTGCTGCCAGCCATCGTCGATGGTAAAGATATCCATCCCCATGTCTCCTGCTACTTTGATCAACTGGAGCGTGATGTCGCGATTGATACCCCGTTCGAAGGGTTCCCAGGTGTTGTAAATCCATGGTGCGCCGTGAGCCACAGACTTCCGCTGCAAGACGGCGGATGTGTAAGAGGGAAGTACCCAATGAGGATCATGGAATCCATCGCCGTTGCGAAACGTGATCAGGGAGGTAGCGGCCGTCTTAAACTCAGCTCCCGCCGCGAGCGTCCGCTCAAAGGGCATCAGATCCGTATCGTATAAAACCCCAATACCCACCCGGCCCGGATCGTACCAGCCATTGATTTCCGTCCGTTTCATATAGCCGGGAACTTCGCTGACGATCGCAAATCCATCACCGGTGCGCGCGTTGGAGACAAATAATCCCGCATCCTCTGACCGGCCGGTGTAAAACGTCTCCCTTGGCACCGCGCCATACTGAGCATTCAAAACCGTCTCGTTGGAAAGCCCGACACTCGGTGAGATGGATTCGATATTGAGATGGGAAACATGCAAAGGCGTCGTGCCCGTATTCTTCAGTACCAGCCACTTCCTGATAGCCGGCTGCCCATCGTAAACCTGGTAGACGACGGAGACCTGAAGGGGAAGCGTCTTGCTCTCGAGAAGTACGGTGAGAGACTTTCCGCCCGGCAACCGGCCTTCTTCGGCCTTAACCAGCCGGAACGTCGATCCATTCAGACTTTGCCCATTGCAGACGAAGGAAAATTCGACAGCAGGCCTTCGGACAGCCTTACCTGCAGGGATTAGGTCCGTGTGCGTGGTGAGATCGGTGAGCCGTTGGGTGCCCAGGCCCGTCGCCGGGTCAAACGTAATCGTGCGTTCGATTTGCTCATTGCCAATTGTCCAGCTCTGACCGAACGCACCCGAAGCGGAAAGCAACAACCCCACGACAACCACAAGCTTGCATCTCATCCCACACCACCCCGCTAAGCAAAGATGAAGTTAAGCACAACCAGGGCTAGCACTATTGCCGCAGCCGAAAGCAACAAAGGCAAAGGCAGGCTTCCCGCTCCCGCACGTATCCCTGGCGGCCGATACGCAGGTACCGTAGCCAGACTCTTTCTTGTCACCAGGCTGACGGCGATGGTGATGAAGAAACAAGCCAACCATCCGACCCCGGCACCGTAGAAGCTGGCAGTCATATCGCTGCCATACTTCAAGATTCCTTCCTGATACAGCAGCCAATGCCCGAACGATGCCAATGTACCGCACACCAGCCCTGTAAGCGCGCCCGTTGGCGTCGCCCAGCCGGTGAACATACCCAGCAGGAAGGTCGCGAACAAGGGCGCGTTGAAGATCGAGAACAGCATCTGTACGTAATCCATCAGGTTATTGAAGCGTAAGACCACGAACGAGGTCCCGACGCTGAGTATGGTAGCCACCACGGTTGCGATACGCCCGACCAGGAGATAGTGGGCGTCACTGCGCCCCTTGGCCAGGTGGGCCTGGTACAGGTCGTAGGTCCAAACCGTATTGAACGCGGAAATATTGCCCGCCATCCCCGACATAAAACTGGCCAGCACCGCGGTCACGCCCAGCCCCAGCAAACCATGAGGATAATAGCGCTCCAGCATCGACGGAAGAGCCAGGTCGAAGCGGCCGGAGAGACTGGCGGGAAGAATCGCAGCCGCCGCCACGCCGGGAACAACCACCAGCAGAGGGAAGAAGAGTTTCACTCCTGCCGCCACCAGCGGAGTTCCGGATGCGGTGGAAAGATCGCGTGCCGCCAACCCTCGCTGGATCAGGACAAAATCCGTACACCAGTAGCCGAAACTCAACACAAAGCCGAGACCGAAGATCACCCCCAGCCCGTCCATGGTTGCTGCGTGTGGATCCACAGCGTGCATCCCGGCCCAGATATGTCCTGGTTTTCCCCAGCAATACAAAACCGAGTACCACGCTAACGGCGCAAATCCGATCACGATCAAGACGAACTGCAGCACCTCGTTGTACATGGTGGCCCGCAGGCCGCCCAACAGGATATACGCGAGCACGAACACGGCGGAGATCACCGTTGCCACCGCGAAGCTCCACCCGAAAATGACCTGCAGGATCAGCGCCATCGCATACAGGCCGACTCCGGAGACCAACACAGTGAGCACCGCGAACGAGAGCGCATTGAACACTCGCGTCGGCTCGCCAAAGCGCACCTTCAGGAACTCCGGGACGCTGCGCACTTTGCTGCGGTAGTAGATGGGCATCATCAGCAACGCCAGAAACACCATCGCCGGCACCGCACCGATCCAATAGAAATGCACCGCCCGCCAGCCGTATTTGGCGCTGGTCGAAACCATGCCCATCACTTCCAGCGAGCCGCAATTCGCTGCTACGAACGCAATGCCGGTAACCGCCAGGGGCAACGACCGCCCGGCTTCGAAGAATTGTTTTGAGGTATTGTTGCTGCGGCGCAGCCGCAGGCCAATCAGCAGGATGACCAGAAAGTAGGCGACGACGATGCCGTAGTCCACCGCGTTCAGATGAAGTTTTAGCAGCGGTGTATACCTTTCCAGCCCCGAAAACACCTTAGCGACGACACGCCCTTCTGTAAAGCTCCCTCTCGCAACCCACCACCCGTAAAATCAAGGAAAGCGAGGTTCAAGTCTTGCAGATTGTCACCGAGTGACCGCGTTTGCCATTCCCAAATCTCACGTCGTCCCTCCTTGCACCGAGGTGGGAGCCGGGGATCCTGCAACACCCTGCGCACAAGCCGACCGTAAGTGGATCCTGATCGCCATTACCCTGGGCTCGGCCCTTGCCTTCATGGATGGCTCGGTCGTTAATGTCTCCCTGCCCACCCTCCAATCCACCTTCCATGCCACCTCGTCAGCTATTCAATGGGTGGTGCAGGCCTACGCGCTGTTCGGGGCGGCGTTGCTCTTGCTGGGCGGCGCGATCGGCGACCGCTACGGCCGGCGGCGCGCCTTCCTATTGGGCGTCGCCCTCTTTGCGGTCGCTTCGGTAGCCTGTGCCGCCTCGTTTTCCCTGGGGCAACTCATCGCAGCCCGCGCTGTCCAGGGAGTGGGCGCCGCTCTCCTGATTCCACAAGGTCTTTCCATTCTCTCCGCTGTTTTCCCCGAAGCGGAACGTGGCCGCGCCATCGGTACATGGTCCGGTTGGACCACTGTGTTTGCCGCCATCGGACCGGTGGTCGGCGGTTGGCTCATGCAAGCCTGGTCCTGGAGACTAATCTTTCTCCTCAATCTTCCACTGGTGCTGGTGATTCTGCTCCTGGCGCCGCGGATCCCGGAGAGCCGTGCCCGAGGCGACGCCTCAACGCAACCGCTGGACGCCCTTGGCGCAACGCTCGCGACACTCAGTTTCGCCGCCATCATCTATGCACTCTCCTTTGCCCCGCAGTTCGGTTGGCAGAACTACCTGGTGTCCGTTCCACTCCTCGGCGGAATCATCCTGTTCGCCCTTTTTCTCCGCTCGCAACATAAGCGGCCCAACGCGATGATGCCGCTCTTTCTCTTCCGCATCCCGCGTTTTCTCGCCCCTAACGTGCTCACGTTTCTCCTCTATGGCGCGTTGGGAGGGACACTCTATGTGATCCCCTTCTATCTGATACAGGTCCGCCACTATCCTCCGCCGGCAGCCGGCGCGGTCTTCTTGCCATTGATCGTGATGATGTTCCTCTTTTCGGCGAGGGTGGGAGCGATGGTTCCCGTGGTCGGCGAACGGCTCTTATTGTGCATGGGGGCAGCTCTGGCGGGTTTCGGATTTGCTGCCTTCGCCTGGCTCGACGGGCAGCACGGCTACACTTTATCCATCCTGCCTCCCGTTCTTCTGCTCGGCGCTGGAATGACTCTCTGCGTGGCGCCCCTTACCAACGCCGTGATGTCGTCGGTACCCCCGACCCAAACCGGCATAGCCTCTGCCGTCAACAACGCGCTCTCCCGGCTGGGCGGCTTGTTGGCGGTTTCTCTCCTGGCCGTGGTCCTCGCTCACGGATTTGCTTCCAGCCTCACCGGCCAGCTGGCCCATTCCACTTTGCCGTCCGAGGTTCGCGAGCAAATGCAGGCCAACCAGGACCGCCTGCACGACAGCCCAATCCCGCCAAGCCTTTCGAGGGCCCAACATCTCGAGGCGACGCACATACTCGATCAAGCCTTTCTCGCCGGGTTCCACTCCGTGATGCTGCTTTGCGCCCTCAGCGCCTGGGCCGGGGGACTAGCAGCGTTCTTGCTCCTACCGAAACATCCTGCCGAAAATGATTAGTCCCGAAGAGCCTGCCCGCACCTTGTCGAAAGGGGACGGTTGAGCTTAGCCCAGGACGCAGTCCTGGGTGCGTCGTTCAACACGATCAGTCCCGCAGGGACGGCTGAGGGATATTTATTTCCAGCCGGTCCGTTCGGGACCAGTTCGCAAGTCCTGGCATCCACATTTCGCAACCCTGGTTCCTTTGCAAGCTGTCTCATCTATTTGGGACGAGGTACGCGCCGACACCCACCCCACTCCGTAAATGCCTGTAAACGCGAACCCACCGCCTGCCGTCTATTGGGGCGAGAAGGATTGAATCCATCTCACCCATTCAGGAGGAAGAAATGAAGTCTTCGCTTGCGCTTCTTGCCGCCCTGGGGCTCTTACCAATGGCCCTGGCGCAAACCCCGCCGCCGCATACTCCGCCCACCCCGGCCGCCATGGCTCAGCATGAGGTCCAGCGCTACACCACGCTGCTCACCCTCACGCCGGCTCAAGTCGAACAAGCCACCACCATCTTCACCACCGAAGCCACCGCGCGCCAGAATTCAAGAGCCAGCGAGCGTGCCGCCCACCAGGCCATGGAAGCGGCCATTAAATCGAATGACACCGCCACCATCCAGTCAACGGCGACGACCATGGGCCAAATGTCCGGCGAAGCCATGGCTGCGCACGCGCTTGCTCGGGCCCAGTTCTATGCCATCCTGACCGCGGACCAGAAGACCAAGTTCGGCGAACTGGAACAGGAGCACATGATGGGTGGACCCGGTCGTGGTCCGATGATGCGATAACCCAGCCGCTACGGGCAGCGCTTTCGGCGTAAACTGCTGCCCAGAAGGCATGTCTATGGAAGCATTGGAGCCGCCTATCTACGCTGGAGAGCTATCACCCGTGCGAGACCGGATGATCGCAGAGCTTGGGGATATCGACACACTCTGCGCCACCTACCGGTCACGCATCTATCGTTATGCTCTGCTCTCGCTCAGAGATCCAGACTTGGCGGAAAGCGTGACCCAGGATTGCTTTCTGAAGGCCCACCGGGCCCGCGACGAGTTTCGCGGGGATTGCAGTATCGCCACCTGGTTGACGCGCATCGCGACCAATCTCATTCGCGATAACACCCGGTCGCGCAAGTTTCAGTTTTGGAAATCGGCCGGCAACACCGCAGTCGAGGCAGGAGCCATCGCGGATCGCCTTCGGTCTCCGGGTATTTCCCCCGAAACCGCCATGGTCGTCCGCGAGGAATTGGTACAAGTATGGGACAGCGTGGCCTCCCTCCCCGGTAAACAACGCAGCGTGTTCCTGCTGCGTTTCGTGGAAGAGATGGAACTGCCCGAGATCGCTACGGCGATGGGCCTGCACGTGGGAACAGTGAAAAGCCACCTGCATCGCGCACTTGCCGCGGTGCGTAAGTCCATGGAGAAAAAGCGATGAAAACCGATCATCTGTCACCTTGGCAGCAGGAAGAATACATCCTCAATCGAGGCGCTGGGGAACACGCTCCGGAAGTGCTCCGCCATCTTGTGGAATGTGACGCCTGCCGCGCCGAGGTAGGCCGGCTGGAGCACGGTGTCGCTATTTTCCGTCGCGCAGGCGTGGAATGGAGCGCGCAATGCCTCGCAACTCGCCCGCAACAACTGCAATCTGTTTATTTAAGGAAATTCTCTATCGCCACCCTGTGGTGGGGGTTCGCGGCCGCCATTCCTGTGGTCGCGCTCCTGCTTGTGCTGCTTCCGTTGCATCTGTTCCATCCCGCCGGCCAGCCAGTCGCCCGCCCGGCCGTGCAGATCAGTGCCGCACAAATCAGCGATGATGCGCTGCTGGAGCAGGTGGATGAACAAGTCTCAGTGACCGTTCCCTCATCGATGGAGTCGTTGACTCACCTGGTTTCCACCGGCAACCCGGACGCCACCACCGCTACCGCGGGGAGCAAGCACATTGTGCAATCCAACTAGTTCCCCGAACGGCAGAACGTCCCCACGGCTGGCGATCCTGCTTGCACTTGCCCTGGGATCCGGAGCGGCTTTTTGTCAGCAAACGGGTCCACCGCCAGGAGGCCAGGGAGACGGCATGGGGCCGCCCCCGATGGAAGGGCGCCGGCCTCCTATGGAGCGTGCGTTCCACCTCGGGCCCCACGGGCGGTGGTGGAACAACCCCGACTTGGTGAAGAAACTGTCCCTTACCCCCGACCAGCAAAAGAAAATGGAGGTCATTTACGAGCAGAGCCGCCCCAGCTTGATGGATCTCCTCGCCAATGTGCGAAAAGAAGAGATGGCGATGGAACCTCTGCTTTCGGCGGATCAACCCGATGAGGGCAAGATCCTCGCTCAGATCGACCGCACGGCAGCGGCTCGGGCAGAGCTGGAAAAAGCCAACGCCCGCATGCTCCTTGGGCTGCGCCGGGTGCTTACGCCCGATCAATGGAAGACCCTTCAGGCTAACGAACCCCACGGACACTTTCCTCGCTTCGGCCCAGGTTTCCGCGGCGATTCTGAAACTGCACCCCCACCTGTACCCGCGCCGAACTAGCTAGCTACCTGGTGGACTCACACTAGCTGTGTGGGGCGTCCTTGGAACGACAGCAGGCCACTGTTCGACCGGGGCCATTCCAGCGGCTGCCCCACGTCGTCGACCGTCCGCGTAAGCAGAGCATCTCCGCTCCGCCGGCCGAGCTGATACTTCGAGCACACTGCCTTAACCAGCGCCTCAATCCGCTTCCGATACGCCGCCGAGACGAACGCCTCGCTGTCGAAACGCAGCCGGTACATGGGCTCGAGCGTCGGGAAATGCTCCCGGATAAACGCCAGGTAGATCTCCTTGGAGCACGGCTTCAGAAACAGCGGCTGGGCGCTGAAGAAGCTGGCATCGACAGCCTTCGCTCGCTTCGCCATCACATCCAGCGCCTTGCCCGTGTCCGTGAGGCCGGGTAGCAGGGGCGAGCACAATATGCCTGCCCGGAGGCCTACCTTGCGGAGCCGCTCAACGGTCCGCAGCCGTAGATCAGGCCGGGGCGCCCGTGGTTCCAGCAGCCGGGCCAGCTTTGTATTCGGTGTGGTGATCGTCAGATGAACCGTCAACGTATTCCGCTCTGCGATCCGCTGCAGGAGCGCGATATCCCGTTCGATCAGAGTGGATTTGGTGACCAGGCCGATGCGCAGATCATGCTGCCGGGACAGCACTTCCAACAGCGATTCTGTCACCCGCGCACGGCGTTCGATGGGCTGATAAGGATCGGTGGCCGTGCCCAGGGCAATCTCCTCCTCGGGGCGAACCTGCTTCAGTTCCTGCTCCAAAAGCCACGCCGCATTCTGCTTGATAAAGATCTTTCGCTCAAAGTCCTCCGGTGCCAGCTCCATGAACTCGTGCGTGTAACGGGCATAGCAATAGCGGCAGGCGAACTCGCAACCGCGGTAGGGATTGATGCTCCACGCAAACCGCAGCCCGCGCCGGGAGACGCTTCGATTCAGGATCGAGCGAGCCTGCAGCGAACGCGTTTCCGTCTCGTGTCCCTGCCCGGCCGGGGAAGAAGCAGCTGCCAGCCGCGCGATGCCCGTCAGGGGCGTATCGGTGGCCATGGGAGGGAAGCGGGAGAGGATCGGAAAGAGTTCCAGGGTAGGGTTAACGGCCTGCGCTAGTTTCGCCATTTGTTCGCCTCTGAAAACCAGCCTACTCCCCGGATAAGAGCGGGGTCAAGGATCAGCGAGATCGGCGATCGACGCGCAAATGCACTCCACCCCTGGGCCGCAGGGAAATCGCAGGATGGAGCTGGAGTTCGTTGGGAGAGCCATCAGGCAGCGACAGCTTCCAACCGGAAACGATAGAGGCGAGAATCAGCACCCCCTCCATCCAGGCAAGACCCTCGCCGATGCACTGCCGCGCGCCGGCGCCGAACGGGAAATAGCAAAAACGCGGCCGACGCGCCTTCTTCTCCTCCGTGAACCGCTCGGGGTCGAAACGCATCGGCTCTTCCCAAAACCGAGGGTCGCGGTGAGCCACGATCTGGGGCGCCAGGAGAATAGCTCCCTTCGGGATCGTGATGCCGTGGAACTCGTAGTCTTCTATCGCCGTCCGTGCCGTCACCCACACCGGGGGATAGAGACGAATAGTCTCCGCGAACACCCGGTTGGCGTAAGTGAGCCTGCCGTAATCGTCGGCAGTGGGCGCACGGGTTCCCAGCACCGCGCGGCACTCCTGGTGCAACCGCTCCTGCACGTCAGGATTTCTGGCTAGTTCCCACACGGCAAAGCTCAGCGCATTGGCCGTCGTCTCATGCCCAGCAAGCATCACGGTTACACATTCGTCGCGGACCTGTTTGTCGCTCATTCCGCCGGAGCCTTCCTCTGTATCCACGGCGCTCAGCAGCATCGACAGCAAGTCCCCCCGATCGCCGGGATCCTTGCGCCGTTCGGCAATCATGCGGTAGATCAAGCCATCGAGATAAGCCTGTCCGCGGCGGATCCGGCTCATCGCAGGGATCGGAAGACGGAGGATTAACTCGGGGAAGGGCAGGAAGGCTACCGGCAGAAATCCCATAAAGGAATCAACCGCCTCGGCGATCTCCTTCACCTCCGTCGCCACGTTGGTGTCGAAGAGGGTCTTGCCAACGACGCGGAGGGCGAGCAGCAGCATCTCGGGATGCAGATCCGTCACCGTCCCGTTGGACCAGTGATCAGTCATCTCGGCCGCGTACGCAGCGATGACCTCTCCATAGGCGGCGATTCGTTGCCGATGGAAGGCCGGCTGTGCCAATCTGCGCTGCCGCATATGCAGGGGCACTTCGCTGGTAAGCAGTCCCTCGCCCAGCACCATCTTGGCGCGCTGCATCACCACTCCGCGGTGATGGCGCCCCGCATCGCGCAACAGCAGCTCTTCAATAAACTGCGGATGGTTGCATTGGAAAATGTGGCGGCCAAACCCGGTGTAGTGGTTCAGGTCCCCATACCGCATGGCGGTATTCAACATGAAGTCAGCCGCGCTCAGGCGAAACAGCTCGCCCGACACCACTCGCCGCGCAAAACTGGGACCATCCGGATAACGAGCACCCGGCCGGCTCAAGATCTGCGGCGCCACCATCTCGGCTGCAGCGGAAACTCACAACTAAGAGTCTATTTCAACGGAACCGCAGCCATTTCACCGCATGAAACACCGAGCAATCCGAGGGAACGGACTCATTTTTACCCCCTGAGACCCAAGTATCCCGAGTGCTATTGAGGGTGCCCCATTCAAGCCCGCCGTTGGCTTGAGTGGGCAATGGGCTCAACGTTAAGCTTCACCCTCAAACAGTCCTGTCATTTAGCTAGAGCTATCTACGTCTTCTTCTCAAATTCCGTAACAACCAAGACATCAAATTAACTAGAACCCTCAAGGTCGCTATGGTGCAGGTTCTGCATCTCCGGGTCGCGACGGATGTTTTACCTCACGAGACCCCAAGTATCGCGGGTGATGTTGAGGGTGCCCCATTCAAGCCCGCTGTTGGCTTGAGTGGGCAACGCGCTCAACCTGGGGATCCCGACGCATACAAGCCGGCTTCCTCTTCAAACAGAATTGTCATCTAGACTGGTGCAGCCCAGCGTCTTCTCTCAAATTCCGTAACAACCAAGACACCAAATTAACTGGAACCCTCTTGGTCATCCGCCCGGGGCGCGCGCACCGCATATTCTCCCCCGGGTTGGGTCACCGGGTTGCCCGCCTCTCCCAGCCGCGCGGCCGGAGCACCATCCTGCACCCGCCGGCGCAACCCCAGCAGCGTCTCCTGCTTATCGCGCGCATATTCTGCCGCCAACCGGGTCAGCGCGTGGGTCACAATGTCGCTATGGTGCAGGTTCTGCATCTCCGGATCGCGACGGAAATTCAACCACAGCCGATGCACCAGCTCCACATCATCCGCCCGCAGCGACGGCGCATGGGGCCCAATGTGGAACGACTCCGCCTCGCCATTGGGGGAAACCACGTAAAACGTGATCTGCTTCTTCGGCTCCGGCAACGCCTCCCACGCCTGGCCCACGCGGTAGGCCTGTTCGTGCGCGCTCATCTTGCTCGAAAGCCCTGAGACCACAGCCGCCGCTTCGAGCGAATTTGCCGTCTGTACCAGCGCCGCGAAGATATCGCCCGCCGGCACCACCAGCAGCGAAATGTGCTTGCCAAAGCTCTCCGCCACGGAAACCGCCTTGGTAAACAGCATCTGCTCGTATTCGCTGAAGAGCTGATCGGACGCAGAGAGCAATCAACGGACCGCCCGCGCCCACCATGCGCGCCGTCAGCACCACCACATCCTGATCCCCAGTATTGGTGCGCGCCAGCGTCCACTTGAGCGCGAAGGGATTATTGGCATCGCGCATGGTGACCACCACGCAACCGGGATCGATCTGCAGCACTTCACGCCCGACCGCATCCTCGTGCTCCAGCTGGAAGTGCTCTTTCATCTGCAATTCGGTCGTGGTCCTGCGGCGTTTGTTGTCTCGCTCCGACACGGTGAAAATGATGAAAAAAGTGGTCGCGAAGAGAATGCCGCTTACCGTGGCGACCGATTTAGTGAAAAGGTTTACCAGCGCGGTCGTCAGCAGCACCATGAAGACCGAAATAAGTCCAATCGGGATCTCGCGCTTGCCGATACGCAGATTCGGCGGCACCTTCCACCCGCGCTCGCCCTTGTACTTCCATCGCAGCACCAGCATCGCCAGGCTATTGAAGGTGAAACTCCAGATCACGCCAAAGGCATAGGCTTCGCCTAGCGCGATCACGTTGCCCCGGCTGGCGACGATGGTGAACAGCTGCATCCCCGCCACCAGGTTCACGATCCGGTAGCTGGTGCCGAATTTGTGGTGCGGCTTACGGAACCAATCCGTGAGCACTCCATCCTCGGCGATGCGCATCAGTACGCCGGTGGAACCGATGATCGAAGTGTTGATCGCGCCGGAGAGAATTAGGAAGCCGACCAGCACCACAAAGACGCGGAAAATAATCCGCAGCACCTGGGGGCCAACCATGTACATCGCCAGTGCCGGCGATCAGGTTGTCGCGGTAAACCGGCACCCGCACCGAGTCCGGAATCAGCATCACCGCCAGCAGCGAACCGAGGCCGGTAAACAGAAAGCTATAGATCGCGATGACGATCGCGGCGCGTTTCAGGTTCTTGAGCTTGGGGTGCTCAATCTCGCGATTCACCTGCGCCAGTGTTTCTTCGCCGCTCATGGCCAGAACGGAATGACCGAAAGCCATGATGATGCCGAACAAACCCAGCATCGCCGGCAGGCGGGTGTACTTCAGAAAGCCGAGGGCATCCTTGCTGAAATGCAGAGTAGAAGGGGTGGGCCAGGGCGGCAGCTTGGCGCCCACGTGAAAGGCCGAATAAATTCCCCAGGTCAGCAGGATCACCACCATCACGGTGGTGATCTTCATCACTTCCAGAGCCTTGTCGCTCGACTCCTCGATGCCTTTCAGGTTCTGCCACCAGTAATACACGGTGACGATGGCGGCAAACGCGGCCGAGGTAAAGTTCAGCGGCAGTTGCGGCGCCGCATGATGCGCCCTCGAGCATGGCCCCCGGCAGCCAGCTATGGGCGGCGGCCACGTTCATCAACTCGTTCAACAGGCCAGTGATGTATTGCCCGGCGGACACGCCCGAGATCGGCCCGGTGAGGATGTAGTCGAACATGAGCGCGGAGACGCTCAGCTTGGCGAAGGTGCCGCCCAGAGCCTCCTTCACCACGCGGTATACGCCGCCGCGGGTGAACATCGAGCAGCTCTCCACGTAAACGGCGCGCACCGCGAAGGAGAAGAGCATCACGCCCAGGATGAACCACGGGGCGGATTTGCCCACCGCCTCTTCCGCAATGCCGCCGGCATAGAAAGCCGAAGAGCCCAGATCGTTCAGCACCACCGCCGCGGCGCGCCAGAACGAGATGAACGTGAGCATCACCGAAGAGGCGACGACCAGCTTTACCCGGTTGGAGGGAAGGGATGGTGCTTTAGTTGTTCGTTCGGAAGCCATTCGATATAGGCTAGGGTGTCAATTCCGCGACCGGGGAGAGTCGACGGTCTGGATCGAAGCCAGACCTGAGTCTATGTTGCTCTGCCGCCCAGCGTCAACGAACGCGACTGCTACGTCAGAAGCCCGATCTTAATCACCCACCAACAACTGAATATCTTCAACAAAACTAATCACCACCACGACCGCTGATCCGGCGATGCCGGCAAAGAACATGACTTCAAACAGGCGCATGAAAAAGATAGCAATCAGCATAGTCATCCATTGTATCTCTTTTCCCGTCCGCTCGTTATGGCAGGGGTTCATAGTCGCAAGAGAACGAAGGAAGGGATGGTAGACTCTCGGCCATGGCAAAACTGGCGCGGCAACCCTGGCTGCTCGGCATCGTTTCTGCCTTGCTGCTGCTGTTGCCGTTTTCGATCATCGGGCCAGTGCCTTTCTGGCGCACCTTCTTTGCCTGGCTGGCCTTTGTCCCGCTGTTCTACGGCTTGCTATCGCGGGACAATCTGCAGCATCCACAGGCGTTGCTGCGGGAACCCTCGCCGCTTATCTCATGGGCTGTTCTCTGGTTTGCGGGCAACTGCTACTGGATCTACCAGACCATGTTGTACTACGGCGGCCTGCCGCCGCTCATCTCCGCCGGCATCCTCATCGCGTACAGCCTGGTACTGGGCCTTTACTTCGCCGCTTTGGGCTTTCTGCTAACCGCTACGGCAAAGGCGTTTCGCAGCCCCCATGCCGCACTCCTCGCCGCGCCTTTTTTCTGGGTGGCGCTGGAACTGTTGTCCGCGCGACTCACCAAGGTTCCCTGGGATCTGCTGGGGTATTCCCAGGTCGACAATTTCCTGCTGACCGCCTGGCCCCGTACACCGGGGTCTACGGAATCACTTTCGTGCTGATCGCCGGCAACGCTCTCATTGTGCTGGGGTCTTCTGGCCTCGACGGCCAAACGCCGCACGGCCATCTTGATAACCGGCTTTTCTGGCGCGTGTTGGTGTTGCAGAATGGTGACCATTTTGCGCCGCCAGCGGCTCCCGCTTCAGCCACCGCCGTTCTGTTGCAGCAAAATCTCAACGTCAATCAGGACAACTAGCTGGTCCGGCCCCGAATACGAGGCGCACATCAACCAGTTCATCAAACTCAGCACGCCGCACCTGCGGACCCTATCTTGCCGGTATGCCCGAAGTCACCTCCACATCGGTATGCCGTATCCAGCTCGTTATCGCCAGTCCCAATTGCCCGGCGAAGCCGGTCGCGTCCCGGGATTATCCTGTGGCCGGAATCGCCCGCGCCTTTCTTCGACAAAGACCCGCGCCTGCTGAATGCTCTGCGCACTCTGGCGATTACCATGCACTGCCCCGGTGATTGCCGGCAGCCACCTCGCTCGATCCGCACGGCGCCCGCTTCGACATGTATAACTCCGCGCTCTTCGTGGGTTCGGATGGCGCGGTCCAGGGCCGCTATGACAAGATCCACCTGGTGCCGTGGGGAGAGTACATCCCCTACAAACGCTTCTTTTCCTTTGCCAAGAACCTGACCCAGCAGGCCGGCGACATGACGCACGGCTGGCGCCGTGTCGTATTTTCGACCGGCGGCCACACGCTTCGGGGTCTTCATCTGCTACGAGGAAATCTTTGGCGATGAGATCCGGTTGTTTGTGAAACGGGGCGCCCAGGTGCTGGTCAATATCTCCAACGACGGCTGGTACGGCGACACCTGCGCCCCTTGGCAAACGCTCAACATGTCGCGCATGCGCGCGGTCGAAAATCGCCGCTGGCTGTTGCGTGACACCAACACCGGCATCACCACCATCATCGATCCCTACGGCCGGCTTACGGCCAGCGTGCAGCGCCACACGCTCACCTCGCTGGCGGCAAGGTACGGCTATCGCAGCGACCTCACCTTCTATACACTGCACGGCGACGTCTTCGCCTACCTCTGCGGAGTTATCACCTTGTGCATTGTTGCTGCGATGGTGTGGATGAGCCTGCGACGCCGCACCAGCACCCAACAAAGGGACTAAGTTCGGAGCCGGCACTACAGGTTCCGGAACGGCATCTGCGTTCCGATTTGGCACAATCGTTGTTCCGCATCTCCGTCCAGCCATAAAAGCCATCGCTCCCTCCAAACACCCGGGTGTATAGCTAGGTTGAAGGCCACCCTCGACGGCTTCTCGCCGCGGTCATCACCCAAACGGAGGCACGCATGAAAGCCAACTTTTTGCTGCACAAGGTACCGAAACGGCTAGGCCGCGTTCTCTACGAGCGATTCCCGGAACCGTTACACCTGAACATCCTTTCCATCTTCGTGGCACTCTTCGGCAGCTACAAGGCAAAAATAGCGTTCGATCTAGTGGTGCGGCAGCAATACGCGTTCAGTCTCCTCAAGACGGCAGAGCTTGCCAGGGCTCAGGGTCTAAAATCCGTGACCGTGATCGAGTTCGGCGTGGCTGCCGGCGCCGGGCTCATGAACATCTGCAATATATCCCGCAAGATCACCAAAATCACCGGCATCGAGTTCCAAATCTTCGGCTTCGATTCCGGCCGTGGGATGCCCCCGCCGCGGGATCATCGCGACCACCCCGAAGTTTTCAGCGAAGGCTCGTTTCCCCTGATCGACCGCACCGCACTTGTGCGCGCGCTACCCCACAATGCAAGGCTGATTCTTGGCGATATTCAAAAGACGTTGCCCCATTTCATGGCTGGGCTCACCGCTAGCAGCCCTCTGGGCTTCGTCGTGATCGATGTCGATTACTATTCATCGGCGAAGGATTGTCTCAACATCTTCCTCGGAGAAGCCGACAACTACTTGCCCTGCACGCTTGTCTACCTGGACGATATTGGTTTTGAAAGTGCGAATCCATGGACCGGGGAGCTCCTCGCTATCCGGGAATTCAACGAGGAAAATGAAATGCGGAAAATCCATCTGTTCGCAGGCCTGCGTCACAAACGCCTCTTCAAGCATACGTCGTGGTTCGACCAGGTTTACCTGCTGCACGTTTTCGATCACCCGCGGCGCAGCGTCGCCGGGGCTTCCAGAGAAATCAAGGTCATCACCAATCCGTATCTTTGAAGCGGACCACAACTTAGAGATGCGAGGTAATCACCTTTGCGACCATGCCGAGCAGTGGCGTAGACCGGGATTTGTTGTCGGCATCCAGCCGGTTCACACTGATCACCAACGTGGCGTTCGACTTCTCAAAGTAGTACATGTCACTGCTATATCCGTTGATCGTGCCCGAATGCCCGCATACTCCCGGCCCGGTCGCAATGCCCTCTCCATAGATAGCGTTGGTACCTTCCAGCAGCTTTCCCTCCATCTGCGCTTTGAAGGTAGAGGGCTTAAGAAGCTGCCCGTGGCAAAGCGCCCGGGAGAAATCGCCGAGGTCTTCCGCATTCGAGATCACGGCGCCCGCCGCACCTGCAAGCGGTGGATTAAATAGAGTCTTATCGTCGAACTTGTTGGCCGACGGATTCCAGCCGTATCCATGCAGTCCGCCAGGAACCTTATCGTCGACCGGATAACTCGTGTGAGCCAGCTTCAGCGGCGTGATGACGTTCTCGGTAATCAGGGTACCAATATCTTTCCCCGTGACCTTCTGTGCGATCGCAGCCAGGATGTCGTAGTTGAAATCAGTGTAAACGCCGGCACTGTCCGGTGGTTTGAACTGGGACTTCAGCTTGGCATAGGAAGCCATTTCTTCATCGAAAGAAGGCGCAGGCGCGAGGGGATTGCTGTAAACCCGCGCCAGGACTTCGTCATCATTCGGCGCCGGGATGCCACTGCGCATCCTGAGCAGATCGTCGATGGTGATGCTGCCGGCGTTAGGAAACTTCGGGTACCACTTCGAAATAGTATCGGTCTTGTTTAGCTGCCCCCGGTCAACCAATATCAGGATGGCCGTCGCTGCAAATGGTTTGGTGATGCTGGCAATGCGGAAGGGCTGATTGTGCACGCGAACAGCCCCGGAGGAAAGGTCCGCCATTCCTTTTACAAAGGAGTACTGGCCCTTGCCCGGCACTTGTATCTCAACTTCTACGCTGGGAAGGTTATCTTCCTTCAACAGATTTGCGAGTTGAGAATCAAGCTGTCCTGACACTTCCGGCGAAAAAAGTCCGGGTTGTTCTTTCGGATGGGTTCCGTGGCAACTTGCAAGAAACAAACAAAGAGAGCTGACCGCAAGGCGGGAAAACCATAAAGCCGGCCGGGATGTTTTCTTTGAACCAGGCATGGTGTTGTCCTTTCGTGGAGGAGACGGTTTCATGAATTGGGCAGCCCGCTCCCAACCGGCCGGGTCGCTCGTCTGCTCAAGAGGTACTCATTTCCCCCGGGTGGCCCGAGGCAACCAGGTGTTGATCCATCCAGGCAAGAATCTCTCGCCGCATTTCCGGCAACTCCTCGTGAGCGCAATCGAAGAGTTCGATGCGGCAGTCTTCGGCCTTCCCATAAGCCCGGTACAGAGGCAGCAGCTGATCGCGGACCTGCTCAACACCGGCAGGCGGAGTGAGGTCGTCCCGTCGCCCGTTCACGCTCAGGTGCGCTCGGGGCACGATCAGCTGGTTAATTTGAAATGTGTCGAAGTGCTTCAGCAGCGCGGGAACAAAATAGTAGACCCCGTGCTTGCTCAGGGCGCCTGCATCGATCAGCGACTGAAAATTCGTGAGGCAACAGACGTCCATCGCGACGCGGACGCGCGGATCGAGAGCGGCCAACCACCAGGCCTTGGTGGCCCCCATAGACATACCGAAGGTTCCCAGCCGCGACGCATCCACTTCCGGACGGCTCGCCAGATAACTGAGCGCACGCAATTCGTCAAACATCATCATGCCCCACAGCACCTGGCCGCGCCATAGCATCAGCTTGAAGGTGTCTTCTTCGCCTTGGCGTCCAACTGCCTCCCGCTTTCGTTCGCCGAAGCACCAGCAATCGATAGCCAGCGTCACCAGGCCCTTTTCCACGCAGACCGGCGCGTAAGCAGGTTGCACGCTCGTGCCCCGCAACAATTGTTCTTTCCCCAGATCGTACTGGCCTGCATGCCAATGCATAAAGAGCAACCCGGGCGCCCGCTCCTGCCGGCGGTCCGGGATCAGCAGCACCGCGGGTACGGGTTCTATCCCATTCAGGTCGAGCACCCAGCGTTCCAGCATGTATCCATCATGTTTCTCGGTGCGCACCAGGAGCGGAGGCGTAGGTTTGTGCTCCCAGGGTAAATCGCCCAGCAGACTCCAGAGTTCCCGCCGGCGGCGTTGCTGATCCATATCGAACTCAGCTCTGGCTGCGGGCGAAGCAATCGGATGGGCCTGCATGGGTAAGGCAGCTCCTTCAGCAGCAAAAACTGCCGACCGGGTCAGAAACTCACGCCGGCTCACATGAGCACCGATTTTTCCATATCTGTCACGAGGTTTGATAGCAATTTCGTCGACACCATGCTAAATGCACGCGCACTCCTGGACGCCGCTACTGCGTTGTCGCCCCCTTCCCATAGGCCTCAATCAGAACGAAGCCCTCTCCTCTGGACGGGTGCCCCATGTTCGCCCAGGCGTACATGGGCCGAAAACGGATTCTTCGAATGCTTTCGCTTCGAGGCACCAAAATTTCTGCCCTTGCCCGCTGTATTCGCCCCTCTCTCCGATCCACCTCGTCCCCGTGGGAGTACTCGCGGGTGCGCCGAAGTGCAGCTTAATTGTCCCTTACGGGCAAGAAAACAACCAGAACGACTATAATTATGGTCGGAATAAAATGAGGTGCCTATGGCCGTTTGGCAAGTACAAGAGGCGAAAACACGTTTGAGTGAGGTCATCGAAGAAGCCAACAACAAAGGCCCGCAATTCATTACCCGGCACGGGGCGGAAAGGGCGGTCATTCTTTCTGTCGAAGACTACCGCGCCCTGACCGCTCATAAGCCCGACCTTCGGGAGTATTTGCTGGGTGGTCCGAAGGTCGACCGGTTTGATATACCCCGCAGCCGCGACAAGGGACGCAAGGTCACGCTGTGAGCGGGCGGTTGCAATATCTGCTGGATACCAACGTTCTCTCCGAGACACGCAAAAAGCAAGCCAATGAACGGGTAATATCCTTTCTCTCCGCAGCAGAACCGTCCGCACTTTATATCAGCGTGCTTTCGCTGGGTGAGCTGAGGAAAGGCGTTGCTCTCAAAATGCGAACGGACGCAGATTCCGCGAAGCGGCTCGGAACCTGGGTAGATGGGCTGGAGTTCAGTTTCGGCGAGCGCATTCTCGGTGTCGATGCGACGATCGCTAGGCAATGGGGAGAGCTGTCCGCCCAACGTTCAAGGCCGGTGATCGATACTCTTCTTGCTGCAACGGCACTTGTCCACAAGCTGACGCTGGTCACCCGGAATATCAGCGATGTGGACGATCTCGGTGTGAAGCTGCTTGATCCGTGGAAGAAGTAGGGAAGTCGCTCGTTGTTCCTTTCTACATCGCGTGGCGATGTCGCCGCTTATTTGATCTGGTTCACGCCGCCGTGCAATGGCTGTTCCTTCCCCCGCCAGAGGAAAACACCCTGCAACCCCTGCGGCAGAGTCACCACTCCCCGTCACCCCATCACCGCTGCGCTCGAAGTGCACCTTGATCATCCCTTGCGGATGAGGAAACTCCGCCGACACTTCACGGAGATCCCCCAGGTGCGGAGCAATCCGCACGGTGGCGAAGCCCGGCGATGCCGGCTCGACCCCAGCCACCAGGGTCAGCAGATCGTAAATGGGATGCGCGCTCCAGGCATGCGAATCGGACCGCGTCTTTCCCGGCGTCTCCGGCCAGGTGCTGAAATGGAGCGGCAACAGATCGCGCCAGGGCTTCAAGGTGGAGAGATATTCGTCGGCCATCCCCGCGTGTTCCAGCGCGCGCGCCAGGTAGAAGCGAAAATAATAAGACCCGCTCAGAACTCCGCCCGGCGCCGTCCCCGGAGCGATGTCCACCAATTGCCGCAAGACACCCTGTTGCTCCCCGCGTGGAATCACATCGAAGAGCACCGCCAACGTATTCGTTTGCTGGCTGAAGGCCGTGTGGTCCGGGTTGTCCGCCAGCAGCTTGCGCCCCGCGATCCCAGCATTTGTCATAAAGCCCGCTGCGCACATGCTGCGCCCGCTGCTCCTCTTGCGTGGCGCGGTCTTTGTCCCCCACCGCCCGCTCCAGCTCCGCCGCGTCTGTCAACGCTCCCAGATATTCGAGCGTCGTGGTGCAGGACTCACCATGTCCATCGTAGGTAGGCAACTCCCCCGTCGAAACCCAGTCCACAAAGCTCCACCACGGCGTCTTGCGCAGCAAGCCATCTGGCTGTTCGTACTGTGCGAACCAGGTGAGCACGGTGCGCGTCCCCGGCAACGCCGCCTTTACCGGTGAAGTATCGGGACGGTACAGCCAATAGTCGTGCAGCATGTCAATCCACAGCAGCGAGAACGTGGGAATGATCTGCGGCTGCGACGTGGGATAACGGCTCTGCGTCAGTCCCTCCGGTATGCGTGAGTTATCGAAATTCTGGATCGCCTGTTTCGCCAGCCGGTCATCCCCCGTCACCGCATAAGAAATCAACGCCTGGATGCGGGTGTCGCCCACGTACTGTAACTGTTCCCAATAAGGAGTATCCATGTACGTCTCGTGGGCATCGAGTTGCGCCGTGCGCCAGCTTATGTCCCATATCTGTTTGAGATCGGCATCCTTACTATCGAAGGAAGCCCGCTCCTCAAAGGGATAAGCGGTGTATTGTCCCTGCAGCGACTCGAGTGTCAGCGGCTCAGCGCCGGTCTGAATATCCAGGTCCAGGTAACGCCACACCCTCCACCACAGAGGCTCAAACGTGCGATGCTGGCCACCGTCGGGAAGAAAGCGGTCGTGCACTCCCAGAGCCTGGCGGTTGCCCACGTCGTTACGATCGCCCTTATCCTGTTTCGCGTCATAGAGCGCTTCCGCGTAGGTCAATCGGATATTCGCTCCCTTTCCCCCAGATACGGTCAGTTGAGGGTACGCGGTAGTGAGTGTTTTGCGATCCAGCAGGACGTGCACGTGCCGGTTCGCGGGGATAGCGATCGGCTTGCCAGGAAACGCTTCGGCCCCGGGCTGATCCGAACGCACCACCTCTCCCGCTTCCGTCGGGGTGTACGTCATGGGCGGCAGCTCATCGGGCACCAGTTGCCAGTAGTTGTCGACCTGCTCCCCCTGAAGTCCGGCGCGCGCTGCCGAAGGATAGATGTTTTCCCGCATGGGATCGCCCGCAGCCACCCAGGCCCTGCTTGAATCCCCTGGGTCATTCCACTGCCAGTCGTAGGCGGCGGCATTCAATTCTTCTCCGGGACCGTTCGCCATGTAACCATCAACACCGCCCGGTGTGCGGGGCACGGCGATGCGTCCCGGCTCGATGGCCACCATCCAGCCTTTTGGCGTGTTCAGATCGGCCTCCGTCGCTCCGTCACCCTGCAGCAGAAAAGCCGTGCGGTCGGTGATTTGCGCCGTGGGTGCATAGATACCGAAATTCCACACTGTGGCGGTTACGAGATTAGAACCCGCCGCGAGGTAGGCAGCGAGATCGAATGTTTCGTAGCGCCAGTGCGCCAGGTCACCACGCGCCGGTCCGTCGCCCACTCGATGGCCATTGACATAGAGGACGAACCGGTTGTCGGCGCTCACGTGGACGACATAACGTGCAGGCTTAGTTTCGAGCTTTAACGAGCGCCGAAAATGCAGCACGATCGGCTCTCGGAGGGGAGCCGTGGGATGGGTAATCCAGCTTGCCTTCCATTGCGGCTCCGCGGCCGACACTCCTGTGGTGAGCGCTGCGGAGAACAGCACGAAAATCAAAGGGAAAACCAATAGCTTACTTTTCATGCCAGGTTGCACCAGACGCCGATCGCGCGACCACCATGCTACCAGCGCTTGCGAGAAAGGATGCTTTGGAGGAAGGAAAGTGTTAGGAAATTGCAGTTTAGCCTGCATGCCCCTCCAAGAGGGGCATGCAGAACTGTGGATAGGGTTAGAAGTCCATCTTAAGGCTGAGCTGCAGAATCCTGGGAGGATTCGCAGCAGTGATGGTTCCAAAGGTGCCGGCGCTCAGAGCCGTTCCGGGGTTGGTGACGCCAGTGCCGTTGCTGCTAATGGCGCCGCCCGGGTTGGCATAGTTGGTGTGGTTGAAGCAGTTGAAGCACTCGGCACGAGCTTCGAGCTGCAAAGCCTCATGCAGAGGGATGAATTTGCTGAGGGCCGTATCCACGTTGGTGTAGTGCGGCCCGTAAAACTCAAACGGCCGGGTTTGGCCATACGTTCCAGCCGTGTTTGCGGCAAAGGATGCACGGTTCAGCCAGGTCGTGATTTTAGTGTTCTGGGCGCGCGGACTGCCGATCAGGTTAGGCCGGTCATTGCCTACGCCGGTCAGGGAGGCGTCGGTGCCGGTCGTTACCGTAAAGGGCACGCCGGTCTGCGCGGTGACGATGGGTGCTAGCTGCCAGCCGCTCAGCAACAGTTGGCGTGTATAGGTTCCACCCGCGGCGCTGCGGATAATGGCCGAAGTCACAAAGTTGTGACGCAGGTCAGAGCCGCAGTTGCTGTAGTCGCGGTTGGGGTGAGCCGGATCCTGGAATTGATCTCCGGCATTGTCAC
This sequence comes from uncultured Acidobacteriaceae bacterium, assembly GCA_963795845.1. Classification (GTDB taxonomy): domain Bacteria; phylum Acidobacteriota; class Terriglobia; order Terriglobales; family Acidobacteriaceae; genus PALSA-350. Next base: position 604,354 of record CAWCJV010000008.1, on the reverse strand, counting down.
CGTTCTCCGGAGGACCGGAGAGGCAATGCGAATAGGTGTAGTTGCTGAGCAGCGTGAAGTATTGGGAAAAGCGATGCTGCACCGTGACCAGGACGCCGTTAAAGTTCGATCCCATACCGGTATAAGCCTCGGTGACCTGGGTGAAATAGGCACCCTGGGTGGGATTGATGCCGGTCAGCGTGCGCCGCGCATTGGTATTTGCCGTGGTGGAGCAGTTTGTTCCCGCCGTAGGCACGACCGAAAGCGTTCCGCAGGAGCCGACCACACCCGTCGATTTTCCGGGGTAGTAGACTGCCGGATTCTGCTCATTACCATAGGAGTTATGCAGTACCCGCGTGCCAAGATACGTAGCCGTGAGCGCCCAGTTGGTGAGGAACTGCTTTTGCACGCTCAGGTTCCAGTTTTGCGAGTAAGCCTGCTGAAGGTTCGGTGGCAGCACAAAGAAGGTGCCGGAAGTGGGGAAAAATGCATTGTTGGCTGTCGGCGGAAACGGCTTGGGGTAAGGATTGCCGCCAGGATAGCCCGCGTAAGGTGTCGTGAGGTTGCCCGGGGGAGGCGTCAGAGTAACAGAGTCGCCCCACGGCGGCATGGATGCGTAGCGGGAGTTGTAGTAAAGCGGCGGCTCCTGGAAACCTAAACTATAGGAGGCGCGAATACTTTCTTTTCCCTGGCCGCGCGGATCGAACGCGAAGCCGAAACGGGGTTCAAGCCGGTTCCATTTGCCGTGGTAGTAGCCGTGTGGAACGCCCGGGTCGCCATAAAAGTACACCCCAGGAGGGGCTGTGGGATAGACAGTGGATCTTGTCCCAGCAGTAAACCCCGGCAGTGAGAATTGGGCGCCGCGGCCTGTGGTTTCAATAGCCGGCAATCCTGTGGCCCAACGCAGGCCCGCGTTCAACGTGAACCGCGGGCTGAACTGAATGCTGTCCTGAAAATAGAGAGCGCCATAGTTCTTGCGAAAGTCGACGCCGCTGTTGTTGCCCTGGTAGAGCGATTGAATCCGGCCGAGCATGAAGTCGACCAGGCCGTCTTTGGTGTACTGCCCGGTGAAGTTGAACTGGCCGTTGGCGTTGTTCACACCGTCAGAAACCAGGGTGTTGCGCAGGTAATTCCCGCCGAACGAGAAGTGATGCATCCCCTTCGTCCAAAACATGTCTTCGAGCACGTTGTAACCGTTGGTGCTGTTCAGCAGGCCTTCGCAAGTGCCGCAAGCCACCGTGAACGCGTTCGAGATGTTCATGTAAAGGTAGTTCTTGATGGGCGCGAAGACCTGGATGCCAAGGGTGTTGGGGTTGATCACATCAGGAGCGACGTTTCGGCTCACGATGTTTCTCGTCCACCCCACGTGAAAAGAACTGACCAGGCTCGAAGTGAGGGTGTAGGTGTGGCCCAGCGTGAAGGATTGAACTCGGTCATCGAGAACCTGATTCTGCGTATTCAACAAATTGCCGGCGAAGATACCTGCCTGCGTGAAATGCGTAAGGTAATAGCGTCCGAAAACGGTCTGCTTGGTGTTCGCAGTCCAGTCAATCCGGCCGATGAATTGATCCTCATTCTGGGGTAGCGGAAGGCCGTACACCAGTTTGCCGCAAGGGTTGGTCGTCTGCGGGATGTACTTGAAGAGCCCGAGCGCCGAAGAGTTGAACTGCGACACCGGAATCTGGTTACCGGGGTAGGCCGCGCCCGTTGCGGGGTTGATCAACTGCTTGGCCACGCCGCCGCTTTGGCAGGAGGCGCCGGCATAAGCGCTGAAATCACCGTTGAACATGGCTGCGGTGGGAACAAAACTGGTGATTGCGTTGGTTTGTTGCCGGGTGCGCGTGCCCTGATAGCCGCCGAAGAAGAACAACTTGTCTTTGCGAATCGGTCCACCGATAACCCCGCCGTACTGGTTGCGCTTGAGCGTGTCTTGCTTGGTGGAGAAGTGGTTCTTCGCATTCATATCGCCGTTGCGGAAGAACTCGAACAGGGTTCCGTGGAACGAGTTGCCGCCGGCCCGGGTAACAACGTTCACCACCGCGCCAGGGTGAACCCCGTATTGCGGCGACAAACCGGAAGTCTGCACGCTGAACTCTTGAATGGCGTCAGGGAAGGGAAAGGGCAAATTGACGTTAGTGAACGCGTCGTTATTGTCCGTGGCGTCCATCAGGTAGTTGATGTTGGTGGCCTGGGCGCCCGCGACCGAGAGCGTCACCGCGCTGGGATAGTTCTTGCTCGAAGCCAGGTCGGTCGCAGGAGCATTGGACGTTCCCGGCGTCAGCAGGATCAGCTGCGTGGCCTGACGGCCATTCAACGGCAGATCGACTGTGCGCTGCCGGTCGACGACCTGCGATATCGATTGATCTTCGGTCTGCACCATGGAGGCCGCGGCTTGTACCTGCACCGTCTGGGAGACGCCGCCGACCTGCAGTTTCACGTCGACGCGCAGTTCGTTGCCTACCTGGATCACGATTCCGGATTGGTTGTAGGTGCTGAAGCCATTGGCCGTCACCTTGAGGGTGTAGGGTCCTACCGGCAGGCTGGGCAGGCTGTAGCCGCCGTCCCCGCCGCTGGTCACCACACGGTGAAGTCCGGAATCCGTCTGCACCGCTTCCACGGTCGCTCCCGATACCGCCGAGCCAGTCTCGTCGGTGACAGTACCTTGAATTTGGCCACCACCGATGGCTTGCCCGTGGATGATTCCTGACCCCAGGGGCAGGAACAGGGTGAACAGAAAGACGGCTCTCCATTGAGCTCTTATCTTTCCGTCGCGAAGAAAATTGACGAACGACAGCATTTGAGGCCTCCAAAGCATCCTGAAAACGGACCCACCATGTGTATCAAATGGGCGAAACACTAGGCAATGTCATTCCAGGTATCACGCCCATTTTCCCGCTCTGCGAGACGGCGCACGGCGTGGCTTTTCTCCCAATGGGACGATTGCGCAACATAGGTTGCGTGAGGCGCTTCATTTCCACAACGTTTTGTTCGACGCATGAACGGAAGACTCTAAAGGATTCCTGAGCTGTGCCGATAGAGGACACAAGCATTACCAACGTTCACCGGGGGGCATCCTAGCCCACTCAAGCCAAAAGAAGGCTTGAATGGGCCACCCTCAGGCTTTTCGGGCAAGGACGGAACTGTCACCTACACGACACGGCTTGGGGTGCCCCATTCAAGCCCCTCTTTTGGGCTTGAGTGGGCTGGGATGCTCGTCTCCATGAAGTTTCCTTACTCTCTGCCACATGAAGAATTCACCCTCCCGATGCACAATCGACTCATAGAGTGCAGCCGATGCCCTGGGGACTGGAGCGTTACCACCAATCCGGACAATGCCATTTCGTTACGTTCTCCTGCTATCACCGGCAGCCGCGCCTTCTCACGGCGGAGCCGAAGCGAACCTTCGAGCTCGCAGTAGAACGGGTCCGACGCAGTTACGACCTGTGCATCTATGGCTACGTAGTCATGCCCGATCATGTTCACCTGCTTCTCAGTGAGCCGGAGCACGAAACCCTGGCGCAGGCCCTCAAATCCCTCAAGCAGGGAGTTGCGCGCCGCCAGCTTGAAAGCGAGCAACACTTCTGGCAAAAGCGGTACTACGACTTCAATGTCCGCAACCGTGGCCAATTCCTTGAGAAGCTTCGGTACATACACAGCAATCCGGTGAAACGAGGTTTATGCGAAACGCCGGAAGACTGGGAATGGAGCAGTTTTCGCCACTACGCGACCGGTACAGAAGGAATCGTCGAAATCGAATCAGAATGGACCGCAATCAAGCGCGAACGGGCCGCCGGAAGGCTGTGTCCGGCAGTGGTTCTTGCCCACACAAGCCAAAAGAAGGCTTGAATGGGCCACCCCAAGCTTCGTGGTATGACTGACAGTTCCGTCCTTGCCCAAAAAGCCCGAGGGTGCCCCATTCAAGTCCTCTTTTGGCTTGAGTGGGCGAGCATGACGCAGGCCCTAGGGCTGCAACCTTATACAAGTCACTAGCCCTTCCTGGGCGCCCAGGAAGGGCACCCCGCCCTGTATGGGATAATCGCTTAAGATGCTCATCTCCATGAAGTTTCCTTACTCTCCCCCACATGAAGAATTCACCCTCCCGATGAACAATCGACTCATAGAGTGCACCGATGCCATGGGGACTGGAGCGTTACCACCAATCCGGACAATCCCATTTCGTTACGTTCTGCTGCTATCACCGGCAGCCGCGTCTTCTCACGGCGGAGCCGAAGCGAACATTCGAAGTCGCGATAGAACGTGTCCGGCGTCGTTACGCACTGTGCATCTACGGCTACGTAGTCATGCCCGAACATGTTCACCTGCTTCTTAGTGAACCGGAGCATGAACCCCTGGCGCAGGCTCTCAAATCCCTGAAGCAGGGGGTCGCGCGCCTCCTCCTTGAAAGCGATCAACACTTCTGGCAAAAGCGCTACTACGACTTCAACGTCCGCAACCGTAGCCAATTTCTGGAGAAGCTTCATTACATCCACAGCGACCCGGTGAAGCGAGGCTTATGCGAACGCCGGAAGACTGGGAATGGAGCAGTTTTCGCCACTACGCGACGGGTACAGAAGGAATCGTCGAAATCGAATCAGAATGGACTGCAATCAAGCGCGAGCGGGCCGCCGGAAGGCTGTGTCCGGCGGTGTTTCTTGCCCCACTCAAGCCAAAAGAAGGCTTGAATGGGCCACCCTCAGGCTTTTCGGGCAAGGACGGAACTGTCAGCTACACCACACACGGCTCGGGTGGCCCATTCAAGCCCTCTTTTGGCTTGAGTGGGCAAGGATCCAAACCGCTCAATGCTAATATCGCAGCGTAGAAATCGGAGCCGGCATTCCGGCCCATGGCCACCGTGCGATCACGCCTTAGAAATATCGTCCGCGCTCTATTTACATCGCGCCCGTGAAGAAACTCCTGGAAACCGTCCCCCTGATCCGGAATGTGTATGCGCCCGCGCAGCGCACTCATCCCTATCGACAAAATCTACGGGATTGATACCAGTGGGGTAGTGCAGGCGGAAAACATCCACCCCGACCCGAGCCTGCAAGCGCAGATCATTGCCTATGTCGGCTCGCAGCCCAGCGTCGTGCGCCAGGCCATATCGGCCCTGGGCGACATTCGGGATTATGTCTTCGTGGATCTTGGCTGCGGCAAAGGCCGGGTAACCGTGGTGGCCAGCGAATTTCCGTTTCGCGCCGTGAGCGGAGTTGAGTTGTCCGCCGCGCTGGCGGCAACGGCTCGCCTGAACGCAGCCGCCATTGCGCGGCAATTTCCGGAGCGCCCAAAAGTAACCATTGCTGAGGCGAATGTCGTTCATTTTCCCTTGCCGGCAGCCAAGACGGTCCTTTTCAACTATCACGCGTTTGGTGCGGAGCTGATGGCAAAGATCGTGGCCAGGTGCGAAGCGGCACTGGCCTCGGGTGAGCTGCCCCATATGTTCTTCATCATCTATTACAACCCCATCCATGCAGAAGGCGGTTCCGTCCCCACGCCCCATAAGGGAACTGATCGCAGCATCATCCGCCTCCACGCAATGGGAGCAGGGCTTGCCTATGAGCGATGTCAGGATGTCCCCCTTCCCGTTTGAGCATCTTGCCTTAGGCAAGGTCGCCACGTAAGTTCTTTTGTTTCACCAAGGTGCTCAAGATGCTCAAGATGCTCAAGTAATTATTTGAGCATCTTCCTCGTTAACCGGCGGGTGGAAGTTCGCGGGTAAACGAGGCGCGTTGGTGCTCTTCGTGCATGCTCGGCCGAGGACGGTTGTGTCCATGTGACTGGCTTGCATAACAATCTTTTCCTGTCGCCGACAGTAATATGCCCGGGAGCCGCTGTCCATAGCTCTGGGAAATAATCATGTGGAAGAAGGGGTAGTAAACTCGTGATTACTCCCTATTGCCCCGGAATGACGAAGTAGTTAACTCAGACTGGGCGGAAATAGTTATCGTGTCAATGCGTTACGACTCCAGCTACCATCACGCGTAGACCGCGCACCTTCACAGAAACTCCTAGCCGCCCTTAGGGGTGGATCAGGTAGAAGCTGGTCTGACGGGGAAGAAACGTCTTAAACCCATCTTCCGTCAGATAGGCGTCGTCTTCTTCCATCACGTAAACTTTCTGGTTATCCCACTCGGGCGCTGGCGTGGCGGAGTTTAGCTCGATAGAGATATAAGAACCCTTACGCAATCGTTCTTGCTTCGCCGTCGAAAGCTTGCGCTGTGACAGCTCGTCGAACCGCGGCGCCCGAGACCGTGGCCCTGATTGCCGATGGGATGGGAGTAAACCTTTGGCTTCGATGCTCTTCAGCTTTCATATCGGCCAGTATCTCGTCATACACATCGCCTGCCGAGCCGCCCCGGGACGAGAGCGAGTCATCAACGATTCCTGCAGCGCGTTGGTGTTTGCCAGTGCTTGCTTCAGTCCGCTGGCCGCATCCGTCTCGCCGGGCAGCAGCACGTAGGCCTCCTTTTGCCAATCAGTGTTGAGCCCCATGCAGGTGATACCAAAGTCGAGATGCAAGCACATCGCCGGGCAAGATCACGGTCGACTCGGGCTCCACCGCGAGATAGCCGCGCGAGGTTAGCGGGACCCGGCCATTCCGCTGCAAGCGCAGATCGGGCTGAAACCACGTGCTCACGTCGTAAAAGCCCATCTGGTCGTAAAGCCAGCTGCGCACATCCCCCACGGTAGTCTTTCCTGGAGTGACCACTTCGTTCGAAAAAGCGCGCCGTGTGAGCTGATCAGTCAACTCCACCAGCGTTTTGTAAGTGGAGAATTCTTCCGGGCATGCGGGTATCCAGATATTCCTCGATCAGATCAGCGGCAGGCACAAAGTGCGCTTCTGCGCCCGGCCCCATTGTCTTCGCCAGGTAAGATGTAACTGTCATGGGTTATTGATCGTTCGCACGCCACGCTTGCGCGTTCGATGGAGACGCCGATGTGCTGCGGATGGTACTGCGCGTAAAGCCCGGGGAGCACCTTATCAGCGGGTTTGGGATCATCTTCCGTTTCAAAAAAGCGTGTGAACGTTTTCTTCCGCGTAGCCGGTAATCGCGATCTTGCGCAACGACGTGCCGGTATCGATAAAAAGAAAAATGTCGCGATTGCCGGTATAAGGGCGCGGTGGCGCGATGAACTGCGGTGAGCGGATCATCATGAAATTCTTCGTTGACCACGATCCACATATCGATGTTATGCCGCCGCATCAAGTCTAGGATCATCGCGTGGCGCTTGAGCAGCCAGCCCTCTCGCAGCGCGATCTGCTGTGACCAGCTGGGCAGGTGGATCGCCGGCTCAGGGGAAGAGGAAGCAATGGCGGAAGGGGAAACGCTCAGCAGAGCGAGGAGTGGTAGGAAGCGAAGCGCATGCCGTTCAGTGTAGCGCGCGTGCATTTAGTCCGTAGAGCCTGCCCTGAGCTTGTCGAACGGGGACCGTTGACCTTCAGACTTGTCCAAATTAGCTTTCTCAGTTGGTCGGGACTTAAACGTTAAACAGGCTGAGGGAAAAGTGTCTCTGCACGAAGGGCACGGGTTTAGCCGTGCCGTAAAGCTGGGTACGGACCGGGCAAGTGGGTAACAGAAGGTACCGGGCAAGTGGGTAACACTTTTCGTTCACGCGCGCAGGGCAGATACAAGAGAGCAATGCCTTGGAAAGCGACGGATGTAGTGGACGAGCGGACGCGTTTTGTTCTGGAGTATGACGGCGGTGAGTACACGATGGCGGAGTTGTGCCGGATATACGGGGTAGCCCGCAAGACCGGATATGACTGGGTGAGGCCGGTATGAGGTTGAAGGTTTGAGCGGGCTCAAGGATCGTCGGTATGGAGCGAAGAGTTCATCCGAATCAAACCGAAGTTGGGATCGAGGAGCAGATTTTGCAGTTGAAATATGCCCACCCGAGTTGGGGCGCCAAGAAGTTACGCGGCTCACCTGGTGGTGAAGAAGAAAGCCGTTCGCGTGGCCAGTGCTGAGCACGTTTGGAGACATATCTTCGACGAAAAGGTCTCAGCACGCCTCAGCGCAAGCGATTCAACATGCCTGTGTACAGCCAGCCATTTCGAGCAAGTGGAAGATGGCCAACCAGCTGTGGTGCGCGGACTTCAAAGGATGGTTTCTGACCGGCAGAGGGAGAACGGATTGATCCCTTAACGGTAACGGATGCGTTTAGTCGCTATCTGCTGCGTTGTCAGAGCGTGGAGAAGACCGATACGGAGCACGTAGAAGCGATTTTCACGGCCGCGTTTCGCGAACACGGTCATGCCGCAACGAATTCGAACAGATAACGGAGCGCCGTTTGCATCCCGAGCCATTGCCGGCATTTCGAGACTGTCGATCTTACTGGATGAAACTAGGCATTGCGCCAGAACGGATCAAGCCCGGTCACCCGGAGCAGAACGGGCGTCATGAGCGGATGCATCGCACGTTAAAGGCAGAGACAGCTAAGCCGCCAGCAGCCAATCGCCGAGCACAACAAGAAGCGTTTGATCGATTTCGATGCGAGTTTAATGAAGAGCGGCCGCACGAAGCGCTCAAGCAGCAGACGCCAGCCTCTCACTATCAGAGTTCGCCGCGCTCCTATCCGGAGCGTATTCCGGAGCCGGAATACGCCGCCGACTTCAAAGCCCAAGCGGGTTTACCCGGATGGAACCTTCTTCTGGAAAGGCACCCAAGTCTTTATCAGCAAATCTCTGGGCAAAGAGACCATCGGTTTGCAACCAGTCGATGATCGCTACTGGGATGTTTATTTCGCAGCCTTTCCCTTGGCGCGGTTTGACAGCCATCGGCTCCTCCTGCAGCCGATACCAGCGGCCACAACGGAGTGAACAGCTATGGAAATGACGCCAGTGTGGAAAGCGAGGAAAAGAAAAAGCCCTTTCCCTCCCTTCCCACACTGGCTTGGGGAGCTCGCAAAACACGCGACCTCCCCACATTTCCACAGCTGCGGCGACGGCTGGAGATTCCTCTTTCTTCTCCAGCACGTTTAACTTCAACTTCAACGAAAAGTGTTACCTACTTGCCCGGTACCTTCTGTTACCGACATGCCCGACCACACAGCCTTCCCTAGACGGCTTCAGCCGCTGAGGTACGCTTTTCGACTCTAGAAAGGCATCGGCCTTCCAGAACGCAGACCCCGCGATAGTTTATAAAACCTACCCTCAGGGGCTTGAGGTCTGCGTGAGAACTTTTTTTGAAGGGTGCGGGCTTTAGCCCGTACATTAACCACCCAAGCTACGAAGGGCTTTAGCCCTTGAGGGCATCTCTTGTGCTGGTTTAAGTAGCCCTCGGCGGCACGGATCGAAGCCAGCCTGATTTATATGCGACCTTAGCACTCATCTGTTCCCACAAAGTGGGCGTCCTGCCGTAGTGGCTACCCGTGTAGCCGCATGTTCCTTTGGGGATGACTACTCTTTCGTTACCTGGTCCTGTTGCTCTTCCGGCGATCGATCGTGTTCCGGTTCAGGCTTTTCATTCTTTGCCGCCACTCCCATGGTGGTTGCCGCATCCAACAGCACCGGGGCGAATTTCCGCACGATCTCTTCCAACTCCGCGTTCGCGGCGCCGCATTTCCCGGGTCTCAGTTTCACAGCGGCACAGAACCTCCCGCAATTCCCGGTTCTGGCGAAAGATGTCCCGAGCTGCGCCCAACAGGTCCAACATCTCGCGCAATTCATGTTCGGTGACTGGTTGTGCGGAGGCCGGCGCAGTGGTCTTGAGTGGTTCAGTAGCGGCGTCTTTCCCCACCTCGGGTGGTTCACGTAGCGGCGGTTTCTTTCCACATAGATCGTCTCCTATCTCGGGTGCCTTTGCGGCGGCCATGGTTCACTCGAAGTTGGTTGCTCTGGGAGTTGGATGGGTTGCACCAATTCTGCCGCGTGACTCCCTGCTTGCGAAATCTTCGCTCGTTCTTCGCCGATTCCGTATGCGCCGAAGCCGCATGCCTATTTTTTACGTGGGGTCCAATAATAGAATCGGTGTTTTGATCTCGAGTACGCTAGGTTGAGGTTCGCGACAAGAGATCGGTGACAAAGAGATCGGTGACAGGAAGATGTGAAAAAATCGATTTTAGAGAGTCTCGTGGAGAGTCTAGAGTCTCCGTGAGAGTCTCCCATGGAGAGTCTCGTGGACAGAGTCTCGTGGACAGAGTCTCGTGGACAGGAGTCTCGTGGACAGGAGTCTCGTGGACAAGTCTCGTGGACGGGACGCTCACTTTAGAGTCTCGTGGACAGACGGGACGCTCACTTTCGCCCCGACGAGAGTCCGACGAGAGTCTCGTGGACAGACGGGACGCTCACTTTCGCCCCAGTCGAAGTTGCCCATCTCGTTGATCATTTCAGGTCTCCGAGCCCGCGCTGTGAGTAAAACCAGCGTGGCGAATCCACCAATCCAATATTAACTGCAGTTCATCTGTACGCGAAGCGCAAGGCACACACGGTTTGCTGATAGGGTTTCCTTGCTATGGGCAACCCGGGCACTGACGGGACGACACCTCTGCTAAACCCAGCGGATTCGCGTGAACATCCCGTTCGTCCCCGTCTGTCCACGAAACCCCTATCGGGGATCGTTTCTCAGACGATTTCCTTGAAATACGGCAACTTTGCGGCGCTTCGGTCAAACGTCAGCGTGTGGGAACAACCGGACCAGGTTGAGAGCGCCAATCAGCGCATCCTCAACCCCAGTGCCACGTTTTAGCGCAAAGGCAGCCTCGAAGACCTGTTGTTCATTCTGGACCTCAAGAGAGTCCGAGGTGAGAAGGTTCTCGATCTGCGTCGCGATCTGGTCTGGAGTCTGTTTGAGGAGGCTACGCAGGACCCACACCACCTCGAGAACAGTGGCCAGGTTAATGAAGCCCGGTTTCGATTCGCTCAGCTGGCGCTCGAAAATCCGGTTGACCTGACATGTCTGGGTCGGATCATCCTGGAGCAGATATCGCAGGATGACATTGGTGTCGAGCCCAATCATGGGCGATGACGCTCGTTGCACCAATCTGATCGCAGCATTCATCTGCTTAACGGAAACCGGTTTGTCCAATTTCGATAGGCTTCCCCTGCAGACTTGGGGATCCGAGTCTTGGGAAGAATCGCCACGGTACCGTCTGGCTGTAGAAAGAATTTGAACCGATCGCCCGCCTTGAGGTTCAAGTATTCCCGCACCTGTTTGGGAATGGTCGCCTGGTTCTTGCTGCTGAGCGTAGCTTCCATGAAATTCAGACTCCTTGCTTTACATTTTACCAAATGTAAAGCGATGTATACTGGAATGCGGAATGCCACTTGTGACGCCGCAGGGAGCGACAAAGGTGGTGCCAGACAGGACGAACCCCATGAATCTGTGTCTGAAGATTTCTTGAGCAACGCTTGGGCGGCACTTATCACCTTTTCGCGCCTCGTTCAGCCTCATCTTTGCGGCCGCCGGCCCTCCGTGGCCGCTGTGAAGATGCATCATCTTAACTTCGGTGGCCCCATGCATGCTCGAGAAATTCTATATGGTGACATGGTTCACTCTGTCTATGCAAATGTGTTCGCACGACCGGTGAAGGTGTGTCACCCTCAACCCGATGCCGTAGGCAGCGTGCTCTTTGCTCCGGGCCAACAAGCTCCTGACGAAGACCACTGACGCAGCAAGGCCGTCTCCGGAGAGACGGGCTGATGGGCTACACGGAAGCCGTTTTAGAGGTTCAGGACAGAAGACCATGCGCAAGAGATCTGAAGTCTTTTAGGTAGAGGTCTTCGGTTTCTGGAGCTCAGCCTCGTAGCGTCTCGACAGTACATCCACCTCGTTTGTGTTCCCTGTGACATAAGCAGACGCGAGTGCTCGCATGTAGCGAGGGCCCAGAACGGGAGCTAGAAGAAGATCAGCCTGCCTTGAGCTTACGAGCACACGATGGGCAGCAGCGGCGTCTGAGTGCTTTTGAAGGAAAGGCAGGCCTATCCTCTGGAAATGTCTCGATTACTCCATCGCAGACAGCAGGATGTCTTCGACACTGGATACAGATCCATCTCCGAGGAACTCCCTCGGAGATGTTCCCTAATTCACCCCCGAGAGTCATGCTCTTACGTTTCTCGGCAGTCGTCAGTTTCGTGTCGTACTCATTCACAAGATCTTCGATTGCGTTTACGCGAACTGCTACGTCTGCCGTCAGGTCGAAGTCGATCTTATGAGCTATGAAGCTGATATGAAATTCCCATTTTCCTGTTGGGACGACCTGATGGAACGACTGTCCGAGCACCTTCGGATTGAAGCCGAAGGTACCGATTTGATCCGCCAGCCCCATAAGGAGTGTGCGCTCCGCGCTTGATCTCTCCGATTTCTCGATCATGGCTGTGGCTTTCTTACCTCAGTTGGCATTTTTACCGTCTGGCCGCGAAGATTCGCTGGCGCACTCTTCCAACGATCTTTCCGCCGTTGCTCTCCATCGATGCATCTTTCGCAAGTTGCGAAGCATTTCGGGTTGCGTTTCCGGTTTTCACTTCTACCGCACCCAGCTTTTGTCCATCTTGAACTAAATGATCAACGACTCGTAGTCCTTGATCCGTTTGAACGCCCACCTGGCTTCCCAAGATCGTCTTGCCTTCAGACACAAGTTCTGACGCTACTTTCACTTCGCCAGCAGCCCCCTTCGCAGCATTTTCTAATATCTGTGCCCCCTTGGCTGCGTCTCCGATGGGAACGAGCATTTGCATCGCTTCGCCGCTGTTAACACCTACTCCCGATGCATGGGCATCTGCTTGAATCATCGGAATCAAATCTATTTGCGGCCCATTAAACGCACCTGAGATAGCGTTAAATGCTTGGTTGGGAAGGTTAAGAGTCATCGGGACGATATTAAGTGCGCCCCCGATAGCTCCAGCAATATGATCCCAGGCAAACAGTTCTGTCCGTTTGAATCGCAGTGTCCATCCGGGTCCGTTCGGGATAGCGGATTGTTCCGCACATAGCTGTAGAGATTCAGGCTCTGGGGATCGTCCATCTGCGCGTAAGGAACGGGATCATCTTCGCACTCCAGTCCGGCGACATGAATCGTCCCATCGAACTGCTGTAATACCGTGCCTCGAAGTAGTCGTTGCCTGACTCGGCATCCCGTTCTTTGCCGGTGAAATGGTGCTCGCTGGGGTCAATACCACCCGAGCAGTTGAGCGCATCGCCGAAGGGCAGGCTCAGGCAAGTCTCGGTCATCGTCCTCGCCGGGTCAGTCGTTACACGTTTCGTTCCTAGCCAGTCGCTGAAAGCATACATCCATTTCGATTGTGGGTAAACATAGGTGGCCAAAAGTTGGCCGTTTGCGTAAACGTTGGAGTGTTGGGGAGTTCCTTGCCCATCCAGCTCATCCAACTGCTCGCCATTCAGCCCCACGACGAAGTTCGTGGTTGCGGTAAATGCACTGCTGTCGCAAGTAAGTGTGGGACCACCGATTGTTCCCTTGGCGACGCGGTTGCCAAGACCGTCATAAGCGTATCCCGTCTTTACCTGGGTTGTCCCGTTCAAGGCGGCACAGAGCGCCGCCCTTCTCCGTCATAAGCATACGAGTTGATCCAGTCGTTGGTCACATTACCGGAATTATCGTAGCTGAACCCAGCGGACGCTGTCGTGGCGAAAGTGACGTGGTTGTTGTCCGTGTCGTATTTAGCAGATTCTGTTGCGGCACCGGCGTGTTCGGGCTTCCCGAGATTGACTGCAGGGTACGATTGCCAAACAAGTCATAACGTCCAACTCAGGTTCAGGCCAGCCCACCCGCCGGAAGTGGCATTGGCACAGGTGAGGCGGTTTAGGGGATCATAGCAACCTGCCCCGTTCGCCGTGAAGTTCCAAGCGTCGGCAGTGCCGTCCATCGTGTCGTCTCGGACAACAAGTTCCCATTGGGTGCATAGCCGCTGGTTGCCGTCGCGGGGACAGGATCGTATAGCTGTATATAGTACTGTCCGCGCCGCCGCCGAACACTCCTGAGCCGCCGGTAAAGGAAGGCGATGGAAATAGGCTCGGTTCATCGCTGGACGACGATATGGATAGAGGGAGACCGTTGTCTGCCGGGCCTGGCTGGTTTGCAGTAACGTTCAGCGAACCTGGAGACGCAGTAGTTGCCGCGAACCCAAGATTGGCTCCGTTGATAGCCGACGCCAGCCCTTGCACTACCGTCAGCGGTGTACTCGTCTGATCGTAGGTCGTGGTCAAATTGGTTCCGTTTAGTTCACAGTCACTATGCCCGCATCAAATGTCGTGCCCGCTCCGCCAGCCAGGCTGGCCGGGGCAGACGTCACTTGGCTTACCAGCCGGAGGGTGATTGGCCCCTTCTGGTCGGCACCGGTCGTCTTGGTAGTCAAGGTCACGGAGGCCGAGCTGGTCGTGCCGCCCGAGGCCACTACCGCCATGACGGGGGAGGATGCCGTGTTCAGGACTGCTGCCAACGCGTTCGCCACCCCCACAGCCGAGTTTGATCGGGCAACAAACGAAGCACGGTAGCCGTTGGGCAGAGTGATGGAGCTACCCACAAAGAGCGGTATGGGTCTCATCACTTGGGCGCCGGAGTGGTAACTCAGTACGATCGTGCCGCTCGCTTGGGCGGCAGTACCGCTGCCCCCGATCGACTGTTCGGTTCCAGAAACGTTCACCGTCACGCTCGCAGCAGTCGATGACCCTGCCGGGAGCTGGGTGTCGGTCTCAGAAGTACGCCGGAAGCGCTGGTCATAGGTTCGGGTCAGCCCGATCGCCGGTTGGTTAGACTGGGGATCGACAGCCAGGCTGGCGCCGGTTAGCAGTCCGGAAGGGCCGTAGCTTCGCGATTTTAACAGCGTGGTAAGAACTCCATTTTGGATGTTAGCCGGGCTATTAGCAGCCGTGACGCTGATCAGATTGGACGCGGCGTCATAGGTGAAGTTCCTCTGGTTGGCACCCGTGATGCTTCCGTAGGAAGATGCCGAAGACACTTGCACGGGATTGCCGGCCAGATCATACTGATAACCTACCTGTTGGAACCCGGCTGCGGTGGTGCAATCGGAAGTACCGTTGCATTCTTGTATATCCCTTTGGCCGACCCACCTGATCATAGCCGGCGATGGAGTAATTGTTAAGAATTGAACTGGTCCCCATGGTCGTCACCTGGGCCAGGCGTCCGACAAAATTAAGATTTCCAGTTCCGTGAAGAGCACTTACATCGTAAGCGAAGGAAACCGATGGCGTGCCGTCGCTATAGGTCTTGAGCCCTACCCGGTTCAGGGCGTCGTAGTGATCGTAAATCGTGGTGATTCCGCGAGCGTCCGTTCTCGATATCAGGTTGGAGTTTGCATCGTAGCTGTACCCCACAGTTCCCATCGTGTTGGAGCCGGTTACCGTTGGGGAGCAAGCTACGTAGCTCGCCCTCTGTCTCCGGATTGGAGGCGCAAACCAGCCTCGAAAGCGAGTCGTAGGTGAATGAGCGGGGTCGTGGCAGCTCCGGGGCAGTTCCTAGTTGGTTTACAGTAAGCAGGTTGCCAACCGTGTTGTAGGTATAGTCAGTTTCCAGTGTGGGTGCTTTGCTGGTTCCACCGCTTGGCTCTCTTACTCTTGTCAGCCGCCCTAATCCATCGGTCGTCTGTTCCCATTGGCTACCACCTTCGTCCGTGAATGTCACGATATTGCCTGCATATGTCCACCGTTGGTAGCTGGCGCCGGCGGTGCAGGTCGTGGTTGGAGTTGTAGTGTTGTCGGCATTGCATTGCATCACCTTCCGGCCAAGCGAGTCGTAAGCAAAAGAAGTGATCCCATAGGTAAGATCGCCGGTCGATTGATAGGCGTTCGACACACTCTGAACTCGGCCCAACGCATCATAGGTCGTATCAACATGATCAGCTGTGCTCGGATCGACCGCAAGCTGCGTCTGCGTCACACGCCCTAGCCCATCATAGCTAATCTTGCGCTGAATTGGTCCGGCCGCCTCGCCTGTGGCTGTCGTCGTAGTTATGAGAGGTGGAACAGGATCTCCGTTATAATTGATCGTTACGTCCCCCGAGTCAGGATACTGAATCTCCTTCAATCAGTTCAGCGAATCGTCGTAGAAATACTAGCGTTTGCTCCGTATAGAGTCTGTTACGCTCGATCGTCAACCCTGTCGCGCAGTCGTAACCGTACGTGGTGGTCTCCGCGATGGGAGTCTGGTACGCACTAGTCACCGATAGTGGTAAGAGCCCTGAGCATTGATACTGAGTGAGTGTCTTATAACCCTTGGGGTCCGTGACCATTGTTGGCATTCCGCTTGTATTAAACAGAACTTGTGTCTTCGGTGACTGACCACCTATGAGTAATTGCGTTTGCGATGTCTGATTGCCAATCGTTCCCTGAGGACTCCCGTTCGCCTCGTCGTAGCCGTAGTCTGTTTCTGCGACTGTGGTGCCGGAGCCGTCGGCCAGAGTCGTGGCACCGACCGCGACCAAGTCAAGGTTGTTCACCGTGGGAGCGTTGGCATTGCCTGTATTATAACCATTACCGTAACTTGGGTTGGTTTCCCACAGATATTGCTTCGTATCTATCCTTAACTTTGGTCCTGGAGCCCCCGAACCGAAATCATACGAAGTTATACTACGTACTTGCTGATAACTATTGCAATTTGGATAGGGTGTTGCTGTGGGCGGATTTTCTCCTTTTACGTAGCTTGGGTCGCTAAGATCGTACTGGGTGTGCACGCCTACACTCGGAACGTATGCGTAATCCTTTTCAGAAACACTTGTTCCCGTCGCGGAATAGAGAGATGTCACCACCGCTTGCGGCCGAAGTTTTGCGTTACCGTTGCCCCGATATCGCCCGGGCAGCCGAAAACAGCCGGGGTAGTTACCACCTTCTCTAACACTGTACCGGCCCCGCTACAATACAACGCATTGTTCGGACTGCATCCCGAGTAATAGTCAACCTCCGACGTTCCAGGGAATAAGAAACTCGATCCTGAGTGCACCTCGTCATTTTGCAGGGGATCCGTGATTGTGTGTGTCCAGGTTTCGGTAGTGGCGTTGTATGCCCATTGGTAATGCCAAGTATGTGGGCCGGCCCCGTCTAGTGCATCGAGGGTACGCGATGCCAGAGCGCGTGACACAGGCGCGCCTGCGGACGGTGTGACTTGGTTGAATACTTCGTTTTGCCATGTATAGGAAGCCACCGCCCCGGTTGGGAGCGTTATTGACTGAGAGACAAGTAGCTATCGTTGGAGAAGCTTAACTTGTTGTGTTCGGCAGTACGACTTGGGTTAGGAGCGTTGCAGTTCCGTTTGCATCGCTGATTAGACCCGAAAAGCCGTGCTGGGATGCGATTGCGATGTCAGTGCGAAATCGGTTTGGTAGGCGATGCTGCTAGCATAGATAATACGATTGGTTTCCGTCCGCCGTCGGAACTTGCCAAAGGCGCGCGCTTGAGGCCCCACCCGCGCAGTGCGATGTGTCGGTGGGAACGCCTGGGATTGGCTGCAAACCGCTGCTGGTTCCCGGCGGGTCAAAAAAGCTCGGGATCGTCCTCCCTATTGTGTCGTGCCACCCACTGGAATCGCTCGTGATCACGTTACCGTTCGAATCCTGTTTTGTCTCTGTTCCCCCATTTAGGCTATATTCTATTCCCCTGCGGTCAACAATTGGTGTGTAGCCTAGGAACTCGACGCCGCTGCCCCCAAAGTTTGCGCTTGCCGGAACGAGCCCGCTTCCATCCAGTGCTGGATAGAAGTTTGAGTAAAACACGGGTGAGTATAACGGACCCGCGTTGACTGGGGGAGCGGTAGTCGTACAGTCTGCATAGTAGTGGCTTGCGCCGTCCGCGGTAGTTACGTACCCTGACAAGAGGCTCACGCCGTAAGTTATCGGTTGGGACCCTGTACCCACGTTGTAATCGTACACCACCGTGTCATACCACCAATTGAGAAACTGATCGGCGATTACATTGGCTCCGATGTCACTATTATCCTGACTCTGAAATCTCCAGTTCCCAATTGGGGTGTTACTCCCAGATTCGAAACCTTGATAGACGATCCTCCATTGTTTGTTATTAGCACGAATAAAGAAGTCTAATGTGAGATCATGGCCGAGCTGCGGATAGGAGAGCAAAGGAATTGCAACATAGATATTTCCATTGTCAAGATTTATATGATCAAAATTGCCATCTTGGTAGTGCGCAAACGGAGAGAGACCCTTAGCAAGGTCTATCGTCTGCGCACTCGCCCCACTAAAGACCATCGTCAGGCAAGCCATGGATGCGGCGATAGTCATCATCGTAAATCGGCTATGACGGTTCCTCTTACATCTAAAGTGGCGTGGTCTCCCAGTTGAGCAATAAACGTGGTGGAACGCGCTAAGGACGTGCATGGAACCTCCGGTGGGAACGAAAAGTGCAGCCTGCGCTGCATCTTAGTTATTTAAGGTGCTGTCGGAATCACTACTTAGCTTGGGTTCGGAACGTGTCGGCGTCAACACACCGTGCGATCATTCACTGGCCCAAGCTGTTGGCCATTGAAAGTTGCTCCGCATACGGCCGGCCACATTCTGGTTCGTTTTGTGCTAGAACGAAATGGTGCCTTCTCGGGTGCGCCAGCTCACGGCACCGCCGTCAAACTCACGTACTGCGACGCCTGCACTCCTGGAGCAGCAGTGATCGAACTGCTCATGCCGGTGTACACGCCATAAGTGGCCTGGATGTATGCGTATCCAAAGGTTCCTGTTCCTACCGTCGGCGCGCTCCCGTTGCAGGAACTGCCACAGTTCCAGAACCCATAGGGAAAAGCTGGCTGTGTGTCGTTGCTATCCGTGGCAATCCAGTATGCGGTGCCGGCAGGCAGCGTTCCGCAGCCAGAAAGCGAGACAGTGATCCAAGCCCCCACGCCATGGCGAGTGGGTTCGTGTAAGTAGCGTGGCAAAGCCAGCTCGAGGATTTCGTCGTAGGTGTGGGCGCCAGGATCAGGCCGCAATCGATCTTCGCCCCCGAAGTGACCGTACCAGTGGGCTGGAAGAAGCTGCAAGAGCTTACTGTGTATCCATGAGCGTTGCTCCCCGTCACCGCATAGGTCGCGTTGATGAAGTTGGCGTAATCCGTTCCGGCGGTCGAGTAGGCATTGGTCCCGAGGTATGCGTTAAAGCTGTAGGTCGCCGTCGCCACCGCGCTGTTGGTGTAACCGGGTGCAACGGCGAGTACGTTGATCGTAGTGGTTATTCGCAATGATGATAGCGCTGTGATAAACGGTACTCGAAGTGGTCGGGCATGCTGCCATCGGTGGTGTAGTAAAGCACCGCTCCCGAGGTCGCATCGGAGATGCTCACGGTCTGCGCCGTGGAATAAGTGCCGCTGCCGATCGAAAAAGTTGGAGTCGCTGTCTGGAAGGGCGTATTCACCCCCAGCGTCACGTACTGTGAAGCCTGCACACCGTCGCCGCTGGCCGTCATCGCGCTGCTCAGGCCCGTATATACCCCATAGGTTGCTGCGATAAAAATGTAATAGTATGTCCCGTTGCCAAC
Organism: uncultured Acidobacteriaceae bacterium; assembly: GCA_963795845.1. GTDB lineage: Bacteria > Acidobacteriota > Terriglobia > Terriglobales > Acidobacteriaceae > PALSA-350. The sequence goes on along the minus strand of CAWCJV010000008.1, from coordinate 584,934 downwards.
CGTTGGCGCTGCGCCGTTGCAACTGCCTCCACATTTCGAGAAGCCATAGGGGAAACCCTGAATCGGGTCGTTGCCGTCGGTAGAAACCCAGTACCCGGTTCCGTGCGGAAGTGTCCCGCAGCCAGAGAGAGCGAGCGAGATCCAGCCGCCTGCACCGGACGGTCCCGGTTGGTGTAGGTAGCGTGGCAAAGCCAGCTCCATGATTTTGTCGTCGGGGTCGGCGCCAGGATGAGACCGCAGTCTATCTTCGCTCCGGCCGTCACTGTTCCGCTCGGCTGATAAAAGCTGCACGACGTGACCGTGTATCCACCCGAATCGTTTCCCGTAACCGCATAAGTTGCATTGATGAAGTTGGCGTAATCCGTTCCGGCCGGGATCGAGTAGTCGCTATCTCCCAGGTAAGGATTCAAGGTGTATGTTGCTGTCGCAACCTGGCTCACCGTCATAGCCCGAGGCGATGGCGATGGCGTTGACGGTCGTGGTTGCACTGACCGTGAAAGGATTCTGATAGACCGTGCTGGACGTCGTGGGCGTGCTTCCGTCTGTGGTGTAGTAGATCATCGCCCCCGATGTCAGCGGAGATAGCGACCATTTGCGATGTGACAAAGGTGCCAGAGCCAGGAGTGAAGGTCGGAGCAGCGGTCACCGGAGAGGCGTTCGGAGTTGTTCACCGTCCACAACAGCCGGACCTGGCTGAGGGCTGTTGAAGATCGAGGCAAGCAATACGTTCTTTGCCCCATTTGACTGTGGCGCAAAACTAGCGGAAAAGGCGCAGGATTGCGTTGGCAGAAGCTGGGTAAAGCCGAGAGCACGTGGACTGTGCTCTGTATCTGGAAGTCCTGCGTGTTTCCACTCATCGTAGTACAGGTTGCACCCTGATTCGCTGGTTTTAAAGACGCTGTCCCGATGCTCACGATGGCCGCAGCTCTGCGACGGACTTTGCGTAGCCGTTCTACCGCCGTCGTGGAAAGGTTAGTTGTGCTTGCACTCCGCTTACTTGAGCAGAATGCCAGTGAGGTCGGTCATGACTAGGTTGTTGCTCCCAGCAGTGAAAACCATCTTGCCGGAGCTGGAGGCTGGAGGCAACCAGCGGGACGGTATAAGGCGTTCCGGAATTCGGGGGCAAGATGGTGAAGTAATCGCGGTTCTCTGCATCGAGAACCCAGAGTTGGCCAGCAGGATCAACGGCCAGGCCCCTCAGGGTCGGCCACCGGAATGTTGAGCACTAACGGGGTCGACCCGTTCGCTGGGGCCAGGATAATTTGAGCCTGGTTCCCTGATGGGTCACCCAGGTCTCCGATGTAGAGGTTACCGGCTGCCGATCGGTTGCAGAGCTGGCCGGGAAGGATCAGGTTCGCCGCAGCGTGGTGCTCAGCTTCGAAATCGGTCCACCTGCAGGTGGAATTTTGACTACAAAGCCGGGGTTTGAGCTGCTCGTCGCCCAGACCCACCGGCGCCGGCATCTCCGACATAGAGGTTGTCATTCCTGTCGATTGTGAGGGAAAAGGGGCTAACGAGGACCGAGCCGGTCGCCAGGAAATAGGGGGCGATCTCGGTGTTTGCAGGCACGACGACAACCTTGCCTACGTCGTTGCGGGTCCGGCCATCTGCTATGAATAAGTTGCCCGCACTATCGAGCGCGACGTCTGTAGGACCTGACAACGTGATGCCCGGCGTCGCAACGGCCGTGAGCGTCGAGCTTGTCCGTTGAGACCGTTCCAGGATATAAACTTTTCCCCGCTTCCTACGGTTAGCCCCGCGTCTGCAATATACACAGTACCGTTTTGCCCTGAGACGATGACTCCCTGAGGCACTGCAAGGCCAGTGGTCACGGGGATCGTCGCTAACCCAGGAACGATCCATGCTGCAGAACCCGTACCGGTTTCCGTGAATGGCACGCTGACCAGAAGCGCGTTTGAGCTTCCGAGAAGATTAACAGCCCCGTTGCGAACTCCGGGAAATGCGGGTGCTCCTTGGAATCGTTGACCAGGCAGACAAACGGATTGAGTGCGTGAAATTGGGTTGCCGCTCGTCGGTGGCGAGTTGGCATAGCTCTGGAACTGGCAGGTGGTTCCCGTGCCAACCGAAGCTTCCTGGCCGGGATCGCCCTGCATCGTTGTCCGGAATGCGGTTAATGTTTCAGCCGCATTCAGCTCATAGTTCACCGCAACCGCAGGGCCCGTGCTGCCCACCGTAACTTGGCCAAGGTTGATTGGGTTCCCGGAGTAGATGAGTTGGGTGACGCTAGTATTCGCCTACATCCGTGACGTATAGGTTCCCAGAAGGGTCGAGGGCGAGGCTGGTCGCGGTGTTCAGCCCGGTGATCGGAACTTGGTACGGTGTGGCGCCCACCCCTGGTGGTACCTCGATGATGCGCGAATTGAACACTGTCGAGAATGAAGAAATCTCCCGCGGCGTCAAAGGACAGTCCGGACGGTGAACTCAACGTGAAGCCGACTAGGCGTTACGTTTTGGCGTGCTGTAGTTCTTGTCCGTCCGGCAGCCAGCTCATAAATACTATTCGAGTTGCCATCCGCGATGAATAGATTGCCCGAGGCATCCGTGACCAGGGCTTGAGGAATGAGGTCGCTCACGTTCGAGATGGTTGATCCTTGTAGCCGACGCCGCTGGTTACCATGTAAACCGCGTTGTTGTTTGCGTCGCCAACGTATTCCACGTTCGTGCACGGAATCTACCGCCACCGCGATGGGGAAACTAAAAGCCGCGCCGCCAATCGTTGTAGGGTTTCCGCTCACAGGGAACTCGAGGACACGTGCGTTATAAGAATCCGCGATGTAGAGGTTTCCCGAAGCGTCTACCGCAACACCACCTAGGAGAACTCAAGGTGAACCCCGGAGTACTCACTGGGGTGACCACCCCAGTACTCGAGATCGTGACCACCCGGTTGTTCCCCGTGTCTGCGACATAAATCGTCCCCGTAGTCGACACAGCTATGCCCTCCGGGTAACTTAAACCCGGACGCCAAGGCAATCTGCGCGTCCGCAATGACAGCCAGGAACAGAAGCCTCAGCCATCTGCGCCCCACACAGGAGAAGGCTTGAAATGCAAACAAAACTAGAGAGCATTACCAGGCAGAAAGAGCGTTCACAAAGACCTCTCAGCGAACCAACAGCAGGGCGAGGTGGGTGGTTAGTTGACCGACGAGTGCGAAAGTGTTCCGTGCGAGAGTCAACTTAGCCGAGTACTGATTTGCACGCACAAGGTAAATTCGCTGCAAAATGAATACTTTCGTAACTGAATGAGTTTGTGTTTGGTTGTCGTTGATGAACGAGAAACGTAACCGTGAGAGTATCTCTAGCAGCACTAAGTGATAAGCAACCTAGATACTCTAAGTGGTTAGCAATAGCATTGAGATCGATGACAAATAGATGATCCAGGATGCCGTCTTTGTAGATATTACTCGGGGCTTATCGGGACATAGAGCTTAGTGTAGTCAATGCCGGCAGACTGACTTGTCCGCCGGCGAAGCCGATCCCGATTGTCGTCAAAACCCGCGAATCCCCGCGTCCCTTGATCGGCGCTTAGGGTGGTAACTATTCCGGCTATCAGTGAGAGCAGGTTACCAGTGCCGCGTGCTCAGTCCTTCAGCGCTCAAAGAACCGCGCATCCTGGAATAGCTATCCCTTCTGAACGCTACTGGTTCTAAACTCGCCCACGAGCTAAAAGAGTATGCGTGAGAACTCGCCTGCAAGGGTACGCCTTTAGGCCGTACATCGATCGTCAAGAGGATCGGCTTCAGAAGCCCGAGGGCAGCTTAAACCAGTACAGATGTGCTCGCAGGGGCTTGAGAGTTTGCCTGGAGCTGCCCTTCAGCTATCCCCATCCCCACGCTTCCCACCGCCAAAAAGTTCTCCACCACTCACGCCACTTAACAGCTTCAATCGGATCCAAACATCACGAAGCCAACCGGGCCCCGTCAGCCCCAAACGGCAGCCACGGCGCGCCTTCCTCCGCAACCCCTCTATGCACGCACCAACCCGGCAACAGCCTGCCGTAACTCGATATTCTCTCCATCCACCCCTTTCCCGCCGACTTAGTTCGCATATTTCTGCGAAAACCCTCCCCCACCCCCCCACCTCCAAAACTCACCACAAAACCGCGGCAAAGCCCATCATCACCCGCCCTGTATGGGATAATCGCTTAAGAGAACATCGCGCCCGCCTATTCCGATCCCTCATCATGCTCAACGAACTCGAATTCGCCTACGCTCCGGTTCGCGACAAAGTCCGCGACCTTCGGGAGTATCTTTGACCGCGCCAAGCTCGACAGGGAACTGGCCTCTCTAGAAACAAAACTTTCCGACCCCGCCATCTGGTCCAATCCCACCGAGTCGCAAGTCCTCATGCGCGAGCGCAAGCGCCTCGAAGGCCAACTCGCCATGGAGAACGAACTCGTCCGCCGCATCGGCGACATCGACGCCTACTTCGAACTCGGCCGCGAAGGCGAGTCTGTCGAGCCCGAGCTGGAACGCGAGATCAAATCCCTAAGCGAGTTCGTGGAAGAACTCGAGTCCCGCACCATGCTCTCCGCCGAAACCGACCCGCTCAATGCCATCGTGACCGTTCACCCCGGCGCCGGCGGCACCGAATCGCAGGACTGGGCGGAAATGCTCATGCGCATGTATCTCCGTTGGGCGGAGCGTCACGGCTTCAAGACCGAAATGAACGACTATCAGGATGGCGAGGAAGCCGGCATCAAATCCGCCACCTTCACGGTGACCGGTGAGTACGCCTTTGGCCAGCTGGCCGGGGAGACCGGCGTCCACCGCCTGGTCCGCATCTCGCCCTTTGACCAGGCCAAGCGCCGCCATACTTCCTTCGCCAGCGTCTTTGTCTCGCCCGAGATCGACGACTCGATCCAGATCGACATCAAGCCCGAGGAGCTGCGCATCGACACCTACCGCTCCGGCGGCAAAGGCGGCCAGCACGTCAACACCACGGACTCCGCCGTGCGCATCACCCATCTGCCCACCAACATCGTGGTGCAGTGCCAGAACGAGCGCTCCCAGCATAAGAATCGCGAGAAGGCGATGAAGATGCTGCGCTCCAGGCTCTACGAATACGAGCTGGAAAAGAAAAAGCAAATCTCCAAGAAGCTCGAGGACTCGAAGCTCGACATCAACTTCGGCTCGCAAATCCGTTCTTATGTATTGCAGCCCTACCGCATCGCCAAAGACCTGCGCACGCGGGTCGAGGTAGGCGATGTCGACGCCGTACTCGATGGCAACCTCGATCCCTTCATCCGCGGTTACCTGATCATGCGCCGGCAAGGCGGCGTCCCGGCCGCAATCGAAGAACCGGCCGATGTCGACTGAGCATCCAATCTATCTATGCCGAACACGCTGAACACGCCGGAGACCATCCGCACCATCCTCGAGAATACGAAAACCATCGCCGTACTGGGCCTTTCCGACAACCCCGATCGTGCCGCCTTCCATGTTTCCAAGTACATGCAGCAGGAAGGGTACCGCATCATTCCGATCCACCCTGGAGTCCCCAAAGCCCTCGGGGAAACGGCCTACCCGACCCTGGACGCCGCCTATGCCGCGGAGGGCCGCATCGACCTGGTCGACGTATTTCGCGCTTCCCAATATGTTCCGGAGATTGTTAAGGACGTGATGCGCTTGAAAATCCCCTATCTCTGGCTACAGGAAGGGGTTTGCCACGATGAGGCGGTGAAGTGGGCCGAAGCCGACGGCGTCCTGGTGGTCATGGACCGCTGTATATATAAGGAGCACGCCCGCTTGGCCAGGACCCTGACCCGCTAACGAACCGGGAGCGCGAGGTGCGTAATCCGTCGACCTTCGCCATCGTAGCCACGACACCACGAAAGAGCGGACCCCGAGAAAGACCATTACGGATCGAAGCCTGTCGTTCCAACAAGAATCTCGGGTGCCCCGTTAAAGCCTTCCTTGGGCTTGAGTGGGCAACTCTTTACCCCTCAAGCCTCTTTCTCCCACTGCCCAAAGAAATACGAACCCACCCACGACACTAAGTCCTTAAGGCGTAAATGCGTCGACATGGTACTCGTGAGGCGCAGACGCGATTTTTCGTTTAGCGGCTAATCGTACAGGAACCTTAGCGCGCATCTTTTCCCACAAAGGTAGCGTCCGGTCTGTCCACGAAGCTCCCGTGGCGGATTTGGCCAGGAACCTTGGGTTCGCACCCGTCAAGCTGGGAAAGTTCAACGAGGGTGGCGCGCTGGTCCACGCACGCGGCAAAACCTGGGGTCGGCTCATCTTCCAGGATTTGTTCAAGAAGCAGCAGTAGTCGAGTCGAAGGATTCCAAAACGTCCGATGCGATCGGACACGATCCGAGGTAAGGGAAAGGGAGAAATTTCGATGAGTATCGAAAAGAATGTCCAGGTTGTAAAAGATTTCTTTGCGGCAATCGGCAGCGGCGATAAGCAACGTGTGCTGGCGTTGGTTGCCGAAGATATGGAGTGGATCATTCCGGGCAAGGACTGGCCGCTGGCCGGCACGCACCGCGGGCACACGGGATTAGCCGTTGTACTGCAGAAGGCGTCCGAAGAGGTGGAAACGACATACCCAAAGCCCCCCGAATTCGTGGCGCAGGGAGACCGGGTTCTGGTCGTCGGCGTCGCTACCGGGAAAATCAAAGCCACGAATAAAACGTTTGAGGACCACTGGGTCTTCGACATTAACGTTCGAAATGGCAAACTGACGAACATCCGGGAGTACATCGACACGCAGGCACTAGCCCGGGTCTCCGAGATGCCTGCCGGTAATGCGTCCTGAGCGCAGCCGAAGGAACCTCGGCGATGTTTATCGGCAGATGCTTTCGCAAGCTTTCCGGCCGCGAAACAAGACGGAACCAACCATCCCAGCGCAAACCCGACAACCCTGAAGTTCCCTCCTCCACACCAACCAGAATCAAAGGAAAAACGCGCAGGGTGCCCCAGGTCTCGCTTTTGAGACCTGGGATCCCTGCAACCCATGCCGCATGGACACTCGTGACGTAACCACAGGGTAACCGCCGCTAAAATTCAAATTGCCGCGACCCTGTATCAGCTCTTCAACATACAACCGATGAACTTGCTGGTTGGATGATAGCCAAGACGCAAATACACAGGATAGCCCGCTTCGGTGGCATGCAACACAGATCGCCTGATGCCGGTTGCCTCCCATGCGGCATTCAACGCATGTCTCACAACGGCGTTGCCGTATCCTTTCCGCTGCGCTTCGGGCATCGTCGCGACCAGGAACAAGAAAATGCAATCCTTATGGATGATTGCCGTTGCGGTCGCCACTCGTTCATCACCAACGCAGGCGAGGAAGCCATAGGCATGCTCCTTCCAGAGCGTGTGTTCATGGACTAAGGAGAGGGCAGTTTCGGCTGGGATACCGTAGGCCGCGCAATTGATCTCCGCGAATTTCCGGATGGTGTCGTTATCGGATATTCGGACGAAGTGCAGATCCGGATGGGGAGTGCCAGCAAGAGGCAGAATGTCCCCGGCCATGCCCGTCATGGGTATGGCTGGAACAAGTCCCTCCTGGCCCAGAATGGTGGCAAAGTTATTCTCCGCCGCTCCACTCAGACGATCCAGGCAAACCAGAAACAAACCAGGGGTCTTGCTGGTACGAAGATAGGTCGCTGCTCCCCGCACCCTGTCTCTGAGTGCGTCCTCATCTTTCAACTCTTCTGTCAGAAAGACTATGTTGTAAAAAGGAAAGTCCGTACTCGGCCAGCTAACCGCCAGACCAGGTTTATCCGATAAGTCCGCCTGAGGGAGTGGCCGTGCCAGAAGCCTCCAGGTAGTTACAAATTGATCGAGCGACTCTTCCAGCTCTGTCTTCGTTGATTGCACGCTTACTCCCTGAGTGATTGAATCCATTTATATCGGACGTAGCCTAAGCAAATGCCCGGATCACGGCGTCGAGCGCCGCACCGTCGGGCTGGGCCACCAATTCCGTTATCTATGTCGTCTCCTGGTCTGTCGATTGCTAATGTAGGGTCCGTGAAATCAAGCGCATCACGTCCTCCTGTGACTTTATTTATCTATCTGACTAAGGCTCCTCACGCTGGTTCGCCTGCTGATGGCTGTGCGAGCGACCGAGCCCATGCTGGTGTTTTGAGAGCAATCGCGATGCCAGATGCATATTCGCCTATTCCACATCCCGCGGCGCAAGCTAAGTCATTCCTGGCTTTATGCGAGCGTTCAGTCGATCTCCAGGAATCTCAGTCACCTACTGACGGACGCGCGACGGATATCCAACACTGACGGAGATTGACTGAGAGAACTTCGTCACCATGGAGCATGCGGGCGGCCAGGCGCATTCCTGAATAGCGGGGTAGGTGTCGTTAGCATTTCGGGGTAACCCGGGGACGGGACGGGAAGTTTACTTGTCCCTTGGACGAACCGCATTTGTGGGAGGCAATGCGTTATACGAAGCTGAACCCGTTGAGAGCCCCACTGGTTGCGACGCCGGAGCCCTGGTCTTGGTCAAGCGCTGCCAGCCACTGCGGAACAAGAGTCGCCGATGAGTGGCTATCTCTGGAGCGCTGGCACGCCCATTGGCTGCTCCGTCTTGGCGAGAGTACCTCGCCGCAGGGGAGATGGAATCGCAGCTAGCCGCCATTCGCCGGCGCACGCACCCGGTCGGCCATGCGGAAGTGCCGAATTCGTCCATGGCTTGGAGAAACAATGCAGCGGCGCTTGACACCACAAAAGCGCGGACCCCGAGAAAGATCATTACGGATCAAAGTCAGCCTGAATTTACCTTCAAACCTTAGCGCTCATCTTCTCCCACAAAGTGATCGTCCCGTCTGTTTGAACGTATAGGTGCCGCCGAAGTTGGTGTGGCTCGGGTTGTCGCCTCTCTCTCTCGCACTGCTAAACCCAAAAACATATTCCAACCCACCCGCGACACTAAATGTGCGCAATCTGGATCTAAGTGTTCGTGGAAATCGCATCTACGAGACACCGCCCCGCTTTCGGCTCGATACGGCGACTTATAGCGCTTACCGCGCTTATCGCGCACATCTTTGCGGCGCCCAACTGGCAGCGGCTTTGGGCATAGGTCGTTCGTTCGCTCCAAAGACGGAAAATCCGTTGCCTGGTGGTGGATTTTCCCCTCAGCAGGACGAGTACCACCCGGTTGAGGAGGCAAGATGCTCAATTAATTACTTGAGCACCTTGAGCACCTTGAGCATCTTGCTAGGCCAAACCGCTGAGAGCTTGAAACACGCCAGTAACAGAAAACCGGCGGACACACCCCGTTTGGGCCTTTTCGGCAACACCGATCGGGCCGCTTTTTATCTTTCCACGTACATGCAGCAGGATGGGTGCCGCACCATTCCGATTCGGGAGTGCCCAAGGCTCTCGGGCAAAGCCCCCCAAAATCCTCTATCTCTGGCTGCAGGAGGTGTCTGCCACGAGGAGGCGGTGCAATGGGCCGAAGCTGACGGCGTCCTGGTGGCTTATCGACCGCTGTATATATAAGGAGCATCCCCGCCTGGCCAAGAGCCTGACCCGCCAACGAACCGGGGAAACGGGGGCCTTTGTAACGTCTCCGGCCGGTCCAGCGTCTACAATATTAGGGACCGTGTCACGCCTATGTATGCCTAGCCTTCGCCAAATTGCGCCGACCCTGTGTTTGACCCTCAGTGTGATGATGGGCGCCGGACTGACCGCCGCCGCTGCGACCACGGCCGCGCCTGTGGAGGGCCCCGTACGCGCCCAGCACCTGACCGTCGAGCTGCTTCCGCTGGAGGGTTCTCTCCAACCTGGAGCCACGTCCACCGTCGGCCTGCACTTCAACCTGGATAAAGGATGGCACGTCTACTGGGTCAATGCGGGTGACTCCGGAGAGCCGCCGCGGATCAAGTGGACCCTCCCCGAGGGCATCACCGCCGGCCCCCATGCAATTTCCCGCGCCTCGGCGCCTGCCGCTCGGCCCACTGATGGATTTTGGATACGAGGATGAGGTGCTTTTCCCCATCACCCTCACTGCCGGCTCCGCTCTGAAGGCCCCCTCGACCGCCCCGCTCAGCGCCCATGTCGACTGGCTGGTCTGCCGCGAGGTCTGCATTCCGGGCAAGGCTGATTTGGCCCTTCCCCTGCCGGTCACGGCGCAGAAAGGCCCGGTCGATCCGAGCCGCCAGGCACTCTTCGATCATTTCCGCAGCCGCCTCCCGCAGCCGCTTCCGTCCTCAGCCAAGGCCGTTTTCGGCTCGACCCCCACCGGCTTTGCCCTCGCCCTCACCGGGCACCCGGCCGGCAACGCTGAGTTCTTCCCTCTGGACCAAAGCCAGATCGTGAACGCCGCGCCTCAACCTGTACAGGCTGTCGACGGCGGGATCGAGATCGCTCTCAAGAAGGATGAAAACCTCCACGCGCGCCCTGAGCAATTGAATGGCGTGCTCCTGCTGGGGGACGGAACCGCGTACGAGATCCACGCGCCCCCCGGACCGCTGCCCAATGTCATCGCCGCGGGTTCTTCTGGCGGACTGCTGAACCTGCTCCGCTTCTGCTCGCTCGCTTTCGTCGGTGGGCTGATTCTGAACCTCATGCCCTGTGTTTTTCCCGTCCTGTTCATCAAGGGCCTTTCCCTGGTGGAAGCATCCCGCCACCATCACAGCCGGGTACGCGCCCATGGTTTGGTCTACGCCCTGGGAATCGTGCTTTCTTTCTGGGCCGTGGTTGCCTTGTTGTTGGGGCTCAAGGCTGGTGGACGTCAGCTCGGCTGGGGCTTTCAGTTCCAGTCACCCGGCTTTATCGCGGTGATGGCGCTGCTGCTCTTTTTCCTCGGCCTCTCGCTTGCCGGCATGTTTGAGATTGGGCTCACCGTGACCAACACCGGCTCAAGCCTGGCCGCACGCAATGGCTATGCCGGCAGCTTCTTTACCGGCGTGCTGGCCATGGTGGTGGCGACCCCGTGTACCGCTCCCTTCATGGGCGCAGCCATTGGCTTCGCGCTGGCGCAAAGTGCCGCGGCTTCTTTTGCTGTCTTTACCGCGCTGGCACTCGGTTTGGCGGCGCCTTACGTTTTGCTCACCTTCTATCCCGCGTGGATGCGCCACTTGCCCCGCCCGGGCGCCTGGATGGAAGTGCTCAAGCAGGCTACCGCGGTTCCTATCTTCGCCACTGTCATCTGGCTGGTGTGGCTCTTCGCCTCGTCCGCCGGGGTGGACGCGCTCACCGCGCTGTTGGCCGCCTTGCTGCTGTTGGCGATCGCCGGTTGGATCCTCGGCCGCTGGCCGGCGCAGCGGATGCCTTCGGTCTTTGCCATGACTGTCATTGTTCTGGCCGTGGCCACACCGCTTTATACTTTGTGGAAGTTCCCCGCAAGCGACACCAACAGCGCCCGCGTTGGCGGTTCCAGTCAGACTGGTTGGGAGCCGTACAACCGCGCGGCGATTGAGGGATATCGTGCCCAGGGCCGTCCCGTGTTTGTCGATTTCACCGCCCGCTGGTGCCTCAGCTGCCAGGTGAATGAGCGCGTTGTGCTCAATCGCGGAGATGTACGCCGCCGCCTGCGCGACTCCGGCATCGTTCTGGTGCGCGCCGACTGGACCAAACATGATGAGAGCATCGCCTCCGCGCTCACCGAGCTTGGCCGCAGCGGTGTGCCCACTTACGTTTTCTACCGTCCTGGCCAGCCCGCGCTGGTACTGCCCGAAGTGCTCACTCCGGGCCTCGTACTCGATGCGCTCGACCAGCTTCAGAATCGCCCCCGGCCCAGCACCCAGGCGCTTCTCGAACACAAACCGTAAGCACCAACCCGTTATGGCTGCCCGGTAAAGTATTTGCAGTAAGCAGGTGAACGATTGATGTTTCCTTCGCAATTTCGTTGGCTGGCTGCGGCAGTGCTGGTGGCCAGTCTCGGTTCTACGCCGCTTCATGCGCAGCAGGGTCCGCCGCCACCCAGCGGAGCGCAGCAAGGGGAAGACCCGCATGCCGCCGACGAGGTGGCAGCGGAACGACAGGCGCTCGGCTTTGTCGGCTATCTCGACCAGGGACGCTTTGCCGACAGCTATGCCTACACCGGCATGCTGATCCGCGCCCAGCTCGACCGCGAAGCCTTTTCCACGCAAATTCAGAAAACGCGCGCGGGTACCGGGGCGCTGCAGTCGCGGGAGCTCATGGATGCCAGCTATTCGACGAGTGTGCCCGGGGCGCCGGAGGGTCAGTACGTGATCCTGCACTACCACGCGGGCTTTGCCAATCGTCCCGATACTGTCGAAACGGTGACCCTCGCCTTTGCCAACGGCTACTGGCGCATCGCCGGCTACTACATCAAATAAGTAGTTCTTAAAGAGGCCGCGAGCGGACAAAGGTAAAGCGTTTCTTGAAGCGCAGAAACGGGCTTTCCAGGAATCGGTAGGAGAGCATTCCCGTAAGAATGGTGGCAGGCAGAGCAATCGCCATCACCGTGAGCTGAAAGGCGAGTGGGCTGAGCCAGGCGCCTGCGATGTGCTGAAGCAGATCCCTCACTAAGCCGAGCCAGAGTACGTGGAAGACATACAAGCCGTACGAGATTTTTCCCAGGTAGAGAAACGGCTTTTGCAACCGGCCGGCGGGTAGTTGCAAGCAGCTGAAGAAGAGGCACAGACATCCCGGCAGTGCGATCAGGTAGCGCGGCCCAATATGCAGCAGGTCGTGCGGCAGCACCCGGTCTTCGGTAAACACCGCGGCTTGCGCCGCCCGCATACAGAGCAGCCCGGCTGCAAAGAGTCCCCAGCGCACCGGTTTCGACAGCTTGGGAACGTGGCCGCGCAGCACAATCGCGGTCATGGTGCCCAGGGCAAAAAACTGGAACTGCACCAGGCTGTTGACCCAAATGCCCGGATCGAGGGTCGCGCCCTGGTGTAAGAGCCTCGCCAGGGCCAGGTAGGCCGCGGTCATCAACATCGTGCTGATGCCCAGCAGGGAACCGGGGCCCAGGTACTTCACGATGCACGGCCACAGCAGGTAGAACTGCTCTTCCAGCGAGATGCTCCAGAGCGGAAAAAGAAATCCTGGCGGATAGCCATGGCCCACCGTGTACCAGTTGGTGCACAACAGCATCAGCGCGGCTGCCCAGGCGAGGGAGACGGTGTGGGCCGGAGAAAAAAGCCCATAAAACCAACCCACACCGATCATGGCAAAGTAGAGCGGCCAGATGCGAAGGATGCGCCGCACGTAGAACGCAGGAATATGGATGGTCCCGGTTTCGCGCTTCTCGCGCAGTAGTAGTTCCGTAATGAGGTAGGAGCTGAGAAAGAAGAAGATGCAGACGCCAAATTCTCCGGCACGGCCAATGGCGCCGAGTTGCGTGGGCTTATCGAGTTGCGAGACCAGCCCGTGCGCAACGAAGACCAGCAGGAAAGCCAGGGCACGGAGAATATCCAGGCCAGGACGGTAGAAGCTATCTACACGCGTACTGGACCTATCCACCTCGTTAAGTACGGCAACGGTGGTTGACATCGATGTATACCGGGAGGTACCCCCAAAACAGTTGGGACCATCAAGGCAGCAGAGCTACCGTGACGCACGTTCAGTACCTAAGTACAGAACCTACAGCGTGGAGCAAAAGGGAACTATTACCGTTTCGTGGGATCTAGGACCTACCCCAAAAATCGGTAAACCCAAAGACACGGTGGTTTCCCTTGTCATCGACCTAACCATGGGCCGGTACACATTTTTCCGGTGGATTGTTCTGTTCTGGGGCTTGAAAGTCGATTGGCAAATTGAGTCCCGCAGGGACGGCTGGATCTCAGTTTTGTCCAAAGGCTCCTACACCGCCACCAATGTTCCGGGTGGCCCATTCAAGCCCTCTTTTGGCTTGAGTGGGCAAGCATGTCCGTCGCTTCGCCAGCGAGTGGCTATATAACGCGACCAGGGAGTGGGTATTGTTGGCAGACCTGTCTCAAAATAACCTCGCAGAATAGCGCGCGGGAGGATCAGTCATGAGAACGCGGACAAGATCGATTGCCGGGATTTTTGTCTTGTTATTGTTGGCGGCCATGATCCCTTCGCCGGGCGGCTCTCAGACCAAATCCGCAACCGGTGCGAATGGCCAGCCGCAAGACAAAAAAGACATGGTTTATGTGTGTGCATGCCTGAAAACGAAATCCTGCTCTTGCATGACCGAAGCCAAGACGGAAGGGCCTTGCGCCTGCGGCACCCAGGGCGGCCCGCCGCTGAAAGCAGTGCCGCGAGATAGCGCCTGGGCGAAGGAAAACCGCGAGGCGCTGGCCAAGTAACGAGGCGAATGTTTTGCCTCTCGCACTAGAATCGACTGCATGCGTATTGTCGATTTGCGGGAAGTTACCGCGCCCATCGCTTCGCCCATCGCCAACGCTTACATCGATTTTTCCAGGATGACTTTGTCGCTGGTCGCGGTAGTCACCGATGTGGTGCGCGAGGGAAGAACCGTAGTTGGCTACGGATTCAACTCCAACGGACGCTACGGACAGGGCGGCCTGATTCGCGAGCGCTTCGCGCCTCGCTTGCTCGAAGCGGAGCCCCGGTCTCTGCTGAACGATGCCGGCGATAACCTGGATCCCGATCGCATCTGGCAAACCATGATGCGCAATGAGAAGCCCGGCGGGCATGGCGAGCGCTCGGTCGCGGTGGGCACCATCGATATGGCGGTGTGGGATGCGGTCGCGAAAATTGCCGGCAAACCGCTCTTCCGCCTGCTTGCAGAACGCTACGGCACGGAGGCGAACCCTCGAGTCTTCGTGTACGCCGCCGGTGGCTACTACTACCCCGGCAAAAATCTTGAGGCTCTGCGTGCCGAGATGCGCGGCTATCTCGACCGCGGATACACGGTGGTGAAGATGAAGATCGGGGGCGCCGAGCTCGACGAAGATCGCCGCCGCATCGAGACTGTGCTCGCGGAGATCGGCAGCCAGGCCCAACTTGCCGTGGACGCGAATGGCCGCTTCGATCTGGAGACTGCTCTTGCTTATGCCAAGATGCTCCGCGCCTATCCCCTGTTCTGGTACGAGGAGGCGGGCGATCCTCTCGACTACGCACTGCAAGCAACGCTCGCGGAGTTCTATCCCCGCCCGATGGCTACAGGGGAGAACCTGTTCAGCCACCAGGATGCGCGCAACCTGCTGCGCTACGGCGGCCTGCGCCCTGACCGCGATTGGCTGCAATTCGACTGTGCACTGTCCTATGGACTTTGCGAATTTCTGCGCACCCTGGAGGTGATCAAAGCAGCCGGCTGGTCGCCCCGCCGATGCATCCCGCATGGCGGCCATCAAATGTCTCTGAATCTTGCCGCGGGTCTGGGGCTGGGAGGCAATGAAAGCTATCCCGACCTGTTCCAACCCTACGGAGGCTTCCCCGATGGAGTCCGCGTGCAGGATGGATACATCGTTATGCCGGAATTGCCGGGCATCGGCTTTGAAGGCAAAGCCGATCTTCTCCGCGAGATGCGCCAGCTGGCTTAGCCTGTCTTCGTCATTCCGTCCTGCTTCCAGACGTAAAGAAAATCCTCGTCGCTTGAGGTTGCTACGTCCATTCCGAGTTTCCTGGTGGCCCGGCTGAGGGCGGACCGGACGTTCTCCTTTGTGTCAGGCAAAGCGGAGAGTGGAACCTTGAGGGCATTCCCCTGTGGCAAGCGATCAAGATCGCTAAGCAGTTGTTCAATGATGACTTTGTGTTTTCCATCGCGGCCTTTGGGGACATCGGCCTGGGGCATGGACTCGAACCGCATAGGGGATGCGTTGTGCCTGGACTCTTTTGTCATCGACGGAAACCTCACTTTCTTTCTTCTCGACGCGTAGCGTAAACGTGGCGCTAAACTGTCGATAACGTACGATGAAGAAAAATTAACATAAGCTGTCGATCTCGTCATCTAGAAATATTCGGCTCCTTACGACAAGCCATAACATTCACATTCATAAAGAGTTATCCCGTATCAGGGGGATCCTGCTAGGCTTCTCTAGAGGTCGTAAGCAGATGCCACTGCACTTCGAAACAATAGAGCTCACGGAGTTGGCGTTGAAAATGAACGACGCCCGTCTGGTGCTGATTGTTGATGACGAGGTGAGGATCGCAGATACGCTCTCGGCCATCCTGAAACGCAGCGGTTTCAGAACGGTGGTTGCTTATGACGGGGCGAGCGCCCTGAAAATTGCCGAGGCGACACCGCCCAACCTGCTGCTTTCCGACGTGGTGATGCCTGGTCTGGGCGGGGTTGACCTGGCTTTGGCCGTGCGTCAATCCATCCCAGCCTGCAAGATCCTGCTATTTTCCGGCCAGGCGGCGACGATGGACTTGCTCGCCGCAGCGCGCGAAGCAGGGCAGACCTTCACCATCCTGGAGAAACCGCTACATCCGACAGTGTTGCTCGCCTGGATCGCGAAAATCCTCGACGGTGAGGGCTCGGACGAAAAAAATACCGGCAACCGTCCTCGAACTCTCGAACTCGTGACGGACGGGATCGAGTCCTTGCGGCCCGCGAAGGCATAGCGTAGAAATAAACTCCGCGAGACTTCGCGGAATAGACACTTTGCCTTCAGAACCGGTTTCTGTCCCTGCCAGCCGTCGCTCCATGCTGTGCCCGCTGTGGTTGCAGATGTTGATCGCGATCGTGCTGGGCATTGTGGTGGGTGTGCTCTTTCCGCATCATGGTGCGTCGCTCAAGCCGCTGGGCGATGGCTTCATCAAACTGATTCGCATGACGCTGGCGCCGATCATCTTCGGCACCGTGGCCGCCGGAATCGCCAAGATGGGCGATCTTCGGGAGGTGGGCCGCGTCGGCGCGAAGGCGCTGCTTTACTTCGAAGTGGTGTCCACGCTTTCGCTGTTGCTTGGCTTGCTCGCTGTGGATCTGCTGCAACCAGGCAGAGGCATGAACATCGATCCAGCGGCCCTGGACGCCACGGCGATCTCCAGCTACACCACCGGCGCGGCGCATCCCGGGTTTGTGGCGTTCGTGATGAACATCATCCCGGCCAGCGCCGGCGAGGCGTTCGTCAGCGGAAATATGCTGCAGATCATTTTGATCGGGGTCTTGTTCGGGCTGGCGCTGGCGCAGTTTCGCGAGCGGGCACGCCCGCTGGTGGAGATGCTGGATCTGTTCCTTCAGGGCATGTTCGGTGTGGTCAAGTTCATCATGTACCTGGCGCCGATCGGCGCGTTTGGCGCGATGGCCTACACCATCGGGCAGTATGGCGTGGCCAGCCTTGTCCCGCTCATGAAGTTCACCGCAGAAGTATGGGCGGTGTCTATTCTTTTTGTGGTGGTGGTGCTTGGCGGGATTGCGCATTTCTCCGGGTTCAGGTTGCTGTCGCTGCTGCGCTACATACGCGAAGAGCTTCTGATCACCGTGGGGACTTCTTCCTCGGAGGCGGTGCTCGCTCCCTTGATGCTCAAGCTGGAAAAGCTGGGCTGCGCGGAGCCGGTGGTCGGAATGGTGATGCCCGCGGGATATACGTTCAATGCGGATGGAACCGCAATCTATCTAGGCATGGGCGCCATCTTCATTGCCCAGGCAACCAATACTCATCTCAGCTTGCGCGATCAGGTGGTGATCCTGGTGGTGTTGCTGTTTACGTCGAAGGGGTCGGCAGGCGTGGCAGGGGCCGGGTTTGTCACCTTAGCGGCTACGCTTGCGTCGTTGCACCAGATCCCGGTTGCGGGATTGGTTCTGCTGCTCGGTGTAGATCGTTTAACCAATGCAGCGCGCGCGGTGGTGAATGTTATCGGCAGCTGCGTGGCTACCGTGGTTGTGGCGAAGTGGGAGAATGCCTTTGATATGGATCGAGCCGGAGTGGTTTTGGGCGATTCCGGAGTTGAGTCATGATGAGGTACTGAGGTTCCCTCAGGGGCTAAAGCGTCTGCGTGAGAGGCCCCGTGAAAGCTGGTAGGTACGGGCTTTAGCCCGTACACAACAAACGTGAATGATTCGGCCTTTAGGCCCTGAGGCATGTTCTATGTGGCAGAGTCGAACAGAGGTGTTCAGTCAAAAGTAGTCGGCCACTCCGGATGCTCGGCGTGCTCGAACATATGCTCTATCTGATAGGGGGTGATGCGGAGAGTGGAGAGAGGAGGCAACGCGTTGCGCGGGAAGAATCCGACCTCTGGCGTTTCGAAGCTTGGCGTGATCTCGCCACCCAGCAGGTCACAGAGAAAGTAGAGTTTGTAGGCGTGGCTGGGAATGGGCGGATGGGGGTGCTTGTTGCGGTCAAATACTGCCGCCAGTTTTCGTGGCTTCACGTCGAAGCCCGACTCCTCTTTCACCTCGCGCACGACCATGTCCGTTGGGGATTCGCCTACATCCACCCACCCCCCGGGTATCGTCCAACCACCGTCTTCACGCTCCCGCACGAGGAGAATCGTATTCTCGACCACCACGGCGCCGCGTACCTCCACCTTTGGCGTGGCGTATCCGGTTTCGCCGCGGAAAAGGTCCAGAATCTTTTTGGCGTCGGGCATACCGCTTCCCGCAGCCATCATCTCCGCGGCAATGGCCCGCAGTTCCTCGTAGCGCTCGCGGTCGTAGTGATCGCGGGTGAAGGTAAGTCCAGTCTGAGCGATTGCCTGCAACCGCTTGCTCCAGGTCAGCCACTGCGGATCCGCCTGTTGATCCATGCTTCTCCTTATTTCTCGCGCTTCGCTTGCCGGATACGACGCAACTCGTCCATGCGCTGCGCTAGCAATTTTTCCCGGCCCTCGGTTGTCGGGTGATAGAACTCGCGGCCGTGCAGATTCTCCGGCAGACACTCCATGTCGGCCACGCGGCCTTCGAGATCATGAGCATACTGGTAGCCTTTGCCATATCCGAATTGCTCCATGAGCGGTGTGGGCGCGTTTCTCAAATGGAGCGGTACCGGCTCGGCGCGGTGGGCTTCGATTTCCGCACGTTATTTCTCCGTAGGCGGTGTAGAGGGCATTGGATTTGGGCGCCAAGGCGAGGTAGACAGCGGCCTGGGCCAGGGCGAGATCGCCTTCGGGCGAGCCCAGAAAACCCATGGCATCGCGAGCGGCGAGTGCCAGGCGCAGCGCTTCGGGTGAGGCCAGGCCAATGTCTTCGACCGCCATCCGCACCAGGCGACGGGCAACATACATGGGATCTTCGCCGGCCTTGAGCATGCGGCCCAGCCAGTACAGGGAAGCGTCGGCGTCGCTGTTGCGGATGCTCTTGTGCAGGGCAGAGATCAGGTTAAAGTGCTCTTCGCCTTGCTTATCGTAGAGCAGCACTCGTTGCTGCAGGGCGTTTTGCACGATCTCCCGGGTGATGACGCCGCCGGGCACGAGCTTGGCCGACGTTTCCAGGGCGTTATACGCATAGCGCGCATCTCCATTGGCATAGCTGGAGATCATCTCGAGGGCATCATCCTGCGCCGTGACCTGGAGCTGGCCCAGGCCGCGCTCCTGATCGGCGAGAGCCCGTTTGAGCAACTGTGTCAGTTGCTCATCGCTCAGCGGTTGCAGCCGGTAGACGCGGCAACGGGAAAGCAGGGCGGCGATCACCTCAAATGAGGGGTTTTCCGTGGTCGCCCCAATCAGGCGGATGGTGCCCCGTTCGACATAGGGCAGAAACGCATCCTGCTGAGCCTTGTTGAAACGATGGATTTCATCGATGAAGAGGATGGTCCGCGATCCGAAGCCGGCTGCTTTTTCCGCGTCGACCATGACCTGCTTGATTTCTTTGATGCCGCCCATCACCGCGGAAAATTCGATGAAGCTGGCTTGCGTGGTTTCGGCGATGATCTTGGCCAGGGTGGTCTTACCGACTCCGGGAGGACCCCAGAGAATCATGGAACCGGCATCGTCGCGCTCGATTTCCACCCGCAAGGGCTTGCCTGGGCCGAGCAGGTGCTCCTGGCCAACATAGTCCTGCAACGTGCGCGGGCGCATGCGTTCGGCGAGCGGAGCGGTCCGGGCGCCCCCGCGCTGGAGCGTGCCTTCGTCGGGGATCTGGCTAAACAGACTCATAGTCTATTGTCACGCCTTCCGGCGCTGGCGCATGGCTTCATAGAGCAGCACGCTGCCCGCGACGGCTGCGTTCAGGCTCTCGACGGCGCCGGCAAAGGGGATGGTTACCCGCGCGTCTGCTTGTGTAACCCAGGCTTCGGGTAATCCGGAGCCCTCATTGCCGAGCAGCATCGCACTGGGCCCGCGCCAGTCGGCTTGGTTGTCTCCGTCGCGGGCTACGGCTGCGAGTATGCGCACGCCGCGGGCGCGCAGGGCGTGAAAGGCATCCTCGGCGGTCAGGCCCACCACCGGCAAGCGGAAGGCGGAGCCCGACGAAGCGCGCAGGGTCTTGGCGTTCCACAGGCTCACCGTGCCGGGAAGGAGGATCATCCCGGTCGCGCCGAAGGCTTCCGCCGAGCGCACCAGGGTGCCCAGGTTTCCTGGATCCTGCAATCCGCCGGCGATGATTATCAGCGGCTGCGTTGCAGTCGGGAACATGGCTTCCAGCGTGAACTGGGGCACTTCCACCAGGGCGGCGACACCTTGCGGATGCTCGGTCATGGTGGCGCTCAAAAAAACATCTTCGGTGAGTATCAGCACTTCGGCATTGCCTGATGGAAACTGCTGCAGCAGGTCCTCGCGGCCTTCCTGGAGAAAGACTGTGTCCAGGTTCAGGCCACTCCTGGCTGCTTCCTGCACCAGGTGAAGACCCTCGATGGCGATGTGGTTGTGCGCCGTCCTCATGCCCCGCGACAAACCCGCGCGCAACTCTTTCACCCGGGCATTCTGCCGGCTTTCCACCCTCCGCGGGCCCGAGGCTGCGATCGATTTCATGCTCAGTGAACTCATCGCGATTGTACCCGCAGGGGCCGTCGCGCCTGGGCGAACGTCTTGTTGCATAGCGGCCGAAGACATTCCGGGGTAGACTGCCCCATGAGAGAGCCTGGCTGTCCGGGCGAGCCCATGATGCGGACGTCATCCGCCGTCTCACCGGGTCTGGTACTCTCGATGAATTGCACCAAGTCTGTGCTGGGGTGGAACTCTCTTGTTGGCAGAAATTCTGCGCGTGCATCCGGACGAACCGGAACAGGAACGGATCAAATACATCGTTGCCTGCTTGCGAAGCGGTAAGGTGGTTGGCGTTCCTACCGACACCTTTTACGGTCTGGCGGTCGACCCGGTCAACCTGATGGCGGTGGAACGCATTTACGAAATCAAGACCCGGCTCAAGCACAAACCGTTGTCGTTACTCATCGCGAATGCCGCCCAGGCCTACGAGCTGGCGCGTGACATCGACTCCCGGTTCGACCGGTTGGCAGAGCGTTTCTGGCCTGGGCCGCTTACCTTGATTGTGCGTGCCGGTTCGCGCCTGCCCCTGCGTTCGACGGCAAACACCGGCAACGTTGCCCTGCGCGTGCCGGGTGCGGTGATTCCGCGAGCCATTGTCGAGGAGTTTGGTTTGCCCATTACGGCTACATCTGCGAATTTGCAGGGCTTGCCTGAATGCAATTACGCCGCCTGCGTGCGCGAGCAGATTGGCAATCGTATTCCGTTGATCGTGGATGGCGGCCCCACGGGGCGTAGCGTTGCCACGACCATCGTTGATCTCTCCACCGATGGTCCTTGGGAGATCCTTCGGGAAGGAGCCATCCCGACCCACGAGATAGCGCTCACCCTGCAACGCTGACACAAGTCCGATGTGGCCGAAGATGAAGAACGGAACGTTGCCTACCGGATCTGTTTTGCCGTACAGGAAAAGGCGGCGCGTGCTTCGCCTCCTGCTGCTAGCAGGCCTGGTTGCTGTTCTGGGATGGTTTCTCTGGGTATACGGGCAGATTCACTTTTACGCGACGCATGACCAGGCGCGTCCTGCCGATGCGATCGCCGTGTTTGGCGCAGCGGAATATGATGGCCGACCCTCGCCGGTGCTCCGCGCCCGTCTAGATCATGCTCTTTCCCTTTACCGCGAACACCTCGCTCCGCTGGTGGTCACCCTGGGGGGTGGCGGAGGTCCGCGAGACTCAGAGGGCGGTGTCGGGCACGACTACCTTCTTGCCCATGGGGTGCCGGAGAACCAGATCATTGCGGAGACCCAAAGCACCAACACCGAAGAGTCCGCGGCGCGGCTGGCGGCGATTGCCCGGGAGAATCATCTGAACCGCGTCCTTGCCGTTTCCGACGGGACGCATCTGTTTCGCATCCACGCTCTTTGCGCCAGCATGGGGCTCACGGTGTCCACTTCGCCGCGGGCGGAGGCTCGTCCTCTCGGACGTTGGGATGCGTTCATGCGGCTGATGCACGAGATGATCAGCTACACGCTTTGGCGGTTGAAAGTGCACTGAATCTTGTGGAGTTCTAAAGAAGAACGAAACATGCTCCGACCACGGCGGCCGCCAGGGTGGAGAGAAAATTTACTGCGTCGTTGTTGAGCCAGCCGCGCCGCTCGGCGGTTGCACCCAGCAGGGAATCGACGAATAGCCCGGCGAAGGCGCCCAGGCCTGCGCAGAGCGCATCCCGGGTTCCCAGCCCCAGGGTGAACGCGGCCACGAGCACGAGCAGGATTGCTCCTCCTGTTCCTGCCAGGGTGCCGGCGAGGCTGATCGCGCCGTCGGTGCCGGGCGGCACGCTTCGCAGGGTGGTCAGCATGAGAGGGTCGCCGCCCAACACCTCTCCTAATTCGCTCGCCAGGGTATCGGCAGTCGCCTCAGCCAGTGACGCGGCCACGATCACGGCGTAACAGGTGCCGGGCAACGGATGGCTGAGAGCGGCGGCCGCGCCTAATCCGGCGACCCCGAGGTTGGCCGCCACCTGGGCGGCTTTGCGGCCGTGACTGTCTTCGGCTACCCCCAGACGTTGTTTTTTACCTCTGCCGAACCTGGTGGCGGCAAAAGTGAGCAGGAAGAGCGCCAGCAAAGGGGGCAGCGCCGAGTGATACCAGGAAGAAGTGCCCGACGCCCGAAGAGGAGCCAGGGTAAGGACGGCAGTGATGACTCCGCCGGTCAATGCCGCCAGCGGCGTCGCGGCGCGGGCCAGGAATACTAAGAGTGCGAAGCCCAGGCTGATGGCCAGCGCGATTTGCGTGGTGGTGGTCCAAGCCGTTATGGCATGGCGCAGGGCTGCGATGGTACACCAGGGGACGACAGCAGCCAGCACCAGCCACGATTGCCATCGCATTCGTTGTTCCTGAAGCAGCACCGTTCATTTTAGGCCCGGCGTATCGCTGAATGCGCGAACCCATTTACAATCATCTTTCTGACAGGAAATGAAACGTAGTGAGGTATTCACGGGTGCGTAGCGTTGTATGGCTTCAGTCATGGAGCCGGCGGAGTGTGTGTTTGCCAAGGTTTTCCTTCAGGCTTCTTCCACAAATTGCAGCCGCTTGTTCCGTCAGCGCTGCTTTACTGCTAGCAGGATGCGGAGACACTCCCCGGCCGGTGGTCACCCCTGTAGCGGTCACCGGGCCAGCCCCTCAACCGCAGAGCTACGCCGTGGTCACCACCAGCACGGGCTCCGGCGCGCCTGGCCTGGCGAATGTGTTCGATGCTTCGGGCGATACGCTGCTGACCCAGGCCACCCTGGGCATCGACCCGCTGGCGCTGACCCTGAGCACAACCGCCGGCTCTGCCACCACGGCGAATACAGACGGTACGGTCAACAGCTTCACGCCGTCGACGACACTGCAAACCAAGAACATTCAGAGCAGCACTTTGCTGCAGCCCGCTAGCCCGGTCAATCTGCTTTCGACGGCAAGCAATCTGTTCATCACCGAGCCGAACGTCCCGGCGGTCGCGGTGCTGACGAACAATTCGAGCGGCATTTATCAGCTCACCCAGCAGCTTCCGGTTCCTGCCAGCCCCATCAATCTGGCGGGCAACTCCAGCGCTGCTCGCATCTATTCGATTACCCAGGATAACGGCACCAACAAGGTCGCCTTTGGGGATTGCGAGACACCCACGGCGGTGACGACTCCTGGCCAGGTGCAGTCGATCGAAATCTCCACGATCACTATCTCGCAGACCTTGCCAGTGGGTATCTGCCCCGTGTACGGCGTCGGTTCTTCCGACAACAACCGTGTGTTCATTCTCAATCGGGGAAGCGGCAGCGTCACCGTGATCAATAGCCAGTTCAACACGCTGGATACCACGGCAAACCGGCAGAATCTGGATCCGGCTACAGGAACGCTTCTACTGCCGCCGCCGGCAGGCACCCCGGTGGCGGGATTCAATGCCGGCCCGGTGTTTGCCGATTACTTCGCGCCTTCGTCTCAGCTGGTCACTGCCAATTACGACTCCAACACCATCACCATCATCAATACCAGCCTCGACCAGTTCGGCAATGACTCTCCGCTGTTTGGTCAGGCGGTCACGGTTCCAGTGGGCAATGGTCCTGCGACACTCACCATTTTGCGCGACGGAAGCCGCGTCTATGTGGCGAATCAGAAGGACAGTACGGTGAGCGTGGTGAGCCTTACCAATTACCAGTTGCTGGCGACGATTCCCGTGGTCGGCCATCCCATTTCGATGGCCTCCACGTTTAGTACTCCGTTCGGGCAGATTTATGTTCTGTCTTCCGATCAGCCTTATATGAGCGTCATACGCACTGACACCAACCAGGTGGCTGCGTCCATTCAATTGGACGGAACCGGCGTGGATGTGCACACCAGTGCCCAATCCGTCGCTGCTAACAGTACGACGACAGGCGCGGTTGCTAATGCTATCAACGTGAGCCACGCCAGTGGCTCCGGAGCGCCGTGCGGTTTTGGGGCAAGGTGTTATCAGACGACGCCTTTAGCAAAGTCTTCAAAGGGCGGGAAGTAGTTTCGAGCGGCAAATCTTTGTAAGCGCTGAAATTGAGTCCCGAAGGGACGGCTGAACTTCAAACCTGTCCAAACTAGCCCGGCGGCTTCTAACGGTACTTAGACTCAAAACTACGGTCGTTGGTTCTGGACGGGTGCCCCATGTTCGCCTGAGCGTACATGGGCCGAAAACGGATTCTTCCAATGCTTTCACTGGATGTGCAACCACTCTTGCTCTCATTCGTAGTCTCTTCGTTACAGAGCAAAAGCATTCGAAGGGGCTTCGCCCCGCCATCTTCGGCCCATGTACGCTGGGGCGAACATGGGGCACCCGTCCAGGGAAAAGGGCTTGGTTCTTTGCTCCAACTCGGCGACGCCTATGAACCCCTCCAATAACTCGGCGACGCCTATGAACCCCTCCAATCTTGTTAAACCAGTCTGACTTCCGACCAGAGGCAGGTTTAGTTTTCCCAACAAAGCGATTACAGAGCCCCTCCGGACTCGCTAATTTGGAAAGTCGTCGGACTTTGTGGCTCGGCCCACGTAGCGATTAGCTGCCGGTTGCTCCTGACAGAACGATCGGCATCGTGGGCGCCGTCGATCCGCCGGCATTCTCGATCGTTACTCCGAAGGCCTTGGCCGCTATGCCGGAGGGAAGGGTTGGCAGCACCAGGGTGGCCGTGCCTACGGAGTCGGGATGGAAGACTCCGGCTGGCACAGGCGCCGTTCCGTTGGCTGGGATTACCCAGAGTTCGTAGGTTTTGCCTTCAGGCAGAGGCTTCAAGTTCGTCGCCAAGAGAATGAGAGCTCCACGGTCTTGCAAATAGGTAGCGCGGGCGCTTGGCGCAGGGGGCGCTTTGCCTTCTGTCAGCGTCACGCGCTGCGCAGCTGGCGCGGTCAGTACTTCGAGCACCTGCTGCGCTTTTGAGGCCTGCGCAGCCAGATTCTTCACCAGGTTCGATTCACCGTTCAGCTCATCATTCAACGCTTTGTTTTGCACGGCCAGGGACACGGCGACGATCGCCATGGCAGCGGCCGTCATCCAGGGCATCCAGAATCCGAACCCACGACGCTTGGCCTGCACATCGATCGGAGTGACCTCAGCCAGTTTCTCCTGCGGCTTCACCGCGGAGGAAGCGCCAATCTTCTGCAAGAAGCGGTCGCGCGCTCCCTCGGGCAACGGCTGTTGCTCGACGGCTAATCCCAGCAAGGCAAGGTCACCGGTGATTTGAGCCAGCTCGGTGCGGCATTCGGCACAGGTCTGCAGGTGCGTCCTGATGGATGCTGACTCCTCGACCGGGAGATTCCGCATCGCATAGGAAGCCAACTCCTCCTGCGTGTTGTGCTCGTTGCCTGTCATGCCTGAAACGCCTTTCGTAACGTAATCAGCGCCAGCCGAATACGCGTCTTTACTGTGCCCAGGGGATCGCCGGTTCTCTCTGCGATCTCCGAATGGCTCAAACCTTCAAAAAATGCCAACTCCATCGAGCGCTGTTGCTCAGCAGGCAGGTCCCGCAATACTTTGCGGACCTTCTCCATCATGGAGTTGTGTTCGACCTCTGAAGCCATGTTGCCGGGGGAGGCCAAAATCACGTCGTCCACCGAATCTACCGGCTTTCTGCGCCGCAGCAGATCGATCGACCGGTTTCTTGCCACCACGACGAGCCATGCGCCCAGCGAACCGCGCCCCTGCACAAACGAATCGGAATTCCGCCAGATCTGGAAGAAGATCTCTTGCATGACATCTTCCGCGTGGCCGGAATCCTTAAGAATTCGGAATGCGACGGAGTACACCGCCCTGCCATAGCGATCAAAGACATCCGCCATTGCACGTTGGTCGCCCTGCCGGACGCGCTGCAACAAGGTAGCGTCGTCAGTCACCGGTGCAGTGGGTCCGTCAGCCATCCTGGCAGCTTGGCTTGAATCTCTGATAGTAGAACGATCAGGGTCGCCTATCGGATTGGAGGTTTTCTCTGGCATCGATCAAGCCGTGCTTATTCTACGGTTGCAGTGCGCAAACAACCAAACTAAAGTACCCAGGCGGGAGCGAGTACAATAGCGGGGCGTCCATTGGAAACCACGGATAGTCTTCCCACAATAGATGAGAAACCGCCTGGATAAGTTGCTGCTCGAGCGAGGGTTGGCACCGTCTCGGGAACGGGCGCAGGCGCTGATCCTGGCGGGGCGCGTGCTGGTCAACGAGCAGAAAGTCGAGAAGCCGGGCGCGGCGTTTGACGATTCTGTACTGCTGCGCGTTCTAGGGGAAGAACAGCGCTACGTCAGCCGCGGCGGACTGAAGCTGGAAGCCGCGCTGACCCGCTGGCAGATCGATCTTCAAGGGCGGCATTGCGTCGACATCGGCACCTCCACCGGTGGTTTTACCGATTGCATGCTGCAGCATGGCGCGGCCAGCGTGGTCGCTGTCGACACGGGCTACGGGCAGATCGCCGAAGCGCTGCGCCGGGACCCGCGGGTGAGCCTGCTGGAGCGCACCAATGCGCGCTACCTCAAGCCTGGTGATCTGGGCGCGGAGGTCAGCTTTGTATCCATGGATGTGTCTTTTATCTCCGCTTCGCTGGTGTTGCCTGCGGTCGTCACCGCGGTAAGAGGATCCCCAGCGAACGCGTTTGAGGCAGTCATTCTGGTCAAGCCGCAATTCGAAGTGGGCAGGGAACGGGTCGGCAAGGGCGGTATCGTGCACGACCCGGCTGCGCACCAGTTCGCGATCGACCGCGTCCGGACTGCGGCCCAGGATCTGGGCGCCTCAGAGATCGAACTCGCGGACTCGCCCATCCTTGGCGGAGGAGGAGCCGGTGCGGGCGCGAAAGGGAATCGCGAATTTCTCCTCTACGGGCGCTTTTAAGTGCTTTCGTCCCATCGCGTACACTAAACCTCCATGCGACCTGTCGCCATCATTTCCAAGCCGCAGAAAGAAGAGTTGGCCACCCTTCTCCCTGAGCTCGTCGACTGGATGCGGGCGCATGAGCTCGAACCCATTCTCGACCACGTAAGCGGAAGCTACACCCAGGGCGCGCGCATCGTTCCGCGTCACGAATTGCCGGCACAGAAGCCAGTGCTGGTGATCGTGCTGGGGGGCGACGGGACGCTGTTGGCAGCCGCCCGTACCTTTGCCCGAACCGAAATTCCCATCCTCAGCGTCAACCTGGGCGCGCTTGGCTTCCTTACGGAAGTGCGGCTGGCTGATCTGTACACCACTCTGGAGGGTTGGGAGAAGGGCTGCTGCGAGGTCGACGCTCGTGCCCTGCTGCACACCGAGGTCATGCGTGCAGGAGCACTGTACAAAGAATATGAAGCACTGAACGATGTGGTGATCGCAAAGGGTGCGATCGCGCGCATGGGCGACTTCAGCATTCATCTGTTCGACCAACTGGCCGCGTCATTTCGCGCGGATGGGGTCATCGTTTCCACGCCCGACGGGCTCGACGGCTTACAACCTGGCTGCCAATGGACCGATTCTGGCACCCTCGGTCGATGCCCTGGTGATCACCCCTATCTGTCCGCATTTATTGACGATCCGTCCCATGGTCGTGCGCGGCGATGCACACGTGATCGTCAGCGTTGAGGGTATTCCGGATCTCACCTTTCTCACCGTGGACGGACAAGAGGCTTTGCAGCTTCGCGTCGGAGATAAGGTGTGTTGTCGCCGTTCCGAGCACAGCGTAAACCTGGTTCGCTTAGGCAGGACTGGGTTTTTCGATGTGCTCCGCTCCAAGCTGAGTTGGGGCGAGCGCTAGGCAGGGAAGGTACGGGCTGGTAGGTACCGGCTGGTATGTACGGGCTTCAGCCCGTACATAAAAGATCAGGAAATGCGGCCTTCAGGCCCTGAGGTATGCTCTTTTGGTTTGCTTTACGAGAACCATGCCTCAGGGCCTAAAGGCCGGAACAACGACAATCTGTATGCCGGGGATAAATCCCCGGCCTACCCAAGAGACGATGTGCCGAGGATAATGCCCGGCATACCTAAGAGGCGATGCGCCGCGGATGAGTCCCTGGCGGGGGCTGCAGGCTTCGGCTTCCGCGACCCTTAAAGCAGTCGCCGGTACGTGATCTTCGTAACAGCGATAAGTGGGAAGCAGTTGTTACGAGCCAAAGCGAAAAGACAGCAAGTACAGCCAATACTACGGTTTCATCAGTTCATCCAGCAGCACCTTGGCTTTGGTCGCCAGCAGATGCGCACCGTCCGCATCTCCATTGTCCAGTGCCTGTTGGGCCTGCTTCAGGTAGTTGTGGATCTGCCCAGCCGTTGCCTTCTCTTCGTTCGACAGTGGCCGCTTGATCCCGATCAGTCCCTGTTGCGTAGCGCCGATGAGGTCTGCTGTCTCATGCTTGGTTCTTTCTCCCGAGGCGCTGTCCCCGGTCGTCAATTGGCCAATAGCAGAGTTGCTGGCTGCCGGTTGTAACTGTGGAGGCGGAGTTACTTGCGCTGAGGCCGGCGGACTGCTGGGCTGGCTGTTTTGCGATCCAACGGGAGCGGCAGCCGTTGCCGGAGGCGTATCCACAGGCTTCGGCTTCTTGGGCTTCCTCACTCTTTTTGGCGTAGGCGGGGGCAAGGGCACGGTCTGGGCAGACGGCGGCGGCAACGGCGAAGCCAGCGGCGTGTCGGTCTTTTCCGCCTGCTGCGTCGTTTTCGGTGACTCCAGCGTCGCCTTGCCCGTCTGTAGAGGCGGTGCCTGGGCCTGCTGTGGCGTGACCGGGGGCTTGTGCGAACACCCGGCACAAAAAATGGCTAGTAGAAAACACAACGAGCGTAGTTGCGCTGCCCTCATCCCCTGGGCTCCTTGGCTACGATGGATCCAGCTGAGCTGCTCCCGTCCGGCATAAAGTATCCACGCGCTCGACTCTCAGGTTGCGTGTTGAGAGGGAAGCGCAAAATAAAAGTAGTTCCGTGAGTCGCATCCGATTCTACTTCAATAGAACCATTGTGCAGCTCCACGATTCGGTAAGTCATCGCTAATCCGATGCCACTACCATCTTTCTTAGTAGTGAAGTATAAGTCGAAGATCTTATCGCGCACATCGTCGGGAATTCCCCCACCCTGGTCGTGAATGCTGAGCAGGGCCATGCGTCCGTCTTCGGCAAGCCGAACTTTCAGTTTTCCGCCTTCGGCCATGGCCTGGGCGCCATTCAGGACAACGTTCAGCAGCGCTTGCTTCAGTAAGTCCGAGTCTACCTTGGCCATCACGGGACGATCGGGCAGATCGCTTTCGACATGAACGTCGCGGGTTTCGAGTTCGGCGGATGCCAGCATCAGGACAGCCGAGACCACCCGGCGCATATCCTGCTCCTTGAGCTGTAATTCCACCGGCCGGGAAAAGTCGACCAGGGTCTGTACCACCCGGTCGAGCCTTTGGATCTCGCTTTCAATCACTTCCAGGTGGCGCATGGCCCTATGGTCGGCGTCGCCCAGCTTGTTGCGCATCAACTCCAGGTGAACCACGATGGCGTTGATCGGGTTCTTGACCTCGTGACCTACCCCCGCCGTCAATCGTCCGATAGCCGCCAGCCTTCGCGAGAGCTCCAGGTCGCTCTCGATTTCTCTTACTGATTCGACGTCATGAAGGGTCAAAAGGGCACCCAGGGTTTCCTGGGGATAGACTGCCCGATCGTCATGGATGAAATCGAGCGAGATCTCGACGTGCCGGCCGGTTTCGGTGGTAATTTCCTCCTGTACCAGGGCCATGCGAGCGTCAAACGATTCGCGCACCAACCTGCCCAGGCGGGTATTGCGGGAGAACACCTCGTGCAATTTGGCGCCCAGGATCTCCGCCCGGCTGATCCCCAGGAATCGCTCGACGGAATCGCTGACCAGGACCGCGCGGGCATCGTGGGTGTAGAGCAGGATGCCATCCTGCAGATTGGTCATGATCTGGTCGAGGTTTTCCTTGAGGGCGGAGAAGACCTCTTCCACGTTGCGCATGCGGCGCCCGATGCGTTCGATCTTGTGCGACACCAGAACCACGGCATCGCTGGATTTGCCGGCCGCTGCCTCTCCGGCTCCTTCAGCTTCCGCTAAAGCCAGGGCGTCGAGACGGGCGCCGATCTGTTCGATCGGTTTGAGCGCCAGGTTAGCCAGGAATGCGGCGAAGATCAGCGAGCAGAGAATCGCCACCCCGGTGTACGCCAAGGCGGCGTACAGCCAGGGCTCGACGACGAAACGCAGGAAGGTTGTCCGCACGCCCACGCGCACGGTGGCGAACGGTTCGAAATTTCTTTCCAGGGGTAAGGTGAGGTTGTAGACGCGAGGTGGTCCAAAGACCACTTTCAGGAGTTGTACTAACCCACCGCTCTCCAACTCAGCGTATTCCGGCCGCTGGGGCACCAGGTGATCCACATTGGTGGGATCGGTGCTCAACAGACCGCGGCCCTCACTATCCGCGATGGTGACGTCGAAGACAGTGGGGGCATAGCGAATCGCCGAACTCAGCAGCTCGGTAACCGCGGGATCCGTGCGCAAGGCTTTCGACACCGCCGCGCGCAGCGCCTTCGGGTCATCGGCGTTCAAGGGGTGAATAGTCGACAGACTTCTCTGCGTTGCCAGAGATATCTGGTGGGCCACCATGTCGTTGGCGGAGTAAGCCTGGGACATCCGCTGACGCAAAAGCTGGCCCAGGAATATCCAGGACAGGGTGAACACCACCAGGAATACCAGTCCGGTGATCGCGAGCACGAGCTTGGTCTTCAGTCTCATGGGGCAGTCACTCGAACCCGGTGATCGACTTTCCAGCGGTTAGGGATAGGTACCTGTTTCAGTTGCCGAGGCAAAAGTTACTAGACTACCGGTCTCTCTTCCAATGTCTCGCTGCTGGTCGCGCTACCGTACTCCTTTAATTTGTTGTGCAACGTTTTCAGGCTGATGCCGAGGATCTCCGCCGCGCGCGTCTTGTTGTTGCGCGTCGATTCCAGGGTCTTCAGAATCAGCATCCGCTCGGCTTCATCCACGGTGCTGCCGATTTCCACGTGAACGCCACTGTCGTTGTAGTTATTGGCGGCAACATCCGCGCGCATAAAGCGCTGCCCGAAGGCAGGCGGCAGATGCCGGGTTTCCATGTAGCCGTCTCCGCACAGGATGACCGCTCGTTCGATGGTATTGCGCAGTTCCCGCACGTTGCCAGGCCAATCGTGAGACATCAACCGGGTCAGCATCTCCGCATCGACGCCTTTTACCTCCCGTCCGTGCTTGGTGTTCATATCGGCCAGCAAGGCTTCGATGATGGCCGGGATGTCTTCTTTATGTTCCCGCAGCGGTGGCATATGCAAGTTAAAAACGTTGAGGCGGTAGTACAAATCGCCACGCAATTGTCCCGAAGCGACCGCTTCTTCAGGATTCTTGTTGGTGGCGGCCAACACGCGCACGTTCATGGGGGTTTCGACCTTGCTGCCCAGCCGCCGCAGCTTCCTGTCTTCCAGGACGCGCAGGAGCTTGGCCTGCGTGCCTACCGGCATTTCGCCGATCTCGTCCAGCAGCAGGGTACCTTCTTCGGCCAGTTCAAAACAGCCGGCCCGGCGCTCCATGGCCCCGGTGAAGGCGCCCTTTTCGTGACCGAAGATCTCGCTCTCGATCAAGGTCTCAGGGATGGCAGCGCAGTTGACGGCGACGAACGGCTTGCCGCGGCGCGGGCTCAGCTCGTGCAGGGTGCGTGCTACCAGTTCCTTGCCGGTGCCGCTCTCCCCGGTGATCAGGACCGAGACGGTGCTGGGAGCGACCCGCTCGATCATGGCGAACATCTCCTGCATCTTTCTGGAGCTGCCCACCAGCGAGCCGAGAAAACCAGTGTCCCGGAGCTTGCGGCGCGTGACTTCGAGCTCGCGCTCGGTTTCGCGCTGGCGGCTGGCATTCGCAAGAACCGTCTTCAGCCGGGTGGGATCGATGGGTTTTTGGATGAAATCGTAAGCGCCCATCTTCATCGCCTCGACCGCACGCTCGATACTGCCCTGCGCAGTCAAAACGATCACCGCGGCGTTCAATTGCATCTCGCTCAGGCGCGTCAGCAGTTCCAAACCATCCATACGGGGCATCTTGAGGTCGGTCACAATGATGCCGGGTATCCACTCCGCGACTTTTTCCAGCCCTTCGACGCCATCTCGTGCAGTTTCCGTACGGTAGCCCCAGCCGGACACTAATTCCGCCAGTCCGGCCAATGCATGCAATTCGTCTTCGACGATCAATACTCTTTCGGTAGCGCCCATGGCTGCTCTTAACTTTCTTCTAAAGGTTGTCTATCTTGCTTGTATCACGCCCCGGAACGGCTCAGCATGGGCACGGGGGCGACTGATCTGCAACATAAGGGGGAGGAGTTCCAACGACGATTAATAGCGGGGAACAGCGGGGTCTATTTCCCGGGACCAGCTATCGATCCCACCCATCATTGACTGCACTTTCTCAAAGCCCTGGTTTCGCATCCATGCGGCGACGTTCAGGGAACGTACACCGGAATGGCAAACGGTGATAATGTGCGCTTCGGGGTCCAATTCCTGGAAGACGCGAGAGGGAATTTCCCCCATCGGCATAAGTTTCGAACCTGCGATTTGTGCGGTCGCAACCTCCCACGGCTCACGAACATCCAGCAGGATCAGCCCGGTTTCCCCGGACTTGAGGTGGTCGGCGACCTCGCGCGGTGCGATTTCCAGCTCCAGCATGAATACTTCCCCAGGTTTAGGATACATCTTGGTTACCGCTCATGCTGCCCGTATGCCGGGGCAATGCAGTCATCTGGACGGCAAAATCACCCAAAATAACCGTTTTTGGCATCCAGCCCATAGGAGAGACGCCATCCATGCCATCCGCGCTCGAGTTTGCCCGCAGCCACCAGCCACGTTTCCTGGAAGAATTGAAGTCGCTGCTGCGCATTCCTTCCATTTCCACCCTTCCTGAGCACGCGGGCGATGTTCGCCGGGCGGCCGAGAGCCTGGCCCGGGAACTGGAACGAATCGGCCTGGAGCATGTCAGGGTGATCGAAACCTCCGGGCATCCGCTGGTTTATGGAGACTGGCTGCACGCCGCCGGCAAGCCCACCTGCCTTACCTACGGACACTATGACGTTCAGCCGCCCGATCCGCTGGACGAGTGGGTTTCCCCTCCTTTTGAGCCCACCGAACGCAACGGCAATCTTTATGCCCGGGGCGCGGTGGACGATAAGGGGCAGATGTACGGCCATGTAAAGGCCCTGGAATCGCTTTTCCAGAGCTCCGTGGGGAGATTGCCCATCAATGTCCGGGTGTTGATCGAAGGCGAAGAGGAGGTGGGCGGGGAGGGAATTGCCCAGTTCCTGCGCGAACACCCGGAGCAGCTGAAGGCCGACTTTGCCCTGGTGTCGGATACCTCGCTGTTTGCTCCGGATCTGCCCACTCTGTGCGTGGGCCTGCGCGGCATGATCTATACCGAGCTCGAGGCCCAGGGGGCGAAGAGCGATCTTCATTCGGGATCTTATGGCGGGGCGGCGCCTAATCCTTTCATGGCGTTGGCCCAGGTGATCGCCAAGCTCAAGGATGAGGACGGGCATATCCTGATCCCCGGTTTTTATGACAAGGTGGCCAAACCTTCGGCCGCCGAGCTCAAGACCTGGGAGAGCCTGCCTTTTGATGACGAGGAATATCGTGCTTTGGAAGTTGGGTCGAGGGAGCTTACCGGGGAGCCGGCCTTTTCGGTGCTGGAACGGACCTGGGCCCGGCCCGACTATGGATGTGCACGGGATGCCGGGCGGTTTCACGGGTGCGGGGGCGAAAACCGTGATCCCCGCGAAAGCTACGGCCAAAATCTCCTTCCGCCTGGTTCCGGACATGGAGCCGAAGGAGGTTTTTGGTCAATACAAGGCTTACGTGGAGTCGCTTCAGCCCAAGGGGATTGAGTTAAAGGTCCGGCTGATCCATTCGGGCGACCCGATCGTGGTGCAGACGGACAATCGTTATATCCAGGCGGCGACTCGGGCTTTGCGGCAGGTGTTTGGCAAGGAAACGGTGTTCATCCGTTCGGGTGGCTCGATTCCTATCGTGGGGGACTTCGAGCGTTACCTTAAGATCCCTACGGTTTTGATGGGCTTTGGGCTGCCGGACGATAACCTGCACGCTCCGAATGAGAAGTTTCATATTGCCGATTTTTATCGAGGAATTGAGTCGGTGATTTGTTTGTTTGAGGAGCTTGGCCGGGCGGGTTGATTTATTTCCAGGCTTGTCTTGGACCACGACCCCATGGGGTTCCATGGGTTTTAACCGTACGCCTTCAAGGACAAGGCAAACTTCGGAAATCCAGGGATAGGGCCGTGGAATCCCACATCTCGCGAAAAACGAGCGAGATATGGGGCACCCGGACGTTGGCTGGCAATTGAAATTCTAGAATCGAGGTTCGGCTACTACCGCACTTCGATGAGCTGCTCTTCGCGCGAGCCGCTGCCGTAGCGGGTGTTGACGTAATCGTCCAGGATCTTCTTGAACTCGTTGACGATGTTGTCTCCGCGCAGGGTCGTCATCAGGCGCCCGTCGACGTAAACCGGGGCTTTGGGGTCTTCGAAGGTGCCGGGCAGGGAAATGCCGATGTTGGCGTGCTTGGACTCTCCCGGCCCGTTGACCACGCAGCCCATAACCGCCAGCTTCAGCTCTTCCACACCCGGATATCGCTCGCGCCAAACTGGCATGCTGTCGCGGACGTAGGCCTGGATGTCCTGGGTGAGCTCTTGAAAATAGGTGCTGCTGGTGCGCCCGCATCCGGGGCAGGCTGTGACTTGCGGGGCGAAACTACGGATGCTTAGAGATTGCAGGATCTGCTGCGCCACCTGGACTTCTTCGGTACGGTCTCCGCCGGGTTTTGGCGTGAGTGAGACGCGGATGGTGTCGCCAATTCCCTTGAGCAGCAGCGGGGCCAGCCCAGCGGTTGAGGCGACAATGCCCTTCATGCTCATCCCGGCTTCGGTAAGGCCCAGATGCAGCGGATAATCGCAACGCGCCGCCATCAGCTCGTACACTTCGATCAAGTCGCGCACACCGCTGACTTTCGCGCTGAGGATGATCTGGTCATGGCGCAGTCCGTAGCGCTCCGCGGCTCGCGCGGAGTCGATTGCACTGACGAGCATCGCTTCGATCATTACGTCGCGGGCATCGGCCGGTTGGGGCCGCTTGGAGTTTTCGTCCATCATCCGGGTCAGCAGAGCCTGGTCCAGCGAACCCCAGTTCACGCCAATGCGTACCGGCTTCTGGTTTTCAACCGCGCACTCAACCATAATGCGGAAATTGTCGTCGTCCTTACGGCCAATCGAGACATTGCCCGGGTTGATACGGTACTTGGCCAGCGTGCGCGCGCACTCCGGGTACTTTTTCAAAAGGAGATGCCCGTTGTAGTGAAAGTCTCCAACAATGGGGACATCGATTCCCAGTTTGGACAGGCCCTCGACGATGGCCGGCACGGCGGCTGCCGCGGCATCGTTGTTGACCGTCACCCGCACCAACTCCGAACCCGCATTCGCCAGCGCAGCCACCTGCTGGATCGTGCCGCGCACGTCCGCGGTATCAGTATTCGTCATGGACTGCACGACTACCGGCGCGGAAGATCCCACGCGCACATTTCCTACCTTCACCGTCACTGTTTGCCTGCGTTGCAGTTCCGCCATAGAGTCCTCCGTTCTAGTTTACAACCGGGCTTGTCTTGACATGAATTGGTCGCATGATAGGTTGAAACATAGAGCCGACTGCCAACCTTTGAACGAGTGACCCCAGGGGGGCTGTCCATGCCCGAATCGGTGAAAGAACCTGTCGCGGTGGAGAGCGCAAACGACACAAGAGTGTTGAATGTCTTACTCAGCGACCAGTTTTGCGGCAAACTCGAAGAGCTGGCAACGGCCAGGGCAGAGGAATACCAGGCGAACGCGCCGTACCCCCATATTTATTTTGATAATTTTCTGCCCCTTGACGTAGCCGAGGCGGCATTGCGCGATTTCCCTGAGCCTAAGGATGCAGCCTGGTACGCCCACACGGATCTAAACCAACGCAAGAAGCTGGCGTTTGACGTCGCTGAGGAACTGCCGCCATCGATTCGTGATGTGCTTTACTTCCTCAACGCCCGGCCGATGCTCCAGTTTCTCAAGACCCTGACTGGGATCCAGAGTGTACTCCCTGATCCCTACTACACCGGCGCAGGCCTGCACCAGATAACGCCCGGCGGCTCATTGGAAGTGCACGCCGACTTCAGTTACCACCATGGACTGCGGCTGGATCGGCGCATCAATGTTCTGATTTATCTCAACAAGGATTGGAAGGAAGAGTACGGCGGACATTTCGAGCTGTGGGATCGGGAGGTGACGCGAGCGGAGAAGAGGATTCTCCCCGTCTTCAACCGCTGCGCCATTTTCAACACTACGAGTGTGTCGTTTCACGGTCACCCCAAACCACTGGCATGTCCGCCTGATCGCAACCGGAAATCGATTGCGACTTACTACTACTCCAATGGACGTCCTGAAGAAGACCCTGCGCTCACCTATCGGCACGAGGTTGCTTTTCAGGAACGCCCCGGTATCAACGGGTTGAAAGCCACGATCCGGATCAAGAAGGCGATCCGCTCGCTCCTGCCGCCGATTGTTACGGATCTGTACCGGTCGCTGCGCAAATAGAAAACGAACGCTATTTTTGGACGGCGTCGTTGTGCTTGTCGTTGTAGATGGAACCGGAGATTTTGTTCTGGCGGTTGTTGAGTGCGGTGCGGTCGGCCGCTGTTAGTTTCCCGCCGTTGGCTGCACGCATGTTGCGTTCTTCCCGGTTCACGCTGGTTTCCCGTTTTTCCAGGTTGGCGGTTTCGTGGGCGGTCAGTTGCCCGCTCTTGACCCCTTGAGCAATCCTCTCCTGTTGATTGGCTTTACGTTGCCCTGCTGTTCCGGGAGGTGGTGCTGTTTGCGCTACTGCCGCGGCAATCAAAAAGAGTGATGCCGATCCTATTGCAATCGTGCTGAATCTCATGAACGCTCCTTGCCAGGTGACGGTTACTGGTGTAACAAACCAAGGCGTCATTGAGAAGGTGGCCATCGCGCCATATCGCGCGGACGTTAGTTGTAGATGGGGTGGGTTGCGTTTCCAGGAAGGGTGCGCGGAACTAAAGATCCCTCCACGGCACGCCGGGACAGGTCGGCTTCGCGTTGTTCGGCTGTGTCAATGGTTTCGTTCTTTGGCTTTGCTGCACAAGAAAAGGAACATCGGAAGGGGCTTCGCCCATCTGTTCAACCCATGTAGTGCCCCGGCTACGCCGGTACAAACATGGGGCACCCGTCCTAAGGAGAAGAATGCGCTGAATCCTCAGACTTCCTATTCGAGAAAGGCACCCCCGTCGCGCCTGGTCCTCGTAGCCGAATGAATACGTCAACTCTCGCTCTTGCGCTGCCTTGGCTTCTTGCCGTAGCGTGCGGCGGGGAGGATGCTATTCCAGGGCACTGGAGAGGCCAGGACCATGGAGGTGTTGGTTGATACGTAGGGCATCATCGAGTCAATGACTTCTTCCATGTGCCTCACGTCGCGGACGGCGACTTGCACGATGAAGGATTCCGCGCCGGTCACGCGATGGCACTCCAACACTTCGGGAAGATTGCGCACCACGGCGGCAAATTTTGCCAGCTTGTCTCCGGCCACCGTCACATGAACAAATGCGCGTACCGGCAGCCCCACGCGGGCCGGATCGACCAACGTCCTGTAGCCGAGAATCACCTTGCTCTCCTCCAGGCGATGAACCCGTTCGATCACCGCGGGAGTTGACAGGCCAACTCTTCGCCCGAGCTCCGCAAAGGCAATGCGCGCATTCGCCTGCAGCTCAGCCAGAATTTCGCAATCGATATCGTCAATCGATGGATGTACCAATTCAGTCAATAGGACACCTCGGGGCTTCCATCCACAGCGTAACAGTTGTCCTTAAATCATGAGGTCATAACCTCTCCTTACCCTCTGTTTATTCACCGAATACGGACAAATTTCGCACATTCGCGATTCCCGGCCGAGGGCAGGACGGCTATGATGCCCGTGGAGTGAGTTAAGGAAGGAATCATCCCTCATGGCAGATCATCGAGCGCTAGGCGATACCGCAGCACGGCAGTTAGCCAATACAACCAAGACGCCGCCGCAACTAACGGCCATCACCCCGCGCTGGCTGGTCCAGCTGCTTGGTTGGGTTCCGGTGGAGTCGGGCACTTACCGGGTGAACAAGGTCAAGAACGATCAGGAGATTGAAGTTGCTTGCGGGTCGCGCGATGAACGTACCTTGCCTCAGACCTTCGTCGACTACGTGGAGACTCCGCGGGAATACACGCTGAGTGCAATTTCAACCGTGGTGGATGTGCACACCCGTGTGTCCGATCTGTTTAGCCATCCACACGACCAGATCCGCGAGCAGCTGCGCCTGACGGTGGAAAAAGTAAAAGAGCGCCAGGAGGCTGAACTAATCAACAACGCCGACTACGGCCTGTTGAACAATGTGGATCCGGCATTCAAGGTTGCCGCCCGCGGCGCCGCGCCGACCCCCGACGATCTGGATGAATTGCTCTCGCGCATCTGGAAGGAGCCGGCTTTTTTCCTCGCCCATCCGCGCGCGATTGCCGCCTTTGGCCGCGAGTGCACGTTCCGTGGCGTTCCTCCGCCGACGGCTACGATTTTTGGTTCGCCCTTTCTCACCTGGCGCGGCATTCCTCTTATTCCCACCGATAAGCTTCTGATCGATGGAGCAGGGAAGACGAACATGCTGCTGCTGCGAACCGGCGAGAGAAAGCAAGGCGTGGTGGGCCTGTTTCAACCTGGCCTGCCCGGCGAACAAACCCCCGGCCTTTCCATCCGCTTCATGGGTATTGACCGCAACTCGATCGCTTCTTACCTGGTGTCGTTGTATTGTTCTGCGGCTGTGCTTGCCGAAGATGCGCTGGGCGTGCTCGAGAATGTAGAAGTCGGACAATACCATGAGTACAAGTGATCAGAATCCAACGACGGGGTTCACGGAGCGCGTGAGACCGGCGATGCCGGTGGACGAGACCATTGTGCCTACAGGCTCGTTTCCGGACGTAGCCATGTTGACCCGGATGGCGAACGACTTCTTTCGTGCGCAGCCGGGGCAAGGCTTTCCTGCCTCTGCGGCTCCTTATGCGCCCGATGTTCAGGATGTGACCCCGGCGTTCGAAACCCGGCTGCCCGAGTTCGGCATGCCTCTGCCGTCGATGCCCGCCATCCCCTCGTCCGGTGGCGTGCCTGTCACGCCGAATGCCTCCCAGTTACCGACCGGCGTGCCTGAGGTGGCGCCGTTCACGCTGGGACCCGCGGCAGCTATGTCTCTTCCGGTAGCGCCGCCTATGCAGCAAACGGGCATGCCGACGAACGACCCGCGCAGCGCAGGGGCCGGGATTCCCGTATCTCCCTTTGCATTGCCCATGCCTGAGTTCGGCGCGCCGTTTCCCTCGTTTGAAACAGGTGTTCCGGTTCTCCCACCGCTTGCGCCGCTGCGGACCGAGGACGATGCAAAGTCAGCGATGGCGGCAACCTCGCCGTTTTACTTCTTGGAGAATGCCGGCGCTCTCAGTGGATCCAGCATGTCTCCTCTGGCAGGCCCATCAGCGGTCACCAGTGTTTCGCAGTATGACCCGCGTAGCGCCGCGGCGGTGATGCCATCCTCGCCGTTCTCTCTCCCGATGCCGGAGTTTGACCGCGCATTATTTCCGTCGTTCGAAGAGGGAGTGCCTGAGCTTGCCCCTCTGCCGCCGCTGCTCAACGAAAACGAGGCACGGGCGGCATTGACCGATCCGTCGTCGTTTTATTTTCTCGATGAGCGGAGCCTGATGGATATGCCGGCTCCGCAGACAAGCAATGTCACGTCTCATCCTGGAGCAGCAGGGGGCGGCATCGGAGATCTGAAGCTTCCCCGCCAGCAGTTGGATATCGGCTCGGTGCGGCGCGACTTTCCGATCCTGAACGAACGGGTGAACGGGCATCCACTGATCTGGCTGGACAACGCGGCGACGACGCAAAAACCGCAGAGCGTGATCGATCGCATTTCCTACTTCTACGAGCATGAGAATTCGAATATCCATCGCGCCGCGCACGAGCTGGCAGCGCGCGCGACCGATGCCTATGAGGATGCGCGCACCAAGGTGGCGCATTTCCTCAATGCGTCCTCCTCCAAAGAGATCGTCTTCGTGCGCGGCGCGACCGAGGCCATCAACCTGGTTGCCCAGGCGTGGGGGCGGCGGCACATCAAGAAAGGCGATGAAATCGTCATCAGCTGGATTGAACACCACGCGAATATCGTTCCCTGGCAGATGCTCTGCGCGGAAAAGGGAGCCTGCCTGCGGGTTGCGCCGGTCGACGACGATGGCCAGATTCTGCTCGATGAATACGAGAAGCTGCTTAGCCCCAAGACGCGGCTGGTCTCCTTCACCCAGGTTTCGAATGCCCTGGGCACGGTGACCCCGGCGCATCAGATGATCCAAATGGCCCACCGCTATGGAGCGCGTGTGCTGCTCGATGGAGCGCAGGCTGTTTCGCACATGCCTATCGATGTGCAGTCACTCGATTGCGATTTCTATGTGTTCTCGGGCCACAAGGTCTTCGCGCCTACGGGCATCGGCGTGCTCTACGGCAAGCCGGACGTGCTGGCGGAAACGCCTCCCTGGCAGGGCGGCGGCAACATGATCGTCGACGTCACCTTCGAGAAGACGACCTATCAGCCGCCGCCGGGCCGCTTCGAAGCCGGCACCGGCAACATCGCCGACGCTGTGGGGCTGGGCGCCGCCATCGACTACCTGGATCACATCGGCATGCCCAACATCGCCCGCTACGAACATGAGCTTCTGGTCTATGCGACGCAGGGCATGTTGCGCGTACCCGGGCTGCGCATGATCGGTACAGCGAAGGAGAAGGCAGGCGTGCTCTCGTTCGTGCTCGAGGGCTTCAGAACCGAAGAAGTGGGCGCCGCGCTCAATCGAGAAGGAATCGCTGTCGGTCGGGCCACCACTGCGCTCAGCCTACGCTGCGCAGGTTTGGCCTCGAGACCACGGTTCGTCCGTCGCTCGCCCTCTACAACAGCTTCGAAGATATCGATGCGTTGATTGCGGCGCTCTTTCGCTTGAAGCGCCTGGGGGCCTAACCCCCGGCGCGCCAAACTTTGGCGGAATGCTCTAAACTCATAGTCATGCCAGCTAGTTGAGCCACGTGGCCCCGTAGCTCAGGTGGATAGAGCAGCAGTTTCCTAAACTGTTTGTCGGAAGTTCGAGTCTTCCCGGGGTCACCATTCTTCTGTCACAGGTTAGCCTGCGCGTCCGGCCGAAGCGCAGCGTCTATTGGGTGCAGGCCACCCCGCTCCGGGAGAAAAAAGGATTTCCATGCCGGTACGATCGCGGGGCAAGCGCATCCTTCAGAGTTGCTTTGGCCTATGGATGCTGTGGGAGCTCCTCTTTTGCCCCTTAGCGCAGGCCGCGATTGTGCATGGGGTAGTCACCGATCCGTTGGGCCTGCCGGTGATCCACGCGAGCGTGGTGCTGGTGCAGAACGGCCAGGTCCTGGCCCTGGCGTTGACCCGGATGGATGGCACCTACCAGATCACCACCAGCGCCAGCGGACGATTTTATGTCCTCATTTCCGCCACGAATTTCAAGCAAATCACCAGCCTCAGCTTCTACGCCGGACCGGTAGACAGCCATGAAGAAAACGTAGTTCTGGAGGCCCAGAACGAACGGCAGGAGATCGTCACTTCCGCCACCGGTACGCCGCTCCCGGAGGCGCAGATCAGCGCGGCGATCAGTGCGCAACGCAGCGGCGAGTTCCGCAATCGCGTTGACCTGACCGATCCATTGGGCCAGATGCCGGGCGTCTTTGTCCATGCGCCAGGGCGAGTACGGCGGCCTGACCTCGCTTTTCATTCGGGGAAGCAATGCCGATGCCAACCAGGTGAACCTGGATGGAGTTCCTGTCGACGATGTTGGGGGCGCCTTCGACTACAGCAATCATGTCCACCGCCGGGATCGGGCAGTTTGAGGTTTATCGGGGGCCGAACAGCGCGCTCTACGGATCGGACGCATCCGCCGGGGTCGTCAGCCTGTTACACACCACGCGGCAGTACTGGGTTTCCGTCGTTTTTCTACGAGGGCGATGCCGGCACCTTCACCAGTTTTCGCAACCTGGCGCAAGTGGGTGGAACGCATAAGAAAACTCGACTACTACGGCGGCTTCGATGCTTTTCAGAGTGATAACTCCATCAAGATGGATGAATTTCACGACGACACGGCCAGCGCGAACCTGGGCTATGCTCTCACTGCCGCAACCCAGCTTCGCGTCTCGCGCGCAACAGTGATGCAGCGGCCGGCACTCCGGGACCCTTCAACTTCTACGGCATCGCCAACGCGGGCAAGCGGGCGAACCAGGATATTTACCTGGGAGCGTCGCTCGAAAACCGGACCGTCGGTGATTGGCACAACCTGGTGCGCTATGGCCTGACGCGCAAGCGCGAACAGGACATCCACTTCTATCCCGCGGGCATTCCGCTCACCAGCACCGTGGATGGGGTCACCACGAAACTACTACGGTTACAATACCGCTCATCCACGGAGCTAACGGCTATTCTGTAGCCGGGCAGGCAGTTCTCAATTTTCCCGGCGTTTATCCCAATACGGTCGAGCGGGTGAACAACCGCGACCAGGTTTATTTTCAGAGTGATTACCCGTTTACGCCGCACATCCTGGGCATGTTCACCTTTCGTTATGAGGATGAGCGCGGGGCGAAGAAGTCGGTTGCCCTTGGGCTTGATCAAACCCTCGATCGCCGGAATTATGACTACACCGCGCAGATTCAAGGCAATTACACAGTACCGGATTTTTTACTCGCTCGGCGGCGGCGCAGAGAAGAACGAGCTTTTTGGGACGGTGGGTACTCCGCGTATCGGCTTGGCCTGGTATCCGGTTCGTCCGGGCCCTGGCCTTAT
The DNA here is from genome assembly GCA_963795845.1 of uncultured Acidobacteriaceae bacterium. Classification (GTDB taxonomy): domain Bacteria; phylum Acidobacteriota; class Terriglobia; order Terriglobales; family Acidobacteriaceae; genus PALSA-350. The sequence goes on along the minus strand of CAWCJV010000008.1, from coordinate 541,299 downwards.
CCACGGGACCAAGATCCGCTTTAACTTTGCCAATGGCTACCAGGAGCCATCGCTCGACGAGCAGTTCGGCAGCCTTTATAACTTTCTGCTGACGCAGCCAGGGGGACGGGATTCGATCCAGCAATTCCACATTACGCCGGTGGTTGCTGAGCAATCGCGGACCTATGAGGGTGGCGTGGCGCAGGGTTTTCTTAATGAGCGCGGACTGTTGAAGCGTGAGTTATTTTCACAACCAATACGGGCGGCAGATCGAGGCTGTGCCCGCTACGGAAGTTCCCGCGCTGCTACCGCAGTTGAGTCCCAGCGAGCAGCAGACGCTGGAGGGTGTGCTGAGCAACGCCGGTGATCTCGATCTCAATTCCCAGGCGTTTCGAGCCCAGGGGATTGAGAGCGAGTTGGATTACACGGTGTTCAAGAATCTATTTTTGCGTGGAGGGTACACGTATCTGGATGCGGTGGTCGAGCGGTCGTTTACTTCCGACGCATTGCATCCTTCCTTTAATACCGGCTTGCCAGGTGAACCGGCGCCGCCGTTTTCGCAAGTGCCGATCGGCGCTTTTGATCCTCTGCGTGGGGCTCGTCCGTTTCATCGGCCACCGCATACCGGGTATGGCTCGGTTAGTTACAGCGGCGAGCAGTATTGGGTGGGGTTTACAGCGGCGTTCGCCACCCGTAGCGATGATTCCACGTTCCTGGCTGGGCGCGATTTTGGGGGAGGGAACTCGCTGCTGTTACCGAATCGCAATCTGGATTTCGGGTATACCAAGCTTGATCTGGGCGGAAGCTATCAGTTTCTGACCTGGCTTGCAGCGTACGCGCAGCTGGATAACTTGACGAGCAATAAGAAGATTGCGCCTATTGGTTATCCGTCGTTGCCGTTTACTTTTCGGGTGGGATTACGCTTGGCGGTTGGGCACTCGGGGAAATAGCGCGGAAGCGAATTCATGAAAGGCCCGCAAAACTGCAGATCCCTCGGCTGCGCGTTGTTCGACTCGGGTTGAGGGTTTCGTACATTGGCTTTGCCGCACACCAAAGAGAACATCTGAAGGGGCTGCGCCCATCTGTTCAACCCATGTAGTGCCCCGGCTACGCCGGTGCAAACATTGATTGAATAAGGTCGAAGGCTTCAGCGATGATCCTGTGGGTGCCGGTAGAGGACTGGTACTGGTCAGGAACAAGGAGAAGCCTTCGATGAAGATTATAGGGTGTGATTTTCATCCCAGCTTTCAGCAAATTGCGGTTTTCGAATCGGAGACCGGAGAGATCAGCGAACACAAGCTGGTAAACGGAAATGGGGATGCGGAGCGGTTCTACCGCAGCCTGCCTGTGGGTTCGTTGATCGGGATAGAAGCCTGTGGCAACAGCCATTGGTTTATCGACTTGGTGGGCCGGTTGGGCCACCAGGTGTGGGTGGGAGACGCGGCTAAAATCCGCGCCAGCTATGTGCGCAAACAGAAGACAGACCGGCGAGATGCAGCCCACATTCTGACCTTGCTGCTGGAGAAGCGTTTTCCCAGATTGTGGACGCCCAGCCGGCAAGAGCGAGATCAGCGGCAGCTGTTGATTCATCGCCACAAGCTGGTGCAGATACGGACCCGGGTCAAGAACAGCTTGCAGCACCTGGCCCTGAATCAGGGAGTGCAAAAGAAACAAAAGCTGTGGAGCAAGGAGGGACAGAAACTGCTCGTCAATCTGCCGCTGGAAGGATGGACGGCAGTAAGGCGACAAGATTGCCGGGAGCTGCTGGCGCATTTGGACGAGCGCATTGCCAAGTTGGACAAGGCGGCCGAGCAGGCCGCGCAAGCTCATCCCCAGGCCAGCTTGCTGATGCAGCAGAAGGGAGTGGGACCGATCACTGCCCTGGCCTTTGCCCTGACCATTGGCGATGTGAGCCGTTTCCAGCACTCCAAGCAGGTAGCCAGCTATCTCGGCCTGATCCCGTCGGAGCATACTTCCTCCAGCAAGCGACGACTGGGATCGATCACCAAGCAGGGAAACAGCTTTCTCAGGATGTTATTGGTCGAAGCAGCGCAGAGCGTAACCCGGCTCGATCCGCAGTTTCACAAACATTACGTTCACCTGTGCCGCAACAAACACAAGGCAGTCGCCAAGGTGGCTGCGGCACGCAAATTGGCCGTACGGCTTTACTGGGTGCTACGCACCGATCAGAACTCCCAGAAAGCCGTGCCTATCGAGAGCAGCCCGCGGGTGCCCCTGGTCGGCGCAAGCTAGACCGCTACATTGATTGGGCGCTCTCGCATCCCATCGTGCGCACAGGGAGGGGAAATGATGGAAATCGATACTACCGATTCCCACATTCCCCCTCCTCTACGGCGGCGGGATGTTCGCAACATGAATCATGATCGATTCTTCGATCGAATCGATGGGTGGTGGCAGGCCAAAAACCTACCACTGATACTGATCAACGCGTGATGACTAAGAGTACTGGTCCTCTACCACCTTGGCCAACACGCGGTGATTATTCACCGGACAGGACATCCCTGCCCTTGACAAAACCTTCGACCTTATCGAGGGGCACCCGTCCAGAGGGCCAGAGAATGTCGAATCCTCGGCTCCTATCTCGAGACTGGCTCCGCGGTCATTTGACAAATCAGACGATCCCTCGGCTTCGCGCGGGGATGACAAGAGTTTGGGTGCGGGCCCACTTGCCCACTCAAGCCAAAAGACGGCTTGAATGGGCCACCCAAAGCATGGGTGGCTGTGCAGAGAGCCTATGGATGAATGATGTGGAGACCGAGATATTCTTCGAAGGGTTCGAAGTCACGGTCCTCGCAATCAGGCAGTCGATCGTCTTCTGAATGGTACAGCCATAGGATCGAAGGGAGCGGTAGTTCTTTGCCGAGGCCACGGCTCAAATCATCGGCCCCCAGACGAATACCTTGAAAGTCGACAACTCCCTTTGGACACGCATGAATTCCGAATCTCCCTGAATTTCTTGCAAGACTTCACACAGAATGAGATTGGTCAGTCCGAGGCGCCTTCGGCGGAGTTCTCGATCTGACGAGGTTCGTTCAAGTCTCCGTGCCATTTCACTTTGCCGCGTAGGCGGCGGATGCCTGTTTGCGCGTGGGTCTCGACCAGCAGCCGCAGCCCGGCCTCCACGACGGCAGAATCTCACATTTATGTGTACGCTAGAAATCAGACACAAAAAAGAGGCCACCCTTGCGGGTGGCCTCTTTCGTAACAACTGCGTGTTGCTTAGTACATGTCGCCCATGCCGCCGCCGTGACCACCACCGGCCGGAGCAGACTGCTTCGGCTCGGGGATGTCGGCAACCATGGCTTCGGTCGTCAGCATCAGGCCGGCAATCGAGGCTGCATTCTGCAGGGCAGTGCGGGTTACCTTGGTCGGGTCGATGACACCAGCCGCAACCAGGTCTTCGTACTGGTTGGTGCCGGCGTTGTAGCCGAAGTGAGGGTTGTTGTTATCGCTGATCTTGCCCACGATCACAGCACCTTCTTCACCGGCATTGCCAACGATCTGGCGAAGAGGCTCTTCCAGGGCGCGGCGGACGATCGTTGCACCGATCTTCTCGTCACCCTCGAGCTTCTTGATCAACTCGTCCACGTCCTTGGCGGAGCGCAGCAGGGCCACACCACCACCCGGGACGATGCCTTCCTCAACCGCAGCGCGGGTAGCGTGCATGGCGTCCTCAACACGAGCCTTCTTTTCCTTCATCTCGGTCTCGGTTGCAGCACCCACCTTGATCACAGCCACACCGCCAACCAACTTGGCGAGCCGCTCCTGCAGCTTCTCGCGGTCGTAGTCGGAAGTGGTCTTCTCTACCTGGTTGCGAATTTCCTTCACCCGGCCTTCGATGGCCTTCGCGTCGCCGCGGCCCTCGACGATCGTGGTGTTGTCCTTGTCAATGGTCACGCGCTTCGCCCGGCCGAGGTCGTCGATCTTGACGTTCTCGAGCTTGATGCCGAGGTCTTCGGTGATCGCGTTTCCGCCAGTCAGCTTGGCGATGTCTTCGAGCATTGCCTTGCGGCGATCGCCGAAGCCAGGAGCCTTCACGGCCGCCACGTTCAACGTGCCACGCAGCTTGTTGACCACCAGGGTCGCCAGTGCTTCGCCATCTACGTCCTCAGCGATGATCACCAGCGGCTTGCCGTTGCGGGCAACCTGCTCGAGCAGGGGCAGAAGATCCTTCATGGAACTGATCTTCTTCTCGTGGATCAGGATGTAAGGCTCCTCCAAAGAGACTTCCATGCGGTCCGGATCGGTCACGAAGTAGGGGCTTAGGTAGCCGCGATCGAACTGCATGCCTTCGACCACTTCCAACTGGGTCTCCAGAGTCTTCGACTCCTCAACCGTGATCACGCCATCCTTGCCGACCTTCTTCATGGCCTCGGCAATGATGTTGCCAATGGTGGCATCGCTGTTGGCCGAGATAGTGCCGACCTGGGCGATCATTTCGCCGGTTACCGGCTTGGAGAACTTCGCCAGTGCTCCGCCGATCACCGTGCCGTGCTCGTCACGCTTGCCGACAACAGCCTCAACGGCCTTGTCGATGCCGCGCTTGAGAGCCATCGGGTTTGCGCCGGCAGCCACAGTCTTTACACCCTCGCGATAAATCGCCTGGGCCAGAACCGTTGCCGTCGTGGTGCCGTCACCGGCCACGTCCGAAGTCTTCGACGCTACTTCACGAACCATTTGCGCGCCCATGTTCTCGAGCGAGTCCTTCAGTTCGATTTCCTTGGCGACCGTAACACCGTCCTTGGTGATGGTCGGGGAACCGAACTTCTTTTCGATAACTACGTTGCGGCCCTTGGGCCCAAGCGTCACCTTTACCGCGTCGGCGAGCGTGTTTACGCCGCGCAGAATTGCCTGACGCGAATCTTCTCCGTGCAGAATTTGCTTTGCCATTCCTATTTCTCCTTAACCATGTGCGCCGCCTGAAAGGCAGCAAAAAAGCGCATCCGGCTTGCCCGCGATGCGCTTATTTATTTCTTCTTCAGAATGCCGAGAACCTCTTCCTCACGCATAATGAGGAATTCCTCGCCATCGATCTTGATCTCAGTTCCGGAATACTTGCCGAACAAAATGCTGTCGCCGGCCTTGACGTCGAGCGGGAAAACCTTGCCCTCGTCGTTCGACTTGCCTTTACCAACGGAAATGACTTCACCCTCCTGGGGCTTTTCCTTGGCGGTGTCAGGGATGATGATGCCACCCCGGATGGATTCGCCCTCTTCGACGCGGCGCACCAGGATGCGATCGTGAAGCGGTGTAAAGCTGGTAGCTATGGAAGCTGCTGCGGTAGGCATTGCGTTACTTCTCCTTCGCGCGAGGGTTACCTCGCGGCGTTACCACTGAAGTTGAGGTTTATTGTTAAGAGCGACACGTTGATCCGTTTGACAAGCGGTTTAGCACTCTCGCTCTTCAATTGCTAAGATAGTCAGCGGATTGGTACTTGTCAAGGCGTGGAAGCCGAAATGTGAGTGAAAGTCGCTCAAATATTGCGCCAGTATGAACGCACTGCGACCAGAATTGAAATCATCTATACTTTCTGCCATGGGATTTTGCCGTAAGATTTCGAGTGTTGTGCTGTTGTTGGCGGGTTTTTCGTCGATTTGTGCCGCTGCCGATCAACGGAACGGGCGCAAATACACCCCCCCGCCGGCCACTGCCACCATTAAGGTAACGGTCCTGCGGGCCACCAATGGTAAGCCTATCGCCAACGCCGCGGTCGTCTTCCACCCCATGGAAGGGGACAAGGACAAGGGAGCGCTGGAGCTCAAGAGCGACGAAGACGGCAAGGTGACGATCGACGTCATCCCGATCGGCGACACGGTTCGCCTGCAGGTAATTGCCGACGGTTGGAAGACCTACGGCGACGATTACAAAATCGACAGCGACAGCAAAGAGATTGTGGTCAAGATGAAGCGGCCGGGTGAACAGTACTCGCTTTATGGCGATAACCACACCACGACGCCCAACAACACCGCCCCAAAGGGCGAATCGAACAGCGCCAAGCCTTCACAGCAGACGCCCTTGCCGCAATAGCTTGGAAACTCTGCATCCAAAGACAGCGTTGGTGACGGGAGCCGCCAAGCGCATTGGCAGAAGCCTTGCCCTCAGCCTGGCAGCGGCGGGAGCGGATGTCGCCGTCACCTACCGGGGTTCTGCGGCGGAAGCGCAGGCCACGGTGGAAGCCCTGCGCAAGCACAAGGTGCGGGCGACGGCCGTGCAATGCGACGTGCGCGATCAGGAAAGTGTCGCCGCGGCGGTTGCGAGTGTAGCCGAGCAATTCGGGCGGCTGGATATCCTGGTCAATAACGCTGGAATATTTGAGACGGCGGTGCTGCAGTCGATCACCGTGGCCCAGTGGGACAACATGTTTGCGACCAACACCCGCGGGCCGTTCCTTATGGCCCAGGCCGCTTATCCGCACCTGCACAAAAGCAAGGGACGCATCATAAACATTGGTTCTCTGGGCGGTTTGCACCCCTGGCCTACCCACGCGCACTACTGTACTTCCAAAGCCGCCTTGCACATGCTCACGCAGACGATGGCTAAGGCATTCGCGCCCGAAATCAGCGTGAACTGCGTAGCTCCAGGAATGATTGTGAACGGGGAAGTCGACCCGGCCTACGAGCATTTCGCCAACAAAACGCCGATGCAACGTAATGGGACCCCGAAGGATGTCGCCGAGGCGGTCCTGTTCTTCGCCCGCGGCCCGCATTTTATTACGGGACAGATTTTGGCGGTCGATGGGGGTTTAGGGCTGTAGAAGCTCGTAAAAATTACCCCGCGAAGTCCTTGCGGGACTTGATCGTCATCGCAGATTTGAGTGTCCTATTCCGCGTTTTCAGTAGTGGTCCGCGGAACCGCAGATCTCTCGGCGGGAAGCGCGTTGCCCACTCAAGCCAAAGAAGGCTTGAATGGGGCACCCTCAGCATTGATGGTTGCGTACGGAGTGTTGTCATTTCGCTCTTGACTTACCGCGGGCAAGTCGTTTGCATAAAGAACGGTGCTGAACCGAGGCCTTTCGAGGCTAATTTGTACGAGTATGAAGGTCAGCCGTCCCTACGGGACTAAGTTCTGCCGCTGAGCTTTACCAACCGAACATCTTGCTGAGTAGCCCCGAGGATTGCTTGGGATCCAGTTCCGGGTGCAAGCCTTCGGGCTCGGGTTGAGGAGGCATGGGCTCGCCGAAGTAGGCTGCGTGCGGGTTGTGCAGGCAGAGGCGGTCGGCGGTCTCGACCCCGTATTTGTCGGTGACCAGTTGATAGGCTTCACGCAGCATGGGCGGCCGCGAGGTAAGGTCGTGGGCATCGGTCGCGAGGAAGTTTACCCAGTTGCGGCGCAACAGCTCGTGAGATACCCGTTGTGCAATCTTGCCGAAGCGCCCGGTAAGGGAAGCAGCCGTGATCTGGATATAGCAGCCGGCACGCAACCAGTCGGCCATCTTCTCCGGATGCCTCGCCAACACTGGGTTGCGCTCCGGGTGGGTGATGATGGAGGTAAGCCCAGCCATGCTCAGGCGGAAGAAGATCTCCTTCATGTTCTGGGAAATCGAGTGGTCGGGGAATTCCACCAGTAGATAGTTTTTGCCGTTAATTGAATACTTCGCCGGGTTGGCGACCGCATCCTCGATGTTGTCGAACATCAGGTGGAAATCGCACCCGAGGGCGAGCGAGATACGATTGCCCAGCCGTTGGCGAACCATCTCCAGCCGCTCCAGATTCAACGCCGGATCGAACTTGAAATGCTCGCTGGAGTGGGGCGTGCACACAATGTGCGTGACCCCGTTTTGCATGGACATTTCGGCCATGGCCAGTGAGATTTCGATATCGGATGGCCCATCGTCCAGGCCGAATAACAAATGGTGGTGTATATCGATCATGAAATCCTGACTTACCTGGTCATCGCACCGGCCAGCGAAGCAAACAACAGCAATCCGTCCGAAGAGCCGAGCATTGCCTCGCTCGACCGGTCCGGGTGGGGCATCATTCCGAGCACATTGTGATCTTCGCTGAAGACGCCCGCAATGCAACTAATGGACCCATTGGGGTTGGCGTCGGAGGTAACCTCTCCGGCCCGGGTGCAATAGCGAAAGGCAATGCGTTCGCCGCGCTCCAGTTCAGCCAGGGTGGCCGGGTCGCAAAAGTAGTTGCCCTCCATGTGCCCGATGGGGATCTTCAGCACCTGCCCGCGCGTCAGCGCCTGGGTGAAGGGGCTGTGGGTGGTCTCGGTCCGCACATAGACTTGCTTGCAGATGTAGCGCAGTCCGGCATTTCTCAACAACGCCCCGGGCAGCATCCCACTCTCGCACAGGATCTGAAAGCCATTGCAAATGCCCAGCACCAGGCCGCCGGAAGCGGCGAACTTCTTCACTGACTGCATCACCGGCGAGAAGCGCGCGATGGCACCCGTCCTTAGGTAGTCGCCGTAGGCAAACCCGCCGGGCACGACGATGGCGTCGCAGTTTTCCAGGTCTTCCGACTCATGCCAGAGAAAAGTCGCGGGTTGTCCGGCGATCTCGCGCAAAGCGTGGAACGTATCGTGGTCGCAATTGGAGCCAGGGAACACCAACACACCGAACTTCATATCTATAGGCTAGCAGTTTTAACCCCGTGCGTAAGTGTCTGCCCGGCTACCAGCCGGTGGATGGAGCCGGAATGGATGCGAATGCTTGGATCCGGCCTATTTGCAGGAGTATCGTCAGCAGATGGGCGATCCCATCCCAGACGATCCCAGACCCGAGGAACCGGCTGCTCTCGAGCCGGTCATCGCGCCAGCCAGTCTGGAGCAAGAGTCCCCACCTCAGATCGTCCGGCCCGCGGCCCCTGGAACGAGTCGAGTCGCTTCCAAGGGCTCGCTTCATTTGCGCACTGCCGGCACTGCACTGGTCAACTGGTGGCGCGCGGTCACAATCGAGGGTCTGTGTGTTGCGGTGTTGTGGCTGATCGGACTTCTTTTGTTGCATGTACCGCTGGCTGCGGTCTGGGCGCTGATTGCCGGCCTGATGACCCTCGTTCCGAATTTTGGAGGGGTTATCGCTCTCCTTGGCCCCGCCTTCTCCATCCTGGTGAGCCAGCCCAGCATGTACCGCCTGTGCATCCTGCTCGGCATTTACGCGGCGATCGTGGTCATCGATCAATTGCTGTTGCAACCGCTCATTATGAAGCGGGTCACCCGCGTGCCCGTCTGGGCGTCTATCCTGGCCCCGATTGTGCTCGGGATTATCATTCCGTTCTGGGGAATTTTGCTGGCTCCGCCATTGCTTGCCGTTGTTTATGCTTTCCGCCGGCCGCGGTCGCTCACGTAGAAAGCACCCTGCGCGGAGTGCTATACTCGCCTTTCGCCGCAAAGAGTTACGGCAAACTCAGAGGCAGTAGAGGTACCCATGTCCGGCCATTCCAAATGGGCCACAATCAAGCACAAAAAAGGCGCTCTTGACGCAAAACGCGGCAAGATCTTTACCCGTCTGATCAGGGAAATCACCATGGCCGCCCGCCAAGGGGGCGGTGATCCGGATGCCAATCCGCGTTTGCGTGGCGCCGTCGCCGCAGCCAAGGCCGAGAACATGCCGGCCGACAATATCAAGCGAGCGATCCAGCGGGGCACCGGGGAATTGCCCGGATCGATTTATGAGGAAATCTCCTTCGAGGGCTACGGCCCGGGCGGAGTAGCTCTGATCGTCGAAGTGACCACCGACAATCGCAATCGCACCGTGAGCGAAGTGCGCCATGCCTTCTCCAAAAACGGGGGCAACCTGGGCGAACCAAATTCGGTGCGCTTTATGTTTGCCAAAAAAGGTCTGATCGCCATTCCCAAGGCGGCCGCGGACGAAGACAAGCTCATGAACATCGTTCTTGATGCGGGCGGAGAAGATCTGAACGACGAGGGGGAAAACTGGGAGATCCTGACCGATCCTTCCGCGTTTGATGCCGTGGCGAATGCCGTGAAGGATGCCAAGGTGGAGACGACGGTGTCTGAGATCACTATGATTGCGTCGACCTACACCAAGCTGGAGGGCAGCGTCGCCGCCCAGATGATCCGGCTGCTCGAAGCGCTCGAAGATCTGGATGACGTGCAGAACGTGTACTCGAATTTTGATCTGGATGCCTCGCAGTACGAAGAGGTCGCCGGGTAGCTCCACCCGGACGCGTCCGGCCTATAGTCTTCATTCCTCAACAAACAAGTATGATCCCAGCCCTGGACCCGGTTCGCCGGGTCTCGCTGGTCTTTCGCGAGATGTAAGCCAGGGGCAAAGAAGGGAAGGCGAGTATCAGACTACAAAGCGCTCGAATTGCTTCCGCAATCATGGTTGTTCTCGGCCTGGTACTCGTTGCCTCATCAGCCAGCGCCCAGGCTCCGGCGGATAGCGGAACCGGCGCGACTCCGGATCCTGGCCTGTTCGAAAGTCACCCTTGGGAATACGGACCCTTCGTGAACGGAGGGGTCGGCACTGGCGATCGTGCCGACTACAAATTTCTCTGGGCAGGACTGCATGCGGGCAAAGTGCTCACGGATCCCCTGGGCAAAGGCTTACTCCGCGGGCAGTTCGAACTTGCGGTGGAGTTGGTCCCTTTCTGGCAGGCCTATACGCCGAAGTATCTGCGGGTCAATTGCTATGCGCCCTCGGGGGGCATTGAGAATTGCAGTAGTCCGTTTCCTACCGGCGGCACTTATACGGGGATTAGCGTCACGCCTGCGATCCTGCGTTGGAACTTCACTAACAATCACCGAGTTCGTCCCTGGGTTCAGGGGGCGGGTGGCCTGATCTGGACCAATCACAAGTTTCCGCCGGTAGGTCCGTATCCCGCGCCGCGGCACCTGGGCACCAGCGTTTTTAATTACACCCCGCAGTTTGGGATAGGCGTACAGTATTTCGTCAGGCCGCGGCAGTCCATTTCCTTCTCCGCCAACGCTGTGCATATTTCGAATGCCAGCATGGGAGATGCGAACCCCGGGGTGAACGCAAGCGTCCAATTCTCCATCGGCTACAGCTGGTGGAAGTGACCCCTTATGAACCAACCCGTCATCGAGTGCGTGCCCAACTTTTCCGAGGGCTGCGATCGCAATAAAGTGCGGGCCATTGTGGACGCCATGCGGGTGGACGGTGTCTCCCTTCTGGATTGGTCGCTCGACGGCGATCACAATCGTTCCGTGGTCACCATTGCCGGTCCACCCGCGGCGGTGGTCGAAGCCGCTGTTCGCGCCGCCGGCAAAGCCGCATCGCTGATCGATCTCACTGCGCAGCACGGAGTTCACCCCCGGATTGGCGCCACCGACGTGATCCCCTTCGTGCCCGTTTCCGGCATCACGCTGCCCCAGTGCGCTATCCTCGCACGCCAGGCCGGTCTCGAAATCTGGAGCCGCCATAACATCCCAATCTATTTCTATGAGGCGGCCGCTTCTCGTCCCGACCGGGCTTTGCTCGAGCAGGTGCGTCAGGGTCAGTTTGAAGGTTTGCGCGAGTTAGTGTTGCGCGATGCGGCACGTCGTCCCGATTTGGGAGGGCCGGAACTACACCCCACGGCCGGCGCCAGCGCGGTCGGAGCGCGCAAGTTTCTCATTGCCTACAACCTCTATCTGGACCGTCCGGATGTGACCGCCGCACGCGCCATCGCCAAAGCTCTGCGTGCCTCAAGTGGCGGACTGGAAGGGGTTAAGGCCATGGGAGTGCTGGTCCAGGGGCGGGCCCAGGTTTCCCTCAATATCACCGATTTCCGGGTCGCTCCAGTGGGCCGTGTCTTTGACGCGTTGAACCGGCTAGCGGGCAAGCATGGCACCAAGGTTGTAGAGGCTGAACTCATCGGTCTACTTCCGGAAGACGCCTTTGAGCGTGATAGTGAGTGGGTGCGTCTAATTAAAGGATTCAACCCGGAAGCGAGAATCCTCGAACGGCGTCTGAAACAGCCACTGGAATGGCCAGGCTCCGGCGAGATAGCCCAAAAGGCATAAGATGGAGATGGTGGGTTACAAATAACTGCTTACATCTCCGAATGTAGTCCCCCCAGGGAAGGAATGACCCATTGATACAAGTTACGAAAAGATTGCAAACGAGCACCATCGCCGGGCTCGCACTTGCGTTGGCTTTACCCGCTACTGCCGCTCAGCTCGGCCAGGACGCACGCGCCGCTATTCCCAAGAACGTTCAGCAACTGATCGTGGTGGACTACCACGCCATGCAGAATTCGCAAGCCGCGATGGATCTCAAAGCGCGGGTTTTGCCTCCGGAACTTAAGCAGCTGGAGCAGGCGCTCCGCACTTCCGGTCTCGATGAGAACCACGATATTGAAGAGTTGGCCTTTGCGTCGTTCAAGGCTGGTGGTGACACGCGCATCGTTGGCCTGGCGCAGGGCCAATTCTCCATCGACGATATTATGGCTAACTTCAAGAAGCGCAAGGTCAAGCCGATCGTGTACCGGGACAATCGCGTGTATCCCATGGGTCAGTCGGGGATGCAGGTGGTTTTCCTGAATCCGACGACCATGGTTTTCGGTCAGACCGAAGCTCTGAAATCGGCGCTCGATGCACGCGACGGCATGACGCCGAGTTTTCTGAATAACAGCGCCATGCTGAGCCAGATGCAGTCCGTCGATAGCGACGCGGTTTGGAGCGTCCTTGATCAGGAAGGCACGCAGACCATGATGCGCTCGGTGTTGGGAGATGCTTCGCAGTTGACCGACTACGACACGGTAAAGAAGCGGCTGTTGAGTTCGCGCTATTCGATGAGCTTCGACAACGGGGTGAAGTTTACCCTGAACGTTATTACTCCGGACACGATTTCAGCGGCCACGATGGCTTCTTTGCTCAATGCCGCGGCGTTGTACAAGAAGGTGAGTGGCACGCCGGCGGAGAAGGAAGCTATCGACAACACCACGATCAACTCGAGCGGCGGCACGCTGGATGTGCGTTTCGCGTCCTCTGACAGCCAGTTCTCGAGCCTATTGCAATCGACGCTGTTTCAGTCGGTGGTCCACTAGTCTATTTGGGATTGGTGAGGTTGGGGGTCCAGGTCACCGCGCCTTGTGGGTCGATGTTGACCAGAAGCGACCCCTGATCGCCCAGGTCCACTTTGGGGCCTTGCGCCGTGTGGTTCTTTCCCGACCCGTCCTCATACTGTAACGATAACGGACCGGATCCCTGCACCTTGAAACGGTAATGGTACCTGGCGCCGGTGGTCAGCGAGTTCGCGCCGAAGCTGGCGCTCGGGTAGTCAAACTCCATGACGTGCACCGTGGGTCCCTGATTCACAATCGTGACCTCAACAAACCGGGAGCGGCAGCCTGCCAGGCCTGCGCATAGCATTAGCAGCAAAAAGCGAGTTCTCAGGTGAGGTTTCAATCGGGTCATGTGTGTACAAAGGGTACGGCGCAAATCGGGCGACTTAGGTATCGCGGCCAAGAGCCAGATTCGTCATTCATGGAGTGAAAGCGTTTGAAAGAACCGTTTTCGGCCCATGTACGCTGGTGCGAACATGGGGCACCCGTCCAATACCTAAGACAGTCGTTTGATACGAAGGGACTCCGTTCTGTGCATGGGCCCCATTCACAATAATGTCTTTCGCTCCAAAATCCTTGCCGTCAGCACCACGCCTGTTTCGTTATTATGCAGGGTGAGAGGGAAGGCCAGCACGTTCCACACCCACTCCTCACCTTTGCGCGGCAAATTTAATAGGCCGCGGTAGGTGCGATCGATGTAGGTTTCGCGCTTCTCGGCTACGGTGCGCAAAATCTCCTTCCAGTCTGCCGCCAGGTCGGGCATTTCGACGAACATGTTCTTTCCTGGGAACCAGTCGCGGGGCCGTTCCAACAAACGCGCACAGGACTCGTTCACATACATCCACTGGCCAGCGCCGTCCAGGATCTCCAGCACCACGTCCTCGCCGATGGCCATGCTGATGCGGGAGTAAAAGAAGTCGCGCGCGTCGACCACCACCGGCCTTCCGCGGTGCTTGGCTTCGAACGAACGCAACGCGTCGATCAAGTCGTCGACGGAGCTGTAGCCCTTCAGCAGGTGCATGTCTTCCACCCCGCCGAAGCGCCGCTCCAGGGTGGCGGAAAGGATGATGATGGGCACTTCCGGGCGCCGTTCGCGAAGCACAGACGCTACTTCGGTCCCGAACTGCCCGGCTCCCAGGTGGTAATCGAGCACCGCGATGTCGATCTTGTTGATCAGCTTCTCCGCTTCGCCGATGGTGCCTGCCGTATCCGTAAGATAGCCGTGCTTACGCAGGATAGCGGCTCGAAGGAGCAAATTCTCTGGATCGTCATCAAGGAGCAGAACGCGAATGGGGGTTTCGACCAGGTGCAAAATCTTCCTTCCCGTTGGCCGGGGCATGGTATTACCGGCAGTGAGACTGAGATATGATGCAAGTCTTTGGCAAACCCGCTGCCAACCAAGTAACATCTATTACTGTAAGAGCTTACGGCTTTTTGTGCATCTGTTTGACGAGCTCAGGCAAGCGGCTGAAGGCGGCCACGCTGCGCAGCCAGCGCCGGTGTTCAAATGCCGGTGAACCACTGATCATGGTACCCGGCGCGACATCCCCCGGAACCCCGGATTGCGCGGTGACGATCACGCCATCTCCGATAAAGCTGTGACCGACGACTCCCACTTGGCCGGCGAGCAGCACATTTTTTCCCACGCCTGAGGAGCCGGCCAGTCCCACCTGGGCACAGAGGAGCGTGTTTTCTCCCACCATCGATCCATGGCCAACCTGCACCAGATTATCAATCTTGACCCCGCTGGCGATTTCCGTATTGCCAACGCTGGCGCGGTCGATGCAAGAGTTGGCCTGCACCTCGACTTGGTCGCCCAGCAGCACTGCGCCGCTCTGCGTGATCTTATGCCATCTGCCGCTGTCTTCCTTAGCAAATCCAAATCCGTCTGAACCCACCACGGCTCCGTTCTGCAGAATAACCCCGTCCCCCAGCCGGCAATCTTCCCGCACCACGGCGTGGGCGTGCACAAAGCAATCCTTTCCGATTTGAGCCTGGGGATAGATCACCACATGGGGCAACAGGGTTGTGCCCGGGCCGATGACCGCCCTTGCGCCGATGACGACGTAAGCGCCGATATGCACCGCTTCACCGATGGTGGCGGTGGGATCGACCACCGCTGTGGAATGGATCCCGGGTGGGTACACCGGCGCAGGGTGGAACATGTCCAGAGCGCGGGCAAAGGCCAGGTAAGGATTTGCCGTCCGAAGAGTGGGGGCGGCGATGGTCTCGAAGTCCTCTGTTACCAAGACTGCGCCCGCCTTGGTGGTGCGGGCGAAGGGGGTGTACTTCGGGTTGGCGAGAAAGGTCAGCTGGCCGGGCCCAGCCTTCTCGATGCCTTCAACCCCGGTAATCTCCTGTTCCTGATCGCCATGGCAGGTGGCGCCCAGTACGCGGGCAAGCTCGGCAAGCTTCATGCGGGGATTGTACCGGACTCAGGTTGACGAATTCTGCTGTTTGAACAGGCTCCGCCTGCAGCATCTCGGCTGGGCCTCGCCGGGAGCCGGTCTTGATGACGGCCAGCACATCCAGCTCCGCTACGGCCTGCCGCGGCAGAAAAATTCGCTGGGTGTTGGAGCGGGTATCGGGAGGAATGAGGAACAGCCCCTCGCCCTCAAGCAGGCTGAGATCGTTTTGCGCCAGGCCCTCGATCAGATCGTTATCTTTCAGCCGCACCCGCACCCAGAGACCCTGGCTCCGGGGACGGGTGATAAAGGTCTTGCGCAACAAACGTTCCGGCTGGTCGACATCGCCGGATTGGAATTCGCGGACAAAGCAAATCCATTTCACTTCAGCCATATCGACCGAGACCAGCTTGCCGCCCAAGTCGAGGACCTCGGCCTGTTCCTTGGACACAAACGCCGACGGAGGAAGGTAACCAGATAGCCAATCCCGGCTCAACTTTCGTACGATGACCTTCTTGCTGGCTGACGGGCATGGGAAAATCACCACCGGCTGGATTGTCGCACGCGGTCTTGGCTAAGCGCACCGGGAATCGTGCAACGGAGCGCAGCGGAAACTGTGCAAGCCTGTAGCCAAGGTCGTCTCAATATGCTAACTTAGTTCTTTGTGCGTAGCGTGGGCTCGCCGCTAAGGTGTTCACGTGACGAATGTTAGCCGCAACTGAGTGGCCGGCGGAGCTCGAACGTAAGGCATGCCCGACTATATCTATCTGCTAAAAAACCGCCTCTCCATCCACCAGCGAAATGCCCTTGAACATATTCGCTCGGCCGCACGCGAGGCGGGGATGACGGTGTTCCTTGTGGGCGGAGCGGTCCGTGATCTGACCAGCGGTTCTCCTGTCTTCGACCTTGATGTAACGGTTCAAGGAAACGCTCTTAAGCTTAAGAAAGCGCTGGAGAAAGCGGGCGGTAAGCTGTGGGGCGAGCACGAGCCTTCGCGCACCCTCTTCTTCCGTTTCCCGGTAGGGGTCACGGTGGAGATCTCGAGCGCTCGCCGCGAAGAGTATCCCAAGCCCGGTAAGCCGGTGTACCACTGGGACACCATTCTTGATGACCTGCGGCGCCGCGACTTTACCGCGAACGCGATGGCCCTGTCTCTTAATGAACACTCCTACGGCCTGTTGATGGATCCGCTGAATGGGGTGGCCGACATTGAAGCCCGGCAGCTGCGGCTGGTGAGCAACTATGGGTTCATCGAGGATCCGGCTCGGTTACTCCGGGCGACGCGCTTAGTCGCCCGTCTGGGCTGGCAGCTGGATGAGCGCACGCAGACACGATACCAGAACGCCAAGGAAGAGAAGGCCATTGAGGCTCTCTCCGCTTACCAGCGCGGCTACGAGTTGGAAGAAATTGGCCATGAAGAAGACGGTCTTCGGGTGCTTGCCGCAATGGAGGCGGAAGGGTGGATGCATTACCTGTTTCCGGCCTGGACGACGGCTTCCGCCGATGCCACAGCCCTGGAGGAAATGCGGAAGCTGGTAACGCAACTGCAGATGCAGGGTGTAAGCCCTGATATTTCAGCAGTTTCGGTGCATTATCTTACGGCGAAACTTTCAACTAAGGATTTGGCCGCACTGAAGGCTTTATTTGTTCGCCCGGGCTTTGTCGAAGAGTGGAACAATCTCGACCACGCAGCCAAGGAGTTCAACAAGCAGCTTGTGGGCAAAGAGGCTGCTACCCCTTCGGCCACCTGGAAGCTGTTTACCTCAGCCGACCCTCAGGCGGTTCTCTGGCTGGGCTTGACTTCAAAGACCCCGGCTGTTCAGGCGAAGTATAAGAACTTCTTCACGGTGTGGCCGGAGGCGCGGCAAAAGATTCCCCATGCCCTGCTTCAGGAATTGCGGATCACGCCCGAAGTCCCTGGCTACGACGAGATGATATCCGGGCTGTTCCTGGGCGTCATCGATGGCAACCTGGAGACAGAGGAGCAGTTGCGCGCTTTTCTGGAACCCTATTCGCCGCCGGCTCCTCCTCCGCCCGTGACCGTTCGCCGCACCCGCGGCTCGAGGAAGTCTGCGGAAAAGAGTAAAGCATTGGTGGAGGCGGCATTTGATGGCGACGCGGAAGATGCCTTGCCGCTGGATGAGGAAGAGGCCGCCGAGGAGCCGATCGAGGATCTCGAGGATGAAGACGAGGGTGAGATTGCACCTCCGGTAAGCCCTCCTCCACCTCCGAAAAAGGCTGCTCCGTCACCGAAAAAGTCGGCGGTCGAAAGCCAGCCACCGGCCGCAAAGCCGTCCCCAATGAGCAAGCCGGAAGTCCTGCCATCGAAGGCCAGCTCAGCGGCCGCAAAATCAGCGCCAAGTCCCGCGCTCCACGTGGTGGCCCCCGCCAAACAGGCCAAAGTGCACGTGATGGCGAAGCAGGTTGCCAAACCGGCGCCGGCACCGCCGCCGGCTGCCAGCAAGGGACATACGGCCAAGCCTTCTGTGAATCATGCGCCGAGCCATCCCCACCCGCCGGCAGCGAAGAAAGCAACGCCCGTGAAGACGGTTCCCGCCAAAGCGGTGGCCGCCAAACATATACCGTCGAAGCCGGTACCGGCCAAGACGGTTCGTGGACCGGTGGCGAAACCGGCCGCAAAGCACAGCGCTCCGGCTAAGAAGGCGGCGGTGAAGGCGCCAGCAAAGGTGCAAAAGAAGGCTGAGCCGGCGAAGAAGTCCCACCCGGCGAAGAAGTCCGCTCCGATTAAGAAGCATAGATAGTCAGGCCCGCATCACGGTTCAAAACTAAGGGGTTTCCTTCCCGTGCCGATGACGCCACCATGGACATGGCGGCGGTCACGGCACCCATTTGGATTGCGGGGGAAGTTCCGGGCAAGCCGAGCCACGCCCACGAGATTCTCTCGGCGATTATCAGCCACCACACCGTACCCTCCACCTTGCAGATGGTGGCCGACTCCTTTGTGACGTTGTGCCCGTCCAAGGCGGTCGCCATCTTTGTGCTTTCCGGCTCGCAGTTCCACGTTGAGGCTGAGGCGGGGTTACCCAAGCGGCTTCCAGCTACCCTTCTCCCGAAACAGCTTGATCCGCTCGCAACAACGCTGGAGCAAATTCTGGATTCTGGGATGACGCTTTGCGCGGCATTTCCGTTGACTTCCGGCTCGGGAGAACCGAGAGGAGCTTTCACCGTGTTCGACCGGCAGGAGGGCACGATGGATGAGCCCACTCGCGAGACCATCCAGAACCTGTGCGATCTCGCCCGGTTGGCCATCGAACATGGTTGTCTCTATGAGCAGGTCGTGCACGGATGGCAGGTTGATTGGCTGACCGGGTTACCCAACCGGCCGATGGTGGCCGACCGGTTGCGACAGGAAGTCGCTGAGCGGCGGAGTGAAGGGCTTGCGGTCTGTTGCATTGGACTGGATCATTTCCAGCAGATCAATGATGGATTGGGACATGAGTTGGGAGACGCTCTGCTAAAGCTGATCAGCGAGCGGTTGAAAATATCGATTCGGGAACCAGACACACTGGCGCGCCAGGGAGGCGATGAGTTTCTCCTCGTATTACGTAATCTGCCACAGGCATCCGATGCACTTCATATTTGCGATCGACTACTCCATGATCTGCACGAGCCTTTCCTGCTGGATGGCCACTCGGTCACCATCAACGCCAGCATCGGAATGAGCCTTTTTCCTGAACATGGGGATACGGTGGAGTTGTTATTGCGCGAAGCGGATATGTCGCTGCAAGCGTCGAAGCGGGCTGGGGCGGCCGGACGCAGCTGTATTCACCCGCTTTGGGCCGGCAGAGCCAGCGGGCTGCGGAGATGGCGGGAGCCCTGGTCGATGCACTGGCCAGTTCGCAATTTCATATGGTGTATCAGCCCGTATTCAGCATGGACGGAGACATCGTTGCCTTTGAAGCATTGCTGCGCTGGCAGCATCCGGTCTGGGGCACCGTCAACCCTTCAGAATTTATTCCAACTGCAGAAAAGAGCGGGGTCATTGTTGCGATTGGGGATTGGGTCATTGACGAAGTGTGCCGTCAGGCGATGGCATGGAACGCCGCTCATTTACGCCCCATAAAAATGTTTGCCAATGTGTCCGGCGTACAGTTGGAACAACCCGACTTTAGCGCGAAGATTGCGCATGCACTCAAGCAAAGCGGTCTCGCGCCGGACCGCTTGGAACTCGAGATTACGGAAAGCTGGGTCATCGCAGATCTGCGCGGAGCTGCGGCCAAACTCCAGCAACTGCGCGACCTGGGCATCGGTACCGCGCTCGATGACTTTGGCACCGGTTACGCCGCTTTCGACTACCTGCAGGAATTACCCCTGGACACGCTGAAAATCGATCGCTCGTTCATTCAACGTCTCAACGGTCCCGCGGCCAATCTTTCCGCTGTTCGTGCGATGACGATTTTGGCCCGGCAGCTGGGGCTGAAAACGGTGGCCGAAGGTGTCGAGTCAGCAGAGCAGGTACATCACCTTGGCGAGATGGGATGCGACTTCATGCAGGGCTTCCTGCTCGGCCGGCCGCTCAAGCCGGAAGCCGCCCGTTTGCTGCTCAGAAAGCAACAACGGCCGCTCCCTTTGCTGCACGTGGCCACAAAAAGACCTCAGACCTCACGGCCAACGGAATACGTGACCCGGTAGAATCACGAGGGTGTCCAGCGATAGAGAATTCTCCTCACCTCGTGTAACCAACATGCGCGTGATCCCGGTTGCGGGCAGCGATAGTATGCTGCTCAACCTGAGCGGAGCCCATGCGCCCTACTTCACCCGCAATGTGGTACTGCTGACCGACGATGCGGGCCATACCGGCGCCGGCGAGGTCCCAGGCGGCGCCTACATCCGCCAGGTCCTCGAAGATGCCAATACCATGATCGTCGGCCGCCCCATCGCTTCTTACCTCGAGATTCTGCAAACCGTGCGGACTCGCTTCGGCGACCGTGATACAGGCGGCCGTGGCCTGCAGACCTTTGATATGCGCATCACCGTGCATGCAGTCACCGCGATCGAGTCCGCGCTGCTCGATCTGCTGGGACAATTCCTCGGCGTCCCTGTCGCCGCATTGCTGGGGGAGGGTCAGCAACGCTCGAGCGTCCCGGTGCTCGGCTACTTGTTCTACGTCGGTGACCGGCTCAAGACCGATTTGCCTTATGCCAGCGATCCACAGGAGAAAGATGCCTGGTTGCGCTTGCGCCACGAACCAGCGCTGACCACCGAGGCCGTTCTTCGCCTGGCGGAGGCGGCGCAGGCACGATACGGGTTTCAAGATTTCAAGCTCAAGGGCGGAGTGCTGGCTGGGCGGGAGGAAATGGAAACCGTGACTGCTTTGGCGGAAAGATTTCCCCAGGCGCGCATCACGCTCGACCCCAAC
The DNA here is from genome assembly GCA_963795845.1 of uncultured Acidobacteriaceae bacterium. Taxonomy (GTDB): domain Bacteria; phylum Acidobacteriota; class Terriglobia; order Terriglobales; family Acidobacteriaceae; genus PALSA-350. Next base: position 520,534 of record CAWCJV010000008.1, on the reverse strand, counting down.
GGCGCATGGCTTCTGAAAGAAGCCGTAGCTCTTTGCAGCGGTAAACACCATGTACTGGCCTACGCGGAGGATCCTTGCGGCGCCGAGCAGGGGTTTTCCGGCCGGGAGATCATGGCGGAATTCCGGCGCGCAACCGGCTTACCCACTGCGACGAACATGATTGCCACCGACTGGCGTGAGATGAAGCATGCGGTGCAATTGGGCGCAGTGGACATACCCTTGGCTGATCCGCATTTCTGGACCATGCAGGGCTCCGTTCGGGTGGCGCAGTTCTGCCGCGACTGGGGCCTCACCTGGGGCTCGCACTCCAACAACCACTTTGACATCTCGCTGGCCATGTTTACCCATGTGGCGGCGGCTGCTCCGGGGAACGTAACCGCGATCGATACCCATTGGATCTGGCAGGACGGCCAGCGCCTGACGAGAGAACCATTTCAGATCATCAACGGAGCCATCGAGCTAACCGATCGTCCTGGGCTCGGCATCGAGATCGACACGGAGCGGCTGGAGGCTGCCCATGCGCTGCATCAGAAATTGGGGCTCGGCGCCCGCGACGACAAGGCTGCGATGCAGTACCTGGTCCCCGGATGGACCTTCCATCCCAAGCGCCCCAGCCTGGTCGCGACGAAATCCTAAAGCTTTCGCCCAATCTCGCCTCATTCAAAAAACTTCGGGTGGCCCATTCAAGCCCTCTCTTTTGGCTTTAGTGGGCTAAGGATCCAAAGTGAAACGATGTCCTCGTCCACCGCCCTGGACGTGAACCCGGTGTCTTATATACGGGAGGCGGCTGGTGGCCCGGCTTTGGCGAAAAGGGGCCGCCCACTTACTGGCCCGCCCGTGTGCCGGCGCCTGCTTCACCAACACGTGTGTGTTGGCGGCGAGCTATAAGACGGATGCCGAAGGATACGGCGCGATCCGCGCCATCGATCCCAGGACCGGCGAGAAGAAATGGGACTTCGGATGGTCAACAACAACGAGTACGGCGTGCTCTTCACCGCAAGAGATCTGGTATTCGGGGGCGGCATGTACGCGTTCGCTTTGCCGGATTGATTGTCGAAGCTGCTTGCCCACCCAAGCCAAAAGAAGGCTTGAATGGGCCACCCTAAGCTTTTGAGGCAGGGAGAGAGAACTTCTGATCACGCGACACATGGCCAAAATTTCCGAGGCATTTGTTTGAATTCCCGGCTCTGCGATAGAGCTTTGGGTGCCCCATTCAAGCCTTCTTTTGGCTTGAGTGGGCGAGCAGCCACGGCGACAGGCCAGCCTCGATTGCCCGGCGAGGATGGGCAATATATAATCCCGCTCGCGCACAGAGAGGGCTCGTGACGAATCGCATTTTGCTCCCGTTTCTCTTCGTGACCGGCTCCTTGTTTGCCCAGGTCACGTATGACCGTCTTCTGCACACGGACCGCGAGCCACAGAATTGGCTGACGTATTCGGGCAGTTATGCGAGCCAACGATACAGCCCGCTGACCCAGATCAATCGCGACAACGTCAAGAATCTGCAGATGAAGTGGGCGTACCACCCGGTTTACGAGAAAACAGCGAAGAACCAGTCGAAGATGGAGAACACGCCCCTGGTCGTGGACGGCGTGGTCTATACCGGCACCGCCCTCGAGGTGGCTGCGCTCGATGCCGTCACCGGCCGCGAGTTCTGGAAGGTTTCCCGCCCGCTCGATCCCACCGCGTACTACAACGCTTACGAGGTCAACAAGGGCATGGCGCTTGCAGGTGACACGCTCTTCTGGGCCACGGTTGATTGCCACCTGATCGCCTTCGATAGGAAAACCGGCCGCATCCTCTGGGATGTCGTGATGGCCGACTGGAAGAAGGGCTATCAGTACAACGTCGCTCCACTCATCGTGCGTAACATGATCATCCTCGGCCCGGCCACCAACGAGGCGGGGGCCAATTGCTGGGTCAGTGCGTACGACATCAAGACGGGCAGGGAACTGTGGCGCTTCAACACAACACCCACATCAGCCGCCGATCCCGCGGCTAAAACGTGGTCCGGCGATTCCTGGAAACACGGCGGCAGCCCTGTATGGAACAGCGGAAGTTACGATCCTGAAACCAATCTGACCTTCTGGGGAACAGGGAATCCAAATCCCGGCTGGAGCGGCGATGTGCGGGCCCCGGGCGACAATCTGTATTCGGAATCGGTGGTGGCTCTGGATGCGGACACGGGCAAGCTGAAGTGGTATTTCCAGTTCACGCCCGGCGACGAGTATGACTGGGACTCCACCCAGGTTCCCGTACTCGCGAATATCAACTGGCAAGGCAAGCCGCGCAAAGTGATGCTGTGGGCCAACCGCAACGGCTTCTTCTACGTGCTGGACCGAACCACTGGGGAGTTCCTGCTGGGCAAACCGTTCATCCAGGAGACCTGGGCGAACGGCCTGGACAAGAGCGGCCGGCCGAACAAAGCACCCGAGTTCTGGCCGAAGCCGAATGGAGGAATTGCGGTGATGCCCGGCTCGCAGGGAGGGACCAATTGGTATCCACCGTCCTTCAGCCCGCAAACCGGCCTCTTTTATTTATCCGTCTGGGACAACTACAAGGCCCTCTCGGGAAAGGGTGATCCGGGCCCCTGGGTGCAAGGTCAGCGCTACGTCGGCAACGGATCGCCAGTGCCCTGTGTGCACGATGGCCACGTAGTTCCGGGGAGTTGCGCCACAACCGGCGATGGCCACCGCGCTGGCCCCGTGATGCGCGCGTCTCCCAATTACAAGACGGAGGCCGAGGGGTACGGCGCGATCCGCGCCCTCGATCCCGAGACGGGAGAGAAGAAGTGGGACTTCAAGATGGTCGCCAACACCGAGTCCGGCGTGCTCTCGACGGCAGGCGGCCTGGTATTCGGTGGTGGCATGGATGGGGACTTTATGGCGCTGGACGCGAAAACCGGCGAGCCGCTGTGGCACGTGAATCTGGGGGGGCCCAATGCAAGCGGCCCGATCAGCTACGCAGTTGATGGAAAGCAATACATTATAGGAACGGGCCAAGGCACGATGTACTCCTTCGCGCTGCCTGATTAAACCGGCACGAGGACCATGGCTGGAATATTTTCGCGGCACAGATTTCTCGGTAATGGAGCGCTCCTGCTCGCCGCGTGTTTGGTCGGCGTGTTGCCTGCCGCGGCGGCGCCGGACGATACCGTATTTCACTTCCGCCTTTCTCCAGGACCACGCCTGGTGGGCACACGCGCCGATTCATCGGGTAGCGGTTCCGTTACGGCCACGCTTGAGGAAAGCAAGCTCATGCTGGAAGGGTCTTTCAGCGGACTACTCGGCGTTCCCACGAGCGCGCATCTGTGCATGGGCTCGTTGCCCGGGGTGCGCGGGCCGCTTATTGCTGACCTCGTGGTCTCGCCGGCTACGAGTGGCAGGCTGAGCGGGACTGTGCAGCTCAATACCCAGCAGCTTGCGGCCCTGCGCAAATCCAGCCTCTACGTAGAAATCGACAGTGGCAAAGCGCCCGAGGGCGACCTCTGGGGCTGGATTATGGCGCGATAGTTGGATAGCGGCAGGCTGCGCGCGACGAGCGGGTTGGGGAGAATCATTTGCGATCGAGTGTAACCGCGATTGTCGCAGCTGCTTTGACACTGTGCAGTTGGACCGCGGTCGCCCAGCAGGACGTCGGCCCTTTCACCTCGCGGCAGGCGGGCCAGGGCCATACGGAGTACTCCACCTCTTGCGCCTCGTGCCATCAGGAAAACCTATCCGGCGGCGGTGAAACGCCCTCCCTTGCCGGCGCCAATTTTCTCAAGTCCTGGGGCGATCGATCGACGCGCGAACTTTACAACTATCTCCATGCAGCCATGCCGCTGGGCAAAGGTGGCAGCCTGAGCGACCAAACTTATCAGGACATTGTGGCATTCTTGCTCGAAGCCAACGGGGCGACGCCCGGCGGCAAACCGTACACCAGCGTCACGGAGGTAAAGATCGGCAATGTTGCCAATGGGCAGATACCCGGAGGGCTCACGCGACAGGCGGAAGCAGCGCCGTTGGCTCGAAGCGGCCTCACGATCTCAGGGCAAGTACCGGCGTACACACCAGTCACCGACGCCATGCTGGAGCACCCCGCGGAGGGTGACTGGCTTATGTTCCGCCGTAATTACCAGGGCTGGAGTTTCAGTCCACTCAAACAAATCGACGCCGGCAATGTTAAAGACCTGCAGCTCAAATGGGCCTGGGCGATGAACGAGGGCGGCGCAAATGAAGTGACGCCTATCGTGCACGACGGCATCATGTTCCTTTCCAACACCGATAACATCGTGCAGGCGCTCGACGCAAAAACCGGCAAGCTGATTTGGGAATACCGCGTTGGCCCGCGATCGCCCTATCTTTATGGTGGCAATCGCAGTCTCGCGCTTTATCAGGACAAAGTATTCATCGCGACCACGGACGCGCATGTGGTGGCGCTCGACGCGCGCAGCGGCAAGCTGATCTGGAAGGTGGCGATGAGCACAGACCACCATAATCAGACCGGCGGCGTGATCGTCATCCACGGTAAGGTGCTGGTGGGCCTGACGGGCTGTAGCTCCTACGCTAGGGAAAAATGCGCCATTATCGCCTACGATGCGAATACCGGTGCACAGGATTGGCGCTTCTCCACCATCGCCCTTAAGGGAACACCGGGGGGAGATACCTGGAACGGACTCGACGATCTTTATCGTGCAGGCGGCGAGGCCTGGATCGCGGGCACATACGATCCCGAGCTCAATCTCACCTTTTGGGGTGTAGCCCAGGCGAAGCCCTGGATGCGGGCGAGCCGCGGCACGGCAAGCGCCGCCGCACTTTACACCAGCACTACCGTTGCGCTCGATCCGGACACCGGCAAGCTGAAATGGTATTACAGCCACGCACCCGGCGAGTCGCTCGATCTCGACGAGGTGTTCGAGCGCGTCCTGATCGATCACGGTACGCAGAAGACCGTGATGACGATCGGCAAGGCTGGCATCCTGTGGAAGCTCGACCGGAACAACGGCAAGTTCCTCGACTACAAGGAAACTGTGCTGCAGAACGTATTCACGCACATTGATCCAACGACCGGGGTGCCAACCTATCGCGACGATATCGCCAATGGCAAAACCAATGAGTGGGTTCAGTCCTGTCCCAGCCCGGAGGGCGGCCACGACTGGACGGCGATGAGCTACGACAAACCGAACGACCTGCTCATCATCCCGCTTTCCCAAAGCTGCGCCGAGATGAATGGTCATGATATCGAGAGGAAGGCAGGGTCGGGCGGCGTCGCTGCCGCGGTTCGCGTCTATGAGATGCCGGGTACCGGCGGCAATATGGGCAAGCTCGCCGCCTATGACACGAAGACCTTGAAGGAGGTCTGGTCCTTCCAACAGCGAGCGCCGTTCCTCACCGCGGTGCTATCGACCGCCGGCGGTATCGCCTTTGTCGGGGATTACGACCGCTCTTTCAAAGCGGTGGATGTCAAGAGCGGTAAGATCTTGTGGCAGACTCGGCTCGGCACCACAGTGCAGGGCTATCCCGTCTCGTTCAGCATCGACGGAAAACAATATATTGCGGTCACCACAGGCCTGGGCGGGGGCAGCCCGGAGAATATGCCGAACGTGATCCTCACCGAGGTGCATCGCCCGGACAACGGTCAGGCGCTCTATGTTTTCGCTTTGCCTGACAGCAAGTAACGGCGCGATGCGGTTTTCGTTGCAGAGGTTGAAGGAGGACAGTGATGGAGATGGGGAGAAGGGATTTTCTAGCCGGCGGTCTTGGGCTGGCGGCCAGTGTGGGGTTGGCTCGAGTGCAGGCGCAGCAGTCGGATGCTGTGCCACCGCTGCCGCCAAAGCGAGACGTCCCGCATCGCAAAGTGAAGACTACGAATCTGTTCAAGGCGCCGCCTGGGTATCCCAATGCGGTCGCCATCGCGCCGGAAGGCGTATGGGTCGCCGAGCAGAAGGCGCAGAATTTCAGCAAAGACGCCAAGCGCTCGCCGGAGGCCTGCTGGCTGCTCGACTGGAACGGCAAGCTGCTCAAGACGGTGCTCACCGAGTCCTGCAACACCAGCGGGATGGCTTATGGCGACGGTCATATCTGGATGGGCGCCAATGGCTGGCCCGGAAGGCATCTACCAGACCGACATGAACTCCAGGACGGTCTCGCACCGCCAGATCCCGCTGGGGCCGGCCGACGATGGCGGCGGCTGCCATGGCCTGATGTGGCATGAGGGCAAAAGCTGTGGATCGTGGCCAACCGGCTGCGAGGCATCCTGCGGGTGGATCCCAAGACCTGGGAGCCGGAATTCATGATTCCCATCACGACCGGGCGCTGGCACGGCATCGCCTGGGACAACGGAGCCATCTGGATGGTGACCGGGAGCTCCGATGTGGACCGCTATGTCGAGCAAGACGGCAAGCTGGACCACACGACCACCTCGGGGCTGGTCAAATATGACGCAGCGACCGGCCAGCTGCTGGAAACAGCGGAATTCGTGGAGGGCTCCGCCGACCCTCATGGCCTGGCCATGCACAATGGCAAGCTGATCAGTTGCGACGCAGGCGTCGGCCCGCCGGGCTTCGAACCCACCCGTAGCCCCAACGCGGGCTATATCTTTGAGATCGACTTCATCTAGACAGGACGCGGGCGGAAAATTGGCGCTTTCCTCGGAGAGCTGCCCAAATTAGAAAGGCGTGGACTAAAGACGGGATGTTGACTTCACAACGCCTTGCACGTCCAATCTCTAGCTGGTCTACTCGCAGGTTTGCTATCAACAGCCGTCTCTCGTGGAATAGGCTAGATGCAGTCCAAGGCTGGAGAAGATTCTCGATGGTGATTTTCGCTGAAAGAGGCAGACCGGTGACGATTGTCCTTTACGCGGTCGCGATGGCAGCCGTGATCGTGGGTGTAGATCTAGCGTTCTTCCGAAACCTGATCTGGGCACGGCTGACAGTGAATATCGGCATCGTCCTGGTGTTCGGAGCTTTCTACTTCAGATTCCTCAAGCGTTTATAAACGGAACGCTAGGGGCAGGTTTTGTTGGAAAGCTCCCTGTCCGCGATTTCCGGTCCACGCGCTCCCATTTATATCGCGCGAATCTCCAGTGTTTTGCCGAGCGCCTTCATCGCCCCGGCGATTCCATCGATCCTCGAAGTATGGCGAATGTTCGTTAGCCGGTTTACCTCTTGCGGTGTCGTCTGCATCCGTCGCGCCAGCTCCGCAGGACGAACCCGCTGACGGATCATTTCATTGAGCAGTAGCACCTTTGCCGATACGCTGGCGGGGAGTTCAACGAAATCCTGACCACGCTTAATGCGTGATGGCTTTGGCACAACCCGGGAGTTCTCGAAATAGAAATCCAGTGCGGATTCGAGGGTGTTGGCTGCCACCTCTTTAGCTTCCTTCAGGCTCTTCCCTTGAGTAATGGCTTCGGGGATATTCGGGAAGGTTACGAGGAAGAACTTTCCATCCGGCTTTATGTCAATTGGGTATCGCATGTCGCCTCCTACTTCAGCCGAAGTTGTTTTTTATCGCGGCCACCAACGCGGTGCCTAGTTCCTTGCCGTGCATCGGCAGAACAGAATTCCGGCCGTTCAGGCAGCGAGTTCAAGCGCTGGCTGGCGGATCAGGGAGCGACATTCCGGAGAGACGGGGAGATACTTCCAGTGGCCGTGACAGAGGGCCCCATCGCGGTCTCGCCTGGACATTGAATGACAGACGGCGGTACCCCAGGGTGCACAATGAGAATTTGCTGGATCTGGGTAAAACGTTGACACCTTACCTGTCGCAGCAATTTGGCTACAAATCATCTTGGCTTGAAGGGATACCTTCCGTAAGTGGCGCGGATGATGTGCGCCACAACGACGTTAGTGCTCCTTCAACAGGTGCTCCAGTTCTCGCTGCATAAGGCTGAGGTCCGTTTGACCCTGGTGCCGATAACGAATGCGTCCCTTTCGGTCGATCAAAAACGTCACCGGAAGCCCAAGGACACCTCCATATAATTCACCCAGGTTCTCGTCCCCCATGAGGACTGGATAGTTCAAATGGTACTTCCGATAGAACGTGCGTACGGGTGAGCTCTCATCGTCCATCGAGATGCCGATAATCTGCAGGCCACGCTCGCCATTCCGCAGTTGCCAGTCTCGAAAGCGCGGTATCTCCTCAAGACACGGTGCGCACCAGGTTGCCCAGAAGTTGAGCAGCACGACCTTGCCGTGGTAAGCCGAGAGGCTCACTTGTCTGTGCTCAAGATCCGAGCGAGAGAAATTTGGCGCCCTCTGCTGGCCTGACGAATATAGAAAAGCGCTTCCGATCATCCATAGCAGCACGATGCAGGGCGACAGGGGCCACATATGCTTCGGCCTGGAGCAATACACTACCGTCTCCTAGCGTCCTTTTGCAACGGGATATCCCTTGGCAACCCAGTCTGTTCCGAAGTCGTTCGCGATATAAAGCACCCTGACCGCGGTAAAGCCTAAGGACTTAGTTCCCGATAGGCTGCTTTGATGTTTGGACATTTCACCCAGGGGCAGCAACCGCAATAGATGACAATCGACTGATCGCGGCTCAGATTTCTTACTCGATCTCTCAGAGCTTGCAATCCTACTTCTTGCCCTCCGGGGCCGGCGTACTCCGCTCCTGGAATATGGGCTTCGGCGAAGAGGACGTGCGAGCCTACCTGCAACACCAGCGGTTTTTGCCCGGCTGTCTGAAGCATGCCGGCAAGCTCTGCTGGTTGCATCAAATGATCTGACGGGATTTCGTTGTCGGATCTAACAGTTTGTCCAGAGATCGCGAAACAACAAACTTGCAAGAGTATCCACACCAAGCCGAGCCGCGGGAACACCTGTCTGATCACCGGTTTCGCTCCTTCCGTTTGCGCTGTCGTCCACGCAAATTCGGATTTCAGCCAATTCTATATTGGGTCGCGATGGTGTCTACTCGGTAACCTGCTACCGCTCCGTCTTCATTTGCCCATCAGATACTTGCCATACCAATCAAGATTGCGCTGGTAACGGTCGCGAATAAAGCTTGGCCGGGTAAATCCGTGAAATTGCCCCGGATAGACGATCAGCTCCGTCGGTACGTTGAGGCTACGCAGTGCCTGATACATTTGTTGGCCGCCGGTCACCGGCACGTTGAAATCCTGGTCGCCTCCCATGAATAGAGTCGGCGTTTTGATCCGGTCCGCATGGAGAAGCGGATAAGCAAGCTTGAGATAGATATCAGGATTTTTCCAGGGCGGCCCCAACTCGTTGTCGTACTGCAGTACATATTGGTCGACTCCATAGAAACCGAGAGGATTGGCATTGCCCGCTCCGCTGATGGCCGCCTTGAAGCGTGTGGTAGTGGCGATGGTGTAATCCGTGAGGATGCCGCCATAGCTCCATCCGCCAATCCCCAGCCGGTCTGGATCGGCGAATCCCTGCTTCACCGTTTCATCGACACAAGCAAGCAGGTCGACGACCTCTTTCTGTCCCCAATCGGCGAAGATGGCCTGCTGATAAGTTTTACCGCGGCCGTGACTGCCTCGGTAGTTTACGTTGAGCACCGCGTAGCCGCGCCCGGCAAAGAGTTGGCGCTGGGGAACGAAAGAATGCGCGTCCTGACCGTCGGGGCCGCCGTGAATGAGCAATAGCAACGGATACTTTGTGCCGGCAGTGTACCCGGTGGGCAGTGTCAGCAACCCGTGGACTTCGGTTCCGTCGGGAGAATGTGCTGTAATATCACGCGTCTCGCCCAACTGGAGCTTGGCCACCAGCGCATCATTGTGGTTAGTAAGCTTGCGCATCTTGCCGTCTTCGACGGCGAAGATCTCCGCCGGTACTGCATCGGTCGTCCAGGTCATCGCCAGGTGGTCGAGCTTTTCGTCCTGTGCCGCTGCGACCCCGGCGGCATTGACCAAGCGGCGGACACTTCCATCCTTTATCGAAACCGCAGCGGGGTAGCGAGAGCGATCATCGGCCGCCAGTACACCAATCGATTGCCCGTCAGGCAAAAAAACAGGACTATCGACCGGACGATCAAATTGTGCCGTCAGTATGCGCGGTTCGCCCCCGGCCACAGGCACAACCGCGAGCAGACGCTGACTGTATTCCTCGTACTTTAGCTCGCTGCCTTGAATATAGGCGATCCATTTACCGTCCGGGCTCCAGGCTGGCTCTCCTTCGTCCGGACCGGGAAAACTGGTGAGCTTGCGCGCTGTGGAGTTGGCGGCCGCGTTGACCACAAAAACATCAGTATTATTCGTGCGATCCGGATCGGCGTCATGGTTGCTGATGTACGCGATTTGCGTGCCATCCGGTGACCAGGCTGCGTTCTCTTCTCTGAACTTTGTGTCAGAGGTCAGCTTGTCGAGCTTACCCGTCGCGATATCGTAGAGGTGGATCAACTCCGGCCGAGTGTTGGTAGAGAGATAGCCTTCGATGTCCTGTTTGAAATGGTAGCGGTCAATGACAATCGGCTTTGGCTTCTCTTTATCACTTGCAGCCTTCTCTTTGTCTTTGGCTTCCTGTTCGGGATCTTCGGCTATGACGAGCAGCAGCTTCTTCGCGTCGGGTGACCACTCATAAGCGGAGAGTTTTCCTTTCACGTTGGTCAACTGCCGTGCTTCGCCGCCGCGTCGATCAAGCACCCAAACCTGGTTGCCTTTCACGTCAGGAGCCCCGGTGCGGTCAGAGAGAAAAGAAAGATACTTTCCATCCGGACTCCAATGCGGGTCGCTCACGGAATGATCAACCTCGTAAGTGAGTGGAATGTCCTGCGTTCCATCCCAGCTCACCATCCACAGGTTGGTGATGTTCTTGTCGGCCTTGGTATCGACCCGGCGGACGGTGTAAGCGATCCACTTGCTGTCGGGAGAGAGTTGGGGGCTGCCTACGTCGAGCAAGTGTTCAATATCGTCGAGCGTCATTGCGTGAGGGGCGGTAGTATTCGGGGCTGTGTCGGCAAACCCAAAGGAGGAGGCAGGGAAAGCTATCGCCATCATGGCGACAACGCCCGCGAAAAACGTACTGAAGCTCGGCATGGTGGCAAGAATAATTGCCATTGGGTTCGGTCGCCACGATTATTTTTGGGCCTCCACTGTTCGAGAAGTCGATGCAACCCAGTCATCCTCTTTCTGGAAAACCAGTATGCTGTGGTAGCCAATGGTCCACATTGCTCCTCACCCCGAGCTTCACCCGGTTTTTGAGGCGCTTGCCTACGCGCTCGGCTTTGCGGCCTACAAGTACCAGCGCAACCGATCCGGTGATGTTCTAGAGGAGCAGCAGCGCTGGAGTGTGATCGCTGCCGCGATGTTGGGAGCGCTCATCGGCAGCCGTACCCTCGGCCTGCTGGAGCAGGCGCCTCGCACGCACATCGCCATTGCGCAAATCGTGATGCCAGGTGGCGGCAAAACCATTGTGGGAGGACTTCTCGGTGGGTGGCTGGGCGTCGAAATCGTCAAAAGGCTCAGCGGAATCAGAGCACGCACCGGCGACCTGTTCGCCATCCCGCTTTGCATCGGTATTGCCGTCGGCAGGATTGGCTGCCTCCTCGCCGGGCTTGCGGACGATACCTACGGAAAACCGACGAGTCTTCCATGGGGTGTGGAGCTGGGAGACGGCGTTGCCCGCCATCCCACACAAGCCTATGAGATCGCTTTCCTCATCACCCTGGGCCTCGTTTTGCGATTCATCTCCAAACGCCCCCACCCCAACGGAATTCTGTTCCGGGTATTTATGGCAGCCTATTTTGGATGGCGACTCCTGATCGATTTTCTGAAACCGCAGCCGCTCATCGGGGGCCTGAATGCAATCCAGTGGGCCTGCTGCGCCGGACTCGCCGCCGTTGCCGTCGGCTTTCTAAGCGATCCGGTTCGCTTAGTGTATTCGTACAGAAAGGTCGAGGACTCGACTGCGACCACCCGAGCGAATAGGATTCGAGCAGACCACGCGAACGAAGGAATGAAATAGATGAGCAATCTGCTTGGTGGTTCGACAGGCTGGGCAAAGGGACTGGCCATCTTTGCCATCTTGCTCGTAATTTCTCTCGGTCTTTGTGGCCTGAACTACGGAGCGGTTCTACTCCTCAAAGCGCCGGCGAACGGTTCTGCAAACCCATTGGGTGGCATCCTCATCGTGGCCGGCGTCCTTGAACTCGTGGGCATGGGGCTGGGCGCTTTGGGGATCGTGATCTGCCTTATTGGGCTGTTGATTCAAACCGCGATCACCGGGAAGAAGCAAAAGCAGTGAGGCATCGACCATGAGCGCGCCAACCCGCCCTTATCTCTTCTACGACACGGCTATTTCCCTCTGCGACACATGCTTTCGCCGGGTCGACGCCAAAATCGTATTTGAAAATGATTGTGTCTACATGTTGAAGCGGTGTCCGCAGCATGGTTTCCAACGTGTATTGATGGCCGACGACGTCGACTACTATCGCCGTTGCCGTGAAGTTTTCATTAAGCCCCCTGAAATGCCGCAGCATTTCAACACGCCGGTGAAATTTGGGTGTCCCTACGATTGCGGTCTCTGCCCCGACCATGAGCAGCATTCCTGCCTGTCGTTGCTGGAAATTACGGATGTCTGCAACCTGGATTGTCCGATTTGCTATGCGGGCAGTGGTACACACCGGACAAGCCATCGACCGCTGGAGCAGGTCGAACGAATGCTCGACATGATCGTTGGCAATGAATTTCAACCGGACATCGTACAGATCTCGGGCGGGGAGCCAACCATCCATCCCCAGTTTTTCGAGATCCTCGATGCTGCGAAGCAGCGTCCGATCAAGCACCTGATGGTGAACACGAATGGGCTGCGGATTGCGACGGACGAAGCGTTTGCGAACCGGCTCGCTACCTATATGCCGGCTTTCGAGGTCTACCTACAATTCGATTCTCTTGCACGCGACCCTCTGATGCAGTTGCGCGGCGCAGACCTGCGCAACATACGCCAGCGAGCGCTCGCAAGACTTAACGCATTGGGAATCTCGACTACCCTGGTGGTGACCGTCGAGAGGGGAGTCAACGACGCGGAGCTCGGCGCGATCATCGAGTTCGCACTCCGGCAACCATGCATACGCGGCGTAACCTTTCAGCCGGTACAGCAGGCTGGCAGGCTTACGGGATACCAGGCCGGCGAGCATCGTCTGACACTCACCGAGGTGCGGCGCCGTATTTTGGAGCAAACGTCGGTTTTCAAACCCGAGGACCTCATCCCAGTCCCATGTCACCCGGACTCCCTGGCTATGGGATATGCGTTAAAGCTGGCCGGAAATGTGACTCCACTGACAAGTCTCATTCCACCGGAAGTCCTCATCAACGGCGCTGCCAACACCATCATTTACGAGCAAGACCAGGGCATTCGCAGCCATTTGGCGCAGCATCCGGAGTTGCTGGCCAAAGCTGCCGCCAACCCAGTAAAAGAAGGCATTTTCAAGCTTTTCGCTACGAACCATTCGCCTCAGTCCCAGGTATCGACTCTGCGCGACCTGCTTTGCTGTATCCCGCAGTTGCTCGCGCCTAAAGATCTGACTTACAACAATCTGTTTCGTGTGTTGATCGTACAGTTCATCGATGCGAGTTCCTTTGATCTGCGCTCGATCCGCAAGACCTGTATCCACATTGCACATCCAGATGCACAACGCCTTATCCCTTTCGACACTTTCAATCTCTTCTACCGGGATGATCTGGAACAGAGCCGGTTAGGCCCTCTCCGCCAGGCTGCTCTGGCGGCGCTTTAGCCTGGCTACACCATTGCCGACTGGTCCACGCCTTTCCCGGATCGATCAATTTCTCAGTGGTAGGCGAGGGCAGGTTTGGTCGGCCCGGAAAAACATTTCCATGAGCGTCCGCGGAACCGCAGGTCGCTCCGCTCCGGTCGGGATGACAAGGAAAGAGTAACGTTCCCATTGGGATGACGAGTTAGGGTGACAGGTCGTAGACGGGAAGGTCCGCCGGACCGTGAAGTTAGAGGGAAGTCAAAGAGGCAAAGAGGCGTGGACGGATGTTACCAGTTTTTGGGCAATCGCACCGGTTACGGCCACCAGACAGATACTTAGGGATTGGCCTCAATAGAACCCCCGAGATCAAAATACTCGCGCCACGACTTGATTTTGTTGTTTTCTAAATCGACGACAATGCAATCCGGGGAATGGGACTTGGCTCCATCGCGGATACGAACCACGTTCCACTCCCATTCAATCGCAGCTTCCTTCCCGTCAGACGAGAGAATGACACGCTTGACCACTACGTTCAGATCTTTGAAGTGCTTGAAGTAATCGGTCATGACGCCCTGGATCTCGGCTTTCTTCAAATGCGCTCCCGGTGAAATCAGTTCTGCATCCGGCGCCCAATCTCCCGCCGCAATGGAAAAGTCAGCTTTCAGCCATGACTGAAGTTGACGATCTACCAGCGCCTGGAATGCTGCTTTCTGAGCCGCACTCTGTGCGTTCCCCGCTGCGGGGACCATGCATGCCGCGAGAAACACGAAGACCAACAAACCTTTTCTCAACGCAAGTTTGCGCCTCTCGGTGGCGGCAGAAACGTACCTTCTTTGCCATGCGGTGTACATAGATCCCAACCCTCCATGATTTCTGCCTTCAATTCCAGGTGCTAAACCCGCCGGATACGCTCGTCAAAACGAGAGCTTCAGCGACATTTGTATCTGGCGCGCACTCCCAATCGTGTGCTGCACATAACCGACGTCGTTCGGCGGACTGTAAAAGTCGGCGAGCGTCTGCTCGGCGGCGGGGGTCGGGTTATAACTGCTGTTCTGTGTGGTTTGGGCGTTCGGAACATCGAAGCTGGCTGTGTTGGTCAGATTGAAGACGTCAAATGTGTAGCGCAAGGCATAACGATCCCTCGCCCTCATCTCCTTGATAAGGGATATATCGGCACGTTTCTGCGCTGACTGGCGGAAGATATTGCGTTGACCCTGGGGAAACGTGGTTTCGTAAATGTCGCCGAGAGGAGCGTCGAAGCTGGGCCCCGGTACACCGCTTGCAGTGGCGTTGGCGCCGGATAGTAACGGCACGGTGAAGCATGAGGACTTAAGCGCAGGCAAGCCAAACGCGCCCGATTGCCCGGTATGGGCGGACTTCGGCGTGCATCCGGCGGCCAGAGGAACCACCGCGTTGGTGATGCCGTTGTAGGTGCTGAAATAGATGCTGCCGGAGGCTCCGGAAAAGTCGACGACACTGTAAGGTTGCCCGCTCTGTGCGATGACAATTCCGCTGATGGACCACCCTCCCGTGAATTTCCCGGGAAGAGACGATTCAGAAAATGGCGAGGGGAATTGGTAGTTGAAGTTAACGTTGAGTACGTGCGTACGGTCAAAATCCGCAGAAGCATACCCGCTGCGAAGATCAAGAGCGTTGCCCCCTGTATAGAAGAGGCCAAGATTGCTCTGTTCATCAAGCGCGTGCGAGTAAGTGTAAGACCCGCCAACGACCAGGCCGTGGGTCAGGCGCTGTTCGACATGGGCCTGCAGCGCGTTGTATGCCGCGATGCCGGCGGCCTTATACGTCAGGGATTCGGAAGCGTATCCGAGGTACGGCACGCGCAGATCGACGTTGCCCCCTTCGTAGTTGGCAAGATAGACAGAGGATGCTTGCCCCGCCAAATCCGGCAGGTGTGCTGGCGAACAATCGTAGTAGCAATAATCATTTCCGGCCGTCTGTACGGAGTAGCCGTAGGAGTAGTACTGCCCGTTGATGGGGTGGCCGGGGGTCGCGATCTGGGCCTGGTTCAGTGGGACGGGCACTACCTGGTGGCGGCCAAGGTTGCCGATATAGCCGACCTGCACCACCAGGTTGTTGCGCGGCTGCCACTGGAAGTCAAGCATGTAGTTGATGGTGTAGGGCAGCTTGTTGCCCTGGGCGTAGGTGGTAATGGTCGTCATCTGCCCGCCGTTTGTGATCTGGTCGGGGGTCTGTAGATAGTTGGTCAGATCCGCCGCTTTGCCGGTTGGCTGCTTGACGGACGTCCCGCTGCCATAGGGCGTGGACAGGCTGTAGGTTCCGGCGCAGGTTGCGCCTGGAGTATCCACCGGGTCGCTCCCGCCATTGGGATTGCATTGCACGGCGTTGACGAAAGGAGGCGACTGCGCGACGCCGAACGGGCCGCCTGTGACCTGCCCGATGGAATAGCCGGGCGAGAAGAAAGCAAAATTTTCTCCGCGATCATAATAAATTCCAGTGCCGGCGCGAACGACCAGTTTGTCATGGAACATCTTCGGCTGCCAGGCGGCGCCGATGCGCGGACCGAATCCCCATTGACGCCCGGTGAGGGTTGTTTTGCTTGCGCCCGGGGTAGCTTGCTTGTTATTTCCAGCGATCACGATGCCGTTGCCGGGATAGCAATCCGCCGGATTGTCATCTCCATTGGTCAAACAGGCTGGATTGAAGCTGTAGCTGCTGGGGTTGAAGTTGAAGATGTTGCCGTTCTTTTCCGTCAGACCGGCGTCCCAGTCGTAGCGCACTCCTGCCGTCAAGGAGAGGTTAGAGGACACCTGCAACTTGTCCTGCACATACGCTCCCACCTGGTTGGCACGGTAGTAGCGGTTCGCGTTCCCCACCAGAAAGGTAGTGGTGGTGAAGCTGGCGTTCTGCGCGGCAATGTTGCCTTGTGCGAAGTTGCCAAAATCCTGCGTAGAAATCTGGCCCGTCCCAGTGCGCCTGTCGCGAATGTTGAGTTGCGTGTAGCTATAGTTACCGCCCATGGAGAGGCTGTGCTTGCCCAGCAGCCAAAGAGCATTACCTGAAGGCATTACGCGATTCTGGAACATACCTGTATTTGATCCAGGACTGAACGCGTTCGGACCGATGTTGAGCGATTGCGACCCCAGGCCGTCCGGCGTGGCGTTGCCAAGAACATTAATGATGCTTACGCCGGGAAAGTATGACGACCCAAAGGCGTTGATCCCAGCGTCTTGTGCGGTGAAAAGCTGATCGTTATTCGCATAAGCCTTCATGCGGTCAAAGCCCAAAGTCTGAATGGTCGTCAGGTTGCTTTTGAGAATGTAGGTATTGGAAATGGAGAACACGTGGGAGCCGGAGTCGACATGAACATCAAACCCCGGGACGTTGGAATAACCGTAGGGCGCGATGGTGGGATCGTGCTGGTAATAGTACTTGGCCGCCAGCGTGTCCTTCGTGGATGCGTTGTAATCAAGGTCCGCGACTGCCTGGTCGGCTGTGAAGTATGCTGTGCCGGGTATGGACGCGTTGTCCGGATGGGCATAGGACGGAGTCCCGGTTGCACCAGGAATTAAATACTGGCCATTGGGCAGCTTGTAGTTAAACAGGAAGGACGCCACCGGGCTGATTTGCGCCGCGGTCACGTCGCCGTTGCCGAAATTGGCGTTAGCCAGGGCAGCGAGTCCATCATTGCTGCGCGTGGCCGCTGTGTTGTCGAGCCCCACAGGAACGTCCAGCCGGGAAATACCAATCTCCTGATCAGAAACATGGATGTGCTGGTAGCCGGCGAAGAAGAACAGCTTGTCCTTCAGGATGGGACCGCCCGCCGTGAACCCTGCCGTGTAACGATGCAATTGGGGCACTTTCTCATTTGCGGGGATGTTGGAATCATTCTTGAAAAAGAAGGGTGCAGCGTTCAGCCAGTCGGTGCCCCGGTGCAGGTACCCGCTGCCGTGATACTCGTTGGTGCCCGATGCAGTACTGATGTCTATGTGCGCACCCGAGGTGGAACCTTGCTGTGCGTCATACATCGAGGCATTGACCCGTACCTCCTGGATGGTCTCGGGCGCGGGGCTCGGAAGCGCGTTGCCTACCGACAGATAAATGGAAGCGCTGCTCTGCTCGATGCCGCCCGCGCTCGCATTGCCTACCCCGGTGCCATTCACTACCCGGGCGCTCCCCGACTGGCTAGTAGACTTTCCGTTGAACAGGTTGCTGGCATCCACGCCGTTGAGTAGGAAGCTGTTGCTGGTGTCGCGTTGGCCGTTGGCCCAGATGGGAGCATTGCCGAGACCGGAGTTTGCACCCGTTCCACCGGGCAACTCGGCATTGACACCGGGAGTAAGAATAGCCAGTCCTGTAAAGCTGCCGGTGGGCAAAGGAACGGCTTCTATCTGGGCTCTGTCCAGAATGTAACCATTCGTCGGATCGACCGCATTGAGCAAGGGGTTCACGTCGACGATGACGGAATCGGCCACGGCGCCAAGAGCAAGATGCCCCGGCAAGGTTACCGTGCGGTCCGCCTGGACAAGAATTCCCGGAACCTGCTCGACAGAAAAGCCTTCGCGCGTAAAGGTGATCGTATAGGTGCCAATCGGCAGATCGACCAGTGAGTAAGTGCCCTCTAGATTACTCTTTGCTGTACGGACCAGCTTGGTATCGTTGGACACGGCTTTCACGTCCACGCCAGGCACAGCGCTACCAGAGGGGTCGACGATGGTGCCGGTGATTCCCCCCAGTGTCTGTTGTGCTTGCAACCCGTTCGTCGCAAGGATAACGAGGATCGCAAAGGCCAGGAAGGTGGTGATTCGGCGCAGGCAGCTCACGGTAATACCTCCAGAGAAGAGATATGCGGGAGCGCCACAATGCGATAGAGACACGCGTCGCATGCAGCCCAGAGGCCGTCAAATGAAATTATGGTGGAACAGCTTTCCGTTACTGCAATTGGGTGCGTCTAAAAAACCTTAAAACAGCCCACAATTCCCGGGATGGAGTTCTGGGTCCGATGGCCGATACATCACCAGGCCGTGCTACGAGAACACTTGTGGATCGACTCGATTGCGGAAATACAGCAATTTGCGTTCCACCGAAGAATTGTGTTCGAAGCCGCTATGGAACTAGGGCGTGTAAGGAAGCCCTTGAATTGTCTTACGTTGTGAAGAGATTAACCGAAAAAAGATCTATGTCAAACAGATTTGTTATTTTGCATTTTTGTGTGGCCAACGGGGATACGGGGATTTCGTCGTCAGACGGGAAGAAAGACGGGAGGTTCGGGCCGTGGGGTACGGTCTCAGCGAACGAAATCAGAGGCGCACACCTCAGGGCCTGAAGGCCGGTATCTCGCCGGGCTTATGTACGGGCGAAAGCCCGTACCTACCAGCCCGTACCTACTCTTCGTACCTGCGGGGCGGGCCCGACACCCACGTGTGGCGAGATAAAAGGGCAGCACTGCTATCCCCGGACCAGACAATCGAGCACTCACCGTGCCCCAGTGATACCGAGGAATTTTCCGACGCCACGGGACGACGCTCCCAATGCATGTTTAACCTTGACCAAAGATCGATCCAGAGCGTTTCCCGTTGCGTCTCCAGCAGTCGAGATGGCTGTGTCCGTGTTTTGGTTGCTGACAACAAGCGCATCGATGGTTGAGTCGCCAGCCGCAATCGTCGACTGTGCCGGCCGTTTCGCAGGATTAACCCAGGCGATATCAGATTGAGAAAGGTTCTCAAGTCTATTGACCGCAGCAGGTTGAAAATCCGTCCGCGCCATCTTGGTGGTTAGCGGCCATCGCGAAGACGAGATCCAAATGGCTCCGTTCATGGGCATGCCGGTTTCACCCAGGTTCACAATCCGGCTAACCGCGAGCGGGGTCATCTTCTCGCAGAGGTCACCTCCGCACCCACGGCGGCAGAGTTCCTCGTTCAGGAATGAGGCGTGTTTTCCCGCAGAGATCCAAACAATGGCGCCGTGATCTTCGGCGTGGAGAGTAGACGCTCTTGCCATCTGGCTTGCATCGCACAAGGTATCTTCGTGTGCAGCTGCGTACCAATAGGTCGCCTTCGATTTCGTGTCACCGGCTCGTATCAAAACGGAAACGTGTTCTGTGTCCAGCGCGTGGCCCAAACGTCCACAGTCTTTTTTCCAAAGATGGTAGTAGTGGATCTCAATCATGTGCTCCGTAGCGCTCTGGGACTTGCCCGGGAAGACCTGGCCATAGATCGTCGCGTCCTCTGCCCGCACTGTGGGGTTTTGGCTGTCGGGGGTGAATGCAGCCGGCACATCGGAGCAGTCTGTTTGGCTGACCATGAACAATGGTTTGTATTGTTCCAGGAGGGCTTGTTCAAAGTCGTCGCTCAAGCCGTCGTGGTCAGAATCAATGGATGTACCCTGGCCTGTATATTGCGAGGCTAAGGGTTGGGCGCTTAACTGTGCTCCCAGCATGATCAACAAAATAGCAGTCGAGCACAGTAGTTTCTGCATATCAAATGGTACTCCCTGCAGGCGAGGCATCTTTGCGCTTCGATAGTCAACGGAGGCCGCCTGTGACACTTTCAAAATGGATCTAAGGGTCGCGCAAGCTCCGTCTATAGCCCGCCCCACCACCGATATGGTCAGCCATGCCCCGCTTTCCGCCCCGGATGGGATCCCCACGGTCTCCACAGACCCAGCACAGCGTCCCAACGACTTAGCGCCATAGTCCGTATGGTGCACATGGGGCGGTTGCGACGAAGGCCGGGTGCCCCATTCAAGCCCTCATTTGGCTTGAGTGGGCATGGGTCCCGCTACCACCATTCTGGCACGCGGCTATGTGGGATAATCCCTAGCGTAGTGGAGAGCTCCCCGGTTCAAACAAAGGATGCAACGCAGGTGAAGTTTCCCCGTGCCCTATGGCTGGGGATTCTCATCGTCGCCCTGGTTGGGGTCGCTTTCCTTGTTTACCGCAGACAGCGGCTCTCCATCGACCCCACCCGGATTACGCTGCCGGCCGACGGCGCAGAGCACAGTGCGCTTCGCATTCGTGTGCCCCAGTTCCCATTCACGGGTACTGTGACGGAAGCCGATAGTCCCAAAATTCGCCTGCTTGCATCCCAGCGCGGCATCCTCGAAGGCATGTTACTTGCCCCCGTGAACCCAGGGCACAGCGAACTGAAGTTGGTCTGGCGTCACATCACCACCCATGTGCCGATAACTTTCTTCTTCGATCCCAGCGACAGCTACGGCGATGGAACCCCCGACTTCCTTCGCCTCCACACTGCGCAGGACCGCCAGGCCTTTCGCGGCTGGTTTACTTCCATCGCGGAAGCGCAGGCAGACCGGGCCAGGCTACCCGCCGAGATCGACGATTGTGCCGCACTGCTCCGCTTTGCCTACCGTGAGGCACTGCACGCCCACGATGAAACCTGGCTCGTAAGCCATCCCACGGAAACTCCTCAGCCCTCGATCCGGCAATACGTCTACCCGCAAACCCCGCTGGGCGCAAACCTCTTTCGCGTTCGCCCGGGCCCCTTCAGCGTTGAGGACCTCGGCAACGGCAGCTTCGCCCAGTTTGCCGACGCGCGCACGCTCATGGAACGGAACACCTACCTCGTCGGACGCGACCTTCGCCAGGCTCGGCCGGGCGACCTGATTTTTTATCGCCAGTTAGACCAGAACTCACCGTATGATGTCCCCGGCGCTACCCCTCACCACTCCCCATTCCACTCCATGATTTTTTGTGGGGAGACGGGGGTCGTCTATCACACCGGGCCCATTCACCAAGGCAAAGGCGAGATGCGCCGCCTGTTGCTGGGCGATTTGTTACACCACCCGGATGCGCGCTGGCGGCCGCTTCCGGAAAATGAAAATTTCCTGGGAGTCTATCGTTGGAATATTCTGCGCGAAGGGGATTGAAGGCCGGGCTCCTGCTGTTTTTTGCGCTGTTGTTTCCCCTGCGGCTGCTGGCCGCGCGCCCCGTCTCCTTCAACCTGAGCACCAATCGCAGCTTCGCTCCCACGGAGAAGCCGACGATCCACCTGTATGCGCAGAATGTGGATGAGCTAGAGTTCCGCATCTACCGGGTGCCCCACCCGGAAACTTTCCTGGCCGGTTTGCCCGACCTGCACAGCTTCGACAATGGGACCCCCTTCGGACCAAAAGAGCAAATCGACGAGCGCACCTGGCTGGAAAAATTTCACGACTGGAAGCATCATCTCTGGTTCCTGATCCGCCAATTTTTCCGTGGTCAGTTCACCGAGGAAAACCGCGATAGTTTGCGTGCCCACCAGGCCAATCTGGCGCGCAGGAGTCGCATCGTTGGCGTGGCCCAGTTCGCCCAAATTCCTTTGCTGAACGATCACCAACTGGTCGCGCGCTGGCGTCAGGAGTTGCCCCCCACCTACGTGTCCGATTCGCAGGAACTGCCGATTGACCCGCTGTCCTCCGGCCTCTACCTGGTCGAGGCCACCGACGGCCATTTCAAGGCTTACACGCTGCTGATGGTCAGTCGCATGGCCATGATCACGCGTACAGGCGGCGGCAGCGTGCTGGCCTATGTGGTCGACCGGGTTTCCGGCGCGGGCCTCCCCGGCGTACAAGTGAGCGCCGGTTTCGGCAAAGAACAGAAAGCGACCGGCACGACCGATGCCGACGGGCTTGCGCCCTTGAAGATGACGGCGCCGAAGCCGCAGCCAGACAACTTCTGGGTGCTGGCCACGCACGGCGACGATGTGGCCGCGGTCACCCCAGGCGGATACGCTCTCAGCGGCTGGCAGGGCGGCCGGTGGTCCTCTTACGTCTATACGGACCGGCCAGTCTATCGGCCCGGCCACGTCGTTCACTGGAAAGGAATTCTACGGGCGCGGCTGGAGAATCACCTGGAGCTGCCCAAACTCTCGACGATTCACGTCACCATCGCTGACCAGGATGACCATGCGCTGCTCGACAAGGACATGCCGCTCTCCGCAGCTGGCAATGTGGCCGGCGATCTCACCCTGCCGGCGAGCGCGACCCTGGGCTACTACAACATCCGGCTCAGGAACGGGCCGGCCTCCGACGACCCAGATGCAGATGCGGGCAATGGTAGCTTCCGGGTGGAGGACTACCGCAAACCGGAGTACCAGGTGCGCGTGAGCCCGGCCAAGGCCGCGCTTGCTGCAGGGTGAAACCATGCCGGTGGTGATCGATTCGAGGTACTTCTTCGGTGAGCCGGTCTCGAATGCCAAGGTGAAGTACCGCGTTTACCACTCGCCGCACTATTGGTGGGATGAAGACGGCGGCGGCGATGACGGTGCGGGCATGGGCGCCGAGGCAGACGCCGGGGACGATGCTTCGCTGGGCTACGACGCTGCCCAGCAATCGGAACAGACGGGCAAGCTCGATGCCAACGGCAAGCTGACCATCAACGTGCCCACACAGTATGTCGCGAACATGAAGCGGCCGACGGATCAGGACTACACCGTCGAGGCAGCCGTGACCGATCAGGCGAACCGCGAGATCACGGGGCGGGGACGCTTTCTCGCCACCCGCGGCAGCTTCCGCATTCATGTCGAGCCGGTGAGCTATGCCGTCCGTGTGGGCGACAGCGCGCTCTTTAACGTAACGGCGGTGGACTACGATAACAAACCCGTGCAAACCCGGGTACACCTGCAACTGGTGGCCCACAAGTATGCCAACGGCAAGACGCAAACGATTCCCGGGGCAAGTATCGATGTGACCACGGATGCGAGTGGCCGCGCGCAAGGGAAGATAGCAGTCTCGGCAGCGGGCAGCGCAGAGGTCGAGGCTACGGCCACGACTCCCGAGAGCAGGGTCGTCTACGACTCCACCTATCTGTGGGTGATGGGCGGCAACGAGGAAGGCTGGGGAGGCGAATCCCGATCGGTGCAGATCATCGCCGACAAGAAGAGCTATGCCGTGGGAGACACGGCTCATCTCAGCATCCTCTCAAACGTGGACAACTTCCATCCGTTGGTGATCGCCACGGGGTATTCGATCGAGTTCCAGAAGGTGATGTTCTCGCCCGGGAAGTCGCTGACGTTTGATCTGCCCATCACGGCCGATGCGCAACCCAACCTGGAACTAACGGCCGCCTTCGTCCGCAACGATCAGTTGTACCAGGCCAACCTCAGCATCAAGGTGCCTCCCGTACAGCAGCAGTTACAAGTGGACATCACTCCTGACAAGCAGGTGTTTCAGCCACAGCAGACTGCCGGGTACGACGTTTTTGCCCGCGACTGGCAGGGCAAGCCGGTGAGCGCGGACTTCAGCTTTGGCGTCGTCGACGAGGCGATCTACTCCCTTTATCCGGATAGCAGCGGCGACATGGTGCGAAAACTCTACCCCGACCGCTACGTTTTTGCCGCGGTCGATTCGTCGTTGCAGTACTATTTCAGCGGTAAGGCTGGTCTCAAGTCGCCGGTGCTGGCGGAGCGGGCATCGCGCTACCGGCCGCAATTGGCCCAGGTGAAGCCGGGCAACGATGTGGTGCAGCCGCGGGTGCGCAAGGCGTTTCCAGATACGGCCTACTGGTCGCCGTCGGTGCATACCGACTCCGCCGGGCACGCTCACGTCACGCTCACTTTCCCCGATTCGCTCACCACCTGGCGGACGACGGTGCACGCCATCACGCTCGATTCCAAGGCAGGCTCGGCGATTAACCGGGTACTGGTGCGGAAGAACATCATCGTACGCATGGGCACGCCTCGCTTCCTGCGCCAGGGGGACGAGGTAACGATCCCGGTGATCGTGCACAACTATCTCGACCAGGCTAAACAGGTACAGTTATCGCTCAACATCGACGGGCTCGATCCGGTGAGTGGAGCACCGCAGTCCGTGACTGTGCCCAGCAAGGGCGAGGGAACTGCGCTCTGGCGGGTGAAAGCATCGCGCATCGGCAGCGCGCGCCTGCTGGCCAAGGCGCTCACCAATGAGGAATCGGATGCGCTCGAGCTTACGTTCCCGGTTGAGCCAAACGGAGTTCCGCGCACCATCAACTCTTCTGGCGTGATCGCGGAGAGTACGCCCGCGACTGCGACCATCGATTTTCCTGGCAACACCGACCCCGCCGCGCACACGCTGCATCTCGAGATCGCTCCTTCGATTGCGGGCAGCCTCTTCTCCGCGTTGAGTTATCTCACGACTTATCCCTATGGGTGCACCGAGCAGACCATGTCCAGCTTCCTGCCCAACCTGGTGGTCGCTGAGACGCTCAAGAAGCTCAATCTCTCCGGCATGATCAGCCCGGCGGACCTGCAGGCGAAGATCAATGCGGGCCTCGATCGCCTGAATGACCTGAAGCACGATGATGGCGGCTGGGGCTGGTGGAAAGAGGATGACAGCCGCGTCTTCATGACTGCGTACGTGGTGTCCGGGCTCGCCGAGGCTAAGGCTGCAGGCTATGCCAAGGCGGGCGAAAACCTCGGCGGCGGAGTGGCGTATCTGCAGAAACAACTGGCCCAGCATCCGAGGATGATTCCCGATCTGCGGGCCTATGTGCTGTATGCCCTGAGCGAGGCCGGTGCGAAGAATCTCGGGTCATCCGTGGAAACTCTGTGGTCACGGCACAGCGATCTTTCCGCCGAAGGGCTCGCTCTCACGGGAATGGTGATGCTGCGCACCGGGGACACCCGTGCGGCCCAGGTGGCGCAGATATTGGAGGGCAAGGTCAAGCGGGAAGGTTCCCTTGCATCGTGGCCATCCATGCACAACCCGCTGCTCGATATCAGCGATGACAACAGCGCGGAGAGCACGGCCTTCGCCCTGCGCTTCCTTACCCATGCCGATCCAAAGAGCCCACTGCTGGAAGCTGCCGCACAATGGCTGGTGGTGAATCGCAGCGGCGGCTACTGGTGGAACTCTACCGAGCAGACAGCCATGGTGCTCTTTGGCCTGGTCGATTATCTGGCCGCATCGCAAGAGCTGAATGCGGACTTCGATGTGGACGTGTTGCTCAACGGCAGCTCCATCGGCAAACGGCATTTCACTGCTGCCGATGCAGCTTCCGGCGTAGATTTCCCAGTGGATGTGGCTGCCGGGCAGTTGCATCCCGGCAGCAATCAAGTGCAGATCACCAAGCATGGCAGCGGGCGGGCCTATTGGTCGACTCAAGGCAAGTACTACTCGACCGAGCAGAAGCTTTACCAGCAGGGCACCCTTTCGCTGAACATCACACGCGATTACTTCAAGTTGACACCCATCACGAAGGATGGACAAATCGTTTACCGGCTCGATCCAATCAAAGGCGCGGTGGCGCCTGGAGACACCCTGGCCGTGCATCTGGCGGTGAACGGATCTCCCGCGAAATATCTGCTCATCGAAGACCCGATACCGGCGGGCACGGAGTTTGTGCAGCATGGCGACAGTTACAACATCCTCGATCAGCCGGCGACCTGGCAGTATTGGTACACGCGAAGCGAGTTCTTCGATGACCATGCGGCGTTCTTCGCCACCGAGTCGAGCGGGCGGCACGAGTCTTTCTATCTACTCAAGGTGGTGAACCCGGGAAGTTTCTCCATCACCCCGGCCGACGTGCAGCCGATGTACCAGCCGGGCATTCAGGCGACCACAGACTTGTTACATTTGCAGGTAGATTCCGCACCATCGGCTACGGAGGAAAAGAAGTGATGCAGGCATTGCGGGGCGCCCTCGGCAAGATGACCGGACGTCTTCTCCTCAGCCAATGGGTGGGCAACTTCATGCTGATGCTGTTAGCTGCGGCGTGGCTGCAGATTCCCGACTCGCACACCTGGCAGTTTGCGTTCTCCATGCTCTCCGCTGTGTTGCTGGTGGTTGGGTTTCTGGTGCTCTACACGGCCACATTCCATCATCTGCGTCCCTGCGCCGAGCCCGCCTCCCGATGGCTGAGCTGGGCTCTCCTGTTGGGGTTCATCGGGTTGTGGTGGCTGATGTTGTACCTGACTTCTGTCGGCAGGGCGCATGAAGGCCTCTACGCCGGTTACTGGAATTCCCAATCTCCGGCATGGCTGCGGCATTATCTCGGCTATTCCGCATTGGTTGCATGGCAAGAACGTCTCTATGACTGTTTGCAGTGGTTGTGGCTAGGGCTGCTGCTTCCCGTAGCAATCACGCTCTGCGCCAGCGGAATCCATCCGGGCTGTTTGCGGCACGCGGCAGCACCTTATAAGCATTGGTTCTATTGGCTCGCGGTGTTGGTCTGCGGTTTTGGGGGATCGGTGATCACCTGGGCCCTGGCAGGCTGGACCCCGGATGCAGGCCTGGTGGGGCAAACGTTCAGCGTCATCGCGCGGTTGGGGGTTGCCTACACGATCGACATCCTGCTTTGGTGCTTCCTGTTGGCACTTGCCGGCTGGTATCTCGATACGTGGCTGAGCCCGAATCCTAAGCCGGCAACTATCGCATGAAAGCAGGAAACTACATCTGGGCCGCGGTGTTGATCAGCGGATTCTTTGTCTCTGTGTACAGGGGCAGGTGAATCCGGTCGCCGGCAATCCAGCTGCTATCCAGGAGGGCGCTTCATTGTTTCGCGCGAACTGCTCGCCGTGTCATGGGCTGAATGCGCAAGGTGGTGGGCGGGGACCGGATCTGACTGCCGGGCGCTGGGTTCATGGATCGACCGATGCCGACATCTTCCGCACCATCACTCGAGGAGTACCCGGAACCGAGATGCCGGCAAACGGATTTGAAGATTCGGAGACCTGGTCTATCCTGGCCTACCTTCGATCGTTGACCCCGGGCAACGGCGAAACCGTCTCCGGCGACTCCGCCAAAGGGGAGAAGATCTTCTGGGGAACTGGGGGATGCTCGACCTGTCACATGGTTCAGGGGCGCGGCGGAGTGCTGGGCCCGGATCTGTCTCATGTTGGCGAGGCACGCTCCGTTCCGTACCTGGTCGACTCTATTCGCGAACCGAGCAAGGAGCTCACAAGCGGCATGCTCGATCCGAACAATCACTACGGCCTTCCCCTGGTGTACGACACCGTCACGGTTGTGACCGCAGACGGGCGCAAGATTGTGGGTATCGCCAAAAATGAAGACACTTTTTCCGTCCAATTGCTTGATACCAACCAGCAACTGCAATTGTTTCTCAAGAAGAACGTAAAAGAGGTAATCCACGACCGCAGGTCTCTGATGCCGGCCTATTCTGAAACCATGCTGAAGCAGGCAGACCTCAATGACCTGGTGGCGTACCTGGCGGGTTTGCGCAACCAATGACGCACAGCCTGAAGCAGATCGCGTTGCCGTTGGCCCTGCTTTTCAGTTTGAGCGCAGCCCTGCCGGCGCAAGTCACGTACCAGCGCTTGCTCAATGCGGACCGGGAGCCGGAAAACTGGCTCACCTATTCCGGGCGATATGCCGGCTGGCGCTACAGCGCGCTCGATCAGATCAACACCTCCAACGCGTCGCGGCTTGCGATGCAGTGGACATTTCAGGTTGCTGACCTCGGCCAGTTCGAGACGACTCCGCTGGTGGTGGACGGCGTGTTGTACGGGACCGGGCAGAATGACCGCGCCTTCGCGGTCGATGCGCGCACCGGGCGGCCGATCTGGCGTTATCAACGCAACCTCCCGGATAAACTGCAGCCCTGCTGTGGCACCGTGAATCGGGGCTTCGCGATCCTCGGCAACAAATTGTTCATGGCCACACTCGACGGCCATGTCATCGCGCTGGATACGCGGACAGGCAACCTGGTTTGGGATGCAAAGTCCGCGGATTCCGCCGCGGCTTACACCTTCACCGTCGCACCCCTGATCGTGAAGAACCAGGTGATCGTCGGCATCTCTGGCGGCGAATACGGTGTCAGAGGGTTTATTGATGCCTACGATGCGGACACCGGCCAAAGGCGCTGGCGCTTTGAAACCGTGCCCGGCCCGGGCGAGCCGGGACATGAGACCTGGACCGGCGACTCCTGGAAGACCGGAGGCGCGCCGGCGTGGATAACGGGTACGTATGATCCCGAGCTAAACCTGATTTACTGGCCCACGGGAAATCCTTCTCCCAGCGATTACGGGGGTGAGCGTGGTGGCGACAATCTTTACAGCAACAGCATGCTCGCACTCGATCCAGACACAGGCAAGCTGAAATGGTATTTTCAATTCACTCCTCACGATTTGTATGACTACGATGCGACCCAGGTTCCGGTTTTAGTAAATGCAGACTGGGAAGGGCGGCCGCGGAAATTGTTGGTGCAGGCGAACCGTAACGGTTTCCTTTATGTGCTAGACCGCGCGGACGGCAAGTTTCTCAAGGCTACTGCTTTTGGCCAAGTGACGTGGGCCAAAGGAATCGCACCGGACGGCAGGCCGATACTGAACCCGGACCTGAAACCGAATCCAACAGGGAATCGGGTATGCCCCGGAGCTCTCGGGCTCACCAACTGGTATTCGCCTTCTTACAGTCCAGACACCAGCCTTTTGTATGTTGCTACCTCGAACGAGTGCGATATCTTCACCAGCGCCCCCCAGCCTTACCGTGTTGGCCACGACTTTCTGGGAAGCGTCTATGTCCCAGATCCTGTGATAAGACCTACCGGGGCGCTCAAAGCGCTTGATCCCATCACCGGGGCAGAGAAGTGGTCCTTCCCATATTTCAGCAATCCAAACGGAGGAGCGCTCTCCACCGCGGGGGGCGTGGTATTCGCCGGGGAATCCGATGGCAATTTCATAGCTCTGGATGCACGCACTGGCAAGGATCTTTGGAACGTGCAGCTGGGCGCGGCGATTTACTCCACCGCGATTACGTATCGGCTGGATGGAAGACAATACATAGTGATTCCGGCGGGGTCCGCGCTGTTTGCGTTTGCTGTTGGTCAGCCGTAGCGATTCATTTTGAGGGTAGTTTCCGTTTTTCCAGGAAAGGTCCGCGGAACTGCAGATCCCTCTCCTCCCCGGAATTTCCTGTCGAGAGCTGCGGCTTCGCTGTAGTTCTTAGCGAGAACCACATGCCGTTGACCGAAGCCGCATCTCTCAACAGGAAATCTGGGGAAGCCGAGGGATCTGCAGTCTTCCTCGTGGAAGACGGAACTCCTGACTAAACCCCGTCGCGGGGTTTGTTGCGGCGGACGAAGTCTGTGTCCTGCGTCGGCACGCCATCGCACTCAATGGCAATGGTGGTCACAGGATAGTCCGGCGCAGATTGCGGTAGCCCGGTGAACTTTGTCTGAAATTCATCCTGGGTGAACTTTACTTCACCTTTGGTCTTCACCAGATGCGCCGATTTCACTTTCACCTTCAACCCGCTGATAGCAACATAGTCCCCGGGCCAGAAGTGGACGTGCATATAAAGCGTGTTGCCCGTGCGGGTGAAACTGGCATAGTTGGAACGGCGCACCTGGCAGAGATCGGATTTGTAGATGGTTTCACCATTGGTATCCATCCAGCGGCCGACTTCGGTCAATACCTTCACGGACTCTTCAGGCACGGAACCGTCCGGCTTGGGGCCTATATTCAGCAAATAATTGCCACCATCACGAGCGCATTGGATCAGGTTGCGAACAATGGTCCTGGACGATTTCCAGTCGGTATCCGCTCGTTGATAGCCCCAACTGTCGTTGAGCGTCATACAGGATTCCCACGCACGTCCGCCGGTTTCGGCTACGATCTTTTGTTCCGGCGTGGCAAAGTCTCCTTCAAGCTTGTTGCGGTTGTTCACGATGATTTCCGGTTGTAACTGGAAGACCATGTCGTTCATGCGGTTTGATTCCCAACCCTGGGCATCCAGGGGCCAGGAGACGTCGTACCAAAGCACGTCGATCTTGCCGTAATTGGTCAGCAGCTCGCGGATCAACCCGTGGGTGTAGTCGACGAACCGGCGGCGGGCGGCTTCATCGTCTGCACAGCGGGCTCCGTCGGGGTGATGCCAATCCATTAACGAGTAGTAAAAGCCGACGCGTAGGCCTTCCGCCCTTGCGGCTTCCACGTACTCGCGCACCAGGTCGCGGCCCGGTCCGCGCTTCGGCGCGCTGTAAGTCGTGAGCTTGGTATCGAAATTGCAGAAGCCTTCGTGGTGCTTGGTGGTCATCACCATGTACTTCATGCCGGCTTGTTTGGCCAGCCGAGCCCAGGCGCGAGGACAGTTCGGCGCCGGGCGAAAGGTGGCCGCGCGTTCCTGATAAGGGCCGATGGGAATGGCCTCCTCTTCCATCACCCACTCGTGGCGGGCGATGGTGCTGTAAACGCCGAAGTGGATGAACATGCCGAACTTCGCGGCGTGCCACCATTCCATGCGTTGCGCGCGGGTCTGCTCCTGCTGGGGGTTAGTGGTGGATTGCGCGGCGGCCATGGCGTGGGGCAGGCCCAGCATGGCGAGTGAAGCTCCAGTGGTTTTCAGCAGGTTGCGGCGAGTCAGGTTTTTGTCCATGAGGTTCTCCCAGGGTTCTCCCGGAGCAAACAGCTTAAATGGATTTTCATGGATTTGCCCGAGACAGAGGGGAAGGGGTGCTCGAAAGGCCTTTACCGGGGCGAATCCCAGGTCTCAAGGGCGAGACCTGGGATACCCTTTGATGTTTCAGTACTTTACGAAGAGTTTCAGGCTTTCGAGGTAGCCTTGCTCTCTCCATTTTGGACAGGTGTAGACCCTACCTTCGTCGATCAAAACGTCGATCGAGTTGAACCAGGCAATCTCGCCCTGGAGTTTGTCGTGATGAGCCTGCATAAGCTCATTAAGTTCGTGGATCGTGACACCTTCGGGATGCTGCCGCATGAGGCTGAAAACCAACTCGATGGCACGATCCTGCTCGGGGAATTTTCTACTGTACGACACGATTGCAGCTTTTTGCCTCCGTTTTTTTTCGCAATACTTGCGATGGGGGACACGTGGCCTGAAGCTCTTTCCGGGAAATCGTAGGCGGCGAGTAGACGGCTCGATGAAGATGACCGTCGGATTTCGAACAGCTGACGACAAGGCAGTAAATCAAGTATTGCCAGTTTGATGTCCTCGTTCCGCGACCCGGAATGGCAGCTTCACATTCCGCAGAGGAGGTACACCATAAACGTTCTCACACACCTCTAGTGCATTTCAACCTGGGGGCCCGGGTGGGGTCGCAGGAAGCATTGACCGCTGGCCCGTCATTTTCTGCTCCCCAGAAAAAGGAACGGCGTAAACGGTGTCGCAGCGGAGCAGGCTTAGTCCCTGCAAGACGTATATTGTCACAGAAAGTGAAGCTTGAGCAAGAGAAGTCTTACCTCATTGACGGCTACATTTCCGCAAATAGTCCTTGACTTGGGATGCACTTCCCGTGTTGGCAATGAGGCCGAGGTAGCCATCTGGCCGGACCAGGAACAGCGCGCCGGATGCAATCCCGTAGATGTTCCATATGTGCTCGTCCGCGGAAATGAATTCGTTTTCCCGCAATGGTCCCTTGGCTTCGCGAACCACCTGGTAGCGGCGGACAGAGGGTTCGTATTCCTCCAAAGTCTCTTCTGCGTCGGGCGAAAACTCCAAGACAGTGAAGTGGGGCCCACGGAAAAGATCGAAGAGGCGGACGCCGTTTCCTAAATGGTTTAGCAGCGGAGCGTCGGGCGCGCGGTCTCCCGGTTGCAGGGTGGCTGAAAGCGATGGCTCACCCTGGGACATGGAGGCGCCGCGATAATTCAACTTCAATTGCAGGAACTGGTCGTCGCGGAGCAAATCGGCATTGGACCGAAAGACCTGGCGATGGAGATGAGTGGTTGCCCCGAGTAGCCATGCGGCGATGGGCAACCGTTCTTCCTCATAGGTATCGAGCAGGAAAGCGGGCGCACCGGAGAGGACGGCACTTAGTTTCCAGCCGAGATTGTAGGCATCCTGCATGCCTGTGTTCATGCCCTGGCCACCGGCAGGCGAGTGCACATGGGCGGCGTCGCCGGCAAGAAAGACTCGGCCAACACGAAAACGATCCACCATCCTCACATTGGCACGGTAGAGGGAGAGCCAGGTGGCATCGTGCAGGCGGATCGCGGGCATGCCCGTTCGCGCATCAAGGATCTGTTGAAAGCGCTCGATTGAGGGCTCATCCGGCTCGTCGGGTGGAATCTGTGCCTGAAACTGAAAGGCATTGGTGGAGGGAAGAGGGCACAGGGCGACCCAGCCATCTTTATGTTTCGGCCAGGAATGCCAGTGGTCGCGATCGAGTACGTCCACTTGTACGTCCCCCACCAGCATGCGTTCGTCTTTCCAGGTTTCCCCTTCGAAACCGACGTTGAGATGTTTGCGGAGAAAACTGCGGCCCCCATCCGCGGCTACAACGAACTGCGCCTGGACCTGGTGGCGGTGTCCGTCGCGCAGCAGGGTGGCGGTAACCGTTGCGTCATCCTGTTCGATGTCGACCAGTTCGGTAGCCAACTCAACCTGAGATCCCCAGGCTGCCAGCCCCTTCCTCAATATTTCTTCGACGCGGAACTGGGGAATGATGAGGGTGCTTGCATAGGGAACATCCGGTGTGGGATGGCGGCCTTCATGGATGTCCTTGTCTCCCAGGACGGTGGCGCCTTCATAGCCCCGGAAGGGAAGGTGAAAGCGTCCGTTGGCCAGGATCTCGTCGATGATCCCGAGGTCGTCGAAGAGCTCGAGGGTGCGGGGTTGTAGTCCTTTCCCGCGGGATCCGGCGAAGTGGGCGGCGGCTTTGTCGATGATGCGGAGGTTGACTCCCCGGCGCGCGAGTTCGCAGGCGAGGGTCAGGCCAGTGGGCCCTGCTCCTACGATCAGTACTGAGGTCTGAGCGGGATTGTGGTCAGGCAAAGGGTTCCTCTGCGGCCCATTTTAGGTGAGGTGCCGGAGGGTTGTCAGTTTTCAAGGAGCGACGGATTCGATCTTTGCAGTGACAGCTGGCAGACAGTTCCGGGGTCAGTGGTGGTGACAAACGGTGCTTCGGAAGTAACTACCTTGCACAGAAAAAGTTGATATGGAATATGACCGGTTCTCACTATGCGTATCAGCAGCGGTTAGCCAATCCGTGACTCAGAGGATGCAATGGCGCTCGATAGAAGTCTGCCCGGAATTCAATCGCTTCGGCACGTCGTGGTTCTGATGATGGAGAACCGATCCTTCGATCACATGCTGGGCGCGTTGAAGGAGACTCATCCCAACATAGACGGGCTTACCGGCACCGAGTCAAACCCCGACACGAACGGAGCACAGGTTCGCGTTCAACCTTTGGCCGAGTACCAGAGCCAACTCGATCCCGATCCCAACCACCACTTTGCCGCGGTAAATCTTCAGATCTTCAACAGCACCCAACACGGTCCGCCTCTGCCCGCGACCATGCAGGGCTTTATCGCTAGCTACTTTAACCAGCAACAGAACACGGCTCACTCGCACGACATTCTCTACTACTTCACGCCGGACAAACTGCCCGTCCTCACCACGCTTGCCAAGCAGTATGCCGTTTTCAATCGATGGTTTGCCTCGATCCCGGGTCCGACCATATGCAACCGTGCGTTCGCTCACTACGGCACGTCCTTCGGCCAGGTCAGCATGGACCTGTTCTACGAGGGCAAGCCGTTCCAGGCTATCTATGCTCGCCTGTTGAGCGCTGGCCACACCTGCAAGCTTTTCTACTATGACGAGGCCAGTTCCACCATGGAGGTAGTCAACCTCCTGCAAAATCAGCCTGCCATCTTTGGTACCTTTCCCGATTTCCTCACTGCGTGCAAGCAAAACGCACTTCCGGACTACTGCTTTATTGAACCCAACTATACCGACCATCCCGCACCCGATGGCGATGGCGAGGCCATTGCGTGCGATCAACATCCGGATCACGATGTCCGCGCGGGTGAGCAGTTCATCGCCCAGGTTTACAATGCGATCCGTTCCAATCCGAACCTCTGGCCGAACACCGCGCTGCTCCTGGTCTATGACGAACATGGAGGCATCTACGACCACGTTCCGCCTCCCTCGTGCGCGCCGGACACACCGTTCATTGCCCAGCCCGCGGATACCGGCACACTCGACTCATTTTCCTTCGATCGCCTGGGAATCAGGGTGCCCGCTATCCTCATTTCGCCCTGGGTCGCCGCCGGCTCAGTGATCAACGAAACGTTCGACCACGCAGCTATCCCTGCCACGGTCACTGAGTTCTTTCAGCTCCCTGAGGTCCCGCGTTCGCAACGCGAACTACATGCCAACACCTTTCTCGGCAATCTCACGCTCAAATCGATGCGCGCCGATGATGAGTGTCCCAGCTTCGTGATACAGCCGCAGAACCCATAGCAGGAGGTAGTACTGTGGATCCAATTCCCGTTCCCGCGCCGCCCCGCTCTGCGTACAACGAAAACCGCCGCGTTTCTGATTTGCTCTTCAGCCAGCTGAAGCACTTTCAGCACGTGGAGCGGAAGCATGGGGCTTTGGGAATCTCTGCTGCTCTTTCCCGCGACGTCCACACCGAAGGCGGAGCCGCTCGCTACATCGCGGCCGTCACCCGGGCGCTTCGGGGCACGGTGTCCCCGCAGCCTGCAGAACTCGCCGCCGTCGCGCCACCAGCCCGGCCTGCAAAGAAGCCACGCAAGACAGTTGCCGTTACTGCCGCGAGCACCCCCGCTCCAGCCAAAAAATCAGCCGCAAAGAAAGCTGTGGCCAAGCGCCGGACCGCACGCAAGACGCTGGGGAAGAGATGAAGAGGCGCGCGCTCGCATTGATGGCCGCATTCCTCGTGGCGTATGCCGCGCTGGCGGAGAGCTGTGATCAAATCGGTCATAAGCCCGGCGCCGAGGGCCGCGTCCAGGCCGAATTCTGCCGCGAGTGGCTGGAGCTCCATCCCTGCAGACAGCAGCTTGTCCAACCCTGTTCCACCTTCACTCTGGGCCATTTGAGCGGAATCGGCCAAACTCTGGTGGTCGGTCAACCCCTGCACATCGCGCTTGGCAGTCTCGCCCCGCAGAACGGCTTTGCGGCCGGTCTTGCGTTGGTGGAGCACAAGGACTTCAAGAACGAATGGCGTCTTGTATCCAACACCGACGCCGTGGCCACCCCCAA
The DNA here is from genome assembly GCA_963795845.1 of uncultured Acidobacteriaceae bacterium. Classification (GTDB taxonomy): domain Bacteria; phylum Acidobacteriota; class Terriglobia; order Terriglobales; family Acidobacteriaceae; genus PALSA-350. The sequence continues at coordinate 484,988 of CAWCJV010000008.1, read as the reverse complement.
CGGCTCGTGGCGTGCTGGTTCCTATCTCACGACTTACAAGCTGCCGCAGTCACACGATGTGATCGGCGTGGTCATGGGCACGCCAACAGCCAAGCAACAGACGCCCACCGTCCAGATTGCGCCCGTATTTAACATTTATGCGGAAGCTACTTCGCTGAACCTTCTCTACTTTTACGGTCTTGGCCCGAACACCTCCCTAGCGAGTCAGTCTGCGTTTGGGCTCACTGAGACCATTGCGGGCGCGAGTGCGATCCTCCCGCTGAATCGCGGCGGCATCTCGTTCACGCTTGAGTTCAACGGTCGCGTGCCGCAACTCCGCGGCAATTTCAACCAGACCGCCCCGTCCATCGGCCAGGTTTACACCGAGGCGACGGCGCCGGGCCTCACTCGTCCCAGCACATTCCTGCAGCCAGGCGGGGGAATCCAGATCCAGCCCAGCCTCTTCGCTGGCCGGCTCCGCCTGCACTACCTCGCTCATATCCAGGATTTTGCCAGCTTGAGTAGCACCCATTACAGTTTCGTGCGCTGGACGACGGATATCGGTCATGAGTTCCCACTCGCGCGCAAGGTCTCTCTCACGGCGGCCAACCCCCATAACGGCCCCGACTCCTGCGCCGGGGACTCGAGCACAGGCTGCCCTCACATCTCGACCACCATCAACAACGAGGGCTCCGTCAGCCTGCGCATTCTGCTGACCGGCTCTGCGGCGAGAGCGGGTAACGTTGTGCCGTTCTACTTCGATCCGACCACGGGTGGATCGAACGTGAACGGCGAGCCTATTCTGCCCAGCTATCCCGACTATCGCTTCCGCGCTCCCAACGTCGTCCTTCTCCGCGGCACGGTGGAACACGCTCTTCCCAAGGTTCCTCTCGGCGCCTATTTCTCCGTCGATGCCGCGAAGTCTGCGTTGACCCGCAGTGACATCGACTTCAGCAACCTCCGTCGCAGCTACTCGGTAGGGCTGACGGTGCATGCCGGCGGTCTCCCTGTGGTCTACCTGCTCTTTGCATGGGGAGGCAAAGAGGGGACGCACACGACGTTCAGCGTTAGCAACATCCTGCTCGGGGGTTCATCCCGTCCTTCCCTCTTTTAACTTTTCGACCGGAGAAAGCACTGCTAATCGTTATGTCACAGTGAGTGTTTCGTGTGTGCCGCCGGCTGCGCAGCCGACTTTCGTCCTCCCGCAGGCTTTGTAGTCGAGAGTTAGGAACGCCCGGCTGATACTCATCCGCTACCCGATGCAACTTTGGTGGGATCCGTCATGCAATTCCGCCATTCCGCTTCATGTTACTGTGCAAGCGGTGGCTAAGCTTTCCGCAACCTTTGCTGCCACCAAGGGTCTTACTTCAGCAGAAGCTGGTGCGACTTTTTGCTGCAGAAGGTACTTATTTCTTTTTCATTCATGAGGTAAACCACAATGTCTATCCTTCCCGCGGATGGTCAGAAAACTTTATTGAGCGCAGCTGTGAAGAGCCAATCGACCTGGATGGCAGCCATGTTTCTGCTGGGTGCCTCTCTTGGTCTGCAGGCGTCTGCTCAGTACACGGCTCCTCCTCCTCCGCCGCCGCCAACAGCGGATCAGGCGTCCCCTACGGATATGCCTCCAGGGCCGCCGCAGGGAGCACCCCAAGGGGCGCCCCCCATGCTGCCGCCGCAACAGCTCGATCCTTTAGTCGGCAGGGTCGCTCTTTATCCCGATCCCTTGCTGGCGCAGGTTCTGACGGCGTCCACTTTCTGGCCCGAAATTCCCGATGCCGCCAACTGGTCCAGCCAACATGCTGGTTTAAACGGGAACCCGCTGGCGAGCGCGATCCAGCAGGATAACTTGCCCTGGGATCCCAGTGTGTTGGCCCTGTTGCCGTTTCCCCAGGTGCTCCAGATGATGGCTCAGGATCCGGGCTGGACGCAGGCGTTGGGTGATGCGGTTCTCGCACAACGGCCCGACGTCATGGATGCCGTCCAGAGGATGAGGCAACAGGCGTACAGCTACGGTTATCTGCGGCCGAACGCCTACGATAACGTGGTGAATGCCGGTGGTTATGTCGAGATTCAACCGGTGAATCCGGCCTTTCTCTACGTTCCCGTGTACAGCCCGGCGGTAGTTTATGCTGCGCCCCGGCCCGGGATTGTGGTCGGTCTCTCTATCCACTACGCCCCCAGCATATTTATCGGGCCAGCGTTCGTCCCCTTTGGCTGGGCGAGACCTGGATTTGGGTGGGGTACGCACGCGATTATCATCGGCGGCTCCCCCTGGGCCCGCACCTGGACCAATCGCACCGTCTACGCTCATCCCTATGAGAGAGCCTATCGGCCGGCGCCGGGACCGCGCGTCGAGGATCACCATGCAGCAGCGTACCGGCGGCCAGAGGAGCATTCCCGGTAGGAGAGAGGCGCGATACGGCGTGGGTAGCTGGAACTCATGAGGTGCTGCGGGGTTTTCGGCCACCGGTCTCGTCGAAAACTCCGCTGCACTTCGGGCATTGGATGATGTGCGATGCCAAACGCAACAACTCGTTGGGCTGGATCTTGTGGCCGCAATGCGGGCAGGGAAGCGAGAAGTCAAAATTTGGCTTCCCCTTGAATCGCGGCGTCATCCTCCCACCCGCCCATCTGCCGAACGCACGGGTTTGCGAATCATCAGGTGGGAGAGGCGGCCGAGAAACACCTCCGACGGCAGGTAGCGCCTGTGCTCATGGCAAAGCGGACACCTGGCAGCGACCGGTTGCGATGGCATGGTCTCGACCGGCGCCGGAATATTCTCGCCGCAACCCTTGCAGTGCACCACTACGCTCTTGACGTTTTCCGGTCCGGAGAACATGAGGATCAGTATAGGCGAAGAAAAGGCGAAACAATCCACAGGGCTTGTTTTCTCGTCTGCCGATCGCAAGGTCGAGTTGTCAAAAGCGGCGCAGTCCGGATTGGAGTCCAAACTAAGGTCGATGGTCCAGTGATGAGGGCTTCGTTTTGTGCTCCACCGCCGCGTCGCCGGTGAACACCACTTAAGTGTCCTGCGCCCTCCCCCCCGCCAATTTGGTCAGCTAGAACTGTGGAACTCCTTTTGAGAAATTGAGATGTGTGGCACCCGGCATTTGTTCCTGCTAGGCGGGCGCGAGCCAGAGCGAGAGCGAAGGCGCTCAGACTTCGTAGATATCGACTGGTCCGGAGCGACCGCGCAGGTTGACGGAGCCGAGAGCGCGGGCCTGAATCTCATCCTTGATGAGCTGATAGGTGGCGCCGCTGATGATGATCTGGTCAGGTTGCGCCACGCCGGATTCGAGCCTCGAAGCAGTGTTGACGACATCTCCGAGCACGGTAAACTCACGGCGCCGGGAAGAGCCGATGTCACCGACGAGAGCAGGTCCGCTGTTAATCGCCATGCGCATGCGCAATTCAGGCTGGTCGCGTTTGGCGTTGAAAGCAGCGAGGGCCGTGCGCATATCGAGAGCCGCCCGGACGCAGCGCACCGCGTGGTCTTCTTGCGGCAAGGCTGCGCCAAAGGTCGCGAGAATGGCATCGCCGATAAATTTGTCGAGCGTGCCTTCATGGGCGAAGATCACATCGATCATGGTTTCAAAGAATTGGTTCAGTAATTGTGCCACTTCGGGCGGAGTCATCTGCTCAGACATGGTGGTAAAGCCGACGATGTCGGCGAACAGGACCGAAATTTGCCGCTCCTGTGCGATGAGACTGGTATCTGTCTCGTTTTCCCCTTCCAGAATCCGTTCGATCACACGCGGTGAATGGTAGCGCTGCAGCCGTTCGCGTTGTCGCCTCTCTTCCAGCAGTCGCGCGGCGAGCCTGGCGTGCTGGATAGCCACTGCGGCGTAATTGGACAGCGTGCTAAAAAGGTTCAGATCCGCGGTGTTGAACCTGCTGCTCTCCGGATTATCGACGTACAGGATGCCGATCACCTCGGTGTCGTGCCAAAGAGGCGCACACATGCAGGAGCGGATGTCTTGCGAAAGAATGCTCTCAGACGGATCGAATCGGGTATCAAGTTGTGCGTCTGAGGCCAGTAACGCCACGCGATCTTTGAATACAGTTCCTGCAATGGTTCGGCTGATGGTGGCGCCACGGGCGGGCGACCCGTCGCGGCAGCGAGCGACCTGGGGTACCAGTTCGCCGCTTGGCTCATCCATGAGCATGAGGAACGCGCGATCCGCATGGGTCATTTCGAATGTTAGTGCGACAATGCGATCCAGGATCTGGGAAAGCGAAGTGGATCGCACGAGCTCACAGCTGACCTCCGCCAGCATGGCGACAAGTCGATTGCGATCGATGTCACGCGCGTTCGCGTCGCTTCCCAGGGAACCGGGCGCGGCAAACATGGCAATTGGCAGAGTGACGGTTGCATTGGTAAAGGTATGCATTCCCGAGAGCGCCACTTGCTCTGGAGCCGGCTCGCGCAAGGTGAATTGCATCTGGCCCAGCGACACAACATCGCCGTCCCGGAGTTCGGCGTGAGTGATCACTTCGCCATTCTTAAACGTACCTGCGCTGCTGCCCAGATCTTCGACGAAGCAACGGCCGTCCTTAACCTCAAAACGTGCGTGGCGCCGGGAGGCGCTGGGATCCGCGATCACCAGGTTGCAAACCTGTGAGCGGCCTACCAGCGTATCGCCCTCGGGCAGGAGAAACATCGAGGCCTGGCTGCCGTCACTGTAGGTCAGCCTGAATATCGAGGATTGGGACTGGCTCTCGCTTACGGGTTGGCCAGGCGCTATCGCGGTTCGGACTTCGGGATGATCTTTTCTCCACTCGCGGAGCAGCCGGCTGACTTCCTCGGACTCCTTCGAACTCACGGGAACTCCTATGGCGCGCACGACTGGTGGCGCTAGCGACGGAGAAGTAAGCGGTGCCGGCGCCGAACGTGCAAAATCGGCAGGGCCAGTTTACATGCAGGCCGTTACCATCTCCGTCTGCGAGTCTCGTAGGCGGCCGATTCGATGCCCGAAATTTCCACTCATCGTCACGTCATTTCCACAGAAGTAAATTGCAAAAGCCACTAGTATTTCCGCGGGCCGAGAGTAGTATTGCTTTCAACGGAAGAGTGATCTTCCAGAAGGAGAGAGCGGAGTAACGGTCATCTCTGAGAATCGGTAACGAGACTCGGTCCGGGCAACCGGAAACGGATGGCAGAGAAAAACTCTTGCAGTGAGTGTGGTCTGGGAGGAACGAGGAAATCGCGGGCTCCGGCTCGTGGATGCCAAGTGATCCCCTACGGCAAACATTGTGATCTGGTTGCCGAACCGGATCTTCGAAAAATCGGATAGAGAGGGCGATATCTCGCGAGAGATATCGCCCTCTCGCTTTTTGTGCGAAGGGTAATTGACTCCGGAAGGGATGGATGCCAGAACGGCCGACCGAACTGATCTACGTACTCGACATTCGTCAGCGCCAAAGGAGAGCAGTGCGAAATCAAACTCTTTTTCCGCTTGTGAATTCCCACACTGAAATGACCGAAGTTCGCCGGTAGTAACCAGTTCCTGGAACCGATCGTTCATGGAGACCCGCGCGCGGCCTCTCACCTCGCTATCCGCGAGCGATTGCCTCCGCCGCCACCGGTTGAATATTCTGATTCACGTTGAAAAAGTTGCCGGGATCATACTTAGCCTTGACTCGCGCCAACCGCTCGTAATTATCACCATAGGTGGCACGAATGCGATCTTCGCCTTCACCTTCCATCATGAAATTGACGTACGCGCCCCCAGCTCCGTAGGGATGAAGGGCCTCCCAATAGTTTTTGGCCCAGGCGGTGATGTGATCGGCATTTGCCGGGTCAGGGTCTACCCCGACGATGACTTCGCTCCACGTCGCGTCACGATAGTTCCACGGTGTGTCTTTCTGTCCCACCTTGTGCGCTGCCCCGTTGATGGGATAGAGGTGCATCGTTGAATGCAGTGAGGGTAGCTCTGCCCCGTGCTTTATGTGGAGAGCGATTGCCTCGTCGGTCAGGTCGTTCACAAAATCTGCCTTCCAATACCACTGCAAGCCCGGAGCATAGAGGCCGTCGAACATGCTTTGCAGCATGGGGTAGGGCATGGGCGCGAAAAACTCGAAGTCCGGAGTGCGGAAACTGCGGGCGGGAGCGAGAAGCTTATTCGCGTGTTCCTGGGTTGCTGTAGAGCACCATACGATGCCGCACATTTTCTTGAAATGCAACGTTTCCGGAAAAGGTGGTCCTGGAGGAACGGTGAGAAAGGCAAAGAAGCCGTTGATCTCATCCGGCGCCTGGACGATGAACTCGCGATACCACTTCATGACCTCGGACGCGTGCTCCATCTCCCATAACATCGGGCCGGCACACACCATTTGCACCGGGTATGCCTGAAACAAAAACGACGTGACCACGCCGAAGTTTCCTCCGCCTCCGCGGATGGCCCAGAACAAATCAGCGTTCTCATCTGCACTTGCGACCACAAAGCTTCCATCGGCTAATACGATATCCGCCGCTAACAAGCTATCAATGGTCAGGCCGTACTTCCTGGTGAGGTGCCCCATGCCGCCACCGAGGGTCAAGCCGCCAACGCCGGTGGTGGAAATAATTCCGGAGGGTACGGCCAGCCCAAACGCATGCATCGCGTGGTCAACGTCGCCCCAGGTGCACCCACCACCCACCCGGACGGTGCGCGCCCCGGGATCGACATGAACAAACTTGATGGGAGAAAGGTCGACGACCAGTCCGTCATCGCATACTCCCAAACCGCCGGCATTGTGGCCACCGCCGCGAATGGAGACGCGCAAACTGTTCTTCCGTCCGAAATGGATTGCGGTCATCACATCAGCCACATCTGCGCACTTGGCAATCAACCGCGGTTTTCGATCGATCATGGCGTTGTAGACCTGGCGTTCTTTTTCATAGTGTTCGTCGCTGGGTTGTACCAGGCCACCCCGCAGCTGGCCCTTGAATTCATCGATATCCTGCTGTTGCATATTTTCCTTTCCATCACGGCAAAAACAGTATTCATTCTTGTTTGTTCAGTTTGGCTGGCCGGCGAACTGCTCGCATGCGACTTTGGGATGCCAGTTCACGAAGGCGCCGTTGGGATTGTCTTTCCACGCCCAGACATGCAAGGTGTAGAAGGCCGGTAGACCGAAGCGGTTGGGAGTTTCCCAGTAGTGAAAGAGCTGTCCCATGAGCTCAGGCGGTCCCTGTTTTTTCTTGTCCCATGCGTCGGCGAGGAGCAAAAAGTCGGCCCCGATCAAACGCAAACCGCCGTTTGGCGTAGGTTCGTAAATCACGATCTGGGGGCGAGTGGGATCTAGCTCGCCGCGGTTCACCAGATCGCCATTTACATAGTGGAGGCCCATGGCGCCGGAGTCAGGGCCGGTTACGCAGCCGAATTGAAGAGCATAGCCTTCCGCTTCCGCAACCGAGACGTCTTTGAAACGCTCGGTGGAATCTCTGACAATCTTGATCAGGGCGCTCACGTTACCCTTTGGTTGAGGCGCCGGCGTGTGGGAGTGGCCTTCCTGCGCCATGGCGCACAGCAAACTGGCGCTCAAAAGTGCGAGAGTGGTCAGGCAGTACCTGGACGTGCGTGTCTTGCTCATCGAAATTATCTCCTCGAACTCGCCGGTGTTTGTCTCCTCGAATCGCGTGCGCTGAAGAGTATTGAGCATCGGCTTGAATTCAAACTAACGGCCTTGCGGCCGCGAAGTAACGAAACAACGCCGAAGGATTGCCGAAATCCCGTCGATGATTGATAGCGGTCTGGGGCAGAAGATAGCTGATATCCCGTAAAGGGACGAGAAAGTGCGCCAATAAGCCATGACTTTCGGGACTAGTCCCGGAGCGGGCAAAGGGTACGCTCTTTGTCTCCTACAACCGCCGAGGCAAAAGGTCGCGGAGGCTCTAGAGAAGATTCCTTTAGTCGAACCGCTGCTCCCACCTACAATCGTTCGCAGTAGCCTTCATCGAAGCAGTCGCGCCTTCCCGCCGGAGGCGACTGGTGGAACTGAGCCAGGAGTGCGCTTGGAAGCGAGCAGCCCAAGATACCAGTTCGGCGAGTTCACCCTGGACATCGCCCGCGGATGCCTGCTTTGCGCAGGCTCAGAGATCAAACTGCGCCCTAAGGTGTATGAAACCCTGAGATACCTGGTAGAACACCCTGGGCAGCTCATCGGTAAGCAGGAGCTGATGCAGGCGGTATGGCCTAACTCGTTTGTCACGGACGACTCGCTGGTGCAGTGTGCGCTCGAGTTGCGCCGCGCACTGCACGACGGCGATCAGCAGTTGCTGAAAACGGTGCCTCGGCGCGGATACGTCTTCACGGCTTCGGTGATACAACCCGCGGCTGCCTTCGAGCCGCCGGCAACCGCGGGTCGCACGGAGTTGTCCGATGGCCCGGTGCTATCGCCGGGCAAGAACACCAGCACACGCCGCAATATGCCGGTCCCGCGTACTTCGCTCATCGGGCGCGAACAACAGGTAGCGGAGGCCAGCCAGTTATTGCTGAGACCGGAGATCCGGCTATTGAGTCTGACCGGCCCTGGGGGTGCGGGCAAAACTCGCCTGGCGATTGCCATTGGGGCTGCGATGTCGGATCGATTTGCCGCGGGTATTCAATTTGTCAGTTTGGCTTCCATCACCCAGCCGGAACTCGTGGTCACGGCTCTGGCAGACGCGCTTGAAATTCAGCAGGCCGCCGGCCGCACTATCCCACAACTGATCGGCGATCGACTAGAAACGTCTGGGCCTTTCCTGCTGTTGCTGGATAACTTCGAACAGGTTATGCCGGCCGCGACGGTCGTTGCCGAAATCCTGGAAACATGCCCTTCGCTCAAAATTTTGGTGACCAGCCGGTCGTGTCTGCATATCTATGGTGAACAGGAATTTCCGGTGATGCCTCTGCCCGAGAATTCCGCGATCGAATTGTTCGCACAACGCGCAGCCGCCGTCTGGCCCGGCTTCGCCATCCATACGGAGAATGCACACACGATCAAAGAAATCTGTTCGCGCCTGGATGGTTTGCCTTTGGCGATCGAGTTGGCGGCGGCACGCACCCGCGTTCTTTCCCCCGGGACGATTCTGGATCGGTTGCAAAGTCCGCTGGAACTGTTGACCGGGGGTGCGCTCGATCAGCCGGAGCGGCAACAGACGCTGCGCAAGGCGATCGATTGGAGCTACAGCCTGCTGAATATCGCGGAGCAGAGACTATTCCGGCGGCTCGCTGTCTTTGCCGGGGGCTGCACGTTGGAGGCGACCGAGGCGGTCTGCAACACCCAGCGTGACCTCGATATCGAACCTCTGGACGGTTTGTCTTCTCTGGTCGACAAAAATCTGGTTCAGCCCATGGACCGGGCACAAACTGAGTCGCGTTTCAGCATGCTGGAAACGATTCGCGAGTTTGCTCTTGAGCGCCTGCTGGAGAGCGGTGACCACTTTTCGGCGCGCCGTGCGCACGCTGCCTACTGCCTGGTGTTGGCGGAGGAAGGGAATCCGGAACTGAGTGCAGACGATCGCAGGCGCTGGCTGGCGCAATGTGATGCTGAAATCGATAACCTTCGTGCGGCCCTCGACTGGTTGTTTCAGACCCTCGATCTCGACTGGAGTTTGCGCCTCTGCGTTGCTCTGTTTCGCTTCTGGGATATGCGGGAACACCTGAGCGAGGGACGTGCACGCATCGAGACCGTGTTGCGCCTGTGCGGCGAAGAGCGAATCCGTGAACGGGCGAGACTGTCGCATTTTCTCGGTGCCCTGGCCTCCTCGCAGGGCGATTACGCGGCCGCCGCGCATTCCCTCGAAAGAGGCCTCGCTCTTTATGAACGATTAGGTGATGAATCGGGCATCGCCGCTTCCTTGAATGCTCTCGCGATCGTAGCTCGGGATCGAGGCGATTACATCGCAGCACAGGCCAATTTCGAGCGCAGCCTCGCCCGCTGGCGCCTGCTATCGGATCGGCAGGCAATTGCGCGCTGTCTTCACAATCTTGCCAACGTGGCCAAGGTTCGCGGCGACTATGGCCGCGCCCGTTGGGCGTTGGGAGAAGCCACCGGAATTTTCGAAGAGCTGGGTGATTACAGCGGCGCTGCCTGGTCGATCAACCAGCAGGGCGATATCGCTCGCGAGACTGGCGACATGGTCACCGCGCGAGAATTCTACCGGCGTGCCCTTGCTGCCTTCCGCGAGACAGAAGACCCATGGGGAGTTGCGAGGTCCTTGACAGATCTGGGGTACATCGACTGCGAGCAGGGAAATCACCTGGCCGCTCACACGTCGTTCCGCGAAGCCATGGAACTCTTCGCAACGTTGGGGCACCGGCGCGGGATGGCGCGGGTCCTGGAAGGGTATGCGTGTCTGGCTCTGGCGGAACAAAATTCCCCCCGAGCGCTGACGCTGGCGGCCGCCGCGGCTCAACTGCGGAGACTGATCAGTGCCCCGCTGCCTCAGGCAGAGCAATCAAGATTCGATCGATGGTTAAGCCCCGCGTGGGAAACGCTCAGTGAGCAGGAAGGGAAGGGCGCCTGGGCAAATGGGGCGGCGATGGGCCCGGAAAAAGCAATGCGATATTCACTCGAGCAGGAGGATGCAGTTAGCTCAGCATGGCAGGGTCAATGAGGCGGCGCACTGCGGAGATACGGTCGGCTGGGATACCCGCCCGGCGCGCATGCTCGCGAATGGTGTCTTCATCCGGCGCAAGATAAACGCAATATACCTTGTCCTCGGTTACGTAACTGTGGAGCCATTGGATTTGCGGCCCGAGAGCACTCAGGGCTTCCAGAGAGCGCACCGACATCTCGCGGATCTGCACGTCTGACAGGCTTCCGGCGCCGGGTACCTCGCGCTCTATTACAAATTGCGTCACAGTGGATGAGTTTACACCAGGCAACCGTTCACTATCGAAAGTTGGGACGTAGTTCAGGCGCCGAACTGACGTAGATGATGGTCGAGATGTTTGTAGATCAGAATTCCCCATTGCTCCGGCGTCATGCTTCCGAAAAAGCTGTGCGGGTGAGTCGTGCATGCAGCCGGGCCGCCTGTGATAACGCGATCGATCAGTCCGTTGAGTCGTTGACGTTCCGCAGCCAGATCTCGTGGGTCGAGCACCTCGAAACCTGGCACAGTGGGAGAGTTCCGCCTTATGGGTGCATCGTCACCGAGCGCCCTGGACTTGATGAAGCCGCCGATAAGACGCCCAATCAACAAGCGCGGTGGGAGCACGTCGCCGAGAGCCTGCTCCATACCCTTACAGCAGTGCGCGACGGCTTGCGCCGGATTCATTTTGCCCCACTGGCGTTCGCTATCGGGTCGTAAGCGGGAGAGGCGGTCCTTGATCTCCTGGCTAGCGCTCGGGTCGAAGATATTTCGCATATTGATTAGATATACCTATATGGGAATACATGTCAACTAGGTTAAGGGTCATACTGTTGAGGCATGCCGTGGGCCTGTGAAAATCATTTCTAGCAACCACTCTCGCTAGACCCTCGCCCTTTGCGTTGTCGCCATAAACAACTCGGGAACGAATGAAGACGGGAAGCGCTTGCAATCCAGACCCGGAAGGCCGACCAGACGCCAGCCCAGCCCGGAAGGACTGGGATATAAATCCACTTGTTCGAGCACCGGAGGTGCGTCACAACACTCCTCGCTTCCTCGACGGTCACCTGGCCTTTTCGTTCGAATGTTCACAAACGAACACTCACTATTACATCGTCATGAAAAGCGATCTTCATGTTCATAACTGGACATAATCTGCGAGCATAAGTTCCGCAATCAAGATAACTATCTACCTATCTCATAAATTTATGTGCGCCTCGGAACCGGCAACGGCATAAGTGCGTACCGACGATCAGTAGTCGGTCCCGTTCTTCTTCAAAATTCCAATCGAGGGACACGCATGATCGCCTTATTCTCCTATCGCGCATACCGTCCGTTGCTCCTTCTTACCGCTATGTTGCTGAGCGTTTGTGCGGTCATTGCGCAAACCTCCGAGCCCCAATTCGCCACTTCGCCACAGCGCATTGCCCGCGTTGTGGAAATGATCCATACCGCCGAACAAGACCATCGCCCTGAAGCCGAGAGAGGCGTTCTGTGGATGCAACTCGCATTGGAGTATCAATTCGCGGCAGACTTCCCGAAGTCGGAAGATGCGTACAACCATGCGCTGCATCTCCTGAAGACTGCGCCTGGAGCCAGGGAAGAGTATGCTGCAACCCTCGAAAGCCTCGCAACCCTCTATCTGATTTATGGCAAGTTCGATGACGCCGAGAGCATCCGGAAGCAGGCAATCGCGGTCCGTCAGAAACTGGGCAACGCCTATGCTATTGGGTTTAACCAGATACATCTCGCGAACATAGCTCTCGCGCGGCACCAGTTCAAGAAGGCAGAGCAGCTAGCCGCACGGGGAATGGAAGAGATGGAATCTTCCTCGAACCCGGCCAGGGTCGGGATCTTGTCTGGATACGTGACGTTCACCTATGCACGTTGCTCGCGGGGGCATTGTAGTGAAGGCTTGATAAGCGCGCGGCGAGCGCTGGCCTATGCCAACAAAAACTTTGAGTCAGATTCGGCCGCGGTTGGATTCGCGCTGGAGACGCTCGGTTTTGCCGAGTGGAAGACCGGCGCCCTCGATGACGGCGAGAAAGCTATGCTCCGCGGTATTCAGATACTCAAGGCAAAACTGGCGCCCACCGATCCTCGCGTGGCCGGCGCACTGCTGCAGTACCAGGACTATCTGAATGCGAGCGGGAGGCGTGTGGAAGCGCAAGTGATTCACGCGGAAGTGGACAGGATGACGAGCCAGAGCGGAACTTTCTGTCCGGGTTGTACAGTGAACGTCAACAGTTTGTCGAAGACCTTGCGTTAGGGTGGTTGGGGCCGCGATCGGTTGCTCAGACCGGCTTGCGTCCCCAATTTCCGGTGAAGGTCATGATGCTGGTCCAATAGTGAGGGTCACGATAGAGAGCGTGAAACTCCTCCAGCATTTTTGTGGTTATGCGCTCCGACTTTAGAAGTCGAGGAGCCAACTCCTGCATGGTCGCGGTCCAGTAGGTGGCCCACGGTGACCCGCCGTTAAACATCGCGGTCAGTCCTTCGCCGGCGACGTCCTGGAGGCCGAGCTCATCCAGCCACGCCGGAATTTTTCGGCCGATGAAATAATCGATGCCCGCTTCTCCTGACCACGTGAGCCAGCCCTGCCAGAAGGCGCGCATCGCTTCCGGCTCGGTGACCGTACAGGGCAGCATATCCGGCTCGATCGAAAGCAGTACGCCTCCGGGCTTCAAGGCGGAGACCATCCGCTCCAGGGCCACGCGGGCAGGTTTGAGATGGTGAAGCAGGGCGCGAGCGACGACCAGGTCGTAGCAATCCGTCTCGATGGCATCGTGAAGGATGTCGATGCGGCGGACTTCCAGACAAGGCATTTGCAGGTCCGCGATGTAGGCGATATCAATGTCGCTTGCAACTACCTGCCCGGTGGGGGCCACGCGCGTGGCCAAAGCCTGTGCGATGGACCCATTGCCGCAGCCGAGTTCCAGACAACGCCAACCCGCACGCACGCCAAGCTGCTCCAGGCGGGCCCACTCGAGCGGATCGAGCAAAGCGGACATCAGCGCCAATCGTTGCTGCTCCCCTACCAACGCATGAGACAAGGTGTATTCGCCCATTCATCCTCACCGGAGGCCCTATTTTACGCGCGCCTTCTGGAGGGCCTCTGCCCTCAAGGCCAATGAATGACCATTCACAAATAAACATTAGCTATAGTTAACAACCGGTGGCATACTCTCTTTATGCACAAAGGTGAACCATAACTATTTAAGGTGCGGCCTCATGGTGAACTTGCGACGAAATCTCATCGTGGACTGTGGGCATGTTGTTTTGTTGTCCATGGTGCTGTGCGGAATGCTGTCAGCGCAGAGCGGGGCCACTGCTGCACTTGCGGGCACGATTGCCGACTCATCCGGAGCAATGGTTCCGGGAGCATCGATCAGGTTGACTTTCACGCAAAGTGGCGCAGAACGCAACGTCATGACGGGTGGCGAAGGCGCGTTCGCCTTCCTTCAACTGAGTACCGGCGAATATCAGATGACAGTTGACGCCGCAGGTTTTCGCAGCATCGCTCAAAAGGTGATCTACGATGGCGCCCCCATCCATCTAAACCTCATTCTTTCCACTGCGGCGGCTCACACGGAGGTGGTCGTGACCGCGAGCGATGCCGACCCCACCCAGCCTGCGCACGTGAACGTCACGCCGGAGCAGATCGAAAGAATGCCAACGGAAAGCGTTAGCTCCCCCTTCAGCTCCCTGATAACCATGACAACGCCGGGTGCGGCGGCAGATTCGAACGGCTCCTTCCACCCCCTTGGAGATCATGCCGAGGCATCGTTCGTTATCGATGGCCAGCCGATTACGGACCAGCAGAGCCGGACATTTTCCACCCAGGTGTCGCTCAACGCCTTGCAATCCGTCGAGGTGCGTGAAGGCGCGCCCGGCGCCGATGTGGGAGACAAGACCAGCATGGTCATTGTGGCGCAGACGCGCTCCGGACTTGACCAGAGGTCGCCGCACGGAGGATTTGAATTGAGCCGCGGCTCATTCGCCACTTCGAGCGCGAGCGCGCACGTCGGCTTCGGAAACGCCCGTTCAGGCTCGTTCACAGCCCTGGATGCGCTCGACAGCAGCCGATTTCTTGATACGCCCGAAGTCGTAAAGTTGCACGCGAATGGGAATGCCGGGAACCTGATCGAGCGGCTCGATTACAAAGCTACCGATAAGACAAATCTTCAGCTCAACACCAGTCTCAGCCGCTCCTGGTTTCAAACGCCGAATACCTACGATCAGCAGGCGCTGTCCCAGAACCAGCGTCAGACCGTGGTCAGCTTCAACGTCGCCCCGCAGATGTTGCATACCTTCAACGCTCACGCCTTCCAACAAACAAATCTTTGGATACGCCAGGACAAGATTCGGTATCGTCCCTCCGATGATGTGTTTTCCGATACGCCGGCCTACCTCGAGCAGGCTCGGAGGCTGACGAGCGCAGGGCTTCGCGACGAACTGACCTACGGCAGGGGGCGGCATAATGCAATCGCCGGCATCGAATTCAAGCACACCTTCCTGGCCGAACAGTTTGCCACCGGGCTTACCGAGACCACATTCAATAGCCCTTGCCTCGACGTAGACGGGGCCCCGTCTTCCGGCACGACCGCCAGAAACTCTTCGCAGTGTGCAGCCCTGGGACTTGCGCCGAATAAAGCATTCCTGCCCGGCCTGCTGACGATTGACCTGACACGCGGCGGCAGTATTTATGCTTTTCAGGGATCAACCGACATCAAGCAGGTAGCACTCTTTGCTCAGGACTTTATCAGGCTGGGAAACTTCATAGCCGATCTTGGCCTTCGTTTCGATAAATACAATGGCCTTGCCCGGAATCACGGCGTGCAGCCGCGGGTTGGTCTTATCTACAGTCTGAAACCTCTGAGCACCAGCTTTCATCTCAACTACTCACGTATCTTCATCACTCCGTATAACGAGAACCTTATCGCCGCCAGTTCCGCGGGCCCCGGATCCATCTCAGCCTCATTGGGTGCGGCAGACTCAGCGATTCTTGACACCGGTCACCGCAATCAGTTCAATAGCGGTTTCGAAACCGACCTCAAGCGCTTCTCCCTCAGCGGCGAATATCTTTGGAAGTTCACTTATGGCGCTTATGATTTCGATGTCCTGCTCAACAGCCCTTTGACCTTTCCGACCCAGTTCCGCAAATCAAAGATCGATGGCGGACTGATGCGGCTGACCCTCAAGCCAACCGGTGGCTTCAATGGCTTCCTCACCGTCAGTCACGTCCGTTCACGGCTTTTCGGTCCCCAACTTGGGGGCATCAGCTTCAGCGCACCGTACAGCAACGTGGCCCGCCCTGATCATGATGAAGGTCTGGCGATGAATCTAAACGTCCGTTATCAGTTTGGAATAAGGGGACCATGGATCAACACCTCATACCGTTATGACGGGGGACTCGTGGCTGTGGCAGTGCCGAATATTCCGATAGCTCTGCAGCTGACAGGTGACGAGCAGCAACAGATGGGTCTCCACTGCGGCTCCACGTTCGCAACTGTCTCCATGCCTCTTCGTGCGTGCTCAGATCCGATCACCGCGACCAGAATCCGTATCCCTGCGGCGGGGACGGAGAACGGCGATAGAAATCCTCCGCGCATCGCAGTGCGAAACACTGTGGATCTCTCCATGGGAGAGGACTACCTGATCCACCACGAAAATCAGAGTCTCGGTATTTGGGCAGAAGTCGTCAATCTAAACAATACACAAGCGCTTTATAACTTTCTCTCCACCTTCTCCGGAACGCACTTTCTGACCACGAGGGCGGTCACGGTTGGTCTGCGTTATTCGTTCTGAAGACGATCTAACCAATCCAATAGCTTCGCAGCGGTTATGATACGAAGAGCAATCATGGCCGACGTAAAGAATCTTTCCCCCGAAATCATCCTCCATATCGCCCAGTCCCTTAACCTCTCTGTCCATTCGCTTACCGCAGTCATCGGACTCCTGAACGAAGGAGGCACGGTTCCTTTCATCGCACGCTATCGCAAAGAAGCGACCGGCAATCTCGACGAGGTACAGATCCGCGACATTGAAGACAAGCTCGGCTACTTTCGAGAGTTCGTCAGCCGCCGCGAAACTATCCTTGGATCGATCCTTGAACAAGGCAAGCTGAGCGATGAGCTCAAAGACCGCATCGAGGCCACCTTCGATAAAGCGGAGCTGGAAGATCTCTACCTCCCTTACCGCCCGAAACGGCGGACGAAAGCTACGATCGCTCGCGATCGCGGACTTCAGCCGCTCGCCGACTACCTTTGGGCGCAACAGGCCTGGCGGACAGCGCATCACCGATTACGCCGCCACGTTTGTCGATCCGGAGAAGGAGGTGGCTACGGTTGAGGATGCCCTAGAAGGCGCGCGGCACATCGTCGCGGAGACCATCAGCGAGAACGCCGACGTCCGGAAGGCTCTGCGCCAGCTCATGTTCGAGGAAGGCATGGTCGTCAGCAAGAAAGCACTGGATGCGGTCGACGAGCAGGAAAAATTCCGCATGTACTACGACTACCGTGAACCGGTAAAAACGATCCCGTCCCACCGCATGCTTGCCGTCCGCCGCGGTGAGACGGAGTCTATCCTCTACTTCCTGATCGAGGTCGATCCTCTACGCATCACCGCACTGCTGCGCGCACACATCCTGCGCAAAACCGGCGATTGGACGCCTCATCTTGAGCAGGCCATTGACGATTCATGGAAACGGCTGCTGAACGCGTCGATTCAAGGGGAGGTTCGTCTCGAGCTCAAGAAGAGGTCAGACGGCGACGCCATCCAGGTCTTTCGCGATAATCTGCAGAACCTTTTGCTGGCCGCGCCCGCCGGGCCCCTCTCCGTACTCGGGATCGACCCTGGCCTGCGCACCGGCTGCAAGGTCGCTGTGGTCGATGAGACGGGAAAATTTCTTGCGCATGATGTTCTTTATCTTCACACCTCGAAGAACGCAGCCTCTGGCGCCGGCGACACGCTTGCGTCGTTAATCACGAAGCACAATGTTCGCGCAATTGCCATTGGCAACGGGACGGCCTCTCGCGAGACCGATGCTTTTGTCCGCGAGTTCCTTCGCGAGCGCAAGCTGAACGATCTTTTTTCGGTCACAGTCTCCGAGTCCGGGGCAAGTGTCTACTCGGCCTCCGATATCGCGCGCCAGGAATTTCCCGATCTCGATCTAACCGTTCGTGGCGCTATCTCGATTGCGCGACGCCTTCAGGATCCGTTGTCGGAACTGGTCAAGGTCGACCCCAAATCCATCGGCGTCGGTCAGTATCAACATGACGTCGATCAACGCCAGCTGCAGCAATCGCTTGAGGCGGTGGTCGAGAGTTGTGTGAACCGGGTCGGCGTCGATCTTAATACATCTTCGTGGACCCTGCTTCGATTCGTCGCTGGTGTGACCGAAAGAACGGCGCTCAATATCGTCGCCTATCGCGACGAGCACGGGAGATTCCGCTCCCGGTCCCAGTTGAACAAAGTTCCCGGCATTGGCGCCAAGACCTTTGAGCAGGCTGCCGGCTTCCTGCGTATTCGCGACGGGGATAATCCTCTGGATAGCACTGCCGTGCATCCTGAGTCTTATGCGGTGGTGGAGCAGATAGCAAAAACACTCAACACGCCCGTTGACCAGCTTATCCGTCAGCCGCAGCTTCTCGCTCAAGTCGACGCCCGGCTGCTGTCCGCGGGCAGCTTCACAGTTGCGGACATCCTCGAGGAGTTGCGTAAGCCTGGGCGCGATCCACGCGATCAATTCGTCGCCCCTAGTTTCTCCGAGTCGGTCAGAGAGTTCGCCGATGTCCAGGCCGGCATGGTGCTTGAGGGCGTAGTCACCAACGTCACCAAGTTCGGAGCCTTCGTCGACATCGGCGTGCACCAGGATGGCCTGGTACACATCAGCGAGCTGTCCAACCGCTTCATCAAGGATCCATCCGAAGCGGTCAAGGCCGGCCAGATTGTCAAGGTCAAGGTTCTCAATGCTGACGTCAAGAGTAAACGCATTGCGCTCTCGATGAAGGCGCTCATGGAACCCGTACAGAAGAACCAGCGGCCCAACAAGCCGAGCCAACAAGCCGCACCGCAACCCAGCCTGAACGAAAAACTGGCCGCGCTTTCCACCAAGTGGCGATCGTCCTGATGTTTGGATACAGGTATTTCGGCGCCTGCAGGCCGGAGGATCTTGTTGAGTCGTTGACGTGCTGGAGCTCTGAGGTGAGGACAGAAAAATCGGATTTCTTAAGCTATTCGGCGCCGCACCTCGATGCCTCACATCTCGCTTGCCTTTCGCGATATGGGATCCCACGACTCTCGCCCCGAAGGCCTTTGGGCTGGTATTAGCATTTAAGGTTACAAATTCGTAGGAAACGCCAGCCCTCGAAAGACGAGCGAGATGTGGGGGCACACGAGATAGTGCACATCCATCCTGGTCTCATCCTTGCAGGCCGGGAGGGACATTCATAATAAGTACCCCCCTGCTCAAACCCGCTGCGCAGCCATGACACGAAAATAATCGTCTATTTTTGTGATTTGACGACTGAACTGACTGCCGCTGTGGCATACTGGGCGGAATCCCCTATAACATTTGGGCCTGTTCAGAGGGCTTATGCCCACCCTCGGGTGCTGGGGATGCGTCTCTATTTTCCTCCTGCTGTGCGTGTTCCGGTTTTTTGCCGCTACTCTCGACGTTTCTTCAGCCTTCTGCTGGCGTCCGCGACCGCAATTGGGTTTGGTGCGGTCGCCATGGCTCAATCGCCAGTGGCTGACGATTTTAACGGCACAACTCTGAACACCAGCCTGTGGACAGTTGTAGCGCCGTCGGGTGGCAATGCAGCGGTGAGCAATGGCCACCTGCTGATCACCGTGCCTGGAGGGAGTAATCACGACGCATTTACTCCTGCGCTCGATGCGGTCCAGGTAAGACAGCAGATCAGCAATACAAACTTCGACGTTAATGTGAAGATTGATTCCACCCTCGCCGCCTCGGGGCAGTATTCCGGCGAGGGCATCCTGGTCGAAGGGGATGCCCATGACTACATTCGGTTCGAGATTAGTGCAAACGGATCAAGAGTATCCTTAGGCGCGAACACCATCATTGCCGGCGCCCAGACGCAGAAATTTCAGCTAGCGCCCTTCTCTGGATATGTTGTGCCCACCTACCTTCGCCTGAACCGCACCGGGTCCACTTATACCGCATATTACTCAGGCGATGGGACAAACTGGACCCAGGCCGGCAGCTTTGCAGACAGCAGCCTGACTGTAACCGGGTTAGCGCTCTATGGGTCCAACTATCAGAGCAATCCAGGCAATGCTCCGGCGATCACTCCATCGTTTGATTGGTTTCACAATACCGCCACCAATCCCACGGTGGCGACGCCAACTTTTAGCCCCGCGAGCGGGACCAGCTTTACGTCTTCTCTCAGCGTGTCGATCAATGAAAGTACCACCGGGTCGACAATCTACTACACCACGGACGGAAGCACCCCAACCACTTCTTCGCCGGTTTATTCGAGCCCAATCACCATCGTGGCCTCCACCACCTTTCACGCGGTCGCCGTAGCCGGTGGAGTCAGCAGTGCCGTGGGCACGGCCAGCTATACCTTGACCACACAAACCGGAGGGGCGCCGGTGGCAGACGATTTCAGCGGCACCGGCCTCAATACCAGCCTGTGGACGGTGCAAGCGCCGGTGGGTGGAAGTGCAACGGTGAGCAATGGCCACCTGGTGATTACGGTGCCGGGGGGAAGCAACCACGACGCATTTAATCCCGCACTGGATGCGGTTCAAGTAGTGCAGCCGGTAAGTAACGCGAACTTTGACGTAAATGTGAAGATCGACTCTACGCTTGCAGCCTCGGGGCAATACTCCGGTGACGGCATCCTGGTCGAAGGGGACGCGCATAACTACATCCGCTTCGGGCTGGGTGCAAATGGATCGAGCATAGGACTTGGTGCGAATACCATTATCGCCGGCAGCGAGAGCACGCCATTCCAACTCTCGCCTTTTGCCGCCTACGCGGTGCCCACATATTTGCGCCTGAATCGTACTGGCAGTACGTATACCGGCTACTACTCGGCAGACGGTGTGAACTGGATGGAAGCGGGCAGCTTTACGGACAGCAGCCTGACAGTGACCGGGCTAGCGCCTTATGGCTGGAACTACAATGCGACTCCAAGCAAAGCAACAGCGGTCACCGCCTCCTTTGATTGGTTTCATAACACGACAACGTCACCCACGGTTGCGACGCCAACGTTCAATCCCCCTGGCGGGACTGCTTTTTCTTCGACACTGAGCGTGTCGATCGCTGACAGCACGTCCGGTTCGACCATTTACTACACAACAAACGGAAGTACACCGACTACATCGTCACAGGTGTATTCGGCCCCTTTCACGATCAATGCATCGACTACGGTAGAGGCCATGGCCACGGCGAGCGGCTTTGCACAGAGCGCAACCACGTCTGCTTCCTATACGAAAAGCGCCGCAGTGGTGGACACACCAGCGATAAGTCCTGCGAGTGGTACCACATTTTCTCCAACGCTGAGCGTGTCGATTTCCGATAGCACGTCGGGCTCGACTATCTATTACACCACCAATGGAAGTACGCCTACGACGTCATCCACACCATACTCGGGTCCATTCACAATTTCCGCTTCGACGACGGTAAAGGCGATCGCTACGGCCACCGGTTTGACACAAAGCGGAGTCGCGTCTGCAAGTTACACCTTCACCGGCGGCTCCACCGGCGGAGTGGTCTCTGACAACCTGGATGAACCCGCACTCAACACCAACCTGTGGACGATCGAAAATCCGGCAGGCGATGGAAGCGTGGTGATGAATGGAAGCGGGGCCAATCTGAATGTGCCCATGGGCAAAAACCACGACCTGACAACCGCCGGAGACAACGCACTTCGTATCATGCAGCCCATCTCGAACTCCGACTTCAGTGTCGATGTTCGCTTCCAGTCGGTAGTCGAAATTGGAAATCAGGACGAGGGAATCCTGGTGGAACAGGATAGCGGAGATTTCCTGCGTTTCGATGTCCTATTCAATGGTACGACTGGGCCGAAGTTGTTTGCTGAAGGTGTTACAGGCGCCAACCAGACTACTTTTGTCAACACGCAGATCGCTGCCGCTCAGGGGCCGTTGTGGCTACGCCTGTCAAGAAGCGGAAGTGTGTGGACGGGAAGCTGGTCCACAGATGGAACTAATTTCACTCCCGCGCCGAACTTCACTTTTGATCTGAATATCGCGAAGATCGGACCTTACGCTGGAAACTCGAACGCTACGGTCAGTAACACGCCTGCGTTCACTGCGGTAGTTGATTACTTCTTCGCCACTTCTGATCCGATCGCCAATCAGGACGGTCCAAAGCCCTGGGGATATGTCACCGTAGATGCAAATCCAGCTTCAACGGTGGTGGAAAAAACCTTGGCTGACATCCAGGGCACAGGACATCTAGAACCCGTCATCGGCCTGGAGTCAGAATCGCAAGCGAACAATAGCGGGGCAAGCGGTATCTACTGGTACGAATACCCGGCCTCCGGCAAGCTGACCGACCCCTGGATCCGGCACACCATCATAGGCAGCGGTTACGCCTATGAAGATATGCTGGCGTTTGACGTAAACGGAGATGGCGCGGTCGATATTGTCTGTAGCTTCGGTCCCAGCGGTTCCAATCCGGAGATTGTCTGGTTTCAGAATCCGCGCGGACAGGGTGGCAACCCAATCACTGATGCCTGGACGATGCACGTCATCGGGCCCGGTGTAGGGGAAAATAGCCTGCTGGTAGCGGACATAGATGGCGACGGAAAGATGGACGTGATTACTTCGTCCTACATCTTTTTCCAAAATAGCGCTACCTCGTGGACAGCGAAACAGTACAGCCAATCGTTTCGCGGAGTGGCCCTGCTGGACATTGGCTCTGGTACTGGGAGGATCAACCTGGCAGGCACGCAACCGGGTTCTCCCTTCAACATTTCATGGTGGGAGAATCCACGAGAAACCGGTGGAAACGCGCGCACCGGCACGTGGATCCTGCACAACATCGGGCCTGGGTATCCATGTAGCCCTAACAACTGCGATGCGGGAAGCGGCGGCGGCGAGGTGGCTGCGTACAATTCGCTCGACGTGAATGGCGATGGCAGAATGGATGTCGTAACGGGACAGTCGGAAGGTCCAGGCGGCGGCATTGCCCCTCCGCCCGGCGGCGTGATCTGGTGGGAGGCGCCGGCCGATCGCCGCAATGGAACCTGGATTAAGCACACGATGGACTCGGACATGGTCGATGTGCACAAAATTCAGGTCGCGGACATGGATAAGAACGGGGCCCTCGATATCGTTGTGGCAGAGCAGGACCAATCCCCGCTGGACCGGGTGGCTGTGTTCTATAACGATGGCAAGGGCAATTTGACCGAGCAAACTATCTCCAACGCGAAGGGCCACAACGATCCTGTCGGCGATGTGACAGGAGGTGGATCGCTCGATATCCTTAACTCAGGTCACGGATATTTTAACGATTCGCATCCCTTGCAGATTTTCCTTAATCCTTATTGATGAACGGGAGCAGGTCGCGTTGAACTCGTATTGGCTGCAACGTGACGGCAGTTCTTGTTGTCCAAATCCTGGGGTTTTGTCGGGTGAACTCGGGTGAGCCCAAAAGTCAAGCAATGAGGGTAGGCAACTGAGCCTCGATCGCAATTCCGCTTCTATGATGCGGCCGTGGAATAGAGACAGACCCTGAGATGCTAACCTACGAACCATGACGGAAACCTTCCAGGAGCAGTTTGCCAAGGGTTATCAAGCGCGCAGAGAGGGCCGTGCGGCAGACTCACGAGCCATCTTCTTCAAAGCGGTGCGCAGCGCTGCGGAAGAGAGCGACCGGCCAGACTTGGCCGAGGCGCTTTGTGGTCTGGGGCAGGCCGAGCGTGACATCGGGAACCTGCCGGCGGCGCGGCACCACTACCAGGCCGCTACTGTGTTGTATCGCCAAATCGGACCGCCCGCGAGACTGGCGTTTGCGATGCGGCATGAGGCCGACATCCTTCGCGAGGAAGGTCTGCCCGCCGAGGCCGAACCGCTCTATCTGGAAGCGGAAGGAATTTATCGGCAGTTAGGTGGAGAGGCCGAGCTTGATCTGGCGAATACGCTGCGGGGATTAGCCTTGGCGTATGAGTCGTCTGGCAAAATAGATGCCTCGCGATCACTCTTCGAGCAGGCGCAAGCACTGTATGCGAAGTGCCATGTGCAGGCAGGTGTTGAGGAGTGCGACGAGAAGCTTTCTCCACGGAAGTGAATTAGCGGTTCACAAGCCGGCGGCCAACTCCCACCCCGGCCGGATGCTTTCGCTTTGGTCCGCTCACCTTGAAAGGCCGCAATTCCTCTGGATGGTTTCTAACGTAGGCAAGAATGCGCTGGCGCTTCTGAATGCCTCGGATTCCGTCTCCGTCGGCAGGGCAGAGATCCGGCCGCACCGCGGCGACGCGTTCAAAGATCTTTGCCCAGCGACGTTTGAGGGCGGCCACAGTCACAAATAGCAGTTCAGAGGCCGCGTTGTCGTCGATTGCTTCGAGCGCCACCTCCAATAACTCCTGCTCGCCTTGCGTGAACCCAAACTGTGGGGGATTTCGATGTTGAAAGAGTCCTGCGGCTATGGAGTGAGGGTCGGCACGCATACTCTCCACAGTGACTTCCGCCAGCGCCCGCTCGGGGTTCCACGTCGTTTGCGGGTTCTCTCGCCGATAAGCCTCGAATCGATTGACGGTCCGGAAAGTCTTGTGGCCGTGTACATGCCACAGGTCCAGCTCGTCCACTAACTCGGTCAAAATCCTGGAAAAGTGATAGCCCGCATACAACGCCTGGTAAGCGGTTCCTAGTAAGACGCGGACCTCGTCGACCTCAGCCGGGCTTAGATGGCCATGCTTCCAGCTGGTATCGATAATCACCTGTTGCAGATTCCCTCGCGTGTTCGCTTCCCGCACCTCTTCATAAGTCGCAATCACTGGGCTTCGTCCATCGACATTTTCGATGACTCTGGAATTCAGACCTGGTTGCGGATTGCGCACTTCAGCGTCGGCGAAGCTTTGCTTTACAAAGACGGCAAATCCGAAACCGACGATCTCAACCTTGTCCTTCGTCTGCCGCTCGACCACTGCGCTTCGCGAAGCGTGGGTCAGATGGAATAGGTCTTGCCACGCTTTGAGCGTACGGCAAGGGCCAACGGTCTCTGCGCCATTCTTCGCCGGATGTAACGCCAGGCATACAGCCAGATCAGCGAGCCGGGTTTTTCTCCAGGAGAAAATGGCAGCCATCACCGCCTCCCAAAAGTATCCTAAAAGACCATTGCAGCCAGAGCAGTTGCTGCCTAGCATCGGCAGCGTTGCGATTAGATCCAGGAACCGTCGTCAGATAACTATGGCGGCGTTGCTGTTTCTTAAGCACAAGAAAACTCGTCGTGTTCATGGGTGAGAGTGCTTGCCTCGTGGACTTTGCCGCGGACCACGGACGAGTTATCTCATCACGGGAAGCTTACGCCTATTTGTCGCTGGCTAAAAGAGCGAATTTCTCGTGTGAGATAGACGATGTCATCTGGGCATGTAAGTGGAATCCGCCGATTGAAAATTCACACCACATCGTAGGTTAGCTGGCGAAGGAGAAGGATATGAAAGGGTTATCAGGAGTTCTCTTTACAGGTTTACTGGCGTTAACCATGTTCCCTATGGCTGCGACTGCACAAGGGTTGCCGGCGAACGCATCCATTTACGCGTCTAACCTGGAAGCGCCAAGGGGCCTCAGATTTGGTCCCGACGGGTATCTATATGTTGCCGAGGCTGGCACGGGCGGCACGAACGCTACAGGGAGCGCCTGCACCCAGGTTCCCGCGCCGGTGGGGCCCTACACCGGCGGGCCAAACGCTAGAATTTCCAAAATCAGTTCCGATGGAACGCGAACCACGGTTGCGTCCGGATTCCCTTCGACCCAGGACGCGATGGGCGACCTGATTGGGGTAGCCGATGTCGTTTTTATGGATGGCACGCTCTACGCCGTGGTGGCAGGGGGCGGCTGCTCGCACGGCAACCCCAACAGCCCGAGCGGAATAGCGAAAGTCAACCGGACTACCGGCGAGTGGGCGCTGATAGCAGATATAGGCGCATTCCTCAAAGCGAACCCGACGAAGTACGAAAGTCCGGATGACTTCGAACCGGACGGCACTCTTTACAGCGCAATTGCCGTAAACGGTAAGTTGTATACGGTCGAACCAAACCACGGGGAGGTTCTTTCCGTAAGCACACAAGGGAAGATCAAGCAGGTGATTGATATCTCAGCATCCGAGGGGCACATTGTTCCGACTTCGATTGCTGAGTTGGACGGGTCCTTCTATGTGGGCAACCTCAACTTATTTCCGATCGACCCGCAGTGGGCGCGGATATTGACCATCTCCGGAGGAGGTTACGAGGATCGTTCCGTACCAGGCTTCGACACCAGGGGTTATCACGTTGTGAATTCCAAGGCGGGGTTCACGACTGTGGTTGCGGTCGATTTCGGCCCGGACGGCTTGCTTTATGCGCTCGAACTTTCCGACATGGCGGGAAATCCGGCTCCGGGAAACGGGAAAGTGGTGCGGGTGAAGAGGGACGGGGACATAGAGGAAGTTGTGACCGGGTTGGTGGTTCCCACCGGCATGACCTTCGGGCCTGACGGGGCGCTGTATGTCTCAAATTTTGGGGCTGCGCCGGGGGGAGTCGGCCAGATACTCCGGATCGATGTTCCGCCTTGTCAGTAGGGGCCGCGATCTATCCCTTGCGCATCTTAAAGACCGTCAGCAGGGCATAAACCAGACTAGGTATCGCCACGGCGAGGACAACTGCTCCGCATATTTGCACCATGGGTTCTCTGAACCTCGTGCGATGAATACGTCTGGCAGGCCGCAATGGATTTGTGGAAAACTCAATCACAGAAGCCGCGCTATTGAGCGCGGCTTCTGTTGCGTATTCGTGACACTGAGCACTACCAGGGCAGTTCTTGACCCATGTGAATGAAACGTCCGCTGGGACCGTCGGCGCCGAGAAGAGCCAGGTCGACGCTGGTCTTGGCGCCCTCGGGGATCTCCATCGGGGCAGCGTCCGTCCCCATCTCCGTCTTTACCCATCCGGGATGAGCAGAATTCACCTTGATTTTGGTGTCTTTGAGCTCAGCGGCGAGATGAATGGTGAAAGCGTTGATCGCAGTTTTGGATGCGTCGTAGGCGAACGCCTTAATCTCTGCGATCGGGCTGTTGGGAGCCGCGTGCAGCGTCAATGATCCAAGAATGCTGGACAAATTCACAATACGGCCGGCGTCGCTCTTCTTCAGCAACGGCAGAAGCGAACGCGTCACCGCAATGGTGGCGAAAAGGTTGGTGCCAAAAACGGTTTGCAGTTCCTCTTCGGTGGTTTGGACAGTCTTCTGCGTGAGGATCCCATCCTGGGCGCCGACGCCGGCATTGTTGATCAGAATATCCAGTTTTCCAAATTTGTCGCCGATGGTACGGGCTGCGGCTTCACGATCCTGAGCATTGGTGACATCGAGCTTGACCGGGAATGCGTCGATCCCTTCAGCTTTGAGCTTCGAAGCAGCTTCTTCCGCGGACTTGGCGGTTCGCGCGGCCACGGCGACGGTCACGCCCTTCTGCCCCAACTGGCGGGCAGTTTCAAAACCGATTCCACGATTGGCGCCCGTAACGAGCGCGACCTTCTTGTCAATTGCCATGGTGACTTATCTCCTGTGTAGTCGATGGTGCGGGCACGAGCGAGGATTCACAATCACGGAACTGGCGGAAACCATGACGAGGCGACGTTCAGGTCAGTGTTGTGCGCCTTTTTGCTGCATGCCTGGATACCACGAACGCACGGCGAGAATCCGCGATTTGACGTTGGGGGCGCTATAGTAGCCAACGGTACAATTGAGACGGAAAAAATAAGCGTCTCCCGCCTTTGCGGGATGCTTTCCCTCCAACCCATCCATACCCCCGCCCGCCACCATATCGCCATGGCCACTCAAGACCAGGTAGATTTCCTCTTCGCGTTGATGATGATGAGGAAAGTTCGTTCCACCCGGGGCAATCTCCATCACGAAAAGGCTGGTCAACACTCGGCCTGCTGCCAGGCGGTCGCGTTTGCTCTCAGCGTCCCCCATCAACAGCCGGTAAAGAGTCGAGGAAGGATGCCCACTCACCAACCCGGTGGGGACGTCCTCTATGTTGGCCTTCAATGGGTGCGCCGGAGGTGGGTCTGTTTCAAATCCATGAGTGCGAAATCCCATCACGACCACTTGGAGCGGCGAATCAGAACTGTTCTTCAACGTGTGCGGAACAGTTGCCGGCAGGTAGAGATAGTCCTCCTTATTAAGAGGAACGACCTCGCTGCCATAATTCACCATTCCCTTGCCATCGAGAACTACGTACACCTGGTCTTCGCCCGGATATTGAACTGTGGCGCAGGCCCCGTGGGGGTCGACGACCGCCTCGCCAAAACGCGCTATACCCACAACTACAGAGGTATCTGCATCTCCTTGGCCGAACAAGGGCTTGTAGTGGCAGCCTGCTGTTGTGAGGTCAGCCTTGCTTGCCTTCACCGCAGCCGTATCGCGGTAAAGAAAGGTCGGGTCGATCTTGCGTTCGTCAGCATGCAGCAGGGGTAGACAGAAGATCGCTGTCAGCAGTGTTGCCAGAGGTCTACGGGACGTCGAGTTGGTCAAGCGTATCAGTCGTTTGCCTTCGATAAGAGGGGTTGGTCGTGCGCAGAAGGAACGGATGCAAGTCGCGGCCCGGTGGGGGGGCCCGTCGAAACCGAAGCCACCGAGACTGCATCCTCGCCAAAAAAGCTCATCTTGATGTGCGTCTCGACTTCGACCGGATTTCCCAGCACTTCATAGGGAGCGTAGCGCCATTGGCGAACTGCGCGCATACCGGCAGCTGCCAGTTTGGGATTGCCACTTAGCACCGTCACCTGCTTCACCAGGCCGTCTGCGCCGATCAATGCCTTGAGCTGCAGTTCGCCCACCAGGTCGGGGCCCGAAACGATGGGATGTGCGAAATGGCCCTGCGGAAGCTCTGAAACCAACAGAGGCTCGGCGTTTGAGGCGGGAGCAACCGGAGCCGGGACCGGCGTGTTCCTGACGCTGGCGACGGTTGCACGGGGATTGAGTTCTTTCTCCAGCGACGCAAGTTCGTTGTGAGCTTGAACCGGCCCCGTGGCCGGCACCCACGCACGCTTCAGTTTCAAGGTAGGCAGCAAAGTCGCCGGTGAAACGTAAGCCGGCATGATCGCAGCCGCTGGTTTGGCGGCGCCGGAGGCTAGCGTCTGTGTCGGAACCGCCGGTGTATGGGTGGTTGGTTTGGTTGTGGAAGAAGGCAACACCCCGTACAACGAGGCCACAATCAAGGTCGCGCAAACAGCCGACAGTGCTGCCAACGCTCCCCATTGCCGGAAGACGACGCTGCGGACCTCTCGTGACTTTGCCGTTCCGAATACCTGCTTCATCTCCCTTTCATTCTTGTGCTGGGAAAAGTCCGGGCTCAACAAGGTTGGAGTCCAGGGGGCTGCGCGGAAGGGCTTTTGGGGCGCCGACTGCGGTCGCATCGTGACCACACGCGCGGCAGATGCCGCAGGTTTCGGATGCACGTTCTCCACTACCCCTAGAACGGTGGTCCCGGCCGAAGGTGAAACAGGGGCCGACCCGATCAGCTTCTCGATCAGGCGCTGATCGCGGCGGCTCAGAACCTGGAGGGGCAACTGGTGGAAGTGGCGGAAAGCCCACTGGAGCCGAACGCGCTGCCACCGCGACGGGCAGACATAGACCACTCCGGCGCCAGTATGCAACTCCAGAAGTTGCGCGCCTGCTTCGTTGCAATGGTCGAGCGAACCAGAGGTGGATGACGGCAGTTCTTGTGGGGATTGGCCCAACGAACCAAAATTCACGGGGATGGCCTCCGTTTTGAACTTCTCTAGGGGCCCATCTGCACTTCTTAAAGGCAGGCAAACTGGGGGGTTGCCAAGTCCGGCAGATCTTACTTCGTTATTATCTTACGAGTGGATTGAAATTGAAACTGTTGCCTGTTTGGTCAAATGTTATGGTAAGCAGTCCGTTGGGCCCGGACGAGCCTTTAGGCCGTACATCTGATCGTCAAGATGGATCGGCTTCAGCCGCCGAGGGCTGCTAGAGCCAGCACAAGAGATGCCCTCAGGGGCTAAAGCCCTTCGTAGCTAGGGGTGGTTGATGTACGGGCTGAAGCCCGTACCCTTCAGAAAAAGCTCTCACGCAGAGTCTCTAGCTGCTGGGGTATGCTTCCTACCCAGCCTGGGACGCCATTTCGAACCGCAGCGTCCCCCCGCTCAAAATAGCCGCGTGATCGATGACGCTGCCAGAAATCGGCTTTCCTTCCAGAGAAACCCGCCGCACAAACACCGTATCAGCAGTATTCCCCTTAGCCTCGACGGTAAATGTAACTCCACCTGGTACGTGCACCACTGCTCGGGAGAAGAGGGGACTGCCCAGGGTGTACTCCGGCTTTCCCGGGCAGACAGGATAGAACCCCAGGGCGCTTAAAACGAACCACGCGGCCATGGAACCCGTGTCCTCATCGCCGGCGAAGGTATCGGGCGTATACAGGTTCTGCATCACCTTGCGCACCCAGAGTTGCGCCAGGTCGGGCCGGCCGGCGTGGGGAAAAAGGTAGAGAAGGTGGTGTACCGGTTGATTGGAGTGCGCATACTGGCCAAACGGGACCGCCGCCATCTCTGACATCTCGTGAATTTCGGTTCCGTACACGCCCACATGGAAAATCGGCGGGGTGGATACCATCTCCTGCAGCGCCTTTGCCGCCTCTGAGGGGCCGCCCATGGATTCGATCAAGCCGGGGATGTTCTGGGGTGCGTCCCAACGGTGCTGCCAGGCTGCCCCTTCCACATAAGGGCTCCCCCAGGTAAACGGGTTAAAGGGCGCTAGCCAGGAGCCATCCTCGTTCTTACCGCGAAAGAACTTTACCTCCTTGTCGAAGACATTTCGCCAGTTCTCAGAGCGCTTCATGAAGGCAGCGTAGTCTTCCTGTCTCCCCAGCGCCTTGGCAACCTGGGCGATGCAGAAATCCCCGTAGGCCGCGTCCACCGTCTCGGCCGCGGATTGGAGAACGCGATCGGCGGGGACGTATTGCAGCTTGAGGTAGTACTCGAGGCCAACCCTGCCGTATCCCTTAGCCGGATCCCCGGCAGTGGTTGCGTGCTTTTTCAGTCCCTCGTAGGCGCCCGCAAGATCGAACCCGGTGATGTGTTTTGCTGCTGCGTCGCCGAACACCGAGTCGATCAGGCTGCCGGTCATGCAGGACCGGTACCCGGGACAGGGAAACTGGGGCAGCCAGCCACCCTCTTTGTACGCATTGACCCAGGCCTCAAGAATCTCGCCCAGCCGCTCCGGAAACAGGATGGTCATCAGGGGGTACCAGGCGCGATAGACATCCCAATATCCATGGTCGGCATACATGACGCCCGGCATCACTTTTCCGTTGAAGGCGCTGAAATGATGCGGATGGCCGTCGGCATCCGGCTCGTGCCAGGTCCGCGGAAACAGGAGTGTGCGGTAAAGACAGGAGTAAAAGGTGCGGCGCTGATCGTCCGTAGCTCCTTCGATTTCGATGCGGCCCAGGTGATCGTTCCATACGGCGGCAGCCGAGCTGCGCACCTGGTCGACCGAACGCTGGCCAATTTCATTGCGAAGATTGAGTTCCGCCTGTTCGAACGAAATAAAGGAGGTCGCGATGTGTGCTTCGATCTGCAGGCCCTGGCGGAAACGAAGGATTCCCACCTGGTGCGTCCCGGCATCCTTCACCTCAAAGCTGTCCCAGGGGTTCTTGAGCCGCAGCAGGTAGTAGGTTGCGAAGTTGTCCGGCACCCCGCCTGAATTTGCGGTCGAGGTAAACCGGATGGTGCGGGTGGCGGGATTCGGTTCAATCACACCCCCATGCCCGGGAATATCGAACAGAAGCCCTGTCGTTTCCTCGCTGCCGCCGCCGGGGCCTTCCTCGAAACTGGCGGTCAGTACCGCGCTACGATCGGTGGGGATCAGCTCAACATGAGCCCGGTAGCGAAGCAGAAAGAGCTGAAGCGAGTGAGGTCCGAGATGGGCTTGCTCGACCGCGTAGGAGGAGGCGCGTTCGGCGGCCTGGGGATGGATATCTCCGCGGAAGGGAAGGAAGGCCGCTTGCCCGTAGTCGCTCAACCATGGACTGAGTTGATGGGTACAGCGAAACCCCTGGATACGGCGAACTCCAGGCTGAAACATCCAGGGGGTATCCTCGTGCGACTGCAGGGTCCAGTGCGCCATGCCGAATGGCAGCGCGGCGATGGGCAGGGTGTTGCCGCGTGAGAACTCCTGGGTCGAGGCGGTCCCCTGCAGGATATTGACCCAGTCGACCAGGTCGCGATGTGGCTGGGCAGAGACGCTTTGTTTGCCTGGTTTTTGTTCGGCTTCAGAGAATACGGTGCTGACTGCGGCGAGGCCGGAGGTTTTGAGGAATGTCCGCCTGCTGGGGCCCTTGGCGCTATCGTTCGACATGCTGTCAGGATAGGCTCCAGGGGCGGGTGTGAGCACGTCATTTGTGAAACGCAGCCGGCTCCCTGGACCCTGGGCAACCTGGAAACGCGATGGGTGCCCCAGGTCTCGCTTTTGAGACCTGGGATCCTCCTGGGAAAGGCCAGTCCATTTCTTTTCCGGGGCCCATCGGGTGCGAGAATGCTGACTGGCAGCTCAGGAGGCAGACGGCAAGATGGGCAGGTTCTTTTTCGGATTCATTGCAGCAGTGGTGATCATCTTTCTCGTCGTATTTCTATGGCTCCGCCTCGGCTTTGTTGACCCGAGGGCAGATGCACCCCTGCATGCGCTCGAACGGGCAGTCGCCATGCCCGCGCTCGATGCTTCGGTGCGACGGCGCGCTCCCCGTGTGCGCAACCCTATCGATGCGACGGACGCCAACCTGACAGCGGGAATGAAGGTTTACCAGAACGCCTGCGCCGGATGTCATGGCGACATCGGCCACCCCCACGCAGTGTTTGGAGACTCGTTTTCTCCGCGCGCGCCCCAATTCATGGAAGACACCCCCGATATGCCGGAGGAGCAAAATTTCTACATCATTCAGCATGGGATACGTTTGAGCGGCATGCCTGCATGGCACACCACCATGAAGGATGAGGAAATGTGGCAGGTGACCACTTTCCTGAGCCACATGGACAAGCTCCCGCCGCAGGTTGCCGAACAATGGAAGGCCATGGCTGCTGCAGGCCACTAAGTCGCGAGTGGCAAAATGCAGCCAGTCCACGGATCCTTGCAGGCACTCGCCTTCCTTCGGTCAGCGTCGAAAGCAATAATCCTCGTACTATGACTGCTTGTCGCCGAATTTCACTCGTATTCACACTGGTTTCATTAGTCGCGCCGCTGGCTTACGCACAACACACGCAGTACCGCATTCCCGCGAAAGAGAAAATCCCGGTCGCCTTCGTGATTTCCAACGATGCGGTCACCATCGATTTCGCCGGTCCCTGGGAAGTCTTCAAAGACGTCTTCGTCAAGAATCGAGGCAAAACGATGGCGGAGCAGGCGGCGTTTCGTCTGTACACGGTATCCGATTCAAGAGATCCGGTGACGACGTCCGGCGGTATGCGGATCATTCCCGATTACACCTTTGATGATGCGCCGCCACCGGCCATCGTGGTGGTTCCTGCTCAGCGCGGCCGATCTCCCAAAATGCTGGCGTGGATACGCAGGATGACGACCCAGAGCCAGGTCGTGATGTCAGTCTGTACGGGAGCCTCGGTGCTGGGCGATGCCGGCGTCTTAGATCATAAGCAGGCGACCACGCACCATCTGTTCTATGACGAATTCCAATCGGCGTTTCCCGATGTGCAACTGGTGAAGAACAAACGCTTTGTGCAAAGCAGCCCCGTCATCTTCACTGCGGGCGGATTGAGTTCGGGCATTGATCTTGCCCTTCATGTCGTGCAGCTTTATTTCGGCCCATCACAAGCAGAAGAAACGGCTCATCTGATGGAGTACGAGGGCACGGATTGGAAAGGTGACGGATCTGTCACAGGATCAAATCCAGACAGCGCAAAGAGGGAATAAAGTGTTCACCCCTGCAACCGTGAGGCTCCGGCGAACATATATGTAAAGAGAGCGGCTACGCTGGAGGTTCTCTTGCAGGAAGACTCAACCGCCCCGAAAGTTCCGCGGGTCGTGATCGTGGGTGGCGGTTTTGGAGGGTTCTACGCCACCCGCGCGTTGGCCAGAGCTCCCGTTCAAATCACCCTGGTTGATAAGCGTAACTACCACCTCTTCCGGCCGATGTTGTACCAGGTGGCGACGGGGCTTCTTTCGGCCGATGAAATTGCTCCGCCGTTACGCGTGGTCTTTGCCGGGCAGAAGAACGTCGACGTGGTTCTGTCGGAAGTCACGGGGGTTGATACCGCGAATCGGCGGGTGCTTCTGCCCGCATGCGAGTTGCCCTACGACTACCTGATTCTCGCCACCGGAATCCACGTAAATTATTTCGGCCACGACGATTGGAAAGCGATTGCCCCTGGGCTCGACGGGCTGGACGATGCGGACCAGATTCGGACCAGGATCCTGCGCGCATTCGAAGAAGCGGAGCGTCATGCGCTCTGCGCGAACGCGGATCAGACGCTGATTCAGGAAATGCTCACGTTCATTCTTGTGGGCGCCGGGACGGTGGGTGTCGAGTTGGCCTCGACCATCGCCGAAACGGCCAGGATGGCCTTGGCTCGCGATTTTCGTCATCTTAATCCGGGCGCGGCACAGATTCTGCTGTTTGACGGCGCCCCGCGCATCCTCCCGACATTTGCCGAGGATCTCTCGGCGAAGGCGCACCGCCATTTGCAACAGTTAGGGGTGAAGATCTCCACCGGGATCCGTGTGGAACAGGTGGATGCGGAGGGAATCGTGGCTGACGGGAAACGCATCCGCGGCCGCACCGTACTGTGGACCGCAGGAGTCATGGCCTCGCCGGCGGCTCGCTGGCTCGGCGTAGACGCGGATAAGTCGGGAAGAGTCAAGGTGAATCCCGATCTGTCGGTCCCCGGCCACGCGGAGATCTTTGCCATTGGTGACACAGCCCTGGTGTTTGCCAATACGCGCAACCTGGTAGGCCTAAAGAATGGGACTGGAGTGCAGATGCCGGGGCTCGCGCAGCCCGCGATCCAACAAGGCAACTATGTGGCGGAATTGATTCGCCGCCGTACGACGGGTCAACCGCCTCCCAAGCCTTTCTGGTATTGGGACAAAGGCGATCTGGCCGTCGCAGGTCGCACGTTTGCTGTCGCTGACCTGAGGTTCTGGAAGTCAGCCGGGTTTATCGCATGGTTATTGTGGGCAGGCGTGCACATCTATTTCTTGATCGGATTCGCCAACCGCCTCTCCGTGATGATGCGCTGGATCGTACAGTTTGCCACGAAACAACACGGGGTAGGAGCTGTTTCGAGCGATAGGAAGTAAGCTTCGTGGAAATATTTTCGATAAGGCGAGTTGTGTAACCGATCCCAATGGAAACGCTACCTTTCCCCTTGTCATCCCGAGCGTGCCCGGATTTCCTACTTCGCCGCGCACACCGCGACCACTTATGTGGTTCTTCTTAAAGAGAACCACATGCAGCTGATGGAGCCGCACCTCCCGACAGAGAAATCCAGGGAAGCCGAGGAACCTGCAGTTCTCTGTCTGTAAAGCGTGGCGCGATTGTTCTCTCAAGATGAGCAAGATGCTCAAGGTGCTCAAGGTGCTCAAGGTGCTCATTGAGCATCTTGCCTCCCTCACCGGATGGTACTCATCCTGCGGAGGGGAAACGTCCGTCACCAGCCGCCAGGTTCTCCGTCTGTGGAACGACGAACCGCGATATTGTCCAAAGCCGCTGCCAGGTGAGCGCGGAAAAAAAAGTGTGCGCCATAAGCGCCTTATGCGCCATAAGCCCTTTTTTTGTACTTAAAAGGAAGGGGAGAACCGCTTTTCGCTCCATGCAGAATAGGGCCCGGCCGCTTGCCGGACAGGTCGTGGTGTTAGTTGTCAAAGACCTGCTAAGAAGACGCCTGGGCGCCCTCCCGCTCACCCCAAACAGTTGCTCACCGTGCGGCCCTCCGGCGCGGTAGGCGTCTGGCGGATGGGATTTGCACGACGATATAGATCCTGATTGCGAGCATTTAGTGTCGCGGGGGGGCAAATATTTATGGGCATGGCAGTGCGAGAGAGAGGCGGCAACCCGGGTTCGGAAAAGATTGGGCTAGAGTTCCGGCGTTCTCCGCAAGCGCAGCGCGATGGCAAAGCTATCGCTATGGTGTGCAGTCGAAGAGCCTGTCCTGAGAGACTGTGACTTTGTCGATCTTTTCGGCTCCCAACATAGGCAACCGCCGACGCCAACAATGCCGACAGGAAATCCGGGGAAGCAGAGGGACCTGCGGTGCGCCCTTCGGCCGTCCCGCTTTTACACGCAGCAAGCACTCTCCATCCATCCCCGACAAAGCCGTCATCCTGAGCGAAGCGAAGGGACATGCGTTTCAACGGCTCTTTCGTGAAAATGTTTTCGACAGGCGAAACGTGTAACCGATTCATACCGACCGTAGCTCAGTTTACTAAATCGCTCTCATTTGTCGTATAGAGTCGTTTGACTTTAACGCTTTGATCCGTTTAAATCAGAGTTGGCCGGCGCGTGACATTTCAAGACGGCGCATGCACCCCAGCCATGGCGAAACATTGGTGCTCCACCTTTTCCTACAGCGGCTGGATGGACACTGACTCTCTGCTTTGATCCCAACGGCAAGACCCCTTGAGGGTCACGCGACAAATCAATTACGGCCACACTGCGGTACTTCTTTTGGAGGAGCGATGCTGTTCACTCGTCGTTTTACGGTTGCAGTACTGTCCCTGTTACTTGTTTCTTGCGTTCCTGCCATGGCGCAGGTCTCAGCTGCGCTTTCCGGACGAGTCACTGACCAAACAGGCGCAGGCATACCTGGAGCAACCGTTACCGCAAAAGACACGGACATGGGCATCTCTCGCGAAACCGTCTCCGATGCAGCGGGCAGGTATGAATTGCCGG
This sequence comes from uncultured Acidobacteriaceae bacterium, assembly GCA_963795845.1. Lineage (GTDB taxonomy): Bacteria > Acidobacteriota > Terriglobia > Terriglobales > Acidobacteriaceae > PALSA-350. The sequence continues at coordinate 448,335 of CAWCJV010000008.1, read as the reverse complement.
CTCTTCCGGTCGGCCGATACGAGGTGGCAGCAACTAAAAGCGGATTTACCGTGGCGGTGCGGTCGGGAATCAGCCTGGTGGTGGGACAGGACGCAACCGCGGACCTCAGTCTGAAGGTCGGCAACGTAACCGAACAGGTGAGAGTGGACCAAAACGTCTCGGTCGTGAACACGACCACGCAAGACATCTCTGGCCTCGTCGGCGAAAGGGAAGTAAAGCAACTCCCGCTGAACGGACGCAGTTTCGATCTGCTGCTCACCATCAATCCTGGTGTCGTCAATTTCACCTGGGAGAAAACAGGCGGCATCGGAGTTTCCAATTCAAGCACAGGTAACAATTTCGCAGTCTCAGGGAATCGTCCGCAACAGAACATGTTCCTGCTGAACGGAGTGGAGTTTACCGGCGCGGCAGAAAATAACATGCAGCCCGGCGGCGCCAGTCAAAACCTGATCGGTGTAGAAGCAGTGCGCGAGTTCAACGTACTGCGCGACTCCTACGGCGCGGAATATGGCAAGCGGCCCGGGGCGCAGGTGACCATCATCACCCAGTCAGGCAGCAACCAGTTCCATGGCTCCGTGTATGAATTTTTGCGTAACAACATCTTCGACGCCCCGAATTACTTCGACGTAGCGTCGGCCCCGCCGTTCCGGCGCAACCAGTTCGGAGGGGCGGCCGGCGGACCCATCAGGAAAGATAAGACTTTTATCTTCGCGAACTACGAAGGTCTCCGCCAAAGCCTCCATCAGACTTCGGTTGCGTTTGTGCCCGATCTGGCCTCGCGCGCGGCCGCCGTGGCCAGCGTGAAGCCACTCCTCAATCTCTGGCTGACTCCCGCGGCCAGCGATCCGGATTTCAGCGGGATCGCACAAGTCTCCAGCAGCCCCTTGCAGACCATCAAAGAAGACTTCGGGACAGCGCGCCTGGACCAGGTGATTTCCCCGAAGGATAACCTCTCGGGAATCTATACCGCTGACGACGGCTCAGACTTCACGCCCACCACCGCCAATCCGTATAGCACTGACATTTTGAACCTTCGCGAACAGGTCGGCAGCGTAGAAGAGACCCACGTTTTCTCGCCCAGACTGCTCAATACCGCTCGCGTCGGCTATTCACGGGCAGGCTATTTCTTTACCGGGGAACCCACCCCGGATACACCCGCTGCCGAGGTTCCCGGATTTGTGACCGGCCGGCTGGTGGGTGCTGTTGTGGTGGGAGGAAGCGCGGCCTCAAACCCCCAGGCGCAGATTGGCCTGGCGGGGAGCAATAACGGCAGCGATCTGCATATTGCCCGGAATCTATACACGTATGAAGATCGCGTGGCGCTCACCCACGGCGCCCACCAACTGAGCTTCGGTGGCTGGTTTCAGCAATTCCAGTCGAATGAGATCATCAACCTTAGCCAGTTTGGTCAGGCCACCTTTGCCAGCCTGCAGACATTTCTTACCGGCACCACCAGCTCTTTCTTGTATAGCCCCTCGCCGACCGAGATGAATTGGCGTTCGCTATTTGGAGCAGGCTATGCGCAAGACACGATTCGCCTGTGGCCCAGGTTCACTCTGAGCCTGGGCTTCCGAGGCGAATTCTCCACCGGATGGAATGAAGCGCACGGGCGAGCAGCCAACTACGTATTTTCCAATGGCGTGATCTCCAGCCAGCCGCGGGTTTCCAGCAATCTCTTCACCACGAACAACGCAAAGTTTCTCCCCGCGCCGAGAATTGGTTTCGCGTGGAGTCCGCACTCCGAAAGAACCGTGGTGCGCGGTGGATTCGGAATGTACTACGAACTGCAGGACGCATTGGGCTATCGAACCGATCAGAACGCGCCCTTTAACCCTACCTACAGTGTGGCCGCGCTGCCGGTATCGAAGCTCCCCATATCTCCGCAATCCACACCGCCGAGCAATGCGTTACTGGTTCCCGGTGGTGTGCAGCCCGACTTGAAGATGCCGACGTTGATCTCCTATTCGCTGCGCGTGGAACAAGCGCTCAGCCAGAACACGTCGTTGACCGTGGGATACGTTGGGTCCCATGGCTACCACCAGATCGTTGGGATCGATGCGAACACGCCCGTGCCCACCGTCTGCCCGGCCTCGCCCTGCCCGGCAAACTATCCCAGCACCTTTCCCGTAGGCTTGGCCGGCACTCCAGTTCCGGCGGGTTCTTACTACATTCCAACCGGAAGGCCGAAGGCGAACACCACGCTGGCAAACACCTGGACGTGGTTTTCTGTAGGCGCTGCCAGCTATAACTCCCTGCAGGTTGACGTCAACCATCGTTACAGCCATGATCTTTCCCTTCGTGGCGTCTACACCTGGTCGAAAGCTCTGGACGATGGAGATTCCTTAAACGCAACCACTGCGGGTAACGCGCCCGGCTTGGTGTCAAACCCATATAACGTGAAAGCGGATTGGGGACCGGCTACCTACGACGTGAGAAACCTGGCTGTGATCAGCGCTGTTTACGGCTTGCCCTTCGGCAACGGAAAACACTTTGCGGCCAATCTGGGCCACTTTGGCAACGGGGGAGTGAGCGGCTGGTCGGTGAACAGCCTGGTTGTTCTGCAAGCCGGGTTTCCGTTCACCCCGCAGCTGAGTTACAACCCGTCGAACAACGGGGACACGCGCAATCCGGTAAGGCCGTTTGCCAACCCGAATTTTCAGGGGAAGGCGATTCTCGGAAAACCTGGCCAATGGTTCAATCCCAAGGCCTTTCTGCAGCCGCCGGCGAACAGTGGCTTCTTTGGCAACCTGGGCAGAGATACACTGGCCGGCCCCGGGCTCGCCACCTGGGATTTCTCGGCGGTCAAAGATACAACGCTCTACGAGCGCCTGAGCCTGCAATTCAGGGCAGAGATTTTCAATATGCTTAACCGGGCGAATTTCAACACTCCTAATCTGATCGTGTTCACACCCACAGGAGTGTCGGGAACGGCGGGAGCAATCAGCAGCACGTCGACCACCGCACGCCAGGTCCAATTTGGTGTGAAGGTGCTCTGGTAGAAGCTTAAGAACGGATGCGGAGCACGATCTTTCCCGTGACGTGTCCCTCTTCGATTCTGCGGTGCGCCTCGACGACTTCTTCGAACGGATATTCGTGAACCCGCAGAGGGATGCTTCGCGAAGCAATGGAAGCATTCAACCGATCGATCGCCGCACGTGACATTTCACCGTCGAAGGTCAAAGCGGCATGGCCACTCACCTGTGGCTTTGGTTCGACTCCATTGGGATAGGCAAAGGGCGCGCCGGCTTTCAGGTGAGCTAGGAAAGCAGCCAACGTGTCGCCGCTGGCGGTGACCATCGCGGTGTCGAAATCCTCCGGTGCGACCCGCTTCAGCACAGCATTGAATTCAGACGAATTTGGATCGATCGCATGGGCTGCGCCCAGCGAACGGATGTATTCCTGCGCATCCGCCCGTGCTGTGCCTACCACGTTGGCACCGCGATCCTTCGCCAACCACACCGCGAGCGAACCCACACCACCGCTTGCGCCAAACACCAATAGAGTCTGACCGCGATGTACTTTCAGAGCCTCAAGGCCGGCTTGCGCAGTCAGGGCCACGCAAGGCATGGCGCCGGCAACCTTCATATCGAGGTGCGAGGGAACATGACCCACCCGATCGGACGGTACGCTCACGTACTCAGCGTGAAATCCTCCGGTTGGATTGTGGTAGCTATACGAATACACGCGGTCGCCCACTTTGAAGTTCGGAACGTCGGCAGCAACGGCAGCAACCGTCCCGCTGCCGTCGGCGCCAAGAATGGTGCCCGTCTTTATCGATCCCCACGCGCCCGATCGTTGGGCCGCATCCCAACTCCCAAGCCCTGCGTACTCGAGCGCAATGATCACGTGGTTGCGCGAGAGCTTGGGTACAAGCACATGTTTGAGGTGGATCGCTTTGGGTGGTCCAGCAGCATCGACTACCGCGGCCTTCATCATTTCCGGGAGTGTTGAAGTCATGGGTCTGTCCTCTCTTGCCTGGAGTTGCTCACCGTCGAAGACAACTTCATCCAGATGATGGCATTGAATTCACCACCAAGCAAAATCGCGATAGAAGACGCATAAAGCCACAACAACAATGCGATCACCCCTGCGAAGGAGCCGTACGAATGCGTCAGCGATCCATAGCGAGACAGGTAAAATTGCAATCCCCACGAAGCAGCGCACCAGGAAACCAGCGCGAATAACACCCCGGGAAGAACCCCCGCCCAACTCTTCCGTTTCCGGTTAGGACCAACCGCGTAGACCACGGTCAAGCAGGACGAGAGCAAGAGGGCGTCCACCAACCATTGGATGATATTGGATAGCCGTCCGAAGTGTCCCAGGAGAGGGAGCTGCGCAGTGATGTACGCGCCCGCGGAGGAAGTGGCAAAAAGAAACAGGAGAGACACTGCGAGCAGTGCTCCAATTCCCAAGGTCATTAAAATCGCAATCAATCGGCGTCGCCACCAGGAACGGTCCGTTGCTACCTCGAAGGCCACATCGAGAGCTTCCATCAGTGCGGCTATTCCGGAGGAGGCCGTCCATAGGGATGCGATCAAGCCAAAGGAGAGCTTTCCCCCGCTGGCGCCGAGCTTTATTTGGGTAAGGAAACCGTTGAAAACAGAAAACGCAGAGGTCGGCATCAGATGAGCGACGTAATTCAGAAGTCGCCAATAGGTTTCTGTTTGCGAAGAGAGCAAGATTCCGGTCAGCGAAGAAAGAAAGATGAGTAGCGGGAAAAACGACAGCAGAAGATAGAACGAGAGCAGGGCAGCCCGGTCCAGGAGATCATGGGCTAAACTGCGAACCCATAAACCTTTTCCTAGATCCGTCCAGGTAAGGCCGCCGCGACTCCAGAGCCTGACCGGAACTTCCGTTACGCCCTGGACGTTCTTCGACACCCACGCCGCTCCAATGGATAACTCTGATCATCCTAGGATACAGAACCGCCGCGCTTCCGAGGACGCGGAATGGTAGGCATGGGCTGGTAGGTGGGGCTAAAGAGTGTGCGTGAGAACCAGAGATTATCTATCTAGTCCCGCAGGGACGACTGAAAATTGTCCAGGGTCAAGTAGCGGCATATTTTCAGCCGTCCCCATTCGACAAGCTCAGGGCAGGCTCTGCGGGACTCAATCATCTTGCATGATGCACCCAGAACTGGCGTCCTGGGCTAAGGTCAGCCAGAGCTGTCCCAATTAGCGGAAGAACTGGTTTTTTGATGATGTAACTTATTGATTGTTTTGAAGAGGCTTGGCCCGAACAGAATCTGGTTGGTCCAATGAATCGACGACTGTGTAAATTGCCCCAAGCTTTCGATTGTGTTGATGAACGAAGGGCACGGGATCAGCAGTGCCACATAACGATCGAACCGATGAGGGCAATAGCGTTTGCGTGAGAACCGGCCTGCGAAGGGTACGGCCCTTAGGCCGTACATCTGATCGTCAAGATGGATCGGCTTCAGCCGCCGAGGGCTGCTTAAACCAGCAAAAGAGATGCCCTCAGGGGCTAAAGCCCTTCGTAACTTGGGTGGTGAATGTACGGGCTGAAGCCCGTACCCTTCGAAACAAAATTCTGACGTGGGAAGGCTTTTTTACGGCACGGCTAAACCCGTGCCCTTCGTGCAGGTACGGACCGGGCAAGTGGGTAACAAAAGGTACCGGGCATGTAGGTAACACTTTTCGTCCACACGGTGGGGCAGATACAAGAAGGAATGCCCTGGGAAGTGACGGATGTAGTGGACGCGAGGACGCGGTTTGTTTTGGAGTACGACAGCGGAGAGTACACAATGGCGGAGCTAAGCCGGATCCACGGCATAGCGCGCAAGACCGGATATGAGTGGGTAGGCCGGTATGAGATTTGAAGGATTGAGCGGACTCAAGGATCGTCGGTATGGAGCGAAGGTTCATCCGAATCGGACCGACGCCGGCATCGAGGAGCAGATTTTACAGTTGAAATACGCCCATCCGAGTTGGGGAGCCAAGAAGCTGCGCGGCTACCTGGTGGTGAACAAGCAATCCGTTCCGTGGCCAGTGCTGAGCACATTTGGAGACATATTGCGGCGAAAGGGTCTGAGCACGCCTCAGCGCAAGCGACTCAAGGTGCCTGTGTACAGTCAGCCATTCGAGCAAGTGGAAGAGGCCAATCAGCTATGGTGCGCGGACTTCAAAGGCTGGTTTTTGACCGGCAGAGGAGAACGCATTGATCCCTTGACGGCGACGGATGCGCATAGCCGCTATCTGCTGCGCTGTCAGAGCGTGGAGAAGACCGATACGGAGCACGTCGAAGCGATCTTCACGGCTGCGTTTCGCGAGTATGGCATGCCTCTGAGAATACGAACGGATAACGGCGCGCCGTTTGCCTCTCGGGCCATTGCGGGCATTTCGCGTTTGTCGATCTTCTGGATGAAATTAGGCATTGCGCCAGAGCGGATCAAGCCTGGTCACCCAGAGCAAAACGGGCGCCATGAACGGATGCATCGCACATTAAAGGCGGAGACAGCCAAGCCGCCGGCGGCCAATCGCAGAGCGCAACAGGAGGCGTTTGATCGATTCCGCCGCGAGTACAACGAGGAGCGGCCACACGAAGCGCTCAAGCAGCAGACGCCGGCCTCTCATTATCGGTTCGCCGCCGCTCCTATCCGGAGCGTATTGCAGAGCCGGAATACGCCGGCAACTTCAAGCCCAAGCGGGTTTATACGGATGGAACCTTCTTCTGGAAAGGCACACAAGTGTTTATCAGCAAATCTTTGGGCAGCGAGACCATCGGTCTGGAACCGGTCGATGATCGCTACTGGGATGTTTATTTCGCAGCCTTTCCTTTGGCGCGCTTCGACAGTCATCGGCTTATCCTGCAGCCGATACCAGCGGCCACAACGGAGTGAACAGCTATGGAAATGACGCCAGCATGGAAAGCGAGGAAAAGAAAAGGCCCTTTTCCTCTCTTCCCACGCTGGCTTGGAAAGCTCGCAAAATGCCGCGAGCTTTCCCCATTTCCACAGCTTCGGCGACGATTGGAGATTTCTTTTTCTTTCCAATTCGTCTAACTTCAACCTGGACGAAAAGTGTTACCTACATGCCCGGTACCTTCTGTTACCGACATGCCCAACCCCACGTGCAGAGACGCTTTTCCCTCACCCTGTCTAGCGTTTAAGTCCCGACCAACCGAGAAAGCTAATTTGGACAGGTTTGAAGGTCCGCCGTCCCCATTCGACAAGCTCAGGGCAGGCTCTGCGGGACTTCTTCCACTACGGGCTGAAAGCCCCTGAGGTACGTCTTTTGAAACCGCTGGAAACACCCTCTTAAACCGGAACGAAGGCCATGACCTCTTTGTCGATGGATCCAGCTTTGGCGTGGTTTTCTAATCTCATGATCAAAGCGGTGGTCAATTCCTGCCCCTTTGCCACTAAAAGCACTCCCTGGCCGTTTTTGATTTCCTGATCGAGGACCATACCCGCTCTCAATCTGGCAGTCGATACCTTAAGCAATTGCTTTGCGCCGCCATGGGGCTGGAGATCCAGGAGGGTATCGAGCAGATTCGATTCGAACTCATGACGGCGTTCACGCAGTCGCGCCAACGCGGCACCCTTTGCGGGAAACTTCTCCCGCGTTTGTTCATAGGCCACTGCGAGTTTGAGAATCTTAGCCCCGAGCAACAGGTCAGCAGGGGAGAAACTGGAAAATTCCGCGTCGGCCTGGGGAATGTCCTTTTTGAGTTGTTGCGCGATCATCCAGGCGGCCGGTTCCAGGCGCGGGATGTGTTTCAGTAGCTCCATAGCCGCGAGTGGATGCGCGTCAAATCCTGCCTGTTCGTCCGGATCGAGTTTAGCCCCGGAGTATGCCCTCAGCATGAGGTCAGAGTCGAGCGTGATGCAACCGAGTTGGGAGAGGGTAGCAGCTGCTTCCACACACCAGGGAGAAGGCAGGTTGAGCTTTTTCGAGATGTGGCGCACGTAGTGGGCGATCCGCATAGAGCGTCCAAAAGCTTCAGGATTAGCGGCGCCCAGAACATCCGTCAACACCTTGATGCTGCCCATCAGCGTCTGTTCCAGAAGTTCCTTCTCGCTGTGAATCAGCTGATACTGCTTGATTCCGTCGGTAATCGCCCGCGTCAGCACCTCGGGCTCGCAGGGCTTGGTCAGGAAGCGGAAGATATTCCCCTTGTTGATAGCGTCGATCGCCGCCCCGATATCGGTGTAGCCGGTTAAGAGCATGCGTACTGTATCCGGTTTTTTTTCGCGCAGTTTGCTGAGGAACTCGGCCCCATTCATGACCGGCATCCGCATATCGGAGATCACGACCGAATAGGGGCCATTTTCTTCGACCGCAGTGAAAGCGCTGGCGGCGCCATCGACGATGTCCACCTGGAACTCGGGATAAAGGATGCGCTTATAGCCTTCGAGCACAGCGGGTTCGTCGTCTACGAAAAGTATCTTGTCGTCTGAAGGCAAAACCGGCACCCCGGTAGCTTATCGGCGGCCGCCAACCGATTGTGAGTTTTCAAACCCCGCGGTCGCCGCAAAGCTGAATCAAAATCGAACATCCGCAGCCGGCGGCCGATAACACTTCCAGAGAAGAACCTCCCTGGAGGTAACAAACCAACTATGGCATCGGTCATCGTGGCTTCCTACGATTACTGGCTGGTGGCGCTTTCTCTCCTTGTCGCGTTCGTCACCTCGTACGCTGCGTTAGACCTGGCAGCACGGGTGACGGCAAATCAGGGCTTTCATCGAGCCATATGGCTCATGGGCGGGGCATTCGCCATGGGCAGCGGCATTTGGTGCATGCACTACACAGGAATGTTGGCTTTTCGCCTACCCATTCCCGTGTACTATCACTTGCCCACGGTTGTGGCGTCCCTGCTGGCCGCGATCGTCGCGTCAGGCATCGCACTCTATGTCGTGAGTCGTCCATTGATGACTGTAATCCACCTGGCGGCGGGCAGCGTTCTCATGGGAGCGGCCATTGCCACTATGCACTACACCGGTATGGCCGCCATGCGGCTGGCTGCGATGCACTACTATGACCGCAATTTATGGATTCTGTCGATCTTTGTCGCAGTGATGGTCTCGTATGCCGGCTTGTTGATCATCTATCACTCCGGAGGTGACAAGCAGAGCTGGAGGCCCAAAACAGCCGCCGCGTTTTCCCTGGGAATCGCCATTCCTGCCGCCCACTACACGGGCATGGCCGCCGTTCATTTTGTCGCAGTGCCCGCACCGCCGAACCTCGTGCACTCGGTGGACATATCGACGCTGGCTCGCTGCGGCATCTTTGGTGTAACTTTTATCGTCCTGGGGTTCGCCCTGATCACTGCCGTGGTGGAGCGGAAGATGTCCGCGCAGCAATTGGAGCTCGATAGCGAGCGGGAGATACTCCGGGCTCTCCTCGATAACATACCGGACCTGATGTATGTAAAAGACACTGAGTCGCGGTTTGTCCTCGCCAATCCCCAGGTAGCGAAGTTGATGGGAGTGAGTACTGCGGAAGATCTGATCGGGAAGACTGCATTCGACTTTCTCCCGGCAGAGCGGATAACCCCATTCTATGAGATGGAGCAAAAGGTCATTCATTCCGGCCAGCCCATATTCAACCATGAAGAAGTGTTTCCCGACAGTCAGGGCCATCGCATGCCGGTTCTCACCACGACCGTGCCTCTTCACGATCACAACGGCCATGTCACCGGGATTGCCGGCGTAGGACGCAATATCAGCGAACGAAAAAAGAGTGAAGAGGCTCTCAAAGCAGCGGAAAAGAAGTACCGGGGCATATTCGACGAAGCTCTCTTTGGCATGTTTCAACTCGATCGTGATGGTTACCTCCTGAATTTGAATCCGGCGATGGCCCATCTATCGCTCTATGCGGGACCGGAGGAGATGCTCAAAGGAGTGAATGAACCCCTATGGAACTGGGCCGTACAGTCGACACGGCATCACGAACTCGTATCAGTCATGAAGGATGTAGGGCACGTCCGGGCATTCGAACTCGAGGTCTATCGAAAAGACCGAAGCACGATGTGGATCTCGGTTACGGTTCGAGCCACGATACGGGACGGCGCGCTGCAGGGTTATGAGGGGATGGTTGAAGACATCACGGAACGCCGCGTTCTGCGCGACCAATTGCTACAGGCGCAGAAGCTGGAGTCCGTCGGACAGCTCGCTGCCGGCATCGCGCACGAAATCAATACCCCTACGCAATACATCGGGGACAATGTCCGCTTCCTCAAGAAGACCTTTGGCAATTTGACCAACCTGCTCAATATTTATGACGGGCTATGGAAAGAGACGTTAAGCGATACGGTAACCGCCGCGACAAAGCAGGAGGTTAGCTCGTCCCTGCGGAAGATCGATATCAAATTTCTGTTGGCGGAGGTTCCCAAGGCGATTGATGACACCCTTGAGGGAGTGAAACGCGTTTCCACACTGGTCAGTGCAATGAAGGAGTTTTCACATCCAGGAACAAAAGAGAAAATTCTGCTGGACTTGAACCACGCAATCCAAAGCACAATTACAGTGGCCCAGAACGAATGGAAATATGTGGCGGACATGGAAACCAGGTTTGACCATACTTTGCCCCCGGTCTCGTGCCTGCCAGGAGAGTTTAACCAGGTCGTCCTTAACCTGATTGTGAACGCCGCCCATGCGATCGGCGACCGTGTTAAAGAAGGGAATGGGGAAAAAGGCAGGATTAAGGTAGAAACTCGGCCATGCCCAACCGGGGTTGAAATCAGAATCAGCGATACCGGTACCGGAATTCCTCTCGATGTTCGGCCAAAGATCTTCGACCCCTTCTTCACCACCAAGGAGATAGGCAAGGGCACGGGCCAGGGACTTGCCATTGCCCGCTCCATCATCGTGGATAAACACGAGGGTAGCATCGACTTCGAATCCGTGGTCGGTGAAGGCACAACGTTTATCGTTCGTCTCCCGTACCAGGAGAAGCCTTCCCCGGCGGAGCTGGCCGCTCCATAAAAAATGGGTGCTAGGGACGAAGCTTGATGGACGCTCTGAACAGCTGATATTTGGAGTAGCGATGAACCTCGCCATCCTCCCCGCCATTGGTTTCCCACAACACTTCAACCTCTCGCGGCAGCCACAGCGGCTCGGCCAGTTCGGAAATATGCACTTGTGTGTACTCGATGTTAGAGGTGAACCGGTTCAAATTCAGCTCCGGCAGCGGCGCCAGTAAGTCAGTCCTGAGGCGAAGGAGTTGAAAGTCCTGAGCATCGATCCAGGCAATCCCTTGATAGAGAAGAGGAATAGTATCCGTAGCGGTGGCGAGTAAGCTTGGGCGGCGCCTCGTCAGCCACGTCTTCACGGCAAATCAGATTGGGCACCCGTGGCAGTTGCAAGGTGATCGCATCGCCGGTCTTTTCCAGAATGAGCTGTAACTGTCCCGGCCTGTCGTCAGGCTTGATGCCGTTCAGGTCTCGGATGGTTTTCTTCAGTTCGGGCAGGGGCAGGTCCACGTAGGGTGCAATCCTTCCATATTCCTGCATGGCCGTCGTCTGCGCAGGCGTCGCTTGCCATGCAAACGCTGAGCAGGGCAGCATTGCCCCCAGGGCAACGGCGCAGGCAGCAGAATGGACAAGGTTCAGCAAAGCAACTGAAGGCTACCACGGGTCCAGGGATTAGGGCGCAAACAGCAGTGCAAAAACTTCTGCATCTCTCTTGCGTTTCGACAATCTAAGATATATCGTAAGATATATCGATAATGAGGAAGACTAAAACTATGTTTGAACCAGAAAAATGTAACGAAAGACGTCATGGATGGCATCGGGGCGAGCATTTACACCACGGTGAGGAACGCCATCGCGGAAGGCATGGGGGGTTTGGTGGCCCTATGGGGCATGACCGGGGCTTCGGCGGCGGCCGCGAGCGGCACTTCGACAACGGGGAATTGCGCTTCGTGATTCTGCAACTGATCGCGGACAAGCCAAGCTATGGCTACGAAATCATCAAGGCGATCGAAGAGCGCCTTTCCGGGGCGTATGCGCCGAGCCCGGGCGTGGTCTATCCCACGCTCACCATGCTGGAGGAGGAGGGCTTTGCCACCGTCTCCTCGACTGAAGGCAGCAAGAAGCTGTACGCGGCCACAGAGCAGGGTCTCGAATACCTGAAAGAGAATAAGGGCGTGCTCAAGGCTATTTTCGGCCGGATGGAGCAAGCGGGTAAAGCCTTCGGGCGGGGTCGATCGCCGCAGATTATGCGCGCGATCATGAACCTCCGTTATGCGCTCAAACTCCGTACAGAGCGGGCAAACCTGTCACCGGAACAGATACGAAAAGTAGCGGAGGCGATCGATGCTGCGGCCAGGGCCATCGATGAAGTTTGAAGCACTCGCCGCTCCCCAGACCGGGGATCAAAGTGAGTGCCAACGTCTGCAATTGCTCGTCGGTGAATTGTTGCAGAAGAATCAAGAACTGCGGAGCGAGGTCGCTCGCCTGCGCGAAGAAAAGAAGATGCAACTGCCACCAGTGCGTTTTGCCGTCTCGAAAACCATCTTCGACTGGGAAAGTCTCACATAAAGCCGCCACCACTCCGGGTGCCCCATTCAAGCCCGCATTTGGCTTGAGTGGGCGAGGATGTCGAGGAATCTGCACCTTCTCACCTGGCCTCAGGCACCGGAGTACAACAACCTTGGCTCGCCCATCCAGAAGCAATTACTTCTACGGGTGATCACTCCTGGCCCTGACCCTTAAGCCGGGCATCGGCCTCGTGAAACGGGCCGACAAACCGCACCGCGCGGGGCATGGAACGATAGATCCGCGGCACCCAACGGCTAGCCTGATGCACTGCTCGTTCTTCGCGCGCCCCGAAATCAAGTTGAAACCCCGCTCGCAGTCGTGCCGGTATCCAGTAAGCGGTAAGCGCGCGGTACCAATGTGGAGGATGTATCGAACTCCCCGCGCCGGAAAGAACACTTTTCCCCAGGGCGAGAGCGTTTGCGTCGACGCAAAGCTGCGGCGAATCGACCATCGTCGCCGTGTACTCCAAAAAAGCCGTCCAATCTGCTGGCAGAGCTTCGGCCGAGATGCCAAAAAGCGCGGCCATCCGTTTGCTCTCCGCGTAGTACTGTTCACGATCGGACACTGTGAGCGGCGGCAAAGCAAACTCGTAGGCAAGAATCGCGCTTTCGACCAGAGTGGCATACACCCAGCGCAGCGCGCCAACTTCGTTTGCCTCGTAGTGCTCACCCGCCGGGTGATCGCCGGCCTTCTGCGGCAGCTCTCCACGGATTCCGTTATGAACCTGGTACAGCCGCCTGGACGCCTCCATTGCCTGACCACGGGTGCCAAACAGCATCGTGTAAATAACGCGAAATGTGGAGTGGAAGCGCGCGACAGCGTCGTGCAACAGATTGGAATGCTGGGCCAGCGCGACCGCGACCCACGGATGAGCCAATTGCAGCAGAGCCGCCCGCCCCGCGCCAAGAAACACAGCTGACTCGCGATTTACCTGCCAGGTGATAGAACCAGGTCCGAAAAACCCATCGACCGGTTCACCAGGCAGTGCGTTGAGAGAGGCATGCAGCTCCCGGCTGGTGGCGCGTGAAACATACTGCCGGGGACTTGATGCCGACGCCATGCCTCCATTAAACCTGAGACAGGGCGTTGAGCGCGAACTTCGGTTCAGCGGCTGAAAGCGAACACTCCCCGCTCCAGATCGATGGACAGTTTGCTGATGCCGAGCATCGCAGGGCTAATCAACCCATCGAAATTCTGCGGGCCGCCCCCAGTACCTTGCACCAAAAACGCCGGTTCCTTGCCAAACTCCGCTTCGCCAAGTTTCAGGCTGTCCAGCCAAACTTGTTTCCGCTCGAATTCGCCGATCGTACCAGGCGTGGGTCGAACCTCACTGACTCTCATCGGTGAGGCCGGCCTGGGGATAGACGGTCCGAAGAGGATGAGCGCCGAAGCGCCGGTGTCGAGCAGCAGATGGACCGACAGGTGATTGAGCTCCGCATCGATCACCGGCAGTCCCCCCTGGAGTCGCAATGGCAGGGAATTCTTGAGCGCCGGCATTGCCCCGAAACGAATCGCGTGCGCGGCGTAGTCAATTTCGAAAGCACTCGGCCCCAACACATCCAGACCAACCACTGCGTCAATGCGGACCGGGAAAGCCTTTTGAAAAAAAGACAAATCCTCGACCACGACGTTCAGATTTTCCCGGCGCACGGGGCCGACCTCCAGGCTGGGGACAGTGGCCTGACCGGCCTGCACGCTGCCTCCAAGCACGGCCATGCTCCCCGGCTGTTCCGTGAGCTGCAGTTTTTCCGCCACCCGGCGGTCGATCACGGCAGGACTTGCCCCCGTATCCAATAAGAAGTTGAGACCCTTGAGTGGGCCGGCCGAACCGCGGACTACAATCAAGTAATCGCGATAGAGATCGAAGTGAACCATATCGCTTCGGTTTCCGTATCCTCTTGCGGGCGGCTCACCCGCCATGAACAAGACAGTCAAAAGGCTGAACCAGCAAATAGCGTAACCGCGCATGCCGCTCACCTCACTCAAGAGGCATGCTCGATCAGGGTCCGCAGGGACCTCAATTCACCGCCGCTAACTTAAATGTCTACGGTGAGTTACGACCCAGGAGATAGGCAGGAGATGCACCGGATACACTGATCTCCAGTAAACTAGTTGCAACTGCGAGTGGCGTGTGGCATCAACAGGAGGCGGGGTAACAATGCTGAACACATCCATCAACGGGGAACCACCTCCGCGCAACGGGTCCCGGACGGTGCGGTTTGGAGTATTTGAGGCAGATCTCCATTCGGGAGAGGTACGTAAATCAGGTAATCGGGTCAAACTCCAGGATCAGCCCTTTAAGGTTCTGCAAATTCTGCTGGAGCGCCCAGGCGATCTCGTCAGCCGCGAAGAACTGCAGACGCGCATCTGGCCGGAGGAAACCTATGGCGACTTCGACCACGCAGTGAATGTTGCTGTGGGCAAACTGCGGACCGCTCTGGGCGATTCCGCTGACAATCCATCCTATATAGAGACTGTCCCCCGCCGGGGCTACCGTTTTGTTGCCCCGCTGGAGCGTGCCCAGGTGGAACCACCGCCGCCTCCTCCGGCAGAAATCGTTGTCGCACCTGCCGAGGTTCCGTCGCGCGGCCGAAAACTGGTCCTGGCTGGTTTGCTGGCGTTGATCGTGTGCGGAATCCTGGTGGCATTGGGAGTGTGGCTGAGGACGCCGCACCGCCCCTTCGCGAGCATTGGACTTTCAGCGTCTGACAGTCCGCCACGGCACCGTGTTTTCCGCCAGGTTTGCCCCGGATGGACACAACGTCGTCTACAGCGCCTCCTGGGACGGCGCGCCCATCGAGATTTTCTCCACCGACCTGAAAATCCCGGGCCCGCGGAGCGTCGGCATCCCCGCGAGCCATCTACTCGCTGTTTCCTCGACAGGAGAAATGGCAGTTTTGCAGGCGGTCCACGCTCCTTTCATGTTCACCTTCCGGGGAACACTTGGCCAGGTGCCGTTGACCGGAGGCTCGCCACGGCAAATCGCCGAGGACGTCGAAGGGGCCGATTGGTCTCCCGATGGCAAGAGCCTGGCGATCGTCCGCGACGTAGGTGGAAAACTAGCGCCTCGAATATCCGGCGGGACATGTTCTTTATGAAACCGATGGCTGGATGAGCCACCTGCGCATTTCCCCCAAAGGAAACCAGATCGCCTTCCTCGATCACACCACCCATGATGACGATCGGGGCGTGGTCTCCGTAGTCGACATGGCGGGCAAGCGGAAGGTGCTTTCCACTGGTTGGGAAAGTGAGGAAGGACTGGCCTGGTCACCGAACGGATCGGAGGTGTGGTTCTCCGCAACCGAAGCCGGACTGCAGCGCCGGATCTATGCCGTTGATCTGGACGGTCACCTGCGGCCGGCCTTCCGGGCACCGGGAGGAGTAACGCTGCAGGATATCTCTTCCGATGGACGCGTCCTGTTGACCCGGGACGAACAGCGCGCAGGAATCATGGCGATGGCCAACGGCGCCACCCGGGAGCGGGACGTTTCCTGGCTGGACTGGTCCCTGCCGGTAGATATTTCCCGCGACGGCAACACGTTGCTCTTTGACGAACAGGGCGAAGAGGGCGGCCCAACCTATACAGTCGCCGAACGTGACCTGCGCGGCTCTCCGCCGATTCCACTGGCGAAGGCATGGCCGGCGACTTTTCTCCGGACGGCAAATGGGCCATCACGACTGTTTCTTATACCCAGTTGGAGCTCTTGCCGACCGGGGCAGGCACGATCAAGAAACTCGATCGCGGCAACATTGAGCAGTATCGCCATTCGCTTCACTGGATGCCCGACGGAAAGCAGATCATTTTTTCCGGAAACGAGCCAGGCCACCTCGCGCGTTGTTATATCCAAAACGTCGATGGCGGTAAGCCGCGGCCCATCACCCCTGAAGGAGTGAACGGATGCCATGTTTCTCCTGATGGGCAGGTCGTTACAGGGCTAAATCCCCTGGATATGTCAGTGAAACTGTATCCATTGGATGGCGGAGCTCCACGGCCGATCCCCGGCTTGCTCCCCGGGGAGAACGTCTCCTGGACAACCGACCCTCACTACGTCTACGCCTCTATCGGGAAAATAGCGCCGGTAAAGATTTACCGCCTGAATATCGAGAACGGACAACGACAGCTGTTCAAGGAAATCAACCCTTCAGACGAAACCGGCCTCTGCGACCTGACCATGATCCTCTTCAGCCCGAACGGGAAGGCCTACGTCTACGGCTACACCCGCCTGCTCTCGGAGATCTACCTGGTAAACGGCCTGAAGTAAGCACAAAGGGGCAACAATACTTCGGTGAAACCGTTACCCTTAACCGTCTAAACGGCCACCAATGCCTCGGGTGCGCCATTCAAGCCTTCCTTTGGCTTGAGTGGGCAAGTATGCCGCCCATACCGGGATGACAAAGGAGAGAGCATACTCCTACCTTGTCATCCCGACCGGAGCGGAGGGACCTGCGGTTCCGCGGACCCTCGTGGAAATGTTTCCGCATTCGCTAACGAGGCAACTCACCAATAACCCGCTTCAAATCCCCTTGGGCCAGCGATAACCCAAGCGTCGCCTCCAGATAAGAAGCCCGAGCACTAAGCGCCTTGGCGTGAGCCTCCGCTTTAGCCGAAGCCAGCGCCGCATCCTGCTCGAACCGCCGATCGGTCACCCGCGAGGCCTCTTCACGCGCATGCAATACCTCAGCAGCCACCCCGGCCAGGTCCTGCAATTGCTCGACCTTGTCATAAGCACTCTCCACCTCGACCTCAACCTCGTCCTCAATTTTCGCGAGGTTAACCTCGGCCTCCGAAAGCAAAGTTCGCGAGTCCTTGATTTCGGCCACCCGTTTGCCTCCATCAAAAAGATCATAAGTAAACGAAACGCCGAACGTGCCGAAGTTATGCACCAGGAAGGGAATCCCGCTCTGGTAGCTGTATCGCGCCAGCCCAGTAATATCCGGGATGTAAGCATCCTTCGCCGCAGACAAACCAGCTCTCGCCTTCAGCACGCCTTGCTGAGCGGCCTGAATTTCCGGACTATGCTCCCGCGCAATCCGAAGACATTCCTCGCGTGAAGCAACAGGCACCGCAGTGGAAGAAGTATCCGCCTCCAACGCCAACTCGGTATTGAGCGCCAGGCCCAACAAGTCGTTGAGGCTCATCGTCAGGTCATGGATTTGCAGCCGTTGCCTCAGAGCGGACTGCTTCGCATCCAGAGCCGACGCACGGCTCTCCAGCACAACAACATCCAGCGCGTTGCCCCGTTTCACATCGCTCTCTCCTTCCTCGACCTTTACCTGGCTGGCAGTGACCTCGTCCGCGGCAGCCTGCTGTTTGAGCTGCGCGATCAGTATCCCGTAATACAGTTGACGAACCTTGAGCGCGACGCCGTTCTCGGCCTGATTCGCCTGTTCTTTGGCGATATTGATATCGGCCGTCGCCGCGAGGTTGGAAGCATGGATCTTGAACATCTGGGTCACCGGCTGTTCCAGGCCAGTACCGCTGGTGTATGAAGTCAAGCCCCCTTGACCAAGAAACAAACTCTGGCCCGGAATGAGCCCGGTATCCGGATGATTGCCGAAAGCCCCTGCGGGTATCTGCACCCCCGCCAGCTCTGTAATGTGCAGAACAGTGGACTCATTGCGAATGTGCGGAAAGTAAGCTGAACGAGCAACTTCCTTCTTGTGCTGGCTGTCCACCACGGCAAGCTGGGCCAGCTTCAGGTCACGGTTTTGTTTGAGCGCGAGATCGATCGCCTGGGAGAGACTCAACGGCATGGGTGCGGTGCTCTGAGCACTCGCGCCTCTTGCAGCAACCAGCATCACCAATACGTACAGAAACAGTATCGACTTACGCCGCATGGACCACCTGCCGATATTGCTTGGGCACCGGCGCCATGCAGGAGACCACGATCAGGCAAACCACCGCAGAGCAAGCGATGAGCAAAAAGCTGTCGGTGATAGCCAGGGTGAAAGCTTGCTGTCTGACCTGTAAGCCTAGGATCTCCGCAGCCCGGCCGCCGGCCATGGGCAAGCCCGAAGACCGGCTCTGCACGCCGGCACTTAGGCCGAGCAGCCTCTGATAAGTAGCGGGGTCGCCGAGCTGAACCCCCAGTCCAAGAATGTTGGAGTGGAACTGCTCGCGAACGGCAATAAAGTGCTGCAGTAAAGCGGAGCCCGCCTCTCCGCCAAGCAGTCGAACCGTCTGAAAATACCCGGCAAAGGTAAGCACGTCGATCGGCCGGCTCAGCGCTCCGGAATTAAGAACCTCCAGAATGATCGCCCCTACCATGGAGTTAAACGCTAACGCCAGTCCAATCGCCATCACTGCCTGCGACGCCGTGAAATTCGTCCCCGACCAGGCCGAGGACAAGCGGGCGTTCATCAGACAGGCAATTGCCACCAATCCAAAACCCGCTGTGAGCACCAGCCGCGCATCGATATACTTCACCGAATACATGGCCACCAGGCCGCAGAGAAACTGGGGCAACGCCACCCAAAGCAGAACCGGTCCGGTTTGCAAGGGGAGATAACCTTTCACGGAGCCCAGGTAACTGGGCACAGCCACAACTGGGGCTAACATCACGAAGCGAAACAGTATCAGTACGACGCCCAGCAGGAGAGTATTGCGGCTGAGAAGAAATTTGAGATTAATCAAAGGGTTGGGGACAAGGAACCGGCGAACCAGCGACATCGCCACCAGGAATAAACCCGAAGCCGTCAGCCCAACGATCGTCCCTGAGTGCCACCAGTCGAGACGCTGCCCTTGATCGAGAGCGATAAAGAGCAAGGAGAAACCGAGGCTGGCATACAAGAAGCCTCTCCAATTCGGTTTCGGCTGCCCTTCTTTGGGCTTGGGTAACGGTTGCCACGGGATGCCGAAATAAATCAGCACCGTCATGATCGGCGTCAGCGCGGCGCTATTCCAGAAAATCCAGCGCCACGACAGGTGGTCCATGTACCAGGCTTCGAGCGAATGCGCCACGTTCGTGGTGAACTCAATATCCACGGCATACATAGCAATCCCCAGCAACACATAACGCATCGGAAGACCGCGCAGCACAAACGAAAGCGTCAACGGATAAAACGTTCCTGCCGTCAATCCGGCGAGCACCAGCAGTACCAGAAACAAGGGAAGGCTGTGGACCAAGGGGAGCAACAAGCTGATCACGGTAAATGCCCAGGCACACACCAGAAGAACGCGCCGCGCGCCCAACAGGCCGCCCAGGTAGACAGAGAACGGGCCGATGAACATGAGCGCCGCATTGAACGACGTACTGAGCCACGAAGCCTCATCAAAGCCGAGGTGAAGATGGCCGCGCAGATCCGGCAGCCCAACACTGATCAGCCGGCCGGTGCAGGTCGCAATCGAGGCGCCCAGCAAAACGCCGAGCACTCCCAGCACAGGGTGGGTAGTGATGACCGGTGGCGGTGCAGAAGGCGTAGGAACGGGTGGGTTGGGGGGCTGCGTGCTCAAGATGCAGAACCCTCCCGCCCATTGCCTTTGCCTGAAGCATGGATCGTCACCACGGCCGAAAACCCGGGACGCAGTCTGCCCTGCAACGGGTGATCCGCATCGAGCACAATCTTCACCGGGATGCGCTGCACTACCTTGGTAAAATTTCCAGTCGCATTATCCGGAGGCAGAAGCGCGAACTGCGACCCGCTGGCCGGCGCGATCTCGGCTACTTTTCCGTGCAGCACGATCCCGGGAAAAGTATCGACGGTAATATCGGCGCGATCGCCTTTCTGGATGTTGGTAAGTTGCGTTTCCTTGTAATTCGCCTGGACCCAGACATCCCCTCTCACCAGGTCGATCACCTGCATACCGGGGGCGACCAGTTGCCCCTCCTGCACATGTCGCTCACCGACCGCTCCCACCGCGGGGGAGAGTATCCGCGTATATCCAAGATTGACGTTAGCGACGATGATCGCCGCCTCCTTGGCGTGGATGTCCGCCCGGTACAAAGCGTCTTTGGTGTCGAGCGCAGCTCGCTCCTGCTTCTCGGCTTCGAGCACAGCACGGCTGCTGGCCAACTGCGCCTCAGCCCGCGCGAGCCCTGCCTGTTGGCTGGCCAGCATGCCTTGGTAGCGATCCGCATTGGCAACCGCTGTTTCCAATTCCTGGTGGGTGGTCGCCTTCGATGTGAGCAGCGCCTCCTGGCGCTTGCGTTCGGTCGCGGTGCGTTCGACATCCGGTTCCACCGCGGCGATACCGGCCTTTGCCGCATTGAGCGCCGCTGTGGCTTGATTGATACCGGTTTCCGCATTCTGCACCTTGACATCCTGAATTCGCTTGGCCGCCTGGTTGTCTGCTAGGTTCGCCTCCGCAGCTGCGAGCCCTGCTTTGGCCTCTGCCAGAACAGCCGCATAGTCGTCATCATCAAGCTGCACCAGAAGCTGACCCGGCTTGACCGCTTCATAATCGCCGACCTCAAGCTTGCGAACAGTTCCGGAGACGCGCGTGCTCAAAGGCGTCAAATCCGCGCGCAGGTAAGCATCGTCCGTCCGCTGCTCCGCCGCCCCTCCCTCCCAAGAGTTCCAGCAACCCTTGATGGTAAAGAGCAGCGCCGCGGCGACCACTAATGTCACTACCGGAACGATCATCGCTCGTTTCGACATACTTCCACTCACTCCAGAAATTCAGGTTGTCATCGGGACCAGGTATAGCAGGCTGCCGAACCCAATTCAGCTTTGGGTAGCGACGCACTGATAGCCAGGTGGTAGATCCTTCGGGACTTTTCCCGTCTCTTGAAAGCTCCCCCCAGGACTCCATCCTGGCCTTTAGCCGTCCCTTCGGGACTTGTTTCTAAAGCCCCCAAAGCCGTTTTCTCACACACCTCATGCCCCTGGCCGACGTCTTTCCTGTCCCATCTCGAATGCTTTAATGCACTCCCAAAACACTGCAAGGCGCATCCTGCGCCAGCTCATACACCGTGCTCCACAAGCGCGCAACATAGAGATCACGCTGGTGCAGCCCGATCACCAGGAGATCCGCTTTTTGCTTGCGTAAAAAATCGACGATGGCATCGACCCCATGGCCCTTCGACCAAATGACTGTGGAATCCGATGCCGGAACGCGCCATTTGGCCTCGCGCCTTTTCCTGAAGCTTCTCATAAAACTTCATCCGGTCCTGTTCGAGCAGGCGCGCGATCGAACTATCAGCAACCCCCGCGAAGGCGGTATACGCGGGCAGACTATCCATGGCCGTAACCGTCAACAACTCCGCGTTGAGACTCTGCGCGAGTTTCATCGCCGCGGCAAAAGCTCGCTCCGCTTCAGGAGACCCGTTATAGGCAACGACAATTTTTCGAAACATGGCTCCCCCACTTCATAGTTGTTCCTGGTCATTGCTGCCGAGCCGCCGCTCTTCGAAGCTGAGCGCCGCGCGGGAAATTGCCCACTGCAATTCTTCCTCGGTGAACGGCTCCACGATCACGTCGAAGCCTCCGATTTCCAACACCCCGGACCACAGCTCGAACGTCGCCTTCTGGGCGTATACCAATATCTCCGGCCGCGGGTTGAGCAGGGCAATCTCGCCCCAAAGCGACCACCATCCGTTATCCGGCAGCACCGCCGGCAGCAGGGCCACGTGATACGACTGTCGGCTGAGTGCGAGTTGAGAAACCTCTGCAGCCTTGGAAACGAAGTCGATGATCACACCGAGCGACGCCAACTGACGCCGTATCTGCCGCCGCATTTCTGCCGGAACCAGCGCAAGCACCCGGACGATCGGCTCCGAATCAACCTCTAGATGCGCGTCCGTCATGTTTGGCTCCATGCCGCCTGAAAATGAGCATGGCAGAAGTTCGGCGGGTCATTGAGTGAGCAACCGTGATCTAACAGTGATGTGCACTGTGCTATGCGGACGGCGCGCTATCATGACCTCGGGATCAAACGCAGTCAGGTGAGGAAGAGTGAACGTTGCAGGAACTGCATACATCTGAAAATCTCTCCGAACAGGAAGTCCGCGCGGAGCTCGATCGGCTGTTGCAGAGCGCACCGTTCCTGCAATCCGGGCGCCTGGGGCGCTTTCTCCGCTTTGCCATCGAAAATGCCCTTGCGGGAAACTCCGATCAACTCAAGGAATACGTGATCGGAACCGAGGTTTATGACCGCAAGCCTCCCTATCATCCCAGCCAAGACTCCATCGTGCGCACAGAAGCCCGCCGCTTGCGCGCAAAGCTTAAGGAGTACTACGAGTCCGAAGGTAAGCAGAATCCTGTGTTCATCTACTTCCGGCCCGGCACCTATGTTCCTGTATTTCGGAGAAACGACAACCGCGCCGAACCGTCCTCTCGTGCCGCCTTACCTGAGAGTGAGCTGTTGGTTAAGGGGGGAGGGGTAGCGGTAGCGGTTCTACCCTTTGTCGATCTTTCCAATCGCCCTCTTTCTGCGTTGTGCGCGCAAGCCGTCACGGAAGAACTGATTGATGGTATGGCGCATGCCGACGGCATCCGCGTGATCGCCAGACCCGCCCCGCCGCAGCCCGTGGAAACTCCGTATGACATTCCGTCACTATCGCAGAAGTTTGGCCTGAACACGGTGATCGAGGGCACTGTGAGAGAGGACCACAACCGTTTGCGAATTACCGCGCGGGTCCTGGGCTCCGATGGCTTCCAGATGAGCTCCCACCGCTTCGATACCGAGGCCACCGCCGAAGTACTGCAACAGGTGCAGCAGCAAATCGCCACCGCCATCGTGAGCCGGGCGCGCCCGGAGCTTTCCGTCGTGCGCCGGCGAAAGGCTACGCCCAGCACCCTGATGCTGGCCGCCTACGCTTTCACGAAGCATGCCGAAACCCTTCTGGATGAAGGCTCGGCCTACGATCTGCCCGCTTCTTTGCAGAAGTTTCAAGAAGCAAGAGATCTCGCCCCGGCGTATGCGCGACCGTACTGCGGCATTTCCCACTGCAACACGGAAATAGCCCTGCGCGGATCACGACCATCCTCCGCCCTGGTTTCCACTGCCAGGGAGGCTGCCCTGCGCGCGATCGAACTCGATCCCGAAATGATCGAATCTTACTCGTGCCTGGGGAGCGCGCAAGCTCTGGAGTGGGATTGGGGAAACGCGGAGAAGAACTTTCTCCACGGACAGAGCCTGGGGTTTCACGTTTCCGCTTCGCGCCGGTACGCGCTTTTTCTCGCCGCCCTGGGACGGCACGACGAAGCCTCCCATCATCTCGAAGCAGCGGAAAACATCGATCCCTTTTCCAATCGGCAGAAAGTCGCGCGCGCCAAATTTCTTCATATCCGGCGGCGCTTTCAAGAGGGGTTAGAACAGTTGTCGGAGCCATTGATCTATGGGCCCATTCCGATAGAAGTGCGGTTCCTGTGCGCTCTCATGGCAGCTCACCTGGGAAAGCGCGAGCAAGCCAGGCAACTGCTCGATAACATCCGTTCTGCTTTCGGGGCCGAGCTGCCCCTAATGGCCGGCATCGCGGAAGTGCTGGCTCTGATCGGAGACACGGAAGAAGCAAACCAGATAGCGGGCAGTCTGAAACTCTTATCGCTGGATGCCCCCATCAGCCGGTTCCGCCAGGCCCTGCTGACGCTAGCCATGGGAGATGGGGAAGCAGCGCTCTCGTTTTTGACGTCAGCCGTGGAAGCCAGAGAAGCCGAGTTGGTATGGATCGCGGTCGACCCACGGTTTGATCCTATTCGCCAGACTGCCGGGTTTGAGAGTCTTGCCAAAAAAGTGGTACCTGGGTTGCCAAGCTAAGCCCCGACCGCAACTCGCTATAATCGGGCTCATCCCATGAGCCTGTCTGCCGGAACCCACCTAGGACCCTATGAAGTAGTAGAACTCATCGGCGCGGGTGGCATGGGCGAGGTGTACAAAGCACGCGATCTGCGCCTGGGCCGCGATGTTGCGGTTAAGGTGATGCCCGCGTCGTTTGCCGCTGATCCCGAAAGGCTGCGGCGTTTTGAGCAGGAAGCGCGCGCCGTGGCCTCGTTGAGCCATCCCAACATCCTGGCCGTCCACGATATCGGGCGGCACGGCCAGCAGCCCTTCATGGTTTCGGAGTTGCTCCAGGGAGAAAGCCTGCGCGAGATGCTTACCCGCGGCCCCCTCTCCCAGCGCAAGGCGATCGACTACGGGGTTCAAATCGCTCACGGCTTAGCCGCTGCCCACAGCAAAGACATCGCGCATCGTGACCTGAAACCCGACAATATTTTCGTCACCCGCGATGGCCGGGTTAAGATCCTGGATTTTGGCCTCGCCAAGACCGTGCAGAAACCCGTGCCGATGCCAGTTGGCGACGCGTCCGGGGATATGACCGCACTCGCTCCGGCTACCGAAGTGGGAGCAGTCCTCGGAACCGTGGGCTATATGTCACCGGAACAGGTGCGTGGCGGCGCCGTCGATTGCCGTACCGATATCTTCAGCTTCGGCGCAGTGTTTTACGAGATGCTCACCGGCGTGCGCGCCTTTAAACGCGACACCGCCGCGGAAACCATGACCGCCATCCTGCACGAGGATCCTCCGGAATTGTCACTCAGTGGATCCGCGATCGCGCCCGCACTCGAGAGGACGGTGCGCCACTGCCTGGAGAAATTGCCCGACCAGCGTTTTCAATCGGCGCGCGACCTGGCCTTCGACCTGGAGTCGTTTTCTACCCTGACGCCGGTGCTCACAGGCCCGGTCATCGTCAAGGACCAGAAGTTCAAGCTCGGTAAGCGAGGCTGGTACGCCCTCGTCGCGGTTGGACTGCTGGCCCTCGGCGGCCTGGCAGGGTGGCGCGCGACCGTGGCCACGCGCAAGGCAACCGGTTCACAATTCAGCCAGCTAACCTTTCGCCGCGGTGAGTTGCACGATGCCCGCTTTACCCCCGACGGCCAGAACGTTATCTACACCGCCGGTTGGGATGGCTCGGAACCGGAAATCTACAGTGTGGGAACGAATACCCACGGGAGACATTCGCTCGGGATCAAAAACGCTCGCTTGTTAGCGGTGTCGTCCAAGGGTGAGCTGGCGGTGGCGCTTTCTCTCGAGCGCGTGGCGGCCATGCTGTTCCCGGGCACTCTGGCCCGTACGTTCGCAGACAATAGCGCTCCGAAACCGGAAATCGCAAATGTCCAGGCCGCGGACTTTACACCTGACGGCTCTGCCCTCGCCATCGTGCGCTGGTTGCCGGCTGAACGAATCTGCCAGGTGGAGTATCCAATCGGAAAGGTCCTCTACCGCGAACATGCGATCGAGGACCTGCGCTTCTCGCCCAATGGCAAATACCTCGCCTTCCTCGTGCACGACAATATTTTTGATGACCGCGGAACGATCGTCATCCTGCGCAGCACAGGAGAGAAGGTCAACACCAGCCCCATCTTCGAAAGCGAGGAAGGCCTGGTGTGGAGCCGATCGAGCGATGAGGTCTGGATCACCTCTCCGCTCGAGGCGGGAGAGATACACGCATTCTCCCTCTCGGGAAAGCAACGCATACCCTTGGCTGTGCCCGGCCGTCTACAGTTGCTCGACATCGCGTCCAATGGAGAGCTTCTGGTGGCTCAAGGCATTGATCGCCGGGGCATCGTGGTCTCCACGGATGATCGCAAAGTAGAACGCGATTTGTCGTGGCTCGACTTTAGTTTTGCGCGAGATATCAGTCGCGATGGAAAAATGGTGCTCTTCGAGGAAGAAGGGAATCAGTCGCAAAACTACATAGTCTACGTTCGCAACGCGGACGGCTCGCCGGCCGTGCCCATCGGTGATGGATATGGCATGGCGCTCTCGCCCGACAAGAATTGGGCGTTGGCAGAGAGGTTGACCGAACCCACCCACCAGGTGTGGCTGCAGCCCATCGGGCCAGGGGAAGCGAAGCGCATCAGCCCCGGAAATTTATCCCCCCGTGTAGCGGCAAGATTTCTCTCAGACGGGAAGCGTGTCATCTATATTGCGCAGGATGGGACCCATCCGTTGCGCGCCTGGCTTCAGGACTTGCACGGCGGTGATCCCCATCCAATCACTGAAGAGGGAACCTCCGGCGTGATGGTCTCGCCGGACGAAAAATGGCTGCTGGCCGGAACGGGATTCATCTATCCCAAAATCATCGATCCGGTACTGGTGCCGCTCGCCGGCGGTCCCTCAGTAAAAGTTGCCGGCATAACCCCCGACGACGATGTGCTCGGCTGGAGCAGCGACGGAGACCTCTATGTCGCACCGTTCGCCCGCGGAGCGCGCGGGCTTCTGCCGGTAGAAAAGCTGAACCCCCACACCGGCAAGCGACGAGCCTGGCGCGATCTCGGCCAACCCGTCATCAGCGGCATAAACGCAGACCGTCCCATCCTCACCTACGACGGAGCAAGCTATCTCTACGGCTACTCCTTGAGGCTCTACGACCTCTACACCGTCACCGGAGTGCGCTGAGCCATTCCCAAACTATGCATGGCGTTATTCACGGCGCGACATTTAGCCGCAACGAGATCGAGTCCCGTTAGGGACGGCTGAAAATCTATCGGAAAACTTTCGCCTCCGAGACCCAATCCAATGCCTGAAGATGAATAAAGAGGACGAACAAGGAATGCGGATCATTGGCAGTCTTTTCGTAGTAGGGTTGGTGCTCTTCGCAATACTGCAAATATTTCGGCCGGGTATACCTGCCAAGCCCGCGACAGCCGAAATCCAGGCCCCGACAGACGTAAAACAAGTCCTCGACAAGAGCTGCTATAGCTGCCACTCAGACGAGCGGCGCCTCTCCTGGTTTGATCAGATCGTGCCCGCCTACTGGCTGGTGCGCCACGACATTCTTACCGCGCGCGAACATCTCAACTTCTCCACCCTGGGCGCCAAGCCGGCCGCCGCGCAGAAAGCCACATTGTACGAAGCGGTCAACATGATCCAACTGGGCGCCATGCCCCTGCCACAATTTCTTAAACTGCATCCCGGGGCGCGCGTGACGCCACAACAGCTGAATCTACTGAAGGCCTACCTGGCGCCCTGGACGCCCGCCCTCGAACCCTCTACACCCCAGGCTGATCAGCTACAGAGCGCAACCCGGGTACCGCTGACCAAGGTGTCGCCGGAGTTGAACGGCCTGGCGTTTGATCCAACCTTTGAAAGCTGGCAGCCATTGAGCTTCACCGATCGCGGCGATAATCGTACCTTTCGCTTCGTCCTGGGAAACATTGCAGCCGTCAAAGCCTCCCAGAAGGGCGATATCTCCCCCTGGCCCGACGGAGCGAGTTTCGCCAAAATCGCGTGGCAGCAGCAGGCGGGGTCCGACGGACTGATTCACCCGGGCAAGTTCATCCAGGTAGAGCTGATGCTGAAAAACGCGAAAGACGGCAACGAGGGATGGGAATGGGGCCGCTGGCGTGGTCTCGACTTGAAGCCCTATGGCAACGATGCCCGCTACGTCAACGAGTGCACCAGTTGCCATCAGCCTTTGCGCGGGAACGATTACGTCTACACCATGCCCATCACGACCGCGCAGGTCACCGGGACAGAAGTGGTGAACAACGCCGCAGCCGTTGCCAATACGACCAGCCTGCCGCATCAGCCCCTGGCCTGGGGCGCCATCACCATGTATGTGGACCCCAGGAATCACACCATGGCGACCCTCTTCGGCAACGATGCAGCCATGGACGCGGTCGAGGCTCGCCGCAATGCTCCGGTGTATCCAGCAGGCGCTGTGCTGGCGCTCGTGACCTGGACCCAGCGGGACGATCCCCACTGGTTCGGCGCGCGCATTCCCGATCGGCCGCTTTCTGTGGAGTTCGTCGAGGCCGGCGCCCAGCCCACCTACCGGCGCTTTTCGGGCGCCAAACTGGAAGATGACGGACCCTCAAAGATTGCTCCAGAGCGAGCCAGTTTCCTCTTGGATCTTCCTCCGGCTCCGCTTCCTTAGGCAGAAACTCATCGCGCAATGCCGGTGACTGGTTTATAAGAAGAGAGGGAATCGGGCATCCACTTAAGAGGAGAGCGAATAATGAAAATGCGGTATGCAGCAGTATTGTTGATGGCCGGATTGTCGGCCGTGTTTACGACCGGCAGTGCGTTTGCCCAAAACAAGGCAGTCGACTTCAAGCAGGGCATGCCGTTCAGCGGCGGATATATTGCCGGCAACACGCTTTACGTCGCCGGGCAACAGGGGAGAGACGCAGCGGGGAAGTTGACCGGTGACATTGGTCCACAAACCACCAACACCATCGCAGCGATCAAAAAGGTTGTTGACGAGGCGGGCTTCAAGATGTCCGATCTTGTCTCTGTAACCGTGTTTGTTACCAGCCTGGATGACGTGCCCAAGATGAACGAAGTCTACAAGTCGCTCATGCCAGACCCTAAGCCAGCGCGTGCCACGGTCCAGGTTGCAGGATTGATCGGCGGAGCCAAGATCGAAATCTCCGCCATCGCCGTCAAGCAGTAAGCCAAAAAGCCCGGGACTCACCCTCCCGGGCCGAAACAAATTCCAGGAAACAGGACGGGTGCCGCATGTTCGCCGTGGCCTACATGGGCCGAAACGGCGGGCGCAGCGGTTCGACTGCTTTCATCGAATCCCGGCCAGAACCCAAATAGCCAAGCGCCTTCTAACTTCAACCATTAATTGAATAAATGCTTGCAGGCTCCTCGTTTCAGGCGATTTCTAGCCCAAGACTTGAAACCTGTTACCAAAGTGTACCAATCGCCTGAGGCGAACACCCAACCCATATCCGGCTCCAGCCTTTCTATAATGAGAGCATGCGTATGGTTCGGTTACTTTGGTGTCTCCTGCTGTTATTTGCGGTTCGATTGGCACACGCGGATGGCGGCCCGGCATTCGATCTGGATGGCCCTCGAATTCAGGCCAAGGTCACGCGCGCCGGTAAAACTCTGCCCATCGGCACAGTGGCCAACCTAGCCGCTGGCGACCGCTTATGGATTCACCCCGACCTTCCCGAAAAAGAAGGGGCACGCTACATACTGGTGGTCGCTTTTCTGCGTGGTTCGGTAAACCCTCCCCCTGACGATTGGTTTCTCAAGGCCGAAACCTGGAACAAAAAGGTCCGCCAGGAAGGTGTCTACGTAACCGTTCCTGAAGGAGCAGAGCAGGTGTTGCTGTTTCTCGCCCCGGAGACCGGCGGAGATTTCAGCACCATACGCAACGCTGTGCGCGGCCGCCCGGGAGCCTTTGTCCGCGCGGCACAAGACCTCCATCAAGCGAGTCTCGATCGAGCCCGGTTGGATACCTACCTGGCCGCCGTGAAAACCGTAGATACCGGCGATCCCAAAGTGGTGGAAGACAAGACCAAGTTATTGGCGCGCAGCCTCAACATCAAAGTGGACCAGCAATGCTTCGATAAGCCCACGGAACAGCAAGCGCCCTGCCTGGTGCAGAACCCCGACAGCCTGGTGCTCGACAACGGCCGCAGCCAAAGCGTAGTGCAGCAGATGACCGGTGGATCCGCCGGGGACATGCTGGCACAAATGTCCTACACCCAACAGGCAGGCGGTGGCTACTACAGCGTGTATGTCGGCACGGTGATGGATATGGCGAAGATCCTCGACAGCTTCCACACCGCGGAGTTTCAGTATCTTCCCGCGCTCGCCATGCCCAAAGACGATACGCTCGCGCTGAAGCTGAACAATCCGCCCTCGTTCCACAAGCCGCAGTCCGTGCTGGTGATCGGATTTCCGGCGGTGAAAACCCCGGAGCTGCCGGTATTGCATCCCGTCGATGCCAAAGCAACGCTGTGCGCGCAGACCAAGCCTCTGCTACTGCCTGTGGTCGGCGCGCCCTACGTCTTTGCCACCGGCTACGCGCATGATTTTGTTCTGCGCGTGCAGAACAAGGCCGGGCAAAGTGTGGACCTACCAGCAAAGCCCGACGCATTAAAAGGCGGGTTTGTGGTGGATGTGGATGCGCAGAAGCTAGGCCCCAGTGGGACCGGCACTCTGCACGGGTATTGGGGGTTTGATCCGTTTGAAGGCCCCAGTTTCCATCTCGCGAGTGCGCACCCAGAACAGTGGACCCTCGCGTCCGCCGATCAGCATGCGTTGATCGTCGGCCGTAAGGACACCGTGCATCTCGAAGCGCCCGAGGTTGCCTGCGTGGATGGTGTGACCTTGAAAGACGGGGAAGGCAAGACCCTCGACGCAACCTGGAAAGCAGTCAAGCCCAACCAAATCGAGGTCGACATGCCGCTCGATGGCGAGCAAGCCGGCACGGTCAACCTCGCGGTGAAGCAAATTGGCCTGGAAAAGCCGGACCAGGTGCCGCTGCATACCTACTCGGAAGCCGGGCATCTAGGCAGCCTGGTGGTGTACGCAGGCGATCATCAGGGGGTGCTGAAGGGCACACGCCTGGATGAGGTCGCCGGCATGACCATCGGTAGCGCGGCCTTTTCTCCAGCGGCGGCGCTGACCCATAACGGAAGTGAAGACTCCTTGCTGCTGAAGGGACCCGACTCCACATCCTTTAAGCAAGACGAGAAGTTAGTGGCCAAGGTCACGCTGAAAGACGGACGCGTGCTCGACCTGGACGCAACCGTGCAGGCATCTCGACCCACCGTGAAGCTGATGAACAAGAGCGTTCATTCGGATGGCCCGGCTTCCGCGGTGCAACTCGGCAGCCAGGATGAACTTCCCGATCACGCGACCCTCAGTTTCTTTGTGCAGGCGCCGGAATCGTTTCCCCGCGACCAGAAGATCGAAGTGTCCAGCGCTGACAACAGCTTTTCCACCACGCTGAAAGTAGGGCAAGGCGGCATTGTTCTGCAGGATAGTAAGACGGCCCTGGCCACCCTCGACCCCGCGAAAGCCTTCGGAGGATCAGCCTTCGGCCCTCTGCGTTTTCGCCCCGTCAACGCATCCGGCGTAGCCGGAGACTGGCAGCCCTTAGCGACCCTCGTGCGCGTGCCGCAACTGAAGGAGCTGAAGTGCGCCGAAGGAGCGCCCCAGTGCACTTTGGTAGGAACGGATCTTTTCCTCCTGCAGCAAGTGGGCACGGATGCTCAACTGGCCAACGCAGTCACCGTGCCGGAAGGCTTCGGCGACACGAGCCTGAACGTCCCGCGTCCGAATGGAACGCTGTATCTCAAGTTGCGGGATGATCCTTCGGTAGTGAACACGGCGGTTCTGCCGGTGACTCCGGAGCCGTCGCAGTCTGCCGCGGTGGCGCCCCCGCCGGTTCCTGCCTCAACCCCAAAGACCGAACCAAAACCAAATCAGCCAGTTGCTGAGCCGGCGCAAGATGCACCCAAGGCGCCCGCGCCCGTCGCTCCACAGAACTAAGCTGTCATTGACCGGGTGAGCTATGTTTGTCCAGCGTTGCGCCAATACTTTGGAGCAACGCGTTCACTTGCCCATCGACAGCTTCCGTTGCCCGAAGAATGAGCACGTAGTGGTCCATATAGACCGGGACCCCATTCAGCGGAACAGCTAGCGCCACCGCAATCACGGAGGCCTCGCTGTGTCCCTCAGCATTGGTGAGATTGAGCGTGGTGACGTAGAGGCCCAGATGGGCATCGGCCATCTTGTCAACGACGCAGCCCTGATGTTGCTGCACTGCTGATTTCAGGCCGTAAAGAAACAAGTTCACTGTCTCCGTACCGCCATCATTGGGGCCTTGCGGCGCGTCAATGTACATCGGTAATTTACAAGGAACCTTCGCCTCGCCAGACGCAGCGCCAACCATCAGAACTGCAAACAGCAAGGCAATCACTCTCACAGTGGCTCCCGGGACCTAAGGCTCATGACCGTCCCTTGATCCTAGAGGGAGAGGTCCGTCTGCCACCTGCACCAAAAGAGGCAGTGGTTGTCACCTTTATTTGTAATCTTCGCGGTTTCTGCCGCAGCGAGGTGTGTACTACGCAGGAACCCGGTCAGCAGCCGGCGACCCATAATTGAAACACCGATAATGGCAGAAGTGCATGAAGGCAAATCACTTGCCGCCCGCTGCAAGTTGCGCGGTTTCTTTTCAAGCATCCCTGCGAACTAGGGTTTTTTGGGGGTGCTTTGTTTTTCGTTTCCCTAACACGAAAGATGCACTATCATCCGTGCAAAAGATCTTCCTCCTTTTCATTTTCTGTGAACGGAGAGGAAGGCGCGTCATTGCCGCAGCTCGATTCAATTCGAAGTACAGGGAGGACAAACGATTGAAAACGACACTTGGTACGGGCATGGTCGCAGGGCTCTTCCTGCTCTGTGCGCTATCTGCGACTGGTCAAACACAGGGCACCCCGCTGAGCCGGTCTTCTGCACTTCCAACCACCGTTCACAACGCGCTTGAGAACACAACCAGCCGGTATGACTATGATTTCATTGCTAAAGACTATGTCTGGAGCAATAAGCCGCTTAAATCCACTGCCGGCAAGATTTGCCAGACCATGAAAGAGCACGCCTTCTCCGAGACTCCCTATGGGATCAACGACGACCAGGACTGGAACAACTGCCTTGACACACAGATTCGCAGTATCGGCTACTTGCGCTGGCTACGGAACGGCGGCTTTAAGCCCACCGAAAAAAATCGCACGAACGCTCAGACATACTTGAAGAAGACCTACACCATGGGTCCCTGGGGGAGCTACTCCTTTGCCCAGCTGAGCGACGCGGTAAAAGCGACCACAGGCAAAACGATTCCCTAGCCGTTCAAGCTCTTGCCGCTATCATCACGCTGACTTTCACGGACATAGTCCCGCAGGGACGGCTGACCTCAGCCCAGGACGCAGTCCTGGGTGCATCATGCAAGATGATTCAGTCCCGTAGGGACGGCTGAAAATATGCCGCCGCTCTACCCTGGACAATCTTCAGTCGTCCCGAGCGGGACTTATCATGTCTCGAAAGCTTCCCAGGACTGCGTCCTGGGCTAAGGTCAGCCGTCCCTACGGGACTAACTACCTAAATCTCTGATTCTCACGCACACTCTAAAGCCGTACCTGTTCCAATTTATCTGCGGACCGAAGATCGTGCCATTCAAAGACTCGACTCACACCTGGGCAAAACCCCCATCCACAAATAACTCAATCCCCGTTACGAAACTACTATCGTCCGAGGCCAAAAACACCGCAGCCTTGGCAATCTCATCGGGAAGCCCAAGCCGTCCCAGCGGCACCGTGGTCCCGATGCTCTTCAACCGCTCCTGCCCCGCCGGAGAAGAAGCGAACAATTCGCGCAAACCTTCCGTATCAATCGGGCCCGGGCTGATCGCATTCACCCGTATCCGGCGAGCTTTCAAATCCGTGGTCCACGTACGAGCAAAGGAACGAGCGGCAGCCTTGGTTGCCGCGTACACGCTGTTCGAAGCCATCCCCTTACTCCCCACCACGGAAGCGTTAAGGATCACCGATCCCCCATCCGGCATCAACGGCAATGCCTTCTGCACTGTGAACAGCATGCCCTTTACATTGCCGTCAAAAATGCTATCGAAATGTTCTTCCTCAATGCTCCCCAACGGAGCATATTTCGCAATACCCGCGTTGGCAAAAACGATATCCAGCTTCCCCTTCTCCCTCTTTATCTGCTCGTACAACCGATCAAGGTCGGCAAGTTTGGCCACATCTCCCTGGACCCCGGTAACGTTTGATCCTACCTGCTTCACCGCTGCGTCCAGCTTGGCTTGCGTGCGGCCGGTGATAAAAACGTAAGCGCCTTCCTGCACAAACCGCTTCGCCGTGGCCAGACCGATACCGCTGTTCCCGCCCGTGATGACTGCAATTTTTCCCTCAAGTTTCCCCATAAGCTCCCTCAACAAAATCCCAACCAACGATGTAGATGCGATGAAAACCCGAGGGGACTCTCTTCCTAATTTCCCACGCCAGATGTACAGTGGCGTTTATGAGAACCAAGAGACAACCGATGAAATATTTTCTGCTCTGCGCAAGCCTGATGATCGCTCTGAGCCCCGCGTGGGCCCAGACCAGCCCACCGGAAACGGCAACGGGCAAAATCGGCAACGCAACCCTGACCATCAAATATTGTGCGCCCTCGGTGCGGGGACGAAAGATCTTCGGTGAGGGTGGAAGAGTTATGAGCGATCCGACCGCACCCATCTGGCGCGCGGGCGCCAACGACGCGACTGCCTTTCACACCAGTGAAGATGTAACCATTGCAGGCCTCGCGGTACCGAAGGGCGACTACACCTTATACGTCAACGTGAAGGATCCCGGTGCCTGGGAACTGGTGATCAACAAACAGACCGGGCAGTGGGGCACGAACTACGATGCTTCGCAAGACCTGGGCCGGGTGAAGATGGAAATGCGTAACCCGCCTGCTCCCATAGAAGTCCTGAAATATACCATCACCAGCAACGGCGGCAGCAAGGGTACGATCCAACTCGCCTGGGAGAAACACATCGCATCCGTGGGCGTCACCGCAAAATAGGCTTACTGCGGCGGATCGCCGGTAGGAAGAATGCCCTTATTCTCGACCATCAACACCACCGTGCGATGGGGCGCGCGGGTGCGATGGACCACTCTCTGCGGAACAACAAATCCTTGTCCCGGCTCGAGCGCCACGGTGCGGTCCTCCAGATCGATCAGCAACTGGCCGTTGACCACGTAGAAGAACTCATCATCGGCATCGTGCTTGTGCCAGTGATATTCCCCCTCAAGCACGCCGAGCCGCACCACGGATTCATTCACCTGGCAAAGTGTCTGGTTATACCACTTGAATGCGCAGGCATCGGCCAGAGCCTTGGCGTCGACGATTTCCAGCGGCTTGTAAAGAACATCCAAGCGCGTTTCGTAGGCATACTGATTTGCTTCAGTCACAATCTAATTCTCCGACACAGTCTTGAGATTCCGCAGACCGGCCTCAAAATGCTTTCCCAGCGTCTGGTCCATGTTCACGAATACATCCAGAACCTTCATGAAAAACATATTTCGTCCCCGCATGGTCCAGGTCACTGTGGTGGAAGTACCTGGGTGACTCGGCTCTAAAACGAATTCGTTGACGTTATGGGCCGCGAAGGGTCTGACAAAATCCACCTGGACCACCACCTTGTTGGGCACATCGGATTCCACAATGGTCATGCGGCCCTTGCCCGCGTTGCCCGTACCCTGCCAGTCGGAAATCGCGCCGGCGCCGCTCTCCGCACCGCTGTACATCCTCTTCATGCTGGGATCTTCTTTATCCTGGGGTGCCCACCCAGGCCAGCGGTGGAAGTCGTCGATGAGGGGAAAGATCTTTTCCGCCGGTGCTTCGATTGTGATCGAGCGGCTCACCTCAATGACATTCGGTCGAGTGTCAGCAAACACCAAAACCCCAGTGATCACGACGACGATCGCAATCGTCAGGATCAGCCCGATTTTCAAGATCATGAACGCTCCGTGCCGCCCAACAGGACTCAGCATCGAAAGCATAGTTCAATCGATCCGCGAAAGGTAGCAAAGGTCATAGGAAATCGGACGGGTGCCCCACGTTCGCCAAAGAGACGTACCGGTTCACCGCGAGATAGTCCCGAAGGGACGGCGGACCTTAGCCCAGGACGCCAGTCCTGGGTAGACATTCGACGGATGATAAGTCCTGCAGGGACGACTGAAAAATTCAACGGATCCGCAACTCTCAATCATGGAAACTCTCTGGAATCCCTGCAGGCCCGTGACCGGCCCCTAAGGGACTAGACGGTGGTTCTCACGCCGCCTCAGGCTGACTCCGCGCCCGCTGCACCTGAACAGGCCGCGACTTCAAATTCATCAACACCAAACCGCCAATGGTGAGCCCAACCCCGACGCAGGTAAACACTCCGATGGACTCGCGGGCAAACAACCCCCAGAACAAACCCCATAAGGGAAGCAAATACGTCACCGCCGTGACGTGAGTAGCGGAGACCTGCGCCAGCAGCCGGTAATACAGCAAATAAGCAAACCCACTACCGGCGAACCCAAGGACCGCAATGGCCGCAACCGGACCCAGGTGCACGTTAGACGGATGAGCCCCAGCCAGCGCCAAAGGAAGAATCATAAGACCAGCAAGACTCAGTTGAGTCGTGGCCAGCCCAATGGGGTCAAGCCCCTGCAGCTTGGCTTTCGCCATAACCGTGGCAATCGCATATCCCAGTGCCGCCAGCGAAATAACAATCGTCCCGCGGAGAAGTCCGCCGGGCACATGCTCAACCGCCGGATCTGCGGAGTGGCTGACCACAACCATCACCACGCCCGCAAAACCCAAAATCACCCCACCAATCGTCAACAGAGCAACCCGGCTCCGGTGAAGCGCCATGGTGAGCAGCAAAGTCCAGATAGGCGTGGTCGCATTGATAACAGCCGCGATATTGCTGGGCACCGTGCGCTCGCCCCAGGCGAAAAACGTGAAGGGAAGCGCGTTATTGAACAGTGCCACCGTCAACAGCCACGGCAGCAACCGCCGCGGCGGCAGCTGATGACCGCCAAGCGCCAGAACGGCCCACAGCAGCCCGGCTCCCAGGGTGCACCGCAAAAGCGCCACCCAAAATGGCGGAAAAGCGTCCCCGGCAACGCGGATCATGAGGAAGGAAACTCCCCAAACTGCCGACAGCAAAAGTATCTGAAGAATCGAGCTGGTCTTCATCTTTCAACCATGACAGCGGCCAACCATCGCGTCCAATGAATAGATGAGATACCATCGATCGAAATTCGCGATGCGAGGAAGGGTTCATGATACGACGGCAAGGCAATACAGCGGTCATCGCTGCGTTCGCGCTCTTGGGATTAGGATGTAATCGCGCGCCACAGCTGCCCGCTTCGACGCAGGCCGCGGACGAAGCAGCGGTGCGGCAGACCGACGAAAATTGGAGCAAGGCTGCCCAGTCGAAGAAAGTGGATGACTGGGTTGCGTTTTACTCCGACGACGCCATCATCCTGCCGCCCAACGACAAAAAGGCCGCCGGAAAAGACGATGTCCGCAAAGACATCGGGGAACTGATGTCTCTACCCGGCCTCGTCCTCAGCTGGGAACCATCGAAGGTCGAAGTGGCTCGCTCCGGCGACCTGGCGTATACCCAGGGCAGTTATCGTATGGCCTTTACCGATCCCAAGGGCAAACCCGCGACCGATCAAGGCAAAACCCTCGAAGTCTGGAGAAAGCAGGCAGACGGCACCTGGAAATGTGTCGCGGATATGTGGAACTCCAATCTCCCCGCCACTCCCCAGTCATAGTTATTTCCGCACCTGGCCGGTCGACTTATCCAAAATAAGCGGCCGGGCATCGGGATGAAAAAAATCAAACATCGCGTTGATGGTGCCGGCGATCGCATCGAAAGATCCGCCGCCAACCCGCTCCCCATCGAGCCAATTGTCCTCGACAAAGCGCAGAACCGAAGTCTGGTCGGTCAAACTGTGATCGACAAAGTTGCGCCGCGCAAACGGGGAAATCACCAGCAACGGCAATCGCGGACCGTAGCCGCATCGTCCCTGCGCATGAGCCACGGCGGGGCCGGGAAGCGCAGTGCTTCCATCTCCGCATTGCCCCGTCCCCGTTAATCCATCCGCCTTGCTGGTGGACTGGTTCACGATCGGTCCCATCTGGTGGTCATACCAACCGTCGGAATCGTCATATGCCACGACGATGGCGGTGCTCTTCCACTCCGGTCGCTGTTGCAGAAAATTGATAACCGTTACCAGCCACGCCTGCTCATCCAGAGGATCGGAATAACCCGCATGCGCATCCTGGTACGCCGGGGCCTTGAGGAAGCTGACCGCCGGGAAATTGCCCGCTTTTACCGCCGCGAAAAAGTCGTCCGTGTCGTATTGGTGATTCGCCCCGTCGCCCTCTTGGCCGATCATCCGCACCGACGAAGGCCGCGTGTGCAGTAAGTTGGCCGTCGGCAGGTAATACTGGAATGGTTCGTGATGCGGGATATAGTCAACGGGAGAAATCTGCGTGACCTTGGAGTACGTGCTCCGCAGGCACCCCGTCGTGCCATTAGGATTCGCCTTGCTGAGATCGAACCCCGCTTCAAACCATCCCCAGCTCACGCCATATTTGCTCAGCATCTGGCCGATGTTATTGCCGGTATAGCGCAGTTGGCCCCAGGTTGTGCTCGAGCATTTATCTCCGACCGGATCTCCATCATCCACCTCGGTGTAAGTGCCGTTGCCACCGTCCACCAGGTCGGCAGCGCCATTGATCTGGTCAGTCACGCCATTGGTTTGCCCGGAAATTAACTCGATGGCCCCCTGGGTCGATTGGCCGAAAGTTGAGGCAAACGAGTTGTCGCTCATGGCAAACCGCTGCGCGTAGTTCCATAGCGCCGTCACCGTGTTGCCATCGAAATAGCTCATCACCAGTCCCTTGTTCTGCTGAACATATTCGGGCGGCGCGCCCTCCTTGCTTCCCGGAGGAAACTTCTGCGTGGCCGGCGCGGGGAGCCCGGTGTATCTCGGAAATGAGTCCATCAGGCCGGCGTGGAAGGCGTGCTGCTCATCGGTGTAGTCGTGGCTCTGGTCGGCGGTAAATGCCTGCTTCGGACCCAGGCGCACGGGGTTCACCGCGAAATCTCCGTTCACCTTTACGTTGAGGAAGTTCGGGTTCCGCCCCAGCAGCGTGGGCGAAAGCCCATTCACCCGGGGCGTTCCCGGCAGAGCCTTGAACATAGGCTCATGAGGTGGGTTAAGCGCGTCGGGATAAGTTCCAAAGTAGTGATCGAACGAGACATTCTCGTCGAAAATCACTACCAGGTGTTTGACCGGCGTCGCCGTCGGCTTGCCAACCCCGGCAACTCTCTGCGCGCTCGCCTGGCTTAGTACGAAACCGGCAAGAATGGCCATGGCCAGTCCGACGGCCGCAAACTTGCTCATGCTACGGTCTGCTGCAGACAAAGTTAGCTGCCTCGTTCGTATCGCCCGTGCCTTTGTACTTCGCCACCGCCGGGTAGGGGCACAGTGGCCGGGTCATCGTCACCTTCTCGGCGGAGTCGTATTTTGTCGCAATCACTGTCTGCGGGGCAACACCCTTTTCCCGCCAATCCACCAGCGCATCGAATACTCCATACTTCGGGCCGCCGGTCGTGGCGATGCCCAACTGACCGAACGCAGAAGGTCCGGGTCCGCCGGTACAGTGCTCCATGCCCGGCGCCATGTAGAGCCGGACAAACGAATCCGCCTGTTTCGCGCCCATTCCATTCTGCACCGTCTGGTAATACGCAATCGTGTTCCAGGGAGAGATCGCAGGATCATCCCAGCCGTGATAGAGAATCAATTTGCCCCCGCGGGCGTGGAACCTGGTCAGATCGCTGCTGGTTGCATCCAGCTCGGCCGCGGTCTTCACGGTGGCTTCGTGAAACGATGCATCCACGTCCGCAGTCAGCAGATTCCAGTCCGGATTCCCCGTCACCATGTAGCGGAAATACCCCTTTCATGTATTGCGGCCCCGAGCCCGTGCCGGGGCTCTTGCCCCACAACCCAGTCGCGCCAGCCTTCCTCATCGCCCATCACGTATCCCGGGAAAAGAGACTTGCCCTGATCGTTCACTCCGCCCGCATAGTACCTCTTCAGCGATTGCACCTGGAGTGCTGTAAGGCAATCCGTGGAATCTGCGCCTTTGCACAGCAGCACGTCGGGATTGAAGTGGCATTGCGCCGGGTTGTTGATAAACCCGTCTTTGACTCCGTCGGCCGCGTCGCAGGCCGCCAGCGAAGCACGCTCGATCGCGGGCAGCTTTTCCCGGATATATAGTTTTCCGGGCCCAGCGTGCCCTGCGAAACGCTGACGCCGGCAGAGAGCATCCGGGTCCAGGCATTCGCCGGTGCGCCGGCCAGAATCCCGTCGTAATCCTCAGGGAAGCGCTGCGCCTCCATCAGCGCCTCGCGGCCTCCATCGGAGCATGAGTCGAAGTAGGCCTTCTGCTCTCGGAGCCCCGTAGTAAGCCTTGATCACGTCCTTGGCGCGGAGTGCGGTCAAGTGAACAGCCCGCCAGCCAAAATCCTTCACCTTCTCCGGGTGGTGCAAAGACCAGCTGGCATCTTCGGCGCCGCCCTTGTGGCCTGCATCCGAGCCGGCCGTCGCAAACCCGCGACGTAGATTGCTGCCCAGGCTCTGGTATCCGATCGAGCCGGCAAACCCACCATTGCCCACTCCCAGGTAGCGGTGGTTCCAATCCTTCTCCGGCAGCCACACCTCAAATTGGATATCGGAATCCGGCGAGGGCCGAAGCACCCCGGCGACGCGGCAAAAGGCTGGCAGGTCGTGTAAAGGCTTATCGATCCCCGGCCCTTCCACGCTGCCGGACGTCACCCGTTCGGCCGTGGCGATGGTCGTGTCTGCAAGCTTCAGCTGCTTCAACGCGCTGCAGTCGGCGGCGAACACTATGGATGGAAACCCAAGCACTCCCAGGAGACAGCAAAACCTCTGTATTGCTCTCATTCGAGTGATTGTAGCGTGCCCCCTGGGTCTATATTGGACACCATGAAATCGCTCCTGAAACTGATGGCCGTTGACCCTCTTGCTCAGCACCGCGGACTCGCCCAGAGCCACGACCCGATTCTTGGCGAAAGCACCACCAAAATCTCAGAACACGTCTGGGCCATCATGGGCTTTCCGAACATTGCCATCGTGGTCGGTAGCCGTGCCACTCTCGTCGTCGATACCGGCCTGGGACCAAAGAACGGTGCCACCATCGCGCGGGTAGCGGCGAAACTGGCCCCCAACAATACCCGGCTATACCTCACGACCACGCACTTTCATCCCGAGCACGCCGGCGGGGAACCCGGCTTTCCCCCAACCACCATCCTCATCCGTGACGCTGTGCAACAGCAGGAAATGGAGAAGCACGGCCAGGAAATGATCGATATGTTCAGCGGGCGCTCAGCGGAGAACAAAGAGTTGCTCGCGGGAGTGGTATTGCGTCCCCCGGACGTGACCTTCACCCAGGAAGCCACCGTCGACCTCGGCGGAGTGACCGCGCGCCTGCTCTGGTTTGGCGGAGCTCATACCAAGGGCGACGAACTGACTTTTGTGGAGCCTGACCGGACATTGGTTTCCGGCGACGTAGTGCAGAACAAAGTCATCCCCAACATCTTCGGCGACGGCGGAACGCCGGCAACCTGGCTGGAAGTGCTGGACAAAATTGACGCCCTCAACGCCGCGCACGTACTGCCCGATCACAGCGAGCCCGGAGACGGCTCCCTGGTAGCCGCGGA
This sequence comes from uncultured Acidobacteriaceae bacterium, assembly GCA_963795845.1. Classification (GTDB taxonomy): domain Bacteria; phylum Acidobacteriota; class Terriglobia; order Terriglobales; family Acidobacteriaceae; genus PALSA-350. The sequence goes on along the minus strand of CAWCJV010000008.1, from coordinate 406,831 downwards.
GCGAACCCTGATCGCCGGCATACAAACCAAAGCCCTGGCCCTCAAGCAACAGGGTGTGTCCGTCGAAGAAGCAGGCAAGCAAATCTCCGCAGACCTAAAAACCCAACACCCCGACTGGGCCAACACCAACGCCACCGGCTTCGTAAAAAGCGTCTACGCAGAGCCGTAAGATGCTTGCCCACTCAAGCCAAAAGATGGCTTGAATGGGCCACCCGACAGTCACTTCGTCCTCGTCATCCCTTCCCCTGTCGTCCAACGGAGCGCCACCCCTCCCTTTGTCATCGCAGTGGAAGCGCTAACCCTTCCCTCGTCATCGCGATTGGGACCTTACCCGCCATCATCATCTCGTTGGAAGCGTTACCTCTCCACTTGTCATCCCGACCGTAGCGGAGGGACCTGCGGTTCCGCGGACCCTTCATGGAAATGTTTTTCTCACCTCACTCAAACAAAGCTCCCTGCGCCGGAGCGTCCTCACTCTCACGAAAATTACTCAACCCTACCCCAACCAACCGAAACCGGTGTTGCAAACTCAACTGCACCCGTTCCCGCAACCCCAACGCAATCGCAGCCAATTCTTCAAACGAAGCTGGAGGAACCACCGGCGTAAGACTGCGCGTAAGTATCTGGAAGTCACTGGTCTTTAGTTTAAGAACAACCGTGCGCGCCACCCGGGCCTCCTTACGCGAGGCCGCCCAAACCCTCTCCGCGAGCCGCAAAATAATCGCCTCGGTCTCAGCCAAAGGCACATCCGTCTCAAACGTATCTTCCGCAGAGATGGACTTAGTCGGCCGATCCGAAACCACCGCACTCTGATCAACTCCGCGAGCCAATTCGTATAGCCGTTGACCGTAGCGTCCAAAGTGATCTTCGAGAATATTCAACTCCAGGCCGCGCAAATCCCCCACAGTCTTGATCCCAATGGTAGCCAGCTTTTTCTCCGTCACTTTCCCCACCCCGGGAATACGCCCAATCGGCAGAGGAGGCAGAAACGTATCCACGTCTTCTGGCTGGATCACGAAGAGCCCATCCGGTTTCCGCCAATCCGAAGCAATCTTCGCCAGAAACTTGTTAGGGGCCACCCCGGCAGATGCGGTCAGTTGCAATTCCTCCCGGATCTGCTCCCGGATCGTCTTAGCCACCCGGGTAGCGGTCGGTAATCCGGTTTTGTTCTCGGTCACGTCGAGATAGGCCTCGTCGAGCGAGAGCGGCTCAATCAAGTCCGTGTGGCGCCGGAATATCTCCCTGGTGCTCTGAGACACAGCCCGGTAACGAGGAAAGTCCGGAGGGATAAAGATAGCCTCGGGGCACAACCGCTCGGCGTGGATCGCCGCCATAGCCGAGCGAACCCCAAACCGCCGTGCCTCATACGACGCAGCACACACCACGGAACGGTTACCCTTCCACGCGACCACCACCGGCTTACCGCGCAGGCGAGGATCATCCCGCTGTTCGACAGAAGCATAAAACGCGTCCATGTCGACATGGACGATCTTGCGGACTGCCATCTCAAATCCATCTTACCCGCCGGGAAGGGCGAATATCCCCACACATGCAACCTCCCATTCACACTTCCCTGGAGGGTCGCGCCGTAGAATCTGAACGTCTCAACGAGGGAAGACCCACATGGCTACTACGGTTTTGGCGTCCATTGGCGACCATGGCGCACTGAATGCTTCTTTGCCTGCCGGCCTGGAGTCCGTCTGGATCGATCGGGATCTGAGCTGGCTGGACTTCAATGAGCGCGTCCTCGCCCAGTCACTCGATGAGCGCACACCGCTGCTCGAGAGGGCAAAGTTCCTGGCCATCTTCACCTCGAACCTCGACGAATTCTTTATGAAGCGCGAAGCGGTCCTGCGCCATGGAACCACCGACGCCCAGCACACCCTCCTGCAGCAAGTCCGCGACAAGATCATTAGCTCGCTGCAGCGCCAGGCAGAATGTTACCGCCATGTCATCGTCCCTGGACTAGCCGAACACGGAGTATTCCTGCGTGCGTGGAGCGAACTTACGCCGCATCAACAGGAAGAAGCCAACAAGTACTTCCAGTCGGAAGTTTCCCCAGCGCTCACCCCGCTGGTTATCGATCCCGTTCATCCCTTTCCTTTCCTCTCCAACCTGTCAACCTCCCTGGTGTTCCGGCTGCGCGATGTGGCCAGGGACGAATCGATGTTTGCCCGGGTGAAAGTGCCCGGAAACCTGAAACAGTGGATCCCGCTGGAGTCGGATCTCAAGCCCGGCCAAAAGGTGCTGATTCCGCTATACGAAGTCATTCGCGGCAATCTCCACACCCTTTACACCGGCATGGAGCTCACCAACATCACCCTGGTACGGATCACGCGCGACGCCGAGGTAGAACTGGACGACGACCCTTTGCTGGACTTTCGCGCACTGGTCAAGGAACAGATCCGTCAGCGGCGCTACGAACCGGTGGTGCGATTGGAATTCTGCGCCGGGGCCGATCCGGAAATTACAGAGATGCTCCGCGCGCGCTTCGAGCTGAGTCCAGTCGATATTTACGAAATGCAGGAAGAGCTGGACTACACCACTTTGTTCGAGCTACTCGGCCTGCCGCTCCCCACATTGCGCGACCCTGATTGGACACCCTTGTGGCCATCGTCGCTACCCGAGGGACATGGCACCGTCTTTACCGCCATGCAGACCGCCGACCTGCTGGTCCATCACCCCTACGAAAGCTTCGACGCCAGCGTCGAGCACTTTATCAGCGCCGCCGCGGATGATCCGCAAACCGTCTCTATCAAGATGACGGCGTACCGCATCGGCGACGACACCCCATTCGTGAAATCGCTGATCCGCGCGGCCGAGCGGGGCAAGCAGGTGGCCTGCGTGATGGAGATCAAGGCGCGCTTCGACGAGGAACGCAATCTGCATTGGGCGGCCGAGCTGGAACGCGTAGGAGCCCACGTCACCTTTGGCGTCAGCGGGCTCAAGACCCACGGAAAGACAGCCCTCGTGGTGCGTAAGGAAGCCAGGGGCCTGCGCTGCTACGTCCACATCGGTACCGGCAACTACCACGTGAAGACCGCGCGCCTTTATGCCGATGTAGGCCTCTTCACCTGCGACCATCGCATCACCGGCGACGTGGTCAATCTCTTCCACTACCTCACCGGGCACGCCGATCAGCCCAACTTCAACGCCATCCTGGTCGCTCCCATGACCATGCGGCCGCGCCTCCTCGATCTCATCCATCGTGAAATACAGAACAAGCGGGCAGGGAAGCCGGCCCGCATCATCGCCAAGATGAACCAGCTGGAAGACCCGGACATGATCGAAGCCCTGTGCGAAGCCTCGAACGCCGGTGTCCCGATCGATCTGATCATTCGCGGATTCTGCTGCCTGCGCCCGGGTGTGCCCGGCCACACCGAAAACATCCGCATCCGTTCGATCATCGGGCGCTTCCTCGAACACTCGCGCATTTTCTACTTCGCCAACGGCGGCCAGGATCCGGCGGACGGCGAGTACTACATCGGCTCGGCAGACTGGATGTACCGCAACCTCTCCAAGCGCATCGAGGTAGTCACACCGATCTACGCCGCCGGTCCAAAGCAACGCCTTTGGGAGATTCTGGACATCTGCCTGCGCGATCAGCGCGAAGCCTGGGTCCTGAATGAGGAAGGGAAGTATGACCAACTACATCCGGCAACGGGATCGATCGGCCCTGAAGCCAACGGAACTCACCCTACCCTGATGAACCTTGCACTGGCCCGAGCCAAGGCCTGATCCACTACAACTGTTCCGGGTGCCCCATTCAAGCCCGCCGTTGGCTTGAGTGGGCAAGCAACTGGACCGTCCACGAACCCTTTGCATCTCAAAAATACGTTATTCTGGGCCCGCCTTCGAAAGGAGCCCCCGAATAGCCCGGATCATGACAATCGGGGAGATCCTGGTAGAGATCATGGCGACCGAGCGCGGCCAGACCTTCCGGGCACCGGGCGCCCTGGTGGGGCCTTTCCCCAGCGGCGCTCCCGCCATCTTCATCGACCAGGTCGGCCGCCTCGGAAGTTCAGCCGCGATCATCGGCTGCGTAGGCGGCGACGATTTCGGCTGGCTCAACATCGAACGCCTGCGCCGCGACGGTGTCGATGCCAGCGCCATCGAGGTGCTTGCCGGCGAGGTCACTGGAAGCGCATTTGTCACCTACACGGATACGGGTGACCGCCACTTCATCTTCAACATTGCCAATAGCGCTTCCGGCCGCCTCTCCGCATCCTCGGTCACCGAGTCAATGCTCGCCGATTGCACCTGGTTCCACGTCATGGGTTCATCACTCTTCTCTCCGCAAATCACCGCAGCCATCCATAAGGCGATCGGCATCGTGAAACGCCGAGGCGGAGTCATCTCCTTCGACCCGAACATCCGGCCGGAGATACTCAGTACCACGGGTATGCGGGAAACCTTGCGATCGATCCTCGAACAGACCGACGTGTTCCTGCCGAGCGGCGACGAGGTGACCCTGCTCGTGGATGCTCAAACGGAAGCCGAGGCCATCGAGCCTCTGCTCGCTCTCGGCATACGAGAGATCGTGGTCAAGCACGGCAGCGCCGGCTGCACCTACTACGACCAGTCGTGCCGGCTCGACGTAGCGGCGTTCGCCGTCCACGAGGTGGACCCCACAGGAGCGGGCGACTGCTTCTGCGCCACCTACGCGGCGTGCCGCGAAGCAGGCAAACCTATCGACCAATCGCTACGCTACGCCTGCGCCAGTGGAGCGATGGCCGTGACCGCTAAAGGCCCCATGGAAGGCACCGCGACTTTCGCGGAATTAGACGCGCTCATTAAAAGGTAGTTCTCCGGGTACGAAGCCCCGGGGTGCCCCATGCAAGCCCGCCGTTGGCTTGAGTGGGCAACCATGTCGACGCAACCCTTTGGCCGCCCAAGCGCTTTTGAAGTTGCATGCCCACTCAAGCCAAAAGAGGGCTTTGCATGGGCACCCCGAATAAGGGCGATAAGTTCAACGCTGCCACAATATCTCGTCAGCCTCCAGAGGCAAAGCAACGTTGGCGTGCTGAGGAACAACGCGTGCGGTGTAATCCCCGGGCGCGCGGTTCGCGGCGATGTCGGCACGATAGTGGACCAATCCTTTGGCATCGGGATCCCCTGCAGTCATGGTTACGATTTCCGCGCCCTGACCTGAGTGAGGATCGGCATAGAGCTCTACCCTGAGATCCCCTCGCGAAAGCTCTCCCGGCCAAACCTGCGCCTCGAAAAAGTGCCGCCCGTCACGCGTTTCTACGTGGATGCCCCCGAAGTGCACAGTGTGCCATCCTCTGGCTATCTTCTGCAGCCACGCGACCACTTCCGCCCCGACAGCGCTGTTGTTCGCAACGCGCAAGCGATATCCGGAGGCCGCCGGAAGATAATGTTCTTCGGTGTAATTCTGAATAGCCCGGCTTGCTGAGAATTCCGGGGTGAGACGCGCCATGCTCTCGCGGACGCGGCTCAGCCACTTGGACGGCATACCGTTATTGCCCCGTTCATAAAACTCCGGGACCACCTCCTGCTCCAACAGCCTGTACATCTCCTCCGCCTCGACATCGTCCCATGCTGGGTCGTCACCGTGCTCCTGCCCGTCGCCGATGGCCCAGCCGACTTCCGGCGAATACGCCTCAGCCCACCAGCCATCCAGCTCCGAGAAATTCAACCCTCCGTTGACCAGGGTCTTCATGCCACTTGTTCCACAGGCTTCCCAGGGGCGGCGTGGGGTGTTGATCCATAGATCGGTCCCCTGTACCAACTCTTGCGCCATGAACATGTCGTAGTCGCTTAGGAAGACCACATGTTGCGCCATCCCGGACTCCTCAATAAAGTCGTTCCACTGCTTGATGAGTGCCTGTCCGGGCTTGTCCGCAGGATGAGCTTTGCCGGCGAGAATCAACTGCATCGGGCGCTCGGGATTGGTCAGCAACCGAATCAGCCGTTCCCGATCGTGCAACAGAAAATTGGGCCGCTTATAGGTGGCGAACCGGCGTGCAAAGCCCACCGTCAGGACGTGTTCATCGAGCATCTGCGGAAGATCCTCTGGGCCGTTATATCCCGATGCGCGCTGGCGCGCGTAACGCACGCGAACCCGGTCGATCAGGTTTTTACGCGCGCTGCTGCGCAGCTTCCATAACTGCTCGTCACTCAGCCCGCGGATTTTGTCCGGGCACACTTTCTCGCCCGACCAGCGGTGCTGACCGCAGGCTTCGGTCCACAGAGCGTCGGCTTCTGCCGAGTCCCACGTCGGCACGTGCACCCCATTGGTCACCGAGCCAACCGGAACTTCCCACTCCGGCCATCGCGGAAACAGCGGCTGGAAAATGTGGCGGCTCACTTGTCCATGCAGTTTGCTCACGCCGTTGATCCGGCCGCTGCCGCGCATAGCCAGGTAGGCCATGTTGAAGGGCTCCTGGGTATCGCCGGCGTTTTGTCTTCCCAGCGCGAGCACGTCTTCGAGAGGTACGGATAGTTCCTCTTCCGTATACCGGTGCAGGTGTTTGTGCATGAGGTCGGGACTAAAGCGGTCGAACCCTGCGGTGACTGCGGTGTGGGTCGTAAACAGGTTGCCCGCCCGGGTCACGGCCAGGGCCAGCTCGAATGAGGTCTTGTGATCTTCCATGTAGCAGCGGGCCCTTTCCAGGATGGCGAACGCCGCATGGCCTTCGTTGAGATGACAAACATCCGGATTGAGTCCCAACGCCCGCAGCAAGCGCCAACCGGCGATACCCAGCACCATCTCCTGCTTCAGACGCATTTCGGCATCGCCGCCGTAGAGTTCGCTGGTGATGCCGCGCTGCGCCGGGGTGTTGGCGAAATCGTTGGTGTCCAGCAGGTAGAGCTTGGTCCTTCCCACCAGCGCTTCCCAGCAACGGATATAAAGATTGGATCCGGGCAAACGGATCTGTAACCGTAACCATTCCCCACTTGGCTGGCGCAGCGGGCGAATAGGCAACTGGCCGGGATCATTGACCGGATACAGTGCCTGCTGGTTGCCATCGGCATCGAAGTCCTGGCGGAAATAGCCTTGGCCGTAGAGCAAACCGACGCCCACCACCGGCACCCCGAGGTCGCTGGCTGCTTTCAGTTGATCGCCGGCAACGTTGCCCAGGCCGCCGGAGTAAATGGGCAATGCTTCCGTCAGCATGAACTCCATGCTGAAGTAAGCGACCAGCGAGAGCGCCGCCTTCGGATACTTTTGCTGGAACCACGCCTTTTCCGTGAAGGATGAGCGCTTGTGGTGCAGGCAGTCGTACACCAGCGAACGAAATTCAGAGGACCCCAGCAGAGCAATGATCTTGTCTCGTGAAACCGTGAGCAGGATGACCCATGGATTCTGCGTCCACTCCCACAGTTCCGGGGCCAGGTTCCGCCACATCTCGTCGGCTTCATGGTTCCAGCAAGAATGAAGGTTGAGGGCGATCTCGATCAGATCGTCCATCCCTTCCACGTTCGGCCACTGCGTGGCCGGAATGATTTCGCTCATCAGTACACCTCTATTTGGCGAGTAACTTGCGGATTGACTGTAGCTCAGCGCGCCTCTCGGCACTGACCCTGGGATGAGACAACTTCAGATCCTCGAGCGCATCGAGCACGATGCGCGAAATGATCAGGCGGGCATTTTTCTTGTCGTCGGCTGGAACCACATACCAGGGCGCAAGACGGGTGCTGGTGGCGCTCAGGCAGGCCTCGTATGCCTGGGTGTATTGCCTCCAGTATTTTCGTTCCTGAATATCGGCAAGCGAAAATTTCCAGTTCTTTTCGGTGTCATCGATGCGCGCCAGCAATCGCTTTCGCTGCTCTTCGCGGGAAAGGTGAAGGAATATTTTCACGATGCGCGTACGGTTGCGGTGGAGGTGGCTCTCCAGATTCACAATCGATCGGTAGCGCTCCCTCCACAGCAGCTTCAGGTCACCCATCTCCTGCGAAAGGCCTTCATTGTGCAGAAGCTCCGGGTGCACGCGAACCACCAGGACCTCTTCATAGTAGGAGCGATTGAAAATTCCAATCCGTCCGCGTTCGGGGAGTTTGCAAGTCGAGCGCCAGAGAAAGTCATGCTGCAATTCCGCAGCACTCGGTTGTTTGAAGCTGGTGACCTCACAGCCCTGCGGGTTCACTCCCGACATCACGTGGTTGATGGCCCCGTCTTTACCCGCGGAATCCATACCCTGGAATATGAGGAGGAGGGCATATTTGCTGGAGGCGTAATTGAGATTCTGCAAATGGCTCAGCTCTTTTCTGCCCTCGTCCAGGATGTCCTGATACTCCTGTTTTGTGGGGCAAAAAGGTGGGACCACGGTGGGCCATGCGGCGAGCCGTACTTTTGCCCCGGGGGGTACACGGAAGCGTTTCGCATTGATCTTCATGTCTTCTATCTATGCCATGGATTACCGGACCGCGCCGAACGGCTCTAAGAATTCCGGAATGTTTTTGCGGCCGCCGGGTGAGTGAAGAAGAGGTGAGTTTAGTCCCGAAGGGACGGCTGATCTTCAGAGCTGTCCAAATTAGCGGAAGAACTGGTTTTTTGACGATGTAACTTATTGATTGTTTTGAAGGGAGCTTGGCCGAACAGAACCGGGGTGGCCCAATGAATCGACTACTGTGTAAATGGCGACAAGTTTTCGATTGTGTTGATGAACGAAAGGCACGGGATCAGCAGTGCCACATAACGATCGAACCGATGAGTGCAATAGCGTTTGCGTGAGAACCGGCCTGCGAAGGGTACGGCCTTTTAGGCCGTACATCTGATCGTCAAGATGGATCGGCTTCAGCCGCCGAGGGCTGCTTAAACCGGCAAAAGAGATGCCCTCAGGGGCTAAAGCCCTTCGTAACTTGGGTGGTGAATGTACGGGCTGAAGCCCGTACCCTTCGAAATAAAATTCTGACGCGGGAAGGCTTTTTTACGGCACGGCTAAACCCGTGCCCTTCGTGCAGGGACGCTTTTCCCTCAGCCTGTCTAGCGTTTAAGTCCCGACCAATCGAGAAAGCTAATTTGGACAAGTCTGGCTGATCTTAGCCCAGGACGTCAGTCCTGGGTCCGGATTCGGGAGGATGACCAGTCCCGAAGGGACGGCTGAATATCGGCCGCGGCGCCATCCTGGACATCTTAGCCGTCCCTTGCGGGACTGATTTAGTTCTAGTCCCCCAAACCTTTGACCGCCTCCGAGGGCACGCCGTTGCGCAGGAAGTCCAGCACCGCGGGCATCCCATAGCGGGCGCAGAGGAGCGCAGCCAAGCGTGCTGCCGCTTCATGGGCCCGGCGGGAAACCGCTGCGCTCGACGGATGGGCCAATGCCGCGTTCAGTCCGGCCGCCGGAAAGGGAACTGGTTCCCCATTCCGCGTACCCGGGGCGGCCAAAGCTTCCACCAGCCCTTCCCGCAGCCATAACGGAGTGTTTGTTCCGGCTCGCTGTTCTACCAGCACGTGCAAAAACTCATGCAGCAGCAGGTCTCCGGCGCCCTTGTTGTTCTGCCGTACAGTGGCCGGTTGCAGATAGACGTGGCTGCCACGCGTCGAAGCCAGCACCCACCCAGGCTCTCCCGTGGTCTGCCGGAATAGCTCAGTGGTCGGCAATTCCTGAACTGTAGGTGGTTGGGCTGCTTTGCCCAAAAGAGACTGAGCCCGCGCCCATGCGATATTTCCGTCGGCTACGAGGCCGTCGTCAGAGGCCGTGGTCAGTAACGTCCAACCTGAGCCCTGGACTCTCTGCCATCCATCGCCGGCCGGTGTGATTCCGGGAACTGTGCCCGGGAAGTAGAAACTGAGGATCTCCCGCTCGCTGCGGCCTTCCTTTGCCATCTCAAACGCGCCTGCCTGGCAAAGGCCTACGCCATGCCCGTATCCTCGACCGTGAATCTCCAGATCCGCGCCCGACACCGCCGCGCTAAACCAATTGCTGCGCATCTGGTTCCAGCCGAGGGCGCGGTCCACAGCGAAGCGAAAGCTGCTGGCGGAGAGTTGTGCCGGAGCGCCCTGGCCCATCACCTGGAGCAGGGCAGCACGCCCAGCCGCGTCTCGCTGGGTGATGTGAATGTCCGTGACGGGAGAAGGCGTGTGCCAACCCTGAGCGTGGAAGATCTGATCCAATTGACGCAAAGAAATCCGGGTTTGCCATTCCGCACGTGTCCGGCGCAGGCAGTAAGGATCCGCGTGCTGACCCGCGAGGTAATCAGCCTTCTCTTCTGGCCAGACCGCGCTGGCCGATTCGCTGGTACCGCCGCAGTGCTGGGTGTAATAGATATGCGCCCGTTCGCCCCCCGACCATAGCGTTTCGCCCGCGGTCTCGCGTACCGCCTGCTCCACCTCGGGGCGGGGTTTGGCCAGGCGGAGCGCCTGGCAGTGGGTGCTGTCGCAAAGTCCAAAGCCCTCTGCCCGATGCCGGTTCGCATTCACCAGGGCAAACGTGCGCATGCTGATGGCCATCGCCTTGAGTGAGGCCATCGGCTCATCCGGCGCTGCTTCGCCGCTGAGCGCAGCGATCACGTAGTCTTCGCTGGGCAGCTTGAGCAGCACACGCAGGCCGTCGTGCTGGGAGGAGATGGTCCATTTGCCGGCGGCGACAACCGCTTCCTCACCGTTGGCTTGCACGCGAAATCTTCCGCTCAGGTTTAATGGTTTTTGCAGTTTCTCATCAATCGGCAGGGATGTTTTCGGGTCATCGAGCGATGTCGCGCTCAGGTGGGTTGGCGGCCGCGCGGAAAAGAGTTGGATCGTGAGGTCGCGAGCGCTCTCCGGCGCCGGACCTCTTGTGCTCATCAGGAAGCGCTGAGCCAGGCGGGCAGCATCGGCCCCGTTGCCGCCCGGAAGGTAGATCACGACAATGACGGGTTCCCGGCCGAAGGGAGCGCTCCCGGCAAACCATCCACCGCTGGTCGTAGTTCCTGTCTTCCCCGCGACTTCTTCGCCGGGCACGGCAGCGTTGTGCGCCATACCGAAGCGAACCGAATCCTTGAGGCCCTGACTCACGGCGTTACCCTGAGCCTGGTCGAGTTCCAGGAACAATTTGCGATAAGCCGCGGCCATTTGGGCAGGCGATACAGCGATCCCCTGAACCCCCAACACCAGCAGCTGTTGTTGCTCCCGGGTCAGCGGGTCGGGAGGCCGGGGTAAGCCGTAATGTTGCAGAATCGCCGCCAACTGCGGAGTGGGAATCCGATCTGCCAGTGACGAGAAGTACTGGTTGCAGGAGTAGGCAAGCGCATCCTGAGCCGCGAAGGCAACCTCACTCTGGGGATGGCTGCAGGGAAGGCTATAGCTGTGTGCGCCATCCATGATGCGCAGGTTGCGTCGGCAAAAAACTGTCGTCTGCGGCAGGACGTCGCGTCGCTGCAAAGCAGCGGCCAGAAATAAAGGCTTCAGGATGGACCCCGGGGCGGCTGTCTTGCCGGCATTGTTCACGGTGGCCAGGGGGCGTCCGGTTTTTAGATCCACAACCACGCCAACAGCAGGAGTCGCGCGGAGCGCAGACGACAGGGCCGCTTGAGGGCTGGTTCCCGCCAGCCCGGCAAACGGCCACAGAAGCATGGCCAGGAGCAGGACGGGTTTTGTCGTAAGCCTTCTGTTCATGCAAGGGGCCAAGAAAATCTGCAAAAAATCTGCGCCGCCATTTGGTTTGGATCAGGGGTCGATTTTAGCCTTTCCCGTCCCGCAACCAATTCCACCAGTGCTTCATGGGACTCGAGTGGATGGATTGGTGGGATACCGCAATCCCATCTCCTGTTTCTCAACCAACGAAAAAAAGAACAGAGTCCAACTTAGATTTGAAGAATACCGCGGTTCCAGGCAACGGCCCTCTCATCCAGCAATCGCCCTTTCCTCCAGCAACTGCCCATTCCCGACAACTACCCTCTCCTGTTTGTCATCCCGAGTGGCTGACTTGCCTGCGGCAAGTCGAGAGCGAAATCACAACACTCCTTACGCCGCCATCTCGTTGGCCATACCAGATATCCGAACTCCCCAGGCACCCCCGCAGCCTTTGCTGAGCTGCTCACATCTCTGCGAGCCCTGCCCGGTTACGAATTTTGGCCGGACGAAATTTCCTTGCTGGATGCAGGCCGAATAGACAGCAGTCGTCTTCTCGACTCCGCGCAAGTCACGGATAGCTACCTGCTCGCGCTTGCACTCAAACGCGGAGGTAAGCTAGCGACGTTCGACGCGCGTCTCGTAACCGACGCTGTGATCAACGGAGCAAAGGCTCTTCACCTCATTCGCTAATCCTCAACTCGCTCATATGTTGTGATGGGTTACTGCCTGATGTCCAATCATGTCCATCTGATCGTGGTTCCCCGTACGACCGACGGGCCTAGCCCAGGCGCTGAAGCAGACGCATGGAAGATACGCTTCTTACTGGAACACGGTTCATCGAGCAAGCGGACATGTATGGCAAGGACGATACTATTCTTGTCCCTTGGACGAACCGCATTTGTGGGAGGCATTGCGTTATACGGAGCTGAACCCGTTGAGAGCCCGTCTGGTTGCGACACCGGAGTCCTGGTCTTGGTCGAGCGCTGCCAGCCAATGCGGAACAAGCGTCGCCGATGAGTGGCTATCTCTGGAGCGTTGGAACACCCAGTGGGCTGCTCCGTCTTGGCGAGAGTACCTCGCCGCAGGGGAGATGGAGTCGCAGTTAGCCGCCATTCGCCAGCGCACCCACACCGGTCGACCGTGGGGAAGTGCCGAATTCGTCCATGGCTTGAGAAGACAACGCAGCGGCGCTTGACACCGCAAAAGCGCGGACCCCGAGAAAAGATCATTACGGATCGAAAGCCAGCCTGAATTTACCTTCGAACCTTAGCGCTCATCTTCTCCCACAAAGTGCGCGTCCCGCAGTGTGTCGGAGATAGATGTGAGAAATTGCACCAAAATTGTGCGGTCCCCGGAGCGGAATCTCGTAGGATTGGCTGGTGAACAAACGTTTTCGATTTTGTAGTCATGATCAGCCGTTTTTGCTTCCCCCCTCCCTGCAGGACTGGCTGCCCGAGAATCACCTGGCGCGATTCGTAGCCGACGTGATGAACGAGTTGGATTTGTCCTCTATTTACGCCAGGTATGAACGCAGTGATGGGCGAGGTTTGTCAGCGTACCATCCTGTACTCATGGCGCGGTTATTGCTTTACGGTTACTGCATCGGAATCACGAGCTCGCGCAAGATCGAGCAGGCTACTTACGATAGTGTGGCGTTTCGATATTTGGCCGCCGACCAACATCCCGACCACGATACCTTAGCTTTCTTTCGCCAGGAACACGTGGAGGCACTGGCGGATTTGTTCGTACAAGCCTTGAGGCTATGTCAGAAGGCTGGCTTAGTGAAGTTGGGCAATGTGTCGATCGACGGCACTAAGATGAAGGCCAACGCCAGCACCCGACGTTCCGCAAGGTATGAAAGGATCAGCGAACGGGAACAACACTGGCGTGCCGAGGTCGCGCGATTGCTGAGTCAAGCGCAGCAGACCGACCGTGAAGAAGAGCGGCGCGCCAGCCTGGACCAAGCGGCCAACCAACTGCCCGACGAGTTAGCAAATGCTCAGAAGCGCCTTGAGCGGCTGCAGCAAGCCAAGGCGGAGTTAGAGCAGGAAGCACAAGCAAAACTAAAGACCACTCTGGAGGATCTCCCTCCGGGCAAACGCGGTCCCCGTAGCAAAGCGGAGCAGTCAAGCCAGCCACCGAAGAGTCGCCGCCAGCAGGATAAGGACAAGAAGCAGCGTCTGCGAGCGAGAAAGAACGCCGCCGCGCCCAGCCGGCAATATAACTTCGTCGACCCGGATTCGCGGGTGATGAAAGACAGTGGGGAGAGAGGATTCGTGCAGGCTTACAACGCACAGATCGCAGTGGACTCGCAAGCTCAGATCATCGTGGCCGCGGAGCTAACCCAGCAACCCATCGATCGTCAGCAACTGCTACCTATGGTGAAGAGTCTAAGAAGCACAGCACAAGGAGTGCCAACAACTATCACCGCCGATGCAGGCTACTGGGACACGACCAGCCTTCTGGATCCGGCGGTGAGCGGCATAGAAATGCTGGTAGCACCTGACGCCAAACCGCATTTACCAGGCCGTCCTTTACCGCCCAACGCTCCGCGCAGCCAAGAAGCATTTCGCATGAGAGAAGCTCTGGCCACTGCGGAGGGGAAAGCCCGTTATGCACTTCGACAGACAACAGTGGAACCGGTATTCGGCCAGATCAAAGAAGCACGTGGTATCCGCAGATTCCGCTTACGTGGCCTGTTGAACGTGACATCAGAGTGGAAGCTCATTTGCGCCACGCACAATCTTCTCAAACTATTTCGCCATCGAATGACTTTGGCTCACGCCTGACAATTTTCCCAAAACTACCCCGATTCCGCATCACGTAAACAGCTCAAACGCCGACTGTAGGCTGTTGCACGCGATCTAGAAAATTACTAATTCGGGAAAGCCAGTACCACCTCCTGCCCCGATAATGAAGCAGTTTCTCTCCGACACACTGCCCGTCTGTCCACGAAACTTTCACGAACTTTCTGTCCACGAAACTTCTGTCCACGAAACTTCAGCAAGGTTGTTCTCATTGAGCAGCGCCATCGCTCTCGCCCTCCAACATCTGCGTTTACGCATGATGACACGGGTTTCCCTGGGGAACCCCGCAAAACGCTATCTGTTGGATGCCACGATGATTACGAGTATCTAACGAGATACCAAGGTTCCTAGGCAGTTACCTGGAAGGGGTGGAGTGTCACCCTTAATCCCGATGCGCAAGCATGGCTGCTTTTGGGGATGCTGGCAGGGACAGGGATGCAGCGAGGTTAGGTCGCGTCGAGGCTGTAGCTGATGTCATTCAGCCATTCCGCAACGAAGTCCTCGTCCTTTGGGGTCAGGCTCATAAGCATCATTCAGCAGGAGCATCGTTGCCCAGTACACAAGCTCCCGCTCGGAGATCAACCCGAGCCGCTTCTGCTCAAGGGCTTTAGAGATATGGTCGCGTGTGACCACTATGCCTGGCTCCGGCACCCTGAAGTGAACACTCGCGGTCCGCCGTCCGGGTTCTAAATCGAACTCGAAAACCCCGGCCAACGAGCCGACGGATTTCTTCTGCATCTACCTCTAGGGAGGCAAAGCGCCGGAGCACTTGAGCTGCTCCGGCGTAAGGACGGGAAGCTCAGTTCTTTGGGTCATAATGCACTAGGTTTCCAGCGGCGTCATGTGCGGTTTGAACTGTTGAGGAGTTTCCTGCCGAATCGATGGTTTTTGTAAATGTCTGTGATCCATCAAAACCAGGACGAGTTCGCGTGACCGAGAGTGTTCCGTCAGCCGCCTGCGAAATGGATACGGATTCACTTCTGGTTGCAGCAGCTACTGCTCTCTTGGCAGATGCCTTCTGCGCACCATCCGCAAGCCCCTCAATGACGTCTTTTGCAGCTTGCTTGGTTCCGCCGCTAAGAAGCACCTTAGCTCCGCCTTGAGCGACTCCGCTGGCAGCTTCACCGGCTCCCCGCCCGAGCATGCTCCCAACAGCCCCCACTGCTTTACCGATTACGAAATCAGCGGCCATGCCCCCGCCAATTCCCATCAGCATACTGCCCGTTTCGTCCTGGGCACCCGGCTCAAAGAAATTCGCCGTACCACAGTTTTGGCCGCCACACGTTATATTTCCATGCGGCATATCCCCGCTTGGCAAATCGATGCCTTGCTGACCGTTTTGTGCAGCCAGTAAGTTCTTGTACCCCTGGTCTGTGTAATCAATGCAGGACGAAGCGCCGTCCACACAAACCCGGACATTCTGCCCATCTGGGTCAGTTAGTGAGAGTGGATTGTTCCGTACGTAACTGTAGAGATTAAGCGACTGGGGGTTCTCCAACTCTGCAAAGGGTACTGGGACGCCAAGTGTCGCATCTGCTCCACTGTCCGGGCTCATGAACCGGCCCACATAGGAGTTGTAATAGCGAGCAGAGAAGTAGTCGAGGCCGGATTCGACATCGCGTTCTTTGCCGGTGAAGTGGTGTTCGGATGGGTCGAAATCGTTACCACTTGGGTCTGAAAATCGCCAAAAGGACCACCGAAGAATGAGTTTGCGTATGTGCCATCGGAATTCGTGATCAACCCGCTTGGTGCCGACCCAATCGTTTAGCGCAAAGTGCCAATTGGTCTCTGCACCGGTTGCTCCAGAGTAGCTACCAAGCACCTTGCCATCCCAAAACAGGTTGAGATGTATCAGATTGAAATTTCCGTCCGTCTCCTCCAACTGCTCACCCTGCGGGCCCGCGGTATATATGTTGGTTAAGGCCAATCCGTTTGATGTCAACATCCCGTTCTTCGTCATGTCGCAAGAGAAACTTGTAAGGTTTGCTTTTTCCCCAACCGGGTCCCGTCAGGGGCGTAAAGATACCCGATCATGCTGCCGCCGGCCCCAGTGGCAATCTGCTGGACCGCGCAAATGCGATTTTCCGCGTCATACAGATAGTTGTTGGCTCCGTCGGAATAGGGGTTGCCGGCATTATCGTACATTCCCTCATCCGCCCGGTTGTTGCCAGCCGAGAAATGGAGGTAATTCGAGGGCTGCATCTGTTCAGATCCCGCGGTGACCGTCTCTACGTTGCGATTGCCGAAATGATCGTAGGTCTCTTGCGACGTATACGCCACGCCTCCAAATGTTCCGGACATATTCAACAATCGATGAAGAGCGTCATTGTTAACCGTCCAGGCACCCGCCGCGCTATCGCTATATCCCGTCACGTTGCCATTGCCATCGTAGTTGACGGAATAATTGTACGCGATCTGCTGTTGGCTATTGGTATCAGTTTCCCCAGTGATCCTGCCCCGGTTTTCGCGGGTCCTGGAGAGTGTAATCCCGGGAATCTGGGTTGTCGGATCAATGGCGAGATTAGCGGTTTTGACAGCACCCCCTGGATAATAAGTCAGGCCGCTAAAGACCGTAGACTAAGCGAACCGGGGATCGGCCGGGTACGCCGACTGATCGAGTTCAAACGGCCACCACTATCATATCCATAGAGAATAATTGGCCTTGGGTTAAATCGTTAACGTACTCGCCCACTTCTAAAAGTGCCTAAATTCCGTACGAGGCTTCCATCCAGATTTAGCATATAAGCACCGCTCGGGCACCGCGATGCACTGGACAACTCTGTGCATCTTCCGCTCCAAGGCAGTTGGCATAACCTAACAGGTTGCCTCTCTGGTCATAATCTGCACTCTTCCAGGTCACGAGATTAGTGGCTCCTAGCGTCGCCTGGATCGAAGTCAAGTGACCGATCAAAATATTTTCATTGGCGATTGGCCTCCGAGAAGGATTCCTGGTCATATACATAACTCAACGCCGGTGTGTTCGCCGGATCATTCGTATAAGTCTTTGTGGTCAAGCGGTTTAGGGCGTCGTAAATGTAGTGTCGTGACGATTCCGCGTGCGTCTGTCTTGTTGGTTACGTTTCCATTCGCGTCATAGTTATAGGTCGCACTCCAGGGCCCTGATGTCGGCGTGCAGGAACTACCGGTTGGGATGGCCTCGGGATTACATGCATTCGTCAGGCGTGACATGGAGTCGTAGACAAAGGTTCTGTACCGCGCTGTGTCTCCTGACGCCCCCTTCTGGTTCACTGAAATCAGATTGTTGGATTGTTGAGGGGATCATAGGTGTAGCCCGTTTCCAGCGTGAGTGCCGCCCGACCCCGCCGGATCATTCTCCAACAGTTTCGTCAACCTACCGAGAGCATCGCTTGTCCGCTGCCAGTGACTCTGGTCTTCATCGTAGAAATCCACCACGTTGCCGTTGTATGGCCACTGCTGCTTGTTTCCATCGGGCTGAGTCTGCAGTATTTCACGTCCTAAAGCATCGTATAGAAAGTACGTGTATCCATCCGTCGCCGTGCCAGCTTTATTCTGGCCAACCGCGCAGCTTAACGGGCCTGGGTCGTTGAATGTCGGATTTGAAACTGCGCATATACGGCTAAAGCCGTCATAGGCCGTCTCAACAACGGACCCGTCTCGTCCAACGACTTCTAGCTGGGCGCCCTAAGCCGTCGTAGAAGATGCTGCTTTTTAGAATGCCGTCTCCAGTCGTAAATTGATCCTGGTGAACATCCACCTCTGTCCCACTCGGGTAGTTGTACGAGGTCTTGCTTTCAGCGGATTCGTTGTTATACCAATTGATCTTGCCCACTGCATTGTCCACCAACTTCAGGCTGGTTGAGCGGGCTTACTGTAGGAATACGACTGGGCATTAACATTGTTTTCGTCCAGTGTCTGGGTCAGATCCCCGGAAGGATAGTCGTATTGATAACTCTGAATATGAGCCACCCCCGTGTTCGGAGGCTGCGACCTGCGTGAGGTAGGCGTTGGAGTTGCCGTAGGCATTGCCACCGGATGGGCTATCTGTGTAAGTGTAAGTTGTCGCGTGTCCTGTGCCGGTCATGTCCGAACAAGCGGAACTGCCGCACGGGTCGGTTATAGAGACAATCTGGCCGGTTTCATCGTAGGTAAATGTTGTAGTCGGCCCCGCTCCCCCGCCCAGCACCCGAACGAGTGTCGTCATATTGCCCCTTGGCTTCGACGACCCCCCACTGGCGCCATAATTCGTCCCATCATGGCTCGTTGGGAGCGGGGTAACCGGGGAGCGTATTGCTACCCGCAATGTCGGCGCCGCACAGGTGCTGCTTCCATCGTAATATCTATCCGTTTCAGAAACCGAGTTGCCAAAGCCGTCGGTGATGATGGTCTTGCAAGGCTCATTAACAATTTTTCCTGGTGCGGTGATTGGTTGGTAGGTGATGAGCGTTTTACGCGTCGCCGAGCTTGCTCCAAAGTCATATTCGTCGATTTCCGTCGGGGAGAAGGAGCCTGGACTGCAACTGATCTTTGACGTCAGCGCCCCGAGCGTTGTGTCCTGCTCGACCATGTTGAACGTGTCAGCCCCGGCGATCTTGTGAACCGTTTTTGCAACGGTGAGGTTGTGTTTCCCCAATCGTAGGTCATTACCTGGTATTCGAGTGGGAGCTCCGCGGCAACCGTGGATGTTCGTGTACACAGGCTGAGCCAATGCGTATGGATGATAAGAATATTTTGTAAGATACGATTGCCCCAACATCGTTGTTGTGACGGAAGTAGATTTACTTGACCAATTCGTGCCGTCGCCCGGAAGAGCGGTGTTGTACGTAAACGCTTGCGTTAATGCGACGTTCGTTCCATCATAACTCACACTCCTGGTTGCTACGACGGGAGTGGAATATTCATAGGCGCATGCGTTCGGGACTAATCCGTAACCCAGTCCTTCCGCTTCCGTGCCGGCGAACAGCCCTAACTCTGAATAGGTATCGCTTTCTTTGTAGGTGTATTTTACCCAGCCGCCGTTTGGATAAATAATCTCATTTAGGAGTCCGTAAGGATTGGTGACTGCCGGATCCGTCGGGTTCGTTGACCCTGAATAGAATGTATATTGCTGGCCGTTAGGGAGGTGGATCGCCGACACGACATTCACCGTGCTGCTAAACGCACTGCTAGTGGAAGGGACGCCAGTTGGGCAGCCAATGCCGTTTGCGGGGGTGCCCACTTGTGTGATTGGCATGGAGTATGAAGCGGTTGTGGATGCCCAGTCGACGTTAATGGCGAGCGGACCAGCCGTAACACTATCAGTGGTTCCGCTGCTGCCCGTACCGCTGATGTGAAGAGAGGGCCTTCCCGAAGTGTCAGTGAACGTCACCGAATAGCTGCTATTTGACAGACTATAGCTTGCGTTGACCAGGTTCCCATTGCGATCTTCGATCTGTTGCGGTAACAGGACGGTCGGATAATTCAGCTCCGGTCCTAAATCGCGGTAGATCGTACCGGCGGTGTCATATACGGTGATAGGGTCGCCTCCGCCGGAAGAGGAGAGAACGGCAGAGACTTCGGCATCTGACGATGGTGACGATGTGGCTGTGCCGCGTGAGCAATCCGTCTTTTCACCCGACTTCCAGGCTTTTGACAAATGGTAAAGGTTGTGGCGCACATGGGCGAGGTCGGTAAAGGTATATTGGGTCGCGAGGTAACAAGTCCCTGTCCCCGATCTGGGTGGCGAGGTCATGTAGGAATAGGCGGCCGATGGGATGCCGTACTCCCAACCGCACTGGTTGCCGAAGGGTATGGTGTTGTTATTGGGCGGGCAGGAGGAATAAAGCCCGAAAGAGTTTGGAACCATTTCGTCGACGTGAAAAACTCCCGCGCTGCTATAGTTGATCGAAAATGGGAGAGTGATGCCTCGGGAGTTCGGTAGCGGAACTTGAATATTCACGTTGACAGAGCCACTAGAAGGATCAACCGTCTCGCTCAGTAAGTGCAGGTAGTCATGTCCGACACCCGGTATAGGGACGGCAGTATCGCCAGTCACGGAGGGTCCAACCGAGGTAGTCTGCGCTGAGATAGTCCCGGATGCTCCCACCATGACCATTACCAGAGCAATTGTTGGGAACGAACGAAGGCGAATTCCGGAGAGCCTCTTGGTCCACGGACCTCGGAAAGCCGAACCAAGCGACGTTGTCCAAGGATTCCAGTGAACTTCTTCGCGAATGAATGCGAACCGCTCTCCCAAGCCTGCGCGAACAGTGCGGATGCGAGCATTATGGTGGTTGAACCGATTATGAATGCCGAGAAAGAGAGACATACGCCGTGTCCTTCGTACTCCGAGATCAAAAGTTTGTAGAGCGTGTGTGGCCTCGGACTGGTGTACCGAGACGAGCGGGAATTCAACGTACTCATCGAAATGCTCGGTTCGCGGACCGAGAAGACTATGGGAATCTGCCTAGCCGCACGGCCCGCCTGTTTGCGCATTCGCGACGGTTGAGGCTCCCGGACGTGGCTATAACAACCGCTATTCCGCAATTAGTCAGAGTTCCTCGCCCCAGCGGCAGATCAAAGAGGCGGGCACAGCATCGTGACATGGATGACTCCTGACGAGAGAAGCAGCAAAAGTGTAAAGAAATCGTTGTTTGCAAACATACAAAATGCCCTTGGCGGACGTTCCCGCGATTTCGCGGGGCTCCGCTAATTAGCTACATTCGAGAGTCCCCATACCCGTTGCGGGAATCACGTAGGATGACCGCCGGTTGTCACTGCCGAATAACAAAGCAGGGCAGACTACCCTTTATGTTGTTTATCACCTCAGGATCAAAAGCTCGTTCTATAACAAATCTCTTGGCGTCCATGGCGCAGTATGTTGCTGTTGTCACTGCGATCCTAAACTGCGGGTGGGACGTGATCGCTTCATCGCTGATCCTGTATCCAAAACCTGGGTAATAGTTAACAACAAGGGCTGCTACCGGCTCACGGTTCTTCCGTTCAGATAGGAGCACAAGGTAGGAATCCATATTTCCTGTGCTGCTGGAGACATGGGAACCACGGGCCAGAATTGTAACGTTGACGCGCCGCCATGGTTCTATGCCGGGCGGGTTGGCCAATGCTTGTCGAGAGCGGGCCTGCAGGAGTGGAGTGACCGGCAGAAGCAGCAGAGTGATTGCTGCTATGACCATCGACCTGCCCTGTAACCACAGTCTTCGAGTAAACGGCGCTGAATGAAACATAGTATGCCTTTGTGCAATGCAGATATGTACTCACTCAAAGGTCCAATCGACAAGCGGATGGACTTATCGATGACGAAGCCCAGCGTAAATTACGCCAAGCCACCACTTCTCAGGGAATCGCTGTCGAGCCTACAAATCGTGACCCCTGTTCGTTGCCACCGGGTAGCGGTGGGTGTTTAGTTGACCGATTCATGCGCAAGTGTTGCGTTCGAGAGTCACCTTAACCGAGTACGATTTTCCGGGACAAGGTAACTTCGCCACAAAATGAATACTTTGGTAATTGAAGGACTTTGAGCTTGGTTGTCGTTAGAGCCACTGCGGCAAACCCAAAGGTGAGAGCCGAGTGCGAAGCTAAGTAATAAGTCGAGGAGAAGCTCTAAGTGGTTAGAGGCGTTGCGTAGCGACCAATCATGAAAGGGGTGGGTGCCAGCGAATTTCCTGGGGACCTACGAAACGTACCCCCACCGAGACCGTGAGGTTGAGGAGGGATCTGGGGAAAGCATACCTATTTCCGACACCCCACGAACAAATCCTTTCGGTATCACTCCGGCGTGGACGAAACGTAACCCATCAAAAACAGTCACGGTGTCATGCAGTGCGTGCCATCCATCAGGCTATTTTCGTTCCAGGCCTATGCAGCCGCCAAATCCAGACAGGCTTGAAACCATAAACAGTGGTCATATTATTCTGGTCATATCTGTAAAGGGGTTGTCATGCAAAAAATGGCCGCCGCGCAATTCAAAGCTCAATGCCTCGCTGTGATGGATCAGGTATCGCAAAGCGGTCGCCCCGTCGTGATTACCAAACATGGCAAACCTGTGGTGAAACTGGTTCCTGCAAACGAAGGCGAGGATGAGATCTTCGGGGCCTTGGCGGGCATCGCCAGAATTACGGGCGATATTGAGAACACAGTCCCGGCCGAGCGATTGGGGAGTGGAATGATCCTTCTCGATACTCATATTCTTATCTGGCTCCTGATTGCTCCCGAAAACCTTTCACCCAAAGCAAAGAAGGTAATCCTGGCGGCCCGCAAATCCGGGCCGCTTGCTCTTTCTGCCATCAGCCTGTGGGAAATTGCATGGCTGGCAGAGAACAAGAGAATTGATATCGACGTGAGCGTCGATTCCTTTGTCAAAAAATGTGCTTCCTATGTGCAGGTTCTCCCGATCACTCAGGAGATTGCGGTTCGTTCTGTTCAGTTTCCGAAGTCCTACCCGAGCGATCCGCAGGACAGAATTATCGGAGCTACCGCGCTTGTTGAAGGCATTCGCCTCCTGACTCATGACAAGCTGATCGTGAAGTCTGGTCTGGTTCCTCTAGCAGCTTAGTGGTCACGGAAACGTCTCCATGAGTATTCGAGGATGATGAGCAGAGGATGTGGACCGGTAGGGGCTCGACATACGAATACCCATCGCATATTATCTGCTTCCCCGATTTGCTGGCGCAGAGTTGCGCCTGGAACAAGTGCGCGGGGTTTTCTTTGAGGAGAACCACATGCCTGGTCGTGGCGAGGACGCTGAAGCAGGAAATCTGGGTACGCTCGGGATGGCAAATAGGGGAGAGGGTAGTTGTAGGGAAAGGGTGGTTGCTGGAGGAAAGGGCGGTGTAAGTGGGAGGATAGGCAGGGTCCTCGAGGTTAATGTCCGGGCTGGAGCCCGTACCTTCCAGCCTGTACCCTTCGCCAGCTCTGCCCGCTGCTAGAGCTCCCGCCGGCCTTCCATGGCTCGCGTCATGGTGACCTCGTCTGCATATTCTATGTCGCTCCCGGCGGGAACTCCGGTGGCAATGCGGGTTACGCGGACGGCCGCCGAGCGCAGCATGTCCGCTAAATAAACCGCTGTCGCTTCACCCTCGACCGTCGGATTGGTAGCCAGAATTACTTCCTCCACCTCTCCCTGTGCGATGCGAGCCACCAGGCTATCCGTACGCAGATGCTCCGGGCCCACCCCATGCAGCGGCGATAACGTTCCATGCAGCACGTGATAGACACCGTTGTAGCTACGAGTTTTTTCAATCACCGCGATATTTCCCGGTTCCTCCACCACGCAAACCACCCGTTGGCTTCGCGTCGGGCTGGCGCAGTAAATACAAGGATCCACATCGGTGATGTTGTTGCACGTGGAGCACAACAACAGCCTCGCCTTTAACTCCCGCACCGCATCCGCCAGCGCGCCCGCATCCTCGTGGGAAGCGCGAAGAATGTGGAACGCCAGGCGTTGTGCGCTCTTAGTCCCGATCCCGGGTAATTTGCGCAGCTCTTCAATCAGCCGCGCCATCGGTTCTGCGAATTGAGACAAGGCCGCTCCTGACTAAATGAGTCCCGGCGGAAGATTCAAGCCGCCCAACATCCCGGACAGGTTGGACTTCATCGCTTCATCGGCGCGCCGGCCTGCTTCGTTGATCGCAGCAGTGATCAGATCTTCGAGCATTTCCACGTCGGCTGGGCTCGAGCTCAGGCTCATGACGGCGGAGGCGTCTATCTTGAGCTGCAACACCTGTTTCTGCCCATTCATCTTCACCGTAACGGCGCCTCCGCCGGACGAAGCTTCGACCACCGTCTGGCTCAGCTTCTCCTGCATCTGGTCCTGCATGTGACGGGCCTGTTCCAGCATTTCCTGCATTTTTAGAGGATTCACAGCCTACTCCTTCAACCTTTGCCTTTGTCTCGCAGATCGAGCACGCTGCGCACTTCTGCCTGAAACAGCTCTTGCGCCTGCCGCACCAGTGGATTGCCCAGCGCAACTGCCTCAATGCTATCCCGTGAAAATGTTCGTGGAGCTCCGCCGGAGGGTTCTGCTGCCGCTTCGCCCGGTACCACCGTCATCTTCTGCGTGGCGCCTGCCCCACGCAAAGCCTCGCGCACAATCTTCCATGCGTCGGCATTCATAGTCAGCCCCAACATCGTCTTCTTAACCCCGACCTCAACCCGGATCGCGCCGTCCTCATCCAGCGTCCAGCGTCCGGCTGCCAACAGAGAGGCCGCGGTGTTGTGTCCCTGCTCGTCGAGAGCGGCAACGACCACGTCGCGCAGACTATCGAGATTTGTCCCGGAAGCTTTGGTCTCGACCGGCGGCGGCTCGGCTCGGGCTCAACAACTCTTTGCACCGGCGGCGGCTCAGGCTCTGCTGCTTTCTCAACCGGAGGAACAATTGGCGCAACCACCGGTTTTTCCTCCGGTTCCTCGGCAGCCTGTTTGCGTTGACGATCCAGCTCAAAGGGAGAAGGCATCGGCGCCTTCGGCTTAGGCGGTTCGACCGGCGCAGGACGCGGCGCCTGCATCGGCGTCGCCTGAGCCGGCCTCGGATTTGTTGCCGGCGGACGCGCTGCCCCGGGCAAACCGCTCAAGATCTGCTCCAGCGGCAACAAGCGCTGCAGGTGGACCAGCTTCATCAGTCCCAACTCCAGGTGCAGTCGCGGCTCCTGGCGATAGTTCAGCTCATCGAAGGTGCGCAGAATCACCTGCAGAAAGCGGGTAAGATCTTCCTCGCTGAAGAGAGCCGCCGTACGCATGGCACGCGCCCGCTCATCCCCCGAGATCTGCAGAAGCTCGGTATTTTCTCCGCCCAATTTCGCCATCAGGCAGTTGCGCAAATACCGCACCAGCTGCCGGGCCATCTGCGATGGGCTGTTGCCTGCATTCAGCAACCGGTTGAGCTCTTCCATCACGGCCGCGCTCCGGCCTTCGCCGATACCCTCCAGGATGCGTTCGAAGACGGCGTCCGGCACCGTCCCCATCAGCTCGCGGATTTCCTCCCCATCGAGCTTGGCTTTGCCGTCCACCATCGGCGCGCTGGCGATGGCCTGGTCCATGATCGAGAGCGCATCGCGCATCGAACCGTCGCCCGCCTCGGCCAACAGCGCCAACGCTTGCGGATCGGCGAGGATCTCCTCCTTGGCGGCAATCTGCGTCAATTCCGCCACGATGTCGTCGAACTTGACCGCGTGGAAACTGAAGTGCTGGCAGCGCGAGCGGATGGTCTGGGGAATATCCTCCGGCTGCGTCGTGGCCATCATGAAGACCACGTGCTCCGGCGGCTCCTCCAACGTTTTCAGCAGGGCATTAAAAGCCGCATCGGTGATCTGGTGGGCCTCGTCGAGCAGGTAGATTTTGTAGCGGTCGCGCGCCGGGGCGTACCGGGCTGCGTCACGCAGTTCGCGGATTTCGTCGATCCCGCGGTTGGTCGCGGCGTCAATCTCGACTACGTCGAGCGAGTTGCCGGCGCGTATCTCCTTGCACGAGTCGCAAATTCCGCATGGCTCGGGGGACGGACGCTCGGGGCTGCCGATTTTATTGCGGCAATTCAACGCCATGGCCAGGATTCTGGCGATGGTTGTCTTGCCGATGCCGCGGTGCCCGCTGAAGATATATCCGTGGGCGATCCGCTCCTGTTCCAGGGCGTGCGCCAGGGTACGGGTCACGTGGTCCTGGCCGGCGACGTCGGAGAAGCGTTGAGGACGGTATTTGCGGGCTAGAACCTGGTAAGCCATAGAGAGGAATCGAAGAGCGCGAGCATGCCGTTGGCACGGCCTCTCCTTTTTGATTGTAGCCCGATTGCCCGGATGCTATTTTCCCCGGGCCGGCGCACGCTTGGCAGCTTTTCGTTTTGCGGCTTTCGCGCGGCGTGCAATTTCTTCCGGAGAGTACATCGTCTCCCGGCAGGCGGCGGCCCCGCAATGGCAACGAGCGTCGTCTTCATCTCCATCGTAGAGGTTGTAGTCATAGGTGAGCTCTTCGCCCGGCGCGATGCGTCGCAGAGACATCACCCAGACACGTCCGCGAAGCTCCTCTGTCTCGCAATTCGGGTCGCAGGAATGGTTGATGTACATTGCCATGCCGTGCCCATCAATGACGGTCGAACCATCTCCGATGCCGAAGAGGTAGGTGGTCTTCGAATCTTTAAATTGCGCGTCGGCCTTTTTCTTGCTGATGCGGGGCCCCGTGTATTCCACCACCTTGACGCCCTTGGGGATAGAAGACGTGGTGTAACACCCGGCCGCATGTATGGAAGAAGATCGGATCATCAAACCCATGATCAATTTTTAGCACGCCGTGGAAGATTTATGGTCCTACACCTCAAAACCGTCAGTCCTCCCGCCGAACTGGATTCGGACCCCATACAGGTCTAAAATTAACGTAGCAACGATGCCCAAATCTCCTCTCATCGTCGCTTCGATGACAGCTCTGCTGATGGTCGCACTCAGTGCCTGCGCCCGCTCAATCCCAGACCAACAACAAGCAATCCATTCCTGACGCGCCTCAACCACAAAAAAAACCAACCCCCAAGCCGCCCACTGACGACACCGCAAAGCCGACCGATCAAACCACCCCACAGTCGCCGCCGTCCGCGGATGACCCAGCCCCAAAGCCCGCTTCCACGAAAGACGACAACCCCTTCCCGGAGGACGTCTCCAAGCAAGCCGCCAAAGCAGCAGCCGGCTCATCGGACCATCCCGCCGATCCCACTCAGAAGACACCCAAACCTTCCACCGCCGCCGACAATCCCTTCCCTGAATCCCAATCGCGCGACGCCGCCAAGGCAGCGGGCAACGATCCCGCGCCCGCTGCCAAGCCCGACATCCCTCCAGGATTCAGTTCAAGCCAATCGAACAGCCCGGACCAGGTCGCGGATCCGGCGCGCGCCAAGAAAGACGTCGACGTGGGTGGCTTTTACCTGCAAAAAGGCGACTACCAGGGAGCTTTGGCCCGCTACCAGGAGGCAACAACCGCCGACCCCGCCAACGTCGATGCCATCTTCGGCTTGGCCGAGACCCAGCGCAAGCTCAACAAGAAC
This sequence comes from uncultured Acidobacteriaceae bacterium, assembly GCA_963795845.1. GTDB lineage: Bacteria > Acidobacteriota > Terriglobia > Terriglobales > Acidobacteriaceae > PALSA-350. Next base: position 379,512 of record CAWCJV010000008.1, on the reverse strand, counting down.
GCGGATGCCGCCCATAACTATCAGCTCTACCTGGAGATCGTCCCCAACGGTCCCAAATCCAAACAGGCGCTCAAGGCGCTGAAAGCCCTCGGCTCCGGGGGCTGATTTAGACAAAAGTTGTAGTGTTAACCAAGGTGCAGGGCAACTTTTCGGTTTTCTGTCGTTATGCGGGTGTTCTACACTTCCGCGAAGTTACGGAGAACTTTCCCCCATGCACGCGGTTCTCGAGCGGGTGGTTGACCAGATAGCCAGCGAAGTGCGCCACCTCGACGCCGAGGCCACGCAACTGCACCCTAAAGGGCTCGCTTACAAATGGAACGCCCAGCAGGTGGTCGAGCACCTGGTGATGGGCTATCGCCTGACCACCGAGGCCCTGAAAACCCGTCTCAAGAAGGGCCGCCTCTCCCGCAAACACCGTCGTACCTATCTGCAGTGGACACTGCAGATGATGATCCTCAGCTTCGGCGCCATGCCGCGCGGCGTGCCGTCGCTGGACGAGACAACGCCGAAACCAGGCCTCTTTCCAGAGATGAGCGGACGAGAACTGGGCGATCTCTTGCGCAGCGAAATTGAAGCCATGGACGCGATGCTCGATGCCTGCCGGCGTCGTTTCGGCATTGAGCGCGTAGGCGTCCATCCGCTCCTTGGACCTTTGCGCGTCGATCAGTGGCGCCGCTTCCACACCGTCCACGGAAACCACCACTTGATCCAATTACGTTCGGTGCTGGCGCAGGTGGCCCCGGAGCCCGTCCCGCTGAGGCTGACGCGAGAAAAATCTCAGTGGAAAAACTGCGCGTACCAGCCCAGCGTCCGCTCGCCTAAAAAGAGGTTGTAGATTCCCGCCAGACTAAGCATGGTCCCGAACGGAATCGGCAGCTGTCCCGAAGGCAGCTCATCGTCAGTACCACGGAGCAAGATCGTCCCCACCCCATAGAGTGCTCCCACCACCACCGCAAGAAAAAGCACCAGGCCCGTCTCCCGCAGTCCAAACCACGCCCCCAGCATGGCCAGGAGCTTGACGTCGCCCATGCCCATGCCCATCCTGCGCCGGGCCAGCCAGTAGCCGCCGGCAATCAGGAGCAGCGCCGCCGCCGCTATGGCCGCGTGCAGCAAAGATAACCCTGCAGCGTGTGCGGCGGTTGGCCACGTCCAGATGCCGTGTTCCAGGCCGGGACGCAATCCGGAGAAGACCAGGCCCGCCACCAACCCCGGCAGAGTAAACCAGTCGGGCAGCAGCAAGGTCTCTGCGTCCATCGCCGCCAATCCCAATAGCAGGAAGCAGAGCAGCGCCCAGAACGCCGCCGGCCAGCCCGCCGAAAACTGTAGGCAACACATCAGGAACAGGACGCTAACGGCCAGCTCGATCAGCGGATAGCGCAGGGAAATCCGCCCACCACATTTCCTGCAGGAGCCCCCGAGCAGCACCCAGCTCAGCACGGGAACGTTATCCCAGCTCGCTATCGGCTGATCGCACTGCCGGCAATGCGACCGCGGCCACACCACCGATTCGCCGGCAGGCAAGCGCACAATGCAGACGTTGAGAAAGCTACCCAGCAGCAAACCGAACAACGCAAAAAAGAGACAAGGCAGCATCGCTGAAGACCACAGTAACAGCGCCGGAATCCTCAAGCCCATCGTTTACATTGGTGGTATGAGTTCTGAGCAACCCCCGGCCGCCGATTCGGCTGCACTTTTTGCCGAAGCAGTGAGCATCATGGCCCGGCTGCGCGCTCCCGGTGGATGCGCCTGGGATCGCGAGCAGAGCTTCGACTCCATACGAAAATATACGCTCGAGGAAGCCTACGAGGTCCTCGATGCGATCGAGCGGCGCCACTGGACCGACCTTTGCGAAGAGTTGGGCGACCTCCTGCTCCAAGTCCTCTTTTATGCGCAGATGGCCAACGAGGCGGGTCACTTCACCATCGCGGATGTGATTGCCGGCCTCAATCGCAAGCTCATCCGCCGCCACCCCCACGTCTTTGGAGAAGAAGCTTCGGTCGCTGCCGGCAACGCGGTCGCGGCGCCGCTCCAGACCGAGGGTATTGACGCGTCGCAGGTGCTGCGCAACTGGGACGCCATCAAACGGGCAGAGAAAACGGAGACGGCTTCGTCAGCCCTGGACAGCATTCCTCGTGGGCTTCCCGCACTGCTGGAGGCTGCCAAGTTGGGATCGCGCGCGCAAAAGAGCGGCTTCGACTGGCCCGACCTGGAAGGCATCTTCGCCAAGCTCGACGAAGAAACCGAAGAGCTCCGGCAGGCAATCCGGGCTTCTTCCGCGACTGCCGGCGCCGCCTCGGAAGAAGTGATCTCTGAAGTCGGCGATCTGCTCTTTACCCTGGTGAACCTGGCCCGCCGCCTCCACGTGGAACCGGAGCTTGCCCTGCGCCACACCAACGCCAAATTTCGCCGCCGGTTTGCCGCCATGGAAGCCGCTTCCGCCGAGCCCCTGGAGTCTTTATCCGCCGCTCAGCTGGAATCGCTCTGGAGCCGGGCCAAGCTCGCGGAGACTCCCGCCACTTCGCCTTCCCGATGAATCCTGACCCTATATTGATCCGGCCCTGCGAGGGCTTCGAGGAACTGGGCGCCTGCGTGCAACTGCAGGTCGATGTGTGGGGGTACAAAGACCGCGATGTGATGCCGCGTCGCGTTTTTATCGTCAGCAAAAGTATCGGCGGCCAGGTGATCGGCGCGTTCGATACTTCTGTTCCCGGCGCAGATCCAAAGGGCGATGCGGATAGCCTGATCGGGTTTGCCATGGCCATCCCCGGCATAGCACAGGGGCGGCCCTATCTGCATTCCCACATGCTGGCGGTCAATCATCATTACCGCAATCGAGGCATCGGCCGCCGCCTCAAGCTGTTCCAGCGGGAAGAGGCGCTGTCGCGCGGAATCCCTCACATGGAATGGACCTTCGACCCCCTCGAAATTAAGAACAGCTTTCTCAACATCGCCAAGCTGGGAGCGGTGGTTCGCCGCTATGCGCCGAACTTTTATGGTGTATCCTCATCTCGATTGCACGGCCAGGTTCCCACAGATCGGCTTTATGCGGAATGGTGGCTCAACAGCGATTGGGTTTGTTCGTTCCTGGGTGGCAAACCGGTCGCCGTCCCCGCTGTGGAGCAGGAAATCTCCGTACCACATCAAATAGCTAAGTGGAGGCACTCGCCTGCAGATCAGGAACGTGTCCTTGACATACAAACCCGGAATCGTGACCATTTTCAACAGGCCTTCTCCAACCAACTTGCGGTAATTAGCTTTAGGATCGATGCAGAGGGGAACGGGATTTTTCAGCTTGGGCGATGGCAACAGCCCGAACTTCCCGTTGCGCAGCCCTGAACGGGGCGATACGTGCGGCGTTCGAAAACCGCGTAAAATTAGCCAGGCCCTAAAACTCACCACAAACCGATTTCGAGCAGGTTTTCATGAAGATTGAGTCGATCGTTCTGCGTGAGCTCAGCATGTCCTTGGTCCACCCCTTCGCCACCAGCTTTGGTGAAACCAGGGAACGGCGGGTTCTGCTGGTGGAAGTCCGTGCCGATGGGCTTTCCGGCTGGGGCGAATGCACCACGGGAGAGCATCCCTACTTCAGCGAAGAGTCCACGGATACAGCCTGGATTACGATTTTGCAGGAACTCGTGCCCTTGCTGACGGCCGCCGAAGAGCAGACCGGGGGCAAGTGTCCCGGGATCTTTCGCGCCGTGCGCGGTCATCGCATGGCCAAGGCTGCAATCGAGAATGCATTGTGGGATCTGGAAGCCCAGATGCGCCGCATACCTTTATACGAACTGTTGGGTGGAACCCGGGAGACAATTGCCTGCGGCGTGTCGATCGGCATACAGTCATCGCTCGAAAAGCTCCTGGCAAAGGTGGAAGAAGCGGTCTCCCAGGGCTACCAGCGAATCAAGTTGAAATGCAAGCCGGGCTCGATGTGCAAATGTTCGAAGCAGTCCGCCATCGATGGCCGGAGATACTTCTCAGCTGCGATGCCAACTCCGCCTACCGCCTGCGCGATTCAGACCACCTTACGACCTTCGATCAATTCAATCTGCTCATGATTGAACAGCCCTTGTGGGCTGACGACTTCTACTTCCACGCCATGCTGCAGCAGCGTCTCGAGACCGCCATCTGTCTCGATGAATCGATCCGCAATCGCCGGGATGCGCTGGCCGCCATCGAGATGGAGTCCTGCCGCATCATAAATGTGAAGCTCGGCCGGGTAGGGGGCTTCAGCGAGGCAATCGCCATCCATAATGCGACCCAGGAACGCGGGATCCCCGTATGGTGTGGCGGCATGTTGGAGAGCGGTATCGGCCGGTCGCACAACATTGCTTTGTCGACGCTGGAGAATTTCTCTCTGCCGGGCGATGTCTCCGCCTCCAGGCGCTACTGGGCCGAAGACATCATTGAGCCTGAGGTCACCGTGTCTGCCGCCGGCGAGATCCGCGTGCCTCAAACCCCAGGTCGCGGCTTTGAAGTGCGTACCGGCTTGATCGAACGGCTTACCGTTCGCAAAGAAGAGATCAAGGCCATGGCGCTGGTCTCCTGATCCCATTGGAGATGAAATGACTCCCCAGGAAGAATCCATGCTCAACGACCTGATCGGTCGTGTGCAGCAAACCCAACTCACCGAGAAGGACCCGGAAGCGGAACAGCTCCTGAACCAGAGCTTGGGCCGTAACCCAAATGCGCTCTACATCATGGCGCAGACTGTGTTAGTCCAGAATTATGCTCTGGAGCAGGCCCAGTCACAACTGAATCAGTTGCGGCAACAAACCCAGGCTTTGCAACAGCAGCCTGCCCACACCACCAGCTTCCTGGGCAGCCTGTTGGGCCACCGTGACCCTGCACCTCCGCCTCCGCCACCACCGCAACCCCCACCGCCGGGGTACGGAGCTCCACCCTATGCACAACCATGGAACCAACCTCCCGGGTACCAGGGCTCCGGTTATGGCCCGCCTCCGCCTGTACCCGGAGGTGGCTCCAGCTTCTTGCGCACCGCCGCGACCACGGCCGCTGGCGTCGCAGCGGGCGCGCTAGCCTTTCAGGGCGTCGAATCTCTCTTAGGGGGCTTCGGGCATTCCGCGGGTTTCGGCGGGGGAAGTGGATTCTTCGGAGGCAACGAAGGCAGGCCGGAAGAGACCGTTATCAATAATTATTACGATGATTCCGGCCGCGAATCGGGTCGGCTCGACAACACCAGCCTGGGTGACAGCGGCAGGGATGCCGCCGACCTGCAGCAGGCAAGCGACGACCTGAGAGACGATGGAAGCGATCAGGACGATCTAAGCCTGGACGACACGTCCTACGATGATTCGTCGTCCTTCGACGACTCCTCAAGCGGCGACGACCTCGCCTAGCCGGGTTAGCGATACACAGTCGACTAATGCCCTGGGTGCCCCATTCAAGCCGTCTTTTGGCTTGAGTGGGCGACAATGCTTCCCGCCAGACTGTCCAAATTGTCAGCGGACCGCCCTCAGCGGACCTGCCCTCAGCGACCCTGAACCGGCCTCTACTTCGAAGCCACCTGAGCCGCGCCCGGAATCTTCTGCAACAGCCGAATCGCCTCCTGGTACCCGAGTTCCTGAGGCTGCACTTTAAAGTCGCTGAAATCCTCCGTGGTCGAATAATCCACGCTCTTTAGCATCAACAACTTACCCTGCAAATTCAGCTTCATGTGGATGGTTTCCCAATGGTGCAGCCCAACATCGGCATTCTGCACCAGGATGCTCCCGCCCTTGTACAACCGGCCGAGCACTCCCCATCCGAAGTTCACATCGGAGAATAAGTGGGCGTCGATCTTCGCCAGGCGTAGCTGAGCCTGGTCCACCCATAACTCGCCCACCATACCGTGGTAAACCTCGCCCTCCCGGTCGGGGGGCGTAAACGCCGGATTCGGCTTGAATTTCAAGCGGTAACAGGGCCCGCTGGGGCCTTCCACCATGCCGTCGAAGGTATACAGAAACGCATCGGGAAGCATCCGCACCATTTCGTCCCCCCGTGCGCTATCTTCCTGTTCCTTCTTATGGCGATGCTCCTGTACCTCGGGATGGGCCAGCAGGTAGTTCAGGCGATCCATCTCAGCCTGTTCCTCCTCCGGAGGCAACGGTTTGCCGTCTTTCGCAATCAGGCGCGCGACATCCCCATCCTTGGTTTCGACGATCTCCTTAATGATCGTTCCCTTCGGGTCCACCTTGTGTTGACGATAGCTGAAAGACCGTCCCGGCCGCGTGGCATGAAGCTCGTTGTAGCTGGCGTCGCGGACGATTTTTGCGGGGTCGATGGCCGGGCTTCCGTTCTGGGAAAGCGCTTGGCCGACCCCTGCACGGGTGCTTAGACATAGTGCGCCGGCCAAAAGTAATGCCCCCGAAGAGGCGGAAATCGTCCGGAAATCCTTCAAAAATCCCATAGCGTTACCTGCGTAAGACATAAGGCAATACCTTTCAGTTTACATCTGTGGGCCCTCAAGCCGTATAACCCCCTTTGACGGTTGCGATTGGCTTCGCACCTTGCGTATAGTTCGGGCAGAGAGCCCGCAAATGCTGGGAGGCACCCGATGAATGCAGGAGATAGCGCCGTCGCCGTGATCGGCAAGTCGGTGCAGATCCGCGGCGAGGTAAAGGGAAACGAAGATTTGATGGTGGACGGGAATGTCGAGGGGACGATTACCCTGGTCGAGAGCCGTCTTACCATTGGCCCCAACGCCCACGTGGCCGCGAATGTGTCGGCACGGGACGTGATCTTACTGGGCCAGCTCCAGGGCAATATTTCGGCCACTGGGCGGGTGGAACTACGCGATGGCTGCAATTTGGTCGGAGACATTTCCGCCGCACGCCTATCGATCGAGGAGAGCGCGAATTTTCGCGGCAACGTCGAACCGTTGGCCGGCGAAAAGGGTGCTGGCGTTGCACCGGCGAAGGGCGCCGAAGTTCCGGTTGCAACCTCTCCAGCAAAACATTAAACGAACGCTGGAGGGCTAAGTAAATGATGAGCATATTTCCCGCAGGAAGCACTGGCCTGCGGTCCAAAACCGATGACGTGATGCGCAATATATTCGGCAAACCACAACACGGTGCTCAGGCGGCTGGAAGTCCGACGGTCCTCACCGGTCCGCGCGTGCCCAGACACTCCAGCGCGTGGAAAGACCTCCTTAAGTATCTCAAGTCGGAGCAAGGCTTGCGGATTCTGGACATCGGGCCCACCTCTCCTACCAATATCAATTTCCTCACCACGCTGGGTCACGGCGTCTACATGGCCGACGTGGTAAACGAGGCACTCCGTGGCAACTGGATGAGCGCTCCCGACGAAACCGGCGCGACCCAGTTCGACGTGGAAGGCTTTCTCGATAACAACCTCGATTTCGCGGGCAGGGAATTCGACGTCATCCTTCTCTGGACGACGCTCGACTATGTTCCTCAGGCGCTGGTCGGACCGATGATCAAGCGGTTTCGCTCCACCCTGCGTCCCGGCGGCCGCGTGTTGACGTTCTTCCATACCCGGAACAACGGACCCGACACCAACTTCTGCCGCTACCATGTGACCGACAGCGACACCATTGAGACCCAGGAAACTACTGGCTACGCGGTGCAGCACGTTTATACCAACCGGACCATCGAGAAGCTGTTCGAGACTTACAACAACACCAAGTTCTACCTGGCGAAAGACAACCTCTACGAAGTCATCATCACTCGCTGATCTTCCACAATAGCTGGCGCAGGATACCAATCCAGCGCCGGGTATCGGACTGTGTCAGGTGTAAGCGCCGCACCATGCGGCGAACTTCGGCGGGATCTGCGGCTGCGGGCCGGCGGTGCGCATACCCGACGGATGTCAGCATTTCGCCAAGCAAACTCGTCACCCGTTCCAGATCTTCTGCCTGAGCCGCGGGCTGCGATTCAGCAGCGATCGGCTCCTGGTGTCGCACCAACTCGTAGAGGCACACGGCTGCAGCCTGTCCTAGATTCATCGAAGCATGGCGAAGCCCCGGACTTGGGTGCATGGGGATGGTCATGAGCCAGTGGCAGTGGCTCATGGCATCGTTGCTTAGCCCTGTCTTCTCTGATCCGAACAGCAGCGCGACGCGCGCGGTAGCAGCCGCGGAACCCAATAAAATGCCGGCTTGCGCCAGCGTGTATAGGGTATGTTCCTGTTTTCGTTCGCCGACAGCTGTAGTGCCGACGACCAAACTGCAATCGGCCACAGCCTCGGCGACACTTGCAAATTGCCGAGCCGACTCGAGAATCGCGTTCGCGTCGACCGCCGATTTTGCTCTCTCAAAACCGACCGAGTAGTCATTGACTACCCGCAAATCCGAAAAACCAAACCCATGCATAGCCCGCGCCACCGCCCCGATATTATTCGGATTGCGCGCCCGCACCAGCACCACGGCAATACGCGCAAGCTGTTCTTCGCTGAGCATCGCTCTAACAACCGTTGAAGGAGAGGGACGGGTGCCCCACGTTCGCCCAAGCGTACGTGGGCCGAAAAGTCGGGCGAAGCCCCACAATCGCTTTTGCTTGATCGAATTGAAAGATCGCGTGAGGGCAAGGGAAAGCATTCGAAACATATCTTATTCGGCCCACGTACGCTTAGGCGAACGTGGGGCACCCGTCCTGTTTTTAATGAGTGTAGTTATGAATCAAACTACGCATGGAAATCCCGCCCCTTTCGTTCCGGCCCAAATCCAAAGATCAGGAACAAACAAAAAATGACGCACATTTCAAAAATAGTGAGCGCCCACTGGTACCCGAAATGCTTGCGCAGCGTAAACTCCACCACTACCGACGGTGCGGCCACCAATACCCCAAGCTGATAAACCACCCCAGGAAATAAACTACGCACACTGCTCGGGGAAAGCTCGTTCAAGTGAGCAGGGATCACTCCAAAAGCTCCCTGCACCCCAAACTGCATGGCAAACGAACCAATCGCCAGCATCACGATGGTCGATCCAAAAGCCCAAAGAGGAATCGAAAGCGCACAAATCGTCAAAGCCAGGATGATCGCGAACCTGCGTCCCAGGCGATCGGAATAATGGCCGATCACCAGCGCGCCTAAGATCGCGCCAACGTTGTACAAAATTGCCAGGTTCGAAACCACGGCATTGGAGAATTTATGCACCGTCTTGAGAAAGTCCGGATACAGGTCCTGCGTGCCATGCGATAGACAAGTGATCGCCGTCATCATCAGCACCAGGTACACAAAGTCTTTCTTGTGCTCCCACAAAACCCGGATCACCTCGCCAAAACTGGCCAGGCGGTGCTTCTCCCAAGAAGTGGATTCCGGGGAAAGCAACGTAAGCACGGCGATGACCGCAGCGAGAACCAGGCCGCAAAGAAACATCCAACGCCAGCCAAAACGTGGTTCGATGGTCCGCAGGGCGACTGCAGCCAGCAAATATCCCCCGGAATAGCCCGCCTGCATGATGCCGGAGAAGAGCCCACGCCAGCGTTTCGGCGAGCTCTCCATCACCAGTGAAGCGCCGATGCCCCAATACCCGCCCATCCCAATCCCATAAAGACCTCGCAGAATGACGAACACGAGGTAGCTGGGTGCGAAGGGAGTCAGCGCCGTAATGATCGAAAAATACATCACGCAGGCAATCAGAGGACGGCGGCGGCCATAGCGGTCTGCCAATGAACCAAGCACCAGGGCCCCTACCGGCCGCATGGCCAGCGTGATCGTGATGGTCCAGACGATGTCGCCTTTGCCTACATGGAAGTTGTTGGCGAGAACGTCCACCAGGAAAACGAGTACAAAGAAATCGAACGCGTCGAGGATCCAACCCAGAATTCCTGACGAAACGGCGAACCCCCACCTGGGGGAGATCGTTTCTGTGTGGGTGGCGGCGCTGATCGCATCCGAGCCCGGCCGGGATTGCTTCATCCATTTCATCTATAGTCTCGCTAAGGTTAGACCGCCATCCAGAACCAGAACTGCGCCGGTTGCATAAGGGAGTTCCCCACGCGCCAGCATGCTGACGGCGGTGCCGATATCTTCCGGCGTTCCCCATCGCTTTTCGAGCAGCAGCCCGCCCTCGATCAGAGCGTCGTATTTTCCCTTTACTCCCTCGGTCATATCGGTTTCTATGATGCCGGGACGCACTTCATAGACACCGATGCCATACTCCGCCAAACGCACCGCCCATAGCCTCGTCGCCATGGCGATGCCCGCTTTGGAGATGCAGTAGTCACCTCGGTTAACGCTCGCGACAGTAGCGGAAACAGAACTGATATTGATGATTGACTGCTGTTTCGCGCGCTGGCGAATCATCCACGCGGCGACGCTCTGGGTCAAAAAATAAGGACCGCGAAGATTCGTCGCGATCAATTCGTCGAAACTCTCTTCGCTGGCCTCGAGCACATCCGCGCGGACGCGGGGCGCAATCCCCGCATTATTGACCAGAACATCGAGCCGGCCAAGTTGCGTTTCGATGGTGGCTAAGAGCTGTTTGCGATCGGCCGCTGACGCCACGTCCGCCTGTACATAAATAGACCGGGGCGCAAGTTCTCTCAATTGTTGCAGCACCGGTTGCACTTGCTCAGAGGGCCGCCTGCCCGTAATGGCCGCCGTAAATCCGGCTTCGGCCAGCTTGCGTGCGATCCCCAGGCCAATGCCGCGGGTGCCCCCGGTGACCAGCGCCACCCTCTCGTTATCGTGCACGTTCCACTCCGAAGAAGGTGTAATAGCTGGAATTGGCAAGCCGGGTAATCAGCAGGCAAAGCTCCAGCAAATGGTAGTCGCCCCACATGCAGGACTCGCCACAAGGAATCTTCGCATCAGGCGGAATGTAGTCCCATCCGTTGGGACGATGGTAAATGCTGTGCAGCAGCAGGCCTTCATGCTGAGGGTCAACCGCGAGGTAGGGTTCCTGCAGCAATTCGTTGGCAACCGTAAGTCCCGCCTGCGTGTATGCTTCGCCGGCTGCGCCCAGCAGGTGCCCGAGGCGAAGCAAACCTTGCGCGGCAATCGCGCTAGCGGAAGCATCGACCGGCTCGTAGTCGTTGTACGGATCCGCCGCTTTCCCTTGCCAGTTGCCCAGGCGATGCAGCTGCGGCGCTCCCGTATCCCAATAGCAGATGCCGTCGGATGCGCTTGCCTGCTGAATGTAGAAATCGCAGCAGGCGCGCGCAGCTTTCTCCAGCAGCGCCAGCGTCTCTTGCTTGTCCGCAGGCCCATCCACAGACTGAACAAACTCCATCAGCTCAGGGAACCCAAGCATCGCCCACGCAAGACCGCGCGTCCAGGTAGTAAAGGGCGAGTAGCCTTGCTGCGAAGAAGGGCAGCGGAAGACCCCGCTGGCCGGGTTGAAGATGGCCTCGTGTACCGTGCGGCCCCGCAGCGCAGGCGTGTCGTAGTGATCCCGTCCTTCGCCGTAATAGATGTTGAACTGGGCAGAGGTCTTTGCGTGGGTCAGCGCCCTCTCCAGCAAATCGATGCGCTGGTCTTGTTCTGCCTGGAGAGAGTGGCCCAGCAGGTGAGCCATGCAGCAGATGCGCAGCGTGCGTATCGTATCGATGAACAAAGAATGACTGCCGTTGAAGGAGTAAATGTAACCGAAACCATCCTTGAGACCAGTCCAGCGCGCGGCCTGCACCGCGCCACTCACTTTCAAAGCCAGCTCGTAAAAGTGCAGCTCCGCAGTGTTGTCTGGAATGCGCCCTTCGAGCATCAGGCGGCGCAGATGGCCGTAGGTCGAGATGTTATTAAAGCCATGGTCGTGGACACCAGTGTGGGTAAGGTGCTCGGCCATGTCGGCGGCAACGTGGCGCTTGGCCAGCGTGAGCAGGTCCTTGTTTCCCGTCAGTTCGAAGCACATCAGGGCATTGCCGTATTGGAATCCCTGGGTCCACTGCGTCCAACTGCGTGCGGTGTAACGGCCCGCGATCGTCATCACCGGGGCGCCATCCGTGACCTTCCAACGCCGGTCGAGGCGCAGTGTCTTTTCCGTTGCCAGCTGTAGCGTGCGCTCGACAGCCGGGGACAGATCCTTAGCTTTCAAGGTTTGATTGGATTGCAACCTGACTCCTTCATCTTTATACGAATGCGGTGAACCGCTCGATCATTTGCTCCAGCACCTGGTCCGGATCGGTATCCCAGATAATCCGGTTGAATATTTCCACTTCGATAGGTCCGTCATAACCGGCCCGATCCACCGCCTGCCGCAGCATCCGGTTGTCGATGACGCCGTCGCCCATCATTCCTCGGCCGAGGAGCAGGTCAGGCAAGGGAACCAGCCAGTCGTTAACATGGAAGCCGTAGATTCTGCCTCGGGATTGTTCGATCAATGAGAGCACCTGCGGATCCCACCAGATGTGAAAGACATCGAGGACCAACCCCACTTCCTGCGGAGAGTACGCGGATGCCAGTTCCAAAGCCTGGCCGATGGTGACCAACACCGAGCGCTCAGCCGCGTACATGGGATGGAGCGGCTCCAGGCCAAGTTTGACCCCGTGCTGCCGGGCATAGGGGACCAGGGCAGCGACCCCATCGGCAACCATCTTTCGCGCTTCGCCCAGGCCTGTTTCCGCACCGCCACCGACCACCAGCACCAGGGAGTCGGCATGAAGCGCCGCAGCCTCGTCGACCGCGCGAAAATTGTCTTCCAGATTCTTTTGCCGCCCGGCTGCCGTTGGACTGGGAAACATCCCCCCGCGGCACACGCTTGAAACATGCAGACCGGCATCCTTCACCAGCCGGACGCACGAAGCCAGGCCCGCCTCCTCGATCTTGTGCCGCCACAGCGCAATCGAAGGGATGCCATGGCGCACGCAGCCCTCGACGGCCTGGCTGACGCTCCAGTTGGAGACGGTTATCTGATTGAAGGAGAGCCGGGTGATCTCTGCCATGCGTAGCTGCTTACTTCAATCCTTCCACCAGGTAGAGATCGGAAAGCGTGCGGTGATAGCCATAGATATAGGAGCTGCCATTGGGGGTCATCACGATCGGCCCGATCTGGCTGACACCGGCGGGGTCGGCGGGAGCCAGGCTGCGCCAGAGGATTCGTTTGCCGGTGGTCAAATCCAGCTGGTAGACCTTGGCGGGAAACTCGCCAGGCTGATAAACGTAGAGGGATTTTCCATCGGCTGACCATTCTATCGGCTGCTCGCTGGGCAGAAAACCGGAAACTGCCTTCGTGGGACCTCCGGTGAGGGAGTAGAGATACGCTTTGCCATCCGGTCCGACCCCAGCGACCTGGCTTCCATCTGGAGCAAGGGCCATCACCAGGGGATCTACGCCTTCCGGAGAAACCGGGGTGGCCGTTCCGTTGATTGACTTTTGGACAAAGATGCGCGCCCCGTGACCTTCCTGCTTGGCGGTAAAGACAATGCCCTGGCTGTCCGGTAGCCAGCGCGCCCAACTGTGATAGAGACCGTCGTGGGTAATCTGCTGCGGCTCACCAGCGCCGCTGGGAAGCAAGATCAGCTGTGCGGGTGAAGACATGGTGAGACCCAGCACCCATTTGCCGTCAGGCGATAGGCTGACGGATTCGCCGTCACCCAACCTGACTGCCGATTCCTCATCGGTCTTGCGCAGGTAGATAGAGTAGCCTCCGCCGCCCCCCACTCCTTCTTCGTCGAAGAGCAGGCGCTTGCCGTCGGCCGACATCTCGGCGGGAAAGGAATAGTCGAGCCAGGAGAAGTCCTGTTCTTTCGAGATCCCCGCGATGAGCCCACTCAACTCGCGCCGCCAACTTTGCCGCGACAGCAGCACCAAGCCGTTTTGCGCGATGTCCTCCAACAGTAGTGAGGCTGGTACGCGGGCGATGATCCGGTCGTGTCCCGACAGGGTGACCGCGTTCAAGGAGCGCCCGTTGCCGACGTTCGTACTGCTGGTGTACCAGATCTCCTTGCCATCCGGCGCCCAGGCCAGTCCTTCCACGGTGAGGAAGTTGTCGGCGAGAATTTTGTCGGTGCCCTGACGATTGATCACGTGAACACCGCCGGAATCGTCGCCTGGCTGAGGATGCTCGATAAACGCCACGCGGTCGCCATCCGGGGAAACGCGCGGATTGCTGATCCAGCCGGGGCTTTCGTGGATTACCTTGCCGATGGGGAACTCAAGACGGTTCTTGCCGCCCATGTCCCGCACGATGGCCAGCTGTTTTCCGTCTGGAGACCAATCTGCCCACTGGACGCCATCGAGAATTTCACGCGGGTCGCCGCCATTGATGGGCATCCGGGCCAGGGTTCCGGACTGGGTGTAAGTGCCGGTCACATTCACGTTGGTCAGCAGCGCTATGTCGCTGGTGGAGGAGATGCTCATCAGTTCTTCGCCGTGACGTTGGAGTGAGCGCGACTGAGGGCTCTCCGGGCTGGTGATAAACAGCTCTGTCGGCTTGCCCTCCCAGGCTGCGCCGTAGACCACGGATTGGCCATTGGGCGTGAAGCGAGCGGACCGAATCGTGCCTCGGCGGAAGGTCAACTGGCGATAGATAGGCAACTGCGTCCGGCTGTTCGCGGCATGGAGGAACCAGCCCAGTGCTAAGCCGGCCAGGAGCGCCGCACTCGCGGCTGCGATGGCGTACGGCCGGACGCCCCCACTCTTCGCTTTGCGCGGCGGGAGCGCAGGAGGAGCAGCAACGGTAACACTGCTGGAAGCCGACGACCCTTGTGCAGCCGCGGTTCGCTGGGAGTCCAGCGTGCGCTTGAGAATCTTCATCTCCGCCCGCATTTCAGCGGCGGATTGATAGCGAAGATCGCGGTCCTTTTCCAGCGAGCGGTCGAGGATGCGCTCGAACTGTGACGGCAAGTCCGGATTGAGTTGGTGCAACGGCACTGGATTGCGATTAAGGATGCTCTCGAAAATGACGGCAGACGTGTTTCCATCGAATGCCTGCTTTCCGGTAGTCATTTCGTAGAGCGTGGCGCCCAGCGAAAACAAGTCGGTGCGCCCGTCGAGCTCTTCTCCTCGCGCCTGCTCGGGCGACATGTAGGCGACCGTGCCCAGGGCGCTGCCGGGGCTGGTGAGATCTTTCATCGTCTCAGCGTCTGCGGTAGCGTTCAGGTCGCGCCTCAGGTCAACCTTCGCCAAGCCAAAATCGAGCAACTTTGCCTGCCGCGTCTTGGTAACGAAGATGTTGGCCGGCTTGATATCGCGGTGCACGATGCCCTTGGCATGAGCCGCATCCAACGCGTCGGCGATCTGGATGCCGAGATCGAGGACGAAGTCGATGGTGAGCGGTTTCCCGTCAATACGGTGCTTGAGAGTTTGGCCTTCCAGATATTCCATGGCCAGAAAGGCCCGGCCGTCTTCTTCGCCTACGTCGTAGATGGTGCAGATGTTGGGATGGTTCAGGGCTGAGGCGGCACGGGCCTCACGCCGGAACCGGTCGAGCACGGGTAGCTGGCGGGCGACCTCGTCGGGCAGAAACTTGAGCGCAACGAATCGGCCAAGACGAGTGTCTTCAGCCTTGTAGACCACGCCCATTCCCCCGCCGCCAAGCTTTTCGATAACCCGATAATGGGAGATGGTTTCGCCAATCATGGTCCAGCGTTAGCCTAGGGTAGGCCGGACGGCAAGTCAACGAAATGCTGCGGGATGGCGCCCCGGAAGCTTTTGCTGAAGGCTACGGCCTTTCAGGCCGTACATATAAGTCAACGACGGATCGGCTTCAGCCGCGAGTGCTGCTTCAAGGCCAGCACACTGAGATGCCGCTCAGGGGATAAAGCTACTTCTTCGATTTTCGGAGTGTTTTGCACATCTAACCAGAAGGTTTTTCAACACTCCCGCAAGACGTCATGCTGACCGAAGAGCCACGCAGATTTAGTCCCGTTAACAGAGGATTTCTGGCTCGGAGCCTTAGCCCAGGCGACGCTTATCTTGCCCATGGGGCTCCGAGCTTTTCAGACCACGTAGCCGAGTCCAGAAGCGGACCATCGAAGGTTGTCTTCAGGGTCTGAGAACTAAGCAATGCTGAAATCTTATTAAATCCAATGCGTCCCTGCAGCCGACTCATATTCATCGGTTTCGATGGCCGAAAAGCTCCGAGGACTAGCGTCCTGGGCTAAGTGTCAGCCGTCTCCTGCGGGACTTTTCCCAGCACGCGCTGTTAAGGGTAGATCCGAGGCGCATCTCTCAGGATGACTGTGTCGTGGAAGCTTTAACAACCTCGGCTGGCTGAATGTGCCGAAACTCCAACATTAACGAGTCACGACTTTCGGGCTGATAAAGGCCGGGATGGTGACCCTTCGCAGGCCAGTTCTCACGTCAGACTCCGAAGGACCCGCTATCCTTCAAAACGAATCAAGCCGGCCACTTCCACTCCCGGATCTCCTTCTGATCAATCCCGTTCTCGTGGGCGTAATTGACGGCTTCGATAATCTGCCCCCTCAGCCACTCCACAGTATGCGCACCCTTGTCAGCAAGTTTGGGCACGCGTTCAATGACGTCGATCGCCAGGTTGAACCGATCCACCTGGTTCAGGATCGCCAGCTCCAGAGGCGTGTTGATATTCCCTTTCTCCTTATACCCACGCACATGGAAGTTCTCGTGATTCGTCCGCCGGTAGGTCAGCTTATGGATCAATGACGGGTAAGCGTGGAAATTGAAAATCACCGGCTTGCTCGTCGTAAATAACCCGTCGAACTCACGGTCCGACATTCCATGAGGATGTTCCCGCTCCGGCATCAGCCGAAACAGATCGACCACGTTAACGAACCGCATCTTCAGACCGGTGCATCGCTCACGCAGAATGGCGGCTGCGGCCAGTGCTTCGGAGGTGGGTATATCGCCGGCGCAGGCAAGGACTGCGTCCGGCTCCTCTCCGGCATCCGTGCTCGCCCAGTCCCATATCCCGATACCCTTGGTGCAATGTTCGACTGCGTCTTTCATATCCAGATACTGCAAATGCGGCGCCTTGTCAGCCACGATTACGTTCACGTAGTTAACGCTGCGCAGGCAATGGTCGCCTACGCTCAGCAGGCAGTTCGCATCCGGTGGCAGATAGATCCGCGTCACCTCCGGGCTCTTGTTGGTGACCACATCGAGAAATCCCGGATCCTGGTGAGTGAAGCCGTTGTGGTCCTGCCGCCACACCAGCGAGGTGATCAGTAAATTGATGGAAGAAATCGGCTGCCGCCACCGTGTCTCCAGTTTGCTCTTCTCCAGCCACTTGGCGTGCTGGTTGAACATGGAATCAATGATGTGCACGAACGCCTCGTAAGAGGAGAAGAACCCGTGCCGGCCGGTCAGCACATAGCCCTCGAACCATCCTTCGAGCGTGTGCTCACTCAGCATCTCCATCACCCGGCCATCCTGGGCCAGGAAGCCGCCGTCAGCATCTTCCGGCAGCATCTCCTCCATCCACGTCTTGCCGCTGGCCTCGTAGATATCCTGCAATTTGTTGGAAGCCGTTTCGTCCGGCCCAAAAACCCGGAAGCTGGTCATGTTGCGCCGCATCACGTCGCGTAGAAAATGAGACAACACCTCCGTCGACGAAACTTCTATCTGACCCGGCTTGGTCACCTTGACTGCATAGTCGCGAAAATCCGGCATCTGCAGTGGCTTGCGCAACAGGCCGCCGTTGGCATGGGGGTTGGCGGTAATGCGCCGCGTACCCTTCGGCGCCATCTCGCGCAACTCCTCAATCAACTTCCCTGACTCGTCGAACAACTCCTCCGGACGATAGCTGCGCAGCCACCCTTCCACTTCCTTCAGGTGCGGCGGGTTGGTCTTCGGGTCGAGGATGGGAATCTGGTGCGCGCGCCAGAAACCTTCGACCTTGTGCCCATCAACCTCCTTGGGGCCGGTCCATCCTTTGGGCGTGCGCAGAATGATCATCGGCCACCGGGGCCGCTCCAGCGGCTGTCCCTTGGGTGCGTTGCGTGCTTTCTCCTGAATGGCGCGAATCTCCAGCACGCAGTGCTCCATCACCTCGGCCATCTTGGCGTGCATCGTATCCGGGTCGTCGCCTGCCACCACGTGCGGCGTCCATCCCAGGCCCCTCATCAGCATGTCCAGTTCCTCGGGCGATATGCGGGCCAGGATGGTGGGGTTGGCGATCTTGTATCCGTTTAAATGCAGAACCGGAAGCACCGCGCCGTCACGCACCGGGTTGAGAAATTTGTTGGAGTGCCAACTGGTCGCCAGCGGCCCTGTCTCCGACTCCCCATCCCCAACCGCCACGGTTACGATCAGGTCCGGATTGTCGAATGCGGCCCCGAAACCATGGGAAAGGCTGTAGCCAAGTTCACCGCCCTCATGAATTGATCCAGGTGTCTCCGGAGTGCAATGACTGCCGATCCCCCCGGGGAAAGAAAATTGCTTCAGGAACTTTTGCATCCCTTCGACATCCTGGCTCTTATCCGGATAAATCTCCGAATACACCCCTTCGAGATAGCAGTTTGAGAGCGTTGCCGGTGCTCCATGCCCAGGCCCCGAAAGATAGATCATGTCGAGGTCGTACTTCTTGATCAGCCGGTTCATGTGGACCCAGATGAAGCTCTGGCCCGGGTCGGATCCCCAATGCCCCAACAGGCGGTTCTTGATGTGCTCAGGCTTCAGCGGCTCGCGCAGCAGCGGGTTCGAACACAAATACAGCATGCCGGCGGAGAGGTAGTTGCAGGCGCGCCAATAGGCATTCATCTTTCTGATTTCCTCGGCGGACAGAGGCTCGAAACGCCCTTGCTTGGTGGACGAGCCGGAAGCGGCTGCGGGAAGTGTCTCGACGTTGCTCATAGTTCCTCCTGTTGTTGCCGTTAGTCGCGTTCCATCTGCTGTACGTGCACAGCGATCATTCGATCTTCCTGGGCCGTTACCACCCAGACCACTACTTGAGAATTAGGGCCGCTCACCCGCCGTAGTTTGTCGCCGCCCGCTTCATTGGCGGTCGGATCAAGCACGATCCCGCAGGATTCGAGTCCGCTCAAGATCTCCACCCGGGACTGCACATCGTGTTCGCCGATGCCGCCGGTGAAGACCAGGGCATCCAGGGCGCCCAACAGCCACACGTAACCGCCGATCGCTTTCCGCACGCTGCGGCAAAAGACTTCTACCGCCAGCTTCGCGTCCGCGTTTCCTCCGGCGGCCGCCTTGCGCACCGCCCGCATGTCATTCGGCAGCCCGGACAACGCCACCATCCCAGCCTGATGGTTCAGCATACCCTCCACCGCGGCCAGGGCAGCCTCACGGTCGCCTTTCGCTTGCCGCAACAGGTATAGGACCAGCCCAGGATCGAGATCGCCTGGCCGGGTGCCCATCACCACGCCCCCGGTTGGCGTGAGCCCCATGGTGTTATCGACCGAGAGCCCGTCCTCCAGGGCAGTCACGCTGCAACCGCTTCCCAGGTGAGCAATCACCATGCGCCTCGGAAACGGGGTCTTCGTCCGCCCTGCTTCCTCCCGTATATCGTCCACCACGCCTTCGCAGGAGAGCCCATGGAACCCATAACGGTGTACCCCCTCCCGGCGATACTCGCTGGGGATGGCGTAGGTCGAAGCTTCCGCCGGCATTGTCTGATGGAAAATAGTGTCAAAGCATGCATAGTGCCGCGCCTGGGGAAATCTCCCCATCATGTCGCGGATGAGTCGGATCGCCTCGGGATCGTGCAGTGGGGCAAACGGCACCGCCTCCTCGAGATCCCTCAGCACCTCTTCGGAAATTCTCTGATGCTGGTGGAGCAGCGGCCCGGGATGCACCACCCGGTAGCCAACCGCGTCGACCGGCGGCATGCCCGCGCTGCATACCGCATTCTCCAGCAGCGTCATCGCATCCTTCTTGGGTGCCTCCTTCTGCGCAACCCCGCCGCTCAGCTCCCGCCCCTCGGCATCGTGAAAGGAGAACCCCAGGGCAGGTCCGCCCAGGCCGCTGATTTCGCCGCCAAAAAGAGGGCGCGGCCAGGAGACCTCATCCCCCCGGTTTGCCTCCTGGGCCGCCTCGAATATCGAAAATTTGATCGACGACGAACCACTATTGATAACCAGTATGTGCACACCACCGCCCGGCCGCTCTTGATGTCTATGTCCAAGCTACACCCGGCGTGCAGGCCACTGGATGAATTTCAAAGCCTTGGCGTAGCAGAGAGAGTCGGTCAGAGGGCGAGCGTCGCCGAATCCAAAACGCTGCTAAGCATCAGATTCTGCATCCACATACACCTCGTGGTCGGGGAACTGGCAAAACCTGGCGGCACGCGGATCGCGGCCCCCTAAGTCTTGCCCGACCCGTGGATCCGCCCGGCCGGGTTCACCGAGCCTTGTCGACCATCAAAGCGCCCCGTCATCAGCGGTCTCCGCGCGGCAAAACTCCCAAAAGAGTGGTTGACGGTCTTTTCTTAAGCGTGATAGCTTTGCCGCCGTAATTGAAATGATCGTTGCATGATGCGAAGCAAAGGGTAGAGCCCTGCTCCGCAGACAGGCAGCAGTTAAAAGTTCAAACTTCGGTACCCGAACAAACCTTTTGGGAGGCGGTTCTAAATGTTTAAACGTATTGGTGCATTCCTGAGTTTCTCGTTGTTGGCGGCTTCCACCATGCTCGCGCAGACCGCGGGTCAAATCTCCGGACACGTTGTCGATACTACCGGCGCCGTGATTGCCAACGCGACCATCACCCTGAGCAATGCCGCTACCGGTGCGACACGCTCGACCGTCACCACCAGTTCGGGCGATTACGACTTTCCGGACGTTCAGCCGGGAGTCTATAGGCTTCAGGCGACCCACGCGGACTTTAAGACCGACGCCACGCAGGACGTGGAACTGCAAGTGCAGCAATCCTTGCGTCAGGATTTCACGCTGCAGGTTGGTCAGGTGACACAATCTGTGACCGTTGAGGCGAGCGCCGCTCTGCTGCAGTCTGACAACCCCACCCTCGGCACCGTGGTTCCTACTGAGACCGTCAGCCAGATGCCATTGAACAGTAGAAACTACCTGAGCCTGGTGGCAGTCTCGGCGAACACGAACACGCTCTCGCCGACGCAAGGCCAGGCCGGATCGCGGTTGGGCGGCCAGCGCTCCACGGAGTCCATCTCCGTAGGCGGCCAGCGCATCATGTACGACCACTATACGATCGATGGCATCAACAATACCGACGTCGACTTCAACAGCTTTGTGGTCCAGCCCACCGTCGACGCTATTCAGGAAATGAAGGTGCAGACCGGCGTTTATCCGGCTCAATACGGTTACAACGCGACCCAGGTCAACGTGGTCACCAAGAGCGGCGGCAATCAGTATCACGGAACTGCGTTCTATTTCCTGCGCAACAACTACGTGGACGCAAGAGGGTACAACTACAGTTCAACCCCTTTCCCTCCTCGGCTCCCCTTCCGATATAACGATTACGGATTCGTGCTCACCGGTCCGCTCTCGATTCCCAAAGCTCTTCGACGCCAAAAACCGCCTTTTCTTCATGGTCAATAAGGAATGGTTTACCCAACTCCAGGTCCTGTCAGGGCAACGCGACCTTGCCCACCGCCGCAGTCTCTGGGGGCGATTTCAGCAGTTTCACCTTGAAACCAGGCGGCCCGATCATCCCGATCTACGATCCGTCCACCGGAAACGCCGATGGAACAGGCCGGAAACCGTTCCCGGGCAATGTGATTCCGGCAAATCGGATCGATCCGACATCGGCCTCAGTCCTTAAGCAGTTCTACCACCCGGCTACGACGTCAGCATTCACGAACAACTTCGCCTATCCCCAAAACCAAACAGACGACCACGACCAATTTACCGTCCGCGGCGATTACAACCAGTCGGCGAGATTGCAATGGGCCTTCCGCTTCAGCGATGGCGTGGAAACGGTCAGCCAGCCCGGCTTCCCGGGCGCAGCCGCCACCATTGGCACCAAGATCGTCACCAACTTCTACCAGTACATGGCCTCCAACACCTGGACCATCTCGCCCACGATCGTCAACAGCTTGACGCTTGGCTACACTGACTTCTACAACAGCCTCGGCACCTTCTCGCAAGGCACAGTAAATGGGGTGGGCTTGATCAATGCCGGCATCCCCAACCTCCAGGCCGGGGCTTCTACCACCTGGGGCGTGCCCAGTTTTTCCTTTACTCCAGACCCCTTTACTGCAGTTGGCGACAGCACCGATGGTCCGTATGTGACCAGCGACTTCGATAAGTCCATCAACGATAACTTCACCTGGGTGAAGGGCAAGCATTCGATGGATTTCGGTTTCCAGTACGACCGGATAACCTTTAACGAATTGGGCAATCAACAAACGCGCGGCAACTTCGTCTTCCAGAGAAACGCCACTGCGGCACTGAGCAAACCAGGGACGCCTGGTTGCCAATACCGGCTCCGGCTTCGCCGATTTTCTGCTCGGAGACATTTATTCCTCGACCTACGCAGTGTCGATCGCGCACGCTAATTACATCGATAACGCGGAAGGCTTCTACTTCGACGACAACTACAAACTCCTGCCCAATCTCACTATTTCCGCCGGCCTGCGTTATGAGCTGACACCACCGTGGTACGACACCCTGGGCACGGAGTTCAACGTGGATTTGCACACCAACAACACGCCCATAGCCCCTAACATCGGGACGCAGGAGCCTCAGAACCTCTGGCCTTTCTTCAGGCGCCAGGGCACCTGCAGCGATCCGTATCAGGGGATTAATGTTCGGTGGGTACCAGACGAATAGCTCCCCTGTCAGTCCCGCGCCGGAGTGCGCCAACGGCCAATTCCCCAATAAGCTCATGCAGACCGACTACAACGACTGGGCGCCTCGCCTGGGTGTTTCCTATACACCGACTGCCGAACGTAGTAGTCCGCGCGGGTTACGGCGTTTACTACAACCATGACGTCGCCAACGCCCGCTTCGACGTGGCGCGTAACCTGGCCGGGCGCATCACGAATACTTCAGGCGGTGGAACTCCGGGTGTGGCCAACATCAACTTCGCGAACGCGGTGGGCCCCACCAGTGGCCCTGGCGTCATCGCCCCGATTCCGCCTCCCTACGCTTACTCGAACCAGTATGCTCACAGGACCGCCTACAGCCAGGTCTTTCTGCTCGACGTTCAGAAGCAGCTAGGCAAGGACTGGGTCTTCGAGGCCGGATACCTGGGTAACGTCAGCAGACATCTCTACGGGTTCCAAAATGCCAACTATTCCGTTCCGTATGGTTACATTGGCAACGGGGCGCCGACTTCCATCGCCGCTCGTACGCCGTACCCGAACTACGGCGTCATTCAGTTGGTGCATGACATCGGTGTCGGCAATTACAACTCCTTTGCCTTCCAGGTGAACAAGCGTTTCAGCAACGGCTTCAACCTCATCAGCTCCTACACCTACTCGAAATCGATGGATGACACCAGCGGCATCCGCACCCAGCAATCGCCGCTCTTCGCGCAGAGACGATCGATGCATTGCCTGCGAATACGGGCCTTCTGACTTCGATGTGAAACATCGCGTGGTGGCCTCGGTCGTTTACTACCTGCCCGTCGGAGCGGGCAGAATGTGGGCGCCCTCATCGAAGATCGTGGATGCGGTGATCGGCGGCTGGGAATTCGCCGGCCTCGCACAACTCCAGACCGGCGTGCCCTGGACCCCTGGAGTCAACGCGAATACCGCCAACACCAATACCATTTCCGGCGGCACGCAATCGACCCGGCCGAATCTCGTCTCCAAACAATTTTACGTCGCCCATCGGACTGTCGGAACAACCGGGCAATATGCGAATCCCGCGGCATTCGCGGAACCGGCCCCAGGTTTCCTCGGAAACGTGAGCCGCAATATGATTTATGGCCCGGGCGTCCAAAACTACGATATGTCCCTCGACAAGAATTTCGCCATGCCCTACAACGAACACCATCAATTACAAATCCGTTTTGACGCGTTCAACGCCCTCAACCATACCGATTTCGCCAATCCAGGGGTCAGGTTCATCGATCAAGGGGGATTCGGCCAAATTACCAGTACAAACTCGTCAACGGCCCCGCGCCAACTCCAGTTGGCCGCAAGGTACACGTTCTAAGGCGGAATTCGTTCAACAAATGCGTCGACATCCTTTGCTCCGTGGACGGCCTTTGGGCCAAACGGAGCAAGGGATTTGCGGCTATTGTCGTCATCGCTGGGGCGTAAACTGACCATGAGAGGAACTCGGTAATGAATCGATACACACGAAGATCAATGTTGAAGGGCGCGGCTGCGGCCTTGCCTGCTGCCGGTATCTTCGCGCTTCCATCTCTCGCGCGGGCCATTGAAGACAACAGCACGCCGCAACAGCGGCCCAAGGTCAAGATCACCGACATCCGCACCGCGCAGGTGATGGTGCACGGACCACAAACACACGTCCGCATCTACACCGATCCAGGGTCTTTACGGCCAGGGCGAATCGACCGATGCGGCGGTGGGCACGGCGTCGCTGGTGCACAGCTTTCGCCGCATGCTGATCGGCCAGGATCCGCTGAACGTAGATGCGCTCTGGGAGCGGATGCGCGACCTCCGGCATCTTCGCCGGCGCGCAGGGTGGCCAGTACGTCACCGCGATGACGGGCGTCGAGATCGCGCTGTGGGATCTCGCGGGAAAGACGCTCGGCCTTCCCGTCTATCAACTGCTGGGCGGAAAATTCCGCGACAAGGTTCGCATCTACTGCGACTCCGACATGGACGATCCGATCGGCGCCGAGTCCGACCGGAAGCTGCCCTGGATCAAGGAGCAGGGCTTTACCGCGATGAAGATCGACCTGGACGATGCCGCTGATCCAGCCCGATTCGACAAAGTGAACTGGACCGCAAGCAACGGCGAGATCGACCGCATGGTGAGCTGGGTCAAGCACGTGCGCGAATCCATCCCGAAAGAAATGGACCTGGCCTGCGACATGCACGGCCGCTACGACGCGACCACCGGCAAGAGGGTCGCCGTAGCCCTGGAGCCTTTCCGGCTGCTTTGGCTGGAAGAGCCGGTACCGCCCGAGGATATCGACGCCATGGCCGACATCCGCCACTCGACCACCACGCCGATCTGCTGCGGCGAGAATCTTTACATGCGCTGGGGCTACACCGAGCTGCTGCAGAAGCGCGCGGCCGACATCATCATGCCCGATATCCAGAAGGTAGGCGGACTATCCGAGGCGAAGCAAGATCGCCAACATGGCCCAGGCCTACTACGTTCCGTTTGCGCCGCACTGCGTCGTCTCGCCGATCGGGCAGATGGCCTCGGCTCATGTGTGCGCGACCATCCCCAACTTCCTGGTTTGCGAGTGGCACTGGATCAACCATCTCGAAGTCTGGAAGACCTTTGTGAAAGAAGGCGAGATCATTCAAGAGGGTTACATCACCCTGACGGACAAGCCCGGGCTCGGGGTGGAGATGGATGAGGAGGTGCGCCAAGACCGTGCAGATTCCGGGAACAACGTGGTTCGAGCCGAACAAATAGAGAAGGAGTAGAGCGCAGATGGATAAGCATGATTCGGAACTCAGGCGTGCGGCGTGGTGCTGTGGTCTGTTCGTCGATGATGTTGGGCACGACTGCTCGAGCGCTCGTGCGCAGCAGGAGTTTTTCACTCCGCGAGGACGTGATCAAGTACACGCCGGACTGGCATGGGGAACGGTTCCCGGACGGCCGGCCCAAGGTTCCGGACGACATCCTCGACCGGATGAAGAATGTGACCCTGGAAGAAGCCTGGGCGACGCTGCAGCAGCGCGGGTTTCAACCATGAGTACGAAGATGGCTGGCTCTCCATCCATCCCGACAAGGTGCTGGTGGGCCGTGCGCTCACCGCGACCTGGATGCCGGGGCGGCCGGACATCCAGAAAGTGATCGAGGCCCAGGGCGAGCAAGATCAACGCGCAGGGCGCGATGAACGCCTGGCCGGTCGACATGCTGCAGCCGCGGGACGTCTATGTGGCCGACCACTTCGGGCTGAAGGTGGATGGCCCCTCGATCGGCGACAACGTCGGCAATGCGATCTATGCGAAGTCCGGCAATGGCATCGTCTATGACGGCGCGGTGCGCGACATCAATGGCCTGGACGAGCTGCCGAACTTTATTTCCTTTGTCCGTTACTACGATCCGTCGCATCACTTACGGGTCGCTGGCGATCGGGCAAGCTGCTCAACTCCACCATGGTGAGCATCAACGGCCCCACCCGCATCGGCCATGCGACGGTGATGCCGGGCGATGTGGTGCTGGGCCGGAATGGCGGAGTCATCTTCATTCCGCCGCAACTGGCCGAGCAGGTAGTGCAAGAGTTCTGAGCGCACCCACCTGCGCGACATCTTCGGCCACCAGCGGCTGGAGGAGAAGAAATACACCGCCGGCCAGATCGACGCGCGTTGGACTCCGACGCCATCGAGCAGGACTACCGCGCCTGGCTGAAGCAAAACGAGGATCATCTATCCGTGCCCAAAGCTCAAATCGAGGAGATATTGAAAGAACATCAGTAACCGACGTTGTCCTGAATAACCTTGCACCCAGGACTAGCAGCCCGGCCTACGTTCAGCCAGACCTGTCCAAATTAGGTCGGCAGCTTGTGGCCGGATCTCGACTCACCACAACGGTCGTTGGTTCTGGACGGGTGCCCCATGTTCGCCTGAGCGTACATGGGCCGAAAACGGGTTCTTCCAATGCTTTCACTCCATATGGAAGGACTTTTGCTCTCGTCCGTAGTCTCTTCCCTATGGAGCAAAAACATTCGCAGGGGCTGCGCCCCTTCCTCTTCGGCCCACGTACGCTTGGGCGGAACATGGGGCACCCGTCCAGGGCAGAGGGCTTCGTTGCGCGCAGCTGCTACCGTATCGATCCGTACCAATTTTGCTTGAACGTCGCAGTGCGCTGGAGTTCATCAACACCGGAAAACCCACGAACCGGTATATTGGTGCGCATGGCGACCGAACCATCCGATGAGTTGACACAAGCTGCTTCGCCCGCCACCTACGCGGGTGACAGCATTCCGCCTGTCCCAGTCATCATCGGTCCGTATCACCTGCTGCAGTTGATCGGTGAAGGCGGCATGGGCCAGGTGTGGCTCGCCGAACAGCAGCAGCCGGTACACCGCCGCGTAGCGCTCAAGCTGATCAAGGTCGGCATGGATACCCGCGAGGTGGTCGCCCGATTCGAATCCGAGCGCCAGGCCCTCGCCCTCATGGATCACCCCGCGATCGCCAAGGTGTTCGATGCCGGATCAACTCCGGAAGGCAGACCCTACTTCGTCATGGAGTATGTCGACGGGCTGCCCATCAACCAGTACTGCGACCGCCATCGCCTCACCATGCGGCAGCGTATGGAGCTCTTCATCCAGGTCTGCGAAGGCGTGCAGCACGCCCACCAGAAAGCCATCATCCATCGCGATCTCAAGCCTTCCAACATCCTGGTCACAGAAGTCGATGGCCGCCCCGCTCCGCGCATCATCGACTTCGGCGTCGCCAAAGCAACTTCACAGCCAGTCGACGCAGCCACCATGTTCACCCAGCTGGGCGCTCCGATTGGGACCATTGGCTATATGAGCCCGGAGCAAGCCAGCTCCGGTGGGGAAGACATCGACACCCGCAGCGATGTGTACTCGCTCGGTGTTGTGCTGTACGAATTACTGGTCGGCGCCCTACCCCTCGACCTGAAGAAGCTCGCTGTAGAAGAAGCCTTGCGCCGCCTGCGCGATCAGGATGCACCCCGCCCCAGCACCCGTCTGCGCCTGCTGGCGGGCGATTCTACAATCAGAGCGCAAAACCGATCCGCGGATCTCCCCACACTCAGCCGCCAACTCAAGGGCGACCCGGATGCCATCGCTCTCAAGGCCATCGAGAAAGACCGCCAACGCCGTTACGCGTCACCTTCCGAACTCGCTGCGGATATCGAGCGCTATCTGCATAACGAGCCCGTATCCGCCCATGCGCCCAGCCAGGTCTACCGTGCGCGTAAATATATCCGCCGCCATCGCGTAGGAGTAGGCTTGGCCTCTGCGGTGTTGCTGCTATTGCTCGGCTTCGCCATCGCTCAGACGGTTGAACTCCGCACCATCCGCAAAGAACGTGATCGCGCCGACCGCATTACGGCCTTCATGACTGGCATGTTCAAGGTCTCCGACCCTAGTGCGGCCCGCGGCAATGACCTTCGCGTTCGCGAAGTGCTCGACAAGGCCTCCACACAAATTGTGAATGGCCTCGCGAAGGATCCCGAAGACCAGGCACAGCTGATGCAGGTGATGGCGGAGGTCTACCGCAATCTCGGGCTATATCCCCAGGCCGAATCACTCCTCCGGCGTACCCTCGCGATCGAGAACCAGGCATCCGGCGGAGACAAGCCAAACACTTTGAAATCCATGAACACTCTCGCGGGTGTTCTGGACGACGAGAGCCGCTATGCCGACGCAGAAAAGGTGGCGCGGGAAGAGGTAGAGCGGCGAACCCGCGCGCGCGGTCCTGAGGATCGCGGGACCATCGATGCAACCCGGCAGTTAGCCTACATTCTTGTCGACGAGGGCCGCTATGCGCAGGCAGAGCCAATCAGCCGCCAGGTTGCCGCCATTGCGCTGCGCAAATTCGGCCCCCTGGATCCCACCACCATTTCTGCGGAACGCACGCTTGCCGTCAATCTCGCTTATGCCGGTAAGTGGGCCGAAGCCGAAAAGGCCTTCCGTGAAGTGCTGCAGGCGGTCACCACCACCCTCGGTCCCGACGACCTGCAAACGCTGCGCGCCGAGGGGAATCTGGGCTCCATCCTTCTGCAACAACATAAGTATCCTGAAGCAGAGAAGCTCTTTCGCCAAACAATCGCTAAGTTGGATCGTGTGCTTGGCCCGGATCACCCGACAACTTTGCTCAACAAGGGAAATCTCGCCCTCACCCTGCTGGATGAAGAGCGCTATCCGGAGGCGGAGAATCTGTTTCGCGAAACGCTCGCCGCCAAGACAAAAAAGCTGGGCGCGGAGCACCGTTCCACGCTCGTTACCGCCGGCAACCTTGCCGAGACACTGCTGAAGGAAAAGAAGTATCCCGAAGCGGAACAAGTGGTCCGGCAAACCCTTGCCGTCGAAGAGCAGACCCTGGGCAAGGAGCACACCGATACCCTGATGAGCAAGATTGTCCTGGGCCAGATTTTGACTAAAGAGGGCCACTACGCCGAGGCGGAAAAGGTACTAAAGGAAGGCCACGATAGTCTGCTGCGCGTCGTTGGTAAGGACCACGAGTACACAAGCCAGTCTGAATTCTACCTGGCCGAGTTAAATGCCGCGGAAGGGAAGAAGGCGGACGCCCTGGCCTGGTTAACCAGCGCAATCGATCACGGCCTTATCAGCGAAAACGATCCAGCCACTGATTCCGTCTTCAAACCCCTGCACGGCGATCCCACCTTCGATGCCCTGGCCGCCCGCCAACACGCAAAAATCGCGGCACAAGCGACCCTAAACACCCACTAATCCTCCGGCTACTGCCGCCTCGAAACAAAAACCTCTAACCACCGCCGTTCTGGGTGACCACCACGCCTGCGCAACAAGGTCTTCTAAACACCACCAATCCTCCGGGTGCCCCATTCAAGCCCTCTTTTGGCTTGAGTGGGCGACCACGCCTGTTTTCGAAGATCACAACTGTGACAAATGCTCAGAACGAATACCGCAAAGCGAACTGCAAACGCCGTTCCTGTGACCGCACCGCCCCTGGATTCTGGTTCGAAATATTGCCAAACTCGGTATCAGTAATACCGACATCCGGGTTTCCATAACTGGCAATATTGAACACGTTGAACGCATCAAAGCGAAATCCAATTGCCTGGCCTTCTGTGATATGAAAATCCTTAAACATCGAAGTGTCGACGTTCAGGTAGCCAGGTCCCCGGATAACTCCATTGCGCGAATTGCCGAAAGCATTGCTGGCCGGGGCGCCAAAAGCACAAGCCCCATTGTCTACCCCTGGTTGCGTGCACGGGACAGCAGATGGATCTGTACCCAGCCAGTTATCAATCGAACGGTGAACGATCCTCAGCTTGCGATATTGATTCGCCCGAGAAACGCCATAACTATTCGAGTTATTGCTGGGCCCCGTAATGCTGTCGGGGAACCCGGAATAAGCAACGCCGGAAAGCGAAAGCTTCCATCCGCCGATGACTTCATCCACCAGTCGATTTGCGTGCGAAACGTAGGTTTGCCCCCGGCCCACGGGAAGAGCATACACGCCGGTACCGGATACATTGTGGGTCACATCGTAGCCTGCCGGGCCATAATCGGCGGAGCTGTCGTAGTAGTTTTGAAAGGCTCCGCTATAGCCGTTCACGTTCAGGAAGTACATGCCCAGGCTGTTGGTCATGGCTTTGCTGTAGGTGTAATTCAGCGTAAACTCCAGCCCGCGGTTGAGATGCTCGCGGAGAGTTGCCTGCAAAGCGTTGTAGTTCATCATGGCTCGTGCTTCCGTGATCATGACAATATTCGATCCCAGTCCCAGGTTGGCGCTATTGTAGAAGGGCGCCGAGGTGGGATCCCCATTTACCCGATACTGGTTTAGATTTCCATAGTCCTCGATATGCTGGCCCTGCTCACCGATATATCCAACCTGCAGGGCCAGGGAAGAGGTAAAAGCATATTCGCCGGTCAGGTTCCATTCCTGAATGTAGGCAGGCTGCATATTCTGAGGCCATATCTGCGATGCAGGGCCGGACGAATTGGTGCTGGTAGTGGAAAACCCTTGTTGGACCGTGCGGGGAGACCCGCCGCTCGCTGGTGTATCTCCCGCCGCCGCCGTAGGCGTAATGGTGGTGAGGCTGACCGCCTGAAGAAAAGGCGGGTTGGCGGTCAATCTTTGATTGTAGGAGTTGCCTTCAAAGTAGCTGGTGGCGCCATAGCCGCCCCGGATCACCACGCGCGGCGACGGCTGATAGGCGAACCCAAGCCGCGGCATGATCTGGCGGTAGTTCGGCTGATAACAACCGCTATTTGAGCAAACCCCCGACCCCGCGGGCGCGCCCGCCGGTACATGACCCGCATAAATCAAAGTTTGCGTCGTTAGGTCGACGTTGGCAGTCTTGTTGTTTTGTTCAACCCACGGCTCGTCATATTCGTAACGTAGCCCGAGATTCAACGTCAGATTCGGCAGAATCTTCCAGTCGTCCTGAAAAAAACCAGCCGCTCGCCACTGACGCTGCCCAACGCGAATGCTTGCCAGGGAAATACCCAGGCCATACACGCGATTGAGCACAAAGTCAGCCCCAGGGTAACCTCCGGCATTGGCCAATGTTGGGTTGCTGGTATAGGCCCCGGAATATTGCAGGGCGCCCAACGGTTGATAATTGTTGGTCGGTGAAAAGTTATTCTGATAACGGAGTGCCTGAATCCCCATGCTCAACAGGTGCAGGCCCCGCTGCCACGATACGTTGTCAATGTAACTATAAGTGTTGTCAACCACCGCCGGGCCGAGCCCTTCCGTGCCCACATTCGTCAGGTTGATCGAACTACCGCTACCCCCAAATCCGGCCGAAGCACCAAAGCCTTGGAGGCTGAAGCCTAAGGATGGCTGCGCGCCGAAAGGAATGCCTACCTTGCTGTTGCCGGTAAGCCCAAACTCACCAGATGGATCGGTGGGAGTGCTGGGAGGAAGATTGGTGCGCGTAAAGCCGACGCGCGCCATATTGATAAATGCCGGCGAGAAAGTATGTACCCAGCCCACACCAAACACGTTGGTTGGCGAATTGTCGGTGACCGGGAACGTGACCGGCAGCACAGATGTTTGCCCGTCGTAACCCGTCGACGCTGAATAAAATCCGGTGATCTTGTCGTTGGGACGCGCGTCATATTCAATTTTCACGTCTCCCTGGTTGTTGCCCCTGTAGGAACGAACCGGCCCCTGCAGATTATTCTGCGTGACCCCATCGGAGGGGGTCGCATTGGGCAGTGGGTAAAGGGAAGGATGCGCAAACAGAAATTGCGCCACCGGGTTCAGAATCTGCACGCCGGTATTGTTCACGTACGGCGCAAAATTATTTTGCGAGTCGTAGAGCTGAATTGGATTCGAAGACGCCAGAAGAGCGGAGAAATCACCGTTCCGCATTGCCTGGGAGAAAACGCTCGCCTGGCCCAGACCGCCCGTGTGATAGCGTGCCCCCAGGAAGTCCACAAAGAAAAAAAGCCTGTTGCGCTTTATCGGCCCACCGAAGGTTCCACCGAATTGCGTTTGCGTAAAAGGGTTGATCGGTATGATCGGACTCTGATGCTTGTTGGTCCAGGTATTCGCATTCGTCTTGGAATCCTGAAGATATCCATAGGCAGAACCATGAAATTTATTGGTCCCGCTCTTCAGTACGGCTACTACGCCTCCCCCGCTTACGTTACCGTAGTCAGCCGGCGCGTTCGATGTCAGGACTTTGACCTCTTCCAGAGCCTCCGGGGCAGGGCTGTAAGATGGAAAATTTCCGAACGTTTCATTGATGTCGATACCGTCCAGTATGAAGTTATTGGACTGCGAGCGATTCCCATTCATGTTGGGCGAGTCGAATACCGCCGAATTACTCGCGCTTCGCTCAATCACGGTCGTACCCGATGTTCCGTAGGTGCTGACCGTCCCGGGAACATACAAAGTGAGTGCGGAATAATCCAGGCCGTTCAAGGGTTGGTTTTCGATTGCATTCGCGCTAAGCGTTGTACCCAGGGTGGGGTCACTCGTGTTGAGAATAGGCGCGGCGCTGGTTACATTCACGGTGGTGGAAGTGCTTCCGACCTCCATCGTTATGTTGAAGGTAGGCGTCTGTAACGCCTCGAGCATAAACGGCGGTACGGTCGCCGTCTTGAACCCGGCCATATTGACGCTCATCTGGTAGTGTCCCGGCGGCATAAACTCAATTCGGTAAAGACCGGCCGAATTGGTTGTAGTGGGATATTCCACGCCGGTATCGAGATTGCGCGCCACGACTTGTGCCCCCGGAAGCACGCCACTGCCGCGATCCGAGACGAGACCGGTAATTCCGGCGGTCACCTGTTGTGCCCATGAAACCGCGGCCGGCACTACGATTGCCAGCACCAATAAGGCTAACTTGCCCCGGAAGGTCTTCATTTCGTTTCTCCGTCTGTTTTGGTGATTACCGTACATCCCGAAGGGGCCACACATCTTGAGGCGACGTGCTATATAGCAATAGGATTTCTCAGCTATACATCTCTGAATTTTAAAAGTCAACAGGATTCGAGAAGCCTCTTCAAAGAAGCAGTCAGTAAGACGGGAAATGCGTCCTCAACGCAATTTTGCCAAAAGGATGGGCGCACCGTTCTGAGCGGATATGCTATATAGGACTGGGTCCATGAAATTGCCCGGCGGTTCTGGAAGGAAAAGCAGTGGTTCTAAAAAAGCAAGGGGTTGCCATTCCCGCGTATCGCCGCATCCAGGACTCTCTTCGCAAGCGCATTGAATCAGGCGAACTGCAGGTAGGTGACCCCGTTCCGCCGGAGCGGGAACTGGCCAGGCTTCACAAGGTCAGCCTGATGACAGCGCGCCACGCTGTCACTTCGCTTGAGCAGGAAGGATTGGTCGAACGCCGGCAAGGCGTCGGCACATTCGTAAACAAACCCAAAATCCTCATTAACGAGTTGTTGAGCACCACGGAACAATTGTCTGCTCGCGGGCAGTCCGCAAAGGCAAAGATTCTTTCCGCCCGTACCGTCAACGGCGAGCAGGAGATTGTCGCCCGGCTTGCGTTGCCTCTCGATAGCGCTCTGTTGAAGCTGGAGCGCTTGCGCCACGCCGACGGCGATCCCTTTTCACTGGAAATCAGCTACTTGTCAAAAGCGCGATTCCCGGACCTGATGAAGGCCTCTTTCGCCCGCGAGTCGCTTTTTAAGCTCCTTGAGGTAAAGTACAACGAGATATTGGGCCACGCCGATGAAGAGATCGACGCGACCATCCCGGACGCCAGAACCGCTGACCTTTTAGGAATTGCCAAACATCAGCCGGTCCTCCGTATTCGTCAGGTCATTTATTCGACGTCTGGAATGCCGCTGATCTATGTCGTGGGCTTTTATCGCTCCGATCGTTACAGCGTGGCGGTGCGCCGTCTTCGCCGCAATACATCAGGCCGTTCAGGGTTTTAGGAACGGCGGGGAATTAAAAATGCCGCAGAGGCTTTTGGAAATTTGCGTGGACTCGCTCGATCTGGCGCTCGCGGCTGTCCAGGGAGGAGCCGATCGCCTGGAATTGTGCGGTCCATTGTTCGACGGAGGCGTGACTCCCAGCGCCGGTTTCGTGGCTGCCGCGAGACGCATGATCGATCTTCCCCTTGCCATGCTCGTCCGTCCGCGCGCCGGCTCCTTCAATCCTTCTGGTGCGGAGTTTGAAGTGATGCGTCAGGACATTCTCCATGCGCGCAACCTGGGGATAGACATCATTGTCCTGGGATTACTTCATTCTGACCAGTCGATCGATATAGAACGCACCCGGGAGCTGGTCGAACTTGCGAGGCCGCTGGAGGTCACATTTCACCGGGCCTTCGATGTTTCTCCCAATCTGCAGGAATCGCTCGCGGCTGTCCTGCAAACCGGGGCGACCCGTATCCTGACGGCGGGCGGTCAAGCTTCGGCGGTCTCGGGTGGAGCCACGGTTAAAGAACTGAGTGAAACAGCCGGCAATCGCATCGGATTTCTTCTCTGCGGAGGTATCACCGCAGCGACAGTATCCTCCGCCTTGGAGACATCCAACGTTGCCGAGGTCCACGCCGGCTTGCGAAACAGCGCGCGGACCGCACTCTCGGCCAGGCACTTCGAGCTGTTCACCGCTTCCGTCGATGCACTGCGCCAAAAAATCCGATCCGCTGACAGACGATGAGCCCCGGGTGCCGTCGGGTGCCCCATTCAAGCCCGTTGTTGGCTTGAGTGGGCTACCAGGTCTGTTCTACCTTTAACCCGTCAGGCCTTCAGCATCTCCATCACATTCGCCGGTCGTAGCGGCATCGTCCGCATAGGTTTTCCCGTCGCATCGAACACAGCGGACGCGATGGCAGAAGCGGCTAGCGCGTTCGCTGCTTCGGAACCCTGGCCGTACTGGCCTACCTCAGGCCGGTGCAACATGACGATCTTGATGTCCGGAACATCCGCCATGGTGGCGATGGGATAAGAAGACCAGTTGGCATTCGTAATCGCGCTCTGGTTGAAGTTCACTTCTTCGTGCAGCGCAATACTGATACCCATCACCGCGCCGCCTTCTACCTGGCGCTTCAGTTGTTCGGGGTTGACGACGATCCCGGGCTCGACCACAACCGTGTACTTTTCCACCTTCACCACACCTGTCGCCGGGGTAACGGATACTTCGCACGCACAAGCCCAATAAGTTCCTGAGCGAAACATGGCCGACATACCCTGGCCACGTACCGTCGCCTGACCGCTCGCCGCAGCTTTCGGGCTCGGCGACATTCTGGCCTCCCAACCGGCCTCCGTCTGCAGATGCCGCAACACGTTCAACAGCCGTTCGTCTTTTGCGTGGTCAATGCGGAACTGAAGCGGATCAGCCCCGGCCAGCGCGGCGGCTTCATTCATTGCCATTTCCCGGGGGAAGTTCTGCTGAAACTGGCCGGGTGTACGCATGCTGTGATCGCGCAGTCCCACCGCCAGGGGAGACTTTTGCTGGCCCACCTGGTACGTCCCGTGGCAGCGTTCGTCCAGATGCGGAACCGCATCGTACAGCCACATGTCGGAGCTGCCGTTGGCGATGTTGCCGATCGGGCCGCCCTTCTCAGACGGCGCGGGCATCGTGGGCAGACCAGCAAGCACAGCGCCGATCAGCCGGTCGTCCTGCATCGCAGGCTGGTAGTGATCGATCTCGTAGGCTGCAATCCGGCCGTGTTCATCCAGACTGATCTTCACATCGGCGTAAGCAGCCGCCGATTGCGTCGACCACTTCATATCGTCATCGCGCATCCACTGCACGCGAACCGGCTTGCCCACTTCCTTCGACAGCAACACCGCTTCGTCTTCAGCGCCCGCATTGCCGCCGTTCGAGCGCCCGTAATGTCCTGCGCCCGGGTAAGTCTTGACCGTTACTTTCTCAACCCCCGTGCCCAGCATCATGGCAATCTGGCCACGCAACGCCTGCGCGTTCTGGGTATGCGTATGCACGGTCACCGAGCCATCTGGGCGGTAGTCGGCCAGGGCCATGGTGGGACCAATCGGAGCATGTTTCCAGTACGGCAGTTGATAGGTGGCCGCCAGCTTCTTCTTCGCGTCCGCCGCGCCGGCAGTGACATCGCCCTTCGACTTGCGGCTCTTCTGCACCGGGGCCGCCTTCCAGTCCGATTCATTCCTCAAACTGGTGAAGAGATTGTCTTTCCCCGGCAGCCCTTTCCAATCGCTCCACTTGGTTGCCTTGGCGACCTGATACGAGGCCTGAATCGCTTCCCACTCGGTCGGAGCCACCACACCCAACATGTTGCCCTTGACCACCACGCGCGTGTTGGGAAACTTTGCCGCATCGACCGTTCCCGCCTGGACAAGTTGTGACCCCAGCGTAGAGGGGTGCACCACTCGCCCGTGTAACATGCCGGGCAGCTTAACGTTGGTAACCCACAACGTATCGTGCCGCACTTTTTCCGAAACGATGCTGTTCTTGAATGATTTGCCCACCACGTTCAGCTCGCTCGCTGATTTGAGCGGCGGCTCGCCAGTGATGCGAAGACCGAAAATACTGGTAAGGTCGCCAGTTACCGGAATGGTGAGCTTCAGGTCCTGGTCTTTGACCAACTCACCGTAGGTGATTTCCTTGCCGCCGCCCGAGGCTCTCCCATTGGCGGTCCGTACCTGGTCTTTCGGAACACCCAGCCGTTCCGAGGCGAGCTGGAGAATAGCCTGCTTGGTGTACGCAGCGGCCTTGCGTATATTGGGTGTTCCTTCGCCCAAGAGTCCAAAGGTGCCGCCGCCCTCCGGGGTGGTATCGGTATCCGCCGAAACGACAGTGGTGATGGCTTCGAACGGCATATCCAGCTCATCGGCTACGATCTGGCGGTAGGCGGTGTAGATAGTCCCTTGGCCGAAATCGCTCTTGCCGGTGCGAAATAGAACCGTATTGTCCGGCCGAATCTCAATCCACGAAGCGGGAAGCGATACGTCGAACGCATCGCCCTTGATCATCGCCGCGGCTTTCGCGCTTCGTCCTCGAAAGATGCCGAAACCCACCACCAGCGCGCCACCAGTCTTAACAAAACTGCGCCGGCTGAGGCGGGCACCGCACACATCTGTCATCTGCTCATAGGCTTCGCGAAGGTGTTCCATTAGACCGCTCCCTCTGCCATGAGCTTCGAGGCATGGCGTACTGCATCCTTGATCGCGATATACGTTCCGCAACGGCAAAGGCGGGGTGACACGCCTCCGGTGGTGAAGGCCTCGCTGATTTCCGCATCCGTCGGGTGCGGCTTGTGCTCCAGGAGCTCGGTAGCCTTGATCATCATGCCGCTTTGGCAGAACCCGCAAAGCGGCACCTGCTGTTCGATCCAGGCGAGCTGCACCGGATGGAGCGCGGCTTTCGCCTCATTTTGCGACAGGTGCTTCTGCGCCGCCCACCGAGCGGGCAATCCTTCCAGGGTCGTGATTTCCTTACCCACAGCCATGGATGCGGGAGTCACGCAGGAGCGCACCTCCTGCCCATCGACCAGCACGGAACACGCGCCGCATTGCGCGAGGCCACAACCAAACTGCGGGCTGTCAATTCCCAGCTCATCCCGCAATACGTAGAGAAGGGGAGTGTCTTGTGGGGAAGTTACCGGTAAGCTTTTGCCATTTACGGTCAGGTTCATCACCGAGGTTCTCCTTTCGGCTCAGGCCCGGGACGCCATCGGGCTCCTAACAGTACAGGCTAGCGCAACCAGCCAAAAACGCAAGCTGTCTTTCGACACCAACGCTCCGGGTGCCCCATTCAAGCCGGTTGTTGGCTTGAGTGGGCTATCATGCCGGACCCACCCCTCCGGTCCGGCATCCACTCCTCACCCTGTCAACCGATCCAGCGTTAACCCGCAATCAAGCGTCGTTACGCGTTCGAGCATAAAATCGCTTGGCTTTGGAGCGATTGCCACACAGTTGCATATCGCACCATCGCCGCGAATGGTTCCTGCTTCGATCCAGAAAGAACCACCGGCAGGTATCTTCACTACATTCGCGGACGCTGTATATGTCTGGTGAGGTCATCAGACCCACAGCAGCATCGACGACCAGCCGAAGGGGCCCATCGGGCCTTGCCGCAACGTCGGCAATTCTGCGGACAAATCTGCGTTTTTGCCACACAACCTCGTCCACTGCTCGGGCTCCGGAGAGAAAACCGTTGAGCGCGCGCAAATCCCGTTCGGCGGGACTTCGACCACGCACCCCAGACAGAATCAAGGAGTAAACAGCTTCGCGCAATTCGACGACCTCTTCAAGAACGCGTCGGGAGTCAAACTCACTCGATCCATCCAGAAGTTTGTGCATCTGTGTTGCGGAAACAATTCCGGATTGACGGCAAAACGCAAGAAAACGCTCGTAGCTGGGAAGCAGATCGATCTGGCGGTCTGGATCGTAACGGTAGTCCAGCGTATTGGCGAAATCGAGCGCCAAATGACCGGCAACGAGCTGGAATTCATCCGCCATAGGCTACGCCGTGATTATAACCGCCATCACTCCCTTTGACAGGTTAGACCACGGTCGATAAATTATAACCATCCAAAAGCCTTCAAGATGGTTATAAAAGGCGAAGCCAATGCAAATACTAAACACGAAACGAGGCAGACAGTGGACTCCAACGATCTATACGAGGAGGTTCTAACCCAGGCGGCGCTGCAGGCTCGGCGTTACCTGCGAACCATTCGCGAGCGCCATGTCGGGGTGCTCCCGCAAGCGCTCGAAGGCCTGCGTACGCTCGGCGGCCCTCTGCCCTCCCGGGGAGAGAGTCCACTGGCCATCCTTAAACTCCTCGACGACGCCGGCTCGCCGGCAACGGTGGCGAGTATGGGCGGCCGCTTCTTCGGAGGCGTCATTGGCGGCGCTTTGCCCGCCAGCGTTGCCGCTCACTGGCTGGCAGATGCCTGGGACCAGAATGCCTGTCTCTACGACATTTCGCCCGTCGCTGCACATATGGAAGACATCGTACTTTCCTGGGTACTCGACCTACTCGGCCTGCCACCAACCTCCGCTGGAGCGTTTGTGACCGGCACACAGATGGCGGATGTGACCGCGCTCGCCGCGGCGCGCACCAGCGTCTTGCGCAACGCCGGATGGGACATTGAGCAGGATGGCTTATTCTCCGCTCCTCCGGTCACCGTCATCGTCGGCGAAGAGGTTCACGCGACCATGCTCAAAGCCCTGGCGCTGCTCGGCTTCGGCAGGGGCCATGTGCACAGGGTTCCCGCGGACTCTCAGGGACGCATGAAGCCATCCCTTCTCCCTCGTGTAGCCGGGCTCGCGATCGTCTGTGTCCAGGCCGGTAATGTGAATACCGGCGCCTGCGATCCGATCGGCGAGATTTGTGACGTTGCTCATGAAATGAATGCATGGGTGCATGTAGATGGCGCCTTCGGTCTATGGGCCGCCGTCAGCCCTCATCGGAAGCATTTAGTGGAGGGTGTGGCCAAAGCCGATTCCTGGGCGACGGATGCGCATAAATGGCTCAATGTGCCCCACGATAGCGGAATCGCCATCGTCAAGGATACAGAAGCCCTCGGCCGCGCGATGTCGATCGCCGCGTCGTATTATCCCCCGGACGCTGACGGGAAGCGGCAGCCCATGCAGCTGGGGCCAGAATCGTCGCGTCGCGCTCGCGCCGTGGAAATCTGGGCGGCCCTTCGTTCCCTGGGAAGACAAGGTGTCGTTGACCTCATCGATTGTTGCTGTCGACACGCGACAGCATTTGCCGAGGCCCTCCGCGCCGGAGGCTGTGAGATTCTCAACGACGTTGTGCTGAATCAAGTCCTGGTCTCCTTCGGAGACGACGCGACCAGCACTCGGGTCATCGACGCGGTGCAGGCAGAGGGAACCTGCTGGTGTGGCGGCACCGTCTGGAACGGCCGCAAAGCCATGCGAATCAGCGTGTCCTCCTGGGCAACAACGGACCTCGACGTTAGCCGCAGTGTGGCTGCCATCCTGAAGGTGGCAGCGGGTCAATGCGTCGACGCCTCGGCCATCACTTCTTGATCTGCTTGTTGGTCTTGGTCGGGTCGGGCTGGTCCACAACCGTTTTCCCGGTTCGTGTCTCGAGGGAACTCAGCAGCGGACGAATGGCGTCCTTCCCAATCTCAAAGACGACCGACTGGGCGTTGCCCTGTACGTCTTTGTATTCGATCGTCACATAGTGGCTTTTGCTCTTCGAAAGCAGAAGCAGAAGACCGCCCACTCCGGCGACGACGGACAACGCAATCGTCTGCCCAACCCGCAAACTGGCGTGTTGCCCATAGCCGATGGCAGTGATCTCCGGATATGGCAGGCTAAAGCTTCCCGCGGCAAACCTGCTTTTATCGACTGCTTTGCCGGGTTCGTAGTGAAAGGTGAGGTCGGCCTGGCCCGTGGTGTCGAGTGCTCCGACGGATGGCACCGGAATATCTTTGACCGTGCCCCCCACGTAACGTGACTTGTTACGATTCAACCCCGCAAAGGCAGAATTGACACAAAGAACACAGGTTAAAACCAGAGCAAAAAACCTACGCATGGTAACTTGACTATAAGTCGGGCTTCGCCATAAAGGAATGTCACTAAAGAAGCAAGCTTCGAATCTGTCCGAATCTCCCTGAT
This sequence comes from uncultured Acidobacteriaceae bacterium, assembly GCA_963795845.1. Lineage (GTDB taxonomy): Bacteria > Acidobacteriota > Terriglobia > Terriglobales > Acidobacteriaceae > PALSA-350. The sequence goes on along the minus strand of CAWCJV010000008.1, from coordinate 338,934 downwards.
CGGAATGGTCAAGCGATTATCGGATTTCTCCGGAGCATGAAGCCAATAAGACGGGGCGAAGCCCAGGGCGAAGCCCCTACCGCTGTTCTCTTTTCCTGCAGCAAAGCCAAAGAGCGACCATCTCCCTGTGGTATCCGGTTTACCTCGGCTTACCAGACCGGGAAACCAGAAGCCGGCCGCCTGAGGCAACGGTCAGCTCGGACGGCGAAGAGACCGCACTCAGATGCAAAGTCTTAAGATACGCAACCTCTCGGCCACCCAGCACGACAGCCACTTCGTAATCGCCCGCGGGGAATTCAGAGAATGCGAACCTTCCGTCCGCGCCAGTGCGAGACACCAGTTCGCCGTGTCCGCCGATCAGGTGTATCTCCGCTGCGTGCACCGGCCGGCCGAACGCATCGGTCAGTACTCCTGTCCATGCGGTCACCTGCCCAGCAGGCGATTGCGTCGTCAGATACACAGAGCCTTCTTTGGGATTCTGGGTGGCGAAGGACACGATCTCGTTCTGCCCGCCGGTAACATCGCTGCTTCCGGGGACGGCCGCCGGCCCGTGTGCTTTTGCTGGGCTGTCGTTTGCTGCCGGCCGGGATAGAGGCTGCTGCTCGCCTGTTCCCACAGATGCGGGTCCGGAGGAATCATCAGACCCGCTCGTGATCATGTCCGAAGGCTTCGCACGATTGAGTCTTTCCACCACCGCTTCAATCGGCGACACCCGTCCATTCGAACCCGGGACGGGTAAATGAGCGATCGACCGGCTCAGCAAAAATCCAAAGACAATAATTGTGCTCAGTGACAGACTGCCACCAAGAAAGATAGATCCACGCCCTATCGGTTCCACGTCCAGAAGCTTGAAGGAGGGAATCCCCTCGACATTGGGCGAGAACGACGCTGCTTCTGTCGCCGCACAAGAGATCGGGTACGCCTGTGGAAGTCCGACAAAAACATCCGCCACCAGGTCCCACAAAAGGCGGATTCTTTTGATGAAACCTGTTTCGTCGCGGAGACGGTCGCGGATCAGTTGCAGCGCCTCATCCTCGTACTCCTTACGGAACTTGGAAGGGTACAAACGAAGCAGGCGGGTAAACATCTTCTCAGACATAGTCCCCCCTCAAAATCTTTCGGGCTCGGGCAACACGCAAAACGTCCGCCATCTTTTCCGCCTCTGATCGCGCCACTTTGCGGCCGGCGACCGTCAACCGGTAATACCGGCGGCGCTCTGCATGTACTTCGATGTCCTCGGACCGCTCGACCTCCTCAATCAGTTTTCCCTCAAGCAGCGCCTGGATGGAGCTGTACAGTGTTCCCGGACCAAGCCGAAGCCGTCCGCCAGTCTGCTCCTCAACCTGCCGCATGATGGCGTATCCGTGCAGGTCACCATTAGCCAGGGCAAGCATGATCTGAAACGCAGCAGCGGGAAGAGGATCAAGTTTTCGTTTTGGCATCGTTCCTCGATAATCGATATATCGATGAACGACTGTAGTTCCACGCGGCTCTGCTTGTCAACCGGCCTCCGATTCTGCCGGTTGAAGCCCGGCCCTTCGGCTTTTGGTAGCCTCAACTTGGGTAAAAACAGCGACCATATGGTTACCATAGAACAGCGCATCCAGATCGCCGCGCCCATGCAAAGGTGCTTCGATCTTTCTCGCAGTGTTGAAGTCCACCTGCTGGGCACCGAGCGGACGGGTGAGCAGGCGGTGGGCGGAGTTACAACCGGCCTCATTGGGCCGGCCCAGTTTGTCAGGTGGCGAGCCAGACACCTTGGTGTCCGTCAGCACCTTACCAGCAAGATAACGGCTTTCGACTCTCCCTTCTACTTCCAGGACACTATGGTTGAGGGACCCTTCAAGTTCATGCAGCACGACCACTTCTTCACCGGCATCTCTCTAAACCAAACCGAAATGAGGGATAGGTTCACCTTTGAGGCCCCACTATCGGTGTTTGGCACGATCGCGGAACAACTATTCCTGAAACGTTATATGAATCGTTTTCTCCGGCGACGGAACCAAATTCTCAAGCAAGTTGCGGAATCTGATCGATGGCAGGAGTTCATCCTTCAGCCAGGTACTCTGGCAAGTGGATTGCCCGATCATATCGAGTGAGCGATTTCACAAATCCTCGCGCCTTCGGCCGGATAGCGGCTGCGAGGTCCATCGCCTTCGCCAAGTTTTCAATCGCCTTACTTACAAAATTCCTCCAGTCCGCAAATGCTCTGGGTGCCCCATTCAATCCCGCTTTTGGCTTGAGTGGGCGACCACGTCGAATCAACCCAGTGTCTTTTGGGTGCAGACCAGCAAACAAACACGCGGCCCCTCAGCGCTGTACCTTCAGCGCTGAATCAAAAAATCTCAACGCAGCCCTTCCAATATGTTCGTGAAGTTCAGCTCGATTCACGCCGGCAGCATCGACACACGCCTCGGGATAATTATCCCGGCCGATCTGATCGCATTCATTGTCGAAAATCTCGTGATTGACGGGACCTGCCAGTACATCCAGCTCTGCATGCGGAATGTATTTCGCCGCGAACTCCGCGTTCTCCTTGGGTGGAGTCGTGGTGTCGCCGGCGCCCACGATGAGGTAGACCGGCACTGCCGTGCGTCGAAGCCCTGCCGCATCCATACCAAATCCCTGGATGTCGCCAGGAGCCATCGAGAACGCGGCCTTTACCCGGATATCGCGCACACCGAGCGCGGGCCTGGCGTCGACGCTCATCTGCTCGCGTACGTAGGCCGGTACCATCTCATTGTTCTTCCAGCCCTGCTGGTATGCGGCAAAGATCTCTGGGTTGACTTCGGCCCCACCTATCCAAAGGGAAGTAAATCCACCTTGCGAATGACCTGCTACTCCAATTTGATCGCGGTTGATACGCGGACCCCACTTTTTGTCTTCGAGGAGGTGGGAGATATCGAGGCTGATGTCGCGCGGCCGTTGCCAAATCCGGTTGCGCACGTAGAGCGCGCTCGAGTCATAGGTATTTGCCCGGTAGTGATAAACCATGGCGACAATATAGCCGTGCGCGGCAAGGTATTCGCCAAACCACGCGTACAGCGATCCGTTGCCGCCGGCCCCATGCGAAAAGACGATCAGCGGGTGCTTCACACCGTCGTCCACTGGCGGCGCGTCTTTGTACAGATGCAGGTTGGAAGACAGAAAAATCTTGAACGGCTTGGCGCCAGCCGCTGGAGCGGCGGGATAGATCAGCATAAAGTTCAGTGGTCTGCCGCCTGCCGCCGGATCCGAGAATTCCACCTGCGTCGCCCCAACTTGATATGGAGTAGCGGGAATGACGCCCTGGGCGCAAGCATCAACGCAACACAGCACGCAAATGAGGACTGAACAATAGGCCGCTAACATTCTCGAATCCCCCTGGACGTTCATCGAAGACAGTAGCATGCTTCGATGGGGCCGCCAACACTCTGGGTGCCCCATTCAAGCCCTCTTTTGGCTTGAGTGGGCGACCACGCTGCCCGATAGAAAGACCTGTACTTCTCTCGAGCCACTACTGGAAACCCGAACTCCCCAACTAACGCTGGATGAGCGCGACACCCTGGCGTGAAATGGCAGTAAGCTTGCTCGGCCGCATAACCCACATGATCCGGTCAATCCCCTGCGTCGAAGCATCAATCGTCGCGAGCGCAGCGGGAACGCCATCCCGTGACAGAACAACGGATGCCTGGCCATTGGTTTCCACCCAGGTAAGCTCCATGCCCATCCAGAAATGTGACGCGAAGGCAGCGATAAACTTCGCAACCCTCTGCCGCCCGGTAACCGGCGCGCGCGCCGCCGTTCGCACGATCCCGCCACCATCCGAGTAAGAAACAACATCCTCTGCAAATAGACCTTCGAGAACCGCCAGGTCTCCTTTTCGGGCAGCATGAATAAATGCCTCGAGAAGGCGTCTTTGATCGGCGCCACTTACGCTGTTGCGCCGTTCATCCGTAACATGCTTACGCGCCCGAGTGGCGAGTTGTCTGGCATTCGCTTCCTCAATCTGTAAAATCCCGGCGATCTCACGGTAGGAGTAGTCGAATGCCTCACGCAGAACGTACGCGGCCCGCTCCGTGGGAGGAAGCTTCTCTAGAAGAATCAGCACGGCCAACTTCAATGCTTCGCCGCGTTCCGCGCCCAATGCGGGATCGCTCCTCGTGTCGACCGGTTCGGGAAGCCACGATCCGACATAAGTCTCTCGCCGCGCTTGGGCGCTCTGAGCATAATTGATACACATGCGTGTCGTGGTCGTCGCCAGGAACGCCCGCGAGTTCTCTACGACAATTCGATCGGTCGCCTGCCACCGCAACCAAACATCCTGCACGATGTCCTCCGCCTCCGCCGCGCTGCCGAGCATACGATAGGCAATCCCGAACAAACGTGAACGCACTTCGGCAAAAGCCGCCAGGCCATCGTCTTGGATGCCGCTTTCCGGTGCTGATTTCTCTGCCATCACAGTGGTCATAGTCTACCGCCTGAAGAATTGCGCTGCCCCTTATTAAGACCGGGTAGCCTCCATTTTGTGACAACTGTATTCGACCGCGTTCGGCCTGTTCAGCCGAAACGAACGAGTGCCCGGATCGCGTCACGAAACGACCGGCCATTCGGTCTTAGCGGGTACGAACGGCACAGGAGAAATCGCTGTTCGATGGAAGGAGCAATCATGAAAATCGTAGTCATCGGCGGTAGCGGTCTCATCGGATCAAAGCTCGTCAAAAAGCTTCGTGATCACGGACACGCGGCACTCGCGGCGTCCCCCAATTCAGGGGTGAATACACTCACAGGTGAAGGACTTGCTGAAGCCCTGAAAGGCGCCTCGGTGGTCGTGGATGTATCGAACTCACCATCCTTCGAAGAAAAAGCCTCCCTTGACTTCTTTACGACGGCCACCGGCAACCTCCTGCGGTACGAGCAAGCCGCGGGCGTGCAACACCACGTCGCGCTTTCAGTCGTGGGCACTGAGCGTCTGGCGCAAAGAAGGCCATCCGACGGTGAAAAGACGATTCGCGGCTATTTTCGAGCGAAGCTCACACAGGAAAAGTTGATCGCAGAATCGCCGATTCCTTTCTCGATCGTCCATGCGACACAGTTCTTCGAATTTGCCAAAAATATTGCGGACGCTGCCGCGAGTGCATCGACGGTTCGAGTCGCGCCCGTGCTCTTCCAGCCCATGGCTGCCGAAGATGTGGCATCCGCAGTTCGGCGGATCGCTGTCGGCGCTCCTGTGAACCGCATCATCGAAGTGGCAGGACCAGAGCAGTTCCGGCTCGACGAATTCATTCTTCACGCGCTTCGCGCTTATAACGACCCGCGCACAGTCGTCACGGACACGAGCGCAGGCTACTTCGGGGTGGAAGTCGATGAGAACACGTTGATACCCGGCAAAAACGCGCTGCTGGGCGAGACCAGTTTCGATACTTGGCTTTCCCACTCCACGGTGGCTGCCTCCCTTTAAGGACGACCCCCAGAAAAAACAACGAGGAGATGGATGGATGAAGATAGCAAAACTGATCTTATGTCTGGCCTGCCTGCCCCCTGGCTGGCTCACGGGGCAGAACGCCACGGTGACAGAGGTCCTATCGAAAGACCTCTCGAATATTCCAGGCAAGGAAGGTGTCGTGATCACCGTCGAGTACCCGCCGGGCGCTGCCGACCCTGTACATCGCCACCATGCGCACGGATTTATCTACCTACTGAAGGGCTCGATCGTGATGCAGGTCAAAGGGGGAAGGGAAGTGACTCTGACCCCGGGCCAGACTTTCTACGAGGGACCCAATGACATACACACCGTGGGTCGAAATGCGAGCCAAACCGAATCGGCCAAGTTCCTGGTGTTTCTGGTAAAGGATAAAGGAGCGCCGGTACTGATACCCGTCAACTAAAAACCCAAGCCGCAGGCATGATCGCGAATGGGAATGTATTGCTCGACAAGAGCCATCGCGATCATGCTGCCCGCACCGCAACCCATGCCGCTAAATGCTATTTGTCATCCCGAGCGTACCCGGATTTCCTGCTTCAGAGCTCTCGCCAACGCCCAAGTATGTGGTTCTCCTTAAAGAGAACCACATGTAACTCAATCGAAGCCGCGACCTATGATAGGTAATCTGGGGCAGCCGAGGGATCTGCGGTGCGCCATTCGTGTGCCCCACCCTTGCCGTGCCACAACCTCCGCGAGTGAGTCACCCATCCGATCAGAGTTGAGCGAGGTGAACAAGGCCTGCGAGTTCTTGTTCAAGCACTTTCGCAACCTCAGATTCCGTCGTATTCGGGCCAATCGGCACAGTCATGGTGATCGTGCTTCCCCCCAGGGGGCGGGGCGTTACACGGATATAAGCACCGCCCCGCTTGCCGTTGGGCATTTCGCGTACATAGTCGACGGCAACAGCAGACGGATGCAGCGAAACTTCGACCGTGAAGACCTCGCCATTCTTTGTGACGCGATGGCGCACGTGGTCGATGCGCTCAATGGCGTCGGCGAATACAGGGGCCCACTTGGGAATATTGCTGGCCTCCGCAAGAACGTTGTAAAGCTTGCCAGGTTCCAAATCCGATTCGAAAGATCGCGTTACTGTTTGAGTGCCCATAAATATTTAGATGTACAAATGTCACGGGAGATGCCGAGCCCCGGCCATTGGTCCCGGGTGGGAAGTTACCGAAAATCCCCGTCTTGCGAGAAGCTGATACGCCGGTTGGCTGGCAGCATGAGAACCCACTACTTGATGTTCCGTGGGCGGAGCCCCTCCCAGAAAGCCGAGACGAACCGTGCCGTCATTGCTCCGAGCGCTCCAGCGATTGCGGTAGGAATGACAGCAGCAAGCGGCACCAGCAACATATGGGTGGGTGGAACTGCAACTCCGGCCCGGATGCACAGGTCGGTGATGCCATGACCCAATATCATCGGTGAACCATTTGGCTGCGATATGGTCGGATGAACGAAACCAGCCATCCAAAGGACCCCAAGGACTAGTTCAGGAACGATGCCCACCAACGCAGCCTTTCCGGTCGCAACCGCGGCAGCGAGTAGGCTCTTGCCATCGCGCGAAATCGAGCGGTAGCCAATGGCTAAAGCAATACAAAGATCGAATTGCCAAAACAACTCATAGGCCCACTGCGGAAAAGGTTTGACGCTGTTCAAGGCGGTTCCAACAACGAGCCAGGCAGAAAGAACTATTGCGCCCGTCTGCCACGCCTCCGCGCATCTGATTCGCTGTAAAAGGCTGTTTCGCAGCACATCAAAAACAATCGGAGGCGTAAGCGACCGGCCTTCGAGGATCGTGGCAAGTTCCTCGCCATACTTATCCCGCCAACTCGCGGGATATGCACGCAGCAAGATTCGTACTGTTTGAACCCTTCTTCTCATAGAACACGCAACCTTTTCAGACCGATCTGAGCCAGACGGCGCATCTTTGCTAGCTGAGTTTCAAGATGCCGGCCACCGGCCGGCGTGAGTTGATAGGGGCGTTGGCGTCCGCTTGGTTGGCACGGTTCAATCCAGCCCATTTCCACCAACCGAGTGATCGCAGAGTAGAGTGTGCCCGGGCCTAGCTCGACGTCCGCGAAGGTGAGCACATCGGTCATGATCGCGTAACCGTGCTTCTGCCCTGCGGCCAAACTAGCGAGGATAAGCAACTCGGGATCTGAAAATGGACCGGCAGTGAGCTTTCTCGCCATACTACGAATTACGATATAGTGACGAGGCAAAGTCGTCAATTTTGAACCGCCGATGAGGGGAACGCGCGCCATCCCGGAGCGAAAACTCAACCCCTGCGTAATCCGAGAGGGCTCATCCGTATACCCTGCGTATGTTCGAACATGACATCACACTGGTGGCAGGAATGAACAACGACGCGCGGCAAATCGCACTCGGCCTGCGCCAAAGAAATCTCGTTCTGCTCGATGCACTGGTCGAACAATACCAGTACCGCCTTGTTCGCTATCTTATTTACCTGCTGGGCAGGCGCGACGGAGTCGACGACCTGGTGCAGGAAACCTGGCTGCGCGTTCTGGAGCGCGGCTCCTCCTACGACGGCCACTCACGCTTTGAGCCCTGGCTCTTCACCATCGCACGCAATCTCGCCATCGATCACATGCGGAAGCGGCGCATGGTGAGCGTGGACGACGAAGAAGAATGGCAGGGTACCCACCCCTCATCGGCTTCGGATGTCGCTTCGCCGTTCACACTGGCAGCCCGGACGGAGGATGCCGCGCTGCTTGCTCAGTCGCTGCAAACCTTGGACCCCACCTATCGCGAAGCGCTCGTCCTGCGATTTCAGGAGGATCTATCGCTACAGGAAATATCCGCCGTGGTGGGAGCACCGGTCTCTACCGTCTCTTCGAGAATTTATCGAGGTCTCGCCATGCTGCGGTCGCAGTTCAAAGGAGGAAGCCTTGAAATCTGACCGTCACGAACGTTTCCAACACCTGATCGATGAGAGTCTGGCGGGTCCGGTTCAGGACGAGCAGTCGCTGCGCGAGCATCTCCAGTCTTGCGTTCCGTGCCAGGAGTATCTCGCTGCCACCAACCGGGTCATCGCCAGCCTCGGCGGCTTTTCGTTTGAGGTCGACCCGACCCTCAACGCGAAAGTGTCCGCGTCGCTCACGCTACGCGCACAGCAATCCAAAGCTGCACAGCCCGGCCGCCGGCGCTTGGTATTCGCCTGCATGTTCGCCGTCATGCTCACCGCCGCCGGCTCATTCCTAGACCTGCGTGTGAGCAGCCTGATCGCTTCTGTCTTTCACATGCAGGGCATGCAAATCCGGCAGGAGTTGATTGCGTTCTGGATCATACCTTCGTTGTGTCTCCTACTGCTGTTTCCGATATTGCCCCTGTTGTCGGCAGCCGCCACGAACCAGAAAGAAAGGAATCTATGAAGATCCACCAGTTTTTGAGTATTGTTCCCAATCCAGTCCGGCGTTGGGCTTTGGTCATCGCGGGCTGTGCCGGGCTGATCGGAGTAGCGGTGGGATACCATGCCGCTGACCACGGCTCTGGGTTGCGGACGATGGCCATAGCCGGCGGCGCCGGTTTATTCGCCGGCATCGTGACCGCCGCCTGGCTCCTCTGTCTGGGGTTTGTGTTTGCGGACGCTCAGCGGAGGGCGATGCGGGCAGTCCTCTGGGTTCTGGTGGCAGCCTTGTTTCCGCACTTGTTGGGATTTCTGCTGTACTTCGTTTTGCGCCAGCCCATACCTTCGACTTGCACGCACTGCGGACAAACTCTCCCGCAACACCAGAGATTCTGCTCCTGGTGTGGGAATCCGCCGAACCGCGAAAACTCAGGCGACACGCGTATGGCCGTTGACCCGTTACCGGGAGGCGCCCAGACGTCTTGACTTGTGTACTCAAAATCCATGCACTGGCGACGCGTTGGTGAATACGACCCGGTTAAGACTCCAAACTATGGTCCAATGTCTTCGCTATATAACAAAAGCGTTGGGGCGAACATGGGCCACCTGACCAGAGAAGAGGGCATCATTCTTTTCTCCACGGCGGCGACACGACAGCCCCTCATGTGTCCAGCGGCCGCGCGTCGGTCGCAAGGGGCTTCGTCATGCGAAAGGTCAGATAGTCGCCATACCAGTGGCGAGTGCTGATGGCGAAGTGACCTTCACTCCACTGCGCAAGATCGGCCTCATTGATCCTGATGTGATCGTTTTGCAGAGGCCACTCGCCCGTTTTTAGAAGATGTAGGAGGCACCTGAGATAGCGCCTGCTCCAGTAGCGATCGCTCAGCGCGAGCCGAAGCCGGCCGGGAATATCGGACAAGCGCGGACGCATGTCTTCGAGAACCAGGAAGAATTCACCACCGGCTTTCAATACGCGGGCAGCTTCCTGAACCACCAGTTCGGGCCGCATACTGTGATTCAAGCTCCAGAACGAATAAACCCGCTGAAACGTCCCGGAACGAAAAGGGAGATGCTCGCCGACGCCCTTGACGAAAGGCCAGCAACCGTGGGCTTCTTTGCCCTGATCAGCGATGCTGATCCATTCAGGTCGAATCCAATTGAGATCAGGGTCCAGGCAAATATATCTGGTGTCAGGGTAAAGAAACTTGCGCGTGTGACCCGATCCTCCGCCGACGTCCAGTACCGGGCCCGGCCCCGAAAAGATCTCCTTTGGGAACAGACCAAGGTCGTTGTCCAGGAGACGTTTTGCGTTCTCCGGATGAGACACGAGGTCGTCGTACCACGCGTCCATCTGCTGCAAACGGTCCTGCCAGGCTTCGGCCACTGTGATGTCTTTCTCGGGCAGCATCAGGTCGATGAAACGTTTGTCCGTCTGCTGATATGCGGTGCTGCAACCATTGCAGATGAGCAGATCGATTGCTTTTGTCAGGGGCTGCTTGCACGCAGGGCAGGCAAGCTGACCGTAGATCCACTCCTGTGAGTCCATTCGCCTTTACCGTAGGTGGATTCTCAGCCCCAAGTCAAAGACTTTCGTGCCTCGAGTCTTCAAGGGAGACAAGCCCGAACAGGTACGTCCTGCAGTGATCGGCCGGTAAACGGATGGCCCCGCGAACTCCAGGGCAGCGCTGGGGCGACCCAGAACTCACTTCAGCCGGCAACAGCCCCTCTCCGGAAACGCTTCCCCTCACCTTGTCATCCCGAGAGCCTGTGACTTTTTCGATCTTTCGTCTTTAACCTACCAAACCAGCTGTGTCTCACCCCACGATAAAGCCGTCATCCTGAGCGAAGCGCCTCGCAGATTTATCGCAAACAAAGGCTTTATGGCGCGCAGCCGAAGAGCCGGTCCTGACAGCCGAAGAAATCTCGGCGATATTTGTTAGCAGATGCTGTTGAGGACTTTCCGGCCGCAATCTACAAAGGAAGGAAAAAGTCACAGGCTCCGACCGAAGCGTACCCGGATTTCCTGCCTCGCCGCGTTCAACGCGGCCACTCATGTGGTGCTCCTAAAAGAGAACCACCTCGTGTTGACCGAAGCCGCATCTCTCTACTGGAAATCCGGGGTAGCGTAGCGGAGGGCCCTGCGGTTCCGAGGACCCCTCCTGGGAACGCAAACTCCGACTGACGCTTGGATCCGAATTAGGTGGCTTAGTGACGACGGGCGTTTTTGGGGGGAGCGCTGACACCGAATCGTGTCACCAAATAGGATTGAGGAGATATTGAAAGAGCATCAGTAACTGAGATTGTTTGAATCCAGAACGGACGCATGAACTGAGCCCAGCATGCGGTCCTGGGTAGAGAGGCACGAGAGGATTCAGTCCTGCAGGGGCGGCTGAAGAATTTGTGCGCTCAGCCGGGCCGGCAGATGGATAGGGATAGGCTCTGGATTACCGGGATGTCATTCTTCAAACCTCCAGTCCCCCTGGCCCCCTCCAGGACGTAGAAAGATACAAAACGAAATGCTGCGGATTCCCATTCCGGGTCTCGAAAAGCGTATCCTTCGTCTGTAGTTTCTAGTGGGGTCTTAAGGTGCCAGCGTCCATGCAAGGCGCGAGTAGCCGGATGCGGCGGTTGTGGCTTGTCGTTTTCTTTGCCACAGCAATCCCGCTCAGCGCCTCCAAACACACCACCGTTGCGCAGTTACAACAAGCGCTCAATACGGCCATCAACGCACACAAGCCGGACACCGAGATTGCCCGGGAAATTAGCGGCTTCGAACTCACGGAACGCCTTACGGAAGCAACGCTGGGCCGCCTCAAAGCACGCCTGGCTCCGGGCACGCAAGGGGCGCGGGCTCTCGAACTGCTTGCTGACCGATCGGCTTTTTTCGACCCCCCGCCAAACGAGCTGCCGCCCACGCCGCCTCCAGACAGCGCAGAGCAAACTCGCATCCTGCAGGCTGCGCGAAGATATGTTTCGCAAACCCTGCCTCGCTTACCAAACTTTTTCGCGACCCGGGTGATAAACCTTTACGACGACAGGCCCCAGGCGCTGCAAAAGGACACCTGGCCGACCCGCTCGGGTTTGCACTTGATTGACACTGCGAGCGGCGAAATATCGGTGCGTAACGAACGGGAGAATCAGCCTGCGACCCAGGGTTCCAACGTGGGCCTGATCTCGGGGGGTGAGTTCGGCAACACACTGGGCATGATCCTTGCCGACGCTGCCAAGGGCAACATCCGCTGGAGCCATTGGGAAGAGTCTGCGAACGGTGAAGTCGCAGTCTTCCATTATGAGGTGCCTGCATCGGCTTCTCACTACGAGGTCCTGAACGCCGTCCCGTCGAACCCCGGAATTGTTCATACCAAACCCGGCTACCACGGGTCGATTGGAGTCAGCCCGGCCGATGGAACCATTCTGCGGATAACCATGGACGCGGATTTGACCAGGGGCGCACCGTTCCGCCGCGCTGCCATTCTGGTGGAGTATGGCCCCGTCGATATCGGCGGAACCACATTCATCTGTCCGGTGCGCAGCATCGCTCTTTCGAGGGCACTCGACGATCCCGACACCATCCATGGAGATGCGCCGCGAGAATGGCTCAACGAGACTCACTTCACCCATTACCACCGCTTCGCGTCGACAACCCGAATCCTTGCGCGGGACGCCCCTCCTCCCAGCCCGAAGGCGGAACCTGCCACGACGGACGCGATGAAGGAAAGCGTGCCCCAACCCCAGACATCAGGGGCGTCCGAAATGCACGCGGAAGAACGTAGCCCGGTGAAGGGCGAACCGCTGCCGCCGGCTACAGAGCCCACTTCCGTATCTGCTCCGAAAATGCAGGCTCCCGAGGCTGGCGATTCCCAGCCAAACAAGTTGCCGGGCCTTGCGATTGCGCCCGCGGCGAGTGTTCCCACCGGCGGAGTCACGCTGCATGTCGAGGTCCCCGAACTGCTGATCCCAGCAGTGGTTCGTGACAAGCAGGGACGCGCAGTAGGCAAACTGGGCCAGAGCGACTTCACGGTCCTCGACCAGGGCGAAAGAAGAGCCATTACAGGGTTCACCGTGGTCAAAGCAGCCGCCACCGGGTCGGTGCCGGCCGGGGCTGAGATGGGCGCGACCGGCGGTGCGGGTGCAGCCGGTTCGGGATCTTCGGCGACCCCGGCGTCTGCGCAAAACAGATTCGTCCTTTTCCTTTTTGACGATCGGCACCTCAACTCTTCCGACCTCGCGATTACCCAAAAGGCAGCAATCAAAATGTTGGACGAGCCCCTCACCGCAACAGATTACGAGGGTGTGTTGTCGTTTTCGGGTGTCAATACCGGGATAACCCGCGATCGGGCCGTGCTGCAGGCGGCGATAAAGACGCTGAAAGTTCACCGGACTTTTCAGCACGACACAAGGGATTGTCCCGATATCGACTATTACGCCGCCGACAGGATTATCAACCAGCACGACAGCATGGAATTCGCGGTGGCGGTCGCAAAGGCGAAAGCCTGTGGTGCCGTTGGTGGCTTCCCTTCGGCGAAAAGTTCCGATGGGATGGACGGTTCGAACAATTCTGGTTTTGCCGAACGATTGGCGCGTTCCGTCGCCACCCGGGCCCTTGCCCTGGGCGAAGAAGATGCTCGCCAATCGCTGCTCTTGATAGGAGCCGTGGTGAGCGCCATGTCGAAACTGCCGGGACAGCGAACGCTGATCCTGGTCTCTCCCGGTTTCCTGTCCCTTTCCCCCGAAGCGATGACTTTCAAATCAAAGCTCATTGACCAGGCTGCCGGCGCGAATGTCGTCATCAGCGCGTTGGACGCGCGTGGGCTCTACGCGGGAAATACAGACGCGAGCCAGGGCGGCAATACCACCATCGGTGACACGTTCGGACCAACCTCGCAGGATCGGCTGGCGGCAATGCAGGCGAGCGGGAATGCGATGGCAGAACTGGCATACGGGACCGGCGGAACTTTCTTCCAAAACAATAATGATCTTGAGAACGGCCTGAAGAGCCTGGCGGCCGCGCCGCAGTACCTGTATTTGCTCCAGGTTTCGCTCAAAGACGTGAAGCCCACAGGGACGTATCACCGCTTGCAAGTGAAGGTCGACCAACACGGCCTGGACGTGCAGGCCCGCCGGGGATATTTTGCGCCCAAAGCGACGAACCGCAAACAATAGCGGCCCACGGCAGACGATCGGCTGCAGCTAGAGCTCGTGGCGGTCCTCACCCATTCCATTGATGCAGAGACTCCATGCATCGAGCGATGGGCAGTCCCATTGTCGAGTCGTCACTATCGGGAGGCGACGGGGCAACTTACGGATTGCTTTGGACAGGGCGCGGGCGAACAAAAGTGGGGTTGCCTCCAAAAACATTTCCATGAGACGTCCGTAGAACTGCAGATCGCTCGGGATGACAAATACGAGAAGGCTGTCGTTGGGAGAGGACCGTTACCGGCGGACACGACGGCTGTCAGTCGGGAGACCCATCGGCAACCGCTCTGCGTTGCAGCCACCCTTTCCTTTGGTCCGCGCCAATATCCACGCAGCGCTTCAAGCAGTGCTGGCCTCAGCATGACATCACGGTCCTTGCGCGACACCGTGTTCGGCGCCAGCTTCCACTTGGAAAACATCTGCGCCGAATACCGGCGGATGTGCTTGGGACCTAATCGATCGGGGAAACAACGGAAATGCTGGGCGTAGTGTTCGACCGTGCGGATGTAGCAGCGAATGGTTCCTGGAGCGTAGTTGCGACGTTCCAGCTCTTCAAGCATGATCCGACGTAGATGGGTCACAGAGACTTCTCCTCTGCAACAAAAGCTAGATCGGAGCCACCCCTGTTGACTCAAAACACGCGCGTCCGGCCGCATCGCGGCGGACCCGCTCAACCCGGATTTGATTCTCGGCAGGATCTGAAAAGTCTTATTACCCGTATGTTGCCCGGAAAGACGGCACCGGTGGCAAGTTACCGAGAATCCCGTTTTTTTGTCCAATACACTTATCGGGCTGGAATTGACGCTTGGGTAATGCCCAGATTACCCTCGATCCGCCCCGAAAGCGCGTTCTACAAATCATTCGACGTGCGCACTTTGCATAGAACTCTTCGTTCGTCCGGCAAACCCCAGAAGTCTTCCCAGGAGCGCATAAGGGATGAAAACCATGGCGAGGTTGCCTGCAAAAATAGGAACGTGGCGAAAAAAACTTAAGAGCACCACAGCAACCGCACCCACGAGTAAAGTCAATTCGTGCGCAATACCAGAGGTCCCTGTTTCACGATGGCCATCTGATCCATTCAGCACGATCTCAGGCAATAGAAGGCGCATCGGGATGAAAACCACCAACGCTCCGAGAGCTACGGTGAGGATGTGCGAGGTTCTCGATGGGCTGTAGGTAGGCCATTCAGGACAAACACTGAGGACGACGACGGCGATCACGGCAGGTAACATAGAGCGTGTCCATCGCAATGAGGTCAGCGATATCCTGTTTCGTTGTGTAAACAGAATCAGTAACAGTGTGGCGAGAGTAACAACGGTCAAAGCACAAATTAATCCGACTAGCGACTCGGCGAAATGATTCCCAATCCATGTCCTCGGATTTCGTACCAAAGCAATGATCTCTGCCGTAAATGTAATGAACAGCACAAAGAGAACCGCCTGTTGGGATCGGACGATGTAAAGGTATCGCACAGGGGACGATGAATGGTTATCGCTGAACATCCGCAGAATAGAGCCAATTGCGATAAATACAATGGTGAAAAACGCGAATGCATTTACACCATCGCATGGGTCAGTGCCTACCGGAGCGACCCCTATAAACGACAATTTCCGGTGGGTCATCACGTGAGCGGATAACAGTATAAGCATGACGACAGAGTTGCGCCATAAGCCGGTCGGTATATCCCTAGCCATCACGATCATTTGCTCTGTCCTAACATTTCCCGTTTAGGTATAGCGATCTTTCTAGCCAACATCCTCTCCAGAGTTTGTCCAACTTCACGAACCGATAATCCCGAAACCCCGTCAATTACCTGATCAATGAGCCCTTTCCAGCGTGACTTGAGCCTTGCGACTATCGTTCGCGCTCTTTAGAACCAGCCTTCCGCTCATCCGCAGTCCTGAGTTTTTCAAGTCGTAAAAGAACTTCCAGTCGCCAGTTGTAAGCTCGAACGTGACGTGATCTCCGTTCACTTGTCCATTTGATATGGGGTAGCGCTCGGTTGTATCCGGGCCACCGGTACCCGTTAATGTGGCGCCATCCTCTTTCAGAAAGAGGAGTTGCGGAACGTCGTGATCACCGCCGTCCACGCGAAAAGAACCATGCCAATTTCCCGACACATCTCCAACTGCGAAGGCAAGGATAGATAGCAGAGCAACTACCAAAAGTCTCATATCGAAATCCGTTCACTTGATGGATGTGGCTTATTGCGAGCTTTGGTCGTAACCCGTTTCCACCACATCATGAATCCACTGATTGCCTGCGGGAGCACCATTATGCCAGCCAGAGCCATCAATACGCGACCCATGAGCCCCAAAAGCGCTGCCCGTATGAACAGCCTCGTTGACCGCAAACAGGCGTTGGGCAAAGGACAAGTCGGCGTCCGAAGAGACGAAAAGTATCTTTCCCGAGTACGGATCAAGGGTTACTACCCGCTCGACATCTGACCTCATGAAGTGATGTTCGACCATGGAAATCTTGTACGTTCCTCCGTAGGCGGGCATCTGCATCCGCAAGGGAGCATCCTCGGGGACCGCTGCTCGCGCGAGGATTAATGCCTGATCGGGCTCGATGTACGTCGTGCCTGACCTCGGCTGCGACTCCAACAGATGGGAGGGCATGATTGTGGCGCTTCCTCTGAAGGCTCGGATCGCTTGGCTCACCGGGCCTTCAAAGCTGATAAACGCACCAGTCCCTGAGGCAATCAGGAGAAGAGCTGAGAAGATGATGCCGATCGCTTTATGCAGGTCCGACCAAAAGCGACGAGTTCCGTCAAAGCCATGCCATCGGATCCGTCCGTCTCGCCACCATAGACCAAGGCCGGATATCAGTAGCAGCAGCGTCGCCACGTTGGCCCATCGAATCGCGCTTCGACCGATGTGCCCGCTGGCCAGGCTGACATGGAGACGTCGTGCAAATCCCAAAACCGTCTGGCCTCGACTTCTCAAACCCAGCACTTGCCCGGTATGAGGATTTACGTAAGCGATGCCCGAAGGCAGAGCGACTTGCCAGGCAAGATTGGGGGACCCAGCGAAAGTTATGGAGGCTATGCCGTCTGATGGGTAGCGTAATTGCACGGAACGGATGATTTGGCTCAGTGGAAGATCGCTAGGGGCCGGGGAGATATAAGCGACACTTGCGTTCAGGAAGTGATCCAGCGGCAGCTCAAAGGCGAGAATGCTGCCGGTGATCCCGAGCACTACAAAGAATCCGCCTGCGAGCGCTCCAACCCATAGATGAACTTTGAACACCCACCTACGCATAGCTGTCCGTCCCTAACTGCCCAATACCGTCGTCATGCGACAGGATCCGCTTCTGTTGTGGGCGTGCCGAATCGTCAGTGCCCCTCAATCCTGCCCGAGAAGTCTTAGGCCTCGGTAGATTTTCCCACCGGGTGGGTCCAGCCTTGTAGTTACCGAGAGTCCCTTTTCCGAAGCACTCATCGTCAGGTATCCGCTCTCGTCCCTTCGCGCCCCGCCGCGCCTGGAGTGCTTACAATACAGGGTTGACGTCCATAATGTAGTGTGCTACATAGTAGTCCGGGTGAGAAATGGATTTCAACTATATTTTTATGCCCACCATTTCACCGGCGAGCATTGGCCGAACAGACCGGTTGTTCTGCCAGCTTCCTGTCCCAGGTCGAAAATGGGCAAGCCTCTCCTTCACTCTCTTCATTGGAGCGTTTAGCGACTGCCCTTGGAGGACTCTGGTTCAGTTTTTTATCACGCAGAAGGGGCACAAAGTACCATTGTCCGCCGCAATCAACGTGTCCGGATGAATCTGGAATGGTCCCAGGCCGAGATCGAATCCGCCGGCTCGTTGAACGGGGAAGCCACCTCTATGATTCCTCGTTAAACTCAAGGTGGGCGGCCTCAGTGGGAAAGAGGCTCGTCCTTCTCCGAATGATGAGTGCGCTTTCGTTTATCAAGGAGAAGTCGTTCTCAGCCTGGACGAAGTCGAGCACCATCTGGTGTCAGGTGATTCGGCGGTCATCCCAGCCGGAGTCAATCGGTGGTGGCGCAACGACACACGAAAGCCGGTGGAAATCCTTATCGTGTGGACAAGATCCATTCCTTAAGCTCAAAGCTTTCGAAGTCAGGCCTTGCAGCAGCGGAACCGCTCGGCCAAGTATTGCACAAATCTCTAACGGCACTTCCATCCTCGCGTCTAGCCTTGTCGAATCTTGCGTTAGCTCAAGCAGACGTTATATTCGTCGTCCGCTTCTGCGCTTCGAGCCGCCGCGCGGCGCGCCGGTTCTGGTAATTGAAAAGGATCTGGTCAGCCGCGATGATCAAGTCTTTCATCATGCGGCGGAAGTGCTTTTTCGTCCAGGGCAGAAGGAGGAAATACGCGCGAACCTTTTGCCAGGGACTTAGCGTCGTCCGCTGAACAGAGGCTGCGTATTCGTAGAATTGCCGAAATTCTGGGAACGTGACTTCGTGGGTCTTCGCCGGGTCCCACCACTCCGGGCAAGGGAGAGTGCCGTGCCGTCGTATCAGCCGGAAACCTTGAGATTTGAGACGAGCCGGAGCTGTCTGTGACGACTGGTTTTCATGACGGGTGTTGATGAAGAGGAATTTGTCCGATTCCCAAAACCGGCCAATCAGCCCGATCTGCGCCAGGAGCACGCCATCGGAGTTCACATAGCTCCCTTGGGGAGGGCACTGACGCAGCGCATCTAAACGAAAGACTCCGAAGATCTGGAAGCACATATGATCGTTCAACAGTAGGTCGTGCCAGCGGATTAAAGGGTCCGGCGAGTCGAACCGCAATGGCCAGTTGTAATACTCCACCAGATCGCCCGTAGGCGAGACGACCTTTGTTCGCGTGTGTGCCAGAACCAGGTTTGGATCGGCCTCGAGTGCAGCAATACATTCTTCCAAAAAAGTCGGCTCGATGAAATCATCATGGGCCGCGCTCTTGTAGTATTTTCCGTTAGCCATGGAATAGACTCTGCGGAAATTCCAACCAGCACCCATGTTCCTTGTATTGCGAAAGTAACGGATGCGGCGGTCGCGGGCAGCGTACTCACGACAGATTTCTTCTGTGCGATCGCTCGAAGCATTATCAGAGATGATTAGTTCAAAATCTTTGAAGGTCTGGGATAAGAAGGAATCGAGCGCCTTGGCAAGAAAACGATCAGCGTTATAAACCGGCAAACCAATGGTAAGTATGGGACATGAAGACATAGGAACCACTCCTGTGCGCAAAACTACAACGTCAACACTTTTCCCAGACTGGTGACTTACAAAGCACATCGCTCGTTACGTCTGGGGAACTTCTTTTGGACATAGACGTGTGTCTGGAAATGCGAATACAACTCCGCCGAAGGACCCCTGAAAAGACGCTCCCGTTGTTCAGGGGGAAATTGGAAGCAGACGTCAGCTTCTAACTGTCAGACGATGAAACCCCCTGATTAGCTGACGTTCTCCTATTTCACAAAGTATGAAATATAAGGATCGAAGGCAAAACGACGAAGCGGACCCGATGCAGTAGCTGCCGCTTCCATGAATGCCACCGTCTCTCCAGGGAAATGCGCGGAATTCAGTTCGTCGAACGCCACCACTCCCCCTCGAACCACCCTGGGTAAGAGATGTTGAAGCGCGGCCTTCGTTGGCTCGTATAAGTCAAAGTCCAGGTATAGAAGGCTGATTAATAAATGAGGATTCAGCTCCAGATATTGAGGTATGGTTTCGCAGCTGTCGCCTTGGACAAGCTCGATCTTGGGGATGTGGCCGAGGGGGCGATTTCTATCGTGGATCCCCGCAAGGTGGTTTAATTCCTGAATCATGTCTGTGGAAGTGTCAAATGCCCCTTGATGTAGGTACTCTGAAGTTCCTGAGGAGTCCTTCTCGTGGGTGTTCGGAAACCCTGAAAAAGTGTCGAAGCCGATCACACGCCGTGTGTGATTGTAAGGCTCAAGAACCGATGAACATTGCGCCCATGTCATCAGGCCGCCCCCCGCGAAGACTCCACACTCAACTACGCTTCCGTGTGCTTCCAGGTTCAGTTTGAAAATTTCATAGCGTACCAGGAAACGTGCCAGGTCCTGTCTACGAACATGCCGAGGAAAAGTCTCCAGTCGCTGTGCAAGCGGTACGCCGGAGTTTTCGAATGCCTGGCAGAGAGCATCGACAACGTTCTCCTCGATTGGCGAGTGCATACTCTCGTGATGCCCGAGTTGCGCTAAAGATGGGCTACTGGTAGCAGTTTGGTTCGTCATCAAGCCTCCCGCTTCTTTCGTTTGCCAAGAAGGCGGGGGCCCCCTGGAATTACAAAGGCCAGCAAAGTCACCGGCGCATGTTCAGTAATTCTTCTTTACCGTTCAGGAGGTCTGAACAGCACGGAAAGCGTAGCAAAGCGTAATGCTGCCGTCAATAGGGCGGTTTATCAAAATCAGCTGGAAAATCATGCACGCCCCCAGTCATAGGTATCAAAAACGCTTGGGATAGGCCACCCTGCCGGCACATTTGGCGTCGAATGTCCATTGATAGAAAGATACACGATTTGCCCAAAAGATATATTCCATAACAACTATTTTCGGAGTATGATTGCCCCAGCAAGCGTGTTTGCTCCCGTCTGGAATCTCCCGCTTTCCGGGTCGCGCGCTTCGCTGTTGAGAATAAAACGTTCGTTGGCCGTCCTCCAATTTCATCCGCGGCTTCGGTCAGGACGTAGTTCCAAATGCAGCACCCTCCATTCCAACACCCGCGTTGGAACAATCTCATTTTGTGAGCGACAGCATGAATGATTTCCGATCTTCTGCGCTTGATCTTCTATCCAACGTCACCTCTCTGGAAGAAGGCCTGGACAATGAAACAATCACCGTTACCGAACTCCAACGCTTTTGTGAACGTTCAGAAATTGGTCAGGAAATTTTTGACCTCATAGCTGCCCTATACCCGATATGCCGAAGCATCACCGGCGACGGCGTCCGCCAGACCCTCTCAGTGCTGGAGCAGTTCATCCCGCTGCAGAGGCATGAGGTGCCCAGTGGGACGCCCGTCCTCGACTGGACGGTTCCCAAAGAGTGGAACATCCGCGACGCCTATGTGGCGAACTCGCGCGGAGAGCGGGTGATTGATTTTCAGAAGAGTTGCCTCCACGTCGTAGGCTACAGCACGCCCGTCAAGGGAAAATTCCGTTTAAAAGAGCTGAGAAAACATCTCTTCACCATTCCTGAGCGACCTGACTGGATCCCGTTTCGCTATTCCTATTACGACGCCAATTGGGGATTTTGCCTTGCCCAAAGAGACCTCGACGAGTTGGAGGATGGCGAGTACGAAGTGCACATCGACTCGACGCTGGAAGATGGTTTTCTTACTTACGGTGAATACTACCTGCCCGGCTCCAGCACCGATGAGGTTCTGATTTCCGTTCATATCGACCATCCGGCAATGTGCAACGACAATCTTTCCGGCGTAGCCGTGGCAACATTCCTTGCCGCGTACTTGTCGCGCGTTCAGAATCGGCGCCTGTCATATCGGTTTATTTTCATTCCAACCACGATTGGATCCATCACCTGGCTCAGCCGCAATGAGGCAAATCTTGACCGGGTCAAGTATGGTTTCACCCTGACATGCATCGGAGATGAAGGCGGGTTTACCTGGAAGGAAACGCGCCGCGGTGGAACCCAAATCGACCGTGCCGTCAAATGTGCGCTGCGTGAAAGCAAAGAAGAATATGAGCTGTGGGGTTTTACCCCCTTCGGCTTCGACGAGCGGCAGTTTTGCTCACCCGGATTCAATCTGCCGATCGGTTGCCTTTTCCGTACCTATTCCCACCATTACCCCGAAAATCACACCTCTGCGGATGATTTGACGCTGATGTCCTCGGAAAAACTTGCCGGGAGCCTGGCACTCATGGCCAGGATTGTCACCATTCTTGAGGGAAGTGTTTCGTACCTCAACACGAGTCCAAAAGGCGAACCACAGTTGGGTAAACGCGGTATCTACCGCAAAGTCGGCGGCCCCATCATCGAACAGAACTTGATTCACCTGTTCTGGGTCTTGAACTATTCTGATGGCGAACACTCACTGCTTGACATCGCCGAAATGTCGAGCTTCGCATTTTCAGATCTCCGAAAGGCAGCTGACATACTCTTGGAACAGGGCTTACTTGTTCCGTCTGCGTAGAACCCAGGGGGACGCGCCAGTGTCACCGGAGTCTCCTCTTTAACGTCATTGTGACGCAGGTCTGGCAGGTCTCGCCATCCTGGGTAGCGCGAACCCGGCGGCAAACCAGTAAATGATCCTCGCGTGCTGTAGTCCCAGCGCATGAAGCTCTCGAAATCCGTAAGTCCATGCGAGAGTTTCAAATAGCTGGGGCTACCACATGCGACTCGCGCAAGACGCGCCGAACTTCATAAAGTTGGATCGGCCAGAACGTAACTAGTTTGCTGATTGCCATCGCCATCGCCAAACCCACTAGTCCGTACCCGCGCGCCAGGAAAATGCCGGCGCCAATCACAGCGACTGCGCAAAGCCCGGTGGAAATTACCAGTGGGGTCACTTTCTCTACACCGGAAAGAAATTGATACGTAGGCATCAGGGCGATGCCAATCATCACATAAATACTCAGCCATAGAATGAAGGCGGTCGTTGGCACGGCTGAAGCTGTGGCCCAGATGCGGATAAGCGACTTGGCAACAAGCGCGATCAACAGAACCATCGAAAAGCCTATGCTGGTAGAGATCCAGGTCGTCTTCCAGAACGCATTCCGGATCCAAACCCAATCTCCGCGTGCCTTAGCTTCCCCGAAAGCCGCAATAAAAGGCTGGTTGGCCATATAGCTCAGATCCATGGGCAGCGTAATGATCTTGTAGGAAACAACAAAGATGACGACGCTCGCCGGACCAAGCATTTGGGTGATGATCATAGGCTGGCTTTGGTAAATGCCGAGCGCAGCTAGCTGTGTGATCATGTACTTTCCGCCGAGCTTGAAAAGGCGCTGAACGCAACTCCAACGCACTGCTGATGGATATGGCACCAGCCAGTGATAACGGTGGAAAAGATAATAGTTACTTGCCATCGCCACCAGCGTTCGGGTTCCGGCCATGGCAAAAACAAGCTGCGGCAGTCCACCGTGAAAGCGTGACACGATCAGCAACGCGAGAAGCGCCATGGCGTTCGTCGCAATGCTCCAGATGTTTGCCAGATAGCCATCCTGGTAAGCGCTGTAAATGGAGTACTGCAGGCTGAGAGGGAAGCCAAGGATGAAAATTGCCAGTGTCATCGCGCAGGCCAGGTTCAATTCATGCGTGGACGTTGCGGCGGATACCTGAAAGACCGCTCGCCACGAAATCCAGTGAAAGCTAATGGCCGCCACAACTGCAGAAACCAGGCTGATACAGGTCAGTACCCAAAATGCGGAGGAGGCGTATTGGCGCGCTGCCTCCAGGTCGTCTTTGCCGCTGCTCTCGGCCAGCACATTGACCAACGCATTGCCGGATAGGCCAAAGTCGGTCAGCGCCATCCATGTAAGCAGGCTGCTGATGGTGAGCCAGACGCCATATCGTTCAGAACCGAGGTAATGAATTGTTAACGGGATGGAGAGAAAGCTAATCAGAATATTCAACGCCTTGGCGACAAATGAAGAAGATGCCGTGATGCCCGCGCGGCGATACCGCTCTACCCCTCGGTTGGCGCTGGATTTGATAAGGGATGCCCGGAGCTTTTCGAACTGAAAGCGGCCCAACCACAAAGTGAATCTTCGGGGTGTTGAAAGCTTTGGAGATTCGAAATCGGGCACTGATCCCTCGCTATATCAAATGCTTCCACACGCAAGCATCGCACCCCGGTGAACGCCCTCTATAATGAGATCGGACCACAACCTGGATGCTCCATATTCGTCCGACCTCTTCCGTAGCACGCTCGAACGAATGAACCACTGAAATCCAGCGGTCCTGCCCATAAGGTTCACTTTCCGCGCCTGCCAATGAGACGTGCAGCCCTTTCCTCAAGGCGCCAAACACTTGCCGGCAACAAACGACGATAAGTATACCTTGACGGCTCCCCCGGCCCATTTTGCCGTTGCTTGTCTTAGGCCCAACCGGGTCGAACCTTCCATCATCCAATTAGGAAACCCTAACCACAAGCGTTCTTAGGCCCCACTTGTCTCAACGTCCGACTCTCATTCCAACGGTTGCAATAGAAGGGGTCTAACTTGGCACAGATTGAACCATAATTCCTGGAAACACCGAATAAAGGCGCGAGACCCCATCGGTGTTGATGCAACCCAAATTGCCGTCAAACCATGAACTCAAATGCGGAAGTTCGAGGCTCCCGTGACGGTCATTCTTCCGGCACACGTAATAGCGCAATCCTTGGCAGGGAATAGGCGTTCCTAGCGAAAGGAATCTGTTCAGCTTTCGGTAATCTGTTCCAGAACATCCCTCGCATGATTTTTCAGTGATGCTTAGCGTCTTACCGGGAGTGTAGTGACCACCGACTGAACTTTCTTTCGCGAAGCGTCTTCTCGTTCAAATCACCCTTCCTCCACGCGTAACTCGGCTTTAGATCAAGTTGGGCCGTGATCGTCTCCGGGCTAAATTCTCCAATCACGGTTAGGTACGCGTATTGCTCATTGTCCTTCGTCATCGCCAGCCCGACATAAACGACCGGACAAGAAGGAACCATCCCCGGCTCCTCTACGTACGTCTGTTCGTGATAAAGATTCCGTTCCGCCTTACCGTTGCTCTGGTGCCAGTTCTCTGTATTCCTCCTTCGCCCGCCCAGACCCAAAGCGCTCCGGCCTTTTCCGTTGCGTCCATCCGCGAAAACCTCTCCGGCTCGGGAGGCAGCACCTGCCGCCCGGACCAGATGGAAGCAACCCCCAACGGCTTCCACATGACCGGTTGTCCGCTCCTGATTGCCCTGGCGGTCGCCTACGTTCCCGCCGACAGCCACGACCCCCTCGGCTTCATCTTCAACGACCGGGTCCTCAACGCGCCCGACTGGTTCAAGATCAAGCGATATGACATCGAAGCCCGCATCGACGACAACGACGCAGCAGCCTGGAAGGATCCCGCAAGGCGCAAACAGATGCTGCGCGTCCGCATGCAGTCTCTCCTGGCCGACCGCTGCAAGCTTGTCCTGCACCGCGAAATGAAAGAGAAATCCGCCTACGTGCTCGTCGTCGCAAAGAACGGCCCAAAACTCCAGCCCGCGGAATCTACCGATCCCGCAGTCATTCGCGCAAAGCATCCCGACGCCATGGCGATTCCAGGCTTGGGCGGCATGTTCGGCCCCGGACAAGGTCCCGGCGATCACGTGATGTACGGCACTTCCATGGATACGCTGACAATTCTCCTGTCAGCCGACGCGGGGAGGCCGGTAGTTGATAAGACCGGCCTCACCGGCGCATACGACATCCACATCAAAGGCATGCAAGCAGCGGAACATCCCGATAACGCCGATGCGGATACTGGTAACTCGATCTTCATCGTCGTTCAGGACCAGCTCGGCTTGAAACTCGAATCGCAGAAAAGCCAAGTCGAGACCCTCGTCATCGACCATATAGAACAGCCATCCCCAAACTGAGCACACGCGTGCATCTTTGTCCTTTGGATCTAAAGGAAGACGCCGGGACAGTGAAACATTCACGTTGAACAGCTTTGCGGGAATTGAACCTCGGCTCAGTGCAAGACCATTCGGGTTATCGGTAAGTTCCCCAGTTGTGCGAGTGTTTTTCGCTAAGTTGTTGGGCGCAGTCCCAGATTCGGACTGATGAGGTGCTTCGAACCTCAACCGACCAAACCGGTAGCGACGAACCGGCCCCGTTGCTACTGAGGGCACATGGAATATCTGTTTATGACCCTCTGACGCTACGGCTGGAGATCGACCCGAAACTTGAAATACGATCTGTACATGCCCTCACGTATCACCCGTCCCCAGGTCAAAAGCTACAAAGGCAAATCCCAGTCCTCCACCCATACTGCTCGCTCCGTACCGGTCATCTCTAAACAAGGTGGGATCATCACCCTACACTTTGGGTCCGATTTTATTCAGAGCCAGATGCTGGTCGGAGATCCGGCCTTTCTGGCCTTCGCCTACACCCGAACCATGATGTCGTTCGAATGCTTCATGCCACGGCCACGCGAGATCGCGCTCATCGGGCTTGGCGGCGGCTCGATCGCCAAGTGGTGCCACCGCCATCATCCACAGTCCAGGCTGACAGTTGTCGAAATCAATGCTCATGTCATCGCGGCACGTAGGACTTTCGGCGTTCCGAAGAAGAGCCGAAGGTTTCGCATCATTTGTGCAGATGGCGCGAAGTTTGTGGCCAAGCCGCCCAATCTTTTTGATGTCCTTCTCATCGACTGCTTCACCACCGATCGCCTTCCAGCAGAACTGTGTTCGCAGACCTTCTACGATCGTTGCCGGGAAGCACTGGCAGACAGCGGCTTGATGGTGGTGAATCTTTGCTGGCAGAAACACACGCGCATCATCTCTCGAATTCGGAAGAGCTTTGGTGGACAGGTTTTGCTCTCAAGCGATGATGACGGCAACACCGTAGTGTTTGCCTGCAAAGGGGATTTGCTGTGGCCTAAAGATGAGGACGAGACCTCCCTCCGAGCAAGGGTTAAGAGGTTTGAGCGGAAGCACGGACTGGGCAGAGCTATGGCTCCTAAAGGCTAAAGGCCACGAGACAGCACCACAGCGCCGCTGCAGCTCCCCGACAATCCCGTCTCACGGGAACTGCGAGATGCCTGATGCGCAATCTGCAGAACGCTTCCACGCACCGTCGCGCAACGAATACACCACGGTATGCGACTCGCCCCGAAAATTTAGTCATCAGACGCGAGTGGTACTTTGTCGGTGGGGTCCCGCAAAAAAGTACCACTCCCGTTCTGACGATTAATCTCCCGTCGGGCCCGGGCAAGTTACGGAAAGTTTCGGGCGCTCATCGGAAAATGGCACTATTGCGCTACTCTGATTTGATTGCCGAGTCCCGCAGGTACAGAGCCAACGATGTTTTATCGTCTACTGTGGTGACGTGTGAAGTTGAGACAACGTATCGACTCGCCGGTACCCGGGAGGGGCATTATAGATCCCGGCATCCGGCTCTTTGCGTGCCAGTTGCGTAACCGTCATCGTTTGCATCACTGCCTGCGGATCATTCAACCGGGAGGCAAGGTTCATGCGAAGATCGTCGGAGTACCAGTACTCCCGCGTCACTGCCTTGTTCTCTGCACTACCCTTGACTAGATCGATTTCTCGCACGTGGTGCACGGGTAAACCTTCCAGGTCCTGGAGTCCGAGGTCTTCCCCATGCTGGAATTGGCTCTTGGGCGTTCCATCGTCGCGTGGATCATAGAAGAAACCGTCACCCATGATCGCAGGCTGCCGATCAAGTCTGCCTGCCCAATAAGTTTTGAAGAGAGGATCGACAATGGTATACGTTGCTGTCGCGGGGTCGTAGATGTCGACAGTCGCAAGCATCGGTTTGCCAGCGGCATCACGCCTCCAGGCGTCACGGTACATGCGCCCGTGGCTGTCTCTGGCAATCGTCTCGATAAACTTGACGGTAGCCCGGGTGCCGTCTCGCCCAATTTGGGTCTGATCGACCTCCACGATGGCAGTAAGCGGGGAGTCGGGAATAGGGCTGATGTAGATTGCGCGATCCATACCAGCGAAGGCGACAGGAGTCACGACGGCAAAACACAGGCGCAACATGCGGGAGGCGGCCGAATGAAATAGCGGTTGCGGCATAGGCGTCCTCCGGCCTTTGACGGCAAGTATAGTACCGTTCGCGACCAACGGGAAACAGGGTATCTAACCGCGTGACTGTCCCGCTCTTACCAATACCCCAAGGAAGCCGTAATAGGTTTGTCATCGCCAACTGCTTGAACTCGGATTCCCGATAAATTCCCATCGCAACCAGGGCACCGGGCTGGGTAGATACCGACAGCCCTGTTTTGCGGGTACTGCTTAAGCAGACAGGCTGGAGGACCCTGCTAGCGCAGGGATCACCTCGAAGATGGAGCGATAATCTAAAAGGTTTCTGACATCGACCAACGAGCAGATGGAATTCACCATGCAATGGCTTAGCCAATGGATAGCAATCGGAATATTTTTCGTAATGTCCGTTGTTCAACCGGCCGTTTCTCACGGTCAGGTTCCGACCATTCCGCGTCGGCCACCCGTTGACCACCGTGCCGAGCATGCATCTCGCAGAGGTTCCGGGCTTGATATCTCCGTAGTCTCCCTAACCGAAGCCAACTCAGAGCCTCGATTTGAAGTCACACTTCGAAATATAGGGGAAACCCCCTTGTGGATATGCCTCGGCTTTTTATATGGCGACCCTTATCCGGTCAATGTGCACCTGATCTTGACCGAACCATCGGGCGAAGTCGTGCCGCTCAATCTGCGGATACCGGTAGCAGTCAATGGAAGAGTTGACCCGATGATTGTGCCGTTGTCCCCTCATGCCGCTTATGTCCTGCCGGTTCGTCTTGCGCAATATCACCCTTCAACCACCTACCGCAGTCTTGATCTGGAACCGGGACGATATCGCCTCTCGGTCTTTTACGAAGGTAGCTGCGAGATTCCCACGAAAAGTCCGTATCCCTATCCGCTGTGGGCCGGTGTTCTTAAATCAGAGGAAACAGACTTCGTCTTGGAACGGAAGCCAACAGTTCCCAAAGAGTGAGCGTGGCGATGCATCCGCCTTTTTGGCCCTATTTGGATTTATGCGTCTGACGCATAAATCTCGGGATCTCGCGCAAGCTGCCTCTCACTTGTGGAAGCTGAACCCGTTACTCATTCGACCCCACTGCGAGCGCAGCAGCACCGGCGAAAAAGTAGCGAAGAATGCAGTGGCCAACACTGCGCCGAGCATCGCCGGTGTATACAAAATCGCAAAGAGCGACCACCCAACCAGGATCCAGAACGCCATGTTGGCTGAGGCCGCGAGATAAACCCAGTCCGAAAAGCGATGTTGATCGCGCCAGAAATCCATCTTGCCCAGTAGCGGGACGGGCGCCTTGTTAAACGAGATAGCGCGCAGCAAAGCCACCGGCGCGAGGTTTACCGCGAGGACAAACGCTGTCCACACCACTGGCGCATAGATGTGCTGGTATCGCGGAACCAGCCACCATGTGACCAGTAGAGTGAGCAGAACATTTCCGCTCGCGCCGGCGTTGACCAGGGCAGGGAAATGGGCCATATCGGCCAGCCGGTCCATCCGGTCCAGGGGCTTATCTGCGTAATAGTTCGCGCTCACGAGAGCCTCCATTCAGCGGCCGTTTTCGCAGGGTGAACAGCGAATCGCAACCGCACCTGGCTGCAGTTTACAGTGAGACTGAGGACAGAGACATCATGGCGACTGAACAGCCAGCCGGGCAGGAATCCGTATGGGACTACCCGCGGCCGCCCCGCTTGGAGCCCACCATGCGTCATCTTCGCGTCGTCCACGCTGGCATGGTGCTGGCGGAGACCTGCCGCGGATTGCGCATCCTCGAAACCAGCCACCCACCGGTGTATTACTTTCCTCCATCCGATGTGAGGATGCAGTGGTTGCAGGCAAGCGCCGGCCGAAGAACCTTTTGCGAGTTCAAAGGTGTAGCCAGCTACTGGGATCTCCTTCCTGCGTCGGGCGAGGTAGTCCGGAGTGTGGCCTGGAGCTATGCCAGACCGTCGTCTGCCTACCTTGCCTTGAAAGATCACCTCGCGTTTTATCCCGGCATGGTGGACGAGTGTTGGGTAGATGAAGAGCGAGTAGTGCCACAACCCGGCGATTTTTACGGCGGCTGGATTACTTCCGACATCAAGGGGCCATTCAAGGGGCCGCCGGGAACCATGGGCTGGTAATTGATGATTAATCTACGGTCGGGCCTGGGCAAGTTACCGAAATTCTCGTTTTACAAGTGCTTCGTTGCAAAAAAGAAAAGCAACGCGGCCCACACAGTCCAGACCGTGAAATCGGCGGTTCCTCAGGACTGATCGGCACTCAGTCGACTCAACACCTTTAGGTCCGGCCAGCCAAGGGCAGCCTCACATAGGCAAACACCACCAATTTCGATCTGTTTGTCACGTAGATGTTGACCTCCAGCCTTCTGGTAAAAACCAACTGCGGGATTCTGCTCGAGCACCCAAACGACCATGCTCTCGTAGCCTGCCGCCAGGAGCGCCTGGGCAACCACGCAGAGAAGACTTTTTCCGAGGCCACGACCTTGTTCGTTTTCCAACAGGTAGAGCGTATAGAGCTCCGCATCATAAGGTTCGAGAGGCTCGCGGACCGGTCCTCCACCTGCAAACCCTACGATCTCACCGTCGATCTCAGCGACGGCAACAATGATGTCACGAGCCAGCCAATCCTCCCATGACGATGTCCGCTCAGCCTCGTTGAGCGAGGCCAGGTACTCCTGCGGGACGATTCCCTTATAGGTCGTCAACCAACTTTGCACATGGACATGCGCGATCGCAGCAGCGTCTCGCAGCTCAGCCATCCGGATAAAAGCCATGGGAAACACCATTTCATCTGTCTTTCCGAAGATCCACGAAAGCGCCAGTTGAAGTACCGCAGAGCGCTGAACGGGTAGAGTCTAACAGAGGTAATCGGGGCGCCTGCAAAGCTTGCTTCGCCGTAACCTGCCCAGCGCAAAGAGCCACTATGGATATCCTTTCGCTGTTGCCACGTTCCGAGCGATGGATGCTAATTGAGTCGTCAGACGGGGATTGGTACTTTGTCGGTGGGCCCGCAAAAAGTACCGACAAACCCGGTGACAGACACGGACGGTCACCAATGAGCCCTGGCCACGAGAGTCATCACCCTGTCTGTCCTCTCTTTACGGCACGCCCTCCTCGCAGTCTCAGCAGCAACCGGTCCTCCAACATCCGGAGACGACAGAATTTTGTTCACGGCGCCACGCGAAGAGCATCTTTGCTCACTGCAGCGAAGCGGAAACCGGAAGGATCTTTTGCGCCTTTGCTCTAAGAGAAATCGACGTGCGAAGCGGGGTCTCGCGGCCTTCGCTATTCTCGGGCGTTGGCAGGTAACCTGGCAGGAGCCGGCGGCGGAAGACTGTGGTACTGTGAACCCAGTTTTCGATGGCATCGGTTTTACCGGCTCCCTCTGGACGCGCAATGAACGAGCAGCAGCAAACCGCGGAACATTTGTTTGGGCAAGCGCTCGACCAGCCGCGCGATAAGCGTGGTCCATTCCTCGACCGCGTCTGCGCTGGCAGACCCGTCCTCCGTCGGATGGTGGAAGATCTACTGGATGAAAATGATCGACTGAGCGGGTTTCTCTCTGAACCGGCTTTCGTAACAGACCAGGCGGCGTCCGGGTCGGCCTCCCAGACCCTCGTATTGGAGTCGGGCACGCGTCTGCTGGAACGTTACCTCATCACCGGCAAACTGGGCACTGGCGGAATGGGCGTGGTTTATCGCGCGCGGGACGAAAAGCTTGGCCGCGAAGTTGCCATTAAGATGCTGCAGCGCGGTATGGTGGCAGGTGACGATGCACGATCACGATTTCTGCGTGAGGCTAGGGCTCTCGCAAAAATGAACCACGCGCACATTGCTTCCGTCCATGACGTGATCGAACAGGATGGCGTGGATTGCATCGTGATGGAATTGGTGGCGGGCGAGTCGTTAGCGGCGAAGCTCCGCCACGGAGCTCTGCCCGTGAGGGAAGCGACAACCATCGTGCTGCAGGTGGCCGAAGCCCTGGAAGAGGCGCATGAGCAGGGCGTGATCCACCGCGACCTGAAACCGGCCAATGTGATGATCACCCCGAAGGGCCACGCCAAGGTTCTCGATTTCGGATTGGCGAGGCTGCTGGGCCCGGCGGATGTTACGCAAACAGCGATCGAGACAGGCGCAGTGATGGGCACTCCGCTTTACATGCCTCCGGAACAGGCCCTTGGACAGAAAGCTGATGTCCGAAGCGACCTGTGGAGCCTGGGTGTGACCTACTACGAATCACTGACCGGAGTGGAGCCATTTCGCCGGCCCACGACCCTGGCGATTTTGCGAGCAATCACCGACGAGACGGTGCGGCCGATGCGGGAGCTTTGCCCTCAGACGCCCCTGCTGGCCGAACAAATTGTGGCGCGGGCGCTGGAGAAAGACCCGGAACTGCGTTACCAAAACGCGCGCGATCTCGCTACGGATCTACGCAGAGTGCTGCGGGACCTGGAAGCGGGACGCGTAACAGGATCGGAAACGCATCCGAACCTGGTCCGCGGCGCTGCCGTGGGCGCTGGCCCAATTCGTCGCATAACGCATCGTCGAATCGCGTTTCTCGCCGCCGTGCTCGTGGTTGCAGGGACAATCCTGGTGTTGCTTCATCCGGCTCCGGCGACGGGAAACCTCGAATCGACGCAGATTTCGTTTTCCAACGACGAAAAGCTCGGTCCATTGCTTACCGACGGCGCCCGGCTCTATTTCGAGAGTCGCAACGTTCCGTCGGCGATGTCTGTGACCGGGGGAATGATCGCGCCCATTCCCGGCCTGACCGGCGGAATGTATCTCGTAGACGTAATGGCAGACGGGTCGAAAGTCCTGGTCTGGGCCCAGAACATGAACAATGAGGCGGCGGGCGGTTGGTTCCTGGCGGGGTCGAGTCTTGGCGGAGCCTGGAAGAAGATTGGGGCAGAAAAGAACGCCAGGCCCATCGCACGTTGGGCGCCGGACGGAAAGTCGATCTATTTCGTGAAATCGAAACAGGTATGGGTTATGGACGAGGATGGCGGGGATGCACGGCCTTTATGGAAGCCGCCCCAGCCTCCAATCTCACTGGCCGTCTCGCCAGATGGGAAGCAGCTTGCAGTGACACTCGATTCTCCGACACCGCATCTTTGGCTGATCGGCAGTGACGGGAAAGGCCCGCATCCACTGGCACTCGACTGGCCGGCGGATGCCGCGGAAACTCAGGGTCAATGGGCCCCGGACGGCCGACGCTTTCTCTTCAATTCCGACCGCGAAGGGCGCGGGAATGTGTATGAGCTTGAGAACCCGCGCTGGTTCGAATTTTGGAAGAAGCCGGGAGCGATACGCCTGACAGGAAATCAGCTGAACATCACGGATGCGACGCCTGCGCGAGATAACAAAAGTCTGTACGTGTTGGGACGGGTGGAAGCCGGAGCAATGCAGGTGTTTGATCCACGAGCGGGCAAGCTCGTGCCGTTTCTCGGGGGGCTGCCGGCTTCGCAGTTTGTGGTTTCTCCTGACCGGCAATGGATGGCGTACTCGGAATATCCGAGCGGCCATTTGTGGAAGAGCCGCTTGGATGGCAGCGAGGCGGTCCAGCTGACAGACACGCCCGCCTGGATGGAACAGTGGTCCCCGGATGGGAAATGGATCGCCTATTCTGATTGGCGGAAGATCTACCGCGTGTCCGCCGACGGCGGTGCTCCAGAGAAGCTCATGACGGAAGGTGAGCACGAGGTGATCCCGAGCTGGTCGCCCGATGGAAAGTCAATTGTTTTTAACCGATTCGATGGGCTCAGTCAGCCGGATGGACTCTATGTCGTGGACCTGGAGACCCGGAAGGTAGTGCCGATGACGGGTGGGGAGAAATTCTACATCCCGTTATGGTCACCGGACGGCAGGTATCTGGTGGCCATGGCGCGCGAGCCTCTGCGCATGGTGATCTACACCGCGCAAACGAAACAGTGGCAGACACTGATCAAGTTCGACGATCCGGAAGGCTACTATGCGTGGTCTCCGGACAGCCGCGCCATTTACTTTTCCCAGACCCAAACTCACGCAGGTATGTACCGGCTATCGGTACCGGATGGCGTTCGGACGCGTGTTTCGGACATTCCAGATACGACGGTATGGAACGAAGAGTTCGTGAGCGTTGCGGCGGACGGACAACCGGCGATCATGAGTCACGCCGGAGCCGAGCAGGTGTACTCGCTGCAGTGGAAGTGAATAACGGACGGGACCGGCCAATCAGGCGAACTTGCTTTCCCGGTTCGGGCTCAATCGCCGGGGGACGAATCGGGGGACCGGATTTTGCGTTGACGACGACGTTCAGATCGAGGGCGCTTTGAGCAGACGCGGCAACGGCCATACAGAAAGCGGCAAAGAAGACTCGAGTGCGCATGACTTATCTTCTCGCGTAAACAACTCTCTGACGTTAGATGCGCACACTTTGTTTCCACGACCCTCAGGCACCTGAAAGCCCGGTCTTCTGTCCTGAGGTTTGCCCTCTGGTTGAGTGAGTGCCCGAACCATCTGTCGCCAACGGAGAGCCACTTCTTTCATAAAAGCGCGTTCTCGCGGACGGATCCTCATTTGACAATCAAGTGACAACTGCGCCCCGCGCCATCACTATGATGGTCATTATTCACTCCACACCAACAGGAGATCCGTTGCCTTCAAATCCAGAAACCGAAATCGCCGACCTCTTTTCGCGATGGGTAAACGCAGTGCAAGCCGAAGACCTTGCCGGCATTCGTGCCAATCATGCATCCGATATGTTGATGTACGACGTCCCGCTACCGTTCGTCTCTCGAGGTCTCGACGCCTATATGGAAACCTGGAAACTCTTCTTTCCATCGCAAGCCAGACCCATTGAATTCAGCTTCGAAGAAACCCGGATTACCGCAGGCAAAGACGTTGCTTTTCTCACAGCCATTGGTCACTGTGGCCATATGGAGCTGGGAGAAACAACTGATCTGAAATTCCGTCTCACGATGGGACTTCGGAAGGACGGTGATCAGTGGCTCATCGTTCATGAACATCACTCTATACCCGCACCAGACTAGTCTTCAGTGCGGCCGAAGCGAGGGCAGACCGGAGGGCCCGGAATCCGGCGTCGAAACCGGGATGTTCGGTGTTTGTGATTACCGATCGCCATCGCCAGGGGCAAGGCCAAGAACCAGGAGAATCGCTGCAGTAACAAATCCTTTTCGCAAAGGTCCTTGGACGCTCGTTCTTTGCAAAGAGAGACCAGTGGTCAAAGCCATGAGGATGTCGGCAAGATCCTTTGGTTCGGCGGGAGGGGTCCGATCAAGCTTGGCGAACAGCTTGACAATCAAGCCAGCCATGGTGTCCACATGAGTGCGGTGCAGCTTGGCATACGTCTTCGCGAACGTTTTGTCGCGGCAGGCCTGCAATTGAAACTCCGCCGAGAGTAAACCAAAGTCGAAATCAGAGACACGACCACTTTCAGAGTTGCGGATCAGCGAGACAAGCTCCGCCGCAGGGACATCCTGCGCCAGAAGTCGTGCCAACGCATCAATCTCGTGCCGCTTATGGGCGTCGAGAAGTTCCAGGAAGATAGCTTCCTTGCTCTCAAAATTGGAGTAGAACGCACCCTTGGAGTAGCCGGCGCTCTCCGCAATCAGATCCACCGACGCGCCCTCGTAGCCACCCTTTGCAAACAGTTGTGCAGCTGACTCCAGAAGTTTTGTTCTGGTTTCGAGCCGGCTCTCTTGACGAGTCAACCTCTGCTTGGTCGCTTTAGGCACGCTTTCAGGATAGCGCACAAAAACTATTTGCAACGCAAATACCACTCGGTATATACATACTACATAGAATGCGGGAGCCGGCGCGCTCATGCCGCGTTTGAACGTGACGAACTGGGCAGCCAATGCAAGGAGCTCTATGGCAAAGACAATTTTGATCACCGGTGCGTCCAGCGGCATCGGGAGGGCAACCGCGCTGTACTTCGCCGAGAGAGGCTGGAATGTGGCGGCGACCATGCGCGACCCGGGCAAGGCAGGTCCTGCGCTTCAACATCCCCGGATCAGTCTCTTCGCGCTGGATGTAACCGATGCGGATTCCATTGCGCAAGCGATCGCCGGCACTCTGACCCGTTACCAAAAGGTGGATGTGCTGCTCAACAACGCCGGCTACGGCTTATTCGGGCCGATCGAGGCACTGGCAGATCACCAAGTCCAACAGCAATTCGCGACCAATCTATTCGGCCTCATTGGCGTTACGCAACAAGTTCTTCCAGCCATGCGGGAAGCCGGTGAAGGCCTGATCATCAATGTCTCTTCGATTGTGGGTCGTTTTGCCCTTCCGTATGCCTCGATGTACGTCGCGACAAAGTTCGCAGTAGAGGGGCTTAGCGAATCGATGCGCTACGAGTTGGACCCGTTCCGTATCCGCGT
This sequence comes from uncultured Acidobacteriaceae bacterium, assembly GCA_963795845.1. Taxonomy (GTDB): domain Bacteria; phylum Acidobacteriota; class Terriglobia; order Terriglobales; family Acidobacteriaceae; genus PALSA-350. Next base: position 302,832 of record CAWCJV010000008.1, on the reverse strand, counting down.
CAAGATGGTAGAACCCGGCAGCATAGCTACCGAATTCAGCAAGGACAGCAAGCAGATAGCCGTGAGCAACCCCTACCGCGAAAGCATGAATAAATTCCTGGCTGTCTTTGCCAAAGGAAACTCAGCCGGGGCCAGGCCGGAAGAGGTGGCGAAGGTCATTTATCGTGCTGCGAATGACTCGAGCAATCGGCTGCGTTATCTCGCCAGGCCCGGGCCCTTTTTCTGGATCAACCGATTCCTGCCGGATGCGGCATGGCGACAGTTGCTTATAAAAGTAATGGTGAAATAGAAAGAAGTTCCACGATGAAGATACTGTTACTAGGCGCCACCGGTCTGGTGGGGAAGAATATATTGGCGCAGGCTCTTGCCCATCCTGCAATCACCGGCGTGGTCGCGCCCACGCGGCAACCATTGGCGCCGCATCGAAAGCTCAGCAATCCTGTGTCCGATAGCCTGGAGTCGCTGCTCAGCGTAACCCAGGGAGTCGACGCCGTCGTCTGTGCGCTGGGAACGACGATCGGCAAGGCCGGTTCCAAAGAGGCATTTCGCAAAGTGGACTACGTGCTGCCCCTGGCATTCGCGCGATCTGCACATGAATATAGAGTGGCGACGTTTGTCCTCGTGTCGGCGAGCGTCGCCTCGGTCAGCTCTGCGATGTTCTATCCAAGGATCAAAGGCGAGGTAGAGCGAGACATCGAGCTCGTGGGATTCACATCACTCACCATCGTTCGACCCAGCCTCATCGGCGGAGCGCGAGACGAATCGCGGTTTAGGGAATCCATCGCACTCCGTTTAATGACCGCCCTTGCGCCGGTTCTCCCAAAGAAATTTCACGTCAATCCCGCGCCCGCCATCGCGGCGGCCATCGTCGATGCTGTCATGGCGGCAGAGCCGGGGCTCCATTTTCGTAACTCTGAAACCCTGGTCGGATGATCCAACGGTGGGATAAATAAGACTAAGTTGTTACCTTGTAATAACAGGGAGTAACTTCCAGTTTAACACCCCTTTTTCCTCATGTTTCTTCTCCAGAGCTATCGACGGCGGCTTCCAGACGTATTACTGTCCCCTCAAGACAAGATTCTTCCAGCCCTGGAGCAAGCGATGATCCCACACCAAGCCCTGATCAACGATGCGCTCCCGAATTGCTTTAACCGGAGATCAAGCATGAGAACCGTTCTGTTCATCGTGTTCGCCTGTGTTTCTTCGACCTTCCTTTCCGGCTGCTCCGCGGCTCCTCGGCCTAATGCGATCGACATGGCTCCCTCGGCTGAAGCAAAGCCCAATACAACAGACATAATCTCCGTAGACCCGAGGGCTCGAACATTCGTGGCCCTCGCTCGCAGAGATCACACAACGGACCGGATACTTGCGAGATGTGGATCCGTGTGTCCCAGCCTGGGCAGGAACTTCGCAGGATTTTGGTCTCTTCCTCCGTCGCAGGTCGCCTTCGATGTGATCAGTAAGACGGAAACCGAGGGACTTAAAACGCAGTGATGTGGCAAACGGATTCCGGTTTGTGGGATCAAATGGCTTTTTTCGGGGACAGAAGGGGTAACCGCCAAGGCTGGCTACGCTGGTTAATCCGGCCTGCATGACGCATCACGCGCCGCATCGAAGAAAGTGCGGAAGATCCTATTTGAGTACAGCGCGATAGCCTGAAGACACACCGGCAGTTGGCCATTCAATCCGATGTGCGGAGCACGCTGCCTGTGGCGAAATGAGTGCCTTCGGCGAGCCCCCCGCCGGCGGTGGTACTTTATTCGGGATTTTGCTCAATCGCTGTGCGCGGAAAATACTGGAACGCAGTAGAGACTACCGTGGGTGAAAATGGCTGTGCCTGGTCAAGACGTAGTGGCCAATGAGCCAACCCGCTGCTGCGCCCACGAGCACGTCTGTCGGGAAGTGTTCCTGGCCGAGGACGCGTGTTACAGACACGCCCGTCGCGACAGTATAGATTCCGGCTTGCACCCACTTTGCGGGATACTCGCCGGCAACGACTGCCGCCGCGGACCACGCCAGTATGCTGTGGGAGGAAGGAAACGAACTCGCCGTGCCGTTGCCGGAGGTAAAGAAATCGCCTGCGGCGTTGTGAGCAAGCGGACGCTCGCGGCGAAAGATAATCTTCGTTACCTCATCGACCACTACGCCATCTACCAGAGCTTCGCCGCTGAGTAGACCAGTTTCCCGCGCATGAGCGTCTTCTTTAAAGAGGCCTACCCCGTAGAGCACCACAGGGACGGCAATTTCTCCGCCCAACAGGGAGTTCGAGATGTTCACATTGTCCTTGTTGAAGGTGCGGTCGTGCGATACCTCGCGCATAGTGTCGGTATCCGTTGCCAGAGACACACCCGTTGCAGCGCCCAGAGGCAGAAGCCAGATCAGGTCCTTTGCGCGGACGCGTACAGGGCTTGTCCAAATGGGAATTTGATCCTTGATGATGGCAAGCGGCAAACCCTTTTCCGTAACAGGCTTCGGTGCGGACGGAGCATCCGGAAGCGGAGACGCGTCAGAGCCGTACCCTGAAGGGCAGGCGGCCGCAGTGCAGATTCCACAAAACAAGATGATGCTTCTAGAAAAACCCTTCGTCAAAATTCTCCCCTAAAGTGCATGTCTGTCTAGACGACAGGGCGCGATGTTCCAATATGCACTGTGTGCTAGTGAAAATGCCGTGAGCCTGAGATGTCGGTAGGTCGTTGAGGGCTATACGTCGCAACTTCGCCTGACCGACCGGCCTGGTGGTTGTTCCCTGATGCCGTAACCAGCGCATGGACGCGTTTCCTCCTGTTGGCTCATGAGGAGCCAGAGCCGTATGGTTTCAATCTTAACGGGTTAGGATCAGACTTCAAGCTAAATCTTAAATAGGTAAGACCCCGGGTAAAGGATTGGGGGCAGGCCGGTACGCTCCACGCATTGGACCTTCGAACCGTCCCGCAGGCGTGAGACAGATGCAAAGAACAATGCAAGGGGGATTTGAGTGTCGGATTTATACGTCGGTTGGGACCGGTACTTTAGCAAACACTATGAGAGGACCGGTCCCATCTGACAGGTCATTTGTATGAAAGACGACAGCCCAAAAACAGGCAGTAAGTAACTACGTTGTTATCTTTTAATAACAGGGAGTAACTTCCAGTTTAATACCCCTTTTTCCTCATGTTTCTTCTCCAGAGCTATCGACGGCGGCTTCCAGGCGTATTACTGTCGCCACAAGAAAAGATTCTTCAGCCCTGGAGCAAGCGATGATCCCACACCAAGCCCTGATCAACGATGCACTCCCCCCTTATCCGCCGTCCCTGTGGCCCCCTGATCCAGACGCAACCGTAACCGGCACAGATATCATCTACCTCACTGACCTCGCACCCCAGCCCGTCGAATGGCTGTGGGAACACAGGCTCGCCGCCGGCACCTTAGCCATGCTTTCCGGCGAGCAAGGATCCGGCAAGACCTGGGTCGCCCTCGCCATCGCCGCAGCGCTTACCCGCGGCCGCGACCCCTTCTCCGGCGAAGACCTCAAACCCGCCACAGTCCTTTATGCCTCGGCGGAACACGCTGCCGCGCAAGTCATTCAGCCTCGCTTCGCCGGCCTCCACGGAGAGCCCGCGCGACTGGTCATCCTGCGTGCGCCCGTCTTTCCGAGTTCCATGCCCTCGCCCTACTCCGCTTTGTGTGCGATCGAGGCAGCGCTCCAGAAAACCCACGCCCAACTGGTGATCCTCGACCCTTGGGACGGTCTTTTCGGCCCGAAGATTGACCTCGAGCGCGCTTCGCAAACGAGCTCTCTGCTCGAGCGTCTCAGCCGCCTGGCGGAGCATCATCAATGTTGCATTCTCCTCATTCGCCACCTCGTCAAACCGGCCGCCGGCAACCCCGTCCGCCGAGGCCGCGCATCCATCGAGGGCTCCGCCTCTATCCGCACCGAGTTTCTCGTCGGCAGCTCGTGCGACGCCCCCACGCAAACTGCTCTCCTCCACGTCAAATCGAACCTCGGACCGCTGGCTCCTGCGCTCGACTTCCGGGTTGGAGAAGCCGGCAATTTCTATTGGACCGGCATCAGCAACCTCACCCCTCAGGATCTCCTCGCCACCCGCCCCACCGGAGCCGGCCTACCCAAACGCAAGTTTGCCGCCCAGTGGCTGCGTGACCACCTGCTACCGGGCAGCCAGACCCAGCACTCCATCGAGATAGCCGCCGAGCGCGATGGTGTCTGCGTCGCCACCCTCCGTCGAGCAAAATTCGATATCGGCGTGCGTAGTAACAGAGACGGAAGATCAGGCACGTGGTCTTGGACCCTGCCTCCAGAGGACGACTGAGGCAAGGTGCTCAATTATTTGTTGAGCACCTTGAGCACCTTGAGCATCTTGCTCAAAAACAGGGGGTCTGGGGAACGAGATAAGATGGCACGATGAAACGCAGAGATCTGTTGAAGAGCCTCACCATGGTTGCCGGAAGTTCCTTGTGCCCGGGCTCCGTATGGTCTCAGGCGGCTGTTCCTTCAAGCGAAAAGCAACAGGGAAAGCTGGCCGTGCCGGTGCGGGCGCTCCTGCGCAAAGACGGAGCCTTGTTTCAACCCGTCGAGATCACGCTCGAAAATCACGGATCAGCCGGCCTCGCCATCACCCGGGTCGAAGGGCAGGAAGTCGATCGTCGCCAGGCGCAACCCGGCTCGAATGTCTTCGAAGTCTATCTCAAGCCGGTCACCGCGGCGCAAAACGTCACGGTTACCGTTGACTTGAATGGCGCCACCCAGACCCAGGCGATCGAGCTGAAGCCTGTGCGGCAAATGCTCATCTACGCTCTCCCGCACTCGCACCATGATCTTGGCTACACCGATCTCCAGGCCAATGTGGAAGAGAAGCAGATCCGCAACATTACCCGGGGAATTGATCTGGCGCGCAAGACAGCCGAGTACCCTGAAGGCTCGCGTTTCGTCTGGAACCTGGAAGTTCTCTGGGGTGCTGATCTGTATATGCGGCGCAGTTCAGAAGCCGCCAAAGCGGAGCTGATCGACGCCGTCCACAAAGGATGGATCGGACTCAATGGATCCTATGCCAACGAACTGACCGGGCTCTGCCGTCCCGAAGAGTTGTTGCAACTCTTCCACTATTCCGGGCAATTCGGAAAAACCTGCAACGTAAAAATCGATTCCGCGATGATGAGCGACGTCCCCGGCTTCTCCTGGGGCACGGTGCCCGCGATGGCCCAGGCGGGCATCCGATACTTCTCCGCCGCCCCCAACTACTTCGATCGCATCGGTGACTTCATGGTCACCTGGCAGGACAAGCCGTTCTGGTGGATCTCCCCCTCGGGCAAAGAAAAAATCTTGTTCTGGGTGCCCTGGACCGGCTACGCCCTCTCCCACGTGATGAAGCTCGGCAATGACCTGGTAGCAAAGTACCAGGACCGGATGGACGATGTGCATTATCCCTATGACATCTCTTACATCCGCTGGTCGGGCCACGGAGACAACGCCGAACCCGACCCCGATCTTAGCGAGTGGATCCGCGGCTGGAATCAAAAATATGAGTGGCCCCGCTTCGCCATCGCCTCCACCGGCACGGCCTTCTCCGCGTTTGAAAAGCGCTACGGCGATCAACTTCCGCAGCATCGCGGCGATCTCACCCCTTACTGGGAAGACGGTGCGGCTTCTTCCGCGCTCGAGACAGCCATCAGCCGCAACGCCGCCGATCGCCTCAGCCAGGCAACCGCCCTCTCCGCCATCCTAGACCCCAGTTCCTACTCTCCACCCGCCTATGAAGCGGCCTGGCGCGATGTGTTGCTCTACTCCGAGCACACCTGGGGTGCCTGGAACAGCGTCTCTGATTCCGAAAACTCCTTTGTCAAACAACAGTGGGATGTCAAGCGGGCCTTCGCCATCGACGCAGAGAAAGCCTCAAAGCAATTGCTCGAGACCTCGCTCGGCGAAATCGCTACCGTCACGGGTGCAAATACCCTAGAACTGCACAATTCGACCTCGTGGAACCGCACCGAGATTGTCTATCTCTCGCGGGAGTCGACCGCAGCAGGCGATCACGTCACCAACAGTGCCGGCCACGCAGTTCCTTCGCAGAGGCTCTCTTCGGGGGAACTGGCCATATCGATCTCTGAAGTCCCGGCCTTCGGCGCGGCGCGCTACTCGATCTCGCATCAGGCAGCCCACAAACACGGCACTCCCGTGTCCTTCAGGAACAACACCCTTGACAACGGAATCCTTCAGGCAAGAATCGACCCGTCCACCGGAGACATCGTTGAGCTGAAGCTGCGTGGCGAGAATCGAAATCTCGCGGATATGCAAGGCGCCCATCGGGTCAATCAATTCCTGTTCATGGCAGGCAAGGACCTCGACCACCTTCAGTCCAGCGGTCCCGCCAAAATCACCGTCGAAGACAATGGCCCGCTCGTCGCAACCATCCGTATCGAATCTTCCGCGCCCACCTGCAAGAGCCTCGTCCGCCGTCTCCGCCTTGCCGCCGGCATGGACTATCTGGAACTGACCAACACCATCGACAAACTACCAGCCGCGCTCAATCCGCATCCCGGCGTCGGTGGACCCGGCGACGAGTTTGCGCAACGTGGCTCCAAGGAGAGCATTCAGTTCGCCTTCCCGTTTGCCGTGCCCAACGGAAAGCTGACCATGGATATCCCGCTCGGCAACATGCAGCCCGAAGTTGATCAACTCCCCGGTTCCTGCAAAAACTGGCTACCCGTAGGCCGCTGGATCGACGTATCCAATCAAGACCTGGGCGTCACGTGGGTGACGCAGGACGCACCCCTCACCGAGATCGGCGCCATCAGCGCCACCATGCTGGGCTCGCAGCGAGATCCAACCATCTGGAGAAAACACATCGAACCCACTCAGACCTTCTATTCGTGGGTGATGAACAACCACTGGGGAACCAACTACCGCGCCTACCAGGAGGGACCAGTAACCTTCCGTTACGCGCTCCGGCCCCACGGAAAGCACGACGCAGCAGCCGCCAGCCGTCTCGCCATAGCCCTCTCGCAACCTCTCATCGCGAAGCTGGCCTCCCCGCAAACAGATCTCCCAAAGCCGCTCCTGAAGATCGAACCTGCCGACGTGCTGGCAATCACTCTAAAGCCAAGCGAAGACCGCACCGCCTGGATAGTCCGCCTCTTCGGCGCCTCAGGAGAACCAAGAACCGCAAACCTGAACTGGGGACCCAACACCAAAGTCAAGACCTGGATCAGCAATCTAGCCGAAGAAAAACTAACCCCCGCAGAAGACTCTATCCCCGTCGAAGGCTGGGACCTGCTGACCCTACGCATAGAAAAGTCAGGGTGAACTTCAAAGCCGTGCAAATTAGATTGGAAAATTCCTCACTCAGCACCGCCGTTCCATCCAGCAATCGCTCCTTCCTTGCAAAGACCATCTCCTTTTTGCCATCCCGAGCAAACGACTTGCCTGCGGCAAGTCGACAGCGAAATGACAACACTCCTTACGCCGCCATCAATGCTGAGGGTGCCCCATTCAAGCCTTCTTTTGGCTTGAGTGGGCAACGCGCTTCGCGCCAGGCTCGATGTCATTAGGAGCGCACCCGGATTTCCTACCTCGCCGCGCTCACCGCGATCACTTATGTGGTTCTCCCTATAGAGAACCACATGTTGTTGACCGAAGCCGCATCTCTGGACAGGAAATCTGGGGAATCCGAGGGACCTGCAGTTTCGCGGATTTGTCGCGGAGTTTTTTTGGGACACTCCTTGGAAAATGTTGCCTTCTCCCTTGTCATCCCGACCGGAGCGACGGAGCGGATGGACCTGTGGTTCTCTTCATGACCACCTAACCTCCAGCGATCACGAGCCCGCGTCCCTCTGATTGGAGTGCAGACTTATCTAGCCGACGGCGCTCACCAGCCCCCGCTCCCTCAACATCGGCAAAATACTCGTCTCCCGTCCCAACCAGGCCCGATACATAGCACCCGGATCCGCCGTATTCCCCCGCGAAAGCACCATATACCGAAGCCGATCCCCATTAGCTCGCGTCAACCCACCATTGTCCAGGAACCACTGATACCCATCCTGCTCCAGCATCTCCGCCCAGAGATACGCGTAATAACCCGCCGCATAACCCCCGGTAAAAATATGCGCGAAATAACTCGACCGATACCTCGGCGGAACATAGCTGATCAAAAGCTGCGTACGCTCCAACGCTGCCTTCTCAAAAGCATCCGGACTCTCGATCTCCGTGTCCGCGCCCTGAGTGTGCCACTGCATATCAAGCTCCGCCGCCGCCAGAACTTCAGTCAGCGCATATCCCTGGTTGAACGTCTTCGAAGCAGAAAGCTTCGCCGACAACTCCGCGGGCATGGGCGCGCCTGTCTCATAGTGCTTCGCATAGTTCTCAAAGACCACAGGATAAGTAGCCCAATGCTCATAAAACTGGGAAGGGAACTCAACGAAGTCCCGTGCCACTGATGTGCCGGAAAGGCTGGGATATTCACAATCCGCGAACAACCCATGCAGCGCGTGCCCAAACTCATGAAACATAGTGATGACATCGGTGAAGCTGATCAACGCCGGCTGGCCTGCAGCAGGCTTCGGGGAATTACCCACATTGCAGATCACCGGCAAGCTACCCAGCAGCCTCGATTGACCGACGAGGTTAGTCATCCAGGCCCCACCATTTTTGTTGTCCCTTTTGAAGTAGTCGCAGTAGAACAGCGCCAGCGATGTCTCATCCTCATCGATAACTTCAAAAACCCGCACCTCCGGCTGATACACCGGAATATCTTTACGCTCCTTGAACGTCAGGCCAAACAGCAGGTTCGCCGCATAGAAAACCCCATTCTCCAGCACATTGTTGATTTCAAAATAAGGCTTAACCTCAGCATCATCGAAATCGAACTTAGCCTTGCGCACCTGCTTGGCGTAGTACGCCCAATCCCAAGGCTGCACAACATCGCCTACACTCATCATCTGGCGAATATCTTCCGCTTCCTGGGCAGCATTGGCGGTGGCCGGACGAACCAGGTCGTCCAGGAACTTCTTCGCGGCCTCCGGCGTTTTGGCCATCTGGTCCTCCAGCTTCCAGGCAGCAAAATTCGCGCAGCCCATCAACCTCGCCTTCTGGATGCGAAGCGTCGCCAAACGCAGAACGATTGCGCGCGTATCATGCGCGCCGCCGCGTTCCGTGCGGTTCCAGGAGTTCTCGAAAATCGCCTGCCGCGTTGCACGGTCGCTCAAGTCAGCCAGGACAGGCTGCTGGGTCGTATTCTGCAGACTCAATACCCAGCCCTCCTGTTTCCTCGCCGCGGCCGCCTCTGCAGCGCCAGCCAATTGCGCTTCGCTCAACCCCGCCAGCTTCTCCTTATCAGTAGTCGCGAACGCCGCCTCCTGCGTGGCCGCGAGCAGCCTGCTTCTGAAATCGTTCTGCAGGGTCGAGATCTCTTCGTTTACTTGCTTAAGCTCGCTCTTGTCCGCGTCCGAGAGCTCAGCCCCGGCGTGCACAAACTCGCGATGATAGAACTCCGCCAGGCGTAGCGACTCAGCGTCGAGCTTGAGCGTATCGCGCTGCCGGTAAACTTCCTCGACGCGACGATAAAGCCGGCTTTCCAGGAAAATCGCGTCACGGTGTGCCGCCAGCTTCGGCGCTTCGATCTGCTGCACGGATTGCAACTCGGGGTTGGTGTGAGCGCTGGTCACGGCGTCGAACACGGACATCACCCGCTCCAGCAGCCGTCCGCTCTTCTCCAGGGCAACCAGCGTGTTCTCGAACGTAGGCAGATCCGGATTGTCTACGATCGCCCGAATCTCCCTGAGCTGTTGCACCATACCGGCCTCGATGGCCGGCTGGTAATCGCCGTCTTGAATCCGGTCGAACGGGGGCGCCTGAAACGGCAGGCTGCTGGGTGCGTAGAAAGGATTGCTGGGGCCGAAGGCAGCACTGTCGGCGGCGGCAGCTTCGGAGTCGGTGGAAAGAATCTGTTGCCTCATGGTCTCCTTGCAGAAACAGCGATCCCTCGATTGTAACGGGATCATGAAAGCCCCCCACCCCACCAACAATCCGGTCGTTTTGTGAAGCGGCGTCGAACGGCCAGCCTGGCTCATCCAAAAAATGATTACCGGCCGCCCATCCAGTTGCACCCAGCGTGCGTAACCTCAGTACCGATGATGCATATTGTCCCCACCGCCTGGTAGAGTCCTGTGCCCATCGGAGACAAGTTAATAAAGGGAGACACGCATGCCTACACGCCAGTCCATCCTTGGACTTGCGATGAGCCTGCTGCTGATTACCCCACCCGGAGTATTCGCATCAAGTCATCGCGAAGCACCCATCACAGCTCTAGACCACACAGCCGACATCACAGACTTCTACGCGTTTGTCAGCTACGACCATCCTGATCGGGTTACATTCATCATGAATGTGGATCCCTTCCTCGAACCGAGCAACGGGCCCAACTACTTTCCCTTCGATCCCAACGTTCTTTACCAGATCAAGATCGACAACAACCACGATGCCCTCGCCGACCTGACGTTCAATATTCGATTCCAGACACAGATTCGGGCCCCTCAGCTGTTCACCGGCTTTGCCGGCGTCGGCGCCGGACTCAATGCCCCAAAGAACTCGCCTGCGCCAGTGGCTCCAGGTACTCCGATTGTTCCTCCCGCAATTACCTCGCTCGATGGCCCGGGGGCAGCCGGCTTGAGCCTGCGCCAAACCTACTCGGTGGTCATTTATCGCGGTTCCCAGCGGATTCCCCTGACTCCGACAGTCGGCTCGGCATTGTATGCCGTTCCCTCTAACGTTGGCCCGCGCACCATGCCTGACTACGAGGCGTTAGCCAAGCAGGGCATCTACACCGTTGCCGGTGACCACGGAGACATCCGCGTGTTTGCCGGGACGGTAGCTGATCCCTTCTTTATCGATTTGGGTGCGTCCTTTGACACCTTCAACTTCCGCACAGGTGCGGGCGGTGGAGTGCTGACGGCTGCGCAGGATAAGGACGACCATCTGAACCTGGCGCCCAATGCGGTCTCGGGATTCAACGTAAACACCATCGCGATCGAGGTGCCGATCGCTTACCTCACCAGTGATGGCAACCAACACCCGGCCACAGACCCCAGGGCGACCATTGGTGCGTGGGCGACCACTTCGCGCGCGCAATACTTTATTCGAGATGGTGGCCACGAGCCGGCAAACCAGGGCAATTACGTTCAGGTCCAGCGTCTCGGTAATCCGCTGATCAACGAACTGATCATCGGCACCGGTTACAAAGATACCTGGAGCATGTCAGCGCCCAATACCGACTATCAATTCGCCGCATTCGATCTCGATCCAACCCTGGCTCGCGTATTGAACGCCGCGTACGGTATCAACATCCCACCGCCTCCGCGGACGGATCTGCTCCCGTTGGTGACCTATGCGCCGCCCATCGCAGCGCCGGGAACGCCGGCAGGTCCCATCGCAGATCTGTTGCGTCTGAACACCGGGGTTCCGCCGACTCCGGAGGCTAACCGCAAACGCATGGGTCTGCTCGCCGGTGACGGCGCAGGCTTTCCCAATGGACGCCGGCTCACCGACGATGTAGTCGACATTGCAGCGCGCGCTGTTGCGGGCGTGCTCAATCCCAAATTCAACGTCGCTCCCAATAACCTGATCGGCGATGGCGTCGCTGCCACCGATGTGCCCACACAGGAAAGCTTCCCGTATGTGCACTTCGCCTACAGCGGCCGCGATAGCCGTCACATCGACCCCAGTGAAACGGGTTGCGGTGATCAGCCGACGCTCACCAGCGGCAACCAGGCAGACCCTGCACCGGCAAACCAGGGCGGCAGCACTACCTGCCCTGTCATGTAACTCGGTAAACCTGTCGAAGGTCTACGGGACTCTTCCCGGAGACCTTCGCTTTTCCACAAAGGCACGTCATGAAACTTACTACTGCAATCTTTCTCATCGCCGGTTCTACTCTTCTAGGCTCGGCGCAAGTCCATCAAGTGACTCCCGCCGAGCAGTGGATCGCAGCCGCCAGGCAGCAGATCGCAACCGATCCCAAAGGTCCGGAAGGCTACAACAATCTAGCCTTGGCTTTCCTCAGCCGGGCGCAGGAAACCGCGTCGTCCGATTATGATCGCCAGGCAGCGGAGGCCATCACCACCGGCCTCGGTCTTGCCCCAGGGGATTTTCAGCTGCGCAAAGCGCACGTGGCTCTCCTGCTGGAACAGCGCGATTTTGCGCGGGCAAACGATGAAGCCACGGAACTGAAGCAGCAGACCCCTGATGATGCCACGGTTCGCGGATATCTCGCTCGCGCGTACATGGGACTCGGCAAGTACGACGATGCAGTCGATTCCACGCAATGGATGCTGCGGCTGCAGCCCTTCAATGTTCCCGGGTTGCTGCTTGCCGCTGACCTGCGCCGGCACTTTGACGATCCTCAAGGCGCGTTAGAAGCACTCAATCGCGCCTACGCGGAAGTCTCACCCGACGAAACTGCCCAACTTGCCTCCATCGCAAATCACATCGCAGCCATTGACATCGAAACCGGAAAACTGGACGCGGCCAGCCGGATGCTACAACGCGCCGACGAACTCTTTCCGGGGTATCCGGAGACAGCCACCAACCGCGCTCGCGTGGGCGCGTTTCGCCCGCCAGTGACAGAGGCCCCGAACCCGCCGCCTGCGTCGGAGACCGAGAACCGGCCGCGTATCGAACAGACCGTGCCCGCGGCAACCGTCATGCCAGTGGTCTTCACGCCCGTGCCGGCCGCCTTGTTGATCCCCCGCGCCACCGGCACCGAGCGCGTGATTCAAACCATGCAAGCCCGGGTGCAGCGCGATCCCAAGGATCCGGCTGCGTACTCCTCCTTGGGAGCCGCATTCTTTCAGCGCGCCAGGGAAACGGGCGATGTGGAAGACTTTCAGTTGGCCGAGCAAGCGCTGAATAAATCGCTCGCCCTGAACAACGCGGACTTTTCCGCGGAGCCGGCTTATTCGACCATGGCGGAAGTCTGCATGGGCGAGCATCGCTTCAGCGATGCCATCACCTACGCGCAAAAAGCTTTGGCACTGGGCTCCGGAGACCTCTCTTCCTTTGCCATTGTGGGGGACGCCAACGCCGATATGGGCGAATACGAACGATCTGCCATAGCCTACTCACGGCTCGACAGCTCCGGGATTCGGCGGCACAGCCGCGCAATGTCTACGTGCGCGACAGCCGCACTTCCTATCTGAAATTCATATCTGGCGATACGCCGGGAGCGATCCGGCTGATGCAAAGCGCGGTCGCGGCCGGGACAGAAGCCCGCTTACCCGCGGAGAATCTCGCCTGGCTCTACTACGAACTCGGCGAGTATGAATTTCAGGCCGGCGATATCGCAGCAGCCAACCATGCTTATCTCACGGCACTCAACATTCATCCCGGTGACTACCGCGCGATGGCGGGTTTGGGTAAACTCCGCGGAACCCAGGGCCGCTACGAGGAAGCCATCAAGCTCTACCAGAGCGCGATCGCCGTTGTCCCGATGCCCATGTTTGTGGCGGAACTCGGAGACATCTACAGCAAAGCCGGCAATCCCGCAGAGGCCAGGAAGCAATACCAGTTAGTCGAATACATCGGGAAGCTGGGCCACATCAACCAGGTCCTGCACAATCGCGATCTCGCGCTCTTCTACGCGGACCATGACCTAAAGCTGGACGAGGCCCTAGCGCTGGCCCACAAGGAATTCGAGGTACGGCACGACATCTACACCTGGGACGCGCTCGCATGGGCTCTGTACAAGAACGGAAAATACCAGGAGGCGAGCGATGCGAGCGAGCACGCGTTGCGCCCCGGCACGCGCGATGCTCTTCTGTTCTTCCACGCCGGCATGATCGCGAGTAAGTTGGGGCAGACGACCCAGGCAAAAGAGAACCTGCAAACCGCGCTTCACATAAACCCTGGGTTCCACGTAATCTACGCCGGCGTTGCCCGGCAACAACTGAAGGCATTGGACAACCAGGCCGCGTTGACTGCGAGCCAAGGACAAATCCATGTTCCGTAAGCAGATCTATCTCTTCGGCCTGCTCGCGGTCTCCCTCTTGTTGGGGCCGCGGAGTCTTGCCCATCCCATGGGCAATTTCAGCGTCAACCACTATTCGAAAATCTCGCTCGACAACGATGGAATCAAGATCTCCTACATCATCGACCTGGCGGAGATCCCCACCTACCAGGAACTGCAGCAGGGAAATGTGGCTGCGGATGTGGCAGACCCGGCCGTCACACGCTTTGTCGCACAGCGTGGCGCGGAGTTGGGACGGGGACTCAGGCTCCTGGTCGATGGTAAACGTCTGCCGCTGCGGCTTGTCTCCAGCCAGGTGATCTTTCCTCCGGGAGCCGGCGGCCTGCCCACCATGAAGATGGGCTTCGTCTACAAGGCACCTTACCCACCCGATCGCAAGTCCGGCAGCCTGCAATATGCCGATGACAATTTCCCCGGCCATGCTGGATGGAAGGAGATTGTGGCCGTTGCCACTCCGGCGGCCAGTTTCATCAGCAGCTCAGTGCCGCGGACGGACCGCAGCGCTGGGTTAACCAACTACCCCACCGACCTGCTCAACAGCCCGCCGCAGTTATTGTCTGCCGCCATTCAATTCCATTACCCGCTTGCGCCAAGACCCGCTCTCCGCGCGCGAAGTCAGAAAACGCCTGTAGCGGCCAGCCCCGTGGCCGCCTCCACCGCCATCGTCGAACCACTGCATCTGCAGGCGAACCAGCAGGCAACCCCGCACAGCGCCTTCACTGAACTGATCACCACTCGCCACCTGAGCTTGTGGTTCCTTATCACCGCCGCGTTCATCGCTTTCGGGCTGGGTGCGCTGCACGCGCTTGAGCCCGGCCATGGCAAGACCATCGTAGGCGCCTACCTGGTAGGTTCACGGGGTACGGCGCGGCACGCCTTACTGCTCGGCCTCATCGTGACCATATCCCACACGGCGGGAGTCTTTGCTCTCGGCGCCATCACCCTCTATGCCTCGCGCTACATCGTGCCCGAACAATTGTATCCGTGGCTGGGGGTATTTTCCGGCCTGACCATCGCGGGACTCGGCGGATACATGTTCCTCCGCCGCTGGAGCGGCCTCGACCTCGATCACTCTCATACCGCCGGTCAACTCCATGGACACTGGTTTTCCTCGAACAGACAGAAAGTTGCACCGCCCGAACCTGCCAAGCCGGTTTCGCTCTCCCAACTCTTTCTTCTGGGGATCACTGGCGGAATTATCCCGTGCCCGGCGGCGCTGGTAGTCCTGCTGAGCGCCTTCGCGTTGCACCGTATCGGCCTGGGCTTCTTCCTTATCATTGCCTTCAGTCTGGGCCTGGCTGCCGTGCTGATTAGTTTCGGCATGCTGATGGTCTACGGGCGCCGCTTCCTCGGTCGCACGCAAGTGAACGGACCGCTCACCACCCGCTGGCTGCCGGTTGCTTCCGCAGCCTTCATGACCGTACTGGGCGCGGGCATTGCTGTCCGCGCATTCTTCACCACTGGCATCGATGTGCACAACCTCAGCAAGGAAAGGCTTGGTCCCTTTCTCTTCGTAGGCGGTCTGGGCTTGCTGTTGGGTATGCGTCACTCCACGGATGCTGACCACGTGGTCGCAGTCTCGACCATCGTGAGCAAACAACGCAGCATCCGCCAGGCAGGCTTGATCGGCACTATCTGGGGGCTCGGTCACACCCTGACCATCTTCGCCGTCGGAAGCTTGATCATTCTCTTCGGCGTGGTCATCCCGCCGCGTCTCGGCCTCTCCATGGAGTTCAGTGTCGCGTTGATGCTGATCCTGCTCGGAGTGCTCAATCTCACCGGCGTGATGCAGCGCGTCACTTCCTATCTCACGCGGAACCGCAAACCCGTCCCCACCCTTGATAAAGCGGAGACCTTGCTCGACCGCACGGTCGGCCGCTTCGGGGTCTATCAATGTGTGCGGCCGCTGGTGATCGGGATTGTCCATGGCCTGGCAGGCTCCGCAGCGGTTGCCCTGTTGGTTCTGTCGACCATCCACAGCCCTGTCTGGGCCACGGTATACCTGCTGATCTTTGGCGCCGGCACGATGCTCGGCATGATGTGCATGACCGCGATGATGGCGGTGCCGCTCGCGTACGCAGGCAACCGCTTCACCAGCCTCAGCCGAATGTTCAGTGTGGCCTCAGGTGTGGTAAGCGTGTGCTTCGGCTTCTTCCTCGTCTACCAACTAGGCTTTCTAGGCGGGCTCTTCACCAGCCATCCACAATGGACGCCGCGCTGACACTCGACACTAATGAGCTCAATTTGCATCTAAGGGAGGGAAGGCTTTGTCATGAATGGGCTGCTAGAAAACGAGCCTGATGGAGAATTGTGTGGATCGCGGGCCACCCTGCTGGTAAAGGCCGCCAGTTCCGCCGAAGCTTTGGTTCAGCATTTTCGTGGCCTGTCCGAAGGTTGAGTCGGTCAGGTAAGGATCGATATAGCCAAAGTTGGGATGGTTCAGAAGGTTGAAGACCTCACCTTGAATCTGCATGTGGAGATGTTCGCGGACAGCAAAGTCCCGGTGGCCGGCGATGTTTGTCTGCACCGCACTGAAACCCCTTAATAGATTTCGCGGCGCGTTTCCCTGGGCCGTTCCGTCAGGCAAGCTGAAGGCTGGATTGGTACTGTTCGGACCGCCGTTGAAGGCCCGGCTCCCGGGGTATCCTGGTCCCTTTAAGTAAAGCGGAAGTTTTGGGATGAGGTCGACTCCGCTGTAATAAGGGGTCCCCGTGATCGGATCGAAGAAGAAATTCCCCGCAAGATTTACCGGGAAACCCGTCCGGGCAATCAGTCGCCCGTCGACAGCCCAGTTTCCCACTAGTTTCCTGACCAGGAAATTTCCTCCGCTTTGGGCAAAGTCCAGGAAGCCGCAGCTTCCAGGTTTTGCCGCACATCGAGGTCGGACGTTCCGTAAACCAGGGGATAGAAAGGATCGGTCGATCCATAGTCCAACGCATGGGCCCAGGAGTACGACGCGAGTGCTTCCACGCCGCGTGCCAGCGAACGCTGAAACTTGATCTGCATTGCTTCATAGCTCGAGGTGATCCCCCCGGGAAAGTAAGAAACATCTGAAAAGGCTCGGATTCTGAGCGCCAACATTTCTCCGTTGTTCCTGCAATAGCCGGCGGCCTTCCGCACCCACGTAGGAAATAGTGAATGACTGGTTCGGTCCGAGTGCCTTCTCCGCGCCGATGTTCCATTGAAGACTGTAGGGGAGCTGGAGATGGGCCGGAAACGCAAACACGGCAGTGTTGCTATAAGGGGGTGCCAACTGTGCGGACGTGGCCGGGAGCGGCACGTTGCCGAAAAAGCGCGAAGCTGTGAATCCGAGGCCTGTGAATGCAAGAAGCGCGGCCTGGTCGCCCGTGTCGAAGAAAGCTCCGCCACCAGCACGTAGGACGAGTTCCCGGCCGGGCCGGCCGCCTGCTATCCATGCGGCTCCGAGGCGCGGGGCCAGGTTTAACCAGCTGGTTGGCCAGAGCGGTGTACCGCGAGGCTCGACCCTCAGTGTGCTGGGGGAGAGCGACATCGCCCGATGCAGTGAATGCGTCCGCTCCATGTTTGCCCGCCGGGGCCGGATTCGCGTCCCAGCGAACGCCGAGCGAAAGATTCAAGGTTTTGGAAAGCTTCCAGTCGTCCTGAAAGAATGCTGAGAACTGATTCAAAATCGGACTTGCCGGATTGCTTTCCTTGATGACAAGGTAAGACGCCAGATTGTTGATCAACGATGGATAATCGAAAAAATCAGCCTGCACCGAAAGCGCGTCCGGACTGAAAGTGGAGCCAATTCGACGCTGATCGAGGCCAAACTTCATCAGATGATTACCTGCACGAAGGCTGAAGGTGTCGCGCACGTTCCAGTGATGCAGTGAACTAACCTCATGGTTTGTATTGCTTGCAGTATCGCCGGCTCCTGCAACATGAATGTAGGCTTGTGCTCGCGTCCGGTCGCCGAACGATGGTATGCCGAGCGCGGCGACTAGGTTTGGGGGGTGCAGTAGAAGCCATTGAGTGGCACTATTTGCGTATCGAGAGTCGAATTGTTTTGCGCGTATCCCAGTCTGAATTCGTTGCTTTGGGATGCGGACAATTGGCTGGTGACTCCGATAGTGAAGGTCTGGCTGTTGACCTGATTTTTGGTGAGCGACCATAGTTGCCTGGTTTGGCCGTAACTCGGGGTATCTGCGTAACGAAAGAACACAGAAAATCTCGGGCTGAAGATGCGATCGAGGCGCAGACTCGTGGCATTCACATGACTTCGTAGGGAATAATCCTCGAAACCTGTAAAAGAAAGTCCGGTGGGCTGGCCGTTGGCATCCGGCACGTCGTGGCCTCCTCCAAACGGAAAAGTCTGCAGGGTAGGCAGGAGAGCCGCTGGCACTAGCTGTTGAAGTGTATATGACGGAACATATTGATACGTTTGCGGCGTGGGTTGGTCGAGGTAGAGACCTTCATAGGACAGGAAGACAAAGGTCTGGTCAAGATTGCGGTGGATTCGCGGCAGGATGACCGGGCCACCGAACGTTCCCCCGAAGTCAAATTGATTCCATTCCGCATACGTTGAGTTGCCCTCGGCCCTGAACCAGTCGTCAGTGTTGAGAGTCGTATCTCGAAAATAGGTATAGGCGCTGCCATGAAATTTGCTCGTTCCCGAGCGGGTTAGAAAAGTAAATTGGCCGCCGGGTGTTCTGCCGTACTCAGCGGAATAGCTGGAAGTCAACACCCGAAATTCCTGGAGAGCATCTACGGAGACCAGGTTCTGGGTGGTGCCAATGGCGGTTGTGCCCGCGATCGAGCCAGCGCTTGAAACGCGGGAATTTCCTGAAGTGAGACCCGCATTGATGTTGGCGGAAACGCCATCGACGAAGAATGCGTTGGATTCCGGCTGCTGCCCGTTCACGCTGAATTCCCCAAGTGTGCTGGTGCCCCCGCTGGCCGCCTGCGGGCTCTGGGTTACGATCCCGGGTGTCAAAGAAATGAGGTCCTGAAAGCTTCTTCCGTTCAAAGGAACGTTGACGAAAAACTGCTGGTCGACCGCGGTACTGACCGATGCGTCGGTCCAATTGAGGATGAGGCCGCTTGCATCCACGATGACTGATTCAGCGATCGAACCGACCTTCATCCGGATCATTAGATTTTTCGTATCGCCTTCGTTCAATGCAGCCCGGTGAGCTGCGTAGTGGCAAACCCCTGGCGCTCAATCTGCAGCGTGTAAGCGCCTGGGATGACGCCGGGCAGAACGAACCCGCCGTCATGGCTGGTCATGGAATCGTTCTCGGCCCCAGTCTGCGTGTTGATAAGTTTGATGCTCGCGCCAGGGATGCTAGCCTTCGAGGAGTCCTGCACCACGCCGGCCACGGTGGCGGTACTCACCTGGGCTGAGGCACGTATTCCGGAACAGGAAGCAAGAAAGAAAACCAGAGCCCGGATGAACCTGAATCTTTCCACTCCCAGGGAGACGCGATTCATCGCAGCTCATCAGGGTTCTTTTGCGCTGCCGAGTGGGTTGCAGAAGAGCTCAATTCCATCGCGAAAGTCTTGATCTCCGTGGATGCTTGTAGTGGTATGACCTTGATGATACCCGCTATCAGATCCTCCTGACTGGCTTGCCCCTCAGCGGACGTGCCGGAGGCGAAGGCACTGCTGACATGGCGGTCCAGCTCCTGGACCTGTTGCAGGAGTTGACCGGCTGCGTGGCTGAACTGCAGAGGATTTTCTATGGGCCCGGACGTGCCCGTCGTGTCCGGAGTCGTTGCCGCTGAGCAGTCTGGCCCAGTTGAGCGCGGATAGCCAGCAGTTGTTCCTGGAGGGCGGACGCATGCTGATGCAGCATCTCCGTCCATTGCTGCTGCGACGAGACGGTGACCGATCCCAGTTCGGTGGCAGAGAGCGCCCGGCCGAGACGATCGAGAGCGTAGGCGTGCTGCAGAGCAAGTTGGGCATGCTCCAGCACGTCGCGAGAGAACGTAACCGCGGCGGCATTCAGCGGTTCGCCGGAAAGGCCCTTGGCTCTGAAAGTGATTGCGCAGGATGTTATCCGCGGCCGAGGTCCCCTGGTTGACTTCATACAGGCGGGTAGCGGGGGTCAGACGGGAGCGTGACGCATGCATCCGCAACTCTTGTGGAGAAAAAAGCTTAAGGTCAAGAAGCTGGTGGTTCGGCAGCGTTCGCAGCTCAGAGGTTATCTGCGCTCGAAGCGAGTCGCTGGCAATCGCCCCGGAAACCTGGATGCGTCCCTCCTCGGTTCTCTTTACTTCAATCGGTTCCCCTGTGTCGGCATGCAGACGATTTAGTTGATAGAGAACGGCAATCTGCAATTCCGCCAGTATAGGAGCGCTCTCCCCGGTCACGGGCAGATGCGGCGGATGGATCGCCATTGGGTGCAGATCGCGCGCTCCTGAATAAGAAGCGGGTCGAACACCGTATCCGGAACCGAAGCACGCGGCTTGCGTTCATAAATGGCTTGCACAAAGCGAAGCTCGTGCACCCCGTTGCCCGCGCGGACACGGAGGGCCGCCCGAATAGGCTGGAGCCGCCGATTGAGTACCAGGGCTGCCGAAACCAGCTTGTGGGTGACCTTCGATGGGACCGTCCGTCGTCAATTCGTAACCTTCTTTGACAGCATGCATGCGAAGCGCCTGCCCGGCCAGAGTACGGAAGGCATTGGCCGACAGATCCTGATCCCAGAACTCAGTCATGGCCAGTGAGCGACTGGCCGCATGGAGCACTCTTACTGCCTGGTGGCCGCAGGGAACTATGTGTCGCCTCCCTTGATTTCGCCACTCCGCCACGAGCATCCGGTGCTGTGAGTCGTAGAGGCGCCGGAGGTAACGGTCGCCATTGCCATCTTTCCACAGGTCGACGGTCCCTTGATCCAGAACCTTTCCACTCGCGGATACCTCTTCCACGCGCAGCACCTCGTGTTCGGTTTGCCCGCTCAGAGCCGCAGCTTCTACCTGTACAGATTTGTTCAATAGCTTAATGGCTTCGCTGGGCGGAGTGCTGTGCCGGTAGGCGAAGTAGCCTCCAGTACCAAGCAGGGCTGCCACGATGAACATCCAGGCAAGAACGGGTGAGGGTGTCAAGGTGGCCAGCAGGCGGCCAAACGCAGCCGAGAAAGTTCTTAGCCGTGACCGGCCCGGTGCGGCCGGAGCATCGAAGTGAACCATGGAAGCCGGAGACTCCTCCGGTCTCTTCTTCCGCTCGCCTGGAGCGCGAGCGCCGGGATCGAAATACACAACTTGTCCATGGAGGCCCAGCCCGTCGAACGTGAGACTCAGCTCGAGCCAACGATCGTCGCTGAGCTCCACCCGTTGGGTGTGCTCGTGGGAACCTCCTGGCGGGAACTCGCCCACGGGCAGAAGGGCAAAGCGGACGTCCTGCTCGCTGAATACTTCCACAAATTTTGCATTCTCCGCGGGCTCGATCCGGGCGGAGAGTTTGCTGTGTTCCGCGCGCACATCGTGAAAAGCAATGATGTGTCCATTGACAGCAATCGACAGCGTTCTTGGACGATGCTCTCGAACCTTACCCCATCGTTTCCGGACCGCTTGCAGGGCTTTCAAAGTGTTCGGGTCCGCGCCGCTATTGCTTCCTTCGGAAGGCGCCCCGAAGCAGTCCAGCGGTTCGCGGTCCTGGAGTGTGGGACGGCGGAAGTGTCGGTCCACCAGCGCGAGGCAGCGCTCGCAACTCACAATATGCGCCAGCAGGGAGCAGGAGATCGGTTTGGGCCCAGGGGCGCGATAGTGCGCCAGTAACTGTTCCGGATCCAGGCAAGGAGAAAGCCGGGCCCGGAGTATCGTGCTGCGCAGCTCGCTGAAAAGTTCCGGTGCCGGCAACAGGCTCCACGAGAGCGCCGGTTGCGGAGGAAGGTCGCGATTTACGATGCGCAGCTTACCCGGTGTTTCCAGGTACGACACCACCTCAGAACGGGCAGTCTTGAGTTTGTTGTAGATGGCCGAGATTGGCAGGCAGGCCAGTTCGGCTATTTCCTGCCGCCCGTAGCCGTGGAAGAAATGCAGAATGAGATAGCTGGCGCTCTTCGAAGATTCTTTTCGCCAAACAGCATAACCGCAGATGCGGCGTAGATCATTTTGTCGCTGTAGCGGATCACCTGCGGGCGGTCCGGTGAGCGCGGACTCAAACGAGTCAAACTCCGCGACGCTGACGAAATGCTGTGCTTCGCGCGAAGCACGCGCCAGGCCGGACAAATAGATATGGCGCAGTGAGGTGTAAAGGTATCCGTCCAGATTAGCGACGCTTGGCCAGATCGGGCTGGCTAAGCGTGAAGTAGAGACAGAGCTCCTGAACGATTTCTTCTGCCTTGCCCGAGTCCCCGCGAGTGAGAACCACGCCCCAATGCAGCAACTGGCTATACCGGCTCGCCAGCAACTGTTCAATCGAGCCTGGGACGGCGGTTCCTCACGCCGCGTTTAGTTTGCGCTGCTCCATCTAGCCCTAAAGAGAACCAAGCCGGGCAAATCTACCCTGGCGCCAAACATTTATTTTTCTTGCGTTTGGGCCAGCAATTATGAGCCGAATCGGGGTAAATTCAGCAATCGGACTGCTCTTCAAAGATAGCAATTTGTATTTGGGAGCCTGTCTTGACACCATCGTTGTTAGTTTCCCCGGTTTCTTCTGCAAGTACTCCTATCCATCTTCTGAAAAAGCACAGCAAGATCTTTCACCTGGCTCTTCTGGGCCGTTCTCATTGGGTGGTCTGTGCGCCTGATCGTAGTGGCAATAGTGTACAAAGGATTTCTCGATCCGGCACGGGATCACTGGGAATTTGCTTACGAGATAGGGCGGGTCGCGCGTTCCATTGTTCTGGGGAAGGGATTTTCCAACCCTTACTGGGCGGACACCGGACCGACGGCGTTGCTCACACCTGTTTATCCATATTTATTAGCCGGTATCTTTACCGCTTTTGGGGTGTACACCAAAGCCTCTGCGATTGTGTTCCTGGCCATCAACACTTTCTTCTCGGCGATTACTTCGGTTCCTATCTTTCTCATCGCGCGGAAAATCCCTGGATTTGCGAACCGCAAAAGTCGCGGCGTGGGCCTGGGTCTTCTTTCCCTACGCCATTAACTTCTCCGCGGCGACCATGTGGTACCACTCCTTTGTCGCACTGCTGCTGGCCGTCATTTTTCTGGTGGTTCTCTCGCTCAGGTCTTCAGACCGCCTGACGGCATGGGCAGGTTTTGGGCTGCTTCTCGGCTTTGCGGCATTAACCAACCCGGTGATGATCGGGATCGCACCATTCATCGGTGGCTGGCTTTGGGTCCAGTTGAATCGAAGACGTAAGCGTGCCTGGACGGCAGTCGGTGTTGGATTCATGGCGACCGTCGTGACAATTCTGCCCTGGCTGGTGCGCAATGAGCGGGTGCTTCATCATCCGGTGGTCTTTAAAGACGGCTTCTGGTTGGAAGTCTGCGTCGGCAATGTAAACAACACCCTGCACTGGTGGGATGGTGATGAGCATCCTTCGGGTAGCGCGCGGGAGAACGAACTGTACGAACGGCTGGGCGAGTCCAACTATATGGCGGCCAAGCATCGCCGGGCGATTACTTACATCGCGACTCATCCTGGGGCGTACGCGTTGCGCTCGCTGCGCCACGCGGTTTTTATGTGGACGGGATTCTGGAGCCTTGACCGTGATTATTTGCGGCAAGAACCGCTTGATCCTGAGAACATCGGTTTTCTCAGCCTGCTTTCACTGCTTTCGATCGCTGGCCTATATTGCATGTTTCGCGATGGCCGTGGCACGACGGCAATGCTCTACTGCCTGGTGCTGTTGTCGTTTCCCGTTCCCTATTATTTCAGCCATCTCGATCCTGGCTTCCGCCATCCGGTCGACCCTCTCCTGGTGATCCTGGCATGCTATGCGGCCACGCGATTCCGGGTTCAAATCCGCGTGCGGCCCTTACAGGAAAGAACCGATTGCAGAGCTCGCGTTGTCCTAGCATGAATCTTTTGTCGAAGAAGAAATCTGTTCTGTCGGTTTTTGCGTTTGCGCTTATCTCAACGGCATCAGGCCAGACCACGACCAACTCGGTGGCAGGGGTGGTTATCGATCAACGAGGAGATCCGGTTCCCGGAGCTGCAGTCTTATTGATCGAGCCTGCGGGGGAAAATCCGAAGCCAGCGCTGACGGATCAGGATGGAGCCTTTCTCATCCCGGCGGCCGCGGGCGTCTTCGACCTCGAGGTCAGCGCTCCCGAATTTGCCACCAGGACTGTCCATGGCGAGTTGGGCGGCAATCAACGGCTCGACTTGGGCAAACTGGTGCTAGCCATTCAAAGTACGGTCGTGGAAGTACGAGTGAGTCTGACCAAAGCAGAAATAGCGGAAGAGGAAGTGAAGGTGGAAGAGGGACAGCGGATCCTGGGAGTCATTCCGAACTTCCTGGTCACCTACGATCACGACCCTGTTCCGTTGAATGCCAGGCAAAAGTACGAACTTGCTTTTAAAACAATGATCGACCCGGAGACGATCGCCATGGACCTGGTCTCCTCTGGCGTCCAGCAGGGAACTGGCGGCCTGAAAGGCTACGGTACGGGCTCGCAGGGGTATGCAAAACGCTTCGCCGCCTCTTATGGAACGGGTTCCCTTGACACCATGCTCGGTAGCGCTGTGCTGCCATCGATTTTCAAACAGGATCCCAGGTATTTCTATAAGGGGACTGGCACGATCAGGCAACGGGCGTTGTATGCCATCAGCATGTCAGTTCTTTGCAAAGGGGACAACGGACACTGGCAGTACAACTATTCGGGCCTTCTGGGTGGATTGGCTGCAGGCGGCATCGCAAACCTCTACTATCCCCCGGCAAACAGGAATGCTCTCGGAATGACCTTTGAGAATACTGCCATCGGCATAGGCTCTTCGGCTATATCGAACCTGCTCCAGGAATTTCTCATTAAGAGATTCACTCGCAAGCCAAAACAGTAGCGCTATGCTAGTTGGGTTTTCTGCCACCGGTCGCCCAATAGGTGGGGTGCACGCTCGCCGGAAACAATGGCGCCGGCGGATCGTTGTTGAATTGGACGACAAAGGCGAACATCAGGCTGATGAGGTCGCTGTTCTCGGTGCTGAAGTCGAAGCAAAGAACGCGGCCGGCAGAATTTGCAGGATCAGATTTTTTATGGCTGCCGTTCGGAATGTCGCTCAGGGCACAGGCCTTGGCGGCATAGATCGTCTTACCGGCGGAGTGATCCGCGGCAGGTGTCGAGACCGAGCCGAGTGTAATCGCGGCCGGCCGTCCATCGATCAGGTACTGTGTAGTTTCGTGGCTTATCCTGGCTTCTCCGAATTGCTCGAGTTGGCGCATCAACTGCACACGAGTAAAGGGGCCAAGCGCGGACGCTTTGCGCAGCAATTCAGGGCAGGCACGCTCGATCTTGGACAGCACAAAAGAAGAGGGACCTGCCTTGGCAGCCGACTCAGCAACCAGAGTCGTTTCGGCACACTCGTTTGCG
Organism: uncultured Acidobacteriaceae bacterium; assembly: GCA_963795845.1. Lineage (GTDB taxonomy): Bacteria > Acidobacteriota > Terriglobia > Terriglobales > Acidobacteriaceae > PALSA-350. The sequence goes on along the minus strand of CAWCJV010000008.1, from coordinate 277,364 downwards.
GCGGCTTTACCCACTACGACCGGCAGATCTGTAACGGGTGCAAAGTGAGCTGGATAGAAGTACGTGATGTTCAGAGCATCGTCATGAAAGCTTCTTGGCAGATTGGCCCGCTCTTGACCGGTGAGTTGGACCGGACTCGCTAGCAAGCCAGTAACAGTATGGCAATAGAGGCTGGATGGGGCACGGTGAAGTTTTTGGTTCGACCTCACCCATAAAGAGGAGTGTCCCCGCGCAATCTACCCTCGAAGTTTCAACAATTCAGTCGATCCCGTATTTCTCTGCCAGGAAGACTTTCACTTTTCGCGGCAGCGTTTGGGCGAGTTCCTGCCACGTGACCACGCTCATCCTGCACCGTAGTTCCGTGCTTGCCACCGCCGATATAACTTCGAAACATGCATCGACCAGGTCCTGACGGCGTTGGTCACACACCACAGCGAAGGATGCTCCATGGGCATAAGCCGCCAGCGCGCCGCGAATCAATTGGCATGAGCGATACTTTCCATTCCGCATGGGCAAGCGATCGACCTCAAACACGGAATCAAGATCGCGATAGCGATGCACCAGGTCGCACCGCGCTGTTTGAAAGTCGCCTTCGGTCAACTTGGCTTCGAGCAGGAGATCGCCCAGCTTCAGATCCATTTCACTGCGATCCCGGGCGCCGTTCTTCAACGGAATCCCCGCCCTCACGCCAAACTCGGGACGTAGGCCGGGTGGGATTCCAAGCAGGGAACTGACCGCCCGGCGGCGTAGCACTCCCGGATAGCAAAAGATGTTCATCAGCAGAGCGTCGGAGCTATTGGCACATTCAAGCTCGCCTCGGGTGCGGTCTGCTTTTCGCGGCAGGAAGCGAGAGCCGGTGTAGACCTTGGCCAGCCGGGCCTTCCAGGCAGGTTGTTGCAAAATCCGCCGATATGCCGCAGGGAGGAAGTTGCCATGTTCCCCCGCCTCGCTCTCGGCGTAGACAATGCTGGGCACCGGCGCTGTAGCTCATCTCCGCCAGGAAAGCGGTTGCTCTCGCCGCATTTCGATGGCTGAGTTCACACCGTAGCGCGCTCGGGCCGACCGCCTGGGGAATTCGCCTCACGGCTCCAGTATAGGCGAAGAAAAACCGAAATCACTCACTGGTCGCGGAGCACGTTTGCTGGGTCCACCTGGAGAGCCCGGCGCACCGGCCCGGCGACCGAGAGCGCGCCGGTCATCAGAATTGTCAGGGCAACCGCAATCAGCACGATGGGATCCTGCGCCGTCGCCTGGAATACGATCGCCGACAGCACCTTGCTCGCGGCAATGCCGAGCAGGATCCCCGCGACTGATCCGATGGAAAGCAGGATCAACATCCGGCCGAGCGCAACCGACAAGATTTCCCTGGCCTGCGCACCGAGCGCGACGCGAATGCTCAGCTCCCGCATTCGTTTGCTGACCGTATAGGAAGCGAGGCCGAAGGTCCCGGTAATCGAGAGCAGCAGTCCGAATGCGCCAAAAAGGCCGAGGGAAACCGTGGCCACCTGGGAAGGAAACAAAGTGAGCGCCAGCGAAGTGGTCCAGTCCGTCGACTGCCGGATGGGAATGCCGGGGTCCAGTTCGTTGAATAACCTTGCGCACCGTAGCAGCCATATCGGTGGTCGCCACTCCAGTGGGGTCAGGCTGGTTGCGGACGATGAGTTGTGTGGTGGGTGTCGGGCGCTGCAGGATGGGGAAGAAGGCCGCTTCCTGCGGATCTTCAGCGAGCAGAAAATATTTTCCCGTCGGCACTATGCCCACGATCTGGATCGACTTGCCGGACCTGTCTTTGAAATAGCGGCCGACCACCTGGTCAGAGTGAAAAAGGCTGCGGGCGAACTGCTGATTCACAATCGCCACCGGCGGCGTGTTCGCCTTATCGGCAAAGCTGAATTCACGTCCCGCGAGCAATGGGGTCTGCGCGGCGTTGAAATATCCTGGAGAGACGTCGAAGAAAAAAGTATCGAACGCTTTGTTCGAGTCTTTGAAGTCGGTGGTTTGCTGCGTGAAGACAGGAATGTCGGCGGTGTCCGCCAACGGCGTGGTGTTTGCATAGGCGGCGGCTTCCACTCCCGGCAGCTGCGGCCACTTTGTCCAGCAGCTGCCGCTGAACGTGTTCCGCAGCGTCTCCTGAATAACCTGCTTCGCTTACATCGAATTTCGTCAGCGTAGCGTTGTTGGGGTTGAACCCCTTGTCCACGGTGAGCGATCGGATCATGCCGCGCATGGAGACAAAAGCAGCCGTGACGGTGACGCAACAGAGCGCAATCTGGGCCGCCAACAGAATGTCGCGAAGGGCCCAGCGGCGGCCTGCGCCGGTTTGGCTTGCGGTGCCCTTGATAGCATCGTTCGGATCAGCACTGGAAGATCTGACGCAGCGGCATCAACCCAAACAGCACGCAGGCCAGCAGCGAAACCAGGAATGCCACGGGGATCAGCGAAGGCTTCGGCGTGACCAGGAACTTCATGGGATAGTCTGTAGGAGGGTGCCAGCGCCCGAGTGCATTGAGTGCCGTCCACGCGAGGGCGCAGGCGCATGCGCCTCCGAGTATCGAAACCACAAACGCCTCCATAAGAACCTGGCGGAGGACGCGCCAGCGGCTCGACCCGACCGCCATGCGAATGGCAATCTCACGGGTGCGGTCCGCGGTTCGTGCAGCGAACAGGCCGCCAAGGTTGGCGCAGGCAGCAAGCAGCACGATACCGGCCAGCAACAAGATGCCACCGAGAAAACGGCGGATGGCCCCGCCGGCAAAGTCGCCGATCATTCCCGGGCGAGCCAGCCGAATGCCAGACCATCTTCTTCCTTCGGATATTGCCGGGTAATGCCAGCAGCAATCGTGTTGAGCTCCGCCTGCACCTGCTTCTTGCTGATTCCATCCTTCATGCGCGCGATGGCGAATACTCTTTCCTTCTCGCTGCGTGACTCCAGCCAATTCACTCCGTCGAGCGACGCCTCGTTGGCCATGGGAACGAAGACTTCCGGCTGCATGAATTTCTCCGTCCCGTAAAAGCCCTCCGGGGTCACGCCCACGATGGTGTAGGGGTGCTTGTTGATGCGGATGACTTTGCCCACGATGTTGGGATCGGAGCCGAAAGTATCCTTCCAGGCCGGCCAGGTAATCACGGCGACTTCCGCGGCGCCGGGATGGTCGTCATCTGTGCGCCGCAACAGTCGCCCGAGAAATGGCTTCGCGCCCATGACCTCGAAAAATTGCCCGCTGACCTCGTCTCCCCAGGCGGGCCGCGTCGTGCCGTTCACCTCCAACCCGAAGAGGTCAAACATGTATGCGGCGACGCCGGAGAAAACCGTGTTGTCCTCGCGCACGTCACGCACTTCCGGATAGGAGTAAATTGGATACCCTTGCTCGCGGTTCGCAAACGTGACTAACCGGTCGGCACGAGGCGCATCCAGAGGCTGCAGGATCAATGCCTGGACTACCCCCAACACGATGACGTTGGCCGCGATGCCCAATCCCAGGATGAACACAGCGGTGATGGCAAAGCCAGGGGAACGGCGCATCTGGCGGAGAGCGAATCGCAGGTCCTGCAGCAGAGTGTTCATGGGTTCACCTTGTGGCACGGTGGAGAGCAATTCATCCGCCAGCATGGCAGGTTCGCAACTGCATGAAAAGAGGTAACTCCCGAGTTTGTCAGCCGGAAGGCCGGTGTCCGGTTTGTTGCGGCGGTGTCCATTCCTGAACACGAGCAGCTTATGGCTCATCACTATTTCTGCTTGGACCCCACCCGTCGTTATGCCGGAAAGTAGATTCATGCAAAGCAAAACGGTCTTCTTTCTGGGACTTTTACTTGCGGCGAGCGGCGTTGTCTCGCCGGCAATTGCGCTTGGCGGGTGGGATTGCTTTTGGTTTCACCATGGAGCACCCGTTTCGCGCGGAGAGCCATTCATTGGCCAAGCTGCTGCTGCAGGTTTCCGTGGTCGCTTTGGGGTTTGGCATGAATCTGAAGCAGGTGGTGCACGCTGGCCGCTCGGGATTCGTGTACACGGCCGTCAGCATCAGCTGCGCCATGTTGTTGGGCCTGCTGTTTGGCGCGCTGCTTAAGGTCGCGGGAAAATCCTCCTTCCTCATTTCCGCGGGCACTGCGATCTGTGGTGGAAGTGCGATCGCGGCGATTTCTCCCATCACCGGCGCGGATGAAGAAGAAATCAGTGTGTCCATGGGAACGTCTTCGTGCTCAACTCGATCGCCCTGCTGATCTTTCCGACGATCGGCCATTTTTTTCATCTGAGCCAAAATCAATTTGGATTGTGGTCCGCGCTCGCGATTCACGACACCAGTTCTGTGGTTGGAGCCGCGGCCAAGTATGGCAATCAGGCGCTTGGGGTCGGCACCACGGTAAAGCTGGCCCGGGCCCTTTGGATTGTGCCGGTGTCGCTGCTTGCGGCCGCTTTCATGGCGAGGACAGGAGAGGCGTAGCAAGAAGGCCAAGGTTAAGGTTCCGTGGTTTATCTTTCTGTTCTGTCTCGCGGCGGCGGCCGCCACGTATTTGCCGAGGTTTGCGGCTCAGTATGGAACGCTGAGTCATCTCGGCAAAGCTGGCCTGACGGCGACGTTGTTTCTGATTGGAACAAGCCTTTCGAAGAAGACCTTGCAGCAGGTCGGTGTGCGGCCCTTTGTTCAGGGCGTCTCTCTCTGGATCATCGTTGCCGGTGTGATCCCTTGGCGGCGATCTATTTCAATTACATATCCATCTAGGTAGGGACTTTTACCCGCGTGAGGCCCGGTCATTCGTCAATCAAGTCCCGAAGGGGCGGCTGAAATTCAAACCTGTTCAAATTCTGGCGGGATTTCGACTCGAAACTACGGTCGTGAGGCTGGACGAGAGTGCCCGGCGATGTTCGCCAGAGCGTAATGGGCCGAAGGTAAGCACCGGAGCGCAGCCCAGGACATTCAGACCCCTCCGTTGCTGTTCACGTCTATAGCGAACTGAGACTATCGGGCGAGTGCAAGTGTCCTTACATCATCGAGTGCAAGGCATTTGAAGAACTCCGTTTTCGGCCCATGTACGCTTAGGCGAACGATGGGGCACCGTCCAGATTTTCTTCAACGCGGACCGTAGTTTGGGGTCAGCGATTAGCCTCTCGGGGCCGCCGTGCGTCCGGTTGCGCGTGGAGCTAATTGCTCGGCGCGCTCTAGCACAAACCGATGAAACGATCGTGTCAAGCCGGCAGGCTCCGGGCCGGCCACCGTGGCCAATGAAAACATACGCGCCAAGTCCAGCCCGCGCACTCTGGCCAGCTTCAGCGTTCCCAGCGCAAGCTGGTTGCGCACCGCCCAGCGGGATACGAAAGCAATCCCCAATCCGGCTTCTACCGCGCTGAGAAGACCTTCGGTTGAATCGAACGTCATCACCAGTTGCAGCTTCTTCAAGTCCAGTCCGGCCTTCTCGAAGGCCTGTTCGACAATCCTTCGCGACCCGAACCCAACTCCCGCGTCACCAGCTTCGCCTGTTGCAATTCCTTGACGTCGATCTCCTCATCCGCCCATTCGTGCCCCGCGGGCACCACGCACACCATGTGATCCTGCATGAAAGGCTCCACCTGTACGTCTCTGCGCATCGCCGGGCCCTCAATCAGACAGAGCTGCACCTTGTGTTCCACCAGCGCTTCGAGGATGGTCTGCGTGTTCCCACCGAGCACGCTGATTTCGACCTTGGGGTTTTCCTGCAAGTATCCCGCAATCAGCTTGGGCAACAAGTACTGCCCGATGGTCTGGGAAGCCCCCAGCGCGAGCCGTCCGGCGCTGCCGCCAGCGGTGGCCGCGACCGCTTCACGAGCCTCTTCGGAGAGCGCGGCCAGTCTCGTCGGCGAACGGCAGCAACGCGGCGCCGGCCGGAGTCAGCGACACCCGGCCGCCGGCGCGATCAAACAACGGGACATCCAACTCCGACTCCAGCAGCCTTGATCTGCTGCGTCACGGCGGACTGGGTCAGCAGCAACTCCTCCGCCGCCATGCGAAAGTTGAGATGGTGAGCAACGGCGCGAAAAACCCGCAGACGGAAGTTCTCCATGACAAGCTATTATTGCTGCAAGGGAGCAAGATCATGAAAGATCTGTTACTTGTGGGCGCAACCGGCCTGGTGGGCCAATCAGTCCTGCGCCAGGCGCTGGCCGACAGCAGGGTTGGCAAAGCTGGTAGCCGTGACGCGGAAACCTCTGCCGCCGCACCCTCGCCTTGAAAATCCCCTGGTGGATTTCGATGCCCTGCCCGAAGACGCGCCCTGGTGGAAGGTGGATGGGGGCATCTGCACCCTGGGCACCACCATGCGCCAGGCGGGTTCGCATGTAGCCTTCCGCAAAGTCGATATTGACTATCCCGTTGGTCTGTGGCCAAGTTGCTGCACGAGCACGGCGCGCAGAGCTTCGCCTTGAACTCCTCCATTGGCGCAAATCCCAAAGCGCGCGCCTTTTATATGCGGGTGAAAGGCGAGGTGGAGCAGAGACTCATCGCCGGCGGATTCCCATCCCTTACCCTGGTTCGGCCTTCCGGCATCCTTGGACCGCGTCACGCCCAATCGCGCCTGGGAAGCGCGCACCATCCGGATGTTCCATACCCTGCGGCCCGTTCTGCCTCGCCACTACCGAGTGGTTCCTGCGGATAAGATTGCCAAGGCGCTGCTCGAAGCGGCCATCAACGCTCCTCCCGGCGTGCACATCGTGGAATCTGAGCGGCTTTAAATTTCAGATAAAAAGGGCAGCCGCGGCGCCAGGGCAAAATTCAGCTGAACCAGAATGATGAACCCAATGCTCAGGTAGGTATTGAACAGGCACAACACCGCTCCGAATGCATATAAGGCCTGCGCCACCACGATTCTGCGTTCCACTGCGCACTGCCGGTCGTAGGTAATGTCGTCCTGCAGTAGCCCCGCGCGGGTGGCGTATCGCCAGCTGGCAAACAGCACCAGGCCGAGCAGAAAAATGTTGCCCCAATACGCCAACAGGACGCTCCGATAGGCAATGTATTCCGCCAGCAAGCGAGTGGAAAAGGGCATGAGCGACACCGCGAAAAGAAAAGCCAGGTGGATCCACGAGAGATGCCGATCGCTGCGGGTGAACGCATTTAACTGCGCCTGCTGGCCGTTCCAGAAGATGCCCAGGGTGATAAAGCTCAGCACGTAGCTGATGAGCTCGGGCTTGGCGGCGGCTAGGTGTGCCACAGCTGCCCCTGGCTGTGGATCGCTTCGCTGGCCGGCACATGGAGATCGAGAACCAGCAGCGTCATCGCGACGGCAAAGATGCCGTCGCTCAGCGCCGCCAGACGCTCCAGGCTTTGCCCTGTAATCTGGTTATAAGACGTAGGCATGTGGTTGATTATCCAACATCATTCAGGAGCGTTCGATGGACAACGAATTATGGACAGCAGTCGACCAGTACACCACAGACCGGCTGCTGCCCCGGGATCCCGCGCTGGATGCGGCGCTCAAAGCAAGCGAGGCAGCGGGGCTGCCTTCGATCAGCGTATCGCCAAGCCAGGGCAAAATGCTTATGCTGCTGGCCCAACTGGCGGGCGCCTCGCGGATCCTGGAGATAGGCACCCTGGGCGGATACAGCAGCATCTGGCTGGCACGGGCGCTCAAGCCTGGTGGCCGCTTGATCACGCTTGAAGCAAACCCCAAACACGCCGAAGTGGCTCGCGGCAATATCGCCAACGCCGGGTTTGCTTCGGTGGTTGAGGTGCGCCTGGGTGATGCGCGCGCCGGTATCCAGAAACTCGTCGCGGAGGGCGCCGGTCCCTTCGACCTGATCTTCGTCGATGCCGACAAGTCGGGCATTCCTCACTACCTGGAGTGGTCGCTCAAGCTATCCCATCGCGGGACATTGATCATTGTCGATAACGTGATCCGCGACGGAGCGTTGATCGATGACAAAAACGACGACCCCAACGTAAAAGGAGTGCGGAGATTGCACGAGATGCTGGCCACTGAGCCACGGCTCAGCGCTACCACGATCCAGACCGTGGGCAGCAAGGGATACGATGGGTTCACCCTGGCGCTGGTTACAATGGATGTCACTTAGGAGGAAGCTTTGGAGAGGCGAGATTTTGTCACATCGGCGATTGCTATGGCGGGAGTCGCATTGAGCGGAGGGGAGGGGAAAGCGATGGCACAGTCAACGCAGGAGTTCTACCTGCTGCGGAAGTACTCCTTGCGCAACGGAAGCCAGCTGGCGCTGAGCCAAAGCTATTTCCAACATGCTTTGATCCCGGCGTTGAATCGCATGTCGATCACTCCGGTGGGTGCGTTCAAGCTGGATATCGGGCCGGAGACGCCTACCTATTATTTGTTGATTCCGGCAACATCCGTCGAAACATTGGCCACGTTGGACACGCGACTGGCGCAAGACGCGGAGTTCGTCAAAGCGTCGACCGCGTTCTGGGAAGCGCCGGCTGCCACGCCGGCGTTTGAGCGGGTGGAGAGTTCGCTTATGTCCGCCTTTGCCGGTTGGCCCAAACTGGTTGCGCCGAAAACTGAGAAGCGAATTTTTCAGCTGAGGACCTACGAGAGCAGTGGCTATGCCGCGCACATTCGCAAGGTGCAGATGTTCAATCAGGCCGAGATCGGAATTTTTACCCGTACGGGATTAGCGCCGGTGTTTTTCGGAGACGTCCTGGTCGGGCACCGCACGCCGAGCCTGACCTATATGTTGACGTTCGAGGACGTGGCCGACCTGAACAAGAAGTGGGGGGTGTTTGGATCTGACCCGGCGTGGAAGGACCTCTCGCATCGGCCGGGCAATACGGATGCGGAGATCGTTAGCAATATTTCAAATCTGTATCTGAGCCCGCTGAGTTTTTCGCAGATTTAGAAGAAAACCGCAGGTCCCTCCGCTCCGGTCGGGATGACAAGGGAGAGGGCAACAGTTCCATAAAGAGTGGTATCTGGACCGAAATGCCATTCAAGTCTAGTTTGGACGGCATACCCTCCAAAAAAAAACCCTGGGGGAGCGTGTTACGTCCTCCCCCAGGGGTCCTTTCACATGTGCTTACATGCCGTTAGAGCCAGAGGCGCTCTCGGGGTGAACGACGCGGAAGCTGGTGCCGCCGTTTGCCCACACCGTGACCAGCATGTCTTTGCCTGCAGGCAGAGCCTTGACTTCGTTGCGGAATTGCTCCGCGGAGGTCACCGGCTTGCGGTTGAGTTCCAGGATGACGTCGCCACCCGATAGCCCGGCATCTTCCGCGGGGCTGCCCGGCTGTACCTGCGCGACTGCGACGCCTTGCACATCAGAGCCGAGGTTCAGCTGCTGGCGCACATCGGGAGTAAGGTCGGAGATCGCGATGCCCAGCCTGGCGTGACCGGCTTCATCCTTGGCTGCCGTCGCAACTTCCGTGTTCTTGTGGTACTCACCCACGGTCAGGTCAACCTTCTCGGGATGGCCATTGCGCATGACGTCCAGTTGGATTTTGGATCCAGGTGCATCTTCGCTCACGATCACCTGCAGATCGCTTCCTGTCTCCACTTGCCGTCCGTCGACCCCGGTCACCACATCGCCTTCCTTCAAGCCTGCGCGGCCTGCGGGAGAGTCAGGGGTTACCGAAGCAATCAATGCTCCGCTGTTGCCAGTCAGGTTGAAGAACTTGGCGTTGTCAGGAGTGACATCGTTCAAGCCGACTCCCAGGTATCCGTGATGAACCACGCCGTTCTTGATCAGCGACTCCACCACCGGGTGCACTGTCTGGGTCGGAATGGCAAAGCCGGCGCCAGAGAAAGATCCGGTGTTCGAGATCAGGAAGGTGTTGATGCCGATCAGTTCGCCATGCGCATTCACCAGCGGACCACCGGAGTTGCCGGGGTTGATGGCTGCGTCGGTCTGAATAAATCCACCCGGCTTGCGTGCATCATCCGAGTAAGGATTCGGCCGGTCGACTGCGCTCACGATTCCGCGCGTGATGGAGAAGCGGAAATAGCCGAAGGGGTTGCCGATCGCCAACACAGACTGTCCAGGCACCAGCTTGGTCGAGTCACCCCAGGCGATGGTCGGCAGATCCTTCGCGTCGATCTTGACCACGGCCAGATCTGTAAGCTTGTCGGTGCCAATTACCTTGGCGGGAAAGGTCCTGCGGTCATGCAGCGTGACGCGCACTTGCATCGCGCCGTCGACCACGTGGTTGTTGGTGATGATGTATCCGTCCGGGGAGATGATCACGCCGCTGCCAATGCCGTGCTCAATCTGCCGCTGGCCCTGTCCCATGCCCGGCATACCGTGACCGAACTGCCGTCCGCCCGGACCGCCAGGTCCGAAGAACTGGGAGAAGGGATTGTCGCCGTCACTCTGACCTTGATCTTCACCCTGGGCTTCTTGCGCTTCTTCATGCGCGCGGGAAGTGACCGCGATGTTGACCACCGCAGGTGTCACGTGCGAAGCGACCGCTTCTGTTGCCTGGTCGAGCGCCAGCAGAGGATCGATGCTCGAGTTGTTGATGGGCGGGATGACGTTTTCGGGGACAACCGCGGCATTCACATGGTTGTGCCCGAAGATGAGTGCTCCGGAGAACAGGACGAGGGCGCCGGCTGCCATAGGGGCAGCGAAGCGTTTGCGTAGCTCTTAATAAATTAGTTTCTTTGTTCACGACGATTCCTCTTTCAGGGTGAAGTTTTTTTAAATCTGGAAAGCTATCCAGCTATCAGGTGTGGGCAGGGTTTGCAGCAACTCGCCATGAGAGGCCTGCGATTTCTGCGGGACTTCCACGGTAAAGAGAACCAAGGTCATACCTCCGCCGTCCTGGTCCTCGGTCAATTGGACGAACTGGAGACGCCGGGAAGTACGAACCGGCTGCGCGGTATGCGGTTTGGGCAGGACGTTCGCGCGTACGCCTGTCTGGCTCACCGCAGGGTGGAATACCGCTTCCTGATAGTGGGCCTGAGATAGATTCGGATGAGGCCGCTCAATAGGGGCCGAAGAAACAGCCGCGGCCACCGGCTCATTGGCGGAAAAGCTAACCAGTCCAGGGCAACGTTGGAGAACGACCGCTCCGGAGAGAGAAGCCACCAGTCCGGCCGCGACCAGGCCACCGGAAAACACGGGGCCCAGGTTACGCCGGCGGTGAAGGATATTCTCGACCCGGCCAGCCAGCTCTGAATGCCGCTGCCAGAAGCCCGGCGCCAAAGAGGTGACTTGGCGGAGCAGCTTGTTCTCCGCGAGTTTGGTCAGGCAAGTTGCATAGGCACGTGGGTTACCGGCCGCATCCAGCACGGCATCATCGCAGGCTTGTTCACGTTCCCGGCAAAGATGGCGCTCGGCCCAAGCCAGGGCCGGATTCAGCGGAGAAATAGCGCGTAACAGTTTCTGCAACAAATTGGTCCAGTCGTCTCCGCGCTCGAGGTGCGCCATCTCATGCTGGATGATCTGCTTCATGTCGTTCGGCGCCAACTCATTCCACAGCGAGCGAGGTACAACCACCGCGGGACGGAAAAAGCCGATCACGCTGGGCGCATCGACAGCATCGGACAGGCGGATCTCGACCGGACGCTTACCACTCCGCATGACCACCGGCTGGATCTCGTCATTCAATGCATGGAAAGAAACCGGAACCGAGTTACGCTGCAGTGCTCTCATCTGTCTGGCTGCTCAAGAACAGGCGCCCCAGGGAGAACAGGGAAGCGAACGCCCAAATGACTTCGAGAGCTAAAGCCCAGGCAACATTTAGATGGAGCGAATAGGTTTGCGGGCCGGGGGAAGTGATCCCGGAATCGGCGCCAAAGAACCCGCGGGCAAGCGCAAAGGCAGGCAATAGAGCCACCAGCAGGAAAACGATCATCCACAGGGTGAAGCGGGTAGAGGCACGCAATCCGGAAGCCAGCCTGAGCGCGGCCCAGGCTACGGCTGTCAACAACAACCCCTGCCAGATGCTGGCTATCAGCAGTTCAGCAGGACCGGTCGAAATGAGGTGCCCCGACAAAATCGCTTCCATGGGATTATTTACTCCGCCTGGTCAATCGCATCCTTTAGACGTTGCAACTCTTCTGGTGTAACCTCGCCGTCCCCCAGCAGAGATAACATCAGCTTTTCCCGAGAGTTACCAAAGAAACGGCTCAATACCAGCCGCACCTCGGAACTGCCGGCTTCTGCTTCCGCGACCACCGGAACGTAGTAGAAAGCACGGCCTTCTTTCCGATGTTGCACGTACCCCTTTTGCTCCAAAATTCTTATGGTGGTGAGCACAGAGTTGTACGCCAGGGCATTCTTTTTGGGCAAAGCGCCGGCGATTTCGTTCACCGTCGATTCTCCTCGCGCCCAGAGGATCTTCATCAGTCTCAATTCCGCTTCGGTGAGCGTGGGCGATTTTTTAGGTGGCATAGCAATGTCCCGAAATCAAGGCTATCGCGGGGCCCTATAAATGTCAACTAATAAATTAATACTTGCTCGACGGTTACTATGCTGCATGTGGAGGTTACGTTGACCGCGCCCACCGACCTGCGAACCCGATCAAGGCCACCCATCGACGTAATCACCAGCCCCTTCGCCCGCTTCGCGAAAATGGAAGCTGCGGGCGGCATCCTGCTCTTGCTAGCCACCGCCGCAGCGTTGATCTGGGCCAACTCACAATGGGAGCACAGCTATCACCAGATCTGGTACACGCAGGCCACGATCACCCTGGGCCAAGTCTCACTTTCCGAGAGCCGCCATGAGTGGGTCAATGACGGCCTGATGTCGATCTTTTTCTTCCTGGTCGGCCTGGAAATCAAACGCGAAGTGCTCATCGGCGAGCTTTCCACTTTCAAGCAGGCTGCCTTTCCCTTCATGGCGGCGATCGGGGGGTCGGTCGTTCCTGCGCTGATTTATAGCGCCATTAACAAAGGAGGCGCCGGGGCGAATGGTTGGGGCATCCCGATGGCGACGGATATCGCCTTTGCGCTGGGCGTGCTGGCGCTGCTGGGCAGCCGGGTGCCTCCGGGGCTGAAGGTCTTCGTTGCCGCGCTGGCCATTGTGGACGACATCTTTGGCGTGCTGGTCATCGCGCTTTTTTACACCCAACATATTTCGCTGATCGCGCTGGGCCTGGCTTTTGTAGGCGTCGCTGTTTCTTTTGGCGCCAATTGGCTGGGGGTTCGCAATCCTGTGATCTATGCGTTGATCGGGGTCGGCGTATGGGCCGCGGTACTCCACTCGGGGGTGCACGCGACCATTGCCGGAATTTTGCTCGCGTTCACCATTCCCGCGCGGAGTTCCATCGACAAGGCAGAGTTTCTTCGCGAGAGCCGCGGCCTGCTCGATCAGTTTGAGCAGAATGATCCCAACTCCTACCAGGCTCACCATGCGATCCATGCGCTGGAGCAGAAGTGCGAAATGATCGAGTCTCCGCTGCATCGCATCGAGCATGCTTTGCAACCCTGGGTGGCTTTTGTGATCATGCCGATCTTCGCCTTCGCGAATGCCGGGGTTCATATTCTTGGCAAGACGAGCGCCGCGCTGGTGCACCCTATTTCGCTGGGTGTGATGCTGGGATTGTTGTTGGGCAAGCCGATCGGGATCACGTTATTCGCGCGACTGGCCTCGGCCGTGGGTCTTGGCTCGCGGCCTGCCGCGGTCACGTGGGGGCAGATTTTTGGCGCGAGTTGGCTCTGCGGGATTGGGTTTACCATGTCGCTGTTTATCGCCGGACTTGCCCTGGGTGATGGGGATTTAGTGGATATGTCGAAGATTGGGACCCTGGCGGCGTCTATCGCCGCCGGGTGTATCGGCAGTATCTTTCTGCTTAAAAGCGCCAAGACGGCGCTTGGGGGTGTGGCGTAAAAAGATTCGTGGGTTGTGTCCAACGGTTGCCGGGCAAGGTCCGTGGTATCCCACATCTCGCGAAAAACGAGCGAGATATGGGGCACCCGGCATTTTTCCTAAGTTGGCGTGCCCCCCTGTGCAGAAACGGGTTCACGGGTGAAAATAGATGCCGTGAGCATTCTCCATCAGGACCGCCTCTTTCCCGCCGAAGCTACCACTCGATCCATTGCCCGCAGATTGTACGAAACTGTCCGCGACCTTCCCATCATTAGCCCGCATGGGCATACGGATGCGCGTTGGTTTGCGGAGAACCAGCCGTTCCCTGATCCCACCAGCCTGTTCATCGTTCCCGATCACTATGTGTTTCGCATGCTCTATAGCCAGGGCGTCGCCATGGAGGATCTGGGCATCGGCAAAAAGGAATTGACCACTGACGAAGCTCGCAAAATATGGATGCGCTTCGCGGAGAACTACTACCTGTTTCGCGGCACGCCTACGCGGATGTGGTTGGACTATGCTTTCGAAAAACAGTTTGGTCTCGAAGAGCGTCTGAGCGCGAGCAACGCCAACGCCTATTACGACACCATCAGCGCCAAGCTGGCCACTCCGGCCTTTCGGCCGCGCGCACTCTACGAGCAATTCAACATGGAGGCGCTGGCGACCACCAACCCTCCACTCGATCCTTTGAACTACCACGAAGCGATTCGGGACTCGGGATGGAAAGCGCGCATCGTGCCGACGTTTCGTCCCGATTCGGTGGTCGACCCGGAATTCGACGGCTTCCAGCAGAATGTGCAGCGGCTGGGAGAAATGCACGGTGAGGATTGCAGCAGTTGGAAGGGTTACCTGCTGGCGCTGCGCCGCGCGCGTGACCGGTTCAAGAAACTTGGTTGCACCGCCACCGATCACGGTCACCCTACCGCGCAGACCGCAGACCTCTCGCCGAGCGCTGCCTCCGCTCTCTTCGACCGGGTCATCGCGGGCAAGGCCGATGCAGCTGAGCAGGAACTCTTCCGCTCCCAAATGCTGACGGAAATGGCACGCATGAGCGTCGAAGATGGTTTGGTGATGCAACTGCATCCGGGCAGCCGGCGTAATCACAATCGTGAAATCTTTAAGAAATTCGGCCGCGACGTCGGCGCCGATATTCCTATGCCGACCGACTACGTTCGCGCGTTGCAGCCGCTGCTCGACCGCTTCGGCAATAATCCGTCGCTGACCCTCATCCTGTTTACGCTGGACGAATCGGCTTACGGCCGTGAACTGGCGCCTCTGGCAGGGCACTACCCTTGCCTCCGTCTCGGGCCGCCGTGGTGGTTCTTCGACAGCCCGGAGGGCATGATGCGCTTCCGCGAGCTGACCACCGAAACCGCGGGTTTCTACAACACTGTCGGATTCAACGACGACACGCGCGCCTTCCTCTCCATACCCGCGCGCCACGACGTCGCTCGCCGCATAGATTGCGCTTACCTGGCAAGACTGGTGGCGGAACAACAACTGGACGAGGACGAGGCGGTCGAAGTGGCTCACGCATTGGCTTACGACCTGGCGCGCAAGGCATACCGTCTATGAGTCTCTATTGCCGCGAGGGCGGCCCGGACGTTGAGTTGTCACCCGCGTTTCTCCGCGATGCGCTTTACCGGGTGCTGGACGGTCTGGGGCCGAAGCGCAAGGTATTGGCTGTTCCTCCCGATGCCAGCCGTTTCCACTCCCAGGCTGGCCCGTTGACCCATTACGCGTATGAATACTACGGAGACCGCCTGGGGTGCGTGCTGCCTGCGCTGGGAACGCACCATGCGATGACCTCGGCGTCGCTCACGCGCATGTTTGGCGATATTCCGCAGTCGCTCTTCGCCGTGCACAACTGGCGCACCGACGTGGTCACCCTGGGCGAATTGCCGGCCAGCTTCATCCAGGAGCAATCCGGCGGCCTGCTCGATTACACCTGGCCGGCGCAGGTGAACCGCATGATTCCCGAGGGAGGCTTTGACCTGGTGCTCTCCATCGGCCAGGTCGTGCCCCATGAGGTCATCGGCATGGCCAATTACAACAAAAACATCCTGGTCGGGACCGCCGGACCGATGAGTATAAACCGCAGCCATTACCTGGGCGCCGTGGTGGGCATGGAGCGCATCATGGGGCGGGCGGACAATCCGGTAAGACGGGTCCTGAACCGCGCGAGCGATGAATTTCTCAGAAATATTCCCATCATTTATGTGTTGACCGTAGTTGGCACCAACCCGGCGGGCGAGCTGGTCGTGCGCGGCCTCTTTGTCGGGGACGATCCGGAGTGCTTCTGCCTGGCCGCCGAACTCAGTGTTCAGGTGAATATCCAGCTCCTCGATAAGCCTATCCACAAGGCGGTGGTTTACCTCGATCCCGAGGAGTTTCACAGCACCTGGCTGGGCAACAAATCCATTTACCGCACCCGCATGGCCCTGGCCAATGGAGCGGAGCTGATTGTGCTGGCCCCCGGGGTAAAGCAATTTGGAGAAGACCCCACGATTGACCGCATGATTCGCCGATTCGGCTACTACGGCACGCCGGCTACGCTTGAAAAGGTGAAAAACAACCCGGACCTGGCGGCTGAGCTCAGCACCGCCGCCCATTTGATCCACAGCTCTTCAGAAGGCCGGTTCAACATTACGTATTGCCCCGGTGGCCTCAGCCGGGAGGAGACAGAAGGCGTAGGATTCGGGTATGCCGATCTGGCTGGCACCATCGCGCGATACAACCCGGCCAAACTGCACGATGGCTTCAACACCGTCGATGGTGAAGAAATATTCTTCATTTCCCATCCTGCTCTGGGCTTGTGGGCTTGCCGAGACAGGTTCGGGGCTGTTTAGGTACCTGCCGGGGCGAAATTCCGCATCGAACAGAGAAGCTGCCGAATAGATGGAGTACGGAAGGTACCTATGGAATTCCACGTTTCCCGCGAAGCGCGCGACCGTTATGAATTTGACCAGACACTTTTTGCTTTCAGCGGCAATGTAGTTTTCGCCAATTTAGGCGCCAGCCGCGAATTTGCCTTCCGCATGAACAAGCTGCGGAATGCGGAAAAAGATCCTGCGCAGGCGATCAACCCAGGAGCCCTGTACGCCATGGGTTTGATCGACGAGATGAGCCACGCCCTGGTGGACTACTACCGCCGGCGCATCGATCCGAAGGCCATGGCGGACGCGCTGGGGTGGTTCGACGGGCGGATCGGCCAGGAGGAATTGGATAAGACCATTCTGGCCTTTGTGGAGCAGTTTCCCACGGCAGGGGTCTACCGGGGGGAACAGACGCCTGTGGAGTGGCTTGCAGGCCAAACTGACGGCATCTCCCATCGCGCAGTGGCCTTCGAAGAGATGATTCTGCTGTGGCTGGCCAACGCCAACCCTGCATTCAAACCTTTTTCCGAACTATTCACGGATCAGTCCCTCTCGGCGGTGACCCGCTACCAACAGATCACCAGTGGGTTGCGTGACTTTTTCAGCACGCGGCCGCCGCTGGGGCGCAAGAATCTCAACCTGATCGACATGCTGCGTGCCCCGGCGCTGGCATCGCCGGATTCGCTGAGCGGCCAGATCGCCTTCATTGTCGAGCACTGGGAGGAATTCATTGGCGACTCCCTCAAGCGCCTGCTGGTGGCCATCGATGTGCTTAAGGAAGAAGAAGTCGCCATCTGGATGCGCTTCCATCCCTCCGATGTGAACACCGGGCGGAGGCGCAATCTCCCCTGGGATTCCCCGGACAAGCGGGGAGAAGTGCCGTCTTACGCCACAGCGACCGAAGAAACCGAGCGTTTCAGCCCGGACCAGGAATGGATGCCGACCACGGTGCTCATCGCCAAGAGCACCTACGTGTGGCTGGAGCAGCTCTCCCGCCAATATGGCCGCCATATCCACCGTCTGGATCAGATTCCCGACGAGGAGCTGCGCCGCCTGGCAGACAATGGGATCAATTCTCTGTGGCTTATTGGCGTGTGGGAGCGAAGCTCAGCGTCGCAAACCATCAAGCAACTCTGCGGCAACCAGGATGCGGTCGCGTCTGCTTATTCGCTCTACGACTACAGCATTGCGCACGACCTGGGCGGGGAACCGGCCTATGGCAATCTGCGCGATCGTGCTTTCGCCCATGGTGTGCGTCTCGCCAGCGACATGGTCCCGAATCACATGGGCATCGATTCCAGCTGGGTGATCGAGCATCCCGAGTGGTTTATGTCGCGCCCCGACAGCCCGTATCCTTCTTATCGCTTTGATGGCCCCGATCTTTCCCGCGATGGAAGGGTAGAAATCAAGATCGACGACCACTACTATGAACAGTCCGATGCGGCTGTGGTCTTCCGCCGCCGCGACAAGTGGACCGGAGATACCCGCTACGTTTACCACGGCAACGACGGCACCAGCTTTCCCTGGAACGACACAGCCCAGCTCGACTACCTGAACCCAGCTACCCGGGAACAGGTGATTCAGACCATTCTGCATGTGGCTCGCCTGTTTCCCATCATCCGTTTCGACGCTGCGATGACCCTTGCCAAACGCCACTTCCAGCGCCTTTGGTTTCCCATACCCGGAACCGGCGGAGCCATTCCTTCGCGAGCCGAATACAGCATGAGCAAAGCGGACTTCGATCGCGCCATGCCGGAGGAGTTCTGGCGTGAGGTGGTGGATCGCGTGGCACGCGAAGTTCCCGGCACCTTACTGCTGGCTGAAGCCTTCTGGCTCATGGAAGGTTATTTCGTTCGCACTCTGGGCATGCACCGCGTGTACAACAGCGCCTTCATGAACATGATGCGGGACGAGGAGAATGCCAAATACCGCACCGTGATCAAAAACACCATTGAGTTCGATCCGGATATTTTGAAGCGGTACGTGAACTTTATGAGCAATCCCGATGAGCGCACGGCGGTTGATCAGTTTGGCAGAGACGACAAGAACTTCGGGGTGGCGACCATGATGTCCACCCTTCCCGGATTGCCCATGTTCGGGCACGGGCAGATTGAAGGCTTTACGGAAAAGTACGGAATGGAATTCCGCCGCGCCCGCTTTCAGGAAGATCCGGATCCAGGCCTGGTCGCGCGTCACCAACGGGAGATTGCCCCTCTGCTCCACCAGCGTTGGTTGTTTGCCGAGAGCGAAAATTTCCTGCTGTACGACTTCTACCGGCCGGACGGTTCGGTGGATGAGAATGTGTTCGCCTACTCCAACCGGCGCGGCGAACACCGGGCGCTCATCATTTACCACAACGTGTTCGCCAACACCTATGGCACCATCCACGTATCTGCAAGCTATGCCGACAAGGGAGCCGGGCACCTGCGCCAGCAAACGTTAGGGGGCGCGTTCGGCTTGCCGAACGACGGCAACCTGTTCCTTGCTTTCCGCGACAACTCGACCGGGTTGGAGCATCTGGAACGAGCGTCGAAAATTGTTTCCCAGGGCTACTCGCTTGAACTGCACGCTTACAGCTGCCATGTCTTTCTGAATTGGCGCGAGCTGCGGCCGGACGAGAACTATCGTTGGGATCTGCTGTGCGATTCGTTGAACGGCCGCGGGGTGCCGAACCTGGATGACGCATTGCAGGCCCTGGAAGTGGCGCCGTTGCACGATTCGCTGATCGCACTGTTGCACCCCGACCTGGTGACGGAATTGGCCAGGCTCACCGGCGATTTACCAGCATGCGGTCAGGAAGGCGAGGCGTCTACGCCGGCAGCTCAGCTGATGCAGCGGGTTGAAACCCTCAGCCTCCGATTTGCGACGGAAGCCCTGGCCATCTATGCCCGCAAGACCGGCACCTCGAGCGCCGCCGATGAGAAGGACCTTTGGCTCTCGATCTGCCGGCAATACCACGCGGTCATCGGGTTGCCGGCCATCGAACGCGAGTTTGCTGAGCCTTGGTCGAAGGAGGCAAAGATGGTGTTGCCGAGCGAAGACCCGCCTTTGCACCCAAGCGTGATCTGGGGCCCGGCATTCGCCTACGCTGTGCTCGCGGGCACGGCAGAGGCGCTCGGTGGAAAGGACACAGCGGCCACCACGCTGGGGCTGTTTGATCGGCTCCGGCTGCGCCATGCGTTTGCTCGCGCCTTCTCTGTTGGGGACCAGGTGACAGAAGATGGCTGGCGCGCTGCTGCTCGCATCAGGCTTGCCTTCTTCTGCCAGACGCTCGCATCGGTCAAGCCGACCAAAGGTGCTGCCGAGGAGCCTTTCGCGGGGTTTGCGCGCGCGGTTTGGGATGAACCGGATATCCGCTGGCTGCTACAGGTGAACGAGTCAGCAGGGGAGTGGTATTTCAACAAGGAACTGCATCAGCAAATGCTCTGGTGGACGGAGTTACCCGGCTTGCTGCGCCCGGCGTCTACCCCAGAGCCGGCCGCGAACAACAAGAAGACCGGCCGGGCCGCTGTGCCCGCCACTCCATCGATCAAGACCATCGATCAGAAGTTGCAGGACGCCTTCGAGCAGGCGGACGAAGCGGGTTTCAGGATTCCCAAAAAGGAGGAACCCGCCCCGAAGGCCGCGAAACGTGAAAAAAGTGTCCTGGCGAAGTAAGTAGAAGGGCACCTCTCGCCTCTCTTGCCCCACGGCAACTAGTAGAATGACCAGTGGTTGGGGCTCGGAGGCTTATGGCGCGAACGGCTAAAAAGGTGGTCATCACTCGCACAGGTATCGCAAAAGGTCCGATTACGCTGGCGATTGATATTGGCGGGACTGGCTTGAAGATGCAGGCTCTGAGCCCGGAAGGGCAGCCGATCAGCGAGCGCCTGCGTTTACCTACGCCCGAACCGGCTACCACCGACGCGGTTCTGACTGGCCTGGATGAGCTGAAAGTCAGTGTTCCTCTGTTCGACCGCGTCTCGGTGGGATTTCCCGGGGTCATCAAGGAAGGCAAGACGCTCACGGCCGCTAACCTTGATCCGGGATGGGTTGGTTTTCCTTTGGCGAAGGTTCTGGAAAAACGCTGGGGCAAGCCGGCCCGGATGGCAAACGATTGCGCGGTCCAGGGCTATGGGGTCGTTCAGGGCAAAGGGGTAGAACTGGTGATCACCCTAGGCACAGGCATGGGCTCGGCGCTGTTCACGCAAGGGGTTTTAAGCCCAGGGCTGGAGCTGGGACATCATCCCTGGCGCAAGAAGACGTACGAGGACTACCTGGGCAAGCGGGGATTGCTGAAGTATGGGGCCAAGCGCTGGAATAAGCTGGTCAAACTTGCGGTGGCCCAGACCGCGGCAACGTTTAATTGGGACACGTTGTATATCGGCGGTGGAAATTCCAAGAAAGTCACTCTTAAGCACGGTTCCGAAATCAAGATTATCTCCAATGAAGAGGGCTTACTCGGGGCCATGGCTTTGTGGAGAGACCGGTTATAGGGGTTGCGTCGCCTCCAACTCTTTGAGTTTTTAGATCAGTCCTGGTGTCCGTCAGCCGTCCGGCATGGAGCCACGGATTATCTTGAGGCGATTACCAACCGGGCTGATATTTATGCGCCCGTCCAGAGCGAGATGTTCCGCGCCATTGCGGCATGTAGCGCTGAACGAGTGGTGGATCTTTGCTCCGGCGGCGGAGGACCGTGGTTAAGCCCGGGCTGGCGTCGCGCGCTGGCTGATCACGCGCCGCTTAGCGTTGTGCTCACTGATAAGTTCCCCAGCAGGGAATTGTCTGCCAAGTTAGATAAAGATCCCACCATAGGGTGCGTGGATGTCTCCGTCGACGCGGCGAGTGTGCCCAGGTCTTTGACCGGGTTTCGCACCATCTTCTCTTCGTTTCATCATTTTCCCGACAACGTGGCGCGGGCTGTGCTCGCGGATGCGGTGAGCGCGGGAGAAGGGTTTGCTATGACCGAGGTGACGTCGCGCACGGTGCGGGCTTTTGCGACTATGTTTCTCATGCCTCTTTTCGCGCTGGTGCTTACGCCGCGTATGCGCCCGTTTCGATGGTCTCGAATGGTGCTGACTTATGTGCTTCCCTTGATCCCGTTTGTGGTTTTTTGGGATGGAATTATTTCGTGCTTTCGCACGCGGACGCCTCGGGAATTGCTGGACCTTACCAGTGGCTTTCCTGAGTATGAATGGGCGGCAGGGTACGCTTCAGGGCGTTGGCTGGCTCCGGTCTACTTGATTGGGTATCCCAGAGGAGGGGTGTGAAGGCGGGGAATTCGGTTTCTTAAGGGCGGCGAAGGATTCGAAGTTCGCTCGTTATTTTTGCTGGACATGAGAGAAAACATCGGAAAGGGCTTCGCCCCTCTGTTCAAGCCATCCAGGGGGCATGCGCAGACTTCCGCGGCTTCATTTGGAATTCGGAACTACGACAGACCCATCCTGGAAAAGCAAAGGGTGCCCCAGGTCTCGCGTTTGAGACCTGGGATCCTCCTAGTCAAAGTCCATCAAGTCCGCTTTGAATGGCCCTTGGGCCTTCCAATTAAGCCAAAGCGAATAGTTGACTCTTGATTGGAAGCGCTATGAACAAGTCGTATTCCCGCTCTCGGGGCCGAGCAACACTTAGCCATCCCCACGCTATCTGTCTAAGTGTTCGCTTTGTTTCCGGGCCATTTTTCCCAATTGATGTACAGGAGTCCTACCGGTGGCGAACTACATGGCCCAATCCCCAAAGCTTGTTGATCCAGGAAGATTTCACGAAGCCCCTCAGTCCTTCCGTCAGCACGTGTGGGGCTACGTCTCTCGTTCTCCACTGCGGTCTCTCTGGAATCTCGAAGGCGTCCCGCCACAAGTCATCGCGAAGAACGCCTGGAACGCAATTTTCGAAGATAACCTTCTCGGACGCTCCGCAGAGTTAGGCTTCTATTTTCTATTCGCCCTGTTTCCCACCTTGTTCACGGCCTGCTCGGTCCTCGGTCTCGCGGCTCGCTCCGCCTTCAATATCTATGAACACCTGCTTCAATATCTCTCGGTCGTGGTGCCTCCCTCCGCATTGGGCACGGTGCTCGAAGCGTTCCATCAAACTACCGCGGCCGCCAGCAGCGGAAAGCTTACCTTCGGTCTGGTTGCCGCTCTGTGGTCCGCCTCCGTGGGATTTGTGGCTATTCAGGAGAGCCTCAACCTGGTGTACCGGGTGAAGGAATCGCGACCTTATTGGAAGGCTCGCCTCTCCGCGATTGGCATCACGTTTGTTCTCTCGGTGGTGATTACCCTCATGCTTGCGTGCATGCTGGCGAGTGACTTCCTTGCCCGGCTCGCTCACCGTCACATCTACCATCATCTGCTGGCCGTGCTGGCTGCGGGCTCGTTGAGAACTGTCGGCTGGGTGGTGGCTACCGGATTTCTATCCCTGCTGTTTGCCCTCATTTACTATTTCGGTCCGGACGTGAAGGTAAAGCAATGGAGATGGTTCACCCCCGGCTCCGCTATCGGTATCGTGGGCTGGCTGGTGGCTTCTCTTGGTCTGCGTATTTATGTTCACTACTTCAATAATTATTCGGCGACCTACGGTTCGCTGGGCACAGTGATCATCCTGCTCACGTGGTTCTATCTGAGCGGGTTAATGTTGCTGGTAGGCGGCGAGATCAACAGCGAAATAGAGGCAGCCGTACACGAGAAGAAACTGCTGGCCGAGGGAGCGCTCAGACCGGAGATCGTGACGCCTTCGGCGTCCTGATTCCAGCTAAAACCGTTACTAAATTGTGCATCAAACATCTGCCTTCCTTTCTGCATCTCACGAGGAGATGGCGTGGATTGAGCTGTTCGTGGGACATTTCAGCATGACGGCTTATTCCAGGGGTAGGGCAACTGTAAAAATTCTGTGGTTAGCCGCCGCGCTGCTTCTCTGTAGCGGGCTGGCCGCGCAGACTACAGAGAAGCCCATTAACCAGCCGAAAACGGCACCGCAGACCCAAGCTATTCTGTCTTCTTACGAGGGCCAAAGTGTGACCTCGGTAGAAATTGCCGGCCGGCCCAATCTCGATACCGGCAAATTGCTGCCTCTTCTGCCGCAGCGTGCCGGCGAGCCATTTGCGAAAGATAAAGTTGATCAAAGCATCGAGGCATTGAAGAAGGCCGGGAACTTCGATGAGGTTCAACTGCAGGTGGAACCCGAGGCGAACGGCGTGCGCGTGTTGTTGATCGTTGAGCCGGCCGTCTGGTTTGGGCTCTTTGAATTTCCTGGCGCTGAGAGATTCAATTATTCCCGCCTGGTGCAAGTCGCAAACTATCCTCCGCAGGCCCCTTTTAATGCGGGAGACGTTCAAAAAGACGCCGACGCCCTGGCGAGTTTTTTTCAGCAGCAAGGATATTTCGAAGCTGAAGTGCGTCCCCAGGTAAACCTCGACACGGAGCATAACCTGGCCAATGTGCGCTTCATGGTTAGCCTGAACCGGCGGGCCAAGTTTGGAACCGTGGCCATCGCGGATGCTACTCCTGAAGAAGCCGCAAGAATGAGCAAGAGCCTGCAGGGCATACGAGCGCGGCTAAGAGGGGCCGCCATTCGGCCGGGGAAGAACTATCGCCGCGCGACTCTGAACAATGCTCAGCAATATTTGCAGAAGCAGCTGGAAAAGAAGGGCAAGCTGGCGGCACAGGTAAAGCTTTCCGGCGCAGCCTACACCGCGGACACCAACCGCGCGGATATACATTTCGATGTGCACGAGGGTTCCACCATCCACGTGGAGATCAAGGGAGCACATCTTTGGAGTTGGACACGTAAGTCGCTGCTCCCGGTTTACCAGGGAGTGGGTGTCGATCCCGAGTTGGTGCAGGAGGGCCGGCAGTCACTCGTTTCTTATTTTCAGACGAAGGGCTTCTTCGATGTCACGGTGGACTCCCAATATCAGAAGCAGGACTCGGCGGCCACCATTACGTACACCATCACCAAAGGGAAGAAGCACAAAGTCACGGACGTGAGTGTGTCCGGCAACAAGCAGTTGAAGACGGACGATCTGACGCCGCTGATCACGGTCAAGAAGGCGCACCTGTTCTCACCTGGGAACTACAGCGAGCAACTGGTGCGGGCCAGTACCAAAAATCTACTCGCGCTCTATCAGTCGGAAGGTTTCAGCAGTGCGCAAGTTACTGCCGCTGTGGCTAAAAAAGAGGGCAACCTGTCGGTCGCCTTCCATGTGGTCGAGGGGCCGCGGGATATCGTGAGCTCCCTCAAGATCGAGGGCGCGGATACGTTTCCTGAATCGAAGTTCGCGCCCAATGGGTTAAAGCTCGCGTCGGGTAAGCCATACTCTCAGAAGTTTGTCGAGGCGGATCGCGCCAATATTGTCGCCCATTATCTGCAGGCCGGTTACCTGACCGCGAACTTCCGGGAGACGGCAGCCGTGGCGTCGAAGAACGACCCCCACCACATCAACGTGGTGTATCACGTGTATGAGGGGCCCCAGGTCTTTACTCAGGAAGTGATCACCCTGGGCCGCCAGCGAACGCAGCAGCGGCTGATCGACAGGGACGTCGCGACGATTGCTCCCGGTCATCCGCTCACGGAAACGGAACTGCTCACCTCGGAGAGCCAGCTCTACAACCACACGGGAGTCTTTGATTGGTCGGAAGTAGACCCCCGGCGGCAGATCACTACCCAAACCAAAGAAGACGTACTGGTGAAAGTCCACGAGGCCAAGAAGAACACCCTGACCTACGGTTTCGGGTTTGAGATTATCAACCGCGGGGGCAGCATCCCCAGTGGTACGGTTGCTCTTCCGAATCTTCCCCCGGTCGGGCTTCCTTCTAACTTCACCACCAGCCAGACGACTTTCTATGGTCCGCGGGGGACCTTTCAATACACGCGCAATAACGTGCGAGGCAAGGGCGAATCGCTGTCGGCGACAGCTTTTGCCGGACGGTTGGATCAGCGGGTCGCTGGGTACTACATCGACCCCAGCTTTCGCTGGTCAAAGTGGGGCGCGACCACATCGATCCTCGCTGAACGCGATGAGGAAAATCCGGTCTACTCCTCGCAGGTGGAGAACGGCAGCCTTCAGTTCCAAAGATTTTTAGATCAGAAGAAGCACGACATCTTTTTCCTGCGCTACAGCTTCAGCCAGACGGATCTGACGCGCATCCTCATTCCAGACCTGGTATTGCCGCAGGACCAGCATGTACGCCTGTCGACGATTGCCGCCAACTTCACCCGCGACACGCGTGACAATCCTCTCGACGCCCACAAGGGTATGCTGCAGTCCGTTGAGCTTGATTTGAATGCGAGCAAGCTTGGCTCCAGCGTGAACTTCGTGAAACTGATCGAGCAGACCGCCTATTATCGCCCGATTTTTCACAACATCGTGTGGGCGAACAGTCTTCGCATCGGGCTGGCGCAGCCGTTCGCCAACAGCCGTGTGCCTTTAAGTGAGGCATTCTTCACCGGCGGCGGCAACACCCTTCGCGGGTTTCCTTTGGACGGCGCAGGCCCGCAACGGCAAGTGCAGGTGTGTAGTTCGGGATCTTCCACCGACTGCAGTTACATCCAGGTACCCAGCGGCGGAAGCGAACAACTGATTATCAACTCAGAGGCGCGCATCCCGGTGCCGATCAAGCAGGGTTTGGGAGTGGTGGTTTTCTACGATGGCGGCAACGTGTTTCCCACTGTAGGCTTTCACGATTTCACTTCGCTTTATACGAATAATGTGGGCCTCGGCCTGCGCTACGCAACACCCGTGGGTCCGGTCCGGATCGATCTGGGACACAACCTTAACCCCGTACCGGGTGTGAAGTCGACCCAGTACTTTGTCAGCATTGGCCAGGCCTTTTAATGACACAACAGGTAGAGTCGGGTTTCCATGAACAATCCGTTGCAGGGATCCCAGATCTCAGAAGCGAGACCTGGGGCACCCATCGCTTATTTCCGACGGGGTCGGATTATTTTTTGATCTCTGACCGGAGGATAGCTACGTGAACACCTCGGCGCCTCAGCAAAGATTTACCGGCCCCCACGCACGCTTGTGGAAAGTGGGTGCCTGGGCTGTCGCGGGTTTGGCGGCTCTCCTCGTGTTAGCAGTTGTAACCGTTACGGTGTTGCTCCACAGTGCCCGCTTTCACAACTACGTTCTCGCTACTATTCAACAAAAGGCCAGCGAAAGCATCGGGACGCAGGTACAACTACAGAACTTCGCTCTCCATCCAGCCAATCTCAGCGTAGACCTCTACGGCTTGACCGTGCACGGAGCCAACCCGTATCCGGATCCACCGCTGCTTCAGGTAGCTCACGCCGAAGCCGGGGTACGCATTGTTTCTGTGTTGAATAAGAAATGGTACCTCGACAGTTTCATTATCGACAGTCCCGTAGTGAAGGTGTTTAGCGACGCTAAGGGTGTGACCAACATCCCGACGATCAAGAGCAGCGGCTCCGGCAGCAGCAGCACCAGTTTGTTTGACCTGGGCATTCGCCACGCGGTGCTCGCACACGGCGCTGTTTATTACAACAACCGTCAAAGTGTGCTTTCGGCAGACCTGCACGATCTGGATTTTCGCGCCGGCTTCAACCCCCTGCTGCAGAAGTACTCGGGGAAATTGAGCTACACGGATGGCCACCTGGAGGCAAGTGGATTCAAGACGATTCCACACAGTCTCGATGCGGAGTTCGACGCGACGCCCACAACCTTTCACCTAACCAACGCGAAGTTGACCAGCGAAACCTCGCAGCTCGCGCTGACCGCTACGGTGCAGGACTACAACCATCCGCAGGTTGAGGCACAGTATGCGGCCAGTTTGGATGGCAGCCAATTCAGGAAGATTCTGCAAAACCCGCAAGTCCCAACGGGATTTATCCAGGCGACCGGTTCGATCGATTACCGGCAGACCGCCAACCGCTCGTTTCTTGACACGGTGTTAGTCCGCGGCGATTTAACCAGCAAGCAGCTTGAGGTGCAGACACCTACCCTGCGTTCGCAGATAAGAAACATCGCGGCCCACTACTCGCTGGAGAACGGCGACGCCACGCTGCAGGATCTTCGCGCGAGCCTGCTGGGCGGGGAGCTGACGGGCTCGGGCAAGATGAGCAACGTCGATGGCGATGCACACTCAAAATTCGATGTGCGGTTGCGGGGCATCCAGCTCGCCGCGATGAACGGCGCGCTCAAGTCCTCTGCGATGCCGAAGGGTGTTTCCCTGGGCGGGGTCTTGAATGCGGAAGCAAACGCCGCCTGGGGAAAAACGTTTGACGATGTGGTGGCGCACACGGATGCGGCCGTGCAGGGCAAGGTGTCGGGCAACGCTCAGGTAATCCCACTGCAGAGTGCAATCCACGGGACGTACACCGGCCGCAACCAGGAGCTCGCGTTGAAGCAGAGCTTCCTCCGCACATCACAAAGCACGCTCACCATGAATGGCGTGGTCAGCGAGCACTCAAGCCTGGACTTGAAATTCCAATCCAACAACCTGAGCGAATTGGAAACAGTGGCGGATGTCTTCCGCGCGCCGAAGCCCGGCCAGCCGGTGCAGCCGCTCGGCCTTGCCGGGACCGCGTTATTTCAAGGGACGGTGCGCGGGTCGACCAGCGCACCGCATTTGACAGGCCAGCTCACCGCGTCGAACTTCAAGTTCAACGGAACCGAATGGCGAGTGCTCAAAACCAATGTTGACGCCAGCCCATCCATGGCAAGCCTGCAGCATGCGGATCTGGAGCCGGCCTCTCACGGCAAAATAACCTTCGATGCCAGCGCCGGCCTGCACAAGTGGGCCTTCACGGATGCCAGCCCACTGCAAGTAGATCTGGATGCTTCGCAATTAGACGTGCAGGACCTGGCGAAGCTATCCGGGCAGCAGGTACCGGTGACCGGCACCCTGACGGCGAATGTAAAACTCCATGGGACCCAACTCAGTCCCGTGGGGCAGGGAAAGGTCTCGATCACCCATATCACTGCCTATGAACAGCCGGTCACGTCGCTGACCTTGAATTTCGCCGGCACCGGCGATGAGGTTCACGGCGACCTTGGGGTGCAGCTCCCGGCAGGTGAAATACAGAGCAAGGTGAGCGTTCGGCCGCGGCAGAAGAGCTACAACGCGCAGCTCACCGCATCCGGCATACGCTTGGATCAACTGCAGGCGATCAAGGCGAAGAACATTGACGCCAGGGGCGTGGTGAGCATCCAGGCGCAGGGAGCAGGAACCTTCGACAATCCGCAACTCGATGCGACCCTGCAAATTCCACAAATCGATATTCAGAACCAGAAGATCGCCCAGGTAAACCTGCAGATGAATGTAGCCAATCATCTGGCGACGGCGAACCTGACTTCCTCCGCGGTGGGCACGACTATACGGGCTAATGCGAAGATTCATCTCGTAGGAGACTATCCGGCCGACGCAACACTCGACACCCAGGCGATCCCGCTGCAGCCCATCTTTGCCATCTATGCTCCCGAGCAAGCTCCAGACTTGAACGGGCAGACCGAGCTGCACGCTACCTTGCACGGGCCGCTCAAGAACACCAAGCAGTTGGAAGCGCACGTGACGATCCCGACACTCAAGCTGGCCTACACCAACGCCGTGCAGTTGGCCGAGACGTCGCCCATCAAGGTGGACTACAAAGACAATGTAGTGACGCTGCAGCGTTCCGGGCTGAAGGGAACCGACACCGATCTGCAATTTCAAGGGTCGATGTCGACGAACAACGCCGCGCCCATGTCGCTGGTGCTTTTGGGCACAGTCAATCTGCACTTGGCGCAGGTATTCGAGCCGGATATTCGAAGCTCGGGCGAGTTGAAGTTCAATATCAATTCAAGCGGAGCCGCGAACAGCCCCGACCTGGGCGGCCAGATAGAGATCGTGGACGCTAACTTTGCCAGCGGTGATTTGCCTGTCGGCTTGCAACACGGAAACGGTGTGCTGACGCTGACCAAGGACCGGCTCAACATTATGAAGTTTCAGGGTACCGTTGGTGGGGGCACTCTGACAGCGCAGGGTGGAGTTGCTTACCGCCCAGGGATCCAGTTTGACCTGGGACTTGCGGCCCAAGGGGTTCGGGTTCTTTATCCGCAAGGTGTTCGGGAGACCGTCAACGCCAATCTCAGGCTTGCCGGCACCACCGACAATGCGCTGCTCGGAGGGCAGGTTAACCTGGCCGATCTTTCGTTTACCCCGGCCTTCGATCTGAACGACTTCATCAACCAATTCTCCGGAGGGGTTTCGCCACCGCCCACGCCGGGCTTGGCGCAGAATATCCAGTTGAATGTGGGTGTGAATTCCGAAAACAACATCAACCTGGTGAGCAGGACGCTCAGCATCAACGGCGCGGCGAATCTGCGCCTGCGCGGTACCGCCGCGCAACCGGTCATCCTTGGCCGCGTAAACCTCAGCGGCGGAGACATCATCCTCAATGGAAGCCGGTTTGTGCTCAACGGTGGGACCATCGAATTTGTAAATCCTTCGGAAACCGAGCCAGTTGTTAACCTCGCCCTGAATACGACCATTCAGCAATACAACATCTCCATGCGGTTCAATGGGCCCGTCGATCAGCTAAGAACCAACTACTCTTCGGATCCGTCGTTGCCGGCAGCCGACATCATCAACCTGTTAGCATTTGGAACCACCACGGAGGCGAGTGCCAATGCTCCCTCCACGCCGGCAAACCAGGCAGCGGAGTCATTGGTCGCGTCGCAGGTCAGCAGCCAGGTCACCAGCAGGGTCTCGAAGGTCGCGGGCATCTCCCAGCTTTCGATCAACCCTGTTTTAGCTGGAGGAACCAGCCAGGGGCCTCCGGGCGCTAACATCACCATCCAGCAACGCGTCACGGGAAACCTCTTCGTGACTTTCTCCAGCAACGTAGCCTCGACGCAGAACCAAACGATCCAGGGCCAATACCAAATCTCACCCAGGTTGGCGGTGAGCGCGACGCGGGATCAAAACGGAGGCTTCGGCTTCGACACACTCATCAAGAAAACGTGGTAGATGGCCGGCATCAGCGCAGACCTACCGGGTCAGCACAAGAATCTTGAAGGTCCCGGGTTTCGCGGCTGGCCGTCCGGAAGCTCCGGGCTTTGGGTCCTCAAAGTCCGCGGTTGGAAGGTAGATCGTATGCGTCCTGGTGTCGATATCCATGGTTTTGGCGCCCCGAGCCGTGGTCACTGCTTGGACGGCGTATTTGCCGGCGGACGATCGGCTGACGACGGCTAGCGTCCCGTCGCCGCAGCTGGCGAATGCCTCTGCGCCAGCAACCCGGGTTGCGTCGACGCCAGCCCCGATGGGCAGATCCGCCAGCACTTTGCCATCCTGGGTGCTCATCACGATCATCTTTTGCGGCTTGCGGCAACCGATGATGAGGGCATGATGCTCCCGATCAAGCGCCAGGCCTACCGGGCTGCCTCCGGGGGCCACAGGCCAGTGCGCAGTCACTGTTCGCGTCTTTAGATCGACAACTGCGACATTATCCTTGTCTTCGAGATTGACGTAAGCCTTGCCGGCGCCGTCGGCTGCTAAAAATTCAGGCGCGCCGCCCAATTGGATCGGGGCTTCGATCTTACCGGTCCTGGGGTCGATATCGGGCTTGATGGTGAGCAGGCAGTTGCTGTCGCCGGCACTCACAAGAATGCGATCGGAGCCCGGGTCATAAATGATGCCGTCCGCGTCGGGGACTGCGGCAATCACACCGAGCACCGCGTTCGTTTTCAGATCGAAGATAGTGACCGTGCCGCTACCACCACCATCGGTGATGAAACCGCGATTCAGCTTCGGCACCAGCGCCACGCCGTGTGCCCGCTTTTGCCCGGGAATATCGCCAAGGGTCTTGCCGGAAATGGCGTCAATAATCATGGTGTGCGTGGTGCGGGGAACATAAAGGCGGCTGGTCACCGGGTCGATGGTGATGTAGTCCATGCCCCCGGCTCCGCCGACTTGCAGGGTTTTCGCAACATGCCAGGTAGATTGCGCGCGCGCCGGCGCCAGGGCCAAAAGGGAGCAGAGAAGGATTCCGGGTAGTGTGCCGAGCGGATGGCGAAGTCGCATAGCTGGATACTCCAGTGAAGATCTTGATTGACCTTATACGAGAATGCTTAACCGGAGCTTAAGGCCGGGCAAAGTACCGCATCGTTCGGCTCGCCGGGGAAGGTTTCGTTCTTTGGGTTGCTCCAGGCGAAACAGAACAAGCGGAGGGGGCTCCGCCCGTCTCTTTCAACCCATGTAGTGCCCCGGCTACGCCCGGTGCAAACACCCCGAATGTCCTGCACGCTGCCCTGGACAAGCCCGCGTGCGCCTTTCTTTAAGGAAAGGCGCATGAAGATCTGTGAAAGCTACTGGCATCGACAGAAATCGGGGACTTTTGGGCACCCGTCCAGGGGGAAACGTCGGGGAGGGTCCTCGACTTAGGCTTGAGGGCTAGTCGCGCTGGATCACTGTCAGGCTCACATCGTCTGCGAGGGGATTGCCATTCGCATAATCTTGTACGGTTGCGAGCAGCATCATGAGCGTGGCTTGAGCGGATGGTTGTTTCACTTGCTGCAGCGCTGACGTTAGCCGCTTCAGGCCGAACTCTTCTCCTGTCTGGTTGCAGCATTCGAGTATGCCATCGGAGTATGCCACGAGCGTGTCACCGGGTTCGAGCGTCAGCTCGCCTGTCACGAACTCCGCAGCTTCGAGCGCACCCAGCAGCGGCCCGCCGGTTTCGAGTAGCTCAGTTCGCCCGTTTGCGCGCAGCAGTATTGGCGGGAAGTGGCCGGCATTGCAGTAGGTGATGGTCTCCAGGTCGCAGTCAATCTGCGCGAAGAAGGCGGTGACAAACGGTGCTACCGGCTGCAGGTAACAGAGGTGGCGGTTTATCTCCCGGGCAATTCTTGCGGAATCAAAATCCGGGAGGCCGTAGCTCTGCAGCAAGCCCGCCAGATGGGTGAACCACATGCCGGCGGCTACACCTTTGCCGGCAATATCGCCGAGCACAGCGAGCACCCTGGAGCCATCCTGCAGGAATGTGGTGAAGTCTCCAGAGAGATACCGTGCGGCGAAAACTTCCCTGGCAAACTGCCATTCGCCGCAGCGCAACGCGCGCGGGCCGCTGAGTTTGCGCTGGATCTGTACAGCATCCGATAACTGGGTATGCAGATCCATCCTTTCGCGCAGTAGCGAGTACACATCCTCCTGCGGTGGCGGCGGCACAATTGCCGGCATCACCACAGGCTGGAGCAAGGGTCGAACCGTGGTCCCATTGGAGTGCGGCCCTGCATACTTCGAGTCAAAGGGGACTACTCGATAGGTGTTCAACATCCACCTCGTTACGAATTTTGGTCGTTCGTTATCCCACGAACCGATAGCCGGTTCCGTGCACGGTAAGAAAGTACTGTGGCTGCTCAGGATCGGGCTCGAGCTTCTGGCGCAGGTGTACCAGGTGCGTGTCCACGGTACGAGTGGTTGGAGATGTTTCGTATCCCCAGACGTCCTCAAGGAGACGGTCACGGCTCAGCGTTTCCCCCGCATGACAGATGAAGTACTTCAACAGTTCGAATTCCTTCGAGGAAACGTCCAGCACCTTGCCCGACCGGAGCACGCGGCAACGGCGTAGATCCACTTCCACATCAGAAAAAGAATGCCGATCCTGATCTTTGGGGAGAACCGCCGTGCGCCGCAAGACCGACTTGACCCGCGCCAGCAGCTCGCGAATCGAAAAGGGCTTGGTCACATAGTCATCTGCTCCCAGTTCCAGGCCTACGACTTTATCCACTTCCTGGCCACGCGCCGTGAGCATGATGATGGGGATAGAAGCGCGTTTGGCGCGTAACTGCCGGCATACTTCGAGTCCGCTCATCCGCGGCATCATTACGTCCAGGATCACCAGGTCCGGAGACTCATCGAGCGCGCGCTTCAACCCTTCCGCGCCATCGCGCGCGGTGATCACTTCGTAACCTTCAAACTCGAAGTTGTCGCGCAGCCCGGCCACCATGGCCGGCTCGTCCTCGACCACAAGAATCTTCGCTGCTCTGGGTGCTTCCATTTTCTTTGCTTTTGTTTCTTGTCTCATGCTGACACCTGCTCGGAATTGTGTAGCGGCAACGTGATGATGAACCTGCTTCCGCGGCCCGGCGCACTCTCGACCGCAACCATGCCTCCATGGGCGTGTACGATGTGGCGCACCAGGGAAAGCCCCAATCCGCTGCCTTTGGTGTTATGCACCAGCGGATCGCCGACACGATAGAACTTCTCGAAAATCTTGAGCTGCTCTTTGAGAGGGATACCAATGCCGTGATCGACAACCTCCAGGTTGACGTCACCATTTTGCTGGTAGAGGTGAACCCCGAGATACTTCTCCGATGCTGAGTACTTCACCGCGTTGTTCACCAGGTTTAACAACGAACGGGCAATCGCTTCCCGATCCACTCGCAGTAGAGGAAGGTTGTTATCGATCTTCTGTTCAAACTCAAAGCCGTTCTGCTCAATCTCAAAACGATACGAGTCCAGGGTGCTGCGCACCAGGTCGGCCATGTCCGTCTCGCGAAAGCTGTATTCTTTCTTGCCTGCTTCAATGCGCGAAAAATCAAGAATATTGTTTATGAGCGAAGTCAGACGCTCGCTCTCTTTGCGGATGATTTCGTAGTATTCCTGATGTTTGCCCGGCGCGGAAATGCGTCCCAGCTCGAGCGTTTCCGCATACAGACGGATGAGCGACAGGGGCGTTCGCAATTCATGCGAGACGTTGGAAACAAAGTCGGACTTCAATTTCGCCAGCGCCAGTTCACGGGCGACGCTGCGATAGGCGAAGATCATGCCTCCACCCATCAACAGGGAAAGGGCGCCAAGGATCAGGAAAGCGAAACGCGTGGCGCGATGGCTGATGTCCGCGATCGTGGTTCCGCAGGGCCTGATCCCCAGGGTCAGACCCTGGAAAACACTGCCAAACTCTCGCTCGACCTCGGGCGCTCCACCATCCCAGCAAGGCGAAGCAGCTAAAGGAGCCTGCTCTTTGCCCTTCCGGACCATAATCGAGGGCTGTGGATGGGATGGATCGTTCCCATTCTGATCGGGCAATACATCCTTCAGCGCCTGGGGAAAGAAGTGGGTTCTTAAGTAGTCTTCATCGTAAACAAACCCGGCGAGCGCCGGATGCTCATGGCTCGATCCGCGAGGCAGGAAGTGCACAAAAGACTCATAGAACATTTTGTCACCGCGGAATACGGACTCCGAGCTGATGTAGCTGTGGCCCTCCGACTCCTCGATTTTCTTCACCTTGGCGATTTGCTCCCCCGACCACATGTCAAGCACGTGTGCGAGTTCGGAGGCGATCTCCTTGTGTTCTGCCCGGAATGCAGGATCAGCCATGCGGCCGGGCTGCGATCGGAAATCAAGGTCGCCTTTCCCGGTCCACAGAAAGGCGTGCGTGATCTCGGGATGGGCCGCCAGAAAGGCATCGAGGTCCTCGGGGTGGTCCACATCAGGGAATTGCGCTCTGGCCTTTTCGGATGTCTCGTAGGCGCGCTCAACGATTCTCTCGTCCGCGATCTTTAACGTGTGTGCATAGTCCCTCTGGATGGCCGCGTCGATGATCTGGTCACGTTGAATGTGCCGGAGCTCCAGGACGCCGGCAATGATCAGGGCGGCTGCCGGTAGCATCACGGCCAGCATGAACACGAACATGGGTGGAGGCTTTCGCCAACGTCGAAGGGTACGCTTCACCATAGGCGCACATCCGAGGAGATGCTCATTGGATCGAGCATAAGCCTACAGATTGCGCGCTATGTCAGGGCGGCGCAACAAATTGCAAAAAGTTGTGAACTCCGGGAGGTCAGCCGGCCCAGATTTGCTCCCAGGGAGCATAGTGGCCAACGGCAGAAAGAAACACGTGGATGCCGACGAGGATGGCCAGGCCTACCAGCGCGAACAGGCCAATGGCCAGGATAAAGATGTTCAAGACTTTCGCGCGGCCACCGGCGATTGTCAGCATGGTGGCCACAGCCTATCTGCTGTCAGGACCTTGCGAAACATCACCAACAGAGGTTACGGCGGAGCCGGAAGGTACACTCCAAAGTGCGGAAATCGCCGTATCCCGCGCTACTTTTTCACGACCCTGGGTGTCCCGCCTCGTCAACTGCTATCGTGTGTGGTGTCTTTTGGGAGAAAACCCTTGAACCGCTACGCACCCATCGCCACCCTTTTGATCTTGCTCGCCGGAGTGTCCGGCCGCGCAGCCACCAACCTCGCCCCCACACCCCCCATGGGGTGGAATAGTTGGGATTCCTACGGGCTCACCGTCACCGAGGCCGAGTTCAAGGCTAACGTGAGTTGGTTCCATCGGCACCTGCAGCCGCTGGGATGGCAGTACGTGGTGGTCGATGAAGGCTGGTACCTGCAGCACCCGGGCGAGAAGGGCGCCGCGCAGGGGTTCGTGATGGATGGCGACGGCCGCTACGTGGTGGCCGGCAATCGCTTCTCCTCCTCAGGGTTGAAGCCGCTCGCCGATTGGGTCCATTCGTTAGGGCTCAAGTTCGGCATCCATATCATTCGCGGGATTCCGCGGGAGGCGGTGGAGAAGAACCTTGCCATTGCGGGGTCCTCGTTTCATGCTGCCGAAGCTGCCAACACCGCGGATACTTGCCGCTGGAATTCTGACAACTATGGGTTGAAAAACAACGCCGCGGCACAGGCGTATTACGACTCGATTATCAAACTCTATGCAGGTTGGGGTGTGGACTATATCAAGGTCGACTGCATTGCAAGACCGTATCAGGCGGATGAGATCCGCATGGTGAGTGCCGCGATCGGGAAGTCTGGGCGGCCGATGGTATTGAGCCTGTCTCCGGGGCCAACTCCGATCGAGAAGGCGGACGATATCAAAAAGTATGCGCAGTTGTGGCGAATCTCCGACGATATGTGGGACACCTGGTCTGCCCCGGAAGGAGAGACTTTTCCGGCCGGTCTGGTTCGTCAATTTGACCGGACGGCGCAATGGGCCCCGCATATCGAAGTTGGCCATTGGCCTGATGCTGACATGTTGCCGTTGGGATACCTTGGCCCCAGGCCGGGCTGGAAAGAGGCGCGCATGTCGCGCTTGACTGCCGATGAGTCGCGAACCCTGATGACCCTGTGGTCAATGGCCCGTTCGCCGCTGGTCGTGGGAACGAACCTCACCAAAATGGATCCGGCTACGGAGGCTCTTTACACCAATCCGGAGGTGATTGCGGTCGACCAGCACTCGCGGGATAATCGGGAGCTTTTTCGTCGCGGGTCGTTGGTTGTGTGGAAAGCCTCGCCCGCATCGGAAGGTGGTCAGTATGTTGCGGTCTTCAACCTTGGAGATGCAACACAAGACGTGAATTGCTCCTGGAAGGATCTTGGCTTGGGAGAGGGTACGCATGCGGTTCGCGATTTGTGGGCGCGTAAGGACCTGGGCAAGGCTGTGTCGCTGAAGACCACGCTTTCGTGCTCACGCATCGGTTTTATACCGGGTGCGGTGATTGCATGTATGAGTCCTCGGGAACATCACTACTTCGTGTACATCGTTGCTAGCCGGACGCATGTTCTTTATTGCGGAGTGACGAATAATATTTGCCATCGGGTGGAAGAGCATCGAGCAGCTGCGGTTCAGGGGTTTACGGAAACGTACCAATGCAACCGGCTGGTTTGGTTTGAACGATATCAGTACATCCTCCACGCGATTGAGAGGGAGAAGCAGATCAAGCGTTGGCGGCGGGAGAAAAAGATATGGCTCATTGAAGAAACGAACCCTACTTGGGCTGACTTAAGCGAACCATGGCGGGAGGGAACCGCAGGTCCCTCCGCTCCGCTGCGCTCCGGTCGGGATGACAAGGGTCAGGGTTAGGTGTTCATGGGGTATTTGTGGCGTTGTAGGTTTTGACTCGGCTTGGACCGACAGAACCGCAGGTCCCTCCGCTCCGGTCGGGATGACAAGGTTTAGAGGAGTGGTGTCCATGGGGTATTTGTGGCCCGCAGGTTTTGACCCGGCTTGGACCGACAGAACCGCAGGTCCGCTCCGCTCCGGTCGGGCTGACAAGGGTTAGAGGAGGGTGTTCATGGGGCATTCGTGGCCCCGTAGGTTTTGACTTGGCGTGGTCCGACAAAACCGCAGGTCCCTCCGCTCCGGTCGGGATGACAAGGGTTAGAGGAGGGTGCTCATGGGGATTTGTGATGACGAGGGTTTGACTCGTCGCGGACCGTTCACTGATCTCAATGGAAACGCCCAACCCTCACCTTGTCATCCCGACCGGAGCGCAGCGTAGCGGAGGGACCTGCGGTTACTGCCCGTCAGCCACTGTTGCTGTACGTAGAAAATCGTAGTTTCCTGAACCGGAGATCTGAATGTTTCCCAGCCTCTTGGTGTGTACTAATACCGCATCCAGGTACCAGAGATTGATCGAGGGCAACTCAGCCGCCAGAATTTGCTGCACTTTTACATAGTCCTTACGGCGCAAGCTCTGGTCGCTTGATCCGCCTGCTTCCTTGATCAACGCATCCAGTTCGGCATTCACGTAACGGCCGCGGTTGTTTCCGTGGGGCGGAAATCTCTGACTGTCAAACGTGTGAAAAATGTCTGGATCTTCATTCCCGCCAAGCCAGCGCAGGGTATACATCTGGAAAGCGCCCTTGGTGACATCAGAGAAGAAGGTGGCGAACTCGAAGCTCCTCACCTCCAGTGCAATGCCCACATCGCGCAGTTCCTGTTGCAGAATCATTGCCAGCAGGCGGCTGGTCTCATCGGTCGAAGTCTTCATCGCCAGGTGGAAGCGGATGCCATCTTTCCCTCGCTTCCAACCCGCTGCATCCAGCAATGCGTTGGCCTTCGCCGGGTCGTGCGGATATTGTTGAACGTCTCCTGTCCACGCCCAGTGCTCGGGGGGCAACAGGCTTTCCGCCAAGCGAGCACGGTCTCTCCACAGCGAGTGAATGATGAGGGGCCGATTCATCGCGAAGGCGATCGCCTGGCGCACGCGAACGTCGCGCAGCACACTGTCCTGCACGTTGAAGGTGATGTAGTTCAGAACCGTGCCCGGAGCGCTCTGTACCAACAGGTCGGGCCGCTTCGACATGGCGTACACCATGTCCGCGGTCATGCAATTGATGCAAACATCGGCCGAGCCCTTTTCCAACTCAAGGGCGCGCGTAATGGCATCGGGCACGACTGCAAACCGGACTCTCGCCATATGGGGAAGAGGCTGCCAGGAATGCTGGTTGCGTTCCAGAATCACCTCATCATCCTGCAGTTGGCTAACAAAACGGAAGGGTCCGCTGCCGATGGGGCTAAGCCCAAAATCGCGGCCGCTTCCTGCAGGGACGATGCCAATCGCAGCGTCGGAAAGGTTCCACAACAAGTCCGCATCCGGCTGCTTCATGTGGATGACGATGGTTGCAGGATCGCTGGCGTCGATGCGATCGATGTTCGCCAACGCTTGCGCCTTGGCCGTGATCACCGTGCCATTGCGCATCGAGTCCAGGGTGTACTTCACATCCGCGGCAGTGAGCGCCTGCCCGTTATGGAAACGGACATCCGTCCGCAGATGGAAACGATAGGTCAATGGATCCGGCAGTTCCCAACTGGTAGCGAGCCAGGGTTGCAGGTTGAAGTGCGCATCCTTGCGCACCAGGCTGTCGAATATCAGGCTCGCAATGTGTTCCGACTGCGCATCGACTCCGATACGGGGATCAAGACTCGTGGGGCTGCTCTCGATCAGCATCGTGACTGTTTGTGGCGAGGGCGGTTTGCTGGTGCATCCCGCAAGGCCCAGGATGATCCACAGAGCGGCCAGCACCCGGAAGCGCTCAGACATAGGTGATCTCGCCCAGGATCGCCGGCCGCGCCGCACCGGTCGCCGAAGGGATATTTCCCGGACGCCGATGCCACGTCTCGTACGCCAGTAAGGCGAAGGCAGCCGCTTCCTTAGCCTCTGCCGGAAGGCCCAGGTCATCGCTGGCCTGCACGGTGCAACCCAATGGCTCCAACTGCTCGCGCAGCATCTGCATCAGGGTCAGGTTGCGGGCACCGCCGCCAGACACGATAAAATCCACCGGCGCTTTGCGCATCGTCTTGAACAGAAAACTGGAGTAAGCCAGCGCCACGCTCTCCGCGGTCAATGCAGTTGCCGACGCGATTGCATCTTCGGCGCTGCCACCCGCCTTAAGGCATGCGTCGAGAAACCGAGCCGCGTAGTCGCTGCCAAACTGCTCGCGGCCGGCGGTTTTGGGTGGGCGCGCCGCAAAGAAGGCCTCGCGCAACCTGCTGCTGACCACGGCCTTGATCACCGTGCCGCGGGCGCCGGTCTTGCCTCCACGATCGAACCGTTTGCCAAAAAGCTGCTGCATCAACTGATCGATCACCATATTTCCCGGCCCGGTATCAAACGCCACCACCTGCAAGGGGCCGGCCTTCGGGGGCAGTGCAGTCAGATTCCCGATGCCTCCTAAATTCTGCAGCACGCGTCCCCGCGTGGGGTGGCGAAACAAGACGTAGTCGAGCAAGGGCACCAAGGGGGCACCCTGTCCGCCAACGACCATATCTGCCGGGCGAAAGTTCGACACCACCGGAACTCCGCTCTCTGCCGCCAGCATCGCCATTTCGCCTATCTGCCAGGTACACGAGGCCTCTCGACCGAGGTACCGCATGGGCTTGGCCTGGTGATAGATGGTTTGACCGTGGCAGCCGATCAGATCGAGACGGCAGGGATGGCGCTCCAGCGCGACCGCAAATGCCTCGGAGTAAGCCTGGCCCAGGCGCCAATTCAATCGCGCGAGCTCCGCGGTTGCGATCGCTTCAGCATTCATCGCCGCCAACACCGCGCGGCGCAGTGCGGGCGGAAAAGGAAAGCCCGCGTGAGCGAGCAGTTTCAGAGCCGGAGCTTCGGGATCATCGGGGTTCGGAGTGATGCGGGTGAAGGCAACATCAATCCCGTCCGCGGAAGTTCCGCTCATGATGCCGGCCACCGTCATCGCCGTCAGAGCATCACTCATGCCGGACTCGCTTTCGCTACCAGCGTCCGCAGGCGCTCAACTGCGGCTTGCATCCGCTTGACGCCCGTGACTGTGGGCGCAGGCGGCAGGCGTTTCGGGAGTGCGGCCGCAACCGTCTTCGCCTTGGTGGCTGATCTCCGCAGCAGACGTGCGAAGGCCGGGGAACCCTCTGCTTCCCGCAGTACGGCCTCATACGCCGCGAACACCAGGGCAGGATCGCGGCAAATCTCCACCACCTCCATGCCAGCCTGCAAAGACCGCACCGCCGCATCGGCGATACCGGTGTAGTTGAGTATGCCGCCCATCTCCATGTCGTCGGAGACGATCAGGCCCTTGTAGCCGATCTTCTTGAGTAGAACGTTCTTGATCCAGTAATTGGAGATAGACGCTGGTTCAGGGCCGGAAACGGAGTAGGCCGCGTGAGAAACCATCACCATCGGAAGCTGCCGGGCGAGCAGCCGATAGGGCAGCAGATCTTCCTGCCAGAGCAAGTCGAAAGGCTTGCTGATGACCGGGGTGGCATGGTGCGAATCCACCTGCCCGCTGCCCAGGCCGGGGAAATGTTTGCCGCATCCTAAGACGTTGTGCTGCGCCAGCCCTCTGAGAAAGTGACCGGCGTAGCGCGTGATCTGATCCGGATCGCCCGAGACCACCCGGGTCGTCATTACCGGCTCAGAGGCCGGTGTTCGCAGGTCGAGCACCGGCGCGAAGGTGGTGTTCAACCCCAGCATGCGCACTTCCTGGCCGATGAGGCTGCCGTGCAATGCATACAACGCAGTCTTGTTGGTGGCCGCAATCGTATACGGCGAAGGCATAGGCGCAATCAGATCGCGCAGCCGGTCGACGGTGCCGCCTTCGACGTCGATGCAACGCAGCAGCGGTTGATTCGCAGCCTGCATGGCCGAGCGGACCAGCTCGTAAGTCTGCGTCGCCGTCTCGATATTGCGGCGAAAGAGAATCAACCCGCCCGGTCGCAACAGCCGCAGCCACGCAGACTCCACGGGGCTCAACTGGGGGCCTTCCAGTCCGACGATCAACACCTGGCCGGCAGCCTGCCGCAAGGTCATCAGGCTCACGCATTCCCCCGGCCGCGAATCTCATTCTTGAGTTCTTCGAGAAGGTTCAAGGCCTGCAGCGGAGTCAGACTATTGGTGTCGGTCTGCTCCAGGCGATCGAGAATGCGCTGCGACAGCGGCGTAAACATGGTCAGTTGCAGGGGCGCTTCCGTTTCCCGGGCAACATTCCTCTTCTCGGATTGCTCATGCTGCAGCAGCACCTGGCGCGCACGCTCAATCACTGAGAGCGGCAGCCCAGCCAGCCGCGCCACCTCAATGCCGTAGCTCTTGTTCGCCGCGCCCGGTTCGATGGCATGCAGAAACACAATCCCCTTGGGAGTTTCCTTAACCGCAACGCGCAGGTTCTTCAACCCCGGCAGCTGCTCCGCCAGCAGCGTGAGCTCATGATAGTGGGTGGCGAAGAGCGTCCGCGCGCCCACCTGGGCATGCAAATATTCGAGTGTCGCCCAGGCCAAGGAGAGGCCGTCAAAGGTTGCCGTGCCGCGGCCCATCTCATCCAGAAGTATCAGTGACTGTGGCGTGGCCGTATTCAGGATGGTGGCCGTCTCCGTCATTTCCACCATGAAGGTGGAACGGCCCCGAGCCACATTGTCGCTGGCGCCGATGCGGGTGTAGATCCGGTCCACAATGCCCAGGCGCATGCTTTTTGCAGGAACAAAGCAGCCCATCTGCGCCATGATCACCAAGAGCGCCGCCTGGCGCAGGTAGGTGGACTTACCGCCCATGTTCGGCCCGGTAATCAGTAGCAGGCTCGGCCCCCCTGTCTCCACGTAGAGATCGTTGGCGATGAACTTGGTTTGGCCTGACGATTCCAGCAGGCACTCCACCACGGGATGCCGTGCGCCCACCGTTTCCAGTACCGCGGATTGCTCCAACTGGGGCCGCACGTAGCTGCGCAATGCGGCCAGGTGAGCAAAGTTGGTCAGCAGATCAACCTCGGCAATCACTCCACTGCTGAGGCGAATCCGTGAGGCGGACTGCAGGATGGTCTTCCGCAACTCGCTAAAGATGCGCTTTTCAATTTCTATCGACCGCTCGTGCGCGGTGAGCACCTTGACCTCGTACTCCTTCAACTCAGGAGTGGTGAAGCGTTCCGCATTGGCCAGGGTCTGCTTGCGTTCGTAGTCGGCGGGCACTGACGCCAGGTGGGAGCGCGTCACTTCGATGGAATAGCCGAACACATTGTTAAAGCGAACCTTTAAGGAATGGATGCCGGTGCGCTTGCGCTCCCGCTCTTCAATGCTGGTGATCGATTGGCGCGCATTCGCTCCCAGGGAGCGCAGTTCGTCCAGCTCCGCATCCACTCCAGCAGCGATGGCGCCTCCGTCCGCCAGGTTCACGGGAGGATCGGGCAAGAGCGTCTTCTCCAGCTTTTCGCGCAGGTCCTGGAGCAGGTCGAGCCTGGCTGCGCAGGTTTGCCACCGCGGGGCCGGAAGCCGCTGTAACGCCGTGTGGAGCTCCGGAAGCCGGGCCAGGGACGCACCCAGGGCGGCAGCATCGCGGGGTCCCGCGCTATCCAGCGAAATGCGGGAGAGCATGCGCTCCATATCTTGAATCGCGCCCAGGGTTTTGCGCAGGTGCTCGCGGTCGATTAGGCTGTGGGCCGCGACCCCTACCGCCTCCAACCGCGATTCGATCTCCGCGCGATCGATCAGCGGCCGCACCAGGGACGCCCGCAGCAACCGTTTGCCCATGGGCGTCATGCAGCAATCCAGATTCGCGAACAGCGTCGCCTCGCTGGCGCCGCCGGAAAACAGCGGTTCAATCAACTCCAGGTTGCGCACCGTCACTGCGTCCAATTGCAGATTTTCTGCGCGCTCGTAATAGCGGATGTTGTTGATATGTTGCAGCTCGATCTGCTGCGTGCTGCGGGCGTAATGCACCACCGCACCGGCCGCGATCGCAGCCGAGCGGGCGCTGGCCAGCCCAAATCCTTCGAGCCCATTCGCCCCCAACTGCCTTTCCAGCAGCGGAATGGCATAGTCCGCGGTATAGACCCACTCCTCAAGGCGGGTCTTGATGCCGATTTTGTCGATTTCCGCTTCCAGTTGCAGGTCGAGTGCCGGCATTTCCGAGGAGAGCAGCAGCTCGCTGGGCTGGGCCTTGATCAACTCATCGACGCAGAAGCCGATGCTGCCCGCCCCGGTGAACTCCATGGCGCGGAAGTCGCCGGTCGAGAGATCGAGCAGGGCGAGCGCCGCGACCGGGCCGGCAATATGCAGCGCCGCCAGGTAATTGTTCCGCTCTGAAGCCAGGGCTGGATCGATCGCGGTTCCGGGAGTTAGCACCCGGGTGACTTCGCGGCGGACAATCTTCTTGGTGAGCTTGGGGTCCTCCATCTGCTCGCAGATGGCGACCCGGTAGCCTTTGCGTAGCAGGCGCGAAAGGTAGTTGTCGGCAGCGTGGTAGGGAACCCCGCACATGGGCACCGACCGCTCCTTATCCCTTGCGGTCAGTGTAATTTGCAGTTCGCGGGACGCAACCTGCGCATCTTCGAAGAAGAGTTCGTAGAAGTCGCCCATGCGGAAAAACAACAAGGCGTCGGGGTTCTGGCGCTTAGCGGCAGAGTATTGGCGCATCAGGGGCGTAGTGGTGGCGTCGGCCGCTGGAGCTGGAGGAAGAGTAGACACGCAAAACGCCAGCATATCGCGAATGACATGCCGGCGTTTCGGAAAACGGGGGTGGGCTGCTTACCTAGGCGACGATCCGGGATTCCTGGTTCACATGGGCGTCAGAGCCGTGCTGTTTCACCATCTTGTTGTAGATCCCCAGCAAAAGGAACGGGGCGGCCCACTGGCCGACGAACAGTGCATGATGGTCTTTGCCATTGACCTTCAAAAGCAGCGAACCCACGATCGAGGTCAGGGCCGCTCCCAGGAAAAAGCTGCTGGGCACTTTGGCGGAGTAGCTCTCCATCATGGCTGTAGTTTGGTCTTCGGGTATTTCTCCG
This sequence comes from uncultured Acidobacteriaceae bacterium, assembly GCA_963795845.1. GTDB lineage: Bacteria > Acidobacteriota > Terriglobia > Terriglobales > Acidobacteriaceae > PALSA-350. The sequence goes on along the minus strand of CAWCJV010000008.1, from coordinate 232,803 downwards.
GCGCGTACGCGATAATCCATTGGTAAATCTCCTGTCTGTAGAAGGGGGAAGGGAAAAAATGCCTTCTTCCCGCTGGGAGGGTGTGGCTGGCCAAAAGGATGCACCCTCAGGCGACCCAATTCCCAAAGTTGAACAGGGTCAAATTAAACAGTTCATTTTGTGACGGGGAGTTGCTTGCCCACTTGAGGGAAAAGGCAGCTTGCATGGAGCACCCTTGACACGGAGTTGCTTGCCCACTCAGGCCAAAAACGGGCTTGAATGGGGCACCCTCGACAGTTGTGAGGGGTTTTGGGGAGGGTTATTTCGGTCCCAATTGCCGATTCAGGCACTCCAATACCTGGACGGTTATACTTAAGGATTACGGAATAGCCATGTTTCTATTGTGGTTAAGAGTGGCCGTGGCGCTTTACGCTGTCGCCAGCGTATCTGCCCTGCCGGCGGTGCTGTACAACCGTCCGGGGTGGAAGAAAATCTGTGTCCCCGCCGCCGTTTCTGCGTTTTTCTTTCACTTTGTCTCCCTGATCGAGATGCTCTCCGCCTCGCACCATTCGCTGCCCGTTGGCATGCACGAGGTACAGTCGCTCCTGGCGCTCCTGATTTGCGCGGCCTTTCTGCTGGTAGCGGTGCTCTACCGCACCGTGTCTTTTGGCGTTTTCGCCCTACCGCTCTCCCTCCTGCTGGTGCTGGGACCGGCTATTGGGCCCGACCATTGGACCTTTCACTCTCCGGAAATCCGCAGCCGCTGGCTGTACCTGCACATCATTGCGCTGTTGGCGGCGTACGCAGCCCTCATCTTCAGCCTGATCGCCAATTTCCTTTATCTCGTCCAGGAGCGGCGCCTGAAGAACAAGAGCAACGTGGATTTTCTTTCCTGGCTGCCGCCGCTCGAAACCATGGAGCGCATCGCCTCCGGCATGCTGCTCATCGGGTTTCCTTTCATGACCCTGGGATTGCTCGCCGGTTCGTTGATTGCCCAGGAGAGTGTGGGGCCGGCGTACTTCAAGGATCCCAAGGTGCTGCTCTCCTTTGCCATGTGGGCGCTCTACCTGGTCATGCTGTTCGTTCGCCGGCAGGCCGGACTAAGAGGAAGGCGGGCGGTTTACCTCTCCAGCCTTACCTTTCTGGTAGTCATCAGCGTCTGGGCAGCCAACCAACTGAGCTCCGTACACAGGTTCACCGCGCCATGAACATCGTGCTGCTGGGGCTAAACCACAAAACCGCGCCCATCGAGTTGCGCGAGCGGCTGGCCGTCGGGCCGCAGCAACTGGAAGAGGCCACACGCTCCCTGATGCAGGCGCCAGGGGTCGTGGAGGGCATGATCCTTTCCACCTGCAACCGGGTCGAATTGCTAACCAGCCAGAGGCCGGACGCCCCACACCTTCTGGAGTTTATTGGCAGCTATTTTGGGGTTGACCGGCAGCAGTTGGCGCCGCACATGTATGAGTACCGGCAGGAAGAGGCGGTACGCCACCTGTTTCGCGTGGCCTGCAGCCTCGACTCCATGGTCATTGGGGAACCCCAGATCCTGGGCCAGGTTAAGAGCAGCTACCTGGCGGCACGCTCCGCAGGGGCGATTCGCGGCCACCTGGATAAGGTGTTGCAACGCGCCTTTGTGGTGGCCAAGCGGGTGCGCAGCGAGACCCAGATCGGCAGCTCGTCGGTATCGATTGCTTCGGTCGCGGTGGAACTGGCGCGGAAGATCTTTGGCTCGCTCGAGGGCAAACGAGTTTTGCTGGTGGGCGCGGGAAAAATGAGCGAGCAGGCGGCCCGGCACCTGGTGGGCCAGGGAGCCGGATCGGTTCTGGTTGCCAACCGCACCTACGAGCGTGCGGCGCAGATGGCGGAGCGATTCGGTGGCCGGGCAATCCATTTCAACGAACTTTACGCTCATGCGGACCAGGCAGACATCATCATCACCTCGACTGGCTCTACCCATCCCGTGTTTCGGCGTGAGCATGCACAGCACTTTTTGCAGCAACGGCGCGGGCGGCCCATGTTCTTTATCGACATTGCTGTTCCACGAGACGTCGACCCCGAAGTCAACAAGCTGGATGGCATCTTCCTTTACGACATTGACGATTTGCAGTCGGTCGCCGGTTCGCACCTGAACGAACGCGGCAGGGAAGCGGAGTTGGCGGAAGCCATGATCCTGGCTGAGGTAAACAAGTATCAGCGACGGATGCACGCATTGAATGTCGGACCGGAGATTGTGCAGTTGCAGCAGTCCGCGGAACAGATCCGGCAGGCGGAGCTCCGCCGCCTGGGCGGCCGCCTGCAGAGCCTCTCCCCGGAACAGCAGGCCGCCGTGGAAGCCCTGACAAAAGGCCTGATTAACAAGTTCCTACATCAGCCACTGCAGGCAATCAAGGCTGCCGCCGTCGATGGAAATGTCGCCGCCGTGGATGCGATCCGCGAAGCCTTCGGTATCAAGGCCACGGGCGAGATGGAAGCCGATGACGATGTTTTCGAGGATGTCACGGCGGCGCTCGATCGGGATCGTGACCCTGAGGGCTTTCCTCATTGATTCGCATCGGTTCCCGGGGATCACAGCTGGCGTTGTGGCAAGCGAATCACATTGCGGACGCGTTGCGCGCTCTGGGCCACGAAGTTTCGATTGAGATTATCCGCACCACGGGCGACCGCATGCAGAACGTGGCTTTTGCTTCGGTCGGCGCCAAAGGTATGTTCACCCGCGAGATTGAGGAAGCGCTGCAGGCGAACACCATTGATCTCGCAGTCCATAGCCTGAAGGATTTGCCTACGGAGTTGGGTGAACCGTTCACCCTGGCGGCGATTCCGCAACGGGCCGATCCCCGCGATGTATTCGTGTCGGAGCGGTACGCCGGCTTCGACGCTCTGCCTGCAGGAGCGGTGGTCGGAACCAGCAGCTTGCGCCGCCAGGCCCAGTTGCGCGCGCGGCGGCCGGATCTCGAGTACGTAGAGTTTCGCGGCAATGTCGATACCCGGCTCGCCAAGCTGACACAGGGCAAAGCGGACGCGATTATCCTGGCCGCCGCCGGCCTGGATCGTTTGCAGAAGACTGCGGCCATTCGCGAGCGATTCGCACCGGATGTATTGTGCCCGGCACCGGGTCAGGGTGCGCTGGCCATCGAGTGCAGGGCAGGGGACGAGCGGATGCACGCGGCGTTGCATCCGCTCGATGATCCGGATACGCGCCATGCCATCACCGCGGAGCGCCGATGCCTGGCTGCCCTGGGTGGAGGATGCCTGGTGCCGATCGGAGCCTATTGCCACCGTACCGGCGACGAATGGTCACTGCGTGCCGTGGTCGCTTCGCCCGATGGCCGCCAGATGATTTGTGCGCAACTAAACCACAACCAACCGGAACGACTGGGAGAGCAGCTCGCGCAGCAGTTGCTCGATCAGGGGGCTGGTGCGATTCTGGGTTTGGAGGAGAAGCAGGCATGAGCACGCACCGGCCTTTGGCCGGCAAACGCATTCTGATCACGCGTGCGCGCCACCAGGCTGGCCGCCTGGCAGACGCCCTGGAAGAGCACGGCGCTGAAGTGCTGAGGCTGCCTACCATCGAGATTGTTCCTCCAGAAACCTACGCGCACCTGGACGCGGTTCTGGAAGTGATCACCGGCTTTGACTGGCTTATCGTCACCAGCGCGAACGGAGCGGCGGCGCTCGCCGACCGCATGCGATTCCTTCACATTCGACCGGAGCAATTGAAACACTTGCAGATTGCCGCGATTGGTCCCGCCACAGCCGTGGCTCTCGGGCATCAGGGCCTGACGGTCTCTGCCATGCCGGACGAGTATGTGGCCGAGGCGGTCGTGGCCATGCTCAAAGACAAAGTGGCGGGGCGGCGTGTTCTGCTGGCCCGCGCAGCGGTGGCCCGCGATGTGATCCCCGAGGAATTGCGGAAATGCGGAGCGGACATTCACGTCGTCGAGGCGTACCGGACCGTGATTCCCTTCGATTCGATCGAGCAGGTGCGCGCATTGTTTGGGCCGGGAAGCCCGCTGCCCGATGCGGTGACCTTCACCAGCTCTTCCACGGTGAGCAACTTTTTCGCCCTGCTCGCTGCGGCAAAGGTCGAACGGCCGCAAGGATTAAGAGCGGTCTCTATCGGTCCGGTCACCAGCAAAACCTTACGCCAGCATCAATGGGAACCGGCATGCGAGGCCGCGAATACGATATCCCCGGGGTTGTGGCTTCCTGCTGCACCCTGATGCAAGCCCTGTAACTACTATTATGGCACCGCGATGTTGACGATGTGGAGATCCCTAAGCTGCAACAGAAGCTAAGAGAGCAAGGCGCGATCCTTCAACTTGATCAGGAATTTGCTGCTGCAGCTTCTCACTGAGCGGGCTTCTGGAAGCTTATCGATTGCTGCTCCGCCGGGTAGTATAGGCGGCCATCTTCACCCGGGCGAAAGTCCGTCATGCTATGTGTTTTGCGGGACGAACCGCCGTCGGGCTGCACAAAGATATCTTCGACCACGCCATTGCGGGCGAGAACGGCGTCGCTAATCAAGGATCGGTGGCAACGCCAGGGAACTGCTTCGGCGCACATGACCACGGTGTTATCCAACTGCGGCTGGCCCATCAACCAGTCGATGTTCTCCGCGAATTCCTCGGTCTGCATGTAATCCGCATATCCCCGAAAGCTTTCGTTCCGCCAACCCATGTTGATGCTGTCCTTGCGTGTGGGCCTCCGGCCGCCGAGCCCCTCGCGCCAGACCGCGGTGACGCCCTCCTTTTCGAGGGAGGCGAATAGCTCCTTCTGGCCGAAATGCGGGTATCTCCGGGAACCAGGGTAACGGCGCACGTCGACCAGGAGACGTGCACCCGTTGTCCTTAAGAGCGCGCAGGAAGGCTTCCAGCGGAAGTGTGGAATGGCCGATGGTCATCACGAGGATTTTTCGATTCTTGACGATTTATCAAACACATAGGTAGACTACCGCCGCTCTTCCGATTCCGGGAGTCTCTTCATGAAATCAAAGATTGTATTCAACCTATGCACGCCGGCGTTACTTGCAGGGCTGCTGATCACAGTGCCGTCTTTGCGGGCACAGAATTACCGGCTTTATGTCGATAACAGTACCGACAAGACTGTTTCCGTGATCGACCTTAACTCCTTGAAGGTCGTGAAGGACCTCGACATCGGCGCCGATCTCATCCACGGTCTGGCGCTATGACAGCGGATGGCAAACTGCTCTTTGTGACGGTGGAGTCCGATCATACGTTGCGCATCGTCGATACCAGGAACGGTCAGACCAAGGCCACGATCAAGCTTACCGGCCGGCCCAACGAGTGTGCGGTCACTCCGGACGGCAAATATGTGGCGGTGCCCATTCGCGATGGGGATAGCGTCAATATTGTCGATGTGGCTCAGCAGAAAGTGGTGAAGGTGTTGCCCATCAAGGAGCCGCATAACGCCGTCAGTACGGCCAGCAATCGCTATCTGTTTGTGAGCTCGATGGGGTCGAATGCAGTCAATGTCGTGGACCTGAAAACCATGTCGTTCTCAGCGGTTGTTCCTGCCGGCGGAAGACCACGGCCGTACGTGATTTCGTCCGATGGCAAGACGATGTATGTCGCGGTGTCCTTCCTGCATGGGTTCGACATCGTTGACATCCCCGGGAAAAAAGTACTGCAAAGGGTGGAGATGCCGGCCCGCCGTTCCGGGCCTCCTCGCCCGCGCAAGTTTGAAACGCCGGACACGCTGACTCATGGTCTGGCGCTTACGCCCGATGGCAAGGAATTGTGGGTGACAAGCCTGTTGGACGACAGCATTTACATTTACGATCTGGAGTCCAAGAAATTCACTGGCCCGCTGGCGACTGGAGATGGCCCGAATTGGATTGTGTTTTCTCCCGACGGCAAATACGGATGCATCAGCAACACCGACAGTAACGATGTTTCCATCTTCGATGTGAAGGAACGTCGCGAACTTGCCCGGGTCAAGGTTGGCAAGGTGCCGAAAAGACTTGTGATTGGATCGGATCCCAAGGGACAGTTGTGAGGTTGCGGTCTTGCCCACTCAAGCCAAAACAGGGCTTGAATGGGGCACCCTAAGCATTTCCTTAGAACCGCAGGAGGTAGCTCACCTTCACGTAGAGCGTCTTGCCGTCGTTCATCATGGAAGAATAAGTTGGGGGCAAGATCGGCTCATTCGTGTCGCACTGACCATTTCCGTCGCGGGTACAAAGCACCCGATCGATGTTGGCGAAGTTTCCCAGATAGCCGAAGTACACTGCCGTGCCCGGATGCGGCAGGTAAGTCACCAGCGCATCCGCAAAGAGGGTTTTGGAGTTCGCCAGGCTGGTGTATTCCGGGTTCGGCAACGTGGAAATATATTGCCCGATCAGGTTAAACGACAGCGCCTTGGTCATCTGGTAATTCCACCGAGAGATCAGTTCATGGTTGTCGTAGACCACCTCGCCGTTGTCAGGATTGGTGAAATGCGTATACACATAGCTGTTTTGCAGGTCGATGGAACTGACCGGTTTTACTTCCACATTCAAGTTGGGTGAAGTCATATTCACCGGCGTGGGCCCTTGGTCGCTGGGAGGGGAATAATTGATGACTCTTCCAGCTTGATATCCGCCACCTACGGCCAAATAAGCTCCCGGGGAGGAGTAGAAGTTAAATCCGGCGGTGTGGCTGTCGTATTCGACATCATGGGTCAGTGCCGGATAATCAACAGGCCGCAGCCGGTCCTGCCCCAGCGAAGCGTACGCAGAAACAGAAGTTCGATACTTGAACGAAACGCTGTACGAAGGGTTGAGGTAGTAGTCGAGGGGCGTCCCACTGTGATCCCAGATTCGTTCGCCATAGATTCCGGGACCATGCGAGAGAATCAACCCGTGCGCCGGACGAAAGGTATAGCGATAAGAGCCGTTGGGCTCGCGAACATCGGGACGGCGAAAGAATCCAGTGTCGGTGACATAACCGGGAGACGTGTCGTCATACTCTGCCCACCAGCTGCGGTGCAGGCTGGAGTAGGCAACCTGCTGGGAGAACGACTGACCGCTGCAGGTCAAGCTGAGCACTTCGCATTCCTGTTCGCCCTGGGTGGAGTTGCTGACATTTTGCGTGGCGGAGGTCACGGCTTGGCCGGTGAGCGTCCAGCGGTTCTTGATCCGGGCGCGATAATCCAGGCCTCCCGCGCGATTGAACGAGTCGAGATACTCCCGGTCGGCATAGATGATGCCGACGTTGGATAACTTGCCCAGATCGCGATTGACGCGGCCGGTATAGAAGTGGGCGCGTGAGTTGAATTCGGGGTCGCCGGGCGGCACAGCCTCTCCCGGGCTTCGATCGTCGACACCAAGAAGACCGAGCGCCCATGGACCAAGCTTCCCCGTAAGCCGGGCGCCATACTGCGGCTTAACAATATTGTTGGTGTAGTACAGGCTGACCGGCGTCTGGAAATAGCTGCTGTTCTCTATAAAGAACGGCCTCACCTCCGCGAAATAGGGAGGAAAGCGTTGATTTGGGATAGCGGGATTGTCAATCCCGACCTGGCTGAAATCCGGGTTGACGGTGGTGTCGAGGATCAGGCTGTTGTGCAGGATGAACTTTGCATCGAGGCCGGAATAGCCCTGAAAATGTTTGCTCTGGAAGTAGGGATCGTTTGGATCAATGGTATTGAGCTGGCGCAGATTGCGGCCCAGAACATAGGGCTCAAATTGATAGTTTTGACCACGTTCGATATCGCTGAAACCATCGGCGGCCATGTCCTGGGTCAGGCGCCCGGCGATGGCATGCCGGTTCTGCGGCCAGAAGGCCTGTTCGTTGGCATGTGAAATGTTACGCTGCAGAATGATGCCCCAGGTTCGCATTTGCCCCGGATCCGCCTTCTTGAAATAGAGGCTGGCGAAGGGAATGCGCATCAGCACCACGTATCCAAACGGCGTGCGCTTGCCCCAGGTGTCCCACACCGTGTCAAAGGAGTAGTCGGCGGCGTTCTGCTCGCTATAGAGCCCATCGCCTTGTATGCCCAGGGGATTGCTGTCGAACATAAAGGCTCGTCGCTGATCGTCGAAGGTATCGAGCATCACCTCAACGAAGTCGTCGTCTCCCAGGGAATCACGGGCCAGCATGTGCGCGCGGATAAGCCCCGGTGTCCTGTCTTTGCAGACGAACGCCGCATAAAAATACTCGCGTGTGTATCCCAGGTAGGCGACGGTCGATTCGGTCGCGGGGTGTCCATCCTTTGGATAGCGCTCGATGAAGTCGCTGATGCGCAGCATTTGCTTTGCGGCTTGCGAGCGTGCGCTCCCGGTAAGAAAGTCGGCCAGGCGCGGGTCACTCTCCAGCCGCGGAATGGTGACGTGGCTGTTGTGGATCACCGCTGGGTGCAGGTCGGAAGTGGAGGGAACGCTGACGACTGAGGGTTTGGGCGCGGAAGGCAGGGAATCGCTCGTGGGGACACGCGGCACCGTCGATGCTGCCAAAGGCAGTACGCTGCCTAACAAAAGGCACAGCAGGGGTGAAAACACATGGCGCAAGGCAGTTGCGTGCATCGTAAAAGTAAATGACTCCAGTTTTGAACGGCGCGCCGGCTGGTTTTCCTATTTGAACTCTTTTCGGTCGCAAGAATAGGATATCGTATCTGCCTGTTCGCGGAGCGAGGGAAATTGCGATTGAGAATACTTGCCGTCATGCTGCTGTTGCCGGTCCTCGGCGATCTTGCCGTAGCGCAGCGTTTGCCCACCAATGTCATTCCCAGCCACTACAAACTGTGGATTGATCCAAGTATTGAAAAGCAGCAATTTTCCGGTGAAGAGACGATCGATGTACAACTCGCGCAAGCGAGCGAAGAGATCGTCTTAAACTCGCTGGACATCGAGGTCAGCAGCGCCGAGGTGACGGCCGCCGGTAGAACTCAACCCGCGAAGGTAAGTTACGATGAACCGAACGAACAGATTCGGCTGGCCGTCGCGCAGGCGATTCCGCCGGGCCCGGCTGCACTCCATCTGAAGTTTTCCGGCAAACTCACGGCTGGCCTCCGCGGCCTGTACCTGAGCAAGACCGCGCGCCGGTCCTATGCGGTCACGCAATTCGAAGGCACGTACGCGCGCATGATGTTCCCGGGCTTTGATGAGCCGGGGTTCAAATCCACCTTCGATCTGACCGTGGTCGCCGATAACCAAGACACAGCCATCTCCAATGGCCATATCATTCACGACGCACCCGCAGCCGACCCGGCTCGTCATGTCCTGACGTTCTCGACTTCCCCCAAAATGTCCACTTACCTGGTGGCCGTTGCTATCGGCGATTGGCAATGCCTGGAACGGAAAGTCGATGGGGTGCCCATCCGCGTTTGCGCGGTTCCGGAGAGCAAAAGCAAAGCGCAATTTGCTCTCGACGTCGCGACGCACTCTATTCAGTTTTACGACCAGTGGTACGGGATTAAATATCCCTTCGGAAAGTTGGATATGCTCGCCATCCCCGACTACGAGTGGGGTGGAATGGAGAACACTGCGTCCATCTTCTATCGCGACACCTCGTTGCTGCTGGATGAGGCAACGGCTTCCGTGTTCAGCCGTCGCGCCCACGCCACGGTGATTGCCCACGAGATCGCTCATCAGTGGTTTGGTGATTTGGTCACCGCGGCCTGGTGGGATGACATCTGGTTGAACGAGGGCTTTGCCACCTGGATGCAGGCTAAGCCGATAGAAGCCTGGCATCCCGAATGGCATCTGGAGGATGATGTAGCTGCCACCAGCCAGCAGATTATCGGCCTTGATTCGCTGAGCGCCACGCGCGCCATCCATGGCGATCCTAAAACTCCAGCAGAGATCAAGGAGATGTTCGACGGCATCACGTATGAAAAGGGTGGCGCCGTGCTCAACATGCTTGAGTCGTACGTTGGCCCTGAAGTGTTTCGCCAGGGGGTGAACGCCTACCTGCGGGCGCACGCAAACGGAAACGCGACCTCGGCTGACTTCTGGCAGGCGGAGGCAAAGGTCTCGGGCAAGCCCGTCGACAAGGTCATGCCCACGTTCGTGCTTCAGCCAGGGGTGCCCATGCTCACGGCGACCAGTTCCTGTAACGGCGGCAAGGGGCAGGTGGCATTCACGCAGCAGAGATTCTTCCTCTCCCCGGAGCGGCTGGATACCGGTTCTCCCGAACAGTGGCAGATCCCGGTGTGCATGAAATTCGCCGGCAGTGACGCCTGCTCGCTGGTCACCGCAAAAACGCAGCAGACCTCGCTGGAGAAATGCCCTGCGTGGCTGTTTGCCAACCGAAACGCGAAGGGCTATTACCGCGTCGCCTATAGCCCAGAGGAGTTGCATGCGGTGGCCGCGGTTGCGGAAACACAATTGAACGCACCCGAGCGGATTGCGCTCATCGAGGACACGTGGGCGATGACGCGCGTGGGAAAGAACTCCGTCGGGGACTTTCTGGGCCTGGCGCAGGCGCTTCAGTCGGAGCGTGATCTGGCGGCGATCAATCTGCTGGCCGGCGATCTTGACGACGTCTCTGATTCACTCGTGCCGGCGAATGAATCGGAACAATTTAACGATTTCGTTCGCAAGCAATTCGAAGCCAATGGAAATTCGTTGGGCTGGGCAGTGCGCCCGGGTGACACGGATGAGCAAAAGGCGGTACGCGCCAGCTTGTTGTCGATTCTCGGCCGCACCGGGGATCCCCAGGCTGTGGCCACGGCGCGAGAGCTGGTGCAGCGTTATCTCAAAGACCCTGCGTCCGTGGAGGGAACTTTGGCCGGGCCGGCCTTCGCGACCGCTGCTGTGCAAGGCGATACCAGTCTTTACGAACAGATCAGCGCAGCATTGCCAAAAGCAAGATCGACTGGGGAGTACAACACGTATCTGATGGCGCTGGCGCAATTCCCCCAGGGAAACCTGGCGGAGCGAACCATCACGTTGATCGACACAGGCAAGGTGCGGCAGCAGGAGTATCCAGTGTTGTTCAGCGTGCTCCTGGCCAATACTCACACCCAGGATGCGGCCTGGACCTATCTGAAGGAGCATTGGAGTGATCTTGCGGAAAAAGTGACGTCCTTCGGCGGCCGCGGAGCGGTCTCTGCGTTGGGAAATTTCTGCTCCGAGGAGAAGCGTGCGGATGTCGCGCAGTTCTTCCAACAGCATCCCGCTCCGGGCGCGCAGCGAACTGTAAACCAGAGCCTCGAGCGCATCGGCAATTGCATTGAGTTCAAGAAACTTCAACAGGCAAACATGAACTCGTGGTTGCAACAACGGAGGTAGGCGAAGTTTTTTGCGGTTTTATGTAGGGCTAAGCCCGCACGTATCTTTCTCCGTCCTCGGAAGCGGGTTCTGCTGAAGTCAGCCAAAGCAGCTTACAAAAAGGAGAAAGTAACGGTTTAGAAAGAACGGTTGATGAACCGAGGCCTTCGAAGGCGGCTTTGGACAAGACTAAGTCGCCTGCGGGACTCGGCTTACAGGCGTTCATGCTCACCACCTCTAGCCTCGGGCATCGATTCGAACATCTTTCTGCTTGCTAAGGACCCGTGTGAAGTAACTCCCACATACGCGCCAGATGATGATCGTCATGCTCCGCGACGAAATACAAATGGTCCACAAGCCGCATCGGCGTCTTTAAACGCGGATGCGGGATCGCTCGCGCGAACAGAGATTCATCCAATTCGTCGACACGCTCGAGCAGTCGCTCCCTCGCTACGCGGAATTCTCCCAGAATCTTCTGCCGATGGTGCGCGTTGTGATGGGCTTCATCTGTCTTTCGATTGTTTAGATCGGTGGGAGTGAGTTCATTGCTGCCCACCACATAGTCCTCTACTCGCGTCAACCACAACGGCTCCAGATCAACAAGATGACCCGCGTGTTCCTGGGCGGACCATTTCTCCCCAGCTCTCCAGGTCAACGCCTCGTGGGAAGGAGCAGATATCACCTCTTCCAATCGAGCCGGAGTACCCCGCAGCCGCGCGCAAATGTTCGGATACAGTTCCACGGGAAATGAAAAATCAAACCTGCGTTCAAACCAACTGCCCACTTGACTCATCGTTTGCTCAGCTCTCCTGATTGAGGATATGGTCGATGACGGACTCGTCCTCGGCCAGCAGAATATTGCCGCCCAGTTCCGACAGGGTAAGACTATGGCTCTCCTGGAGGTCGTCAAAGAAATCAGCTTCAATGGTTGCCGCTAACTCGCGGTCGAGCACTGCGAGATTGACCTCGTCGTTCAGAGCGAAGGAGCGATGGTCAAAGTTGGTCGAGCCGACCACATTCCACAGTCCATCCACGGTCATTAATTTCGCGTGAATCATGGCCGGCTCATACTCGTAGATTTCCGCGCCAGCCTTGAGCAGGCGGCGTACGCTGCGATGACTCAGTCTCCGGACCATCGGATGATCGATGCGCGGGCCCGCGGTGAGAATCTGGACCGTTACGCCTCGTTCAATGGCCTCGATCAATGCCTGGCGCGCACTTCGATCCGGCAGGAAGTAGGGGGTGGTGATGCGAATGGTGCTGCGCGCGCTGTTGATCAGAGCCTGAAACAAAATGCGAGCCTGGGTACCACCGCCATGGGGAGTGCTGGAAACAACAAAGCTTTCCACTCCTTCCGAGAGCGAGCGAAAACCGAACTGTCTGGAGCCGGAGAGAATCTGTCCGGACGATTCGAGCCAGTTCTCGCAAAAGGCAGAAATAAGACCGGCAACCGCTTCGCCTTCCACGCAGAACACGGTGTCCCGCCATACCGGCACTGCGGTGTCGTACAACCAATGATCGGCGATGCCCGCGCCGCCGATAAAGCCCGTTTCTCCGTCTATGATTAGCAGCTTGCGGTGGGTTCGGTTGTTCACTTTAGGCCAGGTATTCCAGCGCATCGGGTGGTACCAGCACATCTGGCCACCGGCAGCCCGCAAGCTGTCGAAGTAGGAGGAGCGAGTCCCGAAGCTGCCCAGGGCATCGACGATAATGCGCACTTCGACTCCGGCTTCCGCCCGTTCCGTGAGTGCGGCAAGAATTTCGTCGCCAACTCGCCCTTCCTCGAATTGGTAGAACTCCATATTGATCGCATCTTTTGCCCGGCGGATGGCCTGGAGATAAGCGGGAAAGAACTCTATGCCGTTTTTCAACCGCGAAATGCGGGAACGCCGCCTGGTTCCGTCCGTCACCAGGCTGAGGAACTGAATGAACTCTTCTGAGTCGAGCGGGGCGGTGTTCTGGTCCGGCATGGCATAAGGCAGCGCGGAGCCAAAGAAGTCGATGAGGAAGCGTGCCCCGAGGATCGCGACCGCCCCAACTCCGAGTGCGGCTAAGCCCCGCGTGGCCGGGTGTGCTTTGCAGTTGCGACGGTCAGTCATGCATGGCAAGGATACAGCAGGAAACTTTGGGCCAAAGAACAAAGCCCTTCCCTCTGGACGGGTGCCCCATGTTCGCGCCAGCGTACATGGGCCGAGAAAGACGGGCGCAGCCCCATGCCGATGCTCCTATGTGCGGAACAGATGCAGTCCGGGGCAGAATCCGCGTGCAATTAAGTGAAAGCATTGGAGAAAATTCGTTTTCGGCCCACGTACGCTGAGGCGAACATGGGGCACCCGTCCAAGGCGATGAGCATAACAAAATGAAAGTGGGCGTTCCAAGGGCAGCTGGCGCTGCTCGATGTGATGCTTAGGCGGAATATCTCTCGGCGGCGCGAGCCTTCGCCTTTGCGGCTTCTTCTTCCCGGTTTTTTGGGGATGCATTGGTTTCGAGCGAACCAAGAAGCCGGGACGAAGCAGCGGCTACCTCATCGATGGCAGCCAGGAATGCGGCCTCGTTTGCCTTCGATGGTTTGTTGAACCCGCTGATCTTTCTCACGTACTGCAGGGAAGCGGCGCGCACCTCTTCCGGCGTTACGGGAGGATCAAAGTTGAACAGCATCTTGATATTCCGGCACATGCGCAAGACCTCCGTCACTATCTTAATATTTCGGGGGGGCAGCGTCGCGGCGGATACCCGCCCAGGATGGGCGGAACTTTCTCCAGCATTATTTCGTAAACCCTGAAAACGTTGCCGGAGGCTCTATGCAACCACTTGTAGATGACCTGCGCTATGCAGTCCGGCAGTTGCGTAAGTCGCCCGGGTTTACCATCACCGCCGTGTTAACGCTGGCCCTGGGCATCGGAGCAACGACCGCCATTTTTACCCTGGTCTACGATGTGCTGCTGAAGCCTCTGCCGTATAGCCATCCGGAGCAGCTGGTTGTCATGGAAGAACAGGTGGCCGAGTTCAAGGACATCTATCCCACGCTGCCCATGAACGCCAACCATTTGACGTTCTGGCAGCAGCACAATCGTAGCTTTCAATCGTTGGCGGTCATGCAGGAGGGCGCTCTGCCCCTCGGCATTGGCGGCCATCCGTTGCAGGTAGGGGTACTGAATGCGACTCCTGGCATTTTTTCTGTGCTGGATGCGGCGCCTTCGCTTGGCCGCGCGTTCTCGCCCGAGGAAGCCCAGCCAGGCCATGAGCATGTTGCTGTGCTGATGGATAACCTTTGGCGGACCCAGTTTCAACACGACCCGGGTATCCTGGGCAAAACGATTTCCCTCAATGGATTCCCCTATACGGTAATCGGGGTCATGCCCCCGTCGTTCCATCTGCCCCATCTGCAAAATATCTCCACCCAGGACAGCAGTCATCCTCGACCTGTGGAGGCACTCCTGCCCATGGCGTTTTCCAAGGATCAGTTGCAGGAACCCATGGGGGATTTCAATTATTTTGGGCTGGCCCGCCTGAAGCCAGGAGTCTCGGTCGCTCAGGCGAACGCTGACATCAATGCGCTGCAACATACGATCATGGCCGGTCTGTCAGCGGAAGACAAAGCGACCCTTTCGGCGACACTGACTCCGTTCCAGCAATCGCTGGTGGGAAACAATCAAAAGCCCCTCCTGATCCTGCTGGCCGCCGTGGCTGGCCTGCTGCTCGTGGGTTGCGTGAATATTGCCAACCTCCTGCTCGCGCGAGCGGTCGGCAAACGGCAGCAGATGGCAGTGGTTGCGGCGTTGGGAGCGAGCCGCGGCGAGATGTTGCACATGGCGATGCGAGAGACGGTGCTGCTTGCCGCGTTGGGCAGTGCACTGGGCATTCTGCTGGCGACCCTGATTATTCCGGCCATGCAGCGCTACCTCCCGGCGGCGCTCGATTTTCGCGGGTCGATCCATCTGGATTGGGCAGGCTCCGCTTGTGCTCTTATTCTTGCCGTTTTGACCACCTTGCTCGCAGGGGCCGCGCCGGCTTGGATGATGGCCCGGACTCCGCCGCAGGAGGTGCTGCATAGCGAGTCCCGGCTAGCCACCGAGTCCCGCGGCAGCAAGCGGATACGCAGAATGCTGGTTGCCGTCGAAGTGGCGGTAAGCGTAGCGCTGGTGTTGATGACCGGGTTATTGACCACGAGTCTGCTGCGCTTACTCCGTACCAATCGGGGCTTTGAGACCGCGCGCATTGCGACCGCAATCGTCGACCTGCCGAGAAAGTCGTATGCGGACTCCGGGGCCAGGACAATGTTTTACAAGCAGGTGCTCGATCGTTTGTCTCACCTTCCCGGGGTGGAACATGCAGCAGCGGTGAGCGTGTTGCCACTGTCTGGCGATCGATGGATCGACATGATCCGTGTTCCTGGCGACCCCAGGCCTGTGATGCAGGTGCCAAGCGAACACTTCCGCTGGGTCACCCCGGGATACTTTGAAACGATTCGCCTGCCTTTAATCTCAGGTCGCTTGCTGAGCCCGAGCGACGAGGGCAAACACTACGCCGTGATCTCCGAGCTTACCGCCAGGACGCTTTGGCCAGGAAAGGACCCCGTCGGCCTGCCCTTCAGCCGAGCCGGCATGAAAGAGACTCCGTTTACTGTAATCGGTGTCGTCGGCAATGCACGCACTGTATCCCTGGCCGCTCCGGACCCGATGATGGTGTACATGCCTTACTGGTATCGCTGCGACGATGCCGGTGGCCTGGTGGTGCGAACTCATCAGGAGCCGGTGACCATGGCGAATGATTTGCGCAGGGCCATCTGGAGCGTCGATCCTGAGGTTCCCGTGCCCACCATCCGGATGATGGGTGGGGTTGTCGAGGACTCGGTAGCGAACCGTCGCTTTGAGACACAGCTGCTGATGCTATTTGCTATGAGTGCCGTGTTGCTGGCGGCCCTGGGGGTGTATGGCGTGGTGACTTATTCGGTTGTCCAGCGAGAGAAAGAGATAGGTCTACGCTTCGCGCTGGGCGCACAGCGAGAAAATATTTATCGCCTGGTGTTGCAGGATGGTCTCGTTCCGGTACTGGCAGGAGCCGTGACCGGAGTCGGAGTCGCGTTCGCGTGTGCCCGGTTAGCAAGGAGTCTGTTGTTCCAGGTCAGTCCTTATGACTCGGTGATCGCCACCAGCGCCGTTGGGGTGCTGATGGCGTTAGGAGCCGCAGCTTGCCTGCTGCCCGCGCGTCGTGCCGCTGCGGTTGAGCCCATGCAGGCCCTGCGAAGAGAATAAGGGTGGCCTTTGCGTTTACACCGAAAGGTTGATCAAACTACCGCTGGCCTGTCCGTGCTGCACCAGGTAGCCTGCGACATCCTGAACGGCACTTTGTACCGCGCCCGCGCTCAGTGCATCCGAAATTTTGACGACCAGGTTTTCGAGTGAACTGAGAGCCGGGTTGGCGGTAGGATTCAAGGCTTCCTGCGCCTGCAAATCGGTATTGATCTTGTTAGCGTCAGCTTTGGCTGCGCTGCTGTTTCCCGAGGTCAGGTCTTTGAAGAGCGAGCTCACGTCCTTGGCCACGTTGTTCAGGTTGTTGGTGTTGCCGCCTTCCGCTTTCAGGTCTGTCTTGAATTTGGCCAGATCTGTCTTCGCCCCTGAGACATCTCCGTAAGCCAGGGCTTTGAGCAGGTTGATGATGTCTTGGGTGAGCAGATCCGGGGTGTTGCCGTTAGCGCTGTTACTTGTCGCGGATCCCGTGCCCGCAGCAGCCGATTTTGCTGGCGTGGCTTGACCCGCGGTCAGACTGGTTGTTACTGACGACTCAAGAAGCGAGGCGGAAGACGTTGCTGATATAGCCATGGTGGCCTCTTTCAGAACACACGATCGTCGAACGGAGAAAGACAAAATCACTATCGGCAGGAAAGCGAAAATCGTTCAGGGAACTTTCGATATTTCTCACGCAACTTTTGAAGGTCTGAAGATGCGGGCACGCGGGGACGCAAGCATTACCATCGGCTACTGAACATTGACCGTGACCGACTTGGTGGCGCGTCCATATTGATTGGTGGAATTGAGGGTATAGATGGTAGTGGCCGTTGGGGTCACCGTTTGCGTGCCCCCGCGCACTGGGCCGACTGCGTCGATGTAGTCGTAGGAATCATTGCTGACAGTCCAGCTTAAGATGACGTGTGTTCCGGCCGTCACGGTGGTTTGCGAAGCGAGTGAAGCTGCTGATGGCAGGAGCGGCTCCGGCGGGCGCGGTGGAAGCATCGTATTCCGTGCCCATTTGCACCACGTCGAAATTTGATGCATCGATGGCCTTCAAGGCGTTCAGGTCATTGTCATCCCAGCGCGCATCCGGTGCTCCCTGGAAATACATGTTGCTGCCGTTGTCGGCGACAATCATGCCGTAATTCTTCATGGCGGTGAGGATCGCCTGGTTGGCAGCGCTGAAGCTGGAGATGTTAAAGCTGGCCTTGAGGCGCAGCCGCATACCCATGATGTTGCTGGTCCCCGAATTGTTTCCTGCGCCGTGCGTGGCAGGAGCTACAAAGTAGCCGCCGTTGGCATCACTCTTGGTTTGAGCCACCGTCATGCGGAAGGCGTGATGGATCGCCCCCGCGGCCACCTCGTCATAGCGCACCAGCCCCGGAAAGATGGGCAAGCCGGCCGCATCCGCTGAGGTCCATCCGTAAGGACGGTGCTCGGTGCTGGTAAGGTCCCAGATGGCTCCGTTTGCTGCGCTCCACGCTCCGTTGCAACGCTGCGTTTGCCAGGTCTCGTAGATCCAGCACTTGTTCTTGTCAATCACGATCAGGTGATCGTCTCCCGTGATGGTGCAGTCCGCGGGGAAACCTTCGATCGGAGCCGTGATGGGAATGGGATACAGCGTGATGTCGCTCTCGCTTTGGTAGGTGGTCATAGTGATGGCCACTCCTGGAGTGGCGCTCGAGTCAACGACAACGTAAGGAATTCCGTAGTTTCCGTCAACGACGTTGGAGAAATCCGGATGCAGATGACTGCCCGTCAGCGCGCCGATGATCGCGGCCGAGTTGGGATCGACCGGCGCGGACGCAATATTCGTATTCCATAGATTGGAGGAGGGAAACGGTACGTATCCGTTGAGACTGGCTCCATTACCAGTACTCATGTTGCCGCAGGATGGTCCGGCTGTCGCGTCTACTGTAAGGCTCAAGCTGCCTGTTTGTGAGAGGGTGGGTGTGCTCGCATCTGTCACATCCACGGAGAAGATGGTGGCGCCCGACTTGGACGGCGTACCGCTGATGACGCCGGCGGAGGAAAGTGTGAGCCCGGCGGGCAGCGAAGTGCCGCCTGCCAGGCTGAAAGTGTAAGGGGATACTCCACCCGAGACCGTCAGGGTTGCTGAGTAAGCCGTATTCAAGGTGGCGTCGGCTAAGGTCGTCGTCGTCAAGGTCAGCGTTGGGGGTTGGACGGCCGAGATCGTGAGGGTGAGGGCGGCTTTGGCTGTTTGCGGCGTGGAAGACGAGTCCGTCACGGTGAAGGTCAGCGGATAAGACCCAGCCATGGTTGGTGTCCCCGATATGGCGCCGCCCGCGGTCAGGCTCAACCCGGCAGGCATGGTGCCGGAACTCAAGGACCATGCATAAGGGGAGACACCGCCCGAGGCCTGAAGAGCCGTAGAGGGATAGGCCGATCCGGTGGTGCCTCCGGGTAGGGAACTGGTTGTGATTGCTAGTGGCGCGGGCGTTGCCGGGGGTGGCGTGCTGATCTTGATGCTCAGCGTGGCCATGGCCGATTGCGACGATGGTTGGGTTGAGTCGGTCACCTTCACGGTTGCTGACCAGGTGCCCGCGGAGTTTTGCGCCGGAGTTCCTGCAATCATGCCCGATGCACTATTGATCGACAGGCCGCCGGGGAGGTTACCCGCGCTGTAGGTGTAGGGTGTGCTGCCGCCGGAAACTACCACCACGCTGCTGTAGGCCGCGCCCACGGTTCCGGCGGGTAGCGTGATGGTTGTGATCGCCAGGCTGCCTGGCTGGTTGGAATTTGCGGAGCTGGTGCTGCTTGTGCCTGTGCTGCCGGTTCCACTGCACCCGGCGAGAAGCGCCGTTGCCCCTACGATCAGACCCCATCCCAGCTTGCCCATGGTCTAGCCCGTCCCGATGCTAAACCTGAGTCTGTAACAAGTGAAGGCTGTATCGATATGGGACTCTACGCCAAAGTTGTAGTTACGACTTAGATAATGAGTAACCTTTGTTGGGACCTTGCAGCATAAGTCTCGAAGGGGCGGCCCTGAGTTTCCATGTCGGTCGTGGTTTCATCGGCGTCGCCGCAATGGAGCAAAGAACGAAGCCCACATCCCTGGACAGCGATCGTGGTCAGGGGTTCAAATCCCTCTATAACCCCGCCACCCTAATTTGGACAGATAGAAACTTCGCCTTCCCCGTTTGATAAGCGCAGGGCCCTTTTGATGATGCCCTAGTCATCTCCCACGCCGGGCGACCTTCTTCTTCGCCGGCCGCATGCGGATGGCTTTCTTCTTTCCGCCTTTGTTCTTGCTGGGGCTCGATCCGCCGAGAAGGGCGATGAGCTTGGTTCCGATCGGAGAGCCAAGACCGGTACAGGCATCCCATCCCGGGCCGGCAGAAAATGCACCATTATTTCCCGACACGATGTCGTTGAACGCAGACGCACCTTTCGCCGCGTAGATCTGGGGCTGGAAGAAGCCTGCGCTCTTTCCGTTCTGCTGATTGTTCAAGGCGATCAAACCAGCCCAGAGCGGGGCCACGGCGCTGGTGCCCCCGATCACCATGTTCTGGCCATCGACGCGAACCTGGTAGCCGCTCACAGGATCGGCATCGCCGGCGACGTCCGGAACGCCTCGTCCGCCCGCGCTCACAGAAGGCCGCGGCACCTTCGCGTTTACTTGCCAGGTAGGCAACGAAAAGACGTTGCTCACCCCGCCGCCGGTTGCGCCCTCATTACTGGCTTGCTCATTCCAGACCACCTCCGAGCTGATGGTGCTCCCACTACCCGTGAGCTTGGTGCCGCCACAGGCCAGGACATGAGGACTGGAGGCAGGGAAGTCTACGTTATTGCCTGTACCTCCATCGGTCGAGCCGCTGTCACCCGCGGCGACGGTGATGGTGATCCCCAGCGCGGCTGCGGACTGGCATGCTGCGTCGAGCGCCGTCAGCGCTTGCGCCGTCCAGCTGGACTCCGGGCCGCCCCAACTGATCGAAATGACACTGGGATTGTTCGTTGTATCGTGCACCGCCGCTCCAATGGCGTCGATAAATCCCTGGTCAGTGTTGGGCGCGAAGTACACGACGATCTTCGCCCCGGGAGCCACGGCCGCCGAGACTTCGATATCGAGCATGACCTCGCCGTCCGCACCGCTCGCGTTTCCGGGAGAATTCTTGCCTTTATCCACCGACACTGCGGTGACTTTAGGTGCGGTCTGGCCCAATCCTTTGAAGTAGGCAGTCAGATCCGCAGTGCGGTAACCGCCCCCTAGTTCGATGATGCCGATGGTTTGACCATTGGCGGTCGCGCCCTGGGGAAACTGGTAGAGTTGGGCCACTTGCACCGGGGTGAACGAGCCGGCGGCGGCAGCGTGGGCCCGGGCAAAACCTCCGTTGCCGGCCGTATTGGTGTTAATCGTGGAACCGAGGACACGGAAATGCGGTTGCGCCTGGGGACGATTGTCGAGTCCAAGAATCGCATCAACCACAGCGGCCAGCGCAGGGGGAATCTGGATGCTGCCCTCACGGCAACGGTACACGTCGCCGTCAAGGGTCTTCTGCACCAGCTTGACCCCAAAGGCATGCTGCATGGCGGCTGCCGTCCCGGTGAGCTTGAGAGTGCGCTGTTCCGGCTTTGGTGTGTCTTTCTCGACGGTCAGCCCAAACTCCTTGGCGAAAGCACGCACTACCTTAATGGCCGCAGGATCAGCAGCGTGCTTCTGGCGGAACTGGGCGCGCGTAAGGCGGTCTTTGCCCAGGCGGCTGGCGTTGATCGGGCTCTTACGCTTGACGATGACGGAAACCGTGATGGTGCTGGCGGGTCGAACCGGTTTCTCACCGGTGGCTGCAGAGAGAGGCGCTTTCTCGCTCCCGGGCAATACAACACGCTGTTGCGAAGAAAAACGAGGGGCCGATTTTTTAGCAGGCATGAGCAGTTCTCCAGTCAATCACGATGCCCATAATATTCCGGTAGGCCTTCCCAGGGAAGTTCTACCGATCATGGTTAAAGTTACTTTTACTCACTTCGATGCTGCGCATGGTCCCTCTGATCCGGCAACCACAATAGCTGCTCCAGGCTTGGTCCTTCTTCGGCACTGTAGAATGAAGACCAGCAATGCCCACATCGATAGACTGGCCGCTTAAGAACCCGCCGCGCCGCCGCCGCCGTTTCTTCCTCCTGCTTGCAGTGCTCGCCGTAATCTTCTTCAGCTTCCGCACGGCAGTATCGTATTTTGTCGACCTGTTGTGGTTCCGATCGTTGAACTACGGGGCCGTTTTCACCCGAACGCTGGTCCTCGAATGGGGCGTCTTCGCTTTTTTTGTCACAGCCACGTTCCTCATTCTCTTCGGATCGTTTGCCGCGTTAAAACGGACGCACCTGCCCGATTTACCCAGCAGTCACACAGTCTTCGTGGGGGGACATCCGGTGAAACTTCCGGTGGACCCGGTGATGCGGCTCCTGGGGTTCGGCGGATCGGCCATTATCGCCTTGGTCACGGGCGCCGGCATGATGGGGGAGTGGCCAACACTTGCGCTCTTCTGGTACGCACCGCGCGCCATGGGCAGCGTGGTAGACCCGATCTTTGGCAAGCCGCTTAACTTTTTTCTCTTTTCGCTGCCCGCCTGGCATCTGATCTCGGGCTGGCTGCTGACACTCGCCATCATTATCTGCGCGGTGGCTGTTTTCTTCATTCTGATCACCGGTGGCGCGGAGGCGTTTGCCGGCCGCCGCAGTTTTATCACCATCCCGTGGCGCGGGCTTTCTATCAGTTTTGCCTTCCTGCTGCTGATCCTGGCCATGCGTGTGTATCTCAGCCGGTTTGATCTTTTGTTCGAAGATCACACCGTCTTCGGCGGCGTCACCTACACGGATGCCCACATCACGCTGGCCGGCCTGCTGCTGGTCTGTGTCGCCCTGATCGCGGGAGCCATCGCGGCGGTGGTCAACGCCATGACGCTGGCACGGGGGCGGTGGTTGCTGGCGGCGGTGTTGCCGGCAATTCTTTGCTTTGCCGGTGTGCGCGTGGCCGGGTGGTGGATGAGCAGCTTCATCGTGAAACCGAACGAATTGGTGCGAGAACGGCCCTACATCGCCAACAACATCCTGATGACCCGCCAGGCGTATGGACTGGACCGTTTCACGCAGCGCGAATTTCCTGCGGAGACAACGGTGGAGGCGGCGGACGTGGCCGACAATCAAGCAACTCTACAAAACATTCGCCTTTGGGATTGGCAAGCACTGCAGGATACGCTGCGCCAGATTCAGGAGATCCGCACTTACTATGATTTTCCCGACATCGACATCGACCGCTACCAGATTGGCGGTAATCTGCGCCAGGTGATGCTCGCTGCCCGCGAACTGAACGTCGATAAACTGCCCGAAAGCAGCCAGAACTGGATTAATGAGAAGCTGATTTACACCCATGGTTATGGGCTTACGATGAACCCCGTCAACGGGTTCACTACGGAAGGGCTGCCCACTCTGTACCTGAGTAACATGCCGGTGCAGAGCACCGTTCCCGGTTTAAACGTAACTCGTCCGGAAATTTACTATGGCGAGCTGACGAACACCGACGTTTACGTCAAGACGCGCCAACAGGAATTCAACTATCCCCAGGGCCAGAGCAATAATCTCACTTCGTATCAAGGGGACAGCGGTATCGTAGTGGGCGGCCTGCTGCGCCGTATAGTGCTGGCGTTTGATCGCGGCGATCTGGGAAAATTGCCTTTCAGCGACGATGTCAATGCGCAGAGCCGGCTGCTGATGCGGCGCAACGTGCGCGATCGGGTAACCACCCTGGCGCCCTTCCTTACTTACGATCCGGATCCTTACCTGGTAGTCGGCGAGGACGGCAGGCTCTCGTGGGTGATGGATGCTTTCACCACCTCCGATCAGTATCCGTACTCCACCCATTACCAATTGGGCGAAGATTCCATCAACTACATGCGCAACAGCGTAAAAGTAGTGATCGACGCTTACGACGGCTCCACTACTTTTTATGTTTTCGACGAGCAGGATCCGATCCTGGCCGCGTACCGCCGGATATTTCCGAGTTTGTTCAAAGCCGGAACCAGCATGCCGGCCGGGACTGCGCAAGCACATGCGCTACCCGGAGCTACTGCTCAAACTGCAGGGGCAGGTTTACGGCCTGTATCACATGACCAACCCGGAGGTGTTCTACAATCGCGAGGATTTGTGGACCGTCGCCAGCGAGGTTGGCATGAGTGAGGGTGGCGGACAAGTCACGCAGCCGATGCAGCCAAACTATGTGCTGATGAAGCTGCCCGACGAGACCGGCATGGAGTTTGTGGAGATTCTGCCGTTCACACCGGCGAATCGTAACAATCTCATTGGCTGGATCGGCGGCCGCAGTGACGGGGCACATTACGGCACCTCGGTGGTCTACAACTTCCCCAAGAACAAGCTGGTGGATGGACCATTGCAGATCGAGGCGCGCATTGACCAGAACGCCCAACTCTCCGGCCAGCTGACCTTGTGGAACCAGCAGGGTTCGCACGTACGACGCGGCACCTTGCTGGTAATCCCTACCGGGCGCGCTCTCTTGTACGCGGAACCGATCTATTTGCAAGCAGAGCGAAGCCCGATGCCCGAGTTGCGCCTGGTTGTGCTCGCGCTCCAGGACCGGTTGGCTTATGGATCCACGTTCGAATCAGCCCTGGCCGCTCTCTTTGGAGGGGGTAGTTCTTCGCTGACTGCAGCAGAGCCGCAGAAAGCAGCAGCTCCTGCCTCAAACACGGGTGTCGCTCAGACGGCTGCAGAGGTCAATAATCCGACCATCGCAGAGGCTGCCAAAGATCTTGCGGACTATCAGCGGTTGACTGCAGCAGGAAAGCTGGCGGAAGCGGGGCAGAAGCTTGAGGACCTCAAGCGGGCTCTCGATAAATTGAATATCCGCCATTGAAAGGTCACGCAAAAGGCCTGAGTCCTTTCGAACTCAGGCCTTTGAAGTTGAACCTTTGTCTAGCGCCGATCGTGATCACCCATCATGTGACGTACGCCGTCATCGTAGCCGCGCTGAAAACCTTCCCGGTAATCATGGCGGAGGCTTTTCGATACGTTCGGATGGCGATACTCATCGCGGTTGTTGACGTTCGGTGTGCGATGGTTTTCGTAGTCCTTGCGAGCCCCTTCCATACCATCCTGATACCCATGTCGCTGAGCATCATTGAATTCCGACGGTGCATTCCATGCATTCCCGTGTTCCCCGTAGCCCGGAGGCGGGCCTTGCGGTGAGGCATATTGGGCGCGCATGGCAACCGGCGTACTCAACAGAAGAAGTATTGTTCCCGATGTTGCTAAACGGTAGAAAGCATTCATGGTGGTGGATCCTTTCTTGCTCTTACGACCTAGCAAGATAGATGCCAACGCGACACCGGATGTTGTCATGTGGCGTATTTAAGCGGCTTAGCGCATTGTTATGAAGCACTTACTTGGTCCCTCGCCTACGGATAGATGTCGCGATTTGCGCACATTTACCTCCCGGGGACAGGCTGCGGAAAAATCTCAGCGGCTCGCTTGCGAACTAACGATTGCGAATGGGGCCTGTCCCCGAGCTTGTCGAACGGCAACGGCTGAATTAGCCGCCTTTGAAAAGTGCCGTGGGACTGAAATGTTTAATCAGCCGTGGTCTCCATATCAAAACGCCACTCTCCCCCTTGTCATCCCGACCGGAGCGACCCGGATTTCCTGCCACGCAGCACTGGAAAC
Source organism: uncultured Acidobacteriaceae bacterium (assembly GCA_963795845.1). Taxonomy (GTDB): domain Bacteria; phylum Acidobacteriota; class Terriglobia; order Terriglobales; family Acidobacteriaceae; genus PALSA-350. The sequence continues at coordinate 207,696 of CAWCJV010000008.1, read as the reverse complement.
GACCGCGTGTGCGGCTTTCAGTAAGGAAAGCCGCATGGAGTTCGCCAACGCCACCAATACCAACAGGAAATCCGGGGTAGCGTAGCGGAGGGACCTGCGGTCCTTTCTCACTGACATCTACCCTTGACCAGACAACTGGAAACATCCTCAGATCTAATTGAAGAGCTTTCGGATTCATGATTAGGTTTGGAGCGGGTGAAGGGAACCGCAGGTCGCTCCGGTCAGGATGACAAGGGGGAAAGAAGTGTTTTGATTTGGATTTAGTGCGAGTGTAGAGGACGGTAGGTCTCTGGCTAACAAGGCCGGAAAGATCAAGGGGGCTTGCAGGACAATCAGTGGTACGGACCCAGGGAGATGATCAGGATTTCCGCCAGAGCGTCGGATTCGTTGCGCCATTGGCGGCCCGTTCCGGCTACTACCGTGACTGAATCACCGCGTTCCAGGACCTGCTCGCTATCCGGCAGCTTAAGGACGACTGTGCCTTCGAACACCATGGCGAACTCGTCGGAAATTGAGGGTGTGGCGTGTTTGCCGGTCAAACCGCCGGGTTTGATGATAAGCATCGACGCCCGGAATTGCGATCCGTTCGAAAGTGAGCCGAGAGAAGCGATTTCGGCTCGGGACCAATCCAGGGCCATGTGGGCACGGTCGCTGGCGCGGACGATATTCACTACGTGCTGATTGGCGGAAAGGAAGAACTGCCCCAGCGTGACGCCTAAGGCGTTCGCTATTTTTTCCATCGAAGAAATGGAGGGGGAGCATTGTCCGTTCTCGATCTGAGACAGGAAGCTGGCAGAGAAGTCAGTCCGCTCCGCGAGGGCCCGCAGTGAGATTCCCTGTTGTTCCCTCAGAAAGCGGAGAGAGTTCCCAAGAGTCTGTTCAATCATCCTATCGCCAACTCGATCTGCCGACTTGACCCAATCCGCCGTTATGCACGAACTGCCAGTTCTTCAGTATACAAGGGTATTTGGGTCCTAAACTGCACACTAAGGTTATCTAGTGTTCAAGTAAAGACTATCGTTTGGCCTTGGCTTTGGAGTAATCACGAGGGTTACTAACGGAGCAGGAGCCTCAACCCTTGGCCGGCTGCAGTTCATGGCCGTTCCAGGTCTTATCGCTCGAGTAGCACAAGGGCTCGAGGGTGCAATCGACGCATCGTGGTTTGCGGGCGATACAAACCTGGCGGCCGTGGTGGATCATCTCATGGGAAAAGTTGATCCAACGGCCCTGAGGAATGATCTTCATCAAGTCCTTTTCCACCTGGACAGGCTCGGTGGCCTTGGTCAGTTCCAGCCGCCTCGATAGCCTGAGCACGTGGGTATCTACCACCACGCCAACGGCCTTGTGGAAGGCAACGCCCAGCACCACGTTGGCTGTCTTGCGGGCCACCCCCGGCAGCGTTAGTAGTTCTTCCATGGTTTCCGGGACCTTGCCCGAATATTCCGCGATGAGCCGGCGTGCCGCTCCATTCAGCGACTTGGCCTTGTTGTGATAGAACCCGGTCGAACGGATCTGCTCTTCAATCTCCACCAGGGGGGCGTGCGCGAAGTCAGTGGGGGTGGGGAATTTCTTGAACAGCCCAGGGGTGACCATATTGACGCGCGCGTCAGTACATTGCGCGGAGAGGATGGTGGCCACCATCAGCTCCCACGCATTGCGGTGGTGCAAGGCGCATTGCACGTTGGGGTAGGCTTCCGCCAGCCGGTCCAGAATCGCACCGATTCGCTCGGGAGCGAGCGGATCGCGCCGCGGTGTTTTCGCCTTAACCGCCTTCTTGGCTGCGACCTTCAGCGGCTTTTTGTTCGGGGCATCTTTCATCGATGGTTGGTCAGGTCCTGCGAGAACTCCATGGTAGCAAAGCTGCCAGGAGCCCTTGGGTGAGCCCAGAAATCACGAGACGCTATACTGCCTCCGGATGACAGAGAAAATCATAGGTCTTCTTGCCCACTTCATCATCGCGGTCATTTCGACCACGGGCTACCTGGGAGTTGCGTTGCTGATGGGGATTGAATCAGCCTGCATTCCGCTGCCCTCGGAAATCATCATGCCGTTCTCCGGCTACCTGGTATACACCGGCCGATTCCAGCTATTTTGGGTGGCGACGGCCGGCGCCATCGGATGCAACCTGGGTTCGGCCGTCGCTTACTGGATCGGGGCGCACGGAGGGCGGCCGCTGGTGGAGCGCTTCGGCAGATATGTTCTTCTCAGCCGCCGTGACCTGGACCGCACCACTCACTTTTTCCAGAAATATGGTTCGATCACGGTGTTCCTGGCACGCCTGCTCCCCGTGGTGCGAACCTTTATCGCTTTGCCCGCAGGAATCGCCAGGATGCCCCTGTGGAGATTCCACATCTACACCTTCCTTGGCTCGTGGCCCTGGTGTTTCACGCTGGCGTACGTGGGCATGAAGCTGGGCCAATCCTGGGAAACGGATCCGCGTTTCAAAGCGGTGTTTCATCGTTTCCACCTGGGCGTCGAGGTGGTGTTGCTGGCTGCGATCGTGTGGTTCGTGTGGTCGCACTGGAAGCGCAGTGGCCGCGAAACTGCTTCCGAGCAGGCATGACTACCGTTGACCCGGGCTTTCTCCCCTTTGAGCGGCGCTGATTTGCCAAAGCGGAAATGAAGGCCGAGACTGAAAATGTTGTGACGCACGCTCCAGCAACGCCCGTGATCGCACACACAAAATGAAGCGAGAGGATGGACCCGCAAGAAAATGTCTACGCCTACGAGCAGCAGCCAATCGCCTGCTGACAGTTCACCGATTCAGCCCGCCACCGGAAAATTAGGAATCATGATCCCTGGAATGGGGTCAGTAGCTACCACCCTGGTAGCCGGCGTGGAAGCCGTACGAAAGGGCATTGCCAAGCCGATCGGCTCGCTGACCCAAATGGGCACCATCCGCCTGGGCAAACGCACTGACAGCCGCAGCCCGCTGATTAAGGATTTTGTTCCCCTGGCCAAGTTGGAGAATCTCTGCTTCACCGGCTGGGATATTTTCGAAGACAACATGTTCGAAGCTGCCCGGATAGCCAAGGTCCTGGATCGGGATCAGCTGGAGACGGTTCGCCCCTTCCTGGAAGGCATTCGGCCCATGCCCGCGGTTTTCGACCAGTATTACGTGAAGCGTCTGAACGGCACGCATGTCAAAAAGGGCAAGAACAAGCGCGACCTGGCGGAGCAGTTGCGGGCCGATATCCAGGCTTACAAGAAAGTGACAGAGCGCCAGGCCATGATCTGGTGCGGCTCGACTGAAATCTTCCTTACGCCCACGGCGGTCCATCAGTCGCTCGCCGCTTTTGAAAAGGGTCTGGAAGAGAACGATATCAACATCGCGCCCTCGATGATCTACGCCTACGCGGCGCTGCAGGAGGGCGTTCCGTTCGCCATGGGAGCGCCGAATTTGACCGTTGACTTGCCCGTGATGCAAGAACTCTCGCGCAAGAACAGTGCGCCCATCACCGGGAAGGATTTCAAGACGGGACAGACCTTCATGAAGACGGTTCTGGCGCCGGCTTTCAAAGCGCGCATGTTGGGGGTGAGCGGATGGTACTCCACCAACATTCTGGGCAATCGCGATGGCGAGGTGCTGGATGATCCGGAGTCGTTCAAAACCAAGGAAGAATCGAAGCTCAGCGTTCTGGATTTCATCTTGCAGCCTGAGCTGTATCCCGATCTCTATAAGGATATTTATCACAAGGTGAGGATTAACTATTATCCGCCGCGTGGTGATAATAAAGAGGGTTGGGACAACATTGATATCTTCGGATGGCTCGGCTACCCGATGCAGATCAAGGTCGATTTCCTTTGCCGGGATTCGATTCTGGCCGCGCCCATTGCTCTGGACCTGGTGTTGTTCTTAGACTTAGCCGCGCGGACTCCGGAGTTGAGAGACATCGGGATCCAGGAGTGGTTGAGCTTTTACTGGAAGTCGCCGATGACGGCTCCGGGGCTTTATCCGGAGCACGATCTGTTCATTCAGTTGATGAAGCTGAAGAACACGCTGCGGCACATCCAGGGTGAATCCCTGATCACGCACCTCGGGTTGGAGTATTACGACTAGTTTCCTGAGGATCACGTTTGCGAGCAGTTCTTAAGAAAACAACCCAAACAAAGTAGCGCTGATGGGAGCGTGGTGCTTGCCTACGCTCGTCCCTGACCCAAACCGTTCCGCCCTGGAAGCGCGAAGGGTACCCCAGGTCTCGCGTTTGAGACCTGGGATCCTCCTAGTAAAGGTCAATCGAGTGGCGTTTACTCCATTGGAACTTGTTATTTCAGTGGAATCTTCACTACGAAATAAGTAAACGTGCCGCCGGCGTCGAGGATCAGTTGATGGGGAACGCCGGGAGGGATATGGGCAATATCTCCCTCCTGTAGCTTCTTGCGTGTTCCTTGCTCAATGGAAGCTCCTCGAATCTCGCCGGGTGCTGTCGTCGTCGGGCTGTTTATCGTTCCCCCGGTGACCAGCGTGGCTGTCCCTTGCAGCACCACGAACACATCTCCGAATTGTTGGTGCTGTTCGGCTTTTCCGTCGCGGTCGCGGAAGGCGAGGAGGGTGGCGGTGTCCAGGTGCTTTTCCAGGATGCCGGTGCTGGGTTCCTTTGAGTCTTTCGCCTGCTCGCGCATCTGCTGCGCCAGCTGTAGCAGCTGATCGGGCGAATACGCGACCGCGGCGCCCGTCTGGGCATAGGCTGCGGAGGCTAATACCGAAGCAGCGACCAAGACACAGAGTTTCATCATCGCGTTTTCCTCATGCCGAGCACTCTACCGCAAAGCAATCACGGCCGCATCCCGTCCGCTGACGCTTATCGTGACTTGCCGGCCATCCATGGCAACCGATTGCTTTCCCCAAAGGTCTTCCCCGGATTGGTAATTCTGCGTAAGGCCAACCTTGACGTTTCGGGCGGTGGTGGAAGGGTTGGTCACCCACAGATACGTGCCTCCGGCGCCCTGGTGAAGTCTCGCCTGCACGGTGTGATCGTCGATCGTCACCTGCGGAGCGACACCCGCCATGGTGAGAAAGGTGGCGAAGAGGTCCTTCGTCGCCGGCCTATGGTGCAGGTAATAGCCTGCGCCGGGGAAGGAGCCAATCAGCAAAGTACGGCCCTGGCCAAGTTTGTGCTCCACCGCTGCGATGGTTCCGTTTGCGTAGTGCCCGACGGCATCGCCGCCCCGAAGTTCGTAGTCCTGCCGAAAAAACCTGCCGTAGATTTGCGAGCCCTTCACTTCGAGCATCAGGTCATTGGAAATATCGGGAGTGAATTGAACGTAGGTTTCGCGTGCGCCGAATACTTCATCCATTCCGTAGTTCGGCTGCACCGTTCCCACGTGGCCATGATCGCCAAAGTAGGCGGGCAGGCCTTCACTGATCAGCGTGCCCCCTTGCTCAACATAGCTGCGTAGTTTTGCCACGGTTTGCTGCTTCAACATCACGGGGTAGGGAAGATAGATGATCTTGTATTCGTCGATATTGTCGAGTGCCACGAAGTCCGGCTGGATATTCGAATCGAAAAAAGCCTGGTATGCGCCGCGAACGGATTGGGAATAGAAGTCCGAGTCGCCCTGTTGCACGTAGTTGAAGAGCTCCGACTCGGGAACAAAGACCAGCCCGATGTCCCCCTTGACCGGGTTTGATTTCCAGAGGTCCGGGTGGCTGTTCGCCCAGCGCGCGACCCGGCCCGCCATCTCTGAGCGCGGAGTGGGAGAGCCGTCCATCGCGAAAGGGCCGAACGCTCCGAAGAGAGGTCCATCCAGGAGTGGCCGCCAGCGGCAAAAGAGAAGACCCTTGGCCCCGGCCGCGCAGGAGACCAGGTTCCAGATGCGCACATCTTCGGCGTCGGGAATGCGCCCGTCCTCGATAGGCCGCCCGATGACCTGAGGCTGCATCCACAGGGGACCGCCTTCTGCCTCCGCATGCCAGAACGGTTTGCCACGGGCTCCGCCCCGCACCAGGTCCACTGCCTGAAACTGCTTCCATGGTTCGTTGCCCTGGCGGGACGCAATCCAGGTGAGACCCCAGGTATCGACTTTCGCTGCCGAGCGCCATTCGTTGTGGGAGGCGGAAGCCAGGCTGATGAGCGTGCCTGCGACCCCGTGCGCGGTGATGCGGTGTTTCGGGTCAAGCTTACGAAACAGCTTTACTCGCCAATCAAACAGGCTGTATGCGTTGTCGATACGGAACTCGAGCCAGTCCAGGCTATCGGCATATCCGGAGAAGGAACGAGGCGGTTCTATATCATCCCAGCTTTGGTAACTGTAGCGGTGCCATTGCCTGGCGACGGTATCGAGCGATCCGTAGCGGGTACGCAGCCACTCCCGGAGCTTTCGCTTGGAGCCTTCGCAATAGCAATACATCCGGTGCGGGTTTCCCCCGAACGACGTTCCCTCATTCCACAGGTCATACCCGAAGAGCGCGGGATGATCGCGGTAATGCTCGACCAGGGCAACGAGAAATGTCTGCGCCAGCGCCTGGACTTCCGGGTTGTCGAGGCACAATCCTGGAAAGCCTCCGGTCGCGCTGCTCTCGGAAACTGTGCTGTTGACGACGAAGTCATCGCTGCCCAGGTAGCGCGCATGGGGATATTTACGGAAGGCCCACTCCGGGGCACACCCGACCAATTCTTCAAGGATCACTTTAATTCCGTTTTTCGCCGCGAGGTCCATGATGCGGTCGTAGTCTGACCAGTCATACTTTCCTGGCGCCACTTCAATCGCCGACCACATGAACCAGTGACGAAAAATATTCATCCCTGTTTCTGCCGCGGTCTTGTGGTCGCGCGCCCAGTCCTCTGGAGGCGGATTGGTCTTGCGGAAGTAGACAGCGCCATATGGGAAGACGGGCGCACCCGCAGGGGCCGCGCCGGTTTCTTGCGGAAATGCCGCGGCGTGCTCCAAGGCTGTGCCGGCGGTCAGCAGTGCGGAGGTTCGAATAAAGTCCCGCCGCGTGATGTCGAAGATGTCGTTCATAGTGCGGTTGTCCTTGTTGTGTCGAGTGGTCTTAAACAGCAAAATCGAGCGCGATCACTTCATGCACGGTAATGGAGGGCACCTCGATGAGAATTGCATCGCCGTCCTTGCGGTAATGGGTTTCTACTCCGGCAACCAGCAAATGCGCCTTGGTGAGTCTCCTATCTGCAGGAACCCGAATGCGTACTTGCTGGCGGGAAATCGGGATGGCTTCGCGCACCGGCCCTTTCATCATCATTGGATTGGTGAGGTTGACCAGGTGCACCGTCATGGAATTCTTCTGCGACCAGACAGCGACGTCGAGCACGCCTTTCCCCTCCACCGAAAGAGGAGCAGGCTCGTTGTTCGCCCAGAGGACAGCGTTGCGCAGCAATTTTGCATGATCCGTGTTCAGCACTTCCCAGAAGGTACGGTCGATATCCCAGGGAAAATAGACCACACGGCCTTTGCCGGCTTCGCGCAGGAAGATGCCCGCGTCGCGTGCAGCGCCCGGCCTTACGAAGCACTCTTCCATCGGCAGGTCAGGATAGGTAGGAACCACGCGCAGGGGCGGGGAGACGCTCTCCCCCGCGGGCGTTACGTGCAACCTGTGGACGCCGTTGATGATCCGGTTCGCATCTTCGAAGCCAGCCAGCACGGGATGGTATTGGCCGGACGAGCGATCCTTTTCTAGTGAGAGATACGAGTTGAGCATCGGGCCTTCTTTACTGCCTGCGAAAGAAGCTCCGAAAAGAGAGGCGAGCCCGAAATCTGGCCGCCGCACGCCCCATTCGTCATATAAGGAAGTTTCATAAGTGGCGACAATGCTGCCACCACGCTCCACAAAGCCACGGATCTGGTCACACTGCTGCGTCGAAAGTGCGGCGATATTGGGCAGGATCAAAGTACGGAATTGATCTGTGTGCTCGCGATCGAGCAAGCGATCGTGCACCATCTCAAACGGAATTCTGGCTTCGACGAGCGCCTGATAAAAGCCGAGTGCTGGATCGTCGACCGTGGCCGCTGCATCCGGTCCGCCATAATACGCAGCCGTCTGTTGCGAATAAACCATGCCCACGCGGGCGAGGGATTTTTCGTTGCGGAAGTAATCCTGGTTCGCATAATGCCACTGGAAGATCTCTTCCACGACCGGGAACCAGCGCTTGTCGTAAGGTTTGGCGTTGAACTTGGTGAAGGTTGGACGAAAATCCTGGGCCATGCCGTCGGCCACCCAGAGTCGGATCTCATCGGCGCTCTGCACCGAATCCTTCCAACGGTACTTGTCTTCGAGACCGACACTGAAGATACCGGCGATCGGCTTTTGTCCCATGGTGGCTCGGTACTCTTTGGCGCTTTTGCCGCTGGCCCAGGGCGCGACCATACCTGCGCGGCCCTGCCGGTCTGCCAGCAGAGTCGGCGCCAGATCGCCAATGGTCTTCATATCCAACTGGCTCAGCGCGCCGCCTCCGGCATTGGCAAGGTAGCTCGCCTTGGGATTGATTTCCTGGATCTTTCCATTCCACAGGCGCCACAACTCAAACAAGCGCTGCTGATGCCACACGATGTATTGCCGCTGGGACGGATCCTGCGGATTGCTGGTGCGGGGAAGATCCAGGCCGGAGAAGTCATGGAAGTTCTTCTGGCAGTGCTCGCAGTAGCACATACCCGATCCCGCCCAGCGATTAGTGAAGATGCCATCCACCATGTACTTCGACATGATTTCCTGATGGACCGTGGTCATGAATTCAAAGTTGTAGGGTCCCAGGGCGCAGGTGAGCCAGAAGTCCGGATCCGACGCGTGCTGGCGCTTCTTGCCGTGCTCATCGACTGCGAGCCAGTCGGGGTGGGCGTCGTAAACATCCTTGTGGCAAGCGTGTGCGTCGGTGCGGGCCACAACATTCATGCCCAATTTCCTGCAACCGTGGGCTATATCTCCGAAGGCATCCATATCCCCTAGCCACTTGCTGCGGTAGTGCAGGGGAATCTGCGTGGGATAAAAAGCGACGCACCCGCCGGCGTTCAGGACTGTTGCGTCGGCATGGATCCTTTGGAAATAGTCCAGCCAGAACTGCATGTCGTAATTACCGGGATCATTTTCGACAAAGCTTAGCTGCGCCCAACGCATCGGCCGGTCGTACCAGGAGGTGGCACCCGGCCTGGTTGGGGCGGCCGAAAGACGAGTCGTCTGCGCGTTGGCCTGCCCGTCAAGGCCGACGATGCAGGCGGCGGAGAGGCCCGCGGCCTGTTTGAGAAACGTTCTTCGAGTGCTTTCCAACCGATGCTCCCTGATGCTTATTTTCGTGTTTTCTATGTGTCGCGCGGCCACCGGAGGGTCGAGTGGATCCGCGGCCATTCTACGTCAAGCTGCTCATTACGAGCGTCTTGCCCGCGTGCTACCACTTTGGCTGGATCCCCGGCCAAAAGCAGTCACTTGCTTGTTTGTTGCTGGCGTGTCACCATCCACACGCAATTTGGGCTTAGCAGGGGATGACTTCGGCCATGGGGATTCCTACAGAGAACGTTGGTTCATTACCGCGTCCAGCAAAACTACAAACCGCCCTTCGCCACTACGATTTGGGGAAGATCACACGAGAACAGCTGACCCGGGAGCAGGACGCAGCATGTCAGGACTCCATCCAGAACATGGAAGCGACCGGGTCCCCCATTGTTTCTGATGGCGAACAGCGGGCTTCCAGCTTTGCCACCTATCCCCTGAGTGATACTCTCGGCGGCACGGGGTTAGCAGAAAACCTCGCCCCGGATGGCCAATGCCTGGCAGTCTTTGGGGACGGGCATCAGCGCCAATTGCCACGGTTGACGGGCGGCCCTTTCAAATACAAGACCTATGCTGCCGAATACCTCAAGCGCGCCGTCGTAATGGCCAGGAAGCCGTTGAAGCAGGCCGTGATCGCGCCCTCCATGCTCGCGTTGCTCTATCCGCTGGATGGCGAGGTCCCGGGCTACACGCGAGAGCAATTTTACGAAGATCTTTGCAACGAATGTGAAAAGGATATCCGTCAATGCTTTGCCGCGGGAGCGAAGCGAGTCTCGATGGATTTTACCGAAGGCCGGCTGGCGTGCAAAAACGATCCTAAAAATCCGTGGACGGGGCGGTCCATGCTGTCTCAGTTTATCGAGCTGAACAACTGCGTCATCAATCGCTTTAGCGCGAGTGAGCGAAAGAACATCGGCATTCATACCTGCCCGGGCGGCGATTGCGACACAACCCATAGCGCGGAAGTGGACTACGCGGAAGTGCTTCCCAGTATGTTCATGATGAACGCCGGATACTTCCTGATGCAGATGGCCAGCGAAAAAGACAAAGAGCAGGTTTACAAACTATGCGGAAAATACAGTCGCGAGGATGCTGACGGCGTGGCCCAGATCTGCTTTGTCGGCGTCACCAATCCCCTCCATCGGCAAGTAGAAACTCCACAGCAGGTGCGTTGCGATCTGCTGATGGCAGCCCGGCATATTCCCAAGGAGCGGCTGGGCTCGACCGACGACTGCGGATTTTCTCCCTTCAGCATCGATCTCAAACCCAAACACGGCTCACCCGATCTTGCCCGGGAGATCGCATTCAAAAAGATTGCGGCTCGTGTGGAGGGCACAGCGATGGCCGCAGAGAAGCTCGGCATGGCATGAGACGTTAGACTGGAAGCATGTCCCGGATCCTCCGCTACAGTGCCTTTTTGGGTTTGCTGCTCTGGTTGCGGCTCTGCCCCGCGCAAGAAGTCAGCTTTCGTATTACACCTTTGCGTCCGGTGCCCGAGCTGCGTGCAGAGGCGCTGAAAGCACCACCGCCGCGGGAGGCGGGGAATTTCCGCAAGCCGGACCTGGTGGAGCTGACCAGGCTTGACCCTACGATCAAGCTCGACATCCGCTATGCCACCACAAACGATTTTCTGGGCACGCCTTTGTATACCCAGGCGCGGGCATTTCTGCAGCGCCCGGCGGCGGAGGCGGTTGTCCGCGCAAATCGCGAGCTCAAGGCGCAGGGTTACGGGCTGATGATCCATGACGGCTACCGTCCCTGGTACGTGACGAAGATCTTCTGGGATGCAACGCCGAATGATAAGAAGATTTTTGTGGCGAACCCGGCCGAAGGCTCGAGACACAACCGCGGATGCGCCGTGGATCTTTCACTCTACGATTTGAAAACCGGCAAGGAAGTAAAGATGCCCAGCGGATATGACGAGATGACGGAACGCGCCTACGCCAACTACCCGGGCGGAACGCTGGAAGAGCGCGCCCGTCGCGCAGTCCTCAGGCGGGCGATGGAAAAACAGGGATTTGTCGTCAACCCGACTGAGTGGTGGCACTTCGACTACAAGGATTGGAAACAGTATCCGATCCTCAATACGAAGTTTGAGGATCTATAACGAGACCATCGAGAAACTCTAGGTCCAAACCTGGCACGTTGCGTGTATCCGCAGGAATCCGCTTTAGACCTTGCGAAGCAATTCGGAGTGTCGCTCAAGGTAGCGACGGGTCCACATGAGCGTGCAGCCGGATTGCAGTACGACGCGATATTCGCCATGGGTCCATTTCTGCAGTTCATGGATGTAATCAATGCGAATCAATGACGAACGATTGATTCGCACAAACTGTTCTGAGTCGAGTTTCTTTTCCATACCCTCGATCGTTCCGCGGACGGTATAGGTCCGAGCCCCGATATGTAACTTAAGGTAGTTGCGGTCCGCTTCGGCCCAGTCGATCAAATTCAAAGCAATCAATACTCCGCGGCCATTCTCTTCCACCAGCAATCGTGGATTACGCGATGATTGGACCTCCTGCAGCAACTGCCGCAAGCTGACTTGTAATTCACTTTGCCGTCCTTTCGCAGCTTCACGCCTGGCATCAGCCAGTACTTTAGAAAAACGTGTGTGATCATAGGGCTTCAACAGATAGTCGAACGCATGAATCTCCAGGGCTCGAAGCGCGTATTCGTCGTGTGCCGTGACGAAGACAATTCTCGGGCTCCTGTCTCCCAGAACATTGACAACTCCAAAGCCGTCCATCCCTGGCATCTGAATATCCAGAAATAAAAGGTCAGGCTGCGTGTCGCGTACACCGGAAATTGCGTCCGGACCGTTGCTTGTTTCGCCGACGATGATCACGTCCGGCTCCTCGGCGAGAAAACGCAGCAGCTTTCGCCGGGCTGGAGCCTCATCATCGGTCACGAATACTCGCAACAGAGACGAGGAACTCATATCAATACCGCCTCAGTATGCAAAGGAAGACGGATCGTTACTCGAAGGCCGTTCGCATTTTCAAGCAGCATCTGCTGGCGGGCTCCGTACAAACTGAGCAACCTCTGCTCGGTATTGGAAAGCCCAATTCCTTTGACCATCTGGTCATTCTCATCCACACTCATCCCCAGCCCATTATCCTGTACCCGAAGTAAAAGATCGCTGTTTTCCTTTGTTGCGGCGATACATAAAACGAGCTTCGGAGTCTGAGGATTGCGCCCGTGGCGCATTGCATTCTCCACCAACGGCTGCAAGATCAATTGTGGGACAAGGGTACGCACGACTTGAGGGTCCACGACGAATTCAACCTGTAGACTGTCTCCAAATCGCTCCTCCATGATCCCGATGTAGCTCTTCACCAAAGCAAGTTCCTCTTCAAGCGGAACTTCCTGCGCATGTCCTGTCTGCAATGTGCGCCTGAGCAAGTCGCTAAGTCGAGCCAGCATGGTGTCTGCACGGCGGACGTCGTCGTACATCACAGACGAGATGGTATTCAAGGCATTGAACAGAAAATGTGGCTGCAATTGGAGTTGCAGATTTTGCAACTGTGCTTCGGCAAGGCGAGCTTCGAGGTCTGCCGATGCTACCTCGCGGTCGCGTGCCTCGCGGTAGGAATCGAACGCGTAAATCGCCACCACCGCGAACCAGAAAAAGAGAACGTGCTGTGCGAACTCCATCGGATAGCGATACCGCATGATGCCATAGTCGTACTGTCCAAGCCCGAACAGTGGAGACAGCATTCTTCGCACCACGCTCATGCCGGTTGTGTCCGCCACGGAAAACACACACATGGTCAAGAGGTTGAAAGGCACCGTAACCCACCAGTTATCGCGGCGGATGCGAGCGCGTCGTATGGCCCAAATCACAAAGGGAAATAGCACCAGGCCGACGTATGCCCCAGTCATCTCTTCAAAGAGGCGAATCGCGAAAGTGTGGTGGAATCCCCGAGCCAGATTGTCGAGGTAGCGATACTCGAAATTGAGAAAGCCGAACGCCGTGAATCCGAGGAATGCAAGGAGCCATGAAACTCCGGGCTGTATCCAGTGGCTGCCATGAGCGGCGGGTTGGAAATTCGATCGCATTGCTAAATACACGTTATCGCAATCGTGCAGGCCCATGCTGGCCCCGAGTTGCGAAGTCATGATCGTCGATCTCGGGCGTCCGTCTTGTCCCTGCTATCGGCCCGGTCGTCCCAGTTTGATTGCGAAATCATCCTCTTCCGACTTAGTTACTTACTTATGACATTGCGAAGATGGCTGCGCCTGGCTCACCACACTGCACTCCTCCTGGCTTCGATCATTCTTGCGTTTTACGCTCACGGGCAAGAGTTGGACTGGCCGGCTTACGGCAACGATCCGGGAGGTATGCGCTATTCAGCTCTCTCTCAAATCAATCTGGAAAATGTGGGGAAGCTCAAGGTCGCGTGGGTCTTCCATACGGGAGACGTCTCTGACGGTCATGATGGACGAAAGCGGAGCGGTTTTGAGAGCACTCCGATTCTTGTCGACGGAAGGCTCTATCTCACCACGCCCTTCAACCGGGTCATCGCGCTTGATCCGGCTACTGGAAAGCAGCTCTGGTCCTACGATCCCAAGATCGACCAGAGCCTCGACTACGGAGACGGTCTTATCAATCGAGGCGTGGCAACATTGCTTGATCCGTCGCTCCCTGCGGGCACAATATGCAGGCGCCGCATCTTCGAGTCAACGCTCGATGCCCGGTTGATCGCGCTCGATGCTCGAACCGGATTGCCCTGTGCAGAATTTGGCTCGTCGGGACAAGTAAATTTGCGCAATGTTCCGGGCTACCAACACGCAAGCATGGGCGAACCTATGCGGGGCTGGTATCACATGACCTCGCCTCCGGTAACGATCGACGACATGGTCATCGTCGGATCGGCCATTGATGACAATAACCGTGTCGATATGCCCTCTGGAGTCGTGCGGGCTTTCGATGCTCGTACGGGAGCCTTGCGATGGAGTTGGGACCCCATTCCGCAGGACGCTTCGGCTACCCCTTCATCCTGGATAACTGGCGCAGCAAATGCCTGGTCTATCATGACCGTGGATTTAGCGCGCGATATGGTTTTCATCCCTACTGGAAGCGCTAGTCCGGACTATTACGGGGGGCTCCGTCCCGGCGATGACAAGTGGGCAAACTCGGTTGTAGCTCTTCACGCCAGAACCGGGAAACTTGCGTGGGGCTATCAACTCGTCCATCACGACCTATGGGATTACGACACTGCCGCGCCTCCTCTCCTGGCGACACTGCCTCGCGAGGGAAAGACTGTTCCCGTTGTCATCCAGGGAAACAAAACAGGGTTCTTGTACGTGCTCGACCGTGACACAGGCAAGCCGGTCTTCCCGGTCGAAGAGCGTGCCGTACCGCAAAGCGATATTCCCGGCGAGATGGCGTCGCCGACTCAGCCCTTTCCGCTATTTCCACCTCCACTCGCACCCCAGCACTTTTCGATGAACGATGCCTGGGGCCCTACGCCGGCGGACCGCGAAGCCTGTAAGGAGGCGATAGCAAAGCTGCGCAATGAAGGCATCTTTACCCCTCCCAGCATGCAGGGCACTCTTGCTGTACCGGGCAACTTGGGCGGTATGAACTGGAGTGGCTATGCCTTTGACCCGCTGCGCAATCTCCTGATTGTGAATACGAATAATTTCATCGGCCGCCTGCGATTGATTCCCCGCGGCAAGGTGAGCTCAGCTCGTGAAGACGGGGAATACGGATCGCAACGCGGTACTCCTTACGGAATGGTCCGTCGTTTCTTGCAATCGCCATCCGATCTGCCCTGTGGAGCCCCTCCCTGGGGCACACTGACCGCTGTTGACATGGCTAACGGAACGCTCCGTTGGCAAATCCCTCTCGGCTCGATGCAGGACTTCGGTGGCGCACACGGCCCCGTACCCCTGGGGTCCCTCAGCCTCGGAGGCCCAATCACCACAAAAGGCGGCCTTGTGTTCATAGCAGGCACAACCGACTCACATATCCGGGCATTCAATGTCGAGAACGGGAAGGAGATTTGGAATGCGGTCTTGCCAAGCGCCGGAAATGCCACCCCGATGACATACGAGATCAATGGCAAACAATACCTGGTTATTGCGGCGGGCGGGCATCAGAGAATTCGTGAGGAGTCTCTCGGGGATGCAGTGGTCGCTTTCGCCTTACCGTAGCTGTGGCTGATAACAACCTCATGACGTTTCCTTAGCGATCAAAATAGGCTGGGGCGGCTTCGGCAGGAACCCTGCCAGCAGTCCAATCGCCGGAAGATAGGCGCATATCTTGTACACGAAGAGAATGCTGGTTGCGTCGGCAATTCTGCCCAGGATGGCCGCGCCGATGCCGCCCATACCAAAGGCAAATCCGAAAAATAACCCCGAGATCATGCCTACTCTTCCAGGCACCAGTTCCTGCGCGTAGACCAGGATCGCGGGAAACGCAGAAGCCAAACCTAACCCGACGAGAATGCTTAAGACGCTGGTCCAGAACAGGTTCGCATAGGGCAGCAGCAGAGTCAGGGGCAGAACGCCGAGGATGGAGCACCAGATCACCGTCTTGCGCCCGATACGGTCGCCAATCGGGCCTCCGATGAGGGTTCCGGCAGCGACCGCTCCGAGAAAAATGAACAGGTGGATCTGCGAGCTGCGCACGCTCACGTGAAACCGGGTCATCAGGTAGAAGGTGTAATAGCTGGTGAAGCTGGCCAGATAGAAATACTTGGAGAAGACCAGTGCGATCAGAACGGCGATCGCTGAAACCACGCGTGCGCGCGATAAGCCGGTGTCGGCATGCTGCGTGGACCGCTTTTTCAAATAACCTAAGCGCGGTTTGTACCAGCGGCTCACCCGCATCAACACCACAATGGCCACGAGGGCCACGAGCGAAAACCAGGCCACCCCGCGCTGGCCATGGGGCAGCACAATGAACGCCGCGAGAAGCGGCCCTATCGCCGACCCGGTGTTGCCCCCAACCTGAAAGACGGATTGCGCCAGTCCAAGCCGTCCACCGGAGGCCAGACGCGCCACCCGGGAAGACTCGGGATGAAAGACCGCAGAACCCATGCCAATCAAAGAGGCGGCCAGCAAAAGCAATGGGAAGGTCGGCGCGATCGACAGCAACAGCAGTCCCATCAGGGTGAAAACCATGCCGGCTGGCAGGGAATACGGCATGGGCTTGTGGTCGGTGAAGTGTCCGATAAATGGCTGCAGAATCGAGGCCGTCATCTGGAAGGTCAGGGTCAGCAGCCCAATCTGACCAAAGTTCAGATGGAACCCCGTCTTCAGGATGGGGTAAATGGAGGGCAACAGGGACTGCATCGTGTCGTTCATCAGGTGGCAGAAGCTCACCGCCACCAACACTCGATACACTGTCCCGTCTTGAAACAGAGGGGAATTCTGGACCGCTTTGTTCTCGACGATCTGGGTAGTCATTCCGGCCGCGTAGGATCTCCCTGCTTCTATGCTAGCTGAGCGTGGGGAACGGGCTGGGGTGAAGCGATGGGAAACCGTGAAGGGAATCGCTGTCTAGCAACCGGGCGCGGCGTTCCTCTGGTAGCGGGAGCGAGCTTCCTCGAGTTGTTGCAGCCGATCGCAGGAGAGGGGCTGGGGGCAGCCCAATTGGCGTGCAACTAGGCAAATATGGGCGAAGTGCTCCACTGTCTCCATGCGCATGAATGCGTCTTGCAGTGTGTCGCCGGCGGTGACCACGCCATGGTTCGCCAGCAGCACCGCATCATGGTCCACGATGAGGGGCTGGATGCTGGAAGCCACCTCGGCCGTCCCGGTGGTTGCGTACGGAGCCAGCGGAATAGAACCGAGAGACATGATGATCTCTGAGCACAGGGGTTCCTCGAGCGCCAGTCCACAGGAGGCGAATCCGGTGGCGATGGGAGGATGAGCATGGACCACAGCCTGTACATCGGGCCGTTGATGGTAAATCACCAGGTGCATGCCGATCTCGCTGGTCACGTTGCGGCCTTCGCTTACCCGGCGGCCCTGCATATCGACGACGACCATATCCGAAGCTTTGAGCAGGCCTTTGCTCATGGCGGTGGGGGTAGCGAGAATGCGGTCCTGGCTTAAACGAACCGAAAGATTGCCTGCGGTTCCGGGCACGAAACCCAATCGATACAACCACTTACCGAAGCGAGCGAGCTGCTTGCGGTGCACCATCTCGGCCGACCGCTCGGTCGAGCTGAGGGCCATGTTAAGAGTTGTGGTGAAGCCACTCTTCTCCAAAGCCGTTGGATGCATACGTCACCAAATCCCCATGAAAGCTCTTCCTCGCAGTTTCTGATGGAAAGACACGAAACGCAACAGGGAAAACGCGGATGGCGAGATTTTCAGGGTTACGGGGAGGAGTAACGAGTAACCTGTCCTCGAAATGGGCTGCTCCGTTGTTCCCAAAGGAGTGGAAGGTGAGCCCGGGTCGTCCCCGGCGAAATCCAATCAGACCTGTCCAGCTAGATTTGAAAAATCCCTTGGTTCAGCAACCGCTCTTACCTTGCGAAGACCCTCTCCAATCTGTCATCCCAAGCAAACGACTTGCCTGCGGTAAGTCTCCTTACGCAACCATCAATACTGAGGGTGCCCCATTCAAGCCTTCTTTTGGCTTGAGTGGGCAACGCGCTGCCCCAGGCTCCGATGTCATTAGGAGCGAAGCCGAGGGATAACAAGGAAAGGGCAACGAGTGTTTGCTGAACAGAGAAGGTCTGTCGAACGGAGCCTTTTTCCAGACAGGTTTGAGATTCATTCATCCCTTCGGAACTGAGTGGCTTCGATTGTGAACGGGGTCCGAGGCCCAAATTTGACGTCATAACGGCTCGACGAAGAGTCTGTCCTGCACCAAGCGTGAAAGGCGTGGTCTCCCCAGCGCCTTGGCGCAGATCAGGTCCCGGCCACTGGCCTAGTTGTGCCCAACCTCATACGATGGTCAGCATGACAACCGGTGTTCCCCTGGGCGTTCTGGAGCTCGACGGCCAACCCCTTTCGCTCGACCAGATCTACCTGGTAGCCAATGGATCGATGAACGCTGCCATTGCGCCGGCCGCGCGGCCGCGCATCGCGTCGTCACAGGCTGTGGTGAAGCGCATCGTCACCAGCGACGAAACCGCCTATGGCATCAACACCGGCTTTGGCAAGTTATCGGACGTGCGCATCAGCAAAGGAGACCTGCAGCAGTTGCAGCGAAACCTGGTGCGCAGCCATGCCTGCGGGGTGGGCAATCCGCTGGAAGAGCCCGAAGTCCGGGCCATGCTGTTGCTGCGGGCCAACGTCCTCGCCAAAGGATTGAGCGGCGTCCGCTACGAACTCATTGAGCTACTCATGGCTTGCTTAACCGCCGCGTCCATCCGGTCATCCCAGCCAGGGGATCCGTGGGCGCAAGTGGGGATCTGGCGCCCCTGGCGCACCTGGCCCTGGTGTTGATCGGGGAAGGGGAAGGTTTTTACCAGGGCGCGAGGATGCCTGCAGCTATGGCGCTGGACAAGGCTGGTCTCGCTCCCCTGGTTCTCGAAGCCAAGGAAGGGCTGGCACTGCTCAACGGAACCCAGGCCATGGCCGCTGTGGGTGGTTTGGCGGTGCTGCGGGCGGTCCGTCTCAACCGCCTCTTCGACTTGGCCGGAGCGATGGCGCTTGAAGCCCTGCGGGGCACCCCGGTCGCCTTCGATGAGCGCATTCATCTGGCACGCCCCCATCCAGGCCAGATGCAGGCCGCCGCCCACCTGCGCGCACTCTTGCTCGACAGCGAAATTCGCGAGTCTCACCTGCACAACGACCCCCGCGTGCAAGACGCCTATTGCCTGCGTTGCATGCCACAGGTGCACGGAGCAGCGCGGGGCGCCTTACAGCACGTGCGCGAGGTGATCGAGATCGAAACCGGCTCGGCGACCGACAACCCGCTCATCTTCTCGAGCGATGTCATCTCCGGGGGCAATTTCCATGGCGCTCCCCTGGGCATGGCGCTGGATTACGCCGCCATCGCGGTGACCGATCTGATGAGCATCAGCGAACGCCGGATCGACCGGCTCATCAACCCCGATGCCAACGAGGGGCTGCCCCCGTTTCTATCCCCGGCGGCCGGGCTGTCTTCCGGGCTCATGATTGCTCACGTCACCGCGGCTGCGCTGTTGAGTGAAGCCAAGGTGCTCGCCCATCCGGCCAGCGTCGACAGCCTGCCCACTTCCGGCGGTAAAGAGGATCATGTCTCCATGGGCATGACCGCCGCGCTGAAGCTGAAGCAGATCGTGGACAATGCAGAAAAGGTGCTGGCCATTGAGCTGATGACCGCCGCGCAAGGGCTCGAATACCGCCGGCCACTCAAGGCCGCGACAGAGATTGAGCGAGCATGGCAATTCATACGCACACTGGTTCCTGCATTGGAGGAAGATAGGGTCATCGCAGGAGATATCGAACGCCTGGCAAAGGGGATTCGCGATGGAGACTTTGATAGCTGGTCCGCATAAAGGCGCAATTCGCGCACCCAGAGGAACGCGCTTGAGCACCAAGGGCTGGCAGCAGGAAGCCGCCCTGCGCATGCTGATGAACAACCTCGACCCCGAGGTGGCCGAAGCTCCGGAGGAATTGGTGGTCTACGGCGGAACGGGTAAGGCGGCCCGCGACTGGCCGTGTTTCTACGCCATTGTGCGCGCGCTCCAGAGCCTGGAAAACGACGAAACGTTGCTCATCCAATCGGGCAAGCCGGTCGGCATTCTGCGCACGCACACCCTGGCGCCACGGGTGCTGATTGCCAACGCCAACCTGGTCGGTAAATGGTCCAGTTGGGAAGTGTTCCGCGAATTGGAGCAAAAGGGACTGATGATGTACGGCCAGATGACGGCCGGTTCCTGGATCTACATCGGGAGCCAGGGCATCGTGCAAGGCACGTACGAGACATTTGCCGAAGCAGGCCGTAAGCATTTTGGCGGAAGCCTGGAAGGGAAGCTGATCGTCTCCGGCGGCATGGGTGGCATGGGTGGTGCGCAACCGCTGGCCGCCACTATGGCCGGCGCGCGCTTTCTCGGCATCGACGTGGATCCAAAGCGCATTCAAAAACGAGTCGACAGCGGCTATTGCGACCGCATGGCCACCACCATCGATGAGGCTATGGAAATACTCGCTGAAGCCGCGAAGAAGGGAAGCGCCCTCTCCGTCGGCCTGGTTGGAAACGCTGCGGACCTTCTGCCCGAACTGCTTCGCCGCAACGTGATTCCCGATATCGTCACTGACCAGACCAGCGCCCACGATCCCTTGAACGGATACGTGCCCAACGGCATGAGCCTGGAGACAGCGTTGGCCCTGCGGCAACAGGATAGCGAACGGTATGTCGCCCTTTCCATGGCCGCCATGGGCAAACACGTGCTGGCCATGCTGGAGATGAAACGCCGCGGGTCAGTGGTCTTTGACTACGGTAACAATCTCAGAACCAATGCCAAACTAGCCGGCGTGGAAGATGCTTTTGCGATCCCTGGCTTTGTGCCGGAATATATCCGGCCGCTATTTTGTGAGGGCAAAGGGCCTTTCCGTTGGGTAGCTCTCTCCGGCGATCCGGAAGATATTCGAAAGACGGACCGGTTAGTGCTGTCTCTCTTTCCTGAGGATGCGGCGCTCAAACGTTGGATCAAGCTGGCCGGCGAGCGCATTCACTTTCAAGGACTACCTGCTCGCATTTGCTGGCTGGGCTACGGACAGCGGGCCAAGCTAGGGCTCGCCATGAATGAGCTGGTGCGTACCGGCGAAATCTCAGCTCCCATCGTTATCGGCCGCGATCATCTTGACACCGGCTCGGTCGCCTCACCGTATCGGGAGACGGAGGGCATGTTGGATGGCTCCGATGCAGTCGCCGATTGGCCACTGTTGAATGCACTGGTGAACACGGCCGCGGGAGCGTCTTGGGTCAGCATCCACAATGGCGGCGGCGTGGGCATCGGCTATTCGCAGCATGCGGGCATGGTGGTAGTGGCCGATGGAACCGACGAGGCTGCGCTGCGCCTCGAGCGTGTATTGACGACCGACCCGGGCATGGGCGTACTGCGCCATGCGGACGCAGGTTATCCCGAAGCGCGAAACTTCGCCCATACGTTCCGGTCTTCGCCTGCCCATGGAAGAGTGAGTCAGGGTAAAGGCAAATCAGCGGTGCACCCGGGATATCTTGCATCTGAAACGCGTCGCTTCCTGGTGCGACGCCGTTGTGCGTCCAAAGCTCACCTGATCTCGCACTGGCCGCCGGCCTCGGGGGCGCCCGTCCAGGAAAAATCCCCATCCTCCCTTTTTTCAATGGCTTCTAGTGTCCTCAAGGGATAGCGATCGTCCAAAGCGCTGCCTATCATCGACTTCATAGTGGGGTTGATGAATCACGACCTCCACGCAGACGTTGATGTGGCTTAGTGGCGGCGGACTGCAGTTGTCCATCGGCGGGACCATTAGGCCACAGCCCAACCGGCGATTCTTTTCGTGAAACTGCATCGCTCCGGAAAGTGTCGATGTATCGAAGAGAATCGCCGTTAATATTTTCAGCCGCCGGTTACAGCCGGGTCCTGGCTGCCTGGTTTCCTTCGTAACACCCCTCTTCAGAACCCCTGATTGAAAGTAGTAGAGTGATCTCATGCGCGCACGACTTTGGCCGGCGGTCGCCGTTTCTTTTGGCGCACTGATCCTGCTCTCCATCCTTTTTGCGTGGCTCGTCTCCCACGAAGCGGCGAGGATTCACGAGCGTACCAGGACCGCCCATCAGGTTTACAAAAGAGCCGACGACGCTATTTCAGACATTCAGGCCAACATCAATAAAGGCGCGCTCATCGAGCAGAGCGGCTTGAGAGATTCCAAAAGTTTAGACGCCGAGAGCAGAATCTCTGAGTTGCAGGTAACGACCAGGAACGACCTTACCACCCTGATGGACCTGATCGGTGGCAACCAAAAGCGGCAGATTATTGCTCTGCAGCAAGGTCTGGACAAGTATTGGAGCTCACTTCAGCAGAGCCTTAGCTCATCGCGCAGACAGCATGGGCAGCAGGAGCTCTTCACTGAACTAGGACATCAGCCAGAGCGAGTTCTGGATCTTGCCGGGCGCATTGATGCGCTGAACCAGGCTAGCCTCGCCCGCGAAGAGCAGGAGAGCGAAGGGCAACAGGCAAAACTGCGCGAGTTTGCGATTGCCGCGACGCTCATGCTTCTGCTGTTGGAGTTTGCCATCGCCATCTTCAGTACCGCCTACATGTTTCGACTCGACAAGGTCTCGGAGGCAGAGAGACAGCGGGCCGAGAAAGCAGAGCAGGAGCTTCGCCGCTTGTCCAACCAGTTGGTCCGCGTGCAGGAGGAAGAGAGAAAGACCATCTCCCGGGAGCTTCACGACGAAGTGGGTCAGATACTGACAGGCTTGCGTATGGAATTGGGAACGTTGTCACACTACAACCCGGACGAGGAATTTCGCCAGCGGTTGGAAAGTGTCAAGCGGTTGGCTGAAGAAGCTCTGCGTTCGGTGAGGAATCTCGCTCTGTTGGTTCGTCCGTCGATGCTGGACGATCTGGGGCTGGAGCCCGCGTTGCACTGGCAGGCCAAAGAGTTTTCCCGCCGATGCGGTATCCCCGTTTCTTTGAACATCGAGGGCAAGCTCGACAATTTGACCGAAGCATCCCGCCTGTGTTTGTACCGTGCCATTCAGGAAGCGATGACAAACTGCGGCAAGCATGCCGGCGCCAGTCACGTTACGGTCGTCGTCAAGCAGGACGAATCTCGAGTGGTCGCTTCCGTCCACGACGATGGCAGGGGCTTCGATGCGCTTCTCAGAACTCCCGGCCTGGGATTGTTGGGCATGACGGAACGGGTACGTGCCTTGCAAGGAAGCATGTCGGTCTCGTCCGAGCCAGGTTCCGGAACGGAGATCCGCCTGGAATTGCCTGCTGCGCTCGATCCGGGCAATTCCTGATGGCTGAATTCTCGCCGGCTCGGAGAGGTCTCCTGCCATTTTGTATGGTCCATAGTGTCTCAACGGGATTTGTTTCGGACCCGCTTCCTCCTAATGTATTGGAAGAGCGCACCATGCTACTTGCACGGAAGGAGGCCGAAAACAATCCATGTATAACAACATTCAGGAAGAACAGTCGATATTTCGTAATACCGATGGCCTGCAGAAGGCAAGAGCGAACATGACATTCAAGGTGCTCATCGCGGACGATCACGGAGTGGTGCGCAAGGGCTTGCGGCTCCTGCTGGAACAGTATCCCGAGATGGCCGTCATCGGAGAAGCAGCCAATGGACGCGAGGCTGTGACCATGGCGGCAGCTCTTTCTCCGCAAGTGGTTGTTCTGGACGTCGGCATGCCGATCCTCAACGGGATCGAGGCGGCCGAACAAATCCTGAAGGCGGATAGCCAGATCGGCGTGATCCTGCTCACCATGCATGCGGACGAGAGCTACGTATTGCGCGCCCTTCACGTAGGGGTCAAAGGCTATCTCCTGAAGGAATCTGCCGAGGACGACCTCCTCCTGGCCATACGATCAGTGGCGAATGGAAAGCCTTTCTTTAGCCGGGCCATCAACGATGTTCTGCTCGAGGACTACATGCGAGTGCTGAAACAGCAGGGTCTCTCGGATACATTCGACCTGCTGACCACACGGGAAAAAGAAGTGCTTCAACTGCTGGCTGAGGGAAGAACGAACAAAGAAGTGGCTACGCTGCTGGATGTGAGCCCGTACACAGTCGAAAGTCACCGTACCAATCTGATGCAAAAATTGAATGTCCACAATACAGCGGAAATCGTACTCTATGCGGTCCGAAAGAGGCTGGTCAGCTGAACTTGGTTCTCCCGGTGTGTCCCTCGCACGATTCGGTAACAGGTGATTCTTCCTGAATACAAAACAAAATGCCAGGCAGGCCTTCGCCTGCCGAGGGTGGGCTATGTTCAAAAAGGGCGACGTATTTGACAATCCGGTCACGGGCGAACGAGCAACCATTCTTCTTGGCACCCGCGAAACCAGGGGCGACCGCTTGGTCGTTGAACTAGAGCTCCAGGGAGCGGGTTTCGGGTCCGCGCTCCACAAGCATCCGTCCATTCATGAACGGCTGAAAGTGGTGAGTGGTCGAGTCGGCCTCATCCTGCACAATGAAATTTCCATTGTTGAGCCGGGAAAGATGATCGAAATTGGCTCCCGGCGTACCGCACCGGTTCTGGAACGCAGGCATCACAGCGGCGAAGCTGACACTGGATATCCGGCCGGCCAAACGATTTGAAGCTTTTGTACGGAACATGATCGGTCTCGCCCAGGATGGCAAGACAGACCCTATGGGCATGCCGACATCTTCTACAGTTTGCCGCGATCGCTGGTCATTTTAACGATGTGATCCAGTTCATGAGTCCCTCCGCGGCTGGTGCAGAGCGTGCTCTTTCCGATCCTTGTCCCGATCGCTGCCTTGCGCGGCTATAAGGGTTC
Source organism: uncultured Acidobacteriaceae bacterium (assembly GCA_963795845.1). Taxonomy (GTDB): domain Bacteria; phylum Acidobacteriota; class Terriglobia; order Terriglobales; family Acidobacteriaceae; genus PALSA-350. Next base: position 183,069 of record CAWCJV010000008.1, on the reverse strand, counting down.
CTACAGTGAATATGTTTTCCGGTCGCCTTCGAAGCGGGTTCAGTTCGAAACCAATATGCCCGCATGGGAGCGGTTTTGATCGTATGGGCACCGCGGAAGGGCAGCAGGATGCTGACGAATTTGAATCGTAACTTTGATTACGCTGAGCCGAAGCGGGAAACCAGCCGTACGATCTCCGGTCACGCCCGCGCGGGGATGGTTTCGGTCGAGCACCTTTCTCGACGCACGCATTATCATCTCGGCATTAATCTTGGGAGTGTTGATCGGCGTTTGCGGGGTTGGGCTCGATCGCCTGGTACATCATGCAAGCCGGCTCTATGTCTCGGATCTCTATACCTGTGTGGTCGCTTTCGTATTTTCTTATCTGCTCATGATCTACGAGAAGCGGAGGCGCATGATTTTGGCTCGCCGCATGGCGATTGCGGCCGAAGTGAATCACCATATCCGCAATGCCTTGACGGCCATTGTTTATTCCACGTCGGTAAAGCGCGATCAGTCACTGCAAACAGTCCTGAAAGACGCGACCGATCGCATCGATTGGGTGCTCAACACCGTCCTCCCGGATGGAGAGGAAAGCCTCAAGTGGCCGGTGCAGGCGCCGCAATGGCGCCCCGGCGAGTGGCATGGGGATGACGAGCTCCGGCCATTTCGGAAGTAGCCGGCAGCACATCGTCATAACCACCTGCTCTGAGATACCCTCGGGTGCATGGCAACAAGATCTCCTTCCCTGGAAACCCCTGCAGCGATTCTGCATTGCTCACAGCTAGTCACCCTGGCCGGCCCTCGGCGCCCTCGCGTAAGGGCGGAAATGCGTGAGTTGGCGATCATCCCCGATGGAGCCATGCTGATCCGCGGAGACAAAATCGAAGCGATCGGTCCGCGCGGCGAGATCGAGCCACTCCTGCCTAAAGACGCCCAGATCATCGATGCAGGCGGCCGCGTAGTGGCGCCCGGCTTCGTGGATGCCCACACCCACCTGGTCTTTGCCGGAAACCGCGCCGACGAATTTGAGAAACGATGCACAGGCGTCACTTATCAGGAGATTGCCAAACAAGGCGGAGGCATTCGCTCTACCGTTCGCCGAACCCGGGCCGCAACCGAAGACGATCTTCTGGGCGTTGCGCAAAAGCACGCATCGTGGTTCCTGCGTGGCGGCACTACCACCATCGAAGCAAAATCCGGTTATGGGCTCAGTGCCGAAGCTGAAATGAAAATCCTCCGCGTCGTGCGGCAAACGGACAGAACGACACCCTTGCGATGCGTGCCTACTTTTCTCGGCGCGCACGAGGTACCGGATGAGTTTGCTGGCCGAACCCCTGCCTATGTTGATCTGGTGGTCGAGGAAATGCTCCCCTTGGTGGTGCTGGAGAGGCTGGCAAGCTTCTGCGATGTCTTTTGCGAACCGCACATTTTCGATGAGGCATCCGCTGCCCGCATTCTTGAAGCAGCCCGGCGCCTGGAACTGGGGCTCCGCATCCATGCCGATCAGTTCAGTTGCTCCGGTGGCGCGCTGCTGGCAGCGGCCCTGGGCGCCACCACCGCCGATCACCTGGAGCATACGGATGCAGCCTCGATCGCCGCTCTCGCCGCGGCAGGCGTGCAGCCCGTCCTCTTGCCGGGCTCGGTTTATTCCATCGGCTCGAAGCATTATCCGGCCGCGCGCGCCATGGTCGATGCCGGCCTCGCCCTGGTCTTGGCAACGGACTTCAATCCCGGTTCTTCCCCCATCGCATCCATGCCCGTCGTGCTGTCCCTCGCCTGTACGCAGATGAAGATGACCCCGGCGGAGACCCTCACCGCGTCGACCATCAACGCGGCCTATAGTCTCAACCTCGGCAGCCTCGTGGGCTCGCTCGAGCCAGGTAAGTCCGCCGACTTCGTGGTGCATGAAGCAGAGGACTACCGGGAAATCCCTTATTTTCTGGGAACCCAAAGGCCGGCAATGGTGTTCGCCCAAGGAGAGCGAGTGGCTGAGAACTCCTAACTTCAAGCCCTTTCCGTAAAGAAAGGCCGGGTGCCCCATATCTCGCTCGTTTTTCGCGAGATGTGGGATGCCACTGCGCTCAACCGGAACTCATTCGGCGGCTCCAAATGCCTAAGGTTTAAATCTGCGTTATCCCACATCTCGCCAAAAACGAGCGAGATATGGGGCACCCGGCGTTCTGCTTACGGTTCGACGATGAAGCCGCCCGCTTCGCCCGGCGACTTCAGGCTGGTACTATTCTGACGTTCGCTTGGGAGGCTCTTGATGCGAGGTTGTGCTCAACGGTGGGGGCTGTACACAGTGCTTCTGGGTCTTTCCGGCTGCCACGCCCATACAGCGGCTTTTCCTTTTCAGAACCCGTCGCTCCCCATGGAACAGCGTGTCGACGACCTCGTCGGCCGCCTGACGCCCGAAGAAAAAATCTCCCAGATGACCATGACTGCGGCAGCCATTCCGCGGTTGAACATCCCCGAATACACCTGGTGGAACGAAGGCCTGCATGGCGTGGCGCGATCCGGCTATGCCACCGTCTTCCCCCAGGCAATTGGCCTCGCCGCAACCTGGGATACCAACCTGATGCATTCGGTAGGAGACACCGTTTCTACCGAAGCGCGCGCCAAATACACCGATGCCATCGAGCATGGCAACCACCGCATCTACTTTGGCCTGACGATATGGTCTCCAAACATCAACATCTTTCGCGATCCTCGATGGGGCCGAGGTCAGGAGACCTACGGGGAAGATCCTTACCTCACTTCGCGGATGGGCTTGGCCTTTGTCACCGGGCTGCAGGGAGACGATCCGAAGTATCTGAAAGTTGTCGCCACTCCCAAGCACTTTGCCGTACATAGCGGGCCCGGAGCAGCTGCGTCATGAATTCGATGTAACGCCCTCTCCGCAAGACCTGCAGGCGACCTATCTGCCCGCGTTCCACACCACGATCACGGAGGCCCATGCGGCTTCGACCATGTGCGCCTACAACGCAGTGGATGGAGCACCCGCCTGTGCCAGCGACTTGCTCCTCAAAAAGACCTTACGCGGCGACTGGCAATTTGGCGGCTTCGTCACCTCCGACTGTTGGGCGCTTACCGATATCTGGAAAGGTCACAAATTTGCCCCGGATGAAGAACACGCGGTAGCGGATGCGTTGCATGCGGGCACCGACACCAGTTGCGGCCCCGAGTTCGCCGCGCTCAACCAGGCTCTGAAAGACAAGCTGGTGAGCGAAAGCGAAATTGATACCGCGGTGAAGCGGCTATTCACCGCGCGCTTCCGCCTGGGCATGTTCGATCCGCCGCAGGATGTTTCCTATGCCCGCATCCCCATGACTGAGGTGGATTCCGAAGCCCATCGCCAATTGGCCCGGCAGGTAGCGCGGGAGTCGATCGTGTTGCTCAAGAATGCGAAAGGAATCTTGCCGTTGCAGCCGAAAGGCAAGACCATCGCGGTGATCGGTCCCAACGCCACCGTGCTCGAGTCGCTCGAAGGCAATTACTACGGGCAGCCGACACATCCGGTATTGCCGCTCGATGGCATCGAACGCCGCTTTGGTGGGGACAACAAGGTGCTCTTTGCTCAGGGCTCATCGTATGTCGCGGGCTTTCCTGTAGTGGTGCCGCTCACCGCCTTGCGCGCCGGCAATGACGTGGGATTAAAAGGCGAATACTTCAACAACGTCGACTGGCGGGGCCAGCCTGCTGCTGACCCGGGTTGACAAGCAGGTAGATTTCGATTGGAACGCGGCCGCGCCCGTCCCGGGTATCTCGGCCGCCGCGTTCAGCGTCCGTTGGAGTGGTTCGATAGCCGTACCGGGCGCCGGTGATTATGTTTTCTCTATCGCGACGGAACATTGTTCCCCCTGCGATGGAGCCGACACGTTCCGCCTTTATCTGGACAACAAACAAGTATTGGAGACCGGACGCGACGGCAAGCAGACCTCAGGGAAGACTTCCTACACCATGCACTTCACGGACACTGCCCCGCATGCAATCCGGTTGGACTACGCGCACAATGCCCCCATGTTCGGCGCCGGGATACACCTCAAGTGGCAGCCCGAAGCAAAACCCTTGCGCGATCAGGCCGTACAGATCGCCAAACAGGCGGATGTGGTCGTGGCCTTTGTTGGCCTATCGCCCAGTCTCGAAGGGGAAGAGATGCCGGTGCATCTCGAAGGCTTCAGTGGTGGTGACAGAACCAGGATCGACCTGCCCCAATTGCAGGCCGATTTGCTGCAGGCGGTTGCTGCCACTGGGAAGCCGCTGGTGGTGGTGCTGATGAATGGAAGTGCATTGGCTGTCCCCTGGGCGAAGGAGCATGCCGCCGCTCTTGTGGAAGCTTGGTACCCGGGAGAGGAGGGAGGGGCGGCCATTGCCGAGACGCTCGCCGGTGACAACAACCCCTCGGGTCGCCTCCCTGTAACCTTCTACAATTCCGTCGATCAACTTCCTCCCTTTGAGAACTATTCCATGGCCGGTCGAACCTACCGGTATTTCTCCGGCAAGCCGCTGTATGGCTTCGGCTACGGCCTGAGCTACACAACTTTTGCCTACACCCATCTCAAATTATCCCAGTCGACTCTCAAGCCGGCGGATCCGTTGACGGTCGAAGCCGACGTGACCAATACCGGGAAACGGAGTGGAGATGAGTTGGTCGAGCTTTATCTCCGAGGACCACAACAGGGCGGCGAGCCACTACGTTCGCTGCGGGCATTTCAGAGAGTCAAGCTTGCGTCCGGTGAGACAACCCACGTGCTCTTCACTCTCCAACCCGCGCAGTTGAGCGAGGTAGATGCTAAGGGCACAACTGCCATGGAGCCGGGTGATTACGCGATCTTCCTGGGCGGCGGACAGCCCGGCCAGGGCGCTGGAGTCGAGGGCAAATTCGCCATCAGCAGTCGCTAAGCGCCTGACTTACTTAAGGAGGGTTCCAAAAGCCCGGTCGGCAGTCCGTCAATGCTGAATGCATTCTTCGAACGCCTGTATTCTTCCAGTCCCTCTTCACCTTTTGCCTCTGCCCACCGCGTTAAGGTGGGTCGCTCCGCAACATAATCGAATAGTGGAACGCCGTATCCACAGGAAGTTTGGACCAGGTCGATATCGAGCACAACGATCTGGCGAGATCCAGGACGCTCTTCGTTATCAAATGCAGAAGCCAGCAAGTCAGAGTAGGCGAGGCCGCCCCGCGGCAGAGCCTGACCCTGTCCATAAAGCCGAAGAATCAAGGGCGCCCCGGCAAAGGCACAGAACATAAGCGTCAGGCGCCCGTGTGCCCGCAGGTGTGCCGCAGTTTCGTTTCCACTGCCAGTCTGGTCCAGGTAGGCAACCCGCTGGGGGCTGAGGATGCGCAGAGCCGCCCTATCTTTAGGAGAAACGTTCACTCGCCCTTCCGCAGCCGCAGAGGCGGTAAAGAAAATCTGCTGTTGCAGAATAAATTCATGATGCTTCGTCTCAATGCATGCAAATTGTTTGGCCATGAATCCCCACTGCTCCAATGTCTCTATTCTAGCGATTCCCGCGTATGAGTCTCCGGCCCGGACAGCTACGAAGCTGTCCAAACAGCGAATGCGGAGGGAGCAAAGAACCAAGCCCTGTTCCCTGGACGGGTGCCTCATGTTCGCCTGAGCGTACATGGGCCGAAGATGACGAGGCGCAGCCCCTCGCCTGGGCAACCACCTTTTCCTCCAGCAACCACCCTTTCCCCACAACGACCCTCTCCTATTTGTCATCCCGAGCGCACCCGGATTTCCTACCTCGCCGCCTTGTCATCCCGACCGGAGCGGAGGGACCTGCGGTTTTACGGATCTCTCGTGGGAATGTTGGTTGCTAATCACAAGGTTTTTTCAAATCTAATTCAGCTATCCCTTCGGGACTTGCTTGTGTGAAATCAGAACACCAATCGCTTTCACGCTCCCGCCGGCCAATGAGAAAATAACCTTGGTGCCATTTTCCGGAGCGGTCAAAATCAACAACATCTTCAGGCGGCTGGCGCCTTTCGCCGGCCCCGGCCGGTTCGTGGCTCTACTCGTTCTCCTTTTCGCCTCAGGGTGCGGGGTAACCTTTCGTGTGCACCCAACCGTCGTCTTCGTTGGCGATTCCATTACCTACAACTGGTCGCAAAGCTGGGCCGGGCAGCAATCCACATTCGCCCAAAACACCTGGCTCAACGTAGGTGTCAATGGGATCACTTCCAGCCAGATTGCCGCGCCGTTTGATGCCTACGTCGTCGATTTACAGCCCAGGGCGGTGCACATCCTGGCCGGCACCAATGACGTCTATCCCGGGTGGCAACTGTCAAACACGGCAAACAATATCCAGACCATGGTGAAAAAAGCAAAGGATCATCATATTGCCGTGGTCCTGGGGACCATCCCCCCGTGGGGCCCGGGAACCCTTCCGGAAAAAGCAGACCCAAGTCCGCAAAGGTTTCAGCGCATCGATCAGCTGAATCAATGGATCATTCAATACGCGGCGCAACAAGGCATCCAGGTGGTTGACTACCACTCGCTGCTCGCAGCCGCGAATGGAGAGAACTACATTCCCGCGCTGACCGTCGACGGTGTCCATCCCAGCGCGGCAGGTTACGCAGTGATGACCCCGCACACCGAACAGGCCCTCCAGGCGGCGATGGCGACGCCCACTCCGTAGCAATTCAAGCTACAATTTGCCTGCTGGGGAGTGCAATCGGACGACAAGACGACCACGATGACAAATCTTCGAACCTGTCTGCTGGCGATTGCGTTTTGTCTATTTCCCGTGCTGGGCATAGCGCAGATACAGCCCGCGAACCTCGCTGGGATCGCGCATGTCGCCTTCCGCGTCTCTGACCTTACCCGCTCCAGAATCTTCTATCAGAAGCTGGGCTTTCAGCAGGCCTTCGTATCCACTAAAGATGGAAAAACCACGGAATCATTCATCAAGGTCAATGACCACCAGTTCATTGAGCTCTATCCGCAACAGGACCCTTCGCAGATCATTGGCTTCATGCACGTTTGTTTTGAGGCCACCGATCTCGAGGCGTTGAACAAGGCTTATCTGGGGCGCAGTCTGACTCCCACCCCGGTGAAGCGCGCCGGTGCGGGCAACCTGCTCTTCACCATGGTTGGCCCTGAAGATCAAAACATCGAATACACGCAGTATATGCCGGGCTCCCTGCACACTAAAGATCAGGGTCTGCACCTGGGCGAGGACCGCATCTCGAAAGAGATTGTTGGCATCAGCCTGAGCATGGAGGATCCCGTCGCAGCACGAGCGTTCTATCAACAGAAACTGGGCTTCCACGAATCGCGCCATCCTCTCGAGCCAGGGCTGATACCACTCCTGCTCCCCGGTTCATCGGACCAATTGATCGAAATAACGCCGAATGTGTTTCAGCTCCTCTTGTTAGTTCCCAGCGTCCGGCATGCGGCCTCTCAACTCAAGGACCACAACGTTCCGATCGAAAAGCAAGGGGCCATGTTGGTTGTTAAGGATCCAGACGGAAATCGCATCGTATTCGTAGACGTCGAGCCGGAAAATGCCAACCGGTTGTTACAGATGCCCAAGATGCCCAAATTGCCGAAGCTCTCCTGGCCGGGCAAGCCATGATCCTGTCCAGCGGGAAGTCCTATCCATGGTGCCTGGCGGCCCTGCTCGCATTTTTATCGACGGGATGTCGCTCCAGTACACCGGCGGCTGACTACGACGTCCTCATTCGCCACGGCCAGATCCTCGATGGCTCGGGAAGCGCGCCGTATGCAGGAGACCTCGCTATCCGCGGCGATCGTATTGTGGCCATCGGTTCTTTCGCAAACGCCAGGGCGAAACGCGAGATCGACGCCACGGGCCTGGTAGTCTCCCCAGGTTTCATCGACATGCTGGGCCAGTCGGAATTGTCGCTGCTGATCGACAACCGTTCTGAAAGCAAACTGTCCCAGGGCATCACCAGCGAAATCACTGGGGAAGGCGGCTCCATCGCACCCCAGAACCAGCTCACGATAGCCCCGCAAAAAATCCTGCTCGACCACTACCACCTCACCATCGACTGGCAGGATCTCGCCGGATATTTCCATCGTCTGCAAAAGTCCGGGACACCCATCAACCTGGGCACCTACGTGGGGGCATCGCAAGTTCGTGAGGCAGTCCTCGGCGACGTTGATCGCGCGCCCACCCCGGCTGAGCTGCAGCAGATGGAATCGCTGGTAGCGACCGCCATGCGGCAGGGTGCACTAGGCCTTTCGACCGCGCTTATCTATCCCCCAGGCCATTACGCAACCACGACGGAACTGATTGCCCTGGCCAAGGTCGCTTCGCAATACGGAGGCATCTATGCTTCGCACATGCGCAGCGAAGGGCAGAGCGAAACGGAGGCCATCGACGAAGCCATGCGCATCGGGCGCGAGGCCAATCTTCCCGTCGAGATCTTTCACCTGAAGGTGAGCGGAAAGGCGCGCTGGGGTGACATGCCGAAGGTCGTAGCCAAGCTCCAGGCAGCACGTGATTCCGGGTTGGACATCGCCGCTGACATGTATCCCTACACCGCCGGGGCAACCCAACTGGCCTCGTCTCTGCCGCCCTGGGTGGCCGACGGCGGCATGGACAAGTTGCTAAAGCGCCTGCGAGACCCCGCGACCCGCCGCAGGATCGTGGCCGACATGGCCCACGATCACAATGAGTGGGAGAACCTCTACCTGGACTGCGGTGGCGGCAGTGGCGTGATGATTTCGGCGGTGGTAAATCCCGACCTCCAAAAATACGAAGGCAAGACGGTCGCTGAGCTTGCGAAGTCTCAGAACAAATCAGAAATGGACGCGCTTTTTGACTTCATCCTGGCCGACAAAGGGCAAACCGCCGCCCTCTACTTCATGGCGAGTGAGAACGACTTGCAATACGGCCTGAAGCAACCATGGACCAGCATCGGCCTCGACGCTGGCGAGACCTCGCACGATGGTCCGCTCTTCGAGCCGCATACGCATCCTCGGGCATGGGGATCTATGCCGCGGTTCCTCGGCCACTACGCTCGCGATCTCAAATTGCTCGATTTGTCCCAGGCCGTGCGCAAGATTACTTCGTTACCGGCACAGCGCGAACATCTCTCCGGCCGCGGACAACTGAAGACCGGCTCATACGCCGACGTGACCATCTTCGATCCAACTGCGATCCTTGACACTGCCACCTATACCGACCCTAACCAGGTTTCCAAAGGAGTGCAGTATGTCCTGGTGAACGGTCAGCTCGAATGGGATCGTGGTAAGTTGACAGGCGCGACTGCTGGCCGTCCGTTGGTCCACGCTTCCATAATGTAGGTAGTGTGACCACAATCAACCCCTCCTGCAAGCCCAGCCCTCTGGACGGGTGCCCCATGTTTGCACCGGCATGCCGGGGCACTACATGGGTTGAACAAGATGGGGCGAAGCCCTTCCAATCTTTCCTATCTTTACCCGACATTTGATCAACCATGGTTGCCTTTCACTCCTTTTCCATGGTGCGTCCCCGCGGAACTCGACTTGCGTGAAATCTTTCCCGGCGCACCCGTCCCGGGCTACAGATTTACCGTCCCTACGGGACTAATTCATCGCGTCTCTTTTTCTCTCGGTTGCCAAGTCCACCACCCCCAAAAAATCCCCGCCAGCCGCAACACGAAATGCACACAATCTGGATCTAAGTACCGTGACCATTTCCTTCACGGCCCATGCTATCCCCGCGACCGGTAGCCGCTGCCGCGTTTTCCTCCGCGAACACGCCCTCTATGCACTTACCGGCCCGGCAGGCAGGCCGCGCCGTACTCGATATTCTCTCCATCAACCGCTTTTCCACGGAGTGCTTCGGCCTGTATTCGCCACCAGCCTCCCCAACCTCCTCACAGCATCAGATTCGACTCTCGTCAGCCGGGCAAGATGCTCAAATTGATACTTGAGCACCTTGAGCATCTTGAGCACCTTGATGTAACGAAAGGATTTAGCGCACACGAAAATCATCCAGCTTGAGCACCTTGAGCATCTTGCTCAAGCCAACGGCTTAGACCTGCCTCTCCGGAAAGCCGGTCTTCCCGGCCAGCCCCGTGCTGCCGGAAGGACCTGCGGTTCCGCACCAGCAAGCGGCTCAGCTACGATGGTTCTTCGTTTGCAGCAAGGAGGGACGCAGCTCTGTGATCACGAGAAGAGAAGCTGTACTCGGGCTGGCAGGGTTTCTGGCCCAGGCGGCGCAGATGTTGCCGGCAAATAAAAACGTCAAATGGGCGCTCGGGTCCAACCTGTGGAATTCGTACCCCGGCACCCGCTTTACCGACATCCTTGACGTGATGCACGATACCGGCTTCATTGGGCTTCGTCTGACCCAGTATCCGCAGATTCTTACCAAGTACGACGTTACCCAGGAACAGATGGAAAGGGAACTGTCCCGCAGGGGCCTTCAGGTCATCACGATCTCGTTCAACGGCCCTGCGGACGATGCAACAAAGCATGCCGAGATTCTGAACAACGCCAAAATCGCGATGACGTTTCTCAAGCGTTTTGGCGCCGAACGGCTGGTGGTCTTCTCTCCGTCGCGCGCTGGAAACAAGTCCGCGGATGCATTCGCCATCATGTGCCGTTTCTATAATCAACTGGGAGAAACCGCGGGCGAGATGGGCTTCAAGGCCGGCCTGCACAATCATCTTGGGCAGATGGTGCAGACCCCGGAGGAGATCGATCGTTGCATGGCGCTCACCGATCCCAAGCTGTTTTATTTCTCCCCCGACACCGCGCACGTTTACCTTGGTGGCGGAGACCCGGCCGTCATCATGGAGAAATACAAACACCGGCTGATGATGGCCGACTACAAAGATGCGAAGCGCGCCGGCTTGACTGCGAAGTACATCACCAACACTTATGATTTGGGGGATGGCGAAATCGACTTCCGGGCCTGCCATCGCGTGCTGCGCAGCATCCACTTCAAAAGCTGGCTCTGTGCGGATCTTGACATAGCGAGAAACGGCCCTCGCACCAGCTATGACCGATGTGGCGCTTACGTCGTAAAAACACTGGAACCGATCTACGCATGAACGGACGGTTTGAAGTCACCCGGCGGAAAATGCTGAAAATGGCAGCGGCAGCAGCGTTATCTAGTTACCAGATCTTCGACCCGCACGTGCATGTCTGGAAACATGATGCTCGCTTTCCGTTCGCGCCTGGGGCCAAAGTTCCGGACTACGACGCGACTCCCGAGATGCTGCTGGATCTCATGAAAGCCAACGGAGTCGCCAGGACCGTCATCATCCAGGTCATCCACTATCGCTACGACAACAGCTATCTCGCAGCGGTGCTGAAGCAGTACCCGCAATTCTTTCAAGGGGTGTGCCGCGTAGATCCACTGGATCCCGCCGCGCCCGATCATCTGGCCCAGCTTTCTCGAGAGCAGGGGTTTCGCGGCGTGCGCCTCAGTCCGGCCGGCGACGCGACCGGTGACTGGATCCAGGGCCCACTCATGCCCCCTCTCTGGAATCGCTGCGACCAACTCAAGGTTCCCATGACCTTGCTGGTCCCGATCAGCCGTGTTCCGGATGTCCAGAAGTTGATCGAGAAGTATCCGGATCTGACGATCGTCATCGACCACATGGCGGATTGTCCCGTAGATCAACCGGAGAAGCTCGACGCTCTCGTGGAACTGGTGCGCTATCCGAAAGTGTTTGTGAAGATTTCGCACACCTGGTCGCTCTCCAAAGAAAACTATCCCTGGCTGGATTCGCAACGCCTGGTCAAGCGTCTCTATGACACATTCGGCCCGCAGCGGCTTATGTGGGCAACCGATTGGCCGATTGCGAAAGAGAAAGCCAGTTACGCGCAAAGGTTGACCGTCGTGCGCGACGATATGAAATTCCTCAACGCAGACGACAAACACTGGATGCTCAGCAAAACAGTGGAACGCGTGTGGCCCATGCATTGAAGAACCGGGGCATCTTTTTTCGCGCCATCGCCGCGTCAACCCAGACGGTCCCCGCGTCTGTCATGATAGTCAGGAAGCCAATCGGCAGGGGGAGCATGCACATTCGGCAGATTATGCGCTTGCACGTCAAAAACCTGGTCTTGCTCTCGCTGGCCATAGCCGGGGCAACTGTCGTCGCTTCTGCGCAAACCAAGCCGGCCGCCGGGGCGGTTTCCCCTGATCGATTGCCGGATTCTTACCTGATTTATGCCATGCTCATGCCCGGTCAACTCTTTGAAGATATGGGTTCCGGCGAAAGCCAGGCCTGGGCTATCGGCGGAACAACCGTCAATGAAGACGATATGGATCCCAAACTAGCGCCCGATGCGACTCTCCAGCCACCGGACGATAATCCACGAGGCTTCAAGGAAGCGGTCAGCGACTACAACCAGCGCAAAAAAGAACGCCTCGTGTTGACTCGCCGGCTCAAGCTCTCTCGGCCCTACGTGCTTCTGGTTCCTGGCGATGTCGCGCAATTCAAGGATTCACGCTCCGTGAACTCCGATTCTGAGTTGCAGGCCAAGTACGGCAACTACGTCGGGGTTACCTTTTTTAGCGAGGTTTATTTCAATACTGCGCAGACTTCTGCGTTGGTCTATATCCTCGACTGGTGCGGCAACCTGTGTTCGCAGGCCGAGTGGATCTACCTGGAAAAGCGCGATGGCGTGTGGGTACGCCGCTCCGGCAAGGCGCCCGCGCAATCATGAATCCCGGAGGAAGAATGCGGTTCGCCCTTTCTGTACTGCTTTGCCTACTGACAACGGTCATCGGTCACGGTTGCGCTTTTGCCCAGGAGGCCCCGCTCCGAGTGGCCATCGTGGGGCTCGAGCACGGGCATGTTTCCGGCTTCCTCAAACAGTTCCCCAACCAGCGTGAAACGCAATTGGTGGGCATTGTGGATGCCGACCAGGCGCTTTCCCACCGTTACGCCGAGCAATTTCATCTCGATCCCAGCCTCTTCTACACGCAAATGGATGCGATGATCGCGGCCAGCCACCCCCAGGCGCTGCTGGTCTACACCTCGATCGGCAAGCACCGCCAGGTGATCGAAGCGGCGGCTCAGCACGGGCTCAGTGTCATGGTGGAAAAGCCCCTGACCATGTCCCTTGAAGATGCGTTGGCGATTCGCCGCGCGGCCCGGGAACACCACATCCAGGTGTTGGTGAACTACGAGACCACCTGGTATGCCAGTAATCGCGCCGCCTACGACGAGGTCGCCAAAGGGAGCCTGGGCGATCTACGCAGAATCGTGGTCCACGATGGTCACGAAGGACCGAAAGAGATAGGCGTGCAGCCAGAATTTCTCAAGTGGCTCGAGGATCCGGAACAGAATGGCGATGGGGCTCTGTACGATTTCGGTTGCTATGGCGCTGACCTCGTCACCTGGCTGATGCATGGCGAGTCCCCATTAAGCGTCACGGCAGTCACGCAGACAGACAAACCCCAGATCTACCCGCGCGTGGCGGATGAATCCACCATTATCGTGCGCTACCCCAAAGCCCAGGCCATTCTAATGGGGTCCTGGAACTGGCCGTTTGCCCGCAAAGACATGGAAGTGTATGGGGCTACCGGCTACGCCATCACGGTCGGACCGGACAAGCTGCGCCTGCGGGCCAAAGGTGAGAAACAGGAGACGGAAACCGTCTCTCCTCCCCTGACGCCCCCGAACGACGGTTCACTGCATTACCTGGCTGCGGTGATGAAGGGGACTCTGCAGCCGAATGGCGACCTGACCTCGCTTGAGACCAATGTCGTCGTGATGCAGATCCTGGATGCAGCCCGCCAGTCTGCACGCGAAGGGAGAACCATCAAGCTGGCTCCTCTGCCGAAGTAATCAGCGGCCTCGGCCAACGGCCAACCGCTCATGGCGAAGCGGGCTGAGGTGAGCGGAAGCCGGTCCCCGCCGCCCGTCCGCGGAGATGGAAACATGGCGGCCTCGCGCCCGGCGAACCACGCAATGCGGCCTGCCATGGATCACCTCCGTGGGCAGATATTTCCGTTTCTCGCCACAGAGGGAGCACACCACAAAAATCGAACTGGCAGGGAAGCTGTCTGTTCCGGCTAACACGTCGTGGCCGCACTTCTTGCAGCAAACCACGCAAGACTTGGGGAAAGGCAGAGCGCGCATAGGGACCACTATAGGAGAATAAAAGGAGAAGATCAAGCGTTCTTTTGTGGATCCAGTTCGTCGGGACTCCGGTTCACCCTCCGCTCCGGTCGGGGATGACAGGGGGGTGAGTTTCTGTTGGGATCGGCGCGGGAAAGAAAGAATGTCCTATGAGTACGCAGTCTTAAACCTTGTCATCCCGACCGGAGCGGAGGGACCTGCGGTTTTGCTTGTAGAGGTCTCACCAGAGCTGATGCACCAGGGGCCGGATCTTCGAGTCGTATATCTCCCGGATGCTCGCCATGACCTCGGGGGTGAGCGGCGGAAGGTCCGACGCCCGCGCGTTGTCCGCTACCTGGGTGGGGCGCTTTCCACCCGGAATGGCGCAACTGACCGCATCGAACATCAGGATCCAGCGCAGAGCAAACTGGCTCATGCTAACGTCAGCCGGCACCAGCGCGCGGATCTCTTCCACTGCGCCTAGTGCAACCTCGTAATCAACCCCAGCGAAGGTCTCGCCTACATCGAAGCGCTGCCCCTGACGGTTGAAGTGGCGATGATCGTCGGTCTCGAATTTGGTGTCGGAGCGAAACTTTCCTGTGAGCAGCCCGCTGGCCAGGGGAACACGCGCCAATATCCCGACCTGCTTCTGCTTGGCCTGGGCAAAAAAGAGCTCCGCCGGGCGCTGGCGGAAGCAATTGAAAATGATCTGCACCGATTGCAGATTGGGGTACTCCATGGCTTTGAGCGCTTCTTCGACACGCTCCACACTCACCCCATAGAAACGGATCTTGCCCGCCTTCACCAGGTCGTCGAGCACCCCGAAGATCTCCGGGTGATAGTAGGCATCGGTCGGCGGGCAGTGGAGCTGCACCAGGTCGAGCACCTCAACGTTCAGGTCGAGCAGGTTGTATTCGACCCAGGATGTAAGGTTAGCGCGGCTGTAGCCCTCAACCGTTTGCTTAGGCAAACGCCGGCCTACCTTCGTGGCCACGATGATCTCTTCTTTGCGGGCCTTCTTCAGCTTTCCGATCAGGCGGTGACTGCGGCCGTTGCCATAAACATCCGCCGTGTCGAGAAAATTGATCCCGGAATCGATCGCCTGGTTAAGCGCTCCCAGCGATTCCTCATCGGTCACCTGGCCCCATGCTCCACCAATGGCCCATGCGCCAAAACTGATCTCAGAAACCTTCCAGCCCGTACGGCCGAGTGCACGATAGTTCATAGCGAAATGGTAACAGGAGCGGCTACGCGGAGGGGCCGGTGCAGCGCGCAAGAACGATGGTCACATCGTCGGGCTGCTCCACGTTGCCGATCCAGTCTGCTACCGCGCCGGCAACTATTTCGGTGATGCGTGCCAGCGGCTTATTGCGATGCTCCTGGATCAATTCGATCAGCCGTTCCTCGCCGAACTCGCCAAACTCATTTTCCGGTTCGGTGACCCCATCGCTGTAGGCGACAAAAATATCGCCGGTCTGCATCACCAGCGTCGACTCATCGTAGGTAACACCGTCAAACAAGCCAACCACCGTGCCGTTGATCGACAGGCGGAAGACCTCGCCGCTTGCCCGCAGGATGATCGGGGGCAAATGGCCGGCGTTGCAATACGTCAGCACCCGGGCCTTCGCGTCATAGCAACCGAGAAACATGGTGGCGTACTTTGCTGCGGGAGTGCTGCGATAAAGCTGATAGTTCAAGGTGGTCATCAGCATCGCCGGAGCCAGTTGCGATTCTGTGCTTCCGTCTCCGCGATAGTACATGCGTGGATCTTCCCGCGATCCATAAGCGAGCGAGGCCGGCACCAAAGCCATTTCTGGTTCGATCGAGTAGGCGCGCACGAAGGCGTGCACCGTGGCCATCAGGAGGGCCGCCGAAATTCCTTTACCGCTGATGTCTCCTACCGCCAGCACCAGCCGGTCGCTGCCCAGCGGAATAAAGTCGTAGTAATCGCCGCTGACCGTGCGCGCCGGAACGCAAACGCCGTGCACTTCGAGTGAGGGCAGGTCGGTAACCTGCCGGGGGAACAACAGCTCCTGGACTTCGTAGGCGATGCTGAGCTCGTTCTCCAGCCTCTGCTTTTCTTTCTGCTCGTCAATCAGCTTGGCCAAAGAACCCGTCATGGAGTTGAACGACTGGCCCAGCGCCGCCATCTGATCGTGGCCGCGCAATTGGATGCGATGGCTCAGGTCGCCCTGGTTCACGTGAACGGTCGCGCGATACAGCTCCGCGACCGATGCGGTCATGCTCCGCGAGAGGCGAACGCCAATGTACAGGGCAACGATCTCAATCAGCCCGAAAAACGCAGCAATCGCAAAGCAGGATGTCGCGCCAGATCAGAAACTTGTCGCCCAGGGTGGCGAACAAGGTCGAGTACAGCATGGACGGCCGGGTGACCACTCCGATTCCACCGGCCTGCTTCTTTCCCGTCTGCCAGTCAATTACGTCAAACAGTGTGCCTGCACGCAGCTCAAAGTCGAACCAGCGCGAGCGAGTGGGCACCAGCCCGGCGTCTACTTCTTTGTGCCCACTGGTCTCTGAGTCGGAAAAGGGTAGCAGGGTGATGGCGCCGAGGCGGGCCGCTGTCGGTTGAAGGAGCTCCGGTGTCATCGGGAATATCCGAGATCACGGACAGCACGCTTTTGCCGATGCGTTGAAGCTTGACTGCGCGCAGGTGCAATTCGTCCTGATCGACGACGAAGCCTGTGAAGTCGCCAGTGATAAAGCCGGGCAATTTCTCCGGCGGTGTTTCCAGCAATCCTCCCCCGGTGGAAAGCACAAATCCCTTATCGCCTCGCCACACCGTCACGGTTCGCCGCGGGAACCGCTCGTCGGACGCTCGAGTCAACTCGCCCGCGACCTGTTCGCTGAGCTTGCCGGAGCTCTCCAACGGAATCAGCTGTGCGGCCAGGGCATCATTGGCTGCCTGCAGGTGCAGCAATTCCGAGGAGAAGTCGGAGATGGCGACATAGGTGGCGAACTGCCCGGCAAACAAATAGCCGGCGAGACCGCCCATCCCCAGCAGCAACAGAATCGGCATGACGCCGATGAAGAGATAGGTGACGATCAGTCGATTGCGCAGCCGCCAAAGGAGCGGGCGGAAACCGACCTTGAAGCCCAGAATCAGGGCAAAGAAGGCAAAGACCAGGGTGGTGAATGCTGCCCACCCGCCTAGCTTCGCTCCCAAAAGCGTGGCAACCCAGAGAAGCAGGGATAGGCCGCCCAGCCAGACAGTGACGCGGCCCCATTTGGTGGCCGGACGCAGGATCCGCATCACCCTTGCCTTAACGTCTCTGAATTCGGGAAACTTGCTCGCCATAACGCCGTTACCGTGGGATGAATGCTTCTATCCCAGGTTCCTCGTAGTATAGGCCAGTCGCGGGACCGGCTTCTTATTTGCGATGATGAAGGAATGCTGGTGAAAGAACAGTCCCGCCTTCTCTCCCTGATTGAAAGCGGATTTGCCGCCCTTCGCGTGTTGGTGATTGGCGACGTGATGTTGGACCGCTCCATTTGGGGAGATGTCGACCGCATTTCGCCCGAGGCGCCGGTTCCGGTACTCCGCTCGGTACGCACTACCAGTGCTCCCGGCGGCGCCGCCAACGTGGCGATGAACCTGGTCGGCCTGGGCGTCAAGGTCGAGCAGGCAGGCTTTTGGGGCAACGACGCAGAAATGCGGGAACTGAGCGCCTTGCTCTCCGCTGCCGGCGTCGACTTCTCCGGAATGGTCCTTTCCGGCCACGCCACCATTTCGAAGACGCGCATTGTTTCCCGCAATCAACAGTTGCTCCGGCTGGATGTTGAGAGCTCTGATCCGCATCCAGCAGCCGATCACCAGGCGTTGCGTCGAGCAGTCCTTGAAGCTGGTACGCACTGCCGATGCGGTCGTTCTCTCCGACTACGCCAAGGGCGCCTTGAGCGCAGACCTTTGCCAGGCCGTCATCGCCCAGGCACGCAAACAACAAATCCCCGTATTGGTCGATCCCAAGGGCCTGGACTTCAGCAAGTACGCCGGCGCCACGACCATCTGCCCCAATCTTCATGAACTGGCACTGGTCACGGGCATCCCCACCCGAAACCTGACCGAATTGCTCGCCGCAGCCCAAAAGCTGGTCGGACAACTGGGCATCGATTACCTGACCGTCACCATGAGCGAGAAGGGCATTCGCATTCTGTACTCCGATTCGGTTTTTCATTCCCCTA
Source organism: uncultured Acidobacteriaceae bacterium (assembly GCA_963795845.1). Classification (GTDB taxonomy): domain Bacteria; phylum Acidobacteriota; class Terriglobia; order Terriglobales; family Acidobacteriaceae; genus PALSA-350. The sequence goes on along the minus strand of CAWCJV010000008.1, from coordinate 164,843 downwards.
CCCGCGCCCGTGAAGTGTTCGACGTTACCGGCGCCGGCGATACCGTCATCGCTACCTTGGCGGCATCGCTGGCCGCTGGTCTTGACCCGGAGACTGCGGTCACCCTGGCCAATATTGCCGCGGGAATCGTGGTGGCCAAGACGGGCACGGCGCCGATCTCCCGCAACGAGCTGGTGGCGGAGTTCACTGCGTCTACCCAGATGAAAGGGCCGGACAAGATCCTGGACCTCGACCACCTGCTGGTCCGGTTGGCCGAATGGCGTGCGAACGGCGAGCGAATCGTCTTTACCAATGGCTGTTTCGACATCCTGCACGTCGGCCACATTACGCTGCTAGAACAGTGCCGCGAATTCGGCGATAAGGTCGTCATCGGCGTGAACAGTGACTCTTCCGTAAAGCGGCTGAAGGGGCCTACGCGGCCCGTCGTCGGAGAAAAGGAACGGGCCCGCGTTCTGGCCGCGCTGGGGTCGACCGACGCCGTGATTATCTTCGACCAGGAGACCCCGCTGGATCTGATCCGCTCCCTGCGCCCCGACGTACTGGTCAAGGGCGGAGACTATACCGCCTCCACCATTGTGGGCGCAGACGATATGACTACCTGGGGCGGCCGGGTCGAAATCGTGCCCACCGTCAACGGCATGAGCACCACCAACACCATCCGCAAAATGACAGCGAACACCAGCCAATAACCCGGAGGAGTAGGACGGGTGCCCCATGTTCGCCTAAGCGTACATGGGCCGAATATGATGGGCGAAGCCCAACGACCGCTTTGAATGAGTTTCTATTCCCGCCGCAACGTCTCCATCGGATCCACCCCAGCCGCCCGTCGCGCCGGAACCCAGGCAGCGAAGAGAGCCAGCAGAAGCATCACCGCGGGCACCGAAAGGAAAGTCACCGGATCGAGCACGCTCACCCCAAACAAAAAGCTGCGCAAGAACTGCATCAACAGAGCAGCAACCACCAATCCAGCAACTGAACCTCCGGCGGCGAGCAACAGGCTCTGCTTCACAATCGCACCCACGATCTGCCAGCGCATCGCGCCCAGCGCCAAACGCAGGCCAATCTCTCGCGTCCGCCAGCTCACCACGTAGGCTATGAGGCTATACACGCCCACTCCACCGATCAGCAGCGCCAAAGCTCCAAACGACAGCAACAAAATCGCCAGCGAGCGCGGAGCGGAGACCGAGGCCGCCACCACCTCATTCAGGCTGCGAACACGCGTTACCGGCACCAGGGGATCCAGCTGTTCCACCACTCTGCGCAAACCATCGGCCGCTTCGGAAGCGCTGGAGCGTGTGCGCAGCAGGACATACATCACCGGCTGTTCCCGCGCCGGGGTCATGGGTAAATAGACTTCGTCCCCGAATCCGCCGGCCAGACTGCCACTGTGAGTGTTGCTGACAACGCCCACCACCACAGAAGCCGCATCCTGTTTCCACACCGCAGGCGTAGGCTCATCCTTGACATCGATCAGGTGCCTCCCCAGGGGATCCTGATTTGGCCACAGCCGCGCCGCCATGCTTTCGTTGATGACCACTGCGTGGCTTGATCCGGACTCATCCTGATTCGTCAGCAAGCGCCCCCGCATCAGCCGCATCCCCAGCGTGGCGAAGTAGTCGGGCGACACCGTGCGCCCGGTGGCAAGCAGCGCGCCCTGCCGCGCATCCCTGGGATGACCCTCGGCGTCGTAAACGTAATTGTTGTCTCGCCCGCTCAGCGGCAACGAGTCGGTAAGCGCAACCGCTTCCATGCCCGCGACGCCCTGTGCACTGTTCAGCAGAGTCGTAAAGAACCCATGGCATCGCCCTTTCTCCTGGCATGCCGTTGCATCCAGCGATACCTCCGCGGTGACGACTCGCGCGGTACGAAATCCCGGATCCACCTTCGACAGGCTGTAAAGGCTATGAAGCAAAAGACCGGCGGCGGTAATGACCACCACCGATAACCCGATCTGCCCCATCACCAGCGCCATCGACACCCGGAACTGTGAGGGTTTGCCTGCTACGCCGCGGCCGCTCGAGCGCAGCGCGCCCTGCAGATTGGGAGACGCCATCTTCCATGCCGGGATAAGCCCAAAAAGAAATCCCGTCATCAACGACGCGGCTGCGGCAAAGAGGAATACCGGCCAGTGCAGAGATATCTCATTCAGCCGCGGAGTATCGGCGGGCAATAACCGCACCAGGCCCTGCAAGACTCGCAGCTGCCGCCAGCAAGCCCGCGATCCCCGCCAGTGCGCCCACCAGCACACTCTCTGATAGCAACTGCTGCATCAGTCGACCGGAAGAAGCACCGAGCGCCCCACGAAGCGCCATCTCGCGCTCGCGGCCCGCAGCGCGAGCCAGCATCAGGTTCGCCACATTCGCGCAGGCAATCAGCAGAATCAAACCCACTGCGCCGAAGAGCAACAGCAGGCGGGGCCGTGTTGCGCCTACCTCCGACTCCAGCAGCGGCACTACCGTGAGATCCGATGCCCAGGTATCCGGCATCCGCCAGGGAAACAGCGGCAACAAGGCCGCGTGCAGCCGGTGCAGTTCGGCCTGCGCCTGAGCCGGTGAGACCCCGTCCTTCAAGCGTCCGAATATGCGCAAGTCGAAAATGCGCCAGGGATCGATGGGATCCCCACCCTTGAAGGCAACCGGAATCACAAACTGGGTGTCGCCATACGGGAACCGGACTCCCGCCGGCATGACGCCGACGATCCGCCGCGAGATGCCGTCGATGCGAATGGTCTGCCCGATCGACATTCGGATTCTGCCCGAAGCGCTGTTGCCAATAGCCGTAGCTCAGCACCACCACCGAATCGCGCCCGGCGACTCCTTCATCACGGGTAAAGAAGCTGCCCAGTGCGGGATGAATCCCCAGCGTGTCGAACGCGTTGGCCATCACCTCGGCGCCGAATACCCGATCCGACGAATCGGCTCCCGCCACATTCGATTCCGCATCCGCCCCAAAGCCGCTAACTGCGGCGAAGGAAGCGGAATGCTCGCCCAGGGCCTGGATCCAGCCCTTGGGAAAGAAGCTGACCTCTCCGGTGCTGTATTCGATCCGTGCCAGCCGATCCTGCTGCGGAAAGGGCAGTGGGCGCAGCATGATGGAGTCCACCAAGGAGAAGATCGCCGTGTTTGCCCCGATCCCCAGCGCCAGCGTGAGAACCGCGGTGAGGGTAAATCCGGGCGACTTTCGCAATTGCCGCAACGCGAATCTCAGGTCATTCAGCATCTTGAGGATTCTATTTGCATGCGATTGGCCACTCTCAAGTAGCCGAAAATCAATGGCTAAGGCGAGAGATATCTCGCCGGGTGTTGTCCACAACTGAGATTTTTTGTTCGAGAATCGAACACTCGCGGGTTCAGCGGGCGATGAGGCTGGTAATACGCGACCGGTACCCTCGGCTTACGGGCAACTTGTGTCCGTCGGACATGGTGACAAAGCACTCTCCGTCGTTTCCGTCGGTGCGAAATTCTTTTATATGTTGAAGATTCACGATCGCGGAACGATGAATGCGCAGGAAAACGTCGGGGTCCAATTTGGTCTCGAAATTAGCCATGGTATTGCGCAGCATATGGCTCTCTTTGCCGGTGCAGATTCTCACATAATTTTCTTCCGCGCCAATCCAGCGAATATCCGCGATGGGCAGAAACAGAATGCGGCCTTTGGAGCGAAAGACCAGGCGATTGTTATATCCCTTCTTTTCCGGGGATCGAGCCGACCCGTTGGCACGCCTTCGCTCGCGCTGTTCGCGGGCGTGCTGCAGCGCGATCCTCAGCCGTTCACGGGTGAATGGCTTCAATAAATAATCAACCGCATGCACCTCAAAAGCTTTGAGGGCGTATTGGTCGTGGGCGGTGGTGAAGATAATAGCCTGGAAGGTCCGAGAGAATGGAGCAACTCAGAGCAGAGAGGACGTCGAAGCCGTCCATGCCGGGCATGCGGATATCGAGGAGCAGCACGTCCGGTTGCGTCAGCTGCACCAGGTCGATCGTTTCCGCGGCGTTGGCTCCTTCGCCCACCACTTCAATGTCTGGTTCGTCTCGCAGGAGTTGTAATAGTTTTTGCCGGGCAAGAACTTCATCATCCGCGATCACTACTTGAAGCGGCATACAAGGGCTCCGCATGGTCACTGCTTGGACGCTTATCGATCTCCAGGGGAAGCACGCAGAGGGCCGTTACATCTCCCGGAACAATCTCCCGGTATAGAGAAGCTTTGCCGGTTCCCGTAATGCAACTCCAGCCGGGCCTTTACGTTCGCGATGCCGACGCCCTGCACGTTTCAGGGCGTCACCGAATGACCCTGGAACACAGCCCGCATTGCGAATCGATATGCACAGTGGTCTCCTTCGACGGAAGCCTTGATGGTGATGGTCCCTTCCCCCAGAGATCGCGAGATTCCGTGAACATAGGCGTTTTCAACAATTGGCTGAAGAATCATCGAGGGCACGAGGGCATCCCATGCCTCGGGCGCGACCTCAACGCTGTGGCTTACTCGATCGCCGAAACGCAGCTGCTGGATCGAGACATAGAGTTGAACGACCTCCATCTCCTCTTGCAGGGGAATCCGTTGAGCCTGCCCCTTTGCCAAGGTGATACGCAACAGGCTGCTGAGTCGTTCCAGCATTTCGTCGGCGCCGTCCGGGTCTGAGCGCATCAGGCTGGAAACGCAATTCAAGGTGTTGAAAAGGAAATGAGGGTTGAGCTGCATCTGCAAGGCCTGCAGACGGGCCTGCACCAGTTGTGCCTGAAGCTGCGAAGCCATCTGTTCCCGCTCGCGATATCGCTGGTAGTAGCCAATGCTGCGGAAAACAATAAACCCCATCCAGAAAATGACCACGTCCGTCACCAATGCGGAAGACAAATTGCGCCCAAGCCGGGTTAGAAAGCTATAGTGTTTACCCGGGTGCTGGTAGCGAAAGATGGTGATGTAGAGTACTTCCTCGAGGAAGCCGACCAGGACGCTCAAAGGCAAATACTAACAGGAGCATTTGCCGGGGGGTGGCAGCCTGTATGCTTGCGCGCAAAAAGCGCCACATAGCCAGGAACGTCAGACCCCACAACAAAAACTCCAGCGTCCACGCGGCGAAGGGCACCCAAAGCGGAACCTTCCAGGCGTCCAGGGACATTTCCACGTACTCCTGGAACCCGAACAAAAGCCCAAGCGCCACCCAGCCCGAAAGGAAGACCACCGGGCGCATGAAAAACGGACGGGTTGAGTCGCTCTCTTTCTTAGTTAGGCTGTCCAGTTTGATCGCCAATCTCCGGCTTGCGGAGTATGCGGCACAGCATACACCTCCTGGATGGGGAAATACTTCGGGTTCATTTCGTTGGTGTAGACAAACAGGTCGTGGTTTGGATGAATCTGCCGCCACGCTGCCGCTTCCTGTTCAATGGAAGCAGCATCGGGCAAACCCTGCGCCATGCGGAGAAGGCCGGGGCGCAGATAAGTCTCCGCCGGGCTGCCGCCTTGTAAGACAGCGATGCAGAACCAACGATAAGCCGCTCTTTGATCCTTTGGCATGCGCCGCCCGTCCCGTGCCAGAATACCCAGGGCTGCGGACGACTGCCAATAACCGGCGTAGGCCGCTGACAGCAACAGGTTCGTTGCTTCTTCCGGCGGTTGCGCCAGGTCGGGATGGTTTACCAGTAATAGCCCGGCGCCATGCATGGCGGGTACGTACCCAGCCGCTGCAGAAAGCCGCAGAAGCTTTGCGTCATTCTCAAGATCAGGCACGCGGCCCGGTTCATTTGCGTCCAATGACGCCAGTAAAAACTCTGCTTCCGGATCATGCTGCCTGGCGCCGATCTTGAACCAGGCTTCCGCCGCAGGGTGGTCCACCGGACCACCCAATCCCATGTAGCTTGCCAGGCCGAGGTAAGCGTCCGCGCGGCCATCCCGTTTGTCTGCTGCCGATTTCAGCAAGCGTAACGCTTCCTGAATATCCTGCTTGAGGCCGTCTTCACGGATATAGAGTGCGGCCAGATTGACCTCGGCTTCTGCGTTCCCGGCAGAGGCGGCTCGCCTATACCATCGGACTGCCTCGGCCTTATCTTGCGGCACACCCATACCGACGGTGTACATGTAGGCAAGGTAGACCTGGGCGGCAGGATTTCCTTGGTCCGCTGCTTTCCGATACCAGTAGGCGGATTGCGTCAGGTCTTTTGGCACTCCTCTGCCGGCAAAGTAATCGGCTGCCAATTCCAGTTCCTGCTTGACATATCCTCGAGCAGCTTTTGTTTGAGTTCAGACACACTGGTTGTATTAGCGTTGGCGTTTATCGCGTCGAGTAAACAAAGCATGAATAACAACGATATCCAACCCGCACGTATCCTGAGCAAGCTATGGAAGGCATAACCTCACCTCAGATTTCGTTTGCTTTATGTTCAGGTATGCCCGGCGTTTGCAAAGGGCCACACGTCGCGCGATTAGGCGACAGATAAGGGAAAAGGCGTCACTCGTCCCGCTCTTGCGACCGTTCGTCACTTTTTCGACGATTTGAGCGAAGTTCTTTAGGCGTTGCTGGAATATGAGACGGTCCACACGAGCCGCACCGCGACCGCGAATGCGGCGCTGAGCAGAGAGACGGCCGTGACCAAACGAAGAGCTCGCATGGCGTGATGAGGGTTGGGCGGCTCGAACTCTGCTCCGAGCACCGGCGCCACGATGAGCTCACCGTGGTAAGTATTCTCTCCGCCCAGGCGGACCCGCAGGGCGCCCGCTATCGCGCTTTCGGGCTGGCCGGCATTGGGACTCTTATGTTTTCCACGGTCGCGATACCACGTATGCAGGGATGATACGAAGCTGGACTTTCGTTCTGCTCCGGCGGCAAGCATAATGGCGAATGCTGTGATCCGTGAGGGGAAGTAATTGGCTACATCGTCCAGCCGTGCGGCCGCTTTGCCAAAGTAGAAATAGCGTTCGTCGGCATGGCCAATCATGGAGTCGAGAGTATTGACGGCCTTGTATGCCATCGCCAAGGGAACACCACCGATCGCCAGGTAAAACAAGGGCGCTACAATTCCATCGCATGCACTCTCGGCGAGTGTCTCAATCAGCGCCCGCTGCACTTCGGTATCGCTCAACGCATGCGTGTCGCGGCCGACGATTCTCGCCAGCCGCTGACGAGCTAGTCCGGGCTGTTCGAGAGCGCGGATGACCGCAAGACTCTCATCGATCAGGTTGCGTGACGCAAGGCAAGTCCACGCCAACAGAATCTTCGCCACCGTACCACCACCAGGCACTGGCTTTCGCGGTAACGAGGTACGACCCGCCAACCACGCCAGCTGGTGAGCACCACCCCGGCAATCACCTGTTGCAGTGGAGTTTGTTCCGGACGGCGGAGCAAAGGTTCCGCATGCTCTGTGCAGCGGCCTATCAATCGCACCGGATGCGGGAGCCACTCGGGATCGCCCGCGATCCAATCAAGCAAATATGCAGCAGCGATTCTTCTGCTGTGGGTCATTCGTACGTAAGCCCCACCCAGTCGAAGATCCGTTGCATGTCCAACGACTTGCTCACCTCACTGGCTAACCGGTCGAGAGATTCTTCGCGTTGCCTTGTCCACAAATTGAACGCGGATGGTGGAGTCAACTTGTAAAAACTGCGAGCAGCGGTCAGGAAGTGGTGGCGAAAACCATCCTCGTCGAAGATGCCGTGCAGATAGGTACCAAGCACTCGACGATCGGTGCTGATACATCCGTCTCGTTCGCCATCGTTCAGCCTGGCGAAGGGTTCGGCATGTTCCTGATAAAGGGTCTTTCCAATATGGATCTCGTATCCCGCCACCTTGTCATCTTCTACTGATTGGCCGAACAGGGAATGACTGTGGAGAACCCCTGAGCACAGGCGCGTCACCTTGTCGGATTGCATCTCCGTACGGATGGGTAGGAGCCCGAGGCCGGGAATGCGGCCTTGCTGTTCGATACCGGCGGGATCGAACAGCTCTTCGCCTAGCATCTGCATGCCGCCGCAGATCCCCACCACCAGGCCAGTTCCAGCGTGCCGATGTACGGCTGGCCCGAACCCGCGCGCGAGCATCCACTCCAGATCGCTCATGGTCTGTTTGCTACCCGGAAGGACCACGACATCGGCGTTGGCCAGCAGTTCAGCGGAACGGCAAAAGCGCAAATCGACAGACGGCTCCGCGCGCAGGGAATCGAAGTCGGTAAAGTTCGAGAATGATGGCAGTGCGACGACTGCGATCCGCAGGGGACGATCGAGCTCGTTCGGCTTTGGTCCCCAGCCGGAGTGCGCGATGGGTGGAAGAGCGACGCCGTCTTCTTCTTCCAACGCGAGAGCGGGCAGGTAGGGAACTACGCCGAGGCACGGTTTTGCTAGGCGCTGCTCCATCATGCGAACTCCCGGTTCGAGCAGGCTGAGGTCGCCACGGAATTTGTTGATGCAAAAACCGCGAATGCGCTCGCGTTCGTCGGGTTCGAGCAGCTCAAGCGTGCCCAGCAGGGAAGCGAAGACTCCGCCTCGATCGATGTCGCCGACTAAGAGACACTGTGCGTCTGCCATCGCCGCCATGCGCATGTTCACGATGTCATGCTGCTTCAGATTGATCTCGGCAGGAGAGCCCGCTCCTTCGAGAATAATCACTTGAAACCGTGACGCGAGTGTTTGATAGCTCTCACGCACCACTGGCATCAGCTCTTCCACTCGCCGCTGGTGGTAGTCGGCCGCAGAGATCTGGCCCCAAATCTTACCCCGCACGACCACCTGTGAGGAGCAATCGCCGGAAGGCTTGAGCAGTATGGGATTCATATGCACCGACGCGGCGATACCGGCAGCTTCGGCCTGCAGAGCCTGCGCGCGGCCAATCTCCAACCCCTCAATGGTCGCAGCAGAGTTGAGCGACATGTTCTGCGACTTGAACGGTGCGACGCGATATCCGTGTTGAGCAAAGATGCGGCAAAGCGCCGCCGTCAACAACGATTTCCCAACGTGCGAACTGGTACCAAGCACCATGATGGCGCGTGCCTGGCTCATGAAGTTTGCACCATCAGCTTATGAGCATCAAACAACCGTCTTAGGTTCTGGACGGGTGCCCCATGTTCGCCAAAGCGTACATGGGCCGAAAACGGATTCATCAAATGCTTTCACTCAGTCGCGCAACTGCACTGGCTCTTGTCCCCGAGAAGCAGAAGCGTTCGAAGGGGCTGGGCCCCGTCTTTATCGGCCCATGTACGCTGGGGCGAACATGGGGCACCCGTCCAGAGAACAAGAGTTGCGCTACCACGCGCGCGACCACTTCGGACCAGCCTTACTCCCATCGCGAAGACGCGCATCAATTCCAGCATTCAACTCGATCAACCGCCCAAACAACCAAACCAAATCCGAAAGCCGGTTGAGATAAGCCAGAACCTCCGGTTGCACCTCCTGCCCGCTCTCCGCCAGCCGCACCGCGGCTCGCTCCGCACGCCGGCAAACCGTCCTCGCAATCTCATAGGCCGCTGACTCCGTATGCGCGCCGGGCAACGACCAGTCGGCGAGGATCCCCTCCGTAGCTTCAATCTGATACACCAACTGCGTCAGAAACTCGACGTCTTCCGCGGTAATGTACACCTGCGGCTTCCGGCTTTCCGGAGGTGTGGCCATAGCCGATCCAAGCCGGAACAGCGTCTTTTGAATCTGCTCCGTCCAGCCGGCAATCTCCTCGTTCTTACAAATGCTCCGGGCGAAGCCGAGCACGGTGTTCAGCTCATCTACCGAACCATAGGCTTCGACCCGCAGGTCAGCCTTGGAAATACGAATGCCGCCGGCAAGCCCGGTTTGTCCACCATCTCCATGCTTGGTTGCAATACTCATCGACTTTCTCCTTTTGCGTCATAACGCACGACGCAGCAATACGGTTGTGTTTGTTGCCAGGCCTCTTGCTCGGAACATCCGTGCAGATGTCTCAGGACCACGCGCAGGACCCCAGCATGGGTAACCACGGCGATCGACTCTCCATCGCGATCGATAAGACCATTCACCTCTTCGAGCACGCGAGCTTCAAACTCCGGGAAACTCTCCCCCGCAGGGGCGGTTACGTGCGGAAAGCCATCGACCCACCTCCGCGCGTACTCACGATCCAGCTGTTCGATCTCCGCCCAACTCAAGCCTTCCCATTCGCCGAAGTGAATCTCCCGCAAAGCAGGACGAAGCGTCAGCGGAACCTTCCTGCCGGCGGCAATCGCTTGCGCTGTGCTGTGCGCACGCCGCAGGTCGCTGCTATAGACTGCTCCAATCGTCTCCGTGGATAGCGCTCGAGCGAGCTCGCCGAGCTGCGCTCGTCCTTGCGCATTGAGATCAGGGTCGGAATGCCCGCAAAACCGCCCTGCCATCTCCGTCTCCGCATGACGAATAAACAGCAACCGGCTCATGGCGTCCACACCCCGCAAAGGTACACGGCGATCTCGGTAAGCTGATTCGTGGCGCCAAAGCAGTCGCCGGTAACACCCGCCGAACTTCCGCATGTAAAAGAAGCTGCTCAGCAAGGGAATCGCGATCGCCGACAGCACGGGAGCAATCGCCGCCTTGCGAAGAGCCACCACCACGGTGACGATGGTGAAGACGGATCCCAGGATCAAGGAGGAAGCAGAGGTCAGGCGCGCGATCCGCGCACCCTGGCCCTCGCTCTCACGGGCAGCTGGAAGGTAGTAGCTGAGCGGCAGGGTCGACCAACGGCAAAGCACATGGGCGGAAATCAGGTAAGCGGTGAAGTGCTCGAGCGGCAGCCCGGCAAGCAGTATCGCGCGGCTCAGCAGCGACAACACCAGCGCTGTAGCGCCGTAAGCGCCGATGCGGCTGTCGCGCAGGATGGCCAGGCGCTGTTCGGCATTCCATCCCCCCAAGCTATCGGCCACATCGGTGAGCCCGTCCTCGTGCAGACAACCCGTGATCAGCACCAGGTACAGCAAAACAATGACGGCGGAAGCTGGACGGCCAAGATGCGGCGCCAGCAGTTTCTCCAGCAGAGCCGCACCGGAGCCAATCACCAACCCAACCAGGGGGAAAAACTTGACCGAGCGCGCCAGCCCGTCAGGTGCGAAAGTCACCGCGGGCATCGGGATTCGGGTGAGGAATTGAAAGGCCACCGCGATGTCTACCGCGAAGCGCGGAGCGCGCAGGCTCATGCAGTGGCTCCGCTGATGCCGGCCGAGGCGAAGGTGGCCATCTCCTGGTAGAGGCGCAAGGCGCCTTCCAGAACCGGCATGGCCAGAACCGCGCCGCTGCCTTCGCCCAGGCGCATATGCAGGTCAAGAATCGGTTCGATCTCCAGATGAGCCAGCAGTATGCGATGGCCGGGCTCCTGCGACTGATGGCCGGCGAACAGGTACGGCCGCACTGCTGGAGCAAGCCCGCAAGCTATCGCTGCCGCGGCGGTAGAGATAAAGCCGTCCATGACGATGGCCATCTGGCGCCGCGCCGCTCCCAGAATCATGCCGGTCATGGCTGCAATCTCAAGACCGCCCGCGCAGCGAAGAATCTTCCGCGGGCCGGCGGGTTGCGCGAAGTGTTGCTTCATCACCGCTTCCACGATGTTGCATTTGCGCGCGTAGCCTTCGCTGTCCAGGCCTGCTCCTTTACCGGTAACCAATGCAGCCTTCATCCCGGTAAGCGCCGCCGTCATCACGCTGGCAGCGGTCGTGTTGCCGATGCCCATCTCGCCGACGGCGACCAGGTTGTTACCCTTGGCATGCGCGGCTTCTGCCATGTTGAGGCCGACAGCAAGCGCCGCGGCTACTTCTTCCGGACTCATGGCCGGCTCTCGCAACATGTTCCTGCTGCCGCGGCGTACCTTTCCGTCGAGCAAACCCGCGTAGCCGAACAGGTCCGCGTCCACGCCCACATCCACCACGTTCACTTCCACGTGGTTGAGCCGCGCCAGCACATTGATAGCGGCCCCTCCGGAAAGAAAATTAAGCACCATCTGCTGCGTCACCTTTGCGGGATAGGCGCTCACCCCTTCCGCAGTAATCCCATGATCGGCTGCGAACACGTAGACGGCTTTGCTCACCGGCGCAGTGATATTGCCCTGGCGGATGGCGAACCATTGCGCCGCCAGGTCCTCCAGGCGTCCCAGGCTCCCCAGTGGTTTGGTAAGCGGAGTCGAGTCGAGCCTTCGCCTCCGCCAGATATGTTTCCGGCGGAGCGGCAATGGCGCCGATCACTTCCTCAATGTTTGGTTCGACCTCAGTGTTCATCGTGCTTGTCTCCGGTAAAGCTCGGCGCGCTCGATCAGCAAGGGATGACGGTCCGGCGGGCACTGAAAGGCGCGTTCCAGGATAGAAGGTTTCAGCATCTGCTCCGGGGTGCCGCTCGCTAACGGATGTCCCGGGCTGAGCAACAGTACGGTGGAAAAGTTCTTATCCACCAGGTGCAGATCGTGGATGGAGGCCAGGATAGTAATCCCTTCATCGCGCAAGAAGTGCAGCAGGTCGATCAGCTCCACCTGCCGGCCTATATCGAGGTTCTGGGTAGGCTCGTCGAGCAACAGCAGGCGCGGTTGCTGCGCCAGGCCCAGGGCAATCTTTACCCGCTGGCGTCTCGCCACCGCTGAGCTCGTTGAAGACGCGATGGCGCAGGCCCGACACATCGGCCAGGTCAAGGGCTCGATCAACGGCAACTCGATCGCTGCGTCCCGGCCCGCGCAGCATGCCGATGTGGGGAGTGCGGCCCTGCTCCACCACTTGCTGCACGGTGAAGTCAAACGGCAGCTCCAGTTGCTGCGGCACCAGCGCGACCGTGCGCGCCACTTCTTTTAGAGGGATGCCCTCCATCGGCCGCCCCAGCAAACGAACACTCCCTGTTGCAGGACGCAGTACCCCGGCCGCAATACGCAACAGTGTCGTTTTCCCGGAACCATTCGGCCCGATCAGCGCGCTGCAGCTACCTTCTTCGAGATCGAAGGTCGCTCCGCGGAGAACCTCCTGTTCCTGGTAGCCAAACTGCACGCCATCCATGCGCAACAGGGAGCTCATACGGTATAGCTCCGTTTCATCTTGCGCAGCAGGTAGAGGAAGAAAGGCCCGCCGACAAAGGCCATCAGAATGCCCACCGGAACCTCTGAGGGAGCGAAGAGGGTTCGCGCCAGGGTGTCGGCCAGCATAAGGAAGATGGCTCCGGCCAGAACGGTCACCGGCAGCAAGCGAACGTGATCGGGACCTAGCAGTAGCCGCGCGATGTGGGGTACGATCAACCCGGCGAAGCTGATCATGCCGCCCAGCGAGACCGCCACGGCCGTCAGCAACGAGCCAATCAGGATGATAGCTACGCGCGCGGACTCGACTCTTATCCCGAGCTGCTGCGCATATTCGTCGCCCAGCGCCAGGGTGTTGAGTGTCCTCATCAGGGGAAGGGCAGCCAGCGCCGCCAGGGCAAAAAGAACGCCACTCACTGCTAATTCGGTCCAGGTGGGTATGCCGATGACGCCGTGCAACCAGGAAGCCAGAACACGATTGTCGTCGCCCGTTCTGTCGAAGAGCTCGAAGAAGTAGCTCGAATTGGTAAGCATGGTGCTGACGGCAAATCCGGCCAGCAGAAGGGTCACCACGTTGGTCTTGCCCGCCGATCGAGCCAGCGAATAGACCAACGCCATGGTAGCCGCCGATCCGGCGAACGCCAGCAGGGTGGTGGCGCTGAACCCGAAAACCGACCACTGGGAAAAGAAAGATATCCCGATGCATGCGCCCAGGATGGCCCCGCCCTGAGATCCGATGACATAAGGATCAGCGATAGGATTGCGAAAGAGTCCCTGGAAGAGAAGACCGGCCAGCGCCAGCCCGGCGCCCACCAAGCCCGCCGCCAGCACCCGTGGCAGGCGCAGATGAAACAAAATCAGCCGCTGCATTTCACTCAGAGGATGATATCCCAGCATGGCGGCGAAGATGGTTCGCGGCGAAATAGACACAGCGCCGGTCGCGAGCGAGACCAGCGTCGTGACCCCGAGCGCAACCGTAAGAAGCACGACGAGAGCCAGGGGGCTGACCCTGACCCTCTCCTGCCGGCTAGACCTCGACCGGGGTATTGGTTACCGTTGCTATTTCAATCGCCAAGATTCGCCTCCGAAGCTGACCTTTATGCCAGCCCGAACGGTAAAGGGGAGCGCAGGGAAACCGAACGCCTCGCTGTAATGTTCGCTCAACAGGTTCTGCATATCAGTGTAAGCCGTCAGCGATCGGCTGATCTGGTAGCCGCCCCCGAGTTCCAGCCGTTGGTAAGCGCCGTCAAGGTTCCGGTTCGGCAGCAGCAGGCTGTTGCCAAAATCCGAATCCGTCAGAAAATCGCTGTCGTCGCGGCGGCCAACCAGCGTTCCGGTGAACGAGCCATACCATTTGGAGCGGTTGTAGCTAAGCCCAAAGTAGCCGGAGTGAGGAGCGCGGCGGAAAGGCCTGGCGCCCACCAGGGGCGAGAAAGCGCCAATCGCGATGTTAGGGAAACTCGGGTTGTAACTGGGCAGGGAGGCACTGGAGAAAGAGTGCTGTACCACCGCATCCAGATAAGTGTATCCACCACGCGCAAACAGATGGCTGCCGATCTTGTACTCCAGGGCGGTCTCGAAGCCTTGAGCGCGAAAGGCCTGGGAGTTTACGGCGGCTCCAAACTCAACCGCCGGGTTGCTGGCTGCCGGCAGCCCGAGCGCAAGCAACGCCGACTGCGGGACGAATTCCACCCCATTGGTAAATTCGTTGTGAAAGTAGGTCAGGGTGACGCGTGCACGGCCATTCCAGAACTGCTGATCCACCCCTCCATCGTAAGTGCGGGAGGTTTCCGGACCGATGGGAGAGACGCGATACTGCTTGATCAGATCGCTGCCATTCGGCAGCGCGTCCAGAATGTCGAAGAGAGATATGCTCTGGTAATAGATGCTCGGTTCTTTGATCCCCTTGCCAAAGCTGAAGTTCAGCTTGGTTCCACTGAACAAGCCGCTGTTGCGTGGGACGAAACAGATAGTAGGCGAGGGAAGCGCGCGGCGTAGCGGCGAAACCGAAGAGGCCGTTGTCCTCAAGTCCACTGCCGATGGTGTAGTAGAGGCGGTTTTTTATGTCTCCCGCGAGTTGCATGGTGTAGCTGTAGTTGCCGCGTTCGATAGCCGTGGGCGACCCCCCAGAAGTAACGGTCGAACCTCGCTCGTCTTCGTATTTGAACGCACCCAGGGCGACGATGTGTGCATTCACCCGGTAATCGGACTGCGCATACACGAAGTCGCGCTTGCTGGGCGCCAGATAATTGTTGGGATAAGTTCGACCCGTAGCTCGCGCCGTACTGGAAGATGGCTTGCCCGCTGACGTTGATAGCCGTTCGCACCCTGAATGTTGACCGGAGCGCCCAGGTAAACGTCCAGGTCCGGATCATAGATTCCGGTTGCGGCAAAGTCGGTGTAGTTATAGTGCAAACGCAGGCCGCCATAGCGAATCTGGTTGTGCCATCTCTCCGTGGTCTGATTGTTCCACGCAGCACTGTAATAGGTGTCCTGCTCCTTCACGCTGGCTGCATCGGGAATGCCGTAAAGCAGGATGGCATTCGGCTGATCGGCAGCCACCGCGAGGTGGCGCACCGTAAATCGGAGATCGTTGGCGGTATTCGGTGTCCAGCCAAAGTTGCCCGCGTAGGTCCCATTGTGAAAAGCATCGTTGGGCAAATTGTTGCGCGTGTCCGTGCGTGCAAAGGCCGAGTAGTAATCGAAGTGGCGAAAGGCCCCGCCCAGCGTGCCCACCTGGCGAAAGCTGTTGAAGTTGCCGCCATCGCCCGAATAGGTCAGCAAGGGAAGTAACGTGCTGCCGCGGGCAGTCGTCAGGCTCACCACGCCGGCCAATGCATCCGAGCCATAGAGGGCGCTGTTCGGCTCTCGCAATACTTCAATCCTGTCGATGCCCACCGCGTCGAGATTGGCGAACTCGACCGCGCCGCCGATATCGTCTGCCGGAACCCCGTCGATGAGCACCTTGTTGGCGTTGAGTTGCCTCCGCGGATCGACAAACCAGTCGTGCCCCCCACCTGCCCGGTCTGGGTGACTTGCGCTCCCGGGATCAGGCGCAGCGGATCCTGCACCTCGGTCGCGTACCGATACTGATCCGCGGTCAGCACGCTGACCGGCGCCCCAACCTGCGCCTCGGGCGTAGGTGTTCCTGTCGCAGTGACCGTCACCTGCTCAGTCAAAGTTTGCGTAGCCAGGGTGAGATCCACCTGGGCCCTGCCCGAAGCCGCCACGTAGACTGCGCCACTCGTTGTGGACTGAAACGTGCGCGCGATGACCCGAACCTGGTAACGAGCGGATTTCTGCACCTGGAAGCTATAGTCACCCGCCGCATCGGTTTTTGTTTCCTGCGCGACGGAGGAGCCATCGAGCAACTGTACGGTTGCCGAGACGATGACCGCGCCCAGCGGGTCAGTGACTGTTCCATGTAAGCTGCCGCCATCGGCGCCCAGGGCGGTCAGAGACGCAAGCAACAGAGACAAAAAAAGCAGCGGATTAGCAAAATTCTTGCGGAAGATCGATGACTCGAACATGTACATACCCCCTCGGGTTGGTGAAGCAAGGCCGTTCTCCTGACTTACGCGTCTACAAACTTCGGCTGCCTTCCCAGGACTCGTCCCAGTGGCTTTGCTATCTTCCTCGCCGGGTTCTCTGCGCTTACAGTTACGGGGTAGTGGCGGATTTGCACCGCCTTCTCGTTACCTTGCCGTGGTGATCGTGGAAGAACGGGGACTTCCCGTCCTAGGGATGAAATTCTTTGGCCAATTCCTCCAATGCGTCGATAGCGACAGGGCTTGGTTCCTGGATGCCGCTGTCGACGTAATAGACCGTGCCCTTCTGAATCGCGGGCAGGCTGCTCCAACCGGGGCGGTGTCTTAACGTATCGACCGAAACCTTGCCTCCGCGGATCAACAACAGGGCATCGGGCGCACGGGCGATCACTGCCTCCAGGCTAATCTGCGGCCAATCGGGCACCAGGTCATCGGTCACAGATCTGGCTCCCGCAGCCTCAATAATCTCGCTGATGAATGCGTGCTTGCCGATCGTGATGATCGGGTCATACCAGATCGGAACCAGGACCCGTGGCCTTGGTCTTCCGGTCGTGCGCGCCTTTACGGCCGCAATACGCCGGCTAAGGTCGGCGTTGAGGGCCTCCGCCTGCGGAACACGATTGAGAGCCTCGCCCACGCTTTTTACCGACCGCAGGATACCCGGGAGACCTTGAGGGTCGACCAGATAGACAGGCACCCCGACGCTCTTTAATTGGTTCGCTGTCTCAGTTGATCCGGGGATATTGGTCCCCACCACCAGGTCAGGATGAAAGGAAAGAATCGTCTCCACCGAGGGCTTCACCAGGCTGCCGATACTCGGTTTCTTCATGGCCGCAGGCGGATATTTCGTGTAGTCGCTCACAGCGACTACATCGTCACCCGACCCCAGGGCGAACACCGTGTCGGTGACACTTGGCACCAGGCAAACCACACGATGAGGGTGGTCGGGGACGGTGACCGTGCGGCCCGTTTCATCGGTCAGCACGCGGCTGGCGTGCGCTGTTCCCAGGCACGCTGCGACCAGTGCGCCGAGCAGCAGCAGAGTCCTTCTCATGCCGTCGCCCCGTGTCTTTGCCGAACGGCGGTCACAAAACTGCGTGCAATCGCAGGGTTAGCCCCAAAGTGCAGGTGTACATAGCTGGCCAGCACATTGCCGCGGGTAAAGCCTTCCTGCTGTTGCCTGCCTGAAAGGGAAAAGTTCACCTGGTAGCTGGTTGCCACATCGCAGTCCGAGCAGATCCGGGAGTAGTGGAAACTATGGCCGCGCACGGTGCCGCCCTTAGGCCCAAGCAGGCAATCTTGTGTAAACGTAACCGTGACGTAACCAAAATCGACCAGCCTGTCCGTCATCTCCATCTTCAGGGGCAGAATGTCCAACATGGGAAAAACGCTGCCGTCCGCCTTGCTCAATTGTTGTGAGAGGTAGAGCAGGCCGCCGCACTCGGCGTAGATGTGCCCTCCAGACCGTGCGAAGCCCCGGATCTGGTCGAGCATTGGCCCGTTTTCGCTGAGCTCTCGCGCATACAGTTCGGGATAGCCGCCTCCGAAATACAAAGCGTCCAGATTTTCAGGCAGCGCCCGGTCCTCGACAGGGCTGAACGCGATCACGTCCGCTCCCTGCGCGCGCAGCAAATCCAGGTTGTCCTCGTAATAAAAAGAGAAGGCCCGATCTCGGGCTACCCCGATGCGCAGGCGAGGAAACTCCCCCTTATCGGCAGTCGATACCGCAACAGTTTCCAGGGGAAACTCGAGCTTGATAAGGTCACCGACCTTCAAGTGCTTTTCCGCCAGGTTGGCCAATGTATCCAGCGAGACTTCGCCTTCGCTGGCCGCATGCAGTCCAAGGTGACGCTCCGGGATCGCGATGCCTGGCTCTCGAGGAAGCCAACCCAAAATAGGAGTCTCGCAGCGAGACTGAATGGCGGACTCAAGCAGACGATAATGATGAAGGCCGGCGACCCGGTTAAGAATGAGCCCGGCCAGTGGCAACTCCGGATCAAAACATTCAAAGCCCAGCACCGTCGCCGCAACGCTGCGTGCGCTTTTTGCACAGTCCAGGACGAGCAGCACAGGCAGGTGAAGCATCTTGGCAATTTCGGCGCTACTGCCGGCTTCCGTGACCCCGTCCTTGCCGTCGAAAAGCCCCATCATCCCTTCCACGACCACCGCATCCGAACCGACAGCGGCCCGGGAAAGCACCTCGCGGTTCGATTCTGGGCTGAGCATCCAGGTATCTAGATTGCGTGCCTTTCGGTCCGCGACCCGGGTGTGGTGGGTGGTATCGAGAAAGTCGGGACCGCCTTTGTAAGGCTGCACCACGTAACCGCGCCGGCGCAGACAGGCGATGATGGCCAGGCACACCGTGGTTTTGCCCACGCCGCTGGCCGTGCCGCCAACCAGAAACCCAATCACTGGCTCACCCGAGGATCGACCTCTCCCTTGAGGATCAACGGAAGCCCGGCAACGAGCAGAAGCACGTTCGACGCCACCCGGGCAACGCTCTGATTCATCTCGCCCAACAGATCGCGGAAGCGCCGCCCGGAAGGATATTCCGGCACCACTCCGCTGCCCACCTCGTTCGAAACCAGCACCACGGAGCAGGCAGGCGCACGGAGGGCGTTACAAAGGCCATCCACGGAGGCTTGCTCATCCGTCTTGGCATCGAGCAAATTGGCGGCGAAAAACGTCAGGCAATCGATGATCATCAGGTCGCATGTGGGGCCATGCTGGGTGATCACCTCGGCCAGGGCCAGAGGCTCTTCGACCGTTTTCCAATGCTGCGGACGGCTGCTGCGATGGCGTTCGACCTTAAGCCGCATTTCGTCGTCAGCGGCCTGCGCCGTGGCCACAAAAACGACCCGCCCGGCCCGCTCGCCGATCTGCTGCGCGTAGTGGCTCTTGCCGCTACGCACTCCTCCTAAAAGGAGAGTTACCGTACTGCGATGGTTCGACTGCATTCGTCGCCTCTGGCGCAGGACAAAACCTGGCACGAAGCGGGATCTAATAAGTAGGCAGCGTCCGTACTGACCAGCGAACTACGTCAGCGAGGTTGCTTTCCAGCTCTCCCATCGAAGCTGAAACGGCCCTGGTGGGCATCTGGCCGGTCTCCTGACTTACGCTTCGTCGATCTTGAACAGCCTTCCCAGGAGTGACATCCCAGTGGCTCCAGCAAATTGGTTCAAGCTCTCGGCGCTTACAGTTACGGGGTAGTGGCGGATTCGCACCGCCTTCCCGAACACCAGATTGTTCAACGATAGCGCCCCTGCCGCGGAGCGTCAATGGTTGACTAGATGGTCATCCTTAGGCTTCAATCGCGACCGGGTCCACCGTAGTTTCGGCAAACGCGGGAAGGGTAAGCGATGGCAGAATGCTGGCAATTGCCGCGTACACCAAGAGGCCGCCATAGAGCGGCGGGCTGACGGCAAAATTCTCGCGCAAAATTTCCGCGATCACCAGGGTGAAAATCAGCGTAGGAGTAAGGGCGATCGCCACCCGCATGCTGCCGCGGTGTGCCCGATGCTGCATAAACCGTGATTGCAGCCATACCACCGCCAGCCGGACAGGAATGAGGATTGCGGAAAGCACAAGTCCGTACACCAAAGACGAAGAAACCAGCGCCGCGCTGGGCACTCCCAGGCCGTTGTGGAAGAAGTAGAACGGAATAAAGAAGGAGGCAAACAGCCGGATGGCATCCAGATTCTCCGCCGATGCCAGGGTCTTCATACGCCTGCTGAGCGAACGGGCGACCAGCCCGGCGACAAACGCGCCCACCAGGTAATAGACCCCCAATGATTCGGTGATGACCGCGCAAATCAGCCCCACCATCAGCAGCAGCGAGAACTCCGAGCCTGGAGCGTAAGGCACCACCCAGCGTCCAAGAGCCAGAAACAGCAGCGGCATGAGCGCAATCAACAAAACCACCGCACTGCCGGAAATGAACAGAGTCTTGATCGAATCTGCCTGCGAAATCACCATGAACAGAAAGACGGCCGTCACTTCGCCCGCCACCGCGTGGAGTGCGACTTCGGTCTGTTCTGTATGGTCGAGGCCGGAAGTGGGCAGCATATCGAGAATAAAACCCGTGGAGGGGGTAAGCAGTGCAAGCGCGATCAGGCAGTCAACTTGCCAGCCAAGGTGCAGATAGATGGCCGCGACGCGAGCGCATACGACCAGCACCAGGCCACGTACGGCAAAGTTGGCAGCCAACGACGGCAACTTGCGGCGCAGTTCGGCCAAATCGGCTTCCAGGCCGGCGAAAAGAAAAAGCGCCGCGATGCCCAGCGTCGAGAGATAGGAAACGACGCTGTCATGAATAAGCGGCTTGAAGAAGCCGGCGACGATAATGCCAAAAGCAAAGCAGGTGAGCGGAGCAGGCAGACGAAACCGTTGCAAAGCCCGCGGAATCACCAGCAGACCAAAGACCACGGCCAGGTAGATAAACGTAGTACTTGGTCCTTGCATAGCCCTTCTCCAGGTGGTGCGAGGCCCGGCTCAAAAGGGGAAGGTCTTTAATTTAACGTGCTTGCGCACCGCAGGGGAATGGAATTCGTCGGCGAGCGCAGACGCAATCGCTGCACCTGGGATCGTTTCATGGCCGCCTGTAAGAGAGGTAAGGAGGTACCCCGGTAACGAAAGCCGGAATGGGGCAGTCCCGCAGGGACGAATGAACTTAATGAACTTAGCCCAGGACGGTAGTCCTGGGTACATCATGAATCGTGATTAAGTCCCGTAGGGACGGCTGAAGATTGTCCAGGTTTGCATCGCGGCCAATTTTCAGCCGTCCCTACGGGACTGGTGATCCTTGCAATTCCAACCCAGGACTAGCGTCCTGGGCTAAGTTCGGCCGTCCTTACGGGACTGAGCCTGGATTTGGATCGCTGCCGTTAAATCTCTTTAAGGCACCACCGAATCGATCTCTTCTGAATTTCTATATATTGAGGGTTCCACATGGCATGAATCGTGTGGCCAACCGCGGTGAACACCACCCGGCCCTGGCCAAAATCATAGGCCCAGCCCGACACAGACTTAGTCCCCCGATTCTCGAAATTCAATCCGTCGAGATTCTCCGCCTCCAGGATCGCGTACTTAGGGTCCTTATCGTAGATCACGTAGTGCTGCTCATCGTTGACAATGAACGAGCTCATGCCTTGCGTAATGGGGTGACTGTTCGCGGTCGCATGCACCTGGAAGGGTCGCAGCGGAGGGTGGCCGTTATAGCAGCCGCCCATCACCTCACGATAGTCCTTCGAGCTAACGGAAATATCGCTGCAGTTGTGAAGCGCATAGAAGCCGTTGCCGGCATTCACGAAGTCCTTGATCGCCTTACCCTGTTCCTCCTTGATCCAGCGCACAGGCTTGGGATCGGGGAATGTCTTGGGCGTTTCCAGATCGGCTTCATACGCCGTGTAGGCATCCGGTCCTAGGTATCCATTGGGCCAGATCATGCCGTCACGCAAAATCAGGAGTAGCTGATAGTTTTTCAGCATCTCCGCCGAAAGCTGATCGTATTGGATGGTGTAGTCGATAGGAATGTTGAGATCCTGGAAGACCTTATCCAGGCTCACTCGAATGTAGTCGGCATTGTGGTAGCGATCGCCGATGAGCGCAAGGGCCCGCGGTTTCCCATTGCCAGGTGCGGGTGGTTGTCCGACTGCGCCGGTGCCAAGCCCCAGCAATCCGGCGCCGGCCACCAGACCGGCATTTTGCACCAGGGACCGCCGCGAGAAATTCGTCCGTAAGAGCTTCATAGAACCTCCAGTGTTACTCAGCAGGCACAAATAAAATGTCGACGGGGGAGGGAATCTCCAGCATCTGACCGGCTGCTTTCAACTTGCCGTCTTTGGGGTCGACGTCGAAAACGACCAGGCTATTCGATTTCTGATTCGCCGCGATGAGATATTTTCCGGTCGGGTCGAGAGCAAAATTCCTGGGAATATTTCCTTGCGTGGGAACAACCTGAACCTTGGTCAGGGTGCCCTTAGCCGGATCGATGGCAAACACCGTAATGCTGTCGTTCCCGCGATTGGAGGCATAGAGAAAGCGGCCGGAATGATCCGCTTCTATTTCCGCCGAGTTGTCTATGCCGGTGAAGCCGTCCGGCAAGTTGGAAATAGTTTGTACCGGCGTAAGAGATCCGTTTGCCGGGTTGTAGGAAAACACAACGACGCTCGATCCCATTTCGCAAACCGCATAAGCAAATTTGGCTCCGTGTCCAAAGGTGAAATGCCGCGGACCCAGGCCTGCCTTCACCGTAGCGAACGCAGGATCGTTAGGCGTGAAGGTCTGCTTCGCCGCGTCCACCTTGTAGATCATGATCTTGTCCATACCCAGGTCCGGCACGAAGAGGAACCGATTGTCCGGCGAGAGAACGACAGCGTGCGCGTGAGGCCCCTTCTGCCGGGCCGGATCCACGCTCGAGCCGGCATGCTGATCAAACCCGGTCCGCTCGCCGATACTTCCGTCCGCCTTGATGGCGAACGACGCAACATTTCCGCTGCCGTAATTGGCCACGAACAATATCTTGCCAGTTTTATCGACCACCAGGTGGCACGACCCGCCCCCGCCGGCGTCCACATTGTTGAGAAACTTGAGGGCTCCGCTCTTGCGGTCAATCGCGTAGCTGCTGATCGAACCATTCTTTTTGTAGTTGCTCGATCCGCGTTCATTCCCCATCTCGGTGACGGCGTATAGAAAACGATGCTGTGGATCGGTGACCATAAACGAAGGATTCGGCTGCTCAGCCGCCACCCCAATCGGCGTGAGCTTTCCCGTATGTGGATCGAACCGGTAGTTGTAAATCCCCTTGCTGGTGGTAGCCGTGTAGGTACCCACATAAACCAGGTAAGAACTGGCAGGCGTCGTCATCTTCTTAGCCTCTGCACTCAGTAGTCGTGGCGCCATCGCGACCGAAAGGACCAACCCAGCAAACAGCGGCCATATCTTCCATGCTTCTGCAAACTGCCGTCGTGTCATCAGTTTTCCTACCCTTCCAGACATCCTGCGATAAAGCGTCACGCTTGTCTCAAAAGCCAGCGTACAGCATTTTTCTGCAGCTTTTCGTACTCCGGGTTCCACAGCGACGTAATCACGTGACCTGGAGCCAGATAGCAAACCCGGCCCTTGCCGTAATCGTAAGCCCAGCCGGCTGCCGAGGAAGTCCCCAGATCCTTGAACGTGAGCCCATCTTCGTTCACGCTCTGCATCAGCAAGTACTTGGGATCCTTTTGATACGCCATGTAGTGCTGTTCGTCGGTGACCACGAAATCGTTGACGCCGCGAGTGATCGGATGGTCCCGGTTTACGATTTTCACCTTAAAGGGACGCAGGGGAGGATGCTCTTCCGTCACCGCGCCCAGCACATCCCGAAAGTCATCATTGTGCGGGCTGATGTAGGTGACGTTATGGTAAAAGAGAACGCCTCCGCCATTGGAAACAAATTCCTTCACTGCTTTGCCCTGTTCCGGCGTGATCCAATAGTCGGCCGCCGGTTCAATTTTGGGTAGCGGCGGCTCCGACACAATCGAAACTGCGGGCGTATTCGGAGAGCTTGGGGGACCCTGCAAATATCCGCTTGGCCAAAGCATGCCATCGCGCAGCATGATCAGCAGCTTATACCCCTTCAACTCCTGGGCGTTCAGCAACTCCACCTCGTCGCGAAAATCGATGGAAATACCCGCATCCTTGACCAGCGTTTTACGCAATGCCGTCCGGATATAGTCACTGTTGTGGTATCTGTCGCCGATGAGCGCAAAGGCAGTTGCCTTGCCGGCAGACGAAGCACGCGCAGACGGAAGTAAAGCCGTCGCGGCTATGCCTGATAGTACCGAACGCCTGGTGATTTGTTCCTTCATCTGCCCTCGTTTGGGATACCAGGCTCAAAACACAATTTTTGCCGCCACCTGCATGATGCGTGCATCCTTCGAACTGGTGATGCGGCCGAATGCAGAGCTGCTGAAGGAATTGTTGGGGGTTAACAAATTCGTGTGGTTCCAAACGTTGAATACTTCCCAACGGAGTTCCAGTCGCTTGTCTTCGTGGATAGGAATGTTCTTGAATAGTCCGCCATCGAAGTTCGCCAGACCGGGCGCGTAGATCGTATTCCGGCCACTCGTGCCAAACGTACCCTGCGCCGGCAACGAGAATGCACTGGTATCGAAATACTTGGAAATCTTGCTCGTTCTGGAATGGCCGCTGTAGACCGCAACCGGCCCGTGCACATCCGCGTGATCGATCGACACTCCGATCAGGCTTCGATCCACGCCCGCAAGCACGCTGAACGGTGGCCCGCTCTGTAGAGTTACGATTCCGTCGAGCTGCCAGCCGCCGGTCAACGCTTTCGCAAATGTGTTGCCGGACGTTAAACCGGGAATCCTGTACAGGAACGAAGTAACGAAACGATGCTTGATGTCGAAGTCTGATGGGCCATAATCGAGGTTCCAGTTATATGGATCCCGTGCCTGGTTTCCTAATCCACTGTTGCCATCGTTCGAGGCGATGTCCATGGATTTTGAGTAGACGTACGACCCCAGCAAAGTGAATCCCCCGGCAAGCCGCCGGTTCCAGTTGATTTGAAAGGCCTGATAGTTGGAGGGGCCAGCGGCGATGTCCTCGGTGATCGTCTGGAAGTTGGTATATGGCCGGCGTGAATTGACATTTCCGGTGGTGGATTTGCCCGGAACATAGACTCCGGGATTCAGTTCCTCCAGCAGAAGGAGATGGGTCCCCTTAGCCCCCAGGTACGCCGCCGTGACGACGATCTGTTTCCACACTTCTTTCTGGACGGTCAGATTCCACTGCTGGATGTAACCCGTGGTGAAGTTGGGATCAATCGTATTTTCCGTCATGGGGAGATAAAAGACGCGCGACGCCCGATCCGCTGCGGTTTTGGGCGGAACATAGTTGAGCAGAAGTTGCTGCGTCTGCTGGGCGTTCGCATAAGGATTGGAAAACTGGACGCCGAACGTCGTTTGCCCGTAAGAGAATGGCTGATTGAGCTGATTGGTATTCACGGCCACCGGCCGCAAGGTGTCAGAGAAAATTCCATAGGCCCCACGAATCACAGTCTTTCCGTTTCCACCAGGGTCATACGCGAAACCAACCCGCGGGGCGATTCGATCGTATCGGTTGGGAGAAACTCCCGGTCCGATCCCATGATCTCCGGGAAAAACTGCCCCCAATGGCGCCAGCGGGTAAATCACCGATTGTTGTCCGGGACGGAAAGCGCCATCATGTCCGAAGCGATCGCGGGTCGTGATGTATGGCTCCCAACGCAATCCAAGATTCAGCGTCAACTTCGTGGTCGCCCGCCAGTCGTCCTGGAAGTAAAGAAACGGAGTGTACTTGTACTGCTCAGAAAACAGCGGCGTGTTCTGGAAAACGCTATTGGCCGCACCCAGGAAGAAGTCAGCATAGCCGTCGCCGTAAGGCCCCGACAAGGTGCCGGTAAAGGCATACTGTGGGGCGAATTGGTAATACTCTCGTCCGTATCTACGCTCGTAGGAATATTCCCCGCCGAACTGAAGCAGATGGTTATTAAGCGAGTAGCTCACCGTATCAATGAACTGGTAGTTCATCATGAAGCTGCGAAAGTTCGTTGGAACCCGGATAGATAAACCGTTTGCCGCGGAGACTGACCAGTCCGTCGGAACACTGGGCGGCGCCAACGGAATACACCCTGTACAGCCCAGGCCGGCCCAGGTAGTTGGGTTGGTGATTTGCGGCGACCGAATGAACGTGTTGCGAGCGACCATGAACGTAGCCAGGTTGAGCAGACCCGGTGTAAAGATGTGAGTTTCGTTGATCGACCCATTGTGAGTCGGCCAGTCATTGTTCGAATTGAAAGCGGGGAGGCCGGCGTTTTGCGCATTGAAACTATCATCGAAGAAATAACGGAAGCTGAGCTTATCGCTGCTGGAAACCGACTGATCCAGCTTGGCGATCACCTGGTTCTCTCGCGTCGGCAGGCCGAGATTGAACGCATATACATTCCCCGGACGGTTGGGCAGCGGCAGGAATGCAGCTGCGAATGCTTGCCCTACCGGGTCAAGCAGGGAAGTGGGAATAATGTTTCCCGGAAACGGTGTGCCGGTCGGATTTGCCGGTGTCACTGTGCTCGGGGGCGCCACCGTGATCGGCTTTCCCGCCACCATGGTCTGCGAGAAATTGCCCGCTCTTTCCAGGGCCGTGGGAACAATGGTGGAAGAAATGGTGCTCCCCAGCGTCTGCCGGGTGAGTTCCGCGCCAACAAAGAAAAAAGTGCGATCTCGCCCGTTGTAAAAAGGCAGTCTTACGGGGCCGCCAATGGTTCCACCAAACTGGTTGCGCCTCAACGGGGGCACCTTGGTCGCGAAATAATCCTTCGCGTCGACATAACTGTTGCGGATAAAGTCGTACGCTGTGCCGTGTATCTGGTTGGTTCCAGACTTGGTGATCATGTTGATCACGGCTCCTGCGTCCCGCCCGTAGACCGCGCTGTAGCTGTTCTGCAGGATGGAGAACTCCTGCAACATGTCAGGGTTGGGGAATGCAGCCGGGACGTTGTTATACGCGTCCATGTTCAACCCGCCGTCGAGCGTGTAGGCTGACTGGTTCGGCCGGGCGCCGTTGACGCTGAACACCAGGCCCGTATTGAGCGCGACCCCGCTGGCGGCGGAACCGCTGGCGGCGGGCACAGCGCCTGGCAGCAAGGCCTGCAGGCTGAGTGCATTGCGGCCGTTCAGCGGAAGTTCTGTCATTCTGGTGGAATCAACCACATCCTTTACCGCCGAACTGAACGTATCAAGGTTGGTGACGTTGGCCTGCACAGCCACGACCTGCTGCGTCTGCCCAACCTGCATGGGCAAATCTACCCTTGCTCGTTGGTCTACCTGCAGAAGGATCCCCGTGCGTTCGATGGTTTGAAAGCCGGTTGACGCGCACCGGATAGTGTAGGTTGCGGCGGGCAGCGCAGGAATGACGTAGTTGCCCGACTCATCAGTCTTGGCATGCTCCGAGATCCCGGTCGCCACGTTCATTGCTGTAATTTCGGCGGTGCTGACGACTGCGCCACTTTGATCAGTAACGGTTCCAAAAATGATCCCATTACCTGACTGCGCCCACACTGCGGAGGCCACGCCCCCGACCATCCAAAGGCATACTGCAAAACAGATGCGCTTATTGATCGTCATAGAGTCCTCATCACAACAGCCCAGGGCTTAACCACGTAAATGCAGCACACCGCCATCGAACGGGATGTCCGCGCCGGTAACAAAACTGGCCATGTCCGAGCAGAGAAATGCCACCAGGCCGGCCACCTCGTCGGGTGCCGCCATCCTGCCGATGGGCTGCGTCTTCTCGAGCACAGCCAACATCTCTGCTTCCTTGCCGGGATAGTTGCGCTTAAGGTATCCATCCACGAAGGGGGTGTGAACGCGCGCAGGCGAGATGCAGTTGCAGCGAATGTTTTTGTCCAGGAAGTCCTTCGCTACCGAAAAGGTCATCGCACGCACCGCGCCTTTGCTCATCGAGTAGGCAAATCGTTCATGGAACCCCATAACCGCGACCGTCGACGAAAGGTTGAGGATCACGCCGCCGGACTGCTTGACCATGGTGGCGATCGCGGCCTGCATACAAAGAAAAACACCCTGGGCGTTCACCCGGAAGACACGCTCAAAGTCCTGCATATTTGTCGTCGCAATGGTGCCAATATGCGCAATACCTGCACTGTTGACGAGAATATCGATAGGCCCTTTTGCCGCAATGGACGCGAAGGCTGAGCTCACGCTTTCCGGATCGGCGACGTTGCATGGGAGCGCATACCCCTGGCCGCCCGCTCGAGTTATCTCTGCGGCAGTCATCTCAGCGCCGGTGCCGTCGAGATCCAAGACGCACACTCGTGCCTGGTTTTTAGCTAAGCGCGCGCAGATAGCCTTCCCGATTCCGCTCGCTCCCCCGGTGACGACTGCCACTTTGCCCTGCAGATCAAACCCGTCCAAGCAGATCCCCAATGTCGCAACCGTTCTATCCTTCGCTTTATCGCGATGTCAAGAAACAAAACTCCCGTCTCACTATGTGATGGACTGCGCCACTTAGGGTGAGGTAGGAGTTCTCAGTTGAACTTTTCGGATACTCGCGATTGTTTTGTGTGGGATACTTTTGCGGTGCAGTAACCGCTGTCCATTGCCAGTCAGGGAAGCAAATCACACCCACCGATGCTCTGGGTGCCCCATTCAAGCCCTCTTTTGGCTTGAGTGGGCGAGGATGCCCGAGGGATCTGCGGGGCTCTAACGGTAACCCTTATCATCAAGGTGGCGGAAATCCACGTCATTCATCACCCCGATGGTTACGATCGCAAAGGTAAAAACCTCTGTCCCCGGTTCCAGATGACCGGCGATCACCTTATCGGGAGTAGCAAGCGTCACATGGGGATGAAGCTTGCCCTCAATCACCGATGCTCTGGGTGCCCTATTCAAGCCCTCTTTTGGCTTGAGTGGGCGAGGATGCCCGAGGGATCTGCGGGGCTCTAACGGTAACCCTTATCATCAAGGTGGCGGAAATCCACGTCATTCATCACCCCGATGGTTACGATCGCAAAGGTAAAAACCTCTGTCCCCGGTTCCAGATGACCGGCGATCACCTTATCGGGAGTAGCAAGCGTCACATGGGGATGAAGCTTACCCTCAATCACGTAACCGTTCATACTGACCAGGTCAGCCGATTCAGTAGGATTCTTCACGAACGTATCCTGAGATGGCAGCGTCCGGTTGCTTACCTGGTGAACCTGGTAGCCACGCACTGATCCAATAGCCGAGAGAATGACTCCGTTGCGAATATTCTCCTGCTTCACCATCTTCTGCAGGCCGGCCAGTAAGTCCGTCTTGTACTTAAATCGCAAGACAACCACGCGATCAAAGTGGCCAGTGATGGCATAGACGTCTGGAACCTGTGGGCTGTTCTCTTTGGTATCGTCTGCCGGGTTGGGTGAAGGGAGGGCCGTCGTTCGCCGGGTTTCCTGCGCGAAAGTCACACTCGCTGCCAGCAAAAACAGAATGAGCGTTCGCACGATACCCTCCCCTACGGATTTCAAAATATAGATTTAACGAAGTGAGCAGTCTTCACGCCGGCCTTCTCCGTGTAGTAAACCGTGACCTTGGCTGACTTATCCGCGCCCGCTGCAACATCCTTGCCTGTATCTTTCGCAGCGCGGTCGGTCAGGTGGAAAGTCTCTTCACTCCCATCCGCAGTCTTGACGGCAATCGTCTTCGCGCCCCGGTCAATGTGAGAAACCGTGCCGTCCGTCGCCTTCAATCCATCATCACCGATCTTGTCGATCTCGTGCGCCGTCTCCTTGCCGCCCGACACCGTGTAGTGGACCGCAACCTTGCTGCCCTCTTCGACTCCGTGGGCTGCGTCCACTGCGCCCTTCTTTGTGTCCTTGGCGCCATCCACAGTCACATCGCTGGCGTAGTGAAACGTGTGTTCTGTGCCGTCTTTGGTATCGACCACTACCGTCTTAGTCCCGGCGTCCACTTTCTTCACCGTTCCGTCCACTGCATGAACGACATCCTGGGCCGCAAGGCTCAACGAAGTGGCTAAAGCGAATCCACCCACTATGGCTAAAGTTTTGATCATGATTCTCCTCTTTCTAGTTCTTCTGAATGAATAACATCTTACATTACCAACCGCCACCGAGTGCCTGGTAGAGCTGCACGTAATTCTGCAGCTCGCTATACCAGGCCTGGGTCGTAAGAAGCTCAGAACTAAAATACTGCTGCTGGGTGGTGAGAACTTCAAGGAAGCTGGTAGCCCCGCCGGTAAACCGTACATTCGCCAGCCGGGACGTCTCTTTGTAGGTTGCGGTCTGTTCCTGCAATTTGACCCGGTATAAGCGCGACTGGCGATAACCCACCAGGCTATTAGAAACATCAGCAAACGCCTGTTGCACAGTCTGCTTATAGGTAAGCTCGGCCTCGTCGCGTTGGGCCAATGCAAGGCGGTATTGGCTGGTAATTCTGCCTCCGGCGTAGAGCGGCTGTGCGAGTTGTCCACCCAGGGTCCAAAACGTGGCAGGGCCTTGCAGAAAGCTTGTCAACGCTGTGCTCTGGGCTCCGAAGCTCGCGGTCAACGGGATTTGCGGAAAGAAAGCGGCCTTCGCCACCCCAACACTTGCGTTCGCTGCCACCAACAGCTCTTCCGCCTGACGGACGTCAGGCCTACGCTCCAGAATTGCCGACGGCAGGCCCACCGGCACTTCATCCAAATGTGGCTGCTCGATGAGGTT
The DNA here is from genome assembly GCA_963795845.1 of uncultured Acidobacteriaceae bacterium. Lineage (GTDB taxonomy): Bacteria > Acidobacteriota > Terriglobia > Terriglobales > Acidobacteriaceae > PALSA-350. The sequence goes on along the minus strand of CAWCJV010000008.1, from coordinate 134,079 downwards.
CAGGCCACGCGGGATCGACCCGGGATTTCTGCCCAGCAAAATACTAAGCTGATTTTCGGTCTGCTCGATCGCCTGCTTGAGCGTGATGACTTCTGCCTCCGCTTGCTGCACCAGCAACTTCGCCTGGTACACATCGGTGATTGCGTATTCGCCGCCCTTATAGTTGATGGTGTTGATGCGCAGGCTATCCTGATCGGAGACAACCGTTTCTTGTGAAAACTCGAGTTGTGAATCCAATTGGCGCATTTGAAAGTACGCGGACGCGACCGACGCGACCAGGGTCGTCTCCACCAGGTGGCGCGCATATTCTGTCGCCACAAGTTGCGCACGCGCGGCTTCGGTGGCGCGACGGTACTGCCCCCAGAAGTCGACGATGTAACTGAGTTGCAAACCGGCCGTGTCAAAAGTAGGGGAACTGAGAGCCGTCGCCGACCGCGCAGTTTCCACTCCGAACGAACCGTTTAAAGACGGGAGCTGATTGGAACGGGTGACTCCCACTGACGCTTGCGCTTGCAGAATTCGGCTGGCCGCAATGCGGATGTCGTAATTGTTGGTGAGCGCTTCCTTGATCAGGCTTTGCAACACCTGGTCCGGAAACACCGACTCCCATTTCATCTCGCTAAGATTGCTGCCCGCGCTCGCGGGTCCGGGCGCAAGCCCGCGATACTGGCCCGGAACATCCACCACCGGGCGTTTGTAGTTGGGGCCGACCTTGCAGCCGCTCAAAGCGAGCAGCAAAGCGGCGGCACTGGCTACTTTGTTTCTCATTTCACCGGCCCCGCTTCCGGAGCTGCTTCCGGCGGCCGGCGTTCGCCGCTCAAGAAGAGGCCCACCCGCTCCACCACATCGAACGAAACCGGGATGAAAAAGATGGCGATGAGCGAAGCCATGAGCATGCCCCCAATCACCGCAGTGCCCAGCACCCGCCGGGAAACCGCGCCCGCGCCTGTGGCAAACCACAGGGGCACACAGCCCAGAATGAAAGCGAAGGCGGTCATCAGGATCGGGCGCAGTCTTAGCCGGGCGCCCGCCAGGGAAGCATCGAGTAGCGATTTGCCTTTCTCGTACTCGTCTTTAGCGAATTCAACAATCAGGATGGCATTCTTTGCCGATAATCCAATCAGCATCACCAGCCCCACCTGCGCATACACGTCGTTATCCAGGTGCCTGAAATACAACGCGGCAAACGCTCCAAACACGGCGATGGGCACGCCCAGCAGCACGCTGAAGGGCAAGGTCCAGCTCTCGTATTGCGCCGCCATGATCAGGAACACAATCACGAACGACAAGGCGAAAATCATCGCTGGGCTCACACCTTGCGCCGACTTGACCTCCTGGTACGTCATGCCCGTGAAGTCGTATCCCATCTGCGGCGGCATGGTCTCCTTGAAGACCTCTTCAAGCGCGGCGATCGCCTGCCCGGAGCTATAACCTGGAGCGCGCGGCTCCGTTGATTTGCACCGCTTGGAACTGGTTATACCGGGTCACAAACTCAGGGCCGTCCTGCCGGTTGACATCCGTAAGCGTGCTCAGCGGGACCAGTTGTCCTCCGGAGTTGGTAACGTAAAACTTCCCCAGGTTATTGGGGGATGTGCGGTAACTTCCTTCCGCCTGCAGGTACACCTGCCACTGACGGCCGAAACGCGTGAAGTAATTCACCAGCGCGCCGCCCATAAAGGTCTGCAGCGTCTGATACACATCGCCCAGGGCGACCTGTTGCGTCAGGATCTTAGCCCTATCGACGGTTACCCCAACCTGGGGAACGCTTAGAAGCGCCGTCGACATAACCCCCGTCAACTCGGGCCGCTTGTTCGCCGCCGCAATGAAGGCTTGCTCATTCGCTGCCAGGAACTCTGTGGTTCCCCCCGATCGATCTTCGAGCACGAAACTAAATCCTCCCGACGTGCCCACGCCGGGAATGGCCGGGGGAGGGAAGGAGAAGGCGATTCCCGAGTCGACCTTGGAGAGCGCCATCGCCAGATGCCGCTTGATGGCGTCGTAGCTGCTCATCCGGAGTTTTCCGCTCATCCCAGTCCTTGAAGGAAACAAAAAAGAAGGAGCTGTAGGTAGTGCTCACGCCGCTCAGCAGGCTGTAACCCATCACCGAGCTGACGTAGCGAACCCCCGGCGTCTTCATCAAGATATCTTCCACTTCTCGCGAAGCGGCGGATGTGCGCTGCAGCGACGATGCAGGCGGCAATTGCAGCCCTACGTACATGAACCCCTGGTCTTCTTCGGGAAGAAAACTGCTGGGGACATTCTTGCCCAGAAAGTACGTCCCGCCGACGATCACCAGCAGAATCAAGAAAGGCCACGCTGGACTTATGAATCAAGTGCCGGCAGGCATTCACGTATCCATCCGTGGCCCGCCCAAACACCCGATTGAACCAGCGGAAGAAGGCGCCCAGGGGCCCTCGGGACTCCTTCTTGGGACGCAGACAGCATGGCTGACAGAGCCGGGCTGAGCGTCAACGCGTTGAAGGCCGACAAGGCTACGGAAACCGCGATGGTGACAGCAAATTGCTGGTATAGCCGCCCTGTGATGCCGGGAATGAAAGCGGTGGGAATGAAGACCGCCGCCAGGATGAGCGCAATGGCGATCACCGGTCCGGTGACTTCCTCCATGGCGCGTAACGCTGCATCGTGCGGCGTCATCCCCCCTTCAATATGGTGTTCCACCGCTTCCACCACAACGATCGCGTCGTCGACCACCAGGCCGACCGCCAGCACCAGGCCGAACAGCGATAGCGTGTTGATGGAAAATCCCAAGCAAGGGAAAGATGATGAAGGTTCCCACCAGCGAGACCGGAACAGCCAGCAGCGGAATCAGCGTGGCTCGCCAGCCCTGCAGGAAAAGGAACACCACGATGATGACCAAGTACTAGGGCTTCGACAATGGTCTTCTCGATATCCTTGATGCCCGAGGTGACCGCGAGCGTGGTGTCCAACGCGACCACATAATCCAACCCTTCGGGGAACCGGGTCTTTGCTTCCTCCATCACTTTACGGATTCGCGGCCGCGGTGGTGAGCGCGTTGCTTCCCGGAGCCTGGTAAATAGCGAGCAGCGCCGCGGGCTTGCCATTGTAACGGCCAATCACGCTGTAGTTCGGCGCCCCCAGCTCCACCCGGGCGACGTCTTTCAAGCGCAGAATGCCGCCGTTGCTATCCGCGCGGACGATAATTTCGCCAAACTCTTCCGCCGAAGGAAGCCGCCCCGGCGCGCGCACCGTGTAAGTGAACTGCTGCCCTGGCGGAACCGGCTCTCCGCCGATCTGCCCGGCTGGGTTTACCGTATTCTGCGTCCGCATCGCGCTGATAATTTCCGGGATGGTTACGCCCAGGTTGGCCAGCTTGTCGGGATTGACCCAGCAGCGCATCGCGTATTGTCCCGCGCCGAAGATCGACACTGAGGCCACGCCCGGAACCCGCGTTAACTCATCGTTGAGGTTGATGAACGCATAGTTCGCCAGAAATATATTGTCGAAGTCCTTGTTATCGGAAGACAGATCGATCAACATCAACGGCGACGCCGTCGACTTCTGTACCGTCACGCCATTGTTAATCACCGCGCTCGGCAGTTGCGCGTTCGCTTGCAAGACCCTCATCTGGGAAAGAATCTGATCGGTATTGGCCACGGTGTCGATTCCGAAGTCCACCGTCAGGGCCATCTGCCCGTTGCTCGCGTTTTGCGAGGACATGTAGTTCATCCCGCTCCACGCCGGCCATCTGCTGCTCAATCGGGGTCGCCACCGACTGGGCGACGGTGTTGGCGTCCGCGCCGGTGTAGTTGGCAGTCACTCTGAATCTGCGGGTCGTTGATATTGGGAAACTGCGCAGTCGGCAAGCGCAGCAACGCGATCACCCCGGCCATGACCATCAAAATCGAAATCACGATGGCAACAATCGGCCGGTTGATGAAGAACTTTGACATTAGTCGTGCTCCGCCACAGCCGCAGCCACGAAGGGCTTTGGGTTGACCGGAGTGCCCTGTCGGACCTTCATGAAGCCTTGCACGATGACCTTTCCCCGGGCTTCAGTCCTTCGGTAATGATCCAGTCGGTGCCGACGCGATCGCCCACCTTGACAACGCGAAAGCCGGCCTTGTTGCCGGGTTCCACCACCGCAACCTGGTATATCGATTGCACTTCGATCACCGCGGCCTGTGGCACCAGCATCGCCCCTTCATTCATAGAGGTCTGGAAGCGGACCCGTCCAAATCCGCCGGGCCGAAGCACCGCATCAGCATTGGGGAACTCCGCCACCAGCTGGATGGTGCCGGTCTGGCTCGCTACTTCTCGATTCACCAGGACAATGCGCCCCTTGCGCGGGTAGGTCTCGCCGTTCGCCTGGATAAACTCGAGCACCGGGCTGGCCACCTGCTTGCCGCTGATCAGCCGGTAAATTCTCTGTGCCTCGGTGAGATAGTCACTCTCGCTGATATTGAAGTAAGCCCAGATCGGATTTACCTGCGACACCGTGGTCATGATGGTCGTGGTCCCCACAAGGTTGCCGATTTGCGCTGTCGAAAGCCCGGCGATGCCGTCGATCGGTGAGTACACCTTGGTCCACGCCAGGTTCAGCTGGGCCTGGGCCAGTTGAGCTTTGGCTGCGTCCAATTGCGCCTTGCTTGCGGCCTGGGTCGCGATATCTGTATCCAACTGCTTTTGAGGAATGGCGCTTTGTGCGGCGAGCGGACTGTCGCGGGCCACGTTGGTGTCCGCATTAGACAAGTTTGCCACCGCCTACCGCCACCTGCGCTTTGGCTTGGGTAATCGCGACCTGGAAGGCGCGAGGGTCTATTTCATACAGCAGCTGTCCCTTTTTAACGAAAAAGCCATTGCGGTAGTTCTGTACCAGCAGGTAACCCTGCACCCTGGGGGTGATCTGCGGCATTGGTGCGCCCGTTTAACTGCGCCACCCACTCTTGATAGATGGGAACATTCCGCTGCGTTACCTCCGTGACTGAAACGTCAGGAGGTGCTGGTGGGGCCGCCGCTGGTTTCTCTGTGCACGCTGCTAACAGAACCGTGACCAGCATCGTTGTTATGTAAGCGGCCACTCGGGGCCTGGGTCCAGATTGCATGGCAACTCCTGGTAGGTACCGGGGCCCAGTCTTCTAAAGCCACTATTCTGCTGACAGCGCGGCGTGCTCGCGCGTGTCGCAACTTGCCTGTCGGGGATACCAAAGGAATTTAGCACACTCCCTCGCCTGCGACATATTCGCATTTTAGGAATCGGCTAGGGTCTAACGACATCGCAAAAACCGGTCGATTGCTATGTGAGTCCCGCAGGGACGGATGACCTTAGCCCAGGACGTAGTCCTGGGTGGAGCTTCGAGAGTCGAAAAGTCCCGTAGGGACGACTGAAAATACTCAAGGTAAACGCAGTGCTTCGATCTCAAACTCCTTTCGTTCCCCGCCCGAACTGAGGATCGCCTGACCATTCTGCACCCACTCCCAATGGAACTCGTTCTCGACTCTCGTTGGGTCGCTTACAATCAGTTGTGCCTCGATCCGCCGGAGAACAGAACTCGAACCAATGATGAATTCCTTTCCCGTCAGACTGTTCTGTTCGATCGCCATGCTCTCGCTCTTTTTGTCGGCAGCTTCATTAGCAGCCCAGGAACCCCAGGAACAGGAAGACTCAAGGGCCATCCGTACGCGGGAATTTCTCGGCCTGGGCAGAATGCCTGATGCCAAAATGGCCGCCGACGGCGCTAAGATTTTCGGCCCGACGTGCGGCTTTTGTCACGGAGTAGACGCCCGTGGCGGCAGCGCCCCCGACCTGCTGCGCTCTTCGGTGGTGCTCGACGACAACCAGGGCGAACTCATCGGGCAGACAGTCCACGAAGGCCGGCCGACGAAAGGGATGCCGGCTTTCCCCTCCTTAACCGCCGAGCAGATACGCGACATCGCGGAATTTCTCCACCTGCAGGTCGAACTGGCCGCCAACCGCGGCACCTACAAAGCTCTCAACGTCGTCACCGGCGACGCCAAAGTAGGAGAGGCCTATTTCAATGGAGCTGGCAAATGCAACACATGCCACTCAACGACAGGTGACCTGGCCCACATCGGCTCAAAGATGAAGCCGCCGGATCTGCAACAAACCTTCCTATACCCGGGAGCCAGGCAGCAAAAAACAGCCACCCACGTAACCGTAACCTTACGAGACGGCGCCACGGTGGAGGGAACCCTGAAGCATCTCGACGACTTCTACGTCTCGCTCTACGACGCGCAGAATAATTACCATTCCATCCCTTTGGAGAAGGGCGTCACGGTGAAAGTAGAAGACAAACTGCTCTTCCACCGGCAGATGTTGGATAAGTATACGAATCAGCAGATGCACGACCTCACGGCCTACCTGGTGACCCTGAAGTGAAGTCAATCCTTTGTTTCCTGCTTGCCTTTATTCCCTGTGTATCCCTGGCGCAAGGGCTCGATGCTCATAAGCTGATACAAAATGAACCAACCGACGCCTGGCCAACTTACAACGGAGATTATTCCGGCCGGCGATTCAGCCCGCTAACCCAAATCCAGGCTTCGAACGTGCACAGCCTATCGTTGGCCTGGATGTTTCGCGTGAGAATTTCCGGGGACATGCGCGGAGTAGGCGAGCCCGAAATCAAGTCCACGCCGTTAATGGTGAACGGCGTTCTTTACTTCACCATCCCTGACCACGTGTATGCACTCGATGCACGCACCGGCGTCGAATTATGGCATTACGACTGGGTCGACAAGGGTGGACACCTGGTAGGGAATCGCGGATTAGGCATGTACGGCGACTGGTTATATTTCCTCGCGCCCGACGGCTGGTTTATTTCTTTGGAGGCCAAGACCGGCAAGGAGCGCTGGAGAAAAAAGGTAGCCGACGAGAAAATGCAATACTTCACTACCGGCGCGCCCATGGTAGTCGGCAACCACGTGATTGTCGGTGTAGGCGGCGATGCGATCGACGTCCCCGGTTATCTGGAAGCCCGCGATCCCGTGAACGGGGAACTGCAGTGGCGCTGGAATAGTGAACCAGCCAAAGGCGAACCTGGATCCGAGACCTGGCCCGACGAAGCCTCGATGAGTCATGGCGGTGGCATGACGTGGTTGCCGGGCACCTACGACCCGGAGCTCAACCTCCTCTACTGGGGCACCGGCAACGCCAATCCGGTGATGGCAGGGCAGGGCAGGAAGGGGGCGGATCTGTGGACCTGTTCAATCGTTGCCCTCAATCCGGACACCGGCAAATTAGTTTGGTATTTCCAGGGATCGCCCCACGATACCCACGACTGGGACAACACCGAAACCCCGGTCTTGTTTGACGCGGAGATCGATGGCAAACCGCGCAAGCTACTGGCCCAGGCCGCACGCAACGGCTATTTCTTCGTGCTCGATCGCACCAACGGAGCGCACGTTGTCTCCAAACCATTTGTCGCCGCTGAATTGGTCAAAGGGGATCGATGCCAAGGGTCAGCCCATACCGGATACGGAAAGGCAGCCGACGGTAGACGGCAACCTGCTTACCATTAACGGTGGCGGTGGGACCAACTGGATGCCGCCCAGCTATAGCCCGCAGACAGGGCTGTTCTATGTCAACGCCAACCGCGGTTACAGCTTGACCTACCTCACAGACACCAGCGCCCATCCGGAAGGTTATGGAGGCTCGGTCCGCGGCCTCTGGTCACAACATGTGCTCGAGGCCCTCGATCACCGTACCGGGGATGTGAAGTGGAGCCATGCCTACTCCACTGCCGATGCCCTGGGAGGCGGAGGCCAGGGCGGTCCGGGAATTCTGACCACCGCGGGCGACCTCTTATTTAGCGGTGACTACAACGGGAACCTGATCGCCTTTAAGGCCAGTAACGGTGACATACTGTGGCATTTCCCCATGGGGCGTTCCCTGGAAAATGGACCCGAGACCTACATGCTGGATGGAAAACAATATGTCGTTGCCGGCGGCGGCGATACTCTTTTCACCTTCCGCCTGAATTAGCGGCTATTGCTTCTCGGTCTCTTTCAGAAACTCAATCAAGTAATCCTTCCAGACCGCGGCTACTGTATGGGTGCCGTGTCCTCTCGTCTCATCCGAGATCGGGATTAGGATGAACTTCGCGTGCGGCATCCGGGTCACCAGCTTCTGTGCGATCCCGAGTTCCGGCGGATTGATAAAGTCATCCGCGGAGTTGATCCACAGCACGGGAGCCGTGATGGTCTCGAGCTTCGGTTCCGGGTTGTAATTCCTCGATGCATTTACGTAGTAGAGAAAATTGTTGGCGTCGGTATGCGCAATCATCGAGTCGAGAGTGCGGTTGACGTAGTCCTCTGCCAGGGCTCGCGTCGGATAGCGCTTCTGCATAAACAGCGGCGCCGACCCGGCGATAATGATGAGATCGTTGGCTCCCCGCAGACCTTCAACCGGTTCCGTCGTGTAGTCCCCGTTCTTCCATGCCGGATCGTCGCGGATCACTTGCATCGCCATGTACCGCCACATGCGGTTGCGCCCCGCAAGCTCCACCGGGAGGCACGCAAACGGCGCAAGCGCGTCCGCAAATTTCGGATAGGTCTCGCCCCATACGAAAGACTGCATACATCCCATGGAGGTGCCCAGGATGAGGCGCAGATGATCGACGTGCAGGCCGTCCACCAGCATGGTGTGCTGGGAGGCGACCATGTCATCGTAGTCATACTGAGGGAACTTCATCCGCAGGCCATCGGAAGGTTTGCTCGACTCGCCATGGCCAATGTCATCGGGAAGAATGATGTAGAACTTCGTGATGTCGAAAGGCTGTCCCGGTCCAAACAGCACGTCGGAAAAGACCGGGTTCAGCAGGGAATGGGCATCCCCGCCCGTGCCGTGCAGCAGCAGAATCGCGTTGTCGGTATGGCCGGCCGCATCGCGATGCGGCTTACCCAGCGTCAGGTAGTGGAGTTTCAGCTCCGGAAGAGACTCGCCGCTGCCGAAATGAAAGTCCTTGATGACGTAGTTGCCGTCCTGCGTCGGCCAGTGGCTGGTCTGCGCGCGAGCAACCGTGCCGGCAAACACAATGACGAGGAAGAGCAGTATGGGGCGCATGCTAGTAAGGAGCAGTCGCCTTTCGCACCGGGGGCTTGTAGTCGACCAGTTCATCTACTGGTTTCTTTCCCGCCCATGCGATCCCGCGAAGCAGCATGGCCTGGATCTGCGGGTTGGCGAAGTTCGCATAGGTATGGCCTTGCATCCACACGAACGCTCGCGCAGGTTCTCCGCCCGGGAGAGTGTGCTCATAAGTCCAGATCTGCGGCTGCACTTCACCCTTATGCTTGCCGGCGCTCGGAGTTCCCGGGATCACCGCCGTCGCCAGCAAGTGGATCGCCGGATCCTTGGCCCACGTCATGTTGTAAAACGCCTCATCAAAGATCGTGATGTCCGACATTCCTTGCATGATGGGGTTTGTTTTGTCCACGATGGTATAGGGAATATCCGCCCCCAGCGTGTAATTCACCTCGCCATGCTTCTTCGCGCCACCCACCAGGGTCGCAAAGTAAGCGGGATCCGGCCCGCACAGAGCATCGTGCAGGCTCACGATACCTCCCCCACGCTTTACGAAGGCTTCAAGAGCCTGCCGCGCGCTGTCGCTCATGTACCCATCGTCACCTTTATAGATGACCAGGACATCCGTATGTTCAAGCTCCGCAGCGCTGGGCTGGTGCAACGAGCCGTCGACGACGGCGCCATGTTCGGTAAGGATCTTGCTCCAATCCGCCAGAAACTGCGGATAGTCATGCTGTCCTGCCTGGTGCGTCTTAAGCCCAGCCTGCAAGTAGACATGCATACCATTGGGATTCTGGTTCGCAATCCGGGGAGCCGGAACAGCCTGTTGCGCTGGAGAGGAAAGCGCACACCCCACGAACAAGAAGAAAACCATCCGGACCCTGCTAACCAGCTTCATATGTGAGCTCTCCAATACATCCTTCAACTGACGCCTTAACTTTACGGATAGTCTCAATACAACCTAAGCAACTACCGATGTTCGCAATACACCCTAAACAGCCACCGATGCTTAGGGTGCCCCATTCAAGCCTTCTTTTGGCTTGAGTGGGCGACGACGCCAGTACCCAAACCCTATGTCATGAGGACCGCGGTCGGGTGCTTCTCGCGCACCCTAATCAACTCGAACCTGCAGAAATCGCGTAGTAAGGCTGATTCGAAAGACTCGCATTGAACGCGGGGAAAAACCACGCCGCTTCCGCTCCACGCCGAAGCACAAAATAATACTGCAGCGCATAAACAGAACCCGTGTAATCCCCAGGGATAGCAGCGCTGAAGCCATCCTGGCCACGTTGCATTTCCATCGACACCCATCGCTCGCCCTGGTTCACATGACGGTAATAGAGCTGAACCGCCCCACTATGTCCTGAGGCCGACAACGAAAGCCCAAGCGGCTGCCCGGGATGAAAACTCGCAGGCGGAGTATGAACACAATGCACCGACGGGCGATTCGGCTTGCCCGTAGCGGACTGTATAGCCGACGCCGCAGTCTGTGCGGAACCTGTTGAAGGAGCTTGCACCTTCTTCTCCATCGCCGCGATGTCCACATCGATACCAGCCAACCGCGCGCTCCAATTTCCGCGCCGCATCGGAATGTTGCCGTACGTAATGTCTGGCAGGTAGACCTTGTTTGCGCGGTCCGCCATGCTCGCCCACGCACTGCGGGCTTCCTGGTATTTCGCCAGCGCGAGTTTGCCTGCCTCCGCATTCCCGCTCTTCAAATAGATCTCGAACAAAACCCCACTGCGCAGCTTGGCCGCAAAGAAACGTCCCAGCCCCTCCTGGATAAGCACATCCTCCTCGATCCGCCGGAACTCCGGAGACGTGTGCGACGAAGCGTGCAATCGCGCGCTTGCCAAGGCGTCGCTGGAAGCCGCACTGTAATCTTCCAGCCACTGCGCAACTTCAATCGGCGAGTACTTCGGATTGGCGCGACCCTCCAGCAAATCACCCGCGTGCTCAACGATCGTGGAAAAAAGCTGCGGATCCAACGGGCTTACGGTTCCGAAGCACTTCGGTGTAGGCGTATCGCTATACGGCGAAGCCTCACTGCCCAGTACGATCGGCATGTTGTCATAAATCTCCGGCCAGAACGCATGGTTGGAAGCGGAAGCCAAATGAGAGGAAGTCACCAACGGCAGAACGCGGCTGGCGTTCGCCAAAGCACTTTCTACCGGGTTCGCCCCGGCCCCGAAGCTGCTCTTCAAATAACGGCGCCAGCCCTCCGGATCCGCCTCCGGGTTATAAAGGCACCGCCCCCAGACGCGATAGAAATACTCAAACTTTTTCCAGTCGCCGCCCTTCGGGTTCAACGATGCGTCGGCGTACGCACAACGGCCACCGGGTACGCCCGAACCCTCACGGCCCTTGAACGTTAGCGGTTCCATAATATCCAGCCCTACTGCACCGCAAAAACTGGAAGTCCGTCCGAAAGCTGCTGCCATCGCCGGGTCTCCGGAAAGCAAATGCCGCTGCGTCCCCGGCCACAAGCGAAACAGCAAATCGTAATGCCGGCCCTGTTGCAAGAAGTCCGCGTAGCCATAGCGGGTAAAACGGCGCTCGCCATTGCTGACGCTGAAAACTCCGCTCTCCATGCGATCGGCCTGTGGTATCTCCAACTGGCGAATATCCGCCTGGTTATAGCCAAGGCTCTGGTGCTCCGCGGAATACTTGGCGCCCAGCTTGACCGGCATGCCTGTCGCGGTAGCCATGTCGATCATGGTCTGGTTCACGCCCTTGGCATGCATGTCGATTTCAATTTTTCGGCCGCATCCGGAAATGGCTTCAAACAACGTCTTCCAGAACGGATAGCTGCCTTCCGGGATCCCGCTCTCCCCATGCACCCGTAAAGTAAGCCCCTGGATCTCCGGACAAGCTTTCAGGATCATCGCCAGGGCATCACGCGAGTATGCAGCGTGCGTTTCCGGTGTCAGCCCTTCGATATGGTGATGGGCGTGCGGGCTGTCCGTCCATTCATACGCATGGGTCCAGATCCCCAGCTGGAACTCCAGGCCCCGCGCCTTGGTTTCCTCTGCAATAAACTGCAGTGCCTTTAGATTCTTTTCTCGCTCTTCCGCGGTAAACGGCGGCAGGTTCTGCTCTCCCGCCTCATTCCTGAGCCGGACCACCCGCACGTTGTACCCGGGCACATCGACCAGGTACGGGTAAGGGAAGTGGAGGTAATCGCCAGTCACTCCGCGAGGGAAGTCGTAACCCAGGCCCAGCGTGAAATTGAATCGATTAAACCTGCTGGCAGCCAGCACATCCAGATAGCCCCGCCAAAAGTCCTTATCGTAGTACCACGGTTTGTCATCAATCTCGCTGCAGAACATGCGCGAAACGCAACGCACCTTGTTGGCTGGATGTTCTTCGATCGCCGCCGCCAAATGCAGTCCTGAGGCCAGATCAGCGTTGAACTGGACCCGCTCCGTCAACTCCAGAAGCCCGTAGACAAACCCCCGCGGTCCAGTTGCAGAAACCCAGATCGCCGGCGCGCCAATCAACCGTCCAGGAATAAGACGCAGGCTCTCGGGATTGCTGAGGGGTGCGGCCGCCTGAGGGAATGTCCCAGCGAGACCTGAAGCTGGACCAGCCACCAAAATAGAAAAAGCCGGCCCCGCAGCCTGGTCCAAAGACGAAACAATTTCGCAAATCGCGCCCTTGGCCGCCAAAGCGCTTCGCAGCCGGCCGGCGGCCCAACCGACAGGGTCACTCGATGCGCATGGATCCGCGCCTTCCACGATGATAGAAATCCGCTGGGTAGGCCCGGCGAGGACACGTTGGCTAAGACTCAGGGCTGTGATTGCGCCGCTGATCTTGAGGAAGTCCCTGCGTTGCATGGTAGAAGACACGGGCTTCCACTATAGATGGTCGCGAACACCACTCGCAATCAATTAGAATCCGGCTATCTTGATACATTCCGGTCGTCATTTCCTGCAAATCCCCGGGCCCACCAATGTCCCCGATCGGGTCCAACGCGCGATGCATCGCGCCGTGATCGATCACCGCAGCCAGGAGTTTTCCCGGCTGGCCTCTGAGGTGCTGGAGAATCTCCGCCCCATCTTTCAAACCAAGGGACCGGTGATCATCTACCCGTCCTCAGGCACCGGCGCATGGGAAGCCGCGATCGTAAACACTCTCTCCCCGGGTGACCGGGTGTTGATGTTTGAGACCGGGCATTTCTCTCAGCTTTGGCGTCAGCTCGTAGAGCGCTTCGGCATCGTGGTGGACTACGTGCCCGGCAACTGGCGCAGCGGCGCGTCGGTCGCGGAATTGGCCACCCGGCTTAGACGCTGATCCCAACCACACCTACAAAGCCGTGATGGTGGTTCACAACGAAACCTCCAGCGGAGTGACCACATCGATCGCGGACCTACGCCGGCAGATGAATCAGTCCAAGCATCCGGCGCTGCTGATGGTCGATACCATTTCTTCCCTCGGCTCCATCGACTATCGCCACGACGAGTGGGAAGTCGACGTGACCGTAGGCGGATCGCAAAAGGGCATGATGCTGCCGCCGGGCCTGAGCTTTAACGCCATCTCTGAAAAAGCCTTGACCGCCAATAAAGCCGCGAAATTGCCGCGTGCCTACTGGGACTGGCAGGACATGCTCACCTTCAATCGCAATGGCTTCTTCCCCACCACTCCCGCGACCACCCTGCTCTATGGCTTGCAGGAGGCTCTAAAGATGCTCCACGAAGAAGGGCTGCCCAATGTATTTCGTCGTCACCAACGCCACGGCGAGGCCACGCGCACGGCAGTGCGAACCTGGGGTTTGGAAATCGTCTGTGAAGACCCGCGCGAGTACTCGAGCGCGCTGACTGCTGTGTTCATGCCGGAAGGGCACGATGCGGATCGCTTGCGCAGCATCATCCTTGAAAACTTCGACATGTCGCTCGGGGCAGGCCTTTCCCGGCTGGCCGGAAAAGTATTTCGCATCGGTCATCTTGGCAGCTTCAACGACCTCATGCTCGCCGGAACCCTCAGCGGAGTGGAAATGGGCCTCAGGTTAGCCGGCGTACCCCACCAATCCGGAGGAGTTACGGCCGCTCTGCAATCCCTCGCCCCCGTCAGCCATTAGCATGGATACACTCGCGCCGCTTCCGCTGAGTTCCCATGCCCAACCTGTCGATGTCTTTCCACAAGCGGCCGCACTCGAGCAAGAGTTAAAGCACAACATTAAGGGCGAAGTCCGCTTCGACCGTGGCAGCCGGGCCATGTACTCGACGGACGGCTCCAACTACCGCCAGATTCCCATCGGCTTGGTTGTGCCCCGCGATGCAGACGACGTGGTCGCCGCCATGGCGGCCTGCCGCAAATACGGAGCTCCGGTCCTGGCGCGCGGAGCAGGCACCAGCCTCGCCGGTCAGTGCTGCAATGTCGCCGTGGTGCTCGACTTCACCAAGTACATGAACCAGATCCTCGAGCTCAACCCGGAGCAGCGATTTGCCCGGGTGCAGCCCGGAGTGGTGCTCGACACTCTCCGTAGCCAGGCTGAGGCCTTTAAGCTCACCTTCGCTCCCGACCCTTCTACCCACAACCGCTGCACCATAGGCGGCATGATTGGGAACAATTCCTGTGGAACGCATTCCTTGCTGGGCGGAAAAACCGTCGACAACGTCGAAGAGCTACGCATCCTGCTCTACGACGGAACCCAGATGACGGTCGGTGCGACCACGCGCGAGGACGTCGAGCGCATTCTTCGCCAGGGTGGCCGCGAAGCAGAAATTTACCAGGCGCTCCTTGGCATCGGCGATCGATATGCGGATCTGATACGAGCCCGCTTTCCGAAAATTCCCCGCCGTGTATCCGGTTACAACCTCGACGACCTGTTGCCCGAACAATTCAACCTGGCCCGCGCCCTGGTTGGTACTGAGGGCACATGCGTAACCGTGCTTGAAGCCAAAGTAAAGCTCATCCCCAGCCCCCAGCATCGAGCTCTGGTCGGCATCGGGTATCGCGATGCATTCATCGCCGCGGATCACGTGCCGGAAATTCTCAGCTTCAATCCGATCGGCTTTGAGGGCTTCGAAGGAAGCATCGTCGATGGCTTACGCGCCAAGGGAGCTTCCAAGCTCGAGCTGCTTCCCGAAGGGAGGGGCATCGTCCTGGTGGAATTCGGGGCCGACGATCCGGATCATGCGCGCGATCTGGCGCAACAGCTCATCGACCGGCTTAAACAAGTGCCCGATGCCCCCAACACCCGCCTCTACACACCGGCCGAGGCACGGTTTGTCTGGCAACTACGGGAGTCCGGGCCAAGGGCAGCCGCTTTCGCGCCTGGAGCGGCGCCGCAATGGGAGGGGTGGGACGACGCGGCAGTAGCTCCGGAAAAGCTCGGCCGCTATCTGCGCGATATCCGTGCCCTGATGGACGAATACAGCTATACCGGCGCCTTCTATGGCCACTTCGGGCATGGGTGCATCCACATGCGCGTAAGCTTCGATCTCCAGAGCGAAGCCGGCATCCGCAAATACGGCGAGTTTGTTGAAAGGGCAGCCGACCTGGTCGTCAGCTACGGAGGCTCGCTCTCCGGTGAGCACGGCGACGGGCAATCGCGCGGAGCCCTGCTTCCAAAAATGTTCGGGCCCGAGCTCATGAACGCCTTCCGTGAATTCAAGGCGATCTGGGATCCCCACAACAAGCTGAATCCCCACAAAGTTGTCGACGCCTACTTGCCAACCGAAAATCTGCGCCTGGGCGCCGACTACAAACCCCTGCAACCGCGAAACGCATTTCAAGTTCCTTGAGGACAAGGGCTCCTTCGCCAATGCCGCCGCCCGCTGCATCGGCGTCGGCGCCTGCCGCAAACTCGACAGCGGCACCATGTGTCCCAGCTACATGGCCACGCTCGAGGAGGAGCACAGTACACGCGGGCGGGCGCACATGCTCTTCGAAGTCCTGCAGGGCGAGGTCATCGATGGCAGCTGGAACAATGAACAGGTAAAGCAGTCACTGGATCTATGCCTCGCCTGCAAAGCCTGTAAGTCAGAGTGCCCAGCCAACGTCGATCTTGCTACTTACAAGGCAGAATTTCTATCGCACTATTACGAACATCATCGACGGCCGCTGCACGCTTATGCATTTGGCATGATCGACCGCTGGGCCCAACTCGGATCGCACGCGCCGCGCGTTGCCAACTTCCTCAGCACGGCTCCGAAATATTTTCTACAGAAAGCCCTGGACCTCGCTCCACAACGCCAGATGCCGCGTCTCGCAACAACCACCTTTCAACAATGGGCACGCAAGCAACGCGTTCCTGACTCCGGCGGCAGCGTGATCTTATGGGCGGATACCTTCAACAACTACTACAAACCAGAGACCAGCCAGGCTGCCCTGGAAGTGCTCACACATGCGGGATTCAGCGTCTCAGTCCCGCAAAAACACCTTTGCTGCGGACGGCCGCTTTACGACTTCGGCATGCTCGATAAGGCCAGACAATATCTACAGCACATCCTGCAGACGCTGGAGCCTGAGATCGATGCCGGCCGCCCCATCGTCGTCCTGGAACCAAGCTGCGCTTCTGTCTTTCGCGACGAATTGATTCAGCTGTTCCCAGACGATGCACGCGCTGGCCGTCTGCGAAAACAGACTTTTCTGCTCAGCGAATTTCTGCAACAGCACGTGCCTGGCTATCAGCCACCGCAACTGTCGCAAAAACTACTCCTCCACGGACACTGTCACCACAAAGCCATCATGAAGCTAACCGACGAAGAAAACCTGCTGCGCAAAACCGGCGCCGATCTCAAAACGCTGGACGCCGGTTGCTGCGGAATGGCTGGCCCCTTCGGCTTTGCCAAAGATAAGTACGCAGTATCTCAGGCGATTGGAGAACGAGTGCTCCTGCCGGCGGTAAGGGCAGCGGAGCCGGAAACAACCATCGTCTCCGACGGATTCAGTTGCCGCGAGCAGATCCTCCAGGCCACAGGAAAAAAGGCGCTCCACCTGGCCGAAGTCCTGCAGCAGGCGCTGCATCCCTGAACCCTCATATACTGTCCAGGAACTGGACGGGTGCCCCACGTTCGCCAACGCGTACGTGGGCCGAAAAAGACGGGCGAAGCCCAGCAAAGCGGCTCAAAAACTTGATGAAGAGGAATGTCGGAAAACTATCTTGGTAGCTACGTTATATTTCGCGTGTCCAGAAGCGGTCCGCGGAACTGCAGATCCCTCAGCTTCGCTCGGGATGACAATGATAGGGCAACGGTTCCATAGTGGGTAACTGGCAAACCGAGACGTGTCTCACGCCTTCGGTGGGCAGAAGCCCCATGATCACTCCGGTCGAGATGACAATTCTGTTTAAATGCTCTTACTCCTAGGCACACCGCGAACACTCAACCTCGAGATCTGGTAGCCAACATCATCTCTGCACAGACCCGCATATCCCGGCAGAACTCATCAATCCGTTTGCGATCCGTATCCCACGAGCACATAAACCGCGCTGCTCCGCCAATAAACGTATAAAACTTCCATCCCCGTTGCCGCATCGCTTCGAGAATCTCATCTGAGGAGCTCACGAACACCGCGTTCGCCTCCGGCTGCGACACAAGTTCTACGCCCGGAATCCCAGACAAGCCATTGGCCAGGTACCGTGCGCTCGCATTCGCATGAATGGCGTTGCGCAGCCAGGCGCCGGTCTCCAGCATTCCCACCCAGGGGGCTGCCAGAAAACGCATCTTCGACGCCAGTTGTCCCGCCTGTTTGCACCGGTAGTCAAAATCCTCGGCCAGTTTCTGATTGAAGAACAATATGGCTTCTCCCACGGCCATTCCGTTCTTGGTGCCGCCGAAGCAAAGCACATCGACGCCACTCTTCCAACTCAGATCAGCCGGTGAGCACCCAATGCTGGCGCATGCATTGGCAAAACGAGCTCCGTCCATGTGCAGCCGTAATCCATATTCCTCGCAGACCGACGCAAGAGCACGCAGCTCCTCGACTCGATAAACACGGCCTGTTTCGGTCGACTGGCTGATCGTGACCGCGCGAGGTTTGGGGAAATGAATATCCGTCCGATTGGTCGCGATCCGCTGCAGCGCCTCAGGCGTCAATTTCCCGTCCTCGCATTCAGCGACCACCAGCTTGGAACCATTGGAAAAGAACTCCGGCGCACCGCATTCGTCGGTTTCCACATGGGACGACTGGCAGCAAATCACCGAATGGTAAGACTGGCAAAGGGAAGCGAGGGCAAGGGAATTCGCTGCTGTGCCGTTAAAGGCAAAGAACACCTCGCAGTCGGTCTCAAACAATTCTCGAAAGGCGTCCGCTGCCGCTGCCGTCCAGGGGTCGTCTCCATAGCCGGAAACATGACCGTGGTTGGCTGCCTCCATCGCCGCCCAAACCTCAGGACAAATGCCAGAATAGTTGTCACTGGCAAACTGCTGGACAAGATCGGTGCTCTTGATAACCGCCATATGTTCCTATTTTAGGCGTCCGACCATTAGCCCGCATCTCCTCACCAAAATAACACTGGGACTGCGGCGGCTTATGCCGTCGTCAGTCCCAGTGATGTGCGTAGGCCAGGTCTGAGGGTCGGGGGGCGTCCTTACCAACATCTCCGAGCTTCCCGCAACCAGGAAAGCTCGTTGAAGTGCGTTGCCTTGCTTATAGACTGCTTAGTTCGTGACCTGAGCCGTTTGCGTCGGGCTCTGTGAAGCCTTCAAAGCCATCCGCTGCTTTTCCAGATCCACATTCTCGGTTTCCAACTTCTTCTTCTCTTCCATCAGCTTCTTGTTGGAAGCATCCAGTTTCTGTGCTTCCTTCAGCAGTTCCTGGTTCTTCTTGACGATGGTGCGCTGGGTGTTGACCTGGTCGGTCAGAACCTTGTTCTGGTCAGCAAGTTTCGCACGCAGAGCCGCATAGTCTACCGACGCATCGTTCGCGTTCGCAGGCAGCATCGTGCTGGAGTTGGAGCTGTTGCTCTGGCAAAAACCGGGTACGGCAGACAGAGACAAGAGCAGGGCACAAGTCGGAAGAAAACGCATAGTAGTACACCTCATTCCCGTGGGTTGAACTTCATCGAGCGGCGCCCGGAAATGTTCCGGACTGCATGGCTTCGATTGGCCCTATCCTAACCAACCCCCCACCGTCCTGGCAGTATCACTTTCGGACTATCAATAGGGACGGAGAGGCCATTGGCCTGTTCCTATTGCTTTCAACTTCGTTTGCGAAACCACAGACGTCATGGGAGTTAGCTACGGATGCTGCAGCGCTTTCAAGGCGTCGCCGTTGCTTAATCTAAAGTAACCATGGCCCCCGCAAGTGGTGATGAAGAATCCTTGACCAGGTCCCGGGAAATCTCGGGGACTTCGCGTGCTCAGGGCGACACTTGAAGGCAAAAATCAACAGGAGTACCGTGGTGGCATCCTTTGTGTACGGCCTGGGGGCGAATATGAAACTCACTACCATCCTGCCGCTCGCCATCGTGCTCGCGACCACCAGCGCTATCGGGCAAGACACCGTTCTGCGTCACAATCCACAGACCACTCCCTCGGTTCTCATGCAGCCGCATACCTTTCGCGCGGATTGCCCGGTCGGGTTACAGGTGCAGCATGGCCCTTCTTTCCAAAAGAGAAACGCTGACTACGGTCCATTCGCCCCTCCCACACCGGCAGTGCAGGAACAGAGAATTCAGCTCACCATGACCAACCCCACGCCCAAGGAAATCGTGAGCGCGCAACTAACCGTTCACGGTTTCAGCGATAAGTGGAGAGCCATGCCCCTCGCAAGCGCGACGAGCAATCCCGATCTAACAAAAACGGTCAAGATAGTTCTCGATGTGAAGGGAAATAGTCACGCTTCCAGCGACCTGTCGCTGCGCCGGTTTACCTCCGTAGCGTACGTGGACCTCGACTCGCTCACCTATGCGGACGGCGCCACCTGGAAGGCCTCCTCATCCGCTGCCTGCAGTGTGAGTCCCGACCCGTTGATGCTCGTCAGCGAGGCACGATAACCTACCAGCTCAGTGTCTGGCCCCGTTGCAACGTCCGGACGCGAATGCCGCTGCCGGCAAGCTTCTTCTCCAACTCTTCCGGATGGCCGGTGAGCAGAGGAAACGTCCCGTAGTGCATGGGGATGATCTCCTTCACGCCCAGCATCCGCCCGGCGTACGCTGCCTCCTCGGGGCCCATGGTGAAATGATCGCCAACCGGCAAAAACGCCAACTCCGGGTGATAGATCTCTCCATACAGCTTCATGTCGGAAAAAATCGCCGTGTCCCCAGCGAAGTAAGCGCGGCGGCCATCCTTGAAGGTCAAAATATAGCCAGCCGCCTCGCCCCCATAGATCGTCTTATCGCCGTCCTGAAGAGAGGAGCTGTGCAATGCATGGGTCATGGTGAGCTTGACAAAACCCAAATCCACCGTCCCGCCCTTATTCATACCCACGGGGTTCTTCACCCCTTTGCCGCCGGCCCAGGAAGTGATTTCGAATATGCCAACCACCTTGGAGTTGAACTTGTTCGCCAACTCAATCAGGTCCCCAACATGGTCTGAGTGTCCATGCGAAACCGCAATCGCATCCGCTCGCTTGATTTCATAGCCCGCCGGGTAGGCTGGATTGCCCGTAATCCACGGATCCAAAACGAGAACTTCTCCCGTCTCAAATCGAATCTCAAAGGTGGCGTGTCCCAACCACGTGATCTGTATCATGCTCAATCCCAAGCTCCTCTCGTCACTATGATGCAAGGGCGCCATTCACCGCAACTTCTCGCCATCTCGTAAACTGTTCGTTGGGAGTCACCGTGCCTTCTCATTTCCGTTCCCGTTACAGCCGCCGCCAGTTCGTGAAACACCTCGGGATGTCGGGAGGCCTCACGGTGGCGCCTGCTCTCTTCGCTACGCCTTTACGCCACGCCGTCACCGCCGGCCTGACCCCGAATCCCATCCACCCTGCTGTCTTTACCTTGCTTCCGTTAGGCAGCGTGCAACCGAGGGGCTGGCTCAAATCCCAGTTACAGATTCAGGCCAACAGTCTCAGCGGACACCTGGATGAAGCGTGGCCCGACGTGGGGCCCACCAGCGGCTGGCTTGGCGGTAAAGGCGAATCCTGGGAGCGCGGCCCCTACTTCCTGGATGGACTGATACCTCTCGCCTACCTGCTCGACGATGAGCACCTCAAAGCCAAGGCGCAGAAATATATTGAATGGACCTTAAACAGCCAGACGGCAAACGGCATGTTCGGTCCGCTTTCAAATGATGACTGGTGGCCTCGCATGGTCATGCTGAAGGCGCTCACCCAATATCAAGAGGCCACGGCCGATCCACGTGTCGTCCCTTTAATGACGCGCTACTTTCAATATCAGTTGGCGAGCCTGCCGGCGCGGCCGCTTGCTTCCTGGGGTAAGTTCCGCTGGCAGGACCAGGTGCTCACCGCATTGTGGCTTTATGACCGGACCGGGGATGCGGCGCTCCTGGACCTGGTGAAGCTCCTGCACACCCAGGGCTATGACTGGGAAGCGCAGTACGACCATTTCGCATACCGGGAAAAGATGTCGCTGGCTCATATCGAGCTCATGGCAAAGATGCCGGGCTTCGCAGATGCCAAGATGGCCACGCACGGAGTCAATAATGCCCAGGCCGTGAAGACCGGCGCTGTGTGGTCGCGTATATCAGGCTCGCCTTCCGATCAGCAGGCAGTGCTCAGCATGATCTCTACGCTCGATCAATATCACGGCCTGCCCAATGGGATGTTCTCCTGCGATGAGCATCTCGCAGGACGGAATCCCTCGCAAGGGTCGGAACTCTGTGCCGTGGTGGAGTACATGTTCTCGCTCGAACAGTCTCTCGCGATTCTGGGTGATGCGTCGCTCGGAGACCGGCTCGAAAAGCTCGCCTTCAATGCGTTGCCGGGCACGATGACCGAGGACATGTGGGCTCACCAATATGACCAGCAGCCCAATCAAGTCGAGTGCAGTCTGCACCACGAGCCCTGGACAACCAACGGACCTGAATCGAACCTCTACGGTCTCGAACCAAACTTCGGCTGCTGTACGGCAAACTTCAGTCAGGGATGGCCAAAGTTTGCCGCCAGCCTGTGGATGAAGTCAGCAGAAGGCGGCCTGGTTGCCGCAGCCTATAGCCCTTGCGAAGCGCGCATAAGCCTGCAGGGTTCCACCGTTCATGTCATCGAAGAGACGGATTACCCATTTCGCGAAACGATCCGCATGACCGTGAACCCTTCGCGCCCATTGAAATTCCCCTTCCTGCTGCGCATTCCTCATTGGGCAAAGGACCCGGTGATCCTCGTCAACGGCCATCACGAAACCATAACCAATGCAAACGGCTTCGCGAAACTGGAAAGGGAATGGAAGCAGGGCGACATCGTGCAAATCACCTTTCCCATGCAGCCCCGAGTCGTCGTTGGCTTTAACCACTCTGTTTCCGTGGAACGAGGCCCTCTGGTGTTCGCCCACAACATTGGCCAGGACTGGCTAAAACTGCGTGATCGAGGAATGACCGCCGATTGGCAAGTCTATCCGACCTCGCGCTGGAACTACGCGCTTGCTGTCGATCCCTCAGTTCCTTCGCAGAAGATAGAAATATCGGAGAATGCCCTAACGGGTAAGCCCTTTGCCGCCAAAGGAGCGCCCACCGAACTCCATGTGAAAGCGAGACTGTTGCCGACATGGGTAGCCACTGAGGGCGTAGCCGGCACACTGGCCGAAAGTCCGGTCGAGAGTGCAGAGCACGACGAAACCATAACTCTGGTTCCATACGCCGCAGCCAAACTGCGCATCACCTCATTCCCCTGGCTGAAAAACTCCAAGGAGATCAACGGCTAGCAGCTCACCCAACCGCCTCGAACCCCGCAACCACTCTTCCTGCAACCCGTTACCTACCCCTGTCCTGCCATGGAACGACTACTCTCACCTTGTCATCCCGACCGGAGCGAAGCGGAGCGGAGGGACCTGCGGTTCCGCAAACCCTTCATGGAAATGTTTTGAACTCACCTCTTACACTCTCTCCTGTCTGCTTGCCTGTTCCAAAAAGTAAGAGTTGGCGATGATGATATCTTGCCCACCACTCTCTAAAATCGCATGCGTCGCAGTAACCGCCGTCAAGATCCCGCTCTGCCCGGCAACATCCACTGGCCTTCCCACGACCAGAACCTTGCGGACATAAAATCCGGTGACGATGTTGCGCACGATCTCGCGCGTGCCCATGCCAAAAGCCAGACCGAACGCCAGCGCCCCGGCTCCCAGTATGAAGCTGGTCACGATCCTGACCATCTCTGTATCGATCTTCAACTGCCCGATCGCCATCATGGCAACGACGAAGACAATCAGGCCAGAGACCAGCCTTCCCAAAGTGGCAGCGGAATCGATGCCCGAGCTTTCCGCTGCCTGGGTGACCATCTGCCCGGCAAAACGGCCCACCGTGGTCCCCAGGATCATCAGCAGAAGCGCAGCGATCATGTTTGGCAGGTAGTCGAAGAACGCCCCGATCGCGTTCGAGACCGCTATCAGTCCCAACGCATCGCTCGCTGTCTTGGCCAGGAGAAACAACACCAGGAAGTACGCAAGCTTAGGCAGAAACAGGTTCAGCTGTTGACGCAGCCCGATTCTTTGCAGCGCCTTGTCGATGCCAGCCTTCTCCACCAGCTTGTCAAACCGTAAGCGGACCAGCATGGTGCGCAGTACGACTTCAATCACTTTGGCAGCCAGCAATCCGAGAACCAGCAGCAGCAGGCCAAGGGCAACCTTTGGGGCTGCGGCGAAAACCATCCTCTCCAGGTCTGCAAAGGCGCTTAAAAGTTTTTCCTTCATTTGCGCGCGTCCTTTTCTACTTTCATCGAATCGAGTTGGCCTACCATCATGAGCCACAGCTCCTTCAGAACCACCAGTGGCAGATCAAAGGCAAACGAGGTAAATTGGGCAGCGGTTGTGCGGCGTTGGATAGCCTGTCGAATCCGATCTATCATCCGGGCCGACACATCATGCTCAAACCCGGCTAACTCGATGACCGGCTGTCCAGCATCGACCTCGTCTTCACCCGACCCGTCACTCATTTCGCCCCCGCCACTGCGACCATCGTCCTGACCTTTTCATACCGGACCCTGAAATCATCGCGCGCCCGCTTGATGCGCATCTTCGCCGCTGAGAGGCCAATCCCCAGGGATTGGGCAACCTCCTCATACGACAACTCGTCCATATCGCACAGAACCAATGCAATCCGCAGTGTGTTCGGCATCGAATCCAGGACCGCGCTGATCATCCGCCGCTCACTGATGGTTCCAGCCAGCTGCTCGGCCGTCACCTTTACTTTCAGTTCTTCAAACTCATCGATATCCGGATCACCGAGATCAACGAAGGTATGGTCCTTGTGTTTCTTAAGGTGATTCAAACAGTGGTTGATCTTAATCCGCTGCAGCCAGTGCGCGAACGACGACCTTCTCTCAAAACCGCGGAGGCCGAAGAAAACCTTGACCAGGACTTCCTGGGCAAGATCCTCCGCATTGTTTGGATCGCGCGTAATGCAGCGGCAGTTCGCGACCACTCGCTTCTGATAGCGCAAAGCCAGCTCTTCAAACGCGCGGAGGTCCCCTTCAGGCGCCTGTAAGGCCCGCAGCAAGAGCGCCTCGTCGGGGTCACCAGACGATGTTTGGGGTTGGGAGGTATCCTTCATGCAGCCCCTAGCTTCTCACATCTTGCGCAGTGCCTTCCTGCGAATGCATTACGCGCGCAACACCAGCCAGGCGAGCAACGCGAACAACAGAAGACCTATCAGCGTGTACCCCACTTTTTTTCCGATGCCCTCTTCCGGGATGGCTGCCTTTCTGCTCAACAGAACCGGGCCGGAAACCGGCGAAAGGGTGCGCGGGAAGCCCAAAGGAAGGAAGCCCTCAATCTTCGCCGCCTCATTACGCATCATGTTGGCGAATGCAGTGGGCGTGAGGCCGCTCTCGCGAATCTCGTATCCGAGAAATCCGGCCGTGAGCGGCGCAGCCACAGTCATCAATTCGCTGCCTGCACCCCCGGTGAGGCCCGCCTGGTCTTCGACCAGATCCTCAACGTGCGATTGTTGGCCCCGCAACAGCAGAGAGGATAGTTGCGATCCCAGTTCGATAGCCGGAGACCACGCCTCTGCGCCGGAAGCGAGTTCCGGCAGTGTATCCATGATGGTTTGCGTATCGGCGGTTTTCAGCATTTGAAACACCTGGCTCACAAAACCGGAATCTCCCGTGCGGCTGGCAATTCCAGCAAGCAAAGCCGCGACGCTACTGCCCAGCGCCACCTGTACATCGGACGGAGATGCTCCGAGCCGCTCAGCCAAAGAACTAGTCACCTGCCGTGTGAGCAGGTTCATGATGGACTCGACAAGTGCCATCCGGCCTCCGTTCACTTCCTGGGGATTGCGCCCAAGAGCAAAGACAACGAATTCGCTGAGAAAGTCACATTCGCCCGAGTTTCTCAACGGCGAGGGTATTTCCGATAACCCGCGTGTCCCATTCTCAGGGACGGTTGACAAAGCCTCCCCGGAGCCCTTCTCATCTGCCGAATGAAGCCAGAGGGAAACCCAGACGTTGCAGGCTGCCCCCAGCCTGAGCGTTTAGGAGCGACGACCGCGGGCACGTCACGCCTAAGCCGCGGAGCCCCCATGCGAAAGCCAGCTCTGGTTGAAGGAACGCCCCCAACCGGCAGCAACCCGCTCCGAAAAATGCGTCCTCCAGCGTACATAAACATCCAATGAACGTATGGTGAACTTCAATAAAAAGGAAGGACGAATAGATGGATTGACCGCGTAGCGTATGCGATCCCATGGTGGAACGATCATGAAACTAAACATCAGCAACGATCTGACCGAAAAGGTGTTGGCTCTTACGCATGACTACAGCTATACGCCCGAAGAAGTCATCAGCATTGGCATAGCGCTCACCAACGTTGTCTTAAAAGAACGTGCAGCAGGGAATCAGGTTGTGGTCATCGACCCCAATGGTGATCAGTTATCCGAATTCACTGAGATTGCACCGCAGGCGCTCGATGCGATCGTTGAGAAATACATAGAAAGTATCAACGACGGATTCTCGGAACAATCCACTGCTGTTCCTTCGACGATCCCGTCGAACCCCGAAGGCTGCTCCTTCTCATAGCGGCAGATTCATTCAGTAAACCTGAGCGCGATCCAGAGGCAGACGGACATAGAACCTTGTCTGCTGTGGCTTCGAATCAAAAGCAACAGCGCCAAAATGTTTTTGGACCACTCGTTGCACGGTATCAAGTCCCAGCCCCAACCCTGTACCGAACGGTTTAGTGGTAAAGAAAGGTTCGAACACTCGATCCGCACAATCTGCAGGAATCCCCGGACCAGTATCGGCAATCTCCACGAGTATCGTCTTTTCCTGCAACTTGCAAGATAGGTTGAGCGTGCCGCTGTCACCCATCGCGTCCAACGCGTTTTCAATGAGAGCTGCCCAGGCCTGGTTCAGTTCGCTGCCAAAAGCTCTGATCGGCGGTACGTCGGGACCATAGAATCGCTCCACTGTGATACCGGCGAGTCTTGGCTGAAAAAGGTGCAGCACCGTTTCCAGACATTCCCCAACCTTGACCACTTGAATGGGCTCCCGATCCATGTACGAGTAATCCTTGACTGCCGTTACCAGGCGGAAGATCCTATCCGTCGCTTCGCTCACCAGGAGCACGGAGGCCTCTCGTTCGAGAGCGTCCATGGCATCGCTGAGGGCAACGCACAGCGTATGTGCGGGTACGAGAGTCTCAAGCTCATCAAGGGAAGAGATTTGGATTCCGGCTTCGGCAAGTATGGGAGCGAGTTTCCATGCTTCAGCGAACCCTACCCCTTCCAGCCAATTCAGCAAGGAGTCTTCCAGCACCGCGGTATCCACGGATGCGTGAGCCTGTCGGGCGTGCGACGCGGCTGAGCGCAGCCGCGAAACCCACTCCAGGTATGCATTGAGGCGCTCCTCACTTCCCAGCATCCTTCCGATTTGATAGCTGGCACCGCCCGTGCTTTCCATGCCGCTCAGCAGGCGCGAGGCGCCGCTCTTGGCAGCCGAAGCGGGATTGTTGAGTTCATGCGCAAGGTTTGCCGCAAGTTTGTTGAGAGCAGCTAGTTTGCCAATCTGCTCTTCCGCGCGTGTGTATTGTCGATTGCGGTCGATCAACACTCTGACAATTCGTTCTGTCATCGACGGTATCGCCGCAAGCAGCTCCGGAAAACGGCTGTCATGCAGTTCCAGCAACCAGGTATCCCCGCTGGCCCGTCCGTCCGCGTTCCAGGCCCTGATACGCGAGAAAGGCGTCTTGCCCGTAATTCGCCCGGTCTGTCCGATCAGAACAGAAACTGGGCTCGATGTATGGCGATGAACCATCACATCGCCCTTCAAAATGAATATCAGGTGTTCCGGAGGAGTGCCCTGGCTGAAAATAACCTCCCCGTCCCTGGCAAGTTTTTCCGTCCCATGCGTCGCCAGCCAGGCAAACTCCTCCTCGACCAGACCCTGCAAAGCGTCGATGGTGCTCAACGCCGCAACGATCTCTGCGATCGAAGTTGCTCGCTCTGCGACCAGGCTGTCAGGGAGATTCATAGCCAGCGTTCCTTTACATCCATAGATCCATCCGCGTCAGCGATGGACTCGGCCTCTCCGGTTATTTTACGGGCACAATTTCCGCGCTCTCATCGAGGATGTACCCGGCGGGCAACTTTATTCCGCTCGGAGGCTTCACAGCGATTAACCGCCATCAACTTAACCGCAACCTTCAGGAGCTGCATGCGCCCGGAACTAACAGAAGACGAGAGAGATGAGAAAACCGTGCTCCAACTGCTGGAACTATTGCAGCGGTTTGGCGACCCCCTGAAGCGACCCGCTAAAGTAATTCCCTGGCCGAAGAGCAAGAAATAGGCCCGGGTAATAAATCATGAGGGAAAAGGGGTAGTAGCCTCGTGATAATTCCCTACTGTCTAAGAGTAACGAAGTAGTTAACCAACCCCCAACTTCGCCGCCGATCTGTCCGGTAACAACCGATGGGTGCCCCAGGTCTCGCGTTTGAGACCTGGGATCCCAAGAGCGAATGCCTCCTGGACACCCGCGACATAACCACAGGGAAGCAAATCGTTGCCATAGTATGTCAACGCATTTCAGTGCCCGGAGTTCGAAGACGCGACAATAAAACCCTCAGCCGAGAAGACCGGCCCGCGTGTCGGGAAGAATCGCTGGATGAGGCAATCGTGAAGGGCTGCGTCCAGGTCAGCGCAACAATCGCCGATGACCGCAACCCGGTAATCGGCGTCAGCAGCCTCGACAAGGGTAGAAAGGACGACACCACTCGTCGCAATACCGTAGAGAACCAACGTATCGATTTCATTAGCGCGAAGAATCATAGCAAGATCCGTGCCGGTGAAAGCACTCACCCGGTGCTTGGTGATCACGATTTCATCGCCTCGCGGTGCAATATTATCCGAGATTGCTCCCAGCGGTTCCCGGAACAACCGCTGATGTTGTTCAGACGATTTAATGGCGCCGAAGAGCGCATTTCGAGAACTGACCTCGGGGAGTCCCGGCCGAAAACCAACCCGGATGTGGATGATGGTCATGCCCATAGCACGAGCATGATTGAGAACACTGGCGACTCGCACCAGGAAAGCGTCTTTGCCCTCCCGCGTATAGATGGAAACGATGCCGGATTGACAATCCATGCTCAAGACAGCGGTGCGGGCGGGATCCATCGTGAATATGTCAGCCATACGTAGCTCCTTCCGCCAGTCAACATTCTAGTTGAGAGTGGCATCCCGCCGGAAAGTTGTGGGACACGGTTCCTGCGGGCATCGCTACGTAAACAAGCCGCAGAATCACCTGGCCTAAAGAGTGTGCGTGAGAACCGGACGACAAAAAACTCCCGTTAGGGACGGTTGAACTTAGTTGAATTTCAGAGCTGTCCAAATTAACTGGGTATGGAAAAGCAGGTTGTTGATCGAGAAAGTGGCGGGGATTTGCTTTGTATCTGTTCCAACGCACAAGGAAATGCTGCAGAATCCAGTGCGCGGCGGCTGTAAATGCTATCGCGATTGGCCGGCCGGCTGGCATCATCCGGAATGGGCTTGGTCCGTGATTTCGCCATGACCGGTCGCATCGGCAAAAAGAATCGACTTCTTGAAGCTGATACGTGTCGGCCTTCGTCAAACCACCAGACCGCACTTTGCACCCGTGCTGCCGGCTGGCCGTGGACACCTGAATGCCCAATGCTACGAAGTATCTCGCGCGTTTCCGAGATCCCTGCCTCAGGTCCCAGGCTGGGCTCTGGGTGGCCGGAGTCGCGAAGAGCATGAGGTTTGTTTGCCCGAGGTGTTCTGCTTTCATTGGGTTCGCTCTTGTGTTGACAGGTTGTGGAGGTGGCGGAAGCGCGACCGCTCCATTTCAACCCCAGACTGTGCCGTTGAGTAGCGTCGTAGACCCTCTGGCAAGCGCGGCGATGAAGCAACAAGGCATTCCCGGGATGACCGTGGCCCTGGCAAAGAACGGAACAATGCTCTACGCCAAAGCCTACGGAGATTCCGACATCGCCACCCAGTCAGCCACAGAGGCAAGCACTATTTTCGAAATCGGTTCCATTACCAAGCAGTTCACGGCTGCGTTGATTATGAAGCTGCAGGAACAGGGTGCACTGCACGTGGATGACTCGATTTCGGCGTATCTGCCGGACTATAAATTCCCATCCGCAATTACCCTTCGCATGTTATTGACCCACACCTCAGGTTTGGCAAACTACACAACGTTTACCCAATACCCGGGCTGGGCCGTCAATGGTGTTTCAGAAGCGACAGTCCTGTCCTCGGTGAGCCAGGCGCCCCTGTTATTCCCGCCGGGTACACAATGGTCGTACTCCAATAGCAACTATTTCCTGCTCGGTGCAATCATCGAAAAGCTCTCTGGCCAATCTTATGCTGCGAATCTCGAGCAGTACATTTTCCAGCCGCTGGGTTTGACGAACACTTATTTCTCCGTGCCGCCGCCAGCCCAGTCCGCAATTGGCTACACCATGAATCAGACCAGCGTGGTTCCTGCATTGGTGTGCGATCGCTCGACTGCATTCGCGGCGGGAGCATTGAGCTCGAATGTCTCGGATCTGATCGCCTGGGATAACGCGCTGATCAATGGAAAGGTTGTATCCCCCGCATCTTTCACGGCCATGACAACCCCTGTAAGCCCTTCGATCCCAGGGGGTGGATCGTATGGCTTCGGCCTGTTCCTACGCACGTTCGATAACCACCCGACCATTTGGCATAGCGGGGGGATCAATGGCTTTACAGC
Organism: uncultured Acidobacteriaceae bacterium; assembly: GCA_963795845.1. Classification (GTDB taxonomy): domain Bacteria; phylum Acidobacteriota; class Terriglobia; order Terriglobales; family Acidobacteriaceae; genus PALSA-350. The sequence goes on along the minus strand of CAWCJV010000008.1, from coordinate 103,808 downwards.
GGAAAACAACGTGTTCCTTGATTCCGGCCTTGACGTAGTCGTACTCACCAATTCGGATACCGCAAACCCCGATACCATCGCGACGGAGATCATGGGAGCGGTGTGCACCTCTGCCCAGTACTCGAGCAATTGCTGAGACCCCGCAGTGAACTGAGACAGACCTGGCCAGGGGAGCCTCCTAGGATAAGCCCACAGCATTTCAGTAACTAGTCCCGTCGGTCGTGAGAACCTTTTTGAAGGGTACGGGCTTTAGCCCGCACATTACCCACCCAAGCTGTGAAGGGCTTTAGCCGCTGAGGGCATGCTTGCGCTGGGTCAAGTAGCCCTGGCGGCTGAAGCCGATCCGAGGGTGTCGATGGTCTGTCGATCGTTGGCGCATGCTGCAGACCTGCTTTTCACAGCGGAATGCCCGGAACATGTTAGTCTGCCCGGTAATGTCTGAGAAACGTTGGGACCGCATGGAGCAAGGGAAGCGCAATCCGCAGAACCACGCTGACCGTGAACAGCACGGGTTCGATCTGGCACGAGCGGCCGTCGACGAGCTGCACGAGGCCGGGTTCAAACCGGAATTTGGACGGGACGTACAGCAGCAGGTGTCAGAAATTGAGCAAGGGGTCGCGCATTGGCGTGATGCCAAAAACGCAGCCGATCTCCGTAAGCTGGGCTGGTCATCGATTGACAACGACACGTCGAAAGATCTCGACCAGATTGAGGTGGCTGAGCGTGTGCCGTCGGGAATTCGCGTGCACATAGCGATCGGTGACGTAGCCGCAGCGGTCGAGAAAGGGTCGCCGATCGACGACCATGCGCGCAATCAGACACAGACGATATATACGGCGGTGAAGAATTTTCCCATGCTGCCATTAGAGCTTTCGGCGGGGCTGACATCCTTGAATGAAAACGAGGATCGCCTGGCGATCATGATGAGTTTTACGGTGGCCGCGAATGGCGAAATGCTGGACGAGGGGGTTTCGCGGTCGTGGGTCAGGAACCGCGCGCAATTGGCGTACTCCCGCGTAGGACCTTGGCTTGACGGGGGCGGCGACCACAAGAACGTTGTAAAGCTACGCTCTGACAGCGCACGCGAGCATGACAGCGATGATGCTGCGTTGACCAAAATGAATGGCGACAGCAACCTGCCTGCAGATTGGCTTTCCGAGCAGCTTACCTTGCAGGATCAAGCCACCAAGGCACTGCATCGCGCGCGGATCGCTGCAGGAGCCCTGGACTTCCACAAGGCGGAAGCTGAGCCGGTGTTGATGGATGGCCGCATTGCGAGCGTGCATGCCGTGACACAGAATCGCGCGATGGACCTGATCGAAGATCTGATGGTAGCGGCGAATGGCGTGATGGCCCGTGCGCTCCGCAAAGGCGGACGCAGTGGATTGCAGCGTGTGGTGAAGACCCCGGAGCGTTGGAGCCGCATCGTCGCGCTGGCCCAGCTGAAGGGCAAGACACTGCCGGAGCAGCCGGATTCCGTGGAGTTGAATCGATTCCTGCAGGCGCAGCGGCAGAGTGATCCGGATCATTATCCAGACCTGGCCGTCGCGGTTATCAAGCTATTGGGGCCCGGTGAGTACATGCTGATGCGCGCCGAGGATGATCCGACGGGGCACTTTGGTTTGGCGGCGCGCGACTATACTCACTCGACCGCGCCCAACCGCAGGTTCCCGGACCTGGTAACACAGCGTATCCTGCACGCGATGATGGACAACGCGCCTCCGCCTTATACGGATGGGGAACTGGCCGCGATCGCTGAGCACTGCAACGAGGCAGATGACGCACTGCGGAAGATTGAGCGCAGGATGCAGAAGCGCGTCGCGGCGGTGGCCATGAGCGGCCACGTGGGCGAAGACTTCAAAGCCGTGGTTACGGGCTCGAGCGATAAGGGCGTCTATGCGCGAGTGATCGAGCCGCCGTTTGAAGGGCGCGTGGTCGAGGGCGAGCATGGTCTTGATGTGGGCGACGTGGTGCAGGTGAAGCTGATCCACACAGACCCGGCGCGAGCGTTTATCGATCTTGCCCGAGTGTAGCTCGCCACAGAGACTCACTCCATCTCCTTCTAAGGCTTTCCGTTCGGAGGCATTGCGGTCACACGGACAGTCACTGTGGCGCTCCGGGACCCATCAAAACGCGCAGCGGCATCAACGGTCCAACGGGAATGTACTGGCTGTCCACTAACTGGCCTTTCGCGAGCGGCAGGTCTTCCACAATCGCTCGCGCCTCGTCCACGGACTTCGCGTCGACCAGCAAGATGACGCCCTTGCCATCACCGCGCGAATACCACTCGCGGATCTTCCCGTCGAGGTAGAGGTTGACCGTGGCTCGAGCCTCTTGCGGCATGACGGCCATGACCTGGGGAAAAGTAACTCCCTCCTTTGGGGTCTCGATAACGAGCACCTCGGTGGTTTTAGGTACAGCCGCACTGGGCAGTCCTGAGGTTTGCGCGGACTTTGATTGCGCTAAGGACACGACGGGCAGCGTTGCCAGGAGCAAAGCGATCATCAATTTCATTGGTTCACCTCGATTCGGTTGGTTGCGGGTTTCTTATAGCGTACGAGTCGTACGCTATAAGGACAAAAAAATTACTCTCCAGCGAAGGACTTTATAAAAAAGTTCCTGGCCTCCATCAGGTACTGCTCGCGCTTTTCAGCGGTCGAAATGACGCGGACCATCATCAACACTCCTGCCATGCTGGGAAACAACAGCCTGATCTTCGCCCGTTTCTCTTCTTGCGTCTCACCGGGCATAAAGGGCAGTATCCGTTCGCGATAGCCTTCCAACAAGGCCTCAATCCTTCTCCGCACAGCGATTGGTTTTCGCGAGAGCTCCGGCCCGAGGGCGGCGCGAACGCAGCCGGTTCCCGGGGAATTCGCATGACCGGTACTGAGATACCGCTCGATGATCGCTCGCAGAGCCTGGCCTTCGGGCGCGGCCTTTGCCACCTCAACCATGCCCCGTCCCGTCTCGTCGAGCGCCCGCGCCACCGCTTCAACGAACAAGTCGTCTTTGCTTTTGAAGTGCCGGTAGAAGCCCCCTTTTGTCAAACCTACCTTCTTCATCACCGTCCCGATGCCGCTGCTGTCGGCGCCGTGCTCGCGGAAGGAGCGAGCGGCCACGGAGAGAATGTTCTCGTGGTTGTGCGCTTTGTGTTCCGGGGAGTATCGCATGATTGAAAGCGTACGCCCGTACTCTATATCATGTCAAGCAGTAGGTGCCCGTTTCGGACTGTACCCAGAGTCGCTTGCCGCACCGCAAACTCGGCATGGTTTGAACGAGGGCGATTGCACTGGCCATTGCCGTGATGATCATCAAGAAGTTCGAACGCATAACCTCAGCCTGGGATTATGTTTGTAATCCAACCTGTGTTAAAACCCGGAGCGCAGTTCTTGCAGTTTGTGATCTTCGATGGAGCAGCGAATACGAGCGAACAGATCGATTGGGATGCCGTTCATCTTCGCGCCCCTTCAGGAAGTAACTCCAACGTGGGCGGCCGCCCCGATTGCTTTGGGTTGACGGCGCAACATCAAGTAGAACGCGACCACGTGCGTAATCATCAACAACGGCACATAGATGATCACGATGGCGTAGGCTGCGCCCAACTCACCGGAAACAGGTGGGAGGGCGAGTTTAACCCCATGGTAATAGTCAACAATGATGTCGATCGCTCCCGTGAGGTTGAAAGCGACGACCAGCGGCCAGAAGAGCGAGCGGGTCCTTATCAAGAAAAGAGCCAGGATAGCCAGCAGTCCCGTAGCCAGGTCTCCGTAGGCAGCGAACGGCGCGAAACCTACCGGCAGATTGTGCCCAACAACGCCCGGAAGGATGAATACAAGGCCAAAAAAGCGAAAGCTGTGCAGGGTCGCAATCGCGCGTTGTGCATCGATAGGGTTCATCGCCTTAAGCCTGGGAAAGATATAAGCGCTTGTACAAAGCAGCCACGCTACATAGCCCAACACCAGATGCAGGTTGAAGATCATGGAAGGCGACATTCTGTTTCCTTTCGGATTTAGTGTGTGGTCATGCTCTCACTGATAAGAGTACGGTCGTAATCATACGGATTCAGATTTATTCTTAACCCAAATCCGCGGAGATCCGTGACCTGCGGTGGCCTGGAAGCCGCAATGGCTCGCGAATGGCAGGCCAAATTAATCCAACCCGAACGAGCGTAATATTCCGCGTTTCCAGTGGAGGACCGCGGAACCGCAGATCCCTCGGCTGCGCTCGGGATGAAAAAAAGGAGCGGGTCGTTGCAGGGAAAGGGCGTTTGCTGGAGCAAAGACTCTTTCAAATCTAATTTGGACAAATCTGAAGATCAGCCGTCCCTACGGGCCGTGTGCGTTGACGCTATGGCACGCGCCGCCTGGAGGCGTACTCGATTCCAACCGCAGCCAAAACTACGAAGACGCTGGCCACGAAAACCACCACCAGAACACGTCGTGAGCTTGTTCGTTTACTCGGGCTGTCTGGCGTTCGTCCAACTTCTAACCAACAGGTCATCCTTCACAAAGCGCACATGCGCACTCCGCAGTGAACAGCCAGGTGCTTGAAACCGGATTATAGGTAAGTCCATCTGCGGAGGCGCGATTCAGGTCACAGACATGGAAGCGCTCAAAGTCCGCTTCAGGCCCCAAGCGGCAAGGTTCTCCTGTGCGCATGGGCTTGCGATTGAGAGCTTGCTGCTGGGTCCGGCGGATCTTTGCACGAGTAGACGCAGTTCCCAAAAGGGACTCTGAGTAAATTTACCCCTCTCCGCTGAAATAAGACTACGGGCGTTGGAAGCCAAGGGGAATTTCCGGACTCATCAGCGTAGCCCCTCCATCTGCCACGATGGTCTGACCTGTAATCCAGCCGGCATCCGCGCTGCACAGGGCGGCGACGGCACCTCCAATGTCAGCAGGAGTACCCGGGCGTCCCATGGGCGTCCACCCTTCGCGAAGCCAACTGAGAATTGCCTGCTGGGCTTCTGGCGGCAGTTTATTGACGATGCTATCGTCGGTGAGTCCGGCACAAACAGCATTTACCGTGATGCCACGCGGGGCGAGAGCCACCGCGAAGTAACGACACATCGATTCGAGCGCTGCCTTGTTGGCTCCCATGGCGAAATATGGCAAGAATCCGCCCAGATGACTGCCTGGCCAGTAACTGATGGCCAGTATGCGGCCACCGTCTCGTAGCAGCGGTACGGCATGCTGAACTGCAAGGAGAAATGCGCGAGACTGGCATGAGTAAGCTTTATCCCACTGTTCCGAGGTGACTTGCAGAGGAGAACTCATAAAACTCAGCAGATCCCCTAAAGCATTGCTTACGAAGATGTCGAGTGCTCCGAACTGGGCCTGAACTTCGCTCATCATGGCAGCTAGTTCCTCAACACGGGTTACATCGGCTTGCACTGGGAACGCCTGACCTCCTCGAGCCTTGATCCGCGCCACGGTGTCAGCTGCGGCGTGAGAATCCTGCAAGTAGTTAACCGCCACAGCCGCCCCTCGTTCAGCGAGCCGCAACGCTATTCCGCGGCCGATACCGCGAGAAGAACCCGTAATCAACGCCAGCTTGCCTTTGAGATCCTGGTAATCAGTCGACATCGCATTCCTCCGTATTGCAACTCAAGAACTCTACACCCGCGATGCAGAGTTAGCTCTGCGCCGATTTGGTTCGTGACTACTGCCCTCGAAATAGCATTCGCGTGCCAGCGATCGCTTCGAAATAATTCCGCGCATGTCCGGTTCGAAGCTGGCTGTCCATAATCTTCCTCGTTCGGCCGGCACCTCTGTCAAAACGGGCGGTGCTCGCGGAGCTGTGCAGACGGGCTCATCTATATCATGCGCAAACGAAGACCGGTTTCCCTCACATGGCATTTGTTTTCTTTGTACCAGGGTCAGGCAAGCGCCTAAACACCCACGGATTTCCCCTTTGGATCGTGTTCTCCTGACCGTCGGCACGCTGCTTTAGCGACCGATGCTTCCGGCGCGAGCAGATATCACCGAACTCTGGATCAGCATGCCGGCTAAATTCCTTTGACTTGCTGTGTTTGTCACACTATTCTTCTGCCACATCGTGCTTCCCATGTCCTTAGTTGTTGACTATGAGAAATGACGGTGCAGAATCTCTTCCGCAGGTAAGTGAATTGCTGGTCCGGTGGCGAGACGGCGATCACGCTGCCTTCGAGCAGCTGGTCCCGCTCGTCTACGATGAACTGCGGCGACTCGCGCGCAGCTATCTTCGCCATGAAGCGCCGGGTCATAGCATTCAAAGCGCAGCGCTGGTTCATGAAGCGTACCTGCGCATGGTGGGAAAGAACCCGCCGGACTGGCAGAATCGGACCCACTTCTTTGGAGTCGCTGCGCGTTTAATGCGACAGATCCTCGTGGACCGAACCCGGAAACTCAGGGCCGCCAAACGTGGTGCGGGAGCAGGAATGATGCCGTTGGATGAGGGGATCGGCCTGCCGCATCAGAGAAGTGTCGATCTGATTCTCCTGGATGACGCTCTCGAACGTCTCGCAAAACTCGATGAACGCCAGTGTCGCATCGTCGAACTCAGATTTTTTGCCGGTCTTTCACTGGAAGAGACTTCGGTCGCTCTCGGCATTTCTGAGGCTACGGTCTCGCGCGAATGGACCACAGCACGACTTTGGCTCCGCCACGAGATCGCGGGAACGGGATTGGCATGACTCCCGAACGATGGCAGCAGGTCAAAGAAGTCCTTGATGGCGCCTTGCACGTTCGGGGTGAAGAACGTGTGGCATTTCTCGGACGTGCATGCCAGACAGACCCCTCTCTTCGAATCGAAGTGGACGCCCTTCTTGCCTCAGCTCCCGAGGTCGTGGACGAGTTCCTCAAATCCGCGCCGCCGCAGCGGATGCAACTGATGAAAATCCGCCATGCCAAAATAATCCAGATACCCGGTTGCGCCTTCAAATTTACCCGTTCCCCCCGAAATGTAAGACCGGTAATTCCCCCATGGCACAGCCACGATGGCTTGATCGTTGGTTGGGTAGGTTGGGGTCAGCACGGCCTTTTTCAACGTGATCGTTTCACCCGCGGCGGTGACCCAGTAATGCTGGACGTTGTAACTGCCGTTGCTGTTTTGTCCAAGGATCGTCGCCGCAAGCGAGCCCGCCAAATCACCGGAAGCTGGGCCCAGGTTGGTCACACCCGCAATCGCACCGATATTCGTCATCAGCGCCCCGCTCACTGGAACGCAGTGGGGGGAAGCCGCCTCGGCCGCAGCAACAGGAGTCCAATGCAGGAGGTTATTGGGCACAAAAGACAGGAGCAGGAACATCGCTCCGGCGGGTACGCATGACTTCAGCATGTCGAGTTTCATGAGGTTCTCCTTGTTTCTGAGAGCGAGTCCGAGCTACACCCGGAAGCTTCATTAAACTCATGCGCAAGAACTCCGTTCTTTCCCTCACGGAGATGCAAATTAAGGAGTGACTAGCCTGCATTTCTCACTGGCCCTCCTGGGTAAGCGAGGTCGCCGGTAGCGGATCTCTATTTCCAACGAATGACGGGTGCCCCATATCTGCCCGATTTTGGCAGATGTGGGATTCCACGGTCGTCCACTGCTCACTCTATACGGGCAACAGATCTTGACGAAGGTCATCTACACCTTGCACACTCGGCGGGCCGATGTTCGTGGAATCCCACATCTGCCAAAACCGGGCAGATATGGGGCACCCGTCGTTCGTTACCCAACAGGCGGTGAGAAATGCAGGCTAGTTCTCGGTTTTCGTGGCCAGGGCTCGTCCCTCTCTCATTTGCCCCATACAAGCGGGTTGGATCAGACAGGACTGGTTACCGGATTGGATAGTGACCGGAGTAGAGAAGAATGCAATCAACGGTATCGGTGATGCCGTGGGCGAGGATTGGCACCCAAAGGTTGCGGCCCGAGGCAAGATACAGGCATGCGAGAAGGGCACCATCGATGATGTTCTCGGTCACGCCGGTGATGCCTTGGTCGTAGTGTGCCAGTCCAAAAACTGCGGAGGAGAGGAGGAGCGCGATGACAAAACGGCCCCGGATGGCGCCGAGCACCTCTGCGATTCGATTAAGAACGTAACCTCGCCAGACCAGCTCTTCGCCGAAAGCGGCAAGGCTCCAGGTGAGCGCGAGCGCAAAGGCAAGCGCACCAGGGTGATGGTAAAGCTCGTCGAGTGCGCTGAGATCGGGTGGTTGGTGGAACAGATGGACGAGGATGGGCTGGGTGACAAAGAGTTCGAGCGCCTCCATAGTGCAACCGGCGACGAGGGCGACGAAGAGGGTTCGAGGCCAGTTGCTGGGAGCTGCCATACCAACCTGACGCCAGGTCATATTGCGAAGACGGAGGGAAATCCAGCCGAGTATCAGGAGGTAAGGTGTCTTGCTGAAGATGACGACGTGACGCCAGCGATGGATGTCGGCCCAGAAAAGGAACGCGACGATCAGGGCCTCGAGAAGAAACGCCACGGGCCAACGTGTTGGTAAAGAGGAATCGACAGTGGAGGGTTTGGGCTCCCGCATATCCCCAAGCAGTATATGGCGTCCTCAACGCAATAACAGTTTGCACCTTCTCCTGTTTACAGATCAATCCGAGGACGCAATTTGATCGCTCCGAAAATCCCACCAAAAACATTATAGGTAAGTCTCTCCGCGAAGGCTCGGTCCAGGACACAGACCCTGAAAGAGTTCAAAGCCGCTTCAGGCCTCCTCCCGGTCAAATCATCGGACGGAAATTTCGTGGGGGCATGATTGGTTCGGAGCGGCGACGGGGTGCTTTCGTATTCCTTGGGAATTCGTACGCCACAAACACGAAGCAGCCCGAAGCTGCTTCGTGTTTGTTCGGCAAAAGCTCATTACCTGCTGGCAATCTCCACCGTGTTGCTGGCTGCGGGAGCCTCTGCAACTTCCCGAAGCTTCGTCTGCTGCCTGGTGGTGGGGATGACCATCCCCGGGCTGCCCTCGCCCCCAAGCACCGCGGTTAGGTAATACTGGCTGCCGTACCGCCGGAAGATCAGCTTGTCGGTCTTTTTGCCCGGAGATTCCCGCCGCGCTAACGCTAATGCCGAGGTTCCGGTCTGCACGTTGTGCACGACGACGATGTCGCTGCCGCTCCGGGTCCGGACGGTATAGGTTCCGGCCGGCATCTGCTTCGCTCCTAACTTGAAAGCGAAGGGCACGTCGGCTCGTGCTGCAGACTGAGCGTGGGCGCCGCCAACGGAGAGCAGCAGCGACAGGGCTATGAATGACGAATGTGCGATCGAGTTGATTTTCATGACGTCCTCCCGGGGGCCCCTTGCAGTGGAACCCAACTGAATTTGCCTTCTCAAACTCTCAGCGCTTTTGGCTTTGAGTTTGCTCTGACGCACTCAGCTATTGCACGCTGCGGGCCAAACGGTCCGCTCGTCGGCGCTCTTGTGGCGCTCGTGCATTTGCAAGAAGATACGCTCCGACCGCTTATCACCGGCGCGACGACACAGTAGCCATTCGGCTACCGCACGGAACCGGCCAGATACTTTGGCGGTCCCGTCATCTCCACTTTTGTCGGTTCCACTTCACCCGCCATGACACGACCACAAATCCCATGTCCCATGAACGTCTCAGCGTTCTGGGGCCGAAGAAGATGGTCTGTTGGCAGCCTGGGATTGGGCAAGAAGTTGGTAATTGCCGCAGTTGCAGAAGTCAACAAACGTCAGCTGCATCACCGGGTAGCTCCAGGTCTCGTAGCGGTGGCCATAGGGAGCGGATAACGGATAAGACTCGACCCTGCTGGGCGCACCATTGACGATATTCGCTGCTCAAAACCCCTGATTAACTACTTAGTTATCTTTAATAGAGCAGGGAGTAACTGCCAGTTTAATACCCCTATTTCCTCATCTTTATTCTCCAGCCCTATGGACGGCGGCGTGGAAGCGTACTACTCTCGCGGTAAGACAATATTTGCTCGGCTAATTTCTGCGCCGAGAGCACCGCGGAGCCTCTCTGGAGCGAGCGATGATCCCACAGCAAGCCCTGACCACAGATGCGCTCTTACCTCACCTGCCATCACCGTTGTTGGCTGATACAAACCCTTCGGTCGAGGAGGCAAGATGCTCAATTAATTATTTGAGCACCTTGAGCATCTTGAGCACCTTCGTAGAAACAAAGGACTTATTCGGCCACCGGCGTCATGGGCTTGATCATCTTGCCCCTGAATAACCGTTCAGTTGGCGGCGGGCTTGGGTGACTTGGCCGAAGTAACGCGAATTACCTGATAGGAGGTGGGTGTGGATCCTACATTGCGCAGGGTCCGCTTATCGTTGGGAGCCCAGTAAAGCAGCGAGCCTGCGTTCATGCGCGACGCAATACCGTTGACCGTAACCTCCACCTGGCCGGACTTGATGACGGCGATCTCGTCGTTCGCATCAATGATATTGGCAGCTGTCTGTTGGCCTACGTTGAGCGTGGTGATGTGACTCTCCAAAGCGAGAAACGTCAGGGTAGGCGAATTGACGCACACGACGCGGGAACCGGAGGGCGTAGGTGTGGAAGGCAAAAGATTGCAGTCGATCACGGAAGAAGCCAGCTTGCCGGGGACAGCCTGTTCCGCGGCTGACTTGGCCGATGCGGCATGCGAGAGGTCGGTAACAAAGTTGATGACGTAATAGGTCGCCGGTTTAGTACCAACATTGCGGGCGTTGTGTGGATCGTTGGACGCCAGAAAAACCATAGCCCCAGGGCCGGCGTGCTGCTTGTGCCCGTTGACGGAGACTTCGAAGTCGCCATCCTTGACGAGCAGGATCTCTTCCCACGGATGCCGGTGGACAGGGTGCGATTCCATCCCCGGATTGAGGGTGGTGATGTGCACCTCAAGCTTGTCCATGGCGACGGTCGGGTTGTCGAAGACATGGCGGATCTGCCCGACCGGCGTAGATGTTGGAACCAGCGAATCCCAATCGACGAAGGTAGTCGCGAGAACGGTCGATTGTGTGGGCGGAGCATAGGAGCTGACCACGACGGACTGTGCCTTGATGTGCACGGTGGCCGCCAGGCACAAAGTTAACAACAGAAGTTTCATGCAAGTGAATATAGCAAGAAGTGGGTGTGGCAAGGGCAGACAGGCTGTGCTCTGCCGCCCGCTACTCTTCGGCAGCGATCAGTTCTTCCCATGCCAAAGCGTAGCCAACCGCGCGCTTCACTTCGTGGATTCTCTTCTGCGAGAGTTTCGAAATCCTCTTCACCAGGTGAACCTTCGAAATCGTTCGCAAATTGTCGCAGTTGACGACACAGGGTTTGGGCATTCCCTCTACCGCGCCAAGAGGAACTTCGATCGGAATATGGCGAATGGTGGCCGTGATTTCAGCGGCAACAAACTTGCTGAGAACTTGATAAGCGTCGTTACGAGTCAGCAAGAGCACGGGGCGGCGGCCAGCCGGTTTCGGTAGATCCGCCCACCAGATTTCATACTGCTTCACGGCTTCCACTCGTCCGCGTTGGACCAGTCATCGGCGTCGTCGGCAGAATCGGGCTGCCGCAAATAGGCTTCTCGGATAGCCTCGTACTCGCGCTTCCGGATTGCGTCCCTCACGGCCTGGCGGATGAATTCAGCGCGTTGCCGTTTGGCGGCCGGCGCGACCTTATTCAGCGATCGCAGGAGGGGTTCGTCCAGTTGGATCAATATAGAGGGCATTTAGCTAAAGACTATATCACGTAACCATATAGACTGATCCCCCCCCCTCAAACTTTTAAATCACCCCCAGACATCGACGGGTGCCCCATTCAAGCCTTCTTTTGGCTTGAGTGGGCAAGACTTTCAAGGGTGAAGAAAGGGCGGCTTTGGCCCCCGAACCCGCTCCTTGTTAATTCACCCGCATGTTTGGAAGAAGTGTCCTGTTGCTTTCCAAAAGGAGACATGTCATGATTCCTGTTGGAAACCTAAAGGGGAAACTCTCGATGAAGGAAAAGCCCGACGTCTTGCAAGGAACGCTAGCCCTGATGGTCCTGAAAACGCTAGACCTGCTGGGCCCGCAGCACGGCTACGGCATCGCCCGGCGGATCGAGCAGATCAGTGGAGACCTTCTGGACGTGAACCAAGGCACGCTGTATCCCTTATTGCTGAAGCTGGAGCATGAAGGCTCGGTCGCTTCGCAATGGGGAGCCTCGGACAACAACCGCCGAGCCCGCTTCTACCGCCTCACCGCAGCCGGCCGCAAGGCACTGCAGGCAGAGACCCGCGACTGGGAGCAAACCGCGGCGATCATCGCCCGCTTCTTCAAAGTCAAGACGGAGGACCTGGCATGAAAGGTTTACGACGCCTTTGGATACGCCTGTCAAATCTCGTGACCAGGCAGAATGCCGGCCAACGCCTGCAGGAAGAGATCGCCGATCATCTTGCGTTTCAAACAGAGGAGAACCTGCGCGCCGGCATGCCGCCTGCCGAGGCGCGACGCCAGGCCGCGCTCAAGCTGGGCTCGGCGGAAGCGATCCGCGAACACCATCACGCCGAGCAAAGCCTGCCCTTTATCGAAAATCTGCTCTTCGACCTGCGGTATGCGGTCCGCATGCTTCTGCGCTCTCCTGGATTCTCTTTCATCGCCATCGCCACCATGGCGCTCGGCGTCGGAGCCACCACCGCGATCTATAGCGTGATCGACGCCACGCTGCTGCACCCTTTGCCGTACCCAAATCCTGGAGAGCTGGTGCGCCTGCAGGACGATCTTTCCGGCGTAGGCGCGCACAACGTCGGTATCTCCGTCCCAGAGTGGAAAGACCTGCAGAGTTCCGGGATATTCCAATCCGTGTCGGTTTCTGGCACCGGCGCAGACGTGAACCTCACCGGCAGTGAGCAGCCCGAGCGCCTCAGCTACAAGCACGTGACCCCGAATTACTTCACGGTCTTCGCTGTGGACGCGCAGTTGGGCCGCACCTTCGATCCCCACGATGCGACCCCTGGCTTCAACCTGGAGGCGGTGATCAGCGACGAACTGTGGAGAAGGGAATTCGGAGCTGACCCGCACATCGTCGGTAAAGCTCTCCTACTCGATAACGACGTCTATCACGTTGTGGGCGTGATGCCGCGCGGTTTTCGCGACCTCGGCGCAACCGAAGAGGAGCGGAAAACCGAAACGTGGTTGGCAGCCGGTATGGCTGGTCTGCCGTTTCCGCCCCCACTGCGCGGTACCCGTATTCAGGGTCGCGTGGTCGGCCGCTTGAAGCCCGGTCTTTCGATTGCGGCCGCGCAAGGGCACCTCGATGCGCTGGTGGAATCGCTGAAAAAGCAATATCCCGCGGAGTATCCGCCACAGGCCGCTTGGACCGTCCGTTTGAGTCCGCTCAGCGAAAGCGTGGTCGGCAGCGTTCGCCAGTCTCTCATCCTGCTGTTCGGCGCAGTAGCGTTGGTGCTGCTGATCAGTTGCGTCAACGTCGCCAATCTTCTGCTTGCCCGGGCCAGTGTGAGAGGCCGTGAGGTCGCAGTTCGCCAGGCACTGGGAGCCCAAAGAACGCGCCTCATCCGCCAGTTCCTCACCGAGACTGTGCTGCTCTTCCTGCTGGGCGGGGCAGCCGGTTTTGTCATTCTTTTCTTCGCCAGGAAATTCCTGCTCGGGTTGATTCCGGAGAGCCTCCCGCACATGAGCGACATAGCGATCAACTGGGGTGTTCTGTTGTTCGCTCTCGCCGTCTCCATCGCCGCCGGAACCGTCTTCGGACTTGCCCCCGCCTGGCTCATGAGCCGTGCTGATTTGATGGGCACGCTCCGGCAAGAAGGCCGCGGCACGAAAGGTTCACCGGAACGTTCCCGCGCCCGCCAGGTTCTGGTCATCAGTGAACTGGCGCTCTCCCTGGTACTCATGGTCGCCGCGGGCCTTCTGTTGCGTAGTTTCTGGGACTTGTTCAAGGTGCAGCCCGGCTTCAATCCTGACCGCGTCATGGCCGTTCAAACCTGGCTGCCGGGGCCCAACGATCCCAGTGCGGACGTCTACCGAACCGCAACCCAGGAAGCAGTCCTGCTGCGCGAAATTCTTCGCCGCAGCCGAACCCTGCCGGGCGTCCAGGAAGCGAGCGTCGGCGACGTGGCCTCTCTTCCCTTGGGCCACAGCCATCCCAGCCCGCTGCCGTTGATCCGCGAAGGCATCGAGACCATGGACAACGAGGCTCCGACGATCGATGGGCCGATCGTTTCGCCTGAGTACTTTCACCTGTTAGGCATGGCGTTGTTGCGCGGACGCCTTTTCAATAATCAGGACCTTGAGGAGACGCCCCAGGTCGCCATCATCAATCAGGCTGCGGCTCGCACCTACTGGCCAAATCAGGACCCGCTTGGTAAACGCGTCCGTCTGCACCTGGATTCACGCGAGAAACTGAGCTCCGCCACGCCAGCCTGGACCACGATCATCGGCGTGATTGCGGATGCCCGCACAGAATCGTTAGCCGACCTGGCCATTCCGCAGATCTACCGCAGCGTCTACCAGCGCCCCACCAAAGACCTGGTCATCTTTCTTCGCGGACAACTCGATCCCATCGCGATCTCTTCACAAGTGCGCGCGCAGGTCCAATCCATCGATCCGCAACTTCCTGTCTTCCATGCGCAGACGCTGGACGACGTGCTCTCCACCTCGCTTTCCGTGAGGCGTTTTTCGATGGAGATGGTGGCGCTGTTTGCCGCCACGGCCTTGCTGCTTGCGGGGCTTGGCATCTACGGGACTATTTCTTATGTGGTGAATGAACAAAGACGTGAGATCGCCATTCGTCTCGCGCTCGGGGCGCAAAGAGGAAACATCCTCAAGATGGTCCTGCGGCGCGGGCTCGGTCTGGCCGCCGCCGGTGCAGGGCTGGGTGTGGCCGCTGCGCTCATCGTCTCTCACCTCATGGCCGGACTGCTCTACGGCGTCTCGCCGAACGATCTGCCCATCTTCGCCGGCGTCACTCTTGTACTGACCACGGTCGCGCTCGCCGCCAGCTATATCCCCGCGCTGCGCGCCATGCGGGTCAATCCCAACACCACACTCCACGCCGAATGAGACGATCGTCGGTGGACTATTCTGTGATCACTTTGTCGGCCCACTCCACCAGAGAAACAAAGATTGTGGGGCTCCCATACTTCGCTCCGTAGTTGCTGAGATCGGCCTCGGTGACGCCACGAGCCCGGGAGCAAGCGCCACAGGCGTAAATCGGAATGTGCCTGGCCGCAATCTTGTCCAGTGTCTCGCCCACCTTCGGCCAACCCACGGGCGTGACCGCCTCGGCCACAACTTTGCGCATCAGCACCACCGCTTCTCCAAGAAGAAAGATCTGCACCTCGTGGCCCGCCTCGGCGAGGGCGAGTCCGTGCGAAAACGGAAAGGCCGCCTTGGTCGGGTCGTCCGACCCCCAGGCGCTCTTCATCATGATCTTGAGCGGCTTGCGCGTTTGACCTTGTACCTGCGCCTGCACCCTGTCCCTCGCGGCGATAGCGAGGAAGGGCAAACCGGCCAGGCGGGATAGAAAAAAACGACGAGGCTCCACAATGCGCTCCAGTCAGATAAAGCTCTGATGGCGAGAAGTTTCGCACAGGAGGCATCCCCTGCAAAGCTGTTCTTTACTCGGTCTGCAATATGCGGGGTGCCCCATTCAAGCCATCTTTTGGCTTGAGTGGGCAAGAACCAAGCTGGAGCCCGCATAAGTCCGAAAGTACGTTCCATGTTTAGGTGGCGACCCTAATGAACCTTGCCCTGATCCGCCACGCAGGCGTACATTTTGCGACAAGCGCTCGGCGCAAGTGAAACAGCGCTGGAATGGGAGACCCATGGATTCGAAAAGAAACCCGGCATCGAAGAAACCGGCCGATTTGACCAAAGCCAGCCGAAGGAAATTCTTGACCACTGGCGCGGCGGCAGCGGCCTTAAGCGCCGTGCGCACCGCAACCGGCACTGCACAGGCTGCCGAAACAAAATCACTGAAGGACCAGGTCGCGTATGGCGACCGGTCGCACTACGTGACCTCGCTGCGCAAGGCGGTAGACGGCAGGCCGTCGCCGGACGAATTTGGGATGACGTTTCATGTGCTGGCGCCGCTGCAGGATTTCGTGGGCACCATCACACCATCGTCCCTTCACTTCATCGGGACCCATCGCGGGGCGATCGTGCCGGATATCGATCCGCAGCAGCATCGCCTGATGATTCACGGCCTGGTCGACCGGCCGCTGGAGTTCAGCATGGATGACCTGAAGCGCTTCCCGTCGGTATCGCGGGTTCACTTCATCGAGTGCCTGGGCAACCACTCCAAGGCGGAAGACAAAACCGTGCAGGAGACGCACGGGCTGACGAGCAGCAGCGAATGGACAGGTGTGCTGCTCTCCGTTCTGCTGAAAGAGTGCGGCCTACAAAAGGGCGCCTCGTGGGTGGTTTCGGAAGGCGCGGAAGAGGTAAAGGGCGCCGGCAGTATCCGGTTGGCCAAGGCGATGGACGATTGCATCGTCGCGTATGGACAAAACGGCGAGCCGATCCGCCCACAGCAAGGTTTTCCCTTGCGCCTGGTGACTCCGGGATTCGAAGGGATCTACAACACCAAATGGCTGCGGCGGATCAAGGTCGTGGACCGCTACTACATGACGTACAACGACTACGGACACATATCGAAGGATGAAGAAGTAGCCGCGTTGACCTTCCAGTGGGGTCCTAAATCGGTGATCACGTTTCCGTCGGGCGGGCAGAAGTTATCCGGTCCCGGAACCTACCAACTGACAGGGTTAGCCTGGTCGGGCGGAGGCGCAGTGCGGCGCGTAGAAGTTTCCGCGGATGGCGGGCAAACGTGGAAAGACGCGGAGATCCGCGGGCCGGTGCATACCAAAGCGCATACGCGATTTGGCATGGACTGGAAATGGGACGGCAAGGAATGTGTATTACAGTCGCGCTGCACCGATGAACTTGGGCAGGTACAACCATCGCGGGCGAAACTGGCCGCGTTCTTCAAGGTGCCCCCGGACCATTACAAGACTCACGGCGTCCAGGGCTCGGACAACACGATCCAGCCGTGGCGGGTAGCGGGCGACGGGAGTGTGCACAATGCGATTTAGAGGCACTGCTACCGGCGCTGATCCTATGCGCGTGCGGCGCAGCGTGGGCCCAGTCGCCAACTTATGGCGTGGGAAAAACGCCGACCCCTGAGGAGATTCGATGCCGAGGACATCACCATCAGCCCGGACGGAAAAAACCTTCCGCCAGGGCAGGGAACTGCGAAGGAGGGTGCGGCGATCTTCGCTCAGAAATGCGCGATGTGCCACGGAGCGAACGGCTCCGGCGGCCTCGCACCGATGCTGATCAAGCCTGCAACGCCCGTAAAGAGTTCGGTGCCATGCCTTGAGCCATGCATCGGTCCGGGAAGTGTGATGGCGTTGCATGCGCCGTACGCAACCGTCATCTGGGACTACATCAATCGCGGCATGCCCTTCAAGCAGGAAGGCACGCTCAAGCCGGACGAGGTCTACTCGCTCACCGCGTTCCTGCTCTACAAGAACGGCGTGATTCAGGAGGACGAAGTCCTCGCCCAAACGACCTTACCGCAAGTGAAAATGCCCAATCGAGACGGATACGCCATACCCAACTGGAAGCCCGGCATGCCACGCCCCTTTCCGAACGGGCGTTAGCTTTGGCTTAACCTACTTTTTCAGCCCGTCGCGGTAGGCCATCGCTTCGAGTTCCACGCGAATAGCGTCGGCCACGGGGATGACGGGTCGAGCCTCGAAGGTGAAAGCAGGCAACATCGAACAGAACTTATGTACTTCGAGCGGGTCATCACACTCCATCAACATATATCCGCCCCAATCACCAACGCGGATGACGAACGAGTGGATCTTGAAATTGGCCGGCGCCTTCCATGGACTAAAGACCTCCAGGATTCGCTTCTGTGCGTTTTCGTACTCCATGGGCGAGCCCTGCGGGCGTTCATTCCAGGTAATCATGTATTGCATTCCATTGACCTCATCTTTCATCGACGCCCGAGTGGCGGTCCTCGTGGTCAGCAAAATATACGCCCAACGTCGTGACCTCGTCGAGCGATATGGCGAAGGATTCGAGGCCAAAGGAAGGCTTGAATGGGCCACCCGCCTCGAACGTTGCCGGCGATATGCCTCCGGGCAATCAGCGGTCGTCCGAGAGATTCCCTGGAAATCCCGGCGTTGCAAGATCAAGCGTTGAGGCGCGCGATATCATGAATCACCGGTGTATGGAAGATCCAAGCCACCGGCCAATTGCTCGAACGGGCCCGCTGGCTGAAAACCTTACCGAAGAAGAATGAGTCAGGAGAAGAAGATGCCCGTTCAATCACCCGAATCTCTCAGTTCATCCCACTTCCACGAGAACGGTGTGGCGCCCAAGGTTCATCCTCTCGAACCGCTCTCCGCGGCCGAAGTTGCCGCCTCGGTGCAACTGCTCAAAGCGCATCCGGTATTCACGCCTACCTCGCGCATCGTGAGCATCATGCTGCGCGAGCCGGACAAGGCCCTGGTTCACGCCTGGCCCCAAGGGCCATCGCCGGAGCGCCACGTGGTGGCGGTGTTGATGGACAACGGATCGAATCGAGCCAGCGCCGTGACGCTGAATCTCTCCACCTCAAAGGTGACGGCTGTGGAACAGGCTCCCGCCGGTGCGCAACCGACGCTTTCCTTCGACGAGCAGGTCGAGTGCGAACGCGCAGTCCTGGAGAGTCCGGAGTTCCTGGCCAAACTTAAGGAGCATTACGGGGTCACTGATTCATCGTTGGTGATGGTCGACATCTGGAGCGCGGGCAATTATGGAACGGAAGAAGATCGCACGCATCGGCTTGCCCGCCCGCTCTGTTTTCTACGCAGCGATCCGACCGACAACGGCTATGCCCGGCCCATCGAGGGTTTACGCCCGGTAGTGGATCTGAACACTATGAAAGTGCTTCGAGTCGAGGACTATGGGCGCTGGCCTTTACCACCCCAATCCGCCAACTACGCTGCCGACCGGGTCTCGCCTCAACGGGCAACACCCAAGCCCCTTGTCATCACGCAACCGGAAGGTCCCGGCTTTACGCTCGAAGGCAGGCAACTCCGGTGGGATAACTGGGAGTTCGTGGTTGGCTTCAACGCCAGGGAAGGGTTGACAGTACACCACGTTCGTTATCATGATCGCGGCCGTTCCCGATCCATTCTGTATCGGGGTTCTTTGACGGAAATGGTGGTTCCATACGGCGATCCTCGGCCCACCCAGGTTCGCAAGAACGCTTTCGATGTGGGCGAGTACGGCATCGGCTACTGCACCAACAGTCTCACGTTGGGTTGCGACTGCGTGGGGCACATTGAATATCTCGATGGTCATCTCTGCGATAGCCGTGGGGGAGCTTTGACCATTCCCAACGCAATTTGCATTCATGAAGAGGACTACGGCATTCTCTGGAAGCACACCGACCGGCGCTTGCCGGACCGGCCCGAGGTGCGCCGATCAAGGCGGCTGGTCGTCTCTTCGATTGCGACTGTAGAGAATTACGAATACGGCTTCTTCTGGTATTTCTACCAGGATGGCAACATCCAATTCGAAATCAAACTAACCGGCGTTCTTTCACTCGGGGCCGCACATGAGGGCGAAAGGCTCCCGCACGGCTCGATGATCGCTCCTCAGTTGTATGCGCCGAACCACCAGCACTTTTTCAACATGCGGCTCGACTTCGACATAGATGGCATGGCGAATACCGTCCAGCAGCTCGACATCGTTGCCGACCCGGTGGACGAAAACAACCCTTTCGAAAATGCCTTCCACTGCGAGCCTACCGAACTGGCAACGGAAAAGCTGGCTCTGGCGAAATTGAACTACGAGAGTGCGCGCACGTGGAAAATCATCAATCCCGCGGTCACCAATGCTGTCGGCGAGCCGGTTGGCTACCGGTTCCTGCCCGGCGATAACTCGGTCCCTTTCGCGTCGCCGAACGCCTGGTGGCGCAAGCGTGCGGGCTTCGTGAATCATCACGTCTGGGTCACTCCTTACAGCGAGACGGAACGCTTTGCCGCCGGAGACTACCCAAACCAGAGCGCTCCGGGCGACGGTTTGATTCGATGGGTCGAGGCGGACCGTCCGATCAAAGAAAAAGATGTGGTCTTCTGGTATACCTTCGGCCACACCCATATCCCGCGTCCGGAAGACTACCCGGTAATGCCCACGGCATACATAGGGTTTCTGTTGAAGCCCAGCGGTTTCTTCGACGCCAACCCCGCCAACGATCTGCCACCGTCAAAGGCCGCAGAGACAAACGGAACCTGCAAACACTGCTGAGAAACGAAGCAAGCGGGGTGGCTCATTCAAGCCTCCTTTTGCCTTGAGTGGACAAGAATGCCGCAAGGAAAACGGCCTATCGACGCGCCCCAAAGTCAGCCGTTAATGGCCTGCTTGGGGCGTTCGCGAAGCATCTTGCGATCGATGGTGAAATTGTAAGGATTTGCGGCGCCCGCAAAAGGATTGAGAGCCGGATCCAGATTCGTGCATATCAAAACCGGGAGGCCATCGTCGGGCTCAAGCAGTCCGCCCGGAACGTCGGTGAAGGTCTCCACCAGTCCATTGGCCAGATCAAATCCAACCAGCCGGCGAATCTGGCTCGGCAGCGCAACCCCGCCAGGAGGGAGCGGACCTCCGCCGAGCATCTCGACAAATTCCATGTCGAGGCTCCATTGGCTACCAGTGACGGTTACATTGAGAGACTTTCCGGCGGGAAAAGCGCCGTCGCTCGCGTCGGAGCCGGCGATGGTGAGCCCGTGAAGCAGGTGCTCGTTTCCCGCCACGGTTTGCACATTCCACTTGTCGCGGAAGAATTCGCTTCGTGTCAACATGAGCTGTCCCTTCGTATGCTTGACATCGCTGAAACACTCTAAGGTTCGAGGCCGGTTTGCCGGGTAAACGCGCTGGAGAAACCCTTCAGGCTCCCGCCGGCAGTTACGGTTGCCAGTGCCTTGCGCCAGGTTTGCAACTCGCCAGGCCTTACCGGCGCAGATGCGCCAAAGCGGTCTTCGATTTCCTGTGCATTCGATGTGTTTCGCTGGCCCCAATGCAAAATCGCTCCCACGTTATTGTTCAACGCAAAGGAAAGCGCATAGTCGACCAACTCCGTGGTCCCACTTACATCTTTGAGGCCGGCAATTTCGATAGCGCAACTTACCGGCCACCGCTGCATCCCGATCAGTGCCTGTGTCGCTCCGGTAAATCGGAGAGATGCGTATCCGCTGAAGGATCGGCCCTGAAACTCCTGGGCCGCCTCAAAGGCAATCAGCGCGTCGACAAAGGCGACAAGCATGGGATCGGTGGCGTCGAAAAAAACCTCGATGGACTCCACATTCACATCGCAACTCAGGTCGAGATAGTTGTGCTGGTCCATGACCGCATAGCTGATCGCCTGGTAGTCCATATCGTCCTGCTGGCTGGAGAACAGCTTGTAATAGATGCATTGCCAGATGAAGACTCCGGCTGCCTGACTGGCCGGGTCTGGTTGGTCCAGCAGGAGGGCGCGCAGGTCATCGATGGTTTGTCCAAAGCGGGAATCCCCCTTGGCTCGTAGTGCTGTGAGAAACGCCAGCAGCGCTGCGAGCAGGGCAGCCAAGGCCGCAGCGATGGCCGCGAGGCCTGCTGTGCCGGCAATCGCAGCGACCGCGGCGATTGTAAAGCCGGGTGCTTAAGCCGAAGATAGCGAGGCGTGTCCCGAGCTTCGAGGTTTTGAAGAAGGCGAGCAATTGCCGCCGCCTGCGGTCTTCGGTTACCGATGGGCTTGCTCGAGCCTTTGGTACTCACAAGGGCTTTGCTCGTTGACAGTTATTTTGCTGTTTAGTAGTCTCTCCCCTGGACGCGAAGCTCCTCCCCTTCACTCGATCGCCTCGAATGTCCGTGAGACAACCCATTGGTGAGGCGCAGTGAAAAACCAGCACAGCATATATAAGTTTGCCCCTTTGTTGGCGGTGAC
Organism: uncultured Acidobacteriaceae bacterium; assembly: GCA_963795845.1. Classification (GTDB taxonomy): domain Bacteria; phylum Acidobacteriota; class Terriglobia; order Terriglobales; family Acidobacteriaceae; genus PALSA-350. The sequence continues at coordinate 81,912 of CAWCJV010000008.1, read as the reverse complement.
TTTGAGCACCGTCTTTGCATCGGCCCAGAATCCTTCGCGCTTCTCACCGGTGGCCTCCCACGAGAAATGCGCAAAGCCTGCGTGGCTGCGTATCGATAGCTTTGCGAATGTTCCGCTCGTCGGGGCTGACATTGCGGTCTACGACGAAGCAGGGAAGCGCATATTCGAAAAAACCGCTGCTACCAACAATATGGGTGTTTTTCCCGCGCGGGTAGCACTTCCGCGTGATTTCCGGGTCACGGCAACCTTCAATGGAGAAACCCAGCCAGATGGGCCGTTGCAATCGCTAGGCCAGTTCACCCTGAGCGCGGATGTTCACGACTATGACCCTCTCTATGGGGTCGTGTACATCAACCCCGTGACCACACTGGTGAGCAAAGTGATGGACCTGCAGGCGAGGCCCGATCGGAAAACGGCGCAAGCGCGAGTCCGGCGTTTTCTTACTCTTCCGAAGGGGTCGATTCTGGGAGCTTCGTTGCGCGAGGACGCAGGGTATCAGCCGCTTTACTTTTCAGAAACGGCGTTCATGAACGCGGCGAAACAGCAGGGTGGGATGAATGCGTTCCTCGATAAGCTGGCTCCGCAAGTTCTGGATCCGTCGCGGCCAAGCCAGCCCTTCGCCGGCCAGCCTACGGTGGGCGAGGACAGCATCGCCAGCTTCATCGCCCAGCAACTCGCTGCCGGGGCGCTCAAGTGGGCGGAAGGCGAGGGCTTCGGGTGGGTTCTGAAAAGCGCGGGCATCTCGACTCCCGGGGCGACCCAGGCGGAGATCACGCAGCTGCAAACCAGCCTGGCAGATTTGCAAAGCAGCGTGGAAGCACTCAGCAATCAACTCGCGGTGTTGAACCGGGCAGTGCTGGGCAAGCTGACCAAGCTGCAGTACACGCAGATCGCCGTTCCCGCGTTGGCGCTGGGGTCGCAAGTAACCGATGTGGGCCAAACGCTCACTTTCTTCGCCAAGGGATGTCCGCCGCTGGTGGAGTCCGCTACACCCGCGCCTCCCAGCACCTATTGCACCAGCGAAAAGACAACCATCCTTGCCGCATTGAACACGGTCAGTATCAATGAGTCGTTCGGGACCTTGTCCACTTACATGCTCGATCACAGTTCGGCCGGCGTGAACGGAATGATTCACCTTTATAGCGAGGCGCTGGGCGAGTCGCAGCCTTTCTTCCGGCCATCGGACACGGTCACGATCCAGAACATGTATGAGTATTGGAGGGCCGCGCAAATTCAGGCTGCGGAGCTCAAGGTCGAACTGCTGCATATCAACGATGCCCAGAACAACCCCGGCGGCATCGAGCAGCTCCAGGCTTTTCTGGGCAACATGAGCGGCGACCCACCGATGCTGGGCACATTTCAGACGACTTTTACCGCAGAGGCCAAGTTACTGTTTCCCGCAGTACCGAGTGGCACCGTGATCAGTACCAGCGATCACACCATGTGGCTGGTGACTGCGCCTGTGCTCTGGGATCTTGGAGGGCAGGATGTCGCATTTTGTGGCACCCCGTTGAGTGGGAGCATTCAATCCTCCGCCGTAACGTCATCGTTGAGCATCATGGGATTCAACTGGCTTTCGCCCAGCGTTGGCGAGGCGCAGGCGCTTGTCCAGGGATGGACGGGAGCAAATCCCAACCAGTGGCTGACCTCCAACACGCAATCTTCCAATCCTCCGACCAGTTCAGGGTTTGGCAACTACCTGATCAGTGTTCCTCTGGAGTGCAATAAATTGGATGTGACTCCCACGACCGTCTGGACACGGAACGGTAATTCCACGCTCGATCTGAGCAGTGGGCATGTGGTGAGTGCTCCGGTTAAACACAACTGGATTCTGCTCGATCGTTCCTTAGCGACAGGCGAGCAATACTATTGGTATCCGGGGCAGTAAATTTGGTGATCGAAGAGTAGGACGTGTATAGCGTCGAACGCGGGAGCGGGCCAGATGGAATCGGCCCTGCAAGCACGGGCCGCTCCGAGACTCACTATCAGTGCTGACGCCGTTGAAAGGGATCGATACGCACATCGCCGTGAGCGTCGATCTCTCCTGTCTTCTCGTTGTAGTCAACCGTGTCAGCGTGCAGAACCATCACGCCGGCATCGCAACCGTGACCTCCAGGCGGGCAGATCGTGACCTGCACATTGCCCCTTAGCTGCAGAACAGACTGGATCTCGGCGCTGGTAAGATCCGGCGTCGCGGTGAGGGTCCGATCCGCGCTGGACGCAACAAACTCGACACGTCCACTGTAGGTTGTGTGAGTGGTGAAGTGCAGTTGCGGAGATTCCGTATACGTCAGGTAAGGCCTGCTCGGCTGTGATTTGTTTTCTTGGCAGACTGCCGTAGAAGCAAATGCAACGGCTTGGCATCCCATCGCGACAACAAGTGCTAGAAGTTTCATGAGTGTTCCCCTAGGGTAACTGCCCGTGACTTTCCAAACGCGCCTTTAGAAGCAACGATACCTCAAAAGGCCTCCTATGCCCGGATCAAGGAGCCCCAACGGAAGAGAGGCATTGTTCGAGTTGGAGACGAGCCCGAAAAGAGGCGGACCGCTTCTACACCTGTCCGTGTAGCGGCCCGCCACGGTCGAGCCATTCCCTTGCTTCTTCCAGCTTCTCGAACGCTCGGCACTGTAGACCTGTCGGAGCCGCCGACTGGATATGGCTGACGGCGAGCCTGCCAAAGTAGGCTTCGGGCTGTTTACTGGCGGCAAAGCGTAGACCGCACTTGACGGCCCGTGGAAACCACTCGTCGATAATCCAGAACCGGTCCTCGGAAGGGATGGCAGGCAGAGCAGTGTCGTCGCCGAGAATCTTGTAGGCGCGGTGCTCGCAAATGAGCGAGAGCAGTTTCTCATGGATATAGCGAAACTGGGTCTGGGTTGCGTATTGTCTCCAGACAATGACGATGCAGCGGTTGGCTTCATCGTGCCTGATCGAACAGATCGGATTGTCCCGAAAATTCTCCAGCAGCTGAAAGCTATCGCGGGAGTCCTGGCGCAACTTCTCGTGCAATTCGCGCAGAGGGTCGGCGTTCTCGGGTAGATGGCTGCAAACTCTCTCCTGATTATCGAAGACAGTTTATAGCAATCGAGAGGGGGACAATGGGTGCAGTACGGGACGAATAAAAAGCGAATGAGCACACGAGGAGAAAGGACGTGGATTGTGAGATTGGGGATGAAACAGAGGGCGTAGAAGCCTGGGCGCCTCTGCTGGCTTCGAGCGTATGGCGGAGAGAGTGGGATTCGAACCCACGGTACCTTGCGGTACACACGCTTTCCAAGCGTGCGCCTTAAGCCACTCGGCCATCTCTCCCGGTCTGTCAGCAAGCGCGATTGCCGCGCTCCTCAATCCCGCCTTAACGACTTTACCATCTTGAATTTCCCGCAGCAAAGGTTCGCCCTCGACCCGCCCGTCCCGATTTCCGCTCCCGGATCGGTTAAGGTGAACAAGGCACATGCTTTCCCGCTCCCCAGCCACGCAATCCAACCCCACCTCGCGCTTCCGCAGCGAGCTGGCGGCCCTGTTGGTGCTGGCCGTTCCGGTTGTGCTTTCTGAGCTGGGGTGGATGGCCATGTCGATCGTCGATACCATCATGGTGGGCCGCCTGAGCCCGGCCGCCATCGGCGCCGTGGGCATCAGCAGCGCCATCTTCTACACTCCCGCGTTGTTCGGGATCGGTCTCCTCCTGGGCCTCGATACCCTGGTAGCCCAGGCCTTCGGCCGTGGAGATTTTGACGATTGCCATCGCGCGCTGGCCCAGGGCGTCTACCTGGCAATCGCGTATACCCCGATCGCGATGTTGATGGTGGGCTTCGCGCCCCACCTGTTCCCGCTGCTGGGCATCACCGAAACGGTACGCGCACCCGCCCGGGAATACATCCAGCTGCTGAACCTGAGCGCGCTTCCTTTGCTCATCTATGTCGCTTTCCGGCGCTACCTGCAAGGGGTGGGCAAAGTAAGGCCGGTAACCTTTGCCTTGATCTCCGCCAACCTGGTCAACTGGTTCGGCAATTGGGCGCTCATCTACGGCAAGCTGGGCCTGCCCGCCATGGGCGTCCGCGGATCCGCGCTTTCCACCGTCGTAGCCCGCGTCTACATGGCTGGGGTGCTGGTCTGGTGGGCATGGAAGCATGAGCGCGATCGCGGACACCCGCTGTTTGCCCACTGGCCTGGGCTACGACCGGCTCAGTTCCGCCGCTTGCTGGTGTTGGGATGGCCGGCAGCCTCGCAATTGCTCTTTGAGGTCGGCGCCTTCTCCCTCGCCACCCTCATGGCGGGCCGGCTCTCGCCCGACATACTCGCCGCACACCAAATCGTCCTGAATTGCGCCAGCCTCACCTATATGGTGCCGCTTGGAGTCTCGGCAGCGGCGGCTATCTCCGTCGGTCATGCGGTTGGGGCAGGGAATCGGCCGCTCGCCCGCCGCAATGGCTCCATGGCCATCGGCATAGGCACCGTGTTCATGGCCCTGGCGGCGATTGCCTTCCTCACCATTCCCCGAGCCCTCATCCACGTCTATACCCATGACCGCCAGACGGTGGCCGTCGGCTCCCGTCTGCTCGCCGTCGCCGCTGTGTTTCAGGTGTTCGACGCGGTCCAGGGTGTGGGCACGGGAGCCCTGCGCGGCCTGGGCAAAACCCGCGGCCCCATGGTGGTCAACCTGATCGCTTATGGAGTCATCGGATTACCGATTGGCTACACCCTTTGTTTCAAAACCCCGCTCGGCATCTATGGCCTGTGGAGCGGCCTCACACTGGCCCTCATTTTTGCTGCCGCCCTGGTGCTTACCATGTGGTTGAAGCAGTCAAAGGTGGTCTGATCCGGTTCCCTATCTTAAGGCATCAAGAAAGCATTGCTTTCTGAGCAATCAACGTGTATGTTGCATCCATCCGGTAGAGCTTGTTTAGCCAAAACCGGGCGTTGCTTCGATTTTGTAACACTGTCGTTTTTTCTGTGCCTTGACAGCCGGCAATCCCAAGGCTGGCCCTGAATCGCGAAAACGTTCATCGTCTTCAGGACAGAGTTGTTTCCCCCAGGTTTCCCGGTTGAAGTGTATTGCCTCTCCCCTGGATGCAATGCGTGGAGGTGCCGTTTTTATCGTTCTTCCCCATCGAGACCGGTGGGGCAACGCACTCGTGCGTAGCACGAGCCCCGTTTTGTTTGACGACAAAGTGGATAGGCGAAGCTCGGCCGAAACGCAGCAAAGAACTCGAGAGGATTGTTTCTCAGCAACGGCAACCATGAAAATAGCGTTTGTCAGCCAGGCGATTGATAGGATTGTTCCCCCGAACCAGAACTCGGTGGGGACCTGTACCCTGGGGGCCGCACGTAAGCTGGCTCGCTACGCGGACGTTCTGGTCTACGCCCTTAAAGATGGCGAGAAGACTCCAGCGTCCGAAAACGGTGTCACCTTCCGATTGCTAACCGCAACGCTCCGCGACAGGCTGCTCTTTGATGCCCAGAACAAGCGTGCAAAACTGTTCGGCCGAGTTTCCCCGATCTCGACTTCTGCCTGGTTGTTTCCTGACTATGGGCGCCAGGTTGCTGCGGATCTCCAGCACGAAGGTTGCGACGTCATTCATCTCCAACACTGTGCGCAATACGCTCCCATCATTCGCGCGTTCAATCCAGGAGCAAAAATAGTCCTGCATTTGCATGCGGAATGGTTTTCCCAGATGAACTCCGCCGTCCTTACCAAGCGCCTGCAGGCGGTCGATCTTGTGACCACTGTTGGAGACTATGTCACGGAGAAGACCAGGCGAGCCTTTCCGCTTATCGCGCATCGCTGCGCAACCACCTATAACGGCGTCGATGTTCAGGAGTTTCCGAGAGAAGCCGACTATTGTGCGGGGAGAAACCGGAAGGTGAAACGCATCTTATATTCCGGCGCCGTCTCTCCCCACAAGGGAGTGCACGTCCTGTTAGATGCCTTTGCTCTCGTCGCGCGGGAATACCCTGATGTCCACCTGGACATCGTCGGTCCCCTGGGAAATTATCCCCTCGAAGAAAAGTTCGATCTCAAGGATGTAAAGACCATTCGAAGCGTGAGGCCTTTGTACACCTCGGGTCGCTGGTCATCGCGGAAATCGCTGCTGGGTGCACTGGGTCTCTGCAAACCAAGCTACCTCACCTATCTCGAAGGGAAACTTACTCCAGATATTGCCGGAAAGGTAATGATCACAGGCATGGTTCCACGACAGGAACTTCTGCAGCGGTATTACTCCTCCGACGTGTTCGCCTTTCCCTCGATTTGGGATGAGGGCTTCGGTCTTCCGCCAGTCGAAGCGATGGCCGCGGGCCTACCGATTGTTGCCAGCCGCTCGGGTACGGTGGAAGAAACCGTCGTGCAAGGTCTAACCGGCTTCCTGGTGGAGAAGCATGATGCGGAGGAACTTGCGGAAGCTCTCCTGATCCTGCTCAGGAATGATGCACTTCGCGAAGCCATGGGCCGGGCAGGCCGGCGTCGCGTGCTGAAGCACTTTACCTGGTCGCGGGTCGCCGCCGGCATGTACACGCGTTACGAACAGCTCTGCGGCGGGGAAACCGGCTCGCTTCCTCATCGGCCGATCAGCATCCACGAAAGAATTTCTTCCTGAATTGTGGCCACATCGAATGCCAACTCGCGCGCGCAACGCAGCCGTCTTCTTCACTGAACCATGAATGTGGCGTATCTACAGCGACAACAAGAAATATCTTTAGATAGTTCAGGCTCTCCATGGTGATTGTCGATGACCGGTTGGGGTGCACATGCTTAAGTAACAGCGCACGCGACAAACTCCACCAGGCTGATAGTCAAATATGTCTTGACTCCATACAGAATAGAGCGTACGTTGCTGGCATCCCCCCTCGTAACGCGCGCAAGTAACAGCGTTCCCGCCTAAACATGACCTCCCCTGGAGGGATATATGAACCACTTGAGTGGTTTGTTACTGGTCTCTGCCGTTGCGTTTCTAGCCCCGGTTCCCACGCTACAATCCCAAACGGCCAATGTGCTCAGCCATACAGTCATCGTCGCCAATCCGCCTGATCCCATTCATTACGAGAAATCAATCGGAAACTTCACCAGCACCACGTACCCGAGTTTTTTCCTGGGCACCGGTAACTCTGGCAACGGTTATATTTATGACACCCAAACGGGAAAAAACTGTTCCGTCGGGATGCCCGGCTACTATTACGAACGGTCTCGAACATATACCTATCCCGGAGACAAATACGCCGGGGTCATCGCCTCGTTGTTCACCAGCGTTGTGTGGCTTACCAACCCTTTGAACTACGGCGGTTCCCTTTGCGGTGGTTGGGGAGTACAGACCATCAATCCCAGCCGCGGCGCCCATACATTGCACGTCGTGGATCTTGATGGCGATGGAAAGATGGACGTTCTCGCTTCCGGTGGCGAATATCCCACCAGAACGACTACGGGCTTCATCGACTTTCAAAACAATTTCAACTCCTGGGTGCTGGGAGGGTTCGCACCAACGGCCGGCGACTCGATCGACATCGTAGGCATTAGCGGTGTCAATGGAGGCGCCCGCACTAACATCGCCGGTTGCAATTCAAGCAACAACAGCTTGTATTGGTATCAAAATCCGGGAGGAAGTGCCGCACGTGGTTCCGGATGGACCGCCCATCTCATCGCCAGTACCGTTCTGGGAGGGTTGCCGGCTTGTAACGAGGGCGTGACGATCTCGTCGCTTACAGTGGGCAATCGAGACATCCTGATCGTCGCCAGCGGCGAGACCGGTTCCGTTTCTGCGTGGGCGCCTGGACTTGGTTATTTCGATCCGGGCTCGAATCCAAATTCAACCTGGACCTTTCATCAGCTCGATAGCACTTACACCGACGTCCATGAGATCGCCACTGACGTCCTTAACGGAACCCCCTTTTTTACCATTGCAGAGCAGGAGCAGGCCTCGTCCATTTGCAACGGTGAAGGGCTTAACGATCACGGCAGCAGTTATTCCGGTTGCCGCGTAGCCATTTTTCCCTGGAATGGCAACGGCTTCAACACGCCGACCCTGGTGTCAAATCTGGGCAGCCACAATCAGACTCTTTATCAATTGAACGGCGTGGAGTATCTTGCCGGCGCAAACCATAACACTTACAAACCTACTGATCCGGCGTATAACCTCTGGACATTCAACTTCGGTTCCACCACGCCACCTCCTCCACCGACCACCCTCGCCGCCGGCACCTACAACGTCAAGAATCCGAATAACGGCGATACCATGGATCTTGGCTGGGCACAAAACCCGCAATGGGGCGACGGCCCTTATGTGTACCTCTATAACTACAACAACGGTGGATCCCAACAGATTACTTACAGCAGCGGTGGCCTTCTACAAAGCGTCAATATCACCACAGACTATCTCTACAATGATGGCGGATCTCTTGCCGTAGGCTCGAAAGGCGACGTATTCTCTATCACTTCGAGCGGCAATGGTTACACCATCCGAGACAGCACTGCCGGTGGCCTGTATGTCAACAATACCGGCGCCATCGGTCCCCCTAACAAACTGTCGTTGACCACAACACCTACGATCTGGATGTTTGCCACCGTGTCGGGGGGCGGTGGGGGCGGGGGCGGCAGCACTCCCTTGCCAAGCGGCCAGCCGTACACCTTCCAGGATGGAAACGGTTACACGATGGATCTTGGTTGGTCACAAAATCCGCAGTGGGGCGATGGGCCTTACATCTACCTGTATAAATACAACGACGGTAGCAGTCAGCAAATCACCTTTACTGCCGGCGGCAAACTTCAATCCGCATCCAACTCCGCCCAGAATCTTTACGATGATGGAGGTTTCCTGGCCATGGGGTCCACAGGGGATACCTTCACCATCCTCAGCAGTGGAAGCGGCTACACCATTTACGACAGCACCGTCGGTCTGTACGTGAACTCGCCCGGCAAGACAAGTCCGCCCAACAAACTTTCGCTGTCCTCCACACCCACCGTTTGGACAGCGAAGTTGCAGTAAATCAAATCGGGAAAGGGAATCGGGCGCTCTTGTTTACGAATGCGCCGGACTGGATTCAACCGCTCGGGGCAACGCCAACGAAGAGGCGCTCATGCGATGCCCCAGGCGCGTCATGGGTATCTCGATAAGGTAGCGGCTCAGGCAAGCACACATTACGATGGCCAGAAAATTCAACGGAGGTTGCTGCAGAACTCTAAAAGCTCCATGCGCCAACTCCCCTTTTAGCTCAGGTAGAAATAACTCCTGCCAGAGGTAAAGGCTAAAGGAAATCGATCCGATCCATCGCAACGGTCGCCATTCGAGAACAAGTCCCAACACGCTACGTGGCTGGATGACGGTGCTCACGACCAGTAAGGGTAACAAAGCAGCGTACAGCAACGTCTCTCCGGGAGGATGAACTTTCTGCGCGATCAGAATGATCGCCGCGGGCAGAAACCAAAGCTGGGAAAAGCGGACGCGCGCCGCCAGTCGCTGGATGTCCCAGAAGTAAATCGCCGCGAGGCATCCCCACAACAGGGCATCCATCCGGGTGTCTGACCGCGCCATCAGATTTGCCTGCGGCAGTAGAGCTCCCAGGAGGTGAAAACGCGCCTCGATCACACGCCAGGCAAAGACGAGCATCGCCATTAAGAAGCCGACTTTACCCGCCCGCTTCGGTCTCATCCACAGTAGCAGCGGTGGCCAGAGCAGGTAAAAGTGCTCCTCCACCGCAAGTGTCCAATAGTGTGCCGTGTAAAAGCCGCCATATTCGTCCATACCCAGCGGCCTGTAGTTGCGGTAGAAAAACAGACAACTCGGCACTTCACTGAAATTGAACGGCAGTGCAAGCAGAGCTCCCGCGGCGCAAATGGCAGCTAAAGACAAATAGTAGGGTGGCAATATGCGAAAGAATCTGCGTATATAGAAGCGGCGCAGACTAATGTGACCTGTGTCCTGAAATTCTTGCAATAGCAGACCGCAAATAAGAAAGCCGCTGATAGCAAAAAATATGTCCACGCCGAAGTAGCAGTGGGCCGCCAGCCTGACCAGCAGCGAACTAGACGCTGATAACTCTTCTCGGCCGTGGTAGAGAATGACGGCAATCACAGCGATACCACGCCAGCCGTCGAGCGTAGGAATATACGTTTTCTCGCGACCCATTCGCCCTCGCGCAAGGCAGCCGGTTCGGCGACGTACTTTCGGTACCGGTGCGCAGATCAATTCCAATGGCGCCTCGGGGTGGGCGCTCGTTAAACCGCCGGGGGGAACGGCCGCATCAAATAGATCAGTGAACTTCTAACTCATCGTGCAGATGGTGCGCTAGCGTTAAGTGCGTCTTCACTATAGTCCAGCGCAGCTAGATAACAGACCCTATCTTTCGATAGACCAGGGCTCTCATTTATTCATACTGGACGTGTTGCGCGGAGAAAGCAGGTTACACCTAGGACGGGGCTGCGTTCAGGACGACGATTTTGCGGGGGTTGACCCAGTGCACAATCGCGGATTGGTCGCGCGTGCGGGTACCCCGACCACGCTCAAAATCTGTCGCGCGGGAAAAGTCACTTTTGCTTAGGTGATGACCACGGTCCCACCCGCATCGGACTGACTCCGCGCGACCAACGTAGGGCAGCTCTCCGATTCATTCAGAGACTACGTCTGATAACATATATTCTGTTAACTACAAGCACCGACTTCAGGGGCCCTCCCCCCGGCCAAGGGGTGTAACGAGGGCCCATTAAACTATGGACAAACGAGAGGTCTCGAGTTCCTTGGAACCGCGCGACTCGTCCAGGACTCGTCGAGCCGCAAAGAGCTGGATCGGCCAAAACGTAACCAACTTGCTGAGCGCCATTGCCATCGCCAAGCCAACCAAGCCGTAACCCCGCGCGAAGAAGATGCCGGCGCCGATCACCCCAAATGCACAGAGAGTGGTCGAGATTGCCAGACTCGTCACCTTCTCCACACCGGAGAGAAATTGGTTTGTGGCCATCAGGGCGATCCCAATCATCACATAAATACTCAGCCACACGATGAAAGATGTCGTAGGCACGGCAGCCGCGCCGGCCCAGATGCGGATGAGCGGTTTGGCAAGAAGCGCCATCACGGCGACCAACGAAAAGCCTATACCCGTTGAGGCCAAGGTCGCGTTCCTGTATGCCTTCCGTATCCACGCCCAGTCGCCGCGGGCCTTGGCTTCCCCAAAAGCAGCGATGAACGGCTGGGTGGCCATATAGATCAGATCCATCGGGAGGGTGATAATTTTGTAGGAAACGACAAAAATCACGACACTTGCGGGTCCAAGCATCTGGGTGATGATCATAGGCTGACTTTGGTAGATACCCAGCGCAGCCAGTTGCGTAACCATGTATTTTCCGCCGAGCTTGAAAAGGCGCTGGACACAACTCCATCGCACCGCCGAAGGAAAAGGCACCAACCAGGGGTAGCGCCGGAAAAGATAGTAATTGTTGGCCATCGCAACCAGGGTTCTGGTTCCGGCCAAGGCCAGGACCAGTTGCGGCAGGCCACCGTGATAGCGGGACACCGCCACCAGGGCCAAGAGGGCAAACACATTGGTGGCGATGCTCCAGATATTTGCCAGGTAGCCTTCCTGGTATGCGCTATAGATTGCATACTGCAGGCTGAGGGGAAAGCCCAGGATGAAAATGGCCAGCGTCAGTGCGCAGGTTACGTTCAACTCATGCGTCGACGTCGCAGTAGAAACCTGAAAAACCATTCGCCACGAAATCCAGTGGAAAGCGATAACAGCGGCAATTGCAGAAATCACGCTGATGCCAATCAGCGCCCAGAATGCGGAGGAGGCGTACTGGCGCGCGGATTCCACGTCTTCTTTGCCGGTGCTCTCAGCAAGCACGTTGACCAGCGCGTTCCCGGAGAGGCCGAAATCGGTAAGCGCCATCCAGGTAAGAAGGCTGCTGATGGTGAGCCAAACACCATATCGCTCCGCACCGAGGTAGTGAATGGTTAATGGGACGGAGAGAAAGCTAATGAGAATGTTCAGCGCCTTGGCGATGAACGACGAGGATGCCGTGATGCCCGCCCGGCGATACCTCTCGAATCCACGATTCGAACTCGACGTGCTGAGAACACGCCTGAGCCTGCCCAGGTTGAGATAGCTCTTCCACGGCGTAGTCTGACGGGGCACTGAGGAGTCTTTCATAGTCCCGCTTGGGTTTTGGGAGGAGGTTTACTGCTTTAAGAATTGTACCAAAGATAGGTCGCAATGATCGAAAGATAGTCTTCATTGCTTTCTTTTTATGCTAGCGGCTTCGCTATCGATTCTGGGGAAAACGTGCAGTTTCGCGAAAGATACGCGGCAGTTCCCTCTTGCCACCAAGGCCTTGTCTACGCGCCCTCAATCTGCGCGGATCTTATTTCGCCGTTGGCCCGAGCCGGCACACGAAACCCTCGCTTAAGCCGACTTGCAAAGCGACTGATATCGGCTATGCATACCCTCAGCGATCGCATCCCAACTGAAATAACCTAATGCACGTTTTCGGCCCGCGCGCCCCATAGCCTCCCGCCGCTTGTCATCACGGAGCAACCGCAACAGCGCGTCGGCCAACTCTGTCGCATTGTTTTTCTCGACCAGATAGCCCGTCTTTCCGTCGACCACGGTCTCCATCACCGTCCCGGACCGGCTGGTGACCACGGGTAAACCGGCCGCCATCGCTTCCACCGGCGGCAATCCAAAGCCCTCGTTCCAGATCGGCGCAAAGGCAAATATGTCCGCTGCATAGTAGCGGTCTACCAGCTCCGACCGCGGGATCATGCCCAGGAACGACACCCGATCCGCCACGTCCGCCGGCAGGCTCTTCTTCAGATAGCGCAGATAGGCTTCACGATCCGGTCCCTTGCGCAACAGCCTCGACCGGATCTGTGACCACGGATTGGTGTTGTAGAACGGCGCCACGGTGCGAATGGTCTGCTGATCGTCCAAGTCAAAGTTTTCTTCCAGCGGATAATTCCCGATCGGCCCAACAATGTCCAGGTGCACGTCAGGATACTGCCGAGCTACCCGGACAAAAGCCTCCAACAGCACATGCAATCCTTTGTGGGGAGAGACGGCTCCGCTGTACAAAATCCGTTTCACGCGCAGGCTCGCGCTGTAATCTTTGTCCCTGGCGAACTCCTGCACATCGATGCCGTTATAGGTTGTTTCACAACGGCCCGCAACGACCGGGAACGTACGCTTGGTCTTGTCCGTTACATAATCCCCGACCGTCGTCACCAGATCGACCGAATCGAGACGGCTCTTGAGCACCGCCGGATTGCTTTGGGAAAACCACTCGGCATGAAGGTGCAGAACGATCTTCGCCTTGGGATTGAATTTGCGGATCACGGGTGCATACTGCGAACAGTGCTGCAAATGGATCACGTCGCAGTTTTGTTTGCTCAGATCCACGGCGACTTGCCGAGCGTAACCGGGATACCACCACCTGGAGGTCGAAATGGGGCTCGAGCGCCGGAAAATTTTGGCGAGTCGCCTCTGCATGGCATGTATCCGCTTGTCGCCGGAGGTTGCGGGGAAAAAGCGGTAGTCGATGCTCGAATCCTCAGGGGTAGGGGTGAAGTCCTCGTGGTTATCGGTAAGCCCGTAAACAATCACTTCGGCAGACTGCGCCAGCAGTTTGGCTACCCAATAGGTACACGCACCGACTGAATTCTGATAGGGAGGGAAAATGGTATCGATGGGTTGACTGACGAACGCTATTTTCATACTCACCTAATGAACCGGCGTGGATTTTTTGCTGCGACGACATCATTGGGGAGGATGCAGGCACAGCCCAAGCCGACTTCACTGGCTTGAATCACTATGAAACTGGGCCCTTGGTTCTACAGGAGGAGGTTTGCTATTTGCACTAATTGTACCAGACTCTGATGTTTTTATCGAAAGATACGTTGTCTGGACCGCTTTTATGCTACAGGCTCCGTTACCGACTCCCGGAGGGGAGCGTGCGTCTCACGGAAGATACGCCGCAATTCCCTGAGTTGGATGGGCCAGTAAGTCACGACCTTGACCCCAGCCATTGAGAAGGCAATTCCCGCCAGCCCCCACTTAGGGGCCACCAGGATGGAAACGCCGATAATGCCCAGAGCACAAAGTACGAGAGAAATCGCCAGGGCATTCACCCGTTCCAGACCCACGAGGAGCTGACCGACGGTCATGAGCGCAATCCCAAGCGCGGTGTAAAGCGTGAGCCCTAAAATCAACGAGGTGCTGGGGATTGCAGCGGCGCCGGCCCAGACGCGGATGATGGGCTTGGCAAATATAGCCAGGAAAACAAGCAGTGGCAGGCCGACCACCATGGAAGCCTTGTTGGCCTTCTTGTAGGCGTCCATGATCCAATTCCAGTCCATCCGTGCTTTCGCTTCGCCGAATGCAGAAACGAAAGGAGCCGTTCCCATATAAGCCAGGTCAATCGGGAGCGCGATGATCTTGTAGGCCACCACAAAAATGACAACATACTTCGGTCCCATCATCTGGGTAATGATCATGGGTTGGCTTTGGTAAATGCCTAGCGAAGCCAATTGGGTGACCAGGTACTTGCTACCCAGCGAGAACAATCTTTTGATGCAGGCCCAGCGCACGGCAAACGGAGAGGGCTTGAGCCAGTAATACCTGCGGAACAGGAAAAAGGAATTAGCGACATTGACCGCGGCGCGCGTGCCTGAAAGCGCCAGCACCAGTTGTGGCAGGCCCCCGTGGAAGCGCGAGACCACCACTAAGGCAGCCAAGGCCAGCGAATTCGACGCGATTCCCCACATGTTTGCGAAATAGCCGTCCTGGTAGGCGCTGTAAATCGACTGCAGCATGCTCAAAGGAAAGTTCAACACCAGGAATCCAAGGGTCAGAGCACAGGCAAGTTGCAACTCTTGTGTCGAGGTTGCGGTAGAGACCTGGAAAACACTTCGCCAAGGGATGAAACGAAAACTCACCAGGGCAATAAGGCCAGTGAACGCCCCCACTCCGGTGAGCGCCCAGAAGGCAGATGCTGAATAATGTTGGGCCCCTTCGCGATCTTCTTTCCCGCTGGCCTCAGCCAGCACGTTGATCAACGCATTGCCGGCGAGTCCGAAATCCGTCATCGACATCCACGTCAGCAAGCTGCTGATGGTCAGCCATACTCCGTATCGTTCCGCGCCCAGGTAGTGAACCGTCAACGGCACAGAAAGAAAACTGATCAGAACATTCAGAGCCTTGGTAACGAAGGAGGAGGAAGCAGTGATGCCCGCTCGGCGATACCGCTCGCCGCCGCGACTTCCCTTTCCTTTTGACAGCAGCGACGCTACCTTCCCGACCCCGGGGATCGACTTCAGGCGGCTGGGACTGGGTTCTGGTGTAGACAAAAGATCCTCGCGTTCTCCGCCGTTTAAGTGGCCATCGTGGCCGAACGGGACGTTCAGGGGAGGGGTTAGTTAAAAAGTGCCCCATCCGTGCAGTGACTACCTCAACGGGTCACACTTACGTTTTAGTAGCACTGTACAAAGCAGTAATCAGGACAACATTTTCACACACGTCGCTGGACACAAAGCGATCTCTTAAGCGCGGCAGACTTCAGGCAGTAACCCGCGCAATTGAGTGAATTATATAAGTCGGTCCGGCAAAATCAACGCAGAAAACGTTCGCGCGGGTTGATCCTCTGTTACTAGTTCGCCGCCGATATGGGTACCAACGGAAAAATCTATTCGAGTTGCTTCCAGGACGGTCAACGTTCAGTGATGCTTCACGAAATTCAGGGTCTACATCTTGTAGCGGCCCAGATCCTCGTCGTTGAGTCCTTCGAGCCAGCGTCGAAGTTCCTCGGGAGTCGTCTCCGCCATGCTGGGTGCGAGCTTGGCGATGCGAATCACCTCTTCACTTACGTAAATTGGGCAGTCGGAGCGGAGCGCCAGAGCCAACGCGTCGGAGGGACGCGCGTCCAGGCTGACCACTTCCCCTTCCTGTTCCATCCAGATGACGGCGTAAAACGTGTCGTTCTTAAGTTCTGTGACCACAACCTTTTGCACCGAAGCATTCAAGCCCCGGACTAAGTTTTTCAGGAGATCGTGCGTCATTGGCCTGGGCGTGGCCGACTTCTCGATTTCGAGCGCAATGGCATTGGCCTCGTACATGCCCACCCAAATGGGCAGAACGATATCGCTCTTGACGTCTTTCAGGATCACGATCGGCATGTTGCTGGCCGGGTCCATGACCAGACCGCGGATCTTCATTTCGACGTCCATGGTCAGCTCCTTATACCGGCGCCACTAACAAACCGCCTCGCCGACAAGACTGTTGGGGTGAGTGTGGGTGATCCGCACCGGAACATAACTCCCTGGAGCGGGGCTGATGGGCTGTGAAGTCGTGAAATTAACCGTCTTGTTTTGCGAGCTGCGCCCGATGACCTGGGCACGCTGGCTGTTATATCCTTCAACGGCTGCTTCCATAACTTGCCCTATGTGGTTCGCATAATTGGACCTCTGGATTTCGCGTTGCCCGTCCAGTAAGACTTGCAGGCGCCGGCTCTTTTCCTCTTCCGGGATGCTGTCCGAGAGAGAGATCGCCGGTGTGTTCGGCCGCGGAGAAAACTTGAAGGCAAACACGGCATCAAATCCAACCTCGGTCGCCAGGCTCAATGTCTGCTCAAAATCCTCATCGGTCTCTCCGGGGAAACCGACAATCATATCGGTCGTGATACTGATCGGTCGCTGGGCCGATTTGATCCATTGGATCCGTTCCAGGTACTCCTCGCGGCTGTACTCCCGCTGCATAGCACCCAGCACGCGCGTCGAACCGCTCTGCACGGGAAGGTGCACGTGATCGCATAGCGCCGGTACGGCATCGATGGCGTCGACGATGTCCTGCGTAAAGTCACGCGGATGCGAAGTGGTGAAGCGTACGCGGCGAATCCCCGGGACCTGGCCCACCGCGGCCAGCAACTCAGCAAAGGTTCGTTTGCCTTCGCGGTCGTGATAGGAATTGACGTTTTGTCCCAGCAACTGGATCTCGGTATATCCGGCGTCAGCCATCTGCCGGGCCTCGGCGAGAACGGAAGTGGAAGTTCGGCTCCGCTCCTTGCCTCGCGTGTAAGGAACCACGCAGTAGGCACAGAACTTGTCGCATCCTTCGATGATGGTGATATAGCCCCGGTGGCGATTGGTGCGCGCGGTGAACTCGGTTTCGAAGGTCTCTTCTGTTTGGCGGTCGTCGAGTCCGGTAATCCGCGACTCCCCTGCTTCCAGGCGAACCAGCATCTCCGGCAACTTGCGGTACGAGGCCGATCCCGACACCAGCGAAACATAGGGAGCTCGCTCGAAGATCCGCTCTCCTTCCTGCTGCGCCACGCAACCCAGCACCACGAAGCGTTTGCCCGACGCGTAAAACTTCTTGTAGTCGTTTAAACGATTGAAGACTTTTTGTTCGGCTTTGTCGCGGATCGAGCAGGTGTTGTACAGAATCAGGTCGGCGGCGGCTTCCGTATCCACCTGGGCGTACCCTTCGTGGCGAAGAGTGCCGATCACTTTCTCCGAATCGTGCACATTCATCTGGCAACCGAAAGTCTCTATATAGAAGGTTTTATTCGTCGCCATGATGGGTCTGAGTATATCGCAGTGGGCCTGGGTCACGAGGCAGGACGCGGGTGGGTTGCTTCTCGACATAGGCAGATTTGACCCACATGAAATCCCGCCAAGGCCGACTGAAGATCGCGGAGGTTGTGGCGCGGTAGAGGCGGGGCACGCGAAGGGCGCACAGCAGATCCCTCGGCTTCGCTCGGGATGACAAAAAGGAGAAGGCCGTTACAAGGAAAGGGAGACCGCTGGACGAAAGGGCGACTGCTGGCGGAAAGGGCGATTGCTCGATGAAACGGCGGTTGTCGAACCGAGACAGATTTCAATCAAATCCGAACGGCTCTGAAGTTGCTACCGATGTCAGACCGCGAAAATTCACCCCCTCAATAACTGCTAAACTTGATGTTTAAGCGTGGGAGGCAGAGAGATGGCTGAATCGAATGGCAGTTACCCGACTGGACTGCGGCTGAAGCTGGGCCTGGCTGAGATGCTCAAGGGTGGCGTCATCATGGACGTGATGAGCACCGAGCAGGCTGTCATTGCCGAGAAAGCCGGCGCTACCGCGGTCATGGCTCTGGAGCGCGTGCCGGCGATGATCCGCGCGCAGGGCGGAGTGGCCCGCATGGCCCGGCCAAGCCTCATCAAAAAGATCATCGGCGCTGTCTCCATTCCAGTCATGGCCAAAGCCCGTATTGGGCATTTTGCGGAAGCGCAAATTCTCCAGTACCTGGGCGTCGACTTTATCGACGAAAGCGAAGTCCTGACTCCTGCCGACGAGCTGCACCACATCGACAAGCACGCCTTCACGACCCCCTTCGTTTGCGGAGCTCGCGACCTCGGCGAAGCGCTACGCCGCATTGCCGAAGGAGCGGCCATGATTCGCACCAAGGGCGAGGCCGGCACCGGCGACGTTGTTCACGCCGTCAAGCACATGCGGCAAATCGTAAAGGAAATGAAGGCGCTCACCGTGCTGCGCGAAGAAGAACTCTACGCCGCAGCCAAGGAGCATCGCGCTCCCTATGAACTGGTGCGCATGGTCGCCAGGACCGGTAAGCTGCCTGTGCCTAACTTCTCTGCGGGTGGCATCGCAACCCCAGCCGACGCGGCTCTCATGATGCAATTGGGCGCCGAGGCTGTCTTTGTCGGCTCCGGCATTTTCATGAAGGACGGCGCGACCCCGCTTGATGTCGAGCTGGATGAGAAGACCGCGAGGCCGCGCAATCCGGAAGAGCGTGCGGAGGCTGAGTCGCGCGCCAAGGCCATTGTGATTGCCACCGCGCATTACAACGATCCCAAGGTACTGGCCGACGTGAGCGAGCAGATGACGGGCGCCATGCACGGCCTGGCAATAGCCGGCCTCGAAGAGCGCGAACTGCTGCAGACCCGCGGCTGGTAAGGCTGATGCCGGATCCGGATGCGGATTTGAACCGTCCGCGCATTGGCGTACTCGCCATCCAGGGAGATTTTGCCGCTCATGCCCAGGCGCTTGAGGAGGCAGGTGCGCAAGCGGTCGAGGTGCGCAAAGCGTCTGAGCTTGCGGGACTGGACGGCTTGGTCCTGCCTGGAGGCGAGTCGACCACCTTCCTGAAATTTCTCGAGCGCGATGGACTGCTTGAATCCCTACGGCAGTTTCTGGCCGAGAAGCCCGCCTTTGGCACCTGCGCCGGCTGTATTTTGCTCGCTCGTCAAGTCTCCCACCCAGCGCAAGAAAGCCTGGCCCTGATGGATATCTCTGTCGAGCGCAATGCGTATGGCAGGCAGATCGACAGTGCGATTCAAGCCGGAGAAACCAAGCTGCCCGGCGGCCCCCTGGAGATGGTCTACATTCGAGCTCCGCGGATCGCCGCCGTAGGTGACGGGGTCGAAATCATGGCCGAAAGAGACGGATATCCCGTACTGGTCCGCCAGGGCCGGCTGTTGGCCGCCACGTTCCATCCCGAACTTTCGAGCGACCGCCGCGTTCATCGGTTCTTCGTCGACATGGTTCGTGACCAAAGTGCCAGGAACTCCGCCTCGTAGAGTAAGTCCCGCAGGGACGACTGAAGCTGCGTACGTGAATTCAGGGCCCGAGAATTTCAGCCAGCTAAATTCAGCCGTCCCTTCGGGACTCCATTTCTTGATCGCGTTCGCTCGAAGGCTCTCTCGCCTCTCTCGCCTCTCTCAAAACACCATCCCAAGGCAACTTCTCTTCACCAATCAAAGTCCAAATCGCGTTCGTCAGCGTCCAACACCACAAATAGATTCACTCGGGTGAACTAGTTTTTAGATTTGCAGTGGGACCCGAGGCCAAAACAGGAGTAATCTTCAAAATGTCGGAGTTTCTTCCATGCCCGCTACCTTCACCCGCACCCCCGTTGAGACCGAGCGCAAAGACCCAGGATTTGGCGGCAAACCGCCGGTAGCCCGCAGACCGACTGGTGGTGGCGGGGATGGCGAAAATTGGGAGAACCGGCCGTCTGGACGCCGCGGACCCCGAGACCTCCTGGGCCGCTACCGCATGGTGTTGTTTTTTGCCCTGGCCAGCGACCTCATGTTCTTCATAGCCTTGGTCAGCGCCTTTTTCGCCCGCCAGAGCAGCGGCCATTTCACTCCCAACAACATTTGGGTGATCGACTGGCACCCGATCGCGATTCCTCCTATTTTGTGGATCAACACCGCCCTGATCCTTCTCAGCAGTCTGACGATGGAAGTCGGCCGCCGGCATTTTTTCAGGGAAATCGATGTCATGGAAGAATGGCTCGGCCTGGGCCGTCCCACCATCCGTCGCGCCGCGCCCTGGCTGGCAGCAACCGCCGTCCTGGGTGGCCTGTTTCTCGCCGGCCAGTGGATCGCCTGGAAACAACTGGTGGCGCAGGGCGTGTTCTTCGCCTCCAACCCCAGCAGCCACTTTTTCTACCTGATTACCGGTACCCACGGACTGCACTTGCTGATTGGTGTTGCTGGATTGGCGGGCGCGATGCTGGCCCTTATTTTTCTACGCCGCATCGAACTGCGACAGGTCGTCGTCGACTGCACGGCCTGGTACTGGCACACCATGGGCGTATTTTGGATCTTCCTCTTCGGCATGCTTGTCTTCTGCCAATAAATCCACCGTGACCACCAGCATCTGGCCCCCGCTCAAATGGAATGACTGGCAGGCAACTGCGGACACGCTGCACATGTGGACGCAGATTGTCGGCAAGACCCGTCTCGCCCTCAGCCCGCTCCAGGCACAGTGGTGGAACGTGCCGCTTTACGTAAGCGCCCGCGGCCTGAATACCTCCGCCATGCCTTACGGCTCAGAGTTCCTGGAAATCACATTCGACTTCGTTAGCCATGAGCTGCTGTTCCGCATGAGCACCGGCGCCACCGTCGCGACACCCTTACGCGCACAATCGGTTGCCGACTTCTATCGCGAGTACCAGCGCAGTCTTGCCGCGCTCGGCGTCAAAGTCGAAATCCACCCCGTGCCGGTGGAACTGAAGCAGCCGATTCCCTTTTTGGAAGACACCCAGCATGCTTCCTACGACCCGCAAGCGGCTCACACATTCTGGCGAATCCTGATGCAGGCCGATCGCATCTTCCAGCAGTTCTCCTCCGGCTTCGTGGGGAAAGTGAGCCCGGTCCATTTCTTTTGGGGCAGCTTCGACCTCGCGGTTACGCGCTTCTCCGGCCGCCCTGCGCCGATGCGCGAAGGCGCGGACGCCATCACCCGCGAAGCCTATTCGCAGGAAGTGATCAGCGCCGGTTTTTGGCCGGGCAACGGCGGCTTTGGGGAAGCAGCGTTTTATTGTTATGCCGCGCCGGCGCCGAAGGGACTGGAGAACGCACAGATCCGGCCAGCGAAAGCTGCGTGGAACAAAGACCTGGGCGAGTTCATTTACCTGTATGACGACCTGCTCACGGAATCCTCGCCGGACAGTTCCCTGCTCCCTTCCTGCAGAGCTCCTACGACGCAGCCGCAGACCTGGCCAAGTGGGATCGCACCGCGCTCGAGCGGGGCAGACCAGCCTAGGTCAAACCCAGCTGCTCGAGCGCCAGCCGGGCACCTTTTAAATTGGCCAGCTTCATCTCCGAATATTTGCGCGACAGAATCACACCGTCCGCGCCGCCGTGAAAAGCTGCCAGAACCGCATCCCTCGTCCCCTCAGGACTGCACTTGCTATGATCCGCCGCAGTTGGAATATCAATATCGATACCCGGCCACAACTGGGTCTTCGTACCCGCGAGGCCGGCACGCGCCCGTTTGGTTTCACGGTAGACATAATCCGCCGATAGCCCGGTGAACGGAATCTCCGCCAGGCTCTTCTCCTTGTAATCCAGCACCCGGTAGTGGAAATCCAGCAACTCCTGCTGCGGCACATCCCCATAGAGCGTCTGGTGCACGCTCTCAATGTACTCAGCCATTCGTTCGCCACCGCAATTGTGATAAATCACGATCTTGAGGAAATCAGACACTGGGGCAATCGCCGCCAGGTCCTGCTCCGCACGGTAAATCGGGTTGAACGAGTTGGTATGCCAGATATGCCAGCCAACACCGAGCGAGGGTTTGGCTTGCTTCACCTGCTTGTAAATCGCGGCGTACGTCTCGCGCAGGCTATCGGTCCAGAGCATCTCCCACGCCAGCAATTCCGGATATCGCAGCATCAGCCGCCACACTTCGACGTAGTAACCGTCCACCGGCCTTTGCCCCTTACGGCCGGCATCCACAAACTTTGCCAGCTCCAGAAATCCTTGCCGAGCACGCTCAGGGTTGATGCCGCGTTCCTTGGCCTTGGCTTCGCAGTACTGGCAAAAGCAAGTCACGTTATGAGGATTCGTGTTTCGCCCTCCGGCACTGGCGCCCAGTGCATTGGCAAAGGGACCCTGCCGCTCCGAACCCCACATCACCCCATCGATTTCGTAGGAGTGAGACCAGTCATCGACAATTCCCAAAAGAAAATTGCGATAGTTCGGATTGTTGAAGCACAGCGTCGTCGCGTTCTGCCCGGAGAGTTCCTTCTCCTGCAGTTGGTCGATGTTCGGCAGGTCTTTGCGGAAGACATCTTCAAACCAGCAGATGGTCTTGATGCCGCGCTTTCGCGCCGCCGGCAGAACTGCCTGCAGGACATCGTAGTTGCCCAGGTCGGTCGCGCGCGTGCCCTTGAAGACCGTGTCCTTGTAAAACTCAGGATGGATGGTGGCATAGTTGCCGCCATAAAACGTACCCGTGTCGTATTCCTGCTTGCCGTGGTCGGGCAGCGGCTGGCCCGGAACCTGCCTTCCGGCGATGCCGCGCCCATAGGTAAAGGTGGCCAGGAACAAGGTGTTCACCGCCGCGTCGCGCTGGAATTCATCCAGCACCTTCTCCGTCCCCTCATCGAAGAAGGAAACCGCGCCCACCTGGATGCCAATCATCTTCTCCGTCTTAGCCGCCTCGGCCTTGATGGAAGCTGCCACCGCCGCGGCGGCAGCGCCCTGCAAAAAGGTCCTTCGATCCACATTCACCATTCGGTCTTTTTCCCCTTGTTATTCAAGGCCCAGTAGACGAGCCGGATTTTCTTTCGCCATGCGATCAATCTCAGCCTGCGTAATTCCCTGCTCTTTGAGTCCCTTGAATAACAAAACCAGGCCATCCGGATGCAGAGGGTTGGCGGGCTGGCCCATGTCGCTCGCGAGAATGCAATGGTCTACCCCTACGTAACGAATCGCTCGCGCATAGTCTTTAAAGGTGAACTCTTTGTACGACACCGATAAGCCCGTTGTAGACAAACTCGATATACGCGCCCATCTTTGCGGCTTCCAACATCTGTGCATCCGACATATGGATCGGCGACATCATGGCATGAGTTACCACCATGTGCTTGACTCCCTGCGCCCGCCCTTCCCGGATCATCATCAAAGCTTCTTCCGCCGTCGGATGGCCGGTCGCCAACACCAGGTTTTGCTTCGCGATCACTGCGATCACCGCTTGGTCTCCGGTAGCAACTCGCCATTCTGCGAAACCCGCACAAAAGGCCGGTCCTGCTTGGAGTACCGCACCTGTGCCTCGGAATCAAATGTGCTCATCCATACAAAACGGCCGTAGTCTCCCGTCGTCGCCGCCATGTGTTCCACCGCGGAAGGATTCATGCCGCCTACGGAGAGGTTCAGATCCACCCCGCCAAACACTTCGATCCCAGGGACCACTTTCCGCACCACATAGGCCAGCGAGGCAGTGGGCTCATAGTGGTTCTTCAGCACCAGCCCGCGCATACCGCGGCTCTTCGCAATGCGCGCCAGGTCAATGGCATCGATTTTGCGGGGTGCACTATCCGGCGCGCTATGTACATGGATGTCAATCACGCCCGCCAACGGATTCTCGTCGGCGGAGGACGTCGCAGCAGCACCGAGAGCAAAAAGAATAACTAACAAAGTAGCTGTTTTCATTCAGATGATCTTCATTTCCCGTGGCGCATCGCCCGGATCTACCAGCCTAATTTCACGGGCTGATCAAAACATGAGCCAGCCGGTCCAGGTGAGCCACAGCGTCAACGGGTAAGCGGACAAACGCTCGAACGTGCCCACATCCTTCTCGCCCAGAGCCAGAAGGGCTAACGCCGTCAATCCCAGCAATCCCGCCATCAGCGTAATGACCCCTCGGAAGCGAACCCGTGCTGCTCCGGCGAGCATCGCCACACCCATCAGGATCATCGCCAGATTGCCCGCCAGCAGATGCGCCAGTGCGGCGACCTGATGCACTTGCGCATTATGATCCTCGGGCACCAGGCCCACCACCAGGACACCCAGGCCGGAAATCAAGAACAATATCAGAGCAATCCGGTAGCTCGCCTTCGCGGGAAACAATCGACGCATCAGGATAGCGCCTACGGAGATCAGCACCCCTTGCACGATCAACGAACCATTCATGATCCAATGCCGGGGTGAGGTCGCGGAGCCCAGATCACTGATCCAATTGCCTGTCATGCTGTACCCGGGCCAGCTGAGGCGCGCAATCTGCTCGGCAACAAAGAATTGAAAACAGAGCGCCCACCAACCAGCGCCCAGCCATGGCGGCGTTCGCGGTGAAGATTCCATTCGTTTATTCTTGCATTATGGAATTCAGACGACTCGGTAATTCGGGATTAAAGGTGCCAGTGCTCTGCTTAGGCGCAGCGACATTTGGCGGTGAAGGCGAGTTTTTCAGAGCATGGGGAGCGACGGATGTCGCCGAAGCCACCCGCCTGGTAGACATTTGTCTGGAAGCAGGTGTGAACCTGTTCGACACTGCGGATGTCTACTCGCAGGGTAGATCGGAAGAAATTTTGGGTCAGGCGATTGCCGGCCGTCGTGACAAGGTCCTGCTCTCGACCAAGGCAACCTTTCCTATGGGAGACGGCCCCAACGACCTGGGCTCCAGCCGCCATCACCTGGTACACGCCTGTGAGGCCAGCCTCAAGCGCTTGGGAACGGATTACATCGACATTTACCACCTGCACGGATTCGACGGGACCACCCCGGTTGAGGAGACCCTCGATGCCCTGAACACCCTGGTGCGCACGGGCAAGATCCGCTACATAGCCTGCTCCAACTTCTCGGGCTGGCATCTCATGAAATCCCTGGCAGTCTCGGACCGGTACGGTTGGTCACGTTACGTAGGCCACCAGGTCTATTACTCGGTTGTGGGGCGCGACTACGAGCAGGAGTTGATGCCATTAGCCGTCGATCAGGGGGTTGGCGCCATCATTTGGAGTCCTCTCGGCTGGGGAGTTTGACCGGGAAAATCCGCCGCGGCCACCCGTTGCCGGCGGAGAGCCGTTTGCACAAGACGGCTGCTCAGGGTCCGCAAATCGAAGATGAGTATCTCTACAAGGTGGTGGATGCCTTGGATGAGGTAGCGGCCGAGACCGGTAAGCCGCTCCCCCAGGTTGCGCTGAACTGGCTATTGCAGCGTCCCACGGTTTCGACCGTGATCGTCGGCGCCCGCAACGAAACCCAACTCCGGCAGAATCTAGCCGCGGCTACCTGGAATCTGACGCCAGCAAGTAGCCAAACTGGACGCCGCGAGCAAGTTACCCGCGCCTTATCCTTACTGGCACCAGAGGCAATTCCCTGCCCTGAAGTCGTCGATTATTCCTTAGTAAGCATTAAGAGTGTCCACGGTGAATTGATTTGAAGATCCCAGGTCCCAGAAGTGAGACCTGGCTGAACCCTCGCTGACCTTCCAGACCAAGGGTTACGCCGATGCTGAGAGTTGCGAACACACTGAAGCCGCTCGTCCACCAAAACGGCTCCGCCGATGCTGAGGATGGCTGAACACACTGCAGTCCGCTGTCTTCCTACCGCAAACGGCTCCGCCTATGCTGAGGAGGGCTGGTGAACACACTGAAGCCGCTTTTCCACCACAGACGGCTCCGCCGATGCTGAGGGTGCCTCAGTTCAAGCCCTCCTTTGGCTTGAGTGAGCGAGCATGCCCCGAACATCGGCGAATTCCCTACTTGGCATCCAGCACGAAGCTATCCTTCAACTCCACCTTTTTGTCTGCCGCATCCGGATCCACCACGCGATACATCTTCGCGTCCGCGTGTTTCCCCTCTAGCGTAATCACCACATAATTGAAATTCGGATAAGTGCGTGCCTGATACAAATCCTGGTCACCGCGAATAAAGATGGGATAAGGACGAGCCCCACCGCCGCCCGAAATCACGTGCATAATGCCGTTCACGTCAAACCGCTCGTAGTTGTGGATATGCCCATTAAACACAACAAACTTCGCGTGTGACTTAGCCGCAGTACGCCTCCAGCTCATGCCGCAGATTCAAGAGTCGAAGGGATCAGGGATCCCCAGCATAAACGCCGTTTGCAAATCCGAAACCAGGGGCGCATGAAACAAAAAGAAAACAAAATCCGCCGATGCAGGAATATGCGCCAGTTGTGCATCCAGCCAACGACGCTGCGGCCATCCACGCCCAGGAAAGTGCTGCTATCCAGGGTGATGAGATAAACATTCCCCAATCTGCACCGAGTAATACGTGTGTTTTTCCATCTGCGGATAAGCGGCAAAATAATTCGCGATCCCCTTCGGCTGGATCGGAAGCCCTTCGTGATTGCCGATCGTGGGATAAATCCGCAGCCGCTCCTGCGTCCATGCGGCCGTCTCCTGGCTATACACTTTCCAGTCGGCCGGGTCACTCCCGTGAAAGGGCATATCGCCGGTAAGCAGCAGAATGTCGGGTTTCTCTTCGGCAACCTTTTGCGCCAGCCATTTGCGCACGCCTGGCTGGGTGTCGGAAGTATTGCTGGGATCGGTAAACCGCATGTCGCCATAAACCACAATGCGCAGCGGCCGCCCTACCGGCAGATCCGTAACCGTAAAGGTCGGGGCGCCGTTGTCCGCCGCCCCCGGCCCTTGCGCAAAGATGCCCTGCGCCAGGGTCAGGCATCGACCAACAAGAAACAACCCGCCTTGCGCACCCCTACCGGCCTCCGCCGACAAAGTGCACAATCTCCAGACGGTCCCCCTCCGCCACAGCGCGCATTCGCCCACTCCGCGCGGGGAACGATGTTGCCGTTGTGCTCGATTGCTACCCGGTCCCCTTTAAGACCGAGCTCCGCAATCAAATCCTGCAGATTGGCCCCAGGCCCCAGTTGCGGAAATTCACGCGACTGCCCATTGAGGACGAAATACATAGAGGGAGACTATCACTCCCTCTGTTCGTTCTACGGACTCGGGCGTGCCCATCACCCACCGCTTCATGCGGGTGAATGCCGGCTGCACTTCCGCCGCGGAATAATAGATGGACCGATTCAGCGCTTTGAGTGTCTGAATCGCTTCAACGCGCGGATCCGCGTTCCCCAAACGTCCCTTGGGTTGCGCATCCGCGCAATATTCATCCGCCAGGTATTCAATCGCATGACCAAGGATTTCGATCGCACGGCCTTCTTCCGGGGACAATTGGCGGCGAACGAAGGGCCGCATTTCCACCGCTGAACTTAATCCCGTGACCAAACCTGCTTGCGAAATCTCCAACAAACCATGCAACATGGTTTCCCCCGTACAGGGGATATCGGCCGAAAGTGAAACAGCTTGAGCGGCCTGAAAGAAAAACTCATGAACAGACTGCGGCGCGATTGGTGCATCGCACCATAACCGCTGCTTGACTCCAGCAAGGCGAAAACTTACAGTCGAATCAGAGCGCTGATCTGAACAATTGGCAAACCCCCGATTACTTTTGGAACTACCTCCCGCTGCTCATGCAGATTCTTGTTGCCGTGGGCTTTGGCGCCGGAATCGTCACTGCTTCCTGGTTCATCGGCCGGCATCGCAACACCGCTGCCAAACTGGCCGCCTACGAGTGCGGCATCGTGGCGGAAGGCGACGCCCGCGGCCGCTTCTCCGTTCGCTTCTACATGGTCGCCATGCTCTTCATCCTCTTCGACGTGGAAGCCGTCTTCATGCTGCCCTGGGCCGTGGTCTACCGCGACCTGCCCAAGCTCGTCGGATCGCGCATGTTCGGCTTCTGGGAGATGGTCGTTTACCTCGGCTTCGTCGCTGGTCGGGCTCTTCTACGTTCGAAAAAAGGAATCCTGGACTGGTCCTCCGACAAGGCGGACCTCTGATGGACACCGCCGACAGACGAAAGACGCTGTCCTCGCAGCTCACGCGCAGAACCACGCCATCGCTGCCCTGCTCGCGGCAAGCCCTCCTGCATTACCGACGCCCGCTTCGATCGCGGCGAGTTGACCCTGTGGATCGACCGCGATGACATTCGCCCGGTTTGCCGTGCGCTGCAAGACACGCCGGCTATAACTTCCTCGTCGACGTCACCTGCGTGGACTGGTACCCCAGCGAACCGCGCTTTCAGGTGACCTATCACATCCTTTCCCACAGCCTGAAGGAGCGCATCCGGCTCTGCGTCCTGGTCGATAGCCTGGATACAGAAGTGGCCAGCATCACTCCCGAATGGCCTTCGGCCAATTTCTACGAGCGCGAAGTCTGGGACCTGTTCGGCGTGCGCTTCGGCGGCCATCCCAACCTGCGCCGCATCATGATGCCCGATCAATGGGAAGGCCATCCCTTACGCAAGGATTACCCGGTGGAGGGCTACCGCTGATGGATGCCGCAGATTTCGCCATTGCCCCGCTGATCGAACCTCGCATCGAGGAAGGCAACAAGGACCGCACCATGGTCCTCAACATGGGCCCGCAGCATCCCTCGACCCACGGCGTGCTGCGCCTGGTGCTCGAAATCGACGGCGAAACCGTCCTGCGCCTCGTTCCCGACATCGGCTTTCTGCACACCGGCATCGAGAAAACCTGCGAGGCCAAGTTCTACCAGCAGGTGGTTCCGCTCACCGACCGCATCGACTATCTCAGTCCGATGTCGAACAATCTCTGCTATTGCCTGGCGGTCGAGAAGCTGCTGCAGCTGGAAATTCCGCCCCGGGCGCAATTTCTGCGCGTGCTGCTGAACGAGCTCACCCGCATCCAGTCGCACCTGGTCTGGCTGGGCACGCATGCCATGGATATCGGCGCGCTGACCCTCTTCCTCTACACCTTCCGCGAGCGGGAAGAGATCCTCAAAATCTTCGAGCATGTCAGCGGCCAGCGCATGATGGGCTCCTATTTCCGCATCGGGGGCATTGCGCTCGAGCCGCCGGTCGACTTCTTCGAGCGGGTGCAGAACCTGCTCAAGATCATGCCGGAAAAGATCGACGAGTACGAGAACCTGCTCAACGGCAATCCCATCTGGGTAAGCCGCCTGAAGGGCGTCGGCTACCTCAGCGCCGCCGATGCCATCGCTCTGGGAGTGACCGGGCCGCCCTTGCGCGCCAGCGGCGTCGATTGGGATCTGCGCCGCGACATGCCCTACTCCGGCTACGAGAAGTTTCAGTTCAAGGTGCCCATCTCTACCGTAGGCGATGTGTGGACGCGCTACATGCTGCGCGTTCAGGAGATGCGCGAGTCCGTCAAGATTTGCCAGCAGGCGCTGGACGGAATGCCTAACGGCCCGCTGAAGGCCGACGCGCCCAAGGTAGTGCTGCCGGACCGGGAAAAGATGAAGACGCAGATGGAATCCCTCATCCATCACTTTAAGATTGTGACCGAGGGATTTGCCGTGCCGGCCGGTCAGGTCTACCAGGCCATCGAATCCCCGCGTGGCGAGATGGGCTATTTCGTGGTCAGCGACGGCACCGCCAAGCCTTACCGCGTGCACATGCGCAACCCCACCTTCGCTTCCCTGCAGGCTCTGGAAACCATGTGCGTCGGCCGTCTGCTGGCCGATGTGGTCGCCGTCATCGGCTCGATCGATATCGTGCTGGGGGAGATCGACCGATGAGCAACGAGGGTGTCGACTGCGGGGTTCAGGTCCGCCAGCATGTCTGGGAGTCGCTGGTGAGCATGGTTCGTGTCTATGCTCATGCGGCCAGCCTCAACGCGGGCGATGAATACGTGGTGACCAACACCTCGGACGAAGCAGCCGTCAAACATCGGGACTCGGCTTTGAACTTAAAGTTCAATCCGGAAAGCGGCGAAGGTTGCTGGCGCATCCCCCAGCCGGAACGGGAAGAGTTTGGTGAGTTCCGCATCGAAGCGGACGGCACGCTTAATTTCCCAGCGGGCTCGAAACCACTCGATGCGGCGGCGATCGAATGGATAGAACACCTGGCCCACGTCACATCGACCTCTATTTCTTAAGATCAAATCATGAGCACAGAGATCAAGACCATCTTCAGTCCCGCCCTGGCAGCGCGCTTCGATCGCATGGTGACGCTCTACCCCCTGCGCCGGTCCGCGCTGGTTCCCATGCTGCTCTATGCCCAGGATGAGATCGGCTATCTCTCCGACCCTGTCATCAGCGAGGTGGCAGCGCGCATCGGGATCACCGAACTCGACGTGCGCAACGTCATCAGCTACTACTCCCTGCTGCACACCAAACCGGTGGGCAAGTATCATGTACAGGTATGCACCAACATCAGTTGCATGCTGCGCGGGGGCAATGAGCTCCTGGCCCATTGCAAACAGCAGCTGGGCATCGGCAACAAGGAAATCACGCCCGACAAGCTTTTCTCGCTGGAAGAAGTAGAGTGCATCGGCGCCTGCAGTTGGGCTCCCGCGGTTCAGGTGAACTACGACTTCCACGAAAATCTGACCCCGGACTCGATGGACAAAGTACTGGCTGCTATCGGTCCCGGAGCGAACTGCCGATCTAAGCACGCGGAGAACCCCATGGCCTACCTCGTCTCCCATCCTGATGAAGTGAAGGTGATCTCGTACCGCTTCGGCAAGGGTGCGACCGCCATCGATAAGTATCTCGAGCTGGATGGCTACAAGTCCGCACGCAAAGCCATCGAGCTGGGCGCAGAAGGCATCATCGCCGAGATGAAGGCGTCCAACCTGCGCGGCCGCGGCGGCGCGGGTTTCCCTACCGGCATGAAGTGGTCCTTCGTTCCCAAGCAATCTGCGAAACCGAAATACGTTCTGGTCAATGGCGACGAGAGCGAGCCCGGCACCTGCAAAGACCGCCTGATCTTCGAGCACGACCCCCACTCGGTGATCGAGGGCGTGATCATCGCCGGCCTGGCCATCGGCTCCAAGATGGGCTTCATCTACCTGCGCGGCGAGTATCGCTACCTGCTCAAGATCATGGAGAAGGCCATCGATGATGCCTACGCCAAGGGCTTTCTGGGCAAGAACATCTTCGGCAGCGATGTGGACTTCGACATCGTCTCCCATACCGGCGCCGGCGCCTATGAAGTGGGCGAAGAGTCGGCCCTGATGGAATCGCTCGAAGGCAAGCGCGGCATTCCCCGCATCCGGCCTCCCTTTCCCGCGGTCGTGGGCCTCTACGGCGGCCCCACCATCATTAATAACGCGGAGACGCTGGCCACCGTGCCCCACATCTTTCCGCATCGGCGGTGCCGGAGTACGCCAAGATCGGCACCGAACGCAACGGCGGCACCCGCTCTTCTGTCTTGAGCGGCAATGTCGCCAAGCCCGGCGTCTACGAGCTGCCCATGGGCTACAACCTCAAGAAGATGATCTACGAAGTAGGCGGCGGCATTCGCCAACGGCAGGACGCTCAAGGCGGTCGTTCCCGGCGGATCCTCTACTCCGGTGCTGCTGCCCAACGAAATCGATATCGGCATGGACTTCGACCAGGTCGGCAAAGCCGGCAGCATGCTCGGTTCGGGCGGCGTGGTGGTGCTGGACGATACCGTCTGCATGGTGGAGTTCGCCCTGCGCACCATGAAGTTCTACCAGCACGAAAGCTGCGGCTGGTGTATTCCCTGCCGCGAAGGCACCGACTGGCTCAAGAAGACGCTGACCCGTTTCCACGCCGGCGGCGGGGTAGCCAAGGACATCGACAACATTCGCTACCTGGCGCAGAACATGCTGGGCCGCACCTTCTGTCCCGCTGGGCGACGCGGCGGCCATGCCGACCATCGCCTTTGTGAATAAGTTCCGCAAGGAATTCGAAGACCACCTGGACGGCAAACCGTGTCCCTACGCGCACCAGCCGGAAGCGGCCCTGGCCAATGCATGATTTGAACGTAAAGACAGGAATCCATGGCTGACGTAACCTTTACCGTCGATGGCAAGAAACTGACCGCGCCCGCAGGCACTCTGCTGATTGAGGCCTG
The DNA here is from genome assembly GCA_963795845.1 of uncultured Acidobacteriaceae bacterium. GTDB lineage: Bacteria > Acidobacteriota > Terriglobia > Terriglobales > Acidobacteriaceae > PALSA-350. Next base: position 49,808 of record CAWCJV010000008.1, on the reverse strand, counting down.
CCGCGAAGCCAGCATCGCCATCCCGCAGTTCTGCTATTACCCCGGCCTCTCGCTGCAGGCCGCCTGCCGCATGTGCCTGGTGCGCCTGGAAAAAGTGCCCAAGCTGCAGACCGCCTGCACCACGCCGGTAGCCGAAGGCATGGTGGTCACCACCGAGAGCGACGAGATCATCCAGGCCCGCAAAGCCACCGTCGAGCTGCTGCTGGGCAACCATCCCCTCGACTGCCCGGTATGCGATGCCGGCGGCGAGTGCGAACTGCAGGACATGACCTTCAAGTACGGCGCGCCCGAGTCGCTCTACATCGAGGCGAAACAGCACCGCGAAGAACAGCAATGGTCGCCGGTAGTCTTCTTTGACCGGCCCGCGCTGCATCCTCTGCTACCGCTGCGTGCGCATGTGCGGCGAAGGCATGGACGTCTGGGCCCTGGGAGTGCAGAACCGCGGCGTCACCAGCACCATCGCTCCCAACGAGAGGCGACCACCTCGACTGCGAAGAGTGCGGCATGTGCATCGACACCTGCCCCGTCGGCGCGCTCACCTCGGGCAGCTTATCGCTACAAAACCCGCCCCTGGGAGATGAACCACGTCTCCACGGTCTGCACCCACTGCGGTGACGGATGCAAGACCACCCTGGGCGTGCGCAGCGTCGACAACGGCTCGGAGATTATTCGCGGCGACAACCGCGACAAGAGCGGCATCAACGGCGACTTTCTGTGCATCAAGGGCCGCTACGCTTTCGATTTTGCCAACCACGCCGACCGCTTGACCAAGCCGCTGGTGCGCCAGCCCAACGGCAAGCTCGCCGAAGTCAGCTGGGAGCAGGCGCTGGACATTGCCGGCCGCAAGCTGCGCGAGATCCGCGATAGCCAGGGCGGCAACGCCATCGGCGTGATCGGCTCCAACCGCACCACCAACGAAGAAAACTATCTGCTGCAGAAATTCGCCCGCACGGTGCTTGGGCACCAACAACATCGATCATCACCGCACCGCCGACTACACCGCTTTTGCTCGCGCCATCTCCGGACAGAAGGACCGCGCTGCTTCGCTGCGCGAGACCATGACCGCGCCGGCCATTCTGCTGCTGGGCAATGATCCCACCGAGCAGCATCCGTTGTTGGCCTGGAATCTGCGCACCAACGTGCGCCACAACAATGCCCGCATCTACCTGGTGAACCACGCCGGTATCAAGCTGGAGCGGCAGGCGCACCAATCGCTGATTATTCCTCAGGATGGTTACGCCAACGCGGTGCGCTTCCTGGCCGGCGAAGACGCACGCCTTTCCCGGCACGCAGCTCGGCGATGAAGCCAGGAAGTTCCGCGAAGCCGTTGCGCGCCGAACCCAGCCTGCTCATCATCTTTGGTTCCGAATATCGCGGCCGCGACATTGACGCGCTGGTGAACTTCGGCATGGGACTGCCCCAGGCGCGTTTCGCCTGCCTGGGCGATTACGTCAACTCCCGCGGAGCCGCGGACATGGGCTTGCTTCCCGGCTTTCTGCCGGGCTATGTGCCGGTGACCCAGGGCGGAGCTTTCGCGGAGGAATACGGCGCTGCCCTGCCGCCAAACTCCGGGCATGGACCTGGTGGAGATGTTCGACGCCGCCGAGCGCGGCGATCTGGCGGCCCTCTATGTCGTCGGCGCCAACCCCATCGCCCGTTACGGCATTGATCCGGCTTCGCTCAAGAACACCTTCGTCGTCGTGCAGGATATGTTCCTGACCGAGACCGCGCATTCTGGCCGACGTGGTGTTGCCCGCAGCCAATCTTTATGAGAAAGTCCGGAACCGTCACCAACACCTATGGCGATCAGCAACTGGTCAAGAAGGCGGGCGACCGGGCCGGCGTGCGCACCGACTTCGAGTTGATGGTGCGGCTCGCCGACACCATGGGCGCTGATGCCGAAAAAGCTGGTTCCCTTTGGCCGCGGCGTACGTGCCGATATGGGCCAGACCCGCGGCGCGCAATCCGGCGAAGCAGACCGTCACAGCGTCTGGCTGGCGGCGCAAAACCTGGAGCCGAAACTCAGCCCGTTCGATCCCTTCGCCATTCTCGACGAGATCCAGCGCCTGGTGCCCGGCTACCAGGTCTCACGCATGGAGCTGTTGGCCGGCAACGATGTCCATGTGCAATCATCGCTGGTGCAAATCGAAGCCGGACCTGAGCGCCACGCGCTGATTCTGCCGGCGGAAGACACCCTGTTTACCTCTGGCACCCTGGGCCGGTACAGCACCATCCTGCACTCCGTCATGGAGTCGCACACCACCAAACCTACTGAAACCGCAGCAGACTAGGAAGAGTATGGGCTAAGCCGCGCATTCGAGGTTTCATGGCGGGCTATAGCCCAGCACCTTACTAGAACGGAAATCAATCTGGCCTTTAGGCCCTGAGGTACGCTTTTAACAAGACTGTGTCGCCTTTAGCCGCTGAGGGGCCAGAAAGCGAAAGACACCCGTGAGCTTCCTGATCTTTTTTCTTGCTGAGTTGTTTAAAGATCGCCGTGGTCCTGGCAATCTTTCTCGGCGCCGTCGCCTACACCGTGCTGCTGGAGCGCAAAGTGGTGGGCCGCATCCAAAATCGCTGGGGACCCACCCGCGTAGGTCCGTTTGGCATGTGGCAGCCCATGGCCGACGGCCTCAAGCTCTTCCTCAAAGAAGACCTGCATGCCCACCAACGTAGACCGGCCGCTCTACATCCTGGCCCCCATGATCGCGCTCGGCTGCGCCTTGATCTCGATTTCCGTGAGTCCCCTTCGGCGCCCACATCACCTGGCACGGCGTCGACATGTTCGAGATCGCCAACGTAAACATCGGCCTGCTGGTCATCCTCGGCGTGACCTCGGTGGGGTCTATGGAATCGCACTTGCGGGCTGGTCTTCCAATAACAAATATTCTCTGCTCGGAGCCCTGCGCGCCAGCGCCCAGGTCATCAGCTACGAGCTTGCCCTCGGGCCTTCGCTGGTGGGCGTAGTGCTGCGCGCCGGCTCGCTGAACCTGCGCACCATCGTGGACAGCCAATCCGCCCATGGCCTGCTCTCCTGGAATGTCTTTGGAGGCTTTCAATTCGTCGCCTTCTTTATCTACCTGACGGCGGCCTACGCCGAAACCAACCGGGCCCCCTTTCGATCTGCCCGAAGCGGAAACAGAGCTGACGGCCGGATATCACACCGAATACAGCTCGATGAAATTCGCCATGTTCTTCATGGCCGAATACGCCAACATGATCACCGTGAGCTGCGTCGCCACCCTGCTCTTTTTCGGCGGATGGACCAGCCCCTTCGGCACCCTGATCCCCGCATTTGGCGGTGCCTTCATTCAGGCCATCCTGCCGGTCTTCTGGTTCGTCTTCAAAGTTTTTTGTTTCCTCTTTCTGTACATCTGGGTGCGCGGCACGCTGCCCCGGCTCCGCTACGACCAACTTATGGGCTTCAGCTGGAAGTTCCTGATGCCCCTGGCCATCGCCAACATCCTGGCCACCAGTCTATGGCTCGCCAACCGAACGATCTGAAGGGAACGTAAAGCATGCCTCAGGGCCTGAAGGCCAGGACGATACGCGGGCTTTCATGTACGGGCTAAAGCCCGTACCTACCCATCGTCCTCGGAATGGAAGAAATGCATAGGAAACAACCGAAGGGTGCCCCAGGTCTCGCTTTTGAGACCTGGGGCCGTGCAAATGATCCCAGATAGAAACACAATTGCAGTTTCCACGAAATAACGAAACCCGAATCAAGGTGTTCTACAATCAGCATCGGGCCTGATATAGGAGAATTGCTTTAGCATGTATCTGGTTCTCTTCATCTTTTTCGGCGGCCTCTGCGTAGCGGGAGCACTGAACCTCCTGCTGCAGCGCCACCCTATCAACAGCGCTCTCTCCCTGATCGTGGTGATGAGCTCGCTGGCCGTGCTCTATCTTCTGCTGGGAGCAGAATTCTTAGCCGCCGCCCAGGTCATCGTCTATTCCGGCGCCATCATGGTTCTCTTTACCTTTGTCATCATGCTGCTCAATGCCGGCAAAGAAGAACGAACCCATGGCAGTCACGCGGCTTACATCGTCGGCATACCGGGAGTCGCCATACTCGTCAGCCTCCTGGCCTTCATTTTTCTCTCCGCGCGCACCCACCTGGCGCAGGCCCGCCTGGGAGACTATGTGGTCTCCACCACCGATCTCAGCAAAGTCCTCTTCCGCGACCTGCTGCTTCCCTTCGAAGTGACCTCGGTCCTGATTCTCATTGCCATCCTGGGCGCAGTCGCGCTGGCCAGCAAGGAGCACTGACATGGTCGTTCCCATCGCCTACTACCTTGTCCTCAGCGCCATCCTCTTCTCCATTGGTGTGGCGCCTTTCTCATCAAGCGCAACATCATTACCGTCTTCATGTCGATTGAACTGATGCTGAACGCCGTCAACCTGACCTTTGTCGCCTTCGCTTATCAATGGCACCGGGTCCAGGGACAAATATTCGTCTTCTTCGTGATGGTCGTCGCCGCCGCGGAAGCTGCCGTGGGCCTGGCCATCATCATCGCCATCTTCCGCTCGAGGAGCACTCTCAACGTGGATCAAGTCAACCTGATGAAACTATGAACGACACTGCCTCCCTCCATCTATGGTTGATCCCGCTGCTGCCATTCATTGGCTTCCTGCTGAATGGGTTGCTGGGCCGTCGCTTCCCTAATGTGGTGGTGACCACCATCGCGCTGCTGTTTACCGCGGCGCCCCTGCTGATGGTGACAAACATCGCCTTCCACTTCAGCAGCCTTGCGACTCCTTACATTGAGCGCTTGCCCTTTCCCTGGATCGCGACCTCCGCCTTCCGTGCCGACTTCGCCTTTCTGCTTGATCCCCTGACCCTGGTGATGCTGCTAATCGTCACCGGCGTCGGCTTTCTCATCCATATCTATTCCGTCGGCTACATGGCGCATGAAGAAGGATATTGGCGCTACTTCGCGTACCTGAACCTGTTCATGTTTTTCATGCTGACGCTGGTGCTGGCGGAAAATTTCCTGCTGATGTTCGTCGGTTGGGAAGGCGTCGGTCTGGCCTCCTACCTATTGATCGGCTTCTATTACCAACGCGAGTCTGCCGTGGAAGCCGGCAAAAAAGCCTTCATCCTTAACCGCATCGGCGATTTCGGCTTTCTGCTCGCCATGTTTCTGATGATCGCCCATTTCGGTTCGCTCAGTTACGGTACGGTCTTCTCCGCCATCACCCAACATCCTGAGCTGCAGGGCGGCTTTCTCACCGCGATCGCATTGTTATTGGTACTCGGCGCAACCGGTAAGTCCGCGCAGATCCCGCTTTACGTCTGGCTGCCTGACGCCATGGAAGGCCCCACTCCGGTCTCCGCCTTGATCCACGCCGCCACCATGGTCACGGCCGGCGTCTACATGGTCACCCGCACCCACGTGCTGTTTGACCGGTCGCCCTTCGCGCTTGGCGTAATTGCCATCATCGGCGGCGCCACGGCCTTGTTCGCGGCCACCGTCGGCATGGTGCAAACGGATATCAAGCGCGTCCTCGCGTACTCCACCATTTCGCAGCTGGGCTACATGTTCCTCGCCTGCGGCGCCGCCGCTTATTCCGCGGCCATCTTCCACCTCGTCACCCACGCCTTCTTTAAGGCTCTCCTCTTCCTCGCCGCTGGCTCCGTCATCCACGCGCTCGGGCGGGCAACAGGACATGCGCGTCATGGGTGGCCTGCGCAAAACCATACCCATTACTTTCTGGACCATGAGCGCCGGGGTCTTCGCCATTTCCGGACTACCACCCTTCTCCGGCTTCTTCAGCAAAGACGCGATTCTCTACCAGGCGTTTCTTTCGCCGACCGCCGGCCCCATCCTGTGGTTCGTCGGCCTGCTGACTGCGGGGCTCACGGCGTTCTATATGTTCCGCCTCTGGTACCTGACCTTCTTTGGCGAAAGCCGCTCGCATGATGCGCACCCTCACGAAAGCCCCTGGTCCATGCTCGTGCCGCTGATTCTTCTCGGCCTCCTTGCGCTCGGCGGCGGATGGATCGGCATTCCCCAGGCACTCGGCGGCGGCGATCAATTCGCTCACTTCCTGGAACCAGTGGTCAACGTCGCGCCCAGTTCGGAGCAAGTCCGCGTCACGGTGGATGATCAGGGCGTCCGTCATGCTACGGCTGTCTCTACCCCCGGGCCCGCGCGCCGGGTCGGCATCGAGAGCCAGGAACGAATGTTTAGCATCCTCTCTGTGGTGGTCGCGTTGATTGGCTGGTTCTTCGCCGATCTCTTCTACCGTCGCAAGCCCGGCATGGCCGACAAACTAGTGGAGCGTCTCCGTGTCGTCTATGCGCTGCTGGTCAACAAATACTGGATCGACCAGGTTTACAACGCCCTGATCGTGGCCCCGCTGCTTGTCTTTCAGCCGCTATCTGTTATGGGGCGCGGTGGATCGCGGAGTCATCAATGGTGGCAGCGGCGGGGCAGCAGGCGGTGTCCGCGGCCTCGGCGCTCTGGTCCAACGTGTGCAATCCGGAAACATTCGTTCCTATGCGGGATGGCTGGCAATCGGCGCAGGCGCGCTCCTCCTGATTACTTATTTCGGTTTTTCCATGCACCTCTAGAGGCCCCAGGAAACGACAATCTGTGCTGAACGATTCCATACTGACGATCATGACCTTTGTGCCGGCTGCCGGAGCCGTAGTCGTGGCTCTGCTTCCGCGGCAGGGCCGCATCATCCAATGGTTCACCCTGGCCGTGGCCCTGGTCACCTTCGGCCTCACCCTCCATCTGCCCATCAACTATGTCTATGGCCAACCGGGGTTTCAATTTGAAGTCGATCGAGCGTGGATCCCCAACCCCGCCATTCGCTATCACCTCGGCGTCGACGGCATTTCCATGTGGCTGGTCGTATTAACCGGCTTCCTCGCTCCGTTGGGCGTGCTCGCTTCCTGGAACAAGATCAACTTTCGCACCAAGGAGTTCTATTTCTTCTTTCTGCTGCAGCAGACCGCGATGATCGGCGTCTTTGTCTCGCTCGACATGTTCCTCTATTACGCCTTCTGGGAAATGACCCTGGTGCCGATGGCCATCCTCATCTCCATGTTCGGCCGGGACCGTGGAACCGAGGCAGCGATCAAGTTCTTCGTCTACACGTTTCTTCCCTCGGCGCTCCTGCTGGTAGCGATCGTTTGGCTCTATGCCAAGACAGGAACCTTCGACTTTGTCCGGCTGCAATCTATCCTCGCGCAAAACTCCGCGGCCTTCCCGCCGCAGGCGCTGTTCTGGGCCTCGCTTGCGTTTCTGCTCGCGTTTTCCGTCAAGGTCCCGGTCTTTCCCCTGCATGGCTGGCTGGGCGACGTGTTCAGCGAAGCGCCCACTGCGATGGCGATGGTGGTGGCGGGCAAGCTCGGCCTCTACTCCATCCTGCGCTTCAATCTCGGCCTCTTCCCCGCGCAGGCCCGGCAGGTTGCGCCGTGGATGGTGGCCCTGGCAGTGATCGGCATTCTCTACGGTGCGCTGGTAGCCCTGGTGCAGAAGGATATGAAGCGCCTGGCTGCCTTCTCCACCGTCAGTTCCCTCAGCTTCTGCATTCTCGGCATCTTCTGCTTCTCGGTGTCGGGCCTCGACGGCGCGATCTACCAGATCCTCAACGAAGGCATCTCCGTCGGCGCGCTCCTGCTGCTGGTCGGCTTTATGTACGAACGTTACGGAACCTACGAAATTGCCTCTTACGGCGGGCTGGCCAAACGCATGCCCAATCTGGCCACCCTTTTCGTGATCACTTCGCTCTCCCTGGTCGGCTTGCCGCTCCTGAACGGCTTCGTGGGTGAGTTTCTCATCCTCAGCGGCAGCTTCCCCGGGCATGTAGCCTGGGTTTCCGCAGCCACCGCCGGCGTGATCCTCAGTGCCGCCTACATGCTGTGGATGATCCAGCGGGTCTTCTACGGTACCGAATCAGGCATGGTTACAGATGTGTCTGCCCCCGACATGAGCTTTCGCGAGCATGCCGCCGTATGGCCCATCGCCGTTCTCATGTTGCTGATGGGGGTTGCCTCACCCATCTGGATGCGCGCTATCGATGGCGCGGCTGTGAAGCTAGCCTCGCCCGCAGCCCTGGTGCACATGGCGGTGAAGCAGTGAACCAAGTGCCGCAAGCGTATCGCATTCTGCCGGAAATACTCCTCACCGTGACCGGCATTCTCACCATGCTCATCGAAGCCATGATGCCGCCGGGGATGACTCGTAAACCCATCGGCTTCCTGGCGCTGGCGGGCGTGATCGCCGCTTTGATTGCCAGCGTGTGGCAACTGGGCTTGCCCGCCGGAACCGCGTTCTTACGGCACGGTGCAAACCGATGCCTTCAGCGTGTTCTTCCATGTACTGATCTGCGGCGTCGTGTTGGTCGCTCTCCTGATCGCCTTCGACGTATTCGATGGCAGCAAGGAACGTCCGGCTGAGTATTACTCGCTTGTCTTATTCGGCGCCACGGGCATGTGCCTGATGACCAGCGCGATCGAGTTGCTGCTGGTCTTCATCAGCCTCGAAATCTCTTCCATCGCGACTTACATCCTGGCCGCTATTCGCAAACGCGCCGGGAAGAGCCCTGAAGCCGGTCTCAAGTATTTCTTGCTGGGCTCCTTTGCCACGGCATTTTTCCTCTACGGCATCGCGCTCACCTTTGGCGCAACCGGAACCACTGATATTTCGCGAAATAGCCGCAGCTCTACCCCACAGTCCTGTCCCCGGCTTCGCCACTCTGGCCGTGGCCATGATTTTGATTGGCCTCGGCTTTAAAGTCTCAGCCGCGCCCTTCCAGGTTTGGACGCCGGACGTTTACGAGGGCGCTCCTTCGCCGGTCGTAGCCTTGATGTCCACCGCACCCAAGATCGCCGCCTTCGCCGTGCTCCTGCGCATTTTGTATGGCGCCTATCCGGCACTCCAGGCCCACTGGCTGCTGCTGGTCTGGATCATGGCCGCGCTCTCCATGACCGTCGGCAACCTGGGTGCTCTGCGCCAGCACAGCGTCAAGCGCATGCTCGCCTATTCCTCGATCGCGCATGCCGGCTACACCCTGGTCGCCTTCACTGCTCTCTCCGGCGAAGGAATCGCTGCAGCCATGTTCTACACCGCGACCTATGCCGCCATGAACGTCGGCGCCTTTGCCGTCGCCAGCCACGCCGGCGGTTATGACGACCGGCTGGTCTCCGTCGCCGACTATCGCGGTCTGGCCTACCGCTCTCCTCTTCTGGGCGGAGCGTTGGCCTTCTTTCTGCTTTCGCTCATCGGCATCCCCTTCACCGGCGGCTTCTTCGGCAAGTTCTATGTGTTCACCGCAGCTCTGCACTCCGGTGAAGTGTGGCTCGCGGTGATTGGCCTGGTGAACAGCGGCGTCGCCGCCTACTACTATCTGCGCCTGCTCATGTCGATCTACGGAAAGCCCACCGACGATGCGCCGGTGCAATTGATTCCGCGCCTGAAAGGTTCGCTGACCCTGGCGCTGCTTCCTCACCGTCTCCGCTACTCTCATCCTCGGCATTTTCCCCGGCAGGATTCTCGCCATGGCGCGAGCCGGAGCCGCCACCTTCACCGGAGCAAGCGAAAACACGCGCTGACGGTGCGCTGACAAGAGCGGCTGCTGGACGGCACAATTGTAGGTCCGGGGTCAGCAGCCAAGAACCTGAGTGAAAAGAGATTTCTCGACGAAGAGCAGGGCTTTTTGAAGGGTACGGGCTTCAGCCCGTACATTGATCACCAAAATTTGAAGGGCTTTAGCCCCCGAGGGCATCTCTTGGGCTGGCTTGAGCAGCCCTCGGCGGCTGAAGCCGATCCATCTTGACGTGAGATGTACGGCCTAAAGGCCGTACCCTTCACTTCAGTCCCTAAGGTAAGTTTTTCGGATCCCGCTAGCCTACTGCCCCTTTCGGTCCAGCTATTTTTCTTGCAATAGTCTCCCTCCGAGTGATGAACCACACGGCGTACCGTGTATATCTACGGTATGCCCCGCATTTTTATGCCTTGTGGTCTGTCTTGTGCTGTGGTCTGCCCAAGCGGCGCATGCAGCGGAGATCATTCGTCCTAAGGTTCTCGTCATCGCCACGTATGAAACCGGCAGGGATCGGGGCGATGTTCCCGGCGAACTTCAATACTGGGTAGAGCGGCAAAAGCTCGACACCGCAGTCGCGGTCCCAGGCCTGGACCACGCGCTACTGACCAATGGAACCGGGCTCTACGCGATGGTAAGCGGCACCACTTCGCGCTGTGCGGTGCAGATGATGGCGCTGGCCATGAATCCCAACGTCGATCTCAGTCACACCTACATTCTGCTCAGCGGAATCGGGGGCGCGAATCCCGCCACGCTTACCGTAGGCAGCGCCGTCTGGGTGCGCCAGGTGATTGATGGTGACCCGGTCTTTGAAATCGACAGCCGGGAAATCCCCGCCGCTTGGCCGTACGGAACCATCGCGCTGGGGGCAACCGAGCCGGGGAAGGTACCCGCCAACGTCGACCACGCACCAGTTGCCGGGGTCTCTGAAAACAGTTCCGGGGGCGTAGGGAAAATCGTCTACGACCTAAACCCCACCTTGGTCGACTGGGCCTATGGATTGACCAAACAAACTCCGCTCGCCGATCCTCCTGCGCTTAAAACCAGCCGAGCCCGCTTCACCAGGAACCCCATCGCAATGCAGCCACCCAAAGTAATCGAAGGCGACAGTCTTGGAGCGGACCACTTCTGGCACGGAGCCATTTTGAACCGCTGGGCCGAAGACTGGGTACGCCTATACACCAGAGGCAAAGGTTCGTTAGAAATCGCAGACTGTGAAGACCAAGGTATCGTTCTGGCGATAGAAAAACTAAGCCAACTAGGAAGAGCGAATCGCAATCGCCTCTTAATCCTCAGAACCGCCAGCAACTTCACGGTACCGCCGCCCGGGACCTCCCCGGTAAAGAGCCTCTTCGAAAACCTGGCCAGTTCCCCCGGCTATCTCCCCTCGCTGGAAGCAAACTACCAGGTAGGCAGCATAGTCACCACCGAACTGCTCAAACATTGGAATCAGTACGAGAACAAAATCCCTTAGGAGTCCCGCAGGGACGGCTGAACTTATCCCAGGACGCAGTCCTGGGTTTGCACGCGTTCTCGTGAAGTCCCGTTAGGGACGACTGAAATAATTCCACACATCCTCCTGGTCAATGTGTGAACCTCATAGCAGATCCCGATAGGATCAGAACGGGCGCAGCCCAATGACGGATATTCGCTGGAATCAAACACAACCAACGGAGAAGGATTGCACCGCCGCCAATTCATCCAACTCACCACCCTCGCCACCGCCGCGGCTCTTACCGGCTGCCACCGCCGCCACGCCGGCGATCTCACCATGGCGCTGGGCTGGGTGCCCGACGTAGAATACGCCGACTTGTGGGTAGCGCTCGATCGCGGGTATATCGCCAACGAAGGCCTCCATTTCAAATACCTGCCGGGAGGGCCCAACGCTCCCCAACCCGTCCTTGAAATCTCTGCCCGCGAAGCCGACCTTGGAGACTCCGACTGGCTTCCCTTCTGCGATGCCATCACCCAGGGAAATGATTTCGTCATCCTGGCATCCCTCTTCCCCATCACCCCAATCGGCCTTCTTTCCCTCCCTTCGAACCCCATACACACCCCGGCGGATCTACCCCACAAACGCTTCCTCGTCCAGGGCCCCAACGAACGAGCCATTCTCCAAGCGCTCTTCCGCATCAACAACCTGCCCGAGAGCTACACCATGGTCCCCGTAGGATTCTCGCCGGAGCCTCTGCTCCAGCACGAGGGAGATGCTTACTTCTGCTTTGTCACCAACCAACCGCAAACCCTGGAACGAATGGGCCTGCGCCGAAGGTACGGACTTCTACGTGACCCGCCTCTACGATCTGGGCTACCGCGTCTCGACCTCGCTGCTCACCATCGAACGCAAGACCCTTAAGAACCGCCGCGCCGAACTGGTCCGCTTTCTTACCGCGCTTCTGCGAGGACATTTCGTCAACGCCGCCGACCCGGCCTATGGAGCCCGCCTCGCGGTCGATCGCTACGGAGCCGACCTCGGCCTCGATCTCCAGCAACAAACGGCACTGAATCGATTACAAATACCCCTGGAAACCGAACCCGGATCAAAGATCCCTTTCTGGTTCAGTGAAGAAGCATTTGCCGGCCCCATGTACGCGGCCGCCCGAGTGACCGGCCGGCCCACACTCCCTCCACCGGAAACGCCTGCGCGACCTGAGCCTGCTCGAAGAGGCCTACCAGGCAACAAGAAAGCACACATCATGAACCCACAAGCGGATCTCCTCATCACAGGCTGTTACGTTGTCTGCTTCGACAACGCGGAAACCATCATCGAAGACGGCGCCATCGCCATCACCGGAAACACCATCACCTGGCTGGGAAAATCCGCGGAAGCCCCTGCCGCAAAGAAACCCTGCACGCTCCGGGACACCATCGCCATGCCCGGCCTGATCGATTGCCACGTGCACACCGCGCAGCAATTTCTTCATGGCAAGATACAAGCCATCCAGCGCCGCGGCGAACTGCGCAACCCCATGTGGAAGCGTTATCTCGTCCCCTTCGAAAGTGGTCTTACCGAGGACGATGTCTATGCCAGCGGCCTCGCCGCCTACGCCGCGATGATCCGCTGCGGCACCACCTGCTTTCTCGAAGCCGGAGGACCCTTCGCCGACCAGATGGGACGTGCTGCCGATGAAATCGGCATTCGCGGCCGCATCGCGTCTCTCCACCATGGACACCGAAGAAGACCTGCCGTCTAACATGCGCTGCTCCACCGCCGAAGCGCTGCGCCGGTCGGAAGAATTAGTATTGCGCTGGAAAGACCATCCCCGCGTCAACGCCTGGCTTGCCCTGCGCCAGATCATGGTCAACACCGATGCCTTACGCCAAGGCATGTGCGAGCTCTCCCACGCTCTCGACACCCCCATCCACACGCACCTGGCCGAAGGAACCTATGAAGTGGACTACGCCATCGCCCGATGGGGCAAGCGACCCGCCGAATATCTCGAGCAGACGAAATCCTTGATCAACTACGTCCACGCCGCGCACTCCGTCCTGCTCAGCAATCGCGAAGTCGATCTCTATGCGCAACGCGATGTCTCCGCTTGCCATTGCGCGCTGAACAATTACCGCATGGGCTCCCCCCGCGTTTTGGAAATGATGCAACGCGGTATTCGCCTCGGCTTCGGCACCGACGGCGCCGCCACCCGCGCAAGCCTGGATCTCTTCCAGGTACTGCACGGAACCGTCCTCGGACAACAGGCAGTCTCAGGCACGCCTCACCACGTCGATCATACCCGTCACGCACGAACAGATCCTGCACCAGGCACTGCGCGGAGGAGCCGCTGCCGCCCGTCTTTCCAACTCCATCGGCTCGCTGGAAACCGGGAAGCTCGCCGACATCGTGCTGGTGCGCACCACTGACCCGGACCAATTCCCTGTCGTCGATCCCATGATCACCCTGGCAGAGAGTACCGTCGGACGCGATGTGCGGACCGTCATCATTGATGGCCGCGTCGTACTCCGCGACGGCGAGTTCACCACTGTAGATCTCGCGCCCATGCGCGAACATCTACGCAACCAATACCAGCGAATCATGACCCGCTACGATGAGGTCATCGGCTAGCCATGGCGACACTTGCCTTACGCGATGTGACACGATCCTGGGTTCGCCGGACAAGCTCGCGCGGCAAGCAGTCCTTCGCAGCACTCGGCCCCATCGATATGCTGGTGCCGGACGGCCAATTTGTAGCCCTCATTGGTCCCTCCGGTTGCGGCAAAAGCACCGTCCTGCACCTGCTGGCCGGGCTCGACGAGCCGACCACCGGCGAAGTCCAGATCAACGGCCAGCCGCCCCGCGACTGCAATCCCAGCATGCCCTGGGCATTGCCTTCCAGGAGCACGCCCTGCTGCCCTGGCGAACCGTGGAAGGCAATCTCCGTCTGCCCTTTGAAGTCGCCGGCCTTCCATCCACCAAAGCAACGCATCGGCGAGTTGATCGCGCTGGTTGGCCTGACCGGCTTTGAGCACGTCGCGCCCCGCGGAGTTCTCCGGCGGCATGCGCCAACGCGTAGCCATTGCCCGCGCGCTGGCCCTGAAGCCCAAACTACTCCTTCTCGATGAACCCTTCGGCGCCCTGGACGCCGTCACTCGCCGCAGGATGAACTTCGAATTGGAGCGCATCTGGCTCGAAAGCCGCCCCACGACCGTGATGGTGACACATAGCGTAGAAGAAGCAGTGCTCCTGGCTGATCGCATTCTGGTCCTGAGTGAACGCCCAGGCCGCGTGCGCATCGACACCATGGTGGGCTTCCCCGGCCGCGGCCGGCCGCGCTCATGCGCACCCCGGAATTCCATCGACTGGCCGATGAACTCACGGCCAGCCTGGAACCTGCATGAAGCCACGAAGTCTCCTCTACCCGCTGCTAGGTTGTCTGCTGCTATCTGGGCGCTTGGGAACTCCTTGGTCGGAGTGGAGCCTTAGGCAAAACTCTGCCCGCGCTCAGCCAGGTGCTGAGCGTCTACGGGGACGACCCCGAAGCGCGCCTTGCTCCTACGCTCCGCGGCGGCGACGCTCGGTTCGGCCGCCATCGGCTACGCCGTGGGAGCGTGCACCGGCGCAGCCGTCGCGGTACTTGCCCACCTGGCGCCCATGCTGCGCGAAGGTTTAGACCGGATGGCCGTGCTGGTGAATGCCCTTCCCGTGATCGCTCTGGGACCGATCCTGATCATCACCGCCGGCCGTGAAGATACCCCGGCAGCCCTGGCCGCCGTGCCCGTCTTCTTCCTGCTCTACATCTCGACTGGACTGGGCCTGCGCGCCACCAGCCATCAGGCTGGACCTGGTGTTCTCTACGCTCGGAGCGACTCGCTGGCAACGGCTGGTGAAAGCTGGAGACGGTCGCCGCCCTTCCGTCGATCCTGAATGGCATGAAGATCGCCGCCGGTAGCGCCATGATTGGAGCCATCGTCGGCGAGTGGTTCGGCGCCCCGACCGGCTTAGGCATCGTCGTGCTCAACAGCATGCAAAACTTCCAGATACCTCTGCTGTGGGCCACGGTAATTGTGATCGCGGCGATTACACTTGCGAGCTATGGCCTGTTCACTATGGCAGAGCGAGCCGCCCGGCGGAGGATCGGCTGATGCGGAACCTAATGACTCTGATCGACCTGTGGCCCGTCCTTCTCCTGCTGCTCCTATGGCAGCTATGGGTAAGCACCGCGGGCTACAGCAGTATCGTCCTCGTCTCACCCGGAGCCGTCTTCAGCGATCTGCTGCGCAATCCCGAAGCCTACCTGGCGCCAACCCTGCGTACTCTTGCGTTCGCGCTGGGAGGCCTCGCCATCGGCATGGCGGCCGGCCTGATATTGGCGATTGCCGCCTGGTTCTCCGACTTCCTGGCCGGCATCACCACGCCCTTCGCCCTGCTCCTCAGCTCCACCCCAGTCGTCTGCCTGATCCCCATCGTAGCCCGTCTCTTCGGCTACGAGGCGCGAACCGAGCTGATCGCCGTAGCTGTGATGACCTTCTTCCCCTCGTTCGTCCTGAGCACCGCAGGCCTGAAAGCCCTGCCTTCGCAATTCCACCAACGTTTTCGAGTGCTGCAGGCAACTCGTTGGAAAACGCTTACGCCTGTTAGCCCTGCCCGCCGCCCTGCCACAGCTAGCAGCCGCCCTCCGCGTAGGAGCAACTTACAGCGTGTTGGTAGCGCTGGTAGCTGAATACCTGATGCAAACCGGAGGCCTGGGCACTCTCTTCGCCGTAACCATGCAGCAATTCCACCTGGCCCGAGCCCTGGGAGCAAGTGTCTTAGCGATGGCCCTCTCCGTAGACGCTCTACGAACTCACCCGCGCCCTGGAACAAAGGGTGCTCACTCTACTATCGTTAGCAACCTCAGCCCCAGCCAGCTTACGCAAATACTCTCCCCACTTCGGATCATATCCGGGGATCCGACTCTTCAACTTAGCTCCTTCGTTCCACCAATGCGCGACGTCGCGGCCCATCTCCGCCCCACGCCGCGTATGCACATCCACCATATAGTCCTCGACTACAGGCTTCCGCTCGCCGCGCTCGACGACAGCCCGCGTCCAGCCGGCCAACTCCATCGACATGTTGTCCTTGGGAGCAGTCGCCAATAAACGAACCGCATGCGCGCAGTAAATCCAACGATCGCCACGATCCACCATGCGCGAAGCCTGCGCATACAACGCCTCGATAATCGCCGGAGCATTCACCAATCCCAACCCAACATCCTCGGTGGCGATAATCTCCAGCCTGCGCCAAAGCACCTCTTCCGTCTCCAGCCCATTCACGAAAAGCTCATAGGCCGCGAGTGCCGCCTCCTCCACCAGTCCCCTTCGAATGGACTTCTGCAATACCGACCGCAATTCATCCACCGCAAACCCATTCACCGTAACCGTACGGCTCCAAACATCGCCACTCTGATAGTTCTTAGCCACGAAAACACTCCCTCTAAGTCCAGCCCCTTCTACTTAGACAACCGCTCCACAATCATCCCCTGCAGCCTCGGTAAATCCACATCCGTAATCGCATGCACCTTGCTCGGCACCAGGCTGGGCTTATCTGCATCGGTATAGACCAGCGTGTCCCCATAAGCAGCACCATGATCCGTAGCCACATCCATATAGACGAACCGCTCGCTGCGAATCAAAGAAGGGTCCATCCAGGCCGCTACCGCCAACTCATCCCAGAGATAATTCGGAAACACCGGCCGCGTCGTGTACCGCGTCACCCACTGCGCCGCGACGCTATGCGCCTTGGCTAAGCCGTCCAGCACCTCAGGCTCCGTGCGCGTCTTCAGTGACACATCGATCGTTGTCGTGGTGACCTTAGCCCACTTCTCGCGCAGCGTAATACTCGACGCCTCCGGATCAAACCAGAAGTTGAACTCGTGCCGCGGCCGGTTCACCCACTCCGCAGCCTCTGTCTGAGGATTCAAGCTACCCCCCATCAGCACCAACTCCTGCGTCAACTCTGCGAAGTGAGGATCAAGCCGGCAAGCCAACGCCACATTGGTAAGCGGCCCCAGGGCCACGATCGTGACCTGGTGAGGATGCGCATGCACCATGCGCACCATAAACTGCGCGGCGCTCTCTTCCCCTACATGGATCTTGGGAGGACCTTCCGGCAGCGACGCCGGGTCAATCTTGTCCCACCCCACCGGCGCATTAGGATCTGAGTACGCTCCCAGGAAAGAAGGCTTGCCGTACAGTTGATCGAAGAGGCGCGTCTCCTCCGCCGTGCGCACGAACGGAAAGGCTGCACCGGCGAGCACCGGCACGTCTGTTTGGCCGAGACCTTCGACCAAACGCAACATATGCGCGACTTCCTCATCGCGCCAGCTATTCCCCGTAACCACGGTAATGCCCAGCAGCCGGACCTCCGGCGACTTGAGCAGCAGCATGATTGCCATATCGGCCGGGCTCGAAGCATCCTGGTCGGCGATCACATACCGTCCCTGACCCCAACCCGGAAGAGCCAAACTGCAGACAAGGAAAAGACCCGCGATCCATCTCATGTACTAGAAAGTGTAGCGGACAGACGCGTGCCCGCGCCGCGGTAATCGCCGCGTCGAGATGACGCGTCCATTTAGCGCTGTCTGCAGGGATGCCAGGTCTCAAAAGCGAGACCTGGGGCACCCATCGAGTTTTTCCGAAAGAATATCTACTACCGGCGGCTCACTGAAACCAACCCCTGCCAACCAGCCTTGCTCATGCGGAGCCGCTGCCCACCCTTGAGCACCACCGACCCCTCACTCTGCCCCTCGCGAAAAATCTCGCTCACCTGGTCGACATTCACAATGACCGAACGATGAATCCGCACGAACTTGCCCGGGTCCAAGGTCTCTGACAATTGCTTAATCGTCTCCCGCAGCATAAAAGACTTACCACCCACATGCAGGCAGGCATAATAATCCGCTGCCTCGATCCAATCGATCTCCTGCACATTCACAAAGGTGTCCCGCGTCCCGTTATGCACCAGCAAGCGGCGGGGAAACTCGCGCCGCGGCCCGAGGCTGTCGAGCACCGCCCTCATCTGCCCCTGCGTCATCAAAGCTGCCTGCGAAGCAATCTTTCCCTTTACCCGCACCAGCGTCGCGCGCAGCCGCTCCGGTTCCACCGGCTTGGTCAAATAATCCAACGCGTCCACAGCAAAGGCCTTGACCGCATACTCGTTGTGCGCAGTGACAAACACCGTGACCGGCATCTGCGCCGGCCCGACCTGGTCGATCACATCGAACCCATCTTTTCCCGGCATTTGTATGTCGAGAAACAGCACATCGAACCGGCTCTCCTTCAACGCCGCAATCACCTCACGTCCATTGCGGCATTCGCCGGCCACCTCTACCTCTTCTTCCGCAGACAACAAAAACCGCAGACGCTCCCGCGCCAACGGCTCGTCATCCGCGATGAGAGCTCTCAATCTCATGCGCCCCGTTCGTAGGGAATCGTAATCGCAACCTCAAACCCGCCGGTGCTGAGCGCATGCGCCTGCATGGTGTAACCGTCCTGGTAAAAGTGGTCGAGGCGTTCCCGCGTATTGCTAAGCCCGATGCCGTGCCCCCGCTGCTGCGTGTAAACCAGCCCCGGCCCGGTATCGCGCACGCGCATGTGCAGCTCATCCCCATCGCGAATCGCCGAAGCCTCCACCAGGCCCTCGCTCTCGCAATGGGCAATCCCATGGCGGATCGCATTCTCCACAATCGGCTGCAGCAGAAAGCACGGGACCAGCCCATCGACCGCCGTCGGGTCTACATTGAACTCAATACGCAACCGATCCGCAAACCGCACCTGTTCGATCGCCAGGTAGCTCCCCACTAACTCCAACTCCTGAGACAGAGGAACTTTCTCCGGAGTCCTGCTGGCCAACGTACTTTTTAGAATGGAATTGAGATGGCTCAGCATCTCGACCGCCGCCGCCTGCCTGCCCAACTCAACCAGCGTCGTGATCGCGTTCAAAGTGTTGAAGAGGAAATGCGGTTCCAACTGCATCTGCAAAGCTTGCAAGTGCGCCGCCGAAAGTTGCTTCTGCAGCGCCAGCGACTGCATCGCCTCGCGTTGCGCGCGGATCTGTGACTGGATCACGCCCGTAATGCCAAAAAGGAAACCGTAGAGCAACAACTCCATGCCCAGCCGATTGATATTGAGCAGGCTGGTCCACACCGAAAGCGTGGACCCCGTTCCGCGCCATCCGGCATCGGTAAATCCCAGGCTGCCCAGGAGCAGCAGATGCACAACGCCAAGCACCAGGCCCAACACCACATGTACGGACACCGACCGCAAGGAAAGGCCAAGAATATTCGGCCTCTTCTTCCCCACCCTCCACAGGATGCTGGCGATCAAAGCCCACCATCCCCAAAGCACGACGCCATACAACAAGGAAGGAAGATGGGTGATCGAATGACACTCGCTGGCGGTGGCAAGAGCCAGAACGCTCGCGAGCGAAAAGATCGCTACATGCGGATTAAAGTTTCTGGTCATCCTAGTTCACCGGAAACGACTGGAATCTATCGTACAGCCGCTGCTGTGAGGCTCCGCATCCACTGCAGGGAGCCCGGCAATATTTGCAGTGAGCACTCCCCGGCACACATTTTTTGCGGCCTGACGGCTCCCGTTTTGGCCTATAGTGGTCTGGATGAATCGAAGACATTTCGCCGGCCTCGCCGCCGCCGCTGTTCTTGCCCACGGACTGAAACCAGCCTCGGCCTTTTCCGCGACCACACCTGCGCCCCTCAAAGCCCTTGGCCCTTGGCTGGGTCATCAGCCCTTCGGCGCCCCCGAGGAACATTTTCGGGCCGTGCACGACCTGGGCTTCTCCTACCTGCTTCCTGTCTCTGGATAAGTACATCGGCAACTTCACGCCGGCCCTCGCCGCGCAGTATCGCGATCTGCTGGCGAAGTACCAGCTCGTCGCCACCACGGTTGAAGTCGTAGGCCCCGGCCCGCTGGTATGGAACTTCACCCAGGGCCCTTCCACCATCGGCCTGCTGCCGCCCAAAACCCGAGCCGCCCGCATCGACGCCCTGCGCCAGGTTTCCGATTTCGCCAAACAAGTCGGCATTAACCAGGTTCAAACCCACTGCGGATTCATTCCCGAAGACCCCGCCGACCCCGGCTATCCGCAGATCGTCGAAGCCATCCGCACCGTCGCCAAGCACTGCCAGGGCAATGGCCAAGACTTCCTCATGGAGACCGGCCAGGAAACCCCCATCACCATGCTGCGCGCCATCCGCGACGTGAACATGCCCAACCTCGGCGTCGGCCTCGACACCGCCAACCTCGTCCTCTATGGCAAGGCCAATCCGGTCGATGCGGTCGACATCCTCGGGCCACACGTACGCAACATCCACGCCAAAGACGGCCTCTGGCCTACCGACCCCGACAAACTCGGCGAAGAAGTTCTTATGGGAAAAGGCGTGGTCGACTTCCATAAGGTCTTCACCAAGCTCCACCACCTCGGCTACAAAGGACCCGTCGCCATTGAGCGCGAAACCTCGGGCGCGCAGCAGATCGCCGACGTCCGCCAGGAAAAGCTTTTCCTCGAACGAGTACTCCGCGAAGTGACCGCATGAACCGTCGCGAATTTCTTCAAACCGGAACTGCCTGCGGCCTGCTGCTGCTCAAGCCGAGCACCGCCTTCAGCTATCAGGCCAACTCCGCCGTACGCCTCGGCCTGCTCGGCTGCGGCAATCGCGGCACCACCGTCGCCACCTCTTTCTCCAACAACACCACCGCGCAAGTGGTCGCACTGGCCGATATCTTCCCCGACAAGCTGGCCCTGGGCCGTGAGCATTTCAACCAGCTCAACGCCAGCCTCAGTCGCCAGCCTATCGACGAGAAGCTGCTCTTTCACGGCCCGCAAGCCTTCGAGCAACTGGCCGCATCGAAAGACGTCGACCTGATCCAGATCTCCACCCCGCCCTTCTTCCACGTGCAGCATCTGGAAACCGCGGTCGCCTCCGGCAAGCACGTCTACTGCGAAAAACCTGTAGGCGTCGACGTTGTCCAGGCCAAGCAAGCGCTCGAAATCGCCAAGCGCGTCAAGCCCACGCAAAGCGTCGACGTCGGCTTCCAATGCCGCAGCGCGCCGCCCATCGCCGCCATCGCGGAGAAAATCAAAGCCGGCGCCCTGGGCAAAATCGGGAGCCGTCGCCGGCTACTACAACGCGCCCGCGTCCGAAGAAAAAGTCCACCCCGGCGCCTCGCCCGATGAGTACCGCCTGCGCAACTGGCTCTGGTATCGCGCCCTCTCCGGAGACATCCTGGTCGAGCAAAACATCCACATCATCGATCTCTGCAACTGGATGCTCGGCGCCCACCCGCTCAAGGCCACGGCCACCGGCGGCCGCAACATCCTCACCCACGCCGGCGACTGCTGGGATAACTACCAGGTCGACTTCACTTATCCAGGAGACGTCCGCTTCGCCTTCGCCTCCACCCAATTCGGCAACCCAGGGTTCAACGCAGGCCTAAGCTTTTACGGAGGAAACGGATCAGCGACAGTTCCCTATTCCGGCGCCGTCGCCATCACCGGAGCGCAAGCCCTGGGCCTGGTCGGATTCCGAAACCACCGGCCGCCCCGGCAAAATTCGCCGCCAACGGAGCCTTCTCCGACAACCTGGCCTTCGCCGATCGCGACAAAGAACGCACCTTCATCGACAGCATCACCAGCGGCCAATGCCACAACCAAATCGCCGCCGGAGTAGAAACCGCCCTCAGCTGCATGCTGGGCCGCATGGCCGGCTACCAAAAACGCGAAGTCACCTGGGACGAACTGCTAGCCGACAAAGAAGCCTACAAACTGGGCATGGACCTGAACCAATTCAAATCATGACGCTGTGATCACCGGGCGGTTCATCGCCGCCCTCATCTGTTCCATGACCTGGTCTCGCAAGCTGGCCGGCTCCAGAACCTGCACCCGCGCGCCCAACCCCAATGCGATAAACCGCGCCTCCTGATCGTTCTCGAAAGCCACACGAAGCACGCACCACTTCTCCGGAAGCTCCGGACGACCCTGCACCTCCGCAACCGGAGAAACCCTACACCACCGCTTCAGCGAAACCGCCGCGTCCGGAGCCACCGCCAGCATCGTGGGAAACTGCTCCCGCTTCTAGCGCCAACTGCGCCGTAGAACTCTTCCAATGCGCCGCCAAATCAAAATTCGCCGGCCGCTCAAACGTCACCGCCAGCACCACCGCATTCTGCATCCGCGAAAGGCGATACGTCCGCATCCCCGCCGGCGCCCGCGCCACCAGATACCAAACCGCCTGCTTGCAGACAATCCCAAACGGATCCACCGTCCGCACTCCGCTCTCTCCATCCGCCCGCGAATAGAGAAACGTGAGCTTGCAATCCCGGGCAATCGCGTCCTGCACAATTGGTAACAATCCCAGATCGTCCGAAGACAAGTACCAACCTTCGGGATCGATATGCAGCCGAGCCCGGATCGACGCCGCCTGCGTCTTCATCTTCTCCGGCATCGCCGCCAGCAGCTTGCCAAACGCCCGTTCCGAAGCCGCCGCTAGTTTAGGAGACCCCAGCGCGCTCGGCTGCGACATGAGCAGCGCCTGCAACTCCGCCTCATCCAGCCCCGGCACCTTGGTGCGCCAACCCTTCGCCAATTCCCATCCACCCTGCGCGCCGCGAAGCGCAACGATGGGAACCCCAGCCTCGCTGAGCGCCTCCATATCGCGATGCGCGGTGCGTTGAGACACCTCCAGCCGCTCCGCCAGTTCCCGGGTAGAGAGGCGGCCGTGCGCCTGAAGCAGCATCAATGTGGAAAGCAAGCGTCCGGATTTCACACTCTTAAATTAATTCTCCATATATGCCACGCTCTGTCATATATACCGCAATAACCTTCCAATTAAGAAGAAGGGAGAACCAAAATGGGGCTGAAAGAATTTTTCCTGTGGCAGTTGGAGCACGAGGTCGGCACCTCGCGCAAAGTGATCGAGCGCGTCCCCGAAGGACAAAACACCTGGAAGCCGCATGACCGCTCCATGGAGCTGGGCTACCTGGCCGCACTGGTCGCCTCCATGCCCGGCTGGATTGAGTTCATGGTCAACCGCAAGGAACTCGACCTCTCCGACCCGGCCAACGATGTGCTGCGCACCAAGCCGGTGAAGACCCGGGCCGAGCTATGCCACATGCTCGCCGAAGGCCTGGCCAAATCCCGCAAAGCCCTCGAAGACACCACCGAGGAGCACCTGACCAAGATGTGGCGCTTCCGCATGGACGGCAAGGTCGTTAGTGAAGGTCCTCGCTACGCCATGATCGCCGACGGAGCCATCACTCACCTGGCCCACCACCGGGGCCAACTCACCGTCTACCTCCGCCTGCTCGAAACCAAGGTGCCGGCCATCTACGGACCCTCCGCCGACGAAGCCTTTTAATCCACCACGAACCCGGGTGCCCCAGGTCTCGCTTTTGAGACCTGGGATGTAACCCCAGGTAAAAACAGACCTTACCCTCCCTCCCCCATGGAACTATCCACCCAACAAACCTCTGCCCAAACGTCCTATCCAATCGGTATATTGTGTGCGGTCGGAAACTCAGAAAAAATCCCGCACGAAACCACCGGGGAGAAGCAAAACCATGGGCAAACCCACACATCTACGTTGGACCCTTATCCCGCTCACCGTAGCCCTCACCGTAGTCGCACTGCACAAGTCCCACCCGGTGCACGCTGACCAGGCCCCACCCCCGGCACAAAAGACGATCAAGCTAGGCGAAGCCAAACCCGGCACCCTCTACGCCATGACCGTGGCCGTGAAAGACCCCGCCAAACTCCAGGGATCCGACGCCGTACTCGCCACCATCAAAGACTCCACCGGCGTGATCGACTCCAAATGGCTGCACACCGCCGACCTCGACTTCTACTTGACCGTCCGCCCCCGAGCCGCCGGACCCGTCACCGTAACCCTCTCCTCCGCCAACCAGGCGCCCGAAATCACGACATCCTTAAAGAAGATCCTCCAAGCTCCAGCCCTCCCGACCGAAACCCCGGGCGTGATCGCCGCCGCCCCCAACGGAACCTGGCAAACCGCCCAACCCTTCGAATTCGGGCAAACCATCTACGGCAGCGACGACGAGCGCCCCTACGCGCCCTCGCGCAACGAAGACGGCTACGCCGCCATGCTCAAAGGCTTCCAATGGTTCAAGTTCACCTTTAAGGAACCAAAGCCCCGCCTGGTCTACTTCAGCCTCAACGTGATCGACCGCGACGTCCCGCTCGACGTCGATATATTCCAGCCCGGCAAAGACGACATCGTCCCCTACACCAAGGGAGAGTTCGTCTACCAGATCGAAGCCACCCAGAACTACCCCGGCCTGTACAAATTCCGCACCCGCATCCTCGAGCCCAACCAGACCTATTACATTCGAGTGGCCGGCAACCACCCCGCCTACCAACTCCACACCTCCGACTTCCCCGTCCCTCCCTACTCCGACCCGCACCAGGCCGTTCGCGCCGGCATGGACTTCCTGGTCAACATGGGAGACTCCTGGCTCTCCAACACCCCGCGCCGCGGAGCCGTTGCCCTGCGCACCACCATGCAGCATTCCGAAACCCAGCTCTGCATCGCCTGCCACCCCGCGCAATTCACCGTGCGCGGCTATATGACCGCGGTGCACAACGGATACGCCCCAACCCAGCGCCCGCAGCTCGAATTCCTGGCCGACCGCCTCTACAACAACGCCCGTCCTTTATATGGAGAACCCAACACCAACTGGGTCCGCGTGATCTACACCGCCCGCACCGTGTCGAGCCGCATCCCGCTGCTCACCGACCAATTCGAGAGAGACGTCACCCACGACAAGCCAAGACCAAACTTCTCAACGCCCTACGCCAATTTCCTCAAGATCCACTACAAGAACCTGAAAGAAATGCCAGGCGACGAAGCGGACGGCTGCGAACCCGACGTGAGCCCCTTCGAGATCGCCACCCAAAGCTGGCAGACCTTCGACATGGTCTACAAGCAGACCAAAGAGCAGCAGTGGCTCACCCAGCGTGACCACGTAGAAAAACTGGCCCTGGCCTACGAACCGAAAAACATGATCGACCTCAACTGGAAGATCATGCTGCTGGCCACCATCGACAAAACCAAATACCAAGCGCAGCTCGACCAGCTGATCACCCAGCTCTACGAGTACGAAACCCCGCAAGGAGGCTGGCCTTATCCCTTCGACAAGAAAGCCAAGACCGCGGACTTCATTTCCTACAACGCCGTCCTGGCCGTAGCCATGGCCGGCCGCCGCCCGGAAACCGATGAGCACCTGGCCATAGCCGTAAAAGCCATGATGGCCGCGCAACGCCAGGAAGGCAGTTGGGAAGGAGACCCTGTCTACCAGGGCTTCAACACCCCCTTCCGCGCCACCCAATTTGCCGTGATGGCTCTCTCCACCCTCTACCCGGGACCGACCGCAGGCCAAGAATTGGGACGCCGGCTTCCCCGCCCCGCCCACCAAGCTGGCCAAAAATAACCTGCCACTGCTGCTGTCACAATTAGACCAATACTGGGATCCGGCCCCCGAGCCTGTGCTGAAGCAGATCCGCGAAGTCCTGCTGAAAAGCGATCAGCCGCTGGCACGAGAAGCCGCCGCCCGCGCCATAGGACACATGGCCGATCCCGGCTCCCTCCCTGCCCTGATGCAGGCCCTGGGTGACCAGACCAAGATGGTGCAGACCACCGCCGCCTACGCCGTCCGCATGATCCTTTCCCGCCGCCAGGACTCTGCGCCTGAAGGACGCAAACTCCTCATCGCTGCCCTAGACTCGTCGAACCCGCGCGAACGCTGGGGAGCTGCGCGTGTCTTCAACCAGCATTTCCGCGACCTGACTGGCGACCCTGCGCTCTTAGCTGCGTTAGAAAAAGACATCAACGACCCGGTTCCCTTTGTTCGCTTTGAAGTGGCGAGCGGCTTATGGCGCTGGTACTACTGGCAAATCGACAAGCCGGAAATGCGCCGCACTACGCTCGAAACGCTGGCCACCCGCATGAACGTCGAGACCGACGCCATGGTCCGTCGCGGGCTGCAGGAAAGCATCTACGACCTGTTGGACGAGAACACCGGCTATCTCACCGCCTGGGTCCGGGCCAGCGCCGAAGATGAGGATAAGAAACGTATCGGTGACGGATACGAAGCCGTCGTCCACGACCAGGCCCAGGTTCTGGCCAAGGTTTTGAAGGAAGGCACGCCGTTGGGACGCGAAGGCATCCTCAACGCCCTATGGGACTTCCATATCCGCCACTACGCCCTGCCCCCGCTCAAGGAAAACACCGTCTCGATCGGCCTGCCGGCGGTGCTAACCAAGTATGTCAGCGGAGTACCCGACCTACATCGTCCTGGCTATGAGTACCCGCCCTATCGCGAGGCTGTGGACTTCAAGTACGACGTCCACAACGGCTTCTTCCAGACCAGGATCGGCAACGACAGCGACCTGATTCACTTCTTCAAGTCCAGCGGCCCCGAGCTGCAGGAAGCACTGCTGGCCTGCTTGAAAGACGCGAATGACACCATGAAGATCGAAGTCCTGAAAGCCGGCAGCACTTTAAGCGGAGCCGGCGACGAGCGCTTCACCCTGGCCGCGCTGACCTTGTCGCAAGACCCAAACCCCGAAGTCCGCCAAACCGTCCGCTACGTCTACGAAGACGGCCAAAGAGGCGCCCTGAACCTAGACCCGCCGCCAGCCGCTGCTTCCACAAACCAGCCAGCCGCGCAACTAACCGAACCGGCTCCCCACTTATCCCAACTTATCGCCGCCCCTTCCTTGTTGTCATCCCGAGCGAAGCCGAGGGTATCCTACGGTTTCGCTTGATCAGCAGCGACTCTGAAGGATCACTGCGCCAAACAGCATCGGCATCCATACCTGCGGTCGCACCCCCTGACCCGCAACTCGTCACCCAAATCGTAGAAATCCTCAACCACGGAAACCCGGACAGCCAAGCGGTCGTGCTGCCCATGTTAGCCGCGCTCCCCAGCGACTCCCCCTGGACCACGCAACCTGAAGTCCTGACCGCCCTACGATCCCTGTTAGAGCAACAACCCCGCCCCGCTAACTACGCGGCAGTCCTAAACGCCGCCTCCTCCTTCAAAACCCTGATGCGGGACACCACTCTGCAACAGCAAGTGTTATCGGGCCTGAACGACCCCAACCCGGAAGTCCAGCGCGCCTCGATCCGAGTCTCCCTGGAGCACTTCCTCCTCGACCCGCAAACCGAGCCCATGGTGAACACCTCCTTCGCCCATCTGGACCCCTCCGCCACCAGCATTCTCCTGGAAGAAGTAGGAGACCCGAAATTCATGAACCGTCACGCGGGGGTTTCGGGAGGAGCCATCTCGCAGGACCAGGCCTACTTCCTGAACAAGAACCTGGTAGCCATCAAGCGTCCCGCGGACCTGCTGGACAACCCCCTGGTCCTGACCACGGTACTGAACAGCCTGCACAACCCGGACAACAACGTGCGCGCCGCGGGTCTGGACACGCTCAGAAAGGTGAAAGGCGTAGAGCAGCGGCCGGAGTTCCGCGCCGCCATGGAGCAGCTGCAGAACGACAACAATCCAAGACTGAAGCTGATCGCCGCCAGCGTCCTCGAAGGCAAGAAGCTAAGCGAAGCCCTGAAGGACGTGCAGCCCGGCTCCGTGCTCGACTTCAATTATTTTGTCGCCAAGATAGAGCCCATCCTGGCGACCCAGGGCGCGGATGGCAAAGCCTGCGTGTTCTGCCACGCCAGCCATGTGATCTTCAGCCTGCACCCACCGAATGACCAAGGCGTCTTTTCCGACCAGGACAGCGAAGACAACTATAAGTACGCCATGCACGTGGTCGACATCAACGACCCGACCAAGAGCCTGATGCTGATCAAGCCAACGCGGCCCACGGACAGCGCGGGCAATGTCGGCGATTACCTGGCCACGCATAATGGCGGGCAGCGGTGGCACGGGAATGAAGAAAGCTGGCAATATCACACGATCTTGGAATGGATTCGGGGCGGACGGTTGGAGACGGCGGCGGTGGCGAAATAGCGAGCGGGTTCGGCTCCGCAGAGGCAAGGCGGCCTCCGAAAAAAAATAGCACTTTGTGAGAGAAATGAGAGAGAAGCCCCCCTTAGGCGCCGGCTTGCCGATCCGACTCTTACCCTCCCTTTAGGTTCGGCGGGGTGTAAGTGTGCGCCTTCAACGGCCTAAGTCGTTGAATCCCTTAGGAAAGTGGCCGGACGATATCGCAGGTGTCCAAATTAACGAGTTTGGAGGGCACTCTGGCATCGCTTTCTTAGGAAAAACGGGCAGCGAGCTTGGTGGACTTATTGGTGCCGCCGAAGTGGAGCAAAAAAACAAAGCCCTGTTCCCTGGACGGGTGCCCCATGTTCGCCTCAGCGTACATGGGCTGAAGATGATGGGGCGTAGCCGCTTCAAATTGCTTTTGCTCTAGAGTGAAGAGACTATGTGCGACCGCAAGTGTCCTTGCACACAGAGTAAAAGCATTGGAAGAACTTCTTTTTCGGCCCATGTACGCTCAGGCGAACATGGGGCACCCGTCCAGGGAATGGACGACAGTAGTTTGGAATCTAGATCCGCCAGAAGGTGGCGACCAGATTTGGACAGGTCTGGGGCGATAGTTCCGTCCGCGCGGAGGGTTGCTGCCCCGTGCTTTGTAGTGCCAGGTTGTCAAAGACCTGGACAGCGTAAGAGCGCGCCTGGGCGCACTCTTGTTTGTCATTCATGGTGGCGGCACGGAAAGAGTGGTTCGGTGCCAAGCCGGGCAGCGCCCTTACCGATGGGCGCCGGCAGAATCAGTCGTTGCACACACAGTAGCCCGGTTTTTCGGGCGCGTCGAGAGACGTTTCAGGATTTATTTTCGCCTTCGCTCAGGTAAAGAACCTGCCGGGCAAGCCGGTCCAGCAAGCCTTCCGTCTCTTCTAAAACTCCGGTATGTACCGGAGACGGTTGCAGAATCGTACTCCGTGGAGCGATCAACCACAGAAACCGTTCACTTTGGGAGAGGCGGGCGATCGGGCCCCCCGAAGGATCCCCGGCGCAAATCAGCGGAACCGCCTCCAGATGTTGCTGGACAAGCTCCACATCCGCCGCAGGCCAAAGGGCGCGCAGCCGGCCCTCGTCGAGGTGGATGCGCGCATCCAGATAGCGCCGTTCGCGGCAGAAGACGACCACGCCGGCATTGATAAACTCCTGCCGCTCGACCCGCGGCACGACGCGGAGAATGGCGTAATCAAACGACGCGGTTTCTGGCACGGGCGGCCTCCTCTTCAAAGATCGTAGACGAGGCGAGGCGGCGGGTCAGGTGGTCCAGGTACGCGGCTCGTTTCTCTGCCGGGGGAATGCCGTCACGGTCGCCGCTCAGCCACTCCTCGGGAACCTGCTCGAGGATGCTCGCAAAGAGATCGCGGCTCAGCCGCTCATGGGCAACAGCGGAAGCGCGGCCGAGGTCGTCCGCCCAGGGGAGAAGGATATGCTGCGCCACTTCGGCGAAGGGCGAGGTGGCTTTCGCGGCGATGCTGGGCCAGTCATGATGGAAAAACAGCGCCGCGCCGTGGTCGATAAAGTAGAGCTGCCGGTGCCAAACGAGCAGGTTTGCGTTGCGCGGCGTGCGATCCACATTCTGGACGAAAGCATCGAACCAGACGCCGAGCGAGGCAATTTCCGAGGAAGCAGTATCTTTCGCTGCAGGGTCGAAAGTAGTCGAGCCTGGGAGGTAATCCAGCCCGATGTTGATGCCGTGAGACGCCTTGAGAAGGCTACGGATTTCGTAGTCGGGGTCGTTGCGGCCTAGGGCCGCATCGATGTGGAGGAACACGAGTTCGGGTACGCGCAGGCCCAACGCCCGTCCGATCTCGCCGGCGACCAACTCCGCGACGAGGGCAAGCGGCCCCTGGCCGGCGCCCCGGAATTTCACCACGTAGAGCCCGAAGTCCTCGGCCTCGACAATCGCGGGCAGTGATCCCCCTTCGCGGAGGGCAAGCACGTAGCGGGTTGCATTCACGGTCCTGAGCACACTCTAGTCTAGCCGGTGCCCATGAGAGCCTGGATCGCGTCGGGATCTTCGGGTAGGTTGGCCGACAGGTTTTCGACGCCAGAAGGCGTGATCAGGAGCATGTCTTCGATACGCATGCCTGTATGGTCATCCGCAAAGCGGATCATCGGCTCGATGGTAAAAATCTCTCCGGGTTGGAGCCGATCGTGGAGAGCAGATTTTTCATAGACGTCGTCATGCACTTCCATGCCAACGGCGTGGCCCAGGGCGAATGGTTTGTCAGAGGCCAGAGTGTCTTTATCTCTCTGCGCATATTTCTGGAATGCCTCGTGGGTGGCGCGACCCGCGGCGTCGTTCGAAAACGAATGAGCAGCAAGGATTGCGTCTACTTTTGCCGATGCCTGGGTAAGGATCTCACGCGGCGTTTTTCCCGGCGCGATGGAGGTCAACAGTGCACGGTAACACTGCAGGTAGAGCGTGTAGCGCTCGCGCTGCAGGGGAGTCCACTTACCGTTGGCTGGGAACACACGGCTGAGGTCTGAGGTGTAGCCCTTGTAGTCAGGAGCATCGTCGATCTGAACGATGTCCCCTGCCATGAGCGGCGCAGTGTCGCGATGGTAGTGGGTATACCAGGTGTTTTGTCCGGTTGCGATCAGGGCGTAGTAGGAGGTTCCCAGTGCGCCGCGAAGTTTGAACAGATACTCGATTTCTGCCTGGAGCTGGTACTCGAACATGCCCGGCCGCGCACGTTGCATAGCACGCTTGAGGCCCTCCGCAGTGATGTTGGTGGTTTCGCGGATCAGGGCAATTTCTGCCGGACTCTTGATCGTGCGCAGGTCGTCGAGGATGGGGTCAAGGTCACGGATCTCAGAGAATGGGGCAGCCGCGGCCAAGCGCTCGCGGAAGTAAGCGGCGCGCGACAAGGTACCGTCCCACGGATCGGCAAGGTTGAAGCGATTGAGGAGCACGACATCGTAGTTTGAGGATTCGCCCAGTACCTCCGGCCGGAAGGTGGTATAGAGGGTGCGATGTTGTTTGGCGAACTGTGCCAGCGCGGCTGCGAACTGATCGCGGGGCAGAGTCTCGTCAAGACCGGTCTGCGTGGTTGCTTCCTGTCCGGGCGCAAGCAGGCCAGGGCCGTATTTTGATTCGAGGTCTGGCGGGTTCACGGGCTGGAGGTAGGCGGTGGCATGGTGAGTTTTGCCGTCGAGAACCAGGATGGCTCGTGGCTCGAGAATGCCGCAGAGATAGGAGAACTGATTGGCCTGACGAAAGGGTTGTTCGCCTGGACGTTCGGTGGCCGCTTGTAAGATGGCCACTCCGTCGCCTATTCGGGCGAACACCTTAGCGCGCCGATCGGCGTATTCGTGTGGAGGAAAAGGGGCGGGAAATACGGGCTGTGCGATGGCCAGTGCCGGAGACAATGCCAGAAAGAGTGCTACGCATCGCCTGATCATGGGGTACTTTAGCATGGGGATTTTGGGGGGTGTGATGGGGAGGACGTCGAGTATGAGAAAAACTGATCCAGACGTAGTAACCCCCGTAGCTAACGTTAGGGGTTACTCCGGTCGCGGTAGGGACGGTCATCGCTGACCGCCCCCCGCACAGATCCGTGCGAGCGGGACTACCGCACACGGCTCCTACCTTGGATGGGTGGCGTCGAAACGCGCGTCCGGGTAAGGATGCAGGACACGAGGACGTGGTATCCATCGTTCGAAGGTCGGGCGTATACGCCTCCAGCTGGGACGGCTGCGTTGGCTGCGACGACCAAGCATCGATCGCCACATATCGCACAACCGATCACGGAAACGGCTTAGCGCCCTCCCGTTTTCGGGAACCGCATGGTATCGGTAATAGCCGCTGACCACTCGTTTTAACCATGCGCCTACCTGATTGACCGGCTCATGCATCCGCTGACGCAGCTTCACCTTGATGGCGTGAAGCGTCGCCCGCATCCGCTGAGGTACAGTCTCACGGCGTACAGCGAAATGGCCCTTGGAGTTCGTCGCACAATGATGCGTGAACCCAAGAAACGTGAACGTCTCCGGTTTTCCCTCGCCACGCAGCTGCCGATTTGCCTGCGCGAACCGACCAAATTCGATCAGTCGCGTCTTCTCCGGATGGATCTCCAACGCAAAGCTCGCCAGCCGTTTCCGAAACTCACTCAGAAACCGCTCGGCGTCCTCACGCTTTTCAAAGCCTACCACCAGATCGTCAGCGTAACGAACAAACACCATATCTCCGTTCGCCGCCTTCTGGCGCCATGCTTCGACCCAGAGGTCGAACACATAGTGCAGATACACATTCGCTAGAAGCGGTGAGATCACCGCTCCCTGCGGCGTGCCTGCCGTCGTCTCTGACCACGTACCCTCCTCCGACACGCCAGCCTTCAGCCACTTACGTATCAGCCTCAGTATCCGCGTGTCGCCCACTCGATGTTCGACAAACTTCATCATCCACTCGTGACTCAAATGGTCGAAGAAGCCGCGAATATCCGCATCGAGTATCCAGTTCACTCGCTTCCGCTGGATGCCCACATTTAGCGCGTCCAGCGCCTGGTGTGGGCTGCGGCCCGGCCGAAACCCATACGAAAAGCCCCGAAAGTCCACCTCGTATATCTGGTTGAGGATAGACACCACCGCCTGCTGGACGATCTTGTCTTCCAGCGATGCGATGCCCAATGGCCGTTGCCGGCCATCCGCCTTCGGTATGTACACTCTTCGCGAGGCTTGCGCCCGATATGCTCCACGGTGCACTCGGCTATGGAGATCGGCTAGCCGAGTCTCCAGGCCTTCTTCATACTGCTGCCAACTTACCCCGTCTACTCCAGGCGCTGCGCTCCGCTGCAAAGCGTAGTAGCTCTCCCGGAGTAAGTCGATCGTAAGGTGGTGCAACAAAGCGGTGAACTGTTCCTGCTTGTTACTCCGCGCCTTCTGGCGCACGCCGCTTAGCCCCTGGGACACGCGTGATCCGCTCTGTGTCGGATGCGTGTGTGGCTGAGCGTCGTTCTCCTTGGTCTGCGCCCTTCCCTCCGCTGGCTCCGCGGAAGTTTTATCCTCGTTGTTCGTCAGCTTCATAGGTACTATGGCGCAGTCCGACTCCTCCAAAACGTTCATGTCCGGATGATGGGTCTTTCACCTTCCCGGACCGGTCTGCTCACGCAGACGCTCTGGAGGTCTCCCGGTTCTCGTGCACACTGTTTGCTGACGTGCCTGGACTCTTCGACTACGCCGGGCCCAGCCGCCACTCGCGATTAAACGCGGCGCGCTGATGTTGCCTTCCCACTGACAGAAAAGGGTCGGCACCCGGGTGCATGTTTTCGGAGCTCAATGATCCCGCCCGCCAGCCCTCTGTCTACGCTTCGCTATGACCCCTCGCGAGAT
Organism: uncultured Acidobacteriaceae bacterium; assembly: GCA_963795845.1. Taxonomy (GTDB): domain Bacteria; phylum Acidobacteriota; class Terriglobia; order Terriglobales; family Acidobacteriaceae; genus PALSA-350. The sequence goes on along the minus strand of CAWCJV010000008.1, from coordinate 16,421 downwards.
CACAGGCAAGACTCGAGGCCAGAATGGAGTCGCTTCTCCTTTTCCGTAGGGCTCTTTCATCCCCTACAATGTGCCGGTTTATCCCGGCGCTCTCTGTCCCTTCAAGGCCTGTCCCTTCAAGGCCCCTTCAAGGCACCTTCAAGGCCTGTCCTTGTCCCTTCAAGGCCTGTCCTGCTGAGGGCGGCCCAGAATAGCAGACGTGCGTCAAACTATATTCAGGCGCGGGATATCATCGAACGAGAGACGTTGTTGAATACATGGAACAGAGCCTAGTATAAGTGTATGCCTGAACCAAATGAAGTTCCTGCACTGATTGTGGCCGCGGACCCCGATATTCTTGACGATGCAGTCTATTGAGACTCTCCTGGAAGAAGAAGACACAGACGAGGAAAGTCTCCGATACGAAATCAGCAGCTACGGTGCGGACTATGATGTCGATGGTTTGGTCAAACGACTAAACAACGGGGATATCAGAATCCCCGATTTCCAGCGTGGCTACGTTTGGCCTTTGAAACAGGCATCGCGCTTTATTGAATCGCTGCTTCTTGGCTTACCCGTGCCCGGGATTTTTCTCTCTAAAGAGCCGGAGACGAACAAGCTTTTGGTGATCGATGGCCAGCAAAGACTAAGAGACATCGGAAGCCTTTTTCAACGGCGTATTTCCCATCTACAAGAAAAGAAATTCAGTTTGGTTGACGTTCAGCGCAGCCTGAAAGATGCGACCTACAAGACGCTCGACGAAGGATACCGCCGTGCACTCGATAATGCCATTATCCACGCAACTGTTGTGAAACAAACAGACCCAGCAGATGGCGGGAGTGGGATTTACAAGATTTTTGAGCGTCTCTCAATTCAAGTGGTATGTTGTTATCTCCTCCAAGAGATTCGCACCGCGATATATGGTGGCAGGCTCTCTCGGCTGCTCTCCGAACTTAACGGCGACGCCAAATGGCGAACTCTTTTTGGGCCGATCAATAAGCGAATGAGAGATCAAGAACTCATTCTTCGGTTTCTAGCGCTACTAACAGACAAAAGTCTTCCTATGCACGCCCAATGAAGACCTTTCTCAATAACTTTATGGACAGCCAAACAAAGAGATTTCAACGAAAAAAAAGTCCGCGAAAGCTCGCCAGTGTTTTTCGAGAATCGGTCAACAATGGTGCACGAGCCACATAGGAGCCGAAAGCATTCAAATCTGCGAGCAGCTTCAACGCTGCCGTGTTTGATGCGATTCTGATCGCCGATGTGTCTAAACGTCTTCAACAAGGGGCTGTCAAGGACCCGGCCAGTTTTCTACACGCTTACAAGGACGTCCTCACCAATCCTGATTTTCGACGCTGGGACATCGCGGTCCACGGCCGACGACGAGACAGTCAAGAACCGCCTAGAGATGGCAGCTTAAGGCATTTTCGACGGTGGCTTAGGCATGTATCGAACAGTAATCGGAGCACAGCACAGAATCGACAACCTCAGAGGCTAAGGCAAAATCCGGCCGCTCGTGCAAACTGATGCGGAGTTGCAAGCGCAACTCGCGAGGTTTATGTGCGTGTTAGGTTCCGGCCTACTTGAGCAAGCAATCATGTCTATACTCGAGGAATACGCGAAGGCTAGGAGCCATCCGCGCATCGCAAGATACGCAAGCTTCGGGCTTTCAAGACTCCAAAACGCGAAGTTCGAGGATATTATGATCTTGCTTGGGCGGTTGGATCCCTTTGGCGGGACCACTTCGAGGCTAATACATCCCCAGAGGTGAGGGACGCCATCGATAGCATCGTAAACAATCGCAACCGGATTGCCCACGGGGGCCGGGGAATATTAAGCCTGGTAGTTTTCAGCCGCTATTACAGTTGCGTAAAATCATTCATTACCGATCTGGACGCGTTCGTTGCCTCGCACTGACGGCGAAGCTTTGGCTGACAAGCCCAGATTAAGAGGCAGAACACTCGAGACCAGACGAGCACGAAATCTGCGCAAAATGAAACGGGGTACAAAAAGCCGCTTTACAAGAACTTGGGGACGGCGGTCCCCAAGTTCCCCCTGGCGTATTTGATCGGTGGCACCACACATCTACGCTTACACGCACCACTCTTCCCAATGGGATCGGTCATCAACCCTGACGTTGTATGCGTTGGCTTGAGGGGGGGCGGCCCGAGGGGGACAAGGGGCGCTTTCGAACTCGCCATGCGGCACGTATTTGGCAAGCGCCTTACCTATCAGCAATTGACCGGCGGTGGAAGCGCTACCGCACAATGACAAGCGTCAAGGGCGTGGCAAGCACAAAACGCTAACCCTTGCTGGCTTTGCCCTGTTTGCGCTTTAATGTAGGACTGGCGTCTCTTTGGCGAGTGGTTTCTTCGCTTTAAAGAGCTTGGCATACCCTGTTCAAACTTCCTTCGCGCTTCCGGGCCTTCATGGTATTCGGGTTTCATTGAGGAATCCCTCACCTAGTCTATTCCCGGGAGGCTTACCGCTGCATGGATGAACCAATAGGCCAGGACAACGGAGGTAAGAACGATACCGGCAACGCCAACGTAGGCCGCCCGGGAAACCCCGTTGGCCCCCAAGAAGAAAGAGGCGTATCCGACATAGAACGTAGCAATGGAATACAGCACTCCGATGTAGTAAACCAACTGCCGAACAATTACTGGAAAAGATTGCTCGAAGAGAAACCGGACAGGACATTGACTTCTCCTGACGTTCGCGATCACTTTTTTCGCCGCTATTCAATGGATTACCTCTTGCCAAAACAACAAATCGACCACTACCCAAACTGGCCAACTCATTACCGCTGCAAATATCAATGCTTTTGCGGCAGAGCAAATCGCGAACGCTTCGAAGAGAAATGCAACAGCAGCAGAAAACTTTTCTACTAGCGCTGGCCAAATTAACGCTGGCGTTGCGGATGCAGTCAAAAAACTGCAACTGCAAGCTGACAGGGTAAGGGCAAATACCGTCGCAGAACAGCGTGCTTGGATAGGCATCGAGAAAGCGGAGCCTGTCAGTCTCGAGAAAACTTCTAATGGGCTGCTGCTATCCATTCACTTTGTTCTGCGAAATTTCGGGCATTCTGCCGCATCCCATGTAATCATCTTTCCCTCGCTGGTCTCCCTCATTTCCGCCAATAAGAGCGGCTTTACTTGCCGAGAGACGCCTATGTTCAAAAACTTTACGGGTAATGTAATCGTACCCACTCAGCCTTCCGAGGTTACCAATGGAGCGGAAATTTCTCGTGCTGACATAGAAGCTTCTATCGCGGGTCAGAACCACGCCCTGGGAAGAGTACTGATTCTGGAGGTTCAGGGGTGCATTGAATATACGGACTTGCACTCCGAGAAACGGCCCCACCACACCCCGTTCTCCTACATTCTCATGCGGGCAGACGGGGGTGCCTTCATTACTCCCGAAACTCAACTCCCTGGCAAGTCTTTGAGGCTCGATGCCAATTTTATGCAAACCGGCATCGTTGATTGACATCATCAGTGCCGCAAATATCCATATCGCTAGCCCTGTCACGGCAAGAATAGTGCACCACAAGAGGTGCATGTGCGTCGCGTATATGCTTACCCTTGTTTGAAACGACCATCGAGGCAATCTTCGATCTTCGAGCGGGACCACCAGCCCACGTGTAACCCTGCAACCCTGCTTAACCCTCACCGCATAGAGCCGTGCTAACCTGTCGAGATTCAAACCCACATCCCACTAACCGAGAACTCAATGAGCAAAGTCCTCCTGCGCATCTTCGACGGGACGTGGAAGGGACAGGAAGCTGTGAAGAAATAGCCTTTGACACGTTCTGCCGTTCCCCTTTGATCGTGGCCGGTCCTTCGAGCTCAAGCCCGAGCTCTTGCAAGAAATCGATTGTCCCTCCGAGGTCATCGATGACGATTCCTACGTTATCCATCCTCTTGAGCGCCCCTGCGGCGAATCTACACAATGTCGCCTAAATGCAACAACCTGCGCTTTGCAGCGCCGAAACACAGTGCGGCATGGAGTTTGCCAACACCCCGAGCAGCCGTTGGACATTGAAGGGACAGGACGGAAAGTAACCCTTAACGCTAGCTACGGGGGTTACTCCGGTCACGGTAGGGACAGCTATCGCTAGCTGCCCCCCGTACAGATCCGTGCGAGCGGCACTACCGCACACGGCTCCTACCTCGGATGAGTAGCGTCAAAACGTGCGCTGGGAAAAGGATGCAGGATGCGAGGACGAGGTATCCATCGTTCGAAGGTCGGACGAATGCGAACCCAACTCGGTCGGCTGCGCTGACTGCGACGACCAAGCATCGACCGCCACAGATCGCACAACCGATCGCGGAATCGCCATAACGCCCGCTGGTTCTCCGGAACCGCATGGTATCGGTAATAGCCACTGACTACACGTTTCAGCCATGCGCCCACCGCGTTGACTGGCTCATGCAACCGCTGACGTAGCTTCGCTTTAATGGAATGAAGCGTCGCGCGCATCCGCTTGGGCACAGTCCTACGCCATGTAACGAAATGGCCCTTGGATGTCGTCGCACAGTAGTGCGTGAACCCAAGAAACGTGAACGTCTCAGGCTTGCCTTCCCCACGCTGTTGCCGATTGACCTGCGCGAACCGACCAAACTCGATCAATCGCGTCTTCTCCGGATGGAGTTCCAACGCAAAGCTCGCCAGCCGTTTCTGAAACTCACTCAGGAACCGATCGGCGTCTTCGCGCCGCTCAAAGCCGACCACCAGATCGTCAGCGTAACGGACAACCACCATCTCTCCGTTCGCAGCCTTCCGGCGCCATGCCTCAACCCACAGGTCGAACACATAGTGCAGATAAACGTTCGCCAAAAGCGGTGAGATCACCGCTCCCTGCGGCGTGCCTGCCGTCGTCTCTGACCACTTCCCCTCTTCCGACACACCAGCCTTCAGCCACTTACCTATCAGCCGAAGTATGCGTGTGTCGGCCACTCGATGCTCGACGAACTTCATCATCCACTCGTGGCTTAAGTTATCGAAGAATCCACGAATATCCGCATCGAGTATCCAGTTCACTCGCTTCCGTTCGATGCCCACGTTCAGCGCATCCAGCGCCTGATGAGGACTGCGTCCCGGGCGAAACCCGTACGAAAAGCCCCGAAAGTCCACCTCGTATATCTGGTTGAGGATGGTCACCACCGCCTGCTGGACAATCTTGTCCTCCAGCGACGCGATACCCAATGGCCGTTGCCGCCCATCGGCCTTCGGTATGTACACTCTTCGCGAGGCTTGTGCCCGATACGCTCCACGGTGAACTCGGCCATGGAGTTCGGCAAGCCGAGCCTCCAGGCCTTGCTCATACTGCTGCCAACTCATTCCGTCTACTCCGGGTGCTGCGCTTCGCTGCAAGGCGAAGTAGCTCTCCCGCAGTAAGTCGATCGTGAGATGGTGCAGCAAAGCGGTGAACCGCTCCTGCTTACTTGACCGCGCCTTCTGGCGCACGCCGCCTAACCCCTGGGACACACGTACTCCGCCCTGTGTCGGATGCATGTGAGGCTGGGCGTCGTTCTCCTTGGTCTGCGCCCTTCCCTCCGCTGGCTCCGCGGAAGTCTTCCTTCGTTGTTCGTCAGCTTCATAGGTACTATGGCGCAGTCCGACTCCTCCAAAACGTTCATGTCCGGATGATGGGTCTTTCACCTTCCCGGACCGGTCTGCTCGCGCAGACGCTCTGGAGGTCTCCCGGTTCTCGTGCACACTGTGTGCTGACGTGCCTGGACTCTTCGACTACGCCGAGCCCAGCGGCCACTCGCGAATAACGCGGCTCACTGATGTTGCCTTCCCACTGACAGAAAAGGGTCGGCACCCGGATGCAGATTTTCGGAGCTCAATAATCCTGCCCGCCAGCCCTCTGTCTACGCTTCGCTATAATCCCTCGCGGGATCACAGGCAAGACTCGAGGCCAGAATGGAGTCGCTTCTCCTTTTCCGTAGGGCTCTTCCATCCCCTACAATGTGCCGGTTTATCCCGGCGCTCTCTGGTCTGGACCCCAAACTTGAGACACATGAAAATAGAGACACACTGCAGCGAACGGAGGTTCGGATGGCAGGTGCCCGAGTTTTCAGGGTGGAATATCGGATTTCAGTCGCGCGACGGATTCTGAACGGAGAGAGTGTGTCTGCGCTAAGTAATGAGCTAAAGATCAAGCGCAGCGTGCTGTATCGCTGGCGTGATGCGTACCGGGACGAAGGTGCGGCCGGCTTGAGCCGGCCGAAGGGTCGTCCACCCGGAGCAACGACTAAGGCCATTCCAAAGATGAGCGCTGGGGTGGTTGCGGCGGATCAGAAGATAGCAGAGTTGGAGCGTCGACTGGGAAGGATGGCGCTGGAAAATGATTTTTTAAGAAGAGCCTTCAAGCGAGTAAAGGAAGCACGCTCGAAGAGCAGCGCGCCTGGCGAAGCGCGTTGTACGGAGAAGTGATGCAGCTGGAAGGCAAAGCCGGACTCTCTATTTTGGAAGCATGCGATGCTGCGCGTGTTAGCCGTGCAGGTTTTTACCGGCACTTTGATGAACACTTGCCGCGGCAGGCGGACACAGAACTGCGCCAGCAGATCCAGCAAATCTGCCTTGAGAACCGTTGCTACGGTTCTCGACGCGTCATCATTGAACTACATAAGCTAGGCCTGCTGGTCAATCGCAAGCGAGTAATGCGGTTGATGCGCGCCGATAATCTATTGTGTCTGCGCAAGCGGCGCTTTGTTTGCACCACCGATTCTCGTCATACTTATGCGGTCTACCCCAACCTCACCCTCGATTGGAAGCCGAATGGGATCAACCAGTTATGGGTGGCAGATATCACCTACATCCGGCTGCGGGAATCATTCCTTTACCTGGCGGTCATTCTGGACGCTTACTCGCGGCGCGTGATTGGCTGGGCACTTGGAAATACACTGGAAGCCGAACTCGCTCTTGCAGCTCTGCGAAGCGCTCTGGCGGATCGACCGGCGCCTGCATTACTGATCCATCACTCCGATCGCGGCGTCCAGTACTGCTCCCGAGCTTACGTCGAGCTACTGCAGTCCTACGGCATACGCATCAGCATGAGTCGGAGCGGCAATCCATATGACAATGCTCTGGCCGAAAGCTTCATGCGCACTCTAAAATGCGAAGAAGTTTATCTGAAAACTTATCGCGACCTCGATGATGCGGCTCTTCATATTCAGGACTTTCTTGAACGCATTTACAACTGCCAACGATTACACTCCAGTCTTGGGTATCAATCCCCGGCGGCCTATGAGGCTCTTACCTACGCAAACTCTGTGGAGGTGCTGGCTTGAGTTTTCTAAGGCATGAGAAGATCTATCAATCCGATGGGCTCAAGAGGGAGTTGAACTGCTCGTTCAGCTCCCTCATAGACCATCGTTCCGATGAGTCTTCAACCGGCTATTCCTTCATGAGTTGCTCTCCAGCAGAGCTCATGTCCGCTTCGCCGGTTCTGCAAAGTTTCTCGCCTAACCTTGCTGCTGTAAAGGCCCCAGCAGCCAAACACAACTGTCCCTATTTTTCACTGTCTCAACCAAGGGGTCCACTCCACTCTGTCCCGCTTTCGTCCCGCTTTCGTCTCACTTAACAAGCACTGGGGTCGCTCCAGGCGATCCTGACTGATCTTGTCCCCCTTGTACATCATCATTGGTACGAACTCTATTACCAATAGCCCTCCAAAGCTCTGCTATCGGCCAAAATCCAAACATAAAACCCAGCGTGGCAAACCCCTCGAATCTTCCGCGCACTATCGTGATTCCGAAAATATTGGCGTCCTTCATGAAAGCCGATACTCCAAATGCCAGCAAACCTTTCAAAGCCCACGAGATCACATTCGAAGCGTAACGCCCGATGAAAATTTCATATAAGACCTCCCTTAGTCTTTTCGGAACACCCGTAGTCAGCTTAGATGTCTGACCCGGCAAGAGGACGTTCACGCTTCCTACTTCGCCCTCCGTCGATGCTGCATAGATCAGTCGAATGACTCCGCCAATTAAATATTGCGATAACGATCCCAACAACGCCATGAGGAGCGCTGGCAGATAAGCCGGTTGACCAGGAATGTAGCCGGAATTGGCGGAAGTTCCACGCTGCTGTGTTGCCCCACTAGGTAGCCATCGCCGGTGATGGTACATGTATCCACGGCCCAGAAGGTGGGTTCCACATCTACTCGGTTTGAAAAGTTTGCAGGCCTGCCCTCGTGCCCGAAAGTTACTTTGGCAGTTCTGCCAAAGTCTCTCGACGTACCCCCATCAGGTCGAAGGTACGAACACTTCGAATCCATAGTTAGAGTTACGGGGAGGGATGGCGTTGCGATTGTATCACCGTTCTTAAATCTAAAATACGCTCCTTCTATTGATCCACCGGATATAGGGTCACGGTGATCAAATACCGCCTCGAGAGAGTACTTTTGAATACCTATGGGCACCACTAGCGAATTGGCCTTAACAAATCTTTTTCCTTTCGAATCAATCATCTCCTGACTCGCTGTAATCTCCACAGCATTCGTCAACCCGTTCCTGAGGGTCGCGGTGCATTCAGTTACGATCTGACCTGGTTCCGATTTCGTCTTACCTATGTTGCACTCGACCTGCTGGCCGCATGACACTATTGGCTTACCTATAACTTTGTTCTTGCTAAGCGGTGGCGCGTACAGCACCACTGTGAAAGGGAACGATTCGTTGACGACTTGTGGGTCGGTGGCTTCAATCTGAAGAGTGGTCGCGTCTTGTGGAACCTCTTGAGCATCCGCCGTCGTCACCACCACGACCAACCTGCTCACGGCGGTGATCAGAACCATCATCATCTTATACATACGTGCCGATTGCGGCATCGATGCGGACCTCAAGTAACGCTTCATTATTCGGGGCCTGTGTTTGTCATATGCACACTGACACTGTCGCTATCAACCCGGACGGCAAAATATCCTTCAAGCGATGTCGCCGCAAGTTCGCGCTCGGATGCATGTCCCACCGATATGCTTACGCGGTCAAAGACCTGATCACAGCCATTCCTCTTTATACCTATCTTCAGGTCAGTGAGAGCCCATTCCTTATCAAATGGGATATGCACGATGCTGTCACGTTGAATCACACTTTGAATGACGACCGAATGGGGTTCTTTGTTTGCTACAGAGTACGTTCCAGATAGTGTCAGACGTCCGTGTCCGCCACCGGGGCAATTACAGATGCCGAAGATGGCACACTGTCTATTTAGTCCAGTAATGCTTCCGAACGCTGTGACCACGTCGTCGGTGGAGGAAACTTCCTTAGTCTCGCGCACTACGTTGCTTGTATCTACCCACTGGGCTTGTGACGCTAAGACTTTAGCCCCGCCAGGAATTCTCCAGACAAGGTTCATCGGAGCGGTTTGATCGCATCCAACGTCGACATAGCTTGAAGTCACCGAAAAAGGGAACACGTCTGGCTTGGCTACGATCGGAATTGCTGTAAATTCCGCGATGATCTCGTACCTGGGTGGTGCAGTGCGGACTGGAGCAAGCAATATGACTTCAGAAGACAACCGGAGGAAACCATTTAAGATGCCGCTTGCGAAATATACGTGTACTGATAGCGTGAAGGGCTCAATCGGATTGCACGCGGTATCCCTGTGGCCGATTTTGCTGATTAAGTTGGTGGGAACCTTCGCGACGATGGACTCAAAGTCGGCGCTTACTACTTTTAGATTGGAGGAGGGCCACCCGCTGATCAAGACGTCTGGTGGTCTTGCATTCGCTTGTGTTTCCATTAAATGGTAGCCAAGAATCTTGAGCTCTGTCGGGTCATCAAGGGAGGAAATGACCCCAGCAAGTGCAACCCCATAGATTACTGGGGGCTTGTCAGCGGAAGGGATTGTATCCAATACCTTGTGCGCGACTCCTACAGCATCAGTCACCAATTCCGAATATTGAGCGCCGGTAGATTGTCCTATCCCATTCAGAGTGTTCAGAAGATTTGTGAAATTCTGAAGAGAATTATGCTGTGCTGCTTCTAACGAAGTCACTGATCGGTCGAGGCTAGATGAATATGCGGAGGCTATCCTCCCGGCAGTGACGTTGATGATGCTACCGAGAAGAAGCTGTTGTTGGCCCGTTATCGCCTGGCCGTTCGCGAGGGATGCTGTGCCTAGAGTGCTAAGCGTGTTAGAAATTTGATTGGCCGAACGAACAATTAAACCTGCCGTAAGGATTTGCTGTCCGTATGCACAAGGACTCCAAAGGAAAGCAAGCAACGAGAAGCAGACGACTTGCGACGAGAGCATAATGCTTAGAGGTCCGGGTCTTACAGACCTTGATGTTTTGCGAGAGAGAGCAGCGTCTTGCCACATTGGGGTCCACCGGATCGCAGTCAGAGTGATTTGATTAATGGCACGTCGTCGTAGGGTTGATCGGGATTATATCGGCACTTTCGAAAACTGTCAGTCAAACTTTTTCTGAGAATTTGGCCTACCAGAGAGGCAGCGCCGTCTGGTCCTTCCGGTATTTGCGTGATCGCACGGGTCTTTCTTGCCAAGTAGTGCCTCACGAGCCAGATCTGCCTAGTGACATTCCCGGTTTCTGCAGATCTGAACTGCATGGGCGCAAGCTGTTTCTTGCTGATTTCGCCTTATCGGTGACACATAATTGCGTTCCAGGGCGGTCACCCAGCCGAAAAATGCCTTTCGCTCGCCGTTCTTGTTTGCCTTACAGTTTCATTAATCGTGTGCGAGACACCTGACAAATGTGACCCCGGGGCCCATCCCATTGCACCCGTAATACACGCATAGACACGGCAAAATGAGCAAGGGGGAACCCTGTCGATCCAACGGGTTGCTCGTTCGGCGAGTTTCCAGAACGTCGACGCCTCACGCGCAGTCAGCCAGTTGCCCAAACGAGGTGCCAGTTTGCGCTGGCCTTTTAGACGTTGGACGTTGGCTGTCTTCGGTTACTCGGTTACGGACTTAAAGAGCAGCATCGGCGGCATCAAAAGCCAGCCGCACAACGGCCATCTGCCGCCTTGATGGTCCTAGGCGGTTGCCGCGTCCCTCTAGGTGAAATCGATATTGCAAAACCACGGTCTTGTTGAAAGCCAGCAGTGCGGAACCGTGAGGGGAGGAGCGTTCTAGGTTAAGGCGATGCGAAGCTAATCCCCAAGGCGTCGATAACTGACCGAATCGGGTTGAAGACGCTTCCGCCGTTTGAGTGGGCAAAGTGCAAGCCTAGGAGGTTGCCGGTAGTCTGATCGACGACCAAGGAGCCTGAATCGCCATCTTCGGTAAAACGGGTGCAAAGAACCTGAGAGGCAAACCCGCACATGCCGACGCCGGGGTAGGTCAGGAAAAAGTGGAAATCCACATCCGTGACTTGCCCAGTGGTATCGCCCAGGAGCGCCCGCGCTTCACGACGGACATTTCTCCTCGGGGGCAGCAAATAGAATGGGAGAGCCGGAGCCGTAAATTTCGAAGCTGAGATCGCCTTTCCGGGAGTTAATTATTTCGGCCAAAGCCGCGTCTACTTGGTTGACGAAGGCCCCGCCTGGGATCAGCGGCACGGATTGATCCAGTATGGCTACCCAGTCTGTATCGACATTGCCTCCGTCTGCTACTCCCGGATAAATGATGTCTGACCCTGGGGAAGCGAGTCCGGCGTTTGAGAGGACGTGGGAGTTGCTCGGAGATAGCGATAGGATTGACCGGGTTTCTTGACGATGGCCCCAACGGACCCAGTGGGGCCGGTGATGTTGCTGACGCTGTAGCCGCTCTGAATGGGCTTCTCCTGAACGAGCGGAGCGGCCGAGGGGCGAAATATGCCGACTTGCTTGACGTCGGTGAAGACGGCGCGGCCATCGGCTGAGGGAGAGCACCTCGGGTAAACGATTATCACTCTTGACTCGATTTCGCGGGAGCTTCTGTTTTACGTAGAAGGTTATCGAGAGAATATTTGTCGGCTTGCTTTCGGTGGTCTTGTAGCTCGCGCCAATTCCAACGATGTTAGAACTCTGCGAAATGCGGTTTGCACTTTCCGCACGTGCTTGATGTGCGGCGAGGAGGCATCGGGGGCGAGCGGGTTAATGTCGACAATGCTCCGGATGATTTCCTTGAAGTGCTTCGGTGTCTTGGCCATTGGTCACCCTGCCTGGTTCGATCGGAACAATGCCTTCTATTTCAGGCCACTAAAGCTCTTGAACAGGTTGGTGTTAAACAGGATGCCGGAAGGAGAATGCGGGCTTCAGGTTGCTTTGCGTGGGGGAAGTGGTGCCGGAAACAATCGTTGCCACATCCCCATTCTTGCAGCCGGATGTGGCCGAAGTCGCAATCGTGGTGGTTGTGGTGGTGACGGTTGTTGTTCCTGAGACGGTGGCGGACGTGGTGGTCGTGTTTGTAGACGACGGGGCAACTGTGAACGAGGAGCTTGTGCCGTAGCCGCTGCAGGCGGTGACGCTGGGCAGCAGGGTGTTCTTGTACCAGAAAGTGGTACCGGCATAGAGCTGAATACCTGCGAAGGGTTCATAAGTTGGACCCACAGTGAAATTTCCTAATGTGCTGACCGACGTGCCGAGGAACAAACCAAACGTCCGGAACGGATCAAAGGTGCTGTAGGAGACGGCCAATCCGCGATTTTCGACACTGGGAACGTATCGCGCCCGAACGGATACCATGTTGCGCCTGCAACGTCTGTGACCTGAACGGCACCACTTCTTTGTCCGAAGACATTGGTGAATGTTCCGGTGGCTGTTGCGGAGGTATTTGAAGTAGTGGTGCCCATTGTCAACAATTCCGTTGGTGGTTACGGTCGTGGCGACAGATGTAGTAGTTGTGAGGACAGATGGGACAGCGACGTTCGAGTATGTGTTCTGCGTACCCCGGATTAGAAGCAGACCACCGCCGGCCGAGTAATGAATGACCTTGTGACGCTCGACGAGAACGGTGGCTAACGAATCAGCTGGAGAACTATTATCCGGCTTAAGCGTTATTAGAATTCGCTCGATGGAGTTATCTGTGGTCTTGGACGCGTCCAGAACGTAGACGCGATCCAGGCTTTTCGCCCTTGAATGTGGCCAAGTGGAGGCTCTCGGGGCCTAGGTCTCGCAACATTACACGGTTATGGCGGTATCGGTGACGTCTGATAGATCGCCAAACTGCGCCTTGCATACCAAGACTACAAAAGCTTTTCGGTTGTGTACACCCTGGGCGCGAAAGATTGGGTTATTCAACCGAACGGAGTATCCGCGTTCGCTTCCTTCCAGTACAACTGGCCGCTCGAAGTGTCAGCAGAGGGCGCGAAGTTGCTAACCACATCATCGGCTTTTTTCTGTGCAGCGATCGCTGCGGCGAGTACGCTCTGCATTTGAGGTTGGTCAGCCGCCGCTGCCTTGTTCAGGTTGTTCTGGGCGATAGCCGTAGCCTTCGCCGCGGCTACTGCAGCCTGAATGTCCTTTTGATGCTGAAGGCTGTCAATTACTCCGGCCATGCTGAAGATAGAGTCGGTAGCTGTTTCTGCCAAGGTTTCTCAAACGTGCGGTCGGCTGGGAGTTGTGGGTCTGTGCTGTTTTTGTCGTAACTGACGAGAAGGCCACACTGCAGCGGGGCATACGTCCTTGAAAGCTGGTGACTTGGCCTCCGCACGTCCCCGTGCGACGGACAGTATGGTCATGAACAGAAGGACTAGCAAGCGGCGTGAAGAGGCGAAAGACTTTCCAGGAATGGCACTCTCGTTTCGCATGTACTCTCCAGAGGGCAGGGCTAAATTCGCAACGAAATGCGATCAAGATGCCGAAACTTTAGTTTTGTGTCAAGGAAAATTAATGCCTCAATCCGATCTTCCGGCAGCGGCATTGTGAACCGCAACTAGGTTGAAAAGCTATTGGTATCGCACGATTGGCCAGACTGTCGGCGACCTGAATGCAAGAAACTCCTCAACACAAATTGAATGATCAGAGCACTTCTTGACGTGTGCCTTTGGGTTTCGGGGACAGACGAACTAACCCCCATCCCTTTGAACTTGACGAGCAAATGGAACTCGAGCGGCCAGGGCCTAGGTTGCACGGCTACTTATTGCCACATGCTACAGGCTAAGACTCATAGCCCAGCGGCTTTCTTTAATCGAGTGCCTGCGAACCCTTTATTGTCAGGGCCGTTCGAAATAGTGACGCGAGTCTCAAACAAGAGTGTCGTCAGCCTGTCAAGCAATATCTCTTAGTACAGCGAATTTTGAAAGGTCAGTAACCAACGCGTATACCGCGGAGTAAATACGATACTCGGCACTGAGAGTTAAACAATTTATTAAGAAACTTTCACTGTCCCAGCCTTATGTACATCCCACTTACATATGATCTTCCTCCGAGCCTTCGGCCGACCTAAAAACGATAAAACACCCTCGAAATCCTGCAGCTTCCTGCGCCTTTTTGTTGAGGCTTTCGGGGCACGGAGGAAAATCACCCCTAGTACACCGTCGCGATCCGTGGACGATTGACGATCAAGCATGCAGCCTGGGCATTACGGGCTTTCCACCCACAAGCCGAACACGCCGCTAGGCAACACTCTCAGCACACTTCTACGGTTGTGAGAAGTCTCAGACCCAGCCCATACGACGACGGCAATCGCCAGGTCTATCCAGAACCATACATCGAATCCCTGATGCGCATGGATAAAGATCAGGACCAGCACCCTCGGAAGGAGAGTCACAACACCGCTGCCCACGGCTGAGGCACAAAAACCACCACATGTGGATCCATCCGATAAACAGCGAAAGCCTGGGCAGAAGCAAGGCTCAAAACAAGAAACCAGAGAGGGATCGCGTGCGCCAGCGTCAATATGGGCACCGGCATGTATCGGCTCCAGCCAGAGTGTATCGCCCTCACGATACGGCGAGCAGGTTTGTTTCACCCATTTCCTCGATCATGGCCAACGAGGATTGACGAGCCTCACTCCAGAAAAATGCTCACTCATTGTCGGTTACGAGGACGCACTCGTTAACCTCGGCAGTCGCAGCAACCACCTATATCCAGTGCGCTCCGCGGGCCGACCCGCGGCTGGCCGCAACCCACCCCTCTCCAACGCCCATACGACTCTCTTTTCGGAAGGTTCATGAGCCACATCTCACTTCCCCCCACGCCAACCTCAAGACCCGGGACAACGATGCGCCCGCTCCTTCACCTCGAGTTCGGTACGGGTCGCAGCCGTCGCGGCCGTCATATAGCAAAACGCGCAAATCGCATCGATCGTCTTATCTGCATTGACCCGGTAGAAGAACTGATGAAAGTGCGCGTTCTTCCTGGCATCCTCGCGGCGCATGCGTAGGTTCCTCACCGCACGGGTTAGATCGCTTGGGAATCTTACGAAGAAGTCGCGCAAGGCCAGTTGCTCTTGTTGCATGGATCTCCCTCCCGCCCAGTTTTGGTTTGCCTAAATGAGCCCAGCTTTCCAAGACCACGAACAGCGGTCGCCTAACAGGCTGCGGGCGCTTTAGAGAGAGGAAAGGCAGAAAGTACCTCAGGGCCTAAAGGCCGAATGATTTTGCGGGGTTTGCCTACGGCCTAAAGGCCGTACCTACGAGCCCGCACCTACCAGCCCGTCGCCGGAAACGCCGCGTTCTTGTGGGCTCCCGTCGAGTTTCTTGTCGGGGCCTTCAAACCCATCGCATCCTCCCCGTGGCCGATTCTCTCCGTGATCGCGACCTATAGCCTTCTTATCCGGGCGACCTCACCTATCCCGTCAACGTACGTCCTAAAAGACCGTACCCTTCAAACCACCATCACAGCAACCAACATCTTCGGCCACCGCATAAAGGCTTAACGCCATTGGACCTGACGCCCTCTCCCAAAAGGCGATCAGGCTCCGCCGGGACACCCCAGAGAATGCGGTGGCCGACGACGCAGCGGCCCGGAAGTGGTTGCCACCGAGTGGACTCGAGTCTCGCGTACTACAAAGGGGCTGGCGGCGAGATACACGTCGAGTACACCGCTACGCAATACCCCGAACTCGTTGGCGTGGGCGGCCGAGGACCAGCTGTTCCTCATCACCCAGGACACAGGGATTAAGAAACTGGACCGCGCAACGGGCTCGCTGCAGCCGATCGATGCCGGCGAGCTCGATCTCGGACGCTACATCACTACTTGCCCGAATAGTCAGGTGGTGCCGGCCGCGGCACCGAAGAATGGAGGAGAGTGGCGCCTTTTCCCCGCATGAATGCGGACGGAAGCGGGGTGACGCAGCTGACCACGACAGGCATTGCGCGCGCGCCCTATTGCTCGCCAGACAGCCAAAGGGTCTACTTCACCATCAGGGACCCACACGATTTGTCCTTACTCAGCTTATGGTCCGTGCTGCTATCGGGAGGAACACCCCGGAAGGAACTCGAAGTGCACGCCACGGGCAGTGTGATACTCTCTCGCGACACCAGGCTTGCGGAAGTATCCCTACCCCAGAACCTTGCCTGGTACGCGGTGATCAGGGAC
>CAWCJV010000007.1:0-872257 GCA_963795845.1 uncultured Acidobacteriaceae bacterium | reverse complement strand
AACGGCATAAGAGCAGTAGGCGCCAAAAGAATAGCCCATAAGCCAGACCGGGCCGTCCGGCGCCTCACTCTGGATTTGCCGTATCACATGTTTTACGAGAATGTCGATGCCCTGTTTTTCCTCGGTCATGAACTTCCATCCGGGGTAGTCCAGCATGACAAACCGGGCTAGGGGATCGCACAGGATGCGAAACCTGACGAGGCCAGGCTCATCGCCGCACAGGCCGGGAAGCAAAAAGACGAGCGGCCGGCCGGAACCGGGTGGGGACAGGCCTTAGAGAGTGTTGCCCCGCCTTCTTTGAGATCAAGCGAGCCAGAGCTTCGGGACTTGGGGCGTCGAATAATTGCCGCAGGGTAATCTGCTGTTGCAGTTCACGCTGCAGCCGGTAGACGCAGAGGACGGCTGCGAGTGAGTTGCCGCCGAGTTGGAAAAAGTCATCGTCACGGCTGACGAGCTGGGCGCCGGTGAGCTCGGCAAAGACCGCGCAGATGATGGATTCCTCCACCGTCTCAGGCGGCTGAAAGCTGGCTGGGTTAGAACGCAGTTCCGGCCCTGGGAGGGCCCGCTTATCCACTTTGCCGTTGAAGGTGAGGGGCATCTTTTCCAGATGCATGAAGATCTGCGGCACCATGGCATCGGGCAGAAATCTGGAAATATTTTCGCGCAGTTGGGAAGAGGCTGGGACCGGAAAACCCGCATACGTGGTGAAATAGGCAACGAGTTGTGCCTGCCCGCGAAGAGGATGAGCCACTACCGCACACTCTTTGAATCACGGGGATATTGCGGAGGAGTGTGGTCTCGATCTCGCCGGGCTCGATGCGAATGCCACGGATTTTTATCTGCTGGTCGACACGGCCGAGGAAATCGACTTCCCCATTCGGGCGCCAGCGCGCGAGGTCCCCCGTGCGATACATCAAGGAGCCGGGCTCACCGAACGGACACGCGACAAAGCGTTCCTGGTTGAGACCGGGCCGGTTCAGGTAGCCACGAGCCAGGCCACTGCCCGCTATGAAGAGTTCGCCCGAGGCACCGGTAGGAACGAGCTTAAGAGATCGGAGTCGAGGATGTAAAACTGTTCGTCGTCAAGTGGTCTGCCGATCGTGACAATTGCATTTCTTTGGGCGTCTTCCGGCACGATCCGGTGAAACGAAAAATCATGGTTGTTTCCGTAGGGCCATAGAGGTTGATGGCCTCGGGAAACTCCAGCAGTTGCGGTACAAGATCCGACGAAAGCGCTTCGCCACCGACCATCACCCTGACGGTTCGCGGTATTCCACTTTGCAGCAAGGCTCGCCAGAAGGTAGGCGTCGCCTGAAGAACGCAGGCCCCGAGGGCAGATACGGCCGAAGCGATAAAGACGGGATCGCGGCTCTCTTGACGGCCCAGGAGAGTCAAGCTGGCGCCTTGCAAAAGGGGAGAATATTTCGAAGGCGGCGGGGTCGAAGGTGATGGTGGTGATCCCCAGGATTGTTTCGTCAGGCCGCATCGGGTTTCGGCGCGCCATCTTCCTCATCTGGACGCTGAAGCTGCTATGCTCGACGGCCACTCCTTTTGGCTCACCCGTTGAACCGGAAGTGTAGATCACATATAACAGACTGCTGATCCGGAGCGGCCGCAGCCTTTCCGCCTGAGTGACCCGGTTTGCGGGAAGGTTTGCGATGTCACGGTGAGCCTGCTCATCGTCGAGCAGAAGACACGGGAGAGAGGAGGGGAGGACAAGCGCACGGGATATCTCCGACGTCGTGACCAGGAGCGCCGCCCCGCTGTCCCTGAGCATGAAGAGCAATCTCGCGGAAGGATGGTCGGGGTCAAGCGGCAGGTAGGCGGCTCCAGCCTTGACGATGTCGATCATGGATACCACCAGCTCCACGCCGCGCGGCAGGAGGAGCGCGACAATGTCTTCCGTTCCAATGGAACGGGATATCAGATACCGAGCCATGCGGTTGGCCGCGGCGTCGAGTTCTCCATAGGCAAGTTCCCTGCTACCGAAGGTCACCGCTTTGGCATGAGGAGTCCGCTCCACCTGGGCCTCAAAGAGATCCGGCAAAAGCTGGGGCGAGAACCTTGCCGCTGATTGATTGAACGTGTTGACCACCTGTTAACGCTCATCTCTATCGAGAATGGAGATGTCGCTGAGCCTGGTTTCGGGCGTGGCGGCGGCAACACTCATCAGCAGCTTGTCGAAACGCGCAGATATCTCCGCCAGGTCTGCCATTTCGTAACGGTCTTTGTTTCCATTGAAGTCGATACGCAAACGGCCATCTTCGGCTCGATCACGAATGCAAATACACAGATCTTCCACGGGACCGAGGGAAAGGCTGTGGAGCGCCCAATGCAGGCCGAACTCCTCGTCGTTAAAAAAGAACGGCATGATGTTTACTTCCACGCCGAATAGCCCGGGGTGATTCCGGTTCAACCCCAGATCATTTCGTATGTCCTCTACCTGGTAGAGCTTGTGTGTATTTGCTCCTTCCATCCTGGCGGATGTCACCAGAACCGCGTCACGAAGACACATATCTTCAGAGAGTTGCATGCGTAGCGGCAGGACGTGCGTCAGATTGGCAGGAATGCTGCGGAAGCGGCCGCTGCGGCCCGTGACTACCATCCCCAACAGAAAATCCCATGACCCGGTCAAGCGGTTCACGGCAGTGGTGACGGCAGCCATAAGCAGCCTCGGGAGACTTGTCTTCAGCCCCGCAGCAAGGTTAACGAGACCATCGACTGCTTCGGCAGGCAACCATATGCTCTCGCAGTGGGATTCCCAAGTGCGTACTGCGTTCACCCTTTTCGAAAGCGATACGGGATTCGGACGGTCGGCGAGCTGCTCCATCCAATATTGTCGGTCCGCGGCAAAGCTATCGGATGCGCGGTAGGCTTCCTCAGACTCAACCAGGCTTGCCAGAGATACTTGGGCGGTCGGCTTGCACGCAGTACCAGTTTTGATGGCCTGGTAGAGTTGCCGAACCCGGCGAATCAAGAGAACACTGCTCAGGCCATCGACCACAATGTGATGGTAGATGGTGCAGAAGATGAAATGGCCGGGAGCGAGCCGCAGGAGTGCCCAGGAGAAGGAGCTTCCACTTTCGAGGTTCAGTTCCTCCTTAAGCTCTTGCTGCATCCACGCCATGGCCGCAGCCAATGGGTCAGGATCCGCAGATTTGTCGATAACTCTCAACGATGCGCTCAGCAGCGGACCCAAGACCTGGTAGGGTCCATCGGCGCCGGAAAAGAAGCGCAGGCGTAAAGCTTCTGTCTCGGCGATGCAGGCAGCCGTCGCCTGCTGAAAGGCCGTTACATCCAGGGGCCCTTTGATGATGGCGTATCCGCCGGCGTTGAAAGCGCGGCTTTCCGGATCGAGCTGTTGCCCGACGTAGAGCTGCTTTTGCGCGCACAGCAAGTTCAATCTGCTGTTTTGGGCAGATAGCTCTCCCGCAGGTGGCTCTTCGATCAGTCCCATGGCCGTGACGCGTCTTTCCCGGAGTTGCTTGTCGTTTCGATGCTCTGCATTGAATAAGGCGATCTCAAGAACGACTCACCAAGTGACTCTGGACAGTGAGCAGCCTTATGGTCCGAGAGATGGTCACTCTAGTAAACTCTGCGACACCTCGATCACTCCTGCGCCGAAACTGCGGGCTCAGACCCGGCGATGATTGGATTGACAAACCTGTGATCTGCTATTTTCGCTACCAGCGGAAGAACCGTTTGGGAGGAGAAACGGCCTGCGCGCACTTTCGTAAATACGAGAACGCCTATCGCGGCAGTTGCGCTGCATGCCGACGGGAGCCCTTGCTTGTGTAGATCAACCTCATATCCGAAAAGTGATGAAACCTGCCTGCTACTTCATTCTGCTTACTAAGAAACCGGCAGGAACTCAAAATCAGGCTGGTCGAGTAACCGCACTCGGACCCGCCCAAACCCAATGAAGAGCTTTAGATCGAGTTGGAGCAATAGTCGTAGCGGACTTCATATGAGTTTCGTATATTGACGCAAATCGCGCTTTACGATCACGAAACAACTCATTAGATAGATAAAGGATCTCCGACTTGAGGTCAAGGAATTTTAAGGTACCTGATTGGAACATTACTCAGAATGGGTACTCTTGCACGACGGGGCATGAGATGGATGTGTCGGCATCTGATACAGCGGCTGTGGGGAGGTTCCGCAGAATAGCAATAAGATTATTAATATGTGATGGTTACACTACGCTCGCGGGTTTCAGGACCGGAGGTGACCTTCGCTCTTCGGGAACAGAGTAGCGATCGGCGCTCGCCCGTAAATTCGGGCTGACTAGCGACTCCTCATAGCCTCCCCTTGTCCGTTTCGAGACGCTGAGCTCCGCATACCAGATCCAGGTACCTTTCGTCCTACAGCTGGAATGTGTCGAGTTTCATGCGGAGTAGGTCCCGATATTTCCCACCGCGCAACGATCTGGAGGAACATACCGCTCGGGATCCAACTCAGGGCGTACGGATCGCATCTGCTAAAATGATAGCGTCAATCCAACGCATTCACCTGAAGAGGTTGGAGCGGCCTAAGCATCAGGAGAACACGTGCTGCACCGACTGCGAAAATCGTTCAGCAATGGGCATAGCGCATTCCTGCTCGCGCTAGGCCTATTGATGCTCTCCGCGGCGGTTTTTGGGTGGGGCCTGCAATACAAACTTTCCCTTTATCAAGGGAGGGATTCGATCACGCACCAAATGCCGGAAGCTAAACTTCTTTCCCAGAAAGAACGTCCGGCTGTTGTACAAACGGTTAGCGCCAGTCCGACCGGCTTATCCGCTGTCTCCTTACTCCCGGTTTTCCTGGTTGTGACAGTGACCGCTGGATTGGTTCGAGCGACCACGCGCTATGTTCGAACCGGTAGCGTGGAACGATCCCGGACCCCGCTCCCCCCTTGCCTGCAGGCGATCTTCCTCCGTCCACCTCCTGTCCTGCTGTAGATCCGATCGCACAGATCACGAGTAGATTCCGCGACCAGCCTTCATTCTGAACGCGGGGCCTCGTACGCCCAAGGCCCAAACCGGCATGGGCGGATCCATTTCAGTGTTAGCGACAAACAGGTGCGTGGAGAAGTATGCCAAAGCGTCTCATTTTTCTCATTGCTGCGTGCGCAGTCCTAGGATTCGCCGCGTGGCTAGTGTTCCGTCCACGCGGGGCTGGTAAAGTCGAAGCCGCCCCGGAACCGGCAGCGGCGCGGGTGGCGGTGGTGGAGCGGGGTTCGGTCTCTCACGTCCTGGCGCTCGCAGGACAGTTCCAGCCTTATCAGGTGATCGACGTTCACCCTAAGGTTTCCGGGTTCATCCGCTCCATAAAAGTAGATATAGGCGACCGCGTCCGGCAGGGACAGACGCTGGCGGTTCTGGAAGTTCCGGAACTGCAGGCTCAGTTGGAAGGTACCGTTGCCCAGGTTTCCCGCAGTAAGGATGAGATCACCCGCGCGCAGCATGAAGTTGCCGCCGCAGAGGCCCGTTACTCTGCCCTGCATGCCAACAACGAACGCCTGCAGCAAGCCGCCAAAGCGCAGCCGGGGCTTGTTGCCCAGCAGGAACTGGACGACGCCTCCTCGAAGGACCTCTCCGCGGGCGCACAAGTCGATGCCGCAAAAGCGGCCTTGTCCGCTGCGCAGGGGGGCGCCGAAGTTGCCCGGGCCGACAACCGGCGCGTCGGCGCCATGGAGAACTACACAAACGTAGTTGCCCCCATTGATGGGGTGATCACCTGGCGTTACGCCGATACTGGAGCTCTGATTCAGTCCGGAACGGACTCGAACAGCCAGGCGCTGCCTATCGTCAAGCTCGCACAAAGCGGTCTGCTACGTCTCCGCATGCCGGTACCCGAGGATGCCGTGCGCTACGTGAAGGTGGGCGACGCCTTGCGAGTGCGAGTCGACGCGCTGGAGCGATCCTTCACCGGCAAAGTGGTTCGATTTACCCGCGACGTGAATTTCGAAACCCGCACCATGGAGACCGAGGTTGATGTCGAGAACAAGGATCTATCGATCGATCCGGGAATGTATGCGAACACGCAGTTGCAACTCGACCACGCTGACGGTGTATTGACCATTCCGGTAGAAGCTCTTGTGCTCCGGGACAACAAGGACATCGTCTATGTCCTCGATAGCAGCAATCATGTTCACCCCAGAACGGTTGAGGTCGGCCTCAGAGGATCGCGCCTGGCGGAAATCAGGAGCGGGTTGGCCGAGGGCGACCGGGTAATTGTGGGCGGCCAGGAAAAGTACCACGAGGGGGAGCGAGTGACTCCTGTCGTGGAGCCAGGGACCTCGAGCGATGTGACCCGCGAGGCGGGCAGCACCATTGATTTGCACGATGATCAGGGGGGTGAGCAGTAATGCCGAAGTTTGCCCTCAGATACCCGTTCTTCATCATCATGATGTGCCTGGTCGTCTTGTTGATCGGTGTGGTCAACATCGCCAGTATGCCGGTCGATCTCTTTCCTAAGATCGAAATGCCGGTAGTCGTGGTAGCGACGTTTTACAACGGGATGCCTCCGCAACAAATTGAAGCGGACATTACGAACACTTTTGAGCGATTCTTTACCCTCGGCGCGAATATCGATCACTCCGAATCTCGCTCTCTGACTGGCGTCAGCTTGATCAAGATTTACTTCAAGCCAGGTACCGATCCGAACGCCGCGTTAAGCAATATTGCCAATCTCGCTATGGCCGATCTGCGCCGTCTGCCGCCCGGCACACTGCCGCCCGTCGTGCTGGGCATGGATGCATCCAGCCAACCGGTTTGCCTGGTCACGCTCAAGGGCGAAGGACTGAACGAAACGCAGTTGAAAGACCTGGCGCAGTTTCAGGTACGTAACCAGATTTCCAACGTCCAGGGCGCTTCGGTTCCCCAGCCTTACGGCGGTACTTACCGGCAGATCCAGGTATACGTAGACCCGATCAAATTGGAAGCACACAACCTCAGCCTTAACGACGTGGTGGACGCGGTCAACAGCTCCAACCTGATTCTTCCCGCGGGCGATGTTCGCATCGGCTCCAAGGATTACAACATTTATGCCAATAGCCAGTTTCCCGATGCCAAGGCAATGAATGCAATGCCATTGAAGTCTTATGGCAATTCATCTGTCCTGGTTGCGGATGTGGGGAAAGCGGAGGACTCGGGAGCGCTTACAGTACAACATCGTGCGCATCGATGGTCAGCGTTCGGTCTACGTCCCCGTCTTCAAGCAGGGCGGCAACAGCAACACCATCACCATCGTCAACGGGATGAAGGAGGCCATAAAGCACCTGGTCGATATTCCCGAAAGCCTCAAAACCGCAGTCGTGTTCGATCAGTCGATCTTCGTCAAGCTGGCGATCAAAAACCTGGTGAAAGAAGCGTCGATCGGACTGGTACTGACCGGACTGATGATTCTGCTCTTTTTGGGAAGTCCCCGCGCCACCTTTGCAGTCCTGTTATCCATCCCGCTTTCCGCGCTGGTTTGCCTGATTATTACCAAGGTCCTGGCGGGTCGATCAACACCATGTTGCTGGGCGGGCTCGCCCTGGCCTTCTCCCGGCTCATCGATGACTGCGTCGTTGTGTTGGAAAACATTTTTCGCTTCATGGAAATGGGCGGTTCCCCCACGTGGCCGCGGAAAAGGGCGGAATGGAAGTTTCGCTGGCCGTGCTCGCCGCCACGTTGACCACATCCATCGTCTTTTTCCCGGTCACCGTGCTCTCCGGCGTCAGCAAATATATCTTCACGCCGCTGGCGTTGGGGGTGGTGCTGTCGATCTTTGCCTCCTACATCTTCGCCATGACGGTGGTGCCGCTGTTTTGCGCGACTTTTATGCGCATTCAACACGAGGAACGGTGGAAAGCACGGCCGCACCCGCCGTCCTTTCTTCAGCGCATGGTCGACGCAATTCAACGGCGCTTCCAACGCATGCTGGAGCGGTACGAGGCGCCTGGCGCAGCGTGCTCTGGTCAGCCCTGGTTTTACCGCCGCGGTCATCCTAGGCGGCGTTGCGCTGGTCATCCTGGTTCTTTTTCCCTTCCTCGGCCGTGCCTACTTTCCGCGCACCGATCCGGGACAGTTTGTCATTAATGTCCGCATGCCCAGTCGGCACGCGGCTCGAAGTCAGCAATCAATATATCGCCAGGGTAGAGAAGATCATCCGCGACGACGGTTCGGCCCTCCGACCTGGGCATGATCGTTTCCAATATCGGCGTCTACCCAGATCTTTCCGCTATCTACACGACCAATGCCTCCATGGATACAGCTTTCGTCCAGACAAGCCTGAAAGAGGACCATAGCCTCGGCAGCTACGAATACATGACGCGCGTGCGCGAAAAACTATCGCGCGAGATGCCCGAGCTGACGACCTATTTCCAGGCGGGCGGCCTGGTCGACTCCGTCATCAATCAAGGTCTGCCCGCGCCTATCGATGTGCAGGTAAGTTCGAACAACATGCGAGGAGCCTTCGATCTTGCGCAAAAGCTGGCGCAGAAGATCAAAGCGATGCCAAATGTCAGCGATGTGTACATTCCCCAGGATCTGAACTATCCGGGGCTCGCGCTGAATATCGATCGCGAACGTGCAAGCCTGATTGGTCTCTCGGCGAAAAATGTCGTCGACAACGTGATCACCGCACTCACCTCCGACGGCATGGTTGCCCCAAGTTACTGGATCGATCCCAAGACCGGCAACAACTATATGGTGACGGTGCAATACGCCAACCGCGTGATCAATCACATGACGATGGAAGACTTCGAAAACATTCCCCTGCGTGGTGCTCGGCCACCAGGATACGGTCCGATGCAGGACGGACGCGAAGCGGGCGACTCGGGCGGCCAACCCCTTTATGGCGGCCACACCGCAGGTTATACCCCGCTGCGATCGGTGGCCGAAATCAAGCAGATCAATACGCCCACTGAAGTCGACCACTACCAGATTCGCCGGGTGATCGACATCTATGTCGCCACCAAAACAGAAGCCCTCGAGAAAGCGGGGGCAGACATCAACAAACTCACTGCAGACACCAGGACGGATAAGAATACCCGGATCAGAATCCGCGGCGCCGCAGTGAGCATGAATCAGTCTTTTCGTGACTTCGGGTTAGGCTTGCTGATCTCAATTGCCCTGGTCTATCTGATTTTGATGGCGCAGTTCACATCGTTCATCGATCCTTTCATCATTCTCATGGCTATCCCGCCGGGTCTCGCCGGCGTGGTGATGATCCTGCTACTCACCGGAAGCACGCTGAACATCATGTCGTTGATGGGCGTGATCATGATGACCGGCATTGTCGTCTCCAACAGCATCCTGATTGTTGAGTTTTCCGGCATTCTGCATGAGCAAGGGCTTCCGCTCTTGGAGGCGACGGTGCAAGCGTGCAAGGTACGTTTGCGACCGATCCTCATGACCTCGCTGGCCACGCTGCTGGGCATGATCCCCATGGCTTTAGGGCTGGAAGCGGGCAGCGAACAGTACGCACCGCTGGCCAGGGCGATTATCGGCGGACTGGGTGTCTCGGTTGTGGTGACCGTGTTTCTCGTTCCCGCTGTTTACCTCGTGATCCATACCCGGCGCGAGCGGAAACAGGGACTGAGTCAGGAGGCGCAGGCATGAAAACAGCCAGCCTAACGGCCGCCTTGTTTCTGCTCCCTGCCCTGGCAGCCCTGTCACAATCGGCGACGAGGGTGGCAGGATTGCCCAGTGCACCCGCTCCCGCCGTCACTTTCATTGCCCAGGCCAATTCCCCCGCACCTGCAAGCTCCGGGTCGATGGCGACCCTCACCCGGAGGCAAGCGGAACAAGCCGCGATCAAGAACAATCCGCGGGTCAGTGTTAGCCAGTTGCTCGCGTTCGCGCAGCACCAGGTAGTGCGCGAAGCACGGTCGGCGGAACTGCCCACAGCCAACGGCGCTATCACCGGAGAGAAAGCGCTCGAAGCCAGCCGTATATCGGCAGGTTCGCTCACGGCTTCTCGTCTCTTCACCCATGCCGGGGCTGGAGGTAACTTCACCCAGCTGATTACCGACTTTGGAAGAACGCACAATTTAGTGCTCACGCAGAAGCTTCAGGAGCAGGCCGCCAATGCCAGCTCGCTTGCGACCAGGGAAGAGATTGTCCTGGCGGCTGATCAGGCGTTTTACGATGCGTTGACCGCGCAGGCCGTACTGCAAGTCGCGAAACAAACAGTCAACACCCGGCAGGCGACGCAAACCCAGATCAACCAGATGACGCAGAACAATCTGAAGTCGACCCTGGATTTGTCCTTCGCCAATGTCAATTTGTCGCAATCCCAACTGCTTCAGCTGGACGCACAGAACAACGCTGATGCGACCATGGCTGCGCTCGATGCGGTGCTCGGCCTTGACCGCGCTGTCACGTACCAACTGGTCGACGATTCGACAGAGAACAAAATGCCACCCCCGGACTATGCTCCACTCGTCCAGACCGCCCTGACGCAGCGCCCTGATTTGCAGTCCCTGACTTTCGGGCAGCAGTCCGCACAAAAGTTTGCCCGCGCACAGTGGGATCAAATGCTGCCTTCTGTCACCGCGGCTGGCACTGTAGGCACGGTTCCGATCCGCGTGGATCAGTACTATCTGAATAATTGGTGGGGGGCCATTGGCGTGAATGTCAATGTTCCCATCTTCAACGGGTTTCTCTATAGCGCAGAAGCAAAGGAAGCGAGGTATCGCGCCGAGGCAGATGCGGAGCGGACGCGCGATCTGCGCGACCAAATTGTTCGTGATGTGCGCACAGCATGGCTACAGGCAAACACGGCCTATCAAAGGATCAATGTAACCAGCGAGTTGCTCAAGCAAGCAAATTTGGCGCTTCAGCTGGCACAAACACGGTATCAGCTGGGGTTAAGTTCGATTGTCGAACTGAGCCAGGCGCAGCTGCAACAGACCACGGCGGCCATTGACAATACCAACGCTCAATATGAATACCGGCTGGCATTGGCCACACTCGACTATCAGGTAGGTACGACGCCATGATGGAAAACTTCAAGCTGAGAGTGTTCCGCGTGGTCGCAGATACGCTGAACTTCCGCAGAGCAGCCGACGAACTTCATCTAACGCAGCCGGCGGTCACGGCACAGATCAAGACGTTAGAGGAGAGCCTTGGCATTGCATTATTCGACCGCATAGGGCGGGATATCAACCTCACGCCGGCGGGCGTCACGTTGCTGCAATACGTGAGGCGTATTGAGGCCATCACCAACGAGGCGGTCGCGGCACTGGCTCCGTTTGGAGGCCAGGAGGGCATCGAGCTTCGCATTGGGGCGTCCCAGACAATCGCGATCTATCTCCTACCGAAGCTCCTCCCCCGGCTGGTAAGTGAATGGCCGAAGCTACGAATTCATGTGATGGGAGGAAGCAGTAACGAGGTGTTGCACGCGCTAACGACCCACCAGATCAGCGTCGGTTTGATTGACTCGCCCGCGTTTCGCCCTGATCTGAAGACCGAAGTCTTCGGAGAAGACGAGTTGGCGCTGATTGTCCGGCCGGACCATCGCTGGACCAAGAAATCCACGCTGCGGGCAGCAGAATTGGTCCAGGCGCCGATCCTGCTGAGAGAAGAAGGGTCCGGCATGCGTCGCTTTGTCGAAGAGTATCTGGAACGAAATGGTGTGCTGCGGCAGCAGCTTCAGACACCGATCGATATGAACTCTACAGAAGGAATCGTCTCTGCCGTTGAGGCAGGTCTGGGGGTCGGATTCGTACCCTGCATGGCGCTGGAAAAAGCCTTGATACTTGAGACCGTTAAGAGAATAGCGCTCGATAACGGCCCAATAAAACGCCAGCTCAGCATAGTGATGCTGAACGGACCGGAACCGCGGGGGCCGATCGGGCAATTGCTGGAACTTTTACGGCAATACACGCCGAATAAGAGGCCGATACGAGATGGCAACGGTACCCGCACTTTGAAGCAGGAGATTCTTTCGTTGAGTCCTGCTGCGGGCAAACTGCGGAATTAACGGGGAGATACAGATGCCACTTATCGGCGGTGCGCCCGGCCTGGACTGGAACGCGGTCATCTACGGGACGGACTTTTCTCTCTACGCCCAGAATGCGGGTGTCTACGCGGCTCTACTCGCACAGCACTTTTCCGCAAAATTGCTCGTAGCGCACGCGTTCACCCTGTCGCAAGCTGCATTGGAGGTAGAAATCCATGGTGATCTGGTGAGCCAGCAGCGCAGAGATCTTAAGGTTCTTCTCAACCAGAAGATCTCCACCTTGGCCGTGAAATCTATGGAAGCACTTCCGATTCTGCTGGATGGCGACCCGAAGGAAAAGATACCGAAGCTGGCTGACGAGTATGGACCCTCTCTTCTGGTGCTCGGCTCCCACGGTGGTGGTTGGATCGAACGAGAGATCATTGGCTCGGTCGCTGAACGAATTCTTCGATCCACCCGGTGGCCAACCATGACGGTGGGGCCGCAGGTAAAACCGGCAACGTCTCGAACTTTGCCATTTTGCCGCATTCTCTATGCCACAGACTTTACTCCCGCAGCTGCGCGGGCTGCGGTCTTTGCAGTTTCGTTTGCCAGGACGATGGGAGCGAAAATTGATGTGCTCAATGTGGTCGAACGCGGTGCCGTCCTTCATCCGGACCGATTGAATGAGACCCGAAACAAATTCTATGGCGCTCTGGATGCGGTCGTGCCTGAAGAGGCGAAAGAGTTTTGCGATCCACGAACGTTCGTCGCGGTCGGCGACGCACACGAGCAGATTCTGCAGCACATAAAAGAGCAATCGAGCGATCTTCTCGTTTTGGGAATCCGCAAGACCTCACATTTGGGAATGGAGACGAGGACGTCGGGGGCCTTTCAGCTCATTGTCGATGCCCAATGCCCTGTTCTTACCGTTACCGGGTAGGCCCGGTAGGCGATTCGCGACGAAATGGTCATGAAAAAAGCCAAACGGCAAAAACAAACAAGCCGGGACTCTACACCCGTGGCGGTGGTCATCGCCGCGCTTTGTGGCGCGACAGCTCTTTACTGCGGTGAGATCATCTATGACAACATCAAGGACTCAGGGGCGCCGGACCTGCGACAACTGCCCGATTGGCGCGCCCATATGGCTTCGGCCTGTCTCGGAACTCTGAGCTTTGTCGTTTCTCTGTTCCTACTGGAAAGTTTAGGCCGGCGGTCCAAAAGCAGAGCTTTGCGATCCACCATCCCCTGGTTGCCCTTGGTGGCGCTTACCGGTGTGGCCACGGCGGTCCATATCCCCATCTACGTGGTGGCTCTGCTGATCGCTCTCTACAGCCCGTGGGCGTACTTACGCACGCGTCCGGACGTGTGAGGGTTAAAACCGCCAACAAAACTTATCACTCATAAGGGAGAGCCGCTTAAGACAAGCATGGGAAAAGTTAACCGAGATCAATTTAATTGCCAGCAACTTTTTACGGTCCGGCCTATATCTACGTGTTCGACTGGCCCATAAGCCGTAAGATGTTTTAGCGAGTCCGATTTCGTCAAAAGCGTGCTGGTCTGTAAGCTGCACAATCAACATGAGCCAAGCTTTACGATAACGTAGGAGAAAGGCTAACGATTCTTCGCAGACACAAGCGGAGAACCAGACATACAGCAAAGGGCGCCGAATATATCTGGGTAAAGTACAGCGATGCATAGCCCCCGGTCTGACAGGATCAAAGCATACGAACTTGTTACCCTGGAAGGCGACCTCGTCCGAGGTTTGCCGGTGAAACATTTGTGCTAGTGTAACTGTCTAACTGATAGTTCCTGGTTTTTGTCGAGGTGCGATGCGTCATCCCACCCATTTTGTATCCTGCATCGTAGTATTCGGATTAGTTGTGAATGGTTGCGGAAGTAACCATCAGGGTGAGGGTGGCGGCACCGCGGTCGTTGGGAGCGGCAGTTCGGGCGGCTCCGGCGGCATTTACACCTCTGGTAGTACGGGTATCGGTGGTGGCACGGGCATCGGCGTGGGCTCGGGCGGAGGAGGTGGGACCTCTGGAGGTGGAGGAGGTGGCACCGGTACTGGCGGAGGCACGGGCACGTCGGGCGGAACTGGCAGCGGTGGTTCTGGAGGTTCCGGCGGCTCGGGAGGGTCCGGGGGTTCCGGCGGCAATGTGGTTCGCGGTCCTGGCTCGGAGCGGTTAGCAGGGTCCGACAGCGTGGATCCCGGCGTATCCCATTCGCTGCCATTTCAGGGACTTGTGAACGGAGGACAATCCCGGGCCGTCGCAGGCGCCAAGGTTTATGTGATGGAGGCTAACGCGACAGGCTTTGGCGCGCCATCCGTTTCGCTGCTCAGTTCGAGGACAGGCAACGCAGCCGACTCCATCGGCTACTACGTACTCACCGGCGAATACGGTGGTTTCTCCATTGCCGGCGACTACAACTGTATTACTGGCCGGCAGGTCTATCTCTACGTGAGGGGGGGCAACAGCGGGGGCAACGGTTCCAACCCTGCTATTGGTTTGATTGCGTCCCTGGGCGCCTGCCCGGAAGCCGGAAACTTCACGGCTTCTGCGCCTTTCATTTTTGTCAATGAAGTAACGACTGTGGCGGCTGCTTATTCGATGGTTGCAAATGCCACCGACTCAACGCACGTTTCCAGTTTCGAGACCTCTGGCTCTTCGAGAGGTATGGCGAACGCTGCCACGTTAGCCAACATCTCCACAGGGTTTGCCAAGGCCCGGCCGGGCAGCATAGTACCCCAAGCTAAGGTCCACACCTTCGCGAACATACTGTCTGCCTGCATCAACTCCAGTACATCGACCTCAGTCAGTTGCAGAACTCTGTTTGCCAATGCACGGAGCGGGGGGGCCACCGGAGCGATACCAGAGGAAACCGCCACAGCAGCTCTGAATATCGCCCGCAATCCTCATGCCAACGTCGCAGTGCTCTATGCCCTCCAAACTGGCCTGTCTCCACCCTTTCTTCCCGCTCTGGAATCGGCGCCACCCGATTTCAACCTTTCCCCTGCTCCTGCAGACGCTGTCGCTTCCGCTGCGATTCACCCTTAGATGGCAGCAATCCGTACGCAGCGAAACTGAGTCCCGCTGGTTTCGCCGGAACTTATCTCTGGGGTACGTGCTTTTGTACTGTCATTCCTATCGCGTTGATTGGGCTCCGCTACTGCGGGCGGCTCTGGCTGACGTTGTAGCCTGGAGGGACATCAAACCAGGAATGGTCTGGGCCTCCACGTACTAGATCTGTAACTGTGAGCGTGACCTGACCCAACTGCGGGTGAGTACGGGCGATAGAGAGATACATTTGCAGGTCAGGCGAATACCACAGATCTGTATGACTGATAATCACGCGCGGGCCCGACGCTGTAGTTTGGGTCTCGCGGGTTCCTACGGTCGTGAGGGAATCGATGGTCTGGTTACCGAGGCTCTCACTCCTGACATTACCCGCGTTTACCACCAGCGGACCGCCGGCTTGTTGGGCCAGCGCTAGGTGGGGGTGGTATTCGCCGGTGGTGCAAGTCAACGCGGCCTGCGTACACTTGGTGCGTGTGCCGGCAACTGGATCGAAGATGGTGATACTACGCAAGGGCGGTTCTGCGGCCGAACCGGCAGGCACGAAGTCCCGAGTCTCGCGGTGGACACGCCCCTGAGCGTCACGAGCGACCAGGGTGTAATACTTTCGCGAAACCGTACCGCCGCCGATCAGCGGCTCGTCCCAGGTGACCAAAACCTTTGCGGAGAATGGAGCATTGGCAATCGGAGGAATATCAATCCCTTCGATATGAGTGCGGACACTGCCATCAGAAGCAGTTGCCTGAGGGGTCATCTGGGAGCTGAGAAGAGCAGGAGAAAGGACGAAAAGGCTGAACAGAATGGAGGCCCGCATTGGTTGCACCTCAGGTACGGCAGTAAGTATGTCATAACTTGAGGAACAGTGGCAAGATGTTCGAGCTCAGAAGCACGCCCGTTTTTATTACTTATCGCACGTAGCCAGCTTTCCGTTCGGACCCGCCAATTAGTATTATCGGCGCGGCACTTCTCATCGAGAGGACTTGGAGCAGGGATGCCGGGTCACCGGGTAGCACGGTTAGTTCTTTGCACGATCTTCGTTGTCCTGAGCGCGCTTTGTAGGGCGCACGGGCAAAGCCACGACCCTGCAGAGGGTTCCCGCCGATTCATGGAATATTGCTCGGGCTGCCACGGGGCCGATGGCAAGGGGGGCAGCAAGGTTGTATCACTGGCGACGACCCTGAGCGTCATGAAGCACTCGGATGCAGAACTAAGCCGGATCCTACACGATGGAACGGCGGAAGGCATGCCGCCCTTTGCACAAATCGGCGACGCGAACATCGGATCCGTAGTGGAGTTTTTGCGCAGACTCGAAGGAGAGCCGGCGCACGCAGCCAGCGGTGATGGAGAAGCCGAAGACTCCGAGCGCGGAACTGCCCGCAAGAACATTTCCGCACCGAACCGTGAAATCGGCCTTATCAATGTTACTCAAAGCGACTTATTGCAAAAGCAGGTAAGAGATAGTTGGGTCTCCTACAATGGCGACTATACGGGACAACGCTACAGCAGCCTGAAGCAGGTTACCCCAGGTAACGCACGTCATCTCGCAGCACAGTGGGTATTTCATACCAGGGAATCAGGCGGCCTTGAAGTGACGCCTGTGGTGGTAGCGGGCATCATGTTCGTTACCAGCTCGAATGACGCGTACGCGCTGGACGCACGGACCGGTAAGATGCTGTGGCATCATGCACGCCCCACGACACACGGGCTCATCGACGATTCCGCCAGGCACCACAATCGTGGCGTGGCCATTCTCGGAACACGTCTCTATATGGAAACGGACAACGCGCACCTGCTGTGCCTGGATGCGCGCACGGGGAGCGTGATCTGGGATGAAGCGTATGCGATTGGCAACAAGAATTACGGCGCGACCAGCGCGCCATTGATCGTGAAGGACAAGGTATTAGTTGGAACATCAGGCGGGGATGACGGAGTGCGTGGTTTCCTGGCAGCGTTCGATGCTGAGACCGGTAAGGAGCAGTGGCGATTCTGGACCATACCCGGGCCAGGCGAAAGAGGCAGCGAAAGCTGGCCCGGGCACATGTATTTGCACGGTGGAGGGGCGACGTGGATGCCAGGCACCTACGATCCGGACCTCAATACCCTGTATTGGGGCACCGGCAATCCGTCTCCCGACTACGATGGCAGCGTACGCCCCGGGGACGACCTGTACACGAGTTCCCTGCTGGCGCTCGATCCGGATACCGGAACGCTGAAGTGGTACTTCCAGTTCACTCCGCACAACTTGTATGACTACGATGCCGTGGAAACACCGGTGATTGTCGATGCAAGGTTCAAGGGTAAGCCGCGCAGATTGATCGTGACCGCAAATCGCAATGGTTTCCTTTATATTCTGGACCGGACAGATGGGAAGTTTCTATTTGCCAGGCAATTCGCCCAATCGCAGAATTGGGCCACGGGCATTGACGAGAACGGCCGGCCCATCTCGGCCGGGCTCATTCCCAACGAGACGGGCGTTGTGGTTTGTCCAGCAGCGGGCGGAGCCACAAACTGGTACTCGCCCAGCTACAACCCCGCAAGCCACATGTTCTACTTTCGCATGTTAGATGCGTGCGGGACTTTTAAATCGAAAACAGAGCCTTTCGAAGAGGGCCACACCTATTACGCAACCGGCATGCGAGAGACAGCCAAGGCCGGCAAGGAGTACATCGACGCCTTCGATCTTAGAACGCTCGATTTTGCCTGGCGCAACCTTCAGCCCGGGCCCGAGAAGGGTTGGGGAGGCGTCATGTCTACCTCCGCCGGGCTCGTCGTCTATGGGGACGATGATCAGAATTTCGTCATCCTCAACGGGAAAAACGGAAAGCCGCTATGGCATTTCAGTGTCGGACAATCGATCCACGCATCGCCTATGAGCTACGCCATTAAGGGAAAGCAGTTCTTCGCCATTGCGGCGGGAAGTGATGTTTTTTCCTTTGCGTTACCTTAACGCCTCGACACGCAGAGGGCACCGCCTCTCCCGGGCACGATCCTACAGGTATTCGATCTTTACGTTACCGTCGGAGGTGTGGACGGTGAGCGGCGTGCCTCCGCCATTTAGCTTTCCATGTAGCTGATGACCCTCACCGCCAGACTGGTAATGGTCCATGGTAAGCGGGAGGGCGCAATCCACATGGCCGTCGCTGGTATGCACGTTGAGGTCAGCGGCAAAGTTCTGAGGGACGCGAATGGTCACCGAGCCGTCGGACGATTGAATCGTCGAGGGGCCTGCGAGCTTGGTTCCCTCACGTAAGCTGAGCTCCAAAGTACCGTCGCTGGTGTGCAGCGCAAGAGCGTGGAAGAGGCCGTCGACGCTGAGGTTGCCGTCGCTGGTGTGGGCGTCAAGGGCGCCGTCGGCATTGGTGATCTTCACCTGACCGTCCCCGGACCTTATGCGCAGGTTGCCGGAGGCATGATCGATCGTCAGGTTCCCGTCGCCAGTCGTCAGACCGAGATCGCCCCGCAGGCCGGAAAGATTTACGTTTCCATCACCGGTCCTGGCGTCAAGAGTGAGCTCGGCGGGGGTCTCCACGGTCACCTGGGATTGCTCTTTATGCCAGGCGATGTGCGCACCCGTGTGCGGCCGCTCCTTGAAGAGAAAGTGCACCTCATCGCCGCTTTGGCCCTCCTCCAGGCGATAGTCGCTCAGCTTCCGCCCCTCGACCTCGACGCGGATTCGGATTTCATGGCAGTCCCCACAAGAACGAAATTCAACGCCGGCATCCGAGGTTTCGAGGGTCAGCGTGGGCTTGCCGGTGGTCTGATAGGTTCTGGACCAGGAGTGGTCGGAGTCTTGGGCGAGGCCGGCCGACGAGGAGAGAAGGGCGAGCGCGGCCAGCGGCAGGGCATATTTCGTCTTCATGGCAGTGGGTACGGAGCGGATGCGGCGAAGGTTCCGTGGAATTTTCGGGAAACCCACAACCAACGGCCGCGACTGGCCTAGGGCGTCGTCGTGAAGTGGGCGGCGTTGGTGGTGGTCGAACTGCCGCCGATGAAGACGGTATAGTCGGCCGGCTCGACCACCGGTTGCACTTTGGCGTTGTAGTACGAAAGTTCAGCGAAGCCCAGGGGAAAGTGAACGGCCTGCGACTGGCCTGCGTCGAGGGTGATGCGAGCAAAGCCCTTGAGATTGCGCACGGGTTGCTCGGTGCTAGCTCCTCGAACATTGACATAGCACTGAACGATTTCCGTGGCGCGGCGTTTTCCTGTATTGGTGACTGTGGCGGTTGCGATCAGCGGTTGGCTCTTTCGATCGCGCATCAGCGTCGCTGTGCTGATGGATTGGTTGGAAAGCGAAACCCCGGAGTAGCTGAACGTCGAGTAGGTGAGACCATGTCCGAAGGGAAAGAGCGCGTCATTCGGTACGTCGAGATAGCGCGATACATACTTCATCTCCACGTAGCCGGGGTGCGCGGGGTCGGCATGCTGGATCGGGCGGCCGGTCGGTAGTTGGTTGTAGTAGAGCGGCTCCTGCCCCACAGCGCGGGGGAAACTCATAGTGAGTTTGCCGCTGGGCGCTACATCGCCGAAGAGGGTGCCCACGATTGCGGGTCCCGTCTCGACCCCCGGAAACCAGACCTCCATCATGGCGGGCACATGCTCAGCGGCCCAGTTGAGCACCAGCGGCCGGCCGGAGAAAATGAGCAACACGACAGGCTTGCCGGTGGCGACGACTGCTTCCAGCAACTGCTGTTGGTTCCCCGGCAAATCCAGATGGGCACGGGAAGCGGCTTCGCCACTCATGTCGCTCGACTCGCCCAGGGCGAGGATGGCCACATCGGAATTCTGTGCCGCGGCCACGGCTGCGGCGAACCCCGAGTCGGAAGTTCCGGAGATTTCAGTTCCCTTCTCGTAACTAAGGATGGCGCCGCTTTGCTCGCTCGTTCCGCCATGGTGGCGCGCAAGGTACGCACGTCTCCAAAATTGTTCGCACCCGACCACGCGCCGACCATATCGCTGGAATCGTCAGCCAGTGGGCCGATGAGCGCGATCCTTTTGGTGGCCGGGTTCAAGGGCAGGAGCGCGTCATTATTCTGCAGCAGCACCAAAGACTCCTCGGCCGCCCGGCGGGCAAGGGGGCGATGCTCGGCAACGGCTCCTGTGACCTCCGCGCCGTCGGTAAAAGGATGTTCGAAGAGACCGAGGGCGAACTTCACACGCAGGACGCGGCGCACAGCTTCGTCCACTACAGACATGGGCACGCGGCCCGACTTGACCAGAGCCGGCAGCTCGGCGTCGTAGTAGTGCGACATCATATCGATATCGACGCCGGCCATCAGCGCCTTTTGGCTCGCCACGGCGGCATTAAGGGCGATGCCATGATGCGTGAGCTCCATGACTGCGGTGTAGTCGGAGACCACAGGGCCGTCGAAACCCCACTCATCGCGCAGGATGGTTCGCATCAGAAAAGGATTGGCGGTCGCCGGCACACCATTCAGCGAGTTGAAGGAGGACATCACAGTGGCTGCGCCGGCCTCGACAGCTGCGTGATAAGGCGGCAGGTAGACCTGGCGGAGTAGCAGTTCGCTCATGTCCGTTGTGTTGTAGTCACGACCGGCCTCGGCTGCACCGTAGGCAGCGAAATGCTTGACCGAAGCCGCGACGGAGCCGGGCGCCGAGAGGCTCTCTTGCTGGTAGCCGCGGATATAGGCACGGGCAATGGCAGAACCAAGATAGGGGTCTTCCCCAGCGCCCTCGGTGCAGCGGCCCCATCGTGCGTCGCGGGCAATGTCAACCATGGGGGAGTAGACCCAGTCGACGCCTGCGGTGCGGGCCTCGATGGCAGCCATGTGGGCGAGATCAGTGATCAGGGCGGGATCCCAACTGGACGCGGTGGCCAGGGGAACAGGAAATATAGTGCGGAAGCCGTGGATGACGTCGGCCCCAAAGAGCAGCGGGATATGCAGGCGTGTATTGTCCACAGCAGCGTGCTGAAAATGGTTGGTAAGGCCCTGCCCAACGGTGTTGAGCATGGAGCCTAGTTCCCCTTTTTGGGCAAGCACGTAACTGTCGACTCCGCCGGGCGCGGGTGGATTCACATTGAGAGCCGTCGTGGTGTTGGCGAGGGAGGCCGCGGGATGCGCTTCGGTCGCGTTGTATTGCACCAACTGGCCTATCTTCTCGTCGAGCGTCATTTGTTTGAGCAATGCATCGATCTTGCGCTCGATTTGCGGGTTGGCGAGCTGCGAGTTAGATGGCGGAACGTGCGATGTCTGGGCGAGAGCCGGAGAGAGGACAACACTGAAAAAGAGAGCGGCGAGGAGAGTAAATCGAGAGTTCGTCATAGGCGCCTCGTCTAGGCTACTCTATCGCCCCTTGCGGGGGCATGGACTCTCCCTTTCCCGCAGGCCTAATCGCCGCCGTTCTCGCTGTCGCCGCCCCGGCCACAGCCGCCAAAGCACAGGATGCAGGATTCGCGGCCAAAATGACCGTGCCCTTCGCCTTTCAAATCGCTTCAGGCCAACGTTTTGCTCCCGGCGTCTACACCATTCGCATGAACGGTGAACAGTCCATGCTCATCCGAAGCAACACCGCGTCAGGGCTGGCCATGACCCAGCTGGCGAATGACGGCCAGCCGGCCACCCAGGGGAAGGCCGTGTTCACACATTACGGCAATCAGTACTTTTTGCGATCCGTTTCGGTACCGGGTAACTCGAGTCACCTTATCTGGGAGAGATCGAAGGCCGAACGGCAATCGCAGATTGCCTCCAATCATCCAAGTGCGCCAGTCGAAGTGGCCACTCTTAAGGCAGGACGATGACACTATGCAACGGACAATGCATCGCTACTGTTCCTACGATGAGCAGTAGCGATGCTGCACGGTGAGAGGAAAGGTCCAGCTTCATTGCGGCCAACGCAGGAAATAAATTTGCGCTGCGCCGGTGCGGCTCATGACTGCCGGTTGGCCCGCGGGCGTGACGCTCACAAAGCTTTCGGTAGAGTTGGCGGGGTTGATGCCCTCCACGCCGCTTAGCTTCTCCCATCCTCCCTGGGGAATGGTCATGCGGTAAACGCCATCGTCAGGTTTCCCGAGCATGAGGGCCATATATAAAGAACGGCTATCCGTTGCCCAGCTCCAAAATCCCCAATTTCCCGGAAACGAGCGCAAACGTTTCCACGTCTTCGTCGCCGTAGTAAAAACGGACATGGTCGCAGGATTCTCAGTCATGGCTACCAGGTATTTTCCATCGGGTGACCAGGAAGGATAGTAGTATCCCTCCCCCATTGGCATTGGGGAAATGCGCCGAGTCGCCAGATCAATGGATTCGATTCTGGGCACTTTGTCCGGCACTGGAAAATAGCTGAACTCAAGTGTTTTTCCATCGGGTGACCAGGTTGGAGCGATGGGGATGTCGCCGTCCGGGGTTAGTTTTTGTGGAGCGCCGCCATCGGATGAAACGAGAAAGAGATTTTTCCAGTTGGAATAAGCCAGCCATTTGCCGTCGGGCGACCACTGTTCCATCACAGCATAGGAGTTGGAGAGTTGCAGTCTTTCGCTGCCGTCGAGCCGGCTCCTCCACAACTTTCTGCTTGGATATTCGGTGTATGCCATCCACTGGCGATCCGGCGAGATCACAGACTGCAGCATGGAAAGATCATCGAGAAACGGGACCAGGTTTTTTAAACGCGGGTCGTAGGCCCGCATTCTGCCCTCGTCCATCTGGCCGAGCACAAACAGGCCGCGGCTATCGCGGCTTGGTGCGTCCGCCAGAATAGGGATCTGGTTGCCGGTAATTCGGACGGGATAGGGCTTCTTCCAGAA
Source organism: uncultured Acidobacteriaceae bacterium (assembly GCA_963795845.1). GTDB lineage: Bacteria > Acidobacteriota > Terriglobia > Terriglobales > Acidobacteriaceae > PALSA-350. The sequence continues at coordinate 849,505 of CAWCJV010000007.1, read as the reverse complement.
CTCAAACCAGCGGGGCGCCACCAGCTCGTACACATTCGAGCGCCCTTCGCGGTTGGACGAAAATAGAAAGTGGCGTCCGTCCGGCGTCCATTGACCAGAATACTGATCGGCATCCGCAGGCCAGGCGAATTGCAATGGATGTGCGTTCCGCCCATCGGCGCTCAAACGCCACAGCCGGGCGATTTCGGGGTAACGACCGACCGCTACGCTGAGTTGGCGGCCATCGGGCGAGAAGGCGAGATCGCTCAACTCCATCGACGCCTCCCAAATCCTGGTCAGATTCTCACCGTCCGCGCCGATTCTGTAGAGAGTCTGCTCGTCGGCCAACATAACAAAGCGTCCATCCGGAGACCACTTCGCCGAGCCCGCCAGGTGGTCACTCACTCTTCGTGGAGTTCCCCCCAACATCGCGGTTGTCCACAACGTGCCACGGCCCAGCGTATCCTCCCCGTCGGGCCTTAGACCGAGTGCCTTTGCGCCGTCGGCTGAGATATCGAGTAACGACATGCCGGGTTCGAGGATATGCATCGGCACAACAGGGCCCCCGCCCACCGCCATCTCAGACGGCGTTCCCCGGCTGGCAAAGTAAAGTCGTGACCCATCGGTGAACAGCGGCGCTCCCTTAGGTTCCGAAGACGAGGTGATCTGGTTTGACTCGAGTGGGCCGGAAACCGGAGAGGGCGATTTGAGGACCAGGAGCCCGGCGACAAACAGCGCGGCCATGGCGGCTGCGGCATAGGCAACAACTTTGCGACTCCGCAGAGAGGAAGGTGCGAGAGTTGCCGCACCGGTCTGACCGGGCCATGTCCGCTCGAAGGCTCGTATTCTGGTTTCGGGATCGGCTGAGAGGAAGCCTTCCACGGCTTGTACGAACACTGCGGGCTCGCGGGTGGCGCGTAGAGACGGCGACGGAGAGAGAGCCAATCCCCCTTCTGATTCGGTGGGGCGCTCGCCCGTCAACACCTGGTGCAACACCACACCCAGAGCGAACAAATCGCTGGCCTTGGTGGGGCGCCCGCCACGCAATAGTTCGGGCGCGAGATAGCCAGGCGTTCCGGCGATCACGCCGGATCCGAACAAGGTGTTGGCAGCTTCGTGCGGGCGGGCGAGGCCAAAATCCATGATGCTGACGTGCACGCCAGAGCTGCCGGGTTCCAATATGACATTGTTCGGCTTCAGGTCGCGATGAATGACGCCTCCGGCATGCAGTGCCGCCACGCCGGCCAGCAGCTGCTTACAGATCTCCGCCGCTTCGCCTGCTTCCAGCTTTTCGCGACGTTCGAACCGGGCATAGAGGGTCTCCCCCTGCAACAACCTCATGGTGAGGAACAAAAAGGGAGGAGCCGGCTGGTCACAGCGAAAGATCTCGTAGATAGGACAGAGATTGGGGTGAACCACCTTGCGCGCGAGAAGCACCTCCTGCTCGAAGCGGGCCGAGGTGGTGGCATCGCCGGCAATCTCGGGACGGATAATCTTCAGCGCGACGCCCGCATCCTGAAGAAACTGGTCCCTGGCCTCATAGACCTCACCCATCCCTCCGCGGGCAATAAACCGAACAATGGCAAAGCGGCCGGCAATGAGCTGTCCGGCGTGGAAGCGGCCCAGGGTGCGTGGTGGGCCTACTGTAGACACGGTCCCGGCGCCATCCGGGGTAAAGGCCGGAGCGCCCAGAAAACTACCGGCGCGCGCATCCTGCAGCAGAAGTTGTTCGAGCCGGCGTCGCAGGTCCGGATCATGGCCGCACATCCGCTCGACGAAAGCAGCTCTGCCTTCCGTCGGTAATTCCAATGCTTCCCCAAACAATTCCTCGGCAGACTGCTTTGGGTCGGTCATAATCGCGAACGAACAGGCGTATCCAGGATACGGCTGAACTATATCAGGAGGTATCGATGGGAGACGACGGCGGACAAGTGACACAACTGCTCAAAGCGATGCGGTCGGGCGATCCCCAAGCCGCCCAGGACTTGCTGCCTTTGGTTTATGCGGAGCTGCACCGTTTAGCCAAATCGTACATGCGCCGGGAGCGGCCCGACCATACCTTGCAGGCAACCGCGCTGATCAACGAGGCTTATCTGCGCCTGGCCGGCGAAGAAATCGATTGGAAGAATCGCGCCCATTTTATCGGCTTATCTGCCCAGGTGATGCGCCGGGTCCTGGTCGATCACGCGCGGGCGCACAATGCCGAACATCGGGGGGGCGGGCTGCAGAGGGTGGAGATGCAGGACGAGCTGGCCATCTCCCCGGACAAGCTGGATCAAGTGCAACAGATCGATCACCTGCTGAAAAAGCTGGAAAAGGAAAATCCGAGGCAGGCCAAGGTGGTGGAACTCCGTTACTTTGGTGGACTTAACTTCGAAGAAATTGGGGGATTACTCAAGCTTACCTCGCGGACCGCAAAGACCGATTGGGCTTTGGCGAGGATCTGGCTGCATGAGCAGCTCCAGCCAGGTACTAAGCCCGCCAAAGAAGAACCGGAAATAGATTGAGTTTCATTTCACTTTTTTTGTCCGGGTTGCGCCTTAGTAAGTGAAGGCGGTTGGTGAGACGCCTTCCACAAGGAGAAACCACCATGCGCAACTCAATGATGTTGAAAGTTCCCGCAGGTTTGATCGCCGCTGTCCTCGCCGTCGCTTCGTTGGCGCCGAAGGCCGTGGCCCAGGATTCAACATTCGCCGCCAGGATGAAGGTTCCCTTCGCCTTCCAGACCGCAACCGGGCAATACTTCGATGCTGGCGTGTATACCATCACGATCGACGGCCAGACCCTGGTGATTCGGGGAAAAGATAGTTCGGGAATGACCTTGACACAGCTGGCCAACGACGGTCTGCCTGCAACCAAAGGCAAGGCGATCTTCGATCGTCACGGAAACCAGTACTTCCTGCGCGCTGTCTGGGTAGCCGGGAAATCGAGCCACATTATCTGCAACACCTCGAAAGCCGAGCGGGCAGTACAGATCGCCGCAGGCAAAGAATCGACGCTGGTTGAGCTGGCCTTATTGCAGGAAGGACACTGAACCGGATGCTGACTTCAAACCCATCGCTACTGCTCACGTGATGAGCAGTAGCGATGCCATGTGTGCTGTTTGGTAGAACGCCACGGCAGGGGCGAAGAGCCCGTAGTGGAAAAGAGTCCCGTAGGGACGTCTGAACTTCAGAGCTGTCCAATTTAGCCTGCTGGCCGATTACGTGATGGCGATTTTAGCGAACGAACTGCAGCGGAAGCCTATTACGGAAATCAGGTTGGTGTGCTAGGTAGGTACGGGCTTTAGCCCGTACATAACAAACCTGAATGATTCGGCCTTTAGGCCCTGAGGCATGCTCTTTATTCTTGTTCGAGGGAAAACCGCACCTCAGGGCCTAAAGGCCACAAGGATGACATCCTGGGTGCCGGGGATAAATCCCCGGCCTACTCCCCAGGACTGCGTCCTGGGCTAAGGTCAGCCGTCCCTAACGGGACTTGTTTTGATATCTGCTTCTCACGCACCCTCTAAGGCCGTCCTGGCCGTGGCTTTCGGAAAGGCGCGCATGTTGGGGGTTGCACTTACATCGTCAACACAACCCGAAACTGTGCGTTGCCACTCATCATGCGGGCATAGGCTTCGGCAGCTTTTTCTAATGGATAGGTTTCGATCATGGGGCGTACCCCGCGCAGTTCGGCAAAGCGAAGTGTAGCTTCTGAATCGGCCGGTGTTACCCCCGCCCATCCTTCTACAGTCTTGCCGCCGCGGATGAGTTGAACCGGAGCCAGCGCGATAGGATCGGAAGCTACGCCGATCAGAAAAAGCTTGCCGTTCGAGCCCAACCCGCCAATCAGTTCGGTCATTGCCCTGGAGTCGGGCGCGGTCGCGATAATGACTCTTGCGCCACCTAATTTTTGTAGCTCCTCCGCGGCGTTCTTCACTTTGCTGTCGATGTAGACATCGGCGCCGAGTTTCATGGCCAGCGATTCGATTTCCGAGCCGCGCCCGACTGCGGCCACCTTGTAGCCAAACTTGTTGGCGAATTGAATGCCGAGGTGGCCGAGTCCACCGATTCCCTGCACCGCGACCAGGTCGCCTGGCTGCGCGCCCGAGCGCCGCAATGCGTTGTAGGTGTTGCTGCCAGCACACAGCAGCGGGGCGGCATCGATATCGCTGAGATTGTCTGGAATCGAAACCAGGGCTTCAACCGGAGCCAACATGAACTCCTGATAGCCGCCGTCATAACTGAGGCCGGGATTCTTCTCATTGCGGCAGAGTCGAAAATCTCCGCGCCGGCATTCGGGACAAGTACCGTCATGGCCGCCGTGCCAGCCAAGACCCACGCGCTGGCCCTTTCGCCACTCCGTCACTCCGATCCCAACCGCATCCACCAGCCCAGCCACTTCGTGGCCGGGCACGCGCGGATAAGCGATTCCAGGGCGACGCCCCTCAAGAATGATGGCATCGCTGCGGCACACGCCACATGCCTGAACCTTGATGCGCACCTGTCCCGGTCCTGGATCGGGAACCTGCAGCTCCACGATGCTAAGACCGGCTCCCGCCGCGGTCACCTGGGCGGCTTTCATGGTTGCTACTGCGACTGCGGTGGACATATACCCTCCCTGGTTACGTACGCAACTTATTAGATTCGTTCGGGGGCTTTTAGTGTCATTCCAGGGAGCCTGCGCCGGACGTCGCCAAATCGGGGTGAAATTGGTTATCGTTCTCCAGTGCGAAGAAGCGCTACAGAGGCGGCCATGAACCAAACAACGATCATCGATGAAAAGCCGGCGGGTAAGCCCGGCGACAACAAACTCACCCCTCAAATACAGCGAGAGCCGCTTCGCCGGATTCAGAAGAAGCTACCGTTGCGCGTTCTCTCCAGTGCTGATTTTGAGCATTGGCAGTCGTACGGCTTCGTGGTCGTCAAGCAGGCTGTGCCGGCGGAGAATGTGGAGGCCTTGAAGAAGCTCTTGTGGGAGTTTCAGGAGATGGATGCCAACGACCCTTCGACGTGGAATGGCCCTCAACTACGCGACCACGCCATGAAAGAACTGAACAATAGCGGCATGGTAGAGATCTACAATCACCAGGCGCTCTGGGATAATCGCCAGTATCCGCGAGTCTATGACGCGTTCGTCGATATCTGGGACGATGAAAAGCTTTGGGTCACGATTGATCGTGCCAACCTGAATACGCCGAACAAGTCCGGCCGGGCGTTCGGTGGTTTCATCCACACCGATGTAGACACCACGCTCGAACCACTTCCCGTCAACGTGCAGGGCGTGCTTTCGCTGGTGGATGTCGACCGCGAGACCGGCGGTTTCCAGTGTGTACCGGAGTTCTTCCGGTCGTTCGAAGAGTGGAAGGCACGCCAGCCTGAAGGACGCGACGGTTTCAAACCAGAGGTCGAAGGGTTGGAGGTGCATTCAGTGCCCATGAAGGCTGGGGACTTGTTGATCTTCAACAGCCTGCTCGCGCATGGCATTCGCCCCAATACCTCTGAGAATAAGGTGCGCATCGCCCAATACATTTCCATGACCCCGGCAGATGAAGCGAATGAGGAACTCCGCGAACGGCGTGTCCTGTCGTGGAAAGAGCGACGCGCCCCGGAGGGCTTCGCGTTCCCCGGCGATCCTCGCGAGTGGGAGCGGACGAGGTACGAGACGGCGCAGCTCACACCCCTGGGCCGCAAGCTGCTGGGTGCGGACTCCTGGGGCTGACGCTTTCAGCCCGGAACTTCGCAGCCAGGAGGGTGGAGCTAAGATCGAGTGGACAGTCGAGGTGATAGGACGAACATGAGGGGCACAACGGCCAGTGCCGTCAGGGCTGCTGCCAGCGTGGCCCAGACCTGCCCCGCTCTATCGCCAAGCCACCCGTAGAGAACGGGCGCCAGCGCACTGGATCCGAGTATCCCGGTATAGAACAGGGCGAAGGCACGCTCGATCCGTTGAGCTTTAACCAGCTCCGGGACGGTGCCGTAGAGCACGGATGACGTCCCATTGAGCATCACCCCCAGGAGCGGCAGCAAGGCCAAACTCGGTGCGAGCGGCAACACGAGCACCGTCATGATGGCGGCTGCCGTTCCGGCTTCCGTCGCAACCACGGTTACGATGAGTCCAAGACGTGCCCCGAGCCAGCCGCACGCCGCCTTCCCGAACGCCCCGCCAATGAAGATCAGCGACAAGGCCAATCCCACGGTTGTGAGCGACGCGCCCTTCGCCTGCAAAAGAAACGGCAGGAACAGCAGGAAGCCCATGCGCGCCGCCGTGTCGAGTATGCCGATTGCGAATAGCAGCCCGAAACCGCCCCTGCCAGCGGTTTCGTGGTCCGGAGCAGTTACGTTTTCCGCTGAGGCCGGAGGCCCGGGGATGAGGGGCATGAGCCAGAGGATGAGCGCCGCGACCAGTACTCCTAAAACGGCTACGACATAAAGGGCCGAGCGCCACACCATCACGGTGAGCAGTAGAGAAACAGCCGGCGGAAGGGTCGCCTTGCCCAGGTCACCCGCAAAGTTGTAAGTGCCGAGGGGGCCGCGTGCGCTTCGGCCGTACGCGCGCGACACCGCGGAGGAGGCGAGTGGATGCTGTGTGCTGCCGCCCGCTCCCGCCAGGGCGAGAGATGCGCACAATCCCACAAGTCCGCCCGAAAGGCCGGCACAGGCAAAACCGGCCGCACTCAGCAACGTTCCCAGCACAAGGACGGTCCGCGCATTCATACGCCGCGCGAGGTGGCCAGAGGGCACCTGGAGCGCGGCCAGAGCACCCACATACAAGGCGCGCACTAACGCCAGGGCGCTGTAGCCGAGCGCGAACTGTGTCTGCCAAACAGGCAGAAGCACGTAAATCATGTCGGTGAAACCGTCGTGCAAGGCGTGCGCGAGACCGGCGAGCGCGAGCGTCTGGTGACGCGATCTTTTCGTCACGTCTCGGCCTTCCGGGGTAAGGACAGCGAATTGCTTCAATCCATCTCCTTTTCGTGAAGTAACAATTTCAGCCGTACCTTCGGGACTCGAAGCGAGTCCTGACCGATTCACTTCCTGGTTCGATTCATCACCGACTGGTTCTACAACGGCATTCCTCGATCATGGGGCCGGCCTCGGGATTTTCCTTTATCAGTATGGGCAACCAGGCAATTGTGATCTAGAACGATCTTGCTATCAGGCCCTGAGGATGCCGCAGGCTTTGCAGATTGAAAATGAAGGGTCCAGAATAGTTGAGGGGTAGAGATCCGTGGGCGCAAATATTCGATTGTCCCGGAGTGCAGTACTGTCGGGAGCGGAACTATACAACGGCGAGGATATCGAAACGTTTGCAACTGATTGGCATTTTCATGAGGGTTGGCAGTTGGTCGCCCTTACCAAGGGCGAACGGCACTATCAGCTCAGAACCGGCACTGTCATTGCCAAACCTGGACGCTTGATCGTGCTCCCTCCCCGGCTCGTCCATAGAGCACGGTGCAAGGCGAGGGGAACAACCAGCTTCAAGATCGCGACTATTCCAGGAGTATGTAGCGACGTAGGCATTGCTTCCGCGGCGATATCGCAGGCAGCCCCCAGGCTGGTGGATGCATTTGTCTCCGTCTTCGGGATGTTGGCAGCAGCAAACGACGGTACAGCGAAAGCGATGATTCTTTCTCGCCTGCAGGAGATTCTCGCTGAAAGCATCGCGATCAGTGGACCGGCCTCATCGGCGCCGCCCGCTCCAGTTCTCCAACTTGAGGCGTATATGCTGGAGCGATTGGACCAGGTTCCATCGCTGGATCTGCTTTCCTCTTTGGTTGGCTTGAGTCGATATCACGTTGCTCATACCTTTTCGAAACATGTCGGACTATCGCCTCTGGCGTTTCATTCGCGCGCTCGTCTGATGCAAGCGAGGCACTTGATCGCGGAGGGATGGTCGCTGGCGGAGACGTCGGCCCACTTGAAATTTTCGGACCAGAGCCACTTTGGGAGACATTTCAGGCGGGTCTACGGCATGACTCCCGGCGAATATCAGCAGAATGTGGGTGGAAGTCTTCGATCCAGTTCAGCGTTGAAGAACGGAGAGGTTGCATGGTCCGCAAAGCACTTTCACGCCGGGAATTCCTGACAACTACGATGGGGGCCGGGGGCTCTATGCTGCTCGGGCCGGCCTGGCTGCATGCGGCGGCCGATGGGGCAGATCCGCGCGTTGCGCAGGTGATGTCCAGAACCATTGGCATCGATATGCATAACCATGTGTATCCGGCGGGGACAGAACCGCAGCCGCAGAACGGGCGGCCGCCACAACAGAAGGAGCAACCGCAGGGTCCCGGCCTTTCCCTCGCAGAAGAACTCAGACGGTCTGGGCTGACGGCTGTCTGTGCGAGCTTCGTGCTGGATTTCGCGCCCATGCGCAAGCCCGGGGATGCGCGAGACAAATATTTAAACTGGCTCACCGCCATCGACGCAGAGCTCGAAAAAGGACACCTGCATCGTGCCTTGAACCTGAAAGACCTGCAGGCCGCGCACGACCAGCGCCGGCCAACGATCGTCGAGACAATCGAAGGAGCGCAGTTCATCGAGGGGCACCTGGACCGCGTCGAAGAAGTGTACAAGCGCGGTGTGCGGAACCTTCAGCTGCTTCACGAGCGTGACGACATGGTGTCTCCGTTGGGGGACGTGATTTTGTCACCAGCGCACCTGGGTGGACTGACCGCTTTTGGCGCAGAGGTGGTGAAGGAGTGCAACCGATTGGGCATCCTGGTGGATCTGGCCCATGCCAGCCCGGAGACAGTATTGGGAGCATTGAAGGTAGCCCGGCAGCCAATCCTTGTGTCCCACACGGGGCTGGACAGCCGCACCGGCAACAACCCAAAAATGGCGGCAATCATGAAGCCGCACTTGATCAGCAAAGAGAACGCAAAGGTCGTGGCGGACGCCGGCGGGGTGATCGGCGTATGGACGAAACTGGCCGACTCACCGAAGCAATTCGTGGAAAATATCAAGGCAATGGCGGACGTGGTGGGCATGGATCACGTCGGCATCGGTACCGACACAGACCTGCTGTCCTCGCGGGCGGGTCAAGGCACCAACTATGTCTGGCCCGATACGAAGGCAAGCTTTTTCGCAGCGGTTGTAGGCGAGATGCTCACCCAGGGCTTCACGCCGGACGACATCGCCAAGGTCGGCGGCGGAAACTACTGCCGCATCTTTGGCAAAGCTACGGCTGGCCATGCCTAAGAGGCATCACCGGCAAGCAGAATTGTTTGCGCCTGGAATCGCAAGGAATGTGATGCTGGCCGGCGCGAAGATCAGGTTTCCGGAATCTGTTGGCGTTTCCGTCAGGCCGGGCAGAGTATCGTTTGCGCCCAAGCCAAGTTCCTTCCCGTTCAACAGAACCTGTTTGCTCAACAAATTCGCGGCTGTGAAAGTGTAGCGTTCCGCGGCCATGGGCAGGTCCAGCGATTGCGGGGTTGTGCGGTTCGCGTTGATCGCCAGTACTGTCACTCCGCCCGGTTTGTCCCGAAGGCAATGGGAGTACACGTGCAACCCTGCGGCGGAAAATGAGCCAGGATTCAGCACAGTCGTGCCCATGAGTTTTCGCCAGAGAAGCGCTGCCCAATAATCGGGCCGCGGCGCCAGGGTGTTCTCATCGAGCAGTCCGTAATCGCTGGCATCGAGGGTGTTGTGCATGACCACCTGGACGCCGCGCCGGGCCATGCTCCCGAGCTGGTTCAGATAGCGAAAAGTGTCCAGGAAGGTGGAGGCCCAGGGATTGCCACCACAGGCCGCATCTGCCGTTTCGCTGATCCAGAGAGGCTTGCCAGCTTCAAATCTATCGCGGAGCCCCGCATAGAATGCTTCCACAGTGGCGGTTCGCGAGAGCCACTCGTCAGAGAGCGCAGCATCCTCCGTGGTCGTTGCCTCGGCGCCCATGCCCGCGCATCTCTTCGAGACCGCCCCATAAAAATGGTAGGAGAAGGCATCAAAGACGGGGCCAGCTGCTTTCAACAGATCTTCTGTCTTCAGAGATTTGCCGGGCGGCAACCCCAGGGTTCCTCCCTCGCCGACTGAGCCAGGGCCAAGAATCACCAGGGCAGGAGCGGCCTTTTTGATGAAGGGACGAAAGACTGCCAGGTCACGCCCGTAGGCCGCCGCGTCGTAGCCCTTCGGAGCTCCGCCCATCGATGCGATCGTAGGCTCGTTCATGAATTCGGCTGCGGCGATCGAACCGCCAACGGAACCCGTGTAGGCAAGGACCTTGCGGGCCTCAGTAGGAGTCCACACGCCGGCGGCATCGCGTGTACCCACACCGGTGGCAAACGATGTCACGACTTCTGCATGGACCGCCTCGGCAAAGTCGATGACGCCCTTCCATTGCTGCCGCGTAAGCACGCCGTTGAAACCCTTCGGCGGCGCTTTGGGCGCGGCGCCATTCGCATCGTAGAAGTAGGTAGTGTTCGCCCACGTTCCACTCACGCGGACATACGCCGGCCCCAGGGCGGCCGCCAGCTTCCGTCGACGGATATTCGTCAGATCGATCGTCGGACGGTACTGATACAGGCCGGGACTCATACCGGCAGGTACGCTCGATCCTGGGTGCACCGGGTTGGCCCCGTCATTGGATGGGCTGCCGTAAGGCTTCCAGAAATTGCCGCCAGTCACTTCCAGCATTTCGATGTTGTACGACTGGAAGCGCTCGTCGACGGCGCCCACAGCAGACATGGTTGCAGGTGCAAGAGACGGCGCTGGCGTGCCACGCTGCGTCTTTGAACAAGCCGTCACCGCGAGCACTGCAAGTGCTGTCATCACCACCGGCTTGACGCGTTCGTGCATCGACATGTCACACCTGCCTCTCGTGCCGGAGTCCGCTTCGCAGCCATCATACTCGCTGCAAACAACGAGCCGTCGCCCTACCAAAGGTGTCGATTTCTGCCTTTATCGCCCCTTAAATTCGCGGAGCTATCCGGTGTTTGTCGCTTCCCTTCAGAGGTGTAGTCTAAACGGCATACCCAGGTCGATCTGGGCACTCGCATCATGACCCACATACTCCCCGCAATATTTTTTGGTCACGGCAACCCAATGAATGCCGTCCTTAACAATGACTTTACGCATGCGTGGAATCGCATAGGCCGCACCATCCCCCGGCCTAAAGCGATCTTGTCGATCTCTGCGCATTGGTTTGTTCCGGAGATTGGCGTAACCGTTGCCACTGCGCCGAGAACCATCCACGATTTTGGCGGATTTCCCCGAGAACTCTTTCAAGTGCAGTATCCCGCTCCAGGTGATCCTGCGCTGGCTCGCAAAGTGCAAACTTTGCTCGCGCCACTGGAGGTCCGGCTCGACAACTCCTGGGGGCTGGATCATGGGACATGGTCGGTCCTTCGCCACGTATATCCCGACGCCGATATTCCTGTTGTCCAACTAAGTATCGACGAGGGTAAACCGGCCTCATTCCATTTTGAAATTGGCAAAAAGCTCGCTTCCCTACGGGAGGAGGGTGTGCTCATCATCGGTAGCGGCAATCTCGTTCACAACCTTCACGCCTATGCGTGGGGGCGCCATATGCCTGATCCCTACGATTGGGCTATTCGCTTCGAAACGAATGCGAAGGACATGATGGTCGCTGGAGAGTACAAGCCGCTTATCGATTACGAGAGCCTTGGACCTGAGGCTCTTCTCTCGATTCCGACGCCCGATCATTATCTGCCCATGCTTTACGTCCTCGCCACCCGGCAACAAGATGAGATCATCACTTTCCCCGTCGAGGGTGTCGATGGCGGATCAATATCCATGCTCACGGTGCAAGTGGGATTGTCAGGTCTTGTTGGTGGCTAAACCGGGGAGCTGGCGATGAAGGCAGGTTTCCCGGTTCAAAAGTATGCCGTCGCCATGCTGGACGAAAATCCAGCGAATGCCGGATCGATGCTGGGCGTGAGCGCCTTCCAGTGGCGGTGGGTGGTCGCGAAAAAGAATGCTCTTTGTGAGAGAAAAGAAAGATAAGCCCCCCGGCGACGCTTTCAAGCGGAAAAAGATTGAGTGATAAGCGAGATAAGCCTCCCGGCGGCTATTCTTTGTCGGCAAGTACGTCCGCAGCTTTTTAGTGCCGGACGGTCAACCGTAGGGCGAAGCGCCGGCCGGCGGCGTTGCCGTAGCTTCAGAAGGGTTTCTCTCTCGGTGAGAGGGCAACAAATGCAATTAAATACCTTGAGCGCCTTGAGCACCTTGTTGAAACAAAGGACTTAGGTCACACGAAATCACCCAACATATACTCGGATACTGTGGAAGTTCGGGCGCGCATAGGGCGCACTCCGTGTCCTCGCATTGGATTCAGCGCAGGGGGAAGTGTGCGCCTTATGCGCCATAAGTATCTTTTTCACGCAATTCAGTGAGGGTCTTCCCCCGCGGCTGGGCATCGCTGGTCAGTGTGGCATCAAATTGTCAAAGAACGGACGTTCTCAGAGGGCGCCTGGGCGCACTCCTGCTCATCGCTCAAGCCATCTGCTCACTGTGCGGCCATGCCCCTATGCGATTATGAAGCCGTGGTGACTCGTCACGATCGCCGGAAGACGATGCAGCGGGCAGCGTGGAAGGCTTTAAGGGGACTGATTTTGTCTGTTAGTTAGTTGCGGCATCACGGAACCTGCGGTTCGGTGTTAGGCCGAGCAGCGCCGTCGAAGTAAGCCGGCGCCGGAATAGAATTGTTACGGACACAGTAGTACGGATTTTCAAACGCGTCGAGAGATTTTCAAGGTTTATTTTCGCACTTAGGGCGGACGACATTTTGGTTGTCTTCGCTCGTTAGGGTTAGTTCCCTTCTCTCCACAGTGTCTTTGACGGGGAATTATTCCGCCCGTCCCGCAAATGTCCTCGGGCGCACCCTGGGTCCATCTGGTGCCCAGCGGTCGCTTTTAGAGGCTCTTGGACTTTGTCTCCCGTGGGCTTAGTGGTTTCACACCTGGCGCCGCGGCGCATTGTGGCGCGAGCGGTTCTGCATTTTGATCGCTAGACTTGAGAGTCGTCTCAAGTCACAGTAAAAGAATTTACACGGTGAATCTTAGACCGGCCAAAATTCTCTGCGTAGAAGCTGGATCAGGCTGTGCTTGAAAGCCGGTGCGCCGTTCTCAAAACCTCAGGCCACGACGTAGCTTCTGCGTCCCCTCAGCTAGCTGAGATCATGCTCCGCAGCCAGAAGCTCGATCTGGTTGTCGTCTCAAAGGTAAGCGATTTTGATTTGCAGCGACTAATCAATTTTTCCGATGGCGCGGAAATACTCGTCCTCGACGGGTTCACCATGCCGTCACAATTGCTCTCTTTGGTAGCAGAGAGATTAGACCGCCAGCGGAGAGCCTAGCCGCCGTGAAACCGACGGATCTCACAGAAGACGAGCGGATTAAGCGACGGTGCACCATTTGATGGAACTATTGCAGCAGTTTAGAAGATGCTCTGCACAATAGCGTCGAGGTTCATGTAGGTGGTTATAGATGCTGAGTTTGACCTGGCTAGAGGAGTTGAACGTGGATGTCAGCGACGTGATGCGCCAGGTGCACACTCTGGGCTACCGCTTAGGGCTTGATCTCCTGGGTTTTCTTTGTCGATACTTGTGCGTCGCGATGTGGTGGGAAGTTTCGTGGGCGGAGCGCACTTTCAGGAACCCCCTCGCATCTTAAAACCCCGTGAAAGTGGCTGCTCAGCCCGCGAAGTATCAAATCATCGGAACACAAGCGTTGATTTAATGGGATCTGCGGAGCAAAATGTTTGGACAGGAGAGTGGGCGCTGCTTTTGAATCGCGAGAGGGTCCATTCGCCGATTGAAAGTCTCCCCCAGTGCGAGGAGCGATGGGCCGCTCAAAGCGGCTTGTTCGGTCGGGCAAACCGAGCATCGGTGGGGGCAAGATGACTGCAACCTTTTTGAGCGAGGAATAACGGTCCCAGTGCCGACCCCACCACTGTTTTTTCTGCCGTTCCTGCCTCCGGAGTTAGCAGAGGCTTCCTATGCTTATATAGCGGAGAAATGCGACAAGATCGCCCCGGGGCCGCGAGGCAGAGTGTACTCCATAAGTTTTGTGCACGAGAGAGTCGTATGGGTAGCCACGGTCGGCAAACACCTTAAGAGTCACAGGCCAAGGCATCGAGCCCCGGCGAGGTTGGTAGAAGACTCCGCGATGGTCCTTGCCATCTTTCCGGGTAATCCGTACACCATCGTCACAGATGCGCTGCGTACCACCGGATCCAGCTTCCCAAATATCTTCTTTGGAACACCTGTAGAGGTCGAATATTTCTCTGTGCCACCTTCTGCGTAAGGAAGCCGGCGCCAAATCAAGCGATTTACTTCCGCAAGCTGTATTCCGTCTCCCCACGCCTCAAGCGATGTAGCGCCGACCCACCCCGGTTGCGTGATCATCAATCAGGTGATTATGAGTGATTCGAGACGGGTATTCATGAGCAGCGTAGCCCGATAAGATATGTTAGGCAGTTCTATGTTTCGCGCCCGAGGCCGCACGATGTTTGAGAAGGATGAATTTCCGCTGGAAGCCCCATTGCCGAAAATGGGGGACTCGAAGGACCCAGGCAGATTGGACTGCCCGGAGTACGTCAAGGCGCTGTTCGCTGCAGGTGAGAGTGCCGCCCATACGGGCATCTGCCTATTGGACACTCAGACACGATTTGACTGGGTGAATGCCGCTCTTGCAAAAGAGACGCGAGCTACCATCGATCAACATATCGGGAGGACTTCACGCGAGATTGTGGGTGATCTGGCTACACAGATCGAGCCGATTTACGAAAGGGTGTTGGCGACGGGTAAGCCAGCGTCCGTCTGGTTGGAGGGTCAAGTAAGGGACACGATGGAGGCCGGCCATTGGTTAGATTACTGCTTTCCTATCCGCGACAGCTCGCAGCGAGTGCAGCAACTAGGCCTTTTTGTCGTGAATGTCACGGCGGAACGAGAGTCGGCTGCGATTTTTAATGCTCAGGCGGGAAACTTCCCGTTTGCAATGGAGCACTGCGCGCCACTGCTGCGTGGACTTGACGAGGCAATCCACGGATATTACTTAGGTCTGGAAATGAGCTTTGTGGAACTTTCGCGTCACTCCACGGATGTCGCCAGAAACGTCGACCACTTTCGTTCGAAGCTTCAAGGACTGGACAGTGAGATTCACCTCATTCGGGAACTCGTCTACGCAATTATCGACCGTTTGGGCGTTCCCTCGTGCTGAGAAGCATGGGGTTCTCTCTGACGCTCCCTGACGAAGTCAACTGGATAGTCGAACGGCCACCCTGACGACACGCCCGATGCTTTCGATGTCTGTCCTGTACCTCCATCTCCGGCTTGGGCTTGGCGATAGCGAATGCGGTATCAAGGTCAGCCAGTCTGAGTTTTTGTCCAACTCGCACCAGCCGCAGACGTAGCCGTCCGGAGTCATAAGGAAATAGATGGGCCGCTGGAATTCGTGGATCCAGCTTCTTCGAGTTGCGATGGCTCGCTTCTGGGTATCGATCTGAACGATCGAACCAGCAGGGATCATAGGGTGCAGGGTGAGGTCGTGTTTTCCAATGATTCCTCGCCTGTAAGGCTTGGGTGACTGACCGTTCTCCGCGGGGAGTAGGCTGGTATCGTTCTCGGATGGCTGGCCGGGAACGGGGTTATCCAAACCCAAATTCGCCTGTGGGTCGAGCGATCCTTCGCTCAGAATCATGCTTGCATTTTCAGGGGAGAGCTGCGTGGGAACCAGGTTCTGTCTGCTTCCAGGATCAATGCAATGCAGCAGTCGCTCCGGCGAGACGTTATAAATCTCAGCCAAAGCCATTAGCTTGCTGACGCTCAATTCGTGCTCTTCGCGCTCCAGGCGGTGAAGCCAACTGGCCGAGACGTGGTAAGAATGATTTCCCTTTTCCTGAGCTAAGTGAAGACTACGTCTCTCAACCTCTCGCAAAGAGAGTTGCCATTGGCGCCGAATCGTGAGGAGCCTTGCGCCAATGCCTCCCATCAACCCCCTCTAAGTTGCGAATTTTAAAGACCAACGCAGTGCACGTCATAATACGCCATTTATGAACGAAAGGGAGCTGCCGACTTGTTAACGAGATGGTTTCGTTCCTTTCAGTGGGTGGCTAAATGGCGGTGAACCACGGTAACAGTCAATGGCCTTGCCCAACAGCCGAGGCACATCGTTTACAACACACAAGGGGTCCGCAGTTTTCTCTAAGGCTAAGGTCGTACGACGGGTTCCTCCGAAGGACCTGGGTATCTCTATTCGCTGTGAGGAATTGTGCCCGGTTGCGTCCGGGCGCTAGCATCGACATCTATATAGACATGAGCGCGAAAATTTCTATTATGGGATTGGGTATCATGGGCTCGGCGATGGCCCGTAGCGCTGCTCGCAGCGGTTTGAATACCACCGCCTGGGTTTTTTCGGGGACGGGTTTTTTCGGGGACGGACGGAAAATACCCCAATGCGAATCGCGCGTCCGGGCATTCTGGCGATGCGCGTTCCAACGCACTTTGGTGAAAATAGGGTACCGTCTGCATGGCTAAATCATATCAATCCTCAATTGATCTCCCACACATTTAGCCTTTGCGTTGGCTTGCTTAAATCGACGGGGCATTAACGTGTTCCAGGCCGATCATTCCAATGCAAGCCTTACCATGAAGCAGAATTCATTTCATCCGCACGAAAGGTTCATCGGTTTGGTGCATGCTTTGCCAAGAACGTCTGTGTGCGGCCTTCTGCCTCCACCTCCGTCAGGCGCGTTTTTTTTGGGGGCTGTCTATCTTGCAACAGGGAGAAATACATGGCTCGTCTGGCTCGCGTGATCGGTCCGGATCTTCCTCACCACGTGACGCAGCGCGGCAATGGACGCCGCTTTATTCTCGACAACGATACCCATCGCAGCATTTATTTGGATTTGCTGGCGCAGAGCCTGGAACTGCGCGGGGTATTGTTGATTGGCTATTGTCTGATGTCGAACCATGTCCACTTAGTCCTGATACCCCGAAAGCCGGAATCGATGGGGCTTGCCCTAAAGCACGCACACGGTCGCTTTGCTTCCTACTGGAACGCCGCCCATCGAACCAGTGGTCATGTTTGGCAGGGACGATACTACTCCTGCCCGTTGGATGAGACGCATCTTTGGACGGCGTTGCGCTACACGGGATTGAATCCGGTGCGCGCAGAACTGGTCCAAGAGGCAGAGCGCTGGCAATGGTCCAGCGCCGCCGCCCATTGCGCAAGTGCACCGGCGGAGGCATTCCTAGCGATGGAATTGTGGCTGAGGCGATGGTGTGCCGAATCATGGCGCGCGTTTCTAGGCCAGCAGGAGAGTGCCACGGAGTTGGATGAAATTCGCCGGTCAACCCACAGGGGACGGCCACCGGGCGTTCGGGAGTTCGTCCCTACACTGGAACGCTCGACACAACGCCGGCTGGCTCCCCAGAAGCGTGGCAGACCAAGAAAGACTGTCGCCAACCCACAACAAAACATCTTGCCTCTCAGCTTCTCGTAAGAGACCTGTTACCGCTCTGCTTGCAATTGGGATATATCCGTCCCCAATTAAATCCCTAAAGGGAGCGAACGGTTACTTTTTAAAAAGACACCGCTCGGTTACATCCATCGCTGGGGCAAGTTAAGGCACTCGATTCGTTGCGCGAGATGTTTGGCCTCGTGGGGGCCACAAGCCCGGGACGGCCAGATGGAGATGGCGAGGTCGCACCGAAATACCAGATCCACCGCGCCGTATGGATGCGAAGCCTGGTAATCCGGACTATGAGGAAGATGAGGGGAAAAGCCACGCAGCCGTGAACTGGTCATGGGTGATCATGAGCCCTTGCCGCAGTCAGTCAGGCCCGCAGCGCTGGTCCCGCCGGGAAATGAGCGCACATGGCACTGGCCTCAACGATTCACGGAAATGTAAGGGAAAAGGAGACAGCCTGATCCAAGCGACTTTCCCCACCCCTGAAGGCCAGGAATAACGCAGATCAGGCTGGCCCTCTCGGCCCCTGGAAAACGGCGGATTGCCCGAAACCCTGTTACCTGCCTTCGCGCCGTGCGGCTGCGGTTGACCCCCTCCATGCACTTCGTGCGGAGTAAGAGCGAGGTTACTTCTGGGTTCGCCGCATCCGACGGAACAACCACAAAATCCATTGATCGGGGTATACTTCCTCTGTTTCCCAAGAAAATTATTGTGATGCGTTCTCTTAGCACCTTTTGGCTTGCCTTGTCGCTTCTCTCTGCCCAAGTGATGCTCTGCTCTGCCGCCGAGCCGTCCCGGACGTTTCAACTTTCTCCCATCGCCTTCGAGACGAATCGTGGTCAAGCGCCACAGAAGTACTCCTTTCTTTTTCATCGGGATGGCCTTCGTGCGAAGTTTTTTTCGAACGGCGCCGATTTCGTTCTTTGCGGCAAAAGCGGCTGCGACGAAAAACTGGCCTTAAGTTTTGTCGGGGCCCATTCTGTTCCAGAGTCAACATCCACACTTACTGGGCACGCCAACTATTTCTTTGGGAATGATTCGTCCCGGTGGATCAGGAACATTCCGCTCTCCTCGGCGATTGAATACAAGGAACTCTACCCGGGGATCTCGCTGAGTTTTTACGGCAACGGACAGGAACTGGAACATGACTTCCACATCGCCCCCGGCGCTGATCCGTCGCGCATCGCCCTCCGGTTCGATGGGGCCACGCGGATTCACCAGAACGGCGATGGCAATCTGGAGATTCACACGGCAAATGGCGCGCTCACGCTGAAAAGGCCTGTAGCTTACCAGTTGTCAGACGGAAAGCGCGTTCCTGTGGATGCAAGGTTTCTCCAGGCCGGCGACGGCTCCATCCGATTTCGCGTCGGCACATACGACCCAAAGCGCTCCCTCGTGATCGACCCGGTGATTGTCTTCGCCTCGTATTTGGCGGGCCAGGGCACCGATCTGGCCACAGCGATCACAACCGATGCCAATGGCGATGTTCTGGTCACTGGCTCGACCACTTCCACCGATTTTCCCACCAGCAATCCTTTGCAATCGTCGTTGGGGACCAACGGCCAGAGCATGTTTGTTACAAAATTCGATCCGTCCGGCAAAACGCTCATTTACTCCACTTATCTGGGCGGATCGGGCCAGCCCGTCGGCGCCTCGAGCGCAAGCGGCGGCGCCATCAAGGTGGATGCCAACGGCGATGCCATCGTGGCGGGACTTACTTCTTCAGGCAATTTTCCCGTAGCCGGAGCCGGCACATCCCTTTCCTGTCAGACCAACGACAACTGTTTTGCGATTGCATCGCTTTCTCCCGACGGTTCCAAGTTGAACTATTCAGGAACCTACGGCGGTGAGCAAGGTTTTTATATATTTGGTACTGGAGTTAATCTCGCCCTAGATGCTAGCGGTAACGCCTACCTTGCCGGCACCACAGACAACAACAATTTCCAGATCACGCCCGGTACTCTCGCAACTTCCGTGACGGGCTACCCGTATAACGAAACTTTTGTGCTGAAGGTAGACCCGACAGGCAAGCTCCTTTATTCAACGGTGATCCCTGGGAACGACACAAACTCGACCGACCGCCTCCAACCCTATACGAATGATTTCATTCCAACGGGGATCGCGGTCGATGCCTCGGGCGACGTGACGATTGCAGGCACGGCCGGCCTCGGCTTGCCCACGACCGCAGGCGTAGTAGGTCCGCAGTTTCCCAATGCCTATGTAAATGTCGAGAACCCGAGTGCGGGTTTTGTGCTGCAAATCAATCCTTCTGCATCTGCGATCAATTTTGCCAGTTATCTGCCAGGAACGGATTATAACGGCGCATTGACCGTGGGTCCGACAGGCAACCTCTATCTGGCCGGCGGAACGGCAGAAAAGAATTTGCCTGTCAGCGCCAATGCCTATCAAAAAACCATTACTCCCAATTCGGACGGTCAATACATCGCCGGGTATATCCTCAAGCTCAATCCGCAGGCAACCAGCGTTTTGGGTGCTACTTATGTTGGATCGAATTCAGTTTCGCCATACGCGTTTTTAGGGATTGCTCTCGACAGCCAGAGCAATGTTTTTGTAGGTGGTCATGTGGATTCGCCGGGCTTTCCCATGCAGAATCCATTTGTTACGGAATATGAGTTTACGGATTCCATTGCGGATCTGATCCTGGCCGAGATCAGCCCCGATCTCAGCACGCTTGAGTTTGGAAGTTATCTGAATGGTACCAACGGCGTCTACGCAGGTTCCATTTTTGCCGGCCTCGCTGTCGACCCATCCAACAATCTGGTCGTTACCGGCACCACGCTTGCGCAGGATTTTCCGACCACCGCAAATAGTTACGAGCCGCAACTGCCCCCGCCTGCCAACCCCAATGTCGGTCTCCAGCACAGCTTCGTGGCCAGGTTCAATATGGCAACTCCTGCGCCCGCGGTCTGTTTCAGCACGTCTGGCATTGCCTTCGGCAGCGTGAATGCGAATAGCTCCACAAATCAGATTCTCAACATAACCAACTGCGGCAACGCATCGTTGGACATCTCATCGTCTACATCGTCGGATCCAACGGTAACTGCGAGTGGAAGCTGCGCGTCTGTTGCGCCCGGTTCGGTCTGCCCGGTTACGCTCACATTTACTCCCGTGAGCAGCAAAGCGACCAGCGGAACACTCACGGTGGCCTCCAACGCTCAGACCATTCCGCAAACTGTTTCGTTCACCGGCCAGGGAATTGCCCCCCAAATCAATGTCCACACCAATCCACTGCCGTTCGGTCACGTTTTAGTCGGAGCGCCTGCCGTCGATGGAGCTCTGCTGATATACAACGGCGGTCAGGCTGCGCTCTCGGTGAATTCTGTAACAGTGAGCGGCACCGGCTACTCCCTCGTCAACAACGCTTGCACGCAACCTCTTCCAGCCAACAACCCCTATTTCTCTTGCGTCATTGACCTGGCTTTTGCGCCGGTGAACTCCGGCACCCAGACGGGCTCTGTTCTCATCACTTCGAACGATCCGGCGACGCCGCAGCTCACGGTCGCGCTTACGGGGGTGGGCGACGCCATCTATGCTGTGCCGTCCATCGCATCCATCAGTGCGCCGACCGTTCTCATCAATAACGGCGCGGTGAATCTCTCCATCTCAGGCGCGAACTTCTATCCCCAATCTGTGGCCCAACTCAACGGGGTCTCGCTGTCCACGACTTTCCAGAGCAACAGTGCTCTGCAGGCAACCATTCCGGCTTCGTCTCTGACCGCGATTGGCGAACAGCAACTGACGGTCGTGAATCCGTTACCGGGTGGGGGCGTCAGCGCGTCGGTGACGGTCACGCCCTACCAGACATTGGTGATCGATCCCTCCGCACTCGCTTCCGTTCCCGCCACTGCAATGGTCTACGCGGCCATTCCTGCCAACGCCACGTCCAATCCAAACACCGTGATACCGGTCAATCCCGCGACCGGCGCCATGGGCACGCCGATTAGCGTAGGGAACAACCCTGGTTTGCTCGCCGCATCTTCCGATGGATCTTATCTCTATGTGGCCAATCAGACGGATTACACCCTGCAGAGGATCAACTTACAGACGAATACTGTCGAGCGGACCTTCCCTTATTCGACTGGTAATTGCTCGACATGCTCAAATCTGGCGGCAACCGATCTGGAAACGATTCCTGGCAATCCGACAGAGGTCCTGCTTGCGCAAGGCTCCTGGCTATCGCTCTATAACGACTCGGGCCTGGTCAACTCCGTTCCAAATCCATATCGCTGCTGCTACGCCGACCCGAATTTTGGGTCCATAGCACTGGCGGGCAATCCACTGACCATCTACGGCCTCCCTTTCAGCTTTGGAGGAGGCTACTTCCAGATGGCCGGACTTACAAGTTCGGGACTAACCTACACCTACCCAACCGGCAACACAGGCGGAAATGGCTCGACGGGAGCCGAGGTGGTTTCCGACGGCACATTGCTCTACACCAGCTCGGGCCAGGTCTGGAATCCTGCGACCCAGACGCAGATTGGCACCTTCCCGGTTACGTCCATCAACGCAACCTCATATCCCAACATGCGCGCCCTCACCCTGGATGCGTCGCTGGGGGAACTTTATTGGATCGGCTATCAGAATTACAGTTCACCCAACAATTCGCTTGCCGGTGTCATCTCTGCTTACGGAATCAAGTCGTATGCCATTACCGGGACGTTGGCCTTTCCTCAGATGGGCTATCCCGACATGGGCAGCCTGGTGCGCTGGGGCACTAACGGCTTGGCGTTTATCGGCCCCGGGGCCGGCCAGGTAGATCAGGAACTTTATCTGTTGCGCTCCAGCGTTGTATCTTCTCAGTCCGGCAATCCCACTCCCACGCTGGCGTCGATTTTGCCTACCTCCGCCAACGCAAACGGCCCCGCATTCACACTTACGGTCAACGGGTCGGGCTTCTTATCAAGCTCGGTGGTTGAGTGGAACCAGGCGCCTCTTACGACCACCTACGTGAGCGGCCAGAAACTCACCGCCACGGTGCCGGCCTCGGCTCTTGCCGCTCCTGGCACGGTACAGGTGGCCGTGTTGAACCCCGCGCCGGGTGGAGGCAATTCCGCGGCCACCCTATTCACAATCAACAACGCAACCAGCACCGCCCTCGCGGCCTCTTCTACACAGATTCTTTCCGGGGCACAGGTAACGCTGACTGCCAAGGTAACTACGGCATCCGGCAACGCGACTCCCTCCGGATCGGTGAATTTCTATAACGGATCCTCTTTACTGCAATCGGCCGCCCTCACGAATGGAGTCGCAAGCATGACCACGACTTCCTTGCCGGCTGGAGCCGACGTAATCAGTGCGACCTATGTGGGCGCGGGCCTCTTCGGTTCTTCCACCTCCAATTCCGTCACCATCAACGTTACCGGTCCCAACGCTCTGCCGGCCCTGACCCGCCTCTCGCCCGCATTCACGAGTGCAGGGGGCGCAGCCTTCGCGCTGACCGTCACCGGATCGGGGTTCGCACCTGGTTCTACCGTATATTGGGGATCTACGGCTCTCCCCACACAGTTGGTGAGCGCAAGCCAACTCACGGCCCAGGTGCCAGCCGCCCAAATTGTATCTGGCGTTACCGCCATTACTGTCGAAACCCCGGCGCCTGGCGGAGGAACCTCGAACGCCATGCAATTTGAGGTGGACTCGGCCGATTCCGGAGCCGGCCCCGCATTCAGCACCACATCCGCATCGATCGCACCCGGCGCGACGGCGAGCTTTGCAGTGACGTTGCCAACCTCGGCGACAAGTGTTTCCGCCACCTGCCTCAATCTTCCCGCCGGCGCGACCTGCAGTTACTCGCCCGCAACTGGAATATTGACAATCAGTACATCCTCATCCACACGCGCCGGGACCTACGTGATTACTGCCGTGTTCGACGAAACGCTGCCAGGAGCAGCGGCTGCGCTTCTCCTATTACCCATCCTCCTGAGGCCGCGCACAAGAGGGGGACGCAATTCGAGATACGCTCGTTCCTGGTTCCTCGCGTGTAGTGGATTCCTCGTGCTTATCGCCTTGGCAGGGAACGGCTGCGGAGGAGGTGGTGGCGGCGGATCTACGACTCCACCTAGTCACCAGGTGACTAGCTCGGGATCCGTTACGCTTACGATTCAGTGAAACGCGCATGCGGCTTATTCGTGGAATGGAGGGACAGCCTGAGAATGTGTCGGAGATAGATGGGAGTAGCCATGAAAATCACTTTGCCCTGATCTGAAACTTTTTATGATGATTGCGTGAACAAGCGCTTTCGAGTCTGCACTCTCGATCAGCAGTTTCTCCTTCCTCCCTCGCTCCAGGACTGGTTGCCAGAAGATCACTTGGCGCGGGCCAGGCGTGCCCGCTTGCACCGTGGATCGCGTTCCAATATGCAGCGTACCTGCCATGAGCATTCCTGCATGCCAGCGCAAGTCCATCTGGCAACGTCGGAACGGCGATCGACCATGATCCGTGACACATGATCCGTCATCAGTCGAATTCGTCGACATGATACCTATTGCAGCAATTTCAGCTGTACGCCGTCAACGCTGGCCGTGGGTTTGCGTCCTGGAGCGCGGCGCGCGATGGGTCTGCCCAGCAATCGTTCAAGACCGGTGACAAAGTCTGCCGTGCCAAGCGGTCGCCCACTTCCTTCAGCTAGCCGGAGATCCCCAAAGTCCTGATCCTCAGTAGTCGATAGCAATTCAGCAAAGTGCGGGATGCGATCAAGCACTGGGCGAACGGTTACCAGTCCATCATCTGCTCCAATCATATGTGCTCTGACACTTGACCAAGGCCAGTCCTCGGCCCGTGCGACCAGCCGTGCCCGCACAGCATTCAGCCTGACATAGCTGCGCCAATCAGATGCGACTCGTCCATTGCCCACCGACGCGAAACGGCTCTGAAACAGGTGCCCCGTCCAGCGGCCCCGTGCATTGACGAAATTGGTGTAGCGGCGATGTGCTTCGCCCACGGCACGGCCGAGCCCATCGGCTTGCCGCGGATTCAGGATCAGGTGCACGTGGTTTGGCATCAGGCAGTAAGCCCATACTTCCACGTCCGCCTTGCGCAACTGCTCCCCAAGAAGATCGCGGTAAGTCTCCTGATCGCCGTCCTCAAAGAAAATCGATTCTCGACGATTGCCACGCTGCGTCACGTGGTGCGGCAATCCGGATACCACCATGCGGGCCAAACGCGTCATGAGCGCAAACTTACCACGAACCAAAATCGAGCGAAATAGGTATCTCACGCGTCACTCCTATTGCTTGCAGAGCCGATTTACCCGGTCTGTAACCGTAGGAGTCCGGCAAGAAAATAGCTTCCATGTCGGGCTCAATCAACTGTTTGACCACCACCTGTGCGATACGATCGCTCACGGTGGGCACTCCCAAAATCCGCTCGCCCCCACTCTTCTTGGGAATGGAGACGGCACGAACCGGCGGCGGAAAATAGCTTCCCGAACTCATACGATTCCAGATCTTGTAAAGATTTCTCTTCAAGTCTGACTCGAACTGTTCAAGAGTCTGCCCATCCACGCCCGCCGCGCCTTGATTGGATTTGACCGCCTTGTACGCCTCGTACACTTGACGCTTATCTATTTTGTAAGGCTTGTCTCTCATATCGCTCGACGTCATCCTGTCTGCCAGTTGTTTCGAACCTATGATTGTCTGACCCGGCCCCTTTGCTCCAGCCCCATTACAGGGCCTTCTTCGCTCATACAGACCGGTCCGTCCCAGACCATCGCATCGGTACTCTCGCCTCGTGGTTGTTTGCCCTTGCGCTTCTCCCTTAGCATCGATGGCCTGGTTCCTGCAGTTCCGCATAAAAGCCTGTATCGGACTCACGCCCCCTATACGCCGGCTGCCACCCGCCCGGTCACCAGGCTTCTGGCGGGCTTGTCCCAGAGAACACGATCACCCCTGGTTTCGACAGCACTTGATACGTTAACGACGCGTCATCGAAGGATTTGCTTTCGCTCGTCTTTCCGATACTCACCTGCCCCGGGTCTTGCCCGGGACTTTTCACCCGACGCTCACCACCACGGCTCTTTACCGCAGCAGCTCGGGCTGGTTTGAGACCTGCTCCTGAAAGCCGATCCCGAGGGGCCCTACCCTCATTTTTTTTTTTCCCTTCTGCAGCACACATGTGTCGACGGATTATCTCCCCGGGCTCGAACCACTCCCGCCGGGATCTTCGTAGATCCCCCCCACTGCCCGACATATCGGTACTAAGCGGATGCCGACGCCATCCGTATGGCAAGCGCCAAAGCACGATCCTTCCGCGTCCGCGTGAGCCATCTTCCACCATGATGTCATCTCACCGCCTGAGCAGCGGAGGGCGCGTTGGCGCTGCGCGGAGTGAATTTAATTGTTCCTCCTCGCGGTCGTCCGCCCGTCGTCAGGTCATGGTCCAGAGCCTCGCCCAACCTGTTGCCACAAACGTCCTCGAGGTGTTCGGAGACGACGAGGCGGTGGTCCCCGGGGCGCCAAGGGTGGCTCGGGAAAACCTGCGCTACGGTTCCGTCCGGTGCGAGTGACACATGCGTCTGAACGACCTCTCCGGAATGAGTCAGGACTCCGATCTCGTCCTCGCAGAGGGCGGCATCCATTACCCTGTCGAAGTGCACGACTACGGGATCGAGGCTACCCACTGCTGGAGAGACGAGACGCCAGCGGGACTCGTCGACCGCCTCCAGAACTGGATCGCTTACGAAGAAGGTACGGCGCGCCGTCTGCCCGAGCGCCGTGATGACAAGGTTGTATGTCCGTCCGGCAACAAGCGCCGGATCGTGAGTCGGATCCGCTCCGAGACCACGTTTGATTCTTCCCGGCTCCATCAACACCGTCAGGCGGCGCCCATCATGCGACCAGAGCTCCTGCGACAGCACGAGGAAGGGGTCGTGAACCACGTACTCCTCCTCGTTCAGCAGGCAGAGTTGTTCACGATTGAAGTGCGCTTCTCCTGGCCTCGGAAAATGTATGTAGAAACGCAGGGTGTTGGCGGGAAGAACCTTGGCCTCAGGAGAGATGCGGATCGGCATCTCAGGGAATGTTTGAATCCGCATCTCTGTCGCCCTCAAAGGTCAAGCCTGTTGTTGAGGCAGCTGGCTTAGGCGGTTTTGCGGGACGCCTGGGAAATCGGCCTCCACCCAGATCTTGTCCAGCCTCGCGGGCAGTGGGCTGGTCATCAGAGTCTCAAGCGTCAGATCGCCGGTATCCGCGTAGCGGGTCAGCGAGACGAAGAAGCGGTCGCTGAACAGGTCCGCCCGCAACGACGATCCGACGAACAGCACCTGTTTGCCGACCGGCCCAGCCGGCATGGTGGGGTGTTGGTCCAGCATCTTGTCCTGGGTCGGCCGGTTCTCAGGCGTGTAGCCTTCGGCGGAGCGGATTCCGGAGAGCGGAACGATCATGGGGCCGCGACCGAGATTGGTGATGAACAACTTGTCCTCGTCTCCATCGCGGAAGGCGACCATGCTGATGGGCTGGCCGTTGCCCATGTCGCCGATCGTCTTGCCCCTCACCTTCGCGCCGTGCTTCAGCTCTGAGACCGGAATGGTGACGAGCGGGCTGCAGGCGTAGGCGGCGATGAGCGTGTCCTCGCCATCGATGGTGCCGAACTGCATGGTCCGGATCGGCGCACGCGTTTCGTATTTGCCGTGAGCTAAGTGGTAGATCTCCATTTGGACCTCGCTCGCGGCCCCGGTAAACGGATAGGGTATACGCCGCAGCGTGGAGGAGAACTCCTGGTTCGAGACGCCAGCGACGAACACCTCGCCGTCATGAAACTTCAGGTCCACGATCGTCACGGAACGGAGCGGCGTGCGCGCCTTCTTGTCGAAGACCTCCGCAGGCGGGTATGGAAAAAAGCCGGCCCGTGACTGAAAGGTCTTGCCCTCGTCAGGAACGTCGGAGAGTTGGTGAACCGTCACCTTCGACGATGAGAGATCAAATGGGTGGATCTCGCCGGCCAGCGAGACGCTCACGACCGCAGGCTCCAGGCGATCGCCGTTGCGCACGCCGACTGACAGGTATGGCTCGCGCGTCACGGGGTGGACGGCCATCCCGTTCATCACGAGGCTTTTCGCCGTTACGCCCAGCGCTTTGGCGATCTTCTCGTCGATCGACTCGAAGAGGAAAGGATCGAGCGAGGCAGGAGCCTGGCCGCGCTCCGTCTCGAAGGCGAAGACGGCTCCGAGCTTGTTGTCGCCTACGAACAGAACCCCGTCCGGACTGAAGGTCAGAGGCCCGGCCGATTGCAGGGTAACTTGGTTAATCGTGTTCATGATGTTCTCCATCGATTCGTCCGCTCTCGGCGGCTGTGAGATTGAAATAAAAGAGATCGCGCCTGACGGGATCAGAGGCTTGCCATTCCACCGTCTACGAACAACTCGATTCCTGTTGTGTAGGCAGACTGATCCGAGAGCAAGAATAGGGCCGCCTTCGCCACATCGTGGCCCTGTCCAATCCGCTTCAAGGGGTTTCTCTGAAGCATGTCCGCAGCAAAAGCTTGAACCACTTCGGAAGGCAAACCGAGCTTCCCGAAGATCGGGGTTTCGATGGGCCCAGGGCTGACGGTGTTGACGCGGATCTTGGGAGCCAACTCTGAAGCAAGGCTGCGTCCGAAGGACCGGAGCGCGGCTTTGGTGGCGGAGTAGACACTTGCCATGGGTTCCGCGATGCTGGTCACCATTGAGGCGGTGAAGAGAATGGCGCCACCGTCCGCGATCAGCGGAACTGCGTGCTGGACGGTGAAGTAAGCGCCTCGCACGTTCACATTGAACTGCTCATCGAAGAACTCAGGGGATGATTGCGCAAGCGGTGCAAACTTCGCGACACCGGCATTCACGAACAGGGCATCGATCTTCGTATACCGTTCCGCAATCGTCTTGAAGAGCTGTTCAACGGCCTTCAGGTCACTGGTATCTGCTGCGATCACATCTGCGTCAGACCCTAATATTTTCCTGGCCTGGTCCAGTGTCTGCGGGTTGCGGCCTGTGACGATGACCTTCGCGCCCTCTTCGATGAATAACTGCGCTGTGGCGAGACCAATGCCAGTGGTTCCACCCGTAATGACTGCGATTTTGTTATCTAGCTTTCCCATTGTGTTCGTCCTTTCTGGAACGCGCGTTCAAGTTAAGGGCAAATGAATTAACGAAGAACAGCCAGAGTGACTGACACCACGTTATCGATCATTGCTTTGGAGGGTCGCGTCCTCGCCAGCAGGCGAAGGCCGAAAAAGGCATTGACCAGGAACTGCGCCAACGCAGAAATAGAAGATGAATTCTTTAGTTCGCGAGCGTCCCTCGCTTGCACTAAACAGCGTTTCAGAAATTCTTCCAGCCCGTCGCGCCCGATCCGTACTCTCTCGGCGACTGCCTCGTCCGAACTCCCCAGTTCCGCAGCGCAGTTCACAACAAAGCATCCGCGACCATCACAGACCGTCTGGGAGGCACAACTTTCAAAGATCGCTCGGATAAGCGACAAGCCGCCTTTGGGATGCTTCTTTGTGAGCTCGCTTACATGCTGGCCCTCCAACGCCTGATACCGCATGAGGCTTTGCAGAAACATCTCATGCTTCGATCCAAAAGTGTCATAGAGGCTTTGGCGCTGGACGCCCGTAGCATCTACCAGTTCTTGAATCGATGTCGCTTCGTATCCCCGCTCCCAGAACACGTGCATGGCGGCATCGAGAGCCTGTTCCTGATCGAACTCCTTTGTACGCGCCATAGCTCGGTTATACCGTTTCTGGAACGTTTGGTCAAGATTAAGGAAAGGGGTCAAATTTGCAGATGGCCTTTGCCACGGTGCGCAAGGACACCGCTCATCTCATCATCTGGCGATCGCTTCCGATAAGCCGACTTGAACGAAGCCGCTGCGGCGGCGGACGCGTTCGCGTGCTGCTGAGCCGACATTTGCGGCTGCCCCGGTAGTTTGGTTCGCAGAGGAGGACTCTCTGTGAACCAACTACGTCAGCTCATGCTTGAGGAGTTGCAACGCCGCAACTTCGCCGATACAACCATCTGCACCTACCTGCACGGTGTTGCGCACTTCAGCCGGTACTTTCGGCGTCCGCCCGATCAGTTTGGCCCTGAAGATATTCGCAAGTACCAGGCGATGCTGTTCACCAAGTTGAAGTACAGTCCGAACACAGTCATCCTGCGGCTGGCATCGCTACGTTTCTTCTACATCCACGTGTTGAAGCGTGGCTGGAGCATCGCCGAGACGCCCTATCCGAAGAAGGTGCGTCACCTTCCGGGGGTTCTCAGCCAGGAAGAAGTCGCGCGACTGATTGAGTCCGCAGACACACCTTTTCATCGCATCCTGCTGATGACGATGTATGCCACCGGCGCACGCCGCGCAGAAACGGCTCACCTGAAGGTCAGTGACATCGACAGCAAGCGGATGGTGGTTCATATCCGAGAGGGCAAGGGCGGCAAGGACCGCGATGTCATGCTCAGCCCGAAGCTGCTGGAGGAACTTCGCATCTACTGGCGAGGTCTCCGGCGCAAGCCGAAGGAGTGGCTATTTCCCGGCAACCGCTGGCACACGGCAAGTTATCCCGTCACCACCAAGGTTCTCTGGACTGCCTGCCAGATCGCTGCTGAACGTGCGGGCCTTGAGCATAGGCGCATCCATCCGCACACTCTGCGTCATTGCTTCGCCACACATCTTCTTGAAGCCGGCGCCGACCTGCGCACCATTCAGATCCTGCTCGGCCATCGAGACCTCGAAGTAACTACGGTCTACCTGCATCTATCCCAACGGCATCTGAGTGCGACCGCCAGCCCGCTCGATGCCCTTATGTTCTCTTCACAGGGAGGAAGCAAGCACCGTTGAACAACCGGCCTCTCGTGGAGATGGCCGACATTGTTCGCTGTGCTGGACAGGCGTTTATCGAACGCAGTCGTAAGTGGATCAACTGGCAACACCAGAAGGTGTTGCTAGCCATTACACGCTGTCGCACTGCCGCCCTGGGCGGACATCGCGACCGCTGCACCGGCTGCGGACATACGACCAGGATCTCCTACAACTCGTGCAGAAACAGGCACTGCACACGGTGCCAGGGCAACGCGCGCCGACGCTGGCTCAAGGCGCGCGAACGCGAACTTCTGCCCACTCGCTACGTACATGCCGTCTTCACGCTGCCGCGGGAACTGGCTCCGCTCGCATTGCAGAACAAGCGGCTCATCTACAACCTGCTCTTCCACGCCAGTGCAGAGACTCTGCTTGAAGTCGCCCGCAATCCACGGCATCTCGGTGCCGAGATCGGTTTCTTCAGCGTGCTCCATAGTTGGAATCAACGCTTGCAGTTTCATCCCCACATCCACTGCGTCGTTGCCGCTGGCGGCATCACCCCGGACCACTCAGGCTGGATCTCCGCCCGGCGTTCCTTCTTCCTTCCCGTCGGAGTGCTCAGCCGTGTCTTCCGCGGCAAGTTCGTCGCCGGACTTCGCAACGCCTTCCAACGAGGTGAGCTACAGTTCCACGGAAGCCTGCTGGCTCTTGCCCAACCACACGCCTTCAGCGCGTGGCTGCGAGTACTGTTCCGCCACGACTGGGTCGTCTACTCCAAGCCGCCCTTCGGCGGACCGGAACATGTGCTGCGTTATCTCGGCGCCTATACTCATCGCGTCGCCATTTCCAACAGCAGGCTGGTTGCTCTCTCCGAAGGCAACGTCACCTTCCGATGGCGCGATTCCGCCCACGGCAACAAGAAACGGCTCATGGCTCTGGCAGTCGATGAGTTCCTGCGCCGCTTCCTGCTCCATCTGCTGCCACCTGGCTTCGTGCGCATCCGCAACTTCGGATTCCTTGCCAACCGCAACCGCGCTACTCTGTTGCCGCTGTGCTTTCGACTCCTCGGCAACTCAGAGAACATGGCTGCTCCGCCAGCATCACCATCCACCGTCCAGACTGACCCACTCTGGAGCTGCCCAGTCTGCGGTGGAAGCATGCATGTCGTCGAACGGCTCTCCGCCGCGCAACTCCTGCTTCGCTCGCCACCTCAACCAGACCGATGCGCCGCATGAAGCTCCGTCCACATCCTCGACCTCTGCCCGTGCTTCGGCGCACACGCCGATCCCTTGTCTCTTCCGGCCAAAACCCCTTGGGTGACAGCCTCTCCAGCGTCCACAAAAGGCCTCGGCGAACCACCATGCTGCTCCATCCGGCCCTTCAGTCATCCGACGCTGCCCCACTCGGCCTGTGCCTGATCCCTCTACCCCTGTTCAGACCGATTCAAAGTACATAGGCTTCCCGGAGGGCGGCTTCCTTCAAGTCGCTGTATCAGAAGCGCCCCCTCTAAGACCGCGCAGCCGCGCACTGTTACCTGACGGGGCGCTCCAGATACAGCACTAAGACTTCCCATTACTAATCCGGCACTCGATGAGTGCTTAGGCGATTTACCACCAAGCGACATGGACTCGACAAATCATAACTCTCCGAAGTTCACCGAATGTGTCTCGCGGGAGCTTGCCTCTTCCCAGAGAGGTCAACCATGGGATTTTCGACTGGTGTCACTTGGCCGAGGTTTTCCGAACGGGTGCATTGACCCGAACGAGGAAACGATCACCCCATTTCTGCATCGCTTGAATCAGTTCACGAAGCGATTCCCCGGCAGGTGACAGCGAGTACTCCACCTTCGGTGGAACGACTGGATAGACCTCACGGACTATTACCTCATCTCGCTCCAGTTCTCGAAGCTGGGCGGTGAGGATGCGGGGGCTCAGGTTCGGCTTCAGCTTCTGAAGCTGATTGAAGCGCAGCGTCCCATGTTGCATAAGGTGGTGGAGAATGAGCCCCTTCCACTTTCCCCCGACCACTTCTAAACAGGCCTCGACGCCGCAGCCGGTTTCCAGTTCGTATTCTTTGAAACGACGCTTCGTCACGGCTGCTCCTCACTACACTATCTTTTTTGATAGTACATCACATATTTGTAAGTACCATTATTTCTGCATCTTAGAAGCTTCAGTCTTCATCTCTTTAGGGAGTCAGGATCTACCACCCAGAGGAAGCCAAATGCAGAAGACTGTTTTGCTGATCCATGCTCACCCAGAGCCTACGTCCCTAACACGCACGCTCGTGGAAGCCGCCAAGACAAGCTTGCTTGCGTCTGGACATCGCGTTCTCGAAAGCGATCTATACGCGATGAACTGGAAAGCGGTCTTCGATGCGGCTGACTTTCCTCAGCGAGTGAACGAGGACCGACTGTGCTTCGTCAACGAATCCGGGAACGCATATGCGAAGCGCGCGCAAACTCAGGACGTGGAGGACGAACAGGCCAAGCTGCGCCAGGCAGACGCTATCGTCTTTCAATTTCCGATATGGTGGTTCAGCTTTCCGGCGATCCTGAAAGGCTGGGTTGACCGCGTCTTTGCGTACGGGTTGGCCTACGGATACAAGGATGCTGGGAATCAACACCGCTATGGAGAAGGCGGCTTTGCGGGCAAACGGGCACTGCTCTCCGTCACAGTTGGTGGTCCTTTTGAGGATTATGGTGCGCGCGGTATCAACGGTTCGCTAGAGCAGATCCTCTTTCCCATCACTCACGGAACCTTGTTCTTCTCCGGCATGGAAGTGCTGCCCACATTTGCCGTCTATGGCACCGGTCGTCTTAGCGAAGCAGAGACCGGGCTCGCTATAGAGGGACTGAACAATCGGCTCGATGGATTGTTCACCGATGCACCGATACCGTTTCGTGCCCAAAACAGCGGGGATTACCAGGATAAACATCAGCTTGCGGCGGAGATAGCTCCCGGACGAACCGGTATTGTTGCCCATCACGCAGAACCTGATCTCTTTGTTTGAGGTTCACACTGCATCTGAATCGGTCATCTTGTTTACTTGAGGCGCAGAGCAGAGCTAACGGGATCACGTGTCGGTTCCACCTCGATAGGTAAGTGAGGCCTTATTGTTTTTACGGGTGTTAAGGGGATGAAGTGTTAAGGGACAGGAAGCTGTGAAAGAAACGAACTTTTCCGGGGTTGAACGCCTGCCGGGTTTGGTGGGCACCAATTCCTCTTGAGGAAGCCTGCAGCCGGCGTATCAAGATACGAGGGCATTGATTAGTCATTAGAGGGCAAATAGAGCGATTATTTTGATTCATACCAGGTGCGAAGCGGGCCACATTGATATTAGGCGACTGCTACAGCATTGAGTTTGCGTCGTATGCTGAACCACCGCGTGATGTTGTAGCTGAGACAGGCCCAAGTGGCTTCCATGGAAGCTTTCCATCGTCCACGGCATCGAAATTGCCGAAGTCCGCAACGCTGCTTGATCCAGGCGTGCGGGAACTCTGCAATCTGCGATCGTTGCTTATAGATCTGCTTCGCTTCTTCTGTCTTCATCTTGGCCTTGAAGGCCGTCGTTGCAGGCGGTTCTTCCATGCGTGTAATCGATCGCCTCCAGCTGGCTGCTGGCTTTTTCGAAGCACACTGGTCGCGGAGTGCGCATGCGCGGCAAGCCGATCTGGGTTGCTTGTAGACGTGCCTACGCACCCCGTTCTTGTCGTTGTAAATCGCGTGGTGGGTTAGCTTTTCCCCAGCCGGGCAGATATAGATGTCCCGCTCGGCGTCGTAGGAGAAGGCACTGGCCATAAAGGCGGGACCGCGACCGTGGGCATCGTGTTCCGTTGGCTTCCACGTCTCTTGCCAGGAACCATAAAAGTCGACGCCAGCTGTCTCCGCGGCTTTGACAGAGGTATGGTTGGTGTAGTCGCCGTCGGCCACGATCTGCTTGGGCATGCGTCCTAGCGTCGTCTGGCAACGATCCAACGCCGGCTCCAATTGGCGATAATCAATCGCATCGGTAGTTGCCTCCACGTTCACCACCAGTCCGTGGGTGGTATCGGTGAGCAGCTGCACGTTGTAACTGGGTACGGTTCCACCTTCGCCGTTTCTCATCACGTGGGCCTGCGGGTCAGTGCTGGAGGCCCTGGCTACGAACTCGCGATCATACTTCCTCGTTCGCTGCAGCCGCTCCACTTCACGTACCGCAGACTCCAGACGGCTTTTCCGTTGCCGCGCTGCACGCCGTTGCGCAGCGATCAGTCGATTGGCTCTCTTGTCTTCTTCTGCGGCTTGTGCGTTCATCTCCTGCACTTGCTGTTGCGCTAATGCCAGATGAGCTTCCAGCTTCTCTTTGCGCCGAAACGTGTTGCCGCTGGCGTTGGCCTTGATCTTGGTGCCGTCCAGGGTGACTCGTTCCATGGTGATCAACCCTTCGGCACTCAACATCCCCAGCACCTGCACAAACAAACCGTCCAGAGCTACTTGATAATCGGACCGGAACCCGGAGAGGGTTCGATAGCTGATCGGTTGTAGCCCGCAAAGCCACAGCGAGCCTGGCTCAAACTCGCACTGCCGTGACAGTTCACGTGCCGAGCTTATCCCTCGACTGTAGGCGTATAACCACAAGCTGATCAGTAACCGCGGTGCTGTATGGTCTCGACCTGCGCGGCCTTCCACAGCCGCAATCTCGCCAAGGTACAAGCTTAGATCCATCCGACCTACTACTTCCCAGATCGAGCGTGCACTATGATCGTCGTCGATCAGCCGTTCGACATCGACAGTGCGCAAAACAAGTTGTGACCGATCGATTGGGGCCAAGCGCGGGAGAGCTGGAAATGGGTTCACGCCTGCAGTCTAACGGGATCACACCAACCGCAAAAGTTGGTACCTTGATCCCGTCGGTAATTTTTCACAGCTTCCAGACGGGACGTAACCGACACGGTGTCGTGGGTGCGCATGCGTCGATCACTTGGGGGTTACTCCGTCTGGTCCCCGCTCAGACGAGCGGCGTCGACACGAGGCCCTGACGAAGACCTAGTAACTTGTTTTCGAGAACCGGTGAGCCGGTAGATTGGTGTGCGGCTTCCCGGCACGAACGGCAGGCCGAGATACGGAGCATCAGGATACTTGTGAAGTCCGATAAGTCTGAATGTTGCAGGTGCACGTCGCTTATGGGATTGCTTTGCGGTGGACCTGCCACCGGAAGTCCCGGCAGAGCTCGCAGTGGGGCCCAGTGAAAGTCAGCGCGGCGATCGGGTCGTGGTTCAACTGCCAATCGAGCCAGTCGAGTTCAATCTTGGTTCCCTCGGCGTTGGGGACGGATATGAGACCACCGTGACCGGCGCCGGGCTGATCACCAACGAAGACCGGCACTTTGTGGATGTGGTCGAAGTCATCGAGGCCATTGGATTCGGCGATGTCCTCAGGGCCGCCGAGGAGGTAGAGGACGGGCGTGTGCAGCTTGTCCAGGTCCTCTTTCTTAAGGGCGGTCATCTGCGGCAGACCGGCGAAGGCGGGAGGCGGGTTTTTGAGAATCCCGCTGCTTTCGATGAGCACGGCGGAGATGCGCGGATCGAAGCCGGCTTTGAGAGCGATGAGTCCACCGCAACTGAAGCCGGCGACAGCGATGCGGGCGGGATCGATAGCGCCGAAATATGGGCTGCCCTGGCGCTGATTTTCGGCGAGGATCCAATCGATGCCGGCGCCCATTTTCTCCGCTGTAGCGCGGGCGGCGGGGTCTTGCTTGCTTGGGTCCGGACCGGCACCCTCGGGTCGGGGTGGTGCTTTCGGACCGCTAAGGATTTTGCCCGGGACGATTACGACGTAGCCGTGGCTGGCAATCTCCGTCAGGTGAAAGCGCGAGCCGGCCGCATCTGCAGAACAAGCACCGCTTCCCCAGACGTAGACGCCGAGCTTGCTTTTGGCTTCCGCTCCGGCGAGGTCTTTAGGCTGATAGAGGACGAAGTCGGAACCATTCGGGGCAGCAGCATAGCTGGCGGGAAACGGGCCTGTGCCTTCGAGATCGGGAACCTTGTTCCACTTGGGAGCGAGGGAACCCATCAGGGCCGCTTTCTGGCCGAGAGCCGTATTAGGCAGGGGAGGAAATATCATGGCTGGACGATTGGCCGGGTCCGGCGTAGTGGGCGGGGGTGCTGCCTGCGTTACCTGTGCGGTGGCAATCGTGGCGGAGACCAGGAGGATTGCCGGTAATCGAGTTCCGATCCTACGATACTGTGCTGGCATTCTCTTAACCTTGTACAAGGATTCGTGACCAAATTCGTTCGTTGCGACCTGGAACTTGAGAAATCTTCTGAAAAAGTAACACACGACCTGTGGCGACTTTCACCACATTCCTCAGAAGGTTTCTAACCTCACAGGGACTGGAAACGTGAGTTGGCGATTTGACATCAATCCAAGTCGATCCGTGGCGGGATCGGAGTTT
The DNA here is from genome assembly GCA_963795845.1 of uncultured Acidobacteriaceae bacterium. Classification (GTDB taxonomy): domain Bacteria; phylum Acidobacteriota; class Terriglobia; order Terriglobales; family Acidobacteriaceae; genus PALSA-350. The sequence continues at coordinate 812,898 of CAWCJV010000007.1, read as the reverse complement.
CGTGGACAGGAGTTTCGTGGACAGGAGTTTCGTGGACAGGAGTTTCGTGGACAAGAGTTTCGTGGACAGAGTTTCGTGGACAAGAGTTTCGTGGAGTTTCGTGGACGGAGTTTTCGTGGACAGACGGGACGCGCACTTTCGGCGAAGTCGACGACCGCCCTGTGTCTATCATCCCAGGCCCCCGAGTTCTGAGCAAAGCCATCATAGCGAATCGCCAACCTCATATTAACTGTCGAGCGCTGCCAGCCACTGTGGAACAAAGACATTGAAGGGACAGACGAAGTAACCACCATCCCGGAACGGCCGGCAGGATATCGACATCCTGATCGAGCGAGTCGTCGCTCCCCGATTCATAGACCTTGGGCTGTGGAGAGACTGCGCAACCTTGCGGATGCGATGAGTCTTTCCGCGAGTGTAGATGCCTTGGGACGGGAGTTTCGTGGACAGACGGTCCAGAGATGCGTCGACATGATACCTATCCCCCTTTTCTGTCCTTTGTGGTAGTTTGCCAAGATGACTCGCCTTGCCCGCATGGTGGTTGCCGGCCTTCCTCACCACGTGACCCAACGCGGGAACCGGCGGGAGGCTATATTTTTCGAGGACGGGGACCACGAGATTTATCGCGATTTGCTCGCCGAGCAGACGCGTAAAGCGGGAGTCGAGGTATGGGCGTACTGTCTGATGCCCAATCATGTTCACCTCATCCTCACCCCGATGCGGGCGGACGGTTTAGGGCTCGCGGTCGGTGAAACGCATCGTCGCTACACCAATTTCATCAACGCGCGTGGACGCTGGACAGGCCATTTGTTCCAGAGCCGTTTCGCGTCCGTGGCCATGGACGAGGCACATTTGATGGCAGCGGTCTGTTATGTGAACCTAAATCCCGTGCGAGCACGTCTGGTGTCACGCGCTGAGGATTGGCCTTGGTCGAGCGCACGAGCCCATCTCGCCGGTGAAGACGATAATCTAGTGATCGTGCGTCCTGTGCTCGATCGAACATCCTGCTTCGCGGATCTGCTTTTGCAGGATCGTGCTGAGGATTTTGCCGCGCTTCGACGGTCCGAGGGCAGCGGACGCCCGCTCGGCACTGCAGAGTTTGTCACAGGACTTGAGCGCTTGCTTGGCCGACCGATCGCGCGCCGATCTCCGGCCCTAAACCCGCAAACCGTGTCGACGGCGAGCAGCTGGAATTGCTGCAATAGGTATCATGTCGACCTATCTCGACGATTGTATTTGTGCCGATGATCCTCAAGGGCGCGATCAGCCCAGAGTTTACCGAGAAAACTCGAGAGCCCAAAGATGATCGCCCCGGCCCCACCGATGCTGGCCATGATAGCGCCCGCGAGCTTGACGACGTCCATGGCATTCATTTTCGCAAATACCCAAACCCTGTAAAACCTGTGACCACAAAAACTCGGTTATCGCTTGCGTGCGTCGAATCCGGAGCGGTCGTGCTTGATGGATGCTTCGATTTCAATCGACACGGGATGCGCGTTTTCGGCGGTCGCGGTGATACGAAGGAGGAAGGCGCCCGTATGGGTGCGAACAGAATCCAAACCATAGTCGTTCGGAACTGAAAGCTCCACCCCAAAAATCCTTGTTTCATCGTCACTACGTTTGCAAACATCGTAACTCCTCGGGGGATATACCTTGAAGTACGTCTTATTTGGTGGCCAGGAAACAATCCTGCGCATCATATAGACAATCATCCATGGAGCGTCCGCTAACGATGGGTCTGATGGCTGTGATGTACACGAGGCAGTTCGCCGCCCCGGATGATCCGAAGAGGTTTCCAACCCAGGCGAGGCGGCCACCTGTTGACTTGACCCAGCGATTCAGCATTCCCGAGGTTCGCAGGCCAACACGCAGGTACTTTCTGGTAACCTGCTGGGCGCCCTCAAGGTGGGTCCGAGGTTGCCATATATGCATCTTTGCTGCTGTCGAAGGACAACACGAGTCTGGGCCTCGTGAGGTAATTTTTTACCCCGAGAAGCGCCAACGTCGCTACAGCCCCTCCAATGCCGCCAAAAAGTGAAATGTTGACGTGCAGAAAGTCGAGAAATCGTCTAAGAGCCATGAGTGTTTCAAGAAGGAGCAGGCGTTAAGTGGCGAGGCTCGGGTCTGGGCCATGATCTGAGCGCATCACCCATGCTTTCGCGCTCGGGTAGTGCGAATACGGGGACAGCATACCTGCCAGGACGCTTTATGGCAAACAGGTGGTGAGTAGGCCGGCGGGATTTCACCGCCAGCCTCTCTGTAGAACCGTGCGTGAAGCTCTCGCCTCACACGGCTCCCATCAGGGAAACCGAACGTCCGTTGCGAGACGCCAGTGTACAAAGACTGCGTCCGGTTTCCGAGCTAGCTGCTCTAGAAAGCGGCCAGCCTCGAGTGGGACGCACCGCAAAGCGCTTAAATTTTTGTCGCGCCCAACGCAGCAACGTCAAGTTGACGTGCCGGTAGATGGGCTCTAACGCCGAAGGCGTGAAGCGTCCCGAGTACTGTGGATTCATCCCCGCAGGAGTGGATTGAGACGGCGGGCGATTTCCTCCAGCGTAAGTTGCGTTCGTCGGCAGAATTTGCAAGCTCTTGATCGTCGACCGTATTTCCTTCAACGCTGCAGGGCTGACCGCTGGGTTGAATCCACAGAATAATTGCCGATTCCGCGTATTCTTGACCAAGCGAGGCCGAAAGCAGTACCCGAGGAAGTCGAACGTGACTTTCGGATACTCCGCATTGCGTTTTACGTCTTTACAGTAGACGATCCGGGTTTTGACGGGATGCAGTTCCAGGTGGCATTCCGCCAGGCGGGCTTGAAGATCAGCCTTCAGGGCTCTCGGCTCTCCCGCTGCAGTGAACCAGCCCGTCATCTGCATACCGACACCAAAGGAGGTTGGGATAGGTCCTCTTCATCCACAGGTCGAACGTGTAATGCAGGAACAGATTGGCCAAGATGGGGCTGATTACGCCTCCTTGCGGAGTGCCGCGTGTCCTCTCCATTCTTATGCCGTCCTGTTCCATGGGAGCCGTCAGCCATCTCTCGATGTAGAGTAGCGCCCAATCACACGTCACATGTTTCCGAACAGCCTTGAGCAGTAACGCGTGGTCGATGTTGTCAAACAGACCCTTGATATCGAATTCAAGAACCCAGTCATATTTCCAACACCTCCTCCCGCGTTACACCCACAGCCTCCAGAGCCGACTTTCCCGGTCTGTAACCGTAGGAGTCTGGAAGGAAAATGCGCTCCATTTCCGCCTCAATCAGCTGTTTGACCACCACTTGTGCGATGCGATCGCTCACAGTGGGCACTCCCAAAACTGCTTGCCTCCACTCTCCTTGAAAGATTAGCGGCCAGACGGAACTCACACTTTGGCACTGAAAGAACAAAGCCGCGACGCCTCCGAGCGAAGTGCCATTCCCGTCTGGTCACTAATCTTCCCGCAAATCGGGCAGTATCGGGCGTTAAGAAAGTGGGCGGATTTCGATGGTTTATTCAGAGAATCACGCGCAAACTGGGAGAGACTTGCCGAGAGCCGGAGCTTTTCTCTTCATAGGGAGGGGATCAAACGTGGACCAATCAGCGGAGTCTGAGCGGTGACAGACAGGCATGACCCTCCCCACGGTGAGTGTCTGAGCGGTGACAGTCTGCAGCGGTGACAGACAGGCATGACCCCGTGCGAAGCGATAGGAAAACGCTTGACGCGGAACCGAATCCTGTCGATTCAGACGCTTCAAAATGTCAAGTTGCGTAGACTTTTCGCCAGGGTCATGTCTGTCTGTCACCAGTCGCCTCTGATGGTATATCTCGCTTTCAGGATCCGCGTCGCGGACATGGTTTCCGGCCGATTTTTCAGGGATTGACCAATTTGAACGGCTATCTTCGGTTTCGCTCTGGTGATCACGCCATCATCATGGATGGAACCACGCCCAGCTTGGCAACCGCGCAGTTAGCCCAAAAGCCTTATTTTGCGGGATTCTTTGCGAGCGTGATGTGCAAAGCGTCGTAACTTGAGAAACGGTCCGTGCGACGATCGTTCAACTGGCCGCTCGCCGGCTGCTGCAACAGCCGAAAGATTTGTGATCAGACCACAAATCTCCGATGGACAGAGATTGAGGCTCTTTTCCCCTGCACCTTCGGCCCCGGCTAATTGGGTCCATCTTGCTATATATTGAACGCCATGTCAGATCACCACATCCAGCTCGCGATGTTGATCGTCCAGGCAGTCGGCTTGATTGGGCTCTTCTGGTACGTCTTCGAGACCTGCAGGCTGGCGAAAGGCTTCGCAGGATCAGGTTCGAATATCCCATGACCTAATACGAGCATCTATGGAACAGGTGGAGGGTCTTTCTAAGCCGTGCCTTACACTTTGGTCTGATCTGCGCAACCAGAAGGACGCAATGTTCGAAAATGGTGGGGCGATAGGAAGCACCAAAGCGCGCGATGATCAGGGAGATTTTGTCGTTCAAAATATCGGCAACGGTTTTGCCATGAACATCACGATTGATTTTCGGCAGTCGCGCCGACAATCGACAAACGCAATTTTCACCTTCGGTATATTCAGAACATCCGCGCCGGCACATCAATGACGATGGTCGAGCCCATTCACGCTTATCAAGGAACATGGAATCTGACTTTGCAATACGAGAGTATCGGTTAAGAAAATACGAGACCGTGGTGAATCTCAATGATCTCGTTCTGACAGGATTCACATTCAGAGAGCTCGATAAACGCAAGCCATGACCCTAAATTCACCGTAGCGAGACTTGGTTCATCGCTGTAGGTACGCTGCCACCGCATTAGACCTAGCGTCGACCTGCGGGCGGAGAACCGCGTGCAGGCGGGCACTTTGCAAGTGAGGAGGACTATGACGATCACGTTGAAAGAGCTTTTCCACATCGAAAACCTACACGACTATAAAGTCCATTTTGCTAAATGGAATCAGAAGAATCAGCCGCTCGATGTGTTCACGAAGGACCGCCGTGAGTGGCAGCGTTGGCAGGAGTACCGCCCTACACGAAACGAATTCAATAGACCTATGATTTTTTCCCTCGCCAGTTTCTATCATGAACCCTCGGCTTGGCTCTTCGGCGGTATATACAAGGTTCTCAGCCGTTACGATGACCGCTATAGAGTTAAGTTGACTGCTATCGGCGGGGGCTTTATTGGCCGTCTTAATCTCCGGTCACCTTACAATTCTCGCGCGGTTCGGGTCAATATGGAGAGTCAATACGATGACTTCGAGGTCAGCGAAATCCTCCCCGAGCTTTACACGGGGCACCCGTTCCCTGGTTACGAGGACATCGATATGTCGTTCGAGGAGATAGAGACACTCGTTCGCAACCGCAGACCAGACTGGAAGCTTCCCTTGAGAGTGTCAAAGGCATTTACCTGCTTACTGATACGAAGACGAACAAGCGTTATGTGGGCTCGGCCTGCGGTGAATCCGGGATCTGGTCGAGATGGTGCTCATATATCGAAACAGGTCATGGCGGCAATGTCGAGCTCCGGGCCCTAGTCGCAAATCCAAACCTCAGTTACTGCCGCGCATTTTTTCGCTTTGCCTTGCTCGAACACCGACCTGCCCGCGCCGCAGACGAGACGATACGCGCACGTGAAACATTTTGGAAGCAACTGCTTTTAACGCGCGGCGAGCAAGGATTGAACCGCAATTGAGACGAGGGTGACATCATCGGAATCGCCACATCGCTTCCGAAACGACGTGACTGGTCTGGACCCCAAACCTCAGACACATGGAAAAGAGACACACTGCAGCGAACGGAGGTTCGGATGGCAGGTGCCCGAGTTTTCAGGGTGGAATTCGGATTTCAGTCGCGCGACGGATTCTGAACGGAGAGAGTGTGTCTGCGCTAAGTAATGAGCTAAAGATCAAGCGCAGCGTGCTGTATCGCTGGCGTGATGCGTACCGGGACGAAGGTGCGGCCGGCTTGAGCCGCCGAAGGGGTGTCCACCCGGCAACACTAAGGCTATTCCAAAGATGAGCGCTGGGGTGGTTGCGGCGGATCAGAAGATAGCAGAGTTGGAGCGTCGACTGGGAAGGATGGCGCTGGAAATGATTTTTTAAAAGAGCCTTCAAGCGAGTAAAAGGAGGCACGCTCGAAGAGCAGCGCGCCTGGCGAAGCGCGTTGTACGGAGAAGTGATGCAGCTGGAAGGCAAAGCCGGACTCTCCATTTTGGAAGCATGCGATGCTGCGCGTGTTAGCCGTGCAGGTTTTTACCGGCACTTTGATGAACACTTGCCGCGGCAGGCGGACACAGAACTGCGCCAGCAGATCCAGCAAATCTGCCTTGAGAACCGCCTTGGTGATCACCCAAAAGCGGCCATGGGGATCACCTAAAACCGGCCATAGCGAGAGGCTTAGACATTAGCTGCGGCGGGGGAAATTAGCCTCTGTCGGTCATGGGCAATGTCTTGAGCAAAGAGAAGCGGGAACAAGTAATTGCGCTGGGTCAGCTTGGCTGGTCGCTGCGGCGCATCGAGGCAGACGACGGGAGTGCGCCGCGAGACGGCGGGCGATTATCTTCGCGGATAGCGCTGCGGATTCCGTTGCGGCGTCCCGGTAGGCGGGCATGGGGACGCACGGCTCTGAGTTCAAAAGCGGCCATAGATGATCACCGACTCTGGGGGGCGAGAAATTCAAAACCGGCCATTCGAGGTGATCACCGGCTTTTTGGCAGCAAAACGGCGTTGCGGAGCCGGCGAGCACCTGCGAGCCTACCGCGAACTGATCGCGCAGGAACTGGAACGGGGCCGAAACGCGATGGGCATCTGGCAGGATCTGGTGGATATTCACGGGTTCGCGGGCGGCTATCAGAGCGTGAAGCGATTTGTGCGCAAGTTGCGCGGAGCCGCGACGCCGGAAGCGCGGGCGATCATCGAGACTCCAGCCCGGCGAAGAGTGCCAGGTCGACTACGGGACTGGGCCGATGGTGCGCGATCCCGACAGCGGCAAATATCGCCGCACGCGGCTGTTCGTGCTGACACTGGGTTACAGTCGCAAATCGGTTCGGCTGCTGACCTTCCGTTCGAGTGCGCGGATATGGGCCGAGCTGCATGAGAAGGCTTTCCGCCGGCTTGGCGGTTCGCCGCGGATCGTGGTTCTGGATAATCTTCGCGAGGGCGTGCTGTCGCCGACTTCTACGATCCCCGTCTGAATCCTTTTATCGCGATGTTCTGGCGCACTACGGTGTGACCGCGCTGCCATGCAGAGTGCGCGATCCGGATCGAAAAGGAAAAGTCGAATCGGCGTCGCCCACGCACAAAAGACGCCGCTGAAAGGCAAGCGGTTCGAGAGTCTGGAAGAGGCGCAGGCTTATCTGGATCACTGGGAAGAACGCTGGGCCGACACGCGCATCCATGGCCGCACCAAGCGTCAGGTTGCGGCCATGTTCGCCGAAGAGAAGCCGCCTGCAGCCGCTTCCGCTGGAGCCGTTCCGCTACTACCAGTACGGCAAGCGGACGGTTCATCTGGATGGTTGTGTGGAAGTCGACGCCGCTTACTATGGCGCGCCGCCGGGCTGGATCGGCCGGAAGATCGATGTGCAGTGGGATGCGATGTTCGTCCGCCTGCTCGATCCGCGCACCGGTGAGCTGCTGCGCGAGCATCTGAGCGGAAGCGCGGCGGTCATCGCATCCGCGATGAGGATCGTCCGCGGCGTACGCCGCCATCGTGCTTCGCCTGCTGGCCCGCGCGCACAAGGCGGGGCCAACATCGGCGCTCTCTGCGACGCCATCCATGATCGCCAGGCCGAACTGGAATGCGTCGCATCCAGGGCGTGCTGTCTGGTGAAGAAATATGGCGCCGGCTGCGACGATGCCTGCGCGGCGGCGCTGGAGTTGGGTGTGCCCGAGTATCGCTTCGTGCGCCGCTATCTGGAGCGCAGTCCGCAGGCACCGCTGACGCTGCGCCAGGTCGATCCGCTCATCCGTGAACTGACCCAGTATCGCGACCTGATCCAACAACGCATCGACTTCGAGGAACCAATCCATGAATCTGATCGAACTCGATCGCGCCCTGCGACAACTGCGCCTGAGCGGCATGGCCACACTGGAAACACGTCTCCTGCAAGCTCAGTCGGAAACCATGGCGCCCATCGACCTGATCTCCATGCTGGTCTCTGACGAACTCGCATGCCGCAGCAAACGGCTGCTGGAGCGGCGCCATAAGCAGGCGCAGTTCCGTGACCCAAACAAGCGCCTGGACAACTTCGACTTCCAGTTCAATCCGAAGATGAACCGTAGCCTGGTCTTCGATCTGGCCACTGCGCCTGGGTCGGAAAGCGCGAAGACGCCTTGTTTCTAGGGCCGCCTGGCAGCGGCAAAAGTCACTCGCCAAGCCATCGGCCATGCCGTTATCCAGCAGGGCTATCGCGTGTTGTATCGCGAAGCACACGGCTGCTGGAAGAACTGGCTGACGCCACGCTCGACGGCGAACGCAAAGAACACATGGAGCTGCTGTCCACCGTGCCGCTGCTGATCATCGACGACCTCGGAATGCGCAAGCTGCCGCTCACCGCTGCCGAGGAACTGCTGGAGATCATCATGCGCCGCTACGAACGAGCCAGCACGCTGCTCACTTCCAACCGACCCGTGGAAGACTGGGGCAAACTGCTGGGCGACAGCGCCGCAGTCACTGCCATGCTGGATCGTCTTGCTGCATCACGGCCACGTCCTCAAATGCGGACCGCGAAGCTGGCGCACCAAAACCGGCACTACGGGAGATGCGCAATGAAAGAACAAAAGCAATATGGATGCCGGGCAAAGAACGCCCGGCGACTTCGCAACTCGGATCCAGAGGCCTCCTACGACGAAGCTTCACCATAGGAATGCTGGCAAAAACACGAAACCCTCCGCCGGCCGGCTCAGGCCAAACCGCAGAGGGTCTCGATCGCCGATTCCTTCGGAGCCAGCCCCGTGTCATCGGCCCTGGATCACTCCGCAAGGCGCGACCCCGGCGGAGCGAATACAACCTTAACACGCAACAAATGGTCTGATCATCAATGCGCTTAACTCATGCCTTGCTCCACACGCAGCAAGGTAAAACAATCACGTCTTCGGCCACTCTCTATGGCCGCTTTTGAACCGATCACATATGGCCGGTTTTAAGGTGATCACCGAGGAGAACCGTTGCTACGGTTCTCGACGCGTCATCATTGAACTACAGAAGCTAGGCCTGCTGGTCGATCGCAAGCGAGTAATGCGGTTGATGCGCGCCGATAATCTATTGTGTCTGCGCAAGCGGCGCTTTGTTTGCACCACCGATTCTCGTCATACTTATGCGGTATACCCCAACCTCACCCTCGATTGGAAGCCGAATGGGATCAACCAGTTATGGGTGGCAGATAGACCTACATCCGGCTGGGGAATCATTCCTTTACCTGCGGTCATTCTGGACGCTTACTCGCGGCGCGTGATTGGCTGGGGACTCGGAATACACTGGAAGCCGAACTCGCTCTTGCAGCTCTGCGAAGCGCTCTGGCGGATCGACCGGCACCTGCATTACTGATCCATCACTCCGATCGCGGCGTCCAGTACTGCTCCCGAGCTTACGTCGACTACTGCAGTCCTAAGGCATACGCATCAGCATGAGTCGGAGCGGCAATCCATATGACAATGCTCTGGCCGAAAGCTTCATGCGCACTCTAAAATGCGAAGAAGTTTATCTGAAAACTTATTGCGACCTCGATGATGCGGCTCTTCACATTCAGGACTTTCTTGAACGCATTTACAACTGCCAACGATTACACTCCAGTCTTGGCTATCAATCCCCGGCGGCCTATGAGGCTTTTACCTACGCAAACTCTGTGGAGGTGCTGGCTTGAGTTTTCTAAGGCATGAGAGGATCTATCAATCCGATGGGCTCAAGAGGGAGTTGAACTGCTCGTTCAGCTCCCTCATAGACCATCGTTCCGATGAGTCTTCAACCGGCTATTCCTTCATGAGTTGCTCTCCAGCAGAGCTCATGTCCGCTTCGCCGGTTCTGCAAAGTTTCTCGCCTAACCTTGCTGCTGTAAAGGCCCCAGCAGCCAAACACAACTGTCCCTATTTTTCACTGTCTCAACCAAGGGGTCCACTCCAGACGTCCCCGGGTTATCCGCGCGGGGCCGATGCGGGCGGCGATGCGGACAGACGAAATAACCCCATTAGCACCGTTGTTTCGGTTCATTTGGGGTTGTTTCGTCTGTCCTGCATCTCCACGAGCAGCGCCGCCAGCGGCATGAGTTTGTTGTCCTTGAGGCAAAGATTATTGCATCATGCAGTTCGCCTGCCAACAGTGCCTGGTTCAGAGAGCGCGTAGCACGCTGGTTCTCCTTAGGAATCTGGGAAATCGACAGCGCGGCAACTCTCGTGTCACGCTTCCGCCTGTGCTCTTCGCCCGGAAATAGCTTTTTTCTTCGTGGTCACCCCTCGATTATCTCTCTGCTTTGTCCTTCATCCCGATTGAAGGCATACGCTGTAAGGCCGCAGGCTGGATAATGGAAGGATGTTCGAGTACGACATCACCCTTTCATTCGCCGGCGAGCAGCGCAGGCAAGTAGAGGAAATCGCCCAATGCCTAGGAGCAGCCGGGGTCGAGGTGTTCTACGCACAACTTCTCGAAAGCGCAGCTCTGGGGCAAGGACCTGTATCAGCACCTGAGCGATGTCTACCAGAAGAAAGCGCGATTCTGCATCATTTTCATATCCAAAGAATATGCGGAAAAGGCCTGGACGAACCATGAGCTGAAGGCTGCGCAGGCTAGGGCCTTTAAGGAAAAGGGTGCGGAATACATCTTGCCGGTGCGATTCGACGACACCGAGGTGTCTGGCGTTTTGCCGACGATAGGCTTTCTCGATTTTCGGGCGGAGGGTACGGCTGGAATCTGCGCTGCGGCGCTGGAAAAGCTTGGGAAGGTTAACGTGGCCCGTTCTCCGGGCACATCATCCGCGCCTGCCGCCGTCCCTCTTCACTGTGACTCCTCTCCGCGCGCTCTCATTCTTTCCAAAGAATTGGGGGTGACACTTTTTCCAATAATTTCAGAGAGCTCATGGGGCGAAGTGATTGGTCTTTCCGTGGAACCGGAGGGATAGGGAGACCGACTCCGTCCTGACGAAATTCAGGGCGCAAAAGCGGGGCATGCTCGTTGCATATGGGCTCGATGTGGCCGAGGTGGAGCTGCTCTCAGCGGTTCGCAGCACTGTGCGCGGTGCGGCGCTCTGGCAGCTGCAATTCAAGGCCGGGAAAACGGACTTCCGGAACGACATGGAAATGGGGACTTCCGGCATGTCGGCGGATCGATTCGCAGAGGTGCGCGTTAGAAGGCTACTGCTCAACGAACACCTTCCGCAGCTCGGTAATTCAGATGCGCAACAATCTCGCATTCATGAACAACCTGATGCGAGAAAATCTCATTCAGGGAGTGAACCCGACGATCGCAGTCAAAGAGTCGCTATTTCCTGATCTGTTTCGCCAGCTCGGGATTACACCTTAGAGTTTCCTTGACTCCGCCTGGATATCGGCCGTGGTCGGACTCAAATTGAGTTCCGCCATCGAGCACATCGACTACTTGAGGCTTTGTCTTTCTGGGAAATCATTAAACGTCCAATTCAGCGGTTACCGGCACCGCAGGTATTCAAATGTCGCCCCATACAAGATCGAGGTTTCCGGTTAACTATCGCTAACCCAATAGTTTCGCACGCGCCTTTGGTGCAGGAATTACTGAATCTGGCGACATGACCTCGAGCATTTGTGGGACGGACGGGGTAACCGCCCCCAAGGTCGGTTGCGGGGGGTACTCCGTCTGGTCCCTTCAGTGCTCCGATTCGAGATCGCCATGAAGAACGTTGGTGGTCGCCGCCTTACATACAAAGAACTCACTGCTAAGAAACTCCCCGGCGTCGGAGCCGCTACGTCACAATGAAAGACGGCAAGGGCGAGCAAGCGCAAACGCTAGCCCATGCTGGGTTTACCACGTTTGCGTTTTGGTATAGCCTTGGACGTCGTTTCGGCTACTGACTTCTTTTCCTTGAAGAGTTTGCTCATTCCCTCTTCGAATTTCTTTCACGCTTCTGGGCCTTCATGGTACTGGGGTCCCACGCGTTAATTATGCTCGCCTATCAGTAGAAAGTTGATTCCATGCCAGATAAAGAATCCGCCCAAAATGGCGACCAAGGGGAAAATGGCGACCCGCTCATTGAAACCGCTGGAGATCTGGTGGAAATCAGCAACCACCCCACGCTCCACTCAATAATCCCGCCCCCGGCCAAGAGGGCGATGCCAATAATCTTCGAGCATGATATTCGAGTCGCGGAATATTGGCTTATTGGAGTCGGAATTGCGTTGTGGTCGTTAATATTTTGATCGGATATGTCTATTGGCAGCAATTGAGTCAGATGCGCATAGCGACTGAAGCCAGCACCAAGGCCACGGAAATCTCGCGGGACGCCCTGGAATACTCCAACGGAAATTTCGATCCAACCATGCATCAGGTAATTAACCAAACTATTGCCCAGGCTGATGCCGCTAAAGCGGCAAGGGACGCGAGCCGGATAGCTAAGAACGCTTTGGAAGAGCAAGCCCTTGAATTTGAATCGCCAGAATCCTCCGGCCCAGATCTCTATCGATCCTTACATATCTTGGGTCTATCAATCTCCCAAGAACTCCCCTCCATGCAAAATGGGGTTTGTTTGCGCCTTACTGTTTATTCATAACATCGCTCCAAATAGCGTCGCTACAGGAGTCCAAGTAGCTGGCGAAAATTGCTATTTTGCCTTTCGCCCCCAAGGTTAATCCGCAAAATTGGCGTTCGATCGGCCAGCCGACGACTATCAGGTACTCTCCACAGGTGACTAGCGGGACATATCCCAATTGCCTCGAATGTGGTCGATTTTTGGCCATCCAAAGCTATGAGCCCAAAAGTCGGCACTCTGTATGTTTGGGGCATGGTCCGCTACAAGCGCTACGGTGGCGGCCCCACAAAGAACGTTTCTTTCTGCTTCTTGATACCTTCCGAACTCGTTTTCCCAAAGGGGCCAAGCGGATTTGGAGTCGAGGGCAAACAGTATCAGTGCTGATACCACAGAGAAAACCGGGACAGATGGAGTAACCTCCGACGCTAACTACGGCGGTTACTCCGTCTGCCCCCACAGATGCTTATGGCGAGCAGTTTACACTCAGCCTTCCAAGGCCTCTCAGGGTCTGGCTAGTTTTCGAGATCGCTAAGGCGTTTCAGAATGTCGAATGCTCTGGTGTTCTGAGGCATATACATGGGTGGCTGAAAAATCATCTGATTGGTCTTCTTCCCGAGGAACGTGTTGAGACCGAATACGCAGCTCGTCGGAGAGAACTTTTCGGTGACCCATTCAATGAGAGAAGGGCCGGCCAGGTCAATGAGCCATGAAAGCTCCTCCACGTGCCAAATCTGATACTGAAAGCCAGAAACGCCGTGAGCGGAAAGCTGGTCTCGGATCATGTTCCCAATCATCAAAGGGGCATTGGCGTGTTCGATGGCGTCGAATAGAAGCAGCACAGGATAAAAGGACGTCACCTTGGCGTACTTCTGTGACAGGGCTGCTGGCAGGCGCCCTGATCTTATGGCTACGATTTTGTCATGGAGTTGAAACAGCCCCCTGCGATCTTTGCCATCGGCAATCTGCTTCTTCACATCTGCGATGATTGCTTCCGGGGCGGCCGACATTTTGGCTTCTACAAAAAGCCCGGATAACTTGCATTCTACGAGAACAGCCGTGTCTGCTGAGATTAACGTTACATCGTTGGTCTTGCCTGCCCATCCTAGATCTCGCTCATCTTGCTCGGTCAAAATCTCAGATCCAAGCACGTGGCCGCGAAGCATGTCTGCGGTCAATCGCTCAAAAGCACGAACGAACGGGCCGCGGAAGTGGTCGCCAGCCTCTTGCGAAAGTCTGAAAAATAAACCGCGCGTGCCCGCATAGCCAATCAGTTCCGGGTATGGGCAAGATATTGGCCCTTTTCATGAATTATGGGGTATCTGAGGAGGCTATTAATCTCGTAGGGCTTTTCCCTAGGCTCAGTCCTTTCGAGCTTGGCGCGGTGGAATGCAAGGCGCTTGGGTCTGTCTGCTGAAAGATGCTTTAGCGTCGTCCAGTTGTCAGGGCTATCACCAGCCCGGAGAAGATCGCTTTCAGGATAGAAGGGTGCTTTTTGGAACTCCCCCATAATACGCATCGTGGCTGTGGCAAAGCGCGAGCCCGATATATTCAGATGTTGTTCCACAACGGAGGAAACATCCGGATCAGAGATCAGGCTCTTCATGATCGACCAGACCTTCACGACTCTTAAAGGGTGAACGTGGTAAGGAATTTGCTGGTAGACCCACTTCAGGACGAAAGTAGCCGCATGGTCTGGGTCGTCGCTATATGCGCTATCCTGTTCTGCGTGTGCCCAGAGGCCCTTGAGCGCGTTGAGAGTCTCGCTGAGATTGAAGTGATCCTGCTTCTTTTTACTGGTGCTCCCGAACATGGCGATGTAGTTGCTGACGGCGGCCAGTTCGTAGGGGTTCAGAAACGCTTTGCTTGGAACTAGAAAATTGTTTGCCACGACCTCAGCAAAGATGCCATGCAGGTATTGGAGCGCTCCGTGGCACGGCATACGTGCGATTTGATATTTGTATCGTTGCAGCGCCAAGCGAAGCTGCTGGGACTGTGGTGTCAGGTGTATGGCGATACCCATCAAGACAGTTTACGTGCTTTGGTGATCTCCACTGCTTTCTTGCTGGCGGGAGATCCGTACTGGTGCGTCCCCTCACGCTTGAAGAAGGGTATTTGCGGGACGGACGGGGGTATTTGCGGGACGGACGGGGGTATTTGCGGGACGGTATTTGCGGGGGGTATTTGCGGGACGGACGGAATAACCCCCATCAAAAATCCGAGGTAGCCGCACAACTACATCCGTCTTCCCTCCGAACACGCAGAGGTTCAACTAAGCTATTCTTCCCCTCATTTCGCATTTAGACCACGAGCGGTCACAGATGGGGTATGACCCTCGACGCGGCCAAGGGATCGTGCGGTCACCAGTGGATCGGTCTGCGGCTCCGGCGGGAAGTGGGTTGTCGCGCTGTTTTCACTCCGGCATCCGCACGGGAATGACCTTATTACCGTGCCTGCGGTAGATTTTGAAATCAGCATCGAGAGTAACTACCTCTGCTGCACGGTGAATCTCGGAAAGCCTAACAAGGCAAGCGTCGGCCAAGGACATAGGCCGGTTTCGGTATCGGCGCATCAGCGCTCGCAGGTCCGCCTGCTCCCGTTCGACGGCGATCGCGATCCGAATCACTCCTCTCTCCAGCAAAGTAAAGAGAGAATCTGTATCGCGCCCCTCGCGGCGCAACAGAAATGCCGCCTCGGTCAGGACCGGCTCACACGTTAGCAGCGGAGGTCGTAGTTCTTTCCATTGACTGACCGTCCATGCATGATACTCGACATCGGCTGCCAGAAAGCTGACCAGCGGTCCGGTATCCAGCAGTCCGACTCGCTCCGTCACTCGCCGAAACCATCCATGTACCTCGGGTTGTGCGCAAGATCACGCGGCAGTCCTTTGATCGAGCCGGCGAGATCCGCTGCCAGGTCGAAACTCGAAGCTGTGCGGCTGCGGGCGCGCGGGCGCAGAGCTGTTTCCAGGCTTTCGCGCACGATTTCGGACTTTGTGACCCGCTTCGCTTTGGCCGCACGCTCCAGCTCGGCCAGAAGCTCGTCGGAGATCTTCAGCGAGATCGTCTGCATAGACCTTATGGTAATACCCGCCGTTACGGGGCGCAATACCACCAGGCGTGTCCGGGGTACGGATCGGATCTAGCCCACCCTGGAACTGGCTTCCACAAGGACGTAAAGTCGGCATCTCGTACAGCATCCCCGAATGTGTTTACCGCTACGAAGAGCGCCGGGAAACAGACACCGCACTTTGGCATCCTTCGAGCCTTGGTCGTGAATCCCGAAAGCCCCCATGCCCGGGGGAATGCCCGCAAGCTGCGTAGCGCCCCATGGCCCCGTCCATCTTTTTCGCCAGCTTTAACACTTTCCCCCACGAATCCGTATCTACACAGCACCCCCGCTCGCGCTTGAAGAAAATCTTCAAGCGCACAGCGCTGTCGTGCAGCCAGACCCGATCGGTACCGTGCGCTCAGAGATTAACCTCTCCTGAAGCGCACCGCCGGCCGAAGTCACGATGCATGGATGCAAAGCACCCATGGCGGCTCCATTCCGCCTTGGAACCGCTCCTTCCCGATGGCAACTTACCTCCGGAATGAGCAACCGTAAGTGTGGCCAATCATGATAGAAACCCTGGACACAGGCATAACCTCGCCCGCCCTCCCGGCTCTTGCAGAAATAGAACGGCGAACAGAAGACCTGCTCGCCCAGCCGCCAACCGCTGCGCGGCCCACCCCGGAACCACGCCTCCGGCCAAATCAACCCCAGCACACGCTACGCTCCATATTCGACGAGTACGCGCTCTATGGCCTTGCCGGAGAAGCCGTGCGCACCCTGGCTCCCCACACCGAGGCCCAGCCCGAGGCCCTGCTCCTGCAGTTGCTCGCCGCCTTTGGCAACGTGATCGGCCCCGGCCCTCACTGCATGGTCGGCTCCGCCCGCCACGCCCTCAACCTCTTCGTCGTCCTCGTCGGGGAATCCAGCAAGGCCCGCAAGGGAACCAGTTGGAACGACATCGCCCGGCTCTTCGCCGAAGTCGATCCCGCCTGGGCGCAGAATCGTGTGACCACCGCCCGTCTCACCGCCCGCGGACTCATGGCCGTCATGGGCCACCAGGCAGGCGACGCGCGTCTGCTCGCACTCGCCGAGGAACTTTCCGCCGTGCTCCACACCATGGGCCGCAGCCGCTCCCCGCTCTCCCCCTTGCTGCGCAGCGCTTGGGATGGCGCCGCCGGCGGAGCACATCTCAGCCTCATCGGTCACATCACCCAGCGCGAGCTCGCCGAGTCCCTTCGCCGCACTGAAGCCCACAACGGCTTCGCCAATCGCTGCCTGTGGGCCTGCGTGCAGCGCAGCCAGTGCCTCCCAGATGGCGGCAACGTCAACGCCGAAATACTATCCACCATCGCCCGCCGTCTCCGCCTGGCCGTCGAGTGGGTACAAGGCCAGGGCGAACTCCGCTTTACCCGCGACCCGGCCGCCGCAGAACTTTGGAACGACCACTACCCCATCTTGAGTCAGGCCAGTTCCGGACTCCGCGCCGCCGCCACCGGTCGTGCCGAAGCTCAGGTACTCCGCCTGAGCGCCCTCTACGCCGCTCTCGACCGTAGCCCCATCATCCAGTTATCCCACCTTCAGGCCGCCCTCGCCCTATGGGAATACTGTTCCCACTCGGCGGCCTCCCTCTTCGGTTCCTCTGTCGCAGACTCCGTCGCCGATCGCATCCTCGAGGCTCTTCAGGCGGCAGACCACGGCCTCACCCGAAAACAGATCCGCGATCTCTTCCACGGCCACCTCGGCAGTAGCCTCCATCGACCAGGCCCTCGAAAAACTCCGCTCTCTCGGCTAGCCACCTTTCGCTACATTCCCGGCCGCGGTCCCTTCACCACACTCTGGTCCGCCACCGAATACGAAGACCCTGAACCGGCGGAAGAAGACAACACCGGCCTCGAAGAATCCTTCTGGGAGGAAACCTAGTGCGCATAGTGCGCACATTTAAGCATTTCGCGAACCCGAGAAGGAGACTGGACGAGATGCATGACCGAAGCTCAAACCCTAAGCCGCATTTCTGACGGACCCCGCAGGAAAGCGAGGGTCGCCCCTAGCCAGCTCTCCATGACAACACCCCATCGCCCGCGCAAGGAAGCGATAGTTTTTTGAAATGATGATCGTTCGCAGCTATGAGTTTCGTAGACAGACCGGAGTAATCCCCGTAGCAGAACGTTAGGGGAGTGCGTTTCGACTTGTGCAGTATATTGCTGAGATGGCCGACTCAAATCCGCCGGACCCGCCGCACAAAGTCGGACGGCTGCGCCTTTTCTCTCTGATTGCCGCGACCTTCTTTATGGTCTCCGGTGGGCCCTATGGCATCGAGGACACGCTCGGCGGCGCGGGGTACCTGGGCGCGCTGCTAATCCTGGCCATCGTTCCGTTCGTGTGGAGTCTGCCCACGACCCTCATGATCGGCGAGCTGGCCAGCGCCATGCCCGTAGGGGGCGGCTTTTATGTCTGGGTGCGGCAAGCCTTCGGCCCTTTCTGGGGTTACCAGGAGGCGTGGCTCTCGTTGGCTGCCAGCATCTTCGACATGGCCATCTATCCCACGCTGTCCGTGCTCTATCTCGGGCGGCTGTTTCCTGCATGGACCGCCGGCAGCCGCGCAACTCTGTGGGCGGTGACCTTTGTGATCCTGTGCTGCGTGTGGAACCTGGGGGGAGCCCGCACAGTCGGCCGGGGCTCAATCGTACTGTTCGTTGCCCTGCTCGCTCCTTTCGTCGTGCTGGTGGGCTGCGGCTACTGGGTTGGGTGGCATCACCTGCTTCAGCATGTTTCCTATGCCCAGTCGGCCGCGCCGCACGGCGCCAATCACTACGGCAACATCACCACGGCCCTGCTGGTCGCGATGTGGAACTACATGGGCTGGGACAACGCCTCGACGGTTGCGCAGGAAGTGGACAATCCGCGACGCAATTATCCGTTGGCGATGCTGGCGACTTGCGGAATCGTCGCGCTGTCCTACATTCTTCCGCTCAGTGCCATCGCTGCAGCCGGCATCCCCGTAGATCAGTTCACAACAGGCTCGTGGACCGATGCGGCGCGCCTGCTTGCCGGACCATGGCTGGCGATCGCGATTGTCATCGGCGGCATCATCAACGGCGTGGGCATGTTCAATGCCCTCACCCTCTCCTACACCCAGCTGCCGGTGGTGATGGCGGAGGACCGCATGATGCCTTCCGCACTGGCGCGGCGCAATCGCCGGCGCAGCCCCTGGGTAGCCATCGTGCTGTGCGGCCTCGGCTGGGCACTGGCGCTCGGATTCACCTACGAGCGGCTCATCTCCATCGATCTGATCTTGTATGGCGCCAGCCTGGTGCTCGAGTTTGCAGCGCTCATCGCGCTGCGCATCAAGCAACCGGAGATGGTGCGGCCCTTCCGTATTCCCGGGGGCATGGTTGGCGTGTGGGTGGTGAGCGTCGTTCCAGTGGCGCTGCTCGTGTATGCCGCTTATGCATCCCGGTCCGAACAGGTAGCGCATATGCCGGCGTTGCTGTTCGGATTGCTGGTCGCTGCCGGCGGGCCCGTCGGCTATCTGATCTCGCGGCGGTGGTGGGGCAGACCGATCCCCGCACCACAACCTACAGAGATTGCTGCGGACTGACGGACGTGGGGACAGGCTTGCCTTGTCGACGTCGGGAGTAGAGTAGGTAATGCTTCGAGCGAGAGAGTTGCCCGTCGAGTGCCGTGGTATCCCACATCTCGCGAAAAACGAGCGAGATGTGGGGCACCCGGGGGTTTGTTGAAGGTATAGAGAAAGGACAGACCTTTGATGGGGTTTCGCCCCGTCTTTTTCGGCCCACCCATCCCAAGGGGGAAAGGCTTCTTGGTTCGAGCGAAAAGTTGAATACTCTGAACAAGCGAATTCGCCCGGTGATCTAAAATCGACCCTGGCCGCTGGAAGATTGCTATGAGCCGAGTCCTCATCATCGACAGTCAAACCCCGATCAGCCACGAAATCGGTGAACTGCTCACCGCCGCTGGTTTACCGATCGAATATGCCGCCGGTCACATCGATGCACTCCACCGCGTGCGCTGCCGGATGTTCAGCGTCATCATCACCAGCGCGGAAGGGGTCATCGAAGAGGCCCTCGCCCTCATCCAGGAGATGAGGCTCATTCGTCCTCATTTGAAGTGCATCGTGCTGGCGCCCTACAGCACACCGGACGAAGTGATTGCGGCGCTTCGTGCGCGCGTCTTCGGATGTTTTACGCCTCCGTTCGAGTCCCACACGATCTTCTGCGTTGCGCTCAACGCGGCTACGGGCAACGAGTCAAACGAAGACATTGAAGTCCTCTCCGCGCGTCCGGGCTGGATCGCCGTTCGCGTTAACTGCCGTTTGGCCACCGCGGACCGCCTCCTGTCCTTTGCCAGAGAGTTTGCCGCGCAGCTGCCCGAGACCGCGCGTCAGGAGATCATGGTCGCGCTCCGCGAGATCCTGATGAACGCGATGGAGCACGGCGCTAAGTTCAATCCCGATCAGGTGGTCGAAGTGAACGCCATCCGGACTGCGCGCACCATGACTTTCCGGGTACGCGATCCAGGAGCAGGATTCCGCAAGGAAGCGATCACCCACGCAGCCTATGCGAACCCGCCCGGCGACCTCACAGCCCACAATCTCCAGCGCGAGCAGCAAGGCATGCGCGCCGGAGGCTACGGCATGCTCCTCGCCGCCGGCACCGTTGACGAGCTCATCTACAACGAGACGGGAAACGAAGTCATCCTTATCAAGTACCTGGATCAGCCTGCTCAGAAGTCGTAATCAGCAGCGCAGATGGTAACAGTGAGAAAGGTCCGGATTGAAGTAGCCTTTTGCTATGAAGCCCATTCGCACGCTGTTCGCAACTGAGCCCGGTGAGCCTTCGCGATCGGCCCTCCCAGAGGGTCTTCGCGCTCAATACGACGGGGATCTTTCCTTTCCGCCCGCTCCGGAAGGACGTCCCTATTGCATCGCAAACTTCGTGTCGACACTCGATGGTGTCGTGAGCTTCCAATTGCCGGGCCAGTCGGAAGGAGCTCAGATCAGTCACTCGAACCAGGAAGACCGGTTCATTATGGGTCTGTTGCGGGCCTCAGCGGACGCGGTTGTCGTGGGTTCGGGGACACTTCAAGCCTCTGGTCCGCATGCTTCCTGGCTCCCGGAATCTGTCTTTCCGGCAGCGAAAGACTTATACCAAAAGTATCGAACCGAGGTGCTAAGAAAAGTGGAGTATCCCCTCGTAGTGATTGTCACGGGAACCGGCGGACTGGACCTCACCAGCGCCGTGTTCCATACGCCGCGCACAAGGGTGCTCATACTGACTACAGAACAAGGCAAACGGATGCTGTCGCAGCGTGGATCAGACGCGCTCGCATCCGTCGAGGTTAAAGCGCTTTCGACCGCAGAGGAGCGTATAACTCCTTCTGCGATCCTTACGTCGCTCAGGCAGGACGCCGGAGTGGAGCTGCTGCTACACGAAGCGGGCCCGACGCTCTTTGGTGAATTTCTCGCAGGTGGGTTCATGGATGAACTCTTCCTGACAGTGGCGCCTCAGATTGCGGGGAGAGATGCAGTGCACCCCAGACCAGGTCTCGTAGCCAACGTTCAGTTTTCCCCGGCGACGGCTCCCTGGTGGAAGCTTATCAGCGCAAAAAGTGCAACAGATTTTCTTTTCCTGCGTTATCAGGCGTTAAAGGGGAGCGCATAGAAAGCCATTCATTCAGGGGTTATCAAAGTCTCAATGATCGCGTACGGAGCCGTCGACCGCATCCCACATCTCCGGGAACTTCCATTCCGGAATGCCGCGCTCGTTGTCGATGAGATTCTCGTCCAGCTCGATGCCGAGCCCCGGCCCGTCGAGATTGCCCTTGAGGATGATGTTGCCCTCGGTCATCACGAACGGCTTCTTAATGTAGCTCTTGCCCATGGGGCTGCGCTGCACATTGGGCGGCCCGCCCTTCACTGCCTGCAGCGACGGGCACCTCATGCGCGAGGAAATTCGGGATCGACGCCGCCACGTGCATGGAGGCGGCGAAGCCCACCACGCCTTCCTTCGAGTGCGGCAGCATATCGGCGTAGAAGGCCTCGGCCAGTGCGGCGACCGCCTTCAGCTCGGTGATGCCGCCGACGTGGGTGATGTCGGGCTGCAGCAGTTGCGCCGCGCCCGCCGTCAGCAGGTCGCGGAACTGCCACTTGGTCACCATGCGCTCGCCCGTGGCGAAGGGGAACGTGGTTTTCTTCGCCATCTCCGCCATCAGAGGCAGGTTCTGGAACTGGATCGGCTCCTCATAGAACCAGGGGCGGAAGGGCTCGAGCGCCTTGATGATCTCCATCGCGGCGGGCGGCTCATGCTCGCCGTGCATCTCGATGCCCAGGTCGAAGTCGGGCCCGATGAGCTCGCGGATCGCCTTTACCTTTTCGACAAAGCCGTCGATGTAGTACGGGCTCTCGGACGAGCGCGACAGCCGGCCGCGCGTGGACGAGACGCTGGTCTTCATCGACCGGTAGCCCTCGGCGAGCACGTGGGTTCTGGTTTCTTCCACGCTCTCGGCCTGGCCATAGCACTTGATGCGGTCGCGCGTGGGGCCGCCCAGAAGGTCATAGATCGGCACCCCCAGCGCCTTGCCCTTGATGTCCCACATGGCGATATCGACCGCGCCCAGCGCGGAGGTGAGGACGATGTCGCCGCGATAGAACGCGTGGCGATAGATCGCCTGCCAGTGATGTGCCGGCCGGCGCGCGTCCTTGCCGATGAGGTAGGGCTCGAGCTCCTTGATGGCGGCGACCACGGTTGGGATCGTCCTTCCACAGTGCCCTCGCCGATGCCGGTGATGCCGGCATCGGTGTGCATCTTGACGAAGATGCTGCGCAGCGAGTTGACCGGGATGATCTCGAGTCCGGTGATCTTGATCTCCTCGCGCGGGTCGGCCAAAGCGCAGGAGTGGTTCACCGGCTGCGCGGCGAGGTTGCGCTCGCTCGCGAGCAGGCCGCCCAGACCCATGGCGGCGGTCTTCATCCAGGTGCGGCGTGAGTGAGCCATCGACGATTCCCTCGGCGTGATAACGCTATTACCTGCGCGTGAGAACGTCATCCGGCAGCGTACTAAGCCGCGCTGCGAATGCGGAGCGCGACATGCCCATCTGAAAGGCGCGTATCCCAGATACCGGATCCGGCCCAGTGACAATGTTATCGGCGGCTGCAGGAGGATCAAAAAGCAGCAGGGATTTCCTTCGTGCCAGAACTCGACTCATGGAGTGGCCTCGTGGCTATCAGTTGAAACTTTCAGGCTGGCGTTCTTCTCAGAACGTCAACCTGAGCATTCCTTGCAGTTGCCGTGCTGTATTCGACGTGCTGGTGATCGATCCTACACCCCCCTGGGCGATGACGGCGGCGGGGATCTGGAACTGGGGATGATTGAACATGTTAAACATTTCGAAGCGAAAGAGCAGGTTGGTTCGTTCGGTGATGGGGAACTTTTTTTCCGCGGAAGAATCCACATTGACTTCATCGGGGCCACGCAGGATATTCCTTCCGGCATTGCCCCAATTGTAGGCTGTAGGGACGGAGAAGGCGGCCGGATTGAACCACTGACTCACGCTCTTGTTTGCCGGGTATTTAGCCGCGCCGGGAACCACATTCGCGCGGCTGGCGGATGCGCCGGTATTGGTCGCTGTGCCGCTGGTGGTGACGGTGAAGGGCAAACCGGATTGGCCCGTAAAAATTCCGTTCACCTGCCATCCTCCGAGGAGAAAGCGATTCAAGAAGGAGTTGCCGCTGAGGTAAGCCTTCCCAGGTCCGAATGGGAGCTCGTAGGTTCCATAGAGAGTTACGCGGTTGTGGATGTCGCTATCTGAGCTGGCCCAATCGGCATTTCGGTTGGTGGGATCCTGAGGTACCGGACCGTCCGCCCCTCCATCGAAGGAAGCGTTGTCAAAAGCATGCGACCAGACGTAGTTGGCGGTGAGAAAAAAGCCATCGGTAAGCCGCTGTTGAAAGCTCGCCTGGAGTGAGTTGTAGTTAGACGTGCCCACCGATTCCAGGAAGGAGATCGCGGTCACGTTGGGATACAACTTGTTGTAGGGCCGTCGTGCCTGAATATTGCCTGGCCCGGGAGAGGGCTGGTCGATGGGATTTGTCCAGGACAGATGGCGGCCATCGGAACCGACGTAGCTGACGGTTAAGGTCGAACGCCCGGTCAACTGCCGTTGCACACTCAGGTTGTATTGCTGGGCAGATGCGTTCTTGAAATTGGGTGCAATGCCTTTGAGTGTGCCGTAGGGGTTGTTCAGTACGCTGGGCGGAATGTCCCCGATCGACACGAAACCCTGTGAGACCGTGTTCTGGGGAAAGAGGCTGCCCGGAGTAATGATGTAGATCAGGTCGAACGGCCACTGTCTTTGCTGGCGGATGGTTGTCCCGGCCTGGGTTTGTGGATCGAAAAAGACACCATAGCCGGCACGGATCACAGTCTTCTCGTCAAAGCTGTAGGCAAATCCAACGCGAGGCCCGACGGAGCCGTAGTCGGTGTTCCACCCGGCGGCCTTTGGCACTCCATTCTGACCCGCGATTTCGACGGCCGAAGTTGCCTGGTTGAAGTTGACCCAGAAGTTGTGGGCTTCATGATACGGCGTGTCGATTTCGTAGTGCAGACCCAGGTTGAGGGTCAGCTTGCGGCTGATGCGCCAATCGTCAAGGGCATAGTAGTTGAATTCGGTGGAAAGCACGTGGGCGGTGCCGGGAATGAAGTAGTCCTTCGCGGTTTGGGTGGGATAGCCCAGGAGCATGGAAGCGATGGCATTGCCGGTGCCGGTAGGCGAGGCCGGGTTGTTGGTGAAATTGCCATCGAAATTGAAGCGGCCAAAAGCGCTTTGCGATGGGGGCGTGTCGGACTCGCTGATCATGTGATTGATGACATCGACACCAAACTTGAAGCTGTGTTTTCCCTTCAGCCAATTCACGTTGCCGACGTTTTCTATAGTGTGCTCACGGCGGATCTGTGGCTCGCCGCGGGAATTCCCCAACCCTCCAAAGCCGGACGGACTAATAATCGGAGCGGAGTTGCCCCGGGCCGCGGCAGCAACCGGTTGATAGCCCGGATTCGGACCCCCACCAGGAATCTGCGAAAAGACAGGAAAGGTCAAGACGGGGGCAATGAGAAAACTGGTGTATCGATCGAAGCCAAAACGGTATTCCCCGACAATGCTGGGGGTAATCACCTTGTTGTAAGCGAGCACACCTTGCTGGCCGCGATCCGCCTGGTGGCCGGAGAATGAGTTCTCGTTGCCACCGATGACGCCGTTGTAGGTATTGGGAACGTCGATCTGCGTGTCGTCGATCGAGTACCGGCCGAAGACGCTCTGGCTCGCGGTGATCTGGTGATCGATGCGGACGTCTCCGCGATTGTCGTCGCTTAACTTGAGCGGGTACGAGGTGTAGTTATTAGAAGACAGCGGTTGTCTGCGGAGCAGGATAGGCGTTCACCAACTGATAGGCGATGGGATCGAATCGCGACGCAGGAATCGTATTGTTAGCGAACTGGGTGCGGGTGTAGGTTGACCCGGACGCGGCGGTGGTTAAAGGATCATAGATTTTGGTAACCCCGGAAAAGTTTCCCTGGCGTTCGGCGACCGTGGGCACACTGGTGATCAACGTGGATGCGGCGCGTTCGAAATAGCCTTCATAGTTCACAAAGAAGAAGGTTTTGTTGTGCAGAATCGGTCCGCCCAGTCTGCCGCCAAAATCGTTGAGCCGGTACGGCGGATTGGGCGCCCCCGGCCGGACAAAGAAGTTCTTTGAGTCGACGTAGGAGTTGCGTAGAAATTCATACGCCGAGCCGTGCCACTCATTCGACCCGGCACGCGTGCTGGTAACGACGATAGCGCCCATTCCCCGATCAAATTGTGCCCCGACGTTGCTGGTGAGCACGGCGAACTCCTGCATACCCTCGACACTGGGACGAACGATAAAGGTTCCGGCGATCAATTCAGTGTTGTCAATGCCATCGAGCAAGACTTTGTTGGCGTTATCGCGGGCACCGTTGGCCACAATGGTGGTGCCGCCGGGACGAAGTTCGTCCGGCCGGACCCCGGAAGCGATGGTGCCAGTTTGTGCGTAGTTGAGGCCGGTGACGCCAGGCGCGATGATAGCCAGTTGCGCCATATTCCTGCCGTTCAAGGGCAATTCATTGATGGCTCGAGTGGAAATCACCTGGCCCACAGAAGCATTTTCGCTTTGCAGCAGAGGGAGGGCGCTGGTCACCTGAACGGACTCACTGACCGTTCCGACGTTCAGGGCGACGTCGAGCCTTGCGGTTTGAAAAACCTGAATGATGAAGCCTTTGTTGACCTGGGAGGTAAAGCCAGCCTTCTCGACCTCAACGGTATAGGAACCGGGGGTAAGGTTGCCGGCCTTATACTCGCCGGCGCTATCGGTTTGCATGGTGACGGTCTGGTTGGTGCTTTCTTCCACCACGCGCACGGTCGCATCCGGAATGGCTGCAGCCTTTGAGTCCGTAACTGTGCCGGTAATGCTTCCGCGTTCGACCTGAGCGAAGGTGGTAAGGCTCAGTGCCAAGATCGATACCAATACGCCGAAGGATCGCGGCAGGGATCCAGCGCGCATCACCAGGGTGGGTGATCCCGTCTCAAAACGATTCATCATGACCTCCGTAAACGTCGTTCAAAAAGCAGCAGGCTTTATGCTGTTTGGACCCGCCTGTAGGTCTGGCCCAAGTTCGAATGCCACGGGCTTTCTTCCGCATGCTTGACCGAAACTCGCAGATGGCCCAAGCCAAGCCAGGACCTACTGCGAATTCGGGAGCACCTTATTCCCCCGCAGAAGGAGCGGCAAGTACCATACCGTTAATAACGCCGAAAATCGAGCGCGCGTCGAATTTGTGGTTGGCGGCGGCCTCACCAGGACTTTGTCGAAACAGCAATTCTGATGCATGTTGTTGGCTGGAAAGGGATTAGCCCCAGGCGGCTGAGAGGCTGCAGGGGTTCGGCCGAAGCCGGCTACAGCTTTCGGGAAGACGTTTACTGGAATTCCGGCGGGGGTATGATACGTCCGAATTCAGACAGTGACAGTACGATCACAGCGGTTCTACTATGTCGTACGCAGCTGGAGAGAGTTCGGAATGCACGCTACTGTACGCGCGGAAATACCCTGGATGCCGAGCACGGAAGAGGAGCGCGCCGCAGTCTTGCGGGAGATGGAGCGACTGCTCAGCAGCCGCCATTTTTGCAACAGCAAGCGCTACCCTGCACTGTTGGAGTACATCGTTCGTGAGACGCTGGCGGGCAACGCGGACTCCTTAAAAGAGCGGGTCCTGGGGATGGCTGTCTTCCACCGTCCGCCGGACTACGACGCCAATGCAGATCCGATTGTGCGCGTGACTGCGGGAGAAATTCGGAAGCGGATTGCGCAGTTCTACCACGAGGATGGTACTGCAGCGGAGATCCACATCGATCTTCGGCTCGGGTCCTATGTGCCGGAGTTCTACCCGATACCCCGCAGCGCCGCAGTCGTCAAGGCGTCCCCGGACGTGGTTCGAGAAGAAGCACTCCCTGTGTCCGAGGATGCGAGGAAACTGTTTGACGGTCCGAGGAAAAGGATTTCCTGGCGAATCTCGACCCTGGTTTTCATCTCGGTTGCCCTGTTAGCCGGGGCACTGGTGCTCTTCGGATATTTCTGGCAAGCCAGGGATCAACGAAGCCAGATGTGGTATCCGCTCCTGAATTCTCCCGCTCCGGTTCTGGTGGTCGTGGGTCAGCCTTCCGTTGCACAGCTGGAAAAGTCACCAACAGGCAGCGTATACGAGCACAGCCCCGCCAGCGAGCTGGAGCTTGCGGACGCTATTGCGATGGCTCATCTCACCAACGTACTCGATGCGCACCATCACCTCTATCAGATCACTGCCGTCAGCTCTACTTTTTTATCGGATCTCCGCAAGGGCCCCACGATCATGGTGGGAGGATTCAATAACCCATGGAGCCTTCGCGTTTTGCAGCCGCTCCGGTTCTGGCTGAGATCAGCGGGAGAAGGAGAGGATGGCGATAGCGCGGAGATTCTGCAGATTGTGGACCGCAAGAATCAGACGGGATCGCCCTGGACAGTCGACTTTCACCAACCGATCAGCGCAATGACCCATGACTATGCCATCATCGCGCGCTTTCATGCAACGATGACGGACGGCGAGGTGATGGTGATCGCAGGGCTAGGTTCCGGTGGCACAGAAAGTGCCAGCAAATTTGTAAGCTCGGCCCCTTACATGACGGAACTTGCGCGCAATGCGCCTCGCAATTGGCGGAACATGAATATGGAAGCCGTGGTGGAGACCGAGGTCATCGGAGGACGAGCCGGACACCCCCACGTGATTGCCGCGGAATTCTGGTGAGAGGGGTTGTAGTTAGTGAAACCAAGGCAACTGGCCCCGGGTTTGCGAGCCATGGGTCGTGCCGTCAAAAGCCGAAGAGGGTCAAATACGGTTACGGTTCAAGGGGAAAACCGATCTGAAGACGGTCCAGGGGCATGTTGCGGCATAGCGTTGTCCGCACGACCATGAACCTCTACATGCAGGACGAACACGACGAAAAGCAGGCGGCACAAGGCGCATTTCTAAGCGCGGCAGGACCTGGAAGCCGCTCAGTGCAGTGAATTGTCGATCGGGTTGTGAATTGTCACCTTAGGTCGCCACAGAGTCTAAGTTCCTTAGAATCCATGGCGGGGACACGGGGCTCGAACCCGCGACCTCTGCCGTGACAGCAAAACGTGAACTCGTAAGTTATAGAAATCAGAGGCACGGCAAGCAGACGTGCCGCACTGAGCAGTTGGTATACGTAAGTCTGAAGATCCTTCGGCTGTTGGCCATTCGTTCAATCCGCCTTCTTCCTGCGCAGATCGCCTACATTAGCGAGGCTTGCCAACACAGATGTCATCTCCAGGCGAAACCCTACAGCGTAGTCATATTCCACACGCAGCAGGATGTCGCTCAGGTCGGTTCGAACTATGACTCCATCACGTTCCAATTGACGAAGATTTTCGGCGAGCAACTTCTTGGAAGCGGTGGGTATCAGGCGAACCAGCTGGCCCAGCCTCACCGGGCCACCTTGCAACGCGCAGAGGATGGGAATCCTCCACTTGCCCTGAATTGTCGCTGCGGCATTCGTTGCAAGGCCGCAAAGTTCGTCATAGCTACGTCCGTACATTTACGCCTCAAAAGGAAACTCAAGCTTTCTTGCTAGCGTGCTTCAATGCGAGCGCGGGGATTATCGATCCTAGAGATCGGGACCGAAGGTTATGGCTGAGGCGCAGGCTTCGCGTTAAAAATGCCGCTAAAGCTCTCGCGGTACTGTAGAAAGACAAGCACCCAAAGCACACAGGCCAGCAGTCCCGGAGCAATACCGGAACCTGACTCCAGTGCCAGGTGGAAGGCAAGGATGTTGTAGAGTTCCGCCGCGAGCAGTGTCAGAGCGAGTGGCACGAAGAAGCCGGAGAGCAATAGCAGTCCGCCAAGCACCTGCACAGCGAAGAAGAATGCAGCGAAGTGTGATGCACCTATGGCCACAAAGAACTGACTCGCTAACGGATTTGGGGGTGGCGGCTGATGAATGAAATTTAGAAATCCGTTCAGACCAAAGACCGTAAACAACAGGCCAAGCAAACAGCGAGAAACAATCGAAACAATCTTCATATGGACTACTCCTTCAGGGGTTGAGCGTGCGTTAGCCACGGCCTCGATATATGGCGCATGAAACGCGTCGCGGTTCACAACTTCGATCCGGGTCAGGACGCGGACTCACGCCAAGACTTGATCCTTTCTGAACGACTGGGTATCCGACTATCCTCAGACCTAACCGATAGGAAGGCCGACCAATTTGGCATAAGTCACTGGATTGGCGTATTCCAAAACCTCTTCCAACAGCCCGTTACGGCCAACGAACTTGAATACGTAGATATTCGTGTAGTGCTTGTTTCCCTCTTCCGCGATGTAGTCGCCCTTGGACTCAACGAACACCGTCTCGCCGTCACGGGACTCATAAAATTGCTGATCAAACATGCGGATCTGCGAGAAGGCTTTTAACGTCTTTGCCTGATACTCCGTGATCGCCTTTTTGCCTTCGTACCGGAACCAGTCTTTTTGCTCTCCCGAAGCAGGTAGAGGAAAGATGTAGTTGGCCGTTTCCGTAAACGTAGACATTGTGGTGTCAATGTCATGTCGCGACTTCGCCTCAAAAAATATCTTTGCTAATTCCAGGGTGGTTCTCGGTGCTGCAGGGGATTGTGATGGCATATAAACTCTCCTTTTGACTTTGCACGGAATCCAAAGAGTAGGAAGTATTTGACGTCATCAATGAGGCGATCTTTATCCGTTCGACGCAGATGCCGGGTAGCAATGATGGAGTGCAGTATCAGGGTCAATGGGTCAGGACGCGGGTCGATCTCCCATCGGATGTGTGTTGCACTTGGTACATTTGAATAGAGTGCTTTGGCGTGAGACGAGAACTGCTCAGGAGTCCAATAGTTTTGTCTATTCGTCCAAAAACAGGGCCCAACCGAGTTCTGTTGCATCTTTATGTCTGAGCTGGAACGCGCGGCTCGAAGGTAAATGAGTGCAGGACCTGTAGCGACGGACGCAGTTTCGTACTGTCCTCGCAGAACACCACAGCTTTCAAGAGTAGGAGTCTGACTTGGATCCGATAACAGATATTTTCAGAACGATGCACGTAACCGCTGTCGGTCTGCACAGGCTCGAAGCCACAGCCCCGTGGGGAATAAAACAGGAACAGCAAACCGACGAAAATGTCTCGCCTGCCGACAAAAAGATGTATCCCACGGATTTGGTGCATTTCGCTATGCTGTCACGCGGTAACTGCTGGCTGACTGTGGAAGGGACGCGAGAACCGATTCCCCTCACCGGTGGCGATTGCTTTTTGCTGGCCCGGGACTCTTCGATTGTTTTGCGCGACAGCCCGCGAACATCTCCGAGCTTGAGCTTCCGCGAGGTCGGTGCCACAGCGAACAACAATGTCATTCATCATGGTGGTGGTGGCGCACCCACCACCATCGTGTGTGGGGCCTTCAGTTTCGATCGCACCAGCTTGAGACCAGTCACGCAGCTGTTGCCGAGCTTCATTCTGATGAAGGCCGA
Source organism: uncultured Acidobacteriaceae bacterium (assembly GCA_963795845.1). Taxonomy (GTDB): domain Bacteria; phylum Acidobacteriota; class Terriglobia; order Terriglobales; family Acidobacteriaceae; genus PALSA-350. Next base: position 782,039 of record CAWCJV010000007.1, on the reverse strand, counting down.
TCAGGCGCGCACGCTTGCTCTTCACATCACGATGCAGGCTTTGGCGTCAGAAATGGCGGAACAGGCCCCGGGATCGGGAGTCGTCGCGAGTCGGCTAGCCGAGATTCTGTTTATTCATGTACTCCGCGCGCATATCGCTTCGGGACCGGAACGCAGCAAAGGATGGCTTCGTGCTGTATTCGATCCGCAAATGGGCACTGCCCTGAGTGCCATTCACGGCAAAGTAGACACGCCTTGGACGGTCGAATCCCTGGCCGAGGCGACGGGCATGTCTCGCTCCGCATTCGCAGCCCGTTTCAAAGAGCTACTCGGACAAACACCGCTCGAATACGTAACCCAGTGGCGAATGCAGAAGGCGATGCAATTACTCGAAAAGCGTGACAAAAAGCTCATAGATGTTGCTCGGTCGGTCGGTTACGAGTCCGACGCTGCGTTCAGTAAGGCGTTCAAGCGAGTTGTTGGGGCTAATCCTGGTGAATACCTCAAACGTCGCTTTGAAGGCCACGGTCATTCCGAAACGACGGAAGATCTGGAGATGGCCCACGCGCAACAGACGTCTGGCGTCACACAATGAATGAATGGCTTCGTTCTCTCAGGGAACGAGCGGAGACAAATAGAGTTTAGAGCACACCCGGGCGTGGCTCGGCTCGGGTCCACAGATCCTTTATTTGCATCAACTGCGGAGAGCGTTCTGGAGAACTCTGACTTCATCCGTGGTCGTGATGTGTTTGTCGATGTCTGCGTGTCTCCGGCCAGGCTAGGCGATCAATGCGGGCATAGTCGTCTGGAGAAAGCCCTCGACCGATATGGGAGTTCTTCCCGTGAAGTGCGCCACCGTAGGCGTAACGATCGCCTGATAGCCCCGCGATGTTTCCTCGTCTAACTCCCGCACACTCCTCGCAGCGAATTGAGGAATGCCAGCCGCCACGAGGCCTCTTTCAACCTCTTCCGGCGTGACATTGACGTGTTGGATGGACTTTCCGGAGAGGCGCGACAGGATACTCGCGACCTCGTCATGTGTAACCGAAGCAGGGCCCGTCACATCGAAGATGGAGTTACCTGTGGCGTTGAGCAGCGCCGCCGCAGCCGTTCTTGCACAGTCTTCGCGAGTCACGTAGGAGCGGCCTTGAGACTGTGTTGCGGACACCAGTTTTCCAGTCTTGAGAGCGAACTGGGCAAACCTCAGGATGACTTCCGCATATAGATTGTTCCGCAGGATCGTCCAGTCGAGCCCGCTCTCGAACAGCGCAACCTCTGTCCAGAAATGATCGTCCGGGATCGAGGGTCCCTCAGTAGGACGAGCATTGGGCAACGACGTATAGACCACGTGCTCCACACTAGCACTCACAGCGGCCTGAATAGCAGCGCGGTGCTGCTTAATCCGCACGTCGGGCGCGTGCAGTGAGTCGGTACTGATCAGGAGTAAGCGCTCGACCCCCTGGAATGCTGTGTGCAGGGTCTCGGGCCGATCAAAATCGGCTTCCCGTTCCTCCACCCCGGAAGAAGCAAGTTCCTGATGTTTTCCCGGAGTACGCGTGGCCGCAATCACTTTCTTTGCTCCCAGTCGCCGAAGCTCCGCCACGACGCCCTTTCCTAGATTTCCGCTGGCACCCGTCACGAGAAGCTGCTTGTCTGTAAGACTCATGTTTTACCTCCAAATCGAGGCTATGCTGATATCGGGATCGCAGCAAGTACGGATTTGGAAGTAATAAGCTATCCTGAAAGTAACCAAGGTCTCGTAGAGATCGAAGGAGGAACAATGCGAGCCCCAATCTCCTGTCCTGCACGCGCAGTTCTGAATCGAGTTGGCGATCAGTGGAGCTGTCTCATCATCCATACCCTGCTCGGAGGAACGCATCGCTTTGGTGAGCTGAAGTTTGCGATAGAGGGCATTTCGCCTCGCGTCTTGAGTCAGAGCCTCAACAGTCTTCATCGGGATGGCCTAATCGAACGCAAAGCTTATCCGACAATTCCGCCAAAGGTCGAGTATACAAATACCGCGCTTGGACGTTCGCTTGCTAAAGCAGTGGCGCCTCTTGTGCAGTGGGCTGAGGAGAACCAGCCGATAGTCGACGCGAATCGCGTGAAATACGAGAAGAGGGAAAGGAAGCGAATTAATCTGCCTCTTTGACGCTGGCGAACGATTTCGTCCGCGATCTCTGGATCGAAATTTCTTACGGCACGAAGTAGCAATCTGCTGAGGGTGGCGATCTCCCGATCGGTGAATCCATGTCTGTTATTGGGTCCAACTTAGACTCCTACTCTTGAAAGCTGTGGTGTTCTGCGAGACGGTACGAACTGCCTTCCATCCGCCGACAAGAAGCAGCGCGAGGCGTTAGAGCTTGGGGGGCGATGCCATCTCGGAGGCCCGCGCCAGTGCTTGCGTATCGACATATTCCCGGACGTTCGTCAATTTGCCGCTTTGAACGGTAATGTCGAAGATCCATTGATCCTCCCACTTCTTATTCGTAGCTTTTATTTTCCCAGTTGCAAAGCCGACCACCAGAACCCGGTCTCCCTGCGCGATGAACTCGGGGGGCTTTGGGAAGGACGTTTCCATCGTCTCGTTCGCTTTCTGGAGTAGCTCCTCCAAACCCGCGTGTCCGCGGTGCGTGCCGGCTAGCGGCCAGTTCTCGCCGGGAATAATCCACTCGATATGTTCGTCAGCTAACGCCAACAAACCTTCTTTATCGCGGCGGCCGAGGGCCGCAAGAAAATCTTTCACAGTCTGCACATTCTTCTCGATACTCATCGAAATCTCCTCGTTTCCTACATCAAATTCGATCTGCTCGAATGTCTTGGAAATAGCTCGCGTGACCAATTGATCACTGCTGCTTCTTGAACAGATCCTGGAAGATAAGCGGACCCCAGACCGGGCCGCGTGCGCTCACCAACGCGCCACCCTCGTTGAGCTTTCCCAACTTGACGGGAGCGAACCCGAGTTGTTTTGCCAGATTCGCCACAGGAACGAATGCGTCTTCGTCGTCGCTTGAAAGAAAGACGACGCGATGCCCGCCCTCTGCGACGGGGTCGGTAGCCAGTTTGGCCGCACCCAGGTGATTGAAGGCCTTCACCAACTGGGCGCCGGTAAATGACTTCGCCACGAAGGCGGAGGAAGTAAGACCGTCCAGTTCCTCAGGTGGGGTTGGAAACGAGTTCATCGCATCGATGATCGTCTTGCCTTTCCAACTTGGCAGGGCTTTCGCAATCTCGCGATGTTGCCCGAACGGTACCGCCAGGATGATCGTGTCGGCCTGAAGTGCATCCTGCAGCGACTTGGCGACGACCGTGGGCCCAATCTCCCGGGCCTGCGGCGCTAACTCCTCGGGTTTCCGGCGGCTCGCGACGGTGACTTCAATGTTTTTACGGGCGAAGGCGTGGGCGAGAGCCTGGCCTATCTTTCCGAATCCTACAATTGCATAGCCCATGATGTTCTCCAATCTGGTGTTAGAACGAAAGGCTTGTGTAGCGTGATCCCAGGACTGGCGAAGTTGGAGTGCCAGCCCCGGAACCGCGCCGATTAGACCTGCGCCCAGCCCCCATCGACGGGGAGATCCGCGCCGGTGATGTAGGAGCTTTCGTCGGACGCGAGAAATACGACTGCGGCGGCGATTTCCTCGGGCTTGCCCCTGCGACCCATCGGAATCTGCGAGGTGAACTGAGCGACTGCTTGGTCAGCCTGTTCAGCGGTGAGACCCGTCGTCGTCGCTAGGGCCGGAGTTTCGATGGCTCCCGGGCTCAAGCAATTCACGCGGATGTTGCGGTCCTTCAACTCCATCGTCCAACCGCGCGCGAAGTTTCGCACAGCCGCCTTGCTCGCGGCGTAGGCGGTAAAGCCCGCGAGGCCCTTCACGTTTGAGACGGAAGAGTTGAGGATAATCGAGCCGCCGTCTTTGAAGAGGGGGAGCGCCTTCTGCACCGTAAAGAACATTCCCTTCGTGTTCACGTCGAAGGTCTGGTCATACTGCTGCTCTGAAGCCATCGCGAGCGGTGCGATTGTCCCTGCGCCCGCGTTTGCAAAGATGATGTCGATGTGACCATGCTTCTCTTCCACAACGGCATAGAGGCGGTCCAGATCTTCCAGGCGTGAAACGTCCCCTGTGACCGTTGTGACGTTCTTCCCAATGTGGGTGACTGCTTCCTTCAGTTCTTTCTCGCGCCGCCCAGTGATGACTACGTGGGCACCTTCTTCGACGAAGCGCTTGGCGGTGGCCAAGCCAATCCCGCTGCTTCCGCCTGTGATTACCGCAACCTTACCTTCAAGCTTTCCCATGATTACTCCTTCGCTAGATTCTTTTCATTCGGTTCAGTCGTGCTCGCACTCTCTGTGCGCCGTATTATATGAATCAGTGATCCGGATATTGGTTGCACAACCGAATCACTGATTCGTATTATCTGGATCACTGATCCACTTGTCAAGGGAGACCTATGCGAGCTGACGCTAGAAAGAATTACAACCACCTACTTGCAGTCGCACGTGAGGTCATCACCGAGAACGGTGTCAATGCATCGATGCGGGACATTGCCCGCCGCGCAGGCGTGGGATCGGCCACGCTGCTTCGTCACTTCCCGACACGAGAAGCGCTGTATGAGGCATTGCTTTGCAATAACTTGGACACACTGACGCAGAAGGCGGGTGAACTTGAAGGGGCGAATTCACCGGGCGAAGCGCTCTTGTCGTGGTTTCGCGATTGGGTGGCGTTCGTCCAGAGCTATAAGGGCGTTGTCACCCTGATGGCGGCTGCCCACACGAACCCGGAGTCTCCTCTTTATGCTTCATGCGCTGCGGTGCACTCAGCAAGCGCACGACTTCTGCTCCGTGCTCAGGCCGAAGGAACGGCGCGTGCCGATATGAATGGGGATGATCTCTTTGCCCTGATGGCGGCGCTTGGCTGGGCGGTCGACCAACCCTCATTCGCGCCGCTGGCAGACCGCCTGTCTCGCATTATCGCGAGCACCATCGTGACAAATCGGCCTTGACACGATGCAAACAGCTCGGGACACTTCGGATGCATTGGGTGCAGCAAGGATTGGTGGGTAAACATTACCGCCGCAACATTCCTTCGCGTCTTCCTGAGCACAGGCGCCGCCAATCGAGACCGCCATGTGCGAGTTACCGGTACCTCTTGTTGAGCGCGAGAAATTCATGGATGTAGGCAACTGCCATACTGCCCTCGCCGACGCCGCTGGCAATGCGTTTGCCGGAGCCGTGGCGGACATCGCCAGCGCAGAAGATCCCGGGAATACTGGTCTCAAGCGCGAACGGCTCGCGATCTTGGGACCACGTCTGCATATCGCGACCAGTAGAGATATAGCCGTTCGCGTCGCGTTCGAGGGATGCGGGAAGCCATTGAGTCTTGGCCTCGGCTCCAATCATGATGAAGAGCGCTTTCGCTTCCCGAGTGCAGCTCGATTCAGGATGGTCTGGCGGCCGAGATACGGTCGTGATCTGTTCCAGATGGTCTTCACCATGGACCCTGATGACTTGCGTATAGGACTCGACCCGAATGTTGGCTTTATCCTGGATCTGCTCGATGAGGTATTGCGACATGCTCTGCTTGAGCCCCGCTCCTCGGACGAGCATAATCACTTCGGCAGCGTAGCCAGCATAGAAAACGGCGGCCTGTCCTGCGGAGTTGGCGCCCCCGACGATGAAAACACGCTTACCTATCACCGATATGCCGTCAAAGCCAGACGCCCCATAGATGAGGCCGCGGCCCAGAAGTCTATCGTGACCTTCAAACTGAAGACGACGCCAGGCAACGCCTGTGGTGAGTAGAAGAGCGCGTGCGCCGAGGCGGTCACCGCCATCGAGGATGACGTAGTGGTCGTCGTTGAACGATTCAACTCGCTCCACCTCGCGAACGAACAGAGTCTCAGCTCCAAAGTGCTGTGCCTGCTTCAGGGCGCGCTCGGTAAGCTCATCTCCAGAGATACCGGATGGGAATCCGGGATAGTTTTCGATTCGTGAAGAGGTGACCGCCTGGCCTCCCGCGGCGAACCGCTCTACGAGCAGGACTTTGAGTCCTTCCGAAGCACTATAGACAGCGGCAGATATACCCGCAGGGCCGGCACCGACGATGACGAGGTCGTAGTGTTGGTGCTTCTGAACAGTCTGAAGGCCAATAGCTTCGGCTACACGTCGAACGGTGGGACTTTCGAGCGGCGTTCCATCAACTGAGACGGTGAGCCTCGGCGCCGGATCTGTGTCGCTCGGAAACCAGTCGTACTGGATGCGATTGGCAGACAGGAAAGCTTGGACGACCCGGGAGTTGTCGTCGTACTTCGATCCGGCGATGCGCACACGCGAGGAAGGCGTCTCGCACACGAGCTTCTGAGCCAGTGCGAGGCGTGAGCTTATGGTTCGGAAAACGATCTCGCCGGCAGATGGATTATCGCGGACGAGCTCCTGCAGTTGTTGGCGTTCGAAACGTGCAATGCGGCACTTAGTGACGGCGCGAGCGGAGGCAAGCTCGGCTGAACCCACGAAAATCGACGTTTCACCACCAAACTCCCCGGCGTGATGCCGCCCGGCCACCTGGCGCTGACCGCCGATTTCCTTGATAGCTTCGAGCTCTCCTTCAAGAATGACAAAGAAGCGTGGCTCCTCGCCTTCCCGCATGAGCCACTCGCCGGGCTCGACCGAGATGTCGGCGGCGCGGCTCGCAAGGCGGCGTAGTTCCTTTTCGTTAATGCCGGCAAACAGTGGAACCTTCTCCAGATCTCTGGAAGTAATCATGGTGTTTCTCAGGATACTTGAGCCGGGACCTTCGCGGCCGATCAGAGCCTCGTTCGCGAGGCGGGCTAACGCTTTGAACATGCCTCAGCGCGGCATCACACATCGCTGGGTAAAGCCGAGCAAAGATCCTCCCGTTGGTCTGATCCTTTGCACGGAGAAAGGCGTAGCGAACTACCGCACACGATAACCTTCCCAATAGGGTCCTTGCCGCGGAGTATCGGACTGTTCTGCCTGATGAAAAGCTCATCGCTGATGGGTTATAGCGCTCACAGGCTGAGATTCAAGAGCGGAGAACGATCGCGTAAGTAGACGCATGCCGACCTGTTACTGATCTCCTCGGTGAGCGCATTGACGATTTTGCATTTGTCGAGATCACAGCTGACGAGAACGGCGTTTAGCAGGACCGATCCAGACTCGATAGGTGCATTGGCCTGAAGTCATCCGTTAGATAGGAATTGGGGCTGCCCCTCGGTTCGTTGCCGACAACTCGTTATTCGCCCGCTCCGTCGCGCAGCTTCGAAGGAAGGGGGATCGCCGCGCAAGGTTGCTCATTCTGTGTGTTCGGCAAGGAAAGCGCGCGTCTCTGCTACGACCCGATCCTGAAAGTTCTCATCGCGTATGAGCACGGATCCTTGCATCGGATGGCCGCCCTCGTCGTAGTAAACACCGGTGTGTCGGGACGTATCGCTCAGAACCTTGGTAATTTCGCGCGCTGCACGTTTTGACGTGCTCAGGATTTTGATGAAGGGCATGAGGAGTGGCACGATGAGTGGCACTACAAACCTCTGTATCAAACGCACGATTGCGTGTGCGTCGGCTGCTCCGAGACCGGTACTTGGGTTGAAGCCCGGTTCAATAGCGTTGATGTGCAATCGTGGGTTCTCACGGGCAAACGCAAATGCCGCAGCAAGGATGGCTTGCTTGGAAGTCGCGTAAGCGTCGAACCCCGGCTTCGCCGAGCCACCGGGCGCCCATTGGCCTCGCGCACTGGCTTCTGCGGAAATATAGCGAGCGCCTCGGAACCCTGCAGACACTGCCGGCTTGCGTTCAGGGTCTTCTACCGCGGAGACGACGAAGACGACGTTAGCACCATCGCGGAGGTGCGGCATGAGCGCTTCGGTCAAAACGAAGGGGCCGAGGTGGTTCGTCGCGTACGACATATCCCACCCGGAAGCATTCTTCGTGGGGCGCAACTGCATGATGCCTGCGTTGTTGACGAGACCTGCAACGGCAAGGTTCAGACGGACGATCTCGGCAGCCGCACGCTGAACGCTTGCGATATCTGACAAGTCGCACACGACTGAAACGGCCTTCCCGCCTTTCCGCTGTATCTCCTGCTGCAACGTATCTAGCTTTCCGACATCCCGGCCAACGAGCACTACCGTGCCGTGTCTGGCAACGTCGAGTGCGGTACGGCGGCCAATCCCAGAGGTCGGGCCGGTGATGATGTACGCCTTGTTTTCTGCTATGCGGACTGTTGACTTTGTGTTCGGCATGTTACGCTCCTTGGTACGTGTCTGGTCAGTCATTAAACTTCCTAGCTATCATGCAACCATGCGCCACACAGCGTCGAAGCCCTCTTTGCAGTGCTTCTTCGCATTCGGAGCATCTTGCGTCATGTAGTCCATCGTGGCCTCTGCCACTGAATTCAAAATCGAGAGAACAAATCCGAGCGGTGCGTTGCGCATAGCGCCACCTGCGCGACTCTGATCGGCAAGTTCAGCAAGGTCTGCCATCATCTTGTGTCCGGCTGCGCGGCTTTCCGCTGTGATCTCGCCCGAGACAGAGAGCTGGGCGAGCACTTGCCGTTTTTCAGGAAAGGTAACTGCCCAGTTTGTCCAGTTTCGCCAGGTGTGAAACATTTGCTCCCGGAGTTCCGCCCTGGCTGGTAGCCCTTTCAGGGCCGTTGCAGCCATCTCGCTCTTTAGTTCCAGATACAGCTGGTTGAGGAGTTCCGTTTTAGTTGCGAAGTAGGTAAACAACGAGCCATTCGGAATCCCTGCTTCTTTGGCAATTCCAGCAGTCGGAGCGCTCAGTCCCTGTGTGACGATGATGCGAGTCGCTGCCTCCAGAAGTGCATTCCGTTTCTTATCGCTTCGTGGCCGTGGCATCTCTAAAAAATATAGGTAAGCGTCCGGTCAGTCAACTATTTCTGGTTGTGCTCGAGTCGCTTTCTTGATGCGCGAGTCGTCGCCGAAGCGGTCATTGAGTGCGGATAAGTAACGATCAAGTCGGCCTATCGTCAGCGATCCGCCTACTTCCGGGAAGCGCGTTTAGCAGGACCGATCCAGACTCGATGGGTGCATTGGCCTGAAGTCATCCGTTAAGTATCTTGTGCGCTTCGTCGCCGGCCACCAGGAGCATGACGGCGCTAGTTACGCTTTTTTTGTGACACATGCCTGTCGGAAGGCCGAGTTGGCCTCGTGGCGCAACCCGGCTCCTAGGCTCAGTGGCACGTCGCTAGATGACCGAGATGGCTCCGCCATCGATCATGTAGTTCGCGCTCGTCAAGTATGCCGCCGCTGGAGAGACAAGGAAGCCAACGAGCGAAGCCACTTCTTCGGGCTCCGCCATCCGGCTCATCGGTACACCGCCGAACCGGTCAGTAAGGTTCTTATAGACCTCATTTGGGGTTGCGCCGGAAGATGCGCCGAAGTGGTCCATTAACCGAATCATTGGTTCGGTCGCTACGCCTCCCGGGGACACCGTGAGCACTCGCACACCCTTGCTAGCCACTTCATTCGCGAGTGCCTTGCTGTAGGAGTTCAACGCAGCCTTTGACGCCGCATACGCCATGTTGATTTCCCAAAGCGGCATCTTGCCCGCGACGCTTGATATATGGATGATGACGCCGCTCTTCTTCTCGATCATTCCCGGAAGCAACGCGCGATCAAGACGGACCGTTGTCAGCAGGTTCATCCTCAACTCATTTTCCCAGTGCTCGTCCGTGAGGGTACCGAAGCCTCCTCCGGGTGCGGTCAATCCACCCACGTTGTCAACGAGAATATCAACTCCGCCGAATTTCTCCGTTACTTCCTTCACCACGGCTGCAGTACCCGCCGGGGTTGCCATATCCGCCACGATCAAGAGATGCTTTTGATCGCCTTCTGTGGGGGTTCGGGCCGTTATTACGACCTTCGCCCCAGCCTGTGCCAGACGGTCGGCAGTCGCCTTACCGATTCCTTTGGTGCCTCCAGTAATCAGAGCTGTTTTTCCTTCGAGAGATAGATCTTGTCGCAACGAATCGAGCATTCTTGTTTCTCCTTTGTAAATCACTCGTTTCAGAATAAGGCGTGCGAAACCGCGTGCCCTGTTGTTCAGAAGCAGACGCTTCGGAAGTGGGCGAATCAGCGTGTGAGCTGTTTCAAAAGGAAGCGAGCCATCCTCTGAATTTTTGAGGGGTCTCGGTTGACGATGAACGACTCGTGCCAGCCGATGTAGCTGCATAGGAGGTAGTCGGTCAGCAGTTCCGGGTCTTCGTCCGCGCTGATCTCACCCTTTCTGATGGCATCGGTCAGGAGCGAGCATAGGAAGCGATACATGATCTCGCTGTCACATTTCAGGATGGCCTGGACGCGGATGTCATCGGTCGCCACTTCAAATGCAGCCTTGATGGCCATGCAACTGTGCGGATTGGTCGTTATATTCGCCACCGCGTCGTCAATAAAGATCTTGATAGTTTTCAACGGTGACCGCGAGCTGGAAGCGTGTTTCGCGATGTATTCCTTGCGGTCGTCCGTGTAACGCTGCACGCAGCGGAGGAACAGTTCGTGCTTGTCTCCGATGGTGTTGTACAGGCTGCTGGGATTAATCTTCATGGCATCAGTCAGATCACGAAGCGAAGCGCCCTTATAGCCCTTTTTCCAAAACACCTCCATCGCGGTTCGGATCGCGCCTTCTTCATCGAATTCGACATTCCTCGCCATCTAGAGATCATTGTAAAGCATTCATTTCAGAAAGGGTGGATTCGACCGAGTATAAGCTTTCTTCGTACTCCCAGCGAGGTGGCCGCGCTCATACCTGACCGAGCGACCCATGCTTATTCGACAATCATCAGACGCCTAGACCTGGGCCGCACCACCGTCTGCGAAGACCTCAGTTGCGGTCATAGAGCGGCTATCTTCAGAGGCGAGGAAAAGACTTACCGCTGCGACATCTTCGGGATCGTTCACGCGGCCGAGGGGAATCTGGCTGACGAAGCTGGCATACAGCGCATCTTTGCCGCCGGCAAGTGCTCCAATCTGCCGGAGGGCGGGTGTGTCAGTAGCGCCAGGCGACAGGACATTTACACGGATACCAGTGCCTTTCAAATCCATTGCCCAACTGCGAGCGAGATTGCGGATAGCTGCTTTACTCGCGCTGTACACACTGAAAGCCGGCGTTCCTGTTATCCCTGTCGCCGAACTCGTTACGACAATCGAGCCACCTGACTGCATAAGCGGAAGCGCCTTCTGAACAGTGAAAATTGTTCCTTTCACATTGACGTCAAACGTTAGATCGTAGGACTCCTCCTGGATGTGTCCCAAGGGTTCCAAACTCCCCAGTCCGGCATTTGCGACGAGCACGTCAATACGCCCGTGGCCGGCTTTCACCGCAGCGTAGAGGCGATCCAGATCAGCAAGTTTGGAAACGTCACCTTGTACTGCGGTCACATTGCTGCCAATCTCGTCAACCGCCTTATCTAATACTTCCTGTCGCCGTCCCGTGATGTAAACGTATGCTCCCTCGGCGACAAACAATTTTGCTGTCGCCAAACCAAGACCGCCATTGCCACCCGTAACGACCGCTACTTTTCCTGCAAGCTTTCCCATATTCCGACCTTTCTGCGAAGCCAGCATTTCCCGTTAGCTTTTCTCGGCAACCGCCTGCGATTACTCTAGCCTTCCGCTTTACTATGTACCAGTACCTACTTTGAGGTAAGTGTTAGAGATCCGGGCAAGGAGCGATTGATGGCTGAGTGTGGGTTGGATGTGGTTTTGGCGCTGATCGGAGGAAAGTGGAAGATGCTTATCCTCTACCATGTGTGGCACGGAACTCGGAGGTTCGGCCAACTTCGACGGCTTTTGCCGGGGATCAGCGAAAAGATGTTGATACAAGATTTGCGGCAAATGCAGGAGAGCGGCCTGATTGTCAGGAAGGACTACAAAGAGCTTCCACCAAAGGTCGACTATTCGATTACGCCATTTGGTAGAGCACTCGGCCAGTCACTCATTCCGCTTTGCACTTGGGGTGTCGAAAACAGAAAACGTGTATTGGGAACGGAATCATCCAAGAAGACGGTTGCTTGAGAACAGAACACGAAGAGTGCGGCATCAAACTAATCTCTCGCATCGACGGGGTGGAGCGGGACGAGTAATGCGCTTCTCGTCAGCTGCCTTTTTGATTGATCCGAGTTCGTCGATATACCCTTCGGTTCGCGCCTGATGTTTTGTGGGCGGCCGTGACAATTTCTTCGGCTTGCTGTTCCTGTCTTATCCCCACGGGCTGTGGCTTCGAGCCTGTGCAGATCAACAGCGGTTACGTGCATCGTTCTGAATATGTCTATTATCGGGTCCAAGTTAGACTCCATCTGTCGTGAAAACCTAGTGTTCTCTGAGAACTGTACGAAACAGTGCAGCTTTGCTTGTTAGGCAAGTGCAGCATCAGCCAGTGGAGGCGCACAACTACGCCACTACGTGACTATGTGGGAGTCGCATATCCCGCTTCCCTCATAGAGACGCAGTAAAGCCCATTTCAGATCATTTTTGGACGAATGGACAAAACTATTGGACTCCCGAGCAGTTCTCGTCCACCGGTGAAGCACTCTATTCAAGTGTACTGAACGCTAGGCATCAATCAAAGGAGCACTCATGGAAAAGCTTAAAGGTAAGGTTGCAGTCATCACCGGTGGATCGGACGGCATGGCGCTAGCTAGCGCGAAACTATTCGTCGAAGAGGGTGCCTACGTTTTCATCACGGGCCGAAAGCAGGAGACGCTCGATAAGGCCGTGAAGGTAATCGGCCGGAATGTAACCGGCGTCATCGGTGACGCGGCCAATCTAGACGACCTTGATCGCTTGTTCGACATCGTGAAGAAGGAAAAGGGCAAGATCGATGTCCTGTTCGCGAGCGCCGGCGTAGGCGAGCCCGTTCCGCTAGGACAGATCACTGAAGAGCACTTCGATAAGACTTTCGACCTGAACGTGCGAGGCACGCTCTTCACGGTGCAGAAGGCACTGCCGCTGTTCAATGATGGTGGATCGATTTTCATGACCGGGTCCAACGCTGCGGCGAAAGGTTTCCCTGGTTTCAGCGTATATGCGGCGAGCAAGCTGGCACTGCGCTCCTTCGCACGTACTTGGCTCAACGAACTTAAGGAGAGAAAGATCCGCGTGAACCTGCTCGTTCCCGGCGCTATTGCCACGACCATGCAGGAATCGGTCCTTACTCCGGAGGCGAGGCAGTATTTCGAATCTCTGATCCCGCGGGGATCGATGGGGCAACCTGAGGAAGTCGCGACGGTCGCGCTGTTTCTTGCTTCGAACGATTCGAGCTTCGTCAACGGGCAGGAGTTGTTTGTCGACGGCGGAATGACGGCGATCTAACGTCGCCAGACCTCGGCTAGTGGCTGACCTTCCGGCGGCCCTCACAACGGAGGGTCGCCGCAGAACCGAAGTTGTTGTCCGCTGCCGTCGAAGGCTGGCAATCAATCCAAACACTGATCGGAGAAACACTATGAGTTATGCAATCGTAGGATTCGGACGGATAGGGCAGGCCCTGGCCCACGCCTTCGCTCGTAAGAACATCAACGTGACTGTCGCGAGCCGGCGATCGCCCGAGGAGTTAGCGCCGCAGGCCCGGCAGATTGGACCCACGGTTGTCGCAAAGTCGCTGCAGGATGCACTAGAAGCAGACACAATTTTTTTGGCGGTCCCGTTCGGGGAACATCGCGAGATTGCGAAGGCCCTGCCGAGTTGGAAAGGCAAGACCATTATCGACGCGATGAACTCGGCTCCACTCCCACCTGAGGAGTTGGACGGCCTCCCGTCCTCTGCCTTCGTCGCGAAGTCGTTTCCCGCCGCCAAGGTGGTGAAAGGATTTAATCACTTGATTGCGGCCACCCTGGCTACAGACCCTGTGGTCGAGGGCGGGCATCGGGTCGTCTTTCTGTCGAGCGACGAGGAGGACGCGATTCCTCCGGTGGCGGATTTGGCCAAACAACTCGGGTTCGCACCCGTCAAGCTCGGAAGGTTCAGCGAGGGTGGCGCGCTGGTGCACGCGCGCGGTAAAACTTGGGGTCTGCTCATCTTCCAGGATCTATTCAAGAAGCAGCAGTAATCGATTGTCTACCCCTGTGATTTGGCGCGAGTGCAATGGTTACGAAACGTCCGAATACACCGGACCCCACTTGATATAAGGAAAAGGAGAGATTTCTATGAGCACCGAAAAGAATATTCAGGTTGTGCAAGATTTCTTTGCAGCAATAGGCAGCGCCGATAAGCAACGTGTGCTTGCGTTGGTTGCCGAAGATATTGAGTGGATCGTTCCAGGCGAGGGCTGGCCGCTGGCCGGTACGCACCGCGGGCACGCAGGATTGGCGGGTGTGCTTAAGAAGGCTTCCGAAGAGATAGAAATGACATACCCAAAGCCTCCCGAATTCGTGGCGCAGGGAGACCGGGTTCTGGTGGTCGGCGTCGCTACGGGAAAAATTAAAGCCACGAATAAGCCGTTCAAAGACGATTGGGTCTTCGATATCACCGTTCGGAATGGAAAATTGACAAAGATTCGGGAGTACATTGACACGCAAGCCCTGGCAGAGGCGTCCCAGATGGACGCGAGCACTAAGCCTTGACCATCGCCACGGATCACACAAGGTAAGAGGCGGATTAGGGGAGAAGAGGTTGCTGTCCCTCATCTCGTCGCCGGGAAGTGAGGACACTCGAAGTGTCACTTTCACTTGAACGAAACAGCCTTATCACGACCATGCGTTACACGGATTGTATGTACAGGGAGTGGTTCATGAAGAGTCTCATCCTTAGCAGCATCTTTGCTCTCGCAGGTTTGCTTAGCACTGTAGGCTGGGCTCAAAGCCCTTCCGCGAACGACGGCGTCCAGAGTGCCACTTCACACGTCACAGTGGACACCGCTGACGTGCAGCACGTAATCGACGCCTACCACGACGCGGTCGTCGCTCACGATGGCACGAGACTCGCAAGCTTGTTTCTCGCACAGGGTGGCATGTGGCTCAATGTGCTTTCGGATGAAGCGTTCGCGCTTCAGAAGGCCAAGAATCCGGCAGCGTTAAAAGTGCGAGTCGGAAGCTATGCAGATTTCGCAAAGCAAGTATCAGCAGCCAAGGTCAGCTTCAATCCGACCCATACTCATCTTCAGCAGAACAGCGACGGTACAATTGCTTCCGTTTATTTCGACTTCGTGTTCTTGGCGGACGGGAAAGAAACCAATCGAGGAAGTGAAACATGGGTTCTGGTCAAAGGAAGTGACGGTTGGAGAATAGCCGGGATGACCTATTCGTCAAATCCAACTATCAAGTAACGCTGACCGGCGCGCTTGCGCTCTTGGATGACTCCGCAAACGGCACTGGAGTAGGAGAGACATGAAACAAATTGCGATCTCAGAGATCCCCCTCAGAGTGGCCATTCTCTTTTGTTTTGTCATAGGTCTTGATATGCCTGCCATTTTGTCTGCTCAGCAAACAGCATCGCCTCCCGTGAATGCGATTAAACCAGGACCCGTGCTCACGCAGCAAGAGTCAACGGCGTCGTCGCCGGCCCAAGGTTTGCAGTCGAAGCATGGCTCAGTGTCGCCAGGAATCGTCGATGTTTGGACTTACGCGGGTACGGGAACTGTTAACACCTATTGGGTAGCAACGCCAGGCGGAGGCATTGTCGTCATTGACGTTCAGCGCGACCTTGTTCACGCTGCAGAGGCTGTAGCTGCCGTTCGGGCCGTCGGGAAACCGGTGCGTGCCATTCTGATCACGCATCCTCACCCAGATCATTACGCCGGCATTGGTCTTTTCCGCCAGGCGTTTCCGGGAGTTGTCGTGTATGCCTCGCGAGCAACCGCCGACACGATCCGCAATGACACCTATGGTGCGAGCGCGGCGACGCAGCGGGACGCCCCCACAATAACTCCGCAAGTGTTCGTACCACCTGGTGAGACCTTCGATGGCAACACGACGCTGCAGATCGATGGTCTGACCATCGTCGCCCGAGAGTTGGGACGCGGCGAGGCGCACAGTACAACGGCCTATTACCTGCCTTCGACACAGGATTTATTCGTAGGTGACGCGGTAATCAATCGCCTTCACGGACCGATCCTAGAAGCGGCCTCCGCATCTTGGCTTGGTGTTCTGGATCGCCTAGAAACAACGTTCCCTGACGCTCGAACAGTGCATCCCGGTCACGGTGTCTCTGGTCCTCCAACGACACTCTACGAAGACGAACGCATCTATCTCAGAACTTGTCGAAAGATCGCAGCCGAGGAGATCGCCCGCTCCGGCTTCACTGAGGCGGCCAAGCAAGCTGCGGTGGAACGTATCAACGCCCGCTTCCCTTATGTCAATCCAACGGGAATTAACGATATTGTTCGAAGCAGTGTGGATGGGCTATTTCAAGAACTCTCGATGCCGAATGAGGCGCCTGTTCAGTGAAACGAGCAGTTAAATAGCTCCGACGTATCAGCTCCAAAAGTACCTCAGGATTTCATGAAATCAATCAACGTAATCACTGTCGTTGTAATCTTCGAGCTCTCCGCCTCCCTCTCAGGTTCTTCGACAGTCAGATCGATTCCCGGCACGACAGCCGACGATCTCAGACATCGCTCTCCCGACATTCACTGGCCCCAAGGCTTCGATCCCAGCGGCGCTCGGTACTTCGCCCACAATGAAATTATTATCGACACAGACTGCGGTTCCGTCTGGAAACGCCTGATCAAAGCCGACGAGTGGCAGTCCTGGCTTATCACAGTCAAGAACGTACGCATGCCACCCGGGCACACGGAACTCGCACCAGGACTTTCTTTCCAGTGGAGCGTTCTTGGCGGTGACACGCAAAGTACGATCGGTGAGTTCACGCCAGCTTCTCGATTAGGTTGGTTTGCCTTCTACGGCCGAAAGCCAACCTGGTACCACAACTGGCTTCTTACTCGTGCGCAAGGCAGCTGCAAGGTGGTTACCGAGGAAGTGGGCATCAGTGCAGATGCCGCGCGTCTCGCCGCTTCCGGCGACACTGGGATCCATCGTGCGCACGATCTTTGGCTGGCCTCCCTAAGGTGGGCGGCTGGAGCTTAATCGCCTGTCACAGGTGGAGTGAGCTAACGATTGGCTTTAACAACGTGCGATAGAAATACACTTGCTTATGAGGATATCTGGTGTCTGTTTCATCAGCTTCGTACTAGTACTCGTTTGCTGCTTCGCGTCGCTACCCGCCGCAAGCGCATCGCAAGCAGCCGGCTCGCAGATGGCGCAAATGTCGATTGACCTCACCCTGAAGAAGGATTTGCGTGGGCAGAGCCAAGGTCTTGTCATTTCTTACACTCTCAGATCGGAAGAGTTGAGCAGCGGTCCGCTCGCATTAAGATTCGACACGCTAGAACCCGCTCTCGAACGAACCAGCGATCAGGTCACACAGTTGCACGCGGATGATGCACATGGAGAAATCCATTTTGCGACGCCCGGACGCGAACAGCAGGACGACAGAACCTTTCAAGTGTGGAGGTCTTCGCGAACTGTCGACGGTCCTCTTCATGTCAGTTACATAATTCCAATGGCGTCGCCCCATCCCCCGAAGCGCGGACCCCACATCGATCTACAGGCTGCGGGAGGCGGCTTATCCGGAGCGCTCGTCGGTGTGCTCTTGCTTCCGAAACTGCAAGGACATCTACAAGTCGAGCTCGTATGGCATATGACCACTGGGGAGCAAGCCGTCTCAACCTTCGCCTATGGGAACTCTTCGGTGTTAACGACCATCAATGAACTGGAGAACACGTTGTTTTTGGCAGGGCGACTGCAGATGTACCCAGCAAAGCCGCCCGCTACTGGCTTTAGCATGTACGCATTGGGGCTCGCGCCGGGGACACTTCAACACGCCGCCGGCTGGTATGAAAGAGCCTATGGCGCGATGCGCAAAGCGTTTCCCACAGAAGCCCCGGCAGCGTTCCGTGTCCTTATACGTTCCTATGATGGTGGCCCTCTCGACAGCGGGCGAGCGAACAACGGTTCGTTGCTTCTCTATCTGCCTCCTACGATCGACCCCGGATCCCCTTCGGAACATTCGCTCGTTGCGCACGAGATCGTGCACGTCTTCACTAAGCCCCTCGATGGTGATCCACGTGGAACTGGTGACTGGTACACAGAAGGCATCGCCGACTATCTGAAGAACACTGTGCCATTCGCAGCGGGCTTGTACACCCGAAAGGAATATCTCAATCTCGTCAACTCAGAAGCCGCCTTGTACTATACGAATCCCGATCGAGCACTCTCTCTGGCAGAAGCGGCCAACGTAAAGTGGCGCGGCAATGTCACCTGGACAATCCCCTATGCCCGTGGAGCAATGTACTTCGCCAACTTGGATGCAGAGCTGAGAGCCAGAGGGAAAAGCGTGATCGCAATGGCTAACGAGATGAATCGTAGGATCGAGAAGGGTGAGCCAGATGACGACAAGACTTGGTTGGACTTGCTCGCTTCGGAACTCGGCGAACAGGGGCCTCGTGAGTGGGAGGGCATGTGTGATGGCCAATTGCTCCAACCTGTGCAAGGCGCTTTTGGCAACTCGTTGGAGAGTGAACAAATCGATACGGGCTTCTTCTCCTTGGGTTACTCTCCCGCATACCACACCGCGGGATCGGTGATCGAGCACGTGGATCCTGGGACAAACGCTGAAAGCTCCGGTCTTCTAGCGGGTGATTCACTTCTCGATACCATTGATATCAACCCGGCGGCCCACAGTTTCAACACTCCAATTCGATTTCGGATCAAGCGAGCCGATAGGGCTTTCTACGTCGTCTTCGATCCCCACACCAAGAAACAGGTTCCGGCGTGGCGCTGGAAAGATAAACTGAAACTATAGGCAATAGCGTTCTTCGAACGCTCTTTGTTCAGCGTTCTAGATCATCTTGAAGATAAATGTCTCAACTCGGTCGGTGAACATGGGTTGTTGTAAGTGGCAGAACAAGTACTGGGCGGAATCGCAGGAATCCGTCATATTTCCGGAGCCGCCCGCTACGGTGGATCATCCGGTCGAGAGGGTTCTATATCCAGTCCGAAACATGATTGAGATATTAAAAGGCCATGCCCATAACGGAGTGTCGCGATGCGAACGAAGAGGGTAACGTACTCGCGATGGTGGTCGGCGTTGATCTTTGCCGCCACCGCCTCGTGCTTTGTCGCATCGGCATGTCCAGCTTCCCCGGATCAGAGAACTTCTAACGCCGCGCAAACCAATTGGCCGTTTCCTGCTGAGCGCTCGATCAGCGAAAGCATGGTTCTCAGCGGACACACGTTGACGTACAGCGTGACGATTGAGGCGATGCCGGTTGTCAACTCTTCCGGGCAGCGGACTGCGGGCGTTGTCGTCACATCCTATACCGTTCTCAGCAAGACTCCTCGCCCAGTGGCTTTCGTCTTCAATGGTGGTCCGGGATCTTCTTCGGGCTTCCTGAATTTTGGCGCTATCGGGCCGAAGCACGTCCAATTTGGGGGCAAGGGCGACTCTCCGTCGGACGAACTCAAACCTGTCGACAATCAAAACACTTGGCTGGAATTTTCCGATCTTGTTTTTATAGATCCGGTAGGTACAGGATTCAGCAAATCGCTTGTTCCTGACGAAGAGACTCGCAAAGCCTTTTGGGGCATCGATCAGGATGCTAAATACCTGGCTCGAGTCATCTACGACTGGACCAAGCTGCATAACCGGATGACCGCACGGAAATACCTCATCGGTGAGAGCTACGGCGGTTTTCGTGTACCTCGTATCGCCAATGAACTCCAGCTCTCAGACAACATCGGACCGAGTGGTCTGATCTTGATTTCGCCCTATCTTGATGGTCACTTGCTCTCTCCGACCGGCTCTGAGAACGGAGGAGTGTCTCCAATGGCTGCACTTCTGCGATTGCCTTCGATGGCAGCCGCGAATTTGGAGGCTCAAGGCATCACTCTGTCGCCGGCACGCATGAAGGAAGTCGAAGACTACGCCCGTGGCGAGTTTGTAAGTTCTTGGCTTAAGGGATGGTCCGACCCAACTGCGCTTGCTGTCATGGTCCATCGTTTGGCAGAGTTTACGGGGCTACCTGAGTCAGGAATCGCACAGCGTGGCGGACGTATCGATCAGGATTATTTTTTGCGCGAGCGTTTTCGATCCCAAGGGTTGATTGCGAGCCGCTACGATATCGACGTCACCTCACCTGATCCAGACCCTTGGGCACTCTCTAACGTACCTACTGATTCTGTAGTGACGACCTTCACGACCGTGGGCTCTGCTCTGACGGATTTCACGACTAGGACGATGGGCTGGAACGTCGACGGGAAGTATTGGGCGTACAATCCAGCAGTCTTTCCTGGTTGGTACGACCAAGGGATCGATCCTGAATCAGTCACGGCACTGCGGAGTGCAATGGCGCTTGATCCCAAAATGAAAGTCTTGATAGCCCATGGTTATACAGATCTCTCCTGTCCCTACTTCGGATCGAAACTCATTGTCGACCAAATTCCTCCGTCTCTGGCTGCTTCGCGCTTATCGCTCAGAATCTATCCGGGCGGTCATATGTTCTACAGTCGGAACGACAGCGCAGCTGCCTTCAAGGCAAACGCACGCGTCCTGTTCGAATGATCTCTCATTAGTCTTGTCCAGCGATCAACCAGTGGAACCCGACCCGGCAGAATTGTCCGAGGATGATGTTGGCTTCACACTCTCGATGTGGCCAGAGTTTTGCGACCTGTGCTGCGAGGCCGGATCCGACGACCTGTAGGTGGGTTCAACACGGCGACGATGTTATAGGGTCTCCTGGGAAGTCGCACGATCAGCCCGACTCCTCGACTCGAGGATTTCGTCTTCCCGTCGCTGGTCAAGAACGGGAAAAGCGCCAATGAGCGCTTCGATATTCGTGGAGGATCCTCTGCGGCCAGCGGCAGTAGACGCCGGCGTTGTACTCGTGAAGGTTAGTGCTTCGATCTACACAACCTGCGGCACAGCTTGAGCACCTGGCTCGTGAACAAGGGGAGAACCGATCTGAAGACGGTTCAGGGGCATGTTGCGGCATAGCGTTGTCCGCACGACCATGAACCTCTACATGCAGGACGAACACGACGAAAAGCAGGCGGCACAAGGCGCATTTCTAAGCGCGGCAGGACCTGGAAGCCGCTCAGTGCAGTGAATTGTCGATCGGGTTGTGAATTGTCACCTTAGGTCGCCACAGAGTCTAAGTTCCTTAGAATCCATGGCGGGGACGACGGGGCTCGAACCCGCGACCTCTGCCGTGACAGGGCAGCGCTCTAACC
This sequence comes from uncultured Acidobacteriaceae bacterium, assembly GCA_963795845.1. GTDB lineage: Bacteria > Acidobacteriota > Terriglobia > Terriglobales > Acidobacteriaceae > PALSA-350. The sequence continues at coordinate 760,806 of CAWCJV010000007.1, read as the reverse complement.
AACTGAGCTACGTCCCCCAGACGTGGTGCTTTGGAGAGCGAAATCTCCATCGCGACGACTCATCGAGTTTACCAGAAGTAAAAGTTCCGTGTGGCTGTGACCTGTTTCCGCTCAGATCCTCATGGTTTCCATCATGGCGGCGAAGGTGGGGAAATCCAATGATTGTTTTCCGTCGGAGATGGCGTGGTCGGGATCGGGATGTACTTCGATGATCAGGCCGTCGGCGCCTGCCGCCAGGGCGGCACGGCTCATGGCAGGGATCAGGTCGCGTCTTCCGGTCGCGTGGGAGGGGTCGGCTACGACAGGCAAGTGGCTGAGTTGCCGGGCTAGCGCCAGGCCCGCCAAGTCGAGGGTGTTGCGCAGATCGGGGTCGTAGGAACGGATCCCGCGCTCGCATAAGACGACCTGGGTGTTGCCGCCGGCGAGGAGATACTCCGCGGCGAGCAGCCACTCCTTTACCGTTGCTGCCGGGCTGCGTTTGAGCAGGATTGGTTTTCGTAACTGTCCCAGACGCCGCAGGAGGGCGAAGTTCTGCATGTTGCGCGCGCCTACCTGGAGCATGTCCACGTGCTCGGCTACGATCTCGATGTCGTCGGTGCTGAGAATTTCGGAGACGACGGGCAGGCCGGTTTTTTCGCGAACCTGGCTGAGGATTTGCAGGGCTTCTACTCCGAGGCCCTGGAAGTCGTAGGGCGAGGTGCGGGGCTTGTAAGCTCCTCCGCGCAGGATCACGGCTCCCGCGCGTTTTACGGCTTCGGCGGTGGCGAGGAGCTGATCGTAGGATTCTACGGAGCAGGGGCCGGCCATGGTGACTGGTTGACCGGCGCCGATGGTTACGGATCCTACGTGCACTACGGTTCGCTTCCCTTCCGCCCTGGTGCTGAACAGCTCTGGCGGCTTGATTGCGGCGGGCTCTAAGGTGAGGGTTTGCATCTTCGTGGTCTCCTGGATTTGGGTGGCAAAGGAAAAGGGCCGCGACTTTGGTCGCGGCCCTGGGTGTAGTTGCGCTCTCGTTTAGAGGATCAAATTCGAAGATGCGCGCACGCCACCAGAGCCGCTACTGGGTACCAGTAGCGGTAGGTAAAGCTAAATTGGCGCGAGTCTGGGTGCATCTTGATAGGTAGTGTACGCGGGAGCGGTGGTTTTGGGAAGACGGGGTCGTTCCCTGGCTTCTGTAGGACGCGAAGGGAAATATCGCCAAGGGGCTTCGCCCGACCTCTCCACCCATCCAGGGAGGAAAACGGTCGGAATCCTCAGCTTCCTGCTCGAGAAAGGCACCCCTTGGGGGAAGCGCGTCGCCCACTCAAGCCAAAAGAAGGCTTGAATGGGGCACCCTCAGCATTGCTGGGTACGTAAGGATCAGGCTGGGCCTTGGGTTGTCGCGGTGATTTGGCCTTTCGCCATGGAACGGACGTAGTTCACCAGGTTCCAGGTGTCATCGGGCTTGAGACGCGCGCCCTCGCCTTCCATTTCGCCTTTGCCTTTTTCGATGATGTAAAAGATTTCTCCGTCGGTGAGGGACTTCAGCGAGGTGGGGTCGCGGAAGTCGGCCATCTTCGATTTCATGCTTTTGGCCAAGTCGCCTGTCCCGCCGCCATCGTCTCCATGGCAGGCCGCACACTCGTAGCCATAGACTTTTTTGGCTCGAGAGAGGGATTCGGGGCTTGATTTGACGGGATTTACCCGGTTGACAGCTTCCAGAGGAACTTTGCCGTCGGCGGTAGCCGGGGCAGCGGCGGGTTGCTGCGGCGTTTGGAGAGGTGGCGCGGAAACGCCGTAGAGCACCAGGGCGGACAGAATTAGAAAAGGCTTCAGCATGGAGCCCCCTCAGGATGAAATGAAATGCGGTCAACACTGTACGCCCGAAATGTAGGCCGCGTCGAGGGGGATTCAGATAAACCGGGCGGAGTTACCGCCCGGTTTGGGAATGCAAAGTAAGTTAGGGTTTGCGGGTGGCCGGGGCGGAAGGTAAGCGTTCCACTTCGACCTGCTGGCGGCGTACGGTGTCGTGGACGGTTTCGACGTGGTCGGAACCGGTCTTGCCCACCACTACTTCTTCCGCGATGTGGGAGGACTTGCTGACGACCGCCTGCTCCGCCGTCTCGATCACTTCGACGGTCTGGTCGGACCAGTCGATGTCCTGAACGTAGGTGGGGTCGGTGACAGCACGGCGGACCACTTCGGCGTGCTCTTCGTGCAGGGTGACGGAGGCCTCGACCGGCTTTTCGGTGACAAAGCGGCGAATGCGCGTGGTTCCCTGCTCGACTAACTTCTTACCTACTTCTAACTGCTCTTCGGCGAGGCGCAGTACCTGGTCCTTGCTCACATCAGCGGCAAGGGGCTTGGCGGGAATCGCATCGGCAACCGCCGGAGCAGCGGGTACTACTTCGTGCTCTTCCAGCAGACCATGTTGGACTGCTCTATCCTGCACGTCGACCAGGGTGTGCTGGTTCAGAATGCCCATGGCCTTCGGAATTTCATCTTCCGCGGTGCGCACGGTGAGAACCACGCCGCCAGTCTCGATGGCTTTGCTGTAGACTTCCGCTTCATGCTGCTCAATATCGCCGCCGAACAGGCGGTGCCAGAGACCAGGCTCACGCAACGCATTGCCTGACTTGGGCAATTCGGAACCACTCACAATACTCATTTCGTCGGTGGAAAAGCCGGCTTTCGCCAAGTTGCTCTTGGCGGCTTCGGCATGTTGGGCGGTGTCAAATAAGGTGACGATTTTTTCGTAATTCATTTGTTCTCCTTTGCGTCAGAAACTTCTCGGTGGTTAGCCTGCTCGGCCGTTGTTTCGTCGATGGGCAGCCGGTTCACGACTGCTTCCTGCTTGCGAAGGGTTACTCGTTCCTGGTACCTCTCTGTCCCCTTGACGCGGCGAATCCGGACCTCCTCTTTCAACACCAGAACGCGCTCAATCTTCAGCACTTCTTCCACCACCGGGAAGATGAGGTAATCTCCTTCTTCACGCACCGACGGCATGTGATCGACGGGCTTGTCGATGGCGACACGTTCTACCTCGACGCGCTCGCGTTCGAGTAACTCGTCCACGAGGTGCTCATGGGTATGCGTGACCCGGGAAACTTGCACCCGGCTGGTAGGGACCACCCGCCGGGAAACGGAAAGTGCTTCCTCAAAAAGAGGAATCACGGTTTCGCGGGAGTGATCCACCGGGGACTCTAACTCATTTGTATCTAACGCAGTATTGTTACCGTCATGACGAGCGTCCACCATAGTTTGCCTCTCAGCGGGAGTAATTTACGGTCTAGCTCACTTTTGCGTAACTAACATGGAAATACGGCGGTTCTGGGCCCGGCCCTCCTCGGTTGCGTTGTCGCCCACCGGGTGTTCTTCCCCGTAACCTTTGGCAACCAGACGATCGGCGGCCACACCGAGATTGACCAACTCCGCGGTCACGCTGTCAGCCCTGGCTTGGGAAAGCTTCAGGTTCTGTGCTGCATTGCCGGTGTTGTCGGTATACCCGCCAATGGTGAGATGGGTGTTGGGGTAAGCCTTCAAGATGGCGGCGATGTTGTGCAACTGCTCGGAGGATTGGGGTTCCAGGGTTGCGGAACCGGTGGCAAACAGCAGCCGGTCAAAATCAAACCACGATGTTTTGTTAGGTTTTTGCGCTGGATCCTGAATGAACGCGAGGAGCCGAGCTTCGACACCGTGCTCGGGAATACTGAGCATGGTGCCGTCGACCAGTTGGCGGGGCACAAAGCTGCCCAGGTCCGGCGTTGCCGGTGCGGTTGCGACGGCGGGCGCCGCGGTGGGCTGCGGAGCCGGCGCATCGGCCACTGGCGCGGGGTGGGGCCGGAACATAAACCAGAGGAGAATCCCCAGAAGAATGAGTAACAACGGCAGGAGCCAAAGCCAAATCGAGCGCTCTTTCTGGATCTCGACAGCTTGCGCAAGGACGGGATCGATTTCGACTCGCCGGGTAGTCACGGTCTCTGCGGCCGGAGCGGCTCCGCTGCGCACGGCAGAACCTTCGCTGTGCAAAAACGTCGCCAACGAGGTGGCTGTCATGCCCTCGTTGCGCACGCGCGCTCCAATGAAACTGAGAACTGACTGCGCTGCCAGGGCAAGCACGGTAGCAGCGGACGTCGCCCGCAGACCAGACTCGCGGCCCATGGTACTGAGGGCTGCTTCCTGACCCTGCCCCAGCACTGAGGAGAGGAACTTTTTGCCGCCCAGAAGCAGCGGAGAATTGGGGTTGCCGAGTTGGCCAGAGGCCATGGCTGCGCTGATATCCGCAGGAGCTTTGCCGGCCATGTCGATGACCTGGCGCATCACGTCGGATTGGCCGGTCAGACGATGAAGCCCTTCGAAGATCGCGGAGGTCGCAAACTCCAATCCTCGGGAAACAGCTGGTTCGGATTCACTCAGAAACCTGGCGATTTCTTCGCGGGTGGACAATTTAAGGGCAGACGACAGTGAGGAGAGCAGAGTGTCCGGCATGAAACCTCCAAAAAAGCACAGTTGGTTCCTTTGGCCCGTCTTGCTCGACACACCGGAGCATATACCGCTTTGTTTACATTTGCGGTTACAGATAAGAACAATTTGTTAATTTCAACAGGGTAGTTTGATGTCGCACAACAGCAGGCTTTTCGCTAAGTGCATGAGCAATGCTGCAACCATTACTAACAACCCTTATCAAAGCACGGGGTTAGCAAGAGGCCAATCAACACTCGTGTTTCGGTCACGATGCAATTATTTTTTGATAAGTCTTGAAGATATCGAAAGCAGAAGTTTGTAGGAGGGCAGAAGCTGCGCGCTGGATAAGTCAGAGTATGACAAGGGTTTCAGCTTGTGATGCAGGGATGTTGGCCAGCTAAGTCTATTGCCGGCGTTCCATATCCCGTTCATGCTCGAGTTTTGCGACCAGAAGCGTGGCCGGGGCTTGTGACATGCCGGGGCAAACGCTCTGAATGTATTCTTTGGCCACGTCGTGGATGGCCCTGGGTTCCAGCTCCTTGAATTCCGCTACGTGGTGACCGCTCGGCGCCACGACAACCACCTGGTTCCCCAGCGCTTTCTCCTGCAAGAGGACGCCAGCCAGTGCGATTCCCATGCTGATCACTTCTTCCGGAGAGTAATGGTAGTCGTTGGTCAGGGCCAGTACTTGTTCGGTCAGATGCGGGTTGAGCCTTATCTTCATAGGGAACCGCTTCAAATCCTTTGGCTTGAGACCTTTTGTTCTTTTTAATCTCATATTAACGGGGCGCAAATGCAACTTCCGAGCAGTGACGGATGTTCACTGACTCGATACCGGGCCGGGGCAGATTCTCTTTCGACGTTGAATCGAAAGCTGGTTGGGCGCCTGGGGACAAGAAAATCTGTGAGCGGCCCGGCCTCAAGAAGAACCGAATCCATCAATCACGAGTATGATTCGAGTCAATACGGCTGATGTGCCCGTCTACTCCAGCAGCGCAACAGTAAATTCTTTCGCAGCATCCAAAGTGACACGAAGTCCGGAGGTTATTAGCTATGGGACGGTTGCCCCGGTTCGTTTTGATTGCCTTGGGCGCAGTGGTGGCGCTCATCCTTTTGGTGGCGGTTTGCCTGCCGCTGTTTTTGAATGCGGACAGTTTCCGCGCCCGGATCGAATCCACGCTAACGAAGTCGTTGGGCCGCAAGGTGAGTATCGGAAAGCTGGAGTTGTCTGTGTGGTCGGGTGGTCTGGTCGCGACCAATGCGACCGTGGCCGATGATCCGGCGTTCAGTACGCAGCCGTTTATTCAGGCGGACAGCGTCAAAATCGGAGTGGAAATTCTTCCTCTCATCCTGAGCAAGCAGATTCGCATCCGCGGATTTTCGCTGGTATCGCCCAAAGTTCAGCTGCTGCGTGCGGCGAATGGCACGTGGAACTACTCGACGATTGGAAAATCGGGGGCTACGACTGCCCAGGATGCGGACACCAAGCAAGCCTTTCCCGATCTGACGGTGGGTCACGTGACGGTGGAGAATGGGCGGTTCACGGTGGGGACTCAGCCCGCCGCGGGCGCTCCGGCGGCCGCGCCATCGCGCGTCTATGACCAGGTGAACCTGGAAGTGAAGGATTTTGGGTTCCGGAATTCGTTTCCCTTCACGGTGTCGGCGCATTTGCCTGGCGAGGGCACGGTAAGCCTGAGCGGAAAGGCTGGACCGATCAACCAGGAGGACGCGTCCGCGACGCCGTTCTCGGGAAATTTGGAGCTGAAACATATCGATCCGCTGGCGGCCGGGTTTGTGGACGCCTCGGACGGCGTCACGGGCCTGGTGGGCGACATGGTTCTGGACGCCAGTTGGAACGGGCAGCAGATGCATGTGAGCAAGCTGGAGGTGAATGATCCGAACATCACGGTGGTACGGAGCAACACACCGAAGGCTCCGGCGCCGGCGGGGGCGAATCCCGAAGGAACGTCGATGCTCGACAGCTTGTCGGTGGATAGCGCACAGATCAAGAACGGCACGGTGACTCTGAAGACCGCGGGACAGAGCGGCCAGGCGGTTTACCAACAGTTGAATGCGCAAATCTCGAACGTGTCCCCGAAGACCCAGTCGCCGTTTAGTGTGAGCGGCCAACTACCTGGTGGCGGCAGCATGAGCGCCAACGGGCAGGTGGGGCCGTTCAACCAGGCGAATAACGCGGCCACTCCGGTCAATGCGCAGGTCACGTTGAAACATGTGGAGCTGGGTTCGTCGGGCATCCTGCCTCCGGACGCCGGCATTGGCGGGACAGCCGATCTGCAGGCGCAGGTGCAGTCCAACGGGCAAACGCTGAATGCTACAGGCTCGACGCAGATTGCGGGGATCAAGCTGGCGAAAGATGGCCAGCCTTCGGCGAAGCCGGTGACGGTCCAGTTTGCCATCGTGCAGAACGAGCAGGCGATGACCGGGGAGATCCAGAAAGCAGTGTTCACGGTTGGCCGGGCGATTATCAATTCTTCTGGGACGTACCAGACAAGCGGACCGACAACGGCGATCAATTTGAAGGTGAACGGGGATGCAGTGCCGATTGATGAGCTGGTGGCATTCCTGCCAGCACTTGGCGTCCGCCTGCCACAGGGCTCTCAGCTGAAGGGCGGCACGTTGACGACGGCGCTGACGGTTTCGGGGTCGTCGGCGAACCCGGTGATCAGCGGACCGGTCCGTTTAAACAACACGCAGCTGGCTGGGTTTGACCTGGGCTCGAAGCTGCAGACGCTTTCGCAGTTGACGGGGGGCAAGATCGGCAGCGCTACCGGTTCGGGCACGAACATCCGTTCGCTCAGCATGAATATCCGCGAAGCGGGCGGCGGCATACAGACGGACAATATTGCGTTGGACGTGGCTGGTGTGGGGACGGCCTACCGGCGCGGGCAGCGTGAGCCCGGCGGGAGCGCTGAATTACAACGTGGTGTTGAAACTTACCGGTCTGACGGGCGGTGCGGCCGGCGGTGCCGCACCCGCAGCCGGCGCAGCGGGTGGTAAGGCAGCGCTTCTCGGCGGATTAATGGGGATGATTCCTGGCGGTGCGGCAGGTGGAGCGGGCGGTATCGGTGGGTTAGCTGGAGCAGTGTTGAAGAACGGCATCCCAGTGGCCATCGGGGGAACGACGAGCAACCCGACGTTCGCTCCCAATCTGCGCGGGGTTGCTGCGGGCGTGGGCGCGAGTGCGGGCCAGCAACTGTTGAATGGGAAGGGCAAGCAAAACGGGAACCAGAGCAATCCGCTGGGGAATGCGTTGGGCGGCTTTTTGAACCGGCACTAGAGAGAGGGACCTTCGATGAGCGGCAAAGCGGACTTTAGTGTGGACGAGTGGGACCTTCTGCGTTCCTCTCCTTTGATGGCGAGCATGCTGGTGGTGGCTGCGAGCCCGAGTGGGCCGGTTGGATTGGTGCAGGAGTCCAGCGCTGCGGCGAAAACGATCATGCAATCGGTGGGAACGGCGCAGACACCTTTGATGAAATCGCTGTCTGAGGATGTGACGCAGACGATGGCGATTCCCAAGCCGCCGCCTGGGGCCACACCTGCTCAGGTTCAGGAGGCTGCAGCGGAGATTCTGAAACGTACCTCGGCGCTGCTCACCACGAAGGCTACGCCGGAGGAGACGAATGAGATCAAGGTGTGGCTGGCAAAGGTGGCGCAGGCTACCGCGGAGGCGGCTAAGGAAGGTGGGTTTCTCGGGTTCGGCGGGACTTCGGTTTCCGATCAGGAGAAGGCTGCGCTGGCAATGCTCAATGCGGCTCTTGGGTCTGGGAACGGCTTGAGGGCGCGGATTTAGAGTTGGGCTCTTGAGCGGTTCAGGTTGGCGAAGGGCACGGCGGAAGCCGTGCCGTAAAAAAGCCATCCCACGTCAGAATTTTGTTTCGAAGGGTACGGGCTTCAGCCCGTACATTCACCACCCAAGTTACGAAGGGCTTTAGCCCCTGAGGGCATCTCTTTTGCTGGTTTGAGCAGCCCTCGGCGGCTGAAGCCGATCCATCTTGACGATCAGATGTACGGCCTTAAAGGCCGTACCCTTCGCAGGCCGGTTCTCACGCAAACGCTATTGCCCTCATCGGTTCGATCGTTATGTGGCACTGCTGATCCCGTGCCCTTCGTTCATCAACACAATCGAAAGCTTGGGGCAATTTACACAGTCGTCGATTCATTGGACCAACCTGATTCTGTTCGGGCTAAGCCTCTTCAAACAATCAACAAGTTACATCGTCAAAAAACCAGTTCTTCCGCCAATTTGGACGGCTCTGAAGTTCAGCCGTCCCTACGGGACTGAATCCGTGAATCTCTGGTTCTTATGCAGACTCTTTTCGCCGATCTGCTCTAAAGGTTTTGTAATAGTATTCGACCGGAGACGTGGTTCAACTATGAAGGCGCTGGTTACGGGGGGTACGACGGGGATCGGCTTTGGGATTGCGAGCGCCATGGTGGAGGCGGGTTACGAGGTCACTGTAACCGGGCTAACTGATGAGCAGGTTGCGGCGGTCCCGGCACATCCGCGAATGTCGGCGGTGAAGCTGGATGTGACCTCGGATGAGTCGGTGGCGGCGGTGCTGGCTCCGTTCGGTGAGTTGAACGCTCTGATCAATTGCGCCGGGGTGATTTTTCGCAACTTCGCTGAGTATGATATCAAGACTTTTCAGAAAGTCATCGATGTGAATCTGACCGGGACCATGCGCATGTGTGTCGAGGCGCGTCCCAAGCTTGTGGCTGCCCAGGGCGCCATCGTCAACACCGGGTCGATGCTTTCATTTTTCGGTGGCCCGGCGATTCCGGCTTATACCGCGTCGAAGGGCGGGGTGGCACAATTGACCAAGGCGCTGGCCGTGGCCTGGGCGTCCGAAGGTATCCGGGTGAATGCGATTGCTCCAGGCTGGATCGCCACGGAGTTGACCCGCGGCCTGGTGGAAGATGACAGCCGGTCGGCTGCTATCCTGAGCCGCACACCTATGCAGCGCTGGGGTAATCCCGGAGATGTTGCCGGGGCCGCAGTGTTTCTTTGTTCCGAAGCAGCACGCTTCATCACTGGCGTCATTTTGCCAATCGATGGCGGCTACGCAGCAGGATGAAACAGGAGGTCCACCATGAGCACAGCCATTAACCAGGCGGATTTAGAGCGCAACGCAGCGGAGGCGCGAGTTCCCTACCGGCATCCGCAGCCGAAGGAATGTTTTCCGGAGCTGGTGATTCCGAACGCCATCCCTGAGGATGAGCGCTTGTGGGTGCCGCAGCAGGAGAATGTGTGGTTTCGTCCGTTGTGCCTCTCGGCCAGCCGGGGGTACTGGATGAACCTGTTGCGGGTGCGTAAGTCGGGCGTGCTTTCGCGCCATCGCCACCCTCAGCCTGTCCACGGCTTTGTGCTCAAGGGGAGTTGGCATTATCTGGAACATAATTGGACGGCGACGGAGGGGTCCTATGTGTATGAAACTCCGGGAGAAACCCACACGCTGGTGGTGGAGCCCGATGTTCCGGAGATGATTACGCTGTTTCAGGTAAACGGCGCAATGATCTATGTCGATCCCGGATGGCCGGGTGCTGGGGTATGAAGATGTGTTTACCAAGATAGATCTTTGCCGCAAGCACTATACGGCTGTGGGTTTGGGAGAGAGTTACGTGGACCAGTTTTTGCGTTGAGATCTTGCGATCAGATGCCGGCGTACCAGGCGTAGCCGCCTTCAGGGTTTGGTGAACCTAGGCCTTTGCCGATGTGTTTGACGGTGTCGGTGACGGTCAAATGGTTGATGTACTTGACGCTCTTGTAGCCGAGTTGGCGGGGCACGCGCATGCGGAGCGGGCCGCCGAAGGAGACGGGAAGATCGCCGTCGTTCATACCCCAGGTCAAAAATGTCTGGGGATGCAGCGCGTCGGCCATGTCGATACTGTCCCACCAGTTGCTGTCGGACGAAAAGTAGACGACATAGCGTGCCTGGGGCAGAGCGCCTACGGCCTTGAGGATCTCATGCACGGGCGTTCCAATCCACTCCGCGATATATGACCAACCCTCCTCACAGGCCACCTCGGTGATTTGGCTGCGGGAGGGCAAGCTTTTCAGATCGGCCAGCGAAAGAGAGGCTGCCTGGGCGACCATACCGCCGACTCCGAGCCGCCAGTCTGCGAAGCCGGTGGCTTGATGGCGCTTGAAGAGATCGTCCGGAGGCGGGGTTTCGTTGGCGAAGGGATCTTTGGAAATCATGCTGCGCGGGAACTCCCGAGCCAGTGAGTGCGCCGTGAGAATTCGTTGGGCTGCATAGGTGAGCGTCTGGCCCGGACCGTAGAGGCCACCACTGTCGGGCGGGATCAATCCATAGTGCTGGGCCACTTTGGCGGCTGCCGTCAGGCCCGCTACACCCGCGGTGGCAGCAAGGCCGGAGGTGATGAGCTTGCGGCGTGAAATCGGGCTCATGAGCGTTCCCCTACGTGCTCCAGTGTACGCTCGGGGGCTGAGACGCGGCCGGTGATCATGCCGCGCATACGGTGCTTAAACCCCGTGAGCACCACCATGGTGACGTGGACTATGAGGAACAGAAGTAGAAATCCGGAGACGAAGAAATGCAGCGTGCGCGCGGATTGCCGTCCACCCAGCACGTTGACCACGGCCGGAAATGCGGAATCGAAGGCGGGAGACAGGGCCAGACCTGTCCAGATTACCAAGGGAAACAAGACGAAGATCACGGTGAGATAGGCAATGCGCTGCATTACGTTGTATGAAGCGGCAACGGCTTCTTCAGGTGGGGCGCGGCGCAAATAGTTCGCGATCACTTGCCAGAGAGCGCGCCAGGTTCGATCCGCCGGCGCGGGAAAGAGATTCTTGAGGAAGTGGCCGGTCCACAGGCCTGCGACCACGTAGATCAGGCCGGTCAGGACTGCAGCCCATGCGGACTGAAAGTGGAGAGAACGGCTCCAGCCGTTCTGATCCGGCATCACGTAGCCGTACCCGGTCGGAACAGTTTCTCTGGATGCGGGGATGGGAAGCGTGAACAATGGGCGGGTGCGCACATTGCCGGTTTCGCCCCAATAGAACCGCGGGTGGGAGATCACAAGCTCGACGCCGCTGAGGAGCAAGGCAAAGAAGGCGATGACGGTGATCCAATGCGTGACACGGACGAGTGCGGTGTGGCGGGGTGTGTCCGGGTTCGATAGTGGATCGGCGGCTGACACAGGCGCAGCATACCACAGGGGCTTTTGGCAGCCCCGTGTGGTTTGAAAAGAACCGGGTTAGAAGGTCAGTTTGAGCGCGAGTTGGATGAGGCGGCCATTGTTCACGGTGGATTGGACAAACCCGAATCCAGGCGAGCTCACATCGGCCACCGGCGAACCAAACTGCGGGTGATTGAAAAGGTTGAAGAACTCGGCGCGGAAATTCAAACCCATCTCTCTGGGCAGCCCGATCTGCTTGATGACCGAGAAGTCCGTATTGACGAAATCAGGTCCAATGGCCGGGACGCGTCCCGCATTCCCCAACTCGCCGGCGAGGGGCGCAACAAAGCAGGATGAGTTGATCCATTGCAGCTTGCCGTGGGCCGCATTGCCGGCGTTGCAACCGGCGACCCGGTCTGGCCGATTCCAATTGTAGGAGTTGCCCCCGGAAGAGAACGTGGTGCCGGAGTTGTTAATGGTGTCGATCAAAGGCACTGGGAATCCGGAAGAGATTCTTTGGATAAGTGTTACCTGGAAGTTGCCGAGAATGGCGTTGGTCACGGGATTCCAATCGCCGCCGAACTGCTTTCCGCGCCCGAAGGGCAAGTCGTAAATCACGCTACCGGTGAAGCTGTTATCGAGGTTGATCTGCGACAAGCCCCAATCCAGATTCTCCCAGTTGGGAAGCGGGAAGAAGGGAGCGCTGACCTCGGAACCCAACCCGTCGGTTAACCCGTTGTCATAGGTACGAGAATAGGTATAGGCAAACAGAGCGTAGAGGCCGTACTTGGGCGTCTTGGTCTCGGCTTTGATCTGCAGCGAGTTGTAGCCTGTTCTTCCTAAATCCCCGTAGAGAAGAATCTGGTTAAAGTTGGGTGCGATATACGGGGAGGTGTAAGGCGAGCCGTTGAAGTTGCAACCGAGGGTGTAGTTTTGTACGGTGCCGCACGCAGCCGGACTGGAAGGCGTAAGACTATTGCCGACGATCAGGATGTGCGAGCCATGCGAACCGGCATAGCCGGCGGTGAGTACGATGTTCCCGATCAACTGGCGCTCGACGTTCACGTTGTATTGCTGCACCATGCCATGCTTGGCATTCGTGGGCTCGTAAGCGAACGTTCCCTGAAAGCTAGCCGCGGTGGGCGGCGTGGGAACGGGCACAAAGCCGTTGGAGAGACTAATGCCGGAGGGCGATTGATCGAGGGTAGTGGCGCAGTAGGAGGTAGCAAAGGCGCAGCCCTGGGGACCGAAGCCGGAGTACTCTCCCAGGAAGGGCGGGTTCTGCCATAGACCCTGAGCCCCCTGGCTCCACGCCGAGTCGTGAAAGATGGAGTAACCGGCGCGCAGCACTGTCTTATCGCTGCCCAACACTTTCCAGGTGCCGCCGATCCGCGGTTCGACTCCTGTCCAATCCATCTTGATGCCGCCCGCATTATTCACACCATTTTGGTTGGAAATCAGAAGCTGTCCAGTCGTAGGGATGTAGTCAGCCTGGCGTCCGTGTTGCTCTGTGATGGGCGTCGTCATGTCATAGGCCAAGCCGATGTTGAGCACGATGCTGGGGGTGATCCGCCAGTTATCTTCCGCGTAGGGACGATAGACCTTCCAGCGACGGCCTCCGACCGGACCCTCATACGTCTGGTCGTGAATGGCCAGACCCGTGATGCCGAGCAGGAAATCGGCCTCTGAATTGCCCGCCAGGTTGAGTGTGCTATTGCCGGTAAAGTTACCGGCGACGCCGACGATCCAGAAGCCATCCTGGAAAGCCTCAGTGCCTACATTCATTTGATTCGCGCGATAGTCGATTCCGAACCGGAAGTCGTGCTTGTTGTGGATGTAGTCGAGCGAGTCACGGAAGGAGAAGATGTTGGTGCCACCCTGGAACGGAGAGTAGCCGCGATCGCCGAGAGACCAATAGCCACCCTGGAACTCGGTCGAAACCAGGCCGCAGCTATAAGCGCCGGGCAGGCACTTGGTGCCGGCGCAACCCAGGTTGGCGTTGGGAATGCCGCCGCCAATCGTGGTGGAGATGCAGGTCCCGGTGCCTTGCGAGGTGATGTAGTCGAAGATGCGGTTATAACCGAAAGTGGCCTGATTGACCATGTTGGCGTTGAACACGTGGGTCTCGCCCAGGGCGATGTTGCGCGCGTGGTTTCTGATGCGCTGGTTGCTGCCGAAGGCGTTTGCTTCGGCAAATCCTGGTGAGCCGCCGGGCACAAAGGAGTACGCCTGGTCGTAGCTGAAACGGCCAAAACCGTTATCCGTTTGCGGAAAGCGTATGGTCCAGCCGGATATCGAACCTGGTGTCGTCCAACTCGCGCACGGGTTGACTGGTGTAGTTGATACCCGCACTGGCATTGTTGGCGTTGGGATTGGGGTACAGGTTAATCATTGCCTGGCCGATGGGATTGATCAGGGTGCCTGGAAGCTTGTTACAGGCGGTGCCCGGGGCCTGGCTTCCATCGGGATTGGCGGGGAGAGCATTTCCGGCGCCATCGCAGTGGAAATAAACGTTGGGAAAAACCAGCGGGTTGGTGTCCGCCCCAACCATGTTCGGGTTCACGATGAGGGGAGCCGGATTGCCGAAAGGGTCATTGGTGAAATCGCCCGCGCGCATGGGCTAGCGAAGGCACCAGGCCGGTGAAGGGAATATCCTGGAGCTGATATTTTTGTTCGCCATCGATGAAGAAAAAGGTCTTGTTTTTCTTGATCGGACCGCCAACGGAACCGCCAAAGTCGTTCAGATTGAACTTTTGCGCCGCGGTGGCGAAGTAGCTTTTCGCATCGAGAGAAGTGTTGCGCAGAAATTCGTAGAGGCTCCCGTGAAAGTCGTTAGACCCGGATTTTGTGGTGACGATCACGGTTGGGCCGGCGCGGGTACCGTATTCGGCGGAGTAGCTGTAGGTCAAGACCTTGAATTCCTGAATGTCATCGATGGAGGAGAAGATCGAAATGCCGCCGGCGGTCAGCTCGTTGTTGTCGACGCCATCCAGCAGCCAGTCCGTGCTGTTGGGGCGGGAGCCACCGACCGATAGCGAGAAGGCACCGCGTGCGGCTACCTCACTGCTGGCGGCGGACGTGAAAAAGCTGTTGGGGTTGGTCTCCGCAGTAGCCCCGGCGGTGAGGGTGGCGAGTTGAACGAAATCCCGGCCGTTCAAGGGAAGCTGGGAGACCTCCTGCGAGGTGATGACCTGGCCGAGAGATGGATTGGCTGACTCAACGGCAACAGCTTCACCGGAAACTGCCACCGTGGTGACTACGGTGGCGGGCACGAGCGAGAAGTCGAGTTCGCGGGCTTCTTCAATCTGGAGACGCAGATCTTTGGACTCAGCGCTCTGAAAGCCCGTCGCATCGACGTGCACGGTGTAGGTCCCGACCGGGAGTAGAGGAAGCAGGTAGTGTCCGCTACCGTCGGACTTGGTGTCCCGTGTGAGGCCGGTTCCCTGTGAGGTAGCGATGATGGTCGCTCCTGGGATCGTTGAGCCGGATTTGTCGGTGACGTTTCCCGAAAAACTTCCGGTTGCCTGGCCGCGCATGGACGACGACAACATCAGGGCGACGATGCATACGACTATGGAAAGTAATAGCTTATGAGATCTTGTATCGGCGTCTTCGATCGATATCGGACACTTGGTATCAACTATTGTTTGTTTCATTAGTCAAAACCCTCTCGACTCACTGGCGTAAGGTGGTTCTGCATCGACTGGGCTGCCCCGGGGTTACTTGACTGTAAGAACTAGGCGGTGGAAAGTCAACGCAAGTTTTGCCCGGCGTACCGATAGCAAGCCAATTCCGGACAGAGCTGGGCATCGCGACCATAGTGATTGACCGTTGTATGAATTTGTGAACTCGACGGAATTGACCATCTGATGCAAGAGAGCCTGATTCGATTCAGAACAAGTTAAAGTTGAGTGAATGACTCGACGGCAAATCTCAGCATCCCGAATTCTTTTCCTCATCGTTGGGTTCTTCACTTTCTTGGCAGCGCCCTCCGGCGCCAAAGCAGAACCCAAACCGGAAGCCGTCTCTGCATTCAACGTCTATGTGAAAGCGGTTGAGTCTAGGCTCGCGCAGCAGCATCAGTCCCGAGACGGTTTTCTGGCGCCTCCGTTAACAGCGGAAAACAAAAAGCGTTTGCAACAGGGCGAGTTGATCATCGAGCCGATCACGCCAGTCACTGGATCTGATTTGCCCGGAGCGTTGCTGCACGACTGGCGTGGAACAGCGTTTGCCGCGGGAGCCACGGTAGCGGACTTTGAACGCCTGATGAAAAACATTGCCGCCTACCCGCAATATTTTTCTCCGCAGGTGCTGCAGGCGAAATTGCTTGGCCAGCAGGGTGATCGCCTTCAGGCGTTCATGCGGGTTCGCCAGCACCACGTGATTACGGTGGTGATGGACACGACGTACGACATCACCTTCGGGCGTCTCGATGCCCAACACGGATACAGTTTGTCGCGTAGCACTAAGATTTCAGAGATTGACGCGCCGGGAACCGCTAAAGAGCGTGCCGTTACAGGCGACGAGGAACACGGCTTCTTGTGGCGGCAGAATACTTATTGGACGTATGAGGAGGGCGACGGCGGGCTTTACATGCAAATTGAATCAGTGTCGCTTTCGCGATCGGTGCCGACTGGGTTGGGCTGGGTTGTTCAGCCTTTCATTGAGAAGATTCCACGGGAGTCGTTGGAGTTTACGTTGCAGTCGACTTGCCGTGCGCTTCGTCGATAGGAAGGTTTTCCACGTCGCACGCTCGGTTCAAAAACATTTCCTCGAATGGTCCGCGGAACTGCAGATCCCTCGGCTTCTCTAGATTTCCTGTTGAGAATTGCGGCTTCTCGAAATGCATGTGGTTCTCTTAAAGAGAACCACATCAGTGGCCGTTGTTGAGAGCAGCAAGCAGGAAATCCGGGTACGCCTGGAGCCTGTGACTTCTATTTCCTTGGTAGTTTGCTGCCGGAAAACCCTGAACAGATCTGCTAACAAGTATTGCCGAGGTTCCTTCGGCTGGGCTCAGGATGACGGCTTAGTCGGGGGTTGAAACACGAAAGATCGAAAAAGTCACAGGTTCTCCTAATGACATCGGAGCCTGGCGGGAAGCGCGTTGCCCACTCAAGCCAAAAGAAGGCTTGAATGGGGCACCCTCAGCATTGAGTGGCTGCGTAAGGAGTGCGTACCAGTCAACGCTTTGCTCCTGGCGGTTCTGTGCGACCGAGCATGTCGTAGAGGGGTTGCGCTTGGGTCAGTTCGGGATTTTCTTCTGCCACGGATATGGCGAGGATGCGGATTTTTTCGTTGTTGGGCAGGGTGAGCGTCTTTGTACCTGGAACCATCGGGAGCGCGTAGGCGAAGAGGTAGGAATATTGATAGGGCTGGTTGAGCCCATCAATAGTGTGATGATGAGAGGCGTACCACGCGACGCTTGCGGGTTTTACGTAGCCAGGTTCGAGGCGTACGTAGTCCTCTGGGTAGCGTGGCGATGGTACACGTTGCTCGCGCTGTTGCTCATCGGCTGGGGGCCACGGTGCGTGGTGAGCGGAGATTGCCCAGTTACGATCGTCCTGGTTTTTGAAAATACGGGTGTCCCACTGGCCGATGAAGCCGCCCCAGTCCTCGATGTCGAGCGTGGATGTTTTGCTGCCCACGCGAAAGGTGGCCGTCTGATCTCCATCCGCGGCTGCGGCTAAAACGTATACGCGGTTGTACTGACCCGATGGCAAAGAAATCGCTTGGCCCTTGGCTACCACTGCATCGGGCACTCCGGTTTTTGCAGGCGCCAACTTGAACTCGACCCCGTGGTAGGCGAGCGCAGTGGGCAGCATTTCCGCGGGCATGGCGTTGCCTTTGCCGTCGAAGCCGCCGCCTTCAGTCTTGGTGTCATCGTTAGTGGCCACGGCAAGGTCGTATTTAAGGTCAACGGGCTGCGAATGGATGGCCGCGAGGCTTGCCGCTGCCGGAGCGAGGCGCAGCGCAAACGTGCGCGGCTGATAGGCGGTGAAGGACGTGACCAGCTGTCCGTCGTTCACACTCGCAGGTTCCGATTGCTCCTGTTCCTGCGCATTGACTTCGCGCGCGGCCACGATGGGCCCCGCAAAAGAGACACGCACATCGTGCTGCGGATGACCATCGAGTTCAACCATGCGGAGAATGATTTCGTCGCCTGCTTCGGCTTTTTTGAGGGCGAACACGCGAACCCTGGAGTTGCTGAGATGAAGGAGCGAAATGCTCTTGCCCAGCGAGCCGGGATGATCGGTCGCCTGGAAGGCCATGAGCGGATCGCTCAGGCGGTAGGCTTGCCAGTCGGTTTGCGCTTGTGCCCAGCCATCGGCGTGTCCCGTGAGCCCGAAGATAAATTCGTGATGACCCCAGTCCTGGTTTGCCTGGTCGGTGTAGCCTTGCGGGCGTCCGTTGGTGGGAGGCTGCATGCCGGGCGAGCGGAGAAGGGTCAAGCGGATGGTGTGGTCATCCGGCTTGTCAGAGCCGTTCTTATATTCGGTGAGGATGGTTGTTCCGAAAGCGCCGCTCTTGTCGGTGAGATCGATCCAGCGATGGGAGGCTACTTCGAATTGGCGCTCCTGCGCGTTGGGCCGCTGAATGGTTCCGATATCCCAGTTGTAGGTGGCATTGTCATTTGCTGCGCTGAAAGGGAAAGCCACTTTCAGGTTTGCGGCCAGGGTTTGCCAATCGATAGCGTTGCTGAACTCGACCCGGTTGCCGGCATCGCCCGCGGACAGCCGAATGGTTTGCACGAAGGTTGAGTTTTCGGTTTTGCGGGTCACTTCGAGCGATACCCTTACGGGGCCATTCTCTTTGATGCTTATCTGCGCCGGGCCACTCACATACGCGCGCGGCGCAGCCTGTTCTTGCTCGAACTCCATATTCCAGGCGGGATATTGTTTAGGCGTATCCGTGGAAATGGCGAGGCGGATGGGCGCGGAGAGCAGCTCCTTGTTGAGGTTTTTGTCGTAGATGCTGGAGACGTCGCCATCCTGGTTGAGCTGCACGCGGTAGCGAGCGTTTTCGAGCGATGATTTCGTTACCTTGATTGTTTCATTTGCAACCGCCGTGTCCGCGGGCACCAAGTGATAGACCGCATAGCCCACAGACGGCGCCTGGGCGAGAAAGAGAACTTTTCCATCTTCGAGTTGGGCTGGGGACTCCTTGCCATCAGGACCAATGACCTGAACCGCCTTGGGCATGCCGCCGGGAAACGCGACCTGGGCTTCTACGACATCTTCCCTCGCAATATCGAGAGGGTTGTACACCACAACTGCAGTTCCCTTCCCTTCCGTGTTCAAGCCGGAGGCGATCGCTTCGGTCGCGCTGGTGAGCACGCCGGCAAACTGGTTGGCCGCGATGTTGTCGTCGTTCCATGAATACTGGTAAGCGCGCGGCGTCGCGGTCCCGGCAGCGAGGTCGTGGAAATGCCCGGCGAGCTCGAGCGTCCAGGCGTCGTTCAAGCGTTGCTGGGGATAAGGCCGGCCACCCATCCAGACGGCCGCCACCGAAGCTTTTTCTGCTGCGTCGGCGAGGACTTCGTTTCTGAGGATCATGCGCTTGTGATAGGCCTGGGACGTCAGCGATCCGGCAGAGTGGTTGATCAACTCCAGATCGCCTTTGTACTGCGGCATGCGCGAGGTCATATCCGGCTTGATGTCGTTGAACATCTGGTCGGCAGTCGCCTCTATTACGTGAACCGGTCCATCGCCAACACGGACCGTGGGTCCCTGCGGTTCAGAGCCGGGCTGATCCTGCTGGCCGAAGGCACGCGGCGACGGAAGCACCGTTTCACTCTTGTCGACGATGGCTTCCAATAGCTTGACCGTCGACTCGCGGGCCGCTCCACCCACGTCGCCAGTGCCGACGTAGTGATAATCGGCGAAGACGCCGGTGACGTGGCCATCGAGATCGATGCGCTTGACCCAATCCTGTTCCCACTCTCGCGGCCGTTCCAGAGCACGCAGTTGGCCTGGCGTGAGCTTGGCTTTCTGCTCAGCGGTCAACGTTGGCTGCGGTGGCGGCTGGCTCGGGTCCTTGCTGAGATCGGTGTAGACGCTGCTGCCATAACCGCCGGGATTCAAGGCGGCAATCACGCTCTTGCCATCGGGTCCGAACCAAAGTCCAACGTTGAAGGGGATGCCTTCAGGGGTCTTCTCGGGCGAATCGGGCCCGCCGATTTGCGGCGCCGGCTGCCAGGCTGCGCTGAGTTTCTGGGTGGAGAATCCCTTGACCCCGGCGTGCGCCAGGATGCTGGGCAGTGACGCAGGAAATCCGAAGCAGTCGGGCAGCATGAACTCGGCGCTGGCCTTGCCGAAATCTTTTCGGTAGTAGTCGTTGCCGTAGAGGATCTGGCGGAAGATGCCTTCGGCGCTGGGCAGGTTAACGTCGCCTTCCTCCACCGAGGACCCGGCGGGATACCAGCGGCCCGCGCTGACATACTGGGTCAGCCTGGCGTAGTCATCCGGGAAGTACTCCTTCATCATGCGATAGCGGTTGGAGCCAGTCCAATTGAAGACGTAGTGAGGATACTTGTCGATGTAGTCGAAGTTGACGCGCATGGTCTTCAGCAGATATTCGCTGATGGTTTGCGGCATCTCCCATCGCCACTGGGTGTCGAGGTGGGCGTAGGGGACTACATATAGGGTTGGGTCTTTGGTGATGTCCGGGGCCTTCATGGTTTGGGCATGAAGCATGGTGGAAACGATGACCGTCGCTAATCCAGAAAGAAGCCGTGAAGGCCGCGGGCGCCGAAAAGGAGATAGGGTGCTGGATACATGCGAGTCAGGTAGCGATGGCATATGGTCTCCACTCCGCGCCAACGCAAGCCGGCCGATCGCGGCGTCGTGCAGCCCGGAGTTCCGTTCAGATATTGTGCAGCTTCGAACTTTCTCCGGCAATGGTGGGGCTCCCGCGCGGAGAGTTGCGCGGGAGCGCCTGGCTAGAAAATGTACCGAAGCGCGACCTGCAGAGTGCGTGGATTGGTCGTAGACTTCTGCGTCACTTCGCCGAATTGGGATTGGGTTGGATTGAGATTCAGACCTCCTGCCTGCCCGATCTGCGCCCAGTTGGAATGATTGATGAAGTTATAGGCTTCGGCGCGGAACTCGAAGGCGGTTTCCCTCCACACGGGGAACTGTTTACGCATATTCAGGTTCCAATTCTGAAAGCCGGGGCCATAGATCTCGTTGCGGATGCCGGATTGCAGGTTGAAGGTGCCGGCGGCCGGTTGAGTGAAGATCGGTGTTCCATCCCCGTTGGTGGTGGAGATGTATTTTGCCGTACCGACGCCGTTGGGGGTGAAGTGCTTGAGCACGGCAGGGGTTCCGTTCCTGACCCAGAACTGTCCTTCGGAGGTATTGGTGCCGCAGCCGAAGCTGCCGGCTTCTCCCACGCCCGCGTAGTCGTTGCTGGTCCCGACTCCGCAGGGCTGCCCGGTCTGGAATTGCGTGCTGCCGCTGAATTCCCAACCGCCCAGCAGGCGGCCGGTGAGATTATTTTGCCCTTTGAAGAACGGCAGATCGTAGAGGTAGTTAATGACCACGATGTTCCGGGTGTCGTACTCCGAAGGACCCCAGAGGTTGTTGGTGTAATAGGTGTCGGGCATAATGTCGCGATAGTTGGAACTGTTATCGAGGCTCTTGGACCATGTGTAGCTCACACCGAAGAGCGAGCCCGCGGTGAAGCGCCGGTTCCACGAGACTTGCATAGAGCTATATACGGAACTGCCGTTGCTCTGCTCCTGTTGAATGGCCGCATAACCCTTGTAAGGCCGAAGGTAGTTCACGTTCTTGCCAGGGTTGGCTTGCAGGGCTCCGGCGGTCGGCTGGTTAATGTCAAAGACCCTGAAATTGCGCAGGCCGCGAGCACCGACGTAAGCGATGGACAAAACCGAATTCAGGGGAAGTTCCCGCTCGACGGTGAAGTTCCAATTCCACCGGGTCGGGGGCGTGAGGTTCTTCGCCAGGGTGGTCACGGTGAGTGGAGCGTTGACGGTCGTATTCAAGGAGGCACCGGGATTGTCGACCGAAACGTTGCTCACGGTGACAAATGGCTGGAAGGGAGAGTTGCCGCCCGGGAAGATATTGTCCAATAGGCCCATGCGGGTGACGAATTCCCCGCCGGCGGCGCGGACGACGGTTTTCGGGTCCACCTGATAGGCGATGCCGAGGCGTGGCTGAACCTGGTGAGTTGTACTCACGTAGTGTTTCGGCAGTTGGGGAGCAAACAGGCCCGTACACGGCTGGCCTGCGCAGGCGTTGTTCGCCGGATTAGCGGCGGGAACACGATTGCCCTGCAGGGCTGAGCTGGGAAATTTGCTGATGCCCGGGTTCACCATGCCGTTATACGGATTGCCGGTTCCCAGGGTTACGTTGCCGGTGGTGGGGTTGATTTGTGGGGCCGACGCGGCATTGTAGGAGGCGGGATCGAAGAAATCCGAGTTGCCCCACAGGGAGTAGTAAGGAACGGTGGAGGTGACGCGGATGCCATAGTCCAGGTGCAGCTTGGCGTTCACCTGCCAGGCGTCCTGGATAAATTCCTCGTACATTTGACCGCGCCACGGTGTGTAGGACTTCTGCCCGATCTCGGTGTAGCTGTCAGCGAGGCCGAGGGCGAGATTGGCGAGGCCGACGCCCGAGGTTCCGCCGAGGCCGCTTCGGGTGTCGGTGAAGGTGAAATTGCCGTTCTGGTTGCTGGCTCCGCCGGGGACCGTACTGACGTTGATCTGGTCGTTATCGTTTTCCCCGGAGTACTCAAAGAAGAAGCCACCCTTGAAGGTGTGGTTTCTCCACACCTTGGTCAGGCTGTCGGAGGCGGTGTAGATCAGGCCGGAAGAGTGCGACGGGTAGGGACCGCCGGCCAAGCCATAGAACGTGGGAACGTTGACGGTGGGAATCTTGTTGGGCGCGGCCTTGCCGTTGGGGAAGATGAAGGGGAAATCGATACCGAGCGTCTGGCGGTTGAAGCCGGCCAGCGCGGTGTTTACGGGAATATAGACGTCGTCGATGCTGATGGTGGCCCGGGCTTCGTTGATGATGGACTGGCTGACGGTCCAGGTCCAACCGAGAGCGTTGGTCTGGTTGGGGCGATTGAAGTATTTGCCGGTGAGGCCCGATCCCTGGTCGAACGGTTGATATTCGAAGTAGGTCGCATCAGAGCGACGGAACTCGATGTGGTGTTTGTCGTTAACCAGGTAATCGACGTTGATGACTTCCTTGCGCTGGTTGATGGGGTGGCGGGCCTGGGCAATCCAATTGTTAGCGTTGGTGGAGATACCCGGGATGGTAGGGGTGGGGTAGGCGTTGAGGATAGCCAGGCCGTTGGTGCTCAGTTGGCTCGCCGGAATCACATTATTTGGATAGGCCACGCAACCGCTGCCGCCCGCGGTCGGGCAGGTGTTCGGCTCGTAGATTTTCTTACCTGCGTACCAGGGGTTCGAGGGGCTTAGCAGTTCGCTGAAATCACCCTGACGCATGAGTGCGGTGGGCACGGCTTGTTGCTGGGTGTCTGTGAAGCGATAGCGGATCCAATCCTCATTCACGAACCAGAAGAACCTTCTCCTCAGTGGCTCGGTGAAGGCCAGGCCGGGGATCCAGACGGGCCCGCCTACGGCGAATCCGAAATTGTTGTAGACGAAGGGAGCGGCGAACCGGGTGGAGGGCGTGAGGTTGCGGGTCCAGGTGTTGGCGTTCATGGCGGAATTGCGCAGGTATTCGTAGAGGCTGCCGTGGAACTGATCGCTTCCGCTCTTGGTGACGACGCGGATCTGACCACCGGCGGCGCTGCCGTATTCGGGGGCGTAGTTGGCCGTGAGCACCTGCAATTCCTGGGTGGCATCGACGCTGGCTACGCCGATGATGGCGCCGTTGGCCCGGGTGCGGACGGCCGGGGCGCCGTCGAAGGTCACCAGGGTGTCCTGGGTGCGGGCTCCGTTTACCTGGAAGGGCTGGCCGCCGCCGACGGCGAAGTTGAAGTCGCCGGTGGTGGCGCCGCTACGAGTCCCGGGAAGGAATTGCGCCTGGTAGAGGGGGTTGCGGCCGTTTAATTCCTGATTTTGAATCTGCTGGCCGGTGATCTCGCTCTGCACTGCGCCGGATTGGGTCTGCAGGACGGAGGCGGTCCCGGTCACTTCGACGGTTTGGGTGGCGGCGCCGACAGTGAGGGCGGCGTCGATCTCGATGGTGCTGTTGGAGTCCAGTTTGTTGTGGCTGCTGGAATACTTCTGAAAGCCGGTGGCTTCGGCCGTCATACTGTAGTAGGCGGGTGGCAGGCTGGGCGCAACGAAGTGCCCCTGGTCATCCGCCGTCACCGTGTGTACCTCTCCAGTCGATTCGTTCCGGATGGTGACGATTGCTTTGGGAACGACGGCTCCGGATTGGTCCCTCACAAATCCGACGATCGTACCCACGTCGGACTGAGCGAGGGCGGCAATCGGGAACACAAGCACAGCCAGTATCCCGAGTACCGTTACACGGTGAATGAGACGTGAAACGATTGAACGGCACGCAACGACAGCAGGAAAAATTCCGCTCTTTGACATGACAGGCCCCTCCCAAAAAAGACTTCAGTGGGGCCATGTTATGCGCCCCAACAGCATGCTACGTAAGGGGTCTACCCCGTGTTTACACCGGGGATTTAACGGGTGAAGGTGCACCGTTTTTCGTTTCTCCGTGAATGCGTAACCTCGATAGGAAAATTGCGTAGACTTTACCCGGCGTTCACAAAAGAAAAGCCGTTGTTATTGTTTCCTGTATCTACTACTGTTCGTGGAATTCAACCGAGGCAACGAGGACGGATGCTCTGAAACGCGAGTCAGGGTCCGTGCAACCGCAGTCCCACCGCTTCGCTCCGGGACCGCGGGCCCCGCGGCAGGCGGGAAGACAAGGGAGTATGGGTTTTTTGTGGGGGGTTGGTGGCTGGTGGAGAGAACCGCAGGTCCCTCCGCTACGCTACGCTCCGGTCGGGATGACAAGGGGGGAGTATGGCTTTTTGGGTGAGGTTGGTCGCTGATGGAGTGAACTGCAGATCCCGCCTCCCCCAGTTCCTGTCGAGAGCTGCGGCTTCGGTCAACTGCATGTGGTTCTCTCTAAGGAGAACCACATAAGTGGTCGCGGTGAGCGCCGCTAGGCGGGAAATCCAGGTACGCTCGGGATGACAGACAGGAGAGGCTTGTTGTAGGGATAAGGATGGTTGCTGGAGGAGAGGGTGCTTATAGGCCCCGCGGTTTCACGAAAAGCGGTTGTCGAATCGACGCGTTTTCCAAGTCTAATTTGGACAGGTTCGAGTATTGACCTACTGAAGTAATACCCTAAGAAAAACCCGATTTTATCTGCGCTGTAGAGGGCTTCTTGCGCTCGCCTCAGATCCAAGTTCCATGCGATAAGATCGTCTTGCCGCGCAGAGAGAGCCATTTTTGAAGCCACCCGAGGTCAGCCATTGGAAGGTTATTCTTGCGTTCGGCCTGGTCTACGTGTTTTGGGGCTCGACCTATCTCGGCATTGACATTGCGGTGCAGTCGATTCCTCCGGCGCTGATGTGCGCGGTGCGGTTCGCGATTGCGGGCGTGATCATGTTGGCGGTGTGTGGTTTGACGGGGCGAAGGGTGTTTTATGCGCCGCGGCAAATTGCGGTGGCCAGCCTGGTGGGTGTTTTATTGCTGATGGGCGGGAACCTGACCCTTTCCTACGCGGAGCTTTCCGTATCCACTGGCCTGGCAGCCCTCATTATCGCGGTCACCCCGTTATGGTTTCTGGTGCTTGATTCGATATTGCTGGGTCACCATCGAATATCCGGGCGCGGCAAAGCCGGGCTCGCTTTGGGCGTCGTGGGACTGCTGGTTTTGTTCTACCCGGAGTTCGCCTCCAGGTCTGCCTTGGGGCGCAAAGAGCTTTGGGCTTCGCTCAGCCTGCTGGGCGGATCATTCAGCTGGGCCCTTGGTTCCGTGTTGTCGAAACGGTGGCAGTCGGGGATGGATCCCTTCAGCGCGACGGGCTGGCAGATTACCGCGGCGGCCGTCGCTAATTTTATGTTTGCGGTGGTTGCGGGAGACTTCTCCCGGGTGGTCTGGACCGGCCGCGGGATTGGGGCGATCGCTTACCTGATCGTTTGCGGATCCTGGATCGGCTACACGGCGTACATCTGGTTGCTGGAGCATGTGCCCACGTCCAAAGTTTCGACCTACGCGTACGTGAATCCTGTGGTGGCCGTGTTCCTGGGATGGCTGGTGCTGCACGAGCGGGTAAGCGGCTTCATCCTCGCTGGGAGCGCGGTGGTGGTGATGTCGGTGATTCTTGTGACCAGCGCCAAGGTGGCGGAGCAGCTACCCGCGCTCGAAGCAGCCGGAGACTAGCTAGGGCAAGGGCGCCGGATAAATGCGCGCCGCATTGTCGTGCAAATATCCATGGGCAAATTGCAGGGCCCGCGGTTCGGTCACCTCGCCATTGAGGATCATGCGCGCAAGCGCGGCGGCGAGCGCTCTTCGCGCCGACTCAATGGCCAGCCAATCGCTTTCTTCCGCCCCGATGGCTTCGCTGAAGGGGAAAGCATCGGAGCCGAAGACGACTTTATCCGGGTAGAGCAACAGCCAGTGACGCAGCACCTCGGCCAGATCCGCAGGATAGAGGTACAGCCCCATCAACGAGGAGTCGAGGTAGACATTCTCTCGCGCGGCAAGCCAAATGGCCTGGTCCTGAAATGGATAGCCGCCATGCAGCAGAACGAAATTCACATTGCTGTATCGGGGGTCGCGCAGTACGTTCTCAAGGTTCAGGACGTTACCGCCGGTTACGCTGAAAAAGTCACCGGTGCCGACAGCAGTATGTATTTGCACAGCCAGGTGCAGGCGCCCTGCTTCCCGCAACAAATAGCGAAACATGAAGTCTTCGAAGATTGCGCGATCTGCAGCGGAGGGCTTGCCTCCGGCATTGTAACGGTTATAGATACTTGCTGCCGCAGTTTCGGGAGGATCCTCGAAGCGCAGAGTGCGAAAGTACGCGATCTCGAACTTGATCGAGACTCCGCCGTGGGCGCGGTTCTGCTCCAGGATCTTGCTCACGAACGACAGGTAAGCCGGAAAGGTCTTCGGCAACGCGCCGAGTCCCGCCTGGCCTAGTTCTCGCTTCAACAGCTTTTCCTGCAGTGGAACGTAAACACCCAGATCTATGTTGCGCGCAGTCAGGTCGCTATTGTCCAGCGGGAACAGAAAAGAATCGACAAAGAACACCCAGTGGAAGCGTTTGGGGTCGAGGTAGCTGCCCAGGGCCACGCGATTGGCCATCATGGTCTGCACGTTCAGCTGGTCGAGGATTCGATCGAAGTATTGATAGCCGGGATAGGTGCGGCGAAGCTCGGCCTTTTTAGCGACCAGCCATTTGAGATGGTCCGGGTTGTTGTCGGTGTAGGGATAGTCGAACAGCGCTTTGGAAGCGGCAATGAGTTCGGGGTTGTCGCTTTGCAACCGGAAGGGCGCGTGGGACGGGGAGGAAGCCATCGCATCCACGTCCGTGTCCTCAGCAAAGCCGGGATGGCCGTGATCGTCGAAGATGGCGATCTGGCGTATCTGCTGCAGCAGACGGTCGTAGGTTTGCTGGTAGCCAGGCGCCATGTTGGGGCTGGCTTGTCCACGCATCGCCTTAGCAGCCGCGAACAGGAGAGTCATCGCGAACGCAACGCGGAACATCAAAGCCCCTTGAACCAGCCGCCGTCTACCAACACGGTTTGGCCGGTGATAAACGACGCGCGGTCTGAGGCAAGCCACACGATCGCGTCGGCCACTTCTTCCGGCTGCCCCACGCGCTGGAGAGGGGCTTCGACTCCCAACCGAGCTTCGAATTCCGCAGGCGCGATGCCAAGCTCCTGCGAGCGCTTGCCGATCAGCTGCTTCAGCCGTTCGGTTGCGGTAAAGCCTGGCCCTACGTTGTTGACGGTGATGCCGTCTTTGCCGAACTCATTGGCGAGGCTTTTCACCAGGCCGAGAACGCCCGCGCGCACTGCGTTCGAATAGATCAGGTCAGAGACCGGTTGGCGAACAGTCATGGAGGTGATGGTCACCAGCCGGCCCCAGTGCCGTTTCTGCATGCCGGGAAGAACTGCGCGGGCAAAGTGGATGATGCTCATGAAGTTCATGTCCACTGCGCGATGCCACTCGTCGGTGGTGGTGGCAAGAAACATTTTCGGCGGTGGGCCACCAGCATTGGTCACGCAGACGTCGACACCGCCGAACTCGTCAGTCACGTGCTTCACAAATGCATCGACGGCAACCTCATCGGTTACATCGAGGACTTCGGCCAGCACTCGAGCCTGGTGGCGTTCACGAATCTGGGCCGCGGCCGCGTTGAGCTTCTTTTGATCGCGGGAGCACATGGCCACGTTTGCGCCTTCAGCGGCAAAGCCTTCGGCCGCCGCTCGCGCGATGCCATCGCTCGACGCAGCAACGATCACGTTGCGGTTCTTCAGTCCAAGATCCAATGCTGTCCCTCTCGTCTACTTCTTTGTGTCCTGGCGCAGGTAGGCGTCATCTTTATCGATCCAGTCCTGACGCGGTGGATTAAAGATGTCCAGGTCGACCGTGTCCTCAAGCGCAATCGCCTCGTGCGGCATGTTGGGCGGAATGCAAAGCACTTCCCCGGCACGAACCGTGATTTCCCGGTTGTCGATGTAGAAGTGCAACGCGCCTTCAAGGACGTAGGTGATCTGCTCATTGTGATGGCTATGCTGAGGCACCTTGACGCCCTTCTTCAGCAGGATGCGCGCGACCATCACGTTGGTGCCGACAATCATCTGGCGGCCGATTTGCGGGTTCAGGGGTTCTACTTCGATGTCGTTCCACTTGATGTGCTTTGCGGATGCTTCTGCCATGTCGTTTCCCCTGCAAAAGTTACCACAAATCCGGATCAGGTGCGTGGTTTTCCCGCTGCACCCAGCCAGGTGACCGCGCCGAAGGCTCCCAGCCAGGAGCCAACTCCAGCGAACAGTACATAAATGGGATTGCCGGTGTAGCTGATCACGGCGAAGGCGGAGAGCAGATACCAGACGCTGCTCCAGCTTGCTGCTACGGTTCGGCGGCGCGCGGCAACCGCCGCGGTGAACATTACGTAGACCGCGTCTGTGGCGGCAGTGGAAGCGACCACTCCCATCGCGATGAGCGGACTTGGCGCATGGATCATGGAACCTTCCCCTCTGACCGAAGCTTTAAAAACTGATGGAGAACGAATAACACGATGATCGCCACCGGCAACAAAACATAAAACCATATCAACCCGGCGCGGGAGTTACCGGGTTCTACGGTGCACTCGGTGCTCAGCTGTGCCGCTTCGTTGCCCCGGCGAACGGCCACTGTCAAATGCCATTTGCCTGCAGTGGAGAAATGCACCGTGCCGGCCAGCAGGAGACGATTGTTCGCGAGATTTTTCGCGAGCCGCACGGTTTGCTGGTTCGCGCCTGCCGCCTGAGCAACGGTCACGTCGACTGTGGGATCGAGCAGGATTTGTCCGCTGGTTCGATCCTGCACCATCACGCTCAGGTCTGCGTCTCCGATGCGCAAGGGCTGGGGCACGGCGAACAGGGTGATGGTAAATGGACCTGCATCCTGATGAAGAAGCATGGCTCCGCCGTCGGCACGTGCTACGGTCGCTCCCATCGTCAACATCAAAAACGCAACCAGCGGAGACAGCGCCTTCATGGGTTCATCATGACGCCGCGCATTTGCATGGGTTGGAGCATGATCCAGACTCCTGTGGCATAGGCTACCGCAACCATGGTTGCCCAGGGCAACAGCAGCAGCAGGGCCCGGCCGGCGCTGGTTGCCCACTGCCGTGCCAGCCTCCAGCCGAGGTACAGGGTCAGGAGAAGTCCGGCATCGAGCAGCAGCAGCTGGAGCGAGAGCATGGTGTTGGGCGGCAGCAGCGGCTGGACCATCCTCCACTGGGCCGGCGCGAAAAGATGCCAGCCTAAATCCGCCGTAGCTTGATGGAGGGCGGGGTTGAGAGTAGCCCAGCCGGTGATTAAGTGGAAGAGCAGATGGGCAGCCCACATCGCCAGTCCCAGCGGCAGCAGCGCCTGGGAGAAGCGACAGAAGAGTTCCTTGCTGGTCGAACGAGTGGCAAAAGTCAGGGCGACGGCCGCTGCTGCCACCAGAACGGCTAAGGCCAGGTAATTTCCGATCGCGCCGGGTGACACCATCCACCAGGCATTGACGAAAGCGGCGAACACCACGACCAGGACGAGGGCGGCGATGTCCATGCGCGCGGAGAATTTTCCAATCGACGAGCGCACGGGGTCACGCAGGATGTCACGCACTGGAGTGATGGCGAAGAGGCCGATGTTGTCATGGGGGCAAGCCTTGACGCAGTCCATGCACAGGGTGCAATCCATGTTCCCGGCCTTTTGCGGCATGTAGAGCTGCAGTTCGCAACCGCGCTGTTGCGCGTTTCCGGCGATGCAGTCATGGGTGGTGCAACGCTCACAGGTGGCGTGGCTTTTTGCTTCCAGGGTGAAGGGAGAAAACAGTGAACCGGCAAAATTAAACTGCCCCAACGGACAAACGTATTTGCAGAAATTTGCTCCGCGGAAGAAGGTGTCCACGAGGAAAGCCGCGGCAAAATAGGCGATCAAAAGCCACGCGGTGCGCTGGGGATGATCCCAAATGGAGAATGCTTCGTACGACCAGAAGAAAAGGATCAGCAGTGCGATCGCCATCCATTTGCTGCGCAGCCAGCGCGGCCAGCGGAAGCGCGCCAGGCCGAGCCGGTGGCCCAGCTCCCGCGGCAGCATGAAGGGGCACGACAGGCAGAAGATATTTCCCACCACCAGCAATGCGATGACACCGAAGGCCCGGACGTAGGTCCAGGGCAAGACACCGGCCAGGTTCATGGCGCCCATGGAATGACCGAAGAAGCCATCCGCGATCACCAACACTGCGGCGGCGAAGGCGATGGACTGCAAGGCCATCCGTCCATAGCGCCAGCGCAACCAGCGCCCAAGCCATGGCAGGCGCAGCAGATCGAAGCGGCCGTTTGCATGCGGGAGAGCGATGTTTCCCTGCCGCAAGGTGACGCCGGAGCGACTTGCATGCGGCGAGAGCATGTGGATGGAGATCGCTGCCACCGGTATGAGGAAGAAGATCGAGCCGAGCACCCACATGAGTGCGCCGGCCGCAGCCTGGTCACCCAACGCGGAAAAGCCGAAGATCCTCGGCACTGCGGCGTAGCTGGGATAAAGAACCCTCCCGGCAAAAGTCAGAGAGCCCGCCACCACGGTATTCACGATGTCTGCGCCCACCAGGTACGGCAACATCATCCATCGCGACCAATGGCTGACGCTGGGCCAGGGCTGGATCACCGGAAACCAGAACAACAGCGAAGTAACGAAAAAGCAGGCGTGCTCCACCTGGTGCCAGCCGGGTGAGCGTAGCGCCAGCTCGTAGGCCTGGGGAACATGCCAGCCAATGTAGGCGAGGCTCATGGCCCACCAGGCAAACACGGGATGGGTGATGAGGCGAATCAATTTGTGCAGGACCGGGGTTCGGAAGAAGGGGCCGAGACCGTCACGCAAAACGGATTGCGGCAGACCGCGCAGAAGAGGAACGGCCGGCGCGCCTAACAGCAACAGCGGAGGAGATACAGACATCAGTATCAGATGCTGTGTCATATGGGCGGTGAGCAACAGGCCGTCGAGGGCGTCGAGGGGCGAGGCGATGGCGAGCCACAGCGTGAGCAGGCCGCACAGGAAGCACCATGCTCGCCAGGGAGGAAAGATCAGCGGCCGCGTTTGGCGGATCCTGCGCCAGCCCCGCAGGTAGATCAGGGCGGTGATCAGCAACCCCGTGGTCGCCCAGAAGGGAATGGCCCAGGAGGTCCATACGGCCTGTAGTGCCTCGTCCGACATCATTTCCTATTGTGCGCTTCAGGGTGGGGTGGGTTGTCGTTTCTGGTTTTCTTTTGGATTTCTGGAAAGGGGGGTTGTTCGTACCTGGGGTTACATTATGGGACTTGACCGACTTCGACTAGGAGGATCCCAGGTCTCAAACGCGAGACCTGGGGCACCCACACTTATACCCAACCCACAGTCATACCCGACTCACACTCGTACCAACCGACAGTCATACCCAACCCACATTCATACCCAACCCACACTCATACCCAACCTACACTCGTACCGGACTCACCCTCGTATTTGACCGTCTTACGCGGACAGCTGAGGTTATTCGGCGCCTGGGGTCCGGACATCGAGTTCCCCGGTGCTCAGATATTGCTGGGACGGATCCCGCGCTGGCCGCTGGCCTTCGGGATGCAGGGTTTGGAGAAAGCTTACCAGCGCTGTGACTTCCGCCGGAGACAGATTCTTTCCGTAGGCGGGCATGTTTCCGCCGCCCTGCAACACCTGGCGCACGAGCTGGTCATAAGTGAGCCGCGTCGCCACGTCGTCCAGGGCGGGCCCGCGCTCACCACCCACGCCACCGATCATGTGGCAGTTGCGGCATTGCTTCTCCTGGAACACGATCTGCCCCTGCCTGCCCAGCGGCGTGGCTGTGTGCACATAGCGGGAGGGTATCGTATCCCCACTCCAGGCCTGCATCTGCGGGCTCCAGGGAGTGTAGGTTCCCAGGTGTTCGCACACGGCAAAGCCAACCGCCAACACAGCGATCGACAGCACCGCGACCGGACGCCGATGCCAGCTCTTCTCGCCCTCGCCGGCAAAGAACGGCAACGCCAGCAGGAAGCAGATAGCCAGGACCGGAACAATCAGGATGAACGGCGTCTCCAGATTCTCCGGGAGAAACGACAGAATGGTGTAGAGCCAGAGGAAGAAGAAGTCCGGCTTGGGCACGGTCTGGATGATGGTGGGATCGGGAAATCCGGTGGGACCGAACGGCCCCAAGATCATGGCGCAGGCGGCCACGGCAAGCAAAATGGCCGCAGAGAAAATCATGTCTTTCCAGACGGCTCCCGGTACAAAGGGAATGCCGTCCTTCTGTGTCAGCTCGTGATAGTCGTGGATATACGTGCTGCGCCGGACGATGCGCCCAGGCATAGGCCAATCGTTGATGCCGAGCCCAATCACCATCCAGACATGCAACGCAGCAAAGCCCAGCATCATGCCGGGAATGACGAAGACATGCAGCGCGAAGAACCGGGTCAAGGTAGGGCCGGCAATAATCGGGCCGCCCAGTAATAGATCGACCAGCGGCCCGCCGATGAAAGGCACGCGGGACAGAATGGATGCCCCGATGCCCAGTCCCCAGTAAGCATCCTGATCGAAGCGCATCACCTGCCCGGTGAAGGCCATGCCCAGTGTCATCAGCAGCAGAAAGACGCCCAGGATCCAGGTCAGCTCGCGGGGAAACTTGTAAGCTCCGAAGAGGAACACCTGCGCCATGTGGATCAACACCACGGCGACCATAAAGTTCGAGCCCCAGCCGTGCATGGCGCGCAGAAACCAGCCCAGCGGAAGCTGATGGTTCAGCACCTGCAGGCTGTTCCAGGCTTCGCCGGCGGAGGGCACATAGATGATGCGCGAGCAGAATGCCGGTAACGATCTGCAGCAGTAACAGTACGAAACTTGCGCTGCCGAAGACGTACCACCAACTGGCGGTATTCTCGCGGCACCGGATGGAGTAACCGCTTCCTTGATCGGCCCTTCCAGCTTCAGCCGGAATTCCAACCAGTCGTAGATCTTGCTTCAACCAGTGCATGCGGAGCTCTCTTTCCGCACGAGGCGCTGGTGGCGAGGGTCGGCATCTGGCCGGCATCGATCATCAGCTTGCCGTTCTGCACCTTATAGGCGTATTCGAAAAGCCACGCGGCGGTGGTCCGGCGGCACGGGAGCCATCGGCGTAATAAACCCCGCCGTGACAAGGACACATAAAGAGCTCGGACTGAGGAAACCAGCGGACGGGGCATCCCAGGTGGGCGCAATTGATGGCGAAAATCTGGAACTTCTCGTCGCTGTGTTCGGCGGACCCAGCATGCCGCCTTCCTGGTCGCGCCATCCCAGGGCATGCTCTCCGGGGTCACAAAACTGGCCAGGCGTGTCTCGCCGACCGGGAAATCGCGAAACTTCCCCCAGGGCAATCCAGGAATCGTAACCGCCTTTCTTGCGAATAGGCCCCAGCAGGTAGCCGATCGACAGGCGTGGCGATCAACAGGGCCACTGCCCCGTTGAGCAGCAACGCCGATCACCTACCAGGAACCAGCGCCTGCTTACTGCTTTGTCGTCGCTCATTGCGAGCCTCCTCCGGACTTATTTGTGCCTGGGCCGCATAGCTGGAGAGCCAGCCCACCACATCGGTCACTTCCTGATCGCTCATGGGATGCCCGGCAACGTCGTTTCGCCAGTCAGGCTGACCAATATCCGGACGCCCGGCAATCACGACTGTGCGCAAGGCCTGGTCGCTCACCAGGGCCAGGAAGGCTGGATCGATGATCGATCCCGCTTTGCTCTTCGCGGTTGTTTTGGACGCAGGTGTTGCCTCGCCGTGACACGCGGCACAATAGGTCGCGTAAACCTGCGGCCCGTGACCGGGATCCGCAGGCTTGGCGGCTTTATAGGCCGGCGGGTTCGCGGTATCCGCGGTCCCGGCGTTGTACCACGCGCTGCGCATGCCTTTTACCAGAGCGTCTACCTGCTGCTCGGTCAAACTGCCGCCGGCGCTGATCGCGAACGCGGGCATCAGTGTGCCGGGCAACCCATTCGCCACGACTTTGCGGAGACCCTGCTCGTCGACCAGCGACTGGTATACAGGATTTGCCAAAGGATAGGACGGAGCCGTTCTTTCCCCCGTCGCCATGGCAGCCGGAGCAGTTCTGGCTATAGAGCGTGGGAAAATCCACGATCGGTCGGGGCGCGGCACCTCGGGTCCCGGCTTGGGTTTGCCAGGAAGCTGGTCGCAGCCCGTCATCGCGAGACAGGATATCCATAGCAGGCTGCAGGTAAGAGCGCGCGCGTTCACTTCGTCCTCATCCTCCGTGTGCCGCTCCTCCATCATTCCTGGTGTTTCCAAACCCATGCGCGCAGCAAAGGGCAGAATATTGCTCGGTGCGGATGTGGGCCTGCTGCGCCACCACCCAACCTGCCACCACACCGAACGTCACCTGGGAGACAACAAACCACCGCCAGTCAATGCGGTCAGCAAGGAATGGATTGATGAGCGGGAGGGACGAATGCAGAACGCCGGTCCACAACACTGGCGCGATGATGCCGCCAAGAAGGATAGGATGCCGAGGCAACATCGGCAACATGGCGCCGTAAAGAAGACCGATCAGCAGCGAGCCTACGGCATGAATGATGATGGCGGTGATGAGAGCACTCAGGCGGAAGTGGGTGATCTCCGCCAGGGTGGGATTGGTCCAGCCGGCTACGCCGGCTCCTCCCAGCAGATTTACCGCGTACCAGATGCTGTGATAGCGGATCAAGCCATAGAGGGTGCCGGCACGATCATCGCGACGCCGCCCGCGATGCCGCCCTTGACTCCAGCCATCACAGAAGGCGTGTGAACGGGCAGGCGCGCGCGATGGCTTTCGTCGACTTGGATACGAGTGATCTTTCTTCGCGCGGTGACGTGTACTCGAACTTCTCCACCTTGACCGGCACAGCAACGTGCTGCGCGTG
The DNA here is from genome assembly GCA_963795845.1 of uncultured Acidobacteriaceae bacterium. Taxonomy (GTDB): domain Bacteria; phylum Acidobacteriota; class Terriglobia; order Terriglobales; family Acidobacteriaceae; genus PALSA-350. The sequence goes on along the minus strand of CAWCJV010000007.1, from coordinate 725,595 downwards.
CGGCCACACCTGACCGAACCAGCCCACGCAGCCGGACAAAATGAGCACCAGGCCAAGAATGCTGATGCCCCAGTTCGTTACCAGGCCTGCGAAGCGTCAAGGTCAGGCCCAGGGCCAACACCAACGGCCATGCGGTCGGAGCCGGCAGATGCACCACCTCTCGGAGACCCCGTGATGTTCGTGCTGGTCATTCCATTGGTTTGACTCTCTTTCTCTGTCAGCGGCCAATGATGTAGACCACGGTAAAGACCACCACCCAGACCGCATCGACAAAGTGCCAATAGAGGGAAAGCACCTCGAGCTGTCTGGAGTGTTGGTCTCCAAGCTTCCCGGTGAGGCCAAAGATCAGCACGATCAACAAGCATGGTCAGCCCGACTATGACATGGCTGGCATGCAGACCCACCAGAGAGTAAAAGGTGGTGCCAAACAGATTGGTGCTGATAGTGAGCCCGTCGTGATAGATCAGCTTGCTTCCATTCAAGACCGGTACCGACGAGAAAAATCGCGCCCAACAAAACAGCTGACGCGCCCACCACAGACTGAACAGCCCCCATTGCGTTTCTTTTCAGGGCGCGCTCCGCCAGCCAGATGGTGAAGCTGCTGGAAAGCAGGCACACGGTATTGAAGATGGGCAGTTCCAGCACCTGGCGCGGATAGGGTCCGGTCAGGCTCTTGCCGATGTAGTAGATGTAGGCGACCACGAAGATGCGAAAAGATCGCGGTTTCGGCCACGATCAGCGACAGCATGCCGACCGTGCCGTGATAGGGCAGCACCCAGTCTCTCGCTTGCCGTGAGCCAGGGGAATGGTGCTGGTGCTCATCGGTTACGCCCCGTCCTCTCCATAGCGGCTTTCCTCATCTCGAAAATCATTCGTATCGCGAATCCGGGTCTTCCGGATGCTTCAGGTCCCACAGCGGCCGGCGGCTGGCCACTACCGGTTCGCTGGCAAAGTTGTATTCGGGCGGCGGCGAGCTGGTCGCCCACTCGAGCGTCCATGCATCCCAGGGATCCGGACCGGCCTCAGCGCCTTTGAAATAGGAGTAGACCATGTTGTAAACGAAAATAAGCGTGGCAACACGCCTGAATGCAGCCCCCGATGGAAACGATCATGTTCCAGCCATCCCAGCCGCGACCCGGTTCGTAGGTGTAGATGCTCCGCGGCATGCCCAGCAGCCCTGGAATATGCATAAAGTCGAAGGTTATGTGGAAACCGATCACGAACAGCCAGAAATGCCATTTGCCCAGGCGCTCGTCGAGCATCTTGCCCGTCATCTTGGGGAACCAGTAATAGAAACCTCCGAAGAAGCAGAAGACGATCGCTCCCACCAGGACGTAGTGGAAATGGGCGACGACGAAATAGGAGTTGTGCAGTTGCCAATTCCACGGCGCGATCGGAAAGCATGATTCCCGTGAGGCCCGCGAACAGGAACTGAATCACGAACGCGGTGCAGAAAAGCATGGCGTGGCAAAGCGAATCTTGCCGCCCCACATGGTGGCGATCCAGTTAAAAATTTTGATCCCCGTGGGAACGCCGACCAGGCCGGTCGAGAGCACGAAGAACGCGTTCTGAGCCGACGTCATCCCGACCGTGAACATGTGGTGCGCCCACACGCTCAGGCTGATCAAGCCGATACCCGCCGAGGCCGCCACCATGGCCGGATAGCCAAAGATCGCCTTGCGGGAGAAGACGGGAATAATCTCATTGGCGATGGCAAATGCCGGCAACACCAGTACGTAAACCTCGGGATGGCCGAAGATCCAGAAAAAGTGCGCCCACATGACGGGCACGCCGCCCGCCTGGGAATCGAAAAAGTGCCCGCCGAGGTAGCGGTCGATGAGTGAGCATGATCTGCGCGGCGGTCAGCGGACTGATGGTCACCAGGATCATCCCCGATACCACCAGGTAGAGCCACGCCAGCAGCGGCATGCGCAGCAGCGTCATGCCTTTGCAGCGCATGCAGATGACGGTGGCGATGATGTTCACCGCGGCACCGATGGTGCCGAATCCGGAGAGATCAGCGACAAGCGCCCAGTAGTCGGTGCTATGCCCGCGAGAAAAAGCCCTTTCGGTCAACGGCGCATACGCCCACCAGGTAACATCGGGCGCGCTTCCCGCCCCCTGCAGACCAACTCCACCGATGAAGCTGTAGTACAGCAACAATCCGCCCAGCGCGGTCATCCAGAAGCTGAAGGCATTGAGCCGCGGGAAAGCCATATCCCGGGCGCCGATCATCAAGGGCACGAGATAGTTGGCGAATCCAATGATCAACGGCATCCCCATGAGGAAAACCATGGTGGTGCCATGCATGGTGAAGATGCCGGTTAAAGACTTCGGGAGATAGGAAGTGGTTATTCGGTACGGCGAGCTGAATGCGCAGCAGGAGGGCTTCGACCCCGCGACCACCAGAAAGAACAGGGCGTATGCGATATACATCAGGCCGAGCTTCTTGTGGTCGACGGTAACCACCCATGAATGCAACCTTTCGCGCCACGTTCCGTGGACTTCGCGCGGGTGCGGTCAGGTCGACAGCGCTGCCGATGGGTAGAGTCGAATCAGCCATACCAGAAAAACTCCTGTCGTGCAGGGGCCCGGATCTGGGTTACTTCAAGGTTTCGAGGTATGCGGCGATCTTGTCGATCTGTCGCACTGCTCAATTGCATGGCCGGCATGAGGCTTCCCGGCTTGACGTAATCCGGGTCCTGAATCCAAAGCTTGAGATTTGCGGTCGTGTTATCGGCTGCTCCGGAAGCGAGCGTATCCCGGCTATCGAAGTGCGTGAGGTCGGGTCCAAACTTCCCGGCGGCGGATGTGCCGCGAATGACGTGGCAACTGGTGCAGGACTGCGATTCGAAGACCTGCCGGCCTTGAGCGACCGCTGGGTCCTGGACCCCGGGCTGCTGCTGATTTTTCACCCAGGCAGCGAAATCTTCCGGAGTCTGCACGTAGACCCGGAGCAACATTTTGGCGTGTTCCACGCCGCAGAACTGGGCACACTGGCCAACGTACATGCCCACCTTATCCGGGTCGAACCAAATGTGATTAAGCTGGTTCGGCATGGAGTCGATCTTGCCGAACAATGCCGGAACCCAGAAGCTGTGGTCCACGTCCGCCGACAGCAGGTTCAGCGAAGTCGTCATCGGCGCCTGATTGGTACTCAGCGGTACGTGCAGCTCATTCGCCGGTGGTAAAGCCCTACTTCGGATAGTGGAATTCCCACCAGAATTGATGACCGACAACGTCGACAGTGTTCGCGGTGGCGGGCATCTTCTGATCCTGGATGGCGAACAAGATGCGCGCCGTAGTGAGGAATAGAACCACGACAATCAGAATCGGAATCACCGTCCAGGCCAATTCGATCTGCGTGCTGCCATAAATCTGCGGCGGTTCGCTGTCATCCGACGGGTCTCGCTGCCGGTAGCGCACGATGACGTACACAAACAAGGATGCGACCACAATAAAAATCGCGGCGGTGATTTGCATCACGAAAAGCGACAAATGATGGATCATTTGCGCCGGGCCGGAGTGCGGGTCGAAGATGCTCGGAGTCTGGTGAACGACCGTGTCCGTAGGGAGGCCCCAAGCCGCGTGCGCCGCCTGCGTCAGAAGCAATAGCAACGCGTAAGACGCTCGCCTGGGCCCTTGGCGATGCAGCCAGTCCTCGCAGACATTGTCGCGGAACCCTCCTCCGCTAAAAGAAAACCTATTGTAGCGCTCAGTCCATCGGATAGACCGTATGAATAGTTCTAGCGGCCGATCGCTCGCTTCACGCCTTCGATGCTTCAAAACGAAACTTGGTCGCTTGGTACACTTGCGGAAATGAAACGCCTGATCATTAACGCGGACGACTTTGGTCTCGCGCCGGGCGTTAACCGTGCGATTGTTGAGCTGCAGCAGGCGGGCGCCCTCAGCTCCGCCACGCTGATGGCGAACGGGCCGTTTTTTTCCCCCGCGGTTTATATGGCTTTTGCCCAGCCGGCCCTGGCGGTCGGGTGTCATGTCGTGCTGGTCGATGGCTCTCCTTGCCTGCGCCCGGCTGAAGTACCTTCTCTGCTCGATCCGCGAAACCCGATCTCTTTTCCGCGACCACAGTGGGTAGCTTTTTCGCGATCTGCTGCGCGGACGTATCCGCGAAGCAGGAGATTGAGGCCGAGGCGGTCGCTCAGATACAGCGCATTCAATCGAGTGGAATCACCGTGAGCCACATCGACTCCCACAAACATGTTCACGCTTTTCCCCGGGTGCTGGCTCCGCTGCTACGCGCCGCTCGTCAGTGCGGGGTGCGCCTGCGTCCGTAATCCATTTGAGCCCTGGTGGAGCCTCAAGGCCACCCGGCCGGCCGGTACCGTGCGCCGGCTGCAAGTGCACGTCATGCGCACCCAGGGGCGAGCCTTCACCCGGCTGACCAAAGGAACACGGTATGATGACCGCCGACGGGTCGATGGGGCTGCTGGCTACGGGGGTCCTCGAATGATTCGGTTTTGCGGGATTTGCTTCGGGCCATGCCCGAGGGAACCTGGGAGCTGGTGTGTCATCCAGGATACAGTGACCGCGCTCTCGACGAGGCGCGGACCGCGACTAAGGGCGTCGCGGGAAATAGAACGCAGCGCGTTGCTCGCGGTGATTCCCGAAGCGACTAAAGGCGACTCCGAGTTGGCGCTGATCAGATTTTCATCAGTTGTGATGATTAAGGGAATTTTAAGATTGAGGGTTTGGTGGGACAGCGTGGTTGCCCACTCAAGCCCCAAAAGGCTTGAATGGGCCACCTAAAACATTGGTCGACAGGTGTGGCGAGTGGAAACGTCGGCTCAAGGGGCTTAAATGAAAATCGGCATCACGTGTTATCCGACCTACGGCGGCAGCGGAGTGGTTGCGACCGAACTCGGGATCGAGCTGGCGGCTCGCGGTCACCAGGTGCACTTCATCACCTATTCTCAACCCTTCCGGCTCACCGGCCGGGAAGAAGGTATTTTCTATCACGAGGTGCCGGTCTCGAATTATCCGCTGTTCGAATACCCGCCTTACGATCTCGCCCTGGCCACGCGCATGTCGGAAGTGGCCGAATACTACGAACTCGATCTGCTGCACGTGCACTACGCCATTCCGCACTCGGTGTGCGCGCTGCTGGCCCGGCAGATGCTGGCCAAACGCAAACACCTGCCCTTTGTCACCACCCTGCATGGCACCGACATCACCCTGGTTGGGCTCGATCGCTCCTACCTGCCGATCACGCGCTTCGCGATCGAAGAGAGCGACGGGGTCACCTCGATCTCCAATTACCTGCGCGAGAAAACCGTCCACGATTTCGGCATTCTGCGGCCCATCGAGGTCATTCCCAACTTCGTGAACTGCGACGAATACAAACCGCTGGGCGATCGGCGCGCCGACGCCCGGGCGCGCTATGCCGATCCGGAAGAAAAAATCCTGCTGCACCTTTCGAATTTCCGGCCGGTCAAGCGCATCCTGGATGTGATCGAGGTCTTCTCCCGGGTTGCGCAAGAGATGCCCGCGCGCTCTGCTGATGGTGGGCGATGGGCCGGACCGTTCCTCGGCGGAGTGGCTGGCGAATAGCAAAGGGCTCCAGAACCGGGTCCAATTCCTGGGCAAACAGGAGCGGGTCCATGAACTGTTGCCGGTGGCCGACCTGATGCTCATGCCCAGCGAACTGGAGTCGTTTGGGCTGGCGGCGCTCGAAGCCATGGCCTGCAAGGTTCCCACCATCGCCACCCGTGTGGCGGCGTGCCGGAATTGATCGAGGACGGCGTGACCGGCCGGCTTTTCGCCGTCGGCGATGTCGAAGCCATGGCCGCCGGCGCCATCGAGTTGCTGACCGACGACGCTCGTCTCGCGGCGATGGGCGAAGCGGCCGGCGAGCCGCCCAGGACCACTATTGTGCCTCGCGCATCATTCCCGTTTACGAGCAGTACTACGAGACGGTGCTGGCGCGCGCTGAGGTCTGATCGGCCAGCACCAGGACGTTGGGCGCCATGGGGATCTCCAGGGTGACGCGCGTTCCCCGCCCCGGACGGCTGAACACTTCGAAGCGGGCAGCTGTTACCGTAGAGCACCTCCAGCCGCTCGCGCACATTGCGCATGCCGATGCCGGCTCCCCGGCTGACGAAGCCCACTTCCCGCGCCCGGCCCTCGGCCATCCCCACGCCGTCGTCTTCCACCTCGACGATCATCTTGGCGCCCTGGATGCGGCTGCGCAGGGTGATGGTTCCTCCCTGCAGGCGCGGCTCCAGACCATGCTTGATGCTGTTCTCGATCAGGGGCTGCAGCAGCATGCAGGGCACCAGCAGTTCCAGCGTCGTCGGGTCGATCTCCTTCACCACGCGCAGCTTCTCCGCGCCAAACCGCACCACCTCGATGCCCAGGTAGTCGTCGGTAAAGGTCAGCTCTTCGCGGAAGGGCACATACGCATCGTGATCCTTGAGCAGAGCGCGCAGGATATTGCCCAGCTGCACGATCATCTCCCGCGCCATCTCCGGCCGGAAGCGGACCAGCGAAGCGATGGAATTGAGGGTGTTGAAGAGGAAATGCGGGTTGATCTGCCGCTGCAGCGCGTCGAAGCGCGCCTCCAGCACCAGCCGCTTCTGCTCCTTCAACTTGATCTCGATGCGGCTCGCATTCCAGATCTTCAGCGGGATGGCCACCACCACGGCGGGGCAGACGCAGATGGCACACCTTCACCGCCAAGCTGGAGCGAATCCAGGGTGAACAGCCGACCCGGGATAAAGCCTGCGCCAGCCACATGCGGACCATCTGCATGCCGACGATCAGCATCAGCAGCAGAACCTGGCGATCGAAGCGCGGCTTGCGCAGGTTGCGCCGCACCCAGCGATAGATACTCAGGTCGACGAAAGGGGAAAATGACCAGACCTCTTCCGGCTCCACTGCCCGCCCGTACAGGCCGGAAATCGACGGCGACGGCAAGGAAGAAGGGCAGGGTCAGATATTCGTGGTGCAACATGGCGGGCAGGGAGAGCACCGCTCCGCCCAGAAGAGCGGAGAGCGGGCCCAACAGAATGCCCAGGATGATGACGGTTTCGAATGCGATGTCGGCCGCGAGAAAGTTGGGCACGATCAAGCGAATCCAGACGCCCAGCGTCAGGGGGATGCAGAGGAAGGCCAGCAGCCCGATGGTCTGCGCGGTGGTGCGCCGCTCGGCAAACAAGCAGGCGCTGAAAGGTCAAGCGCCCGGGCAGTGACCGCCGAAACCGCGGCGGCGACGCCCAGCTTGATCAGCAGTGAGATGAGGACGAGCTTCGGCTCAATCACACTCTTACTTTACGCTGGCTGGACACGGGGCTGGTAGAGAGGCTCTAATTGAGCTATGCCATTGGAAGGTGTGAAGAAGGTGGCGGATGCGGATTTTCCCACCCGCTGGGGTCATTTCCGCATTCTCGGTTTCGAGGGTACGCGGGTCGATCCGGAACCCTGCAGACCGGGAACCGCGCCGGTGCACGCAAAGATCGAAGGCGCGATTGCGCTGGTGCTGGGCGATATCCATAGCGGGCCGCCGGTGGTGCGGATTCATTCGCAGTGCCTTACCGGCGATGTCTTCGGCTCGCTGCGCTGCGACTGCCGGCTGCAATTGGAGCTGGCGTATGCGGACGATTGCCCAGGCCGGCGCCGGGCATCCTGCTCTACGAGCAGCAGGAAGGCCGCGGCATTGGGCTGATGGCCAAATTGCGCGCCTACGAACTGCAGGATCAGGGGTTGGATACGGTCGAGGCCAATCTCGAGCTGGGTTTCAAGCCGGATTGCCGGGAGTTCGAGTTGCCGGCGGAGATTCTCAAGCTACTTGCACGTGAACTCGGTGCGCTTGATCACCAATAACCCGGATAAGGTCGAGGCGCTGGAAGCGGTCGGGATTCGGGTGGTCGAGCGGATCTCCGCCGAGGTCGAGCCGCTCGAGAGCTTCGAGCGGTATGTCCAGGTGAAGCAGGAAAAGATGGGTCACATTGTTGACCGCGTGTTCCCGGAGCTGAGTTAAGTTCGTTGCGCCACGAGCACTTTGGCGGTGGTGATGGCCTGCCCTACGTGGCGCTGGGTGTGTTCCGCGGCGTGGACCAGCAGTCCGCCGAGCGTGGTGGGCAGGCGCTTGCGGCCGATCGCAATTGGGGTTTCGAGGGGCTGGCGGACGATTGCGTCTAAACGCCGGCGGGTGTTGTCCAGGCTCGCTTCCAGTTCGCTGAAGATTGGCTCGCGGGTTCCGCTGTTTTCCATTTCGCTTGCCAGCGCGGCCAGTTGCTCCTGGCTAAGCGGGTTCCCTTCGGCGTAGGTGCAAAAGCGATCCAGGCTGCGGGCGATGTGCCGCAACTGAAATGCTACCGAGGGCAGCCCAAACGGCCGCGCGTGGATTTCGCGGTCGTCGAGGCCGCCGCACCATTTGGCTGTGTCTTCCTGGGCCATTTGGAGCGAATGCAGAAGTGCCCGTTGGACTACTGGGAATTCGGTAAGCGTGCCTTGCAGCCAGGGTTCTGTCATCCAGGTCCTTGCCCGTAGCAGAAATACCGTGTGCCCCATATCTCGCCTTCTAGATTTTGCTTGGGCGTTGAGATCTTCACAAGTCACCGCCGTGGTATCCCACATCTCGCGAAAAACGAGCGAGATATGGGGCACCCGGGATTCTTTGGTTCGGAAAGATTCTAGACCTGCGTGACAACTCAGGGTTACTCCCCGTCTTTTCGGGCTTCTGGTGCCTCCGATACGTTAGAGGCCGTGGGCCTGGCGGAATTCTCTTACTACCTGCGCCGGGTCGCGATGCTGTCCGTCGACTTCCTCGTTCATGGTCTGCATTTCTTCGGCGGTTATCTTGCCGGCCAGATCGGCGAAGGCTGCGCGCAGCTTTGGCCAGCGGTCTAGTGCCTCCTGCCGCACCAGCGGCACCGCCTGGTAGGGCGGAAAGTAATGTTTGTCATCCTGCAGGACTGCCAGGTGGAAAGCCTTGATCGGGACCGTCGGTTGAGTTGCCGGCGATGATGTCTACCTGGCGCCCGTTCAGCGCACGGTAGAGCAAGCCCAAATCCATCAGCCGAGGCGAACCGTCGAACTTCAGGCCGTAGGCTTGCTGCAGCCCGGGTAAGCCGTCCGGGCGCTGCTCAAATTCGTAGCCCACTCCAAGTTTCCATTGCGGGGCTGTACTGCGCGGCCTGGCTCAGCGTCGTGAGGTGAAGCTGCTGAGCCTCCTGGCCGCGAATCACCATGGCGAAGGTGTTCTCGAATCCCAGCGGATCCGTGACCGCTACCTGGTATCGCTGCTGGTAAAGCCGCCGCACGGTATCCAGCACCTGCTGCGGGTCCTTATTTACCGGCTGCTTAAGAATGGCGGTCAGCGCGGTGCCGGTGTACTCGACGTAGGAATCGATGCGCCCGGCAATCAGCGCCTGGTTGCAGATGTAGCTGCCGGCCAGATAAAAGCGGCGCTCCACCTTCATGCCGGTCCTGCCTCGATGTGCTGGGCCAGCAACTCGCCTAGCACCACCTGCTCGGTGAAGTTTTTGGCTCCGATCACCGGGTAGTCCGGCCGTGGCGGCGCACAGGCGGCTATCGACCACGAGCAGCAGTACTGGCGCAGCGACGCGGCATGATCACGTGCGATCCCGGAGCCGGCACTCTCAGCCGGCTCTCCACCCAGCCCAGCCCGGTGTCGGCGGCGATCGCCAGCAGGGCCGCGGGAATCGCTCCAGCCAGCACCAGCCGATTGTCGACGGAGGCGACCCCGCGAAAAATGAACTCGCCCAGTCCTCCGGCCCCTACGGCCGCGGCGATGGTGGCAATGCCCACGGCCAGCACGGTCGCGGTGCGCAACCCGGCGAGAATGAAGCCGGCCGCGAGCGGGAAGCTCTACCTTGCGCAGCCTCTGCCCACTGGTCATGCCCAGGGCTTTGGCCACCTCCAGCACGGTGGGATCCACTCCTTCGATGCCGGCGTAGGTATTGCGCACGATGGGCAGCAGCGCATACGCGGTCAGCGCAGCGATGGCGATGCGCGCCGCGCGATCGCCGATCCACGGCAAGGGCAACAGGAAGCCGAACAACGCCAGGCTGGGAATGGTCTGGATGATATTCACCACCCCCAGCACCGGCTTGGCCCAGCGCGGATGCCGGGTCAGCCAGATGCCGGTCGGCACCCCGATGGCCGCGGCCAGCAACATGGCCGAGCCGGTGAGCCACAGATGCTCCAGGGTCAGCTCGGCAATCTCCGCGCCGTGCTGGGCTAGAAAGCCGGGCATCAGTGCACCGCGTACTGGTCCGCGCGATGAACAGCGCGCACATAGCTCTGCACCGCCGGAATTTGCGAGCTGAGGAATTCCTGAGCGGGGAGATTGGCTACTACTTTTCCAGCTTCCAGCAACACGATGTGGCGAGGCGAGGTAGAGAGCTTCGTCCAGATCGTGGGTGACCAGCAGGACAGTCTTGTTGAGGCCGCCGCAGCAAGTCGCGCAGCATGTCCTGCATTTCCGCCCGGGTCAGCGGATCCAGCGCACCGAAGGGCTCGTCCATCAGCAGCAGTTTGGGTTCGGCCGCGAGCGCACGCGCCAGGCCGACGCGCTGGCGTTGTCCACCGGAAAGCTGGTAGGGCAGGCGGCGGGCAAAGGTCGCATAGTCCAAGCCCACCTGGGTAAACAGCTGGCCGGCGCGTTCGGCAATCTCGTGCCGCGGGCGGCCTTCGATTTCGAGGACGGCGCCGATGTTGCGCTCGGCGTCAAAGTGGGGAAAGAGACCGGTCTCCTGGATCACATAGCCGATCGAGCGGCGCAACGCGATCGGGTCCCATTCGGTCGTGGGCCGGCCCTCCACCAGCACGCGTCCCGCGGTGGGCTCGACCAGGCGGTTCACCGTGCGCAGCAGCGTAGTCTTTCCCGATCCGCTGCGGCCCAGCAGCGCGGTGGTGGAACCGGCCGGGATCTCGAGAGCAGACGCGGTCGAGGATCGTGCGGCCGTCGGGCGTGGTCAGCCCGACGGCATCGAAGGCAATGGCTGACTCATCGATTCCGGTCAATCGGCCCTCCCTTAGCGGATGATATTGGCTTCAGGTTCAGGAGCTAGGCGGCGGCTCCACAACGACGCCGTCCATTTTGAGCGGCGGTGCCCCCTTGACGCGCACCATGGTGATCTTGCTGAAGCCTTCCTTGAAGCTGGGTGGACGCAGGCGCTCCGCCATCTTGCGCATGATGTCATCGCTGACCGTGCGCTCGCGTCGGCTGTTGCGCTCCATGCATACCTCGAGCGGCACGTCGAAGAAGACTGCCTGGGCCTCATAGCCGAAGCTCTTGGCCATCTTGATCCATTGCCGCCGTTCGTGAGCGGAGAGATTGGTCGCGTCGACGTAATTCCAGGGCATCTTGGCGATCAAACGCGCTCGCAGCAGCGAACGGAGGGTGGAAAATACAAGCCCCTGATAGCGCTGCTCGGTGATGTCGTCGAACAGGATGCTGCGCAGCATGTCGCTCGAGAGCGGCGTGACCCCGCGGCGCTTGAACCAGGTGGTCTTTCCTGAGCCTGGCAAGCCGATCGCCAGCACCACGTACCCCTTGAGATCTTTTGGGCTGGCGGACGCCAGCTCGGGAGGGGGCACCGACGGCGATTCGGGCTGGGTTTCGACCACCAGCTTTCCCACCTCCGGGGTGGCGGCCAAGGGAACTTCCGGCACCGTTATGTCTTCGGGAGGCACAGCTTCCTCGTCCTTCATTGCGACAGGGGCGGCCGCGGGAGGGCTGACCACAGAAGGCTCGGGCGCCCGGGCCGGCTTCTTTTCCTGGTCCACTGCTCCGTCGTGTTCTGCCTTCCTGCGTTGGTCTTCCGGGTACATGGGCTGCAAAGGCGTCGGCTGGTTGGCTGGAATCTCCTGTCCGATTTTTCCTGTTGATTCCGAGTCGTTCGCTCCGCGCTTACCACGTCGTCTCATTCGGGCGCGCATCCATAGGCGCATGATGAGGATGTAACACAACTTCCGTCACCGCAGCAAATATCCCGCTCCATTTCCCGCAACCGCTGTTTGGTACACTCAAGTTTCGCGCACACGCCCAATTGGCTCGCTGAATTTGTCTACACCCACGGACGCAAAACGTCACCCACCTTCAAGGAGATCCCAAAGTATATGGCTGTAAAGGTTGGAATCAATGGCTTTGGCCGTATAGGCCGCAACGTGTTCCGGGCCGCGCTCGGTAATCCAGAAATTGAATTTGTCGCGGTCAATGACCTGACCAGCCCAGCGACGCTGGCGCATCTGCTCAAGTACGATTCCATTCTGGGAAACCTGCACCACACCATCACGGCCGGCGAAGATTTTATTTCCGTCGATGGCAAGAAGCTCAAGGTCTACGCCGAGCGTGACCCCGCGAAGCTGGATTGGTCTTCGGTCGGCGCCCAGGTGGTGATCGAGTCGACCGGCCACTTCACCGATGCCACCAAGGCGAAAGCCCACCTGCAGGGCACGGTCAAGAAGGTCATCATCTCCGCACCCGCCAGCAACGAGGATCTGACCATCGTGCTGGGCGTCAACGAGAAGAAATATGACCCCAAGGCGCACCACGTTATTTCGAATGCATCCTGCACCACCAATTGCCTGGCGCCCCTGGCCAAGGTGATCAACGACACGTTCGGTATTGTTTCCGGCATCATGACCACGATCCACAGCTACACCAACGATCAGGTCATCCTGGACTTCCCGCACAAGGATCTGCGCCGCGGGCGCGCGGCAGCACTTTCCATGATTCCCACCTCCACGGGCGCTGCGAAGGCTCTGCACCTGGTTGTGCCCGAGCTCAAGGGCAAGCTGGACGGATTCGCGATCCGCGTACCCACGCCGAATGTTTCGGTCGTCGACCTCACGTTCACTTCCGAGAAGCCGGTCACCAAAGAATCGATCAACGAAGCCCTGAAGGCTGCGTCTGAGGGCCCCATGAAGGGCATCCTCGGCTACGAGACGAATGAGCTGGTGTCGAGCGACTTCAAGGGCAACCCGCTCTCCTCCATCGTCGACAGCCCGCTGACCAAGACCGTAGGCACCAACATGGCGAAGGTCATCAGCTGGTATGACAACGAGTGGGGCTACTCCAACCGGGTGAGGGACCTGGTGTTGTTCCTCGAAAAAGCAGGGCTCTAAAGAACGGTCTCGACGTATTGCTGAGGAACTGCCATGGCGAAACTATCCATCCGCAACGTGGAGTTGAACAACAAGTACGTTTTTGTGCGTGTCGACTTCAATGTGCCGCTTTCGGATAGCGGTCTGCAGATTCTCGACGATACGCGGATCAAAGAGACCTTGCCTACGCTCGAGTACGCGCTGCGGCATCACGCCAAGGTGATCGTGGCGTCGCACCTCGGGCGCCCCAAGGGCAAGCCCAATCCCAAATACAGTCTGCGGCCGGTGGTGGACCGGCTGCGCACTCTTCTCGATCACGCATTGGGCGAATCGGTGAACGTTGCCTTTTCGCCTGACTGCGTAGGCGACGTGGCCACCGAGTTGGCGCGACAGTTGGAGTCGAGGCAGGTGCTGTTGCTCGAGAATCTGCGGTTCCACGCCGGTGAAGAAGCCAATGATCCGCAGTTCGCACGACAACTCGCCAGCCTTTGCAACGTCTATGTGAATGACGCTTTCGGCAGCGCTCACCGGGCGCATGCTTCGACCGAGGGCATCACGCATTTCGTGTCCCAATCCGCAGCCGGGCTGTTGCTCGAAAAGGAATTGAATTACCTGGGCAAGGCGTTGGAAGCGCCGGAGAAGCCGTTTGTGGCGATCCTCGGCGGGGCAAAAGTCTCGGACAAGATCGAAGTCATTCACAACCTGCTGAGCAAAGTCGATGCACTGCTCATCGGGGGCGGCATGGCCTACACCTTCCTGAAAGCCAAGGGACAGGATGTAGGCAAGTCGCTGGTCGAAGCGGACAAGCTGGATGTAGCGCGGGAAGCGCTCAAAGAAGCGGAAAAGAAAGGTGTGCGTTTTCTCTTGCCTGTCGATCACGTGTTGGCGGACAAATTTGCAGCGGACGCTGCCACCCAGATCTTCGAAGGGGACGGTCCCTTCCCCGCGGGATGGATGGCGCTCGATATAGGCCCAGCCACCGTGGAACTGTTTACCACCGAAATTGCAAAAGCCCGCACGGTGGTGTGGAACGGGCCCATGGGTGTGTTTGAAATGCCCGCATTTGCCCGAGGCACCTTCGGCGTTGCGGAGGCACTGGCGGAAAATGCCGGCGCCATCACCATTGTGGGCGGAGGCGATTCCGTCTCAGCCATTAAGCAGGCCGGGGTAGCGGACAAGATCAAGCACATCTCCACCGGCGGCGGTGCGTCGCTCGAGTTTCTTGAAGGCAAGAAGCTTCCCGGAGTTGCGGCACTCTCCGAAGCTCCACATTCATAGGACATGGCTGTCGTTAACCTCGAACTGCCGATACTGATCCTCATCGCGGGAATGGTGTTGGCGTTGGGTGCGTGGCTATTGGCGACGTTCACGCAGTTTCTTCGCGGCTATCGCTATCGCGTCAGCCTGGGGCTGATCGCTTTTCCGTTGGGCGGATTGATGGGATTTATCTCCACGCTCAACGCTGCCGGCATGCTGGGCGACTGGCTGGCGGCCAAGCCGATGTCTTTTGTTTTGACACTCGCTTACCTGGGTTACCTGGTGTTCGGCTTTCTCGGCTGCTGGACCGTGGTTCGCCTGGCTGGCCGGGTGGACCGAAAGCAAACCCTTTCCGTGCTCTACAATTTGGTCAAGGAACATAAGGAACGCGATCAACATTGAGAAACCTAACGCATGCGTAAGCTCCTGATTGCCGCCAACTGGAAGATGTACAAGACACTCACGGAGGCACAGAGCTTCCTGCACACCTTTCTCCCCCTGGTGAAAGGGCTCCCCAAAAACGAAATCGTGATTTGCCCGCCCGCTGTGGATCTGGCGCCGGTGGTTGAGTTAGCCAAGGGCTCGCCGGTCGCCGTAGGCGCCCAGAACATGCACTACGAGGATGCCGGCGCGTTTACTGGAGAGATTTCTGCCCCGATGCTTCTGGCTCTTGGGGTCACCCACGTGATCCTGGGCCACTCTGAGCGCCGGCAATTCTTTTGCGAGACAGACGAATCGGTCGGTAAGAAGCTGGCCGCCGCGCTCAAGCACAATCTGATTCCCATTGT
This sequence comes from uncultured Acidobacteriaceae bacterium, assembly GCA_963795845.1. Classification (GTDB taxonomy): domain Bacteria; phylum Acidobacteriota; class Terriglobia; order Terriglobales; family Acidobacteriaceae; genus PALSA-350. The sequence goes on along the minus strand of CAWCJV010000007.1, from coordinate 710,455 downwards.
TTGCATTGGCGAGCATGAGAGGGAACGGGAAGATGGCAAGACGCGCGAGGTATTGTGCCGACAGATCAGCCGCGCGATCTATCAGATCGATCCGGCAAAACTGGGTCCCATGGTGGTGGCGTATGAACCCATATGGGCGATCGGCACCGGCAAGACTGCTTCGCCGGCGATTGCCGCGGAGGCGCACTTCATCATCCGCAGTGAGATCGCGCGGTTGGTCGGCAGGCAGATTGCCGAATCGCTGCGCATCCTCTATGGCGGTAGCGTGAAGCCGGAGAATGCGGAGGCCCTGCTTAGCCAGCCGGAGATTGATGGCGCGCTGGTCGGTGGCGCCAGCCTTGACCCCAATTCATTTGCTGCGATCGTCAAAGCAGGTGTGAGCGGGGTAAGGATCTCAAGAGCAGCCCTCATCCCATCAAGTCCCGCAGAGACGGCGTACTTGCCCACTCAAGCCAAAAGACGGCTTGAATGGGGCACCCAGGACATTCTTGGGTGTGTAGGAACCGTTGGGGGTTCTCTTGTAACTTGCCTGCCGAGTTCGGTACTGGCAACGGGTCATAGAGCGGTTGCCGAACTGCGGCCTTTCGAGGCTAATTTGGGCAAGACTGCAGTTCAGACGTCTCCATGGGACTCGGTGAAAACCAGGTTGCTTGAGGAGGTAGGTGATGGCGAGAATCACGCGACGCTCCTTCCTGGAAAGTGCGGTGGCCATCGGCGCCACTGCGGCTTGGCGGTTTGCGCGACCTAAGACAACAACGATCCGCTGGAAAGAGGATCGAGAATTTTTTCCCGAGGGCGTTGCCTCGGGCGATCCGGATTCCTCGAGCGTCCTCCTCTGGACGCGCCACTTACCTGGTACTCAAAATGTCACTGCAGAGGTAGCCGAAGATCCGGGTTTCGCGAAGATCGTGGCGACGGCGAACGCACCTCTCTCCGCAGCGTCCGACTGGACGTGCCGTGTGCTGGTGGGTGGGCTACGGCCCTCTACGGTCTATTGGTACCGCTTTACGGATCCGGAAGGCCGCGGCAGCCGCATCGGCCGCACCATGACTGCGCCGGACGTGCATGACTCGCGGCCGGTGCGCTTCGCTTTTGTGTCCTGCCAGAATGCCAACCAGGGCGCACAGAATGCTTACCGGCGGATGATCTTTGAGGATGAGCGAGCGCCCAGGCAAGAACAACTGGAGTTCGTGCTGCATCTGGGCGATTTTATTTATGAGATTGTCTGGTACCCGGAGGACCGTCCGCAGGGCATGTACGACCGCCGCATACGCGACATCGTTCGTTATCAATCTGGGGAAAAGATTCGCGACTTTCACATCCCGACAACCGTGGATGACTACCGCGCTGTCTATCGCGCGTACCTGCACGATCCGGACCTGCAGGACGCGCGTGCGCGCTGGCCGTTCGTAAGCATGTGGGACAATCACGAGTTCAGTTGGCTGGGTTGGCAGTCGCTGCAGAAGTTCGAAGGAGTGACGCGGCCTGCGCAAACCCGCAAGGTGGCGGCGAACCAGGCTTTCTTCGAGTTTCAACCAGCTCGCATGGCAAGGCCGGGTAGTGACTCGCTGGATAGCTTTCATCCGCCGCAGGTGATCGACACCCCTGTAACGGCGTTCGACGACCACGGGCTGGGAAAGGAACGCAACAACCTGCTGGCGATCAACAGCCTCAAAGGCTACCGGGCGCTTCGCTGGGGGCGCAATGTGGAGTTGATGGTCACCGACCAACGCAGCTATCGGTCGGAAGACCCTCTGGGACGCGCCGAGGCCGATGCCTTTTCCACTCCGGACTTCCCGGAATTTGTTCCCGAAGAGGCAATGGAGATTCTCGACGCAGGACGAGCCTTTCACGGTGGACAACCGCCCCCGACCATTCGCTACGGCGCTGCGGAAGTCCCCAACTTCCAAAAGGAAGCGCCGCCTCAGGAAATTCTCGGTTTTGATCAAAAGCAGTGGTTCCTCGATCGCCTGAAAAGCTCAAGTGCTACATGGAAGATCTGGGGTAACACCACAGCGACGCTGGATATGCGTGCTGACCCACAGAACTTACCCGCACATATAACCAAGCCATGGCCGGGAGCGGGCTATGCGGGGTTCGGTGGTGGTGACCATAGCAGCGCCTATATCGAACGCGGCGAGATTTACGACTTCGTTCGCGAGCACGGGATCACCGGCTTTGCCACGGTCGCCGGCGATCGCCACAGTTTTTGGGCCGGTCTGGCTGCGAAGGGCCTGCCGCCGAAGCCATTTGAGCCGGTGGGCATTGCGTTCGTCACCGGATCGATCTCCGCTCCAGGCGAGATCGAAGCCATTGAGCACGTTTTCCCCAAGGTGCATCCCCTGCGGCCGTTGTTCCTTGGACAGGCGACGGGCGATACTTCGCCCCAGCCCACTCTGAACCTGATGCTGAGACACGGGGTTCGCTCGTGCCTTGAATATGCGGAAAGCGGCGACATCAAAAAGGCCGTGGCTGCTTCCAACCCCATGCTTTCGCCGCATCTCTCTTTTGTTGACATGGGAGGCCACGGCTATTCGGTCGTGCGAGCTTCGAGCACCCGCTTCGAGACCGAGTTTGTCTGCATTCCCAGGCCTCTGGAACGCAGCTCGAGTGAGGATGGGGGTCCGCTTCGCTATCGGGTGCGCTGCCGGACGGAGCTTTGGAAGTTGGGTGAGTCGCCGCGGATCGAAGTGTCGCTGCTGGAAGGCGATGCGCGCTTCTCGATGGACTAGACCTTCACGAAAACATCTTCGCCTTCAACACTTACGGGATAAACTGCAACTCTTTCCTGAGAGTTTTCGGTAGCCCCGGTCGCGGGATCAAAGGCCCAGGCGTGCCAAGGGCATATCAGTTTGCCGTCTTCGATCATGCCCTCGGCCAGCGGGCCTCCGCGGTGTGGACATTCGCTGTCGAGGGCTCGAATCACTCCGTCGACGTTGGCAATACATAGTGTTCTTGGGCCAGCGCTGAATTCCCTGGCCTCTCCCGGGCGCGGAAGTTCGCTCTTCGCGCAGATCTTTACCAGTGCACTCATGGGTTATCTAATATTTGCAGCCGTTGGCCTGCCAGGTGCGATAGGTCTTCCAGGAGGCCACGCGTGCCGTCTCCTCGTCTGGAAAATCACCCGCTTCCTGTTCGACTCCTTCGGGGAAAATATAGAACGTCCACTTGCGCAGGGCCTTGTTGTACACGGGCACCGTGGGACTTTGCTGTGTCTTGTCGCTCATATAGCCGAGCATACGCTATCCTCGGATTGGAATGGCCAGCTTTACACCCCCGCCCCAGCCTCCGGTACCCCCATCGACAGACTTGTGGTGCCCCACCTGCGCCAGGGCCGTGCGCGATCCCCTGGTTTGTGGCGATTGCTCGGCGGTTCTCTGCCGCGTTTGCGGAACCCCGCTCGAATCGGCCGATGAACTCGCCTTCGGCTAGGCCATGGCAAAAATAAAAAGACACACGCCTCCGCCCGGCTGGAAAAATCCCCTGGCGCCCCAACAACCGCTGGCCAGTGGACGCTGGCTGCTCGGCGGGGTCGCGGCCGTGGTCGGTCTGGCAGCGATCTGCGTCTACATTACGTTCTGCCTGCTCTTCTGGCAGGGTCAGTGGCAACTGGTGTTCAAGCCGTCCCGCACCCTCACCGGCACGCCGGCCACCGTGGGCATGAAGTTCGACGAGATCTCGTTCGATGCAACCGAGATCGGAATTCTGCAACTCAACGGATGGTGGATTCCCGCCGAACCCAGCGCGCCCTATGCAGCCGATACCCTGCTATTGCTGCACAGTGGATCGGGCTCACTCTCCGACACAGTGCCGCAGTTGCAGGCCCTGCATCACCTGGGCATCAATGTCTTTGCGTTCGACTATCGCGGCTTTGGAAAAAGCCTGAACGTACATCCGTCGGAAGCAAGAACCTACGAGGATGCAGACGCGGCCTTTCGCTATCTCACGGATACGCGCCATCTCCCAGCTTCGAACATCGTCCTCGACGGAGTGGGGCTGGGTGCCGCCATCGCCGCTGAGACGGCTCATCGCCATCCGCAGGCGGCAGCGCTGATTCTCGAGGATCCGTTGCCGCCCACGCTGGAATCGTTGCAGTTCGACGCAAACACGCGCATCTTGCCAGTTCGTCTGCTCTTCCATGATCGCTTCGACCCAACAAAGACTCTCGCGCAACTGCGGACGCCTAAGCTGCTGCTCTACTCCGCGCACGACGCAACCGGACGCTACTACGATGTCGCCGCGGAGCCCAAGCAACGAGCGATCGTGGCCAACGCGCGAGGATTACCTAAGCAGCTTGCGGGGTTTTCTCGGGAAATATCTACCCGGAGCCTGAACGGTTCCCTGCTAAGCTTGCCTACGATACCGACACCAAACAGGAGTTTCGATTGTTTAGCTGGCTTGATCGTTTTCAGGGTTTAGGCGCTTTCGTGATGCGGGTGGCATTAGGCGTCATCATGGTCTCTCATGGATATACGAAAATCATCCCCAAGGATGCGCTGTATAACTTCAGCCACATGGTCCTGCGTATGCACCTGCCGCTCTGGCTGGGCTACGTCGCGGCGTTTACGGAATTCTTTGGCGGCATGCTTTTGATTGTTGGATTATTGACGCGGGTGGCCGCATTCATGACTGCCTGTGACATGACAGTGGCGATCATCAAGGTGCATCTCCACGGCGGGTTGCTGGGACCTAATTCGTTTGCGCTTCCGTTGGCATTGTTCTCCATCGCCTTGATGCTGGTATTCACCGGATGCGGCTGGCTGGGGCTGGATGACTTTGCGGGAAGAAACAGAGGGGTCCGGGCCAAAGCAGCCGGCCGCTGAACATTTTTATTAAGCTGCCCAGGAAAGGGGCTTTCCTGGGCAAGAACCAGATTGTCAAGAAACTCGAGACCCACCCTTTTCGACACCTTCGCTGTGTCAGATAAGGGAATCCACGTTCCCAGAAACCTTCGGCATCGTCGCAAGCCCCCCGACTTCGATTCGGCCTACAAGGTTCAAAAATCCGAGAATCGCGGCTCCCCATCTGACACAGCGAACGTGCCGGATCTGGCGGATCTTTCAGTCTAATGTGGCCCGGTCAACTCGATATCATATTGAGAAATTGGGTCGTCTTCAAATCTGACCCGGGGAAAACCAGCTCCATGTTTCGTGCTCCCAGAGTTTTGTAAGCTGCCTCACCCAGGACCTGGCGGAAATCTGTGGTGATTGCCAGATCGCGGTTTTGATACAACTGCTCGGTCGCCATGCCTGGCCACTTGCCGTAGACTTTGCCACCTCTGACGCCGCCACCGAGAACGAACATGACGTTAGCGTGCCCGTGATCGGTTCCACCCGTACCGTTCTGTTGGGCCGTCCGCCCGAATTCAGACATGGTCACCAGGACAACATTCCCGGCGTCGCTGGCCATATCGGTCCAGAAGGCCGCGATGCCTTGGCTAAAATCGCGCAGGCAATTGGCTAGCTGCCCGTTCACACTGCCCTGATTTTGGTGCGTATCCCAACCACCTATATCCGTGAATGCGGCTTCTACGCCCAGGTTCGCTTTCAACAACTGGGCTATCTGCTTCATATTGTCCCCAAATGCCCCGTTGGGGTAGTTCGCGCCTGGCCCCGGCTGGTAGTGTGCCGGGTCCGTCGCCTTCAACATTTTAACCGCCTCGAAGGTCTCCTGTCCGGTACCGTGGAGGACGGAATCGACAGAATCGGCATACATGGCTTCGAAGGCGGAGCTGATGGGCGCTGCGTTCGGATTCTTCCCGGCTACGGCGAAATCCTGCACGCGGTTGACCGCGACCGCGGAGATTTTTCCTTGCAAGGTGCGCGGCACCTGGGATCCCAGGGCGACTGCGCGAAAGGCGGTGTGGGTCGCCGGACGGCGAAGATCTTCTGCCTGCAAAGCGCGATTCAGCCAACCGTCGGGTGTGGCTTTGATGCCGGGCGTGCCGCTTTCCATGAAGTCCTGAGCGTCGAAATGGGAACGGGTAGTGTCGGGAGAGCCGGCTGCCTGGATCATTGCCAGGTGCCCCTGATCAAAGAGGGGTTTGAACGACTGCATGGCAGGGTGCAAGCCGAAGAATCCATCGAGATCGATGAGCTGGTTCTGCTGGATCGCGATCGTCGGGCGGAATTTGTAGTAGTTAGGTTCCCCGTGCGGCACGACGATGTTGAGGCCGTCGGCAGCCCCGCGCTGGAAGATCACCACCAGCTTTTTTCCCTGTGCTTGAGCCGTCGTGGTTTGAGCGAGCACGGACTGCCTGAGGAACGCCGGCACTACCGAGGTCCCTACCAGGGCCATCGCCCCACCCTTCATGAATGCCCGACGCGTCGCCATGCTCGACTCCGGCCCGTGATCACGGGCACATCCGTTCGAACGCGAGGATGGGGGGAAAGTTGTGGTGGAAAACGAGGAGGTGGCGCAGAAAAGCTCGGGTGGCTCGTAAGCCCTGCAAAATGAGTCGCCTAAACGTCAACCGCCGAAGCTCGCAAACCTGCGTTGCGGGCTTAGAAAAACATTTCCACGAGCGTCCTTCGTGGAAACTTTCAATATTTCCGCAGCTCGTTGATAGCTCGATACAGGTCTTCGGGTTGAGGAAGAATGACGTCTTCGAGAATGGGCTGATAGGCCACGAATGTGTCCATGGCGGCTACGCGCTTGACCGGGGCATCCAGGTATTCGAAGAGTTCGTCCGCAATCCGGGCGGCTATTTCTGCTCCGTAGCCCCAGCTCAACATATCTTCGTGGGCGATGATGACCCGCCCGGTTTTCTGCACCGAGGTCGCAATCGCGTCCCAGTCGTAAGGGTTGAGGGTGCGGAGATCGATGAGCTCGACATCCACTCCCAGCTCCGCGCTCGCCTGTTGGGCGGCGCGCAGGGCCCGCGGCACCACGGCGCCATAGGTGACGATCGTGAGGTCAGTTCCCTTCCGCAACACGTTGGCCTTGCCGAAGGGGATGGCGAAGTCGGGTCCGGGATAAGCGGCTCGACCAAAGGTCTCGCGATAGAGGCGCTTGTGTTCAAAAAAGAGCACCGGATCATCGCAACGAATCGCCGTTCGCAACAGTCCGTTAGCGTCGAGAGCATTGGAGGGAAACACCACGCGAATCCCTGGAGTGTGGGTGAAGATGCTCTCGCCGCACTGAGAGTGGTAGACCGATCCACCGGTCAGGTAGCCGCCAATGGCTACGCGGACCACCGCGGGGGCGGAGTAGGTGCCATTGGAGCGCCAGCGTAACAAACTGAGTTCATTGCGCAGCTGGTGCATGGCGGGCCAGATGTAGTCGAAGAACTGGATCTCGACCACGGGTTTGAGTCCACGGGTGGCCATGCCGATGGCGCGACCCACAATATCTGCCTCAGCCAGGCGGGCGTTGTATACCCGGTCCGGGCCGAACTCCCGCTGCAGCCCTGCGGTGAGCTTGAAGACGCCGCCCTTGCCTTTTACCAGCCCGTCCCGGAGTTCCTGATCGTGGCTGGTATCGGCTACGTCCTGGCCGAAGATGACCATGCGGGGATCACGCTGCATTTCATCCTTCAGGCACGCGTTGATCAGGTCGGCCATGGTCCGCTCCTGCGCATCCGGTGTCTGCACCGGGGGCCGGGAGAAGAGCTCGCTGGCCGGGTCAAGATCTTCTGAATACACATGGCGCTTGATGGAGGTGATCTCCGGCAACGCCGCCCGAAGCACGCGATCCGCAGCGCTCCGCACCTCCTCGTCCACCTCTTCTTCGAGGCGATTGATGGCCGCTGGATCGAGAATTCCATCACGCAGCAGGCGCATTTGCAGCTTGGGGAGTGGGTCCAGCGCGGCGTCCCGCTTGCGCTCCGCGTCCGATCGGTAGAGCGGTTCGTCGTCGGAAAAAGAATGGGCATAGCGGCGGATGACGTGCCCGTGAACAAACGCCGGGCCGGCGCCCGAGCGGCAATGCTTCACTGCCTGGGTCAACGCAGCGTAACTTTCCACCGGGTCGGTGCCGTCCACCTCGGCAAAATAGAAGTTGGGGAAATTAGCCACCAGCCGCGAGATATTTCCTCCCGGGGTGTTCACATCGACCGGTACGGAGATGGCGTAGCCATTGTCTTCGATCAAAAACAAGACCGGTAAACGGAGAGCGGAGGCTGAACTCATAGCCTCCCAGAACTCGCCTTCGCTGGTGGCGCCTTCGCCCAGCGAGACATAGACCACCTCGTCGCCATGGAAATGAGTCGCTTTGAACGCGCTGTAGTCGCCCTGGCGCTGCTCAGCCGCAGCGGGGTGGCTAGCCAGGTACCGGCCCGCCTCGGCACAACCCACCGCCTGCAGACACTGGGTGGTTACCGAGGAAGACGAGCTGACGATGTTGAGGCGGGTGTTGCTCCAGTGGGAAGGCATCTGGCGGCCGCCGCTGGATGGATCCGCCGCCGCTCCCACGGATTGCAGCAGCTGCTCCTCGACCGTGTGTCCCAGGGTCAGGGCGAGGGCACGATCGCGGTAATAGGGATAGAACCAGTCGTAGCCGGGCTTCAGGGCCATTCCGGCAGCCACCAGCAATGCCTCGTGGCCGGCGCCGGAAATCTGGAAGAAGATCTTTTGCTGCCGTTTCAGCAGAATTTCACGATCGTCGGTGCGGCGCGACAGGTACATCAGCCGATACATGCGGATCAGCTGCTCCGGCTCCAAACCAGCGTAAGCCGCAGCAGTGGCTTGCTCACTAATGGCTGTCTTGGCCATGCCCACCTCTTGTCACTACAACCCCAGATTGTAATGGTTTGTTCCCCCTCCTGCGCGCGATGGTTAACGTTCTGTAACCAATTGCATCGTATGGGGGTCGCGGTGACGATTCCTCCCGGTATGATGACGGAGCGGCGTTGACCTTCTTTTTCCCAGCGTGCTTTAATCAACCGTTTTGAGGTGTTTGCGCTCACGGTTGGCAGAGCAGCTGCGGCGGCCCCTCAGTTCCCCAGTAGCAGGTATTTCGGAGGCGTTTGAATGGTTTTCTTCTCACTAGCGGCCACTGTCTTCTGGCAGGGCTCGACCGCTGCCATCGACACCAGTGGCAGCACGTTTCTCTGGATTGCTCTGATCGCCGGTCTGCTTGGGCTGGTTTTTGCCCTGTTTCTGGCCCGCTCGGTGCTCGCTTACGACACCGGGACACCGGAAATGCGGCTTATTTCAAACGCCATTCGCGAAGGCGCGGAAGCGTTCATGTCGCGCCAGTACACCACCATCGGCGCGCTGGCTGTGGTGCTTGCCATCGCTCTCTTTGTGGGCTACAAGTTTTCTGACTTTACAGCGCCGTTGGCGGGAAAAGTCGTCATCAGCTTCCTGATTGGCGCCATCTGCTCCGGTTTTGCCGGCTTTACCGGGATGTTCGTCTCCATCCGCACCAACATCCGCGCCGCCAGCGCTGCCCGAACCAGCCTGGGCCAGGCCCTGAAGATTGCCCTGCACGGCGGAGCGGTCACCGGCATGGTGGTGATCAGCCTTTCGCTGCTCGGTGTGGGCACCCTTTTCTTCCTTTTTGGCGGATTGAAGGATCCGCAGCACGTTCCCTATCAATTGGTGGGCTTTGGCTTCGGTGCCTCGCTGGTTGCGCTCTTCGCTCAACTCGGTGGGGGTATCTATACCAAGGCCGCTGACGTAGGGGCCGACCTGGTGGGCAAGGTCGAAGCGGGTATTCCGGAAGACGACCCCCGTAATCCTGCTGTGATTGCCGACCTGGTAGGCGACAACGTGGGCGACTGCGCAGGCCGCGGGGCCGACATTTTCGAGTCGACCGCTGCGGAAAATGTAGGCGCCATGATCCTGGGGACGGCGCTCTACCCGGTCTTCGGCATCAAGGGAATCCTGTTTCCCCTGATCGTTCACGCTATTAACCTGGTGGCCAGCTTTATCGGTGTTCTGGTCGTCCACAGCCGCGAAGATCAGGATCCGATGGATGCGCTGAACCGCGGTTACTATGTCACCACGCTGCTGGCACTGGCGGGATTTGCCGGAGCCGTTTATTACATGCTGCAAGGCCGCTGGTGGTTGCTCGGCTGCGGCATCGTGGGCATCGTGACCTCGTTTCTTTTTGTCCGGATCACGGAATACTACACTGAGACCCGTTACCGGCCGGTGCAATCGATCGCAAATGCCTCCCTTACGGGTCCGGCAACCAACATCATCAGCGGTCTTGCTGTAGGTATGGAAACCCCTGCCATGCCGGTGGTCGTGATCAGCGCCGCGTTGCTGCTCAGTTACTATTTCGGGGTTCGCGGGTTGGCCGACACGAGCATCTCCGACTACGCCAAGGGTATCTACGGCACGGCCATTGCGACGATGGGCATGCTTTCGTCGGCAGCCTACATCCTTGCCATGGACACCTTCGGCCCGATTACTGATAATGCGGGCGGCATCATTGAAATGTCGGATCAGCCGGACTCGGTGCGGGAGAAGACCGACAAGCTGGATGCGGCGGGCAACACGACCAAGGCGCTCACCAAGGGCTATGCCATTGGGTCCGCGGCGTTGGCTGCGTTTCTGCTTTTCTCCGCCTACCTGGAAACGGTCCACGGGATCGTGGCGCAACGCTTCGCCGATGCGCACCAGGTACTCGACCCAAACTGGAGTTTCACCAACATCAATCTGGCCAGCGTGCCGGTCTTTGTCGGGGCTCTGTTGGGCGCGATGTTGATTTTTCTTTTCTCTTCTTTCGCTATCAAGGCTGTGGGCCGCACGGCGCAATACATCATTGAAGATGTGCGGGCACAGTTTCGCGAGAACCCCGGCATCATGGCAGGCACCTCAAAGCCTGATTACGGCCGCTGCGTGCGCATCGTTACCGGCGCAGCCCTCAAGCAAATGGTTCTGCCCGGAGCACTCGCGGTGCTTACTCCACTCGCCGTGGGACTGGTTTTCAGGAATCTCAGCGGGAGCTTCCACATACACACATCGGCGGAATACCGGCCCATGCTCAACGGCCACATAATAGAACTTGCCGGTGCAGAGGCAGTCGCAGCCTTGCTGATGGTGGGAACGATCGTTGGCATCCTGATGGCCATGCTGATGAACAACAGTGGCGGCGCGTGGGATAACGCCAAGAAGTACATCGAGACCGGCGCCCATGGCGGGAAACGATCCGAGGCACACAAGGCGGCGGTGGTCGGCGATACGGTGGGCGATCCGTTTAAAGACACGGCCGGCCCCTCGCTGCACGTGCTGATCAAGTTGCTGGCTACGGTCACGCTGGTGCTGGCTCCTCTGTTCCTTTGATGGGAAACTCCAGGAGGCCCTTGAACTCGCTGACGGGTTCAAGGGCCTTTTTTTTCCGTTGCGGTAGCGAGTGAAATCAGGACGTACGAAATCAGTCTCGCTAGGGCCGGCTGACCTTAGCCCAGGACGCTAGTCCTGGGTCCCTCATCGAGCATGATTTAGTGCCGTAGGGACGGCTGAAGATTGTCCAAGGTTGGCCCGCGACTAATTTTCAGTCGTCCCTCCGGGACTGAATCGGGAAGGGAGCGGTAAGGCACGGGCGAACGGGCCTCGAGAACGAAAGCGCCACGCTATCATTAAAGCCATGGGTTTTCGTTTTTTCCGGCGTTGGATTTCTGCCGTCGCCGCTTTCATCCTCATACTTCCTCATCCCCAGGCATTGGCGTGGGGGAACGAGGGTCACCGGATCATTGCCGACATTGCGTGGGACCACCTCAACGCGATCACGATACAAAGACTGCGGCAATTTCTTGGTGACAACGATTTGGCTTCCATTTCTACCTGGCCGGACGACATCCGCAGCGCGCGCCCGGAAACCGGGGCCTGGCATTATGTCGATATCCCTCCAGACTCAAGCGGGTATGAGCCGAAAGACTGCCCGGATGACAATTGCGTGGTGGCGCAGATCACGAAGTTTGCCCGGATCCTGGGTGATCCGGAGCAGCCGTTCGTGGCTCGGAGCGAGGCCCTCAAGTTCCTGGTCCATTTTGTCGGCGATCTTAGCCAGCCATTCCACGCCATGGCAGACGCGCGCGGAGGCAATGACGTTCCCGTTACCGTCTTTGGCTCGACGCAGTGCGGCCCTTATGCATGCAACCTGCATAGCGTCTGGGATAGCGAATTGATCAAGCACACCGGATTGCGCGAACACCGTTATGCGCGCGACCTGGAGCAGATGATTGCCACCGATCATTTGCAACCGGGGTCTACCGATCCAGTGGCGTGGGCCAACGATTCCCTGCAGTTTGCCAAGCGGGCGTGGGTGCAACCACAGACAGAAATCGACGAGGCCTACTACCTGCGGGAGCGGCCAGTGGTTGACCGGCAACTCGCCCTCGCCGGCTTACGGCTGGCGCAGATATTGAATGAGGAACTGGGGGGCTCTGCGAAGGGGTGAGTTTAGAGGAAGAAGCCGAACTTATCGAGCACTTCGTCGCTGACCTCAACGTCGGTCAGGTTGGCTTCTTCAATGAGCCTTAGTTTTTGACGGAAGCGGTCCAGCAGACCTGCATTGATATCCGTCTTCTGGTCCAGGGTCCACATCAATTCAGCGGCAGTGGTGCGATGTTCACAACGAGCAGACAGACCGTGTGCTGTTTCAATCGTCAGCACCAGCGGCAAGGTGTGGAACTCCTGATACAAATGCATCGGGATACGGGCTTTGATGTTGACTCGCATCGTTCACAAAGAATGCCATGCCCACCGGGAGCTAGCCATACTACCTTGGTAGGTAGTAAACCCTCTGAGGGTTGCAGAGTGGATTCTTTGCTATCTAAATGGTTTGGATTCAGCGACCGGCGGCAAACACATCGAGCGAGTTCCGTCTGACAGCCATTGGGCATAGATTTTTGGCTGGGAACATATTGTGTGGAGGGAGTAGCAAGTTTGCGCATTGCTGTCGTCACCGACATTCATGGAAATCTAACTGCGTTCGAGGCAGTGGTGCAGGATATTCGCCGAATGTCTCCAGACATCGTGCTTCACGGAGGCGATCTCGCCGATCCAGGATCGAGTCCGATCGAAGTCCTGGACCGGATTCGCGATCTAGGCTGGCGAGGGGTTATGGGCAACACGGATGAGATGCTTGTTCGGCCTAGTTCGCTGGAGGATTTCGCGAGCCAGTCTTCGGCTCCGTCCACTATGTGGTCCTTGATGCGTCTTATCGCGTCGAGTACACGCAGCAACCTTGGAGAGCAGAGACTGGCGTGGCTGAGCGAACTCCCTGTGGCATCGACGGTACCGGGGTTCGCACTGGTACATGGTGAACCTGGAAGCTGTTGGCGAGCGCCTGCAGCAGAAGCAACGGATGCGGAATTGGAAACCATTTATGGCCCGCTCGGCCAGTCGATCGTTGCCTATGGACATACCCATTGCCCCGCAATTCGTCACCTGACTGGATGTCCTGAACTTTTGATCAATACTGGAAGTGTTGGCCTGCCTTATGACGGTGATCCCCGCGCCTCTTATTTGCTGCTCGATAAAACTACCCCGCAGATTCGCAGAGTTGAGTACGACGTCGAGAACGAACTGAAGGCTCTTTCCATCTGCGGACTACCCGGTGCAGAATGGGCGGCAAAGATGCTGCGGGCAAGCGCTCCCCAGATGCCGTAGTGGAGAAGGCCGGGAAATGGGATTACCAGACGCGAACCAGGATAGTTTCCGGAATCCTCAGGCGGATTATTGGACTCCCGCGAAGGCCCCCTCTGCCGGCTTGTATCCCTCGGGAATCTGATAGAGAGAAGGGTCCGGGTCGGTGCGCGACGCTTGTGTAAGGGTCATGGTCACACTTCCCTTACGCGGGTCGCTGTGTCTCACCATCACATTCATGTGGAGATCGTCGGAGTACCAGTACTCGTCAACCAGCATGACTTCGCTTCCCGCGCCGTTGCTGGGAATTGTTTGCGTCACGCGGACGCCGTGGGCAGTGACGCCCTCAATGGATTGGGTGCCAAGATCCTGCTGTTTGGTGAACTGGTTGAGGGGAGCACTGTTGCCCGCAGGAGACGCGATGAGATCTGCCGGCTCAGCAGCGGGAGGATGGTTTACCGTGCCAGTTACGTAGATGTGACGATCGGGATAAACGTAGGTATAGTTCCTGGTTTGCGGGTCATAGAAATGAATACGTATGGTGGGCGGTGTTCCGGCAAAGTCAGACGGCACAAGCGCACGGAAAACATTGTAGATTCTGCCCCGGCTATCCCGGCCCGTGTCCCGGAAGGTCTTGAGACTCTCAACCTTTCCATCAGGCCGGACGATCGTTCGGTCTACCTTGATGACGCCGGTGAACGGCGCATCCGGTACCGGAGTGATGAAGATACCGGTTATATTCTGGGCTAACCCACTCGGGACCGCGGCAAATACCAGAAAGGCAGAACAGAAGATACCAGCCAGAGCAGCTTGCAAACGCATCGGCAACCTCCAACAACGGCTTGCGCAGATAGGTTAGCTCTAGTGAATTACGGGTAGCAAGCGTTCCATTGGCCTCACGTTCGTGCCAATCGTGGGAACCATTCGATAGTTTGCTCCCGCGCGCTGCCCCATTTGAAGCCTGGAGTCACCGTGACAGGCCAGTGCCGACGAGAGTTTTGCCCATCAGTATTGGCGTGATGCGCAGGAAGCACTCGGCAAAAGGATTCGAGCGGGAAGTATCGATGATGGGCGCGGATCGTGGGGGTGGTTCAGGACGTGTACGACGACGGCGTCGACCAAGAGGCACCCAGCGCGGTGTATTGGCCAGTCGTGTTGGATCATTTCGAGGGGGACAAGCAGACAGTGTGGCGCGATCTTGATGGGGCGCCCGTCCAGAACCGACGACCTTAGTTTTGAGCTCAATCCCGCCAGAACCTGCGGACCTAACTTGGACAAGACTGGCTGGTGTGGTGGCTCGAAACAAACCCCGCTTGACGCCAAATCCCGGCTTTTCCCGCTTTGGAAAGGCATAATCCTGCCTGCCCTATTCTTTTTCAATTCGGATGGACTATATTGTCCACACCCGAAACCGGGACGCTTAAAACGGTCAGGAGGCAGTCATGAGAATCTCCGACACGATTGGACTGGTGCTGAAGAGCAAAGACAAGAACAGGGTTCTGTCGATAGAACCCGACCAAACAGTCTACGAAGCACTGGAAAAAATGGCTGAGTACGACGTTGGAGCCTTATTGGTCCTGGCAAACCGCAACCTGGTGGGAATTCTGTCAGAGCGTGACTACGCACGCAAAGGGATTCTGATCGGCCAGTCCGCCCGGGAAACCCGGGTTCACCAGATCATGACCAGCCCGGTCTTTTTCGTCAGTCCGCAACACACTGTGGATGAATGCATGACAATTATGACCCAACACCGTTTTCGCCATCTTCCGGTGCTGCTGGACGAGGCAGTGGTGGGGCTGGTTTCCATCGGCGACCTGGTGAAGTGGGTGATTTCGGGTCAGGCGCAAACTATCCAGGCGCTCGAGGGATACATCACAGGAGCGTACCCAGGTTAGCTTCTTCGGCGGTGAAACGCGGATGAAGCAGCCCGCTTTTCCTGCAAATTGCCTCCTTTTCGCCTGGATACACCTGGCAAGCTTCCGATCAAGCTCCTAATCCACACATGGCACACGCCGATCTGCAAGCCGAATCGTCCTATAGGACATTTGTCCTAGGCGTTCCATCTGGTAAAAATCTGGTGACAAGTTATTTGTTTTTATTTAGATTTTGAGTAATCCAAGCTGTTACGACTCCCCGCGTTGTGATTCAGCCACTGTATCCACAGACCGTTCACAACTTCTTTGCATCGGGCCCGCTCTGTAGTCAGGAAAAGTAAATAGCTCGAGAAGAACTTACAGGAAAATTTTGAGGAGGAAGTGCCGTGAAGATAAGGAATTTGTGTATTTGTTTGATAGTTGGACTATTCGCCGTGGGAGCGCCGGCGCAGATTGCCAACAATACCTCACTGGTGGGGACCGTACTGGATTCCAGCGGCGCTGCCCTGTCCGGGGTCAATGTGGAGGCGGTCGAAGAAGGCACAAAATTAAGCTACACCGCGACCACCAATACCAGCGGCTACTATGCCATCACCTTTATCAAGGCAGGCACCTACGACATCACCGTTCGCCAAACGGGCTTTAAAACGGCGACGAAGACAGGCATCCCCCTCCCCAACGACCAGGCTGTGCGTACTGACTTTGCGCTGACCGTCGGTGCCACCACCGACACGGTAAGCGTTACAGCTTCCACCCCTCCTCTGGCAACGGACGACGCGACACTCGGCGAAACATTCAACACAAAAATGGTCGAGAGCCTGCCAATCAACGGGCATAATGCTCTAGAAATTGCTGCTCTGTCTTCTAACGTGGTGATCGGGTCGAAGACGTCGTATACCGGCGTACCTCCTGGAGAAGATTTTCAAGGCGCGGGCCAACGCGAGATCCAAAACAGCCTTACGCTCGATGGCGTTTCGATCATGAACAACCTGATCACCGTGGCCGCGGCGCGTCCCAGCAGCGATGTGATCTCAGAAGTACAAATGCAAAGTGGTAACTACCCGGCACAATACGGAGCGTACCTGGGGATCCACATCAACCTGGTCAGCAAGAGCGGCACCAACGAAATACATGGTTCGCTGTACGACTACGTAGAAAACACTATCTTCAATGCCAAGCCGTTCCTGGCCACGCCCACCAGCAAGAAGCCGCCTCTTCACTACAATCAGTACGGTTTCGCGCTGGGTGGTCCGCTGGTTATCCCCAAGCTCTATAACGGACGCGACAAGACCTTCATTTTTGGCTCCTGGGAAAAGCTGTCTCAGGTGGGATCAAACACCAACATCGGTTCTGTCTTGACGCCGGCGATGGAAAAGGGAGACTTTTCCGCGCTCGGCGGATTTAACGTCACCAGCAACACCTGCGTCCCTAACAACGGCGTTGCCATCTGCCTCAAGGATCCAAGCACCGGGACCTACTATCCCGGGAACCAGATCCCAGCCAGCGAATTGGGCAGTGCCAATGCTCTGGTTGCGCAAAAGCTTGAGGCATTTTCGGTCGCGCCCAATGTTGCCGGCACGCAAAACGGAACCCTCAACAACCTCAATGCTTCTTTCCCGACCGACGTGTCGATCACCCAGTCTCTCGATCGTGTCGATGAAAATATCGGCGAGCATATTCGTCTGTTTGGACGCCTGCACTGGCAGAACCTGAAGATTGTCGGCGGCACACTGCTTCCCACTGGTTCTTCCTTTGGGCCAACCAACAGCCGCAATTACGCATTCGGATACACACACGTCCTTACGCCGAGCTTAGTGAACGACTTCCACTTCGGAGTCAACAAGCTCATCTCAAACAACCTGAACTACTGGGCGGAGAACAACCTGAAGAATGCGGGAACCAGCCTGGGCATTCCGGGGTTTGACTTCGATACGCGATATAACAATCCTGGAATTCCTGTGATCAGTTTTGGGAGTTCGGGCTCCGGGGTAACGGGTAACTACCAGACCCTGGGCAACGCCGGCAGCAACTGGTACCAGGACGACCGGACCCTGGATTTCTACGATGAGCTCAGCTGGACGCACGGCAGGCACACCATCATGGGCGGAGTGGAATTCCGTAAGTTGACGCTCGGCCGTGAAGCCTCGAACAATCCGCTGGGTTCCTTTACTTTCGCCGCCGGAACGGCCGGCTTGAACTCCACCGGGTATGCCACTTCGGACTTTGTGCTTGGATTGGCAGCCAACGATCAGACACCGATCGCCACCATCAAGGGTTCGGTCGGCCAATGGCGTGATGGCTTCTTTGCACTGGATAACTGGCAGGCGACGCAAAGGCTCACCATCAATTACGGCCTGCGCTACGATCTGCCCACGGTGCCCTACAGTCTGAACGGTTTCGCGCGCATCCTGAATGCCAGCGAGACAGCTCTGATCCCTCCATCGAGCGCGACCTCGGGCGTGGATTTTGTTCCCACCAAGGGTTTCAAGTTTCAAAATCCTCAACACGACAATTGGGGACCTCGCATTGGTCTTGCGTATCGCGCTACCGACAAGTTGGTGTTCCGTGGCGGATTCGGAGCCTACTACAACGCCAACCAGTTGAACAGTTATACATTGGCCACCGGCAACTATCCCATTGCCGCTACCGTTAACTACACCACTTCCCCGACGAATTTGCTTACCTTTACTAATCCCACGCCGGGCGCGGGTAAAGCGGCTCCCGTCGCGGGTATCCCGGGAACCTATGTGAGCGCGTTTACCGATAACCCCAACAACAAGACAGCCCGCAACTATCAGTGGAATTTCGACGCAGGCTATGGCCTCTGGAACGGTGCTGGTCTCGACCTCGAATATCTTGGGTCGCGCTCGCTTCACCTGGACCGGAGCTTCTATGACAATCAGCCTTTGACTCCGGGAGCACCGGGAACGCTCAACGCGCGGCGTCCAAACCAACTGTTTGGCGATATTCGCAAAATTCAGAATGACGCCTATTCCAACTACAACGCGCTGACCGTTGTGCTGCGCCAACGCTCGTACCACCGTGTGGCCGGGCAGGTGAGCTACACGTGGTCGCATGACCTGGACCTTTCGGCTGACTCCAACGGAGGTGGCACTCTTTCCCAGCAGTTCAATCCTTCCGCCGATTATGGCAACGCCAACTGGGATATTCGTAATCGCGTGGTGGGTGTGATCACCTACACCCTTCCGACGTTCGATAGCTCCAATCTTCTCGTGCGCGAAACGCTGGGCGGGTGGGAGGTCAACGGCATCGCCAATGTGCAATCCGGCCAGCCGATCAACGTTACTTTGAATTACAACAGCGCCGGACTTACGCAAGGCACGCAACGGCCGAACTTTGTCCATGCGCCTCATGCGAGTTGCAGCCTGAAGAACTACATTCATGGCAACGCGACCCCGTGCATCGACACCACGGCGTATACAATCCCGGCCAACATCAGTGGCGGGCAGTATGCCTTCGGCAACCTGGCAAGAAACCAGTTGGCTGGACCGGGATTCTCCTACGAGAACATTTCCCTGTTCAAGAATTTTTCGATCTGGGAACGGATGAAGTTCCAATTCCGGGCCGAAGCGTTTAACGTCTTCAATCACCCCAGCGCCAACACTCCCAATGCAACCATCGGGCACGACTCCAGCTCCGTGGCCAAACCTACCTTCAACAACTTCGGCACGGTGACGAGTGTGTACCAGATCCCGGGTACGTTAAGCGGCGCCCGGGTTCTGTCGCTCACCGGGAAGTTGATCTTCTAACCGGACTGGTTAGCGGCTTCGAGTCCCGCAGGGACGACTGAAACTTACCCCAGGCAATCTTGGGTATATTCCAGTCGTCGCTGCGGGGACTTTTCGTTGACGCAAACCAATTGGCCGTGGATTCGTGCACGCTCGGCGGTGAATGATGGTGCTGCTTTGTATCAGGGCACGACTTTAGTCGGGCCATAAATGAGAGAGAGTTGGGCTTTAGCCCCTGGCGGGATGGTGCAGCAAAAGCAGCAGAACAGGGGCTAAATCCCTAATTTATTGCCAGGTAACGGCCCGACGAAAGTCGTGCCCTGATACAAAGCAAACCCCGCCCCTTTCTCGATCAACAACCTATTGAGTTTCATTCCCACTCTATCTGGTCGAAGATGGTACGGAGACGTTTTCCCCTTCCCGCGTGGATGCTTTCCATGAAGCTTATGCGACCCGCGAGATGCTCGCGGAAATAAGGATGGGCTTGGCGGTTCTGCGATTGAGGACCGTGGCGGACACAATTAGTGAGTATCGCCTTGAGCAGATCGAAATCGGAACGACGCGTGTTGAGGCGTTCATTAATGACCAGTCCTGCAAGATGCTGGCGCACGGAGTGGCGCATGATGCGTGTCTTGCGATGGTGAACAGAAAAACCCTCTTCCAGTACGATCGCCGCAGCCTTGTCGGCGAAACGCTCCACAGCGCTCTCGAATTTGTGTCCGCCAGAGAACGCGAGATCGTCCGCATAGCGGGTGTAGTCGGCTCCCGTGGAGTGAGCGAGCCCGTTCAGGCGGCAGTCGAGACGATAGCTGCAGAGATTCGCAAGCGAGGGCGAGGTGGGTGCGCCTTGCGGCAGGTGCGGCCGGGCGTACATTGCCCGTAAGTGCCACAACTCCTGCGGGTCGAAGGCTAAGCCTGTTTGCCTGATCATCTCGTTCCACGCGATGCGAGGCACGCAATTGGTTGCGATTCCGCCCAGCAAGTCGGCAACCGGCTCGGGATAGCCGAGGGTCCGGAAGAAACTTTGCACCCTTGCTCCGGGGAAGGTGGGGAAGAAGTTCTCCAGGTCCATGCGCAGTACGACACGCCGGCCGATGTGGGGAGCGGCAAAGGTCTGGATGGAACGGCTCTTCACAAAGCCATGCACCCTGGGGTGCGACGGAATATGGTCAAGGATCGCGCCCAGGATACGCTTCTGCAGATCTTTCAGACGAGGCTTTGGGATCTCGATGAGCCGAATGCTCCCGGTTGATTTAGCGAGCACGCGGTAGTGATAGTGTTCGAGGCGAGCTTGCGGCCGCTTGTAACCCAGTGCCCTGAGGTCAGCAAACCAACCGAGTTCCGACGGATCGAGTTCCAGCCAGTCCGCCAAGGCCCGTGTGGTTTCGATTCGCGGGATCGGCCAGGTTTTCGCGGCGGCAACGGGGTGCATGGACGGCGGCCCGGCACTCCGATGGACGATGTTGATCTGTCGTCCGTATCGGTGGCAAGCGCCGGAAAAGCCAGGATCGAGGCGAAGAAAGCTGGCCACTTCGCGGCGCCTGGGACGAGTGCGTCCATCGAAAGTTTCGAGATAGCGGTCTGTGAGAGGCCGAATCCAGCGCCAGTTACGACCGAGAACGTGGCCCAACCGCTCGATGATGGCGTCCTTCCCCTGTTCACCGGAGAGGATGGCGTTCGCCAGAACGTTGACCAGCGCGGAAGTGAGCATGGGATCAGGCGGCGGATCGCTCCAACGAGTCTCGCTCTGCATGAGCAGGTCTGCGTAGTCGCGCAGTGTCGCTCATGCGCTGAATTGCCAGTTTTTCACGATGCTCCAGGGTAACCCTGGAGATGCCGGTGAGGGCCAAGCTTGGAACGGTCCGCCGTCGGAGAAAGGATAGCAGGACGCGAAGGCGGAGGTTGTTTAAATTCTTACTTAACAAAAGGCCTGAAGAGTGCGCGTTTCCGGCGCCGCCGGGATCGAGCAAAGAACGAAGCCCTCCTCCCTGGACGGGTGCCCCATGTTCGCCTGAGCGTACATGGGCCGGAGATGACGGGGCGCAGCCCAGGGCGCAGCCCCTCCCCAATGTTTTTGCTCATAGCGTATAGATTCCAGACCAGAACAAGAGTCACTTGGACATGGAGTGAGAGCATTGGAAGAAATCGTTTTCGGCCCATGTACGCTCAAGCGAACATGGGGCACCCGTCCAGAACCAACGACCGTAGTTTTGAGTCCAAGTCCCGCCAGAAGGTGCCGAACCAACTTGGGCAAGCCTGACAGAACTTAGCCCATGAAGGATTCCGGGGAGAGCCTTCAAGGCACGACGGCGGCCCCTCCGCGCTACGGCGAAACTTGGTCGTAATTCCATCAGCGTTGGACTGACTCAAACCAAGACACTTCGCGTTGTCCATATATAAAGTGCCGCGTTTTAAGTCGAACGCGAGCCCGGGGGAAAGTTCTTGACAGCAGGCGACCGCTAAACTATAAACCCAAATAACCGGTTAGGTGAACGTCTCCACAACACCCCAATTGCCCTAAACCGGACAACACAGGGCCTCGATCCACTCACAGTGTTTTGCATCGGAGGCAATATGCACCTTCAGAAAAGCCTGTACTGGATAGTTGTCTTTGCATTTTTGCTCGCTCTGCTCCCGGGCAGACGGATGTCAGCCAGCGTGACCGCCAGCATTTCAGGAACAGTCAAGGACGCTACGGGAGCCTCCATCCCCGGTGCGACGGTGACCGCCACCGATACAGGCACCGGCATTAGCCAGACCCGCACTACAAATGCTCAGGGTTTCTACTCCTTTCAGGAGCTGCCTCTCGGCTCGTATGTAGTGACAGTGGAGCAAAAGGGCTTCAAGGAGTACCAGCAAAACGGGCTCGTCCTGGATGTGAACGAAGCGCGCACGGTCGACGCCGTACTACAGGTAGGGCAGGTGAGCGAAAAGATAGAGGTCGCCGCCGACGCGTTGCACGTGGAAACGGTGAGCTCGCAGATGGGCGAGGTGATCGAAGGAAAGGAAATGACAGCGGTCCCCCTGGTGACGCGTAGTTATACCGACTTGCTTGCTCTCCAGCCAGGTGTGGTCTCCAGCCCCTCAGGCATGACGGGAGCGTACGCCGGGTCCTTTATTTCCGCGGGCTTCGCAGTACCGCCGGTTTCCGGAGATCTTAACTCCGGCGCGCTCTCGGTGAACGGCATGCGTGAGTCTGCCAACGGGTTCATCCTGAATGGCATCCTGGTTCAGGAAGTAGGTTATTCGGGTGCAGGCGCGATTCCTAACCTTGATTCGATTGCGGAATTCCGGATCCTGACTAACAACACCGACGCTGAATATGGTAACTATGCCGGCGCGCAAATTAACGTAGTGACCAAGTCGGGCACCAACCAATGGCACGGCAATGTTTTCGAATTTCTGCGCAATACCGACCTCGACGCGAAGAATTACTTTGACGTGGGCAACCGCGGAGCCTACAACCAAAACCAGTTTGGGGGTACCTTCGGTGGCCCGGTGATACGGGATAAGATATTCTTCTTTGCCGACTACCAGGGCAACCGTGTGGTGCAGGCGGTACCGCAGACGATCGCCGGCGCGCCCAGTTCCGCGACAGAAGCAGGAGATTTCTCCGGAATCGCCGCCAGCTTTAATCCCGTCGTAAACGGAGTTGCGACGCCTACTACGGTCAACGGGGATGCCTTTGCGGCCCAACTCACCCAGCAGCTCGGCCAGCCGGTCTCAGCGGGAGAGCCCTATTACTTCCCCGGTTGCACCAGTACGTCACAGTGTGTATTACCGAACGCTCAGCTGCCGAAAGCCGCATTCAATCCGATCTCGACCAAGCTGCTGCCTTTCATCTTGCCTGCAGCACAGGGCAGCGTCGGCGCAAGCGGAACCGGCGTCTTCTCCACCACCGCGGGTAAGATCAACTTGACCGACAACAAATTCAGCGGACGGATCGATGCCAACTCGGGATTCGGCGGTCTTCTGAGCGCTTACTACTACTTCGACCGGTATAACCGCATCGATCCTTACTGGCCGGGCAACTCCCCGGTGTATCCGGGCTTCAGCATCGATGGAAAAGGACAGACGCACAACGTGACCCTGGGCTCTACCAAGAGCTTTGGCGCCTCAATGGTCAACGAATTTCGCCTGGGCTATTTTCGACTCAATACCACGCTGAACCAGCCGTTGGGCGGCAAGCAAACGAGCTTGTCCGACCTCGGGTTCGCTTCCGGCGCGGGCGGCGCTCCGGGCATCTTCGCCGGCACGCCAAGTGTTGAGGGCGTCCCGGAGATTGACTTCAACAGCTTTATCATCGGCGTTCCCAGCCGGCCTAATCAGCTGATCGACAACATCTATCAAGTGGTGGATAACTTCAGCAAGGCGCTCGGGACCCACAACATAAAGTTCGGCGGCCAGTTCCACTTCAACCAGTTGGAAGAAAATCTCTCGAACGTCGCCAACGGAAATTACTTCTTTGGCTCGGCGTTCAGCGGACAACCCAGCGAAACCGGCAGCGACTTTGCGGATTTTCTACTCGGCGCGCCAGCCTCTTATGTGCAGGGGCAGTCCTATCCCTCTTACGGCCGAAGCTTCTACATGGGCCTGTACGGTCAGGACAGTTGGAGAGTCGGGCCGAACCTGACGCTTAATTTTGGATTGCGCTACGACGTGAGTTCTCCCTGGTGGGAAAAATACAACGAAATTCAGACCCTCATTCCCGGAGAGCAATCGGTGGTGTTTCCGGGCTCGCCGAAGGGTTGGGTCTTCCCCGGCGATCCTGGCGTCCCGCGCACCCTGGCGCCCACGCGGTGGAATAACTTCGCGCCTCGCTTTGGACTGGCCTACGCCATGGGAGACCATGAGGGACTATTAGGCAAGCTCTTTGGAAAGGCCGGAGCTTCCAGCATCCGTGCGGGCTATTCCCTGTCTTTCTCTGCTCTCGAGGGAGCGACCGACTTCAATGAGATTGGGGATGCTCCCTTTGGCAACTACACTGGGCAAAATGAGCCAACATTTGCGGCTCCCTTCACCAACCGCGCGAGCGGCCAATCGGTACAAAATTTGTTCCCGGTAGCTCCGCCACCCAAACATTTCTCGGCGAAAAATCCGGCGAGCGGAGCGCCCTACGATACCCTGGCGGAGTTCTTCACGGCCTTTGGCACGATTGGCAGTTCCCCTGCCTTCAACAACAAGAACCAGTTGCCGTATGCGCAGAACTATGAGCTTTCCATTCAACGTCAGCTCAGCCCCAGTGACGTATTGACCTTAAGCTACGTGGGCACCAAGGGAAGCCGGCTGCTCGCTTCTGTCTCGGCAAATCCCGGGAGCCCTTCTCTATGCCTGAGCGTAAGCCAGCCCTCCCAGGTGGCGCCCGGATCTCCGACCTGCGGACCGGGAGGAGAAAACAATATCTACACCACAGCCGCCGGCACGCAGATTCTCACCACCCGGTCACCGTTCAGCGGCGTGGTGGACCCAACGCTGGGACCGATCACGACGTTTGGCAATGACTCCTATTTCATTACCAAGGGCTGGTCCAACTACAACTCCGCACAAATCAACTACCGGCACACGTCCGGCGGCTTACAACTCCTTCTGGGTTATACGTTCAGCAAGTCGTTTGACGATTCCTCCGGGTACGGTGAGCAATACAATCCTGTGAACGCCAGCCTGAGCCGCGGTTTATCGGCTTTTGATTCAACCAATAATTTCGTGGTCAGTTACAACTACCTTCTTCCTTTCGATCGGCTGGGTGGTCCTAAACAGCTGACGGGAGGGTGGGCGATCAGCGGCATTACCCGATTCGAGACCGGCCTGCCAGTGACCCTGGTGGAAACCGATGACAATTCCCTGCTGGGCACGGCCTTTGGCGGCCCCATTGTGCTTCCAGTGGATACACCTGACAAGGTGGGCGCGCTGCACATCATGAACCCGCGCAATTCGAGCAGTCACTATTACTTTGATCCCACGGCGTTTGCCTCTTCGGCAATCGGATCCGAAGGGGATGCGCGGCGGCGGTTCTTCCACGGGCCTGGAGTCAACAATTTTGATACAGCTTTGGTAAAGGATACGAAACTGTCTGAGATCTTCAATCTTCAATTTCGAGCGGAATGGTTCAACATTTTCAACCATACGCAGTTCAGCACGCCAAGCGGCATTCTCTCAGGAACTTTCGCGCAGGTGACGCAAGCGGCTGCTCCCCGCATAGGCCAGGTGTCTCTCAAGTTGAATTTTTAAGCTGCGGGCTAGTTGCTGGTGCTGGAACCCATCCCAAAGGGCGAAGGTGGGTTGGCGAAGGGCTGGGTAGATGAATGAAGTTTGACACTTCGGTTGTACATTCGCGGAGTATTCCGCATTCCGAATCGGGCGAACTACTCCAGTTCAGCCGCCAGGAAGTCGGATGGGAGTGGATGAGTTTCACGGTTCGCCGTCTCAACCCCGCGGAGACGCTGTCTCTGCAAACGCAGGGCGAAGAGATGGTGCTGGTTTTTCTATCTGGGCACTGCGTGGGTGACTGGGGCGAGGGCAAGGTGCCGATCGGTGGCAGAAAGAACGTCTTCGATGGGCTTCCCTACGCACTTTACCTGCCGTCGGGCAATCGCGTGACCCTGAAAGCGGAATCGGTCTGCGAGATCGCGGAGTGCCGGGTGCCTTCTACCGCTTCCTTGCCGCCCAGGTTGGTCAGGCCGAAGGATATCTCCAGCAATCTGCGCGGAGGCGAAAATGCATCGCGGCAAATTGTCGATGTGCTGCCTCCTGAGTTTCCAGCAGACAAGTTGGTGGTGGTGGAGGTCTACACACCCGGCGGCAATTGGTCCAGTTACCCTCCGCACAAGCACGAGGTGCACAATCCGCCCGACGAAGTAGATCTCGACGAGATCTATTACTACCGCATGAGGGGCGGCGCTCACGCTTTTGCATTCCAGAATCTTTACAGTTCCGACCGGACCCGGAGTTCGGTGCTCAAGGTCCACGATGGTGACGCCGTCCTGGTGCGGGACGGATACCACCCAGTCGTGGCGGGCCCTGGATACGATGTCTACTACCTGAATTTTCTTGCCGGGACTTCGCGAGCAATGATGGTGACGGAGGATCCGGAGCATGTTTGGCTGCGCTCGAGTTGGAAAGAGACAGACGCCCGGCTGCCCCTGGTGCGTGGCGACAGCTCATAAATAAGCGGTTAGCCACGACGCACCCTAGTGGACGCGTATGACAGCTACCGTCGCATCGTCGGCCTGGCTTGCAGGGGAAAACCTATCCATCGACCGCATGATGTCCTCGACCATCGCAGCGGCGGTCTGCGCATGGTTCTGAACGGCTGCCATGCGAAGGCCCTCGGTACCCCATTCGCAATTGGATGGATTGAGAGATTCCGTCACTCCATCCGTATAAGCAAGGATCAAGTCGCCGGGTCCGAGTTGAACCGAACCCTCCTCGTAGGTGGAATCCGAAAATAACCCAACAGGCGCACCCCCGGTCGTAAGCCAGGTGACAGAATCATCTGGCCGAAGCACCATGGGTGGGTTGTGCCCGGCATTAACGTAGTGGAGCGTGCGCGTTGCCTGGTCAACCACGCCGTAGAAGAGGGTCGCATACCGTGACGCCAGCGAAGACCCATACACCTGCCGATTGACCGCCTGGGCCGCCATAGCCAGATTGTCTCCAGCAAACAAGCTTGCGGTGCGAAGAGACGATTGAACATTCGCGATCATCAGCGCCGCGGCGAAGCCCTTGCCGGAAGCATCCCCTATGGCCACCGCCAACCGATTGCCGGATAGGGCCGCGAAGTTGTAGAAATCGCCCCCCACCTCGTCCATCTGCCGGCATAGACCACCGTAGTCCAGCGAATCGACGCATGGGCCCAAATGCTGTAGGAAGCGTTGCTGCACCTCAAAGGCAGCTACCCATTCACTGGCCGGCTCGGTCAGAACTGCGTCCGTCATCATCTCTGCACCTCTGTACACTTGTCGATCCAAAACCCCCCATTTCGACATTGGCTTATTTTTTATTTCTGTGTTCTTTCATGTCGAGAAGATGGCGTCTGCTCCGACTCTCTTACAACGGCGCAATAGAATTGGCGCTGAAAACGAGAGGAGCCACATATGAAATACATCTTGCTGATGACAGGTACGAAAGAGGGTGTTGATGCGTATAAGTCCTGGTCGGAGAAGGATATCCAGACGCACTTTGCCCATTTGACCAGGATCCGGAAGGATTTGAGCCAATCCGGTGAGTTCGTGAGCACCGAAGGTCTGGGCATGCCTCAACAGGCCAAGGTGGTGCGGGCGGGAAAGGATTCCCTACCGATCACCGATGGAGTCTTTCCCGAGGCGAAGGAATTTGTTCTAGGCTACTGGATTGTCGACGTTGAGACTGCGGAACGGGCCTACGAGATTGCAGCCCTCCTGTCGGGCGGACCTGGTCCTGGGGGAATTCGACTGAACATGCCAATCGAAGTGCGGCAGATCATGACGAGAGGATCAGGGGAAGTGCAGTGAGTGATGGATCGTTGGATTCCCGCACCGAGCATCTGTTGCGCGAACTTGCGCCGCAGGTGCTCGGGGTGGTGATGCGCCGCTTCCGCGACTTCGGCCATGCCGAGGATGCCGTCCAGGAGGCGCTGATCGCGGCAGCGTCCCAGTGGCCAAAGGAAGGCATGCCGGATAACCCGCGCGCCTGGCTTGTTCAGGTCGCTTTGCGCCGCATGACCGATCACGTGCGGAGCGAAGCCGCTCGCCGCCGCCGGGAGACCGAACTGGCGACGGAGGCTGACTACCAGGCGCCTATGGCGGAAATCGACAGTCCGGTCGAGCAGGATGACACGCTCATTCTGCTCTTCATGTGCTGTCATCCGGCTCTCAGCAGCCCGTCAGCGATCGCTCTTACGCTGCGGGCCGTCGGTGGGTTAACCACAGCGGAAATCGCCAAGGCGTTCCTGGTGCCCGAGGCCACCATGGCACAACGCATCAGCCGGGCAAAACAAAGCATCAAGTCTTCCGGAATTCCCTTCAGCTTACCCACGGATCCGGAGCGAACCCAAAGGCTGGGCGCGGTACTGCACGTGCTTTATCTCATTTTCAACGAAGGATACGTCGCCAGCGCGGGACCGCAAGCGCAACGACTGGAGTTATCGCGCGAAGCAATACGCCTGACGCGAGCTCTGCACCACTTACTTCCCAACGATGGCGAGGTTGGCGGATTGCTTGCGCTCATGTTGTTGACGAACGCGCGCCGCAGGGCACGAACAGGAGCAAACGAAGAACTGATTCCCCTCGACAAACAGGATCGAGCCTTATGGGACCGGGAAGAGATCTCCGAAGGCATCGCGCTCATCACCGCAACGCTTGCCAAAGGATCGATCAGCACTTATCAATTACAGGCGGCCATCGCTGCGATTCACAGCGAAGCTACGAAAGCCGAGGACACCGACTGGCCGCAGATCCTGGCGCTCTATGAATTGCTGAAACACATGTCCGACAATCCCATGGTGATGTTGAATCATGCCATTGCAATGGCAATGGTAAGGGGTCCAGCGGAGGGGCTAAGGCTTTTGACTGTGTTGGATGAGGATGGCCGGCTGGCGGGCCATCACCGTCTCGATGCGGTTCGTGGCTATCTGCTGGAAATGGCTGGCGACAGTTCTGGCGCAATCGCACTTTACCGGTTGGCCGCCGAACGAACCACGAGCCTTCCCGAACGGAACTATCTCTTGACGCAAGTTGCCCGGCTGAGCGAGCACGGCGCAACGTAACTGTTCCACAACCGTCCCAGATATTGTGATGCTTGTCGCAAAGATGACAGAATGCTTCTGGGCATGGGGGCGGGCAATTGCGAAGACTTCGAGTGCTTTGGTGGGTTTGGCCGATTATCACCTTAGGGCTTCTGGGTTACGGGCTGTACGTTGCTCTGGTGGTGCCACCTGACGCGGACCAGGGCAACGTGGGGCGAATCCTCTACTACCACGTACCGACATGGATCGCGATGTCGGTTTGTTTTTTAGCAAACCTCATTGCCTCGATTGCGTATCTCGCGACCCGCAATCGGTCTCCGCAGTTCTCTCTCAAAGCCGATGCTCTCGCCGTTTCCTCGGCAGAGATGGGGGTGGTCTTCTGCTTCCTGGGGATGGCCACGGGTTCCCTTTGGGGAAGGGTCGCCTGGGGAATTTGGTGGACCTGGGACGCACGGCTGACGGCGACGCTGGTTCTCTGGCTCATCTACGTTGCCTACCTAATGCTGCGAAATGTCGTTGGCGACGGAGACAGAATGCGTATCCTTGCGGCGGTCATTGCCATATTTGCGTACTGCGACGTTCCTCTTGTCTACATGACAACGAGATGGTGGCGCACCCAACATCCGGCGCCGGTCTTCTTTGGCGGTCCGGGCTCTGGCGTCGCGCCGAACTTGCTCCCCGCCCTGCAGTGGAACATTTTCGCCTGGCTCGCATGGGGAATTCTTGTGGTCGCGATCCGTTACACAGGCGAACGCCGGAGGCAGGCTTCCAGGGAGACGGCCGTCATGCAAGCAGTTGAAATTGGCGCGTTGGAGATACAGTGACTCATCTGGTAGGCCTTACTTCCATATTCCCGTACGACTCAACCATCGACTCACTGATGGGCTATCACCACCTGGTGGCTGCCTACCTGCTGACCTGGGTTGTGCACCTTTGCTATCTGGGATATGTAATTCGTCGACGACGTTCCGCTCGCTCACTCAACGATCGTGATTAGTTTCGGGAAATCTTGGCCCTGCGGGCCAGTCAACGCAGCAAATGCCATGGACGGGCTGCGCCCATTGTTTTCGGCCACGTACGCTGAGGCCAATGTGGGCACCCGTCCGATTTCCTAGGCGGCCCTAGGGCCCGGCTATGGAGTGGTATGGAAAAAATCCACCTGGCTCGTCATAGCTGGGGTGGCGGTCACATCGCTACTGTAATTCCAGGCATACGGCCCGATTGCGCTGACACGGATTGTCTGGTCGAAACTCCCAGCCAGGGTGTAGTTCGTCCCGTCGGCGGAGCTATTCAGGGTCCAGGTATTCCCCACCCTCTTAACCTCCAGCCAAACTGACGATCCGCTTCCGGCGAATGGGACGCCGAAGTAGTTGGTCTCATTTCCGCCGCCTACACTCGCGCCCGAAAGCAAGAGCTGCGTCCCGCTGGAAGCAATCTCAAATCGCAGGTAAGTTCCGTCGTCCTGTTGCACCAGGATTCCCTGGCCGGAGTAGGCCGCGTTGGGAATTGAGTCGAACTTTACCGCCACATCCAGATCGACGTCTGAAACGGGTTGCAGGATCCGCGCCGACTGGTTGCCACCCAGGAATGGATCATGATTCGCCCCGCCAGGCACGCTTAAGACGGCATGACCATTCGTAACACTCACGGTGGCGTCGGGTGGGGCTTCCACGGTCCAGAGGTTCGGGTCGAGCAGATTCGCCGTGAAATCGTCCGAAACCGGCAACCGGGTCTGTGTGGAAGCAGTACCCAGGACCCGCGTAATGTCGCTGAGCGCCAGGTTAGCGATCAGCTGATGCGTCCTGGTGGTCGGGTGCAAATAATCCCAGAAGAGGTACTGGTCAGGATTCACGGGGAAACCCTGCGATTGGGTGGTCACGTTGGTGAAACCGTATCCCGCGGGCGCCTGCGTGATCTGTTTGTATAGCGAATACACGTCGACCGGGACGATGGTGATGCCCGGGTTGGAAGCTTGCAGACTGGCGATTGCCTGCGGCATATCTGTTGCGAAATTAGCGCAGGCCGCCTGGATGGCTGGGTTTCCTCCGGCGCGCGGCGTGAGTTCCAGCGGGAATAAGTTGAGCCAGACAAAGTACCGGCCGCCCGCCTGTGCAATCAAACTAATCTGGTTGCTGATGTTCGCAATTGCAGTTTTCTCCGCACTCTGCGGATCTGGATAGTCGAACACATCGTTCGTCCCACCCCAGAAGATGTGCACTGCCGTTGCGATGTTGGCCGGCTTTTCATCCAGATAACGCTGCACCTGCGCCGCCATCCCATAGGGTCCGCTTGCAGAGTTAGCCAATGCGCCCGTCTCCGCGCCAGCAAACGCGAAATTCAGGTTTACTGTGTTGACGAGGTCGGGCTGAGGGACCGCTAACCCGAGAGACGGTGCGAGTTGCTCCTCCCAAAGGCCGCTGATCGAAGATGCGGGATAGGTCGTAGTGCCATCCGTGGATCGGCCCAGGTCATACGTCGGCGGCACCGGCAAGTGAATGACGGTGTACAGGTTTCCATTGTCTGAAAGGGAGTCTCCAAATACCACCATGTGGTCGGCAGGAAACTGTTCTGCCCGCCCTGAAGATGCGCAAAGGCACAGGGAAAAAAAGGTGCACAGCATCCCTGCGCCGGAACATAACTTTGACATCCACTACTCCGGAAAATAGATTGACGACCGGCATCCGTTTGGATGCACCTTTCGCCGCAACGGCAGTCCAGGCAAGGGCAAAATAGGAAGCGGGAGAAAGCCTCACGCTTGGTAGGAAAGCAGTTTGCAGGCCTTCCCTCTTGGAGGATTCTCTGGCTTTGATAGACTTTCGCGGTGAAACAAATGCGTATTTGCGCCGGCCCCAAAGTATGGCTCCTCGCTGCCTGCCTGCCGCTGTTCGCGGCCGCACAGGTCCCAAACGCTGCAGCCCCGCCGAGCCTGGCCCCCGCCACCCCCGCGCCCCTGACCTACGTGTCGCCTGAGATCCACGCCGACGACACCGTAACTCTTCGGCTGCGCGCACCGAACGCGCAGAAGGTGGATCTGGTGCTCGAAGGCGCGGTGACACCCATGCAGCAGGATACCGACGGTCTGTGGTCTGCCACCACACCCGTGCTCGCTCCTGAAATTTATGGCTACCGCTTCATGGTCGATGGCACCCCGACCCTGGATCCCAGGAACACCGATGTGCGCGACAACCTGCAGAATCTGTGGAGCAACCTCACCCTGCCCGGTACTCCGCCGGAACCATGGGAACTGCAGTCCCTGCCGCACGGTATCGTCGAGCATCATTTCTACACCTCGCAGGTGGTGCTGGGTCTACCCAACAATCAGAGCGACTACTACGTGTACACCCCACCCGGTTACAACGCGAAGGATAAGCGCAGTTACCCCGTGCTCTATCTCCTCCACGGTTACAGCGATGCGGCGGACGGTTGGTCTACGGTCGGGAAGGCGAACTTCATCCTCGACACCCTCATCGCCTCCGGCAAGGCCAAACCGATGATTGTAGTGATGACGCTGGGCTATGGAAACATGGCGGTGCTCAAGCCAGGGCGCACCCCGGGTTTGAGCTCACAGAGCGTCGATCTTTTTGAGAAGGCGCTGCTCACTGAGGTGATTCCCCAGATCGAGGCCAACTACCACGTCTCGAAAAAACGCGAGGATCGCGCGATCGCCGGGCTTTCCATGGGCGGCCACGAGAGCCTGTTTATCGGTCTTACGCACCCGGAGTTGTTCGCCTGGATCGGCACATTTTCTGCCGGCCTGAATCCCACGAGCATTGCGCAACTCCCGTCCACCACGCCGCAGAAGGCGAATCTCCGCCTGCTCTGGATGGCCTGCGGGGTAGACGACGCGCTGCTCAAACCCAACCAGACCGTCATCGCCACGCTGAAAGCGGAAGGCCTTCCCGTGACAGCGATCGAAACGCCGGGTCATCACCAATGGCCTGTCTGGCGCGACAACCTCATACACTTTGCTCCACTACTCTTTCAGAAGTAGCGGCGCGAAGCCTCTTCGAATTTCGGGGCTTTGGTGCGGTGGGTTTATTTCGTAAAGCCAGGCTAGATATTACCGAGCGTTTTGCGAGCCATTGACAAAAGTTGGGCCGCAAACGTCTGACGCACCGCATGCCTATGGCTGGCGATCAGGCGAGCGCTGTGCGTTCTGCATACGATTGGCATCACCTGTTCGCGCCCGTATACGAGGAATTTGCTGCGACAGTCTTCCCCTGGTAACGCAAAGCAGATCGAGCAGAAAACATCATTAACCATAAGGCAGCTCTCTCACGGTAGCGGTTGCATTTTCCGCTGCGTCTTGGTTTGTCTACTTCAGGAAAAGTTGATTTGCGGTGATTCCCTTATGCCTGCTACCGAGTCCCTCCCCCGAAAGAATCGGTCACAGGTTTCGGGGAATCACCGCTTGTTGAAGAGCATACCGGTTGGGTAGCCAGATGCTACCACTCATGCGTAATAAGGGGAAGGATTGTAGTAACGCCGGGTGGTAATGCGGTCAGGAAGCTATAAAGCTCGCGCGTTCCTGGCGTCCCTGAGAGTAATTTCGACTGCCAGCAGAACGGCCTGATGGGTTTCGGTGGTGGGTCGATCACCCAGGAGTTGTTTATAGGAATCGCGTAGACGCTCCAGGGCAAAGACCAGATCGTGGTTGCTCTTCATCACACCACGGAACCACTTCTCAAGCTCTCCCTCGACTGAGGCCTGGGGCGAGGCAAACTCTAATACTTTACATGTTGTTTTTGTTTGCATAACCGTCTTTTCTTTGAATGGATATCAAGGCCGGGGATAACAGAAGATGTAATGGCGGCGATTCCCTTGATCCACTACCGAATCCCTCCCCCGAAAGAATCGATCACAGAGTTAAGGAATCGCCGCTTGAAAATGAGCATACCGGTTCGGCCAGAATTTACTACAGTCCTTGCGTAATACAGCGGAGGCCAATAGTAACACCGGCTGGTAATGATGCGAAATTGAAAAAGAAGATGGAGAAATGAAAACCCAAGCGATGGCAAAGAAGTCCCTAAGGCCGGCCCTGAGCTTGTCGAAAGAACTTAGCCTCGAACGGGAATCACCCGTCGAATAAGTCCCGCAAGGGACGACTGACCTTAGCCCAGGACGCAGTCCTGGGTAGAGCTTTCGCGGCACGACTAGTCCCGAAGGGACGACTGAAAATTATCCAGGGTAAAGTAGCGGCGTATTTTCAGCCGTCCCTTTGGGACTCAATCATTTTTGCATGACCCACCCAGGACTGCGTCCTGGGCTAAGGTCATCCGTCTCTACGGGACTGGATTTGCAAACTCTCTCGCAGCCGAAACCGTGGCTTTCGTCCAGACTTTTTCGCCAGCTCTTCAAGTGGTTTGAGTTTTCTCGAAAGCGGCTAACGCCTCGTGCAGGCGATTAAAAACGAGCTTCGGGTCAATGACCTCAGTCAGGCGATGGCGGGCAAAGTCCGCTTTTAGTCCAAAGGGCATCCGGGCAAAGCCTAGTTGTGTTCCTGAACTTTTCAGTTTTTGCTGCAATTGCTCCACGACGCGCGCAGCCGAGTAATCCAGATGGGTGATGGACTCCGCGTCTACGATCAACCAGCGGATGGGCGTAGGCGTTTGTTCGACGAGGCTACGCACCTCTTCCGAGAAGCGGTTTGCGTTGGCATAAAAGAGCTCTGCCTCGAAGCGGTACAAGACCAACCCAGGCTCAGTCATGGCCCCTGGGGTCACCGGGTTCAGCTGCCAAACTCCATGCTCGTTGAGAGTCATCACCCCGGTGTGCGGGTGGTAGCTATGCTGAACGATGCGCAACAGCGACAGGATCATGGCCAGCACAATCCCTTGCTCGACCCCTGCGGCCACGACGACAGCCGCGGCGATGATCGCCAGGCCAAACTCCCCTGGACTTTCGCGGCGCAAGGCCAGGATGGTGCGCAGCTTGATTAGCCGGATGGCAATGACGAAGACCAGGGCGCCAAGCACACATCGCGGCAGGTATTGCAGCGGCCGAGTGAGAAACAGGAGAACGAACGCTACAACGGCCGCGGTTGCCAGCTGCGCTACCTGGCTTTGAGCGCCCGCGCCTTCTACCATTGCCGTCTGGGTCGGGCTACCGTTCACGACGAAAGTCCCACTGAATCCGGCCACTGCGTTGGCCGCCGAAAGACCCGCCAGGTCGGCATTTTCGTCCAGTTCCTGCTCATGGCGCGCCGCATAGACCCGGGCGGTCGCGGCACTCTGGGTGATGATCATCACCGAACACGATGCAGCCACCGAAACCAACGGGGGAAGATCCTGCCAATGTACTGAGGGAAGTTGGAGATGCGGAAGGCCCCCTGCTACCGGCCCAATGATCGCAATCCCGTACCCGTTAAAGTCCCAGAGGGCGCTCGCCGCGATCGCTCCGGCCACTGCAATCAGCGCGCCCGGGAGGTTCGGCGCGAAGCGGTGAAGCGAAAGCATGATCACGACGACCACAACGGAAACCGCCACCGTCGGCGGATGCAGTTGCGGCAGCCTCCTCAGAACTTGAGCAAATTGCGCGATCGTACCTCGCGCCGAAACCGGCAGTCCCAACATTTCTCCCAGAACCGCAATACCGACTTGAAAACCAACCCCGGTGAGAAAGCCGCTTAGCACCGTCTGGGAAAGGAAGTCCGCGATGAAGCCGAGTTTCAGCAGGCGTGCCAACAACAAAAATCCCGCCGTAAGCAAGGCGACCGCGCCCGCGAGAGCGACGTATCGCGCGCTGGCTGCTGGGGCCAGGGGAGACGCTCCGCTGGCAAAGATCGCTGCTGTCGCGGAATCAGCGGAAACCACCAGGTAACGCGAGGAGCCGAACGCGGCAAATGCCACTGCCGGCAGCAAAAGCGAGTAGAGACCGGTCACCACCGGCATACCGGCGATCTTGGTATATCCCAGCGCTTGCGGGATATTCATTGCCGCGAGCGCGAACCCCGCAAAGGCATCGCGCGCGGCAGTTGCAAGTTTGAACGGCCGCACGCTTTGAAACAACTTCAGCAAGATCGAGTCTCCACAAAGGCGGGGGATCGCAAATCCGGAGTGTACCTCCCGCCGCGTTCACGATTGGCAGATATTTATGATTTCCGAGGCGTTTGGCCTTCATCCGGAGGAAATAGCCGCCGGCGTGCCACTCATTTATGATTGGAAAGCGAGTACGGAGAGGTGGCAGAGTGGTTGAATGCACTCGCCTCGAAAGCGAGCGTACCCGAAAGGGTATCGGGAGTTCGAATCTCCCCCTCTCCGCCATGGCTGCCCCGTGGAAGCCATTACCGCGGTGCTCACCACCGTGTAATCTGGTGATGAGAATTTGTTAAGGAATGCTGGACACTGCCTCGCCGTTTAGCCTACCCTAGTTCTGAAAGCACAATACGCCTAATTGATTCAGAAGAGCCGTTCCCCCAACGGTTAAGCCTAAAAACGCAGACGACGGATTCGTCTTCCAGTTCAAGCCCCCCACAGTTGCAATGCGAGGACTCTAGTCTTGCCAACTACAAGACCACAGCAAATTCCTGACGTCCGCAAATCGAACACCAGTGATTCCGTGCACACGGAGGTCGCGCACCCGGAGCCCGTTCTATTGAGGAACGATGCGCCCTCCGCTTTACACGCACCAGCAGGGCGAAACTCCGCGGGAGGATCACGTCTTTCCTACTCTGAGGCGAAGACAAATCTCTTATCAGGCCTGACGGTCGCGCTTGCGCTGGTTCCGGAGGCAATTGCGTTCGCCCTGGTCGCGCACGTCAATCCTCTCGTCGGACTCTATGCGGCTTTCATCATGTGTCTCATCACTGCGTCGTTCGGCGGCCGTCCCGGCATGATCTCGGGAGCAACCGGTTCCACCGCGGTGGTCATGGTCGCTCTTGTGGTGCAGCACGGAGTTCAATACCTGTTCGCCGCAGTTGTGCTCATGGGCGTTCTACAGATTGTCTTCGCCCTGCTTCGTCTGGGCAAATTCATCCGCATGGTGCCTCACCCGGTCATGCTTGGCTTTGTCAACGGTCTTGCGATCCTGGTATTTCGGGCACAGTTTGGGCACTTCAAGATCAGGAACGCGAACGGAACTGAACATTGGATGAGCAGGCCTCAACTGCTGGTGATGGCCGGGCTGATCGTGGCCACCATGCTCATCATCTATCTATTTCCTAAACTTACCCGGGCGTTTCCAGCGTCCCTTGCAGCCATCCTGGTCGTCGCCATGCTGGTGATCTTTGCTGGCATACACACCAAGACGGTGGGGGATATGTCCTCCATTCACGGAGCATTCCCCAAATTTCATTTGCCGGCGGTTCCGTGGACCCTCGCGACCCTGGAGATCGTTCTGCCCTATTCCCTGGTGCTCGCAGGAGTGGGCTTGATTGAGACGCTGCTCACGTTGAACCTGGTGGACGATATCACCGAGACCCGCGGCCGTCCGAACCGCGAGTGCCTGGCCCAGGGGACAGCCAATGTCGTTTCCGGTTTCTTTGGAGCCATGGGCGGATGCGCCATGATCGGGCAGACCATGATCAACATCGGCTCAGGAGCGCGGAGGCGCCTTTCGGGCATCACGGCCGCTCTGTGTTTGCTGAGTTTTATTCTCTTTTGCTCATCGTGGATTGAACGCATTCCCATCGCGGCGCTGGTGGGCGTGATGTTCGTGGTATGCGAAAAGACTTTTGAATGGGGCACTTTCAAAGTCTTCGGCAAGATACCGAAACAAGACGCTTTAGTGATCGTTGCGGTCACAGTCGCAACCGTATTCACCAACCTGGCCACCGCCGTTATCCTGGGAATTCTTATCGCGGCTCTGGTATTCGCCTGGGAGCATGCCAAGCAACTGTCGGTCCACACGCGCACCGAGAAGGGTTGCAAAATATACGAACTCAGCGGGACCCTGTTCTTCGCATCCGTCGCCAATTTTCAAGAGCTGTTTGATGCGAAGACAGATCCGGCGGAAATCGTCATAGAGTTCAAGCGCGCCAAGGTCATGGACCATTCCGCGATCGAAGCCATCGACCGGCTGGCGCAAAAATACCAGCAAGCTGGTAAGCGCCTGCGCCTGCGACACCTGAGCCCGGATTGCTATGAACTACTGCGGAAGGCAAAATCCATGGTGGAAATCAATGCCTTTGAGGATCCGCGGTATCGCGTCGCGGACAACCAACTCAGCTAGGCTTACCAGTGCATC
Organism: uncultured Acidobacteriaceae bacterium; assembly: GCA_963795845.1. Taxonomy (GTDB): domain Bacteria; phylum Acidobacteriota; class Terriglobia; order Terriglobales; family Acidobacteriaceae; genus PALSA-350. Next base: position 672,387 of record CAWCJV010000007.1, on the reverse strand, counting down.
ACCTGGCCTCCATCCACGTTGATGGTTTGGCCTGTGATCTGCCGCCCTCTCGCCGAAGAGAGGAAGACGACCATGTCTGCGATATCCTCCGGCTCCTGCCAGCGAGCAAGGGGCGCTACGGCTCTCACCTTTTCATCCGCCCAGTCGGCGTAGGACCGTTGCTGCTCTAAAGGCTGTCGATCGTTCCACGCTTTCCAGATGCGTTCGTTCAACGGCGTGCGCACCATGCCTGGACAAACAACGTTGACCCGAACTCCATGAGGCGCCAGATCTTTCGCCAAACATTGCGCGAAGTTGATGTTCGCCGCTTTGCTGGCGCTGTAGGGCGGGTCTGTTTGGGATCCGATCTGTCCAGCGACGGAAGCGAGAAAAACCAGAGTGCCCTGCTTACGCGAGACCATTCCCGGCGTGATCGCATGCGCCGCGTGCACCATGCCCATCACGTTGACCTCCAGCACCCGGGGCCAATCCCCGGGCGTGAGATTGGTAAAGGGATAGCCAAATTTTCCTGAACCCAGGGCAGCCGCATGAACCACGTGGGCAATCGGTCCCAGTGCGGCTTCGGTCTGGCGGACCGCCTCCTGCATGGCAGCAAAGTCGGAGACGTCCACGGACAACCCAAGCGAGGCGTGACCGAACTCCCCGGCAAGCGCGGCAGCCGCATCTTTCGCCTTGGGGGACTGGTCCCATAGCGCGACACGGCACCCCTCACGCGAGAAGCCCCGGGCACACGCCCATCCGATGCCGCTGGCTCCGCCGGTGACGATCGCGACGCTTCCGCCCAGTTCCAGATCCATTCTTAAAAGTCCTTTACTTGCCTCAAATAGCGAGACTTTTTGCCCGGCATTCGCGTCTCTTGAGAATTGCTGTGCGGTGGCTAACCTTCCTCATTACAGGAACTTCGGCCTTTCTTCTGCATCAAAGGCGAGCATCCACCCCGACAGTCCGGCTAAGCGACCCCCATTTTAGCCTAACCACTTACTGTATGCTGGGCCTCGACTATGGTAGGAACCCGGCAAAACCCGTTCTGGCGAGGGAGTGCATGCAACAACCTGTTCGAGTCGCTGAGGCCAACAGTTTCCCAGGAAAACAACCGGTGAAGGCCGCGATCAAAGCGATTGAGGCAAACGAATCATCTGCGTTGGCCACGGAAGATGGCCAGGCAAAACCGCGCATCCAGTCCGCGGTTCGGACGGTCTCGATTTTGCTTGCCGTAGCGGACAGTCCCAATGGCCTGAAAGCCAAAGAAATTATGGAGAAACTGGGACTGTCGCGCCAGGTGACCTACCACCTGATTCACACCATGCACGGTACGGGCATCATCAGGAAGAACGACAGCAACCGGTACGTACTTGGACTGGCCACGGTCTCCATCGCCGAGGGCTTTAGCCGGCAATTGGCGCCCCCTGAGCATCTTGCGCGCAGGGTGCGGTCGATCGTCGCCGCGACCGGAGAAACCGCCTATGCAGGTGGTTGGGTTGATGGCGAAATTGTAGCCCTCGCCACCGCGCGCGGTGAATCTCCAGTAGGAGCGGCCCAGGTGCCCCAGGGTTACAGCGGATACGCCCATGCGCGGGCCGCGGGAAAACTGCTTCTGGCCATGGTCGACTCCGAAACGCGCGAAGCATATCTGGCAAAGCATCCTCTGGATGCCAGAACCAGCAAGACGATTACGGACCTCGACGAGCTCAAGAGGGAGTTCGAACAAATTCGAGCCCGGGGATATTCGATCGACCACGAGGAGTTCCACGAGGGCCTGCAGTGTCTGGCCGTGCCCGTGGAAGGCCTGGGCGGGCGATTTGTATTGGGGATTTCCGTGCCCAAACAGCGCTTCGAGGGAAATTTTGAGCGCTACCTAGCTGCGCTGCTGAACGTCGCCAAGATCAACGGCTGACGCAAGCCCTCCCCCTGGACGGGTGCCCCATGTTTGCCCCAGCGTACGTGGGCCGAAGAAGACGGGGCGCAGCCCCTTACCAACGCTGCAAGACCTCGGCCAACCACCGCTCACGCTATCGGCAAACAGCTCGGCCCGGCGGGCTCGAAATATTTATAGGTCAAAACAAACTCCTGGTGCCCTAAAGCTTCCGAGGCGGTTGGCATGCCTTGCACTGTCGCGATCAGGGAGTCATAAATCTCATGCCCAACTTGATCGAGCGTGGCTTTGCCTTCGAGAATACGGCCGGCGTTAATGTCCATATCATCCGACATGCGACGGAAGGTTTGTGGATTAGCGCAGATCTTGATCACGGGCGCGATCGCCGAACCAACGACACTTCCCCGCCCCGTGGAAAATAAAATCAGGTGCGCGCCACATGCAATCAGCTCCGCAATCTCAGCGTTGTCGTTGATATTAGGGAAACCGAAGCGGACCGGACCGTCGGGAACTATGTCGAGCAGGTAGAGACCGCCCGCAAGAGGAATATCCCCCGGCTTCAGAATGCCGGAAATTTTCGAGCTGCCGCTCTTGCTATAGGCACCCATGGATTTTTCTTCCTGCGTCGTGAGGCCGCCTTCCGCATTACCCAGGGCAAAGCTGCCGTGTCCCAGGGTGGCGTAATATTGCGCCGCCTTAGCGACCACCGCAATCAGTTCCTCAGCCAACGCACTCGTGACGGCACGTTGCGCCATGATGTGCTCACAGCCAATCAGTTCCCCAGTCTCTTCAAAGATGGCGCTTGCATTTTGCGCAGTGAGCAAATCAAACGCACGGCCAATGGCAGGGTTCGCCGTGATGCCGCTGGTGGAGTCCGAGCCTCCACAAACCGTGCCGACGATCAGCTCGTTCACAGCCATCGTAGTAGTGGGCGCCTGTTCCATGGCCGATAGCGTGGACTCAACCCACACCCGGCCTTTTTCAATGGTTTTGCGCGTTCCCCCCACCTGCTGGATGACCAGCGTATCGACAGGTCTACCGCTTTGCCGGATTGCGTCTTCCAGTTCTGCACGATCGAAACTCTCGCAGCCCAGGGAAACCAGCAACACCGCCCCCACATTCGGATGCGTACACAGGCTTGCCAGCATGCGCGAGGCATAGGCGTTGGGATAACAGCCTCCAAACCCAATCAGGTGTACTCCGCGCTCAGGGAAAAAGTTCACAATCGCCCGGGAAACATGATGAGCACATTCAACCAGGTAACATACGAGCAGATAATTACGAATCCCTTTGCGCCCGTCATGGCGAAGATATCCGAATAGGTTATGGCTGCCGGACATGGCTATCTTCTTTCTCAAGGGAATAAGTAGGCAAATAATTGCTCTTCATGTTATGAAGATGCACAAGCTCGCCTGCACCAATGTCGGATGTCGCCGAACCTATCGAAACCCCATATTTTATTATGGATTCATTGTTACCTATAGGACAGCCGGCTAACTTGAAGCCAAGTGGAATGTTCTGCGTTATCACGACCGCGTGCCCAGTTATCTGCAAGGTTGTTCCATTCGAGATAGGGGTTATCGCAGTACACACATTGTCCTTTGGGTTGAGAAACAGAAGGCGGCCGTCAGTGACTGGTTCTTGTGACATACTTCAGAGAATCCCATACTTGCGAAAAGCCTCGGTGCTGGAAGAGCCAGCCTCGATTGCTTTGCGCACTACTTTCTCGCCTCGAGCTTTTTCGAGCGCGCGCGCGACAGCTTCTTCTTCGACTGCACGAGGCACAACAACAACGCCGTCCATGTCTGCAAAAATCAGGTCTCCGGGGTCGATGCGCACTCCGCCAATTTCCACCGGGCATCGGTAGGCCACGATCTTCGAGCGCACGCCTGCGTCCTGCGCGTAGCGGCCGCGGCTGAACACCGGCCAATTCTGCTCCAGAATGCGCACGGTGTCGCGATGATATCCATCAATCACTGCGCCGGCGGCGCCGCGAACTCGCGCAGTTGCGGTGAGAATCTCGCCCCAGGCAGCGCAATTCTGCGAGCCGCCCGTTGCAACGTAAACCTCGCCCGGAAGCAGTTGATCCAGTGCCTCCGTCATAAGGCCGAACGGATCCTTCTGCGGACCCCATGCGTCAGCAATCTGGACCGGCATCGCCCGCCCCACTACGCGCATGCTCTCGTTCATCGGCTGAATGGGTCGAGGCAGAAATTGATGAGTATGACCCAGCACGTCCAGTACATCGCCCAGGACCGCAGTGTAAAGATTCTCGGTAATGGCGCGGAACAGCTCGATTTCCGTCTGCACTCTCGAATATCCCTCTCGGCAAGAGCCTCACTATAGGAGCCTCGCGGAACCCTGTCAACGCGAGGCAGAACGGAATATCATCATATAGTTTGCACGATGTCAGATGTAGATGTTTTCCTTGACAACCCCAGTTACGACACATATATAAGGATGCGGCTCAAATCCGAGACTTATTTCGCTGGTTAGTTGGCTGAGGGCTCCGCTCCGTATGAAGTCAAAAATTCGAAATGTCTGCGTCTGCTCGTTCATGTCGCTGTGCATCGTCTCCCCGTTTCGCGGGCAAACTTCGAAGGATCCAGGCAACGTGAACTGGGGCGACTACGGCGGAGGGTTGGACTCGATGTCCTACTCCCCTCTGCAACAGATCAATAAAAGCAATGTGGACCAGTTGACGCAAGCCTGGTTTTTTCCGGTGCCGGGAACGAGTGCTAGGTTCAGCTTTAGCCCGTTGATCGTGGACGGCAAGATGTACGTGCTCGGGAAAGGCGACGAGATCGTTTCTCTCGATGCGGCCACCGGCAACAAGATTTGGTCTCACCCCACCCAGGGCACACCCACCGACCGCGGCATCAACTACTGGGAAAGTAAAGATCGCAGCGATCGCCGGCTCATCTTCTCGGCCGACAGTTATCTGCAGGAAATCGACGCCAGAACCGGCGCGAGCATCACTACGTTTGGCGCAGACGGAAGAGTCAATTTGCGCGAGGGTCTCGGCCGGGATCTTAAAACCATTCCGCAGATTCAAACCGGAACCCCCGGGCATGTGTTCGAGAACATGATCATCCTGGGCTCGGCAACCAGCGAAGCGTATGGTTCCCCACCCGGCGACATCCGCGCCTTCGACGTGCTAACCGGCAAGCTGGTGTGGAGCTTCCATACGCTTCCGCATCCCGGTGAGTTTGGTTACGACACCTGGCCCAAAGACGCCTGGAAATACGTGGGCGGAGTAAACACCTGGGGCGAATTCGCGATCGACGCAAAACGGCGGATCGGATATTTCCCGATAGGCTCGCCCACCTATGACTACTGGGGCGGAGACCGTATCGGCTCCGGATTGTTTGGCGATTGTCTCCTGGCTTTAGACCTGCGCACCGGCAAGCGGCTGTGGCATTACCAGACCGTGCATCACGATCTATGGGACTACGATCCGACCACGGCACCAAAACTGTTGACGGTGCAGCACAACGGCAAGAAGGTCGACATTGTTGCCCAAGCGACAAAATCGGGCTTTCTGTTCGTGTTTGATCGGGTGACGGGCAAGCCGCTTTGGCCAATCGAGGAACGGCCTGTGCCTAAGAGCGATGCGCCGGGCGAGGAGTCGTGGCCCACGCAACCCGTTCCCACGAAACCGCCGCCCTTCGCGCGCCAGAGCTTTACGGCAAACGACATCAACCCCTACCTCAGCGACGAAGACAAAGCGCGAATTCTCGAGATACTGCGGAACGCAAATAACCAGGGCATTTTTACTCCGGGGACCGACAAGCGCGATTCCATTCAGATCCCGGCCGACGATGGCGGCGCCAATTGGGGCAACAGCGCAGCGGACCCAAAAACGGGCATGATGTTTTTGCGCACCGCGGATTCACCCGAGCTGAAATACAAGCTCACGCAGAAACTCCCCTTGATGGTTCCCCCGGGGGCGACCCCGGAGACGCAAGGCCACGTTATTTTCTCCCAACTGTGCCAGGGATGCCACGGCCCGAATCGCACCGGTGTGATGTCTCCCAAAGATATCGGGATCGACAAGTTCAAAAAGATTGTCACCGGCGGCGAAGGCGAGATGCCCGGCTTCTCCGATCTGCCGGCGCACTATCTCGATGCCCTGGCAGCCTATATTTCAAACCCCGCTGCCGCTGCCCCGATGACGCGAAGAGCCGGCGCCGGCGGAGGGATGGAACGCTTGCCCGCGCCGCCTGGCATTACACGCTACTTTGGCAATTACGAAAACAGGATTCTTTCCAGTGACGGACTTCCGGCGATTAGTCCTCCCTGGACCTCGCTGGTCGCCATCGATCTGAATGCCGGAGAGATTCGATGGAGGGTCCCGCTGGGTGTAGTGCCCGGCCTCGCAGCCAAAGGCATTAAAGACACTGGTTCGGCGAAGGTGACCCTGGCCTCGAACAGAACCGCGCCCGTGGTGACAGCCGGTGGCTTGCTTTTTGTAGCGAGCTGGCCCGACCGCACCATTCATGCTTTCGACAAAGACACCGGCAAGCTGCTCTGGGAAAAGGAACTGGATGCAAATCCCGAGGGGCTGCCGTCGGTGTATGAAGTCAACGGCCGCCAATACATCGTCTTCTGTGCGTCGGGGCATCCAGCAGAAACCGCCCTCAACGAAGGATTCGCATGGAAAGCGGGCAAAGCCGAAGCACAAGGCTACTACGTGTTTGCCCTGCCTAAACAGTAGCCGTCTTCTCCCGAAAGGACTGCAATGCGCCTAAGAACCTATTTCTCAAGCCAACTACGGCCCCCTTACAAACCGATGGGTGCCCCAGGTCTCGCGTCTGAGACCTGGGATCATCCTAGTAAAGGCTCATTGAGTTCTGCTCGTACTCACTCATCGAGTCTCCTTTTTCTATTGCTGACTTTCCTCATCATCCCGGCAAATGCGCAGTCGCCAGCAGATCCCAACAAAAACCCTAACGGCGGCGAGAAGCCTGGCCCTGGCAGCTTCACACAACCTTCCATGTCAGTACGCCCCGCAGATCGAGGAAGGATGCGCACCAGTGCAACCACGATCTTAGGCTGGAGATTAGGCGCGCCGCCAAATGCTTCCATCACTTTCTTCGAAGCGGCAAAGAATGCCGACGCCGCTGGCCTTTCAGCCGTAGAAGGCGCGAGCACGCAACAAGTCAGCGCCGATATACCCAAACATCTCGACGACACCCTGACCGCTGACGAAATCACAAAAGTAAAAAACAGGCTCGATGAGCTGCGCCTTCACATGCCGGCATACTTTCTCGCCGTGCTCCCGGGCGACGAGGGTTCAAGGCGGAAGGCATTCACATTTGCAAAAGATTTAGGCGCGGACACGATCATCGTTCCCGCCGATCCCAAATCCTTCGCCGAACTCGACCAGCTGGCGAACGAAACCGGCATGAATGTCGCCGTCGTTAACCACAATACAGCAGCCGCCATGGCTGCTTTATCCCCTCTGAGCCATCACATTGGTTTGAGCGTGGATCTTGGCGCCTGGGCCAAAGCCGGCGTTCAGCCGCTCGATGGATTGGCGAAGATTAAAGACCGGCTGCTCGCAGCCGATCTACCGGACGCAAGCACCGCCTCTCCATTCCTGGTCGAGTTGAGCCGCTTGCAGCCGCCAGTTCTCCAACCAGACTGGCCACCAGCCCGAGACGGGGGCGCAAAGAAATCCGAGGGCAAACCTCTCTTCTTGACCCTGGATCCAGCGAACGGACAACTTGCGCAGGCGGCAGACGCCTACGACCAGGCTGTTCTGCCAGCAATTGCCTACCGCATCGATACGCTCTCCCGCATGCAGACCATATCAACGCCAGACAAACTTCCTGCCGACGTGCGGCAAAAAATCGATGCGGCCATTCCCCGGCAAGCCCTGGTCAAACCGGAGCGGCCACGAAAACTTCTCATCCTGGATTTATGTGTCAATGGCGGTTACTATCACGCCAGCATTCCAGACGGCAACCTGGCGCTCGAATTAATCGGCAAATACACCGGCGCGTACGTGCCGACGTTCAGCAACGACCTGGACAATCTCAAATATCCGAAGATCAAAGAATGGGACGCAGTATTTCTCAATAGCGTGGAAGGGGAACTGTTCATCGATCCCGAGGTAATGCATGGCCTGATGCGCTTTGTCGAAGAAGGCGGCGGAGTGGCAGGACTTCATGCCGTCACGTTCGCCAGCGTAGATGTGCCGGAATTCGGAAACCTGATTGGCGCTCAAACCGGTGCTCACAAATACAACGGCGAGATGGGCACGCTGCGCATCGAAGACCCCGACAGCCCACTCACCAAGCAATTTGGCGGAAAGGATTTCGACTTCTTCGACGAGTTCTACCATTTTCTCCCCACCGGGCCCTACTCTCGTGAGAAGCTGCACATTCTGCTCAGCCTCGATCCAGCAAAAACGGAGCAGTCCGCCAACCGCTACACCACGCGGCCTGACAACGACTACGGAATGGTGTGGATCAGCAGCTACGGCAAAGGACGTGTGTTCAACTGCGCCCTGGGGCACAGACCGGAATTCTACGAGACGGCCACCATGGAACAACTACTTTTGGCGGCGACCCAATTCGTCCTCGGCGATCTGAAAGCCGACACCACGCCGAGCGCGCAGCTCGCCAAGAAATGATGATGCAACCGTTATGCGTTTCTTGTTGCTGTTCTCTGGCCTGACTGGAGCGCTACTCGCCGCCAACCTGTCGTTGGCGGCGCAGGACATCGATTCCATCGTTACCTCGGCGAGCCGCAGCTCCGCAACCATCGCCGACGGGATCAAAGATCCTGGCGAACGGGCAGCGTTTATCAATATTGCCAAGACCAAAGATCCCCACAAACTACTGACGATTAGCCGTTCGTTTCTGGATAGCTATCCGCGCTCTGCGTTCCTCGCCCAGGCATCCGAGGGAGCGGCCCGTGCGAGCTTTGACCTTGGCGATTTGCCATCAGGCCTGGACTACGCCCGTTTTTCGCTTTCGTTGTTGCCCGAAAATCCGCTGCTGTTGGTTGCGGCCGCCGATGTGCAAGCGGCCCTCCACCAAAATGAAGCGGCCATTGCCAGCGCGCGCGATGCTCTCGATTACCTTGATCGCTTTGACCGCCCCCCCACCATCTCTGCGCGAGATTGGCCAGAGGCAAAGAAAAATCAGCAGGCAACCGCCTGGTTCGTGATCGGGCGCGCATTGATTAACGAGGCCCTTCAGGAGCCTGCAAGTCCAAGGCGAAAATCACTCCTTAACCAGGCCCTCACCGCGCTCAACCATGCCCGCACTCTAAAGCCGGATGACATGGAGATCGTCTATCTGCTCGGCGTCACTCATCTATCAGCAAATGAATCATCACAGGCAGCGCTCGCATTTGCCACGGTATACCGGCACAATACAGAGCTGACGACAAAAGCCCGGGAACAATTGTCAGCCATCTACCAGGCAGCCAAACCTGAGCAGGGTTTTGACGAGTTTGTTGCCACCCTCGAGAAGCAAGCCGACAACTCGTCTCCCTTGCCGCCGGCAGAAACGCAAGCTCCCGCGATCAAACAGCCCAATTACGCCGGCTCGCAGACATGCAGCCGATGCCATGTCGACATTTATCGCCAATGGTCGCAAACCGGCATGGCGAAGATGCTGCGCCCCTATCAACCACAAAATGTAATCGGTGACTTCGAGGAGAAGAACGAGTTCGTCACCGGCGAAGAACTCGCATACCGCGGCGGCAAACTGGAGGCCGCTGCTCATGACGACGGCGCTCTCTTTGCACGCATGGTCATTCGCGGCGGCCGCCACTACTTCGACATAAAGGAGTCGGATGGCCGCTGGCACTCCTATCCGGTCGACTACACCATAGGCTCGAAATGGCAGCAGGCCTATGCCACCAAATTACCCAACGGACAGATCCACGTCTTTCCCATTCAGTACAGTGCTGTCGCCAAGCAATGGCTCAATTATTGGAAGATCATCGACAGCCCAGGCAGCGAACGAGCAGACCCCAATACCTGGCAGAGACACGATGGTTCCACCAGCTATCAGTTGAATTGCGCTGTCTGCCACACCAGCCAGTTGCGTAATACCTCGGGCGCGGGACTGGCTCTGGACCATGTTGTCTTTCGCGAACCAGGCATCGATTGCGAAATGTGTCACGGCCCTTCTGCTGGCCACGTAGCAGCGATGACCACCGGCAAGTTCTACACAAAACAACCGCTGGATCCCCCGGTTGATTTTCGCCGGGTCACCAATCGCGAATTTGTCTCCATTTGCGCGCAATGCCACATGCAGTCCAATGTGCACCAGGGCAATGCCCAGGGCGAATTGAACTACTCCAGCACCGGCACTTTTTTCCTCAAGAGCCCGGCGCTCCCCTTGGGTGAATTCACCCGCGGCGCTTTCTTCCGTGATGGCCGCTTTACGCAGGCCACGTTCATGGTGGAAGCGCTGGAACGTTCTCAATGCTTTCGTAAGGGCCAGGCCAGTTGCGGAACCTGCCACAATCCACACGGACATGACCAGTCGTCCAACCCTACATCGCTCAAATTCAAAGACGAGCCCGATCGCATGTGCACCGGTTGCCATACCCAGTTTCAAGACAAGACGCAGGCCGCTGCACATTCCCACCATTCGATCGATAGCGAGGCCAGCCGTTGTGTTGAGTGCCACATGCCCCGCATTGTGGATGGCATGCTGATGCGTGTCCGCTCGCACCAGATGGACGATATCCCGAACGCCGAGATGACGCTGCGCTTCGGCCAGCAAGACAGCCCGAACGCATGCTTGCTATGCCACTCGGATAAGAGCGCGAAGTGGGTTCAGGGTCAATTGCAATCGTGGAAAATCAGCCGGAATATGACCTCGGGGAAGGGTTGAATGGCCAAGCGTACTCGCCTGCTCGATTGACAGTGCCAATTTGCAGCGCCGATAATCGGGTGTTTATCAACTCAAGCTCGCAGGACTGGGGATTCATGTCTTTACGAACGCATGGCTCGCGAAGAAGCTCGTTACTGGTTGGTCTGCTGACCATGCTTTCCATGACCGCCGGTTTTGACGCCGCTGCGCAGCAGACGCAACCCACCACTCCCCCTATATACGGTGGCAACCCACGCTCCCAGGAGTCGGGTTCGGCGACGGGCGGTGTGTTCGCGCCCGTTCTCGATTCGGAAAAAAGGCCGATCACCGCGGGCGGGTTCGTCAAAACCGGACCCATCGTCTACCAGGATGTCTCCAAAAAATCAGGCTTGACCGTCTGGCGCCACAGGATGGGGAACCCCGAGAAGAACTACATCCTGGAAACTACCGGTTCGGGCGTGGCCTTGCTGGACTACGACCATGATGGCTGGATCGATATCTACCTGGTGAACGGATCGACTTACGAAGCAATGGATGGCAAGGCCGAACCTCCCCATGCTGCCCTCTTTCACAACAACCACGATGGCACCTTTACCGATGTTGCCGCGAAGGCCGGCGTAACCAACGGCCGCTGGGGCTTCGGCGTGGCGGTGGGAGACTACGACAATGACGGCTGGCCAGACCTCTATGTGAGCAACTTCGGAAAGAACCGTCTCTTTCACAACAACCATGATGGAACGTTCACCGATGTCGCAGAGCAAGCCGGCGTGACCCTCGGCAACTGGTCGAACGGCGCGAGCTTTGGTGACTATGACGGTGACGGTAAGCTGGACCTGTTCGTTCCCGGCTATGTCCATTACGACCTGAAAAACCCTCCACCCTCCGGCGCCGGCGACGCAGCCCATTCCTTCTGCCAATATCGTGGAGCCACCGTCATGTGCGGCCCTCGTGGCCTGCCCGGCGAACCCGATCACCTGTTCCATAACAATGGTGACGGCACGTTTACCGATGTAAGCGAAAAAGCCGGAGTGAGCGACAAACGACACTACTTCGGTTTCTCCTCAACCTTCGTCGACATCAACAACGACGGCAAACTTGACCTCATCGTGGCCAATGACTCGACGCCTAATTATCTCTACATCAACAAGGGCGACGGCACATTCCAGGATGCGAGCTTCTTCTCTGGCTTCGCTCTCAACCAGGAAGCTCGCGAGACTGCCTCCATGGGACTGGCCGTGGGCGACTACCTGAACAATGGCCTGGTCGATCTCTACACCACGACTTTCTCCGATGACTACAAAACTCTCTTTCGCAATGAAGGGGGCGGCAACTTCTCAGAGATCACCGAGCAAATGGGCATCGCTCAAATCACCTACCCCTTCCTGAGTTGGGGAACCGAATTCATCGACTACGACAACGATGGATGGAAGGACATCATGTCGGTCAGCGGCCACGTCTACCCCCAGGTGGACAAGCATCGCCTCGATTGGGGCATGACGTTCGCGGAACGTCCTTTGCTGTTTCACAACCTCGATAAGGGCAAACGCTTCGAACTCGTCCCGGCGGTAGAAGGCACCGGGCTCGCCGATATCATTCCCGGGCGTGGCGCAGCCTTTGGTGATCTGTTCAATGACGGCAAGATCGACGTAGTCGTCAACTGCATCGACCACACCCCGGTCCTGCTGCGGAATGTGAATGCGGACACAAACCATTGGGTCGGCCTTTCGCTGATGGGCGGACCAAAGGGTCCTCGTGATGCAATCGGAGCCGTGGTCTACCTGACTGCCGGCGGTATCCGTCAGCGCGCCGATGTGATGAGCGGCGGTAGCTACGAATCCTCGAATGACCAGCGCCTTCACTTCGGCTTGGGACAGGCGGCAAGCGTAGAAGCCGTCGAGATTCACTGGCCCAGCGGCTCTGTCGAACACGTTACCCTGCCGGCCGTCAACCGGTTCTTCATGATTGAAGAGGGCAAAGGAGTTGTACCCAGCGTCTACGATGCCATCGCGAAGAATTCGCCGGCGGCGCGGGGTACTAGTAGTAGCCCCAAATGAAGGACTGCGTTCACAAACCAGGGTGTTTCGGTGTATATCATTTTCAGGTCTGCCCGCGCCTGCCGCTATTTCAGGAGGAATAATATGAAGACCTTATTCCTGCGTGGGATTCTCATCGTATCGGTCGTCGCCGCGGCCCTTTGTTTTGCGAGGGCAACCATCAAGGCCGCCTCCAACCAGGAGCCTGCGCGCAAAGATTACGCCGACAAGGTTCGTGCCTCCTACAACTACCGGTTTGGCAAAGACCGGCCTTCTACACCAGGCAACGCCTCAGTAGAAGGAGAGGACTTCATTCAACCCGGCGCCTTTCCGGACGCGAGGTACTGCGGGCATTGCCATCAGGAAGCCCTTCATCAGTGGCGGCAATCTCTCCACTCGAATTCTTTCCGCACCCCGTTTTACCGAACCAGCGTGAACATCCTGATCCGGACGAAAGGCATTGAGTTCTCACGCCACTGCGATAGCTGCCACAATCCCATTGCCGTGTTGTCCGGCGGCCTGACCCAGGACTCGCAGGTGGATCGGAGCTTCGACAAAGACGGTCTCACCTGTACTACCTGCCATTCCATTCAGAGCCTGAAGTCAACCAATGGCAATGGTGGCTTTGTTATGGGCATTCCCGCGGTGATGGTCGACGACAAAGGCAATCGAATTCCGGGCGAAGTTCCCTATGACGACATCATGAAGTACCCGAAACGCCACTCGATGGCCGTCATGAAGAGCATCTATCGGACACCCGAGTTCTGTGCATCCTGCCACAAGGCGAATTTGCCCGACACGCTGAACGACTATAAATTCATCCGTGCGTTTACGACATATGACGAGTGGCAGCAGTCGAAATTCTCGCAGCAAAATCCGTTGACCTTCTACACCGCCGACTTCTCCACCTGCCAGGGATGCCACATGAAGCGCGCGGCCATTACTCTTCCTGAGCCGGGGGCTAAACATGGCGCCTTTGCTACGCATAGCTGGCCGGCAGGAAACACGGCAGTTCCCTTCTACTACGGATACGAGGAACAACTGAAAAAAACCACCGACTTCCTCAAAGCGGGAAATTATCTAAACGTCGATATTTTTGCCCTGCAGAAGGCCAGCGATGACAAGATCGTCGCACCGCTTGGCTCCGTGCCCTTCAGCCTGAAGCCCGATGAAGTCGTGCAAGCCCTGGTGGTGATCCAGAACAAGAACATCGGCCACTCACTGGTTCCTGAAGTGCGGGATCTTTACGAGGCCTGGGTCGAGTTCACCGCCAAGGATGCTACCGGCAAGGAGATCTATCACAGTGGCTTTATCAAGCCGGATGGCGCGCTCGACGAGCGGGCGCACAGTTTCACCAACCGGCCGGTCAATGTCAACGGGGAATTCGTCGATAATCACAAAGTCTGGACCATCCATTCGGTGGCTTATGACAATTCAATCCAGGCCGGCAGATCGGTATTAGTGCGCTATCAGTTCCGCATTCCGTCGGGTTTGAAAGGCCCTGTCGCCATCACCGCAAAAGTGAATTACAGGCACTTCCGCCAGAGCTACGTGAACAACGTGTTCGGTCCGGGCCATCCAGCATATCCGGTAGTGGAGATTGCGTCGCGTAGCCGCGTCTTGCATGTCGGAGAGAACGCAACGTGTCCTCCGGAGCCGGGCGACAACCCCGATTGGATGCGATGGAACAACCTGGGCATTGCGTATCTCGATCAATTGCAATACTCCGATGCGGTGCGGGCTTTCAGCGAAGTGCTCAAACTAAGGCCGGACTATGCTGACGCCTATACGAATATTGCCTTGACCGAAATTCAGTGGGAGAAATATGACTCTGCCCGCGCCAGCGTACTGCGGGCACTTGAGATAAGCCCCAATAGCGCGCGCGCCCTCTATTACCTTGCCCTGCTCCAAAGACGGGCAGGCGACTACGATGCGGAGGTCGCCAACTTGAAAAAAGTAGTCGAGCAATTCCCTGCCTCGCGTGATGCGCGGCGCGATCTTGGCCTGGCCTTCTACCGGCAGCACGACTACCCTGACGCAAGAATCCAATTTGAAGCCGTGCAGGGGATCGACCCGGATGACCTCACGGCCCACTACAATCTTGTCGATCATCTACCGCCGCATGGAAATGGATCAGAAGGCTGCGGAGGAACAAGCCCAGTTCATCACCAAGAAGTTCGACCCCGGGGCGCCCACCTACTCCTTCGACTTCCTGCGCCAGCATCCGGAGATATCGATCGAGAGCATTCCCCAGCATGTACACAGCGATCTCCCTTACCAGGCGAAGCCACCATCCGCTGGAGCCCAGTAGTGCGATCTCTCACGCTAGCCTTGTTGGTGCTTCTGACTCCCAGGCCCGTACTCTGCCAGGCAAACGCCGGTTGTCCCTGGCTCAACGTGGCCACAGCCTCCGGAGTTCTCAGGGACAGCGAGGGTGGACCTATGGCCACGCTGTCTCAGGGCAGCAAAGAGGCCTGCAGTTTCGTCTACCGCGACGCAAGCGCATCGCATGAGCTTCGCATCACCACAGAGCAGGTGCAGGACCCAACCCAGGCCATGACGAGCGCCAAGGCCCATTGCAGTGGCGAAGCGTCGCCTTTACAGGCGATTGGGAATGAGGCAGTGATCTGTCCCGCAGACATCAAAGCCCAGGCCGAGGGAGAGCAGGTCATCGGCCGAGTCCGCGACCAGGTCTTTACCGTCACCATCACCACCAGCGCGCGCAACGATCCATCCATGTCCCGCGACGAGCTCAAAGAGAAAACCAGAAACATAGCGGACCAAGTAGCCGGCGCCCTCTTCTGATCTGCACCTTGTCGAATCGGTCAACGATCTCCCGCAGGATCGACCTTTCAAATACGGTCGAGGTTTTTGGACGGGTGCCCCATGTTCGCCCCAGCGTACATGGGCCGAGAAAGACTGGGCGCAGCCCCTTCCAAGGCTATCTCTGCGTGGCACAAAGCCGCAGCCAAGAGCAAGAGTCCTTGCTCTTGCAGCAAAAGCATTTGAAGAATGCGTTTTCGGCCCATGTACGCAAAGGCGAACATGGGGCACCCGTCCAGGGAGGAAGGCCTCGTCAGAGCGCAGGCTTCGCCGGATGCCACAAACGTGACGTGGTGTCTTTCTCGTATCCCTTACCGTTAGGAAAGCTCACCAACTCAAACTGCATGCCCCAGGGCGAGAGAAAATAAATCCACGTCTGGCCAGCATTGGGTCCGACGGTCCTGACCGTCGGTTTGCCCAGTAGCTGAACACCCTTGGCGGAAAGATAAGCCACCGCCGCATCGAAATCATCTACATAAAAAGCCAGGTGGTGACCACCGACGTCACTATTTTTCGGTGGAGCAAGATTCTGGTCGGGCGACTCATACTGAAAAATCTCAAAGTTCGGGCCGAACTTACACCGGAAGAAACGCAACCTGCGCATCACCGTTCGGGGGTGAACGTTGAGATGTTTCTCCATCCAGTCATCTTCCGCAACAAATGGCCCAAGCTCAAACATGTATTCGCACCCGATGACGTCGACAAAAAATCTGGTCGCCTCTTCCAGGTCGGGCACAGTAAAACCTACATGCTCTGTTCCTCGCAGACCAGGTATGCCAGAAGGCTGGATGCTGGGTTGGGATGACAAAGTGACCTCCGGTGCGTGTGCAAGCCTTGATGGAAGGTCGTTTATATCATAATGTTCTTTCATACAACAACGCATCGGTCATCGAGGTCGCAAGAACTTGCAAATTACAAAAGTCCAAATCGCGGAGTGCGGCATACCCCTTCCCTATATTCTGCGACTAGGTCCGGTCGAGATACGCACGCGAGACTACGTCCTCTTTCGCGTGGAAACAGACGCAGGTGTATTTGGCGAAGCAGTCGGCTATCCGCGAGGAACACCGCTGTTTGACACGTTAAGCAGCATGGGTCGCCGCATCCTGGGCAAAGACGTCCGCATGCGTCGCCAGGTGATGTTCAACCTGGAATATTCCAATGTTCCCGCGCGTGCGGGCCTGACGCGCGCTCTTAGCCTGATAGATACTGCCCTGTGGGATATCGCAGCAAAACAGGCGGAACAACCACTGTTCCAATTTCTCGGCGGCCTGCGAACAGCGGCCGATGTAACCACCGTGGCCGGATACTACGTCGATCAACGCGGAATCGCGGACGTAGTGAAAGAAGTAGGCCTGCTCGAGGATGCCGGCTGCAAACGCGTAAAGATCATGCTCAAGGGGGACGACCGCGACTTCGATAAGAAGTATGCGTCCGCCGTAGCCAACAAGATGCCGGGAAGGGTGGCAGCCGACGCACACTGGACCTGGAGTACATTGACCGAAGCCAGGAGAGCCTGCCTCGATATCGATGAGTTGGGCTTGAACTTCCTCGAAGACCCTTTTGCCGCCTCCGACATACGCCTAACCCACCAGATACGAAACGAACTGACCACGCCCATTGCCGCCGGAGAAGACGTCTTCGGCGCGGGAGTGGTCGCGGACCTGGTAAGCGGCATCGACATCCTGCGGGTCGACGCAACCACCGTCGGAGGAATTACCGGCGCCATCGAAGCAATCAACGTCGCAGCGGCTGCGGGCCGGACCGTATTTCCCCATGTCTTCGCGCCGCTTCATGTCCACTTAGCCTGTGCCTTCCCAAACGTCGAAGCGGTCGAATGGATCACGCAGGAAAGCGGCGCCGACCCATTGGATCGTTTTTTACAAAACATCCCCGTGATAAAGCACGGACAGATGAGCCCGAGCGAAGAACCGGGCAACGGTATCTCCATCGATTGGAGTAATGTCGAAAAACTTTCACGACGGAATGCTGTGATCACCGCAGATAATTGAACAGATATCTCCACTACCCAGTCCGGTCGAAAAACACCTCCCTGGTACACGTTGCCCTCTCCCTTGTCATCCCGACCGGAGCGAAGCGCAGCGGAGGGACCTGCGGTTCACCGGACCACAACTGGAAACGCTTCAATACAATTGAGCCAACTTCATTTTCCTCTGTCAGGCTCAGGTAAAAACAATCAACAACTTACTGTCAGAAGTCATTTGCTCCGCTAATTTGGACAGCTTTGGCTGACAGGAAAAGTCCATTAGGGACGACTGAAAATGCAAACCCGATGCTCAATGAGAAGTCTGGGCCGCGGGCAAACTTTTCTTCACGCTCACATTCCCCGACGCGACCTCATTCGCCACAGCCAGGATCTGCAGGGTTTCCGCATCATCCGGATCAAGGGAAAGAATATCCTCCAAGCGTCGGATCGCCTCTTTCGGACGGCCTGTCTTGCAGAGAATGAGGGCCGCGTTCCGCTGGAAAACCAGGTTGGAGACGTCGGTCTTTGCCGCCTCCTCGTAGTGCTCAAGCGCTCCGGCCATGTCGCCTTTTTTTTCCAGTTCGATGCCTGTGTTGTTGAGCACCATGGCTTTCGTCTCGCTGTCCGCCTCGGCGTGATTGCTGGCCAGCAGCGTCTCCAGGTCCGTCTGCAGGCGGTCGGCGTTTGCCGTGTCTCCCTTGATGCCGTATATCCGGTAAAGCCGGTAGGTCACCTCGCGATCGCTGGGTGCCAGGCGATGCGCAGTCTCGAGTTCCTCGATGGCTTTGTTCTGCTGGCCGGCGTCCTGGTAGAGCCTGCCGAGCAGCGCATGCGGCGTCTCGTTTTGCGGATCGAGGCTCTCCGCTTTTTGGAGCGCTGTGAGGCTTTCCTCGGAAGAGCGATTCAGCGAGTACAGAGCTTCGCCAATCCCGGCATAGGCTTCCACCCACTGTGGATCGAGCGCCAGAGCCTTGTTGTAGGCTTCGAGCGCATCCTGCCATTTTTTCTGGTAGTACGCATCGCGTGCCTTCAGACGCCAGAGATCGAGGGCGGGTTCTTTTGCCTCTTTGTTGGCCAGTTCCAGCTCTATCTGCTTTTCAGACTCGGGATACTTACCCGCGCGTGCCAACACCAGGGCGTAGTTGTAGCGGACGCCCGGCAGATTGGGAGCCAGTTTGACAGCCACGGCTAGGCGTTCGAGAGCCCGGTCGAGGTTGTTAAACGTGGCGTAAGCCAGGCCCGACGACAGGTACGAGGGAGCGTAGTTAGGCCGCAGGGCAATTGCCTGGTCAAATTCAGCCGCAGATTCAATCGGTTTCTGCAACAACGCCAGGCAAATTCCTTTCAAGGTGTGCGCGGCGGCCGCGTACGGTCCATGCGGGGGCACCTGATCGAGCGTATTCAGAGCCGACTGCGGATCGCCTTGCTGTACAAGCTGTTTTGCCTGATCCAACAGGGTAGCGACCGGCGGCGCAGCGTCCGGCCGGGAAACATTACCCGCGTTTTGCGCCTCCGGCCGAGGGGGAAATAAGAGCGGCGGGCCAAAGGTCACGCAGGCGAGGAGTAGGCGCACCCCCAGTCGAGACAAAAGACCGCGGCGGTTTCGGGAACAGATCACTGCGGCTACTTTACGACCAACGGCTCCTGTTTCCTAACACTCGCAGAGTGATTTAGGGGGAACCGCCGACGTTTCATCCTGACTAAAATCATCATATAGTGATGATCTATTCAGAGTGAGATATTTTTCTTGACAATCGTCTTTCCCGGCACCTATACAGGACGGCGTTGAATCCAGGATCACTCAGCCGTTCCAGGGCGCCACGGTGTGCTGCCGGAGGAATCGTCTGAGTGGCTAACAATACGAGATCTCTGGGGACACCCGTTTGGGGCTGAAAGCCAAGGAGGCCGTTGTGAGACGTTACTTTTCGAGAGCCAGTACATTCGCAAAACCATTTTCCCTACCAGCACGCGTCGCGTTTGCGCCGCAGGTGTTTGCGCTCCTCGCCTTATTGCTGGCGTGGTGCATCACTGCGCACGCGCAGACTGTCGACGGCCAATTCAACGGCCATGTCTACGATCAGAATGGCGCGATCATATCCGATGCGAACGTCTCCCTGGAAGATACGGCGACGCACCAGACCCGCACAACCAAGACCAATGGCGAAGGCTTGTACCAGTTTCCCCTGGTCCCGCCCGGAACGTATAACCTCACGGTCATGCAAACGGGTTTCGACACAGCCACGAGCGCCGGTATCAAACTGGACGTCAACCAGATCCTCACACAGGATTTCAAGCTCACAGTCGGCGCCACATCCCAGACGGTCAACGTGACGGCGACCGCCGAGATGCTCCAGGCTTCCACGGCTAACCTTGGCGCTGTGGTCGAGCAGAAGACAGTAAACGAATTGCCGCTCAATGGCAGAAGTTTCTCCGCCCTGTTGACCCTGACTCCGGGATCGAATCCGGTCAACCAATCGCAAAACAGCACGGTCGGCTATGGTACCGGCTTTGGACCTCCAGGCATCCCGGGCTCGACCTTCGTTTTCCCCTCAACCCAGGGTCAATGGAATCGCGAAAATCTCTACTACCTGGATGGGATCATCAACACGGCTGCATTCGCCAGCACCTATGACTTGCCTCCGATCGCGGACACGATCCAGGAATTCAAAGTTCAATCGCATAACGACCAAGCCGAATACGGCAGCGTTCTCGGCGGAGTGGTAAACGTTGTCAGCAAATCCGGAACCAATAACTTTCACGGAGCGCTTTGGGAGTACCTGCGGAATAACGCGTTTGACTCGCGGAATCCCTTCACCGATTTCAAGTCGAACAAGCCCGCCGCACCGGCATCCTTCCGCCAAAACGAGTTCGGCGGCGACTTCGGCGGTCCAGTCTGGATCCCCAAGCTCTACAACGGGAAGAACAAGACGTTCTTCTTCGTGGCGTATGAAGGCTGGCGGTACCAGAAAGCAGTCGCCTCTACCTACATCTCGCCGACGCCCGCGGAGTTAACCGGCGATTTCACGAATTCGGCGGTTGTCACCAGCACCGGGGCTCCCGCGCTTCTCTACGACCCTTTCACCACCACGGGTACGCCCGGAAATTACCATCGTAGTTTGCTTGGCAACGGGCATATTATCCCCGCGAACAGAATCAACCAGGGTGTGCTGACATTTTTGAAGGGTTACAGCGACACGCCCAACTTTACGCCAAGCACGCCGGGCGGACCGAATACGATTTTGAACTCGGTCGGTACGAACAATGCTAATGAGTTCACGGGACGCGTCGATCACAATTTCAGGGGCACCAACACGGTTTTCTTCCGCTACAGCTTTCTCGATGGAACGGCGGTGACCCCGAGCTCGAGTCATGCAGCGGGTTCCTCAACCGCGGACAACAGAAACTTCGGCGGTGGGTATACCCACACCTTTCGGCCAAATCTCCTTTTGGACGCGGCCATCGGATACTCGGGAAGATTTAGCGCAGTGACGACGACGGTCTTCAACAACGTTCCCAGCGGCGCTAACGACATCTTCGCGGATGTGCAAAAGGTCTACGGCTTTCAGAACTTCGGTTATAGCAGCTCTTATGGCGGTATCGGCGGCAGCGGACCTGCCGGCTCGGAAAGTCACGAATTGAACTTCGCGGTGAATATGACCTGGATCCACGGAAACCACCAGGTGCGCTTCGGATTCCAGGAACAGGCACCGGAGATGACCCAGGGACTTTCGGGTGGGCACTTCGGCGGCGCCACCTTTACCTTCGCACAGCCGGAAACAGCCGACCCGCAAAACGCGTCGGCAACCGGGAATGCCCTTGCAGGAGCTCTGATTGGTGTGCCGGACAATGGCCGCTTCCAGAATGAAGTGAATGCCGTCCGGGTAATTGCTCCCTCGGCTTACATCCAGGATGCCTGGAAAGTCACACCGCGGTTAACCCTCAATCTCGGATTGCGCTGGGACGGCGAATCCTCGCCACACCTGCTGAACGGAACGACCGCAGCCATGCTTGATCCGAACACCGGAAACTGGGTTGTTTCGGGCGGCAAATTGCCGCCAGCCTGCGACGTCACCAAGGGCGTTTACGCTCCCTGCATCCCGTCGACTACCCCGGCAAATAATGCGATCATTGCCGCCCACGTTACCGTCGCAGCCAATCCGAACCTCGGGCCTGACGCCAGCTACACGGACGTAGGACCGCACATCGGCGTTGCTTACAAGATCGATAACAACACGGTCGTCCGCGGAGGCTATGCACTGGTCTTCGACAATTCGATCAGCACCATCCAGACGGTGAGAGACCGGCTGTTAGCATGGCCTTCCAATGCCTCGCTTCCCCTGGTGTTCAACGTCATCGGGCAGCCGATCCAGACAATCGACCAGATCGTCCCAACCATTTCGCAAACCAATGCTCTGCCCACAGTGCCAACTCCATTTAATCAATTTGGCTGGTATTACGATCCGCATCTGAAGAATCCTTATTCCCATACGTTCAACGTCGAAGTCCAACGGCAGGTGAATGCCAGCCTGGTGGCGACGGTCGGATACGTGGGGGCCATCGACAGAGACCAACCGATCACGGGCTTGGCCAACAACTCTCCTGAGGCTGGAGGTCACGGACTGGATCGTCCGTTCTCCTGGTCGGGTACGGCATTGGAAGGTACCTCACGCGGCTATGCTAATTACAACTCTTTACAGGTAAAGGTCGACAAGCGCGCCAGCAACGGACTTAATTTCGGAACCGGCTTTACCTGGTCCAAGGCAATGGATGCCGGGGGAAGCGGTTTCTACGGTGTGGAGAACGGCCCGCAAGGCTACTCAGCCTATCAAAACTACAACGATCTGCAGGCCGACTACGGTATCTCCGGGAATAGCATCAAGTTGCTCTGGTATGGCTACGGCCTCTACGAGTTGCCCTTTGGACCCGGGAAGGCTTACCTCAACCACGGCATCGGCGGAGTAGTTCTAGGCGGCTGGCAGACCAATATTATCGCCTCCGCGCGCTCCGGAGTTCCGCTAGGCTTCCCTGATTCTGGATTAGATCCGGCGGGCATTGGTAACACGGGCACATATAATTATGGCCGTGCCAATTTAACCGGTAATCCCAAACTTGGCCATCCAACAAAGAGTAAGTACTTCAACACCGCGGTATTCGCTCACCCGGTCAATCAATACGGCACTTCCGGACGCGGTGTCATCACAGGCCCGAATTACGACAACTTCGACTTTTCACTGATTAAGAACATACCCATCCGGGAAAATATTAGCTTCCAGTTCCGGGCGGAATTCTTCAACGTCTTCAATATCCAGAACTACAACACACCGGGGGTGACTTACGGTGGAACTGGCTTTGGCGTCATCAGCTCGCTGGCTTCTGGAGCTACGCCGCGGCAAATACAGTTCGCTGGAAGGATTCACTTCTAACGGCTTCAATGAATTTGCTGTCTATTGCCTCCAGGTCGCATCCGGAGTTTTCCAAAACTCCAGATGCGACCCTCTTCTTAACTTCTTAGCAAGAAAGGAAGGTAACCTTCGACTATTGCCTGATATCGTCTTGACAACAATAATTGAGGCAGATAACAAAACGCGAACCAGGACCCTCCCTATGGTCGTTGGTCGGCGTAACAAACCATTCAGGGCCTATGAGAGCTGGAATGAATGGCTGAGGACTGACTAATGACCGCTTCCGTCTCAGGTGTTGCGACCCATGTGGCCAAAGATGATCACGCTACCTCCGTTGCGCTCCTCAGGGAAATGCTGCGTATCCGAGAGCTTGAGCAACGCTCGCTTGAATTGAGCACAACCACCCCTCCTGAAGTAGTTGGCTCCGCTCACTTCTGCGCCGGCCAGGAAGCAGTTCCCGTCGGCGCCGTTGCTGGTCTCGCCAAGGACGATCAACTCGTCGCGACGTATCGCGGGCACGGATGGGCCTTAGCCTCCGGCCTCTCCCTGACCGAAGTGTTTGGAGAGATTTGCCAACGCAGCATTGGCGTCAATGGTGGCCGCGGCGGTTCAGCGTACATGATGGCCCCGGACCGCCGCTTCATCGGCGAGAATTCGATCGTGGGAGCGGGAGTTCCCATCGCCTGCGGCGTTGCCATGGCCAACGTCGCTGCCAAAAACGGAAAAGTCGTCGCCGTCTCCATAGGTGACGGCGCCTTCAACCAGGGCTCGACCCACGAGGGGTTGGCCTTCGCGGCCGCTCGCAGCCTGCCTGTTCTTATCATCTGCGAGAACAATGGCTGGTCGGAACTTACTCCCACTTCCCTCACCTTCAAAGTAGAACGCATTGCGCAAAGGGCGAGCGGTTACGGCATTCCTGGAGTGACCATTGACGGAGCCGACCCGCTCATCGTGCGCGACACGGTAAAAGAAGCCGCGAAACGCGCCCGAGAGGGCAAGGGACCGGTGCTGATCGAGTGTCGTGTACCCCGCCTATGGGGCCATTACAACCGCGACATCGAGCACTACCGCCCTAAGGAAGATCGAGATCAGGCGCGCGCGCGCGATCCCATCGTCACCTTTTCGCACAAACTCATCGCTGCCGGAGTACTTACTGAGGAGACGTTCCGCAAACTCGAGGCCGACGTCAAGTCCGAGGTGGATGAGGTACAGAAGGTCGTTCTCAACGCGCCGCGTCCGGATCCTTCCACGGCGAGCACACACGTCTGGTCGGAAGCTTCACTCCAGCCGGCCCCTTCCGCCGCAGCCACGGCACAAGAGACCAAATCCGTCAGCTATATCCAGGCCGTCAACGAAGCACTGTCCCGTGAGTTGGCCTCCCGCCCGGACGTCCTCGTCTACGGTGAGGACGTGGGCCACGCGGGAGGCATCTTCGGCGCTTCGCGCGGTTTGCAAAAGATCTACGGCGCGGACCGCGTGTTCGACACCCCCATTTCCGAGAGCGCCATCCTGGGGTCCGCAGTGGGCGCGGCTTTGATGGGGATGAAGCCTATCGTCGAAATTATGTGGGGCGACTTCATGCTGGTCGCACTGGATCAGATCATCAATCAGGCGGCTAATGTCCGCTACATTACCAACGGCCGATCGGGAGCGCCTATTGTCGTCCGCACGCAGCAGGGCGCGACTCCGGGATCCTGCGCCCAGCATTCACA
Organism: uncultured Acidobacteriaceae bacterium; assembly: GCA_963795845.1. GTDB lineage: Bacteria > Acidobacteriota > Terriglobia > Terriglobales > Acidobacteriaceae > PALSA-350. The sequence goes on along the minus strand of CAWCJV010000007.1, from coordinate 647,717 downwards.
GTGTCTCGAAGCCCTCCTGGCCCACATCCCGGGGTTAAGAATCGCAGTACCGGCAACACCACAGGATGCCTACAGCATTTTGCGCAGCGCCACCGCTTCCCTCGACCCCTGCATTCTTTTTGAGGCCAGGGGACTGTATCAAACGACCGGTACTGTAACCTTCGCCGATGCAATCGAGCCGATTGGAAAGTCGCGCCTGCATAAGCCGGGACGGGATGCAGTGATTGTTACCTGGGGCACCATGCTCCAGGTGGCCCTGGATGCGGCCACGCAACTGGGCGCCGAGGGCGTCGATGTGGGCGTGCTTGATCTTCGCTGGCTCTGCCCTCTGGACGACGATGGCCTACGCGCCGCGGTCAAGAGCGCATCAGGAAAAGTAATTGTCCTGCACGAGGCCAATCGTACCGGCGGATTCGGTGCGGAAGTGGCCGCACGCCTGCACGAATTCTTCGATAAGGATCCGGCTCTTAGGATTATTCGGGTCGCGACTCCAGACATGAGAATCCCTGCTTCCCCGGTGCTCCTGCGCGCCCTCGTTCCCACGGCCGCCAAGGTAATGGATGAAACTCGTCGTTTGCTTTCGGGCAAGTGATCAACTAACTGCGGGGTGGCGCAAACGAGATGGAGTTTCTTGTGCACATGGCGGTCGGCCGTATAGACGCCGGGGACGAAAGGGAAAAGCAGCTACGCCAGGAAGAAGCCGTGCGCGGCCGCGAGCTGGCTAAACAAGGAATACTGGTCCGCCTTTGGCGCGTTCCCGGCAGGCGTGAAAATTGGGGCATTTGGAGTGCGGACGATTGCGACCAACTGCACGCTGCGTTCGTCTCTTTACCACTATTCCCTTATTTGCAAATTACCGTACATCCCCTGGCATCCCATCCCAATGATCCGATGCCAAACAGCAAGATAGAAAAGAAGAGGACCTGACTTAGGAATGACTACCTTCAGTGAATTATTCAGGCTTGACGGCAAAGTCGCCCTGGTGACCGGAGGATATGGCGGCATCGGCGAAGCCGTCTGCCGCGGCCTGGGCTCCATGGGGGCCAAAATCGCGCTTGCCGGCCACAATGCCGAGCGCGGCGCTGCCTGCGCCAAAACCTTGCAGTCTGAAGGCAATGACGCCTGGTCCTCCGCATTCGAAGCAACCTCGGTTTCCGACACGCAGAGGATGGTCGATGAGGTGGTCGCTCACTATGGCCGTCTCGACATCCTGGTCAACTGCATTGGACTGAACCGCGAGGAAAAAGCGGAAGAAGTCACCGAAGAGATGTTCGACTACGTTTGCGACGTAAACCTGAAGAGCGCCATGTTTCAGGCGCAAGCCGCGGCCCGCCACATGATCCGTCAGGGCGAAGGAGGAAAGCAGGTCCATCTCGGATCTGTGCGCTCCATGCTCGGGCTTCGTGGACGAGGCTATGCCGCCTACTGCGCCGCGAAGGGCGGGCTCATTACCTTGTGCCGCCAGCTTTCCGCTGAGTGGGCGCCCAACTCTATCAATGTGAATGTGGTCGCCCCCACCTTCATCCGGACAGAGCAGGTCAGCAAGATGCTGGCGGACAAAACCTTTTACGCGAACCTCGTTGCCCGCATTCCGTTGGGACGGATCGGAGAACCGGACGACGTGATGAGCGCCGTGCTGTTCCTGGTCACACCCGCCTCCAGCTTCATTACCGGGCAAACCATCTATCTGGACGGCGGACTGACCGTAACACAGTAACAAGTACGTATCGAAAATCGGGAAGGGATTAGCACCGTGGCTGACAAATTAGTCGATCTGAGCATGCCCGTACACAATGAGATGATTACCTTTCCGCGCGTGGTGCGGCCTGCTCTTCTCATGTTCGAGACCTGGCAGGGGTTTGCAGAGCGCATTGGCGCAGCACAATATGGCGTCAAATCGCTCACCGCCCACTGCATGGTGGTCATCGGCGACCATATCGGCACCCACATGGATTCGCTGCGCCACATGCGCGAGGACGCCGGCGGGCCCAGAAGCCATTCCCCTGGAGTACTGCTACGGGGACGGTGTATGTCTCGATTTTCGTCATCTGCCCAAAGGCACGGGTATTAGCGTTGAAGATGTAAAGGAAGCCCTGGCTAAGATCAATTACACGTTGAAGCCGCTCGACATTGTGTTAATTCACACCGGAGCCGGGAAGATCCAGGACAGCGAAAAATATCTGACCGACCACGTCGGCATGACGGGTGAAGCAACGAATTGGTTGCTCGACCAGGGCGTCAAGATGACCGGCATCGACGCGGTTACCTATGACCCGCCCATCTGGGCCATGTTTGAGCGAAAGAAATTCTGGGAAGCCCACCGCGTCATGCTCACGCGCGAGTACTACCACCTGGAAAATCTCACCAACCTCGACCAGCTTCCAGGCCACGGATTCAAGCTAAGCCTGTTCCCTATCAAGTGGGTCAACACCACCGGAGCGCCGGTACGAGCGGTGGCAATTCTAAAGGACTAACTCACGATGCAGTTTCTATCCATATCGCAGCGCCGCAAGGGCTTTGCGGAAGCGGAATACGCGGCCCGGGCAGAACAGGAGATGGAGCGGGCCCGCGAGTTGTACGCAGAAGGATGGATTCGCCAGATCTGGCACCGCGCCGACACGCCCGGCGCCTGCCTGCTCTGGGAAGCCGATAGCGAGGAGCAGATTCACGAGCGATGGAAGACCTTTCCCTTTGCCCAGTTCGGCATGACGGAGATGTCTCTCATTCCACTCAAGCCTTACGGCGGATTTCGACCAACCAATCCCTCGAAGTCGAGAACGTAATTGGTATTCCCATGCTGAAGACCATCCACGAACCCGCGCTTCGAACCGCACTCACACCCAATCAGGTTCGTGGGTTTTGGGCGGCGTGGGGTGGGTTGGTCCTGGATGGAATGGATTCGTTCATCTATGCGTTGGTGCTGCTGCCCGCCTTGCGTGATCTGCTGCCTCATTCCGGCATCGAGCCCACCATCGGCAACCTGGGATTTTATGGCAGCATTTTGTTCTCCGTCTTCCTGGTCGGCTGGGGTTGTGCTTTCTTGTGGGGTCCGATTGCCGATCGCTTCGGACGCATCCGCGCTCTTATCTTCGCCATCCTTTGCTACTCCGTGTTCACCTTCCTGGGCTGTATCGCGCAAAACATCTGGCAGCTCGGCCTGTTTCGCTTCTTTGCCGGCTTCGGCGTTGGCGGAGAATTTGTGGGTGCGGCAGTCTTCGTAGCCGAGGAACTACCCGGCGGCCGCCGCGTTTCCGGCGCCGGGTATCTGAACACCGGCTACTACGTCGGCATCTTTCTCGCCGCAACGCTCAACTACCTGGTTGGCGCGCGCCTGGGATGGCGGGCTATGTTCGCCGTTGGGCTCGCACCTGCCCTCTTCGTTACCTACATCCGTTATCACGTGCGCGAACCGGAGCGTTGGACCAAACGGCTCGAGAGCATCGGAGTGTGGACCGCGCGCGATTCTTTCCTTGCCCTTTTCTCGCCTGAATATCGCCGGCGAACCACGCTGAATTGCATCTTCCTCCTGGTCTCCATGATCGGTCTGTGGGCAGGTTCGGTGTACGTGCCCGGCGCAGCCACCCAGGTTGCGCTTCGCGAAGGCTACAGCAAAGCAGATGCGGCCCGCATTGCCTCCTGGGCCACGATGCTGTTGGCCACCGGCACGATTCTGGGCTGCCTGATCATGGCGCCTCTCGCCAATTGGCTTGGTCGCCGCGGAGCATTGGCCTTTTACTTCGCCCTCATGGCGGCATCGATCTCACTGGCCTTTGGCTACACCTTCTATCCCGGGCACGGCGGCTTACCCACATTTATCGCCTGTCTCTTTGCCGTAGGAGTGGGTGGAGGCAGTTTTGCCGTGCAACTACTGTGGCTCCCGGAACAATACCGCAGCGAATGCCGTGGGAGCGCGCTGGCCTTCGCGACCTGCATCGGCAGATTTGTCGCTGCTGCCGGCACATTCATCGTTGGCGCTGGGATCGCGCACTACGGCAGCATCGGGGTGCCGGTGGCCCTGACCTCCCTCGCCTTTGTCTTCGGGCTGTTGTTCATCCCGTTTGGTATGGAAACGAAGAATCAACCTCTACCGGTGTGAAGAAAGATCAAGGAGTCAATCATGAATAGAACACTGGAACGCCGCAGCTTTCTGAAAACCATGGCCCTCGGGTTGGGCACGATGGCGTTGCCCTCGGCCTTCGCCAAGAAGAAACCGGCTAGGAAGCTGAAGATTGGTCACACCTGTATCACCTGGGGAACCTTTCCTCGCCCGGGAGACGACGCCACGCTTGAACCGGCGCTCAAGGACATCTCCGCCGAAGGCTTCTGGACATTCGAGACCTTTCCCGAGGTCCTCGATAACTGGGATAAGAGAGGTTTGCTGGCTCCCATGATCGCGAAGTACGGAGTGCCGTTGCGCTCCGGCTATATCACCGGCAACCTCATCGATCCTTCGAAGAGGAAAGACGAAATTGACCGTATCGTTCGCTTGTCGAAAGTCGTGCAGAAATTCAATGGAGCCTTCATTGTTCTCGCTCCCAATAGCGTCAAACGCGACGCTTATAACTTTCAGGAGCACAAGGCGGATATCATCTCCGCGCTCAACGACTACGCGGCGGCGATCACTGACCTGGGCCTGGCCACCGGACTCCATCAACATACCGGCACTTGCATTGAATCGCGGGACGAGGTTTACACCGTGATGGACGCTGTCAACACCAAGAACCTGAAGTTTGCGCCGGACGTGGGTCAGTTGCAGAAAGGCGGAGCCGACGCGGCAAAGGTGGTGAAAGACTACCTGCCGCTGGTGAAGCACATGCATTTGAAGGACTACAAAGGCTGGCAATACTACTCCGGCTACTGCCCTCTCGGCATGGGTACCGTCGATCTCCCCGCAATTCTGGACATGATGGATAGCGTTGGTCTCATCAACGATGTCATGGTCGAGTTGGATCCTTCTCCGGACGGTCCCATGACACCCCTTCAAACGGTACAGACGACTAAGGCCTATTTGCAGAAACTCGGATATACCTTTCGCAGCTAACGCCGAATAGGTAAGGAATTCGCCATGGCATGCGGACCCGGGGGAAGAACTTTTATGAAACTACGATTGACTGGTTTAAAGTTTAGAGTCGCCGCTGCTGGCGCGGGGTTGCTGGCGCTGGCGATCATCTATCTGCCCAAATCCATTTCTGCCGGATCGAAACCCGCCCCTTATTCCTCGTGGAGCGATTACGGCGGCTCGCCCGACTCCATGGAATATTCGGCGCTCAAGCAAATCAACAAGAGCAACGTCAGCCAGCTCAAGTTGCAATGGTTCGTCCCAGCGCCCGGGCCTGCGGGCAGATTCTCCTTCAACCCGCTGGTGATCGACGGCGTGATGTACGTTGCCGGCAAGGACGACGGAATCTATGCACTCGACGCCGCCACAGGAAAGCAGATCTGGGCTCATGCGGTGCAAGGCGGACAACCGACCAATCGAGGCTTCAACCACTGGATCTCGAAAGACGGAAAAGACCAGCGGCTGATCTTTTCCGTCGACGGATATCTCCAGGAACTGAACATGAAGACCGGAGAGCCGATCACCTCCTTTGGTGACCAGGGAAAGGTCGATCTCCGCGCGGGCCTTGATAGGGATCCCGCTACGGTTACAGAAGTGCAAAGCGGCACCCCGGGGCGCGTCTTTGAAAATCTGCTGATTCTTGGCTCAGCGCCGGGTGAAGCCTACGGTTCCCCTCCCGGGGACATTCGTGCCTACGACGTACAAACCGGAAAGATGGCCTGGGTCTTTCACACAGTCCCCCGTCCCGGCGAATTCGGATACGATACATTTCCTCCGGATCAATGGAAACATACCGGTGGAAACAATGCGTGGGGAGAAATTTCCCTCGACGAGAAGCGCGGCATTGTTTACTTCCCTCTCGGTTCCCCCACCTACGATTTATATGGCGCCGATCGCACGGGAACCAACCTCTACGGCAATTCCGTGCTGGCGCTCGATGCACGAACTGGTAAGCGTCTCTGGTACTTCCAGATTGTCCACCACGACCTCTGGGACTACGACCCGACCGCAGGACCCAAGCTTTTGACCGTAACCCACGACGGAAAAAAAGTAGACGTCGTTGCCCAGGCCACCAAGTTCGGCTTCCTCTATGTGTTCGATCGCGTTACCGGCAAGCCGATCTGGCCGGTCGAAGAGCGGCCGGTGCCGCAAAGCGACATGCCCAATGAGCACTCCTGGCCGACGCAGCCCTTCCCTTCCGGTCCGCCTCCCTTTGCCAGGCAGAAGTTCACCGTCGACGACATCAATCCCTACATCGATCCGGAAGATAAGGAGCGCATCCGCGGCATCATCGAAAAAGCCAGCAACGATGGCATCTTTACCCCGCCCGCTTACAACCGGCAAACCATCGAAGTGCCCGGGGAAAATGGCGGCGCTAATCAGGGCAGCACCGCAGCGGATCCGACGACCGGCGTGATGTACGTGAAAACGTATGACGCTCCCACCATCCATAACATGACCGAAGCGCCTCCGGTGCGGCGCCTGAGCACCACCCAGGGCACACTGGAACAAAGAGGCTACGCACTTTACTCCAAAAACTGCGTCGCCTGCCACGGACCAAACAGGGAGCGAATCACTTATCCCAACACCATCAGCTTCGAGAAATTTACAGGCGTCCTGAGGGCAGGCAATGGAGTCATGCCGGCCTTCTCTGAAACCACTCTGAAGCCCGAAGACGTGCTGTCGCTCGCTGCTTATCTGAAAGATCCGGTGGCCGGCGAAGGAAATCCCGAGAACCCACAGGTGAACCGTGCCGCGCCGCCGCCGCCTGCAGGCCAGACGCGCTTTTACGGGCAGTTCGGATTTACTTTCCGCGCCAAGAACGGCTTGTCGGCTTTTAGTCCACCCTGGTCGTCGATCGTCGCTTACGATCTCAACAGCGGCACGATCAAATGGCGCCGGCCGATTGGAACGACGCCCGGTCTCGCCGCAAAAGGTATCAAAGATACAGGAAGCTCCGCCTTCATTAGAAACGGCCCCGTGATCACCGCCGGCGGGTTGCTCATCATCGGAACCGGTCCGGACCGCATGATCCACGCTCTCGACAAAGACACCGGCGAGACGCTGTGGGAGACGGAAATGGATGCAAACCCGGATGGAATTCCTGCCGTGTACGAAGTAGCAGGCCGCCAGTACATCGCTTTCTACGGCGCAGTCGGTGGAGCGCCTGAGAGCATTTCTTATAACCCAGGAAAACCGGGAGCACAAGGCTACTACGTGTACGCGCTGCCGGAAACGGACTCAAAGAAGCACTAATCGTTCGATCGCAGAGTACTTTCACCTTTCACGGAGTAGACGCAATGAAACTCGAAGGCAAAACCGCCCTGGTGACGGGAGCCGCGCGAGGAATAGGCCGAGGAATAGCGGAAGTGTTTGCCGAACAGGGTGCGGATGTAGCCATCAACGACATCGACATCACGGGCGGCGCCGCCTGCGATGTGGTGAGTTGGGTCCGCTCACGGGGCCGCCGGTCCATGGCGGTGCAGGCGGATGTGTCGAACCGGGCCGCGGTGGAATCCATGTTCGAGAAGGTCTGGAGCGAGCTTGGCCCGATCGACATCCTGGTCAATAACGCCGGCATCGAGACCATCATCCCCTTCCTCGAAATCACCGATGAACAGTGGGACCGGGTTACGGATGTGGATCTACGCGGACCCTGGCTTTGTTCGCAGATCTTTTGCCGCCGCGTGATTGCCGAACGCCGCAAGGCCAATATCGTCAACATCGGTTCCGTCCAGGCCGCCAAGATTCTTCCCGGGCGAACCCACTACGCCCCGGCAAAGTTGGCCATCGAGGCACTTACCCGCAACACCTCCGCTGAGATGACGCCTCTGGGGATCCGCGTCAACTGCGTGCACCCCGGCTTCATCGCAACCGATATGACTGCATGGATTCAAAAGGATCCCGCCATCATGTCGAGCGTCGTCGCGCAGATCTCTGTCGGCCGCGCCGGAGAACCACGGGACATCGGAAAAGTAGTGGCGTTCTTCGCCTCCGACGAATCGGACTACATCACCGGCCAATCGATCCACGTCGATGGCGGTTGGATTTTCAAATAGCTCCTAGGAAGTGCAAGAGGTATGACCATGAATAGAAATATGCGTCTTCTGGCAGTTGCAACCATGGCGGTGACGAGCCTCTCCGCTTACCAAGCGTTCGCAGCACCGGCGCCCCCACCCGATCTGGGACCAAACAAATCCGTCAGGGCGAACTCTTCCGGCATTCGCAGCTCGGTCGCTCCGCTGCTTGGGTGGCAGGTGGGTATCTCGTCCACTGTATTTGGCCCCTTGACTTTCTCTGAAGCCGCCGCTTACGCCGATGCACTGGGACTGGCCACCATTGAAGGCGACAGCAGGCAAAAGGTCAGCACTCAGGTCGACAAAAACCTGGATTTTCAACTACCGCCTGATGGCGTCGCCGCCGTCAAGGCTAGGCTGGAGGAGCTGCGCCTGAAAATGCTCGCTTACCGGGTGCAGAGCATAGACGAAGGTACCGCCGCAAAGCTCTTCGCCTTCGCCAAAGAACTAGGCGTAAAGACGATCATCACCAGCGCCGTGCCCAGCTCGCTTTCCACGGTGGAGAAGCTCGCGGCAGAGAACGGGGTCGGGGTCGCGATCGCCGTCGATGATGATCCGAAGACCGTCATGAGCGCGATTGGAAATGCCGGCCCCCACGTAGGTGTCATGCTCGATTTCGGCAATCTGATCGAACATGGCATCAAACCGGTCGATGCCCTGGCGCTTATCAAGGACCGTCTGATGGCGGTGCGGTTACGCGATCGCAATGTCCTTGGCCTAAACGGCCGGGATGTCCCGCTGGGAACCGGTGTAGCTGAGGCGCAAAAGTTCTTCCTTGAAGTCGCCAAACTGGAACCACCGCCGCAGGAAGATCCGAGCAAATGCGTTAACTGCAGCCGCCCTTATGGCGGCACAAAGCCTCTCTTCATCGCACTGGACGTGGACCCATGGCAGGTGATCATCGCCACCCAGCCGCAGCCCGGAACTGCACGCGGAGCCTTCGCCGAACTTTGGCGACAGGCCGACGAGTTTGAAAGAGTCGTGCGTCCCGCGATGGGGTACCGCGTTGATCAGGATGCGAAATTGATTCCCATTACCCCGACGGATCGCATCCCCGCGGATGTTAAGCAGAAGATCGAAGCTGCCATACCCAAACAAGCGCTCGCAACGCCCAAAGGGCCCAGAAAGCTTCTCATCGTCGATGTTGCTCCAGCGGGTGCTTATTATCACGACACCGCCGCACACGCGAACTTTGCCATCCAGAAGATGGCAGATGCGACGGGAGCCTTCCAGGCGATCTTCAGCAACGACCTGAATAATCTGAAGTATCCCAAAATTCTCGATTACGACGCGGTATTTATGAACAGCGGCGACGGAGAGGTCTTCTCCGATCCGCAGGTGATCAGCGGCCTGATTCGTTTTGTGCGCGAAGGTGGCGGACTCGCTGGCCTCCACGGCGCCAGTTACGCTTCCGGGGATGTGCCGGAGTTCGGCGAACTGATCGGCGCGCAGACCGGTCCTCACAAAACTGAGACGGCGACCTTGAAGATCGACGATCCCAACAGCCCGTTGACCACGCAGTTTGCCAGCAGTCCCCTGACGGCAGACCTGGGTGGAAAAGGCTTCGTCTACACCGATGAGTTCTATCATTTCCTGCCCGACGGCCCCTATTCGCGTGACAAACTGCATGTCCTCATCAGCATTGATGCAGAGAAGACAGACCTCAGCCCCTGGCATGTCCGTCCTGACAAGGACTACGGATTGGTTTGGATCAAGAGCTATGGCAAAGGCCGGGTCTTCAATTGCGCTATCGGGCACACGCCGACGCTCTTTGAAACTCCTGCCCTGGCCCAAATGATGCTGGGTGCGATCCAATTCGTCCTCGGCGACCTGCCGGCAGATACCACGCCGAGCTCGATGCTGACGAAGTGACCCATGTACCATTGAGGGGATGAATGAGCTAATAGGAAGAACTGCGCTGGTCACGGGCGGCAGCCGCGGTATCGGCGCCGCCATCGCATTATCCTTGGCCAACGCCGGTGCTGACGTAGCGGTGAACTACCTGACCCACGCGACCGAAGCCCAATCGGTCGCTTCGAAGATTCAGCAACTGGGGCGGCGGTGCATCTGCATTCAAGCCGATGTTTCCGTCGCTCGTGAGGTGGAGCGGCTTGCTGCCGAAGCGCAAACGTCGCTCGGGGAAATCGACATCCTGGTGAACAACGCCGGCATTGCCCGCCAGCAGCCTCTGGAGGAGATCACTGAGCGCGATTGGGATGAGTTGATCGACGTCAACCTGAAGTCCTGCTTCCTCGTCACCCAGGCCTTCCTGCCCGCCATGCGAACCCGCAAGTGGGGTCGCATCATCAACCTCTCCTCAGTGGCTGCGCAAATAGGAGGCGTCGTTGGTCCACACTATGCGGCCTCCAAAGCCGGCATGCTTGGCCTGACCTACTACTTCGCGCGCTATTTAGCGAAAGACGGAATCACCGTAAACGCCATCGCGCCCGCTCTCATCGAAACCGACATGACCCGAGGCAACGTGAAAGCCAGCAGCTCAAACATTCCCCTGGGGCGCTACGGCACGGTGGAAGAAGTCGCGGATATCGCACTGCTACTGGCAACAAACGGCTACATGACAGGACAAACCATCAACGCCAACGGCGGCTGGGTCACGAGCTAATCCCGAACGCACAACCACTCGTTCCAACAACCACTTTCTACAGAATTGTTGCCCTCCACCTTGTCATCCCGACCGGAGCGAAGCGGAGCGGAGGAACCTGCGGTTTCCACCTTTACCGGTGTGTAAGCCGAAAGGCACACTGCAGATCCCTCGGCTTCGCTCGGGATGACAACACTCCTTACGCCGCCATCAATGCTGAGGGTGGCCCATTCAAGCCTTCTTTTGGCTTGAGTGGGCAACGCGCTTCCCGCCAGGCTCCGATGTCATTAGGAGCAAAGCGAGGGATCTGCAGTTCTTTCGGACTTCGCATCCGCTTATCCGGGTCGTCTACTCCCGGCCTACCGGCGGACTGCCTCCCGCCGCTCCGTCCCGAACGCCGCAAGAAACGCGTCCACCACATGAATCTCAAGATCCTTCGGCCCCTTACCACCAACCTTGCTCACGAACACATGGCGATAAATCATAGGCCCCAACAGCAGCGCAATAGCAATCTCCGGGTCAACACCACGGCGCAGAACACCCCGCTTCTCTCCACGCTTGATCATATTGCTGAGCGCCACGCGGGCCGGCTCAACAATCCGCGATCGCCACATGACTCCCATCGCCCGGTTACGGGAAGCATAAGCAATCATGTGCGGCGTCATCTTCTCCCTAAGCGCCTGCCGGTCCGCGGCCGGTTGATACTGCAACTGCGCAATCAGGTCCGCACGCAAGTCGCCGGAATCAAAGACCGGCGCCTCCTCGTCGAGACCGTGGAGATGCCCCATCACCTCCAGGACAAGGGCATCCTTATCCTGCCAGTGCTTATAAATGGTGGCCTTGCTGACACCAGACGCTTCGGCGATAGCATCCATGCTTGCCGCATCGATGCCCCGCTCTGAAAACAACTGCACAGCCGCATCCAGAACCTTCTTATGTGCCTGCGCGCTTCTGGGTCTAGCCATCGTTATATCTTCAAACTTCAATTTTGGTGAATAGGTAGGCGCCCGCGCTGAGAAACACTGCGGCAATCATCGCGAGCAGCACGACGTCGAACGCCATGCTGAAGTGCCAGGTGTTAATCAACGCACCGCGCAGGCCGTCGACTCCGTACGCCAGCGGATCGAGCCGGGTAATGATGCTCATCACCAACGGCAAATTAGCCAAGGGAAAAAGCGCCCCCGAGAGAAAGAAGATCGGCATAACCAGAAAGTTCATGACCAACTGAAATCCCTGCATGTCCTTGATGACCGAACCGATGGCGGTACCCAACGCTGCGAAGACCACGGCGATCATCACCACAAACAGAAATGCCAACGGGATCGCGAACCAGCTATGAGGACGAAAGCCCGCGATGAGGCAGATGACAAGGATGAGCGTCCCCTGGATGATAGCAACGGTCGCGCCCCCTAACGTGCGCCCGATCATGATCTGCATGCGGGATACCGGAGCAACCAGCGTTTCCTTGAGGAAGCCGAATTGGCGATCCCACAGCATGGCAATACCGGAGAAGACGGAACTAAAGAGCACCGTCATGCCGACAATCCCGGGAGCCATAAACTGCAGATAACTGCCATGCCCGGCCTGCCGGAAGACCGGACCAAGTCCGAACCCCAACGCCAACAGGTAGAGGCAAGGCTGGCCGAGTGACACTACGATCTGTACCCGCGAGCGCACATAGCGCTTCAGTTCCCGCAACCACAAAATATAAATCGCGCCCATGTAGATTCCTCCTGACGATGGTTAGCGGCGTTGGAACATCTGCGCCATCTGGCGCAACCGGTCTTTCGAATCCGCGCCTTCATCGCGTAGCGACGAGCCGGTCAACGCAAGGAACGCCGCTTCCAGCGATTCGCTCTTGGTCTGCTCCTTCAGCTCCGCCGAAGTGCCCTGGGCCACGATACTTCCATGATCCATGATGGCAATGCGATGAGCAACGCGGTCCGCCTCATCCATGTAATGCGTGGTGAGAAACACTGTAGTCTTCTCCGTCTCGTTGAGCCGCTTGACGTGGGTCCAGAGCTGGTTGCGGCTCTGCGGATCGAGCCCCAGCGTAGGCTCGTCAAGAAACAGAATCTTGGGCGTATGCAAAAAGCCGCGGGCGATCTCCAGCCGCCGCTTCATGCCGCCGGAGAAAGTCTTGACGTATGCGTCTTTGCGATCCCAGAGTTCGAACAGCTTCAGCAATTCCTCCGTGCGCTGCGCCCGGATCTTGCGCGGAACATGGTAGAGGACTCCATGAAGGTCCATGTTTTCGTAGGCAGTCTGTTCCCCATCGAGGCTGGGATCCTGAAACACAATGCCGAAGCGCTGGCGTGCCTGCTTCTGTTGCACCGTAGGGTCAAGACCGTCCAGTTCGATGCGCCCACTGGTGGGCCGCAACAGCGTGGTAAGCATCTTGATGGTAGTGGTTTTCCCAGCCCCGTTCGGTCCCAGAAAGGCGAATATCTCTCCCTGCGCGACGTCGAAGCTGATGTCGTTAACGGCTGTGAAATCTCCGAACTTCTTTACCAGGTGGCTGACAGAAATCATTCGAGGAGTTACCTCACAAATTACGATACTGAACCGTTCAGTTATCGTTGTCAAGCGTTCTGACGCCTCGTTATTTAAAAAGCCCAGCGCATGTGTTTAAATTGTCCGCTGTCGTGACTCGGCGAAACGGAAGATCCTACGCATGGCGATGACCTCCTATCTGTTAAAAAGTACGATCGTCGGGGCCCTGGGCGGCCTCTTGTTTGGCTTTGACACGGCTGTCATCGCCGGTACTACCCAGCAGCTGACGGTGGTATACCACCTCACTCCCTTCACCCTGGGCCTGACCGTCTTTATCGGCCTGGTAGGCACCGTGATCGGGGCGATGTCCGCGGGAGTGCTTGGCCAGCGCATCGGCGGCCGTGAGGCGCTGCGCATCATGGCGATTCTCTATACCATCTCCGCACTCGGATGTGCCTTCGCCTGGAATTGGCCCGCGCTGATGGTCTTTCGCTTTATCGGCGGCATTGGCATCGGCGGATCTTCCGTCCTCGGCCCCGTTTACATCGCAGAACTGGCGCCCGCCAAGTGGCGAGGCAGAATGGTGGGCCTGTTTCAAATCAATGTGGTGGTCGGTATACTGCTCGCCTACCTTTCCAATTACCTCATCTCTCTGCTTAACCTGGGTGAGGCGCAGTGGCGCTGGCAGCTTGGGGTCGCGGCACTTCCCTCCCTGCTCTTTCTGATCATGCTCTATGGAATTCCCCGCAGTTCGCGCTGGCTGGTCACCAAGAACAAAACCGACGAAGCCTTGCAGATCCTGAAAATGATGGGCTCTCCCGACTCTGAAGCAGAACTGCGCGAGATTGTCGATTCCGTGCATTTGGAACAAGGCATGGCGGCCGAGCCCTTGTTCAAACGCGAATACCGTTTGCCCATCTTTCTCGCCATCAGCATCGGCCTCTTCAACCAACTCGCCGGCATCAACGCCATCCTTTATTACTCGAACTACATCTTCGCCTCGGCCGGCTTTAGCCAGCTGTCCAGTTCCCTGCAGACGGTACTGATCGGAGTGATGAACCTGTTCGCAACGCTTCTGGGTATGTCGCTGATCGATAAGCTCGGGCGAAAGACTCTGCTCCTTATCGGCAGTGTCGGCATGACCCTTTGTCTCTCCGGCGTCGCAGCAGTCTTTTTCACCCATACGCATGCGGAGACGCTGGTGTGGCTCCTGGTCGCCTATATTGCGTTCTTTTCCGTCTCCCAGGGCGCCGTCATCTGGGTGTACATCGCGGAGGTGTTCCCCAACCGTGTCCGCTCCAAAGGCCAGAGCCTGGGGTCTTCCTCGCACTGGATCATGAATGCCATCATCTCGTTGATTTTCCCGGTCCTCGCGCGATATTCCGGAGGGCTACCCTTCGCCTTCTTTGCGGCCATGACGACGCTTCAATTCTTCGTCGTTCTGTTCGTCTACCCGGAAACCAAAGGGATTACCCTCGAGCAACTGCAACGGAAACTTGGCATTGCATAGGAGCATCCTCGACAGACTGACGACATCGCACGTAAAATACGTGCAGCACGATATTTCAGTGGGGAACGGTTGCGTTATGCCTACCATCCGAAAGCAAAATCTTACCGTAAGTCTCAGCCCACAGATCGTACAAAAAGCCAAGGTGCTTGCCGCTAAGCGGTCCACATCCATCAGCGGCCTCCTGGCGACACAGATTGAAGCACTGGTAAATGCGGATGAAGCTTACGAGAGCGCCCATCGGGCAGCTCTGGACCTGATGAACCGAGGTTTCCATTTGGGTGGGTCTCATTCCGTCGCTCGAGATCAACTGCATGAACGGTAAGACTTTTATTGATACAAATATCTTGATCTATGCCCATGACCTGGATGCGAAAGAGAAACACAGTATCGCAAAGGAAACCTTGGCTGCGTTATGGGCCAGCCGGACTGGCTTTCTCAGTACGCAAGTGCTGCAGGAGTTCTACGTCAACGTCACAAAAAAACTCTCGAAACCATTGTCGAAGAACCATGCCCGTACGGTGGTCGAAAGGTACGCTATCTGGTGCGTCGAGACGACACCCGCAGAAATCGGCGTCGCATTTCGCATCGAGGATGAAGCACGGATTGGATTCTGGGACGCCCTTATCTGTGCCGCAGCTTTAAAGACTGGCGCAGACCGAATTTTGTCAGAAGATCTGAACCCTGGTCAGAAGATTGCGGGCATTCGAGTCGTCAATCCTTTCAAGCAGCCCACGTCAAAGTAACCTCGGCCTGTTCCTTCAAGTGATGGGCGCAGGATTAAACAAAACGAACTCATTGTGCAAGCCCCAATGGTCGGCCCAGGTTTGTTTGCGGCCGCTCGCTACGTCAAGAATCATCTGGAAGATCTGCTCACCCACTTCCTGAATCGTCGCGTCACCAGTCGCGATGCGGCCGGCGTTGATATCAATCAGGTCGGACCACCGGTCCGCGAGCGCGCTGCGGGAAGCCACCTTGATTACGGGAACCATGGCGAGTCCGTAGGGAGTTCCCCGCCCAGTAGTGAATACATGCATGTTCATTCCCGCGGCTAATTGCAGGGTTCCACAGACAAAGTCGCTCGCAGGTGTGGCGGCAAAGATAAGCCCCTTGGCCGTCACTCGTTCTCCAGGGCCGAAAACACCGGCCAACGCGCTGCTGCCTGCCTTCGCCGTCGAACCCAGTGCCTTCTCAACAATGTTTGTCAGCCCTCCGGTCTTGTTTCCCGGAGTCGGGTTGGCGCTGCGATCGGCTCCTCCCTGCTGGAGATAATTGTCGTACCAGGCCATCTCGCGCACCAGTGCGCGACCGACGTCCTGGCTCGCTGCACGGGCGGCCAGCAAATGAACGACGTCACGAACCTCGGTGACTTCCGAGAACATAACAGTAGCGCCCGCGCGCACCAGGAGGTCCGCGGCATAACCGACCGCTGGATTGGCAGTGACTCCTGAGAATGCGTCGCTTCCCCCGCATTGCAATCCCGACGACGAGATCGGCTGCCGGCCGGGTCACGCGAGTGCGAGCATGCAACTGGGCCAGCCGCTTCTCCGCCATCTCCATAATGGCGGTAATCATGTCGCCAAAGCTGCGATGCTGCTCATCCTGCAAGCGGATCACGTAGGGCACGCTGGACAGAATAGGAAGACTGCTGCAGGGCAGCATCTGCGAGGGTTGCAGTTTTTCGCAACCCAGGCTGACCACCATCGGAGCCCCGCCCAGGTTCGGATTCAAACTCAGATTGCGGAGGGTGCGGATGGGAATTTCTGATCCCGGAGCGTTGATCGCAACCCCGCAGCCATAGGGATGCGTGATCGCGATCACATCATCCACGTTAGGATAACGGGGCAGTATTTCAGACCGGATGCGCTTGACCGCATACTCCACAGTCGCTGATACGCATTGCACGGTCGTCGAGATCCCAAGGATATTCCTGGTCCCGACCGATCCATCATCGTTAACGAAGCCCTCGAAGGTGTATCCCTCCAGCGCGGGCAGCGGATCTGGCACAGTGGTTGCCAGCGCAAGCTTATCCAATGGCGGAGGCTCGGGCAAACTCATAACCCCCTCGTGCACCCAACTTCCCTTTGCGATTGGCGCCTGCGCATAGCCAATCACAACGCCATAGCGCACGATCGGCGCGCCTGCCTCAATGCCGCACAGGGCCACCTTGTGTGCTTCCGGGATCGCATCGATCAGCGTCAGGTCGTTGCTTATCTGCGTCCCCGCCGGGAGCCCGCCTTCGTTGGCAACAATCGCGACGTTGTCCTGTGCGTGGACCTGTATGCACAAAGGCCGCAATCTACCGTTGCTCGGCATGGGATCTCACTTATCTTTCATTTTCGCATTGTCCAGCATGATAATCGGCGGCCCGCTGGCGGCTTTGACTTCCAAGCCGTGTTGCGTGACGGTCGCATTGCTGATCGTCATACCCTTCTCCGCGGTGATATGTACATTCGTCAAACTGACCGACGGAATTGGGCTTTCAGGTAAGCCAACCACAAACCCAGCGATTTTAGAGCCGGTCGCGATGAGATTGGTGATGCTGATGTCGTGAAAATGCGGCGTGAGCCTGCCAACGGGCTGGGCGGAGTCGTGGTCCGGTATGTGCGGGTAATACTCGGTGATCAGGATAGGCGTCGCTACGTCTTCCATGGTGAGGTCGCGAAAATCAAAATTGCCGATGTCGCCCCCGCGATCGCGATTTGACTTGATCCGCACCCCATTGTCCGTGCCCTTGAACTGCACCCGGGCCGCATGAACGTTTTGTACACCGCCCGCGATCTCGCTGCCAATGGAAAGACCATGCCCATGCATGAAGACGCAGTCCGAGATGGTGATATCTTTGCTCGGCGCATCCGGTCCGGGTGAGCCAGCCTGCCCGGATTTAATCGCTATGTCATCGTCCCCTACATCGGCATAGACGTGCTCGATTCTGACGTTGCTGGAGGAGAAAGGATCGATCGCGTCCGTGTTCGGAGAGTGAGGATCCGCCAGCACCCTTATGTTGCGAATCGCAATATCGTCTGAGTAATAGAGAACGATCTGCCAAAACGGCGAGTTCTGCACAGTCACGCCGTCTATCACAATCTTGTGGGAGTGATCAAAGACAACCAGGCGCGGCCTTAGGTAGCCCTGGCCCATAATGCCGTGATCGCTCTGCGCGCGCGCTTCTTTCCACCAGGACTCTCCCGCGCCATCGATCACACCGCCGCCGGTGATCGATACATTGCTCGCGTTGGTGGCGCTCACCAGCGACTGCAGTCCAGGGTTCCGGAACTCGGTCTTCCGTGGATAATCATCGTGGTGACTCGACCCCAGCAGAGTCGTCCCCTTCGCAATATCCAGATCGATATTGCTCTTCAGCACGATCGGGCCGCTCAGGAACGTGCCACCGTTCAGGCTGACTTTGCCCCCTCCCTTTTTCGCACACGCATCGATGGCCGACTGGATCGCATTTGTATCCATCGTGGTTCCATCTGCTTTTGCGCCGTAGGCACGCGCATCGCAAACGGTGGCCGCATTGGCCGCCCCAAGAGCCAGTATGGCGCCCCCTGCCATGCACAGATGCAGCAGCCGCATCAGATCACGCCCGGTCTTACACAGCGAAATCCGATGTTCGACGCCGAGCTGTCGGGAGTGTTGCTGGTCCGCGCCGCGACGCGGTAGCGATTGCAATAGGATGCGTGGCAAAGAAACGATCCCCCCTTCATCACCTTGGCTTGTCCAGTGGCCGGTCCGGCAGGATCATGCAGCGCCGGCTTGGCGGAGAAGCGAGTGTGAAACCAGTCAGCGCACCACTCCCACACGTTGCCAGTCACTGAGTATAGCCCGTACCCATTGGGCGGGAAACTTTCGACAGGGCAGCTTCCCCGGTAGCCATCCTCCCCCGTGTCCTCACGGGGAAACTGCCCTTGCCAGATATTGCATAGGTGCTTTCCACCGGGAGTCAGCTCATCTCCCCAGGGATACAGCTTCTGCACCAGGCCGCCACGCGCGGCGTACTCCCACTGCGCCTCGCTGGGAAGCGTCTTCCCTGCCCAGGCTGCGTAAGCCACGGCATCATTCCACGAAACGTGAACGACGGGATGGTCGAGCGTGGACTCGACATCAGAGCCCGGGCCGAGCGGATGGTCCCAGGTTGCTCCCGGCACCTTGCACCACCATGGTGTGGCCGCGGCTGTGTCTTCTACCAACTCCTCAAAGCGCTCCGGCGGAATGTGCGACCAGAAGACAAACGACCATCCAAACACCTCTGCCTCGGTGCGGAAATTTGTGGCCGCAATAAAGGCAGCGAAGTCTGCATTCGTTACAGGGAAAGTATCAATCTCGAACGATGATAACGAAACCGCGCCGCACCGGACCCTCACCATCGGCGGGAAAGCCGTGCGCGTAGTCGGTCCCCATCAGGAATGTTCCAGCCGGCAGCGAAACCATCGCCCGCTGCGCATGCAGTAGTTGCGTTGCTCAGCGTGGCCAACCCGGTTCCCGCTTGGGAACCGGCCGACGACTCCCTCGATGGAGTGCAACAGGAACCCGGGCTGGCGTCGCTATGCATGCTAGGTATAGAGTTTGGCCGGAATAATTTCCGGCTCCGGTTCGCCGGCCGCTACGATCAGCTTCTTCAACTCATCGCGCAGCATATCCGCCTGCTTGCGGTATTCTTTGCGCGCGGCCAGGTTGACAAGCTCGTTCGGGTCGCCGCGCTCATCGTAGAAAAGATATTCGTGATATTTGGCGCCGGCCTTATCGGTTTTTGTGTTTGCCTCCGGATCCGCCACGCAATACACCCAATCCGGGGTACGGATCGCGCGCCCCGTCATCGCTTCGCTGATCTGAATCAGCTCTTTGTTGGGCCATTCGTCCCGGGCCTTCTTGTCAGTGACCAGCGGAAGTAAACTTCTTCCCTTCATCGACGAGGGAACCTCGACGCCCGCGGCCTCCAGCAATGTCGGCGTGATGTGGAGATTGCCCACAATTTCGTCCAGCCGCTGCGATTGATTGAACCCCGGACCCTCGATGATCAGGGGAATGCGAATCGAGCTGTTATGCGGGCTGCGTTTGTACTCTTCGTTGCGCGTCATGAACTGGCAGCCATGGTCGCTGATGAAAACGAAGATGGTATTGTCCGCCAGGTGCTCCTCTTCCAGGATCTTCCGGATCCTTCCGACGGACGTATCGATCGACTCGCAGCAACCGTAGTAATCCGGCAACTGCGATTGCCAGTTTCCCGGAAATGGGCGCAGATCAGGCGGCACAAACGCATCCTGAAAGCGCTCCGCCGCGCCCTTGGGCGCAATAAACCGCTTGGCATCGTTCTGGAAATGCGGCTCCAACTGCGAGATGTAAAGCAGGAACGGCTTGTCATGCGGCTGGCGAAGAAATTTCTCCGCGCGATCGGTCACAAAGTCGACGCGGAACTCGTCTTTGAACGTGATCTCTTTGCCATCTCGATCGTAGATCGTTCCTTCATAGGGATGGGTGGTGAACTCAAACTCATTGGCGCCCTCCCACAAGTCGAGGAAGCCGGCGCGATACTCCGGCTTGGTATAGCCGCGCCCTTCAGAAGCAGGGGCAAGATGCCATTTGCCGAGCAGGTTCGCCGTGTATCCCGCTTTGCGCAGTTCGCCGGCCAGCGTCGGCAATGAGGGATCGATCGGCAGTGAATTATGCCAGACACCGGTCTCGGTAGCATAGCGGCCGGTCAGCATGACCGAGCGCGAAGGGGAACATACCGGCTGGTTGGTGACCGCGTGGGTGAACAAGGTGCCACGCGCTGCCATCGCATCCAGATTCGGAGTATTGGTCGAGTTGTTCAGCCGGTTGGCGCCGACAAAATCCCAGCGGAACTGGTCGGCCAGGTAGAGAATGATATTCGGCTTTTTCGTTTGCGCGGCCGATGCGGCCGGGCTCTGTGCTTTGGCTGTGAGCGCGGCCGCAGCGGCCGCCGTCGTTCCCAACATGAACTCGCGTCGATTGGTGGGCAATGCAAAAGCTCCCTTCTTCATAGTACGGCTGTCTTCCGGTTAGTTCCATCAGAAGTAATACTTCAGGCTGAATTGCAGCTCGCGCGGATCGTTTGGATTGTCGCGCGTCGCGCTGATGGAGGCGAAGGTGTTGGTGTTGGTGAACGTCAGATTTCCCGGCTGCCCGAAGTTGGGCGTGTTGGTCAGATTGAATACCTCGGCACGGAATTCGAAGAAAGTCTCGCGCACCGCGGGAAACTGCCGGACAACCGACATATTCAATCGGCGGAAGGGTGGGCCGGTCACCTGGGTAGGACCGCCGCCAAGGTTGGCCACCGTTGCCGAAGCCGCGGTCGCCGCCGCGTGGATTGGCAAAGGCGGCAGGGTTGAGAAACTGCGCCGCATTGTGATGCCCGGCGTACGGGTTCTCTCCGCGCACCTCTAAAGCATTGCAGCCCAGGCCAGCGGCGTTGGTGGTACTGCAGGGTATGGTAAGCGGTTGCCCATCCTGCGCAAAGAAGATCCAGTTGGTCGACCAGCCGCCGAGAACCCACGCGCCCGGGCCGGACGTGAGGAAGTGCTTGTTTTTGCCAAAGGGCAATTCGTAGATGCCGCTCACATGCACAACCTGCCGCACATCGATATCGCACAGCCCATAATCGGCAGCGATGCCGAAGCCGGGTACATAAGGTGCTCGATAGCTGCCAATTCCGTTGTCCAGCATATCGCGCGCATCTCCCAGGCACTTGGAGTAGGTGTAGTTCGCCAGCAGACTAAAGCCCTCGGAGAAGCGCCGCTCCACATTCACTTGAACACCGTTGTAGTTAGTGGCCGCTGCCCGCGCGATAAAGGTTCCGTTGGTGGCGAACCCAGGATAGAAGGAGTTGGTGTTGGCATTAGCGGTAGGCGGCAGGATGGTGCTCACCGTATTCGAGGGCTCGCCCGCCTGCAGATGCCGGGCGTTCGCTCCCACATAGGCCAGCGTGGCCACCATGTTGGCTGCGAGTTGATATTGAAGTTGAAAGTGGTAGGCCTGCGCGTACGAGGTCTTGGCGTGATACGGCTCGCCATAGAGCCCCAGGCTCGTCTTCGACGAAGCGGCTGCATCGGCGGGAGTCAGGGGTATATTGACCAACCCATTCTGCAGCGCCCCGACTGAGTTATCCGGCGTGAGCGGCGTGGTGGAATTACCGGCGTTGTAACTCGAGCTCACCTGAAAAGGGAAATTGATATAGTTACTGATACTGAGGCCGTGGTTCTCATTGCCCTGGAAGAAAATCCCGTAGCCGCCGCGGGCTACCAACCTCGGCGACACCTGGTAGGCGAAGCCAAGGCGCGGGGCAAAGTTGGTCTTCTGCGCCAGAACCAACCCATTGCCCGAAACCGGCGTAAATACAATCCCATTCTTTGCCAACAGCGACTGGAAGGCCGCCGGCTCATTCGCTACCTGGGATTGCGGAATATAAAACCGCGATACGCCGTCCGGGGTGAGACCGGTCTGGGCCGGCACGATGTTGGCAAAGCGGCCGTTGGTTTCGATGGGCGCACCGATAAACTCCCAACGCAAGCCAAGGTTCAGGGTCAGGTTCGAAGTCGCGCGCCAATCATCCTGGATATACGCTCCCAGGTATGGCCGGCCCAGGTGGTAGGCCGGCGGAAAATTGGAAGCGGCGATGGTGTTGGAGCCACCGACATTGTTGATCCCGTGAGGAACGGTCGCGGCTTCAGGATTGATCACGAACTGTGCCCGGTCGGTCGAGGTGTCGGTACTGCTCACCACCGAGGTGTAGATGCCATTATCCGTAAAGTTGCCGCGAGGGGCGGTCGGCGTGAGTGTCGGCGTGGCGATGTGTTGGTATTCCATACCTACGCGGACCTGGTTGCGGCCGCGATCGATGGAGAGGTTGCCGGTGGCCTGCAGAATGTCGCTGGCCTTATCGCTGGGTATGGTTCCGGCGGATCCCAGATTGCTGAGAATGCCAAAACTGAAGAGCGGTAACCCACCATTGGTAGGAAGCTGCGGAACCCCAGGGATGCCGTACTGTGCAGGAATCCCCATCACATTGGCATCGTATTGGCGCCGTTCATCCGCGACGCGGCTATACCCCACGCGCGCCTCCAGCACAAGCTGGGGCGAGAAGATATGGGTTTCGCTCCCGGCAATATTCTGCGATTCGCTATGCCCTGTTCCCGGGCGGGAGGGCGCTCCGTCTGCCACGCCGGGAAGCGGACTCGGCTGGAACTGGTTGTTGTAAACGAAACTATAGCGGACAAAGGCAGAATCCTTGCTGCTGAAAATCTGATCAAGGCGGACATCCGCGCTATCAATGTTGGTCGTCGCCGCCGGATTGACCGTGTAGTTGTTGGTCAGCGCGCTCGATTGTGGCAGAGGGTAGAGTTTCAGAAGAGCGACCGCCGCCTGGTTGAGACGGCCGGCGGGAATCTGATTGAGGAGTGCCTCCGCGACCGGGCTGGTGAAGTTGGTGATACCGGTTACGCTGCCTTGGTAGAAAGGATCGCGGACCTGCCCGCCGGCGGTGGCCACGATGCCGGAGACGGGATCCAACTGCCCTGCCGTGATGGGGCGCGAGGTCGCGGGGTCGAAAACTGTTCCGCTGGGAAATACGCGGCCCAGCGCATCAGTCTTGGTTCCCTTCTGCAACGACACCAGGTCCTGCAGGTTTGTGAAACCGCTGCTGTTCTCAACCGCCGTAGGGACTGTCTCGGTATAGGTCTTTCCCTGCACGATGCGCGTTCCCTGGTAATCCATAAAAAAGAACGTCTTGTTGCGGCCATTGTAGAGATGAGGAATGACCAATGGGCCGCCAAAGGTGGCGCCGAACTGGTTCTGCCGAAACTCCGGCTTGCGCTGGGTAGGTAGAACGAAATAGTCCTTGGCGTCGAAGTAATCGTTGCGCAGGAACTCCCACAGGTCTCCGTGAAAGGCGTTAGAGCCTGACTTGGTGGTCAGGTTCAAGACCGCGCCGGCGGAATGGCCAAACTCGGCGGAGTAATCATTGGTCTGCACGGTAAACTCGCGCAGCGCATCCGGCGGCGGCAGCACCACGAACTGTGACTGGTTGACCAGGTCAGCGACCTGCACGTTATCGTCCATGCCGTCGAGCAAATAGTCATTTTGCGTACGGCGCGATCCGTTGGCGGTGAACGATCCGCTGGCTTGCAGCCCACGGCTGTCATTCTGCGCAATGGTGACACCGGGAGAAAGTTGGGCCAGAAACACTGCGTTGCGGCCATTGAGTGGTAGCTTGTCGATAGCTCGCTCCCCCACCAGTTGTTGCAAAGAAGAACTCTGCGTCTCAAGGATTGGTCCGCTCGAGGTCACCTGTACGTTTTGCGAGATAGAGCCAATTTCCAGTTTTGGATTGATCTCCAGGCGCGCCTGAATCGTGACCTGAATATGCGGCTGCGTCGTGGTCTTGAAGCCCTGTTTCTCGGCAGTCAAGGTGTAGGCGCCCAGTTTGAGAGGGCTGAGACTAAAGCTGCCGTCCGGGCCCGTATGCGTGGTTTCATTACGGCCTGTGGCTTCTTCCGTTACGGTCACGGTCGCATCGGGGATATTCGCGCCGGAGGAGTCCTGCACCGTACCGACAATCGCTCCGGTATCGACTTGCGCGTGCAGAAAAAGCGGGGACGGCGAGGAAGAGGGCGAGCAGGAGGAGACTACGAACGAGGGTGTGATTTGGCTGGGGTAGCTGCATTGCTTTATGCCTCCTCTGAGAGCAAGCTTGCTGCGAAGCTAGTCAGGCGGGTCGACAAAGCGAACGCCCACATTAAAGCCCATCGCAGATAGATTGTGCAAGGATCGGTTTGGGGATTTAGGCTTGGTTCTTATAAACGACAACAACAGAAGCCAGGGCGGCTTCCACATCGACAGCGCGAATTGTCGTTTCGCAGGAACATGGTCAAACGGCCTACGGATAAAAACTAACACAGTGGTCCGGCAGGGTCCAGCCAGGGTTCAACCTGCACGTTGTCACGACGCCTATGGGTAGGTCGAAACCAGACAGATCGAAAAGGTCACACGCTCCTGGCTCTGCATTCACCTTTAATCGAGTCGGTACCCTTTCCCTTGTCATCCCGACCGTAGCGGAGGGACCTGCGGTTCTACGGACCTGTCGTGGAGATGTTTTCCAACAGGGTGGAGCACATTTTGGATACCTCTGAGCCAGGGTCTATAGTCTTGCCTATCAGGAGAAAAAGGTAATGAGAGGGAACATGACACGCAGAGAAGCTCTGAAATTAGGCACAAGCACTGCTATCTCCGCCGCGGCGGGTCCCCTGCTATCGTCTTCGCTGGCTGGGGCAGCTCCGACTGCACCATCGTCCACGGACGAAATTTGTTACATGCGCGCAGTCGACATGGTCGACGCGATCCGCGCCAAAAAGCTCTCTTCGCGCGAAGTCATGCAGGCTCATCTGAAGCAGATCGGCAGAGTCAACGCCAAGGTCAACGCGATGGTCACGATGGTTCCAGAAGAGCAGTTGATGGCGCAGGCCGCCGCGGCCGATGAGGCGCTCGCCAACGGCAAGTGGCTGGGCCCGCTGCATGGCCTCCCGGTGGCCGTCAAAGACCTGCACGAAACCCAGGGGATCCGCACGACATATGGCTCTCCACTGCACAAAGACCACGTGCCCAATTTCGATTGCCGCGTAGTGCAGAGAGAAAAAGAAGCGGGAGCGATCGTGCTGGGCAAGACGAATGTGCCGGAATTCGGGCTGGGCTCGCAGACGTTTAACCCGGTGTTCGGCGCTACCCACAATCCCTACGACACCACCAAGACCTGCGGTGGAAGCACCGGCGGGGGCGTGGTCGCGGTGGTGACTGGCATGGCTCCGCTGGCAGATGGCAGCGATATGGGCGGATCCCTGCGCAACCCTCCCAACTTCTGCAACGGGGTGGGCATTCGCACCTCTCCGGGAAGAGTTCCGAACGTGCCGACCAACCTGGGGTGGTTCACGCTTTCGGTCCCGGGGCCCGTGGCGCGCAACGTTACGGATTGCGCGTATTTCCTGAGCGTGCTCGCCGGGTATGACCATCACTCGCCAATCTCCATTGAGCAACCGGGCAGCCAGTTTGCCCAGCCTCTGGGAAATCGGAGTTTTAAGGGAGTGCGGGTAGCCATGTTCAAAGACATGGGATTGCCCTGGGATCCTGAAGTGAAGAGCGCCGTGCAGGCGCAGCGCAAAGTGTTCGAGTCGCTGGGATGCATTGTCGAAGATGCGGAGCCTGATTTTTCTGGTGCGAACGAGGCGTTCCTGGCATGGCGGCATTGGTCGACAGAGTTAGCGTTTGGCGATTTGATGGCTGCGCATGGTGACCAGTTGAACGAATTCATTCATTGGCATGTGGAGGAAGGGCGCAAGTTAACGGGTCCGCAGCTATCTCGTATCGAGGCCAGGCGCACAGCGCTTTATAAGCGTTTATGTGACTTCGAGGGTAAGTATGACTATTTCGTTCTGCCGGTGAACCAGGTGCTTCCGTTTGACGTGAACATGCACTACCCGACAGAGATTGCCGGGGTCAAGATGGAAAACTACATCGCATGGATGAAGTCGGCGTATTACATCTCGACGGCGGGAAATCCAGCGATGTCGGTTCCCTGCTCTTTCTCATCGGCCGGGCTGCCGATCGGCGTACAGATTGTTGGGCGGCATCACGATGATTGGGGAGTGCTGCAGTTGGGATACGCGTTTGAGCAGGCGACGAATGTTGGGGGTCGGCGGCCAATTGTGGCCTAGAGTTCCGCTCTGGGCGAAACTGCCAGTCCAAGAAACACAACCACTACCTGCCAGGCACCGAACAACGCGCAGACATGGTTACCAAATAAATCTTCATCCGCCCTGGACGTCGTTCCAAAACCGTACTATTGTGAGTCCAGCAAACACACGTCAGCGCCGTCTTTACCACGACGGCCCTGTTTGGCCTTGCACCCATGCGCTCTACCAGTGCATCCGCCGTCCCCCACCGTGAAAGCATCAACGGCTTGCCAGCCTGATGTCCGGTGTAGCAACCCGTAGTGTGATATCGAAGTGGCGGACTACGCCTATCCGCAGCATTCCTGCGCTCCGCGAGACGCGCCTGCGGAGAGCAACAATCACCGCGTTCAAACAGGGTGCGCCCAGTGCGTCCTCTTGATGAAGCAGTTTTGACAATTCGGAAAACACCCCCACCGGACCAGCCCGAGGCTATCCCCAGCCAGAGGATACGGACGCCGGGTGACATACAGGACGTCCTCTAAACAAGCGCCTGGTAGGCAGAAGACCGTCCCGTTCGTCACCGCACCGGCGGAGCAGCACGGTCCCGATCGGCAAAGGACCGGCAATCCAGCACCGGAAAAGGGGACTTATAGCCCCTACGACGCATTTCGCGCACTTTTATTTGCCCCGCCATCCCCAACCAACACTAAAAGCGGCCTCCAAAACGAGCCTCCCGCGAGAACAGTCTCGCCTCCCCAGCCCGAAAACCAGCCACTCAAGGAGGCAAGATGCTCAAATGAATTCATTGAGCATCTTGAGCATCTTCGTGAAACAAAGGACTTATTTGATCACCTTGCTCACCTTGATCACCTTGCTCACCTTGCCCAACCGCCCCCGCATGAGAAAAATTCGAGAAAGACGAAACGTAACCTCTTTTGCGCGACGCCGCTTCGCTCAAGGGACTTAATTCGCTTAGTTCGCTTTTTTCGCACATCTCTGCAGGCAACACGACCCCGTCCATCCCGATGCACTGGGATCTTCAAGATGCCCCCAGCCGGGGGGCTTATGGCGCATAGGGCGCTTATGGCGCACGTTTTTTTCCGCGGTTCCACCCGTACGCACTGGAATACCCCCAGCGCTGGGGGCTTATCTCTCTTTTCTCTCACATTGTGCATTCTTTTTCACGGCGGCCAAGCGCACCTGACGGCGCTCATTTCTTCATCGTCCTCTCGGAAGCATCGCAGCCCGCTCAAGCCAAAGGCGAGCCTGATGCTGCGTTTCAAACCTGCAAGCTAACGCTCTGGGTGCCCCATTCAAGCCTGGGTTTGGCTTGAGTGGGCAAGGACGCCGAGGAATCTACAGTCTCTATCCGCCTGGACAGGTGCTCCTCAGCTTCGCCCCTAATGACCGCGGGGCCAGGCGGGAGGCATCGCAGCCCACTCAAGCCAAAGGCGGGCTTGAATGCCCCACCCAAAGCATTGATGGCTGCCGACCTTGATCAGGAGACGAGATCGTTGGAACGAAGCTGCTCCGCCGGGTGTGAGTGCAGGTCCCCTACGATGAACCAATAGCAGAAGATGCCGGCGAAGAGGACGGCGGCTGCGAGTGCGAAGCCGGGGGCATAGGAGCCGGTGCGGCTGATCAGGAGGCCGGTGAGGAGCGGGGCCGCCACTCCGGCCAGGTTGCCGGCGAAGTTTTCGAAGCCGGTCCACAGGCCGACATCGTCCGGGGGAGCACAGCATTGCAGGATCACGAGGAGGTTGCCGGTGGCGAGGCCCACGAGGGAGGCTCCGGCGATCAGGGCCACAGCGGCGTTGGCGTTTTGCACGCGGGATGCGGGGATGAGCAGCAGGCCGCTGAGAAAAGCGATGGTGACGATTCCCTTGCGAGTGCGGGTTTCGTTCCAGCCGATGGCGGTCAGACGGTCGGCGACCCAGCCGCCTATGGGCTCGCTGGCTCCAAAGACGAAGTAAGGCAGTGAGGAGAAAAAGCCGGCGCGGAGGATGTTGAAGTGGCGGACGGTTACGAGGTAGTCCGGGAGCCAGGTGACAAAAAGGTACCAGTAATAGTCGAAGCAAAAGAAACCGAGGCAGATACCGATCAGGTTTCGATTGGTCAGTAACCACCGCAGTTCCTGTTTGCGGTTGCGGGTGGAGACGGCTGGCCTGGATCGGCGGCCGAGCTTCCCTTTGGTCGCCCAGAGCCAGGGGATCACCCACAGCAGGCCGGCAAAGCCGATCAGGCGGAAGGTCGTGCGCCAACCCAGGTGGACGAGCAACCAGGGAATAGTGAGGCCACCCATGACCAGGCCCATGCGCGTGCCGAAATCAAATAGGCCGCAAGGGAGTCCGCGTTCGGTGGACATGAATAAGATGCTCACGATCTTGGTGCCGCCCGGGAGGTAGATGGACTCCCCTATACCGAGCAGAAGGCGGAACATGATCAGGACGCCCAGGCTGGTGGCGAAGCCAGTCAGGCCCTGGCCCAGAGACCAGAGGACAAACGCCGCAAAGTAGAGCCAGCGCAGGTTGACCCGGTCCGCGGCCCAACCGACGGGGATTTGCATCAGGGCGTAGGTCCAGAAGAAGGCGGAGAGCAAGAGGCCTTTGCTTTCGGGGCCAAGTCCCAGGTCTTTGGACAACAGGGGCAGAGCAAGGCTAATGCTGGAGCGGTCCAGGTAATTGATGAGGGAAGCTGCGAACAGAAGCCATACAATCGTCCACCGGCCGGAACGGGCGGCGTTCTTTGGGCCCAGGGCAGCAGGATTCTCTGCGAATTGGTGAGCGTCTCGCGGCATGACCTCAGATACTCCGTATTCTGGGTGATCGCCGGAGCGGGTCGGGTCAGCCGCGGAGAGCGTCCCCAGAAGAATAGGGCCTTCGGTGGGGAAAGGAAAGTGGCGTCTTCGCGATGAGGATTTATCGCTGGCGATCGAGCAGATGAAAGCACGGCAAGTTCGGTACGTGCTTTGGACTCACAGTCTGGACTCCACGGATCAACTGTCAAGTTTTCGAACGTATCTACGATCTTCGTATCGGCAGGTTCATTGCTTTGACGACGGAGATAGTGTGTGGGGGAAATTTATGGTCTGCGTGAACCTGGGGTTATGACAAGGGACTTGATGGACATTTACTAGGAGGATCCCAGGTCTCAAACGCGAAACCTGGATCACCCTCCGTATGCTTCCTCAGAAATTTCTGAACGACGATGATGCATCAGCCTAATTCGAGAACCTGCAAAAATTGCCGTACAGTCAAAATTGGAATGCCATCAAACGCGCCTAGTTGAAGCAGGTGCCGGTCCCCGCTAACGATGTAGTTCGCTTCGCCCGCCAACGCGCATTCAAGGACACGATTGTCGTCAGGATCAACCTTTATCGCGTCAAGCATAACGGTGGGCTCTACTACCACCCCGCGGCTCTGCAGTTGCGCCCGTACTAAGTCAGCATCCTTGGACGATAACCCGAACTTAAGGCGGAGCTTTTCGTCGAGTTCCTCGAGCAAAGCAGGAGACGTCACCAGCAGAAAAGACTGCAAAAGGGCGAGGTCGAGAAAGGAACCGGGCAATCCACCAAACATGAGCGCCGAGATGAAGACGTTAGTGTCCGCAACGACACGAACCATTAGCGTTTTTCGCGCCGGTATTCATCGGACAGACGCTCCACATCCGATTCACTGCTGATGCCGAGGGCTTCGCCCTTAGCACGAGTGCGTCTTAACAACGCATCCCACTCCGCATCGCCTGCCATATAACGTCGCAGTGCCTCGCGGAACAACTCACTCATGGTGCGGTGCTCCCTCTGGGCAAACTCCTGTGCCTTAACCAGCAGGTCAGGGGGCAGAGTGATGGAAACGGTCTTGGCGGTACGCATACTTAACAATGTAAAACATTGACGGACATTGTCAACCATTAGGCAACGGCCTGTGCTTTGGCCAGAACGGCCACCAGGGCCTCCAGATCGGCGGGGTTCACGTCGCTCACGGCTACGATTTGCAGGCCGGGTGTGGCTGCGGACTGGATCGAGAATCCCGAGCGGGCTCCGGGCAGCGTTACCAGGCTGGGACCGCCGGAGCGCTGGGTCACAAAGACGGAGACTTGATGCTTGTGAATGGTAAACAGCAGCAAGGCCGCGGGCTGGCCTTTGAGGTACGTAAGGTCCGCGCCTTTCAAAGTCGTATCCGGCGGCAAGGCCTGGGCGTCGGGCAGGTTGAAGCTGAAGGGCAGGCGGCCCTGGAACCAGGGCTTGACCGTGTGGCGATCGGTTGAGATGACCTGCGGCGTCGCGCCGCTCGAAAGAGTACTCAAATGTTGATCGAGTAGTTCGGCCGACAAATTGTTGGCTTGATGCATCTGTTGCCAACCCACGAGTGATGCTGCCAGCAGAAGCGCCGCGGCAAGACCGACCCAGGCTAACCGGCGCATGGAGTGCACGCGCGCAGATGGCTGCGGCTGCTGGCGGAGCTGGGCGGTGAGGCGGGCAAGGGCGTCCGGAGGTGGGGCGAAGCGACGGCCGGCGCGCGCAGTCGCGGCCTTCAGTTGCGTGGCCGAGAGAACGCGCAGGGCGCAGGCGTGGCAGTCGGCGATGTGTTGCTCACTCGTCTTTTGCTCGGCATCGGGCAGTTCGCCGTCGATAAAGGCGCTGAGCGTGTCCGAGGTTAGATGTTCGATGGCTTGCGTCATAAGGATTCTCCGAGCTGCAGCTGCAACAGTTGGCGCAGCGAGCGGCGGGCGCGAGATATGCGGGACATTACGGTTCCGATAGGGATCTCGAGGATGAGGGCGATGTCTTTGTACTTGATCTCTTCCACGTCGCATAACAGGAGCGCTTCGCGCAACGACGGGTCGAGTTGTTCGAGAGCTCTCTGATGGCAGCCTGGTTGTCGAGCCGGATGAGGTTGTCTTCCGGTGTCGGGCCGGAATCTGAAGTATCGAGCACGCTCGGATGATCTTCGAGGAAAACGGTTCGCGCACTAGCAATGCCGGTACGTGAGGTAAGGAAGGTATTCCGCAGGATGCGGATGAGCCAGGCCTTGAAGTTGGTGCTCTCCTCGAACGAATCGAAAGCGCGCAGTGCTTTGGAGAAGGTTTCCTGTACCAAGTCTTCCGCCTCCGCGTGGTTGCGAGTGAGCCACGAAGCGTGATTGTAGAGCGACGGCACGAGCGGAAGCGCCAGCCGCTCGAACTCTGCGCTGCGATGAACGGACGCCACGTTGTCAGATGCCTCGCGCATCACTCTTCTAAACCGGATAGCAGACAAATTATTCCACGGAATATTTTCGGATGATCCAGGAATAAAAGCCGGCAAAGCCAGTTTTCTTGAGCAGAGGTGATCACGATGAAGCAGAAACAGAAAAATATGGCGGAGACAGCGCAGGAACGGGCGGCCGGAGACGGCATCGACCGGCGCAGCTTTCTTGAGTGCATGGCATGGGCGGGTACGGGGCTGGTGTGGTCGATGGTCGCCGGCGTGCCGGCCTCGAAGCTGCTTGCAGATACCACGAAGTCTGGAAAGAAGGTCGTTGAGGATTTCTCGTTCGTGCAGATCAGCGACAGCCATATCGGCTTTAACAAGGCGGCCAACCAGAATGTGACAGGCACGCTGAAGACCGCGATCGACAAGATCAATGCAGGACGAGCGGGGATGAAGGCGCCGGAGTTCATGATTCATACCGGCGACATCACGCAGAGTTCCAAACCGGCGGAATTCGATACCGCGGTTGAAGTGATCAAGGGCGCGAAGACGGGCCAGGTGTTCTATGTTCCTGGCGAGCATGATTTTTCGCTGGACGATGGCGCGCAGTACAAGGAGCGCTTCGGCAAAGGGACGCTGGGCAGCGGCTGGTACAGCCACGACCACAAAGGGGTTCACTTTGTCGGCCTGAACAATTGCGTGCAGGTGGACGCCATGGGAAACCTGGGGGCGGATCAGCTGGCGTGGTTGAAGCAGGATCTGGGCGGGCTCAGCGCTTCCACGCCGGTGGTGGTGTTCGCGCATATTCCGTTGTGGATGGTCTATGAGAAGTGGGGCTGGGGTACGCAGGATGGCGCAACTGCGCTGGGTTATCTCAAGCGGTTTGGATCAGTCACGGTGCTGAATGGGCACATCCACCAGATCGTGCAGAAGGTGGAGGGCAATGTCAGTTTTCATACGGCGATGTCGACGGCCTTCCCGCAGCCTGCACCGGGATCCGCGCCCGGGCCGGGGCCGATGGCAGTTCCCGCGGGGAAACTGCAGAGCGTGCTCGGGGTTACGGATGTGAAGGTGGTGCGGGGGCATAGCCACCTGGCGGTGGTTGATTCTTCGTTGGCGGAGGCGGTGTGAAGCGCGTCTGGATACTGGCGGTGTTGACCGCTGTCTCGGTGACCGGGTTAGGTTATGTGCATCCATTTGGCAATCCGCGGGTCGAAACCGCGAAAGGGGCCGGCGCACTGCTGAAGGGGGCGAACCTGCCCCCGGAGGCAAAGGAGGTGCTGGTGAGCAAGTGTGCGGATTGCCACTCCAGCGAGACCCGGTGGCCGGCGTATGCGCGCGTGGCTCCAGGGTCGTGGCTGATCGAGCGCGATATTGTCGAGGCTCGCAAACATATGGACCTGTCACGATGGGAGTTGCTGTCGTTGGAGGAGCAACAGGTGTTGTTGGCCAAGATCAGCCAGGAGGCCAGGAGCGGGAATATGCCACCGCTACAGTACGTGGCACTGCACTGGGGGGCTAAGCTTTCACCGGCCGAGGTGCACACGCTGTCCATGTTGGGCAAGACTGCTGGGGTGAGTGAGGCTGCCATGGGTGGAGAAGGCGACGCTGCTCGCGGGAAGGCCGTATTTAATAAGCGGTGCACGGGGTGTCACTCCCTTGAGATCAATGGGGAGGGACCAAAGCTGGGCGGAGTGTATGGAAGAAAGGCCGGGAGCGTGCCGGGGTTTGACTATTCTCAGGGGTTGAAGAATTCCGGGATCATTTGGAATGATGCGACGCTGGAGAAGTGGTTAAGTGGCCCTGATTCTGTAGTGCCGGATGCCAAGATGGATTTCTACGTACCCAAGGCTGAGGAGAGACGGGATTTGATTGCTTTTTTCAAGCATTGAGGGGCACCCGTCTTCTGTTGCTGGTTCAGTTTATGAAGGTAGGCCTACGCGATGTAGCAGGTTTTGGAAGTGGGGGTCGGTACGCAGAGGGTCGAAAGCCGGCCTTATCAGGACTCCGGGGTTGAAGCGTTCGGCATAGCCTTTTTCGAGCCAACTCATGGCTTCGTTTGTGTCTCCTAACGCCACGTAGACGGCGGCGATTTCCGAGGCATGGGAATAGCCGGGGGTTGCGGTTTTCTTGAGCCCGTCGAGTAGCTTGCGGGCCTCGTCCTTCTGGCCCGACAATGCGTAGGCCCGCGCTAGATTCGCAATGCAGGTTGGACTGCCGGCCGAGAGCTGGACGGCCTTTTGCAGCTCTGCGATCGCCTGGCTGTACAGGCGTTGTTGCAAATAGGCCTGGCCGAGCTGGTTGTGAGCCATGGCAAAGTCAGGGTCCATTTCGATGGTCTTACGGCTCTGTTTTACAGATTCGTCATACGATCGGGCAATCACGAGGAGCTCTGCCAAGTCGGCATTGATGATGAGGGATAAGGGATCAAGACTTTCCGCCTTTTTCATCTCCGCAATCGCTTCGTCGTAGTGGCCCAGGAGGGCGAGGTGCCAGGCATACCACTGGTGTGCGGTCGCGTAGCCGGGGTTGAGTTCAAGGGCGCGACGAAATTCGTTTCCGCCGGCATTGAGATCCCAGTCAAAGCCGTCGAGCACGAAGGCGAGCGAGTTGTGTGCTTCGCCCAGGGCACTGTCCAATTCCAGGGCCTTCAGCGCCGCGGCCTTGGCCTTCGGGTAAGCCTGCGCCGGGGTCATGACCGCATATTGCCAATCCCCCAGCAATGCGTAGGTGTCGGCTAAGCCGGAATAGGCCTGGGCATAATTTGGGTCTTCTTCGATGGCCTGGTTGAAATAGGCCAAGGCGACCCGTAACCCTTCCGCGGTTCGCTTGTTCCAGAAGAAGCGGCCTTTGAGGTAGGACTCGTAGGCTTCGGGATTGACCACCCTGCCGCTCTTGAGGGCCGCTTGCTCACGCGGGGTTAACTTGATTTTGATTTGCTCGGCAATGGCTCTGGCCACACGGTCCTGCAAGTCCAGGGTGTCTCGCAATTCACCCTCATAGCTTTGGGACCATAGGTGCTTATCGGTAGCGGCATCGATCAACTGCGCGGTGATGCGGACCCGATTACCGGCGCGAACCACGGTGCCTTCCACCACGGCGTCCACGTTCAGTTCGCGAGCAATTTGAGGCAACGGTTTGCGCGCTCCCTGATAGACCATGACCGAGGTGCGGGAGATGACGCGTAGTGCGCTGATCTGGGCCAGGTTGGTGATCAACTCATCCGTCATTCCATCGGAGAAATAATTTTGCGAAGCATCGCCAGAGAGATTCTCTAACGGAAGCACGGCCAGAGAACGGATGGCATGGGCATGGTTACGGGAACGAACCAACCAGAAAGTGAGGGTCGCCAAAATCGCGACGCCGGCCAGGGCCAGGAGGAGGATCGAGGTCCGTCTTCTTGGCGGTTGTGGGACGACTGTTGTTGCCAAGTCCTGCGTCTGGGTTTCGGCTGAGTCCGCGAAGACAGAGTCTGGCCTTCGGATGCGACCGTCGGCTTCGACAAACGAGACGTCCGCTATGAAACGATAGCCGCGCTTGGGAACCGTCTCGATGTATCGCGGATTATCGGCCGAGTCCCCGAGCGCGCTCCGGAGTTTGGCGATGGCGATATTGACGGCCTGGTCGAAGTCACCGAAGCTGTCGTTGGGCCAGACCCGATTCCGCAGTTCTTCGCGGGTAATGACCTCCCCTGGACGTTCGAGCAGCACTTCCAGGAGTTTGAGCGGTTGTTGCTGGACGCGGATCTTCACCCCCGCTTTGCGCACTTCGCCCGACTGGAACGAAACTTCATAGGTTCCAAATCGTACGACTGACGCTTGCCGGCGCGGTTCCATCGCTGGGAGTCTAGCATTTCTGGCGGAATTCGAACCTCCCGTCTTTAAGGGATCAGGATATACGCGCTGCTAACCTCTTATTCCCGAAAGATTTGGCAGGCAATGAAAAGAAGAGCGGGGGTAAATGGAAGACGGGTTGTCTGCTGGTGCAGGGTTAGGTTGCAAATGCGACCTGGGGAGCAGGTAAATGAAGAGTTCTGGATTCAGCCCGTCAGAGATGGTCCGATGTCAACCTTCTTCCCTTCATGAACAGGGAGTATTGGCCCAGTTCGAACAGCTAGCCCTTCCTTTGTTTCATTCTCTTTACAATTTTGCGCGTTGGCTGGCGCGGGATGCGAACGACGCCGAGGACCTGGTGCAAGAGACGTACCTGAAGGCGTTGCGTAGTTTCGCTTCTTTTGAGGCGGGGAGCAATTTCCGGGCATGGATGTTTCAAATCCTGAAGAATACGTTTCTGGGTTCCCGATCTAAGCTCGAATGGCGCATGACGCAGGCTATGGAGGGCGAGGAGGAATCGTTCGTGGTTTCCGCTACACCCGAGTCTTTGCTGATTGGGCGTCGCGACGCCGATGCCGTGCAGGGCGCCATCGAGCAATTGCCGGCTATCTTTCGCGAAGTGCTTCTGCTGAGCGACGTGGAGCAGGCATCCTACCGGGAAATTGCGGATATTCTGTCAATTCCGATGGGAACCGTGATGTCGCGGCTGGCGAGAGCGCGGAAGACGGTGCGGAAGTACCTTTCGGAACCCATCGCAGGTGGGAATGCCTGAGATGATAAAGCCGCTTTCCACGCTAAGCGGTATGGTTGCCCTCATCTCTCATGATCTCCGGCATCCGTTGACGGCGATTCTTGCGAATGCGGAGTTTCTCACACGATCTGACGTCAGCGAGAGGGAGCGGAACGAAGTTTACGAGGAGATTCGTTCGGCCATCGAACGGATGAATGAGCTGGTCGCGTCGTTGTTGGAGTGCTCCACAGGCCGTGACGCGCTCCGCCGCGGAGCACAAAGCATCGTTGACACGGTCGATCGGGTGATGCGGATGACGAGTGTGCGGCAGGACTTCCAACGGATTACGATCACCCATCATCATGAAGGGGTCGAGGTGGGGTGGTTTGACGCCAACCGTCTGGAACGAGTGGTCGTGAATCTCATGATGAATGCCTGTGAGGCGGTTTCTCCGGACTCGGGACGGGTGGTCATTCGCACCATCGGGAGTCGCGAGCGTTTGCAGATTGAGGTTTGGGATAACGGCCCCGGAGTTTCGTCGATGATTCGGGATTCTGCTTTTGAGCCCTTCGTGAGCTTTGGAAAAGCTGAAGGCAGCGGGCTGGGGCTGGCGATTGCGAAGAAGATTATTGAGGATCATGGCGGGGAAATTCAGCTTGACGAAACAGTGGGGACGGGCGCGTTGTTCCGGATTGTGATTCCCTTTGGTATTCCGGAAGAAGCCGTCCGGGGTATTGGTTCGATGGCGTTCGAAAGCAACGGTCTTATTGTGGATCGGTGTTGACGCGGATTGAGGGGTGTCGTGAGCGTCCCATAGGGGCGACTGAAAATAGGCCGCTACCTGAACCTGGACAATTTTCAGTCGTCCCCGTTCAACAGGCTCAGGGCAGGCTCTTTGGACTCGGTTGCTACTGCTACTGTACGACTACCTTGCCAGTCATGTTGGGGTGGATGGAACAGGCGTAGGAATAGACGCCGGGTTTGGTGGCGGTGTAGGTGAATTTTTCTCCGGTGGCGAGCACTTTTGATTTGAAGGATTTGGTGTCGCTGACCACGGTATGAGGGATGTCGTCCCGGTTGGCCCACTTGATCTGCGTTCCTGGCTTCACAGTGATGACCGCCGGAGAGAAGGTGAAGTTGTCGATCCCAATCTCGACTTTTGCCGGCGCGGCTGCCTGAAGAGTGATCACCGCCATCGTCGTAAGAGCGGCTAAAGAAAGAATTTGGCCGGCTGTTCTTCTGCACTTCGTCATCATTTTCTCCTTTGGCAAAGTCACACTTTGCAGAACTTGCGGGTGCTGATTTTATTCCTCCCTATTTTTCAGACGGCGCGAATAAAACCAGACTGGCCGATTTACAGATGTTGATGGAGGGCTCGAGAACGTGAGCGAGATTCTTCATGCGTCGGAAGGGTCGATCAAGATGACCTTCTTCCGCGCCACACGGAAACTGCGTTTGCACCCCGGCAAATACCTGACAAAGCAAACTGCGAGGAAGGGGAACCCGTCCAGAACCAACGACCGTGTGGGAGTTTGAATCACCCACCTAGGAACCGCCAACCTCACTAGGGAAGGCCTTCGGCTTTGTTCGAATGCAGACAGACCCATAGGGATCTGGGGTAGCGAAAGCCAGTTCCTCCTTGCCAGTCGACGGGGCGTGCCTGGGTGGGTGTCGCGAAGCGTTGGAGCAAGGGACGAGTAAGCGACGTGGCCGCCATGCGAATCAGGCCGGCGGCTACGCAGGCGTGGTTGCCTGCGCCGAGTGTGAAGTGGCTTGGGTCGGGTCGCGTTACATCGACTTGATGCGGATGGCAGAAGCGCTCGGGGTCGCGGTTTCCGGCGATGACCCTGAGAATGATTTTGTCGCCTCTTTGAATTGAGGAGCCGTTTAGATGGAAGTCCGCAGTTGCGGTTCTGGTGAGAGTGCGGGCCAGGCCGGCGTATCGCAAGAGCTCGTCGATGGCTTGGTCCGTCAGTGCGGGTTGTTGTCGCAACAGGGTCCATTGATGCGGATGTTGCAGTAAGGCAAACCAGATATTTCCCAATAAACAGGGTAGGGTTTGCGAGAGGGCTACGAAGCCGGCGTCGCGCAGGGTTTCGGGGCCGGCGTGAAAGCAGGTTCGCAGCTCTGCGTTCGCGGTCTTCGCGGCGGCACGCAGTGCGGGGTCGTACGGTTCAGCAGCGGCGGCTGAGACACGTTGGGCTGGCTCATTCAGATGGGTGCTGTGTTCCTGGGAAATTCCGGTCACCATTGCGGCGAAAGAGAGACAGAGCGGGCGCGCGTACGCATCCATCAAGTCCACGGGTTCGACGAGGGCTAAGGTGTTGGCGAGTCGGCCGGCTTCCGGGGTTAACTTTTCTCGCCATACTCGTAGTTGCTGTGGTGACAGAGCCTCCAGGGTTTCCGTGCGAATTGTCGCGCGAAGATCGTCGTTGTTGTCTTGGGTGGGAGCGAGAGTCGAGGTGCGAAACGCGGCAAGGATGTCGGCATGCTTGCTCAGCACCCAGGCGTTTAATGCGGAGTCGAAATAGGCGGGTTCTACCTCGGGCGGGGAGGAGGAGTCGAGTGGGTCGTGGGTCCAGGCGGGGATTGTCGGGTTGTCTCGTTTGGCCGGCATTGCATTTCAGGAGTCAGAATATCTTGGTGGGGAATGGGAGTTGTCACGGATGTGTCATGTTTTGGTTTCGACCTGTGGTTACATTCTGGGTCGACACCGGCCTCTACTAGGAGGATCCCAGGTCTCAGAAGCGAGACCTGGGGCACCCTTCGTGTGTCCAGCGCGGGTGGGTAGCTACCTCAGGAGGTAGTAGGAGATTCCTACTGTTGCTAGCAGTAGCAGGGAGATGATGCGTGGATCACTTGCGGCTTGGATAGGGCCTTTGAGAAAGGCCAGGGGGTGATCCCAACAGACTTTTGATACTTCGGCCTGATCCATGGCGGGCGTAAGCAGGCTGGTCAGGACATAGA
The DNA here is from genome assembly GCA_963795845.1 of uncultured Acidobacteriaceae bacterium. Taxonomy (GTDB): domain Bacteria; phylum Acidobacteriota; class Terriglobia; order Terriglobales; family Acidobacteriaceae; genus PALSA-350. Next base: position 608,577 of record CAWCJV010000007.1, on the reverse strand, counting down.
TAAGTACGCAGGCTACGGCGATGATGGGGCCGGCTAGCATGAATGGAATGCCCAGTCCTTGTACAGGGTCGGTTACAAATCCACCGAAATCGGTGAGGCGATCCGCAGGCAAAAACCATTTGCCGGTGCTGGGCAAATCCACCAGGAAATAGATGACCCCTATGAGGGAGCCGATATAGAGAGTCGCCATGGCGGCCTGCCTGGTTCCTCGCTTCCACAGGACGCCGAACACGAAGACCGTGGTCACCGCCGGCGCAAAGGTCATGGGGATCTTGTTTACGGCTTCGAAGATGGTTCCGAACTGGTCGCCCTGGGTAGACCACAACATCGCCAGCACCATGATCAGGCCAGTGGTGATGCGGCCCACTCTCACTACCTGGGCATCGGTCTCCTGCGGGCGGAGTCGCTTGACCACATCGATGGAGATCAAGGTGGCGCAGCTATTGAGGGCCGCGGCCATACAACTCATGAGCGCGGCGGCCAGGCTGGCAGCGATCAAGCCGCGCACGCCGACCGGGATGAGATATTGAATCAGCTGCGGCAGCATGGTGTTGTAGTCCGGACGGCCGGTGCCGGGCACATCAGCCAGGTGGATTGCGCCTTTCTGCCAAAGCACATACCCGATGACTCCGGGGAACACCATCAGAAAGACGGGTAGGAGTTTGAGGAAGCCCGCAAACAGCGCGCCGTTCTGTCCGTCCTTCAACGTGCGGGCTCCGAGGACCCTTTGTACGTGGGTTTGATCCGCACACCAGTACCAGATGCCCAGGATGGGATAGCCAAGGAGAACCGCCAGCCAGGAGAATTCGTTGAGGTGTCCTTTGCCATCGATGACCGGCTGCAGCATGTGCAGTTGTCCGGGAGCGACGGCCCGGCGCAGCGTCGTGAGATCGTGCACGCCCACCCCCGGCAATGCGAGCACTCCCATGATGGTGATGAGGGTCGCGCCACCGAGTAGCAGCACCACCTGGATACTCTCCGTCATCACCACAGCCTTCAGCCCACCCAAGGCTGCGTAGGCGACAGTGAACAGCGAGAGTACAAGGATGGTGGCAAACATGGGTACGCCGAGCAGAGTCTCGAAAACCTTGGCGGCGGCAAATAAACTGATGCCGATGTGGATGAGCAGCGCGCCGAGGATGCCGATCACTGCCAGGAAGGTACGGGCTGCCGGGCAGTAGCGGCGCTCCATGAACTCCGGCAGGGTGGCTACGCCGGAGTTGATATAGAACGGAGCAAACATCAGCGCCAAAAGGATGAGGATGAAACAGGCCATCCACTCGAAGTTGCCGATGACCAGACCGTCTCTCGCACCGCCCGCCGCGTAGCCGACCAGGTGGATGGTGGAGATATTCGACGTGAAGACGGCCGCGCCCACGGTGAACCAGCCGAGCGATTTGTTGGCCAGAAAATATTGCTCGGAGGACGCATTGCGGCGATAGCCGACTTTGATTCCAAAGGCGGTGATGCCCACCAGATACACAGCGATCACGATGGCGTCGAGCGGAGCGATGGCCATGCGCTAGGGCTGGATCTGCACTTTCAGCGCCGCCGATTTGTCTGCGGCCAGGTGCAGGGCTTTCACTGAATCCTCAAGAGCAAAGACGTTGTTGATCAAAGAGCTGACGTCAATGCGTCCGGCAGCTACTAAGCGAATGGCTTCATCGAAGGTGTCACCGTAGCGCATCGATCCGCGAAAGTTGATTTCGCGCACCATGAGCTGGTTCACGGGTATGGGAATATCCGCGGTGCCTACGGTGCCGATTTGCACGATGGTGCCTCCGGGGCGCACGAGGTCAAAGGCTGCACGGAGGGCCGCCGGCGCTCCTGATGCCTCAAAGACCGTGTCGAAGCCCAGACCGGTCAGCTCTTTTACCTGGTGGTGCAAGTCGTGAGCAGTGGGGTCGAGAGCCACATCCACGCCCAATTCGATCGCTTTTTTGCGTCGTACGGCGACAAGATCGCTGACCGCGACCGGCACCGCACCGAAGGCGCGCGCGGTCATGGCGGTGAGGAGCCCGATCGTTCCTCCACCAGTCACGAGCACACGCTTCCCCGAGACGGTTCCGGCTCGTTTGACGGCGTGCAAGGCAACCGAGAGCGGCTCCATCATGGCGCCGATGCCGTCATCCATGCTGTCAGGCAGCAGATGACATTGATCGGCGCGCACGGTGACGAATTCTGCGAGCGCTCCATCGGTGGGCGGGGTGGTGCTGGCGCTGCCCAGCATGATGGTCTTGCGGCAGAGATTGATCTGGCCGCCTTTGCAGTAGGCGCAAAAGCCGCAGGCGCGGGCTGGATTTACAGTCACGCGCTGGCCCACCTTGACGCTGTCGACTCCCGGCGCGACCGCGGCTACTTCGGCGGTGAGTTCGTGGCCAAGAATGAAGGGGCGGTCGGGCACAAAGCTGGCGTTGTATCCGTGCTCGTAGTAATGCAGGTCAGTGCCGCAGATACCCACGCGGGTGGGACGCAACAGCACCATGCCAGGCAGTAGTTCGGGTTGACGATAGGGCTCGATGCGGATATCTCGGGCACCATGGAGGACGGCGGCTTTCATGGCTTTTCCTCTTTAGGGATCTGGTAGAAGCGGGCGCAGTTATCTCCCAGGATTGCTTCTTCTGGGAGGTAATTTGTCACGATGTTCATTACGGATTTGTAGTCCCCCGACAGGGTGCAGACGGGCCAGTCGGAGCCAATCATCAGGCGGTCCGGGCCGAAGGCTTTTAGGACTACGTCGAGGTAGGGGTGAAAGTCGACCGGTTGCCATTGTTTCCAATTCGTCTCCGTCACCATTCCGGAAAGTTTGCAGTAGACGTTGGGGAATGCGGCTAGTTCGTAAAGGTCTTCTTTCCATGGGGAGAGCAGTCGCTCTGCCATTTTTGGCTTCGCGATGTGATCGAGGACAAAGGCTTGCTGAGGGAATTCTTTCACTAGTTGACAGGCTGGTTTGAGGTGTTTGGGGAAGAGTAAAAGATCGTAAGTCAGATTGAAGTCGAGCAGCTGGGCGATGCCGCGGCGGAAGTCCGGCCGCAGCATGAAGTGATCGTCGGGCTCATCGTGGACTACGTGGCGGACGCCGACCAGCTTGGGATGCTGGGCGAATCTTTGCAATTGCTCGGTGAGCCGGTCAGAGCGTAGATCGACCCAGCCTACGACACCTTTGATGAATGAGTACTGTTCAGCGAGTTCCAGGAGCCAGCGGGTTTCCTCAAGGCTTTGCCGGGCTTGTACGGCGACGCAGCCATCGAATTGAATGCTGTCCAGCAAGGGCTTCAGGTCGTGGGGGAGAAAGTCTTGCTTGAGAGGTTGCATCTGGTTGGTCATCCAGGTGTGCTCGGTGGGACTGTAGCGCCAGAAGTGCTGGTGGGAGTCGAGTCGCATGGTTTGGGTGGCGTCTCAAATGATCAACGAATGGGTGGGGGTTGGCAAGGCACCCGATCAAGGGGTTCTCTTTGGGTGTGGGCGTATTTGCCCACTTAAGCCAAAAGCGGGCTTGAATGGGGCCCCCGGGGCATCGCGTTGGCTAGGAGCTGTCCTTGACAAGGGGGGCGGGGCCATTTATCTAACTGGTGGGGGTGAAGGAGTTCGCCCTGAGCGGTTTGATGAGAATCGCTTGCAACCGCTGTTCTGCCTCTTAGGCTCGACAGATGATGACTCCTGACGGGAAGGCCGTCGCGGAGTCATGTCCGGCGACCTCGTTTCCTGTCGAAAATTTTGCTTGCGGGCAGTTGCCTTTGGAGGTGAAGTTGCAGAAATACCTTCTTATCGCAATCGGGGGTGCTCTGGGGTCCGTGACCCGGTATCTGGTGGGGTCCACGATCGTCAACCGGATGGGCACTCGATTCCCTTACGGCACGTTCGTGATCAACCTCACGGCTTGCCTGATCATCGGCTTCTTTCTGTCCGCAGTCGGGCAGCGCACAGAGGTCAATCCAAGCGTGGCGATTTCTTATCCCGATCGGCTTTGTGGGCGCTTATAGCACGTTCTCCACGTTTGAATGGGAGACCTTCGTCCATTTGCAGACGGGCGATTTCCTCATCGCAGCCCTCTACGTGTCGCTTAGCGTTTTGCTCGGCTTGCTCGCGGTGTGGCTTGGGGTGGTGCTGGCCCGGCTTGCGTTCTGAATCCTTACTGCCTCTAATGACCGGTTCCAGGTGGAGATCACCCTGGTTTCCCGCTCGAAACCCAGGGTACTTACGGAGCCTGTTCCCAGGGCAAACAAGCGGCCCCCGCGCGGCTCGAGACCTAACCAGGTAGCGGCGAGGATTCTCAGGATGTGGGCGTGAGCAAATAACGCAACATCGCCGCCGGCCTGCAGGGCGCGGTCGATCACCTTCTGGGCTCGGGCGGCGACATGCTCCACAGGTTCGCCTTCGGGCACAGGAGAGTCCCAGATAGACCAGTTGGGCTGGTCTTTTCGAATGTCGGCGGTGGTGCGGCCTTCGAAGATACCGTAGTCCCACTCGCGCAGATTCTCATCGATCTTCGCCACATCCGAGTAGCCTGCGATGCGGCAGGTTTCCCGCGCACGCTGCAGCGGGCTGGTCAGCACCAGGCTGAATTTCCGCTGGGCGAGGTAGTCGTGAATTCTTTCGGCGCGCTGCTTTCCTCGCTCGGTCAGCGGGATGTCGGTTCTGCTGGTGTGGGCGCCGGAGAGGCTCCACTCGGTCTCTCCGTGACGTATCAACCACAGTTTCATATTCTCGTCGCTGGGCGGGTTCAATTCATCTTCCTTTCATCTTGGCTGTGCCGGAGGCTTTTCGAGGCCGCCTTGCAGGGTGAAATTCTGGAGCGCAATTGCATTCTGCCAGATGCGATCGAGAGAGTCGATGTAACGCACTTCCAGCTCGAACAAGGTGCGCTGCGACACGATGACCTGCGGGTAGGCCTGTGCCATGTTGCGGTATTTGTCCAGGTAAAGCTCGTAGGCCCGGCGGGCGCGCGGCAGCAGGGCGGTGCGGTAGCGATCAGCTTCCTCCTTAGCGGAAAGATAGTTTTGAGCGAGGGTCTCGGCCCGTTGGCGCAGCGATAGTTGGGTGCGGGTGATCTCCTGCCGGGCCTCGCTGAGTTCTGCTTCCGCAGCCTGCTTGTTGCCCTGGTTGCGGTTCCACAGCGGCAGTTCGATGCCGACGCTGGCAAAACTCTGTGCCCCGGTTTTTTTGCCGGGGGCTTCTGGAAGGGCTTCGAGGTTTTGTTGCTCGCCGGCACGCAGTTGCAGGTCGGGCACGACTTCGCGCCGGGCGTCTTTCCATCTGGCTTCGGCTACGGCGGCTTGCTGTTGCGCCTGCTTTACGGAGGGCGACTGTTGGACCATCGTGTCTACTATCTTTGACCGGATCTATGTCAGGCGGCGCGGTCGAGGTCCGCATCCAGGGGAGCAATTTCGGTTGCAGGGCTGCCGGCCAGCGCGGCCAATGACTTGAATCTTTTGCAGGAACATGCGCTGGGCTGTGGTGTAGTCGATGGCAGCCTGCTCCGACTCGACCTCGGCCTGCAGCACGTCGGGTGCATCCGCCTGGCCTACATTGGCCAACTGGTGCGCGGTTTCGACGGCATCGGTCGCCAAGCCCAGAAGGCGGCCGCGCACCACCACCATTTGCTGGGCGCTCAGGGTGTCGTAAAACTGCTGGGCTACGTCGTTGTGCACGCGGGCAGCTGGGCTTCGGCTGCGATTTGATCCGCCTGCTTCTGCTGCTCGTAGATGTTGCGGCGCAGTCCAAGCTTGCCGCCGAGCACGATGGTTTGCGCAACAAAGCCGCCCTGTTCCCCGCCCCCGTAGGAGCCGCCGCGAATCTGGTCGCCTTCATAGCCGACCGAGGGATTGGGGTAGAGCGCGGCCTGTTTTGCCTCGGCCTCGGAGCGGCGGATGATGGCCTCGGCCTGCTGCAAGGTCGGGTTGTTTTTGTCCGCCAGGTTCAGGAAATCTTCGAGCTTGAGGGGCGGGCGCGAGGCTACACCTTCGAGCAGTTTGGGCACAGATGCAGACGGTTTTTCCATTTGCATTTCGGGCATGCGCATGTCTGGTTGCTGGCCCATTCTGGGCGAAAAGCGAGGCGGCGCAGAGCCATAGTACGGGCGCGAATCTCTTGTACATCGTCTTCTCCGGGTTAGGAAATGCTCTGCAATAACGATGCGTAAGGATCGTTGGGCCTTTGCGCCTGCTGCATGCGGGCCACCACTTCGTCGTATTTATCAGGCGGCAGCACGCGCAGGAAGGTCATCATGCCCATCATGTAGCCACTCCAGCCAGGACGAAGGCCGTAGTTCTCCGGCTTGTCGACCATCTGGTCCATGGCCATGGCGGGCCCTTCCATGTAGGCGTCCTGGGGAAAACCCGGGACTGAGTTTGCGTTGGCAGTGACGTCGACGGCCATGTTGGCCATTCCCGCCATGGAATGCATTTCGTGGTGCTGCGACAGCGGTCCGTTGGCGGTGGCCATATCCGCGGTGCTTCCGAAACCCATGCCGCGGCCGAGGCTGGTTCCATAGTCGTCGCCGGTGGGCGCGCCGGGCGTGCCTTGCAGCATGCCCATGCCGGTGTTCATATCCACCCCGGCGGGCTGACCGGGGCGGCGGGTCATGGTGCCTACGTTAGAGGACATCTGATTCATCATGTGGTGCGGCAGGTGGCAATGCAGCATCCAGTCGCCGATGCGGTCGGCGGTGATTTCTATGTCGCGCGCCTGGGCTACGCCTACCAGTACGGTAGTTCCGGGCCACCAGGCGGTTTCCGGAATACGGCCTCCCTCGGTGCCGGTGACCTGGAAGGTGTATCCATGGATATGCAGGGGGTGGTGATCCATTCCCATGTTCACAAAGCGAATGCGGACGCGGTCGCCCTGGCGAACGATCAGCGGCGTGGATGCTGGACCCGCCTTGCCGTTGAGCAGAAGCCAGTTGTATTCCATGTTCATGGTGTTGGGCACGGTGTTGTTGGGCAGGATGGCGTACTCCTGCAGGTGGAGCAGGAAGTCCTTGTCGCAGCGCGGGTGATACGGCGTGCGGGGATGCATGATGAAGCCGCCGAGCATGCCGGCCATTTCCTGCATGGCCATGTGGGAGTGGTAGAAGTAGGTGCCGGCCTGGTGAATGTCGAATTCGTAGATGAAGCGGCCGCCCGGGCGCACCGGCTCCTGGCTGATGCCGGGCATGCCGTCGTTGCCGATCATGTCTTCGAAGCCATGCCAATGGATGGAGCTTGGCTCAGGTAAGTGGTTGTCGAAGATCACGCGGACGTGATCGCCCTGGTTGACCTGGATGGTCGGGCCGGGAGCGGTGCCGTTGAATCCCCAGACGTCGATGGTTTTGTCCGGATGGATTTTTTGGCGGAGGACTTCGGCGACCAGATGGTAGACCTTGGTGTTGCCGTCCATGGTGTAGGCGAGATCGCCAACATCGGTGGTTACTACGGGGGTTTGTTGTTTTGAGGGAGCGGCGTGGCGTGGCGGATTGCTTGCTGGGCTTGCTCGGAGCAGGTGCCGCCGGGGGCATGGGCATTTGCATTTGCATGGTTTGGGCGGATAGGGTGCGCGCGGCGAACAGAGCGGAGCAGGCGCCCAGGGCGCGGCCCAGGAAGGTGCGTCGGGTACTCATGAGAACTCCTCGTGTATGGATGAACGGAGAGTGACGGAGTGGGATCGGCTGGACGCAGATCTCCCCTCGTGTGGGCAAGGAGGGTGGGGCTAGAGGCGCAGAGGAGTGATGAGGGGCGGGTCGCCTATGGTACTTCGGAGGCTGGAGCAGGTGGGAGTTCGGGGAGTTGTGGTCAGGACTGGAAGCAGGATGGGCTCGCATTGCATCGAGCCGTTGGCTGGAGCTAAGACCTTTTTTGCTGGTTGTTTGCCAGTAGATCGGTGACACAGAGGTGCGCGCAGGGGGCGCAGGTTTGCGCTGTATGCCGTTGTTGGTTGAAGGTTGCATCGCGTGGCAATGGGCAGTTGCGGTGTGTCGTTGATGTTGGAGACACTGCGCGGTGCAGACGACGGACGCGGCCTGGCTCACTAGGAGAGCGAGCAGGAGCACCACTATGGCTGTCGGAAGAACTTCGCGTTGCTGAACGCATTGAGGGAAGCGGCTCACTTCTGGTTCAGAATACTCCTTGCAAAGGCTGTGGAGGGGCTTCGCCCCGTCGATTTCGGCTACGTATCCGAATTTCATGACGGGGCGCCACCGAACACGATTGTGCGGCTTTCATCAAGGAAAGCCGCATGAAGTTCGCCAGCGCCGGCAAGCTCTACAGGAAATCCGAAGTACGCTGGTGCGAACGTGGGGCACCCGTCCTGTTTCCTCAGGGTTTGTTTTTGGGGTACGGTTTGGGGTTTGGAGCGGTGGTATCCCACATCTCGCGAAAAACGAGCGAGATATGGGGCACCCGGCTTATCGGGGGTCGGACAGAGTTGAGTGTCTAATGAAGCGACTTGGTGAGGGTCGGACGGGGAGCAGGGTCACTGGCCGATCAAGGCTACGTTGTAGAGCAACATTCGCTCGGCCAAGGGGATGGAGGTCAGCACGACAGCGGCAATGGTCTTCCATGCTACGTGCTGCAGGGTAGTGCCGGTCATTTTGCCTCCGCTGGCGCTTGGTGTCTGAGACCGAAAGATTCGGGGAAAGTCTCCCGAGTCTTTTTTCAAGAATCAGTGTTGCGTTGATCGGCACATTCGGGCTGGGGTTCTATAACACTCTGGGATAATGCAAAGCAGGGACGTTCCGCCTCCCCGCCCCATGACCACCTTGAATACAGACCAAATAGAGACCCCGCCCAAGCTTCACGGGTTCGAACCGCTTGGCGTGCCGCTTTTCCGCGATTTGTGGCTGGCGTCTATCGTTTCGAACCTGGGCGGATGGATGCAGGACACGGCGGGCACGTGGCTGATGACGGTGCTCACCACCTCGCCCCTGCTCATTGCCCTGATGCAGACGGCAGCCAGCCTTCCGGTGGTGATTCTGGGCTTGCTGGCCGGGGCGACCGCAGATATTTTCGATCGCCGGCGGCTGCTGATTTTCTGGCAGGGGTGGATGCTGACGGCAGTCGCCATCCTCAGCGTGCTCACTTTCTTTGACGTGATTTCGCCGTGGATTCTGCTGATCCTCACCTTCCTGCTGAATATTGGTGCGGCGATGAACAGCCCGGCATGGCAGGCGATTGTGCCGGAGGTGATTCCGCGGGCGCAGTTGCCGGATGCCGTGTCACTCAACTCGGCGGGGTTCAACCTGGCCCGCGCCCTGGGGCCTGCCCTGGGCGGCATGATGGTGGCGCTCTTTACCCTGGCCACCACTGGCGCGGCGTCAGTGTTTCTGCTCAATTCCCTCTCGTTTGTTGGGGTCATTTGGGTGTTGTATCGCTGGCACCGCAATCCTGCGTTCAAGAGCGCGCTACCGTCGGAGCGTATCCAGGGGTCGGTGCGGGCGGGGATTCGCTACGTCCGGTACGCGCCCATGCTGCAGGCGGCTTTCATGCGGACGCTCATCTTTACCCTCTTTGTGAGCGCGGTCTGGGCTTTATTGGCGGTTGTGGCGCGGAACGATATGCGGCAGGGCGCGCTGGGGTACGGGATCCTGAATGGCAGCATGGGCCTGGGCGCGGTGATTGGCGCTACCAGTCTGCCGAGGGTGCGCAGGCGCCTGAACGCGGACGCCATCATCGCCATCTCCAGTGGGGTGTTTGTCGCTACGCTGGCGGTGCTGGGCCTGGTCAAGAGCCTTTGGTTCATTATTCCCATGCTGATCGCCGGCGGGTTTGCGTGGACCAGCGCCATGTCCACGCTCAACCTGGCGGTGCAGATATCTGTACCGGCGTGGGTGCAGGCCCGGGCGCTGGGCGCTTACCAGATGATCTTTGCCGGGGGCATGGCTCTGGGCGGCGTGATATGGGGCTTTATCGCGGAGCACGTTTCTACTTCGAAGTCGCTGCTGTGCGCGTCCGCCGGGTTGGCAGTCACTCTGCCTCTATCGCTTCGTTTCCACGTGCTGCGTGGGGTGCAGCCCGACTTGAGCCCTTATCGGCACACGCTGCCGGTTCCCATCCTGAACGCAGAACGCGAGGACAGCGAAGGGCCGGTTCGGGTTTCGGTCGACTACCATATTGACCCGCGCGACTATGCTCCCTTCACCAAAGCGATCCATCAGCTGAGGGATGTGCGCTTGCGCGACGGGGCGATTCGGTGGGGCGTTTACCAGGATGCCGCGGACCCCGGGCACATGAACGAAACGTTTGTGACCGAGTCGTGGCTTGAGTATTTGCGCCAGAGGGAACGGTTCACCGCTTCTGACCGGCAGATCCTGGAACGAGTATGGAGCTTCCAGCGAGGGAACGAGCCGCCGCGGATTTCGCACATGTTCTATGCGAAGGAAGTTGGCAATCCACCGGCGACGGAGTGAACCTGGGCTTCACGACCCGAGTGCAATAGTTTCAGCAGTTTAGGCCGGCTTTGCTTAGGGTTTCCTTTAAGCCTTTCATGCTTACCCGGCGTGGAGGCTTCTGGTGTACCTGCGCCACGCCAGTGGGTCTCGAGGCTTACGGCGTAGTGATAGCCATCTTTGGCGAAGGCTCGGAATTGGCCGACCCAATCGACGACCCCTGCTCCCACAGGCGCCCACTCATATTTCTTGCCCGGCGGCCGTACTACATCCTTGGCGTGGCAGTGGCCGATGCGGGCAAAGGGTAGTACGCGATAACCATCGGGATAGGGGGTGCTGCCGAGTGCTGCAGCGTTGCCTGGATCCCAGTTGAGCATGAAGTTCTTGTTGGGAATGGCTTTGAGGACGGCGGCCGATTCTTCTCCCGTAGCGGTGTTGCAGGACATTTCGTTTTCCAACAGCAGGATCAGGTTGCTTTTGGCACAGGTCTCAGCGGCGGCGCGCAGCTTGTCGTTGATCGCGGCGCGGTAAGGCGCCTGGTTCTCCAGCCGCCAGAAGTCGAAGCAGCGGATGCGGTCGGTCTTGAATTGCTTTGACAGCTCCATGCAGTGCTCAAGCAACTGATCCTGTTGCTTGAAGTCGAAGCCGGCGTGGAACTGGTCGCGTTTTGGACTCTCCTTGGAGAGCGGGGCACCGGGCCAGTCGACTTTGAACAGCGGGCTGGCGATGTCGGTTACGCGGAGTTGGTATTTTTCTAAAATACGCTGCGATTCGGCGATTTCTTTGGCATCGAGGTCGGTGACGTTTTTATTCCACATGGAGCGCAGTTCGATCCAGTGCAGTCCGAAGTCTTTGCTTGCGATTTCGCAGGCCCGTCCGAAGTCGGGCGTCAGCTCATCGTTGATGACGGAAAGTTTGAACGGACAGCTGCCGGCAAAGGCTTGCGCGGCTTTGCCGAATTGCATCATCGCGCCTGCGGCGGTGAGCGATGCCACGAATGCGCGGCGGGATAGAGACATGAGCGGACCCCTTCACAGCTGCGATCACGATAACCAATGGCAGCTATGGCTTGCAAGCAGGGCGACGCGAGTCACGCTTTATCTGCGCTCACCTTTTCGCAAATCAGCTTGAGCGCACGATGCGCGGAGAGCGCCGCACCTTCCTGCCAGCCGATGATGTGACTGCAGTGATCTCCGGCGAAGAAGATGGGACCATCCGGTTCAATGAACTGCTTATAGGGGCCATCGTAATATCCGGGGCTCTTGTCTTCCGGGTCGGTGATGGCACGGGTCACCCAGGAGCCCAGGTTGTAGGGAATTCTTCCCCAGTTCATGTACATGGGTTGAGTGAGAGACTTGCCGTACCCCGGGTGAAGCCGTTCGATGGCCGCCCGGGAAGCGTCGAACCTCGCCTGGATGTCGGGCAGCTTGCCAAAATCGCTGCCGTTTTCCACTCCATAACCGGAGACAACCACGCCCTTCTCACTAAACAGCTTGGCACTCGGATACCAGACGGTGGCTACCGGTCCGCTAAAGACCCAGGAGATGCCTCCGTAGATGTTGAAGCGGGTCTCCCAGAAACGATCGGCTTCCCAGGCCACTTTGTAAGCATGGTCGTAATCGGTGTCGGCGATGGCCTGGGTTATGCGCGGCGAGAAGTCATTGGGGATGGTTTTGAGGATACTGATCGGCAGGGCGCAGATGCAGTAATCGGCTTCGATCATTTTGGGTTCGCCGTGCTGGGAGTAGCTGATGCGAACGCCTTTTGCGGTCTTGCGGATTTCTTTGACCTGGGAATCGAAGCGGATCACGTTTTCGAGTTTGCCGGCAAACGCGTAAGGGATGCGGTCCATGCCACCTACGGGCTGCATCATGGTGGCTTGCATATCCAGCATCTCTTCAAACATCATGCCGCCCCAGAAGTTCGCGTCGAGTAACGAGTCCATATCGAGCGGCGGCTTTATTTCCTCGGTTATGTTGCCGGCGCCGGGCAAGCGCAGCGCACCTGCGCGATCGGAGCCTTTGTAGGTGCAGTCGCTCTTGAGGTCTCCGTAGGTGCGCAGAAAGGTCAGCATGCGCTCTTTGTCCGCTGCGCTCAGTTCCTGATTAAGCGCATTCTGCTGAATGCACTTGGCGAGCAGCTCCGAGACGTGGCCGCGGGTGTCGTTAATGGCTTCGCGCTGTTGGATGGCTTTTCCACCAAAGGCCTTATCGTTCACCATGAGAGCGCTGCGTGAGCTATTCACTTCCACTTCCAGGGGGACGCCCAACTCCCTGCAGTAGCCGAGCATAGTGAGGTGGGTCGAGGGGAGCCTGGCGGGACCGGCGTTGAAGTAGCTGTCCGGTTGCCACGCAGCCGTCTGCTTGGTGCCGTCGGTAAATTCAATGGTGGTGCCGTTGCGCACAGTCCAGTTTCGGCCGCCCGGGCGCGTACGCGCTTCGAGCACGGTACATGAGTAGCCGAGTTTACCCATCTCGTAGGCCGAGACCAGCCCGGCGATGCCGCCGCCTAAGATCACTACCCTGATCCCCTTGCCAACGACCGGCGAAGAATTCCAGGTGACGGCCTCGGCTTGAGGTATGGGCAGAAGGCCGAGCGTCTGCATGATGGTGAATGCGGCAGCGTATCCGCCGGCCTGTCCTACGCGCATTAACAACTCACGCCTGGTTATGCCCATGGTGTTGTCTCCTTGTTGAGGATCATAGCGTTCCGCAGATCGATTTGCCGATGGAGTTGCCGGGAACAAAGGGATCGATGATTTCGCCTACAGAGTGGAGCACGCCGTTTTTCATCACGCATTGCACGTTCGCGGCGGTGCTGATGTCGGTAAGAGGATCGCCGTCGACGATGATCAGGTCAGCCAGCTTGCCGGGTTCGAGGGTACCGAGGTCTTTGTCGAGAGCGTAGGCCTTGGCTGGGAGCCAGGTTGCGGTTTCCAGTGCTTGCCAGGGTTTCAGGCCGAACTTGACTTGCGCGCGCAAGTTCAGGTGAAGCGAGGTTGCTGGAATGTCGAGCGGGGAGTCAGTCCCTGCGAGCATCGTGCCGCCGCCACGCAGAACGCTGGACACGCTTTCTTCTTCATCTCCCAGACGACGCAGGGCGTTCTGTTGATCTTCTTTGGTGACCGTAGCCACGGCGAGCGAAAGCCGCTTCTGATCCCAGGGAGGCGCGACCAAATGGCGCAGGTCGTTTGCCATGCCGGGGTCTTCGGCGTAGAGCGCGGGGCTGAAGGTGGTGGAGATGGTCCACATGCCGGATTCGAGGAGGAGTTTGCGCACATCCTCGTAACTGGCTCCAGTAAAGGAACGGGAGTAGGCGTAGCCGGTGCGCGCGGTCGCGCTGATGTGGCTCATACCATCATTGCCCAAAGAAACTGCGGGCAACAGGTAGTGGGAGGCGGTTTCCACGCCCATCTGCTCATGAGCGAAATGATCAGCCTTGACTTGCCAGGCGTAGGCCAGGCGAACGTAGAGCTTCACCAGATCGAAGTCCAGAGCTTTAAGACGGTTGAGCTCACGGTAGAGCTGGGCTTCGCTGGTGGTGGGGATCATCATGCTGTAGTACACGCGCTCCCCATCGATGGCTTCGCCCGTGGGAAAAAGCCGCGGTCCTATTTCCGCACCCGAATCGTAGCCTTCCTGCCGCTCTTTGGCTCGATAGGCCATGTCAGCCAAATCGCGAAGTTCGGTCACGCCGTAAGCCAGCCAGAGCCTCGAGTCGCGATCGCCGTCGTAAATGGAGCCGATGGAGTTGGGATGAACATGGTTCTCCCATAAACCGGGCATCACGGTTTCGTGTGAAGCATCGACGACCTTCACCGATGAGTCTGGCGCTACGTTGCTGTGTGGGGTCACACGCTCGATTCGATTGTCTACGATGAGGATGTCGACATCTTTCTGCTCCTCAGGACCCTGCCCTTTCCAGAAGCGGCCGGCATGAATCAGGACTCGCTGGTGCGGAGCCACGTCGTGATAGGTGAGGTCGACCGGAACTGGAGTGATCTTTTGCGTGTCGCGCGCGATCAGGCGTAGTTTGCCATCCGAGAGATAAAGCAGGTGCTTCGCATCGGCACTCCAGGTGGGCGCGTCGCTGGTTTCGTTGTTCAGCGGTGTCGCTTTTCCGCTCGGCTGGCCGTTGGCGTCCACGGGCATCACGTAAAGTAGATCGTCCATGATGAAGGCCATCTCCCTGCCATTCGGCGAGTAGACGGGCCCATCTTCTCCGCGCGTGGTGACGGACTCAAAGGGAGCTGGCTCGGTATAGTGCTGCGCCCGGGTGGCGACGTCGACGGTGAGGATTTGCGTGGTGCCTTCGCGGTAGCGTTTTGTATATGGCTTGACGGCGGCCATGGCGATTGTCTTGCCATCGGGCGACCAGGCGGGCCTGCCGGGAAAATAGGTCGCAGGCGCCAGGGGAGTCACCTTGCCCGTGGCGAGATCGATAATCCGCGTGGCCTCGGTGTTGTCTTGAAAGGCGAGGCGCGTGCCATCTGGCGACCAGGAGGGCAGGATTTGTGCCGAATCCGTGGAGGGCGCTACTTGATTCTCACTTCCCGTAGCAACATCGACTACGTAGATGTTCTCGACGCCGTTTTTGTCGGAAACGTAGGCGAGGGACTTTCCGTCCGGCGACCATTGCGGTCCCTGCTTATAAAAGGCGTCGTGGGTGATTGCGTGCGGGGTTTTACCGATCTCCATGACCCAGAGCTGATTGAGCGCGATGAAGGCAACATGCTTCCCGTCGGGGGCGAGGGCTGGAGCGTAGATGCCCTTGACCTGGTGTTCCGTCGCAGGGTCAAAGCTATATCGTTTGGGCGAGTATTGAGGACGAGTGCTCTTGATTGCAGATTCGAAGGGAATCTGTGTCTCTGCCTTGGTCTCTATATCTATTTTGAGCAGCTTGCCGTTGGCGGTGTATAGCAGTTCATTGGGAGAAAGCCATGCTGCCGGAAAAGGAAAGGCGTCATCTTCTCTGCTGACCTGCTCTCCTGAGATCATCAGGTGGGCGGAGTTCATGAATAGACCCGAGCCGCTGAATTGTATGTAACTGATACATTTTCCGTCCGGCGAATACGAGGGCGAGTCCAGCCGCCCTTCATGACCGCCGAGGGTTGCAACGGTCCGCTGTTTGCCATCGCTGCTGAGCGCTTCGATGGTTTTACCCGCGATGCCAGTACCGCTGACAAACGCCAGCTCAGAACCAGATGGAGCCCAGGTGGGCTCGAATTCATCCGCTTCGCCGGTCGTCCACTGTCTGAGGGCATGGGTGGCGAGATCGAATGTCCAGATGTCGTAGCTGCCTTTGAATGCGCGGTCGGAAGAGAAGGCTATCTTCGTTCCGTCAGGCGAGAAGCTGGGCTCGCGATCGTCTCCGTGACCGGTGGTGATCTGACGCAGGTTGGTGCCGTCAGGCTTCATCGTCCAGATGTGGAAGGTACCGCCGGCATAGGACTGAAAGGCGACAACGTCCCCTTTTGGCGACCAGCTCGGATGCGATGCTTCGGTAACGGCGTCGGTGATTTGCGTGGCCTTACCGCCGCTGATGGGCAGCGACCAGAGCAGGCCCTGCAGGTCCATGATGATGGTCTGATGGTTGGGGGAAACGGTAACGGAGAAATCCGTGCCTTCATGGACGGTAATCCATTTCGATTGAGCGATCGCTGGGAAAGACGCCAATAGAAGGAAAGCGATCCCTGCGCGGATGGACAGCGACTTGAAACACCACTGAGATACCAGCCTGAGCATTGCCACCTTCTAAAACTCGAAGCGCCCGACGAACTGCAACGAACGGGAGCGAAACTCAACCGGAATTCCTGTGGCTGCCGCTGTCGTTGCCAGGGGCGCTCCATAAGTGGGCGAGGTTACGATTCCATTGTAGTTGCCGAAGTTGGAGTGGTTGAAGAGATTGAATGCTTCCACCGCTACCACCACGCGGAAGCGCTCCGTGATCTTGTGTGCTTCCTGCAGACGGCTATCCACACGATGGATGTTTCTTCCGTAGAGAGCATCACGGTCGGTAAGGTAGTAGCCCGTGGTGTTATCGAGATAATTGTGGGCGGCCTGGTTGTAGACATAGGTGCAGGCGGCAGTCCCGGTAGCTTTGGGGCAGGTAGCGGTTCCGTAGCTGGCCTGGTATGGAACCGGTTGCGAAGCAAACGTCCGGTTGTAACTGGGCGCATACCCAGTGGGCTGGGTGGTGCCTAAGTAGGTGGGAAAGGCATTGCCGGATCCAAAATGATAGAGGCCGGAGAGTGACAAGCCGTAGCGCCATTGATAATCCCCGTTGATGGTCAGCGTGTGGCGCTGATCATCCTGGGCGTTGGCCCATTCGTCGTGGATGCCGTTCACGAAGGGCTTGTTGGGGTAGTAGAAGGGCGATTCTGTCGAATCCTTGTAGCGCGAGTAGGTGTAGGCAACTGCACTGGAAGCCCCATGCAACAGCCTCTGGTGAACGCCCATTTGGAGAGCATCGTAGATGGATCCCGCAGCATTGGGAGTAAAGAACTGGTTGATATTGGTAAAGGCCTGGGCGCACACGTTGAAACTGCCCTGGGTGGCGTCGGGGGTCACTCCGCCGATGGGGCAGATCACCTGCGTACCTGGGACGTACTTGGTGCTGGGACTTAGGTTGAACTCGGGATTTCCTGGATTGGCGAGCAGGTTTGAATTGAGGCGAATCCAGTCATGATAAACCCGGGTGTGGACATAGTCCGCCGTAAAGTCGACGTGCATGGGAAACTGGCGCTGGACGCCCGCAGAAAGCTGCAGTGCATAAGGGGTCGACACATCGGGTCCTAACGGCTGCACCGCCTGGCGGGGTACGATGGTCGAATTGGGAAAGGGATTTTGCAGGTTGAGCGGGCTGGCGGAGGAACCGGTGACCGAGTCCTGGACCGATGTGACCCCGTTGAAAATCTGCTCGTCGATCACCTGGTTGGCGGCGATGTCCGCAAAATACAAGCCGGCTCCTCCGCGCACCACGGTTTTGCCGGAGCCGGTCGGATCATACGCGAACCCCAGGCGCGGCGCCCATTGATGGTTGTCGTTGCCCTTCGGGGTTAACAAGCCGTTGGTGAGTTTCAGGCCCGAATCGAAGACACCCAGGTCGTTGTCATAGCGCAAACCCAGGTTCAGCGTCAGCCGCTTAATGATTTTCCAGTCATCCTGGATCCAGAACCCAATCTGGTTGCGCGGAATGTTGACGTTGAAGTTGCCCGAGCCCAGCGTAAACGTGCCCAACGAGCAGACCGAGTTGAGGTTGTAACTACCGCTGTTGTAATTCCAGGTGGAGGGATCGGTGGTGCCGTTGGGAAACAACTCGGCAACCTCAGCGGCGGTCGTCACACCCGAGCAGGCGCTGGCGGTTCCGCGAACATTCTGCTGGAAGAATCCGCTGTGCTTGGTGTACATGTATTCGGCGCCCATCTTGAAAGCATGTTTGCCGGCGAGGTAATACAGGTCATCGCGGTACTGCTGTACATCCTGGTAGAAGATCTGAGGGTAATTGTAAGGACCGCCCACGGTGACGCTGCCGAAACTAAGCTGGATGGTGGGATACATGGGCAGATTCTGCCACTCGAAATGGCTAAAGCCGGCATGGACATCGTTCACGATCTTGGCGTTCACGACTTTGTTCCAGTCGCCCATGATGCTGTAATACATTCGCGTTGCCAGGTAAGCGGCGCTGGGATCGGTGCTCCCGCTGGTGAGCACATGATCGTTGTCAAAGGTAAAGCCATTGCCTCGTAGAAAAATATGGTTGTTGCTGTTGATCTGGTAGTCGCCCCGCCCCAGATATTCTTTAGTGCTGATGGTCTGGGGAAACTGGATCAGGCTGCTACCCGGCAGGAGCGAGGTGGTGTTGATGTTGCTCCCCTGGTGCTCGCCCTCGTACGAGGCGAAATACCATAATTTGTCTTTGCGAATCGGCCCGCCGAAGGTGCCGCCATATTGTTGATCCGAGAGGGGCAACACGGTGTGCGCAATGGGATCGGCGGCGTTGAACGCATCGTTGCGGAAATACCCGAACGCGGATCCATGTATTTGATTGGTCCCCGACTTGGTCTGCACGTTGGTGTAAACCCCCGAAGAACGGCCGACGGTCGCATCGAAGCGATTGGTGATGATCTCAAACTGAGAGATGGCATCGGGGCTAAAGCGCGGTTGGCCGAAGCTGGCATCCGCCGTGTCCTGCGTTACCTGCAGACCGTCAAGATCGATCTGAAACTTGCCGGAGTTCGCGTTGCCCAGCGGGGTGTCGTTGGTGATGGCGTTCACCCGAATACCAGGGACCAGGGTGGCGAGCTCCATATAGTTTCGGCCGTTGATGGGGATGGTGGCGACATCCTGCGGCGTGATGTTGCCACCGACCTGAGACGAAGTAGTGTCCAGAGCAGGACCGGCCGCTTCGACCAGCACCGACTGGCTGGTGCTGGCCACGCCCATGGCGACGTCCGCCTCCACCAGTTGCCCCACCAGCATGCTGACGCTTCGCTTTACTGTGGTGAACCCCGGTTGGCTGATCGTGACCACGTAGTCGCCCGCACTGAGAGCGGGAAACTCGTAGGCGCCGGCCGAGTTGGTTTTGGTGGAGAAAGACGCACCGCTCACCGCATTTACTTTGACGTCAGCGCCGGGGAGTACCGCGCCGGAAAGATCGGTGACCCTGCCGGCGATCCCCGTTTGCTGGGAATAGGCTGAGGTCGAGATGAGTGTGAATAATATGGCGGAGAGGAATCTGGGATTGCGGAGAAACGTCATCTAGCGTCATAACCTCGCTCAAATCAGTCAGGTACTCCATGTATCCACTCGTGTTGCACATACCAGCGCTGGCGTTCGAGCCGCTGGGCGTTGGGAATTGGAAATACATGCCGACGTGGGCAAGAGGGTCGCTGGAGCCCGCTGATGGGGCCGCCGTGCGAAGGACGCTATGTACCGACTACACCAGGAACGAGGAAGTGAACGATCGACATGCAGTGTGGATTTGAAAAGTACGGAGCACTCTCAACAAGGAGGAATGCCCGGCATTTCGGCCTCGTCTGCAAGTGAGCCTAAGGTCTTTGGTCTGGCATGTCTAATTGAAAGAATTTCGTTCGTAATAGGATTTTTTTTGCAATCAACAGGGCGATGGGTCTTTTAGGGTTGACACTGCGTTAAAACGGCATGAAGATTTTAGCTAGAGTTACGTCGCTTCACCGCATAAACACCATATAAGCTCGTGTCAAATCCCCCAGCTGATGGGCGTATGTGTCGCCGTGGTTTGCGAGGCAACCGATGGATTTCCGTCTCAAGCAGTTGCAGTCTTTTCTGACGCTTGCGGAACTACTGAACTATGGGAAGGCATCGCAGGCACTTTACGTCAGCCAACCCACACTGACCTTTCAGATCAAGTCGCTGGAAGATGCACTGGGCGCCAAACTGTTTGAGCGCACCCGGCATAGCGTCGCGCTCACCGATGCGGGCGTCGCGTTCGCCCAGTACGCAGAGACCATCCTGAGGGCTGCCGCCGACGCAAAGACACATCTCGGCACGCTGGAAAACCGGTTGCGCCTCCGCATCGCCTGCGGACCTGTCGGACAATACGTGCTTCTGCCTGCGGTACTGCGTTCGCTGGCTGCCTACGACCCTCATTTCCAACTCGAGTTGTGCGAGCTGACGACAGAAGAACAGATGGCCAGATTACCCAGTGGGAGCGTGGACGCCCTGTTCATGGTGAGGGCTCTTCCCATTCCGGGGATACGATTCGAGCCGATCTGCAAGGAGACGCTGGTGGCGATGGTTTCGCGCCACTCGCACCTGGCGCGTAGCCGGACGATCTCTGTCTACGATTTGAGAGACAAGAAGATCATCGCGTCCAGGGCCGAGGACTGCCGCTTTCATCAGCCTTTTTTACATCAGTTACTCGCTCCTTTTGGCATTGTGCCGCGCATTCTTGAGGTGCCGTATTCGTGCGCGGTGCAACTGGCTTACGCCGGCGCAGGCGAGGGTATCGTGTTCGCGACTTCTTCCATGATGAAGTGCTCGTTCCCTGATGTGGTCGCCATTCCCTTCGCGGAGAAGCTGCCGGAACGGCAACTGGGAATTGTCTCGATGGAATCGAATAAGTCTCCCGCATTGGAGATTTTTCGGCGGATCGCTGTTCGATGTTTTGCAGCTACAGAGGAACTGGGAGGGAATGGGGCACGGGGTCCCTTTGTGGCTTCGTCCCACGATTGCTCTTGGGGCTTGAAGGGATCGCTGACGCCTCGGCTTAGCTTGGCAGGACAAAGGTCTGGGCGTGGGCGATTCGCCCACTCAAGCCAACGGCGGGCTTGAATGGGGCACCCAGGACATTGGTAGCCGTGCAGGAATCGCACACCTAGGGAATGTTGATCTCCTGATGGAGAGGCAGGTCTTTCGATGAGCCGCCCACCATGAAGGTGTATCCACCGGGCAGTTGCTTCCATCCGTTGGTGCTCTCGTCGTAGATGGACAGTTCACGCGGATTGATGGGTAGAGACAGTTCCCTGCTCTCGCCGGGATTCAGGTGCACTTTGGAGAAGGCGGCGAGCCGCTTGGGTGGTTCGTCCGCGGCGGCCGGAAGGGCCACGTAGACCTGCGCCACTTCTGCCCCTGCGCGCGCGCCCGTATTCTTCAAGGTAAAGGTGACCGTGGGCGCTTTGCCACCCTTGACCTTCAGACCTGAATATTCGTACGTGGTATAGGAAAGACCGAAGCCGAAGGGAAAGAGCACCGGCTTGTTCTCCGCGTCGTACCACTTGTAGCCAACCTTCAGTCCCTCGGTGTAATGCACGCTAAACGTTGGTTTGGCATCTTCCGGTTTCAAGGTCTGGCCAGCGCCTTCTCCTTGAGCCGGCGGCTTCACCAATTCAGGATGAGGCAGGTCGGCTTCGCTGCGAGGAAACGTCATGGGCAGCTTTGCACTGGGGTTCACTTTGCCGAAGAGGATGTTGGCCACGGCGTCTTCCCCCTTGCTGCCGGCGTACCAGGCTTCGAGCACGCCGCCTACTTTGTCCAGCCATGGCATCAGCACCGCTGTGCCGGTCTCCAGCACGACCACGGTTCGAGGATTTGCTGCAGCCACCTGGGCAATCAATGCGTCCTGGTTTTCCGGCAGTGAGAGGTTGGGCAGGTCTGTTCCTTCGCTCATCCACTCATAGGCAAACACGATGGCCACATCCGACTTGCCGGCGAGCGCGGCGGCGGAAGCGGGGTCCGCTCCCGAATCGAATGCAACCTTTGCACCGGGAGCAGCGGCACGCACCGCTTTGAGAGGCGAAGTGGGAAACCATACGTGGGACTGCCAGGGATGCGCCGGCTCACCAGGGGGATCGACCTGCGCCGAGCCGCCTCCGGAGATCATGCCGGTATCCGCGTGCGGCCCGATCACGGCGATGGAGTGCACGGTGTCGGGATCGAGCGGCAGCAGGCCGCTGGTGTTCTTGAGCAGGACCATGCTCTGCTCAGCGATGTGGCGCGCGGTTGCGAAACCACCCTCGACATCAACGACACTTTTCTGCGTGGGGTAATCGAAGAGTCCGGCTTGAAACATAGACCGCAGGATGCGGTGCGCGTGATCATCGATTTGCGCCATCGGCACTTTGCCGGCCTCACTGCCTCTTAATTTTCGGACCGAAGAAGTCGTCCATCGGTTCTTCATGGTCCAAGCCCGCAGCAGATGCTTTCACCGTGCTGTGGGTTCCGCCCCAATCGGAGAGGACGAAGCCTTTGAATTGCCAATCCTGCTTGAGGACATCGGTGAGGGTGTATTTGTTCTGGCAGGCATAGTCGCCATTGATGGCGTTGTAGGAGCACATGACCGCAGCCGGATCGCCGATGCTGATACCAATATGGAAGGCGAGGAGGTCGGTCTCCTGCATGGCCCGCTTGCTGATGATCACATCGACTTCGTCGCGGCCATTTTCCTGGTCGTTCAGCGCGTAGTGCTTGATATCGCCGATGACATGCTGGGCCTGCTCGCACTTGATGCGGTTGCCTACCAGCGTGCCGGCCAGCAGCGGATCTTCGCCCTGATACTCAAAGGTTCTTCCGTTGCGCGGCTCGCGGGTTAGATTCACGCCGCCGCCCAGCGTCATGTTGTAGCCCTGGGCACGGAGTTCCCTGCCGATCAACGCTCCGTATTCGCAGGCCCCCTCGGGATCCCAGGTAGCGGCTGCGGCGATGTTCGAGGGTAAAGCCGTGGAGTAGCGGCCGTTCTGGGCGCTCATTCTGACTCCGTAGGCCGCGTCGCTCATCTCGACCTGCGGAATGCCCAGGCGGGGAATGCCCATGATGAAGCCGGCGCCTTGATTGCCAAGGTAGGTCTTCGGCATGGGCCGAGACCAACCCGGCATACCCTGGCCGTGCATGAGCTGGATTTTCTCGTCCAGGGTCATCTCTTTCAGGACCAGGTCAGCGCGCTGGTCGAAGGAGAGCTGGGTATTCATCCAAGGCCGTTCCGGATTGGCTGCGGACGCGGCGCCAAGTGCAATACAGAAGGCCCAGAAATGCAGCGAAAGAAACGCTGCGGAAGGTAGTCGTGTTGGTTTCGTTCAAATTGCAGCCATCCATTTCCCGATTATTGCTTGCCGCCGGCTAGCAATCTAATGAAGCGGTCATAAAACTCTACTCCGCGGTAATAGGAGTCTATCCTTACGCGCTCGTCCTTGCCGTGCGCCCGCACATCGCTGATATCGATGGCAATTCCGTTGATCCCGTAGGTGGGGAGACCCGCCTCGGAGGTATATTTGCCGTCCGAAGCGCCGGTTTCCATGACCGGCAGCACCGGAATCCCGGGCCACATCTGTGCCACCACCTTGGTGAGAGGCTGTATCACTTCGGGCTTCAAATCGGTGGGAGGCGTCGCCTTGGTGGTTGGCGCTGTATCGGCCACTTCACCCGCGTCGTTGACGTAGCGCACGCTGACCTTGGGGTCATGGACAATGCGGATGAGCTGCTGGCGTATCTCCTCGCGGGAAGCGCTGGGAAGGATCCTGCAGTTCACGTTGGCTGCCGCGGATTGGGGTAAGGCATTGTTGGCATGGCCGCCGGAGAGGCGCGTGGCCACACAGGTGGTACGGATCGTCGCGTTGTATTTCGGGATCTCAGACAGTTGCTTCATGGCCTGCGGCGAGGGCGGGTTCTTGAGAATACCCTTCATATCGGCAGCCGTCTGGCCGGACTCGAGCTGGCTCATGCGCGAAAAGTAGGCGCGCGTGACCGGGTTCAGCTCAAACGGGAAGGCATAGGCCTGCAAACGAGTGAGCGCATCGGCGACGTGATAAATGGCATTGTCAGGCACAGGCAGAGAACTATGGCCGCCGGGGTTGGTAGCGGCGAGCTGATAATCGCCGTACAGCTTCTCGGTGGCCTCTACGTTGAAGGTGATCGGCTTGCCATGTTCCAGGTCCACCCCACCGGAGTCGGAGTTGAGCACGAACGCAGCGTTGATCAGGTCGCGATGGTTTTTCAGCAGCCAGTCGACGCCGTTCGATTTGCCGCCTTCTTCATCGGCCGTAAGTGCGAGGATCAGGTCGCGATCGGGCTTGAATCCCGATTTCTTGAGCCGGATGAAGGTGGTCACAAGGACGGCATCGCCTTCCTTCATATCCTGGGTACCGCGGCCGTAGTAATAGCCATCCTTCTCGACAAACTTGAAAGGGTCGGTGGTCCAGTCGGAACGAAGGGCTTCCACCACATCGAGGTGGCCAATGAAGAGGATGGGCTTCGCTGCGCCGGTACCGTGAATGCGCGCTACCAGGTTGCCCTTGCGGTCGTTGGGGCCGAGGACCACCACGTCTGCTTTGGGAAAGCCGGCGTCGAGCAGGCGCTTCGCCATGGCATTGGCGGCCACCGTCGTGCTGCCCACGGAATCGGTGGTGTTGATCTCGATCAGCTGCTGAAAAATGTCATGGGAGAGCTGCTTGGTCTGTGGGTCAAGCTGAGCCAGGGCGGGGACGGTTACGAGCGAAAGCAGCAGGCAGCAAGCCAGGATGTGGAGCCCTCGAGCTCCGGCAACGACCAAGGGCATCGAATTCCTCACGATGAGCCAGGATAAACACGCAAGGTAGTATAGAACTTCGACGTTTTCGGATCTCCATCACACAGAAAGGGACTAAACCATTGCGGGGAAAATCTCGTGGCCTTTTCCTTTTTGCCGGGGCCCTTTCTGGCCCCCATCGCCACCACCGTGGCACAGCCCGCCAAAGACCCTGATCACACTGGATGAGTTCATGAACGCCACTGACGTCAAGGAGGCTAGGTTGTCTCCCGACGGTTCGGCGGCGGTCATCGCCACGGAGTCTCCTGACTGGCAGCACAACCGCTTTCGCAGCGACCTGTGGATCTGGAAGCAGAAGACGGGGGAGACGGTGCCTTTAACCCGGTCCGGGCACGCGGGGAGCCCGCAGTGGTCTCCGGATGGCAAGTACATCGCCTTCCTCTCTGATCTTCCTCTGCCCGACGGTACGGACAAAGATAGTGACGACGTTCCGGAACGGCTTTGGCTGATTTCCGCGGATTCGGGAGAGTCGTTTGCCCTCTATAAGGAGAAGCTGGACGCTCATGCGGTCGCCTGGTCGGCGGATGGATCGCAGATTTTTTTCTCTTGTACCTCGCCCTTGTCAAAAGACGCAGAAGAGGCAGAGAAAGCGCAATGGAAAGATGTGATCCGCTGGCGCGAGCATGAGCGGGGCGATGTGCTGCTCGCTTTGCCCACAGCGGATACGATTGCAGCCGCCCAAAGTGGTCAGCCGATCCATCCGGCAGAAGTCGCCGGTAACGCTGTGCCTGTGCCGCCGCTGGCGAAGACGATCAGCCACAGTGACGATGAGATTAAGGAGATTGCCCCCAAGCCTGACGGAACGCAAATTGCCTGGGTCACCACTTCGATCTCTCATCGCCTGGAAAATCCAACAGGCACTGAGATCTACCTGGCGACCAGTGGGGGAGGAGAAGCGCGACGGTTGACCAACAACCAGGCCCTTGAGGACGATCTTCACTGGAGCCCCGACGGGAGCAAGCTTTTCTTTCATGTGGGTTCTGGTTCGGTGGACGGACCTTACCGCGATGTACAAGCAAGGTTGTATGCGATTGATCCCGCGAGTGCCGCGGTCAAGAGACTGGGCGAGCGGTTCACCGGATCGTTCGAAGACTTCACCGTGATGGCCGACGGCCGAGTGATCGCCACCGGGCTCAAAGGGACCCAGCGGCAGCTTTACGCGGTCGACGGACCGGAGGCTGTTGCGCTGCCCGGGCTACCGGGCTCTTATGCGGGGGTAAGTGCGGGGCTACATTCTTCCGCATTCCTGGTGAAGCACTCAACGCTGACGACTCCGACCCAGGTTTTTCTGGCCGCCGATGCAACGCATGTTGAGCAGGCGAAGGCGCTCACCAGTTTCAATCCGATTTTTACTGAGCGAGCTCAGCCGGAATGGAAGCCCTACCAGTGGAAGGCGGATGACGGCACTACGGTCGAAGGGGTGCTTATTTATCCGCCTCACCGTTCAGGGGAGAAACACCTGCGGATGCTGACGCTGATTCATGGCGGCCCGGCGGATGCGGATGGTGACTCGTTTGGAGCCGATTGGTACGACTGGGCAAACCTGGCTGCTGCCAATGGCTGGTTGGTCTTCCGCCCAAACTATCGCGGATCGAGCGGCTATGGCGATGACTTCATGCTGCAGATTGCTCCTCACCTGGTCTCCCGTCCGGGCAAAGACATTCTGGAGGGCGTCGACGCGTTGGTAAAAGACGGTACCGCCGATCCTGACCGCCTTACCGTTGGTGGATACAGTTACGGTGGCTATATGACGAATTGGCTTATCACCCAGACCACGCGCTTCAAGGCAGCGGTCACCGGGGCTGGGGCGGTGGAGCACGCGGCCAACTGGGGCAACGACGATCTTACCTACGACGATGCGTGGTATCTCGGGGGCGCCCAGCCGTGGCAAAATCCCGGCATTTACCAGAGCGAAGCGGCGCTGTTCCAAATGAACAAAGTCACGACGCCCACGCACATCGTAGGCGGCAACGCGGATGTGCGGGTGAGCTATCTGGAAGATGTGCTGCTGGAGCGCGCGCTGCAGCAGCTTCATGTGCCCCACAGTCTGTTGGTGTTTCCGGGCGAAGGACATCCCCTGGATAAAAATCCGTGGCACGGGTATATCAAGGTGCGAGAAGAACTGAAGTGGCTGGAGAAGTACGGCAACGGAAAAAGCAACTGACAGCGGGCGCACATTCAGGATAACGGAGCTTTCATAAAGAAGGTGTAAGGAAAGTAGTCTTATAGGCCATCGTTCCAGAACGCCAGCCCTCCCGTATTACATCCTTATGCGCTCTTTATGCACTCCTTACGCGCAGTGCATTCTACTAGGCCTCTAGAGCAAGGTCTGTCGTCGTAAACGGCAGGCCTCTGACGATTACGAGGGCCGTTCATGCACGCGTTAAAAACATATAAATTTCACGTTTTCATTCTTGTGCTTTTTGCAGGTATCGGTGGCTCTTCCGGTTTTGCTGCCGCAGACCCCGCATACGAGGCGACCGCGGCTGCCAGCCCCTCCGAGTCCCTGTACGACTTGTTCGCGAGCGCATCGATTCCAAGTCCCTCAGCCGATCCTGTAAGCAAGACGGACGGCGCCGGACCCGCGCCGGCCGCCGTCCCATCCATGGGTCCAGCCCGAGGCTTCTTCACACGCCTGGGACACGCCTATCTGGACGACTGGACTGTCGACTCCAATGGATCTCCGGCTGCTCCCGAGCCGGCCCGGCGCGGAACCCCACGCCCCTTGAACTCACCCCCGTTTCCCGCTGCGGACTGGCCGATGGGCGGTACTGTCGTGATCGGTGCTCCGGATTACAGCAGCTACATCCTGATGCAGGCGATCAACGAGAACAAGAGCCGTATCAAAATGTACGGCTGGTTTGATATCGGTGGCAACGCCAGCACCTCGAACAAAGGCAGATACGCTAACAACGAAACTTCCTATGACGTCATCCCAAACTCTTTCCAACTAAACCAGGTGGCGCTCTACATCGAGCGGTTGCCGAATACTGTGCAGACAGATCACTTCGACTGGGGATTTCGTTTCACTAACCTATATGGGCTGGACTATCGCTACACCACCGCCAAGGGGGTCTTCAGCCAGCAATTGTTGAAAAGTAACAATACCTATGGCTACGACCCGGTCATGTACTACCTGGATTTTTATGTTCCCCACATTGGCCAGGGAACCGACATCCGGATAGGCCGGTATATTTCCCTGCCTGATATTGAAGCGCAGCTGGCTCCTAATAACTACACTTACAGTCACTCCATTCTCTACACCTACGATTGCTATACGCAGCATGGGGTGAACGTTACCACCAAGTTGAGCGACCATTGGACAGTGCAGGCGGGCGTTTCCGGTGGATGCGAGTCCGCACCCTGGATATCCAATGCCAAGCTGACCGGCAATGCCTGTGCGGCTTATACCTGGCACGACGGCGGAGACAACCTGTACGCGTGCGCAAACTCCATCAATTCGGGCAAATATGCTTATAACAACCTGTCAGCCTACTACCTGACTCACTATCACAAGATCAATGCCACCTGGCACGAAGACACGGAGGCCTGGTACCAATACGAAAGAGAAGTTCCCAACTTATGTTATGGACTGACCCCCTGCATCAGCTACGGCGCCAATGCAAACATCGGCGCCAACTCGGGGGAAATCATCGGCC
This sequence comes from uncultured Acidobacteriaceae bacterium, assembly GCA_963795845.1. Classification (GTDB taxonomy): domain Bacteria; phylum Acidobacteriota; class Terriglobia; order Terriglobales; family Acidobacteriaceae; genus PALSA-350. Next base: position 580,500 of record CAWCJV010000007.1, on the reverse strand, counting down.
CGTCGCTCATCGTGGGCGCCAATGGCGCCCAATGCAATCCATTGGCGACCCATTGCTTTGCGCCAGATTACGCCATCGTCAACTACCTGGAGCACGAGTTCAATCACCATCACAGTTCGCTCAATATCCGAAACGAGTTCGTTGACGACCTGCGAGGGCAGCGGACCGGCAACAAGACCCGTTACAGCGAACACCTGGTAGGTTTCAACTTCTGGTTGGGGAGTTCGGTGACTTTCCGTCCAGAACTACGTTTCGAGCATGCGTACGACGTGCCGGCATATGACTCTCCGTCCGTCGCGGGCGTGAGCGGCGCACCGACCAAGAAGAGCCAGCTGACCCTGGCCAGCGATGTGATCTGGCATTTTTAGGGACGGCCCTGTGGATCCGGGCGGGCAGCCTGGGCGAAAGATAGCCCGCATCTGGAGGTGTTGAGCATGATTGGGGTTGGGATGCGAGCAGGTCTTGTGTAAAGTAAGCAAAACAGGGACGTGAACGGGCTGTTACTGGACGATTGGTTTTCTCTGAAGGGCTCAACGGAGGATTGCAGATTGATCAAACGATTTGGTTCGATTTCTGTGCTGGTTCGCGCGCTTGCGCTGGGGCTCATGGTGTGGGTCGGCGCGAGCGCTGCCACGGCGCAGACGCCGGGAACCACTGCTCCAGCCGCTACCTCCCAGGCGGACCGTCTGGCTGCGTTGGAAAAGAGTTCCGCTGACCAGGCAGCGGCGATTGCCGCGGCGCAGTCAGCTGGAGATAACGGCTGGATGCTGGTGAGCTCGGCGCTGGTTCTGATGATGAGCGGGCCGGGCCTGGCCCTTTTTTATGGCGGCCTGGTGCGCAGGAAGAACATTCTGGGCACCATGATGCAGACGTTTGCCATGATGGCGGTGATCACCGTGCTCTGGGCCCTGGTGACTTACTCGCTGGCATTTGGTGAAGGTAGCGCGTTCATCGGCGGCCTGCACAACATGTTTCTTCACGGGGTAGGGCTGGCGCCGGATCCCAAGTACGCCGCGACGATCCCCCTGCAGACCTTCATGGTCTTCCAGTTGATGTTTGCCATTATTACTCCGGCGCTGATCACGGGCGCATTCGCCGAGCGCATGAAGTTTTCGGGGATGCTGGCCTTCATGGTGCTATGGGCGATTTTTGTCTATAGCCCGATGGCGCATATGGTGTGGGGCAAGGGCGGATTGCTCAACGCCTCCCTGGGCGGACGTTTTCCCTGCCTTGATTTTGCCGGCGGCACGGTGGTCCACATCACGTCTGGTGTATCGGCGCTGGTGACCGCGTTGTACCTGGGCAAACGGCTCGACTACCCGCGCGAGCCAATGCCGCCACATTCCGTGGTGCTGAGCTTCATCGGCGCTTGTTTACTCTGGGTCGGATGGTTTGGCTTCAATGCCGGCTCGGCACTGAACGCCGGCACGCTGGCAACGTCAGCGTTCATCGCCACCCACTTCGGCGCAGCGGCTGCAGCGATTGGCTGGAGCGCAGCGGAGTGGATCCGCAGCGGCCGGGCTACCGCCCTGGGTGCAATTTCAGGAGCAGTGGCGGGCCTAGTCGCCATTACCCCCGCTTCCGGCTTTGTCACCCCTATGTCCGCGCTGTGGATCGGCCTGATCGCGGGCGTATTCTGCTACTTCATGGTGGTGAAGGTTAAGGCGATCTTCGGCTATGACGATTCGCTCGATGCGTTCGGCGTTCACGGGGCCGGCGGCACCATGGGGGCGATCCTAACCGGCATCTTTGCCAATAGCGCCATCAATCCCATCCTCGGAACAGGAAAAGCCACTGGGTTGCTGGAGGGTAACAAAGGCCAGATATTGAATCAGTTGATTGCCGTGGCCATTGCGTGGACGTTGTCGATCGTGGGAACGCTGGTGATTCTATTCGTCGTGGACAAGGTAATTGGGCTCAGAGTGAGCGAAGAGGACGAGCGTACCGGGCTGGACTTGTCACAACACGGCGAAGAGGGTTACGACTTCGCGAATTAGAGTACCTTCGAGCAACGAGGAAGGACTAAGGAATGCAAAAGATAGAAGCAGTGATACAGCCATCGAAGCTGGACGCTGTGAAGGATGCGCTGGTGGAAATCGGAATCTCGGGCATGACCATCTCCGAGGTTCGTGGGCATGGCCGGCAAAAAGGCCACACCGAGATCTATCGAGGCCGGGAATATGCCGTCGATTTGCTGCCCAAGGTTAAGCTGGAATTGGTGGTATTGGACGAATTGCTCGATAAGGCCGTGAAGACGATCGTCAGGGCTGCGCAAACGGGCAAGATCGGCGACGGAAAGATCTTCGTGACGCGGATCGACGAAGCGATCCGCATACGCAACGATGAGCGCGGCGACATCGTGCTCTAGACGCCAGACGGGTTGTCTCACCTCGTCCCAACTGGTGTTCTGGCTGCCCTAAGGCGGCCTCATCTCGACGTTTCTTCAATCGGCCTGCGGTACACATTACATCCTGGGAACAGAATTCCCCTGAGGAGACTCATGTCAGACGCACTTCGCAGCTTCATTGAAATCCCTTACGCCGAACTGGAAGAACGCAACCTGGCGGCGAAGGACCAGCGCAAACGCCACGTACCGGCCGAGCAGATCCGCGAGGAACGGCTGAAGTATCTTGCCGACGAGAAGCACATCAAGGCCGTTACTGTGCTTTTCAGCGACCTCGAAGGCCGGCTGCACATGCTCGACTACGACAAAAAGTTCCTCATCAAGAGTTATGACAATCTGACCTTCGATGGCAGTTCCATCCGTGGCTTTACGGCCCAGAGAGAGAGCGATCTGCGCCTGGGCATCGACTGGGGGTCGTTCTATTGGGTGCCGTCCGATGTGTTTGGCCCGGGCAAGACGCTGGTTTTTGGCGACGTGATCGCGAAGGACGGCAAACCCTTCTCCGCCGACATTCGGGGTGTGCTCAAGAGTTACGCCAATGACCTCTACGAGCAGAAGGGCTACACGCTGAATGCGGCCAATGAAATTGAGGGATTTTTGTTCGAAGGCACCGATGCGGAGCGGCACTATCACGAGACGCAGAGTTTCGAGTACGTCAATACCGGTGGCTACTATCACTCCTTACCCGGTGACCCGCTACGCACGTTTATCGATACCTGCGCTGAAGTACAGCGGGCTATGGGATTCGAAAACGAGAAGGACCACCCGGAGGTAGCGCCTTCTCAGTTTGAGATTAACTACAGCTACAGCGATGTGGTGACGGCGGCCGATCAGATCCAGCTTTATAAGCTCATCTGCCGGCAGGTAGCCACTCATATGGGGTTGACAGCCTCCTTCCTGCCTAAGCCAGTGGTCGGCGTAAACGGCAGCGGTATGCACACCAACGTTTCCATCAGCGAGAAGGGTAAGAATCTCTTCTGGGACGAAAAGGGGGAAGAACAGCTCAGCCAGCTGGGTTGGGAATTCGTCGATCGCATTCTGACCCATGGCAATGACATCTGCGTGTTGCTGAACGCCAGCGTGAATGCCTATCGCCGTCTCGATCCGCACTTTGAAGCGCCCAACCAGGTGATGGCTTCGGCGACCGATCGCGGGTCGATGGTGCGCATTCCTATTGGTAACGAGAAAAGCATGCGGGTGGAGGTGCGGTCAGTGAGCCCGGACGCTAACCCTTATCTCGTGCTTTATTCCGTATTCAAGACGGGTATCGAGGGGGAGACGGCCAAGATCGAGAATCTGCGCAAGGCCAAGCGGTTCCTGCCGGATAACATCTATACCGCGCTGGAGAACTTCAATGCCGCCAAGTGGATAGATAGTCTGCTGGGGGCGGACGTGAAGGAACGGTATGCGGATTTGAAGAGGGCGTCTGCTGATCGTTGCCCGCGGTTGCTGGGTACGTTTGTCAAGGCGCCGGAGGTGCAGTATCACCACGATGTTTATAACCAGTATCTCTGGAATAAGTTTTAGGGTTGGCGTGTTGAATGATGGGAACGGCTTCCCGTGCCCATCATGGGGCAGAGGTTTGGTATGACTCACAAAATGAGTCCCGGAGGGACGGTTGACCTTCAGAGCAGTCCAAACCTGTTCAAATGAGGTCGGCGGCTTCCGGCGGGGTTTAGACTCCCGACCACGGCGGTTGGTTCTGGACGGGTGCCCCATGTTCGCCCAAGCGTACATGGGCCGAAAACGGAGTCTTCCAATGCTTTCACTTCATGTGCACGGCCTATTGCTCTTGGCCGCAGTCTCTCCGCTGCAGCAAAAGCGTTGGGAGGCTGCGCCCCGTCATCTTCGGCCCATGTACGCTCAGGCGAACATGGGGCACCCGTCCAGGGAAGAAGGCTTCGTTCTTTGCACCAGTGCGGCGACGCCGATGCACTCCATTAAGCTCGCTACACCAGCCTGATTTCCGACCCACAGGCAACAGGCTTAGTTTCCTGATAAATCGATAAAAGAGCGCGCCTTCGCACCCGCTACTTGGCAACCCTGAAGGTCAGCCGTCCCTCACGGGACTTCCGTCCGTACGTTTGATTTCTTAGGTGGCTTGGATTTTCTTTGCTGGCGGCAAGGAGATATCCAGGCGCTTGATTTCGCCGGCGATGGGCCCGTAGCTCAGGATGGCGCATAAGGCGGTTGCGCCGACGAAGATCAGGACGTCATCGAAGGATCCGGTTTTCTTTACCAGATAGCCGATGATGATGGGTGTGCTGATACCTGCCAAATTTCCGATCAGATTGAAGAGGGCTCCGTTTAAACCCACCATGCCTTTGGGCGAGGTGTCGGAAATAACAGTCCAGCCCAGGGATCCGAAGCCTTTGCCAAAGAAGGATAGTGACATGAGGAATAGCATGACCGCCTGCGCTGGCGCATAATTGCATCCAATCATGGTTACGGATAGCAACATGCCAGCGATGATGGGCGCCTTGCGAGAGAAGCTCAGCGAGTAGCCCGCATGCAGGAGCTTGTCAGAAACAACGCCACCGAGTATTCCGCCCGTGCCACCGCAGAGCGCCGGCAACGCCGCCGCGAAGCCAACCTTCACAATCGAGAGATGTCTTGCCTGGGCAAGATACACCGGGAACCAGGTAAGGAAGAACCAGGTCAAGGTAGTAATGCAGTATTGGCCCAGATAGATACCGACCAACATGCGATGGCTCAATAACTCCTTGACCGCGGCCCAGGTCAACAGGTTTGCCTTTCCCTTGCTTACGCGATCGGCATTGACCAGTCCCCCGCCCTGCTCGATGAGTTCAACTTCTGCAGGAGAGATGCCTGGGTGATCCTTGACCTCGTAGATATTCCTGACCCAGATCAAAACGAAGACGAACCCCAGCAGGCCCATGAACCAGAAGGCGCTTTTCCAACCAGCCCAGTGCGTGATCCAGCCAAGGATGGGCCCAAAAATCATCAGGGCGAAATATTGCGAAGCGTTGAAGATTGCAGAGGCGCGTCCGCGCTCGTTGGCGGGAAACCATGAGGCCACAATGCGACCATTTCCGGGAAAGACCGGAGCCTGAGCAAAACCAGCGACCAGCCGCAAGAGGAAGATCGCGGTAAAAGCGGCGGTCGCAGCAAGATACCCGGCAAAGCCCGTGAGCAGGGCGCAGATTGACCAGGTGACGATCCCAATGCCGTAGACGCGCTTCGATCCAAAGCGGTCTAGTAAAGCGCCCGATGGCAACTGCCCCAGGACATAGGCCCAGCTGAACCCGGAAAAGAGATAGCCCAACTTCACCGGATCGAGAAGGATATCTTTGCCCATCGCAGTTCCGGCGATGGAGAGCGCGACCCGGTCGCCGTAACTGAAACAGCTCACGGCGAACAGGATGGAGATAATCAGATAGCGGACGTGGGTCTGTTTGGCTTCAGCCAAAGTCAGGTCCGCCCCGCAATCAACCTGGCCAGTTCCTGATACTCCGCCTCGCTAAGATCGGTGAGCGGCGACCGCACCGGGCCTGCTGAACGGCCTATAGCCTTCATGCCTGCCTTCACAATCGAGACGGCGTACCCTTTGCGGCGATTGCGAATCTGAATGTAGGGCAAAACAAACTCCCGTAACCCGGCAAACACCGCTGCATGATCGCGGCGGCGAACGGCTGCATAGAATTCGAGCGCGAAGTTGGGCAGGAAATTGAAGATCGCCGACGAATAGGTGGTGACGCCCAACTCCAGATACGGAAGGGCGAACGTCTCTGCTGTCGGCAGGCCGCCGATATACGTGAGCCGGTCGCCTAACCTGGCGTAGATGCGGGTCATGCGTTCGATATCGCCCACCCCATCCTTAAATCCGACCAGGTTCGGGCATCGTTGGCACAACTGTTCCAGGCTTGCGTCGTCGAGCACGGCATTGTCACGGTTGTACATGATGACGCCGAGCTTGGTGGAGGCACAGATTGCTTCCACGTGGGCCGACAATCCTGCCTGCTCCGAGCCTACAAGGTAGGGCGGCAGTAACAGGATTCCGTCCGCACCCGCATCCTCCGCGGCCCGGGCAAATTCCTTCGCCATCGCCGTGCCGTATCCGCAACCGGCAATCAGCGGCACTTGCTTTGCGGTCTGGACCACGGCAGCGCGCACCACGTTCGAAAACTCAGACAGCGTGAGCGAAAAGAACTCGCCTGTCCCACCGGCTGCAAACAGGCCCGCGGGCTTATAAGAAAGCAGCCACGCTACGTGCTCCTGGTAAGGCTTGGGCTGGAACTCAAAATCTTCTCCGAAATGGGTGACTGGAAAAGAAAGCAGGCCGGCTCCGACCTGCTTTGCCATTTCCCCCGGATCCATCGTTTTCATCAAACTCTCCTACTTCCTGGTTTTCTTGAGAAAGCTATCAACCAAGGTGTTAAATCTGTCCGCATCATCGACAAACAGGCAATGGCCGGCATCTTCGAAAACTTCCGCCTGTCCGCCAGGGACCGAAGAGCGGATGAGCTCCGCCGCAGCCCGATTGTTTTCCGTCATGACGCCGAGTACGGGGATATTGAGTTTCGGCAGCACGGGCCGAAGGTCGTTCTTCACGGCATACTCGGCCAGCATAGCAACGGCGGAATTCGTCGGTGTCTTCAAGGATGCCGCGGTCACGCCTTCGAGATAGGACTCCGATTGTGGCTTGTGATACATGCCGCGCACAAAGGTAGCCCCGAATTGCTTCCGGTCCGCCTGAAAATTATGCAGCATGGTGTACCGGCGGTCTCGCTCCTCCTGGGTGGAGGGAGTGTAGGGGCTGAGATCAACCAGAACCAGGCCGCTCAATTGACTTGTTCCAAACATCTCGACAAAAGTAAGAGCCTCATGCACGGCCAACGACCAGCCAACCATCACTACCGGGGTCCCGCCGAGGTGATCGATCAACTCCTTATAGTCCTGCGCTCGTCTTCCGGGATAGTTTCCTTCCGCCGGCTTGTCAGAGTCTCCCTGCGAACGGGGATCCACTGCGACCACGCGGTAGTTCTTACTGAAATATTCAATCTGCGGTTGCCAGATATCTGCCGGCATGGTCCAACCGGGAACGAACAGGATGGTGGGCCCCTTCCCGCTCTCGAGATAGTGGATCTTGACGCCGTCGCTGGTGAAGAAGGAACTATCTTTCACCGCAGCCACACCTCGCAGACCGGGGGCAAGTATGAGCATGGACAGAAAGAGTAAGGCATAGTGGATCGGCCGCACCATATTCCCTTCAGGACTCAGCACATGGAATCCAGTGACTGAATCAACGCACGAATATAGCCGTAACAAAAAGCAAAGGACTGCAGGCCATTAGGATCGTTGGGCGCGACGGGAACGTGGTCGGGCATGAGCATGTAGGGATAGCCGACCTCTTTGTACACCTTGATGGCTTTTACAAAGTTGATGTCTCCTTCATCGGGATAGACTTCCATGAAATCGTTCCGATGACCGCGAATATTGCGAAAATGCACATTGAAGATCTTGTTGCGGGACCCGAAGTAACGGATGACGTCGTAGATTTGCGTGCCGGGGTCGGTGAGCATTTCAGAGACAGTACCCTGGCAAAAGTTCAATCCGTGATAGGGGCTTTCCCGGATGGTAATGAACTTCTTCAGGCCATCGACGGTGCCCAGCACGCGGTCGACGCCCTGGTAACCTTCGGGTGGCATGCCGGGATCGTGCGGGTGGCACGCCATGCGAATCTTGTATTCGTTGGCCACTGGAATCACATGGTCTAGGAAGTAGGTGATGCGTTCCCAGAACATGTCGGCATCCACGTGCCCGGCCCGGGTGAGCGGCGGGTTGGGATGGCCTTCGGAAAGTTTCCAGGTGCTGTACGTGGCATCGCCTCGGCCGGGCGTGCGTCCCGTCCGCACCACTCCCAGGATGCTCATGTTGTATTTAATGGAGGGAATACCCGCCTGGGCGCAGTTTTTGATCATGGTTTGCAGGGATTCGATATCGCGGTCCCGCTCCGGACTCAGCGCCAGCATGATCGCTGGATGCTTTTCTTTGTCGATGTGACTGGACGCGAGAAAGGGCGGCGCGGTGCAATCGATGCTGATGCCGCATTTGGCCGCCAGGTCCACCATGCGATTAAGCTCTTCTACGGTGGCGTATAAACGGTCCCCTGCGATCTCCGGATAGCCGCAGATGTTGCGCACGCTGTAGCGTGCCAGGTACTTGAGGTGCGTCTCGTTGGTAGGGGCGGTTTGGTCGCCTACCTTCATGAGCGCGGGCTCTGCCCGGGTGACTTTGGGCGCGACAGCAGCCGTCGCTAGTTCATTGGCGACCAATAGTCCGGCTGCCCCGGTAGAAGTGATAAATTTCCGTCGATTCATATTCGCTTCCTTACAACAACGCCTATTTGAGCGCAGCCACCTTGTGAATTGCTTGCCGCCGAGGAATATAGTAGAAGATCGATCCCAAAACAACCCAGAGCCGGCATGGATTGATGCCTACGGACTGGTCGCTCCTACCACTGCCCGAATCATGCCGTCGCTCTTGCTCAGGATGTAGAGCTCACCTTCGCGGTCCGTGCAGAATCGGATATCGGAGCGTCCGCCTGAGATGACCGCCTGACCGGGCAAGCCCGCCGCCTTGCCTCCTCGCGCGTGGTACGCCTTCTCGGTGACCGGCGCCATCGTACTGTACTGCTGACCATCCCACACGATCTGCACTTCGTGCATGGTCGCCATCGTACTTGGGTTGCCATCATCGGCGGCCAGCATGTCGTCATAATTGACATACCATATGCGCCCGGTGGTGATGTCGCCGAAGATGTACTTACCTCGCAGCGCGGCAATCTTTCCCTGGTACACGAATCCGCTGGTGATGGCGTCGCCCGTGTTCTTCAGGTGGTTGTACTGGACGACAGGGTAAGCCGGGGTCACTTCACCTACCGTGGTGGTTGCATTTATACGGACTGGGATCTTATCGATGTCCGGCAGTTTGCTGGTGTTGTTATCGGCGTTGAGTTGCTCGTTCCCTTCGCGTAGGGAATAGCCATAGTTCGCTCCCCTGTGAATGATGTCGATCGTTTCCCAGGTATGCAGACCCACCACAGTGGCAAATAAGCTGTTTTTACTGAGATCCGCTGGATCGACATACCAGCTCAGCCGGTTGGGATTTCGCAGTCCGTAGGCCCAGATCTCTTTGCGCGCGCCCGCCACGGCGGTAAACGGATTGTCGTTGGGGATGCGATACCGGCCGTTGTCGCTGACAGTGCTCGAATTCTTATCCTGGTTGAGATCGGGAATGATGCGCAGGATCTTTCCCACGAGGTTGTCCAGGCGCTGCGGATTCTGACGGATGGCAGGATTTGAAGACTCACCCGATCGGCCGTCTCCGCAGGCAATGTATAGAACGCGCCAATCCGGCGTGCCGGCCTTGGCGCCAGGGTCAAAGATGAGGCCACCCATGGGGTGCGAGTCGCTGTTGAGCTGCACCCGCATCAATTCGCGCCCTGTGCCCTCGAAGGTCTTATTCGCAATATTGGTGTCGGTCCACTCTATCACCACGGCTTCGCGCTGCGTTGGCCCGGGCGTTTGGATGGCTGGAGTTATCGCGTAGCCTGCCGTGTGCAATCCCGGAAAATGCGAATTGTCCGGGAGAGGAGAAGCCGGCAGAGTAGGGTCTTCGAGATGGATGGTGTAGAACTTGCCGTTATGCGCATAATCCGGATCGAAGACGAAACTGATGAAACCATTTGCGTAGCCTCGCAGCGTGGTCAGCTTGTGAAATATGCCGGGCTGCCCGTGGTTTCCGTTGAAGTTCAGGTAGGTAGTGAAGGCTTTGGTCTTCTTGTCGAGGATGTACAGAGGGCCATTCAAATCATTGACAAAGAGTCGACGCCTGTCTCGTCCCGGCTCCTCGTGGAGGAAATTCACCCGCGAGAGGTACACCGCGTTCATGCCATTGCCGGCCGCGACGTCGGTGATGGGCATGGTGGCGTAGTCCTGAACCTGGATAGTCAGTTCCGGGGCCGCGACGCATACTGGGGCGGAAACTCCGACGATGAGAGAAGCGAGGCATTTCCTGTAGAAGTTTTTCGTCGTCAACACCGGCTCCGTTTGATAGCAAAGATGGGACCCATCTTACTATCTGACCGTTTTGCGTTGGCATGGGTTTGGGGTTCTAATGGGGCTCTATGATTTCTCGACGAGAGTGGATGCTGGGAGCCTTCGCGGCTGCGTCTGGCGGGACTGCTGAGCGGATGGCCAATGCGCTGATGAGTGGGTACTCGGGTCACCAGGGGGTATTGATCGAGACGCATATCCATCTGTTCGCCGGCGATCCCAGGTTTCCCTACAATCGCGGATCGTACGCGCCCCATAAGCTACCGGTGGAAGAGTATGTGAAATTCGCCGTTGAGGCACAGATCGATCATGCAGTGATTGTGCACCCAGAGCCATACCAGGACGATCACCGCTACCTGGAATATTGCTTTACGCAGGAGCCGTCGCCGGGCTTCTTCAAGGGGACTTGCCTGTTCGATCCGATCGACCCGGAAACTCCCAAACGCATGCAGGCTTTGGTTAAGAGAAATCCGGGGCGCATCGTAGCGTTGCGGATCCACGAGGTTCACGAGGCGGGAACTCCTTCCACGACCAGCGGTGTGATCCGGGACCGGGACTTAAAAAATCCGCAAATGGCAGTGACCTGGCGTGCCGCACACGAACTGGGGTTGGCGATTCAAATCCATTGCATTCCGCACTACGCGGCGGCTATCGGAGAGCTGGCAAGCAGGTTTCACGACACGCCTCTGATTCTGGATCACCTGGCTCGCCCTGGACAGGGGACGCCGGAGGAGTATGAGCAGGTTCTCAAACTGGCTGAAATACCGCGTGTTTATATGAAGTACAGTGCGACTGGGATAGGCTCCGCGTCCAAACAACCATTCCCCCACGCGGATGCAAAGCCGCTGGTCAAACGCGTTTATCAGGCGTTTGGGCCTGACAAGATCATCCTGGGTGAATTAGGTGGAAACATGACGGAGTTCCGGCAGAACATGCAGTTGTTTGATTTCATGTTTGACTTTGCTTCGGAATCGGACCGGGCGAAGATACAAGGTCTCAATGCGAAGAGGCTTTTTGCGTTCTCTTGATAGAAGAACCGCAGATCGCGAGAACCGCCCATGGGATTGAGTCCCGTAGGGACGGCTGACCTTAGCCCAGGGACGGCAGTCCTGGTTAGCATGCGCCCTTGAAAAGTCCCGCAGGGACGACTGAAAGAGTTTTCGGATTGGGAATTCTCGATCGGAGACTGTTTTAGAGCAAAGTACCCTGAGATCGCCTCAAGGTAACTTCAGTCGTCCCTACGGGACTTTTCGTCACTTCGAATTTGCTACCCAGGACTACGTCCTAGGCTAAGTTCAGCCGTCCCTTCGGGACTCATTTTGCAAGCGGCTCTCACGCAGAGATTGAGACCGAGATTTTTTCGTGCCGTGACCCGCATTTTCGCAGGCACGTCACGCCTTCCCGACCATCGCGGAGTTGAGTGCCTGGCCAACTATGGTCTGGGCTTCTTCTTCTATCTGTTCCAGATGTTGTTGGCTGCGGAAGCTCTCGGCATAGATCTTGTAAATCTCTTCGGTACCCGACGGCCGCGCCGCGAACCAGCCGCTGTCGGCGATCACCTTTACGCCGCCGATGGCTTGGCCATCGCCCGGGGCGTGGGTCAGGATCGTCTGTGATCTTCTCCCCGGCCAGCGTCGGGCTCTGGATGCTGTCTTTGCTCATCTTCGCCAGCATTGCTTTCTGCTGCGTGGTGGCATGAGCGTCCGTCCGGTCATAAAAGGGGTCGCCGTACTTTTGCGTGAGACCGTGATAGATTTCGCCTGGATCTTTCTTCACTGTAGCGGTCATCTCGGCCGCCAACAGAGCGGCGATGATGCCGTCCTTGTCTGTGGTCCATACTGTGCCGTCGCGACGCAGAAACGAAGCGCCGGCGCTCTCTTCGCCCACAAATCCCAACTTGCCCTCTAACAGACCATCCACGAAGTACTTGAAACCTACGGGCACTTCGAAGAGTTCCCTGCTCAAGCCCGCAGTCACGCGATCGATCATGCTGCTGCTTACCGCCGTCTTGCCCACCGCAACCTTCGCGGCCCACTGCGGGCGATGCCCGAAGAGGTAATAGATGCTGGTGGCAAGATAATGATTGGCAGGCATCAATCCCCCGCTGCGGGTCACGATACCGTGACGGTCATGATCTGTGTCACAGGCCATGGCTACGTCGAACTTGTCTTTCAAAGCGATCAATGACTGCATCGCATACTTGGAAGAAGGATCCATGCGGATCTTGCCATCCCAATCCAGGGTCATGAAACGAAACGTGGGGTCGACCACGTCGCTCACCAGGACCAGATTGAGCTTATAACGCTCGGCAATCGGCGCCCAGTAATGCACGCCCGCCCCACCCAGGGGATGAATGCCGAAGCGAATCCCGGAGGCGCGAATGGCCTCCATGTCGATGATGTTTCCCAGATCCGCGACGTATGCGTCGAGGTAGTCATGATGATGAGTGGTAGGAGCGGCCAGAGCCTTCTCCAGTGTCCAGCGCGTCGACGCCCTCAAGCTTGGCAGCGAGAAATTCATTTGCCTTGTTCTGAATCCAGGAAGTCGCGTCGCTGCCCGCAGGACCGCCATGAGGGGGGTTGTACTTGAATCCCCCGGAATCGGGAGGATTGTGCGATGGGGTGACCACAATGCCATCGGCCAGGCCGGTTTTGCGGCCGCGGTTATAGGTGAGGATGGCATGCGAGACTGCGGGGGTTGGAGTGTACTCATCCTTCGTGGACAGCATCAGCTCGACCTGGTTCGCGGCCAGGACTTCGACGGCGCTATCCATCGCAGGGCGGGAAAGCGCGTGGGTGTCGATACCGAGAAAGAGCGGCCCCTCGATTTTCTGCTGCTTGCGATACAAGCAGATGGCCTGGGTAATCGCCAGGATGTGCCACTCGTTGAAAGACCGGTCAAAGGAGGAACCCCGATGCCCTGAGGTGCCAAAGGCGACGCGCTGCTCGGGCACCCTGGGATCGGGCTGCTCTGCGAAATAGGCGGCAATTAATTTCGGTACATCGACGAGGTCGGCGGCGGCGGCCAGTTGCCCGGCCCTGGGATTGATCTTGTTCAAGTCTCTACTTCCTCATGCATCTCTCGTACCAGCTTTCGACGCAGTACCGATTGTCTCGCAAAGGCTTCGCGTCCGTCAGTACCCAGTGCGGTTTCTTAACAGTCCAGTCGTCTGGCCCGCTTTGACGTCACCATCCAGCCTATGATGAAGAGGCACGATGGGCTGTTGCTTGCCATCGGCACCCCAAGCGCACAGGAGCACATGTATGTCCCCAGAGCTCTTCACTCTCGCCTTGCAGAACTCCATAATCTTGCCGCCCACGCGCACACCGCCGCTGCGGCCGCCCATGGTAAGGGCGATCATCAGACGGCTCACGAACTGTCGCGGCAAGCGCACGAACACTCCATCAACGCACACCAGCTGAGCCAGGAACTCGCCGCGAAGTATGGCAAGGAGTAAGGGGACACCATGAAGGCTGCCATCCTTGTTCCCGGCCGTAAGGCGCCTGAGCCATTTCTTCAGATTGAAGAGGTTCCCCGCCCCGAACTGCAGCCCGGCTATGTGCTGCTGCGGGTTCTCGCCTGTGGGGTTTGCCGCACCGACCTGCACATTGCCGAAGGAGATTTGCCACCGCTCCGCCCGCAGCTCATTCCCGGTCACCAGATTGTAGGCGAAGTGGCCGGCGGAGCGACCGCGGAGCTGCCGTTGGGAAGCCGGGCCGGCGTCTCCTGGATCGGCGGCGTCGATGGCAGCTGCTGGTACTGCCACCACGGCATGGAGAATCTCTGCGATCAGCCTACGTTTACCGGATACACGGTCAACGGAGGCTACGCCGAGTATGCCCTGGCTCGGGCGGATTTCGCGTTTCCTCTGCCCGATGGGTTGGATGATGTGCATGTCGCTCCGCTGCTGTGCGCCGGCATTATCGGCTTTCGCAGCCTGCGTGTGGCCGGAGTGGCACCGGGTGAGCGGGTGGGGCTTTACGGTTTTGGCAGCTCCGCCAGTCTGGCTATCACCGTTCTGCAATCGTGGAAGTGCGAAGTGTATGTTGCCACCAGGGGCGAGAGCCATCGCCAGATGGCCTCCGCCCTGGGTGCAACGTGGGTAGGCAAAGAAGATGAGAAGCCGCCGGTGAGCTCTTGATCGCGCGATTACGTTTGCTCCCAGCGGGAAGGTGGTGGTCAGCGCCTTGTCGGCCTTGCGCAAGGGTGGAGTGGTTGCGATCAATGCCATCCATCTCGACCAGATGCCTGCGTTTGATTACGACAAGCTGCTTTGGGGCGAACGGCAGATCCGCAGCGTGGCCAACATGACGCGCCAGGATGCTCGGGATTTTCTTGGCCATCGCTCAGGAGCTCAAGATTCGCCCACAGGTGGTTGTGTTTTCTCTCGAGGACGCAAATAAGGCTCTGCTAGCGGTTAAGGAAGAAACGGAGCGTGGGTCGGCGGTGATTGTTCCTTGAGGTGTGGCCCTTTCCTGTTTGAATGGCGATTCGCTAATCATGCGCTGGTGGAGGCGATCGTTGGGGCTTCGGCCATCTGTTTTCGGCCAACGTACGCTGTTGCGAACGTGGGGCACCTCGTCCAGTTCCCTCCGGCACCGATGATTACCCGGATCGCTAGCTCCGGCTAGTAGATGAGCTTCAAGGAGAATTGAATTTGGCGGGAGGTGCCGGCGGTGCGGCTGATTTCGCCGAAGCCGGCTCCTACCAGGGTGTTTGCCGGCAGGCCCATATTCACGATGTTGAACATGTTGAAGAACTCGGCGCGAAACTGCAGATCCATCAGCTCGATGCCGCTCGAACGCCGGCCGAACGGGCGTGCTCTTGATCAAGGCAAAGTCGAAGTCGTAGTAAGCCGGCCCGCGGAAAGTGTTGCGTCCCAGCGTGCCGAAACGCCCGTGGTTCGGACCCGTGCCGCCTGGCACATTGATGGGAATGGAAAAGTAAGAAGCGTTGTTCGCGCCCAAGCCGAAATAGTCTTCGCGAACTTTGCGGCTGGTGGAGAGGTGCGGAATGCCGACCTGGTCCGGACGGTCGGCTCCGTTGGTGCCGGCATCGGTCTGCTGCACGCCGGAGTAGACGGTGAAGGGCGCACCGCTGGTGATGGTGGAGATGCTCAGCAGCTCCCAACCGCCGTGACCGCTCTGCCCAGTGGCCGCAGCAAGCGCGACGTTTTCCCCGTGCAGGTCCTGCGCCAGGCTCAGGGTGAAGGTGTGGGCTATGTCGAAGGTCGACGGCCCTTTCTCCGGATGCGTGTCGAAAGGATTCTGGGGTGAGGTCTGGGAAACTGCGCCGGTGCCGCCGGTAATAAATCCTCCCACGACGGAACTGGTTTCATCCAGGGACTTGGACCAGGTATAGCTCGCCTGAACGCCCGGGCCGCCGTGAGGCACGGTTCCCTGCAGTGAAGTCTGCAACGCGTGGTAGGAAGAGTGGGCCGTGCTGGTGACGACGTTCTCGGTGCCGAAGCCTGCCGTGATATTTCCTGCGGAGTCGAACTGAGTGTAGGGAGCAAAGGCTGGGACCGGCGCCGGGATAGCCGTTGAAGAAACTTATCCGGGGCAGCTTGGCAGCGGCGGTTCCGATGTAAGTCGCGTCGCCGATCAGGTCGCCGAAATGGCGTTCCAGGCCCAGCGTCCAGGTCTGAAGATAGGCATTGCCAAACGAGGGATAGACAGAATTGATGGTCAGCGGAGTGATCCGGTGGCTCGGCGAGAGCGCTGCCAGATCCTGCTGGTAGCGATTCAAATCCATGACCGTGTTGGCGTGAACCGCCTTGGTGCCGTTGGCGAAAATGTCCTGTCCGTCCGGCGTGTAAACGAGCGGCAACTCGTTCGATGTGATCTGAAAGCCGTAAGGAATCGGCGCCGTCGGCGCTGAAGTCAGGCGGGGATAGACAGCGAAGGGAGTCGAGCCTGTCAGTGAATTGTCCTGGTAAAAATTGGGCGGGATGGTGGTGATGGCGCCGCCGGCGCGGACATGGATTTGGTAGCCAGCCAGCCAATCCAGTTGCACGCGCGGGTCCCAGGCCGTTCAGGTTGAAGCGATAGCCGGGCTGCGGGTTGATGACGAACTGCTGCGCGACCCCGGTGGGCGTGGCGGAAAAGGCAATGCCAGAGGTTCTTTTCGCGCGCTCGGAAAGACGGCACGTATAAGCTCGTAGCGCAAACCGTAGTCGAGCACCAGCCGGGGCGAGATCTTCCAGGTGTCCTGGGCAAAGAACCCGAAGGCATTGCGGGTAATAGCCGCGGCGCCGATGTGTTCGCCCCCGGAGAAATAGGGAGGCGCGACCGCAACGGTGTAGACGAAGGGGCTTCCGCTGAGCAGGCCGGAGAGCGTGTCGGGCAGCGGATCGCCAATGCGCGATGTTGTGCTGGCCGCTTTGCGAGGTGATGTTCGACCGGGGAGTAGGCCGTACCGCCGCCGAAATCATATTCGCCATTGGGGCTGATACCGAAGTAGGTGGTGTCGCGGTTCACCCGGACCTCGCCCCCACTTTGAGGTTGGCGGGCGGTGGTGAAGGAAATATTCTGGCGCGCCCTGAAAGAGATTGCCGTAGATGCTGATGACCGTTCCCGCGGGCTGATTGAAAGGCTCGTAGAGCCGTCGTTGAATTTGACAGCGGGGTCGGTCAGGTCGGTGGTGGGAAAGGATGGAGTGGCGCGGGTGGCAGAGACGGAGGATTCCGATGTCAGGCGCGGGGAAATGGTGCGGGTGTAAGTAACGATCAAATTTCGCTGGCGATCGATGTAGCGAATACGCAAAGGCCGGATCGATCACGGTCTGATCGGGGTTGGTGGTGGGCCCGTTCAGGTTATTGAAGTTGAAGCGGGCGAAACAGCTGGGACCTATCGGAGATCCGATGATCGAGACGGACGGAAAACTGGTCCGCATCGGTCACCACCGGCGACGAGCTGGCGTAGGTGTGCACTCCATAGGAGCCCACAGGATTGTTGGGCAGGGGATAGCGCGCCAGCACCCGCGCTATGCCGGGATCGATCGGCACGGTAAGGACGTCGCCGGGAAAAGCCGTGGTGTCCAGGCCGGCCCGCTCCTGTGCGGTGGGCACAGGAAATACCTGGGTTGTGCCCAGCACCTGGCGAAACCCCTGGTATTGGCCAAAGTAAAACGTCTTGCCCGCCCCGTTGTAGAGATGCGGTGAAGGACGACCGGACCGCCGTTGGTGAAGCCAAACTCATTGCGGCGGAAAGGCGGAAGCCGGCCCGGATTGGCGATGGAGGAGTGGTCAAAGTAGTTCCTGGCATCGAAGGCCGAGTTGCGGACGAATTCGAAGAATGAGCCGTGAAAGCCGCTGCTCCCCGATCGGGTGACGATATTGGTGAAGCCGGAGGCGCCGCGGCCGATCTCCGCCGGCATCCAGCCGGACTGGGATTGAATTTCCTCCACGGCATCGACGTTGAAGTTGCTGAAGGTGGAACCGCCCATCTCGGGATCGCTGATGTCGGCTCCGTCCATGGCAAAGGTCGCCTCCACGCCGCGTTGGCCGTTGATGGCAAATTGCTGGGTGAAGTTGGTGGCGCCATTGGCATCGGTCATGGTTCCCGCCGCCAGCAACAGCAACTGGCTGAAGTCACGCTTGTTCAAGGGAAGCTGACTGACGGACTTGCTGGAAAGATCAACGCCGCCGGTGGTCTCCTGTTGGCTGGCCATCGGCTGCCAGGAGAGTGCGCCCTCGCCGGTAAGGGTGAGCAAGGCGTCCGGCTGCGCGGCGGCAAGGTCGACGGATTGGGTAGAGGCAATGCGGTGGCCATCAACCGTCACAAAAAGCGTGTACTGCAAGGGCTGGAGTTGGTGAAAGGAGAAGCTGCCGTCGGGCTGGGTAATGGTCTTTGTGGTGTGGCCGCCAACCATCAGCTCGATCGCCACCCCACTCATTGGTTTGCCGGCAGCGTTGTGCAGTTCACCCTTCCAGGCGGCATTTTGGCTGGGCGGCTGCTGGGCAGAAGCAAAAGTGCACCCTGCAACCAAGAGCAGCAGTATCTGCAGGATTACGAGCCGGGCGAAAAAGGCTTGGACGGCTGGGGGGAGTTGCGCGACAATCATCCGGTCTAAACGAGTCATCCAAGACGCATCCTATCGTGCTTCAAGCAGAAAGGCTTTTGTTGCGTTCTGGGTTAACTGGATCAGAGCGCTTAGAAGTAACCAGGTTGACTGGTGAGTTAACCGCCGGGACTTGCACAAAAAGCGAGACAGTGACGAAGCCATTGTGTACACTGCTTGCCCATGGCAAGAGAACGTGTTGCCAGCCCCCTGCCATAGACGTGCCAAGGAGAGAAGACGATGAGCTTTTGCCAAACTTGCGGAAGCAGCTTGCCTGACGGAAGTCCGACCTGCACAGCCTGTGGAGCTAGCCAGGGGGTGGCTGCATCCAGTGCAGCACCTGGAGCCATGCCCGGTTCCGGGCCCATTCCTGGTTCTATGCCCGGCCCTATACCGGGCGCTATGCCCGCCCCGATGCCTGCCGCCGGAGCCGGCCTTACCCCCAATGTCGCGGGGGCGCTGGCCTACCTGGTGGGCGCCATTACGGGAATCCTGTTTTTGGTGATTGATCCCTTCAAGGCCGATCGGTTTGTCCGCTTTCATGCCTTCCAGTCGATCTTCTTTAATTTGGCGTGGATCGCTTTCTGGATCGTGTGGATGATCGTGGGGCTGATGCTGGGGGCCATTTCGCATGGCTTGTTCTTCATTATCCAGTTGCCCATCAACCTGCTGGTGACGGTCGGCGGATTCTGCGTTTGGATCTACCTGATGTATTCCGCTTACCAGGGCAAGACTTTTCAACTGCCGATTATTGGCGCCCTGGCGGCAACCCAGGCAGGGATCGCACCGGCCACGACCGGCCAGAGGCTTTAAGCAAATTGTCTCGGTGGGTGTTTGTCCAAGCAAGGACACAGGCTTCAGCCGTGCCGTAATCGCTGTGCGCTTGATGGCTTTGAGATTGGAAAAAGTACCTCAGGAGCCCTCTACCCAGCGTGGGGTCGGCCGGGGATTTATCCCTGGCGCATAGGATGTCACCTTGTGGCCTTTAGGCCCTGAGGTACGGTTTTGGCTCTCACAAGAAGGGGGAGCATACCTCAGGGCCTAAAGGCCGCATTGTTCAGATTTGTGACGTACGGGCTAAAGCCCGTACCTACCAGATCGATGCTTCCGTGTGCATGGCTAACCTACGGAAACCGGCACTGACCCCGGTTGCTTTTTCGCGGTGCCGCGGATGCCGAGCAAGGTGAGGATCGGCGTGGTCAGCATGGTCGTGACCAGGGCCATCACCACCAGCATGGTGAACAGCGTTGGGGTAAAGGCGCCCACCGTGTAGGCAATGTTGAGCACGATCAGCTCCACCAGGCCTCGGGTGTTGAGCAGAGCTCCCAAGGCAATGGCGTCTCTCCAGGATTGTCCGGTCCATCGAGCCGCCAGCGCAGCGCCGCCCATCTTGCCAAAGACAGCAGCCATCAGGACCACCGCGGCCCAAATCCACATGGCGGTGTCGTTGAGCAGATCGAGGCGAGTCCGCATGCCGGTCAAGGCAAAGAAGAGCGGCAGCAGCAGCACCGAAACCAGCATGTCGAGACGCTCCCGCAGGGCCAACTGCCAGTGGGGCACCCGGGGGAAACACACTCCAGCAAGGAAGGCCCCGAACAGGGGATGCACGCCGATCTTGTCAGTAGCCGCTGCGGAGAGCAGTGCTCCTGCGACCACGACGCCGAGTAACTCCAGGCTTAATTCCGGCTTCTTCTGCCGCTTCACCAGGTAGGCCGCCAGGGGACGAATGATGCCGACCATCAGCCCCAGGTAAACAACCAAACCGACTCAGGCGGAACAGCATCGAGGTGGGAGCGTCTTCTCCTCCTATGAACGCCAGGGCGAAGGCAAGGAGACTCCATGCCACCACGTCATCGACCGCCGCGCAGAGAATGGCGGTCGTGCCCAGCGCGGTTCCCTGCAAGTTGCGTTCTTCGAGGATGCGGGCCAACACGGGAAAGGCGGTAATGCTCATGGCGATGCCGAGGAACAGCACGAACGGAATGCTGCCGACCCCATGGGGCGCGAAGCGAATGCGCAGCGAATGTGCCAACAAGGCTGCCATCGCAAAGGGCAGCAGGATGCTCATGGCGCTGGCCATCACCGCCGTCACGCGATGACGATAGAGCTGCTCGTAGTCGAGTTCCATTCCTATCAGGAAAAGGAAAAGCACCAGCCCGACAGTGGAGAGCGTCTCAAACGGGCCAAAGGAACTGACGGGAAAGAGTGAGGCGGAGAGATGAGGGGCGAAGCGCCCGAAGACTGACGGTCCAATGAGGATGCCGCCGATAATCTCGCCGATCACTCGCGCTTGGCCGACTTTGAGCGCCAGCCAGCCGCAGCTCACCGTGATCAACAAGACAATGGCCATCTGGGTAAGCAGCAGGGTCATGTCTCAGTCTATCGTCTGGCCGATGTTCATAGTCGTCCAACCGCGTTCCGGACGATAAATTACACTGGCCGGGACGGTTGTCCTGGTTTGAAACTATTTTCTTTCTGCCGTTTCGCCATACTTCTGGTATTCGCCGCAACCGTGGTTTCTTTGCACGGGGCAACGCGCGCCGACCTTCTGCGCGGGGCGTACGGACCTTATCGCGCAAATAATGACCTGCTGTTTTATCACCTCGATATACGTGTTGATCCGGACCAAAAGTTTCTCCAGGGAAAGAATACGATCCGCTTCCGGATGCTCAAGGACGGCAGGCGCATCCAGCTGGATTTACACCCTGCGTTGCGCATCGACAAGATTGTATTGGGTGGTGTGCGACTCCGATACACGCGCGATTCCGGCGCAGTCTTCATCGATTTTCCCCAGACTCTGAAAGCGGGCCGAGAATACACCATCGACTTTTACTACTCCGGCCATCCGGTGGAGATAGGGCGATTTGGCGCCATCACTTTTCGCAAAGATCCCTCCGGCCATCCCTGGATCAATACCGCGTGCGAAGAGACAGGCGCCAGCGTGTGGTGGCCCAACAAGGATCAGTGGCGCGATGAAGTGGAAGGCATGGAGATCAGCGTGGCCATTCCCAACGGGCTTGTCGATGTCTCCAACGGAAAATTCGTAGGCAAGACGGATCTGGGCGATGGCTATACACGCTGGGATTGGCTGGTGCATTACCCCATCAACAACTACGACGTCTCGTTGAATATCGGCAACTACGTGCATTTTTCTGATCGCCTGGGCGAACTGCCGCTCGATTTCTACGTGCTCCCCGAAGACAAGCAAAAAGCGGAAACGCAATTCACCCAGGCCAAAGAGATGTTGCAAATCTTTGGACATTATTTCGGGGACTATCCCTTCCCCGAAGATGGATACAAGTTGATCGAGGCGCCCTACTCCGGGATGGAACACCAGAGCAGCGGTGACCTATGGCAACCACTTCACCAACGGCTACCTGGGACGAGACTGGGCCGGATCAGGGCTAAGCCTCCGCTTCGACTTCATCATCATCCACGAAAGCGCGCATGAGTGGTTCGGCAACAGCGTCACTGCCGCCGACCGCTCGGATATGTGGATTCACGAAGGCTTTGCGACCTACATGGAAAGCCTGTACGTGGAATCCCGCTGGGGTCGAGCCGATGCTTTGACCTATCTCAACGGATTAAAGCCGAAGGTGAAAAACCTGGAGCCGATCATCTCCGCGCGGGGCGTCAACAGTACGCCGCCGATCGACCAATACTTCAAGGGAGCCTTGTTTCTCAATACCCTGCGCAGCGTGGTCGATGACGACCCGCGCTGGTGGGCTCTGTTGCATGGTTTCTACCAGCGCTACAAATATCAGAACATCATGACCGAGGATGTGGTGCAGTACTTCAACCAGCAGACCGGGTTGAATCTGACACCAATCTTTAATGAATATCTACGGCACGCAGCGTTGCCGGTTCTGGAATTGCAATGGGGTCCGGGAGGAAGCGTCCGCTACAGGTGGCAAGCGGACGAGAAGGCATTCGCGATGCCTGTGCTCGTGGGCAGCAAGGAGCACTGGCAGAAGATTCATCCTACCGCCGAGTGGCAAACGATGCAGACTAATTTGCAGAGAGCCCAGTTCGCGGTAGCGACTGATCTTTACTACATCAAGGTAGACTGGATGCCGTGACGATCGAACTGTCTCCTGTTGCCGCTCGCGTGCTCGGATCGTTGGTGGAAAAAGAAATCACCACGCCTGAGTACTACCCTCTGTCGTTGAATGCGCTGATGAATGCCTGCAATCAGAAGAACAACCGCGAGCCAGTGACCAACCTGGACGAGGATGAGATCCGTCAGGCATTGCACAGACTGGAAGACGACGGGCTCGCCGGCGCTGCGCGGGGCACGGAAAGCCGCGTGGCCAAGTATGAGCACCACATGCAGGAAGTATTTAACTTCACGCGTGGCGAGATCGCCGTCATGTGCGTTTTATTGTTGCGCGGACCGCAAACGCCCGGCGAGCTGCGCGGAAGAACGGAGCGGATGCATCGCTTTGAAGAGCTGAGCGATGTGCAGTCGACTCTGCAGCGGCTGATGCAACGTGAGCCTCCGCTGGTCATGGTTCTGCCCCGCCAACCTGGCACGAAGGAGGCGCGCTATGCCCATCTTTTGTCGGGCGAGGTGATCGAGGCCGCCCCTGCGGAGATACCGGTGGCGGGACGAGGCACATCTCACCTGGAAGCTGAGGTCGCGACACTACGGCAGGAAGTTGCGCTGCTAAGGGAGCAGGTAGAGCGCCTCCTGCGGCTGGTGGAATAAAAACCACGCAACCAAGTCCCGTTAGGGACGGGTGGTCCCTGCGGGACTTATTTCACTCGACACTACCGATGACTCAATCTGAGGCTTTGCCAACTGGCGTCGGTGGTCCAGCCGCCGTCGACCACCAGCGCATGTCCATTTACAAAACCGCTCTGCGCGGGATCGGCCAGGAAGAGGATCGCTTTGGCAATGTCGTCCGGTGAGGCGAAACGGCCCATCGGGTTCACACCAATAATGTCCTCATCGGTGTAGGTGCCGTTGGCTTGGTCGGCAGCATCCATTTCCGTCTTGACCCATCCGGGACAAACAGCGTTGCAGCGCACACCGCGCCCTCCCCATTCCGCGGCCAGGGTGCGCGTGAGCCCGATGAGTCCATGTTTAGACGCGTTGTACGCAGCTCGGTCGGCGATGCCCGCTATCCCGGCGATGGACGCCACATTCACGATGCTGCCGGCACGCTCCTGCAACATCATCTTCCCGAAAGCGCGAGCCAATAAAAATGGAGCGACCAGGTTGACCTCGAGCACCCGGCGAAAAGTTCGTGCGTCGATCGTCTCCGCGGGTGCAATCGAGCTGATACCGGCGTTGTTCACCAGCACGTCGACCTTGTTCCATCGGGCGCGGATCGCTTCGGCCGTGGTTTCCACCACGGATTCATCAGACAGGTCACCCGGAAAGTCCGCGGCTTCGCAGCCGACGGCGCGGAGAGCGGCCAGAGTGGAAGAGCACGATTGCAGATCGAGCAGGGCCAGCGAATAACCAGCGCCGGCAAGGGTCTCAGCAGTACGGCGGCCAATACCCTGGGCCGCTCCGGTAACAACAGCTAATTTCATAGGAAAAAACTCCAATCATTTCCAAAGTACTAGAATCCGGCGTCAGCAGGCCTGGCTGGTATCATGAAGATACCGTCCCCAAACGGTCCACGATCGTGAGCACCGTTCTCTCCCTGCTTACCCTCTTCGCAGTCCACCGTACCGGCAACCGAATGACGGAAGAGGTCCAAAGCATGGCGACCAATGGAAACCTCTTAAATGAGACAGGAAAGATCCGCAAGATTGCGTTCGTGGGGGACCACCTGCCGCGCAAGTGCGGTATCGCCACATTTACCACGGATTTGCTGTCAGCCGTCCAAAACCAATATCCGCAAAGCCAGTGCCTTTGCGTTTCCGTCAACGATATAGAGGGCGGGTACGACTATCCGGAAGTAGTTCGCTTCGAGATTGAAGAGCAGGATCTGCCGTCATACCTGAGGGCTGCCGACTTTCTCAACATCAGCGATGTGGACATCGTATGCCTGCAGCACGAGTTCGGCATATTCGGCGGCCCGGTTGGCGGCCACATCCTGGCCATGCTGCGCGAGCTGAAAATGCCGGTGGTGACGACGCTGCATACCATTCTGCGCGAACCAAAACCGGATCAGCGGCGCGTGATCGAAGAACTGATTGCTCTTTCTACGCGGCTGGTGGTGATGGCCGATCGTGGACGGCAGATGCTGCACGAGATTTACCAGGCGCCGCTGAGCAAAATCGACCTCATTCCTCATGGCATTCTCGATGTCCCGTTCGTGGATCCCGCCTATTACAAGGACCAGTTCCAGGTCGAAGGACGCACCGTGCTGCTTACCTTCGGCTTGCTCTCGCCGAACAAGGGTATTGAATATGTGCTCAATGCCCTGCCGGCGGTTTTGGCGGAGTTCCCCGATGTCGTGTACATCGTGCTGGGCGCCACCCATCCCAATGAATTGCGCAAGTACGGGGAAGCCTACCGTCTGAGCCTGGAAATTCTGGCCACCAAGAACAAACTGGGAAAGCACGTTATCTTCTACAACCAGTTCGTGGATCCGCAAAACCTGACCGAGTTCATGGGCGCCGCTGATCTCTACATCACGCCCTATCTGAATGAAGCACAAATCACCTCCGGCACGCTCTCGTTTGCCTTCGGTTCAGGGAAAGCGGTGGTTTCGACCCCCTACTGGCATGCAGCCGATTTGCTGGCCGACGGACGTGGCGCACTGGTGCCGTTTGCGGACTCATCGGTCATGGCTGAGCAGATTCTTGGCCTGTTGCGCGACGATACGCGACGCAATGCCATGCGGACGAATGCTTATCGGCTGGGGCGGGAAATGATCTGGTCCAACGTGGCCCAGATCTACATGCACAGCTTCGAATTGGCTCGCCTCGAAGCCGCACCGTTGCCGCGCAAGTCTCTGGCAATCAAGACGCTGGACCAGAAACACCGCGAATTGCCGGAACTGAAGTTGACCCACCTCTCCCGGATGACGGATTCGACGGGCGTGTTTCAGCACGCAATTTTCAGTGTGCCCAATTTCAGCGAGGGCTACTGCACCGACGACAATGCGCGTGCCTTCATTCTGGCTGTACTGATGGCCGAACTCGCCGACGATACAGAGATTGAGCGGAGCCTGGCCAGCACCAGTGCGGCTTTTCTCCATCACGCATTCGACGCCGCCAGTGGGCGGTTCCACAACCATATGAGTTTCGAGCGCCGATGGCTGGACGAACAAGGATCCGAGGACAGCCACGGCAGGGCGCTGTGGGCGCTGGGCGTGGGCGTAGGACGGTCACAGTTGCGTAATTTCCAGATGATGGCCGGCCAGCTTTTTGCGCGTGCTTTACCAGCCTTGAGCGAGTTCAGCTCGCCACGAGCCTGGGCCTTCGGTCTTCTGGGTATCCACGAATACCTGAGGCGGTTGGGCGGCGATAGCCAGGTGAACCAGGCGCGAGAAATACTCACCGCCCGATTGATGGAGCTATACGACCGGCACGCTCATGCCGATTGGCATTGGTTTGAGGAAGAGCTCTCATATGACAACGCAAGGCTCTCCCATGCCTTAATTGTGAGTGGAAGGGCTACCGGGCAGGAAGCTGTTTTGAACCGCGGCCTCAAAACCCTGCGCTGGCTGACGGAGCAGCAGACCACAGAGAAAGGCTACCTGCGGCCGATCGGCAGCAATGGCTTCTATCACCGGGGCGGCGCACGGGCCAACTTTGACCAGCAGCCCATTGAGGCCCAGGCGACCGTCGCGGCTTGT
The DNA here is from genome assembly GCA_963795845.1 of uncultured Acidobacteriaceae bacterium. Lineage (GTDB taxonomy): Bacteria > Acidobacteriota > Terriglobia > Terriglobales > Acidobacteriaceae > PALSA-350. The sequence goes on along the minus strand of CAWCJV010000007.1, from coordinate 554,197 downwards.
CTGGAAGCCTATCGAGCGACGGCGGATCTGCGCTGGTACGAGCAGGCGGAGCACGCCTTTGACTGGTTCATCGGGGGCAACGATCTCGGTCTCGAGCTCTACGTGCCCGAGACCGGCGGATGCCGCGATGGCCTGCATATAGACCGGGTAAACGGGAACCAGGGAGCCGAGTCCACCCTGGCCTTCCTGCTGTCGTTGGTGGAGATGCGCCAGGCGCAGAACATGCTGACCAGCTTTAAGCAGCCCATCACCGCGGAAAGCTACCCGCCCTTGCCTATCTCTGTGGTTTGAAGGGCCGCCTGAGAAACCCTCCCTACAAGTACTGTCAACAGGGACTCTCAAGGCGCTATGTACCGGAAGAGCACGTTTGCAGGCCTTCTTCTGTAAAGAAACACCCAAACAGGGGAAACGCTGCGCAGCCTGTGATCCACTGATACCTGCTCCTGAACCTACGCGTTAAGAAATGGGCCCCCATGGGAAGTGGCACTGCACTGGCGATTTCTCTGAAGCGTTCTAAAACCGTGCTGAAGCCAGATCCGTCGCGCGTCCTTTTGCGGCAGTTTGATCCCGGGAATGCCCAACGCATGAGTGGGATCGTAAAAAGAATTCTGGCTTTGCCGGAGGCGCAGGTCGGCACGCTGCTCAAGCAGGTTTCGGCCGACTTTGCCCAGCGCCACCGCAATTTGCCGCAACGCTTTGCGGATCGCTTTGAAGATCTGCAGGAGTTTGTGCCGGAGGGCGCCGCGATCACCGAGCAACGACGGCTGCTGATCGGGTCTTACTTCCTGGCCGAGTACTCGTTGGAATCGGCTGCCTTATTCAGCCCTTCGATGGTGCCCCACCCGGACCAGACCAACTTGCCGGCCGGCGCCGTGCGCTTCGTTCTTAGCCTGCGCGCGACTGGAGAAGGACACGTCTCCTCCATCACCTTTCGCAGCGGAATCGTGCACAGCGATCTTCGTATTGAAGTGGATCCCGCAGGCAGCTTGCTCACCGAGCCGCGCCAGATCGCCAACACCGTGTATGAAGGCCCGCTGTTCCAGCGAAAACTCTGGGAGCTCGGGTTAGAAAGCGACTTTACCCGCCGGGTGGTGAAAAGGCTGGGCCGCGCTTTTGGATTGGCGCAATTGAAGGATGCCCTCGCCGCGGAATTGCAGGAGTCCGGTCACGCCCAGGGAGAAATGGGGGAGGACGAGCTAAGGGCGCAGAGCATCTGGATGTTGGCCCGCTCCAACTATGAGGTGCAGTTTGACCCGGAGCAGGATCTTTCCGAGCGGATCATCTTCCCATCTACACCGTCGCAGCGCAACGGTATCGAGGATGCCCGGTTTGTGCGCTTCCGCAAAGACAATGGCGACCATGTGTACTTTGCCACCTTCACCGCCTACGACGGCCGAGTCATCATGCCCGAACTGCTCGAGACGTCTGACTTTCTCCGCTTCCGGTTTATCTCATTGAACGGCCCCGAAGCGGAGAACAAGGGCATGGCGCTATTCCCGCGCAAGGTGAATGGTTCCTACGCCATGATTTCCCGGCAGGACAACGAGAACATTTTCCTCATGTGTTCGGATAACGTGCATTTCTGGAACGAACGCCACCTCCTGCTGAAGCCGGCGTTTCCCTGGGAACTGGTGCAGATTGGGAACTGCGGTTCGCCCATCGAGACCGAAGCCGGATGGCTGGTGCTAAGCCACGGAGTAGGGCCCATGCGCCAGTACTGCATTGGCGCCTTCCTGCTCGACCTGAAGCAGCCTTCCAAAGTGATCGGCCGGCTCCGTGAGCCGATCATGACACCGGAACCGAGTGAGCGCGAAGGCTATGTACCCAATGTGGTTTACTCCTGCGGCGCCTTGTTGCACCAGGGCGAACTGATCATTCCATATGGACTGGCCGATCACGCCACCGGCTTTGCCACCGTTGCCCTGGATGATGTACTTGCAGCCATGTCCTAGAAAATGATCGCAAAACGAAGGGTGGCTATCCTTTCGCCGGTCGCTTGGCGAACGCCGCCGCGACAGTATGGCGCCTGGGAAACAGTGGCCGGCAACATCGCGGAAGGCCTGGTCAACCGGGGTTGGGATGTGACCCTGTTCGCCACAGGCGACTCGGTCACCCGCGCCCATCTGCATGCAGTGGTAAAGCGAGGCTACGAAGAGGATCGCTCGATCGATCCCAAGGTAGCGGAATACCTGCATATCGCGGAGGTGTTTGAGCACGCCGCGGAATTTGACCTGATACACAGCCATTATGATTTTATGGCCTTGGCCTACACGCGACTGGTGAAGACGCCGGTGTTGACTACAATCCACGGCTTCTCCTCGCCCCAGATCATGCCGGTCTACGAGAAATATCGCGACGGATATTTCGTTTCCATCAGCGATTCCGATCGCGCGCCCGGGCTCAACTACCTGGCAACGGTTTACAACGGAATCGACCTCGCACTCTATCCCCAACGCAAGACAAGGGGAGAGCATCTCATCTTCATCGGCCGGCTGCATCCGGACAAGGGAGTTCACCTGGCGATTCAACTGGCACGTCTCAGCGGACGGCGGCTGTTGATCGCGGGCATCGTGCAGGATCCCACCTACTTTCGGGATGAAATTGAGCCACACCTGGACGATGTGCAAATCCGCTACGTTGGACCGGTGGGGGTAGAGGAGAAAAATGCCTTATTTGCGGAGGCGTACGCCCTGGTTCACCTCAATACGATTCCGGAACGCTTCGGGCTGGTGCTGGTCGAGGCGAACGCCGCGGGTGTGCCAGTGATCGCGATGGATCTTGGCTCCTGCCGTGAGGTGATCGATCAGGGGGTGACAGGATTTCTCGTGAACGACGTCGCCGAGGCGGCGAAAGCGCTGGACGGCGTGCCTTCCATCCGGGACAGCGCCTGCAGGAAAAGAGTGGAAGAGCGCTTCTCGATCGCGACGATGGTGGCTGGGTACGAGAGGGTCTACGCCGCTATTTTTGAGCGGGAGAAGCAAGGAAATTGAATCATCCCTCATCCTTTCGGTCGATGACAAAGGTAACCGCAAAGATCACTATCAATAGGCACTTACGGGGCCTTGTCCGATCCTGTGGACAAGGTAAGATGGTGCGGGTCTTCTATGAGCCAAGGCGCGACGGTCGGCGAAATCGTATTGAGCGAACAGGTGGGCGGCCGGGCATTGATGCTCTTTGACGGGCTCTGTGGACTTTGCAACGGCGCGGTGCGATGGGTGACGCAGCACGACCATGCCGATCGCTTTCGCTTCACCCCCCTGCAGTCTGAGCTCACCGCAACTATCCTCCGCAGGCATGGCATCGACCGCGAGGCCATCCTCAAAGGCAACACCGTCTACCTGGTGCTGGATGCGGGCACGGAGCACGAACGGCTACTGACGAAGTCCAACGTGACGGTAAACATGCTGCTCGTCCTGGGTGGCCGATGGCGGGTACTGGGATACTTGCTGAGGGCTGTGCCCTCGTTTGTGCGCAACGCGGCGTACAGCATATTCGCGCGTTATCGCTACCGGCTCACCGGCAGATACGAAGTTTGCCCTTTGCCGACAGATGCAGAACGAATGAAATTTATCAGCTGAGGGTTCATGCGATTTGTTCAATTGAAAGCCGGCGAAAGCCGGCGCGTCGCGGTCGTTGAGGAACCGAAGCTGCGATTGTTACGCAACTTCGACTCCATGTACGCGCTGGCCGAGGCCGCGATCGCCAACGGCGGCAAGCTCACCAGCGTCGCCAGTGACCATCTGACAGACGAGTTCGTCGACTATGACCAGGTTTACGAGGGACGCGCCCCATGGAAGCTTCTTGCGCCCATCGATCACCCGCAGGAGATGGCACGCTGCCTGGTCTCGGGCACGGGGCTGACCCACCTGGGCAGCGCGCGCGACCGGGCTTCCATGCACATGGCCAAGGAGCAGGAACTCACCGACAGCATGAAGATGTTTCGCTGGGGCGTGGAAGCCGGCCGGCCGGCTGACGGGGAGATCGGCATTGCCCCGGAATGGTTCCACAAAGGTTGCGGATCGATGGTGCGGGCCCCCGGCGAGCCGCTGCTGATCCCTGCCTACGCGGAGGACGGTGGCGAAGAGGCGGAGATTGCCGTGGTGTATGTGATCGGCGCTGATGGCCGGCCCTATCGAGTGGGCATGGCACAAGGCAACGAATTCTCTGACCATCGCTTCGAAAAGAAGAACTACCTTAACCTGGCAGGGTCAAAGTTGCGCACTTGCTCCATTGGACCTGAACTAGTGATTGATCCGGATTTTCGAAGCGTGCCCGGGACGGTGACCATTACCCGTGCCGGCCAAGAGTTCTGGTCGCAACCCATCGCGAGCGGCGAAGAGGAAATGTCCCATAGCCTGCGCAACCTGGAACACCACCACTTCAAGTTCGAGCTGCACCGGCGCCCCGGGGATGTGCACATTCATTTCCTCGGCGCTCATTCGTTGAGTTTCGGACAAGGCGTCGAGCTCAAGGACCGCGATGTGATGGAGGTCCACTTCAACGGCTTCGGGCGTCCGTTGCGCAATTCCGTGGAAGTAATTAAGAAAAAGGATGCGGCGATCGATGTGATTCCGCTCGTCTAATTGGCGAGGCTTCTAATCTTGTCTTTTTTTCCTCTCCGCAATCGCGCCGCCCTGGGAGCTCTTGCTCTCGCCTTTCTCGCTCATGCACAACAGGCCGAGCGGCCGGCGGCTCATGGCATCTCCGTCGCCAACATGGATCCTGCGGTCAAGCCGGGCGACAATTTCTACCTTTACGCGAATGGCGGGTGGTTGAAGAGTACGGTCATCCCCCCGGATCGCAGCCGCATCAGCGTTTTCAGCGCGTTGAGCGATCTGAGCAACGAGCGCACTCGTACCTTGATTGAAGACGCGGGCAAAGCCAAAGCACCCCAGGGCTCGGATAAACAGAAAATTGCCGACCTGTACCACTCCTATATGGATGAAGCCGGCATCGAGTCTCGTGGCCTCACGCCCATTCAAGCCCCATTGAAAGCGCTGACGGAGATTCGGGACAAAACCCAACTGGCTCATGCCCTGGGTGAAACATTGCGAGCCGATGTCGACGCGCTCAACAACACCAACTTTTCTACCGACAATTTGTTTGGCTTGTGGGTCGCGCCGGGTTTCTCCGACTCGGCACATTACGCCCCCTACCTGCTGCAGGGCGGACTGGAACTACCCAATCGCGACTACTATCTCTCCGGCACCGACAGCATGCGCAAGATACGGACCAAGTACCAGGCCCATATCGCAACCATGCTGAAGCTTGCCGGCTTTACGGATGTAGACGCTCGCGCCGCACGTATCTTTGCCCTTGAGACAGCCATTGCAAAGACACATTTGAGCCTGGCGGAAAACCAGGAAATGACAAAGGCGAACAATCCCTGGAAGCGGAGCGACTTCCCCGCAAAAGCCCCGGGGCTGAACTGGGACGAATATTTTCGCGGCGCGGGGCTGAGCCAGCAGTCAGCGTTTATCGTCTGGCAACCGAGCGCATTTACTGGCGAAGCGGCCCTGGTCAACTCCGCTCCGCTCGATGCCTGGAAGGATTGGCTTGCCTATCATCTGATCGAAAGCTATGCGGATGTTTTGCCCAGGGCGATTGCTGACGAAGACTTCGCCTTTGAGGGCCCGGTGCTTTCGGGCACTGTGCGACAGCGTCCGCGCTGGCAGCGTGGCGTGGCGGTGGTGAACGGCGAGTTGGGCGACGCTGTGGGCAAGATGTATGCGCAACGATATTTTCCTGCCAAGGACAAGGCGGATGCCGAAGCTTTGGTAGCCAATATCATTGCCGATTATCGCGAGCGCCTGCGCACCTTGTCGTGGATGGCGCCGGCTACCAAAGCAGAGGCGATCGCCAAGCTCAACGCCCTGTACGTGGGCATCGGCTATCCGGAAAGCTGGCATGATTATTCCGGCTACGAGGTAAAGCCGGATGACATCGCCGGCAATCTTCGCCGCGGGCGGCTGTTCTACTACCACTTCAACGTGGCGCGCATCGGCAAGCCGGTCAATCGCAAGGAATGGTCGATGACGCCGCAAACCGTGAATGCCGTGAACCTTCCCCTGCAGAATGCGCTCAACTTCCCCGCTGCGATTTTGCAGCCTCCATTTTTCGATGCTGCGGCGCCCGCTGCTGCCAACTACGGCGCCATCGGCTCGGTGATCGGTCATGAGATCAGCCACACGTTCGATACGGAAGGCAGCGCGTTTGATGCCCAGGGCCGCATGCGCAATTGGTGGACACCCGCGGACTTCGCCCACTTCCGCGCTTCGACCGCCAAACTGGCCGCGCAATACGACAACTACAAGCCCTTTCCTGACCTTTCCGTGAACGGCAAACAGACCCTGGCCGAGGACATCGCCGATATTGCCGGCATTTCCGCAGCCTACGACGGTTACCGATCTTCGCTCAAGGGGCAAAGTGCCCCCGTCTTCCACGGGTTTAGCGGGGACCAGCAGTTCTTCATCGCTTTCGGCCAGAACTACGCCTCGAAGACGCGCCCTGCGGCCCTCCGCCAACAGGTCTTGAACGACTCGCACGCCCCGGGCGAATATCGCGCCGACACGGTGCGTAACATGGACGCGTGGTATACGGCGTTCGACGTTAAGCCAGGACAGTCACTGTATCTCGCTCCACCGGATCGAGTGAAGATCTGGTGAGAACCCGTCCAAAAGGTTAGGCTGTTGGCGTGAGCAAAGACCAGGCTGAAGTGCTCTCCATCGAAGGGCAAGAGGTCCGCGTAACCCACCCGGACAAGCCTTATTTTTCCCGGCAGACGAAGCTGTCGAAGCTCGACCTGGTGCGCTACTACCTGTCGGTTTCGCCGGGTGCGCTGGCCGGCATCCGCGATCGCCCGATCGTGTTGAAGCGGTTCGTGAACGGCGCGGAAGCGGAAGCGTTTTATCAGAAACGCGCGCCCGCCGATCGGCCCGCATGGATGCGGACGGTGACGTTGTCCTTTCCTTCTGGCCGCACCGCGGAAGAAATTGTTGTCGACAATGCGGCTGGATTGGCCTGGATCGTGAACCTGGGCTGCATCGAGTTACATCCGCACCCGGTTCGCTCCGCCGATCTTGACCACCCTGATGAGTTGCGCGTGGATCTTGATCCGGGGCCCGGCGTGGAATGGAAAGATGTGCGCCAGGTCGCGCTCGAGGTGAAGGCCCTACTGGAAGAGCTGGGCCTTCGCGGTTGGCCCAAGACCAGCGGCTCCCGCGGCATGCATGTAAATGTGCGCATCGAACCGCGCTGGACTTTTAGTGAAGTGCGCCGTGCAGCGCTGGCGTTGTCGCGTGCGGTGGAGCGGCGTGTGCCCGCACTGGCCAGTTCGAAATGGTGGAAAGAGGAACGCCACGGCGTGTTCCTGGACTACAACCAGAACGCCAAGGATCGGACAACATGCTCGGCGTATTCTGTGCGGCCGCTGCCCGATGCCCGGGTTTCCGCGCCTCTTCATTGGCATGAGGTTCCTGATTGCGAGCCCGCGGATTTTACCGTGCTAAGCATGCCGGGGCGATTCGCAGAGATGGGCGATCCGCATGCGGACATGGACGCTACCCCGGGTTCACTGGAACCATTGCTGGAGTTGGCTTTCAAAGATGAATCGGCGGGGCTAGGAGATGCTCCCTGGCCACCGCACTTTCGGAAGATGGAAGGCGAGGCCCCGCGGGTGGCGCCATCACGGGCCAAGAAGGCGCCGTCGCGAGCGAAGATGCCTTTGATCACGGTTGCGAACTCTCCCAGCAAAGAGGCTGCGCTGGCGGGACTGGAGAGGTGGAAGAGCAAATATCCCGAGGTAGCCGCCCTCCTGGCAGTGGATGATGTGCTGGTCGATTCCATGCGCGGCACATCCTCGACGTGGACCCGTATTCGGATCAACCTGCGTCACGTGCCGGAAGAGCAAAGGCCGGCGCAGGAGACACCCGACCCGGACGATGATCCCACGCGCGAATGGCGCGCCGGGAAAAAAAGGCCGCGGACGACGACCCGCGGATCAGACAGACCATTAGGCAATAGGACGGGTGCCCCACGTTCGCCTGCGCGCACGTGGGCCGAAAACGATGGGCGAAGCCCCACCTCGGCTTTCGTTGAAGTAAACCGCGAAGTCCGGTGCGAGATCCAGTGAAAGCATTCGAGACATTTCATTTTCGGCCCACGTACGCTCAGGCGAACGTGGGGCACCCGTCCTGTCCCCTTGACCTTCGTAGTCCCTTTGACCTTCGTTAGCGGCCGCTGGCAAAAATTTCTGCCAGCTCTTGTGGCGGAACCACTTCAAGCTGCGCGTAGGTACAATCCGTCGGTTGCTTGTCCGTGCGCCACCTGCGGAATTGCGCCATGTGCCGGAATCGGCTGCCCTGCATGTGCTCGTAAGCCACTTCCACCACCAGCTCCGGGCGCACCGGTTCCCACGAAAGGTCCTTGCCCTGACTCCAGCGGCTCTGGCCTCCAGGCATGCGCTGCCCAGCCGCATCCGGCGCCGCCCATCCTCCCCAGGGATGATTGACCAATGCATCTCGCCGGTAGGGCAAAAGAAATTCTGCCAGCTCTCGACGCTTGACCTGGGTAAAGCTCGCGCACACGCCGACGTGCTGCAATGATCCGGAGTCGTCAAACAACCCCAGCAGGAGTGAACCGACATTCGGTTCGCCAGTCTTATGCCAGCGAAATCCAGCAACGACACAATCACAATCACGCTCGTGCTTGATCTTAAGCATCACTCGCTTATCAGGCTCGTACGTTCCGCCCATCTGCTTGGCGATGACCCCATCGAGGCCTGCGCCCTCGAAACGGCGAAACCAGTCCGACGCTACAGTCGCCTGGTTGGTCGCGGGCGTTATGTGGATCGGCGGCGCCGCTGCACCCAGAACCCGTTCCAACTCTTTTCGCCGTGCTTGAAAGGGTTCGCCGCACAAATTGCGGTCGCCCTCGCAAAGCAGGTCGAAGAACACGATGGAGGCCGGCGTTTGCTGCGACAGGAGTTTCACCCTCGATGCCGCGGGATGAATGCGGAGCTGAAGTAAATCGAAGTCCAGGCCGCTTTCGGTAGCAATCACAATTTCGCCGTCGAGCACGCACCGTTGCGGTAGTCGCGTGCGCAGAGTCTCGACCAGCTCGGGGAAATAACGGTTGAGCGATTTCTGGTCCCGGCTCTGCAGCAGGATGTCATCTCCATCGCGAAACACCAGGGCTCGAAATCCATCCCACTTGGGTTCAAAGACCCAGGTATCGCCTGGGGGTAGTTCGCCGACTCGCTTGGCCAGCATAGGCAGGACTGGCGGATTTACCGGAAGCTGCATGCCCCATGGTATCTCCCTGCGCTATCCTAGGAATCCTGATGGCACTCGACCCACGCCGAACCATTTCTGACCTGGAGGAGCTTCGCGCCCTCACCGCCGACGAGCACGGGGCGCAACGCATTGCCTGGAGCGACAACTGGCTCAAGGCGCGCGCCTGGTTTCAAAGCAAGCTGGCCCAGCTACCGGTGGAGCATCACCTGGATGCCGCGGGAAATTCGTGGACGACGCTGCGCGGCGACTCCGATCGCACGCTCATTCTCGGCAGCCATCTGGATTCCGTCCCGAACGGCGGATGGCTCGATGGTTGTCTTGGGGTCCTGACCAGTTTCGAGGTGCTGCGCAGCCTTGCAGAGGATTACCACGGCAAACCGCCAGTCACGATTCGCCTGGTGGATTGGGCCGACGAAGAAGGGGCGCGCTTCGGCCGCAGCCTCTTCGGTTCGTCCGCATTTGCCGGGACCCACACCATACAAGCCGATCGAGCCCGTACAGACCGCGACGGCGTTCGCCTCGAAGATGCCCTCCGCCGTTGCCAGGTCGACGTGGAGCGGATCGGAGACGCGGGCGTGGAGCGTGCCAACGCCGCGGCCTACCTGGAGCTGCATATTGAGCAGGGACCCGTCCTGGAGGGCAGGAAGCTGCCTCTGGGCGTCGTGCTAGGAACCAAGGGCGTAGAACGCCACGCAATTACTTTCCACGGCCAGGAGGCGCATTCTGGATCTACCCCCATGGCGGTCCGCCGCGATGCGCTCGCCGCGGCAGCCAAGCTCGCGCTCGAGATTCGACCCATTGCCCGCAAGCATCCGGATGCGGTCGCGACCATGGGCAGCGTCAAGACTTTTCCGGGCATCGTGACCGCGGTGGTCGGCCGTTGCGAAACCACTCTGGATATGCGCGATCTCGACGCGGGCGTGTTGGCGTCGATGTTGGCCGAGGCCCAGGAAGCGAGCCGGCGCTTCGCTGCCGAAGAAGGCTGCACGGTCGAGTGGTCCAGAATCTGGAGCATCGAACCCATACCGTTCGATCCAGGCCTGATCGAGCTGTGCGATCACGCGGTGCGTGAGACCGCAGGTGCGTCTCACCAACTACCGTCGGGGCCGCTGCACGACGCCGCCGAAGTGGCACGAGCCGGAATCCCGGTGGTCATGATGTTCACCCAATCGCTGGCCGGCTTAAGCCACAACCCGGCAGAAAACACCAGGGTGGAGCATCTGGAATTGGCGGTTCAGGCGTTCGACCGGTTAGCCAGAAAGACCATTTCCAAACTCGAGTCCTGAGAGCTGTCCTGGGCTTGTCGACCGGGGATGGCTGACCTATGCCCGGGATCAAGTCCCGAAGGGACGGCTGACTTTAGCCCAGGACGTAGTCCTGGGTTGGAGTTAAAAGCACGAGCAGTCCCGGAGGGACGGCTGAAAATAGGCCGCGGCGTAAACCGCCTTCAGTCGTCCCTGCGGGACTGTTCTGGATCGGCCCATAGCATGGTGCATAATGGTGGTTCCCCACTAACGACGCAGGGAGAGGGTATCGCCCGAATGAGCGGCCAAACTTCTTTTGTCCAGCAGGCGCCGGTACATCCGGAAACCTCTGCGCGCTTCGAGGATCTGCATCCCCCGCTGGACCGTCAGGCGGCAATCCCAGAAGCCAACCGCTGCCTCTACTGCTTCGACGCACCCTGCACAGGCGCTTGCCCTACACATATCGATGTTCCGCGTTTTATCAAGAAGATCGCCAGCGGCAACCTTGCGGGCTCGGCCCGCACCATCCTGGACGCCAACATCCTCGGGGCCAGCTGCGCCCGTGCCTGCCCGGTCGAGGTATTGTGCGAAGGCGCCTGCGTGATGCACCGCTACAACAAGCAGCCCATTCAAATTGCCCGGCTGCAGCGCTTTGCCATGGACTCGCTCCACGCCAGCGGCGCCCCGCTTCCCTTCACCCCGGCAGCCGAGACCGGCCGCTCGGTGGCCCTGGTCGGGGCTGGACCGGCATCGCTCGCGTGCGCCGCGGAACTGCGCCGGCGTGGTATCCGGGCGATTCTCTATGACGCGCGGCCACTACCCGGGGGCTTGAATACCTACGGCGTCGCCGAATACAAGCTGCCCCTGGTGGAAAGCCTGCGCGAAATTGAAATGCTGTCGCAGCTCGGCGTTGAATTTCACTTCCACACCCTCATCGATGCGCAAGGACTGGCTGCACTGGAGCGCGATCATGATGCCGTTTTCCTGGGCATCGGGCTAGGCGCCATCCACAACCTTGGCGTCCCTGGCGAAGACCTGCCCGGCGTGACCAACGCGCTCGACTTGATCGCCGGCTACAAATCAGGATCGTCCACGATGACGCCGCCGCAGGTGGTGGTGATCGGCGCCGGCAACACAGCCATCGATGCCGCCGTAGCCGCGGCCCGACTGGGCTCGAGCGATGTGCACATCGTCTACCGCCGCGGTGCGGAACAAATGTCCGCCTTCGACTTTGAATACGAGCATGCGAGGCTTGAGGGAGTTAAGTTCCTGTGGCATGTGCAACCCACCCGCATCCTGGGCGGGGATATCGTGGAAGGGATTGAACTGATCACCCTGGCAGCCAGTGCGGATGGATCGATTGTCCCGGAGCCCGGATCGGAATTTACCCTCCCGGCAGATCTGATCGTGCTGGCCATCGGGCAAGCAAACCACACCAGCCTGTCAGACAAAATCCAACTGCAGCGCGGCCGGATTGTGGTCGACCGCGCGACCGGCCAAACCTCGGACCCCAAATTCTTCTCCGGCGGAGACTGCACCAATGGGGGCCGCGAAGTGGTGGATGCAGTAGCCGACGGAAAACGCGCAGGCATCGGCATCGCCGCGTGGCTGGGGGTCAAACATGACTAAACCAACACTGGCAACGACCTTCTGCGGCATTCCGTGCCCCAATCCGTTCTGGCTCGCTTCCGCTCCCCCGACCAATTGCGGAGAGCAGATTATGCGCGCGTTCGATGCCGGGTGGGGCGGGGCTGTATGGAAAACAATCGGTGAGCCGATCACCAATGTCAGCTCGCGCTATTCCTCCATCGACTGGGAAGGCCGCCGCATGATGGGCTTCAATAACATCGAGCTCATCTCCGACCGCTCCATCGAGATCAACCTGCAGGAGATGGCGGAGGTAAAGCGGCGCTACCCGAAGAACGTCGTGATCGCCTCGCTCATGGTGGAGAGCAAGCGCGAGACCTGGCATGACATCGTACAGCGCGCAGAAGACGCCGGCGCCGACGGCCTGGAGCTGAACTTCGGTTGCCCGCACGGCATGAGCGAGCGCGGTATGGGGTCGGCCGTTGGACAGGTGCCGGAATACTGTGCGCAGATCACAGGCTGGGTCAAAGAAAAAGCCCGTACCCCGGTGATCGTCAAGCTCACGCCGAATATCTCCGATATCCGTATGCCGGCGCGCGCGGCCAAGCAGGGCGGAGCCGATGCGCTCTCCGCGATCAACACCATCAATTCCATTACCGGCATTGACCTCAACACTTTCCAGCCCAACCCCAACGTCGATGGCAAGAGCTCTCATGGCGGTTATTGCGGCCCGGCGGTAAAACCCATCGCGCTCAACCTGGTGCACGAGGTGCTGTCTGATCCGCAGGCGGCCTTGCCGGTTTCCGGCATCGGTGGAATCGCCAACTGGCAGGATGCCGCCGAATTCATCCTATTGGGTTGCGGCACGGTGCAGGTTTGTACGGCAGCCATGCATTACGGTTACCGGATCGTCGAGGATATGCAGGATGGACTGCTGGCGTGGATGGCGGAGAAAGGCTTCGCCACCCTGGACGACTTCCGCGGGCGGTCACTGCCCACCGTCGTCGAATGGAATCAGCTCAACCTGAACTACCAAATCGTCGCGCGCATTCACGAGGATCTCTGCATCGGCTGCCAGCTTTGCTACACCGCCTGCTGGGATGGCGCGCATCAATGCATCCATCTGGACCGCACCTCACCCGCACCCGATATCACACGGACGCCGGCCATGGTCGAGGCGGAGGCATCGCGGCGCATCTCCACCACGCCCATTCCTAAACTCGACGCGGGCGCGGTTCGCAGCAATGCCGTGACTCCGCTGGAACGAATTCCACGGGTGGATGAGCATCACTGTGTCGGTTGCAATCTCTGTTCGCTGGTGTGCCCAGTAGAAGGTTGCATCACCATGGAACGAGTCGACAACGGGCTCGCGCCGCAGAGCTGGGCGGAGCGCACCACGGCAGCTTCCGTAAGGTCGTAACCCAAGGTTCCTATGTCTACCCTGATCAAAAATGGCACCGTCGTCAATGCTGATGGCCAAAGGAAAGCCGACGTGCTCCTGGCCGGCGAAACCATCCAGAAGATCGCCCCCGATCTGCCTGCCGATGGCCACACGGTGATCGATGCCACTGGCCTGCTGGTCATGCCCGGCGGCGTGGACGTTCACACCCATCTGGACATGCCGTTCGGTGGCACTGTTTCGGCGGATGACTATCGCACCGGCACCATCGCAGCGGCTGTCGGGGGAACCACCACGGTGATTGACTTCGTCCTGCAATCTCGCGGTCACACCATGGCAGAGGCGCTTGAGACATGGCTCGGCAAGAGTGACGGAAAAGCGTGCGTCGATTTCGGACTACACATGGCCGTGACCGATCTAGGCCCCGGCGACGGTGCTCAAGGCTTGGCAGAGATGGAAACGATGGTGGCCAAAGGCATCTCGTCGTTCAAGCTCTTCATGGCTTATCCGAACGTCCTGATGATCGACGACGGCCTGATGTACAAGGTCATGCATAAGGCCGGCACTCTGAACGCGCTTTGCTGCGTGCACGCGGAGAATGGCCACGTAATCGACGTGGTCGTAGCGCGCATGATCGCCGAGGGCAAGACTGCGCCCCACTTCCACGCCCACAGCCGTTCCGCGAAAGCGGAGGCCGAGGCCACTCATCGAGCTATTCATATCGGCGACATAGCCGGCTGCGTGGTGTACATCGTGCATCTCTCGAACGACGATGCTTTGCGCGAGTTGAAGCACGCGCATCAGCGAGGCCTACGTGCCCTGGCGGAGACTTGCCCGCAATATCTCGTGCTCTCGCTCGAAGAGCACATGCCCGGCAAGAGTTGGGATGAGGCCAAGTTTGTCTTCACCCCGCCTCTGCGCGAGAAACATAACCAGGCGCCGCTCTGGAAGGCTCTGGCGGATGGAACACTTTCCGTGGTCTCGACCGACCACTGCCCTTTCCGCTTTGCCGATCAGAAATCGCTGGGCAAAGATGACTTCACCAAAATTCCCAATGGCGGACCCGGCATCGAGAACCGCATGCAGATCCTATGGCAGTTTGGAGTGAATGCCGGGCAGCTTACGCCGGAGAAATTCGTTGAGCTTTGCTGCACAGCGCCGGCGCGTATCTTCGGCATGCCGCAAAAGGGCGTGCTGGCGCCCGGCAAGGATGCCGACGTCCTGCTTTGGGATCCCAAAGTCTCTTACACCATCACCGCCGCTACCCAGGCGATGGCAACCGACTACTCCATGTTCGAAGGCTGGAAAGTAACCGGAAATGCACGCCACGTGTTCTCCCGCGGCGAGCTGGTGGTGAAAGATGGCCGGTGGATCGGGCAAACCGGGCGGGGACGCTTCCTCAAGCGAGAAGCCAACGCTGGGGGATTCGCCTGATGGCGGTGCTCACTGACGTAGACCCGCGCCTTTACAACGCGGACCTCGCGCCCACCACGCCGGCCAATCGTACCTGGAGTACTTACAATTACATCGCCCTGTGGTTCTCCATGTCGATGGAGGTCACCACCTACATGCTGGCCTCTTCTCTGATTGCCGGTGGCATGAATTGGAAGCAGGCTCTGTTCACCATCATGCTGGGCAATCTGATCGTGCTCGTGCCCATGTTGTTGAACGCGCATGCCGGGGCCAAGTACGGCATACCCTTCCCGGTATTCGTACGCGCCAGCTTCGGCGCCCTGGGCGCGAACATTCCCGCCATGCTGCGTGCCCTGGTGGCGTGCGGCTGGTTCGGCATTCAGTCCTGGCTAGGCGGCCAGGCCATCGCGGCGATGATCGCGGTGGTATGGCCGGCGACGGAACACAATCCCGCTGTTTTGTGGTCGAGCTTTCTCGGCTTTTGGCTACTGAATATGTTCGTGGTTTGGTGTGGAGTGGAGTCCATCCGCTTCCTGCAAAGCTTTTCCGCGCCCTTCATGCTGGTGATGTCCATGAGCCTTCTGTTCTGGATGCTGCACCAGGCGGGCGGCTTTGGACCGATGCTTTCCGCGCCCAGCCACTTCCACAGCACCAGCAGCTTTCTTCATTTCTTCTTCCCGTCGTTGACGGCGATGGTGGGCTACTGGGCGACGCTTTCTCTCAACATTCCGGACTTCACCCGCTATGCCAAGTCGCAGGATTCGCAGATTGTCGGGCAGGCCTTTGGTCTGCCGGTGGCGATGACGCTCTACTCGTTTGTGGGCATCGCCTGCACATCGGCCTCGGAGAAGATTTTCGGCGAGCCCATTTGGTCGCCGATCACGCTTCTCGGCCGCTTCCACCAACCGGTAGCAGCGGTACTGGCATTAGTTGCCGTGCTGGTGGCGACGCTCAATGTGAATATCGGCGCCAACGTGGTCTCGCCTTCAAACGACTTTTCGAATCTTGCGCCGCGTCTGATCAGCTTCCGCATGGGCGGCCTGATTACCGGCTTCCTGGGGCTGGCCATGATGCCCTGGAAGCTGATGAGCACTTTTGGTAGTTACATCTTCGGCTGGCTGGTGGGCTATTCCGGATTGCTCGGCCCGGTAGCCGGCATCATGGTCGCGGACTATTTTCTGATCCGCGGTACGCATCTGGACGTGGCATCGCTCTATCACCGCGGCGGCCCCTATGAATACTCTCGCGGGTTTAATCCGCGTGCGGTGGTGGCACTGATAGTAGGAGTGTTCGTCGCGCTTATCGGGCTCGTGGTTCCACCGGTGCGTTTTCTCTATGACTACGCCTGGTTTGTCGGCTTCTTCTTATCGGCAGCAATTTACTACGGCCTGATGCTGCGATTCAAACCTGCCAGCTAACCCTCCGGGTGCCCCATTCAAGCCTGGGTTTGGCTTGAGTGGGCAACGCGGATCCTGCGCACGCTCACCTAATGACATCGGAACCTCGGGAAGGGCTTGCCCACTCAAGCCAAACCCAGGCTTGAATGGGGCACCCAAAGCATTGACTTGGCGCACCGGCCTCTTACCAGATGGTGCAGCGATTGACCGGAGCCATCGGCTGACCGGTCTTACACGCAAAAGCCTTCTGAAACTCCGGCAGGTTCCTCACCACGCCATTCGCACGAAACTCCTCGGGAGAGTGAGGATCGGTCTGCATGCGCAGCCGCAGGTCTTCGGGGCGATTATTTTGGCACCAATTCTGTCCAAAGGAAACGAAGAACTGCTGATCGGGCGTTAGTCCCCCGTACTCCGCGGTTCCCTTCTTGTTTACATCAATGCCGCTCTTCTCGGCGCGATCAAGGTAAGCGAGGAAAGCCAGCTTGAGCCCGCCAAGATCGGCAATGTTTTCGCCCAGCGTGAGCTTGCCGTCTACATGCAGATTGTCCACCCCGATAAAGCCGTTGTACTCTTTCACCACACAATCAGCGCGTTCGGTAAACTGCTTGCCATCCGCAGGTGTCCACCACTCTTCAAGATTCCCCTTGCCGTCAAACTGACGTCCCTCATCATCGAATCCGTGAGTCAGTTCATGGCCGATAATCGCTCCGGCCGCACCGTAATTCACCGCATCATCCCGGCTGTCATCAAAAAAGGGCGGCTGCAAAATGCCGGCAGGAAAATTGATGTCGTTCATCTGCGCGTTGTAGTAAGCGTTGACCGTTGGCGGGCTCATGCCCCATTCGCCGCGGTCCACGGGCTTGCCGATTTTTGCAATTTCCCGGCGTTCTTCAAACGCCGAAGCCTGCATCGCGTTGCCCAGCGCATCGCCGCGCGTCACAGTCAGGGTTGAGTAGTCACGCCATTTGTCGGGATACCCGATCTTATCGGCTACCGCATGCAGCTTCTCTTCTGCGCGTGCTTTGGTGACCGCGCTCATCCAGGGAAGTTGCTCAATATCCTTGCCCATCGCGGCCTCGATGTCGTGCGTCAGCTCCAGGGTGCGTGCTTTGTCTTTAGGGCTGAACCGCTGCTCCACATAAACCTGGCCCAGCGCCTCGCCTAATGCATCGTCGGTCGCGGCAACGCAGCGTTTCCATCTCGGCTTCTGTTCCGGTTGGCCTTCGAGCACTTTGCCATAAAAGTCGAATGACTCCCGATCCAGCGCCTCGGGCAGAGCCGTCTTAGGAAGATGACGGATAAGAGTCCAACGCAGATATGCCTTCCAGGTATCAAGACTGTTGCTCGCCAGCAGATTATTCAGCCCGGCAAAGTATGCGGGTGAGGTGATGTTGAGCGATTCCACCGCGGGAGTGTGCGCGGCACGCAGAAAGCGAACGAAGCTGAACGACGGCGTGCTGCTGTCGAATTTCGCCAGCTCCATCTTGTGGTACAGGCTGGCAGGATCCCGCCGCTCCACATTGCTGAGGGAAAAGCCGGCAACAGCCGTCTCCAACTTCATCACCGTCTGCGCATCCTTCGCCGCCTGCGCTGGCGATTCGCCCAATTGCTGGAGTGTGCGCGCGACGTGCGCCTGGTACTGGTCACGCAGTTTGACAGACTTTTCGTCCGTGCGCTGGTAGTACCCCTTTTCCGGCAAGCCAAGTTCCAGCTGATCGAATACAGCTATTTGTTGCGTGGCGTCTTTGAAATCCTGGTCAGAGCCGAAAGCAAACAGCGTGTTGACTCCGATGCTGTCGAGATAAGCCGTCAATTCCGGTAGTTCGTCCTTTGACTTGAGGGCATCGATACGATCCAGCAGAGGCTGCAATGGCTTCAGACCCGCCTGGTTCACCGCTTCGACGTTCATGCAGGTAGCATAGTAGTCGCCGATCTTTTGTTCGTTCGCCGTCCGCTCCGCGCCACCCGTGGCCGCTTTCTCCAGGATCGCTTTCAGCACCAGCTCGTTCTGGTCGTTCAATTCATTGAACTGTCCATACGAGGATTCATCCGCGGGAATCGCGGTGCGCTTGAGATACCCGCCGCACGAGTATTGATAGAAGTTCACGCACGGATCGCTACTGGTATCCATCAGGCTCGGGTCGAATGCCTTGAGCGTCTTCTGCGCCGAAACCGGCAGCGACGCTGCCACCAACCACAAAATTGAAAACGAAAGCGTAACGCGAGCGCTCATGCAACCTCACCTATTCCAACGTATTAGGAAAAGCAGCGCCTCACAAGCCTCCGGGATGATACTCCCGCTCAGTGTGGCCTTTCAGTTGATCCGGATAGAAGTAAACTTCGCGCAAATTCCCCGTGCTGTAGCGCTCCACCTGGTCTTTGAAGTGGGGCGACGAAGGATGCCCGCTTTCCCCACCAGCTGTTACGGCCCGGGCGCGCACTTTGTTCCCAAACTCCACCACGGCCACAAAGCTGTTGCCGCCGGTGCCGTACCATTTCTTTGTTCCGGTGGCGCGGCCTGGTTCTTTTGCTGTGTACGGCCGGGCGCCGAACGCGGCCAGCGAGCCCCAGCTGGATGCGGTGAACCCCACTGGGCTGCTCGGCTTGGCGTCGTCGAAGGGCTGTACGATGTCTCCCGTCAGGCGTTGAAACCGGTTGATCTGCCCCCACGGCGTCTGCCAGGTACCGAAATCCGCTGTTAGCTTGGCAGAAGCCGTCGCCAGCGCTTTCAAAGCCACATCTCCCGGCACCACCGGCGCGGAAAACTGGTCTTCATAGGCCGCGGTATGACCCACCTTCGCAATTTCCTGACCCCAGAAAATAGCCAGCGAGGTGCCCACGGAATCCACGCCCCAACGCATGTCCCACTTACGCAGCACGGCGATTTGGTCTGCCAGCGCTTTCCTGGTTTCCGAATCGGCCGGCAACTCATCCCAAGCCTGGATGAGAGCAGGCAGCGGCTTGGCAAACCAGGGCAAATAGCTGTCGTAAGCCGCGGTCATGAGCCCGTCCAGGCTGAAATCCTTCTTGCCCTGCAGCAGCTCCATCGCATGCTCGCCCCGCGCCGACTCCGTACCCGTTTCTACATAAGCGGGATAATCCTTCCGGTGCAGGCTGCTCTCGCCCGCGCCGTTCCAGGGTGAATCGTTCACGTTGAACAAATAGCCGCTCTTGGGATCGAGCAGGTGTGGCGACTCATCGACGGTCAACAAGCCCTGCCAATCCGTTGCCGGATCGCTGCCATCTACCGGCTTGGTGAAGTCGAAACGGGTGTTCCGGCGCGGGATATAGTTGCCGTGAAAGTAGGCGATATGACCATCCGCATCGGCGTAGATGGTGTTGTTCGAGGAATTGGCTTTCAGCTCCATGGTCTGGAGGTATTGCTTGTAATCCTTCGCCTTGGTGCGCAGATACGACTGCATCAAGGCTTTGATCGGCTCCTGCATCAGCCGGATGGTCACCCACTTACCATCCTGTTCCCGGATCACGGGTCCGTGATGGGTGTAGTACACGGTGAATTTTTTCCCGGCCATTCCGTGCGAAGTCCTGTAGGGCACGGTGATCTGCTTCTCGATGACTGGCCGCTCCTCTTCTCCGTACTTGTAAAAGTGGCGTCCGTTGGTGCTGCGTACTATTTCCAGATACTCATCGACGGCATCCACGCCGCTGGAGGTGTGCATCCATCCGACTCGTGGGTTGAATCCCTGGTACACGAAGAATTGCCCCCAGGTGACAGCGCCATAGGCGTCGAGCCCTTCGCCGCTGATCATCTGCAATTCGGAACGAAAGAAGAAAGAGGTATGCGGATTGATCAGCAGCAACGCGTGATGATCGATGGTATTCGACGGGGCTATGGCGATTCCATTGGATCCGCCTGGCTCCACGTCTGACGCAGGGAGCGACGCTGTTGCCTGGTTGCCTTTGCCGTAGAATGCCTCCAGCTTTTTCAGGTCGACACGCTCGATGTCGCCCCCGATGCTGCCTTCGGTAAACGAGAGCGCCATCCAGGGTTCAAAATGTTGAATCACCCGCGGCTTTACTTCGGGGTGTTTCGCCAGGTAGAAGTTAGCCCCGTCCGCAAACGCGTTCATCAATTTGCGCAGCCACGCCGGGCTGGCGGCGTAGTCTTTCTTCAAGTCCTCCGGATCGATGAACATCTTCATGCGCAGATCCTGATAGATCTTGTCTTCGCCTTCTGCCTCCGCCAGGCGTCCCATCGCGTTCAGGTAGTTGATCTCCACGCGGTTGAAGTCGTCCTCGCACTGCGCGTAGATCATGCCGAACACAGCGTCGGCATCGGTCTTTCCAGAAACATGCGCGATGCCCCAATCATCGCGGACGATCTGCACGTTCGCTGCTTCCGCGGCCCAGCGTCTTTGCTCGGCTGAGCCTGTCTGCGCATGGCAGGGTGAAACCAGTCCGGCACCCAAAATTATCAGCAATGCAAAACTCTTCTTCATCTGTTTGGTCAGTGTATATGCTTCGCAACTACGGCCGGGTGCCCCATATCTCGCTCGTTTTTCGCGAGATGTGGGATACCACTGTCCTTGATCCGAACCTCTTCACCTCACGATCGACACAGAGGGTCAAAATCCGTGGTATCCCACATCTCGCGAAAAACGAGCGAGATATGGGGCACCCGTCATTTTGTTGTAAAGACAGAAAGCCGGGTAAGTGCTTGCTCAAAGGGCGGATGCCGGTTAGCGTCTTAGCATGCAACCCAAGAGGCTTGAGTGGTTCACCGCCGGTGACGTCGACGGCTTCTTCGGCCTCTTCTTCAGCGGCTTTCCTGATTTGCTACTCATCGTGGGCCTGGCGCCGTTGTGTGGCTTTCCTCTGAGCTTTGTCGCCAGCCGCATCCTTCCTGGAGTAGCAATTTCTGTGCTGGCGGGCAATCTCTTCTATGCCTGGCAGGCGCGCCGTCTGGCACAGAAAGAAAACCGCGACGACGTGACCGCGCTTCCCTTCGGCGTGAATGCCCCTACCATCTTTGCCTATGTGTTCCTCATCATGGGCCCGATCTACGTCCGGACACACGATGCAAACCTGGCCTGGCACGCGGGGGTGTTCGCCAGCCTGTTCAGCGGCATCGTGCAAACGGCGGGAGCCTTCTGTACCGATTGGCTGCGCCGCAACACGCCGCGCGCTGCGCTGCTTTCCCCCTTGGCCGGACTCGGCCTGGCCTATCTTTGCCTGGGCTTCGTCTTCGGCGTGTTTCAACAACCGGCCATCGCCCTCTTGCCCATGCTCATTCTGTTTACGCTGTATGGTTCGCACCTCAAACTGCCGTTTCGTTTGCCGCCGGCTCTCCTGGCCATTGGCATCGGCGCGATCCTGGTTGCCGTGCTGCGCTGGCTGCATATTTACACCGTGCCCATGCCCGCTGTTCCGGCAGTGAAGCTGTACCTGCCCCACGCGGTGAATGTATTTTCTCTCTTTCGCCAACCGGTTTTTTGGCCTTACCTCACGATCATCGTTCCCCTCGCAGCGCTCGACACGCTGGCATCGTTGATGATTCTGGAAAGCGTCAAGATTGCCGGGGATGACTACGCGACCAAGCCTTCGTTGCTCATGAACGGAGTAGGCACGATCGCCGCCGCCTGTCTGGGCAGCCCCTTCCCCACGACGCTCTACCTTGGCCATGCGGCGCACAAAGCCAACGGCGCCCGCTCCGGTTACTCCGTGCTCAATGGCCTGGTCACGCTTTTTCTCTGCACCACGGGAATCCTACCGGTGGTCCTACGCTTTGTGCCCCTGGAAGTGGCGGCGCCCGTCATCATCTGGTTCGGGCTCATCACCGTGGGTCAGGCGGTCAACGAGGTGCCTGCGAACCAGGCCATCGCCGTGGTCATGGGGCTTATCCCCGCGCTCGCGCAGTGGGTGACGGGCCTCGCTGACACGGTTGCACGCAAGGCAGGCAGCAGTTTGATGGAGGTCGCGCCGCGCATGGGCGGCGACCTGGCGGTGGGAGGACTGATCGCCCTCGGACAGGGATCGCTGCTGACCTCGATGCTGTGGGCCGCAACGTTGGCATACATCGTGCAGCGCCGCTTTGCCCCCGCGGCAGCATGGCTGGCAGTCGCCGCAGGACTCTCCGCCGTCGGCATCATCCATGCCTACAAGCTCTCTCCCAACGGCGTGGAAAGCCTGATTGGCTGGTGGGTCGCGCCGCAGTTTACACTCGCCTACGCGGGCGGGGCAGGGTTTCTGCTCGCGTGCGCGTGGTATTTGGGTAGGGTTCCATATTCCGAACAACGATAGGGGAAACATCATGGAGCGTCGCAGTCTGCTCAAGACTCTTTCTGCTGCCGCCGCAGTGGGTGCGGTCACCAACCTGGGAGGGGGACGCACTCTCTCTGCCGAAGCGGCATCCGGAGTGGTCAGAACCATGGGCGACGGCGGCCCGCTGGCGCAAGCAAAGGATGCAGCCCGCAGAGGTATGCCTCCGCTGAAAATCACCGATGTCAAAATCATCGCCACCGCACCCTCCGGTTCCAACTGGACCATCGTCAAGGTGGAAACCAGCGAACCTGGCCTGTATGGCCTGGGCGCGGCGACGCACCAGGAAATTCCCCAGGCGGCGCAGGCCTACATCGAGAAACGGCTGAAGCCATTTGTGATAGGAAAAAACTGCGACGACATCGAGGACATCTGGCAGTCTGCCTACCTGCAGGAGTATTTCCGCTCCGGTCCGGAAGGCAACGATGCGTTGAGCGGGATTGACGGCGCACTGTGGGACATTCTGGGCAAGCGGCTCGGGGTTCCGGTCTATCAACTATTGGGCGGAAAGGTTCGTGCCGCGGTACCGCTCTACGGCCACGCCTCCGCGCTGACGCAGAGTGAGTTGAACGACCAGGTGCAAGCCTATATCGAAAAGGGATACCAGGTGGTGCGCATCCAGTTGGCGGTTCCGGGCTGGTCGGGCTACGGGGTCAGCGGCGCAAAGACCTCAGCCGCGGTGCAGGCCCTAAGGCCGGACGGTGTGACGCCTTCGCCAGTCTTCGATGCAGGCCGTTATCTCACCACCACCATTGGCATGTTCGAAGCAGTGCGCGCGAAGTTTGGGTTCGATATTGGGTTGGTGCACGACATTCACGAGCGGCCTGCGCCCAACCAGTCGATCCAACTGTGCCGCGCAGTGGAGCAGTATCGGCCATTTTATATGGAAGATCCGTTATCGCCCGAGGATGTGGGTTGGTTCCAGATCTTCCGCCAGGAAACGTCCGCGCCGCTGGCCATGGGAGAACTGTTTGTCAACCGCAACGAATGGCTCAGCCTGGTGGCCAACCGCTGGATTGACTTCATTCGCATCCACCAATCGTCCGTGGGTGGATTGAATATGTGCCGCAAGGTGGCGCATTGCTGCGAATTCTTCGACGTACGCACGGCCTGGCACGGGCCGAACAATGTCGATCCGGTCGGTCACTGTTACAACTTGCACCTGAACCTGGTGACCCCAAACTTCGGCATCCAGGAAGAAACCTTCTTCGACGAAAAGACACGCGAGGTATTTCCCGGGACCCCCGAAATTCGCAAGGGCTACATCTATTCGAACGACAAGCCCGGCTTCGGCATCGATATCGACGAGAAGGCGGCCGCGCGCTATCCCTACACAAGAGACTTTGAAGATCGTGGCAACGACCGCATGCTGGATGGAACCATCGTCCGGCCATGAAGTGTCGTGCCCCAAATCCGGAAGCCGATATAGGTTGCCCTTCAAACATCTTTATTGATGGTGATGTTCCTAAAGTAATCACCTAGATTAAGAAGGAAAGTTAGGAAAGCTACGAACCACCGAGCCTTCATGGGCATCTTACGTTGCTATGAAGAAACTGGTGCTAATTACTCTCATCGCCTTCTTCACGGCTTCCGCCTACGCGCAGCCGTATCATCGCCGCCACCATCACTACCGCCACCACCACCATCATCGCACCGTAGTCGTCGTCCGGTGACCCGCAAAGGTGGAGAGCCGGCTTACCTAGGAACGCTCCCAAATATGAACATAAGTCGGCTCATTCCACGCATGACTGATGATCGAGAGTTTGCCGGGGCTCAACTCTACGGTTTTGGCACCGTCATGGTGTTCGAATCGGTTATCAATGGGAAACCGGCTCCAGGTAATTCCCTGGGGATCAGCTTGCTTGTAAACAACTAAGCGGCTTTCACTCCGGTAGGGTTTAAACGGGTCGTGCTCACCGACGACTACCTCCAACTTGCCGTCTCCATCGAGATCCCCTACGGAAATGGAGTGTGGGGAGCGAATCTTGTCGATGACGTGCACTTTAAACTTCCCATCGCGAGGATTGCCGGTGTTCTCTAACCACCCCACGGGAGCAAAGAATGCCTTGTACACCTTGTAGTCAACGTTCTCCACGGTAAAAAGTATGTCCGGACGACCGTCTCCGTTAATGTCCGCGATCGCAATGCGGCAAATGGCATGTAGATTTTCGGATTGCAAATATTCAGGATCAATCAAGAGGTGCGGGCGAAATTGGCCATCTCCCAGATTCTCCAGCCAATATGGTCCCGCAACAATATCCAGCTTCCCATCCCCATCCAGATCGTAAGCAATCATCTCCTCGCCGTATTGAATGTCCGCGACAACCCGTTTCGGCCAGGGTTGTTTTGGATCCTGGGGAACTTCGAACAACTGTGGCGGATGTGTCCCGTCGTGGTATCCGCAGATCAGGGCGATGCGTCCGCCTGGAAGCAACGGCGCTATCGTGTTGCCGTGCGGCCAGTCTCCATCACCGCTGCCGATCACGTGCTCTTCCCACTGATCGCGGCTTGTGTCCGTAAGCTTCAGCCAAACCAGGTCACTCGAAAGCGCGTTGTAAAAATTGCTCTCGCCGCGTTTGCCCTTGATGCCGATCAGTTCTTTTCGCCCATCCTTGTCCACATCGTACGCAGCGATAATCTGCGCCACGCCGGGAATGGTATGCCGTTCCCAGGCAGGCCCCTTGTACCACCAGGCACCACAAACGATGTCCATCACGCCGTCGCCATCCACATCAACAGCGTGAATATCGATGCCGGTGTAAGGCTTCTGGCGATCGACAAAGCTGTGCTGATATTGCGAAAAAATGGGTGGGGCCGCGCGCGGCCGGAACATCTGCACCCAGCCGGCGTAGACACCTTTTTTCTCGGTGAGGATCTGCGCGGAATGCCCGAAGATGACGTGGTTACCGGAACCGTCCAGGTCCGTATAGACCGCCTCATGAGTTCCCTCTCCGCGATAAAGAATCTCCTGGCGCCAGGACTTGCCACCCTCCACCGCTGTGTAGCGCATCAACCGCGCATTCCAGTTGTAGGGAGCTTCCCAGCCTCCCTCATTCATCTCAGCCGCCAGGATCTGTACTTGTTTGGTCTTCGGATCATGCCAGGCCTGGAGCGAATGACAGAAGTTGAGGGGCCCGTCCATCGGATGTTCTATCCACGAAGTTTCCGCAGGATGTTCCGTGCCCGATCCCAGCGTGTTTTCAAACCATGCCAGCCGCCCGTCAGGATATTCATCTTCCACCAGGATGACATCCAGGCGGCCGTTACCAGTCACGTCGATCACGGCGGCACGGCAATATTCGCGGTAGTCGGGCGCCAGCGAATGTGTCCTCCACAACTCCCCGGAGAAAGCGCCACTCGAGGGGGCGGAATACCAGTAGGGGCCAGATACGATTTCGGCCTTGCCATCCCCGTTTAGATCGCCGGTTGCCGTGCCTTCCGCAGCAATGCCTAACTGCACCGCTTGTTTCTTCCAGGACTGAGCGGGGTCGCGCGGAATCTTATACGCAAAGAGCCCAGGATGGCTCACATACATGGCGTTGGCTACCAGTTCCTGCTGCCCATCGCCGTCCAGATCGGCGAAGACCAGGTCATGCGGGTCACCGCTGCACGCGGGATCCAAAACGTATTCCTTCCACGGATCGTGGAGCGTAGCGCCGAACTTGTACCAGCAGAGACCCCAGGTGTCACTGAACTTCTTGCCAATCACGATTTCTTTGTGCCCGTCGTGGTCGATATCCTCGAGCGCCATGCCTACATTGAAGTAGCCGCGAGCCACCACCCCTCTTTCAGAAGTAGAGGGCCGATACCAGAGGAGCGCTCCGTTGCCGGCGATGATCAGCTCGGTTTTGCCGTCGCCGTCGATATCCCCGGCTGCGGTGCCTCCGGTCTCTGTGGTATAGGCTGGGGCCGCGTCGAGGATCACCAATTCCCACGAGTCACTACCGCCGCTGGGCGGGATGCCGGATACGGGTAATTCCTGCGGCCCTGATTTGCGCTCCGCTTCACTCATCCCATGGACCCCGGCGGCCGTCACCGTCCCCGCCAGGAGCTTGCTGAAGCTCCGTCTATTCATCACATTCCACCTGTTGCTATCTCACCACAGGGGAGAAACCCCGATGGAAGATTCGCGATGGTGAATGAAGATCGGCAACAAAAAAAGGGCTGCCTCCTTAAGAGACAGCCCCTCACGGCAAAGCGCTTACTGGATGGTTACAGTGAACGTTGTGGAACCAGTGATGTTTTGGTTGCTGCTGTCCTGCGCGGAAATGGTGACAGTATAGGTCCCTGCTGGAGCCGCTCCCGCAGGGCCGCCACCACCGCAACCCATTCCCGCACCCACACTCAGGAAGACCAACATCCCGAGCGCCACCGGCCATCTCTTTCGCCGGATTCCCGGAATGAGCAGCAAGAGGATGCAACCTGCGGCTGTTCCTCCAGCCGCTGCAATCCGCGCTGCCGTCTTGCGGAAGTTGCCCGCCGGACTTTTCTGGATATTTCCGCTAGCCTGCACGGTGGTGATGGTGATGGTCGTGCTGCCGGTGCCACCGGAAGACAATGCAACATTGGCCGTCTGCGCGCCACTGCTGCCAAATCCATAGTTTGCGTTGAGTGTGCTGGCCGAGGCGGACAGCACCGCGGTGCCCGCGTACCCGCCGGTGGAGGTGAGCGTGATCGTCGAAGTTCCGCTATTCCCAGGATTCGGCGACGTAATGGTCATGTTCGTGGCGGAAAGCGTAATGCCTGGATTGCTTACCGTCGCGGTCGTCGTACCGGAAGAGGTTGCGTTGTAGGTGTCTCCGCCGTAGGAAGCGGTGATGGTATCCGTACCGGCAGCGAAGCCAAGGGATGCGGTCGCGTTGACCGTAAGGCTCGCGGTCGCTGTATTGTTGGGGCCGATCGTTACCTGCTTTACAGTGCCGATCGTCACAGCGGGACTGCCCGTGGTAAACGTAACCGGTCCGGTGAGCGTTCCGGCAGTTGAGCCGGTCACGGTCGCCGACAGCGTAACGCTGCTGCCCAGGGGGAAGCTGGTCGGACTAATAGTAACCGCGGTTGTGGTTGCAGCGGTGCCTTGCGCTGCTACCGTCACCATAACGCTGGAACTGGTCGATCCGATGTAAGTCGTGTTTCCGGAATTGAAGGTAGCGGAAACCGAGTGGGTTCCTGCAGATGCGAAACCGGTGGTCAGGGTCGCGGTGTAGGGCGAGGTTGAGGAGAGGGCTACCGGCGTTTGCGCTACGCCATCCAGGGTGAAGGTAACCGTCCCCGTTGGGGGTGTGGTCAGGGTGTTGGGCGTGACAGTGGCAGTAAAGACGACCTGCTCGTTAAGCACCAGCGAAGTTCCCGGCGCAGCAGTAAGCGCGGTTTTGGTGCCGGTCGCCTGTACCAAGGTAGCGACCGCCGTAGCCAGGTTGTTGGCGTCCACCGACCCCAGACCGGTGGCCTGGTCGTAGCCGGTGCCGGCCTTATAGCCGATTACAGGGTTGGAGCCAGTCGGGCAACCGGTCGAACCGGTAGTGCAGGGTACCTGGTTGTTGCCGGTGGTGATGTCGTGGAAACCCGAGGCGTAGGTGGTTGCATTGGCCGCCAACTGGTAGATCAGGGGATTGATATTTCCCACCCCGCCGCCCGTACTCAGCTTCTGCTCCATGATCGCCAGAAGACCGGCGAAAGCAGGCGCTGCGAACGAGGTTCCACCGGCGGCGTTGAGAGTCTGGTCGTCGGTCTGGCCCGGATCGCTGAGGCGAAAACTGGTCGCCTGGCAGCTGGAGGCGTAATTGGCGCCGCTTGCGGCGGTTTGTATTTGCGTGCAATACAGATACGGGTCGTGATCCGGGGAAGCATTCAAGGAGACATCCGGCGTGTCGCGATGGCTGTCAGCCGGAATACCTGCAACTCCCGTCTGCCACGACGGCTTAGGCCACAATGCGCTGACGCCGCCGCCACCCGCAGACAGACTGCCGCCGTTGGCGATGGCGAAGGTGGTATCGTTCCATGCCATCTCCGGGATATAAGACTTGGCTGAAGTGATCAGATCATCGGAGACGCTACCGGAGCCGTTGGCGCTCCAATAAGTACCAGCGCCCGTTTGCGGGTTCTGTGCCGTACCGTCGCCCATGAACTCGCTGCCACCTACCGAAGTGACATAAGCGCTGCTTCCGGGGTAGTCGACCGCCAGGCCCTGGGTTGCGGAGGTCACCCCGCTGTCGTCGCAGTCTGCTGCGCCCGAATCGCCGGAAGCCAACAGGACGGTCTGTCCCTGGCTGTTTGCCTGTTTCAGCCAGCCCTCAATGGTGTTCAGGTCC
Source organism: uncultured Acidobacteriaceae bacterium (assembly GCA_963795845.1). Classification (GTDB taxonomy): domain Bacteria; phylum Acidobacteriota; class Terriglobia; order Terriglobales; family Acidobacteriaceae; genus PALSA-350. The sequence goes on along the minus strand of CAWCJV010000007.1, from coordinate 525,277 downwards.
GCGGTCGTGAAGCCTGCTTCGCAAGCCCCATAGCTCTGGCTGATGATGGGAATGGTGATGCCGCCAATCGGATTCTGAACGGCATACTGCAAGGAAGTAAAAATATCGCCCGAATTCACCAGAACGATCGAGGCTGCGTTGGCTACGCCACCCGACCACTCAAGATCGAGGTCGGTTTCCGATAAGTCACCGGACGCTGCACCGGCGGTAGCGGACAGAGGGGTGGTCCCAGGAACAGTGGTCACGGTGGGTGGGTTGGCGGAGAGTCCGGAGGCAGCGCGGAAGTCGGTAATATCGGCCGCGACAATGTCGGTCTGGCCAATGATCGCGATGGTCACGCCCTTACCGGTGTCCCCTGCCTGGTAGAGAGGGTTCACGTCATAAATGACTGCGAAATCCCCGGGGGCCACGTAGTGAGCTCCAGAAAGGCCCGAAGTGAAATGTGGGTTACCGCCACTGGTCCTCATGGGCTGTACTCTAGGCTTCAAACGGAAGTCGTTGAGGCCGCGAACGCTGCTCACGACTCCCGCGAGACCACTGGGAATCGAGATCTGGGAGCTGTTGGCAAAATGGGTTTCGCCATTCAGGCTGTAGTTGTGAACCTGCGTCTGAAACGCCTTTTCAATGGCCGCGATATTTCCGCTGAAACCAATGGCGTTCCGGCTCGCTGAAACCGAGGTGACGGTGAACCCCTCCTCCTGCAGCCACGCGGTGACCTTATCCAGATCAGCCGAGGTCATGCCATACAGTTCTCCGAATTGCGCGGGGGTAAGCCATTTGCGATAGGAAGGCGAAGTGGGATCCTGCTGTGCCTGGAGCAGCGCCTGTAGGCTTGCTTCCTGCGATGCGGACCGCTTGAAGTTGATGCTCATCCCTTGAACGGTTTTGGAATTGTCGGCGAGTCCCTGGTCCAATTCGCCTTTTGCCATGGGACGCAGACTCCCCGTCAAGGGCGACATCACGGCGCTGTCAACGGGTTGGTTAATCCGATCCTGCAGAATTACCTGGGCCTGGGATATCTGGGAAAGGGCACTTACACCAAGCAGCAGAGAAAAGGAAAGCGAGAGGAAACTACAGAATTTGCGCAAGAGCTTTCTCCTAAGAGTCGGAGCTCGATCGACGGAGCTCAAGGTCAGAGTCTTTCAACGTCCCACCCGACATTATCGGTTATCCGTTAGACGCATCAACCGAAAAAGGTCATGGAGACCGTTAATATTCACCAATTCACCGAAGAGCAGTTTCCCTTGCAGCTATGTCGCCGTGCAAGTTACCTGTGAGTCTCCGCTGCTACTGACGCCAAAACAGGACCCCTGGTTTACGGATCGTGCCTAAAAGGACTGCGTCGGGAGGGATCCGGGATCACGAGGACGGGGTGGGTACGGCCGGTCTGAGGGGCACCCAAAAGGTAAATGTCGACCCCTGGCCACGATGGCTGACGACTTCGATACCCCCGCCATGCGCCCGAAGAATTGCCCGGGCAATCGCCAGGCCCATCCCGGTGCCGTGCAAGAGGCGATGCCGGCTGCCGCGGTAGAACTTGTCGAAGATATAGATCTGCTCGGCGTCATCGATTCCCTGCCCCTGGTCGGTGATGCTCACCAGCAACCGGTCCGGTTCGAGCGTAGCTCCGATGCGCACCGGCGAGCCGGCAGGGGTGTAGCGGGCGGCATTTTCCAGCAGATGACGGAGCACGCGGCGGATCAGTTCCCGATCGAGCGGGATTTCGGGCATATCGGGGGGAACTTCGACCGTCACCGGGCGACCGCGGAGGAGCGCGCGGCAATCCTCCAGCGCCAGCTCAATCACCTCCTGCAACCGTTGTGGTTTTAACCGCACCTCGATGCCGTCGGTATCCAGTTGGGCCATTTCCACGGCTTGCCCGATCAACCGGTCGAGACGCGCGCTTTCCTCGTCGAGGATGGCGAACATCTCGCGCCGCTGGCTTTCTTCGAGCGAAGGTTGCGACAGCAGGCTGGTGGCCGCCGCTCGTATGGCAGTCAGCGGAGTTCGCAGTTCATGGGTCACCGAGTCGAGCAATGCACTGCGTAGACGTTCCCCCTCGCGCGCCGCTTCCACGCGGCTGAAACGGTCCAGTGCCGTCGCTCGCTCCAGGGCAATGGCCAGCAATCCGCCGATGGCGTCGTACAGTCCTTCGGAATAACCAGCCTTGGTCATGGCAATTGATCCGCTGGTGCGCATGCCCAGCACCAGCGGAACGATGCATACCCCGTCGCTGCGCGGCCGTGGACCATCGGCCAATCCCGCAGTCGCCCGTAGCTCGCTCAGAGAAACAAAAGACCGACGCGGATCGGAGGAATACGCGGTGTCATTTTCCGTAAGGTAAAGGGTCACCGCGTCGAAGGCGAAAATCGAGGCCACGACTTGCGGCGCATGACTGGCGACGTCGTGCAGGTTTTCTTCCATCAATAACTGGTTGCTGAATTCGTAGAGCCGCTCCATCTCGGCACGCCGGCTTTCACTCAATACCGTTTGCCGCCGTTCGTTCTCTGAAAGCTTGCTGATGAAAATGGCCGACGCGAGTAAGGCGAACAACGCGATCCAGTTCTGAGGATCGGCGATGGTGAAGCTGCCCACCGGAGGCAGGAAATAAAAGTTGTAGAGCAGCGTGCACCCGATGGCGAGGCAGACCGAGGACACCAGTCCCCAGCGGAAAGCTGCTATCTGCACCATCACCAGAAAGGTGAGGGCTACGGTGGTCTGGTTTACATGGAGTATTCTGCGATAGACCAGCACCACCAACGCGGCGGCCGAGGTCATCGCCACAGAACGAAAGACGAGCGCCCGAGACCGGGAAAGAAGCATCAGTGGCGATCATATCGTAGCCTCGTCGGGGCAAAGGATGGAGATGGCAGAACGGGTCCTGGTAGTAGACGACGAGGCGCAGATTACGCGTGTACTGCGCACCGCGCTTTCGGCGCAGGGGTACGATGTGCGCGCCGCCAACGATCCGGAAGAAGCTCTTCGTTTGTTCGAGGAGTGGAGTCCCGATCTGATGGTGACCGACCTGATGATGCCGGGGATGAGTGGAGTAGACCTTTGCCGGCTAGTACGCAAAAAATCCCAGACTCCGATCATCGTGTTATCGGTGCGCGACCAGGAGCGGTCGAAGGTAGAGGCGCTGGACGCAGGCGCCGATGATTACGTGACCAAGCCTTTCAGCATTCAGGAGCTGCTGGCGCGGGTGCGAGCCCACTTGCGGCGGGCCCCGGAGCGGATAGTGGACGCGCCGATCGAGATTGGCGACTTTTCGATTGATGCCGGGGCGCACACGGTTGCAGTCGGCGGCAAGAGCCTGCATCTGACGCCAACGGAGTTTGATCTGCTGCTCTTCATGGCGCGAAATGCAGGCAAAGCATTGACCCATCGCGCCCTGCTCACAGCGGTATGGGGCGGACAATCGGCGCACCAGCCGGAGTATCTTCGGGTGTTTATTGGCCAACTGCGGCGCAAGCTGGAGGCAGAAGGCCCGCGCCAATATATTCAGACCGAACCCTGGGTGGGGTATCGTTTCCTGCCTGAAGGCGTGCCGGAATAACTCAGTCCCGAATAGGCTGCCGTGAGCTTGTCGAATGGGGATGACTGAAACTTCAGTGTTGTCCAAATTAGCTGGAAAAAGCTTCGGTTCAGCAGCCGTTCTCCATGACAAGCTCAGGGCGGGCTTTACGGGACTCGTTTTCACCACAGCCCCACCCTCATCTTTATGAATTCCTTATGCCTCGCTTACACCCCTCTTAGTACCCAACTGTTCGAATGATGCCATGCAGGACCTTTTGATGGTTCTATTGACAGTCATTTTCTTCGCCGTCGCGCTGCTCTACGTTCGCGGCTGCGAGAAGTTGAGGTAAAAGCCCGAAATGTCCCCTACCACGGTCATTGTGCTGATCACTACGGTCGCGACCCTGATCTACCTGGTGGTCACGCTGCTGTATCCGGAGAAATTTTGAAATGACCGCGAACGGTTGGCTGCAGTTTGTCGCGTTCTTCGCTGTGCTGCTGGTGCTGATGCGGCCCTTGGGTCTCTACATCGCACGTGTGGTTGAAGGCGAAAGAACTTTTCTTGATCCCCTGCTCAGGCCCGTCGAGCGCTTCCTCTACCGTACCTGCGGCATTCACGCGAATCAGGAGATGAGCTGGCAACAGTACAGCATCGCGATGCTGATCTTCAGCCTGGTTTCTCTCTTACTGACTTACATCATCGAGCGCGCCCAAAGCGTGCTGCCCTGGAATCCGCAGCATCTCGCCGGGGTCGCTCCCGCCACGGCTTTCAACACTGCGGTTTCGTTCACCACCAACACCAACTGGCAGGTCTACACCCCAGAGACCACGATGAGCTATTTCAGCCAGATGGCCGGTCTCGCTTATCACAATTTCCTGAGTGCAGCCATCGGCATAGCCGTTGCCGTCGCCCTGGTGCGTGGCATCGTGCGCAAGCAATCGTCCACAATCGGCAACTTCTGGGTCGATACCACACGCATTGTCCTGTGGATCCTGTTGCCCATTTGCCTGGTGGTTGCGCCAGTGCTTATTGGCCAGGGCGTGATCCAGAACCTGAAACCCTACACTTCAGTGGCTGCGCTCCAGCATGGGCAGCCCGCTCAAGTGATCGCCCAGGGTCCGGTGGCTTCCCAGGAAGTAATCAAGGAGCTGGGCACGAACGGCGGTGGCTTTTTCAACGCCAACAGCGCACACCCATTTGAAAACCCCACGCCCTTCAGTAACTTTATCGAGATCGAATTGATCTTTCTCATTCCGGCAGCCCTGACCGTCACCCTGGGCAAGATGACCGGTTCCTCCGGGCACGGTTGGGCTGTATTTGCCGCAATGGCCATTCTGTTTGTCGCCGGGTACACGGTCTGTTACTGGGCAGAATCACAACCTAATCCTCTGCTGCATGGCGTAGACCAGAAGACCACGCTGGCCAACACCGGCGGCAATATGGAAGGCAAGGAAGTGCGCTTTGGCGTCTCCCAGTCGGCGCTTTTCGCCACCGTCACGACCGATACCAGTTGCGGTGCGGTGAATTCTGCGCATGACTCCTTCATGCCGCTGGGAGGCATGGTGCCGCTGGTGAACATCATGCTCGGCGAAGTGGTCTTCGGCGGAGTCGGCTCCGGGCTTTATGGAATGTTGGTTTTTGTCGTCCTCTCAGTGTTTATCGCCGGCCTGATGGTAGGTCGAACGCCGGAGTACCTGGGTAAAAAAATCGAAAGCTATGACATCAAGATGGCCATGCTGTACGTGCTCATCTTTCCCCTCCTGATCCTGGTATTGAGCGCAGTGTCGGTGCTACATCCCGCCGCTCTCGCCAGCCTAGGCAACAGTGGGCCGCACGGCCTTTCCGAGATCCTGTATGCGTACGTTTCGACTGCAGGCAATAACGGCTCAGCCTTCGGAGGTCTTAGCACCAACACCAACTGGTACAACCTGACCCTGGCTTTGAACATGCTTGCAGGCCGATTTCTGATGATGGTGCCCATGCTGGCGCTGGCCGGCAACCTGGCCCAAAAGAAGAGCGTTCCACCGTCATCCGGAACCTTTCCGGTGAACACGACCCTGTTCACGGTGTTGTTGGTAGGCGTCATCCTGATCGTTGGAGCATTGACCTTCTTTCCCGCGCTCAGCCTCGGGCCGATACTCGAGCACCTGCTGCTGCACGCAGGAAAGACTTTTTAAAGGGGAGAAGCGGAGAAACGATATGGCAGAAAAACAAAGTCTCTGGAACCCCGCAATCCTTCGTCAATCGGTGCTGGATTCCTTTCGCAAGCTCGACCCGCGCCTGATGGTGAAGAACCCCGTCATGCTGGTGGTGGAAATCGGCAGCTTGCTCACCACCGCCCTGCTCATACAAGGGCTCGTGCAACACCAAGGCAGCTTTGCCTTCAACCTGCAGATCACCCTGTGGCTATGGTTCACGGTGCTGTTTGCAAATTTCGCAGAGGCGATGGCGGAAGGCCGTGGCAAGGCCCAGGCGGATACGCTGCGCAAGGCCAAAGGCGAAACCGTCGCGATTCGCCTCAAGGGCGAGAGCAAAGATGCGGAGCGGGAACAGGTTTCAAGTTCTGCCCTGCGCGCCGGTGACATTATCTATGTGGAAGCGGGACTGTATATCCCCGGCGACGGCGAAGTGATCGATGGCGTCGCCTCGGTGGACGAGTCGGCCATCACCGGAGAATCCGCGCCGGTGATCCGTGAAGCCGGTGGTGATCGCTCCGCGGTGACCGGGGGAACGAAGGTGCTCTCCGACTGGATCATGGTTAGGATCACGTCCAATCCGGGCGAGACATTTCTGGATCGCATGATTGCCCTGGTCGAAGGGGCGCAGCGGCAAAAAACCCCAAACGAAATCGCTTTGAGCATTCTTCTCTCTGGGCTCACCATCATCTTTCTTCTGGCCGTGGCCACGCTGCAACCGATCGCTGTGTATTCGCAAGCGCCGCAGACCATATTTGTGCTGGTGTCTCTCCTCGTGTGTCTGATCCCTACGACGATCGGCGGACTTCTCTCTGCAATTGGGATTGCAGGCATGGACCGCCTGGTGCAGTACAACGTGTTGGCCATGTCTGGCCGCGCGGTCGAAGCCGCGGGCGACGTCGATACTCTCCTGTTGGATAAGACCGGCACCATCACCCTGGGCAACCGGCAGGCGACCGAGTTTATTCCCGCGCCCAACGTTAGCGCTGAGCGGCTGGCGGACGCAGCACAGCTTTCTTCCTTCTCCGACGAGACACCGGAAGGACGCTCCATCGTGGTGTTGGCCAAGGAAAACTTCGGCATGCGCGGCCGCGATCTCAGCGCCCTGCATGCCGAGTTCGTTCCCTTCAGCGCGCAGACTCGCATGTCTGGAGTTAATTTCGCCGGCCACGTCATTCGCAAAGGCTCGGTCGACGCCATCACGCGCTTCCTGGTCGAACAAGGATCAAACCTGCCACAGAAAGTGCGCGAGAGCGTGGAGCAAATTGCGGGCATGGGTGGTACTCCGCTGGTAGTGGCGGAGAACTCCACTGCGTTGGGGGTAATCTATCTCAAAGACATCGTCAAAGGCGGATTGAAGGAGAGACTCGCCAGGCTGCGCGAAATGGGCATCCGCAGCATCATGATCACGGGCGACAACCCGCTGACCGCGGCTGTGATCGCGCGTGAAGCAGGGGTCGATGACTTTCTCGCCGAGGCAAAACCGAAAGACAAGATGGACCTGATCCGCCGCGAACAGGCCAAGGGAAAGCTGGTCGCCATGACGGGCGACGGCACCAACGATGCGCCGGCGCTGGCCCAGGCCGACGTGGGCGTGGCCATGAACTCCGGCACCCAGGCAGCTAAAGAAGCGGGCAACATGGTTGACCTGGACTCGAACCCCACCAAGCTGATTGAGATCGTCCAGATCGGCAAGCAGTTGTTGATGACCCGCGGGGCGCTTACCACCTTTTCCATTGCCAACGATGTGGCCAAGTATTTCGCGATTATCCCCGCGATGTTCGCCGGAGTCTTTCCGGTGTTGAATCAGCTCAACGTCATGCACCTGAGTACGCCTCACTCGGCGATTCTGTCCGCGGTGATCTTCAACGCGCTCATCATTGTCGCCTTGATTCCGTTGGCTCTGCGCGGGGTTGCGTATCAACCGCGGTCAGCGCAGGCGCTGTTGCGCCGCAACCTGCTCATCTACGGCGTGGGCGGGGTCATCGTCCCCTTCATCGGCATCAAACTGATCGACCTTTGTCTAACTGGCCTGGGCTTGTCCTAAGCGGAGTCTTCCATGTTGCGCAATGAATTCAAGATCGCTATTCGTTTCACACTGCTGACGACGGTGTTGCTGGGCATCCTTTATCCGCTGGCAGTAACCGGCATCGGGCATGTCGCGTTTCGTCACCAGGCAGAGGGAGATCTCATTGCCGTGAATGGCCAGGTGACCGGCTCACGGATCATCGGCCAGAACTTCACCAGCGACCAATATTTTCACGGACGCCCCTCGGCCGCCGGCAACGGATACGACCCGACCTCGTCCAGTCCATCAAACTACGCCGCCACCAACCAGAAGCTGATCACCCGCATTGACGGCGACGTTGCCCACTACAACGCGGAGAACAAGAGCCAGGCAGTGCCGATCGATCTGGTCACGGCGTCCGGCTCCGGTCTCGATCCCGACATCTCTCCTGCTGCGGCCCTCTTCCAGGTGGACACGGTTGCGAACGCCCGGCATCTGCCGGTGGCGACCGTGCACGATCTGGTGGAGACCCATGTGCAACGGCGCCAGTTTGGTTTTCTAGGGGAAGAGCGGGTGAATGTGCTCCTGCTCAATATAGATCTGGACCGGCTCAGGCGGTGAGAAGCGGCCTGAGATTCTACCGGCGCGACGTCCCGTTTGGGACGGATGAACTTAGCCCAGGACGTAGTCCTGGGTTGCATATGCGGTGACGACCCAGTCCCGCAGGGAGGGCTGAAGATTAAACAGCGACTCCATCATGAGCAAGTTTCAGTCGTCCCTACGGGACTTTTCGGCCTTCGAAGTTCTACCCAGGACTGCGTCCTGGGCTATGATCAGCCGACCCTTCGGGACTCATTTTGCAATCGGTTCTCACGCGGGGCTAGAGAAAATCGTCTGCAACGCGGGGTAGATGCGCCGGTATTTGGCGTAGCTCTCCGCCATGACGCGCACCGCCTCGGGACTGGCCGCCGTTCGCTTGGCCACGTGCACCACGGCATCGCAGGCCGCGTCCACGGATGGCCAGACGCCTGCTCCGACTCCTGCCAGCAACGCGGCGCCGTAAGCTGCACCTTCTTCCGCCTCTACGGTTTCGACCGACTTTCCGTACACGTCGGCCTGGATCTGCCGCCACAGCGGCGAACGCGCTCCGCCACCGCCCACGCGGATGGCTTTCGCCGGGATGCCGAGCTCCTTGAAAATTGTCAACGTGTCCTTGAGGCTGAAGGCGACACCTTCGAGGATCGCCCGAACCACGTGCGCGCGGGTATGATCCGCCGCCAGGCCCACCAATGCAGCCCGGGCGTCGGGATCCAGGTGCGGTGTTCTTTCCCCCATCAGATAGGGCGCCCAAAGCACCCCTCCAGATCCGGAAGGCACCTCGGCCGCTTCTGCGCTCAGTTGGTCGTAAGACGTATTGGCTCAGTCAAATTGTCGCGAAACCAACGCAGAGAAAGTCCGGCCGCCTGGGTGACTCCCATCACATGCCAGCGGCCCGGGATGGCATGGCAGAAAGTGTGCAGCCGTCCCAACGGGTCGGTGACTGGAGCATCGGAAGCCGCGAACACAACTCCAGAAGTCCCAATCGTGGCGCTGACATCGCCCGGACGGACAATACCCATCCCGGTGGCGCCCGCCGCCTGGTCACCCGCACCCGCGACCACCGGCGTACCCGCTTTCAGACCCGTGCTGGCGGCAGCCGCCTCCGTGACCTGGCCGACGACCTCCTGCGATTCATGCAGAGCCGGCAGGCAATCGCGGCTGAGCCCCACCGCATCCAGCATCTCCTCCGACCAGCGCCGATGGACGACATCCAGCAGCAACGTTCCCGAGGCGTCCGCCACGTCGATAGCCCGCACCCCGGTAAGACAGAAGCGGACATAATCCTTGGGCAGCAAAAAGCTGTGAAAGCGCTGCCAGATCGCGGGCTCGTTGGTCCGGACCCACAGCAGCTTGGTAAGGGTGAAGTTGGTGAGCGCAGGGTTGGCAGTGAGTTCCACCAGACGCCGGGGCCCGATGGTTTCGTTAAGGTAGCGACACTCAGCCGCCGTGCGCTGATCGCACCAGATGAGAGCGGGGCGCAGTACCTCATTGTTTCGATCCAACAGCACCGCGCCGTGCATCTGACCGCTCAGCCCGATGCAGGCGATCTCAGAGGCAGGAACTCCTGAATCCGCCAGCAGCTTTCGGACAGCGCCCTGGCAGGCCTTCCACCAATCGTGCGGATCCTGCTCCGCCCAACCGCTCCGTGGAGACGCGAACGGCTCATGTTCATGGATAGCGGACGCGATGACCGCGCCGGATTCGTCGATGAGGAGGGCGCGCGTCCCTCCCGTGCCGACATCGATACCTAGCAGTTTGATAGCTTTGTCCCCCGGTTTCCCCGGATTTCTCTGCCCAAACACTTGTGGCTCAAAATCCGGGTCTGCCCAGTGTAGCGGAGAAAAGCTTAGAACTGGTTCCACAGGAACTGGTTATAGACATCATGATGGAACTGGATCTCGGGAACCTTGATCAGACTGCCGAGAAGCCGCGGGCAGCGATCCGCCGAGGCCTGCTTGAGGTCAGCGTAACGGGCCTTCACATCCGCTCCGAGCAATGTGGTGGTCCATTTCGAGCGGCGAAAATCGTCGATCGCCGTGTACACGTTGTCGGGCAGGTAGCGTTTCGCCTGGCGCAGATCCTTGATCTTGGAAATTTCCCCGTCGATCCCGGTTCGGAAGATGGAATACAGCGCCATATAAGGATTGGCATCAGGACCGACCGACCGGACTTCTACGCGCGAACTCTTTTCGTTCGCAATGGGCACGCGCACCATGGAGCCGCGATCGATCGGCGATGCTTTGATCTGGTTGGGCGCTTCAAAGTGCGGATCGAGACGGCGATACGCATTCACGCTAGCGTTCAAAATCAGGCAAATGTCGTTTGCGCTGGAAAGGATGCGATCGATGAACGACCACGCCATCGGATCGAGGTTCTCTTCTCCTTTTGGATCCCAGAAGAGGTTCTTGCCACCTTTGCTCACGGACACATTGGTATGCATCCCGTTGCCGTTTACACCGATGACTGGCTTGGGCAGAAAGGATGCAGAGCAACCCATACCCGTAGCTACCTGCCGACAGATGAGCTTGTAGAGCTGGATCTGGTCAGCGGCGGCAACCACTTCGCCGTACCCGTAGTTGATTTCAAACTGCGAAGGCGCGACCTCTGGGTGGTCCTTTTCGTTCTCGAAGCCCATGGAACGCAGCACTTCGGCCGTGGTGTCGATAAAGGTGCGCAGCGGGTCGCCGGGGAGTGAATGGTAGTAGCCACCGGTATTAACGTAGTCGAACTTGCCAGTCTCCGGATAGCGCCGCTCGGCATCGATACCCTCAAAGAGGAAGCCTTCAATTTCGTTGGCGGCGTTCAGGGTGTACCCGTTCTTCTCGAACTGTTCCGTGGCATAGGATTTGAGCACGCTGCGGATATCGGCCGGATAGACCGCACCGCTCTTGTCGATGACCTCGCCGAAGACCATGACCTTGCCGGATCCGAAAAAGTCGGAGGGCACCCAGTAGAAGGCGCTCCAGTCGATACCCAGGCGCAGGTCGCTTTCCCGCTGAGCGGAAAATCCCCGGATCGAAGAGCCGTCAAAGGTGAGGTTGTCCCAGCTCTTGATGATGAATTTCTTGTCGTAGTCGAGCATGTGGAGCCGGCCTTCAAGGTCGCTGAAAAGAACGGTCACGGCCTTGATGCCTTTCTCGTCGGTCAGGTACTTGAGCCTATCCTCCCGGATCTTGTCCACGGGCATACGGCTCTTTCGCTGCTCTTTCGCCTTCAAGTTCAACTCTTCGAGCGCTTCATAAGGGAGCGTGAGAAAACTGCGCAAATCGTTCGACATGGATCTCCTTCAGGTGAATCTTGCGGTCTTTGCCGTCCGCTTGGGAACGGCAGCGCAAAATCAGGATATCGCGTGCCGTTCCCGGGTATCATGCTGAAATCATTCCGGCTGGGCTCCGGAGCTCGAATTTGTCCCGCAACCAGTCAGAAACGCTTATGCTGGTGGCGGCGTCATTGCATCATTCGTGATTGCATCATTAAGGAGCAGAGAACATGGTCACATCGCCGAGTAGCGTGTTAGGAACCACCGGCTCGTTTCCTACCTGGTGGGCCGTCCTGCTAATCATTGTCGGATTCTTCGCCCTGGCTTTGCCTTTCGAGGCCGGCGTCGCGATCGCCATCGCCGTCGCGATCCTGGTCATCATCGCCGGCGTCGTTCATTTGGCGGGTACTTTTGCCGCGCGCACTACCGGAGGCTTCTTTTGGCGGCTCCTGGTAGGGTGCGCTTACCTGATAGCCGGCGTTTACCTGCTCATGCATCCCAAGCTGAGCCTGGTCTCGCTTACCCTGGCCCTCGCCATCTTGTTTTTCGTGGAAGCCATCTTCCACATCGTGACCTATTTTCAACTGCGCAGCGCTCCTGGTTCGGGTTGGCTTTTGTTTGATGGGATCGTGACTTTTATACTGGCGGTGATGATCTGGAAGAGCTGGCCGGCCAGCGCGGTGTGGGCCCTGGGTACGATCGTGGGCATCAATTTGCTGATGAGCGGTTTCACCCGCCTGATGTATTCTCGGGCTTTGCGTGCGTCATGACCCTGACTGATACCGAAAAAGCCGTTGCCGCTCGCAAGAGCCTGGAGTACGTGAAGGATGGCATGATCGTCGGCTTGGGTTCCGGCTCGACCGCAACCTTTGCCATCCAGTTTCTCGGGGAAATGGTCCGGAATGGATTGAAGATTCGCGGAATTCCTACCTCGCGTGCGAGTGGCGAGTTGGCGCGGTCGCTGGGCATTCCGCTCACCAGCTTCGACGAAGTGAGCTATACCGATGTGACCATTGACGGCGCCGACGAGGTAGCCCCGGGCCTGGCGTTGACCAAGGGTGGCGGAGGCGCGCTTCTGCACGAGAAAATCGTAGCCGCTTCCTCGCATCGCCTGGTGATCGTGGCCGATGAACACAAAATCGTCGAACACCTGGGCCGCTTTCCACTTCCGGTGGAGGTGATCCCGTTCGCGGCTTCGCCGGTCAAGAAAAAGCTCGAAGACATCGGGGCCCATCCGCTGCTGCGAAGCGCAAAAGACGGCTCACCGTACATCACCGACGAGGGCAACTACATCTTCGACTGTCACTACGGAGAAATAAAGGATCCCGCTGCAGTAGCGCAAACGATCAAGAGCATGACCGGCGTGGTTGAGCACGGCTTGTTTCTAGGATTGGCCTCGGTGGCGATCGTGGCGGGTCCGGACGGCGCAAGGGTCATCACTCCTTAAGAAGAAGCTTGGGAGCATCGCCTTCCTGTCAATTCCTCTCGTAGGGCTGCCGCTAATTGGCCGGCGCCAATTCCTGTTTTCTGAACGATCGAGCGAAACCGCGGATCGGCGTGAAGAAAGTCGTAAGCGGGATCCTGCTGGATCCAAAGAGTGTCAGTGGCATGTTGTTGGTAACCCTTCTCGAGCAGAGCGAGCGTCCGCTCTTTGTCACCAAGTTGTGCGTAATAACTTGCCAGCTCGACAGGAGAAACATAGCTACTTTTTGACTGAAGGAGACGCCGGCCAAGCTGCCAGCGAACCTCGCCACGGGCGCCGCCCCGATCCCAGGCTCGCCGCATGTCCACGGCTGCCTGGGAATCTCCCGTCAGAACATCCAACCTGCCCCAGACATCCATCGCTTTCTTGTGTTCGCCCATACGCCGCCATATATCCGCCTCCACGACCGAGGAGATCAGGATTGTTGGGATTTGCTTCCAGCCGCAGGTGAATTTCCTTGAGCGCCGCATCGTATTGCCGCGCGCCTACGTAAAAGCCGGCGAGTGCGTAAGGCCGTGAGAACGGATCAATTTCCATCTCCTTCTTTCCCGAATCGATGGCTTCTGCATCACGCTTGACTGCCTGCAACACACAGCCCTGCAGGTAATACAGCTCGCCGTTCTGCGGATCGAGGCTGATCGCACGGCGAATCTCCCGGTCGGCGTTTGCCCAATCCCATCGATCGATGAGGAACATGGCAGCCAGGGCCTGGTGGGCCTGCGGCAGGTTCGGATCCAGTGCGAGCGCGCGTTCGGCCGCCTGCTCCTCCGGGAGGATGCTGGTACGAGGGTCAAGAACATCGCCGGCAATACCCTCTCCGTAATAGTCGGCGAGACCCGCCCAGGCCAGGGCGTAATCGGGCTGCAGATCGATCGCCTTTTGGAACCAGGCTCCCGACTGGTCCATGTGGTCGCTGAGCCAAAGATAGTTGCCGTGCAGGTAGGCATCATGAGCTGCCGGATTTACATAACGGTTGGCCTTCACGGCCGGGACGGCGCGATGCAGTTGGTTGGCAATGGCTTTAGCTGCCTCGTCCGGCAGGGCAACATCGTTCGCATCGCGTTCGTAGCTGTCGGCCCAGAGATGGGAATCTGTGTCCGCCCGGATCAACTGCAAAGTCATATGAACCTGATGGGCGGAGCGAGACACCGAGCCTTCCACGATCGCGTCCGCATGGAGGGCTCGGGCAATTTCTGGAAGCGGCCGCCGTGCCCCTCGGTACTGCATCACCGAGGTTCTGGAAACAACGCGCAGATTGGATTCTTTCGCGAGCATGGTAATGAGCTCGTCGGTCATGCCATCGGCGAAGTAGTCCTGGGAAGAATCTCCCGATAGGTTGTCGAGGGGAAGCACAGCCAGGGAGCTGATGACAGGTTGCGCGTCGCGATGGAGCAGGCGTTCCCCCAGGGAGTGTGCGCCAACGGTAGCAATGGGGACGGCAATGACTAAGGCGGCCAGGGCGGCAAGACCAATCCAGACCAGCTAGCGGTGATTCGGGGTGGGCAGCGTTGGAACCTCGGTAAGCGCCTCCGCCGGGTTCACTTGTTTTACAGGAACCGGTTCCGTCGAAGGAGCTTCCGCCACAGCACCCGATGTGACCGGGGCGATGAAGCGGTAGCCCATGCCGATGACGGTTTGGATGAATTGAGGATGGTCAGGATCGTCGCGGAGCAGGTAGCGGACCTTACGGATAGCGGTATTGATGCCGTGTTCGGTATCGACGAAGACTTCGCTCTCCCAAAGCCGCTGCGCGATCTCGGTGCGCGTGACCAGTTGACCTTCTCGCGAGGCGAGCAGGATGAGCAGTTCCATCGGCTTGCGCTCGACGCGCAGAGAGTGGCCATTACGGAGCAACTGGAACGCTCCACAGTCAAGCCAGAAGTCACCGAAATGATAGACAGGACCGCTCAGGGGAACCTCCTGCGCGGGGGAAGTATGACTCAGTGTCGCAGGAAAAAGCCAGATTTAAAAGGGTTTGCTGGTTCACCCACACTTTACCTCCGGCTTCACCCCCTCTGCATTGCGCCGCCGCCAATCGGGACTAAGTTGTGGGCAGCCGGCGATTCCGGCCAAGGAGAAGAAGAATATGAGAACAAGCTATCGGAAGTTGGTACCGGCTCTGGGCGTGCTCGTAGTCGCGTGGGCTATGATGCCGAGCGCCCTGGCGCAATGCGGACTACCCGGTAAACTCGCAAAACCGGCGGACTGGCATCCCCAAATGGGGGGAGCCCAAGTCTTGCGAATCAATCACGATGAGGAGGACGGTCCATCGATCGTGGGCATGTGGCACGTAACCTTCACTGCAAAAACCAGCAACGGGAAAGACATTCCCGACACTGTCATCGATAATGCCCTGGCAGTCTGGCATGCCGACAAAACGGAGATCATGAATTCCGTACGGCCCCCCCAGGACGGTAACTTTTGCCTGGGTGTCTGGGAACAGACTGGCCGGTCGAGATACTTCCTGAATCACTTTCCCTGGTTCTCCAACCAATTCCCCAATGACACGAACAACGGGATAGGCGACCCCCAGGGTCCGACGCGAATCACCGAAACCATCACGCTGGCCCCGGACTGCAATCACTTTTCCGGCACCTTCACCCTGGATGCATACAACACCACGGGAGGGATCGCCCAGTCGTTTACAGGGGTGGTCACCGCGACCCGTGTCACGACGAGTACAACGGTCCCCGATTTACTTTGACCGGGACTTAATTCAGACCACAAGGCCGCGAGCAATCGCGGCCTTCTTCTTACGAATGCGGACGGTGTAACCACGATCGAATGTCTCGAAAATGGACATCGCGCCCGCGCAATATTGTGTGCGCTAGGTCACAGCCGCAGAGGGCGCTTGCTTGTAGCCTCTGACTCATGCTGGAGCCGATCCGAGGAGCCGACGAACATGCCTTCTGCACTTGTTGTGGAGAAGCGGCCACACTGCGGCATCGTGATAGCCGCACCCTGTTCTATTGCCGTGTCTGCGCGGCGTTCGCGGCAGAGAAAACCACCGACATCGCATTGAAAGCCTTGCTCGCCATGCAGAAGGCTGATTTGCTTAGCTGAATTCAGTCCGGTTTTCGCTCGAACAAGAAGCAAGAGCATACCTCAGGGCCCAAAGGCCGAATCATTCAGGTTTGTTGTGTACGGGCTAAAAGCCCGTGCTGGAAAAAGTCCCGCAGGGACGGCTGAGAATACACCGGTACTTTACCCTGAACAGTTTTCAGTCGTCCCTTCGGGACTTGTCGTCTCTCGATGCTCTCCCCAGGACTACGTCCTGGGCTAAGGTCAGCCGTCCCTACGGGACTAAATACATAAATCTCTGGTTCTCACGCACACTCTAAAGGCCGTACCTGCCAGCAGGTTTGTTCGTACGGGATAAAAGGCCGTACCTGCCAGCAGGTTTGTTGTGTGCGGGCTAAAGCCCCTGAGGCTATCTCTTGTGCTGGCTTAAGCAGCCCTCGGCGGCTGAAGCCGATCCATCTTGACGATGAGATGTACGGCCTAAAGGCCGTACCCTTCGCAGGCGAGTTCTCACGCAAACTCTAAAAGCCGGTACCTACCCGTTTTCACGGTAGCTCTCACGCAAACTCTAAAGCCCGTACCCAGCGTGGGGTAGGCCGGGGATTTATCCCCGGCACATAGGATGTCCCCCTTGCGGCCTTTAGGCCTTGAGATCCCAGAAAGCGCTGTCGCCGGCGAACACATTCGGCCGCTCGGATGCCAATCTCACGGTCAGCTCGCCGAAGAGAGTATTGGCCCAGGCAAACCATGGCCGGGTGAAGACTTTTGGATTGTCTTTCTGAAAAGACTCATGCATAAAGCCTGTGCCCGCCGTGGTGTTGCGTAGCCAGCGAAGGCACTGCCGGATCTCTGCGTCATCGCGCGAGGTAAGCGCGCGGATGATAATCGACATCGGCCAGATCATATTCAGCCCCACATGCGGACCCCCTACACCTTCCGCCGCGGTGCCACGGAAAAAATACGGATTGGCTTCGCTCAACACAAACTGCCGCGTGCGCCGGTAGAGCGGCTCGTCGATGCTGCAGCAGCCGAGGTAGGGCAGGCTCAATAGTCCTGGCGCGTTGGCATCGTCCATCATGAGCTTGTTGCCGTAGCCGTCCACTTCATAGGCCCAGATCTCGCCGTATCTTGCCTGTTGCGTCTTGCCATATTTGCTGAGTGCCGTGTCGACTTCCGCAGCCAGGGCCTGTGCTTCCTGCGCCAGTTTCGGGTCCTTCAGAACCTGGCTGGCCAACTCGGCCAACTGGCGAAGGCTCACCACCGCAAAGAGGTTGGCCGGTACAAACAACGGATAGGTGCAGGCATCGTCGGATGGGCGAAACATGGAGAAGATCATGCCGACCGGGATTGCAGGATTGCCAAATCCATCGAGCGCCAATGTATCCGTGGGTGTTTCTGATTCACGCTGAAAAGAATAGGGGCCTTTTCCCTGCTTTCTCTGTTGCGTGCGGAAGGTGCGTAGGATGGTCCAGGCGGCCTCTTTCCACTGCGCATCGAAGGGGCTGGTGTCGCCTGTTTGCCGCCAGTAGCCGTGCGCCAGGCGGATCGTGTAGCAGAGCGAATCCACTTCCCACTTGCGCTCGCCCACCCCTGGATAGTGTTGCGTTTTGTCCTTCAGCGCCCAGGGGAGTGCCGGCGCCGTAGTATCGCGCATGAATGCGTTGGCATAGGCGTCGATCAGGATCATGCGCGCCTGCCGGCGGATGACTCCTTCGAGCAGTTCGCGCAACCGATTGTCCTGTTTCGCCAGCGGGAGGTACGGAGTGACCTGGGCCGAGGAATCGCGCAGCCACATGGCGTCGATGTCGCCGGTGACGATGTAGGTATCCGGCTTACCTTGGTAGGTGCCGGGAAAGACGGTGGTGTCCAGAGTGTTGGGAAAGCAATTCTCGAAGATGGTGGCCAGGGGGACGTCGGGAATCTGTTTTTTTACCCGTTGAATGAGCGTCTCGACGGCCTCGCTGGTGAAATGCCGGGCCCCCGCGGCAGGCCGCGCATGAGGCAAATCCAGCGCCTTTGTGGCGGCCAGCGAAGCCTTTTGCGCCCACGTGTGTGAGGTGAAGGCCAGGGCCGCGGCTCCCTGCAGCCATGCCCGCCGGGTGATTGCACTCATCCTGATCTCCTGGGTCTGCCCTGTAGCTGGTCATATGCAACCACGATGTGTTCAATGCGCGATGGCACCATGGTTTTAATCCTACGACGTACGCTCCCATCCCGGTGGTTCGGCGGACTGTGTGCCACAAAATAGTGCGCGGTAAGCGCGATAAGCGCGGTAAGTCAGTCGGGCGTGGTGTCTGCGTCTTCGGATGCGGACCAGCGGGTGGAGGGCCGCCCCTTTCCTTGCGACTTTTGGCTGGAGATGGAGCCTTCGGCGGTGAGTTGCTGGAGAGCCGCGTCGATGCGCTCACTGCGGATATGGCGGTGAAAGAGGGTTCTTATTTGATCGCGGGTGAGTCCGCCGGGAGAGGCGTCCAGGGCTTCGCGAATGCGTTCGACGATGGGATCGGTGGCAACTGGAATGAAGAGGAGGGCGGCGCTGGCGGAACAATAATCCCATACGGCGAGGGCCGCCTGGAGATGGGCCAGGGAGACGACGGGGCTGCAATCGAGGGCGGCATAGATCGCGCTCAAACGCAGAACCTGTGCTTCTGCGCGGCTGGTAGCGGCGCCGAAGAGTGCCGCCCGGGCATGGCTCAAGTAGGGATAGTGATGGTTCCAAAGCGCACGCGCGTGTGGGTCGCGGGCGAGGGGCGGGTGGTCGGTTGCGCTGCGTATCCAGTGGAGAGCGCGGCGTAGTTCGCCGGCGATGCCGGCAAAGTCGTCGGACGTGAGGGTTCCGCCCTCAGGCAGGCACTGGCTGCGCCGTACCGCGGTCCAGAGACACCGGTTGGCGAAGCCGTTGTGGGCTTCGGTGCGGTGAAGATGGTGGGCCAGTTCATATTGCGTGATATGACCGATGAGGCTGATGTGTGCTCCCGTCGCCTGCAGGGGACGGTGGCGGTGGAGAGTGTGGAGGTTGCCGCTGTCCCAGGCACAGCGGAGGAGTGGAGAGAGGTGGCCTTTCTCGCGGGCGAGGAGGTGAAGCACGCCGGCGAACTCTTCAGAAAGCACGAGGAGGCGGCGGTCGGTAGGCTGCTCCTGATCACGCACGGCGTGGATGAGGCCATCGGCGGTTAAGCGCGCGGCGGTGACGCGGTGGGCGATCCATTGGTCGTCTACTTCAGAGAACAAGCGGCAGATGTGGCGCCAGCTGGTTCCCTTGCGGGCTTTGCTGGAGTCGCCGACGAGAACGACAAAGAGGTTCAGATTGTGGCGTGTGGATTCGACCACGCAGTGCGGCGCAGGGCCGGCCATGTTGCCAAAGGCGGCGAGGAACTGGAGGAGGATGGCAGCGGGATCAGCCTCGGTGTGGGGTGCGATGGTACGGACTGCGCGGCCGGCGATGCCATAGTAGGCTGCGTCGGCTAGCGTGGGCCACGGAGTGATCGGGGGCGGGGGCACGGTTGGGGTTGGGGTTGGCTCGGCCTGGTGGTTGCCGGGAAGTTCGCCGGACTGGCTCTCCTGGAGCGAGTCCGCCAATAGGCTAAGCAGCTCTTCCTGGCGGCGTTGTATGTCCGCGAGGGTAGGAATGTGGAGGGGTTTTGGAACAGTTATAGTTTCTGCTGTCATGATTTGACACTAGTATGGTTCCGGGGTGGTGTCGATGGAGGCGGCAATCGTTCGTAACCGTTCGTCACCTGTCGAAATGGTGAGGTAACTCCGGGGGATGGCGAGGGTTGAGGAGGTAAGTTTGTTCTTAGCCTTATTACGGAAGAGATTCAGCATTGGAGGTTTCCGTGGCCGTCTCCGATGGGGTGGTTACCATGTAGGGGATTCCATGCTTTCCAGGGAGTTGCTTCGCTGATTTGGCGGACTGCCTGGGTTCAACGTCATCGAGCAGAGGTATAGGTGCATTCCGTTCAATTACCTCATCGGTAATCAGATGCAGGTCAAATGGCTCGTTGAGATGTTACAAAGTGGGTATGCTGCGGAATGCCCCAAAGCCAAAACAACAAACCGACGTTTACACAAAATATTTGACACTACCCAACAACGCGGATGCTAGAGTCTACATGGTAGCGCGGGCCAGACATTAGCATCTCTCTCGGACGGAACCTGAAGAGGTGTTTCGTGCCGCGATTCAAGATCCTTCTGCTGCGGCGAACAGTAAAAATCAGGAGATTTATCTATGCCTGCAACCAGACCTCTAAGTATGTTTATCGCCATGATCGCGCTCTCCTTTGGTTCAATTTCGGGCGCGGCGCCGCAATCGCTCGACCCGATGCTTGCCCCGTACCTGCAAGAATTTGGAGTACCGGCAATTGCCGCGGCAGTTTTCCAGAAGGGGTCGATAGTGGCCTCTGGTGCGGTCGGCACCAGGCGCGCCGGAACGCTTATTCCTGTGACCATTGATGACCGGTTCCACATCGGGTCAGACAGCAAAGCTTTCACCGCGTTGCTGGCAGGACAGTTCGTTCAAGAAGGCAAGCTGCGATGGGACTCAACTCCGGCTGATGTGTATCCTGAACTGAAGGCGGAGATGAATGCCGAGTTCGCAAAGGTCACTTTAGAGCAGTTGCTGTCACATTCCAGTGGTCTATCGGATAAGACGATCATGGATCTTATCTACCGTTCCTACCAGCAGGACGGCAACATGAACGAAGTCCGCTACTGGATGGTGAAGCAGACTGCGCCGGCGCCCCTCGATCACCCACGAGGAAGCAAATTTGATTATTCAAATCTCGGCTATGTGATCGCCGGCGCAATGTTGGAACGGGTGGGGCATGCGAGTTGGGAAGAGTTGGTGGACAAGCGCATTTTCCAGCCTTTGGATTTGAAAACGGCCGGCTTTGGACCCCAAGCGAGCTTAGGAAAGGTCGACGCACCGCTCGGTCACATCCTGGTGAATGGCAAACCAGAAGCAATGCTGGCTGGCCCGAACGGTGACAATGCGCCGATACTTGGTCCGGCGGGCACGATTCACATGTCAGTCCTGGATTTCGCGAAATGGGTTGCGTGGAATGCAGGCGAGGGCAAGCGAAGTCCCGATCTTGTTTCCGCGGAAGTTTTGAAGAAGATTCACACGCCCTTTGTTTCGACCGGCTCACGTGAAGATGCGGCCCCCGGCACGCCTAAAACCGGCGGATATGCGCTCGGCTGGGGATCGGTCCAGGAAAGTTGGGCGCCGGAACCGGTCATCACGCATGCAGGATCAAACAATATGAATCTCGCGTCGGCTATGTTTTGGCCAGGAACAGACTTTGGCTTTGTCATGATGACAAACCTTGCTGGCAAGCCTTCCGATGAGGCGCTAAAGAAGTTGGCAGCCGAGCTTTATAAAGAGTTCCGTGTGCAGTAAGTCGGCTGAGATACCAGGCGGCGCCCTTACGCAAGACGATGAGGCTTCGTGAAAAGACTGACCGGTCTTCTGATCTGTTTCGCAGTCCTGATGTGCGCTCTGTATCGCCAGGGCGTCCGCGCTCAAGACGTCCGTGCCCGGGCTGCCCTTCCCGCTCCTCGGTATGACGTAGGGATGACGCAAGTGCAGTTCTCCGAACCAGCATCCGATTCTGGATCGAGCGGCCGACCGCTGAACTACATGCTGATCTACCCCGCCGCTCCCGCGCATACCGCCGAGCCGTTTCACATCTTTCTGTCTGCCAATTTGCACCTTTATAAAAATGCGCCGCCAGTGGACGACGGCCTAAGGCATCCGCTCGTCGTCTTTTCGCATGGAGCCGGAGGCAATGGCTCGGTGTATGCATGGTTCGGCGAATACCTGGCATCGCACGGCTACATCGTCGCGATGATGTATCACTACCGTGCAAATACCTATGACTCGAGCGCTCTCTACGTGCGCAACCGCATCTGGCAGCGTCCGCGGGACATCAGCCTTGTTATCTCTCACCTACTGGCGGATAAGGAGTGGGGTCCGCGCATCGATCCCGCTCAGATCGGTGTAGCCGGTCATTCCCAGGGGGGCTTTACATCTCTTTGGATCGGTGGAGCCGAGGTCAATCCAGATCTGTTTCTCGCGTATCAGCGGGGCTGGAAGAACAATGACACGGTACCCGCCTATGTGCGCGAGCAAATGAAGATCGATGCCAAACCCGCCCTGGGTGTGCGCGATACCAGAGTCAAGGCTGTTTTCGCGATGGCGCCGGGCGACATCCAGGGGTTTGGCATGGACGCGCCGGGGCTTCGACGCGCGGCAGTCCCTGCTTACATCATCGTTGGCGCCGGTGACACCACAACTCCACCTGGGGAGAACGCAGAGTTCGCCGCCAAATACATTCCGAATGCGAAGCTGGATGTGCTGCAGGGCAAGGTCAGTCACGAGATTTTCGTCAACGAATGCGATCAGATCGGCAGGGATAATTATCCCGAAGCATGCGCCGATGCAGTCGGCGTGAACCGGACCGAACTTCACGAATATATTGGAAAAGCTGCGCTCAGCTTTTTTGATGCGCACCTGAAGGTGCTGCGGCGAGGAGCACCTTGATTTCTACACAATCTTCCCTTCGCGGTCCGGGTACCCCTGGATTAAGTGCTGAATTGCGGAGGTCACTTGGGTCCCCACCAAAGATACGCATCAGATCCAGTTCTCCAGAACTGGCTCCGCGTCTAGCGAAAATGTTGGTCGGATCCGCGGTGGCTCTGACGTGGTGAGCGGTCCTAAATCCGCTTCCGTATCGCGATCGGGATCGGTTGCATCTCGGCCAAGAAGCTTTGCCAGAAATTCCCAGAACAATATGGAAAGGGCGCGCGATAAAAAGTCCGTGCCAGTTTTCCGTCATCCGCGCCGGAGGCGCGTGGTGCCACTAACCAACTAGTAATTGACGGGTGGGCGGTCACTCGCCCCACAAATAATTTAGGTTGACTTGGCGTTTCAGGGCAGCTCTTTATTGATCAGCAACCGCAGACCTTGCTCCGCTGTGCCGTCGTTCGGCATCAGGATGTTCTTGTCGGGCAAAAGGATGGCGGTGCAATTCGGATCGCCGAGTTGTAGAGCCACTTTTGCCAGGGAAGCATAAGCATCTGCATTGGGAATCCTCCTCTCCGAACGCGAAAGATCATTGAACAGATCGAGAAGAGTGTGGGCATGATGTTCACTCCAAGCGTTTTTCTGTTCGGGCTGCGGCAATTGAGAAAGAGCGTATTCATCGTCGTCAGCATAACGACATGGGAAGGAAGTTACTCGAATGACATGGGGACCGGCCTTTACGATGGTCAAAGCGGAGTGATCGGCCGAGACGAAAAACATCGGATCTTCTCTTCCATCGAATTTCTTTCCCCAACCACGTTCTCCCGCAACCTGTAGCTCCTCCTCAGTGAACGGATGTGCTTTTCGCTGCATGACCACGATTGAGCGCGTCTCTGCGGACTCGGACTGTGGCGTATTTCTGATCAGGCGCTTAAACATGTTCACGAGCTGCTTCATACACTTATTTGCCGGCTCTTCTCGCGGTGACTAAGCGACGTCGAACTGCTCTTGCCCCGCAGGCCACAGAACGATGTAATTGTCGCGGTTTGTGTGCCGGCTGACCGATAGAGAAAATGAGGCTGGCTTACTTGTATTGCCGCGTTTTCAGTTGTGGTCCGGTGCGGTTGATAAAGAGCGGGTGCTTAACCAAGGCTTCCACGGCCCATGCCGGTGGTTCCGGCATTGACCCACTAGTGCTGTGAGTTGTTCGCGGCCGGGAGCATTGTTGAGGTTACGGTCATCAGGTGGTAGTTGCTGTAAGTGGCGAGGAAGTTCCACCGGATGCGGGAGCCATCGACAGACGAGGCCTTCGAGGCGATGGTCCTGGGCAGCCAGAATGGCTTGCCCTCCATCATGATCCGCGTATAGTCGATGGACCAGGACCAATCGATCAGACGCCCGGCACCCTCATCGTGGCGAGGGCGTCGCTGCTCGAGACGGACGATCTGCATGGAGGATGGATCGATGAAGACGCGGCCCGTGGTCTGTTCCGGCATCGGGCATTCGATGCCCACGGGAGATGGCAACTTGAGCGCGTATTCGAGAACGCGGACGTCGGCGTGGAGAAACAAGATGGTATCGCCGGGTTTGCGACGCAAGCTGGGGAGCAGGCTGGTAGTCATAGCAGTCTTTGAACTGCGGGGCAAGAACGTTGGGGGCGCGGCTGAACGCCCCAATTAATAGCGCTGGTCCGGTTAAGGACTGGCCTTCGGTGGCAGCATGATGGTCTACATATTTCACCTCCCGGGACTCGACCAGGTCAGCAGTCTTTCCATCCGCGCTGACCCGTTTGAGTCGAAAGATCGAGTCAACTGTGGAATCGATGGTGGAATCCATCTCGGCGTCGTGGACAGCCTGCTTAGAGAGGGGCTTATAAGGGCTGGTGACGCTCGAGACCACATGCTCGTCGGCGAAGACGTTGGGGATGGTGGTCAGGTACCCGAGCACGTTGTCCCAGACGCGAAGGAGAACGCGTCGGTGGCCGGATCGGAAGCGGAACGCGTGACCTCCTGTGGTATGGGAGTTGGCACCAGAGAAGTAGGCGGTGGCACAGAGGCTGCAGGCGCGGCCGGAATGATCTTCGGGATATCTATGTTGCGGGATAAGGTGGTCAGACGATGCTCGGAATCGGTCACCACCTCACGTATCCGGTAGCTGCCCGGCTTCAATGGAAAGGCGATGTCGACATTCATCCCACCCTTGAGAAACTCCGGCAACTGTTCATCCGCAACATCCACGGTTGCATGCCGCTGCTGGGAAATCAGCAGATTGTCTTTGTGATCGAAGACGCCGAAAACAAAGGTCAACGTATTGAGATTACGGTTCGATTCTTTTTGAAGATGGAGGGATTTGGGGTCCACTTGAGACAGCAAGGACAACTCGTGTGTTTCTCCCTGCCCTTCTTTGACTTTCGTATCCAGACCAACAGGAAACTGTGTGATTTCCGTTTTCGAAAGGAGCGCTTCGCGAATCTGCTCCTGCCCTTGATCGGTGGCCATAGAAGCCTCTACTTCTTCGGCCTCAGCCTTTGCATCCGCTTCATTCCTGGGCGCGAAATAACCGCGGCGCGCCTGGATGATATATGCCGGTTGCTTCTCCGCCAGCGTGACCTTCAACTTATGAAATTTGCCATCCGGCTTAAGGTCCCTGGGAGCGAATGCCAATATGTAGGCGGCAGGAGATCCCGCCAACCGCCCAAATCCGCCCTTCAGATCGTTGCTGTTGTGAAAGTATTCGCCCCCGGTACCTTCGGCAACCTGTGCCAATACATCCCCGGCGAGCACTTCCCTGTTCAGGTCCAGGCGATGCATCGCACCTGCTGCCCCTCCCGATGGAATGAATGACAGGGATGCGTCCGCCTGGCGCATAAGAACCGGAAGCCCTCTTGGGTCGAGCGAACTCATAACCACCTGTAAACGCAACGCGTGATCGATGATCCGCTCCAATGCAAACTGATCGTCCCCCAACAGGAAACCGGGGGAGCCCAAAATGACGGTCCGCTGACCGGGCATCTGCGACGTGTATTTCACCACCTGCTCAAGTTCGGCCAGGTTGGAGCGCCGCAGTATCTCAGCCTGGCCGTCAACCGTGGTGGCTCGATTCAGAAGATAATCCTTGTTTGCGATACGAGCCGCTGTAGAGCAACCTGCCGTGCATGGGAGGCAGTTGCGCCGCACTGCCTCGTCGAATGCCAATCCCCAGGCATCTCCCGTGATCCAGGGATTGTCGAGATTGACGTTGCCCGCGGTTTTCATCATCTCTATCGCCTGATAGTCGGAGAGGTTGGGGCATTCATCCACGTGGGTGAAAGCGCGTGGACTGGTTTTGAGCCTTGCCAGGGCTTCCTGGATCTGCTTCGGGTCAGAAGTAAAGTCGGAAATCATGGTCCCGGAAGTAAAGATGGCGACACGGTCTTCTGGTTGGAGATTGGTCGCGAGATAATTGCCGGCAGCCTGGCGTATCTGGATCAGGTCGGTATCGGAGGTGTACAGGTCGTCAAAGTAGAGAGCCAGAAACCGGCCGGGCAATGCGGAGGAAAGAACCGCGGGGGCTTGTTCTGGCTTATGAGCTACTGCCGGAGGCGGAAGCGGCTCCGGCGCCGACTCCACCTCAAACTGCGCGATCGGCTGCTCCTTACCGGAATCGAAGAGCCTGAAGTCCTCTTTCCGGAGGCCTTTGACCTGCTTGCCCTGTGCGTCACGCACGACCACCCGCACCACCACCAGGTTGGTGGTTACCTTTAATCTGGTCGCGGGCTGGTTGGTTGCGCCGATGTTTGTCTGGACCTGGGCTATGGAGACTTGGCAACGGGTGCCCAGCAGCGCCGCCGCGATCGCAAGAGATGGGCCAAGGCCATTCTCGAGGCCGAGCATAGAGCCTACCCCCGCCTCGAGAAGTCTAGCATTTCCCCGACCGCGCCCGCCAACGGCCAGGTGACGAGCGAGCATCTGCACGAGGTTCAATCAAGCTGACATATAGAACTAACATGTCACTTACACGGATACACACTCCGCCAACGGGCGGGGCCGGGGGATCGTCCAGCCACACGACATTGTGGTTAAGCGCGGCTGAACGCGTGCCACAGCCCTAGGTGCCATTGATTATTTCCTTTGGACAGGAGGAGTTTCAGCGTATACAGTACGCACATTCCCCCATGAGAACCGGGCGCCGGCATAGACGATATCGTGCCTTCTTTTCGCGACCTGCCTGGTTGCCAGCCTGAGTTCAGTATGAATCCCCCGTAAGCTGATCGCGCGCAGTCCATCACCACAGTGACTGCTGCGAGAAGGACGTGCTCGAATGCCGATGACGCCGCGGGATATCCTGGAGATTCAATCCGCAATTGATCGCTATGAAAAGAAATTCCCCCACAAACCCTCGCCTACCCCAGCCGAGGCGCTGGCTTGGAAAGCCGGCAATGGGGGTGGATCCCAACAGGGGCTCGGAATCGCGCGGTTTCTAAGTCTGGTACTGGGAACACGAACACCACACGGATAGCTGACTCACGCTCGGCGCATTGCCAATTGAAGGCTGTTTCTCCCCCCTTGTGATCCTGGGGACTTCGAGAGACATGGGGTTCAGGGGACCGCACTGCCGACTGGCGTAGAACCCAACGAATGAGTATCGTTGCACCGTAGACGGCCCTTGACTCCTGGACCACACTCGCGGGCCACGCCGGTCCTCAGTTGAGCCGCCTGACTTCCGAAGGGAGTACTTGATGCCATGACGCAAGCTCAGACCTCGAATCGACTTCCACTCGCCTTCGAACGCAAAGTTGACGAAGCTCCCGGCACGGTGACCTTCCGTTTCTACGGACCCTTCACCGCGCGCACGGTATTCGAATGTCAATCACCGGACTCCGTGAGCCAACTGTTCGATTTGCAGTTGATGTTGCCTAACGGTGAGCCGCCGACGGTTAACATTTTCGACCTGACCGAGGTGCCTTACATGGATTCCACAGGACTCGGTATGGTCATCCGGCACTACGTCCGATGCCAGGACAAAGGCGTTCGGTTCCTCGCGTCCGGAGTGAGCCCGCGCGTTCTGGAACTGTTCCAACTCACCAATGTGGACACCGTCATTCCCATGATTGCCGCGGTGGACGAAGCGAGCCATGACATGAGAGATCAGGTCCCGTAGCAAAAGCATTTGGAGGGGCTGCGCCCCGTCATTTTCGGCCCGTCCAGGGAAGAGGGATTCGCTACGGGCGAATCGTGATGACGATGGAACCCATGCGCGGGCTGCTGGCATATTCGCGATGTGCCTGTTGAATTTCGTCGAGGGTGAAGGAGGCCTTGAGGGGCACGGAGATCTTTCCGCTCTTGAGCCATGCGAACAGGCGCTCGAGGTCGGGCGCGAAGTTCTTCGATTTGCGGGTCAGGCTGAAGAATGTGGTTCGCTTGCCGGTCCAGAAAAGCAGATTTCTCGAAAACAGTTTCAGCATCATGGGGAGCGCCGGACGGTTTGGGGTCTTGGTAAGTATCGGCAGGTTCACGCCATACCCAACAAGAATGCCTCCCTTGTTCAGGATCGAGTACGACTCGTCAAAGCTTTCAAATCCGAGTGGATCGAACACTGCGTCGACCCCGCCGATTTCGCGCATGGCTGAGATCCAGTTTTTCGTCGAGTAGTCGAAAGGAGCAGCCCCTTGCTTGCGGAGTTCCTCGTGCTTGCCCGGGGAAGCCGTGCCGAAAACCTCAGCTCCCTGTAGCTGGCCGAGACTGAGGAGTGCCCCTCCCACTGCTCCACTCAAACCATGCACGAAAATCTTCTGTCCGGATTTGACTTTGGCTGCGTGGTGCAGCATCTCGTAGGCCGTCACCCAATCGAGGATGAGCGCGACAGCGGCGGGAAGGTCCACTCCTTCCGGCACAGGTACCAGGAATTCTTCCGGCAAGTTGATGAGCTCTGCCTGTCCGTCGTATTTCGAGAGACAGGCGACACGATCGCCCAGCTTGAATTTCGAGCAGCCCTCGCCGTTGAGACGGACTTTGCCAATGACGCTGTAACCGGGGGTCAGCGGCGGCTTTCTCTGAAAAGGATAGGTGCCGTTGCGCATGTTTACATCGGAACCCGCGACGACGGAGTATTCCACTGTAAGTTGGACCTCGCCGCGAGAAGGGTTTGGCAAATCGCTATGAACGATCGCGAGTTTGCTCTCGTCCCCAAACTCCGTGATGACGACCTTCTTCATAGGCGATAGGCGCCGTCCTTCACGGCTCACGAGGGAAGGTCTTCTTCAGGAACTCGAGGCAGATATCCCAGTCGGAAGGTACCATGCCGTGACCGCCGTCGTGCATGTAATAGCTGAGGTCGTGGAAGATGGGCTGCTTTGGCGCAGGCCACACCTCTGTTCCCAAATCTTCTTTGCCGAGTAGCTTGTAAACTTTGCCGGCGGCGACCGCGGCCAAGAATTCTCCTTTGGGATCGGACCAGTTGTCGGTGCTGCCGGTCTGCAGAAGCAACGGGCGGGGAGCGATCAGCGCAATCAGGAGATTGGCATCCATCGGGGCTTTATCGGGAAAGCCGCCGTACTTCGCGTAGTTGGCGGCGAACTGATAAGGGAACCTGCCAGGCGCAGTGAGATGCGCGATCGTCTCACCGTAGTTGCGGTGGCTGAGTGCGGCGCCCCCCTCTCCGGAACAGCTGGCGATCACGGCGGCGAAGCGCTGGTCGTGTGCTCCGGCCCACATCACGGTTTTTCCCAAGCGGGAGATGCCGTGGATCACCACGCGTTTGGCATCGATGCTCTTGTCGGTTTCGAAGTAGTCCTCGACGCGGCTCATGCCCCAGGCCCAGGCCGCGATGGAGCCCCAGTCCTCGGGCCCGCGCTCGGTTTGTCCCGGTTTGAGGTAGCGAGCGCGGATGCCATTGGCAAATCCGCCGGGATAGTCGGGATCGACGTCGCCGTAGTAGAAGGTCGCCACACCGAAGCCGGCGTTGAGCAGGTCTTCGGCATCCAGGTGGCCGAATCCCCGCGCCGCCGTCGGAGTGACGCGAGTGTTGGTCTTGGGATCCCAGGTTTTTTCGGATTTGATCCCCGGATCATTGACCGCGTTTTGCACGGCGCCGAAATTGATGCTGAAAAACATCGGCACCGGCTTGGTCGCCGCAGCAGGAAGATAGATGAGCAGATCGATCGACGGGCCGGTCTTGTCCTTGTTGAGGTAGATGGTGACCTGTTTGCGAGTTGCTTTTCCGTCGAGTGCAGGCGTCCCGGGGTCGACCATTTCGAAGGTCTCATCCGCGGGCCTGCCGGGTGCTCGACCAAATTGCTGGGTCTCGAACATCTCGACGATTTCCGGACGGCGCCTGGAGTACCAGGCCCTGGCGTCGCGGACGGGCTTCCCGTTTTTGAGGAGCAGCGGGTCTGGCAATGAGTAGGTCCCGACCTTCGCTTGGTCGTAATTGACAGGAATGCCGGCGACGACGCCGGGGGAAGCCTTAGGGGTGGTCGGAGCGGTCTGCGCCTGGAGCGCCAGGGCGCCGCTAACGATCCAGAACGTGAACCGCGTTGCTCTGAGGGTCATGGGTTTCCAGACCGAACACTAGAATTGTCGTCCGGTGTTGTCAATAGCTTCGTCCGTGACTGCGAAGGCTTTGCGCACGCCACCGTTGTCAGGGAAGGTGAGACCATAACTTGCTTTCGGCCTATTACTTAGTTCGTCATCTTCGCGAGATGCCGGGTCAGGATCAAATCCGAGTCAGACTATTTTGATTTTCCGGATTCTCCGTTCTGGCTCGACCTATGTCAAACCGAGGCCGTTACCTTTTGCTGCTCTTTCTCGTGCTGGCCTGCGATCTAAAAATCCTTGTGGCCCTACGCGCTGCGCTGCAGGTGCAGGTGTACGACTACGCCGGTTTGAGTCCGGCGGCTTGCGAGCCATCGAATCGCCCCCTGTTACCTAACGTAACTAAGAAACGTGCGGGCGTTCGCGGGTGGATTGGGGACGCGAGCGATTATGAAAGATCTGCCTTGAGTCCAAGCGTCTCCGCCACTTGATGGAGACGCTTGTCCCGCGACCAAAGGAGGGTGTGTGGCGTAATCAGGGTCGAGGCAAGCAGATGGGCATCCACGAAACCGATGCCCCGCCGAAACAAGGCATGAGCTTCGATCAGGCGCCTTACCTCATGCAATTGGGCGATCTTGACCATGGGGAGCCGGTCAAGCGATGCAATTGCGTTTTGCCGATCGGGCAGGTTCCCAAGAACAAGTTCGGTGACAATGAACGGGTGCGTCGAAATGTTGTTCCGTTGCAGCTGTTGGTAGAGTGCGGCGTTCCGCTTGCGAAAATGATCGACCCACACCGACGTGTCGGCGAGAATCATTTCACCTTTGGTCTCCGTCTCGGGATCGAAGCCATCGCCGGCGACGTGCCCCCGAGGGCAGCCAATCTCCGAGCGGCTTCCCGCTCAATCAGTGCGTTGAGAGCCTCGCGCATGAGAGCGCTCCTTTCCACCAAACCGGTATATTCCTGCGCGGTCTTGACGAGATCGTCGTCCAAAGCAATGGTGGTTCGCAAGAAGTTGCCTCAGCATCAAGAATAGCACCAAATGATGCCATATTTATCATCACGTGATCGGGGTGGAGTGGAGAGAGGCCTTGTGGAACCGTTCTATGAGTACCCCGGCGGAAGAATGAAACCCAAAAGTGACGAGCTAAGGCTGTGCGCTATCGGGGGAGAGCGAGACCAGGTGCGCATGAGCGACAAATCGAAGTGGCGCGTGGCCAATATAGTTAAAGGGGTAGCACGTGATCAGCGTCAGTTCCGGCCGCGAACGGATCTTGAGAACCTCCACGGCATCAGGGGAGACAATTTCCGTCGCATCGACTATGTAGTGATAGGTGCCGGCATCGTTGGTAGCGCGTATTTCCATCCCGGGCGAAATTTTGTGGAGCGGCCGAAGAAAAGTGTCTCGGTGGCCCGCGAGGCCTACGGTCCCGAGGCCGCCCAACTCGGCGGTGCCTGGAATATGACCCAGTCCGCGAAGGAGACTTTTTGACTGATCGTCCTCCAACACCGCAACCGAGAGCTGCAGCGCCGGGATTTCAATGCGGCCGATCAAGTCTCCAGAGGCCGGAAGCTGAGCGGACGTCTTCGCTCGCGCCAGACTCGCCGCTCGGTAACGATAGGCGTGCGCCTGCGCCGCACAAAATACAAGGTACGCGGCACAGGCCAACCCAAGCACCCAAAAGCCTAGTTCGAAGCGCGCACTTCTGCTCACGCCCGGCCTCTACGCGGGGAAGCACGGCGGTAGATCCGCATCCCCATCGCACTCAGCAGGAGACAGCCGCTCAGCAACCCGATGAATGGCAGATTGCTGCCCGTCTGGGGTAACCGGGAAATCGCCGGCTTCCGTTCAACGCTTGCGATTTTGGTGTATTTCGTTGCCTGAATGCCGCCGGAAGGATCCCCCGGTTCGACCCTGGTGGGAGACAAAAGCCACAGCGTCACCACTTCCATGTCTTCTTTGGACAAGCCTTTGATGGAGACCGGTCGTCCTTCCGAAGCAGGATCAATTGCGGGAACTGTTGCATGGTTAGTCTTGGCAAGCGCCACAGCTTCAGCCTTGGGGTAGACGAACTCGAGCACCGATGGAGCTCCGGCGAAATACCACCCACGCAGATACTGCTTGCCGCCTGCAGCTTTGTCCCAGAGCACGAGCCCCGGTGTGGCGGGTTTCGGAATCTCGGGATTGGGAAGTGCGAGAAAACTGTAATGGCCCACACTGCGCCCTTCCACCCGCACGACATAGCGCCCTGACATATGACCCACCGCCTCAATAACATAGGAACCCCGAGGTAAGGTAAGGCCCGGAATGTTGGTTGGTTCCGGTGCAATGAATTTCTTCGAATCAGCCGACGCTGCAGCTAGCCGTGGGAGAGAACTGAGAACGAGGACACAGCACCAGAACAACTTGTTGGGAATGGGCACAGAAGTCTCCTTCGCTGATTAAGTTTGGGTGGTGACAACCCGGGGACGTCGAGCCAGCATTCTTGAATGAGCACGTGACTCTACAAGACGAGTACGGTTTTGCACGAGGATTTGGATTTTGTCGCCGAAAAAAACTGATCTTGACGGGCGAAACGGACAGAGGGCGGGAGGACTACGGGATTTCGATGCCAAGGAGCAGCTCAGAGTTACTCTGAGCCGCAAATGCGGATTGGGTCGTGGGTTTAATCACCTCAATGCGGCAGCACAAACAAAAATAGTGATTAGGGCGGAGTGGAATAGGGCGCCGTATCGTGGAAGCGTTTCATGTCGATGCCAGCCATTCTTCCTTCCGGGTCGTACAAGAAAATGTCGGTGAACTTTGCGTCCCAGATGATTTCGCTGGCGCGGTAGGACGATCGGGCATTGACTACCTGGGAAAAGGTTTCATCCATGCCGGTGAGCAAGATCAGAAACTCTGCGCCACTCGCGCATAACTCATCCTGCGTCAGCCCGTAAAGCGGGCTGTTCTGATCAACAATGTGCACGATGGTCCAGGAAAGAGGAAAAAAGACCACGCTCTCGCGCTCCAGGTTGAGCGGGTAATAGCGCCGTACCGCGGTTCCACTCGCGTTGGTCTCAAAACGCGAAACCAGCAAGCGAACATGAAGATCGATGATCTGGTTGTTGCGCGTGTTGATGATGCGGAATTCGAAAGCGCGATTGTTGCCAATCCAGGACATCACGGCATTTTGGCTGAAGAGGATGTCAGCGACCGGCCGGGAGAAGCGCGCGAATACCAGCCCCGTGACCACCGCCAGGCCTAACAAGCTAACTACGGATTCGAGCGCGACCAGGATGTTGCTGGCCAGGCCCACGGGCACAGTGCTTCCGTATCCTATGGTCGCGGAGGTATGAATGCTGAAGAAGAAGGCCTTTAGAAAAGGTGTGTTAATGCCGGTATTGAGGGTGTTGACCAGAGCCCCTGGTCCACAAGCCTCGTAGAAGATAGCGAAACAGCCATTGAGCGTAAGGTAGACAGCAGCGACGAAGACAAAGAAACGGCCCCAGGTCGTACTGACCAGGTTGGAGTAGGCCAGGAACGTACGTAGCCCGCGGCCTCGCTTCTGCACATTGAAGCTGCCGTCGCGATTGAGCAGGCGAAGTTCACGTTGCGACGATACAACTCTGCCAAACCCGAGATCGCTGGTTGGATCTTCAGGAGCCTTTGCCGGTATTTCCTTTCGTTCCTGATCCGTCACAGAGCCAATTTCCGATGGAGCAGCGCCAGCGTCAGGTGCAGGCAAATCTCCGCCAACTCCGGGTCATAGCGGTAGCCCTCGTCGCGCATGAACGCATGGGCGCCATTGACTTCCAGCCACTGGAAGTCCGCGCCTATTTCCTCCAGCCTGGCCTTGATCAGGGTGCGTCCAGCAAGGGGAACGTGGGGATCCTGACGTCCCCATATATGCAGCAGCTCGCCCTTGATCTCGCCCGCTCGCTGCAAGGAGTCGTCGTTCTTGCCCAGGCCAAGGCTGTGACTATGAATGTCGGTGGCATAAAAGCAGACGGTTGCGAGTACATCGGGATTCATGGCCGCGCGGAAAGCCAGATGCCCGCCCATGCATATGCCGATGGTTCCGAGCCGCCCAGTGCAATCGTCGAGGCCGTGGAGATAGTCCAGCAGCGCGCGCGTATCGCTGTCATAGGCGGAAACTGCTTTGCCGTATTTGTCGGCATTGCCCTTATCGGAGCCGGCTTGATCGTAGGGCAGCACGGTTCCCGCCGGCTCCAGCTCGTGATACACCTCGGGAACAGCGACAATATAGCCATGACCGGCAATAAAGGCAGCAAAGCGGCGGATGGGACCGGTGGCCTGAAAGATCTCGGAAAACAGAATTACCGCGGGATACTTTCCCTTGGCCACGGGGCGAAACAGGTAGGTCCGCATAGGACCTGTGGGGGTGGCAAGATCGACGGCTGTCTGTTCCTGAATGATCATCAAACTCTCCGGGGTCAGCTTAACTGAAATGGGGCCGGCGACGGCAAGAGGATTCGCATGGTGATTGGTTGGTTACAACCAGAGAAGGAAGACGGAGTTGCAGAAGGGGTCTCGGCCTGGGCGCGGGTGGAGGCAGCGCAAAAAAGGAGGCAGTTGCCTTGCCTGCTGGTGCCGCAGCCGGCGCACGCCGTTCTGGCGGGAGAACTGGCAGCGGGGTTAACCTGCTTCGGAGAGTTGCCACCCGACATTGTTCGGGCTATTCAGATGCACGATACCGGCTGGGCTGCGAGCGATGCACAGCAGATCCAACGGCTGCGATCCGGCGGCGCCCAAACCAGCCACGCCGTTTCGTTTCTGGATATTCCACCTAAGGAGACAGAGGAGGCGTGGACGGCCTCGATCCAGACTGTGGAAGCTTTCTCCGAACCGGGAGCCCTGATTATCAGCCGCCACTTTACCCTGCTTGCCGGAAATGACCCAGCGCACCATCGCTTTGCCCAGTCAGAGAAGGCGCACCAGCGAAAACTCGCTGCCGGCGCCACCGAGGAGGATCTCGCCCGCTGGACCGCAGCTCTCGGCTTCTGCGACCTGGTGTCGCTTGCTCTGCTCAGCGGGCTCAGCAGTGTCGAGCTTCCGATGGCCCATCCGGCCTCGCCTGAGGCACACACCGCGCCACGGGTGAAGATGCAAGTTACCGGGCCCTATCTCCGTTTCCTTCCGGCGGTCGTACGCTCCGGCGCCTCTTTGTCGATCCAGGCGCTCAAGCATCCGGTACCGGCGCAAGGTGCACGTGCCGAGACGCTCAGCTGGGAGGTGGAATGAACGACGTCATCGTGGTCGGCGCGGGGATCGCAGGACTGGCGGCGGCGCGCACCTTAGTGGACGCTGGCTTACAAGTGACGCTCATCGAGGCGCGAGACCGGGCCGGCGGGCGAATCTATACCCTGCCATCGGCGGCGGGGGAATTGCCGGTGGAGCTTGGCGCCGAATTTGTTCATGGCCTGCCCCTGGAGCTTATCCATTTGATTGAGGAGGCGGGTCTCACCCGCTTCGAATTAGGAGGCGAGACGCTTTGCTTCCGTAGAGAGGGCGGTTCGGGCCGGTTGGAACGCTGCGCTGAGCAGCCGGAGGTGGATCAGCTATTTAATGAGCTGGCTCATTTGCAGCCTCCGCAGGAGGACCTCAGCTTCAGCGAATTCGTGGCGCAACGCGAATTTTCGCCGGAGACGGTAGCCCGCGCGACCAACTATGTCGAGGGTTTCAATGCGGCGGACGCGGGGCGCATCAGCATCCGCGCGCTCGAGAAACAGCAGGTTGCCGAAGATGCGATTTCGGGTGACCGCTTGTTCCGGGTAGAGGAAGGCTATGCGCGGGTGCCGGAGTTTTTGCTGCGCAGTTTTTTGGAGGCAGGGGGGCGGTGGGTGCGGTCTACTCCGGTACGGAGCATCACCTGGAGACCAGGCAAGGTGGAGGTGGCTACCGAGACCGGTCAGGTATTTGAGGCTGCCGCAGCGGTGATTACTCTTCCCCTGGGGGTTTTACAGGCGAGGCAGGTCGCGTTTTCGCCCGAACCGGTGGAGATTTTCAGCGCGGCCGATCGCATGGCCATGGGCACGGCGGCTCGCGTGGTCTATGAGTTCAACCGCGAGTTCTGGTCACGGTTGAGCAGGTTGAAAGGGGTGAGCTTCGTTTTCGCGCCCGATGAGGTTCCCCCCACTTGGTGGACCACGGAACCCTGGCCGGCTGCGATGCTCACGGGCTGGGTGGCCGGGCGAAGAGCGGACCAGCTGAACCTGGCCGAGTTGCCGGATACGGGTCTCGCAACCCTCGCTCGCCTGATCGGCGATGGCCTGCGCGAGCATTTGGTTCGATGCCATTGGCATGATTGGAAGGACGATGTTTTCAGTCTGGGAAGCTATAGTTACGTGCCGCGCGGGGCGATCCATGCTTCGGATGAGCTTTCCGTTCCTGTAGAGAAGACGCTGTTTTTCGCCGGCGAACATACAGACACCAGTGGCCATTGGGGCACGGTTCATGGAGCCTTACGGTCCGGTTATCGGGCGGCGGAGCAGGTGAAGACGTGCCAGGATTTCAGGCGGTTGAGACCGCAAGGGACGAATGAAGATTGACCAGGGTAAGGTAGCGGCATATTTTCAGTGGTCGCTCCGGGACTGAATCATCTTGCATGATGCACCCATGACGTAGTCCTGGGCTAAGGTCAGCCAGAGCTGTCCAAATTAGCGGAAGAACTGGTTTTTTGACGATGGAACTTATTGATTGTTTTGAAGAGGCTTAGCCCGAACAGAATCTGGTTGGTCCAATGAATCGACCACTGTGTAAATTGCCCCAAGCTTTCGATTGTGTTGATGAACGAAGGGCACGGGATCAGCAGTGCCACATAACGATCGAACCGATGAGGGCAATAGCGTTTGCGTGAGAACCGGCCTGCGAAGGGTACGGCCTTTAAGGCCGTACATCTGATCGTCAAGATGGATCGGCTTCAGCCGCCGAGGGCTGCTTAAACCAGCAAAAGAGATGCCCTCAGGGGCTAAAGCCCTTCGTAACTTGGGTGGTGAATGTACGGGCTGAAGCCCGTACCCTTCGAAACAAAATTCTGACGTGGGAAGGCTTTTTTACGGCACGGCTAAACCCGTGCCCTAAGTGCAGGGACGCTTTTCCCTCAGACTGTCTAGCGTTTGAGTCCCGACCAACCGAGGAAGCTAATTTGGACAGGTTTGAAGGTCAGCCGTCCCTGCGGGACTCAATCTCCGGTTCACACGCACACTCTACAGGTTGTGAATTGTCTTTTTTCTATTCGATTACCTACAAAACGAACCTCAGGGCCTAAAGGCCGCAAGGGGAGACCGCGCTTGAGCCGGGGATAAATCCCCGGCCTACCCTAGATCCTGGCCTGCCCTAAATCGCTGGCCCACCTAGTTCCCCGGGCTACCCCAAATCCACGGACTGCCGTAAATGCACGGCCTAACTAGGGGCCACGGCAATCCCTGAGACGTTTACGGTGTTTGCCTAGACCAGGTCCCCGACTTTGTCGGCGATGTTGCTGGCCACGGAGCTCACGTTGCTGGCGACCGAACTCACCTTGGAGGCAACGTCGCCGGCCCCATCCTTGGTCTGCTTGTAGACCTGGGTGGCGTGTTTGCTGAGATCGTCGCTTCTGTCCTGGATGTAGTCGCTTGCATCCTCCAGATGCCGTTTGAGTTGTTTGCGGGTTTTTTCCCCGGTTTGCGGAGCATAGATGAGAGCGGCGGCTGCGCCGGCTGCGACCCCGAGGGAGAAAACTGCCCAGTAACGAACTGCGTTCATTGACCATCCACCTTTCATGGTTGCAAGTAAGTCATCCGTTTGGAGTGCGGCGGCAACGGATAGGTTGCCGTAGATCGTTGGGCCGCTGCGGGCAGCGTGCACCAGGTAGTTCGAATTTGCTATTGATTTTTGGAGAAAAAATCCTTAAAATGAGAACTTTGACATGTCCCGGCGGGGCGGACCTTATGGAACTCATTAGCCGCCGGGCGGTGTTTGTTGCTCATCTCCCTAGAGGATAACGGATCAAATGGCAAAACGACGTGGTAATCCTAACTGGGGTAAGCCGGAGCCGATAGGCCCGGTGGTCCCGACTGTCACTTCTTTCGAGCAGGTGGTGAAAGAGTTTAAACTGACCCCCGATCAGTATGTGCGTTCCACACGGTTGCGCGAGTGGGCTCGGCGCAACAAGAACTCGAAGTATATCCCGGAAGCGCTTCTCGAGGCCTGGGGCTTTGAGATCGAATCCACTTTGTAAACGCAAAACGGAAACGCAACAAAGGAGAACGCCGCCACGAGCGGCGTTTTTTGCGTCTGCAAGTCGTGAAGTGGCGGAGAATGTAGCTATGCAGGCCAAAGCACCGTTTACCGACGTGCCCGGGGCCCTCGAAGAATTCAAAGCCGGGCGCATGATTGTCGTTGTGGACGACGAAGACCGCGAAAACGAGGGCGACCTCACGCTGGCCGCGGAGTTTGTCACTCCGGAGGCGATCAACTTCATGGCCAAGTATGGACGGGGGCTGATCTGCCTCAGCTTGACCGAGGAGCGCGCCGACTATCTTCGCCTGGGGCCGATGACTCAGCAGAATTCCTCGCGCTTCGGCACCGCGTTCACCGAGAGTATCGAAGCCCGCGAAGGGGTCACCACGGGCATTTCCGCCTACGATCGCTCGCACACCATCCAGGTGGCGATCGACCCGCGCATGACGGCGGCGGACCTGGCTCGGCCGGGGCATGTTTTTCCTTTGCGCGCCCGGCGTGGGGGCGTTTTGGTGCGGGCTGGACAAACTGAGGCTTCGGTCGATCTGGCGCGGTTATCGGGGCTGATTCCGGCAGGAGTGATCTGCGAGATCATGAACGATGATGGGACCATGGCGCGGGTTCCGGACCTGGTCGAGTTTTGCAATCAGCATCAATTGAAAATGCTGACGGTGGCGGAGTTGATCCGCTTTCGGCTGCAGAATGAGCGTTATATCTTCCGCGTGGCGGAATCCATCCTGCCTACCCGATTTGGCGATTTCCGCATGATCGCCTATGAAAGCGAAGTGGACGGAGGGGAGAGCCACCTGGCGCTGGTGCGGGGAGATGTGAACTCCGAACATGACCAGGAACCGGTCCTGGTGCGCGTGCACTCACACTGCCTGGCGGGCGATGTTTTCGGCACTACCTGTGCGATTGTCACCAGGTGGTGCAGCGATCGCTGGAGATGATCGCTGAGGCGGGACGGGGTGCGCTGATCTACCTGCACAATTCAAGTAAAGGTTTCGAAATTGACCGCAGTTCCCTGCCCCACAAGCTGTTCCTGCACCGCAGCGGAGAGCATCGGGCGGATTCGCACCAGCGGATTTTGCGCCAGGTTGGCTTGGGCGGGCAGATCCTTTCCGACCTGAACATTCGCAAGATTCGCCTGCTTTCCAACACACCGACCCATGTGCCTGCGTTGCAGGGATTCAACCTGGAGATTGTGGAGCAGGTTCCCCTGGCCCTCGCCAAGCCTAACGCTCGATAAGGATTCTCCGGCCTTCAGCCAAGGGGCGGCAGAGGAAACCCCCGGCGAGCCAGATCATTTTGCAACTGCGCCGCGCTTTCAAAAAGCGCCGCATGCAGTCCGACGGCTTCGGCGCCGACGATGTTCTTTTCCAGGTTATCGATGAACAGCGCATGGTCGGGGGAAACGCTCAGCTTCTTGACCGTGTGCAGATAAATGGCCGGATCCGGTTTGACCACGCCCAGCTCGCAGGACCAGGTGAGGTGATCGAACTGGGCCAGCCAGGGAAAACGCGGCCGCAAGTAGTCCAAGTACCCCGTCCCCCATGTTTGACAGGATGCCGAGACGGAAACCGGCTTGCTTGATCCTGGGAATCCAGGCCAGCATGGCTGGGTTCAGGTTCATCCACATGGTGGCGTCCTGCTCCAGCAGGCTGCTGATCTGTTCGGGGGTGAAGTGGACCCCGGTGTCACGAGCAACGGTTTGCCAGTAGGTCTGGCCGTTCAGGATGTCGGCGTCGTAATCCAGCCGGTGGGCCCAATAGGCCTTTTCGAACGGCTCCTCGGCCACGCCGGCGATTTGCAGCAGGTTGCGATGCGCCTGCGGATCGGGCGGTCCGCTGAGGACTTCCCCATAGTCGAAGATCACGGCTTGCAAATCCATTGCGTTGCAGGCTCCTGCGGGTTCTGCTCTATTACACCATGCGGCATGGAGGGGACTGTGACCGGCTCAAGAAGATACCCCTGGTCCGCGCGAACCGCGTGGGATCTGACGGAGACGCCCTGGGCGCGGCAGCTGGCACGGTTGCGCGCTGAGGGTGCGCCGCTATGTGACCTGACCGCTTCCAATCCGACGCGCTGCGGATTTACCTACGATGCCACCTCGATTCTCGCCCCCCTGCACGATCCCGGCGCCTTGTACTACGATCCGGACCCGCGGGTCTGCGCCCGGCGCGGGAAGCTGTCTGCCGCTATTACCGAGACCACGGCGCGCTGGTAACGCCAGAGCAGATCTTTCTCACCACCAGCACCAGCGAGGCCTACAGCTTCCTCTTCCGTCTGCTGTGCGATCCGGGTGACGAGGTGCTGATTGCACAACCGGGCTATCCGCTGTTCGACTTTCTCGCCCGGCTGGACGATGTGCGCGCTGGTTCCCTATGAGCTCTTCTACGATCACGGCTGGCACCTGGACCTGGAGGCACTGCGCCGATGCGCATCACGCCGCGCACCCGGGCCATCGCGGTCGTCCACCCCAATAATCCGACCGGGCACTTCACCGGCGCGCACGGAGCGGGCAGCTCTCGAGGATCTATGCCGGAGCATGGGCTGGCGCTGATCGTGGACGAGGTCTTTCTTGATTACGGTTCCTGAACCAAGGCGGCGCAAGCTTTGCTACCGGAACCATCCGGTGCCCACCTTCGTGCTCAGCGGCCTCAGCAAAGTGGCCGGGCTGCCCCAGATGAAGGCCGCCTGGATTGCATGCTTCGCTGCAGGAAGCGAAGCTCTGCATCGCCTGGAAGTGATCTCCGACACTTTCCTGTCGTTGAGCGCTCCCATTCAGTGGGCACTCCCTGACTGGCTGAGCCGGCGAGCGACGCTGCAGGAGCAAATCAGAACGCGCCTGGTGGAGAACCTGGCCAGCCTGGACGCCATCCTTCTGCAGCAGAAGCTGGTATCGCGGCTTGCCGTGGAGGCAGGGTGGTATGCCGTGCTTCGAGTTCCCGGGCTACGATCTGCGGAACAGCTGGCACTCGATCTTCTGCTGCAGCACGGAGTGGTCGTGCACTCCGGGCGGTTTCTTTGGTTTTTCTGGGCAGGGATGGCTGGTTGTCAGTCTGCTGACGCCGCGGAAGAATTCAGAATGGGGATCGAGGCGGTGTGCAAGCAATTCAATGGCCATTCGCGAAAGGAAGATGTGCAAAGGAGGACTCAAGTTTGTTACTAATACTTTCGGGTCATTCAATTAATGGTTGACTGATCGTCTGTAAATATTCATTTTAAAAAGGTTTAGTGCTACGCAAGTTGTCTGAAATTTATCTCATCTGACCCAATATTGATCGCTTTGTTGTACACGGCTGACACAGCTTAATGTGTCACATTCAGAATCCTGGCTGAAGAAATGGATTCGATTGCCTTTCCTCGCCAATCGTGGTTTCAGGACCATGGCCGGGAAGACGCGTGTCGTCTCCGGCAATACCATCAATCGATCCCGCAGCGATCGCAGGATTTGCCTTCCATCACCCCCGGGAAGATCGGTTCTGCCGATGGATCCGGCAAAGAGCGTATCGCCAGCCAGCAATAGCGCCTGCTGAGGAAACAAGAGACAGATGCTGCCTGGGGTATGTCCCGGAGTATGTATCACTTCGGCCGGAAGATGTCGCGAGACCGACCGTCAATCCATCATCGGCGCTCGCGTCCGGCGAGGCGCGACTTCCGGGGTGGGAATGCCGAGCCAGCCGGCCTGCATCTCCATGGCGCCCAGCAGACCCAGGTCGTGCTGGTTGAGATACACCGGCGCACCGGTCGCCCTTTTCAGCAGGAGCGCTCCGCCCACGTGATCGATGTGGGCATGGGTGATGACAATCTGGCGCAGCGTGAGGCCATGCTTTTGCAGCCGGGAAAGGATCTCGGGAATGTTGTCTCCGGGATCGACTACGATGGCTTCGTGGGTAACCTCGTCACCCAGGATGGTGCAATTGCAGCGCAGCGGGCCGACGGGAAAGGTTTCAAGGATCATGGGTTGATTTTAGGGATGGATCCTGATGGATGACCCGCGTGCTGGTTACAATGCGCCATGCGGATTTATGCGTCGGTAGGGGCGTTGCTGGGTTGGTTTGCGTCTGGCCCTGCAGCTGTACCTGATGCTGATTCAGGCTCCGGGTCCGGAGATGACTGGGGGCGGTGATCACGTTCTTCAGCTTCTTCACCATCCTGACCAATATCTTCGCGGCTTTGGTTTTTAGCGCGGTTGCCTTGCAGCCAAAGGGCGGATGGGCGGAATGGCTCCAGCGACCGTCTGTACAGGCGTGCCGCGGCTGTTTACATTGCCATTGTCGGAATGATCTACCAGTTACTGCTGCGGCAGCTTTGGAATCCGCAGGGCGCTCAATGGGTGGCCGATGTGCTTCTGCACAGCATTATGCCAGTCGGCTATGTTTTGTATTGGCTGCTGTTTGCTCCGCGTGACGGGCTGAGGTGGAAGGACGCCGTCACCTGGCTGGCGTTTCCCGGTGTGTACCTGGTGTACACCCTGGCGCGGGGTGCGGTCAGTGGGGTCTATCCCTATCCGTTTGTCGATGTGAAGGTGTTGGGATATGCCGGTGTTCTCGCCCGCTCGGCGGGATTTCTGCTGGTGTTCCTGGGCATGGGCCTGCTGACAGTGGCGGTAGGGCGCAGGATGCAAGCGCGTGCTCGAAGGAGCTGATTGAGGAGTTCTGGCCTATTAGCCTTTTGAGTCGTCCCTTCGGGACTTTTCAAGATTGCACGATAACCCAGGACGGCGTCATGAGCTAAGTTCAGCCGTCCCTTCGGGACTTTATAACCGTCACCGTCGCCGGGACTGCGTCCTCGGCTACGTTCAGCCGTCCCCAGACTGTACGGGACTCA
Source organism: uncultured Acidobacteriaceae bacterium (assembly GCA_963795845.1). Classification (GTDB taxonomy): domain Bacteria; phylum Acidobacteriota; class Terriglobia; order Terriglobales; family Acidobacteriaceae; genus PALSA-350. The sequence continues at coordinate 482,103 of CAWCJV010000007.1, read as the reverse complement.
AGCTGCTTTACTTCGCGGGAGTAGCGGGCTTGGCTGGGGCGGTATGGGTGACTTTCATGCCGGAGAGCACGGAGCGCGAACCGTTGCTTCGCTGGATCAGGACGGTCAGCCCGATCGAGGTGAACATGAAGACGATGGCCGCCCAGGTGGTCACCTTGGTCAGAAGGTTCGCGGCACCGCGTGGACCGAATGCAGTCTGTGATCCCTGGCCGCCAAAGGCGCCCGCAAGGTCGGCACTCTTACCCTGCTGGAGAAGAACGACCCCAATCAGGACGAGGCAAACGATAACGTGAATAGTACCGACTAACCAGATCATTGGAACTTGAACCTCAATCGATGGTGCGGAAGGGGGGACTTGAACCCCCATGCCTCTCGGCGCCACCCCCTCAAGATGGTGTGTCTGCCAATTTCACCACTTCCGCGCTAAGAACAAAGAATATTGGACGGCGTCCACCGTGAGGATAGGCGCAACAATCCGTCATGCTGATGTTATCGCGCCCGGCTACCGACTGCAAACTAGGTAGACTGGATTTCCGTCTAAGCGGGTGAAAGGTAACAAGACGGAATCCTGTGCCGTCTAAGGTGGGCATGTTTCTGACGCGTATTCCCGCGGTTTTTTGCGTTCTACTTCTGGCTCCGCCGCTCCAGTCCCAAAATCCGCCTGCCGCCGCGCCGCCCGTGACCACCATCCCGGTCGAGGTGAAAGTCGTCACCTTGCCGGTGACCGTGCGCGACAAGAAAGGCAAGATTGTCCGCGACCTGACCAAAGATGATTTTGAGCTGGAAGAGGATGGCAAACCGCAGACCATCCGCTACTTCAGCCAGGAGACCAACCTTCCCTTGACAGTGGGTTTGCTGGTCGATACCAGCATGAGCGAGCGCGACAACATCGATCGGGAGCGCACCGCCAGCAGGAGCTTTCTTGACCAGATGATCAACCGGCCAGTGGACCGGGCCTTTGTCATTCACTTTGATCGCGAGATCGAGTTGCTGCAGGACCTGACCTCCGACCACGCCAAGCTGGAGAAGGCGGTGGGACTCATCGATGTGCAGCAGTCGGTTGAGAGCACGCCAACCAGCGATCAAGGCTCAGGATCGCACCGGGGTAGTCGAGGGGGCGCGGGCACGAAACTCTACGACGCCATTTTTCTGGCGTGCGACGAAATAACGAAAAAACAAACCGGCCGGAAGGCGATCGTCGTCTTAACCGACGGCGAAGATCGGGGCAGCCAGGAAACCCTGAACAGTGCGATCGAGTCGGCGCAGAAGGCTGAAACCGTTGTCTATACCATCTACATCGGCGGCCACGAGGACCATGACTACGACAACAATCCCGGGATGGGGAGGCGCGGCGGCTATCCGGGTGGAGGTTATCCAGGCGGACGCTATCCCGGTGGAGGGTATCCCGGTGGGGGATATCCCGGCGGAGGCTATCCCAGGCAACAGGAGAATCGCCCCAACGGCAAGAAGATCCTCCAGCGTATCGCTGAGGAAACCGGGGGACGGTACTTCGAGGCCAAAAAGAAGGACTCGGTGGATGACATCTATGCCCAGATCGCTGAGGAACTGCGAACCCAGTTCATGCTCGGCTATACGCCACCGAAGGAGCAGGCCAGCGGGTACCACTCTATCCACCTGGTCGCCAAGAAAAAGGACCTCGCGGTGCAGACGAGGGCAGGTTACTTCTCGGGACAATGACACGCTTGCCGCTTGCTAGTATCGGAGCATGAGCGAGATCGGTATTGCAGTTGACCCGGCTGCGGCTCCTCGCCCGCAGCCCACGGAGCTATCCGGACGAGTCGTTACTCTTCGCCCTTTCGACCGAACAGTTGATGCCGCTGCCTTGTACCAGGCCACCCATGGGCCAGAAAAGAGGGCCAATGGCGGTACATGAGCGAGGGCCCGTTTGCCAGCCGTTCCGAGTTTGACGCTGCCTTTGACACCAAGGCCGGGTCGACGGACCCGCTGTTTTTTGCCATTGTGGAAAACGCCAGTGGCGTCGCGGTGGGCCAGGCGTCGTATTTGCGGATAGAACCTCGCCATCGCGTCATCGAAGTGGGCAACATCATCTTCACGCCCACGCTGCAACGCAGCATCGGCGCGACGGAGGCCATGTACCTGATGGCGCGGCATGCTTTTGAGGATCTTGGCTATCGCCGCTACGAATGGAAGTGCAATGCGCTGAACGAGCCCTCCCGGCGCGCTGCGCTCCGCCTGGGGTTTGTTTTTGAGGGTATTTTTCGCCAGCACATGATCATCAAGGGCCGCAACCGTGACACCGCCTGGTTTGCCATGCTGGATACAGAATGGCCCTTGCGCCGCGCGAACCTGGAGCGGTGGCTGGCACCGTCCAACTTTGATGCGAATGGCAGTCAAATACTGTCCCTTTCCCACTTGAATGGCGATGTGTCAGGAAAAGCATCATCTGCCCCGTTTCGGTGATTGCGACCCCCTCTTCTGGCCCATAAAGTTGTGGACAATCGGAGGGCACCACCAATGATGAACAGTTCGGGGACCGTGGTTGGAAAGGGTATTTGCATTCGCGGTGAAGTGACAGGTGAGGAAGATTTCTTCCTCGACGGAGTATTGGAAGGCAACATCACATTGACCGGCAAGCGGCTCACCGTAGGAGCCAACGGCGTAATTCACGCCGACATCGTCGCCGGAGACCTGGTAGTCTTTGGGCGCGTCGAGGGCAGTGTCAAGGCCAGCGGCCGTGCAGAATTAAAACACTCCGCCGTTTTCATCGGCGACATCGCAGCGACCCGGTTGTCGATCGAAGACAACGCCACGTTACAAGGCTACGTCGACCTCACGGAAGCGGCTCAACCGGCGAAAAAAGAGCCCATGGCCCAGAAGGAAGCCGAGCCAGAAGAAGCCAGCGAGTATGTCGAGCAGTACAGCGAAGCAGTCTAAGCTGCTTGCACCAACCGGCAACTGCCTATAAACGTCCCCGTCTCCGCCTGCCCCAACTCGCCTATGCGAGGCTGGGGCAAGCGCCTTTGTGGGCGACGGCTACGTTACAACGACAAGGCCTGAGGGGTAGAGCGTTGCCCACTCAAGCCAAAGGACGGCTTGAATGGGGCACCCTCAAATTCTTCTATAACGGCAGCGCCTGAACGGTAGATCGCACCGTCAAATTCTTGTTAGAACCATGTTCCCGCGGAAAAAGCTTAGGTTGGTCCTATCGTGCCATTGCAGATTGGGCGAGGGCACTGCCAGTGTTCCCTTCTGAGGTACGAGTCGCCTTGGATGGATGGAGTTCAGCCCTTAGACTCGAAAGGTGAGATTGATTTCTGAACGTGGGGTACGCGCGGCTTGACGGAAACTACCCTGGTAGCCGCACCTTCCAGGACGGCGGCGTTGCGCGACCGTGTGTTCACGCGGAGAAATTTTCTCGGGCTGGCTGCCGGCTCAGCTGCCGCGCTGGCGTTCTATGCCGGGGAGATTGCGCGCCATGAACTGGAAATTGTCTACCTGACGATCAAGCTGCGACGCCTGCCCGACGCTTTCGCGGGCATGAAAATCGTGCACATCAGCGATTTTCATTTTGAGGAGTACACCGAGGCGGCTTTTTTGGATGCAATTGTCCACAAGGTAAACGCAGCGGCGCCCGACCTGGTTGTATTGACCGGTGATTTTGTGAGCAGCAAGCCGCTTCCGCGGCACTTTTCGGTTAGGCTCGGTTACCAATGTGCCGAACATCTCAGCCGGATCACATGCCCGCTGCGTTACGCGATTTTGGGCAACCATGACTGCCTGGTAGGATCCCACGCGATCACCGACGCCCTGCATAGCCACGGCATTCCCGTGCTGGCCAACAGTTCCGTACCGCTGGAGCGAAATGGCCAGCGCGTCTGGCTTGCCGGGATCAAGGATGTGCTGGAGGAGAGGCCTGACCTGGGCGCTGCCCTGCCGGCCGGCAAGGCTGAACGTGAACCGCTGATCCTGATGGCCCACGAGCCCGATTTCGCGGACTATGCGGTCGGCCGGCAGGTGGACCTCGTACTCTCCGGACATACCCACGGCGGACAGATCCTTCTCCCCTTGCTGCCGCCATTGCTTCTTCCGGATATGGGAGTCAAGTACGTGCACGGGCTGTTCCGGCTGGGTGATGGCATGCAGCTCTATGTCAATCGGGGCATTGGCGCCGTGACCCTGCCATTTCGCTTTCGTTGCCAGCCTGAAATCACGGTCATCACGCTCTCCCAGGGCTGATGAGAATTCGTCGCAGATTCAGACAAGAATAACCCCAGCACTTTAGGCACTCTTTCGTCCACTCCTCCGCACGCACTTACCTCTTACCTGGGTAACGGGGTTGCGCGGAAAGGAGGCGAAATCGCCTCAAACCATCCCCATTTCGGAACCACCACAGTACCGTTCCGGGCCAATGACGACAGTAGCTCGACCAAAGTTGTACATAACTCTTGAGATACTCGCCTCTCTTCCCGCTACACTCAGTAGCTGAAAGGGGACACCATGGGCATACAAGCATTTCCAAACTTAGCGGGGCAATCAATGAGGCCGGAGTTGCGCATCGTGCGCAAAGAGGAGTCCATCGTCTCCCTTAATGTCGCGGATGTTTGCGCTGACGATCCGGAGCAGATCTATTACGAGGACAAGCTGGGATGCGCGCGTGGCATCGTTTTTGCCTTTGCCTTTCAGGCGGGATTAGTAGCCGTCGCGGTTCTTTGCTGGAGAGTCTTCGTTCGCTAGAGGTAACTCCCGCGTTGGTCGCTGTGCGGAACGGATACGCCTTACGCTCCCCTCGTAGTTCCCTCCCCCTTGCAGTTATGTCTTGCCCGGCTTTGTTGTTGCCCCCGCTAACATCCGGTTCTCCCTAAAATTTGTTTCTTCGCGTTGAGTCTGTTTATCTCAGCCGTCCCTTCGGGACTAGCCAACAACGCACGCCTACCCAGGACTGCGTCCTGGGCTAAGTTCAGCCGTCCCTAATGGGACTACGTTTGGAGTCGATGGTCAGGGACGGGTTACACGTTCTATGGGGCGCGGATTGAACCCACTCAAGCCAACGGCGGCTTGAATGGGCCACCCCGAGATTCTTGTTAGAACGATAGGCCCCGCAGAAAAGCCTGAGGGTGGCCCACTCAAGCCTTCTTTTAGATTGCCTTCTCCATCACTTCGGCGTCGATGGCTCCGCCGTAGTACTTGGCGATTTTTCCCCGGGTGATGAAACCAAGGTTGCGATAGAAGTGGCGGGCGGCCAGGTTGTTTTCCGCCACTTCCAGGCTCATCCAGGCCGCGCCTTCCTGCTTCATTTGTTCTTCTGCGGTTTGCATGAGCAGGGTTCCCAGACCGTGGCGGCGGGCGGTGGGGTCCACATCGAGGGTTACGATGTGCCCTGCAGGCAATCCGTTGAGGTGGGCGCGCTCGATAATGACAAAACCGGCGAGTTGGCTGCCGGGTTGCTCAGCGATCCAGCAGGAGCAACTGGGATGGGTCAGGAAGTACTGGAGTTCTGCCTTGCTGTAGGCAACACCCTGGGCGAAACAGGCGTGATCCAGCTTGTGCAGTGCGGCCAGGTCGCCTGGTTCACCACTGCGCAGCCGGATCACGACAGAATGGCTTTAGTGGGTTTGCGCAACGGCCACTTTGGTCGTTGCTCTTTGCGGCTCCACGACCACTCCGTTATAGGAGGTCGCGGCCACCAGGCGCCCATTCATAGAGCGTACGTGGCGTACCTTCCAACCGGGGTCGTAGAATTTCCAGGTACGATCCGCCGGATCCACGGCCAATACCCAACTGGAAGCCCACGACGTAACGACGACACGTTTCAAATCCGGGTCGTAGCTGAGTCCGCTGATGTCGGAGATCGGCAGAGTGGACAGGTCAGTCCAGTTCTGCCCTTTATCCTGGCTATAAAAGACGCCCTCGCGTCCACCGAGCCAGACACTCCCATCACCGGCCATGGAGATGGATTGCAACCACGTGAGCTTGTGCGGCATAGCCAGCGGCTGCCAGTTCTTTCCTCCATCCTCAGATAGGGCGAGCGCCGTGCGTTGCGCGGCGATCACCATCGGTCCAGAAGAAGCCACCGCGCGGTACTCCGTCTTGTCCAGGACTGGTCCACCGGCCCACGTAGCCCCCTGATCCGCACTGGCATAGACTCCGTTGGCGGTTGCCGCGTACCAGATGCTCCCGGAGGCATCGACGTCGCTTACGCGCGCGTCCATCTGGCCACCTGGCACCATCACGGTTGTTTCCACTTTGGATCGCTTGCCTTTGTGAACTACGTAAGAGGTCTTCTTTTCCGGCTTGACGATCTTTCCATCGGGCTGCCAGTTTGTTCCGTCCCAGCGAAAGATACCGGCGTTGGTTCCGGCGAGGATGACGCCGTCCGGAGACTGCGCCATATCGAAGACGTCGCGGCCCTGTAGTCCGTTGCTTTGCTGAGTCCAGGTGGCGCCGTTATCGTGGGAGACAAACACGCCGCCGTAGATCTTGTCGTTGACTACGCCCGCCAAAATGGTTTGCGGGGTTTTGGCATCGATCAGAATACTGGCTACCTGACGTTGCGAGAAACCAGTGTTGGAAGCCTTGAAAGTAGTCGCTGCGTCTTCGCTCTCGAGGACGCCGCTGCGGTCCGTCGCCAACAGCACGTGTTGCGGATTCTTGGGGTCTACAAAGACGTCGTTCACGATGACATCAGGACCAGTCATCCGCTTCCAGGTTGTCCCGCCGTCGAGGGTCTTGTAGAGACCTTCCGTGGTCCCTGCATACACCGTGTTGCGGTTAGTCGGATCAAGCATCAGGACCCGCGTCCTGCGCGCGGTCGAGGGGATGCCCTGGATCTTTTTGTAGAGCTCGCCGCCACTATCGCTGCGATAAATTCCGGAACAAGCGCTGGTGTAGACCACACTGGTGACCGTGGGATCGATGATGATCGAGAAGACATCCGAGTCATCGATCAGACCCTGCTTGATGTTGTGCCAGTTGGCCCCGCCGTCGGTGGTCTTCCAGGGCAGGTGCCAAGTGCCCGCATAGATGGTCCGCGGGTCTTTGGGATCAATGGCGATGGACTCTACTTCATGGAGGTCCATGCTGCCCGCGGGCGTGATCTGGTTCCAGTGCACGCCGCTGTCCTCGCTGCGGAACACACCTTTCAAGGTGCCGGCGATGAATATCTTCGCATCGGACGGGGCCTGGCTGAGGGCGCGGATAGACTGACCCTTCATGCCTTCCACCGCGGTCCAGCTCTTGCCGGCATCGTGGCTAATGAAGAGGCCACCGTCTGGATGATCTACCACCCAGGTGCCCACCAATAGTGTCTTGGGGTCGGACTCATCTACCAGGATATTGTCGACCAGCAGATCGTCGGTCTTGGCCAGCTTGGCTAGTCTCTGCCAGCTCGCGCCACCGTCTTCGCTCTGATAGATCCAGCTATTGGTAGTTCCCAGGTAAAGGTGTTTGGGGTTGGTAGGGTCGGCGGCGAAGCTGCGCCCATCCCCGCCGTCAGGGCCGACAGGTACCCAGGATGCAGATTGTGCAAGGGCCGGCTGATTGGGGAAGAGTGCTGCCAGAAGAACTACGGAGGAAAGTGTACGCCCGATATATGGAGTCATTGGTTTCTGCTTGTGTGCCTGAAAATCTGGAAAAGCTCGACGAGATTTGTCCGGATTTAACCGTGCACCGGCGAGCGGGACAGGGTCAAGCACAATGAAAAGGGTGGCCATTACTAACTGGCCACCCTTCCCTGTTATAGCCGCTCAGTACCGTTACTTGGCCGGAGCTGCTGCTTTCTTCCTGCGGTGTCCGCGAACCGGCGCTGTTCTGGATTGCGCCTTCACAGAGTTCTCGTCCACTGCAGTGGTGCCCGTTACGTCGTTGTCGAAGGTGGCGCCGGCAGGCACAAGGTAGTTCTCGGCTTCCTTGTTACCTTGGGTACCGGTCCGTACCTGGACTCGGGAAGGATCGATGCCCTTCTCCTTGACCAGATAATCCTTCGTGTTGACGGCGCGTTGTGCAGCCAGCGTGTCGGCCTTCTTCTCTGTCGAAGCCGCCTCGCCAACCACGACTGCACTGGCATCGGTTTGTTGTTGCAAGTTCAGAGCGACGTCATCGAGGCAAGCCTTAGCCTCGTTGTCGACCCGGGCCGGACGCTTCTTATCGCGCTCGAAGTTGATCGAGCAAAGCGTCTTGGTCTTCGGGGCGGGCGGTGGCGGCGGCGCTTCGACACTGACGTTCGTCGTTGACGTTGCCGTTTGACCCTTGTCGTCCTGGACGGTGCAAGTGACGGTGATGGAGCCAGCAGGTGCACCGGTTGTGCTCAGCGTAGCGGTGTTGCCGCTGCCGCTGATCTGGCCGGCGGACGCGCTGTAGGAGTAAGTCAGCGGCCGGTTCTGCGGGCTTACACCCTGGGAAGTGATAGTCGCCGTGCCACCAGGCTGAACGGTCGTCGGATTAGCCGAGCAGCTGAGGGTCGGAGGATCGTATTGCTTGACGGTGAAGTTGGCCGTGCAATCCGCGAACTGCCCGACCTTCTGGCCTTCGGAAACGTGGCCAGTGACGGTGTAGTTGCCGGGAGCAAGACCGGCTGTGTCCACAGCACCGGTAGTGTTGTCGCCCTTAACGTTGACGCCATTGCCACCGGTCCAGCTATAGGTAGCGGTCTTCTTCGGGTTCAGATTCGCCGCGGTGCCGGTAACGGTGACCGGGTCGCCGGGGAATGCGGGAGAAGGAGACGCGGTGCAACTGTAAGTCACGGGAGGCGGCGGAACGATGCTGCCCATGTGATACAGAATGCCGGTGCTCAAACGCGCAACCTTGAGGTTCGCCCTGCCGCCGGTTGGATATGGCGGTTGGGGACCAAAGTTGGCGTGGAAGTATTCGTAGTCTGCCTGGAACAGGCGCAACCCGAGGTGACCGCCGAGGAACGGCAACGAGTAGTCCATGCCGCCGCCCACCGTCAGTGCAGGGCCGTAGGTGTAGGGCTGGTGGTAGGGGCCACCCAACCTTACAAACCCGGCATCCGCATGAACGAATGGGGTAATCTCCGCGGTTGGGTAGCGGAAAATCATACCCAACTGACCGGTAGAGGCACCGTCATTGTTCCCGTCCGGATGGTTAGCATATTCGACCTGCCCACCGACGTAGCGATTGAAGAAGTAGCTCACGCTACCAATCGCACCGTAGTTGATGGACGAGTACGAAACCGGGCCACTGACGCCGATGTTGGCGCCCGACGGAATCGTAACCGAGCCATGGGGCGCGAGGTACGAATAGCCTAGGAAAATGTCAATTCGTGAAGCCGGCGAGTCTGCAGGAGCAGCCGGCTTGGGGGCTGTACTGGGACTGGTCGAATCCTGAGCTAGGAGACTCACCGAACCGAGTCCCACTGCACTTGCCACTAGCAGAATTCGGCCCAGTGAAGTCAAGGGGCGAGAGAGCATGCGTCTATCCTCCGCAACCACTGGAAAGTCATACAAAACCTGGAAGTCTTTCATCAAGGCATCGAGCCAAAAGGGCATAGCTCGACTCACAATCAATTTCGCGTCACGCAAATTCAGACCGTTGGATGCAAAACAGTCACATCCGGTAATCTACAGCATATTTCTTATATCGACTAGCCTTAATTCTCAACATCTTAACGGTGGGAACGCGAAAGGAGTTAGCTTCTAGTTACCTTGATCGCCAACAAGACTCTCCGGTCTCACGCAAAAAGAACCGCCCAGCAAAGTTATTACAATTGCACAATTATTGGAAGTTTAATGCGCGTTTTGCGCTTCCCCGCTCGCGCAGTATTTTTTCCTGGAGAAGCGTAATGGCATACATCAGCTGCTCGGGACGCGGTGGGCACCCCGGTACGTACACATCCACGGGGATGACCTGGTTGACTCCCTGAACCAACGCGTAGTTGTTGAAGACTCCACCGGAAGTGGCGCAAGCCCCCATCGAGATCACCCATTTTGGCTCGGGCATTTGCTCATAAAGCCTGCGAATGACTGGGGCCATTTTTTGCGATACGCGTCCGGCAATGACCATCAAATCTGACTGTCGCGGCGAAGGACGGAACACTTCTGCGCCAAATCGCGCCACATCAAAGCGCGCGCCGCCCATCGACATCATTTCGATGGCGCAGCACGCCAAGCCAAAGGTCATCGGCCAGACTGAACTCTTGCGAACCCAATTCACGGCGAAATCGAGCGAGGTCATGACCACTCCCTCGGGTTGCTCGTAGCCGAAATTCACTTCACGGACTTTCTCCCGGTTTTTGCCGCTGGATTCGAGGTTTCCAAAGAGATACCGGTCTGTGAATGGGGCGCTCATACCTAACACTATAAGGCATTTGGGAGTCGGATTCAGGGAAATGACGTGGTATGGAACAGCGTGAACAAGCGTTAAAGGTCAGAGGGTGCCCCATTCAAGCCCGAAGTTGGCTTGAGTGGGCTCCACGATCTCTTACAATGCCGAACTCAGTCCGCGGAGCCTGCCTTGAGCTTGTCGAACGGGGACGGCTGAAGGGTGTCCAGGACAACGCCGCGGCGTGTTTTCAGCCGTCCCTTCGGGACTGGATCGTTCTTTCCCTCTAACCCAAGACTGCGTCCTGAGCTAAGGTCAGCCGTCCCTTCGGGACTCGACTACTCTTACGCCCTCCCACGTTTTAGGGAGGGCACTCGATGGGGAAAAATGCCTTCCCGGCTATACTCTTGCTACTCTGTAAAGCAGACTATGCAAAAGATAGAAGCTGTTATTCAACCGTCGAAACTCGACGCACTCAAAGATGCGCTGATGGCCATTGGTGTTGAGGGGATGACTATCCTTGAAGCACGCGGCCACGGGCGGCAAAAAGGCCACACGGAGTTCTACCGCGGACGCGAATATACGGTCGACCTCTTGCCCAAAATCAAGATCGAAACCGTGGTTCCGGACGAACTACTGGAAAAGGCTGTACAGGCCATCATCACAGCAACCAGGACGGGGAAGATCGGGGATGGAAAGATCTTCGTCACCGCCATCGATGAAGCCATCCGCATCCGCAACGGAGAACGCGGAGCGGCTGCACTTTAAGTCTGCGATGTAACGTTCGCGATGACCCACGATGAACTCGCTCCCTCGTTCATGGTGGGATACGCAGAGGTATCCCAGGCTCAAGCCCTTGTTGTCTAAATTTCTTCCGCGGTCGACATGAAAGCTGCATTCACGTCTCACCAGCAGTTGCGCGAGTACTACGAGGCCGAGATGGCGGGGATGCGCCAGTCCTTTGAGCGCACCGGCAATGGCGTGCTTTGTATTCGCCGCCGCGCACTGGTGGTGGATTGCCTGCTCGAGCCGTTGTGGCGTTTCGAAAGCGGCGGCCCAATCCCACCGGGGTTGGCGTTCATGGGCGTAGGTGGTTTCGGACGCAAGGAGCTCTTCCCCTGTTCCGATGTCGACCTGCTCTACCTTTGCGCCGATGACCAGGTGGAAGACAAGCTTCGCGAGAACATCCGCAGATGCAATCAGGCAATGTGGGATCTCGGTTTGCGGGCCAGCCCGATGATCCGGACGGTCAAGGAATGCGATCGTTACGACCCCGAAAACATCGAATTCACCCTCTCCATGCTCGACCGGCGCTTTATCGCCGGGGATCACGCACTCGCTCAGACGCTGCAAACCAAGACGCTGCCTGAAGTCGCGCTACGCGAATGGAGTGGTATCGTGCACCGGCTTGCCGATCTGGCGCGCGCGCGCCACCAGAAATACGGCAATACGATTTTCCATCTCGAGCCGAATATCAAAGAGTGTCCGGGCGGTCTGCGGGATCATCAGTTAGCCCATTGGCTCAACCTGCTCCACCACGTTCGCGAACACAAGGCGTGGCCCACCAGTTTCGGCAATTCTCTTTATTCCGTCCACAACGATGCCGCGTCAGCGTTTGATTTTCTCAGCGCTACCCGCTGCTTTCTCCATCTGCGCAGTGGGCGCGACGACAACAGCCTCGATTGGCACGCGCAGGACGAAGCGGCGGCACAGAGTATCGGCCTGGAAACGAAAGGTACGTCGGACCCTGCTTACTGGATGCGCACCTACTACCGGCATGCGCGAACGGTCTATCGGCGGGCGGTCCTGGCGATGGAGGCGCTTCCGCCGGCACGGCAATCCTTTTATCGCCCGCAGCGGCGGAAACGGGTTCCCATCGCTGGCACCGATTTCGTCATCCAGGATGGGCGCATCGATGTTTCGGAAGCTGCGCAGTTCACTGGTTCGGAAGGGATTCTTCGCGTCTTTGCGCTGGTCGCAGCGCACGGCTACCGGCTGACGCAAAATGCGGAGGATCGGTTGGCGGACGCTCTGCCGGTACTTGATGTGCACATTCCGGAAGGTCCGTTTCTGTGGAACGGACTGCGCGAGATCCTGCTTGGGCCGCATGCGGCGCACGCCCTGCGCACCATGCATGCATTGGGAATCCTGGAGTTGCTGATTCCGGAATTCCACGGCATCGACGCACTGGTGATTCGCGATTCCTATCACCGCTATACGGTGGATGAGCACACCTTTCTGGTCATCGACAATGTGCACGCCCTGCGGCAGCCGCATTTGTCGTGGGAAAAGCGTTTCTCTACCCTGCTGGCGGAGATCGACCGCCTCGATCTCTTCTTTCTTGCGCTGCTCATGCACGACACGGGCAAGGCCCGGCGCACGGGCGAACACACGGTGCAGAGCGTAGTGCTGGCCGACAGCCTACTGGCGCGATTGGAACTGGATCCCGAAGAGCGCGACCAGGTGCGACGCCTCATTCGCAATCATCTGGAGATGTCGTTGACCTTGCGGCGAGACATTTTCGCCACGGAGACGATACGCGCTTTTGCCGAAAAGGCAGCATCGCAGAGCCACCTGAAGATGCTTTGCCTGATGACTTACGCCGACATCAAGGCGGTGAACCCGGATGCGCTGACGCCGTGGAAGGCGGATAGCCTGTGGCAGCTCTATATCGCGACGTCCAACTTCATGGACCGCAGCGTCGATCAGGAGCGCTACCGCGCGGATGTAGACCCTACGCTGCTGCGGCGCATCCTCACCCTGGCTCCGGAACGCGCTCCGGAACTGCGCAGTTTTCTGGAAGGCCTTCCCCAGCGCTACCTGCAGACCCACATGCCGGAGCAAATTCGCGACCATTTTCAAATGGCGCTGCAACTGGCCGAATCGCCGGTACAAATCCATTTGCGCAGCGTGCGCCAGCTTTGGGAATTAACCGTCATCACCCGGGACCGGCCTCTTTTGTTTGCAGATATGGCGGGGGCACTCTCGTCCTGGGGAATGAACATTGTGAAAGCCGAGGCGTTTTCCGACGACGCCGGAATTATCGTCGATACCTTTCAGTTTTCCGATCCCTTCCGCACCCTGGAGTTGAACCCATCCGAGGTGGACCGCTTCCGCCAGAGCCTGCTCGACGTTATCTCACTAAAAACTCCCATCGAAGTGCTTTTGCGGCGCCGCCAGGCGGTCCGCGCGCCCATCATGGTCAAGGTCGACACCCGGCTTGATTTTGATAACACCGCATCCACCCACAGCACCCTGTTGCAGGTAGTCGCGCAGGATGGGCCCGGGCTGCTGCGCCAGATCGTCACCACGCTGGCGGCATACAACTGCAATATCGAGGTGGCCCTGATCGATACCGAAGGGGAGATCGCCATCGATGTTTTTTACCTCACCATCGGGGGCGCAAAACTCGATCCGGAGACACAGCAGAAGCTGCAGGCGGCGCTCACGCTGGCGATTGAGGAGTTGCGCCCTGCACACGCTACGTAACCCGCGGTTCCCGCAGGTTGAGGGCACAAAAAGTCACGTCCCTGGCCGCCGTTTAAAATGACCGCAAGGTGAAACTGCGCCGATCGATCCGCAAGTATTTTCGTCTACGCCGGCATTCGCGGCACCGGCCTGCTTTTGCTCGGGTCAAGGACGAGTTGCGTGCGCGAACGAAAGCATTTTCTGCGGCCGCTACGTTGGAAGCGCAAACAACGAATTTTACCCGTCTTTTCCATACCATCTGGACCGGGTCGAGCGAACGGTCGTTCAACGTGCGCCTGCTGTGTTGGGTTCGGATGGTGGAGCATGACGATCTGCTTCGGCTCGACTTTCAGGAAACTTTTCAATCCATGGTTTCCCGGCTCGATTCTGTCGCTGTGCTGGCGGAGGCGGGTTTGCCCCGGCACCATGCTGTCTTCTCCGAAGGGCTTCGCCGCCTCTTCAATCGGCTTCTGCCTTCGGCCATGGCAGTCACGGACAGCTCGCGGCTCTTGATCTCGCTGTTTGCCCACTCACGCGACGTCGAGCGCTTCCTGGAGCTGCCTCAACCCCTCTTCGAACGTCTGAACACCATTCTCACTCCGCCTCCTACGGGAGGTGGACCGCGTTCCTCGCCTCGCTTGCAGAGCGATTTGCGCCAGGCACTGTGTCTGATTGCTACCCGCACCGCGGGCCGCGGCGTCACTGCCGCGATGCGCGACCGCGGAGGCCGCGTGGAAGTACAGAGCTCGCCCTTTTACCATTTGATCTTCTCCACCCAGCAACTGGTAGAGGCCGCGGATGCGGCGGAAGCCGCGCCTCGTTTTGAGGTGTGGAAAACGGCCATCAGCAATTGCCGCAAGGAATTGGGCCAGGTGCGCCTGGGCATGGAGACCACGGGCGTGAGTGCGGACCTGGTGCTCGACCTGCGGAGTATCGAGTTGGCCCTGATGCGCATGCACGGGCTGGCCAGGGTCTTGAGCTACAGCGCTGTGCCAGTGGCTGGTGTGGATAGTTTGACGGCCTCGCGGAACCTGCTCGACCAGCTGATCGAAGGGCGGCTGGAAGATAAGAGGGTCTCGGCGCTGCTCAAGCAAAACCTGAATTTGCTGGCGCGTAAGACGGTAGAGCGCACCGGACGTAGCGGCGAACACTACATCGCTCACAGCCGTAAGGAGTATTGGCAAATGTGGCTCGCAGCCATAGGCGGCGGCCTGCTGACCGTGCTGACCGCGGCCTTCAAGATGCGCATCGTGGAGCAGCATTACCCGTTGTTTGTGGAAGGGTTCTTTACCGGCACTAATTACGCGATCAGTTTTGTGCTGCTGCAGGTATTCGGGCTGGTGCTGGCTACCAAGCAGCCGTCAGCGACCGCGGCTACGTTCGCCGGGATTGTGCGCACGAATCCGGGCAATGCGAGTTGGAGCAAGATTGCCGACTTTACCGCCCGGATCACGCGTACCCAGTTGGCGGCGGCTGTGGGCAATGTCGCGGCCGTGTGCATCGGGTCCGTAGCCCTGGAGCGGCTATGGCGGGTGATGTTTGCCCAGCATTACCTGCCCGATGAGAGCGCCCGGCACGTGTACGAGGCGCTGCATCCCTTCGCGTCCGGGACCATCATCTTCGCCGCCGGAACAGGAGTGATCTTATGGCTTGCCGCGCTGATCGGCGGGTGGTGCGAGAATTTTGCGGTGTTCCATCGCCTGACGGAAGCGGTCTCGCAGCACCCCTTCGGACGGCGCATCGGACAGAACAAGATGGCCTCCGCGGCGGCATGGATCGAGCTGAATCTTGCCGGTTGGAGCACCAGCATCGCACTGGGTTATCTGCTGGGATTTGTGCCGGTGATCGCTCGCTTCTTCGGAATACCCTTCGATGTGCGCCACGTAACTCTTTCCACCGGGACTTTGGCGCTGGCCGCCGCCAGGTTCGGCACCAGTTCCTTTGGTAAAGACTGGTTCTACTACGCGATGGCCGGCATCGGGGTGACGTTCGTTCTCAACCTTGGGGTCAGCTTCGCCATTTCAGCCTTCGTCGCCTTGCGCGCTTATGATGTCCGCGGCCGCGAACAGCTGCAGCTGGTCCGGTATCTGTTGCGCCAGATGGTGCGCTCTCCTTTGAAGTTCCTTTTGCCGATCGAGCGAGACAGTGCGGCGTTGCCGGTGCTCACGGCGGTGCCGGAAGAAAAGTGAACCATTTTTGGCTGTGCGGGAGAGGTGCATGCTCGCCCACTCAAGCCAAATGAAGGCTTGAATAGGCCACCCAATCTTTGGTTGCTGGCTAGGGAGCCGGACTCTTACTTGGCAGGTTGGGTCGCCTGGGGCTTGTCGTTCAAGGCGTAGATGACTTCTCCTGGCTTGGCGTAGCGGAGGATGACCCTTGCCTCGTGCTCGATGGCGTCCGGGTCTGACTGCAGATGCTGTACATGGTCCTGCAATCGGCTGTTCTGCTGTTGCAAGCGCTGAATCTCCTGCTGCAGCACCTGGTGCTGATGACGCTTCTGCTGATAGGCCGATAGACCGTTGGCGCCAAAGGTGGCGTGATACCCCAGGAGGAGGGCGATGGCAATCGCCGCGACGGTAGCTACCCGGCGGCCTGAGCGAGAAAAATATGATGAGACGCTGCGCGTCAACATGTGCCAATGCATCCGTTTTCCTGTGATCACAATCGCCTCACAATCTGTTGATTTATCTTCTCAACGAACCCCCTCCACCCAAGGGAAGTTTTCACCCTTGCGAACGAAGGAAGCATAGTTGGTAAACATATGACCGATTTTCAGATTGTTCTTTCCACCTGCGCGGATCGGGAGGAAGCCGAACGCATCGCCCATCGCCTGGTGGAGCAGCAGTTGGCTGCGTGCGTCAATATCCTGCCCGGCGCGCAATCGGTTTACCGCTGGCAGGGCAAGGTCGAATCCGCGGCCGAAACGATGATGGTGATCAAGACCAGCGCCGATCTCGTGGCCGAGGTGGAGTTGACGATTGCCAGCCTGCACTCTTACGAGGTTCCCGAATTTCTGGTTCTGCCGGTCTCCGGGGGTTCGCACGCGTATCTTGCGTGGCTGAGAGACAGCCTGCGGTAGAGGGTCATTTTTTGTTATGCTTCAAGTTGTTCCTGAGCCCGGTCGTCCTCTATGCGGCTACTGTTCGCGGCTTTCGCTATCAGCTTTTGCGCGTTACTTTGGGTGGCTTTCTCGGTCGCCCGACATATTTTGCGGCACGACCCTGCGCAGCAAGGCGCGAGCGCGGGGGAACCGGATGGAGAGATCAAAGATGGCAGAAATCGGCTTTAAGCAAGACAGTCTTCCAGCGTTGCCTGTACCCCGCTTTGCGTGGAAGTCCCGCTTGACCGTGGTGGCGGCGACCGCGCTGGTTGCGATCTGTGCCCACATTGCCATTCCGCTTGGCTTCACGCCGGTTCCCGTTACCATGCAGACGTTCGCCGTGCTGCTGTTGGGGCTGCTCTTTAGCCCGGGAGCGGCCTTTGCATGCCTGGCTCTGTACCTGGCGGAAGGCGCCATTGGATTACCGGTATTCAGTCCTCATGGTCCCGGCGGGATCGCGCAACTGCTCGGCCCTACCGGTGGATACCTGATTTCTTACCCGTTCGCCGCAGCATTGACCAGTTTGCTTTACCGGCGCGGCCGTCGTTCGTTCCTCACCGCGCTCACGGCAGCGGGGCTGGGCAGCGTGGTCATTCTCGCTGTGGGCGGCCTCTGGCTTGGGCTGCTTACCCACTTGAAATTTTCTGTTATTTTCGCTCAGTCGGTCGCACCGTTCCTCCCCGGCGATGCCGTCAAGATCCTCGCCGCGACGGCCTGCGTAAGCATATTGGGATCGTTCGGCAACGATTCCCGCGACCGCGTTCTTTAAGGTCGCTCTGCCGAGGTTTATCAGAAAGGATTTTGTGACCACTACGCCTATTTCACTTCCGCCGGACGCCCCGGCAAAGGATCCGAGCAGGAGTTCGAGCGCGGTGAGGGAGATCGCCATCGCTCACAGTCCGGACTCCGACGACGCCTTCATGTTTTACGGCCTGGCTACGGGCAAGATTCGGGTTCCAGGATATAAATTCACGCACACCCTGTGCGATATAGAAACCCTGAACCACAGGGCCATGAATGAGGCCTTCTACGACGTAACCGCCATTTCGTTTCACGCTTATCCGTACGTGCAGAAGGACTATGCATTGATGGCTTGCGGCGGCAGTGTGGGGGAAAATTACGGCCCCATGATTGTGGCCAGCCAGCGGATTGCGGCTAGTGACATCGGTCGCGTCCGGGTGGCGGTTCCGGGCACTCTCACCACCGCGTATCTGACCCTGAAGCTGTTCGCGCCGGAGATTGAAACGGTGACCGTTCCTTTTGACAAGATCATCCCGGAGGTTGTCGCGGGGAATTTTGACGCGGGTCTCATCATTCATGAGGGCCAGTTGACCTATGCGGCCAGCGGATTGCACAAGGTCATCGATCTTGGGCAGTGGTGGCGGGAGCAGACGGGGCTTCCCTTGCCTTTGGGTGGCAATGCCATTCGCCGCAGCCTGGGCGAGGATGTCATGGTCACGGTTACGCAGGCTTTGCGCGATAGTATTCAGCACGCACTCGATCACCGGGAAGCTGCGCTCGAGTATTCCATGCAGTTTGCCCGCGACCTCGATCCGCAAATGGCGAATCGGTTCGTGAGTATGTATGTGAACCAGCGGACGCTGAATTATGGGGATGATGGAAAAGAGGCCATTCGTAAACTGCTTAGCATGGGCCACGAGCGGGGGATTATTCCCATGCCGGTGCAAGTGGACTTCGTCGGGTAAGGTTCACAAAAAACATTTCCAGGAAAAGTCTGTAGAACTGCAGATCCCTCGGCTTCGCTCGGGATGACAAATAGGAGAGGGCGTTGTAAGGACAGGACCGTTACCAAAGGACAGGGCGATTGCTGGGGCGGGCGCCCTTCGGCAACCGCCCTCTCATTTTGCAACCGCCCTTTTGCGACTGCCCTCCGCTTTTACAACGGGGGTCTCCTTTATCGTCCGCCTTTCCCCTTGGCAACCGCCCTCCGCTTTTAGCGACCGCTTTCTCATTCAGCAACCGCCGTACCCTTACAACAACCCTCTCCTTTTGTCATCCCGAGTGAAGCGAGGGATCTGCGGTTTTCCTCAGCGGCATTAACGATCATCGTCGTCGTCCCGCTGTTTCGCGGTGGGCTTTAGCAGCATGGCGGGCACCGGCTTGTTCCCCATTGCATCCCTCCACAGGATCACATTCAACACTCTCGGATCCGCCCTATCTTCGTGGCTGAAATCCATCCGGCTGGACGCTTGCGCGCCCACCGCCTTGGGACCATTTGCCTGGTACAACAGCCCGTTGTCGCGATTGCGATAGTCCGCTTCGAAAGGTGGCTGATTTCCAGCGCCGGTGAACAGCGAGGCGATGGGTGGAGCAAAGGCGTCGTTGTTGTTCATCGGCGGCAGCCCTAACAGCTCTTCCATCGTCCGCACCACGCTGACCGTGGTGTAGAAGGTGCTGTCCACCTTCGGCTGCGCGGCGCGGGGCGAGTACTTGCTCACGACCAGGGCTACGCTGCGGTGAGCGTCGACGTGGTCCGCTCCGTCCTGGGCATCGTCTTCGAGAATGAAGAATGCCGTGTCATCCCAATAGGGGCTGTGGGCAATGGCCTCCACCGCGCGTCCCACCGCCAGGTCGTTATCCGCCACCGAAGCCCTGGGTGTCGGCATACCTGGTGTGGTGCCCGCGGTGTGGTCGTTGGGGAGGCGGAGTTGGATGAACTGCGGCATCGTATCCTGGCCCTGCCGGCGATCGTCGACCCATTTGCGGAAGTGGGTTAGAAACTCTTCCACCCGCAACTGATCGGGAAAACTGAGCTCAAAGTCAGGATAGTCCGGGTCAAAATGACCGACCAGCTCAGGCTTGGTCGCGATGTTTTCGTTGATCAGCGGAATTGGCCAGGGGTAAGGGCTGGCGCCTCCGCCGTAGTTCTGCGGAATCGCCTCGCCGTGCCGGATATCCCCCCGCGCTCCACATTGCGCGGGCGCCGGCTCCGGCGTTCCCTGGGTGGGAGACGATCCCTTAGGGGCCTTGTCCGGGGAGGCGCAGAACCGGGTCGAGATGAATTCTCCAAAGTGATAGAGGCTCTTGCCGTTGCGGGCCAGGTTGGTCCAAAGGTATCCGCTGGTGGGTTCGTTAATATCCGAGATGCCTTCGCGCAGTGGATAGCCGTTTTCCACTTCGCCCTCGTAATCGTAAACCCGCTCCTGGCCGCGGTAGCTCTGCTGCCATGTCTTCTCGGTGTAGTCACTGGAAATGGCGGCGTTCGACCACACGTGGCCATCACCCGAGACCTCGCCGGAATCGTAGAAATTATCGAGCACGCCAAATTGCCTGGCCAGCTTGTGCTCATTCGGGGTGATGTTTTCGCCGTACATAGTGAGGCCGGGCATGCCATTGCCTGCACCCAGGTCCCCCAGGATCTGGTCGTAGGTCCGGTTCTCTTTGATGATGTAGATCACGTGCCGTATGGGGTTCGTCCCGCTGCGGAAGGCGATCTTCTGCTGGGCGGCCTTCATCATATTTGTCTCGATGACGGTTCGCGTCAGCTGCTGGCGCTGGGCGTCGATCATGGAGAGATCGATGGCAGCCAGCGACCCATGAAGAAGGGTGGCGATGTAGGTGGAAGCGGCGTTGTTTTGCTTAGCCTCGCCCGGGACCTGGGGCTGTGGCATGTTGTTGGGCCCAGTTCCCTGCCCCTTGGCAGTCGCAATGTACAGCTTGCTGCCCTTCAGGGCCAAGGCGGTTGGATACCATTCTGTCGGAACCCAGGCCACCGGCCTTGACTGCGGTTGCCGCCGGCCCAAAGCAAAAACCGCGACGGCATCAGAACCGGTGTTGGCGGCGAAGAGCCGTTTGCCGTCTTCCGATACGGCGACCGCATCCGGCATCGCCCCAAAAAACGTCTGCCCGGGCAGCCGGGTGTCGTAGAGGGTTTCCAGTTTCAGCTCATCGCCACCCACGCGCATGGCGGCCACCGCATCCCGGTTGGCCAGGGCCACGTAAAGCGTTTTTTCGTCCGGGCTCCAGGCAAACGCCGCAGGATGAGAACTGGGCGAGGTCGGCTGGTTCGGTGGAAGCAGGTCCAGCTTCTTGACGACCTTGCCGTTGTTGAGGTCGAGTTCCGCGACCGCCG
Organism: uncultured Acidobacteriaceae bacterium; assembly: GCA_963795845.1. Taxonomy (GTDB): domain Bacteria; phylum Acidobacteriota; class Terriglobia; order Terriglobales; family Acidobacteriaceae; genus PALSA-350. The sequence goes on along the minus strand of CAWCJV010000007.1, from coordinate 461,185 downwards.
AGCCGTTCCACAACGCAACGTAAGCTCGACTCCCCGAGCGATTGATCGCAATGGATATGGGGTAAGTGGCCGGCACCACGTTGCCCTGCGACAGATCGAAGCGCCGCAACACCTTCCCGGTGACTCCATTCATCAGCAGAACGTCGTCGGAGAGATTGTCCGCGACCAGGAGTTCATCGAGCCCGTCTGGCCCCTTGCGGACGGCGATGCCGGCCGGCGAGGGGATCGCTGTGCCCGCGGGCAAAGAGATGCTCACCTGATTTTGTAACTTTCCCAAGGCCAATTGTTGCAGAGGGACGGGAAGCAATTGCTGTGGTTTAACGTGACCGTCGTGAAACTCATAAACAGCGACAGCGTTGCCGGTCGCGTCTTTATGATTACCCTCAGGCGCGGTGAGGGAATCAAAGACCGCGTAGAGGTGAGTGCCGTCCTTACCGAAGGCCAACCCGGAATAGAGGGTCTGAGGCAGCCCCATGGCTGTTCTCGGTTCGGGAAAATCGGTCACCTTGCCGGTCTGGATATTGAGCACGGCAATCGATTGCTGATAGCGCGATTCAAAGGTGCCATAGCCGGCATTCACCACTGCCAGATATCGCCCATCCGGGGAGAGGGCAGCCGTCATGGGCAGGCTATTGAGCCGCTGTGGAGAACCGGGTACCGGCTCCACCAGCCGTTTGCTGGTGGACAAGTCAATCTGCCCCAGCGCGGTCGACACCTGAGCCATCAATACCAGTGAAAGTACATGACCCGAAAGTCCACAAAAACGTCCTAAAGTTTTCGCTAGCATCAACACTCCACAGAAAAACAAATTTCCCTTGCAAACCGCCCAGGCAGACCTACTTGCGAGCGACTGGGGCACTGCGGCTTCAGTGATTACCAGTATGGACAACCGTCATTACAAAACTCTTACGCACAGACCGATCGGACCCCTGTTAGGTTCAAAGTTAGCCGATCCCGCGAAATGAAGTGCGAAAGGTAGTTCCCCAGACCATGCTGACTGAAATCGTAGAGCCTTCCCCGACCTCAACCATTGTGGCCCCGGCTGTAACCGAGGACCGCAGGACCGGCAGACCGAGCCGCGTGCGAACCCACGGCGACGTGCCGGTACTTGGACGTGGCACCCAGGCGCACAAGACGAATTGGTTGACCACCGGCTTTATGGTGGCTTTCCATGTACTCGCTGTGGTTGCTCTTTTCATGTTCACCTGGAAAGCCTTCTTCTGCTTCCTCGGGCTTTGGGCTGTGTCTATCAATATGGGCATCGGCATGGGATACCACCGCCTGCTGACGCATCGCGGCTATCGCACGCCCAAGTGGTTGGAGTACTTTCTCTCGATTTGCGGCACCCTGGCGCTTGAGGGCGGACCGATCTTCTGGGTAGCCACGCACCGCGTTCATCACCAGCTTACGGATCAGGAAGGTGACCCCCACACTCCTCACGATGGCGGATGGTGGTCGCATGCGGGCTGGATTCTCTCCGGTGACGCGTTGCACCACGAAACGGCCCTCATGGCCCGGTATGCTCCCGACCTGGCTAAAGATCGCTTCCAGGTGTGGTTGAGCAAATATCATTATGTGCCCCTGGTCGTCGTCGGGTTGGCTCTGTTGGCATTTGGTGGATGGTCTTGCGTGATGTGGGGCATCTTCCTGCGCGTGACCCTCGGTCTGCACGCCACCTGGCTGGTGAACTCCGCCACCCACATGTGGGGATCGCGGCGGTTTTCGACCCGCGACGAATCGCGCAACAACTGGTGGGTGGCTTTGCTCACCGGCGGCGAGGGCTGGCACAACAATCATCATGCGCATCCCGTCTCGGTGCGGCACGGGCTTACCTGGTGGGAGTTCGATGTGAACTACTACGGCATTTGGCTGCTGGAGAAGTTGGGTCTGGCCACCAATGTAAAGGTAGCGCAGTTCGATCCTCATGATCCCCGCCCTGCCGGGGTCTCTTAGCCATCCAGTTGGTTTGCCAAACCAGGGCGCGGCTTCGGTCGCGCCCTTCCCTTTTTGACGCCGCTATACTTTAAGGGAAGGCTTTTCAGGCATGCGCATCACCCGACGCCGCAACGCGATCGTTCTTTCCATCACGCTCGGCGCCTGCCTGGTCGCTGTGGCCATCGCGCTCGCTGTTCCCTGGGTGATCATCAATTGGCGCAGCGTCATCCTGCTGGTCATCGGGGTTCTATTCTTCCTGCTGCTGATTGCCGGTCTCATCCTGAACACGATATTTCTGGTCCGTGAGGTGAAGCGCAACGAGCGCCACGACAGCTTTCTCAATGCCGTCACTCACGAGTTAAAAACGCCCATCACTTCCATCCGGCTTTATCTGGAAACCCTGCTGCGTCACGAGGTACCCGAGGCGCAACGCAAGGAGTTTTACGACATCATGCTCTCGGATACCGAGCGGCTCCTGGCCACGGTGGAGCAGGTTCTCAAAGCGGGAGAGATAGGCCAGCGGGCACGCAACCAGGTCCGGCTGCAGATGCTGTTCGATGACCTCGTTCGGGAATGTGTTCGCACCACGCTGCAGCGCTACCACCTGCAGGAGTCCACCATCCAGTTCACGGTAGACCCAGCCGCCGAACAACTGGCGGTGGTGGGCAACCCAGAGGACCTGCGCACCGCGGTGCTCAACATTCTCGATAATGCGGTCAAGTATTCTCCCCAGGGGCCGCAACTGGAAGTGCATCTTGCGCTCGACGGCGATGCGTGGCTGATGCTTACCGTTTCCGATCATGGCCTGGGCATCGCGCCTCTCCACTTGAAACGGATTTTCACCCGCTTCTACCGGGTACCGGCACGCAATGTCTTTCGCATTAAGGGCACCGGCCTGGGACTGTTTCTGGTCCGCTCCATCGCCCGCCAGCATGGTGGAGATGTAGTGGCCGAATCGGAAGGCGAAGGGCGTGGAGCGACGATTCGCCTGCAACTTCCCCGGGCGTTGTCTACCAAAGGAGCACGATAGAGTGGGCGCTCACATCCTGGTGGTGGAAGATGAAGCTCACCTGGCGCAGGGTCTGCTGTTCAATCTGCGCGCCGAGGGATATACGGCTCAACTGGCGGTGGACGGCGAAACCGCGCTGGAGGCGATCGCCTCTGACCGCATCGACGCGGTCATCCTGGACGTGATGTTGCCGGGGCGGGATGGGTTTTCGGTCGCGGCAGAGCTGAGGGCGCAACAGAACTTTGTTCCCATCCTCATGCTCACCGCGCGCGGCCGTCCGGAAGATGTGCTGAATGGATTCAGTGCGGGGGCAGACGACTACCTTTCCAAGCCCTTTGATCTCGCTATCCTGCTGGCGCATCTGAACAGCCTGCTCCGCCGCATGGCATGGCTTCGGCCCGGGGCTGCGCCGGCGCCAGTCCAGACCCCGCGCAATGTTGAGCCGCTTTCTACGTTCACCTTTGCCGGACGAACGATTTATTTCGATTCGCTTGAGCTTAAGACGCCGTCCAAACACATACGCCTGACGTTGATGGAATCCGATTTGCTCCGGTACCTGGTGCTCAACCAGCGGCGAATCATTTCCCGCAAGGAGTTGTTGGAACAAGTCTGGCGGGTGCACGAGGATACGGATACGCGCGCGATCGACAACTTCATGGTGCGTCTCCGCCGCTACATTGAAGACAACCCCGCTGAGCCTGTTTTTCTCGAGACGGTGCGCGGTGTTGGGTATCGTTTTCAGCCCGGCGTGGCCGGGCGTTCGAGCGGATAATTCGTCATAACACCTTTTCGCCATTGCCGGTGTTGGATGGCAAAGGCAGACTCCCAGATAGCAGCATGCTCTCCCTCCTTTGGGTGCGCCGGCAGAGTCGATACATCTTTCCACGTCGAAAGATATCGCTCGGATGTTACGCGCGGCGGCTTCTACTACGCGCACCCCTTCTCTCTTGAAATTAGCTTCGACAAACCCCGTACCAGATTTGCCGGGAGTCCTGAAGGGACGCTGAGCTCAGCACGGTGGTTTCGAGTCCCGAAGGGACGGCTGAACTTAGCCCAGGACGCAGTCCTGGGTTGGCCGAGCTGTCCAGACCAAGTCCCGTCAGGGACGGCTGAAATCCTCGTTGATTCCATGGACAGATAAAAATTTCTTTAGCTCGTCCTCAAAGCTGATCCGTTTATGGTGTTCGACCTGGGCCTGTATATATTCTGACCGTCGTCACCCTTTGCGAAACGCCGACCGAAAACGCTCCGTATCCTTCCTGCCAGGCGAAGGTTCTTGATTCTGAAAACTTTCGTGAATCCATTTGGATGACCCCGACTTCAATAGTTGAACGGCCTTGGCGATCGAGATCGTCCGCGGCAAGGAAACTAATAAATGAACATGATCAGCGGTGCCGCCCGCCGCAAATACCTAAATTTCATTTTCGTGTGCAATCCCGCAGAGATAGCCGTGGAGCCTCTCGCGAATTTCGTCCCGGATGAACGCTCGCCGTTCTGCGGTAGAGAAGACGACGTGGACCAGGCAACATACGTGACTATGAGACATCGCATTCAGCCGTCCCTTCGGGACTTGTCGATGTTGGTCTACCCAGGACTGTCTACCCAGGACAGCCGTCCCGGGACTCTTCCCTTCGGTTCAAGGTTAACTATGGAGATGAGAGGCCGAATTCGAATCCTCATCGAGAACTAGGGTCCGGAAACTGACGTCCAGACTCAACCGTCTCAATCCGGTGAGAGTCCGGAGGTCGGCTGAAATCCTCGTTGATCCTGTGGATGGATAGGGATTGCCAGGATCGGCTTCGAGTTTACCAATGGCTTAACTGTCCTCTATCCGGGCCTACGGCGCGGCGCAATGCTCTAAACTATAGATAGAAGATCAGGACCCTCTGTGCGCCTTTTTACCCGCTACATCTGGCATGAAGTGCTGTCGCACGCGTTTCTTGGCGGTGCGCTGTTCACGTTCATCCTGTTTATGAAGTATCTCGGGCAGTTGCTGGAGATGGCGGCTCGCAACAGCGCATCGCTGGGCAGCGTGGCGAAGATTTTTCTCTTTATGCTGCCCAACACCCTGAGCTTCACCATCCCTATGGCGGTGCTGGTCGGGGTCTTGCTGGGACTGAGCCGGCTGGCCGCCGATAGCGAGATTACCGCCATGCGGGCGGTGGGTATCGGTGTCTGGTTTTTTGTCCGGGTGGTCTCGGCGATCGCGATTGTTGGGTGGGGCATCTCGCTGGCGGATTCGCTCTACATCGCGCCCAAGGCGAACGCGGCTCTGCTGAGAATCGAGAGTTCGCTCAAAGATCAACAGGCTTCGTTTGAAGTAGAACCGCGCGTCTTCTATGAAGACTTCAAAAACTATGTCTTGTACGTGCAGGATATTCGCGCCGGCACCGGAGCCTCACGGTGGCAGCGCATCTTCCTCGCCGACCTGAGTGATCCGGTCGCGCCCAAGGTGACCACGGCGGAGGAGGCCGTAGTCGCCGATAGCGGAGCTCACACCATCCTTATGCGGTTGCGCAACGGAACCGAGCACGACATGGTGAGTACCAACGGGGCGCCCCAATACCAGGTTTCTACGTTCGTGGAATCAGAACTCCCCCTGACCATCAGCGCCCAGGAAGATACACACATCGGCCGCGCCGATACCCCCATCCTGGCCATGGGCAACCGCGTGCTTTATGAGCACACCAAGGGCCCGAACGGCAAAGCCTACCTGATCGAGCTGCACAAGCGGTTCGCCTACCCGGCGGCCTGCCTGGTTCTGATGCTCATCGGTATTCCGCTCGGCCTGGCCTCGAGAAGAGGGGGCAAAAGTACCGGCTTTGTCGTGACCATCGCGTTGGTTTTCATCTACTACTTCCTTTCCAACATCGGCATCGCGCTCGCCCGGGAGGGCAAGGTGCCGGTGTTTGCCGGAGTGTGGGCTGCCAACATACTCTTCGCTTTCTTCGGCCTTCTCTTGCTGCGGCAAATGGCGGTCGGCGGATCCGTGGGCACCCAGTTTGCGGCCGTGATCAGCAAGTTCAAAAACACGGAGTTGTTGCGCTCAAAAAAGAAAAACAGCAAAGAGGAAGAGCGCAACCCCCACGAGCGTGGACGCTTCCCGCTCATTCTCGACGACTACGTGCTGCGCGAGTTCCTGACCACGTTTGCCCTGGTCTGTCGAGTTTTGTTCTGTTGATGCTGGTGTTTACCTTCTTTGAATTGCTGGGCGACATCATCCGCAACCGCACACCGCTGGTCACGGTCGGCGAATATCTCATCAACCTCACCCCCAGCATGGTCTACAACATCGCGCCTTTGGCCGTACTGGTGGCAGTGCTGGTCACCTTTGGAGTACTCACCAGAACCAACGAGTTTACCGCCATGAAGGCTACCGGCATCAGCCTGTACCGGGTGATGATGCCCATTCTGCTGGTTTCGGCTTTGATCGCCGTTGCTCTTTTCCTGTTCGACGAGTCGTACCTTCCGGGCGCTAACCGCCGCCAGGAGGCGCTGCGCAGCGTGATCAAAGGCAGGCCGGCGCAGACCTTCCTTCATCCTGACCAGAAGTGGATCTTTGGCCGCCAGGAGCCGGGCAAGCCAGGCCGCATCTTCTATTACCAGTTCTTCGATCCCGACCAGGACCGGTTTGCCAATTTAACCGTGTTCGAATTCAACCCGGAGAATTTTTCGCTGTCGCGCCGCATCTTCGCCTCCAGCGCGTACTGGGAGCCGCAACTGCACCAATGGGTCTTCGAACACGGCTGGGAGCGCCGTTTCGACGGCGAGGCGGTGAGCAGTTTCAGCCAATTCAGCGTCGATAGCTATCCCGAGATCAGCGAGCAGCCGCAGTATTTCAAGAAGGAAGCCCTGCAGTCGCAGGAGATGACCTTCGGTGAGCTGAGCGCTACATCCGCGATCTGAAGCAAAGCGGTTTCGACACCAGGCACCTCAGCGTGCAGCTCAACGTCAAGCTGGCCTATCCCGCTGGTCACGCTGGTGATGGCGGTGCTGGCTATTCCTTTCGCGCTGAGCATGGGCAAACGCGGGTCGCTGACGGGCATCGCGACTGCGATCGGCGTGGCCATCGCCTACTGGGTCGTGAACCTTACGTTCGACGCTCTGGGAGACATTAACTTCCTTCCAACACTGCTGGCGGCCTGGTCGCCGGACTTGCTGTTCGCCCTTGCCGGCGCCTACCTGCTGCTGCGGACGCCCACCTGAGGCGTTTAGAATAAAGACAGCATGCTTGCCACCATCCGGCCTCTGTTTCCCTATCTGCGCCGCTATCGCCGCGACTTTGCCTGGGGTGGATTGGCGGTGGTGATGTCCAATGCCATCTGGATCTTCTTTCCCCAGGTGATCCGCATTGCGATTGACGACCTGAACCATGGCGTCACGCGCAGGAAGATTTTCCTTTATGCCGGGCTGCTGGTTGCGATCTCCGCCGCCAAAGGGGTGTTTCTTTTTCTAACCCGCTGGATCATCATCGGCATCTCGCGCGAGATTGAGTTCGACCTGCGCAATGACCTGTTCCGTCACCTGGAACGGCAGCCGGCTGCTTACTTCCATCAGCACCGGACGGGCGACATCATGGCCCGGATGACGAACGACTTGAACGCCGTGCGCCAGTTGCTGGGGCCCGCGATCATGTACAGCGCCAACACCGTCCTGTTTTCGCTCGGCGCCTTGTATTTTCTGCTGCGCATCAGCCCGCGGCTGACCCTGGTGGCGCTGGTTCCATTGCCCCTGGCCAGCATCCTGGTGCAAGTGTTAGGGCGGAAGATCCATGAGCGCTTCGAGCGGATTCAGGCCATGTACTCGGAGATCTCCGCGCAGGCGCAGGAGAATTTTTCAGGCGCGCGGCTGGTGCGGGCCTTTGCTCAGGAAGAAGCTCAGATCGCAGCCTTCGAGAGATCGAACAAAGAGAATATCCGGCGGGGGTTGCGCCTGGTTCAGCTCATGGGCATGCTGTGGCCCACACTCGAGTTCGTCCTGGGGCTGGCCATGGCCATCACGCTCCTGGTGGGCGGGCACGAGGTGCTGACCCACCGCATCACCATCGGTGATTTTGTTGCGTTCAACACCTATATGGTCATGCTCACCTGGCCGGTGATCGCGCTGGGATGGGTGGTGAATCTTTGGCAGCGCGGCACGGCGTCCGTGGTGCGAATCGACGAACTGCTATCGGATAAGCCGGCCATCGACGATGCCGAAGCTGACGCCAGTATCCCCGGCGACCTGGCACTGCGGGGGGACATCGAATTTCGAGATCTGGACTTTTCCTACTCGGGCGCGGACTCCGGACGGTCCGAGGTCTTGCACTCCTTGTCGCTTTCGATTCCAGCGGGTAGCAGCCTGGCGATCGTGGGACCGACCGGCTCAGGAAAATCAACCCTGGTGAATTTGATTCCGCGGCTTTATGACGCAGCCCCGGGAGCGGTTCTGATCGACGGTCGCCCTATCCGCGACTACCCGCTCGAAATGCTGCGCGCGAATATTGGCTTCGTCCCCCAGGAGACATTTCTCTTCAGCCAGACCATTCGCGGAAACATCGCTTTTGGTGCTCCCGGGGCCAGCGAAGCAGAAGTGCTCGAGGCAGCCGAGGCGGCGCACATCCGGCGGGAATTTGAGGAGTTTCCTGCTGGTCTGTCGACCATGGTCGGCGAGCGCGGTATCACTCTCTCCGGTGGGCAAAAACAGCGCACTGCCATTGCCCGCGCGGTGATCCGTAATCCTCGCATACTCATTCTGGACGATGCCTTGGCCAGCGTCGACACCTACACGGAGGAGCAGATCCTGAGTGAACTGCAGCGCGTGATGCAGGGTCGAACAACCCTCTTCATTTCGCATCGCATATCGACCGTTCGTCATGCGGATCGGATTGCCGTATTGGTCGCAGGCCGGATCGTGGAGCTGGGCACGCACGATGATCTGTTGGCAAAGAATGGCTACTACGCAGATCTCTTCCAGAAGCAGCTTCTGGAAGAGGAATTGGCGATTACGCGATGATTGCAAAGTCCCAGAGGGACTTATGCGTGGACAAGCGGGATAACACACTTGATTGGGAAAACCACTTCCGAAGAAGGGCTTTTCCCAATCAAGCGAGTCCCAACAGGGCACTAATTCTTGGTCATCTTGAGATCGGTCACCGTGCCTTCGGTGTTGTGGGCGAAACGGATGCCGTAAACACCGTCCGTAGACTTCAGCTTGCCCGCGGTGACGAGTGCCGATTTGTCATAGCTCGCCACCACAGTGCCATTGATCGCGCACTCCACTTTGTCCCCTTTGACCGATAGCGCAATTTTTTGCTCGACAGGTTCGCCGGGGCCGGCTGCCTTGTGAACAGCGGGATTCGCTTCACCGTGGCCGTTCATTTGGAAGGGTTCGGGCCCGAATCCGCGCACGATAAATCTGCCGTCGCCGTAGGCCGCGCAATATAACTCGCTGTGCTCGGCGCTGCCCAGGTCGTGACCCCCGATAAAAATTCCGTAGGGATGAGGATGGTTATTCAGGTTCATGTATTTTGCTTCAGTGAATGTGGCAGATACGGTGTAATTCCCGGCCGCCATGTCCGCCGGCTTCCAAAAAGCTGCCGCCGGACCGGTCGTCACCTGCAGCTTGTTGCCGTCCTGGGTGAGCTTAGTGTCTTTGATCGTCTGCCCCGCCTGCTGCGCCCCGGCGTCAATCTCTCCGGTCCATCCCGGGGCAGAGATGCCCCCGCCGGCAACGGAGTGGGAACTATCCATCTGCCCCTGGGCCAAGCCAGGAGCAGCGGTCAGGATGACGAGGGAAGCTGTGGCAACGAATCGGCGGATGAGACGCATAGGTGTCCTTTCAGGGACGGTTAGTTCACACGCGAAGATTGTAGAGGGGCCTTCCCTTTCCGCACAAGCCGCCCGACCGCGCGACGGTTTCCGCTTGCATGGCAACCCCATCTGTTACAGACTGAGAGTGGGACCCCCTTCACAATCTATGGTGCGGAGCAGACTCAATGAGCCTCACTCGACGTGTTTTTCTGGAGCGGATCGCCCAGATCGGCGGTTATTCCGCAGCTTTTCGGACCATGCAGGTTCTCGGACTTACGCCAACGGCAAATGCGTCGGCCCTCCCCGCCCTCACCGCGGACTTCGGAAAGGGCAAGAGTGTTGTCATCCTGGGCGGCGGTATCGCCGGCCTGGTATCGGCCTACGAGTTGTGCAAAGCAGGCTTCGAATGCACCATTCTTGAGGCGCGGAGCCGCCCCGGCGGGCGCAACTGGACAGTGCGCAACGGCACCAAGGTCGAATTCATCGACGGGACCACGCAAAACTGTAGCTGGACTGAGGATGGCTATCTCAACGCCGGACCCGCACGCATCCCCTCCATCCACACCAACTTACTTGGTTACTGCCATGAATTGGGCGTGCCTCTCGAAGTGGAGGTGAACGTCTCCCGCTCTGCCCTCATGCAGTCGCCCCAGTTGAATGGTGGCAAGCCGGTGGAGCAGCGGCAGGTCATCCACGATACCCGCGGCTACATGGCGGAGTTGCTCTCCAAGTGCATCCATGCGGACACGCTCGACAGCGCACTCTCGAAAGAGGACACTTCGCTGCTGCGGGACTTTCTGCAATCGTTCGGCGACCTGAATGAAAGCGGGAAATATGCCGGCTCCCTGCGGGCCGGCTTCACCAGGCCGCGCGGGGCAGGACCGATGGACTATACATTGCGCGAGCCTTTAAAACTTCATGAGCTGCTGGCGGCAGACATGTCGAAGGGCGAATTCTACGAAGATGAAATTGACTGGCAGGCAACGATGTTTCAGCCGGTCGGCGGGATGGACCGTATCCCCTATGGCTTCGTCAAGGCCCTGCCTCCGAGCATGATCAACTACGAGTGCCCGGTCACCGAGATAACGACCAGCGACAAGAGTGTGAAGATTGTCTACTCGAAAGGCGGAGCGCCGAAGACGATCACGGCGGACTTTTGCATCTGTACCATGCCCATCCCAATCCTTGCCAAGACAAAGAATAACTTCTCGCCCGAGGCGAATCGCGCGTTCACCGGCATGTCGATGGCTGCGGCGTACAAGATCGCCTGGGAATCGCCCCGGTTCTGGGAAAAGGAAAATCACATCTATGGGGGGATCTCCTTCCTCAAGAACATGGTCGACCTGGTGTGGTATCCAAGCGCGAAATTGTTTTCTCCCACGGGTGTGCTGATTTCCGGTTTCAACATCGAACGCAATGAAGCCGGATTCGGCAAAGCCTTTGGTGATAGCGCCAGTGGGTTGACTCCCTTTGGCGCTCTTCCCTCGATCGAGGCTAAGTTCGATGCGTCCCGGGCCGCTGTGGAAGCACTTCACCCCGGCCGTTCCAAGCTGCTGGAAAAGCCTATCTATGTCAGCTGGTTGAAGATTCCCTATTCCCTTGGCTGCTTCGCCAATAACCGGGTTCCCAGCAGCGCGGAAGCCTATAACCAGCTGGACAAACCGGAGGGCCGCACTTACTTTGCGGGCGACTATCTATCCCACCTGGTGGCATGGCAGGAAGGCGCAGTCCTTTCGGCTCACCGTGCGATTGATCGCATCGCGACCCAGATGAAGAGCTGAGACAGTCTCGTCCAAACTTAGGAATCTTGAGGGTGCACCATTCAAGCTCTCGCTTGGCTTGAGCGGGCTGCGACGGACGGCTTGCGCCGGAACTGCGTTGTTCAATTGTGAACAGGTCCGTACGAAATCGAACACAGTTTCCGCCGCAAAATCACCAGCCCGGAACAAATGACACGCGGAGACCGTACTCCTCAATGCGGGGGATGTGGCTATGAAGTTGCAGTAGTTTTACGCAGAGCCAAATTCGCTTGCCCTTCCTCGTCGCACAGGAGGCGCCGATGCAAACGCTGCTTCAGGATCTCCGATTTGCTCTGCGGCAAATTGCCCGCAACCCTGGGTTTTCGATCACTTCCATTCTGTCGCTGACCCTGGGAATCGGCGCTACCGTGGCCGTTTACAGCATCCTGTATGACGCCGTGCTCCATCCCTGGCCCTATGCTGGCATTGAGCGGATCTCCGAAGTGTGGCTTACCGACAACGCCGGCCGTGAGGATACCTGGAGCCTGACGGGGCCGCAAATTCGGCAATTGCGCCAAACCAACGCAGTCGAGGATGTGGTTGCCGACAACTATACAAATCAGACGGTCACAGGAAGCGACGTCCCTGACGACGCGATTGTCGTCCAGATGACGGGATCCCACTTCCAGTTTCTAGGCCTGAACCCTCTGCTGGGCCGATACTTTATTCCCGCCGATGCGCCCGATGGAAAAGACCCGCAGCCTGTTGCTGTGCTGGGCTACAAGTTCTGGCAACGTCACTATCGTGGGGACCCTTCCGTTGTCGGCAAAACCATCCAGCTCGACCATAAAAGCTACACCATCCTTGGGGTGATGCCCGTGCGGTTTACGTGGAGGGATGGAGAGGTCTACACCCCGTTGAAGATGGCCTCGGATCAGCTCCATCGGTACAACCCCGAGATCAAGCTGAAACCGGGTGTCACGGATGCCGCCGCCGCTGCCGAATTCCAGCCTCTCTACCAGCAGTTCAACCAGCAAACCCCGAACATCTTTCCCAAGCAATACAAGATCAGCGTCCGCAGCCTGGCGGATACCTATACCCAAGACCTGAAAAAGACCATGTACCTGCTGTTCGGGGCAGTCGCCCTCCTGCTCGCCATCGGTTGCGGAAATCTCTCGATCTTATTGCTGGCGCGAGGCACCGCACGCCAGCATGAGTTCGCCGTGCGCTCGGCGGTGGGAGCGAGCAGCATGCGCATCGTGCGCCAACTTCTCACCGAATCGCTTCTGATCTCACTGGCGGGGGCAGGTCTGGGCATTTTTGCCGCCTACCGGGCGATCGCGTTCCTCGTCCCACGGTTGCCCGATCACTCTTACCCTTACGAAGCGGACTTCCATATCAACCTGCCTGTTCTTTGCTTCAGCGTGGTTCTGGCCTTGTTGTGCGGAATCGTCTTCGGGCTGTTTCCCGCGCTGCAATCGTCGCGCCCGCAGATCAGCCAGGTGATGCAGGCGGGCACGCGGCGCCTCACGGGCAGCGTGCGGGGCAGGCGGCTGCACACGACGCTCATCGCCGGCCAGATCGCACTGACACTGTTACTCATGACCGCTGCGGGTGCAGCGATCGAGGGCTTCCGTAACATGATTCGTGTTCCACTCGGATACCAACCGCAACATGTGATGTCGGTGGTGATTCCCATCGGCGAGGACACGCATACCACATGGGCAGATCGAGTCCGCTTCTACACCGAATTGCGCGACAAAATCGCGGCGATGCCGGGTGTGCTTTCCGCCGGCACATCGACCAACGCCACCCCGCCCAACAGCGGCTGGCGCCAACCTGTAGAGATCAAGGGCCGGCCGACTGCCGCGTCCCAGGAAGCCCAGCTGGAATTCGTCGGCTCCGAATACTTCGCTACCTTGCAAGTCCCCATCCTCAGCGGCCGTCTATGGGATCAAAGCGAAATTGCGCGCGGCGCCACGCTGGTCGTGGTGAACCAGTCTTTCGTTCGCCATTACCTTTCTGGCGGAAGTACGGCGGGGCATGAGGTGCGCCTGCCGCAATTCGCTACCCTTCCTCCGGCAGCGTTACCGGCAAACGGAGCCACGGGGTGGTTGGAGATCATCGGCGTAGTAGGCGACTCACTGAATGACGGGCTGGACAAACCGGTGGCGCCCGCCATCTACGCTCCTTACACTCTGCTGACGTTGCCATTTACGCAGGTGCTGGTCCGAACGGATGGCGATCCGCTCGCGATGCTGCACAGCATCAAGCAGCAGGTCGCCTCTCTCGATGCCGACCAGCAAATCGCTCGCAATGTGCGCGACCTGGAAGGCTGGATTCAAAATGAGCCGGAGTACGCCCGAGGCCGGCTGGTTTCCACGCTCTTCGCCGCCTTCTCTGTGCTGGCCCTGGTTCTGGCCGCCGTGGGTTTGTACAGTGTCGTTTCCTATACCTTGCTTCAGCGCACCAGTGAACTTGGCGTTCGCATTGCTCTCGGGGCGCAGCGCCGCGATGTGCTCTGGATTGTTGGAGTATCGACCGGAACCGGCGTAGGTCTGGGAATTCTCGCCGGGCTCGCGCTCAGCTTTGGTCTGAACCGCATGATCGCGCAGTGGATCGAAAATGGAACCCGGGATCCGCTCGTCGTTCTGGGGGTATCGGTACTTCTGCTCGCCGTGGCGGCACTTGCGTCTCTGGTGCCTGCGCGAAGGGCATTAGCCATCAACCCGATCGAAGCGTTGCGCTCCGAGTGAACGCAACCATCTCCAGGTCGGCAGCCACTCCTTCTCTGGATACCTCGCACCAGGTAGGTACGGGCTTTGAACTCAAGCGTGTAACGCCCTCGCTTCGATTTCGTCATCTTCTCCATCCCTTCGCATTAAAACCGCTTGCTAAGGGATACGTTTTTGGGGGGCAAGGTCACTCCGCACGATCTCCCGCGCACATATGCTCGGCTCTGCCATCAAACTGGTCGGCCTGCAACAGATCGCTCTTTCACGGCTTCTGCCCTATCGTCTCTTCTTCGTCAGGTGAGCGTCGGCGAGGGAGTCCCTTCACCGAGGCCTCCGATCCAGGCGGTTCACGGAACGGCTCCACAGAAATGCGCTCGTAACGCACTTCCAGCACCGTCAGGGATTCTGTCCCGCCCGGCGCTTCGAGAACTACGCTGTCACCTTCTGCCGACCTCATCAACGCGCGCCCCAGAGGTGACACCCAACTGATGTGGTTGCGGTTGAGATCGACCTCGTCCGTGCCTACGATGCTCACCACCCGCTCCGCTCCCGCTGCATTCGCATAGCGCACGGTCGCGCCGAAGAATGCCCTCGTCGCCGCCTGCTTCCCTCTCGGAGCTTCCGGATCCACCACTTCCGCGGCTTCAATTCGCTTCGTGAGAAAGCGAATCCGCCCATCGATCTGCCGCAGCCGCCGCTTGCCGTACTGATAGTCGGCGTTTTCACTGCGATCGCCGTTGCCGGCAGCCCACGCCACCACTTCCGCCACGGCCGGGCGATCTCTGGTGAGCAGAAACCGATGCTCATCCCTGAGGCGCTCCAGCCCGCCGCGGGTTATGTAGTTCTTGCCGGGCGTCGCAGGCTCGTCCCGTCGTGGTTCTCTCGTAGACCCTTTCCGCATTTCATAGTCCTCCAGCGCGCATCCAGTGGGTGCCCTCCTCATTGGATGGGAGATGAATGCCCGATGGAAAACGCTGCAGGTCATTCACGTTCATGGCAGTTCCTCTGCGGCCCTCACTGATTTTTTCATGTCTCTTCCCACCGGGGATGCAGCGGAGGGAGCCATCAGCAGTTCTGATATTTCCAGTTGCGCTGTTTACCCTCGGCGATCCACTCAACGGCGGTGGCAATCCGTTTGTCCCGCGTCTCCTGGCGTTTGGCCTCGGCAATCCACTCCACGTACTCTCGTTTGCTGCTTGGGCTGAATGCCGCGAAGACGGCCGCGGCCTTCTTGTTTCCCTGCAACGCTGTCTTGAACTCCGCCGGCGTGTGGAGTGAAGGTTTTGGCTTCACCACCTTGTGCCTGGCCGCGATCGGGCTGGTGTACTGTCCGCTGTTCACGAAGGCGGCGGCCTGGCGTATCCAGCCCAGCATCTGTTTGTCGGAGGGCAGATCGGCCACACTGGTGATCCGCCCCAGTGATCCCATGCCGCCCTCCTTCAGGACCCCTGCCTCGCGCAGCACAGCGCCGATCTCTTCACCCCAGAAGCCGAAGCTGCAGTGTTCTTTGAAGGCCGACATATTGCAGAGAATCGCACCCCGATACTCAAAGAATGGCCGGCTCCACTTGATGGTTTCTTCCACCTCGGGGCAGGCCTTGTGCACCAGCTCGCGCAGGTGCGCCAGGATCGGTTGCGCGAAGGGCTGTACCTTTGCACAGTAAGCATCCACCTTTGGGCTCGCAGTCTGCGTGGCTATCATTTCAGCTCCTGAGTGGAGCTATTTTGCCACAACGGAGTCACTCCGTCTGTGCTTGAAAGACGACCGTCTCTCCTTTTTTGTGTGCACGCCAGACGCGGTGTGCATCCAGGGAAGGAAGCTGCACTCCATTGCGCCAAATCTGACTTGCGTGACCGGGCTCGAACAACGCGTCATATCGATCCCCCATCCATGGCTGTCCGCGGACATATACCTTCCCCAGCGCGTCATTCGGAGCCACCGTCAGATCCTCACCGCCCCATGTCCGCAAACCAGCCACATCCGGAAGAACCAGCGTATCCAGCGCGTCATAACCCATGATGCGTACCGAGCCGATCGCATGTTCTCCCGGAGGATAGCCCCGGGGATCGACATTTTCCGGAAGCAGCGGGCCAAGGTTGGAGTTAATGGCTCGCGCAAGCCAGTCAAATCCTTCCCGGGCATTTCCCGATTGGGTCAGTGCCATGCCTACATATCCGAATATTCTCGGCCACGCGGGACCGCGCCAATAGCCTCCCCACTTAGGAGTGTCGAACGCTAACGTCGGCAACAGAGCGCCATTGAATTTCGCAGGGTCGTCCAGCCGCCGCATCATGGCCGCAATACGAACCGGATCGGTTTCGAAGTAAAGGAAATAGTAGGCATCCAGGTTTTCTCCCTGGGTCCAGAGTTTCCCCGTCCTGGTATCGAGGTCCCAATAGCGCTCGGTAGCTGTGTCCCATAGCTTCCCGCGCACAGCGTTCAGGGCCGCGGCATACTCCTGCTCCCACGGGGCCGGGTCTTCGCCCTGAATTTTCGACAGGTAGATCATCTCCCGCAGGCTCCAGAGGTGAAAGACCTGCTCGTTGATGGCGCTGGTCGGCTCCTTCTTCAGATCGACGAACGGTGAGTTTTTGTCGTCCCACCCCGTCTCATAGGTGTGCAGCCAGTCGAGGAGATGATCGTGGTTCGGGTCGCGCACCTGGGGCAGATTCCGCTGATAGGCCAACAAAGCCTGCCACACGGTGCGGTCGCCGGCAACGCCCCCAGGCTTTTCACTCAGGATGGAGGTATCGCCGGTGAGGCGGACATATTCACCGACCAGGGAGCCTTGAACCGGAACACCCTGCGTTTCCCTTTCCGGGCCCTTCGCCGCAAAGGTGTTCGCCCCAGAGGGAAAGATCGTCCACGCGGACGTTCCATCGCCCTGCGCGTTCACGGAGTAGCGGAACCAATTCAGAATCGCCCCGCGCGCAAGATCTTTTCGACCGGTTGCGGCCATGGCCTGCGCCTCCGCAATTCCATCGTTGCTCCACATACCCATGAACACATTCCAGTCCGCGATCATGAGCGGACTCGCCGGCAAATAGCGGGCCTGGCACGTCGTATTGAGAAGCCCGCGCCAGAACCAAAGCTCGCTGCGGACCAGTTCCTCCGGGCGCGATGCTCTCTTGCTTTCCAGTGGTCCCGATGGTGAACGTAACCGGCCCGGCGGGCGCAACCAGGGGTGCGGACGCCAGGTACTGGTTCCAGTCTCGATGGGTCGCCTGGTCGTAGAGGTCGGGTGAGGCGCTCAGCTCCGCGAGATCGGCTTCGGCTTCCTTCTCCGTTCCGTCGAGGGAGATCATGAGCGCGGCCTCGGCTCCGGTGCGCAGGCTCCACGCGAAGCTTCCTTCGTGGATAGTTGCCTGCGGGCGGGCAGCCATCAACAACCGGTATGGCCGGTCATGGGCGCCGTAACTGACTACGGCAGGATTGCTGTTGGGAAGGACCTGAAAACCATCTTCCCAACTGTGCAGAAGCACAAGCATCGGGTCTCGCGACTGGACGATCCTGATGCGAAGCACTGCGTCGGGTTTGCCGTAGACGGGATAGACCGTCAGCGATACTTCGGGTCCGTCATCGAACGCTACGTTGTACACCGTGCGGTCCGCAAAATAGGTCATGCTGCGTTTTGCCGGGCTATCGGCCATGCTGTAGGTTCGCCGGGACGCGTCGACGAAGACAGGAGGGTCGATCTCCAGCGCCACCAGGCGATCGCTGCTATTGGAGGGAATCGTTGATCCGGCAACGGGAACAATGATCTTCTGCCCGCCAAATCCTCTCTCCTGGAGCGCCATGAAGCCGTTGGATTGGTAAATGAGAGTCTTGGGCGGCATGGCCGCATCGAAGCGGGTGAACGTAGCGTAGTCGAACCCGTCGCTCAGGTATGGAGGAAACGGCGGAGGAGTGCCGGCGGCGAGCGCACACACGGAACTGCTCATGAACAATAGCGAAAGGCGTATAGCCCGAGAAATTTTCATAGCACTCCGTCTGTAAAGGCCTGTCCAAATTAGACTTGAAAATTGCCTTGGTTCAGCAGCCACTCTTTATGGAACCGTTGTGATTTCCTTTGTCATCCCAAGAGCCCGATGTCGAATCTCCATAAGGGATAGCAAAATTTAAATGCCGCTCAAGGACATGGCGAAGACCTGGGGACCACACGGACACGGACCCCTATCCACATGCGCCTTGCTGCGGGGTTCTCATGAAATCCGAGCACATCGAGGACCCCGAAAAACTACTCGTATCTCAATGCGATCATCGGGTCCACACGCATTGCTCGCCGCGCGGGGATATAACAGGCCGCCAGCGCCACACCGGTGAGCACCAGGGTGACGCCAACAAATGTAAGAGGATCGGTGGGCATTACGCCATAGAGCAAACCTGCCATCAGGTGCGACACGATCACCGATCCCACCAGTCCCAGCGCTGCGCCCGCCATCGCCAGCCCCAGCCCCTGGCGTAGAACCATCTGCAGGATCGTCCCCCGCCGCGCCCCCAGGGCCAGGCGAATGCCGATCTCCTGGGTGCGCTCGCTCACGAGATAGGAAATCACTCCGTAAATTCCCAGCGTCGCCAGCAGCAGGGCTGTCACCGCGAAGGCCGCCACAATATCCATCGTGAATCGTCTCTGCTCCAACGACGCCGACACCGCGTCATCGAGCGTCTGCGCGCCGTAAACAGGCAGCTCCGGATTCACTGACTGCACCATCGCCCGCACCTCTTCCGGGATCGCACGCGCATTCAGTTCTCCACGCAGAAAGATGGCCAACTCCTTGGGCGTGTCCTGGTACAGGCTCAGATAGATTTGCGGAACGCTTGCGTTCGCCAGCGACTCGGTTCGAGCATCCGCGATCACCCCCACGATCGTGATCCAGGTCTTGCTCGCACGGAGGCCGACCCCATCCCTTCCACGGCCAAACTTCAGCCGCTTCCCCAGCGGATCCTGGCCCGGCCAGTACGTCCGCGCCATCGCCTGGTTGATCACGGCGACCAGCGGCGCATGCTCGTCGTCGCCGTCGTTGAACAGACGGCCGCGCAGCGCCGGAATCTCCAGCAAATGAAAATATTCCGGCGTAACCTCCGACCGCTCCACCAAAGGCGGCTGCTTGCTCTGTGCCTGGCGCCCTTCCACGATCAGCGCGCTCTGGTTGCCGTCGTGGTGCAGCGGAATCGACGGCTCCGATCCCAGCGCCGCCTCCCGCACTCCCGGCAGCAACCGGCTGCGCCGTAGTAACTCACGCGCAAATATTGCCTCCTGAGCAGCCGTTCCGTAAATGTCCGTCTTCGGATCGTTGGGGCTCGGCAGCCACGACTGCACCGACATCACATGCTGCGGATTGAATCCCAACGGCGCCTTGTACAAATCCCAAAAACTGCGCAGCAGCAGGCCCGCGGCCACCATCAGCACCAGCGACAGCGCAAACTCCGTCACCACCAGGACGCGCCGCGTGCGCGTCTGCTCCGTGGAACCCTTCGACCCACGCCCCTCCACCCTTAGCGTACTTGCCAGGTTCAACCGCCCTGCCTGCCTCGCGGGCGCCAGCCCGAAAATTATCCCGGCTGCGATCGAAGCCGCCAGCGCGAACAGCATCACAGTCCAGTTAATCGACAGGTCGTTCAGCCGAGGCAGGCTCTCCGGAATCAGCCTTAGCAGGAATCCCTTCATGCAGAACAGCATCACCAACCCCGCCACTCCGCCCAGCAGCGAAAGCAGCAGGCTCTCCGTCAGCAATTGCCGCACCAGCCGCCTGCGTGCCGCTCCCAGCGCCCGGCGCACCGCCATCTCCCGTGACCGCGCGCTGGCGCGCGCCAGCAGCAGATTCGCTACATTCACGCAGCCGATCAGTAGCACCAGCGCCACTGCGCCCAACAGCAGGATCAGCGACTGCCGAACGTTGCCCACCACGTTTTCCTTCAAAGGCACCAAGCGCACCGTCCACTTGCTGTCGGCCGGATAATCATCCGGAAATTGCTTCCGCAACGACGCAGTCAGCGCGTCCAGCTGGCTCTGCGCCGCTGCAAGCGTCAGCCCCGGCTTCAGGCGCCCGACCGTTTCCAGGGGCAACCGCAAACTACGGTTCGGGGCCTGAGCCGGATCCGCATCAAAACCCAACGCCGCCCACTGTTCCGTATTCCTCTCGCTCGCGGTTCGCCCCGGGTCGCGAAAACCCGGCGGCATCACCCCGATCACCCGATACAAATCGTTGTCCCCCCGCAAACTTCTTCCCACAATGTGCGGATCGCTCCCGAAAGCCCGCTTCCACAACCCGTCGCTGATCACCACATCCAGCGTGAACCCCGGCCTTTGATCCTGAGGATTGAACGTGTGCCCCAGCTCCGGTTTCACCCCCAGCATCGCAAAATACGACGGGGACACCCCCTCATACTGCATCCGTGATGGTTGCGATACACCTGTCAGGTTCGCCGACCCGAAAATCTGCAGCACAACATACTGAAAAATTCCCGAACGCTGCAGATCCTTCCACTCCGGAATCGAGATGCCCGCGTCCGTAGCGCCCGCACCCGGCAGATCGTCCTCGATGCGCACCAGCTCTTCCGGGTGCGGGTAGGGCAGCGGATGCAGCAGCGTGGCGTCCACCAGGCTGAATATCGCCGTCGTCGCTCCGATGCCCAGCGCCATGGTCAGAATCGCAATCGCGGAGAAGCCCGGCGACTTGGCAAACATGCGCAGCGCGTAGCGCAAATCCTGAATCAGGTTTTCAACGAAGGGCAGACTCTGCTCCGCGTGGTAATCCTCTCTCACTGTCCCCACCCCTCCGAACTTCATCACGGCCTGCCGCCGTGCCTCTTCCACATTCATCCCCGCGCGCAGATTCTCCTCCGTCTGCAGGGCCAGATGCTCCTCCATCTCTTCCCGCAGCCGTTTGTCGTCTTGCCGCGCGGTGGCAAAGTTCTTGAGCCGCGCCAGAAACCTTCTCAGGAATCTCATGTCAAGTCCTCCGCCTTCACCGCGAAGAATCGTGCGATGATCGCCGTCGTTTGCTCCCAGTCCCGGGTTTCGGTCTCGAGCAGCTTTCGTCCCGACCGTGTCAGGCGATAGAAACGCGCCCGGCGGTTGTTTTCCGAGGCGCCCCACTCTGACGAAATTGCGCCCTCCTGCTCCAACTTCAGCAGGACGGGATACAACGTCCCTTGGTTCACCGCCAGCAAATCCCCGCTGATCTGCTCGATCCGGCGCGCGATCCCATAGCCATGCAGTGGACCCAGCACATCGAGCGTCTTGAGGGCCATCAGGGCTAGCGTTCCCTGCAGAACATCCGTTTTTTGAGCCATAGAGTCGCTCTTTGGGTTTCCCACAGGAACCATCTTGTCGCACTTCCTTTTGGAAAGCAACAGGTAATGGCGAACGGCTTTACCCGCTAGGGAAACTCAGACGATTTGTACGGGCTTCAGCCCATACAAACCCCGCAAAATCATCCGGCCTTTAGGCCCTGAGGTATGGTCGTTCCTCTCGATGTCGAACAAATAGAGGGTAGGTACGGGCTTCAGCCCGTACACAAACTCCACAAGATCATCCGGCCTTTAGGCCCTGAGATATGGTTGTTCCTCTCGATGTCGAGGAAACAGAGGGTAGGTACGGGCTTCAGCCCGTACACAAACCCCGCAAAATCATTCGGCCTTTAGGCCCTGAGGTATGGTCGTTCCTCTTGAATTTGCCGGCACTCGATCCATGAAGCAATGACCCACTGTCGCACCGTGAGTGATCCATCGTCGAAAAATCGGGCGCGATTTTGGGAATTCCGCAGGCAAAGCAAGCCGCGAAGCTCTTATGGCAGTTCCCACACCCACAGCACGGACGATTTCGAGCCGCGCACCGCGCCGAGCTCAGGGGCGGCGTTCAACACCCAGTTGCCCTGGAGCCCGGGGTCGCCGGCCGGCATGGCAATATACTGCTTGCCATCCACCATGTAGGTGATCGGAAAAGCGTTCGGGATGTCATTCAGCCGCGGACTCGTCCACAATACTTTGCCGTCGCGATCGTCGAACGCACGGAAATAGCGGTCCGGCGTCGCCGCAAACACCAGGCCTCCGGCAGTCGTCAGCACCGCGGACGACACCGGCACGCGGCTGCGAATATCCCACGCAAACTTCTGGGTATTCACATCCAGCGCCAGAAAGCGGGACGGTGTGTCGCCCATCTTTCCCATGCAGTAGTCGTCAATCGGCATGTAATACAGGTGAGTCAGAGGACTGTAGGCGCCAGCCGGGAAGCTTCGGATTCCCATGCCGGTCGGGCAGTTTTTCACCCCGGGCGGCGCCGGTTCAGAGAGCGTCGTTCTGACCCCTGTCACTGGATCCACCGACGTGAGATCGTTCTGCGCGCCCGGATCGTTGGCGAACAGAAACTTGCCCGTAGCGGCATCCAACGCCTCAAAGATTCCCGGTTTGCCGACCGTGATCACAGCCTTGTGGTGCTCTCCCCGTACGGTGAGCGGCACGATGATCCGCTCGAAGGAGTAGTCCTGATCGTACGGATCGTGCGGGACGTGCTGGTAGTACCAGACCAGCTTGCCGGTGTCGGGATTCAGCACCACCGTCGAATCCACATAGAGCGAGTCCGCGCCGAGGGTGCCGCGGGTGATCGTCGACCACGGAGAAGGCGAGCCGGTTCCCCAATAGGTCAGATTCAGCTCTGGGTCATACTGTCCAGCCACCCAGATGGCCGCGCCGTCGCGCTTATTATCCGGCAGATTGTTCCACGTATCGCCCCCCGGCTCGTTCGCGTGGGCGGTCAGGTTGAACCGCCACAGTTCCTTGCCCGTCTCGAGATCGTGGCCGGTGATGTAGCATCCGCCCGGTGGAGAATAACCTGCTACTTTACCCAGATGTTGATTGGCGCTCCCCGGCCCACAGTTGCCGGCCCCCATCAGCACTTTGTCCTTCACCACCAGCGGGCCGCTGTTGTAGGTGCGCTCGCTCTTGTAGTCATCGGTTACCACATCCCACACCTTCTTGCCGGTCTTCATGTCCAGCGCAATCACGTGCATGTCGATGGTTCCCACGATGAGCTTGTTGCCGCCGATCGCGAGGCTTCTCTTCGTCCGGTAGAAGCCCGGTAGCGACGGGTAGTCCTCCGGCAACTCGTGGGAAAACTTCCAGAGCAGGGTGCCGGTCTTCGCGTCGATCGCGTCAATCGTTTCCCCGAAGTTCCACAGGAACATGACGCCGTCATGCACCAGCGGCGTGGTCTCGTTGACCGCATCGGGGCTTGAATCCATGCTGAATGTCCAGGCGACCTTCAGGTCTTTGACGTTCTTGCGATTGATCTGCGTCAGCGGGCTATAGCCCCATCCATCGTATGTGCGGCGCCAGTGGAGCCAGTCGCCGGGAGGAGGATTGCGCAGCATCTCGTCAGTGACCGGCGTCAATTTATCCAGCGGCGCTTGCAGGGCCGCATACGCGGCCTTGGCGTACGGTGTATCGATCCGCCGTGGCGGCCGCGGCCGCTCCTGCGCCTGGGCGGGCGATCCGGTGGCCGGATTCAACTTGGGAGTCGCAGCCTCCTGCCCCAGAACGACGCAATCGACAAGAGTCAACGAGGCCAACAGGGTCAAACACACGCCGGCGGAGCGTGCCATTTTCAGCGCGAAAGACTTCGACAAATGCATTAAGGAGTGTCTCCTAATAACTTCCCCAAAATCCGGGGTGCAGCGGACGCACACTTATACCATTGGCAAATTGGGGGGGACAAGTTCAAAGACGTTGATAGAAGTCACTACCCAGGGGTCATCTTTCCTCCAGCACTTATTTGTCGTTTACTTATCAAGTGTTTAGAGAGCAGCGGAATGTAGGAGCGAACTCTAAAATAGCCGGGAACGAGTAGCTGAAACGTTCAAATTGGAACTTTCTTTAACAAGCGGGCGATCTCAAAAGCCCAGCGTTTCTATAGGTCATAAATGCAACGCATTGCTACTTTGTCGAGTACAGATTGGGGATAACAGATATTGGGGATAACAGATAAACCGACTTTCTTAGGGAAGCAATGCCTCAGTAGTCCACTCGTGTTTTCCTCGATCACCAAAGATCGCGGACAAATCTACTCGCAGGCTTCGGGCATAGGGTAGTGCGCAGCCGGGGGCAACCCGCGATCCATGTCTATCCCCGATGTCAGGCTGATCCAGCCGGTCAACGCTGGTTCGACGCGCATCGTGCCAGGAATGAACCTGCGGGTGGGCGAGCATCTGCTTCGAAATATCAGCTCGTATACTAAGTTCGGATACAATTGACCGGTTCAAAACGCGAGTCGGTCTTGGTGGCGAAAAGGAGAGTAATGTCAACAAAAGGAAGAACAATTGGGCGGCGTTCGTTTCTGGGCATGGGCGCGGCAGCCGCGGGGCTTGGCCTCTTGGCCGACCTGGAAGCGTATCCACAGAATGTCAACCGGAATTCGATTGCGTCGGACTTGAAGATCACCGACATGCGCATCGCCGTTCTGCGAGGGCCGGGAGGCAAGCCAATCCAGGAGGGCAATGGCGGCCCGAGCAGCGCAGGCGGCTCGGCGCCGCGGGCGGCCCGGCGGCCATGGCGGTCCCCCCAGGGGAGCGATGCCTCCTGCGACTCCCGGAGCGGGAGCGGCCTCTGGCGGCACGATCGTCGTCCGCATCGATACCAATCAGGGAATCTCGGGTTACGGCCAGGCGATCGGGGACGGCCCCCAGCCAAACTACGTCCTGATGCATAAGGCCCGGCTACTCGGCGAGAATCCCTGCAACGTCGACAGAATCTTCCGCAAGATCAAGATGCATGGCGGATATAACCGTCAGGGGAGCGGCGTGAACGCGATTGAGAACGCATTGTGGGATCTGGCCGGCCAGGCTTATGGCGTGCCGATCTATCAGATGCTTGGCGGAAGATTCCGCGACAAGATCCGCCTGTACAGCGAAGGTGACCCGCAAATCAAACTCCATCGCAGACATCGCCGCCGATTATAAGGAGAGAGTCGCCTCGGGATTCACGATGCTCAAATACGACCTGCCCGTAGCGCCCATCCTCCGAGGCAAGAAGGGCACGATCTATGCTCCGGCAGGCTATTACGGGGAACCGGGGGATTTCCCCCCCGAAAACTACTATGAGGGATTAGAGATCAGCGACAAGGGATGTGAACTCGTAGCGGACCACGTCGCTGCGATTAAGGAAGCCATGGGCGACGCTGGCGACACTCCCATGGGTCACGACCATTTCGGGCACCTCACCGTGAAGAGTTGCATCAAGCTGGCGAATGCGCTGGAGAGGGTCAATCCCTCGACTTTGGAAGACATGGTCCCGTGGTTCCGGGTAGAGGAGTGGAAACTCATCACCGATTCGGTCAAGGTATCCACCTTGACCGGCGAAGACGCCTACCTGGTGGAATCGCTCGAGCCGCTTTGCCAGGCGCGTGCAGTCGATTACATCCACCCGGATCACCTTGTGATCGGCGGCTGTCTCGAATTGAAGAAGACCTCCGACATGGCGGCCAAATATTCGGTGGGGATGATGGTCCACAGCAATGCTACCCCGATCGGCTACGCGGCCGGCGCGCACGCGATCGCCGCCTGCGAAAACTTCCTCGCCATGGAATGGCACCAGCCGCAGCCCGCCTGGCACAAGGATCTAACCGACAAAGGGGACCTCGTGGTTCAAGGGTCACATCCCCGTTCCGACGGGGCCGGGCCTGGGCATCAAAGTCAATGAAGAAGCGATGCGCAACCTCTGCAGGCAGGGTGAGTTCTTCACCGATCCTACGACCTATTGGGATTCGCAGGTCGGCGGAGAGAAGGCGTACACGTAAAGAGAGGACGTCAAGGCGAGCCTTGCAACCCCTTCGATTATGACTGAAGGTAGATAGCTTAGTTAACCCGTTGGGCCCGGCAGGCCGGAATACAGCACAATTCCGATCGCCGGGCACCTTCTCGGCGCCATGCAGGGTTATCTGACCACGCACCAAAAACTTGAATTGCCACTCTACGTTTCGCCCCACTCCATTCCTCAAAGCATTTCGGAGGGCTCGTTCGCGAAACCAGCGAAGCGATGCACCTCATCATCACTGCATGCGCTACTTAATCCTTGATGGTCTATCGTCGCATCATGAAGAAGCAAGCACGCAATCACGTCAACTGCGAGCTAAGCGAGTCAGACGGGGCGCCCGCCGGGCCCACCAGCGCAGACTCGGGAGAGTTTGTCACTGAGACGTTCGAGTACGACGGCGGACGGCAGGTTACGGTATACGTTCCATCGGACCCGCCCGAAGCAATCGTCTTCGCCGGCGACGGACAGCGAATCTCGAAGTGGGGACGGTTGCTGGAGAGGGCCGACGTACCGGCCACAATGATCGTCGGTGTACACGGACTCACGGATGAAACGCTGCGGCTCCATGAGTATTCACCGGGCTTTGAGCCCGAGCGTTTTGCGGCACACGAGAAGTTCTTCATCGATGACGTTCGCCAGTGGACGCTATCCCGGTTTGGCGTGACACTGCCCATTGAACGTACCGCGGTGTTCGGCGCGTCGGCGGGTGGTGAACTGGCTCTTGCTCTTGGACTTCGGCATCCACGTGTCTTCGGTGCGGTCCTCTGCGCCTCGCCAGGCGGCGGTTACAAGCCGCCTGTCGTTATGCCGGGTCCGCTTCCGCGCGCATACCTTGTCGCGGGCACACAGGAGCCGTTCTTTCTGCAGAACGCACAAAGGTGGGCGGACGCGCTACGCGATGCCGGCGCGGATGTCGTCATGAATGAACGAGCTGGATCGCACGGAGGCGCATTCTGGCGAGAAGAGTTCCCGCTGATGGTGGCATGGGCCTTCGCCCGATGATGCTTCTCAAACCAGGCGCACCCATCCGATTGAAGTTTTCTCAAGTGGACGATTGCAATTCCATTGGCATCCTCGGTGCCTTCCATGTGTCGAATCTGATAGCTGGAAAGATTCAGACGCACCAGGCCTCCGCCCCTCGGGTCTGCGCCTGCCGGAAGCATCGAAGAGGGGATTTTTACATTGGAGATCCAGACCTCGTAGGCATCGTTGGCATCGAATAGGACCTGAAGAGGACTTCCGGTCACTATGCGATGTCGCACATCCCCAGCCAGCGCATCCACGACCAGTACCACCCCGTCGAGCACCGCCGGGAGAAAGAACGAACGACCGTCCGGACTAGCAGAAGGATAAAAGATCTGACCTACGGGAAGGCTGGCATAGGTGCGACTCACCGTGAGATCTTTCGGATTGAGAAGGAACAGCTGCCCGTAACCTCCCGCAAGCAGATGCAGGTGATCCGCAGTCCATGCCAAGCCTCTTACTTTCGGAAGCGCAGTCTGGGCGAGAATGTGTCCTTCCTCTGCATCCAGCCGTAGGACGCTGCCTGTCATGGTGAAAGCGTAGAGGTCCGCCCCGTCATCGCTGAAGATGAAATTGTGGACGCCCTCGGGCAGCGCAAAGCTACGGAGAACCCTTCCGCTATGGGTGTTGAAGACGACCATCTCCTCCCGGCCAATCTCTGCATTGGTGAAGAGCTCATCCTGGTGCGCGGGACGAATTTTGAGTCCATGTGGACCGCCCGCCCCGGGCGGCAACTGAAATCGGGTCATTTCGCGTTTCTGTGCCACATCAATGACAGAGATCGTGGTTCCCGGTGTGCCAACTTTGTGATTCGCCTCGAGAAGCCCGAAGTTCGAGACATAGGCCGTTAGGCCGTCCTTCGATATCGCAACCTCGTGGGGCTTCTCGCCTACCTTGATGATGGTCCGGGATCCGGCTGCGTCCTGCCGGAGCACGGTGACCTGGTTCAATCCCTCCTGCACAACAAGAACCTCTTCGTGACCTGTTGCAGAATGCACCAGCTCGCTATGAATCAGTGTTTGGGCTGCTCGCTACAGATGTAGTAAGCCAAACGCAGAGTAACAACCTGCACCGAATGAAACCACAAAGTAACAAGCGATCTCCACAAAGAACAGAATTACGACGCCACTTCCACAGTTGGCCGGGTAGGCCGTCGAGGCCTCAATCATACAGCGCACGTTGCGGCGCGCCGCGCAAGGCGACGCTTAGCATGCGGCCGGCGAATTCTTCGGCTTCCCTGTCAATGTGCTAACCTCGTGCGACTCGTCAATCCTCAGATAGCTCTCTTTTAGAGGACTTATGCCTCGCACTTCCCTGCTCATCCTTGCCTGTCTCTTCGCAACCGGCGCAAACCATTGCTCGGCCGCCGACCGCGTCGTTTTTCTACGCACCGGCCCATCTGAGGCCACTCTCTATATCGCGAACGCCGATGGCACCGCCGAACGTGCGCTGACTGAGCCCGGCTCGTGGAACTACAACCCCGCGTGGTCGCCCAAGGGAGACTGGATCGCCTTCACTTCCGAGCGCGCCGGCTCCGCAGACATCTACCGTATGCATCCCGACGGCACGGGTGTGGAGCGGCTCACGGACTCTCCGGCCTTCGACGACCAGGCGGCCTTCTCGCCTGACGGCAAACGCATCGCCTTCGTCAGCAAGCGCGCCGCGGGCCGGGCAAATCTCTGGATTCTCGACGTCCAAACGCACAAGGCTACTTCTTTGACTGCCGGCGATGGCGGCGACTTCAGGCCCGCATGGTCGCCCGACGGCCAGTGGATCGCGTTCTCCTCGGACCGCGGCAGCGACTTGCCGGTCGCCAAAGGCCGCTGGGAGCGACTGCACCTCGTCGACATCTACATAGTGCATCCTGACGGCTCCGGTCTGAAGCGCGTCACCGAACATGGCAACTTCTGTGGCACGCCGAAGTGGCTGCCTGACGGCAAAACCCTGCTCGCCGACTGCATGTCCGCGCAGGACACCTGGGAGTTTCGCGTGCGACCCACCGCTGAAGAGACGAGCCAAGTCTTCAAGGTCGATGTCGCCACAGGGGTGACGACACCCGTCACCACCGGACCCGGCGTTAAGGTCGGCCCCGCCGTTCTGCCTACAGGCAAGATCGCCTATATCCGGACCGCTGCCACTGGCAGCTCGGTGGTGTACTCCAGCGGCAAGCCCGGGCCAGCCGGCGCCCGTCTCTGGCGCGATCCACCGTCATGGTCGCCGGACACGAAGCAGGTCGTCTTTTGCCGCATCGCGATCCATCGCTCTGCGAGTCCGCATCAGCTCTGGAGTCTCAATCCGAAATTCGACTTGTACGGAACGACGTTCCTGCCTGCGTATGACCCGAGCGGGCAGCACCTTGCCGTCACCACTGTCAGTGCCAACGGATCGATGCTTAACATCGTAGAGGAGGGCAAGCCCGACAAGGCGATACTGACTCGCAAGGACCTGGTCCTCGCTCCGCAGTGGTCGCCCGACGGAACACAAATCGTCGTCGGCGTTGGCGGCTTTACGGCGTTCCTCGACTTCGCCGCCGGAGGAAAGAAGCCCAACGATCCGGTGAATGGGGGTGCCCAGGTCGGCATCCTCAACGCTGACGGCACTGGCTTTCACGTCGTCACCTCCGGCTCCAATAACAATGCCTTCGCATCGTTCTCGCCGGATGGCAAGAGCATCGTCTACCGTACAGCCGGGCCGGAAGGCGAAGGACTACGACGGATGAACCTGGGCGACGGCTCCGTTACCAAGCTCACCACGGAGTACGATAACTTTCCCGTCTGGTCAGCGCACACCAACCTGATCGCGTTCATCCGCAGGATTGAGGGGAACTTCCAGGTGATGACCATCCATCCTGACGGCACCGGCCTGGCGCAGCTCACTCATACGCATGGCAACGAGGCGCATCTCGCCTGGTCGCCTGACGGAGAGCAGCTTCTCTTCACCAGCTCGCGCATGGGCTTCAAGGACGAAGCGATCTACACCGGGGCGCCGCAACCCTACGGCGAGATTTTCGTCATGCGCTCCGACGGCACCCACGTCGAGCAACTGACAGATAACCAATGGGAAGATGGCGGCCCCGCGTGGCAGCCTTCCGGCGCCGCTGCGCTAACCGCGGCTACGCACTGAGCTCCAATACTGATCACCGAAAGATAACGGAGATCAACCAAATCAGAAACTCTTCCTGGCAGAGAGGATGGTTAGCATGAGCCGGATCACTCGTCGAAACCTATTGGCCACCAGCGGCATGGGTATCCTCAGCGGCGGCCTCCGCCGCGTTTTCGGTATTGAGTCGAAGACCAACGCCCAGGCAGATCAAACGCCTGCCGAGAGCCCAAAGGGCCCGCTCGCCCTGGCGCAGTATCAGCCCGTCAGCATGCTGCATTTAAAAGAAACGCAAGTGCCGCGGGCCAGGTATCCGGTCATCGATTTCCATACCCATCTGACATTCTCGCTCCAGGTGGTCAACGGTGTTTCCCTGGGCGCCGCACGCAGGATCGTCGGGCAACCGGAGGAACTGCTGCCTGTGATGGAGCGCAGAAATATCCTTGCCTTGACTAACCTCACGGGCGGGTTCGCAGATGGCTTGCAAACGACGGTCGCCCGATACGACAAGCGTTTTCCAAGGCGGTTTTATACCTTCACCGAGCCCTCGTACAA
This sequence comes from uncultured Acidobacteriaceae bacterium, assembly GCA_963795845.1. Classification (GTDB taxonomy): domain Bacteria; phylum Acidobacteriota; class Terriglobia; order Terriglobales; family Acidobacteriaceae; genus PALSA-350. The sequence continues at coordinate 430,491 of CAWCJV010000007.1, read as the reverse complement.
CCTGTTCCAACAGCCAAACTATCCTCAGTTGCAGGCAGACGCTATCCTAGCGGCCCACCAGTCAGGCGCTCGTGGCCTGAAGATTTTGAAGACCCTCGGTCTCTCTTTGCGTGACCAGACCACCACCGGCAACCTGGTGAAAGTGGACGATCGGCGCTTTGACCCGATGTGGGAAGCCTGCGGCGGGTTGGGTATGCCCGTCGCCATCCACGTATCCGATCCACTGGCGTTCTTCACGCGAACCGATCGCTTCAACGAGCGTTACGAGGAACTGAACAATCACCCTGACTGGTCTTACTTCAAACCAGGGTTTCCCTCCAACGCGGAGATTCTGGAAGCGCGCAATCGAGTGTTTGCCCGGCACCCCAAAACCAACTTCGTGGCCCTGCATGTCGGCAACTGCGCCGAAGATCTGCAGAGCGTCGCGCAAAACCTCGATCGTTTTCCCAATATGTATGTAGACATCGCGGCGCGCCTGAATGAGTTGGGACGGCAGCCAAGGGCAGCGCGCAGGTTCTTTGATAAGTATCAGGACCGGATTGTTTTTGGAACCGATGCAACGCCCCATGGAGACAAATTTCCGCAGCAGGTATTCAACGACAGCCTCTACCAAATTTACTTTCGATTTCTCGAAACCGACGATGAGTACTTCGATTACGCTCCGGCAGCCACGCCTCCGCAAGGGCGCTGGAAAATATCAGGCATCGATCTCCCCGATGGGCTCTTACATAAGGTTTATAACCAGAATGCCGCCCGGTTGCTCCATGTCACGGTTGCTTGACCCGGCGTCGCCTGACTTCGCTACTCCGGTAAAAATTCGAAACTGGTGAAGGCCAGCATCTTGCTGTCCGGCGACCAGGACGGAACGTTCATCGTGCCCCGCCCTCCAAGCAGCTTGGCGACGGTTTTTACCTTTCTGTCGGAGAGCGACAGCACGCGAATTTCAACGTCCTGATTCGCTGGATGACCCTGCGTTCCTGGTTTGTAGGCGAGGAAGGCAATCATTTTGCCATCCGGTGAGATATGCGGAAACCAGTCGCTGCTGTCGCTGACCAGGAGCTGTTCCGGTGCCGTCCCATCCCGCCGCATGCGCCAGAGCTGCATGTGGCCGGTGCGGTCTGATTGAAAATAGATCCACTGATCATCCGGGGAGAATTCAGCCACGTCGCTCTTGGCCGCAAGAAGTGTTTCCGGGCCACCCGCGGCGGGAATGGTATAGGCGTCGAAGTTGTCGCCACGCTGGCCGGTATAGGAGATGATCTTGCCGTCTGGCGACCAGGCGTGAAAGTAGGCGGGACCATCCGGGGTAAGACGCCTGGGCGTTCCGCCGGCCGTGGAGACTATATAAATCCGGGCCTGCCCATCCGGATCCTGATTCCCGATCGCAATTTCGCTGCCATCGGGCGAGATCCCGTGATCCCCGTTGATTTTCGTTTCAGGGGCGGTCGGAATCAGAGTGGACGCGGTGGACCTTGGAATCGTGCTGTCAATGGGATGAATGCCATTGTCCAGCACCAGTTGTTGCAGCGTCCCTTCCTGGTTGAAGAGGAGCTCCTTACCGTCCGGTGTCCAGTTGGGATCTTCAAAGTGCCCGGCTGCCGTGTAGCGGACCCGGCGATCGGTGGACGTAACAATGACTGTCTCCAGGGTACTGTGCAGCACAGGTTCACCGGCAGCGGCAGGCAGTGGTTCCGTCTTCACGTTCGAGAAAATGGCCGTTTCTACAACCTTCTCACTGTGAGAACCAACACCAAGGCCAACGTAAAAGTCGCCCTGGATGCCGACCCGCATGGCCGCACCGGAAGGCGCGATGTTTCCGCTGGCATCTGGAATCGATACATACACGTAGTCGCCACGTTTCTCGATGCGTACCCGGTGAGGTCCCTTCGCGTAGGTTTCCACCTCGTGGGTGTCTCCGCCGAATGTGTCGCGGTATTGCAACGAGGTGAGGCCATCGCCGTGGCGTGCGACATCGGCATAGATCGAACCCGGATCGAGCGACTGGCGAATCATGAGCACGGCCTTGCGGTGCGCATTACCCTTCTCGCCCACAAAGTCGATGTCCGCGGTCAAGGCCACGTCGCCGGACATTTTTCTCCAAACGTAGTGAAAGGCATCCGCGTGAGACCAGATATCGGCGCCGCTGCCCGAGACGGTATAGCTATCCTTGGAGACGTCGTAGTGGCCGCTGCCAGGAAGAAGAACAACACCGTAGTCCCCCTGGCCTTCGAACTGGCCGAGAGTTTGATTGCTGGTTTGTGCGTAGGCGAAAGTAGCTCCGAAAAACACGGCAAGCAACCATCTCCAGCGACGCTTTCCGGCAGGGTTCATGCGCTCCTCCATAAAAGAAGACATCCTCTAAAGATACCGCCTGCGATCGCGGAACAAGTCTATAGATGCAAACCGCCCCAGCAACACACTGCGCGCCACCGTTCAAACGCCGTGTCCTCTCCCCCCACCAAGGGGCGGAGAGTCTATAAAGGAAAGAGAGATCTAGGCAGCCTGCAGCGGAGGTGGAACTCGGATGTGGATCGTCAAGCTGGCGCTCAATCGGCCTTATACCTTCATCGTGATGGCCTGCTCATCCTGATTGTCAGCCCGGTCGTGATTCTGCGTACCCCCACCGACATTTTCCCGAATATCGACATACCGGTGATCTCCGTGGCCTGGCAATATTCCGGCTTGAACGCCGAGGAGGTAGAGGGACGCATCACCTCCCCTTTCGAGACGATCGCTGAGCACGCTGGTCGATAACATCCAACACCTCGAATCGACCTCGTATAACGGCGAAGCGGTGATCAAGATCTTTCTTCAGCCGGGGACCAACCTGGCCAATTCGATGGCCCAGGTCACCGCCGTTTCGCAGCAGCAGCTCAAGCATGATGCCGCCCGGCGAGCAGCCTCCGGAGATCATCAACTATAGCGCCTCGAGCGTACCCATCCTGCAGATTGGGCTTTCCGGCAAAGGGCTCAACGAACAGCAGCTTAACGATCTCGCGGGAAACTTTATACGAACGCAAATCGTCACCGTGCCGGGCGCGGTCGTTCCCGCTCCCTACGGGGGCAAGATTCGCCAGATCATGGTCAATCTGGATCCTGGGCGCATGCAGGCCCGAGGCCTCTCATCCACCGATGTGCTCAAGGCGGTCACCAGTCAGAACCTCATCCTGCCCTCGGGCACGGCCAAAATCGGCCAGGACGAGTACTATGTCCGCCTCAACGCCAGCCCCTGGACCGTGACCGCGCTGAACAATCTCCCCATCAAGCAGGTAGGGCCGTCGACCGTTTACCTGCGCGATGTGGCCACGGTCAGCGACGGCTTTACTCCTCAAACCAACATCGCCCGCCAGGATGGACAACGCGGGGTTCTCGTCCTGGTGCTGAAGGCGGGCAACGCCTCGACCATCAGCGTGGTCAAGGGTGTGCGCCGGCTGCTGCCGCGCATTGCCTTGACCGTGCCGCCGCAATTGAAGATGCAGCCGCTGCAGGATCAGGCAATCTTCGTGGAGCACGCAGTCAGCGGCGTGGTGCGCGAGGGCATCATTGCCGCCACGTTGACGGGCCTCATGATTCTCCTATTCCTCGGCAGTTGGCGCAGCACCCTGATCATCGCGATTTCCATTCCGCTTTCTATCCTCACCTCCATCCTTACCCTCAGCTTCTTGCATGAAACCATCAACATCATGACCCTCGGCGGCCTCGCTCTCGCCGTGGGAATCCTGGTCGACGATGCCACCGTCACCATCGAAAATATCGAGCGTTACCTGGAGGATGGCTACCCCGTCTACGAAGCCATCCTGGAAGGTGCGGCGCAGATTGCTGTTCCCGCCTTGGTTTCGACCTTGTGCATCTGCATCGTGTTCCTGCCCATGTTCTTTTTGAGCGGTGTCTCGCGTTATCTTTTCGTTCCCCTGGCCGAAGCCGTGATCTTCGCCATGCTGGCGTCGTATGTTCTGTCGCGAACGCTGGTTCCGACGCTCGCCCTTTACCTGCTCAAGGCCCACCATGCGAGGCCTACGCGGAATCCTCTGGCTCGCTTCCAGCAGGGGTTCGATCGGGGCTTCCAGCGTCTTCGCGATGCCTACCACGTCTTGCTTACCCGCTTGGTTTACCGGCGATCGCTGTTTGTGCCGGTCTTTCTCGGCGCATGCCTCTGCGCATTCCTGTTACTCCCTTTTCTGGGCCAGGATTTTTTTCCCGCGTCTGACAGCGGTGAGTTCATCCTGCATGTGAGGGCCAAGACCGGCACGCGGATTGAGGAAACGGCGCGGCTGTGCGACCTGGTGGAGAACGCCATCCGCCAACTGGTGCCGCGGCAGGAAATGGGCACCATCGTCGACAACATCGGCTTGCCCTATAGCCCTATGAACACCATGCATAGCACCAACGGCATGATCGGTGCGGGCGATGCGGACATCACCGTGTCGCTCGAGCGCAACCATCACCCCACGGCAGACTACATCCGAGCTTGCGCAAGACGCTGCCCCAGAAATTTCCCGGCGTGACCTTCTATTTCCTGCCCGCCGACATCATCACCCAGATCCTCAACTTCGGCCTCCCGGCGCCGATCGATGTGCAGATCGAAGGCTCCGATATCGAGGCCAACCGTGGCGTGGCTGATCAAATTCTCAACCAGCTTCGCCGCGTGCCCGGCATTGCCGACCCCCGCATTCAGCAGGCCTTCGATTATCCCAGCTTCGACGTAAATGTCGATCGCACCAAAGCCATGCAAGCGGGCTACACCGAGTCCGATGTTGCCGGCAGTCTGCTCAATTCGCTCAGCGGCAGCTTCCAGACCTCGCCCATGTTTTTCCTCAACTGGGGCAACGGCGTCGAGTACAGCATGACGGCGCAGACTCCGCAGTACGACGTTCAGTCTTTGCAGGACCTGCAGGGTATTTCGTTGAGCGGGCAAAATGCGCTGCGGCCGGAGATCCTGGCCGACGTTGCTTCCATCCAGCGCTCGCACGAGATGCAAGTCATCAACCACTACAACATCCGGCGCGTCATCGATATCTACGCGTCCGTGCAGGATCGCGACCTCGGAGCCGTGGGCCGGAATGTCTCCAAATCGTCGATGCCGATCGCAAATTATTGTCGCGCGGGAGCTTTATCACCGTTCGCGGGCAACTGGAGACCATGCGCGCGTCTTATCTCGGCCTGGTCGCCGGCCTGGGCTTCTCGATCGTTCTCGTCTACCTGCTGATCGTGGTCAATTTTCAATCATGGCTGGACCCCTTCATCATCATTACCGCGCTCCCGGCAGCCCTGGCCGGAATTATTCTCTTCCTTTTCGTTAGCCATACCACCCTCAGCGTGCCGGCGCTCATGGGCGCTATCATGTGTATGGGGGTGGCTACGGCGAACAGCATCCTGGTTGTTTCCTTTGCCAAGGAACGGTTGCTGGACCATGGCAATGCGGTACGGGCAGCGATTGAGGCGGGGGCGACGCGTTTTCGCCCGGTGCTGATGACTGCTTTGGCGATGATCATCGGCATGATACCCATGGCGTTGGGCCTGGGCGACGGGGGCGAGCAGAACGCCCCGCTGGGGCGCGCGGTCATTGGTGGTCTGCTCTGCGCCACCGTCGCCACGCTTACATTTGTCCCCGCGGTGTTCAGCTTGCTTCACCGCAGGCCAGCGTCGGGCGATGCTCAGTTAGCCGCGGAGCGGGACCGGGAACCGCTTCACGTGTAGACACATTTGATGGGCGACCTCTTGAGAATAAGGACGCAATGACCACCGGCCAGATCAAACAGACGGAGACGGACGCCGTCCCCGAAGAAGACAGGCTGCAGCAGGCGCTCCCTCTATGGATATGGGTGTGCCTGGCCGCTGGAGTTCTGGTTCTCGGCATTGTTATCTATCTCGGCCTGCATTCCCGCGCAGTGGCGGATGCAAATCTGGTTCACTCGACCGACGAAGAGGCAGTGCCGACGGTCACCGTCGTCCACCCGGCCCCGAGCGGCGCGGCGGCGCAGGAAATCGTGCTTCCCGGCAACGTGATGGCATTTATCGACACCCCCATTTATGCCCGGACCAGTGGATACCTCAAGGCCTGGTACGCGGATATAGGGGCGCATGTGAAGCAAGGCGCCTTGTTGGCCGTTATCAGCTCTCCGGAAGTGGATCAGCAACTGCAGCAGGCTCGCGAGGATGTTGTGACGGCGCAGACCAATGCCGGCCTGGCCCAGAGCAATGCCACCCGCTACCAGGGACTGCTGAAGCAAAATGCGGTCTCGCAACAGGACACCGATACCTTCGTCTCCCAGGCCCAGGCCACGCGCTCCGCGGTCAAGGCCGCGCAAGCCAATGTCCAGCGACTGGAAGAGATGCAATCGTTTGAAAAGATCTATGCCCCGTTTGACGGGGTGATCACGGCACGCAACATCGATATCGGCGGTTTGATCGCCGCGGGGCAAAACACCGCCTCCCAGGAGCTGTTCCATCTTGCATCCATACGCAAGCTGCGAGTCTATGTGGCCGTCCCCGAAGCCGATTCCCAATCCGTGCAGACGGGAGCCGCGGAGACTCTTACCCTGGACGAATTTCCCGGGCAGGTCTTCCACGGAGTCATCGTGCGCAACGCACACGCCATTGACTCCGCTTCCCGCACCCTCAATGCCGAGATCGATGTCGACAATCCCGAGGGCCGCATCATGCCCGGGGCGTATGCCTTTGTGCACTTGAAGCTGATTGCGCCAAAAAATTCCGCCGCCGAATCCCTGGTCATCCCGGCCGATGCCCTGCTATTCCGCGCCGAGGGTTTGCGGGTGGGGGTGGTGCGCGGCGGTGTGGCCCAGGTGGTCCCGGTCGTTATTGGCCGCGATTACGGCAGCAAGGTCGAGATCGTGAGCGGACTGCTCCCTACCGACAACGTCATTTTGAATCCCGCCGACTCGTTGGTCAGCGGTACCTCGGTGCACATGACTCTTGCCCGCCCCTGAGAAACGCCCGGGCTAATGAGGAAGCCCAAGACTACGACCTCTTCGGTGGTACGGGTTTCTCCTTCGCAAGATCCAGAAGGGGTACCATCGTACGTTCAAATGGTCCGCAGTTACCGGTTGCCGCATACAGGATGAGAGACCCTTGCACGCGAGCGATCCAGTCTTCGGCAAAATGGCGCGCCCGAAGCTGCGACATACCGCTCTCATGGGCGAGTACAGCAACCGCATCCGTCCACAAAGCAAAAATCTCGCGTGCCAGCTGGCGACCGGCAGGACCGATATCGGAGACAGCGAGCCTCCCCAAAACACAGGGGTTCCGGCCACTCGCGTAGAGCTGGTCAAGAGCCGCAATAATCTTGCGAATGCGTCCTCTCAGCGATTCTGGCGACCGGGCTACTTCAGCGATGGCGGTTTGGATGAATGCCTTGCCTTTCTGCAACACCGCCTCGGCCATCTGTTCTTTCCCTCTGGGGAAATGATGGTACAGACTCGATTTTCCTAAACCAGTCGCGCGAGACAGATCAGCGAGTGAGGCGCCCTCATACCCGTGGTCTCGAAATACTTCAAACAGGCGATCAACGATTTCTGCCTTTTCCTCTTCATCTAAGGCTGCAGGCATGGGGACGCTCCTTTTGTACAGAACGTTCGTTACCTGCACAGTTTACAGCAGTTACAGAGTCGAGCCCTGCGTCCTCAATGCCCTTCGTTAGGCGTTGATCGCTATTTTCGTATCCTCTCTTCTTGCCAGGGCTCTCGTTGACAGACTGCCTCACTTCTCCGAACCGGCCTTCTCGATCACGTAGTCGAATTTGCCGGGCTGAACGATGAAGAAGAGGCAATCCTTTTCTGACATGCACTCTGTTACGTGGTCTTCTTCGCCGCGTTGGAACCAGTACGAACCAGTCGGCAGAGGTACGGCTTCAGCATCCACAGCGTGATTGGATCCAACACCTTCCACAACGACGGCGAAGTAGTCCTCGGTGTGGGTGTGTACGGGGCTCCTGAATCCGGCCGGCATACGTACAAAAGTTCCGTGGCGCCCATTCTGAAAGTCGCCATAGGCTGGACCCGCGAGGAGTTCACCCTTCTCCGTCTTCACTCCGGTTTGGATGAAGTTGATTTCGCTGGCCGGAGTGCTGACAGAGGGGCCCTCGTGCACGATCTTCTTGTCTGGGGTTACTGGCGTTGATTCTGGCTTACTCATTTCGATCCTCCTGAAGTTTTTATTTGAGACCGGCAGAGATGTAATCGGTCTTAAGCGGTGGGACGATCGAGTCGATGTCAGTCTGGAAAGTGTTGTTGAAGAGGTTTGTTGTGAAGCTGAATGCGGTTTCCGCGACGATGTCGATGATCTCCTCGTCAGTGAACCCAGCAGCTCGGACCGCTTCGAAGTCGGACTCGGCGACGTGCCCGCGGGTCTTGGCTACCTGATAAGCGAACTGTACTGCTGCATCCGCCTTCGGATCGGTGGAGTGGCCTTGTCGATTCAGCTCCATATCTTCCTTGGACATGTGGTTGAATTTGCCGGCAACGTAGGAATGCACAGAGAGGCAATAGTTGCACCCGTTCACCTCGGCGGTCATGATGTGAATGCGTTCACGGGTGTCATGCCCAAGGCTCTTACCGAGAACCGCGTGCATGTTTGCCTCCGCGTTCAGCACGTGTGGTGAACGCGAAATAAGGCTGAAGAAGTTCGGGACCACCCCGAGGTTCCTCTCATAGCGATCGAGGATTGCTTTTGATTGGGCGGGGGCCGTTTCTTTCGTGGGGATTGCAATCCGGGCCATATTCTTCTCCTTGACGTAGCTGGCGTCTTTGCAGTGCCACGTCCTCTTGAAGAATAGTGTACCGATCATTCGGTACTATTACAATCATTTTCCACGACTGACGATCCAGGTGACCTGATTTACCGTCAACAGGTCACCGTGGTCGGACGGGGACGGGAACTTTGCTGTCCACCAAACCCATCTTCATCTTTGGCAGACTCTCCTCGCCTAAGTCCCAGCCCCGCCTGAGCACTGCGTTTCGATGCTAAGCATGGTCTGCGACAAGGAACGTCTGATTCTTCTCCATCGACTTCGTCAATTTCTGAAAATCAGCCTGGGTGAGTTGAGCGGGCAGAAAATCGGTCCTGCCCTCCGGATGCACAGCATCCTTCATCATCCGCTCGTGGTGATATGTTGACACACTCAGCACGCGGCAAGGCCGTTCACTCTTATTGAAGAACGTATGAGGCGCATTGGGCTGCACCATCAGACTCTCGCCGGCTTCACACGCGTCCCACTCAGTGACACCCTGGCTGTTCCAATACCCTATTGCCAGAGTGCCTTCCAGTACATAGAAAAACTCCGCAAATGGGTGCTTATGCAGTGGAATACCCATGCCCGGCACGACCGTGGTCTCAAAAATGGAGAAGGTGTAGCCCGTGTTCTCTCCCAGTGCCCTCCACAGCAACTTCATTTGCCCGACATCCAGCGCCTGACCGCCTGTTTTGTGGTTCTTAATAACGTTGTGATGAGTGACTTCTTCAAGCGAGGTAGCGGTGTTTGACATATTAGTATCCTTTCGTGAACGAAGTTGTGCTCCAGGGGGGATGCCCGGGCTTGTGATTTGCGCAGCCAGCACTTCCGCTAGTTCCGTGGAGTTTCCACGGTTATCTGTCGCATGATTCGTTATTGCCATTTCTCGCGGTGGCCTTGCTATGTGGTCGTCACTGTCACTGCCTGACGCACATACCGGCTGCTTACCAGTTGTTGCACCATGAAGGCTGCCAGATCGGCCCGCCCAATCTTGTGCGCTTTCTCGCCACTCTCTGTGCTCAGCACCCTGGCAATGCCGGTCTTCTCGCCGTCGGTCAACATCGGCGGCCGTACCAGCGTCCAGTCCAGGTTGCTGCCTTCGATCTCGGCTTCCATGCCCGCCTTGTCTACCAGCAGGCCCCGCAGAAACGTCCGCATGAGCAGGTGCTCGTTGAAAAAGCCGGCGTTCTTCACACTCTCGCCCGCACCCACCACCGAAATCTTCAGCAATCGCCGCACACCATTGCGCCGCATTGCGTCCACGATATTGTGTGCCGCGCACGTTTCCATCGTCGTCACTTTCCACGGCGTCTTTCCGCCCAGCGCGTCGATCACCGCATCCTGCCCGGCTACCGCAACGTCGACCGCGGCCGCATCCAGCACGTCGCCCGCAACAACTCTGACATTCGCCTTTTTGTATCGCGCTGCGCCACGCACGAAAGCCGTCACCTGATGCCCGGCCTGCAACGCCTCGTTTACCAGCGCCTCTCCGCTCTTGCCCGCTGCACCAATCACCAGAACGTTCATCGAATCCTCCTTTTGCCTCGTATAATCGCCGCCAATCCAAACGCGCGACCTAACGATTAGAGGCAATCAGTAACCATTGGTTACAAATTATTCAGTGGTTTTCTTTCGAGCATTGATTAACGCTCTCGGCCTTCAAATACTAACCAATGGTCATTAATCTACAAGTGGCCGCAAATATGCCGGGAAGAGACTAAGCTATGAAAGTGACATCCACATCACCAAGTCGCCGGGTAGAACGCAAGGAAAGGCTGCGGGGCGAAATTCTTGCGGTTGCAAGTAAAATGTTCGCCGATCGCGGTTACGAAGCCGTGACGCTTCGTGCGATTGCTAAAGAAATTGGCTATACGCACGCCGTGATCTACCAGCATTTTCCAGACAAATGGCACATTCTTGCCGAGTTGAGCCGAGAGACGATCGGGCTGCTGATTCAGAACTTCGACGCGACTGCCGCTAAACCTGCTACACCGAAAGAGCGCCTTTTTGCGACTTCACGCGGCTTGATTCAGTTCTGCACTGCCCATCCACAGCAGTTCCGCAACGTCTTCTTCGGGCCGGAAAACCGCAACGGCATCCGCGCTGGACAATATATCAACGACCTTGGCGCGCCTTTATTCCAACGGTTCATACATCTCTTTTTTGAGGTTGCCAGGGATGAAGGATTGCCAGGTAAGGATGATCCAGTGGTAGCCCACACCTGGTGGTATACGATTTTCGGCCTCGCCACGCTCATGGTCATCCAGGGTGTCGTGCCTGACTTGCCTGACCAGACCCTCGTGGTCGAGCAAACGCTCGCCACGCTTTGGGCGGGCGTTCAGGTGGTTCCGCGATTGCCGAATAGCTCAGTCTCTAAACGATCCAGCCGGTCCATTGCCAAGCGGATGCTATGGCCAAAGTGAAGGCGCGCGGCCTTGACTGCTTTCATGGCTGGAATTGTCCGATGTGGTGGGTCTTCGGGAGCTATTTCTGGCCACCGTATTAGCCCGAAATGGCTGACGGGGCTCTTTCGCTAAGAATGGTCCGTCGAGTTTCCGCGTAGTCTTCGAATTGCCCCAACCGATACGACTTATACCCTGCCTGGTCCAGATGGTGCATCTGTATCTCTCCCCCGATAGAGACTCGTGCTTCCTTCGGGAGCTTCGCCTGGATGGCGCGCTGTGCCGCCATTATCCTTATAAAGTCACCAGGGTGTAGCGTGTCTTTGGGAATCGCGTCTTCGGGAACGTTGGGCTTGACGTACAGCCCACACTCAATTTGGCGAGGCTCGAACAGCTCCTCCGACTTGTACGCAAACGATTGCATGACGCCGGTATTCTCTGAGAAGCCGAAGTGATAGACACTGGTGGCCTCAATCATGCTGGGATATTGCTTGTTAAAGGCCCGTAAGAGGTTTAGCAAGCCAGCCTGTGCTTGCTCGTTAAGTGCGTCGATGCCTCTGACCGGCGAGGTGTTCACCTCGACGAGCCAATGATCCAGGAAACCAGCCAATCCAGTCCCCGCAATGACCATGCGCAAATGGGGCAACGGGAACGCTTTCGTTGTGAACCCCATCGCCTTTCCGTTCATGGTCGCCAGGCTATCGGTTGCCAGAAACACCTGCATTTTTTCAACTTTGTAAATCAGGGATGACATGCCTCTAACCTTTCGTTTGCCGCTGTGGTCGACCTGGCCAAACGCTTGCAGAAGCGCCTGTTTGCCGATGGCGTCAGAGTCATTTCCCGAACTCGAGTCCCCGCGCCTGCCACGAATCTCCTCCATGATGAATTCTTCATTGATTGTGATTGGCGGGTAGAAAACATTACATTCCGAACCTCAGGGATTATGTGGGTTTTCACATCTGCCTCGAAGGCGCCTCCCCACTCGGCGAAAACCTCAGGCCGTTCCACGTATAGAGTGCGAACTCGTCGCTGATGCTGGTCCCGGAAGGAGAGTTGAGTGCGCTGACCTTAGACGCCGCAGTTAGCCCCCGCTCATCAAGCGCTGGAACGTCGCATCATCCGACCCATGCAGGGCCACCCAGTCCTCGTCGCTCATGCTCCTGCGGAAGGCGAGCAGGTCGTCAGCGCCTGGTCCGACCACGTACCGCAATTGCCAGCTGTCGCTCTCCGCCACATCCACAATTAGCTCTGCAACCAGACTCGGTTGGGCGGGTTCGCCGGCCAGCGTCGCCGTAAAGAAACCCGCGATGCGCGCCGCATGGGGATACAGAGAGCTGTCGATCTTGCTGATACGCTGCGCCATCGACGTGTCGACGATGCCCGGCTTGATCAGCACAACGCGCACGCCGAACGCCTTCATCTCCCCGGCCAGGCCCTCGCACATCGCCTCCAGCGCCCACTTCGACGCCGAGTACGGCGACGTCGGCGGCTGGCTGAACGACCCCGCCACCGAACTCAGGTTGATGATCGTACCCTGCCGCCGCTCGCGCATCTGCGGAATCACCGCCTTCACGCAGCGCAGCACGCCAAAGTAATTCGTCTCCATCACCGCGCGAAACTCCGACATCGGCAGCTCTTCGATGGAGCCAAAGCACTCCACCCCGGCATTGTTCACCAGCACATCGATCGGCCCATACTCGGTCTGGATTGCTGCAATGCCCTCGGCCACGGACGCATCGTCATTCACGTCCATGGCCGTCACCTCGATCGGCAGGTTCTCCTTCGCGGCCACTGTCGCCAGCGACGGCGCTCCCGCCGGGTTGCGCATCGTCGCATGCACTCTATATCCGGCGCGCGCAAATGACAGTGCAGTCTCAAGCCCGATCCCTTTACTCGTACCCGTCACCAGAACAGACTTCACGCATGCCCCCATGTGAATCGGTTATAGAAGCCGCAATTGTATACCGCCGGCCAGCAGCGCAGCATGGCGATGCGGTGACAGCTTACGCTGAATCTAGTGCAGGTGGACCGGGCACTCGGCGGTGCCTGGCACTCATCATCTGCCTGTTTATTCCGCAGATCTTTTGTTCGTCAGCCGTTGCTTTACGCGGGAGCGGCTCTTCAACACAGGCGGGCTCGTCTTACCCCAGGTGGCGTGGTTCCACGAAACCGCCCGCAGTCCGTCGTGCTCTGCCTGGAGAGTCATGGGAGGTTCCTCGGGTCTTCCCTCGACCGGGTCGAAGCTCACCTTGACCTCATGGTCTGTCTCCACCCAATGGCCAAAATGGGTAATGATGCCGTTCCCCGCATCTTCGGTAACCGTAGCCGTTCCATCCAAACCCAGGCTGACGTCCAGCGATGGCCCTGGCGTTGTGTCGCCTTGGGAACGCGACGCGTAGGTTCCGGCAAATCTCGTATGGGTGGTTGGCGTTGCGCCGATCGTCCCCGTTGCCAACAGTACGCAGGCTCCGAGAACAAGGCCGACGAGAGTGTGATCATGCTTGAAAGACATTTCTCTTTCATCATCAAGTACGGTCGTCATTCCTGCAACACCGGTGGGTGTGCGATGCAAGAAGTCACACCGGCCATCGCTGGTGTTGTTGTTACGTGAAAATTGAGCGGCTTCATCGTGGCAGTCGATCGTCTGCAGCCATTCGCGCATTTCGATCCGCGGAGATTGGCTGACGCGTGTAGGTGCTATTCCACCCCAAAGTATTGAAGCCTACAGGGGCTGATGCAGCCTCCTTGGTGAATTGAGTGAGGTCGTAGGTCTTTCGCCACATACGGAGAGCTGCCGTTTCGGCGTCCTTCCAGCCTAATACGCTGTCGAGATATTCGTCACTCGGTGACCACAAAGGCTGCGATACGCCCTTGGGTTTCGATAACCGCACAATCGTTTACACCTGGGTCGAGCGGATAGGACATTCTCGACCATAGTGAATCGATGGCCGGGCTCCCCGATCTCGTGTTTCAGCAATCATCCGCTCTCCGACTCTTAGCCCGCCTCGCAGGAAAAATCCCGTTTTTTGACGTTTGTAAAATCATAGGTACGCGTCTGCGGATCCAGCCGGGACGGTCACCCACTGGCCTATTGGGATTGGGTGACACTGGCTTTGACGACGGTGGCTTTCTGCTGCTTCTGGTCGTCGTCGAGGATCGTCATTTTGTTGCCCTCGATGGTGAACTTGACCTCCTCGCCAAGGGCAATGTTGGCGGGCTTGGACCAGGGGAAGTTAAGTTTTTGGCGGACGACGTAGGTCTTGGTCGGGGTCTGGATGGTGAAGACCTGGTAGGTGTCGGTGTTTTCGACCTTGTTGGCGGTGGTGTTCTGGGAGTACTTTCCGTTTTTGGCCTCGGAGTCGGTGTTGTAGGTGGTTGTGCTTCCGGCGTGAACTTCCTGCTTTTCGGAGTCCATCAGTTTGCCGGTGTGCCAGTTGGCCGCGAGGGCAAGGGTGGAGGTGAGGAGAAGCGCGGGTAGAAGCGCGGAGTGGATGCGTCTCATGGGTTGCCCTCTAGGGTGCATGGATTTTTGTTGCGGGCCGTGCGCCGTGGGAGGGCGGCGCAAGCAACATCCTAACCGAATTGGATGAAGGGACGTGCGGGGATCTACTTTCCTCACAAGGTCTCCACGGACGGTGACCAGGTCCCGAAAGCGCAGAGCGAATCAGCCGCGACGTTGAGTTTTGAGCGATTGCTTCTCATAGGCCAACAGAAAATGTTCGATGAGCGTCTGGTCTGTCAGCAAGGGGGCCTCATCGGTCAACGCCTTCTGGCGGCTAGGCCGGCCATCCGGCCACGATATACTGCAATTCCAAATTTCCCGCCCGGGACCGCGTGGCCGCGATTCTATGACGAGCTGGAGCGTTGGAGTTGGATATACTTCCATGACACGATTTCTGTTCGCGCTTGTCTGCGCCACGCTGTTCGCGGCCGCGCCAACTCCTCGGTATTCGATTCAAGCCATACGCTACGCAACGGAACCGGACATACCCGTATCTGCAATGGCGGTGGGTGCATCGAAGGACCAGAAGGTCGATGCAGCCGACGTGATCTGGCTGATCCGCGGCGGGGACCGCAACATTCTGTTGGACAGCGGTTGCCACCGCGACACATTCCTCAAAGAGTCCCCCATGAAGGACTACCTGCGTCCCGACCTGGCGGTCGAGGCCGCGGGAGTGAAGCCTGAGGAAGTCACCGACATCGTGATCAGCCACGCGCACTACGATCACATGGGCGGAATCGATCTGTTCCCCAAGGCGCAGGTGTGGATTCAGCGTGAAGAGTATCGCTACTATACGGCGGACGCCTGGCAGCCCGGAGGCAATCATCGCGGCATCGATCCCGAAGATGTGAAGGAGCTGGTGAAGCTCAACACCCAGGGCCGGGTTCACCTGGTCGACGGCGATAACGTTGAGATCTTTCCCGGCATTCGCGCCTACACCGGCTCGCGCCACACCTATGCGTCGCAGTATCTCCGCATCGATGGCGATCCGCCGTTTGTGCTGGCCTCCGATAGCGTTGGCCTCTATCTGAATTTGTCGTCTCGCCTGGCAGGGGGCACCTTCAGCGATGCGGACCACGCGGCCAACATCGCCCAGCAGGCGCGAATGATCGAACTAGCCGGCTCCGCGGACCGCGTGGTGCCGGGCCACGATATGCTGCAATTCCAGAAATTCCCCACCCAGGGCCGCGTGGCAAAGATCCGCTAGTATCTTGAGTCTGAAGTTCGTGTACGACAGAGAATCCAGTGACAGGAGATGCGGGGAGGGACGAGACAATCCCGGAACGAAGCTCTGGGCTGGCGCGAAGAAGAGGCTTCACGCTAAAGCGCAATCAATGGTCACAGGTGTCTAGGGGTTATTTCGCATCTCCCGCATCTCCTTTCATCTGTGTCCGAGAGGGCGGCTCCTCACGGAAAGCGAGAGCCACCCATTCATGCGCACGCTTAGGTGTTGGTGGCTCCGGAATTGCCAGGCAACAGCACGAGCTTCCCATGGGCTTTCTTGCTCATGCTGATCTCCGCGGCCTCGCGCCACTCTTCCAACGGAAACGTTCGGGCAATGGGAATCGAGAAGCGTCCCTCGGCAGCAAGCTGCGCATAGTGACCAAGAACGTCATAGCGAAGAGCAGATGTCTCCTGCCATGCAGTGCGAACACCAATGCCTTCTTCGTCTCGATCGGCAAAGCTGAAGACGCGCTTGGGGTCGCCATCGACGATCTTGACTAGATCGGGCAACGTACCCTTCACCTGAGCGGTGTGCAACGCAAAATCCGGGGCTCCACCTGCGAGTTCGCGAACACGCTCAACCATACCCTCGCCGTAGGGAGTCACCGTGGCTCCAAGTTCGCGCAGACGACCGGCAAACGTCTCTCCCGCAGATGCAATCACATGCGCACCGCGCAGCAACGCAATCTGAACGGCAGCGAATCCTGTCATCGTCCCGCCACCATTGACCATAAGGGTCTGTCCTGCAGTCAGAGGGAGGAGATCGATGCTGCGAGATGCTGTCTCGACAGCCATGGGCAGAGCGGAGGCTTCTGTAATGCTAAGACCTTCAGGAATCGGAAGGAAGACTTTAAGGACGGCGTACTCGGCTGCTCCGCCAGTAGAGTAGCCAATATAATCAGGAACTCCGAAGACATGATCGTCGATGCTGACGTTGGTGACGGCTTCGCCAAGTGCATCGACTGTTCCGGAAACATCGAAGCCAATCCCTCTCGGAGGAGGAACAGGCAGAAAACCCTGACATACAGCCCAATCGGCCGGATTGAGTGCACAAGCGTGTACGCGCACACGAACTTGATTGGCTCCCGGATTGGGGATCGCGACATCTTCCAGCAGGAGTATGTCGAGTGGCTTGCCGATAGTTTGAAAGCAGAGTGCTTTCATCGTGTTTGGCTTGGGACTTGTCATGGAGATCTCCATTGGGTAAGCTCGCCAGCTCTGTTTCAGACCAAGCGAGGAGGAACGTTTCAGCAACTCCATCCATAAGCTAGAATTGTCAGTGACTGACACATAAAGTCAGTCACTGACAGATACTACACGTTTCGTCAGTGACTGACAATACGCGGAGATTCATGCCACGAAATGGCGAGGAAGTTCGGAAGCGTCTTCAATGGGCGGCACTCGAATTGTTCCGTCAGCGAGGATACGAGGAGACGACGGCTGCGGAGATTGCCTCTAAAGCAGGAGTGACAGAGCGGACATTCTTTCGCCATTTTCCTGACAAGCGAGAGGTATTATTCGATGGCGATACCGCCTTCAGCGAATCGCTTGCGGCCGCTGTGAGGAATGCTCCCGCAGCGCTCGGTCCATGGGATACGTTGTACTTCGCTTTCAGGACGGTAAAGCACGTCTTTGTCGAGAACAGGCTGTTCACCGAACCTCGTCAGCACGTGATTGCAAGTAACCCTGCACTTCAGGAGCGCGCGACAGCGAAGACCAGATCATTAATCGGCGCGGTGGCGTCCGCGCTATGCGAACGTGGCTTGCCGGCTGCGCAGGCGAATCTCGCGGCACAGATAGGGATGGCTACACTCAGCCATGGAGTCGCGGCATGGTTCAACAATGGTTCGATTGATTTAGGGGAACATATTGCCAAGGCTTTTCAGGAGGCACGCGATCTCTCCTCGTCCAATCTGGCGGCTACTGAATCGAAGCAGAAAAAGCTCAAGTCTTCAAAAATAGGCAAGTCTACCCGAACCAGATGAAACTCCGGTGTCCGAGACGGGCAAATTCCAAAATCATTTGACATGCCTATACGTCTATGGGTGAAGTGCTTTGTTCCAAGTTGTCTAGGGGTGCAAACGTTGATGATGACCGCGGTACGCCCCATCGCAAATGCCAGGGAACATACCATTCTCCCGAGCCCAATAGACTATGTGCAGCGAAATCCGGTGCCGGCGGCAGAAAGCTTCCAGAGGCCTCGGTCGAACCTTCCTGAATCGAGGATAGATCGTATAGGATGCGTTCCCCTGGAACGGACCACCGGCACGCGAGACCATCTGCTCCTAATTGCCACGAGGTCTTCATCCGATTACCTTTCCGGTTAAAGTTCATAGCCGCTTCAGCGCCACTATTTTTGCTCGCGAAGCGAAATTCTAGTTCAGGACACAAGGTTCAAACCGGGCCTTAATTTTCCGAAGGCTTTTCGACTTTATCAATCACCAAAACGTCGACTTGCGCCTTGGTTGACTCCAGCTTCAGTCCCAACTGCTGCTGAATAGCTGTGAAAAGATCCGGCAACGAGTCGGCCTGCTCGGGAGGCTTCGGTGGTTCGCCTGGCCGGCCAGGTGAGGCGGACGGGATCTCATCAGGCGTCCATTGCAATTGGAAATCGAACCGTCCCTTCAGCCCGGTTTGATCCACCACCGGACGATCCAAGTGGGCTTGCATGACGCCTGCGAATTCCTCCATGGTGGCGTTCCGCACGGGCCAATTGCCGGCCCTGAAAATGAGGTTAGGGATGGGACTGGCGGCCTCACTTACGGTTAGCTGCTTGGGTCCGTTATTTCCCACCTTCAGGGCGTAAACGGTGAGCTGCTTCTTATCACGATGGAGCGTTAGCTGAAACCGATCCGCCAAGAGTTTCTGTAGCATCGTCTTAAATTGATTTGGGTTGGGCTGTCCATCTCCTTCGGATTTCCCGGTGATATCAAACTTGTCCGACTCAACCCAGGCAGGCGCGCCGCTTATCTGCGATGCATGAACGCCATAGGCGAAGGCGATCAGGTCGCCTACTGTCGCGTAGACAGCGGTCACCCCGGTCCCCCGTATAGAGAACAGCCTCCGGTCCGGCCGGTTCGGGTCACTGAGTTTGATGGTGGCTACTTCGAATGCCGGATCGGCGTCCGCAGCCATCATTTTCGGTGCAGGCGATGGCCTCGGGATTTCCCACGCAGCGTCGTCTTTCACATGCGCCAGGGTCAGAGGCATCGCCGTTCCATCGGTCGCGCTCCACTTGCCCCTCAGGGTAATCGCGTCTGCATCCACTTTGCCTTCGTAGGTGCCCCCGATTGCCGGAACCGTTATAGTTACGTTTGCGCCTTGGTTCGCAACCGCGGCAGGCAAGCCCGGGACGGGCCTGTCAATCATGTAAAACGTCGCCTTAAGAGCGCCTTCGTCAGCCTTCAATATCTTGAAGACAATTCGTATTTCTCCACTAGGCCCCTGTGGTACCGTCAATTTTCCCTGCCAGGTGCCAGTTATATCCTGTTCCGGGATTGACTGGGCCTGTGCCCGCAGTCCAGGCGCGTTGGTGATGCCAAGAATCACAGGAATTGCGATCGCCAGGACTGCCGCGAGCACCAGTCCCACCTTCTTTGGCAAACTCAGATTTCGCATAGGCCGGTTTGCCATGATCGCCTCGATTCTTTTCTTGAGATTCGCGCCGGTCACGCCCGCTACGCATTTAAGCGGCGATTGCAAATACAGTTCGCAAACCTTGAGGATTCCCTCCGCGTAGGCTTCCGCTTCACTCCCCATCCGCAGCACCTCTTCGTCGCAGGCCCGCTCGCGCTCGTCCATCAAGCGGGCCCCCAGCCACCAGACCAACGGATGAAACCAGAAGACAGCCTCGACAATCATGTGCATCAACGTCGCCAGATTGTCGCGGCGGCGAACGTGACACAACTCGTGAGCGAGAATTGCCTGAAGTTCCGCGGGCGCGAGGCGATCCCCAATCCGTCCGGTAACAGCAACACCGGACGGAATACGCCGAATACTCCTGGCTCAAGGATCGATGCCGAAGACAGGACAGGAATTGCGATCCCCAAAGGCACCGGCGAGGCAACGTGGAGGGCTACCTGCATTCGGTGCCATCGCATCCACCACGAGAACACCAAAGCGCCGCAGCCAATCGCCCACAACGCAACCAGCGTCGGAACAAGGGCTGATGTTTCGACGCGTGCGGCATCGCTACCGCCCCTGACGGAACCCCAGCCACAAAAGGCTCATTCACCTGCTCAACGAGAACTGGTATGCGCGCCGGCGCAGGCAGGACCACCGAATGCCGTCCAACCAGCCCACCCACAAGCATCAGTAACGAAAAAGGGACCAGGAACTTCGCCGAAGCCGCCAGCCACAGACAATACCTCGCATGCGCCCGGTTTTTTCTCAAGAGCAGAGTCAAGACACCTGCGATCCCGGCAAACACCGTGGATTGCCACAAGTGGTTTGCGATGGGTAGGAGGCTGTCCGGAATCATTCCGGCCTCTCCCGTTTCGTCGCCTTTCGCAGCGCGGCGCGGGCCTCGCGCAGTTCTTCCGGAGTCAGTTTCCCCGATTCGATCAGATGCGTAACGATCGACGATCGCCTGCCGCCGAACAGCGCGACCAGATCGTCGATCATTCGATGCTGCGCGGAATCCCGTGAAACGACCGCCTCAAAGACATGCGCGTTGCCGAACTTGCTCGTGCGCCGGATTGCCCTCTTTGCTTCGAGCCTGTAGACCACCGTTTGAACGGTTGTGTAAGCCAGCCGTTCGTCCTGGGGAATGCCTCTAGCAACTCGCGAATGGAGCACGGCCCTTTGCTCCAGAGTGTCCCCATGATTTGGAGCTCTAACCTGGTTAGCTTCGGCAGGGGCATGGCAGGATCAATCTACTACACGATGCGGTAGACTGGAAGCATTTTTCCTTGGATTTTCCACAATGCCTCTCGTAACACTCCCCGTAAGTGCTAACCCGAAGTTTGCGGCGAACTCCGCCCGGGAAATCGCCTGCGGACAAGCGGCTGTCGCCACTAGCCCACCGCTGATCGCCCTGCTCTCGTGACTCAAACCCGAGTAATCCCTGACCTAGGGAACGAGGATTCCCTATGCCCAAAAACCCTGCCTGTCCCGGCGTGCCGCGGGTCACCGATCCCATCACCGATCAGGAAATGGCCTTTGCTCTGCTGGTCATGTCAAAGCTGGGTCCAGAGAGCAGATGCTGGATGCCGCGCCTGCGGCGGCCTCGGAAACATCTATGCCCATTACAAAATACAGCAGGGTGCTGCGATCCCGGTCTCGGTCCGCTTTGAGCCTCAGAAACGGTACTAGGATCGAATGGCCTGCATGGAGAAGTAGGCCTAGGACCAACGAGGCGCAGTCCGAGTAGGCCAGTGCGTTCTGTTGACGT
This sequence comes from uncultured Acidobacteriaceae bacterium, assembly GCA_963795845.1. Lineage (GTDB taxonomy): Bacteria > Acidobacteriota > Terriglobia > Terriglobales > Acidobacteriaceae > PALSA-350. The sequence continues at coordinate 409,225 of CAWCJV010000007.1, read as the reverse complement.
CTTTCCGAGTCATGCGGCGGTAAACTAGCTTAGGTGAAAAGACACCTGAACCAGGGACTCGAAATACGTCACCATTCATGCAACTATCAGAACTCGGTGAACGCATCTGCATTTGTGGACCTTCCAACAGTGGCAAGTCGACGCTTGCGGATGCCATCGCAAGAAAGCGTGGGTTGAAGGCGATTCATCTCGACCAACTTCACCACCTTCCCCATACGGACTGGCAGATTCGGCCAACGGACGAGTTCGTCGCGTTGCATGATCAGGCAATCAACGGCGATGAGTGGGTCATGGACGGAAACTACTCAAATTGCCTGCCGCAACGCCTGCAGCGTGCAACGGGGTTTATTCTTCTGGATATCTCCACATCTGCGAGCCTGTTTCGATACGTTCGCAGGACGCTCTTCGATCACGACAGAATCGGGGCATTGGCGGGAGGTCAAGATAGTATCAAGGCGGGCATGATCCATCACATTGTTGCGGTTACGCCACGAAGCCGAAAGCGGTACGCGGACATGTATCAGCGGCTTCACCTGCCGAAGGTACACCTGTCATCCATGCGTGCGATTAAAGCGTGCTATCAACAGTGGGGTCTGGAACATCCCTCGAGCGGAAAGATTAGTCCTGCGAAGTCTGATCTTCGGTAACTCGCCCATGTCCGCCCGAAACGTGGCGAACGTCCTTATGTTTCCCAACGGCATTCCTGCCACGGGCCGCAAAGTCGACCTTACATGCATCAAATTCAATTGATTCGTGAATGGCCGCATCGCCGAGCACCACCTGCAATGTGACCTCGCTGGCGTGCTCGTTCAAGTCGGGGCAATGTCGGCATAAACCACCTGAGAACAATGCCGGCGACAAAGATAATGATCGTTGTCAACTAACCAAATACGGTTTCTTTTGATGAGTGCGGAGTCACCAACGCACTCGTCAAAGGTTGCCGCGGCGGGTTCTCACTTTACGAGACTAGCTCTCTCACGGCGTTCGTTCTCTCTGTTCAAAGACGATTTAGAGTCCAAGTCCAGTGAGAAAGACATCGATCTGCCGCTCGAAGCGAGTTCTCTCATAAGACACCAGGGCCATCCGCCACATGCCTTGCATGTAAGTAAGAACGACCGGCACTACAAGCTGAGGCTCGAAGCCCTCCGCGAGAAGTCCATCCCGCTTGTCGGCGCTCATCCGAGCGATCATCGCGTCCTGAAGCGTGGATATTCGCACTTCTATGTACTGTCGCAGTTCAGCGTCATCAAGAACTTCATGGGTCAGGCTTCCGGCCATCATGCAGATGACCGAAGGTGTTTCGGGATTATCGAGAGATTCCAACATGTTCTCGAACAGCGCCCGTACCCCCAGTCCAGCTGTGGGTGCCGCCAGAAATTGCTTAGAACGCTTGCGATCGACTGTCTCGTTGTAATGCTTCAGGCACTCCAAGTAAGCTCGCTTCTTGCTTTTCAGGGTGTTGTAAAACGAACTTTCCCCAATACCCATTTCTCTGAGCAGATCGCGCAGCGAAGTGCCTGCGTAGCCACTCTTCCAAAAGAGCCGTGTCGCCCGTTCTAAGGTGGTGTCGTAATCGAACTCCAAAGTCCGTGCCATGGGAGACCTTTCTCATTCTGTAGCGAGTGCCCCAAAATAATGCTTGACACAGGCGAACCACTCTCCCATTATGTATCGAGTGCTACAGATAGTCAAAGCATAGCGCTCAGGAGATCAAGATGTCTTACAAACAGGCGGCAGTCGAATTACAGGCAAAGATCAAGGCTTCACTTGGGGATAAGTTCAGCATCATTGCGGGTGACATGGAGCGCGTCCGCTCGTCCCGCGTGTTGGATCACGCTTTGAAAGTCGGCAATGCCGCGCCCGAGTTTACCCTGCCGGATGCATTCGGCCATGAGGTGTCGCTCAAAAGTTTGCTGGCTGAAGGGCCGCTCGTCGTCAGCTTCTACCGTGGCGAATGGTGCCCGTACTGCAATATCGAACTGCGTGAACTGCAGGCGGCTCTGCCAAAGATGCAGGCGTTGGGCGCGAAACTGATCGCGATCTCTCCTGAAAAACCGGATGGAGGAATTGTCGCTACAGAAAAGAACAAATTGACCTTCCCAATCCTCAGCGACTTCGAGAACAAGCTGGCGTGGAAGTTCGGCATCGTCTTTCAGGTGGGAGATGCGGTTAAGGATCTCGGCAAGAATGTGTTCAAGAACGATCTGGCCCTCCGCAATGGAGAAGCGTCTTACGAACTCCCTGCCCCCGCCACGTACGTGATCGACGCCTTAGGGATCATTCGGTTCTCCCACGTCGACGCGGATTACATGACTGGGCGTGTGGAGACGGAAACCGTGGTGGCAGCACTGGCGGCAATCGCTCAGCCCGTCGCGCAGTAGCCCCCCTTGGCCCTCCGTGTCTTGGCTCCACTTGGTGTTCGCGAACAGACGATCAAGTGTGTGCACACGGACGAGACAAGTGTGTCGCCCTGTGCGCCAATCCGAAGGTCCGTCCTGATACATCGGCTTCTCTTCAGCAACTGCAACTGACGAGAAGAGCGTTTATCAGGGCTGATCCGCTGAGTCATTGCCTAAGGAAACCCCGTTGTTGAAGCCACGACACCCAGGGGAATGAAACCCTGCGGAACAGTTTTACAACCCCGGTACACCCCGAACGATACACCTGCTTAGGACGGACACTATGACAAGCGCGATCCAGTCTCCGAATATCCCGTCCGCTCCCCCCGTCAGCAAAGTTCTTTTGCCGGTCTTTCTCATCGTCTTCACCGACATCATGGGCTTTGGCCTGATGATTCCTCTATTGCCCTTTTACGCAGAGCATTTTGGAGCTTCGGCCTTCACGGTTGGTCTGCTGCTATCGATTTTCGCCCTCTGTCAGTTGCTCGCTGGACCTCCGCTGGGGCAGCTCTCGGATCGAATTGGCAGGAAACCTGTGTTGGTGATTAGCCAGATCGGCACACTTGCGGGATACATTCTGCTCGCTTTATCGAACACCCTATGGCTCATCTTTGTGGCAAGGATCATCGACGGCTTGACCGCGGGGAATATTTCGGTCGCACATGCATACGTCTCGGACAATACGCCACCCGAACAGAGAACAAAGGCATTCGGTATCGTCGGAGCTGCTTTTGGTCTAGGCATGCTTGTGGGGCCAAGCCTCGGCGGGCTCCTGGCCAGGCACAGCCTGACGACGCCGATTTGGGGGGCCTGCGTTCTTTCGGCTCTCAGCATCGTGGCGACGACCGTGCTGTTGCCTCAGGGAATAAGGGCTGAGCACAAAGAACCGTCCGAGACTTTGCTTCCCGTCAAACCGATCCTGGCATGTTTTCGCGATCCAGCGACTGGCGGACTCTTTTTGCTCTTGTCTCTTTTCTATTTTGCCTTCAACACATTCGTATCCGGCTTCGCCCTGTTTCTAGCAGGGCGCGTCAGCTGGAAGGGAGAGCCGATGGGACCGCAGACCGCGGGGTTTCTGTTCGCTTACGCCGGTCTCATGAATTTCTTCTTCCAGGCGATAGCTCTGGGACACCTTTTACGGTGGTTCCGGGAGCGTAGCTTGGTCTTCGCTGGTTTCCTGCTGATGGCCGTCGGGTTTGGCGCACTCTCGCTGAGCCATACAGTCTCCGTAACGCTGGCATTCCTTACCCTGAGTCATAGCGGCGCGGCGGTACTCAGGCCGACAATCACGGCGCGGATTTCTAAACGTGTTTCACCACAGCGTCAGGGTCTCGTGATGGGCGTCAATCAATCAGTGATGTCGATTGCTGCGATTCTCGCGCCTCTCGTTGTAGGCATCTTGATCGATCATGGTTTGTACGTTGGCTGGGCGCTCTGGATGTCTGCAATTGCCGTTGCGGGAGGCTTTGGCGTATCGCATATTTCGTCCATGAGAGATGAACCAGTGGTGAGTTAGCTACAGAAGGTTGAACGGGGTCTATGCAGTGGCGGAGGGGATCTTATGGGTGTGCGTTATTTCGCCGCCAGGAGATCAGCCATGCTGATATCAGAATGCGGACAGCTACGCCTCTCAAAATGAGACGCACTCAACAACCCACCACATAACCCGCAAAGGAGACTCCAATCTCAGACTTTCTCTGAGATGCCGATCCGCATCTCTCCTCAAGCCAAGGTGCTTCCCGCCAACACCCTGCGCTTCTACATACATTTTCCGAGGCCAGGAGAGGCCCACTTCGATCGTGACAAACTCTGGCTGCTGAATGAGGAGGAGCAGGTGGTGCGCGACCCCTTCCTCGTTCTGTCGCAGGAGCTCTGGTCGCTTGATGGGCGACGCCTGCGTCACTGAACGTCTCGAAGACGTTTGTGGCAACAGGTTGGGCGAGGCTCTGGACCATGACCTGAGCGCAGGCGGCCGACCGCGGGCCGGGATGATCAACTTCACTCCGCGCAGCGCCAACGCTCCCGCGTAAGTGCTGTCGGGTTCTGTTTACTAATCCGCGCTTCACCCGTCCGTATCAAACCGGCCTTCCGGAAATCTGGCTCCCTGCTGGTCCGGGTTTCATGTCGTTGACTTTCCCCTATTACCTGTTTACTCTATGCCTGCTGTAAACATGCCTTATGGAAAACAAGGAAAACACGTCACGCGATTTATTTCCCGGCGCTTTGGAGATGATGATTCTCGAATCCCTGCGCCGGCAGCCGGCTCACGGGTATGCATTGGTACAGCACATCCAGCAACGCTCGAATAACCTACTCCAGATCGACGAGGGATCCCTTTATCCGGCCCTCCAGCGGCTGCTGAAAGCGAAGCTGGTCAAAGGCGAGTGGACCATCTCGCCGTCAACCAGCCGGCGCGTGCGCGTCTACGAGATCACGAAACCCGGCTTGCGTCACCTTGAGCGAGAGGTCTGCCGTTTCGAACGCATGCTGGAAGGCATTCAGATGGTACTAGGGCCCGCAAAAAGCGCCCAGAATCCCTAGGAGGTTGCCGTGATGAGCTGGTGGGAACGAGTCTTTCGCCGCCGGAAACTCAATGATGAGTTGAGCGAAGAACTGCAAGGACACATCGAAGAGAAAACCGAGCAGTTGATGCGTCTCGAGGGTCTCTCTCACGCGGAGGCTCGCCAGGCGGTTCTTCGCGCATTTGGAAATCCAGTTCTCATCGCGACGCGGAGCCGCGAGGTTTGGCAATGGCCCAGGCTCGAATCGTTTCTGGCCGATACCACGCTTGCCCTTCGCCGATTGGCCAAGGCGCCAGGTTTCGCCGCCACAGTTCTACTGACTCTGGCCATCGGCATCGGCGCCAACGCAGCAGTATTCAGTGTTGTGGATGGCGTGCTTTTGAAGCCGCTTCCCTACCCGGATTCAGACCGGCTGGTCTCGCTGTGGCTGCAGGCCCCCGGGGCCGGCATGGCTGACTTCGCGGCCGGGCTGATGATGTCACCGTCGATGTATTTAGCATTCTCTGAATTCAACCAAAGCTTTGCGTCGATGGGCATCTGGTCGCCGCGAACGGCAAATGTGACCGGATTGGCCCAGCCCGAGGAAGTTCACACCATCGTTGTGAGCGATGGCGTGCTCCAGACACTGGGTGTTCCCCCAGCGATCGGGCGATGGTTTTCCCAGGCTGACCAGGAGCCTCACGGTGCAAAGACCATCATCCTCAGCTACGGCTATTGGCAGCGCCGGTTTGCCGGTGATCGTAGCGTGATTGGCCGGACCCTCCAGGTGGATTCGCAGGCGCGCGAGATTGTCGGCGTGATGCCGCGTGGATTCCGGGTCGTCGATCGGGATTTCGATGTCGTTGTACCCCTTGCTCCGGATCGCATTATTAAGGATGGCCCGCCGTTTGGCTTTTACGGTATCGCCCGGCTCAAGCCTGGAATCACGATTGATCAGGCCGACGCCGATATTACGAGGCTCATGCCGCTTTGGATGGGTTCCTGGCCTGACGGACATTATTTCGCGATATGGCGCATCACGCCAAACTTCCGTTCGCTCAAGAAGCAGGTGATCGGCCAGGTGGGCAGCGTGCTATGGGTAGTGATGGCCACGGTCGGTCTGGTGATGCTCCTCGCCTCTGTGAACGTTGCCAACCTGCTTCTGGTGCGGGCTGATTCGCGGCAGCAGGAACTCTCCATCCGCGCGGCGCTGGGTGCCGGGCGCGCCCGCATTGCCCGCGAGTTGCTGACAGAGAGCATGCTTATGGGCGTTCTGGGGGGTGTGTTTTCCATCGCCGTTGCGTATGGAGGGCTGAGCTTGCTGAAGACGCTGGGACCGGAAGAGCTGCCGCGTCTCAGCGAAGTATCGCTTGATGGCCGTTCGCTTCTATTCACGCTATTTCTCTCTGTGTCTTCCGCCCTTCTCTTTGGCTCGATTCCGGCGATCAAATATGCCTGGGCAAAGGCGTCCCATGCGCTTTCGGGTTCGAGTCGCACGGCCAGCAGTAGCCGCACGCGGAATCGTTCCCGCAATGTGCTGGTCGTAGCTCAAGTAGCCATGGCGCTGGTGCTGCTGGTCAGTGCAGCGCTGATGATCCGGACCTTCATGGCGCTGCTGAGAGTGAATCCGGGCTTCAGCGATCCAGCTCACGTGCAGACGATGCGGACTGCGATTCCATCATCGATGGTGCCCGACGAACAGATGGTAGCTCGGATTCAGAACAATCTTGTCGATCGCCTTGCGGCGATTCCCGAGGTCGCTGCAGTCGGCTTCGCTGCTTCGGTGCCGCTGGATGGAGTCGACGCCGACTGGAACCAGTTTCAAGTGGAGGGCAAACACTACGACATCACCAAACCGCAAATGCGGCTTTATGACTATGTTTCTCCCGGATACTTCAACGCCATGGGCATTCACCTGGTTGCGGGTCGCGACTTCAACTGGACCGATAATTACAGCCTGCGGCACAAGGTGATCGTCTCGGAGAGCTTTGCCCGTGAGACCTGGGGCTCGGCGGCGAACGCGATCGGCAAGCATGCTCACCAGTCCAACCGCAACCCCTGGGACGAGGTGATCGGCGTCGTTGCGGATGTTCATCAGCACGGCGTGGACGAAAAGGCGCCGGCCATCATCTATTGGCCGGTCTTGATGTATATCCCCTATATCGAGCAGCCAACCATCGGCGCGCAGCGAAATGTTACGTTCGCCATTCACAGCAGGCGCGCGGGAAGCGAAATTTTTCTTAGCCAGGTTCGGCAGGCGGTCGGTGCTGTGAACCCGAACCTTCCGGTTGCAGGCGTTCGTACGATGGGGGAAGTGTACGGGCAGTCCCTTGCACGGCAGTCGTTCACGCTGGTGATGCTGGGAATCGCCGGATCGATGGCCTTCGCTTTGGGCGTCATTGGCATCTATGGTGTCATTTCCTATGCGATTTTGCAGCGCACGCGAGAGATCGGCATTCGCATGGCTCTGGGGGCGCAGAGAAGGACGGTCAAGTGGATGTTCGTCCGGTCCGCACTGACCCTCACAGGCGGGGGCATCGCTATCGGCCTCGTGGCGTCTGCTCTGCTCGTGCAGCTTATGAAGACGCTGCTGTTCGGCATCCATCCACTTGATCCCATCACCTTTACTGCTGTTCCCTTTGTGCTGGTGGCGGCTGCGGCGTTGGCCAGCTATCTGCCGGCTGCGCATGCTGCCGCAGTCAACCCGGTCGACGCGCTCAAAACAGAGTAATCATGACCGGTCACTTGCAGATAGGCAGTTGGGTTTCGTGGACGAGAGATGTCCGGGCTGCAGACCATAACTTTCGCAGCCTGGAGGCGGCGGTAGCCGCAATCAGCCCCCTCTTTGAGGACTGCTGCCGTTACATCTGACCGGCGGGACGATCACCCAACAGCTGGCGCTCTGAAAGTAATCGTCCCGTCCGTCACCTCCATTCCGTCACCTCCATTCACCTCCATTCGTCCGGTAAGTGCCTCATTCTTAGGGACGTTGAAAATTGGTAGCTTCGGGTAATATCTGGGGTGTTTGTGAAGCGCTTGTCTGTTCGAGGTTGCCGTTATTCTTCCACGAGGCCAACTGCAGGACGTCTACTGGAGTAAGCGTAACTTTTGTTTCAGAGTGCGCGGTCTCCATAATAAGGTTTCGAAGATTCGAGCTCGACCCCTCTGTCGGCCGTGAAACCTGTATTTCATCAATCAATTTGCCCAGGTGCTTCTGCGATAGGGCGAGCAGCTGCGCTAGTTCCTGTTCGTCGGAGAGGGGCACTCGGGCGATAACTTGGCGGGACCGCTCTTCGTGCACATGCCAGTTCAAGTCATCCTCCGCCCGGCGGGACATACGGCGTTGCTTTCGTGTCCGTGTAGTGACCTCCTGACAAAGAGCTAAGATGAAGTGGCGCGTCATGTCCGGAGTTTGCCTATCTTGAGGCGCGAAGTGCTTTGCCGTGATTTGCGCTGTCCGGCATCCCGTGACCGTCTTAACTGTGTAATCACTGGGCTTGTCCAGAATCGCGGAAATCGCGCCCGCATACCATCCGTCGGATCGCAGGCCAACCAAAACCTCGCGACCACTTGCACTTCTTCTTAGCAGCATGACGACACCGGAATGGATCATGTGGACTTTGCCAACCCGTCTGCCTTGGTAGATGAGAACGGTGCCCGACGGGATCTGCTTGAGGCCCGTAGAGCTTTCTATAAACTCGGGCCTTAGAGGGCTATCGAGCGGCGCGACCACCTGCAATGCTTGCTTCTGTGTTATTGGTCGCTCCTCATTTCGCAAATCCGTGAACTCACTTACCGCAGTATGTTTCATCTGTCCTGTGTGAGGCATGGTGTTGCTCCTTTTCACAATGAGTTTCAAAGCGATCATTGCTGTATCAGACAACTGACCCTTCACAATCTGGAATACATGGCCAATCCGGCCGGAGCACACCCGTCTTCGACCTACAGTCCCCTAGGGCACTTATAGAGTTGCGGGCGGCGTAGAAGGACACTACAGCCGGTTAAGTCAGGACGATGTCTCATATTGAACGTTTTGCCATTTTATTCAGTACCCGCGCCGCGCCTAAAGTAACACGCAGAATGGGCGCCTAAACGCATGTTCGAGGCCACACCCGCTGTATACATCTTTCGTTCGCCACGAGTATCTCCGGTAGACGCGTCCTCGGTTCGTGGCGATCAAGCCTAAGGTATCTGCCTCCGCCCGCGAAACTACCTTCCAGCACATTATTTAATCGGTGCCCTTAGACGATCCGTCACAGTCTGGGATCGTTAAGCAGCTTCGTAACTCTCTACAGTGCCACTGGCAAGACCGGAGCGGCCACAATTAGGACGTATGATCAGGACGGCGCATAATGCTGGCAGTCTCCCTCGGATACCATACGGTATTTCATCCCGCCTTGAGGGAGCTCGATCCTTGCATACAACACCACTCTATAAGCATAGTGAATCCTTCCTGGATCCGACGGTCTGGCCGAGCCAACGCGCGACAGCAATCCGAAACTCGACGTTGAAAACTCGGCCACCTGCCATCCGAAACTCCGATGGATGCACTGCTTTCCCATTTTCATGCGTCTCGAGAGTGGGGTGCACGCGATCAGTATCAACGGATGGTTCTGTCCTGTCGCCGTTTAGCCTCAAGCCTCAGCTAAACCGGCGGCCACACTCCGGCACAGGATGCAACTTCGACGATGCATCTGCATGACATAGGCGACGCGCGCCTCGCCGTAGGGCATCCCCCCCGAGATGTCACCTACATTGATGCGATTGAACGCTAGGGAAACTTCCTGGTGACGATGGAAGCTGGCTTCAAGTTCCTTCATCTCTTTACAAGGCATGATCATGACTCCAAAACCGCAATTATTAAGAAACTTTAATCTTGATATGTATCTACGCTAACGTCACACGCCTGGCAGCAAGCGACACGTTCGCATGCTGTAGCGCCTACTCCCGCAAGATCGAGGAAAGACGGACTTTGTTTACGCGGATCCGCCCTCTGTACTCGATAAATCCCAGCTTGCGAAAGCGATTCATAAAGAAGTTCACTCGTGATCTCGTAGTGCCAATCATCTCGGCCAAGGCTTCCTGTGTAACGGAGGGTAGAAGCGCGTCCGGATCTCCACCACTGGCCGATTCAGCCATCAACAATAGCGTTCTCGCCAACCGCTTTTCGCTGCAATTGAAAAGATGGTCGATCAGGTTGTCCTGTACATGCAGGTTCCGGCGTAGGAGAAATGCCAGGAACAGGTCGGAGCATCGATGGCTATCGCTCAGACAGCGGGCCATCATCGGGCCTGTAATCTCGACGCTTTCCAAGGCAGTGATAGCGGTTGCCGTCGCGAGGTGCAGCCCCAGAACGGTGGTCAACGCTTCTTCTCCGGCAAAGTCGCCGGCGGAGAGAAGCATAAGCGTAGCTTCTTTGCCTCCTGCTGAGAGAACCGTCAGCTTTGCTCGACCTTGCTTGATATAGAAGACAGAATGCGCCGGCTCCCCTTGCGAGAATAAGGTTTCGCCCGATTGTGTCAGGAGCAATCGCTGACTCGGCCAGACCGTCGGATCCAAGACGGGTTCACTACGCTTGTAGTGTGTTTTGATGTGCACTGATGGGGCTCCCTCGACGCGGGCTGAAATATCAATTCGGGGTCCGAGGGAGACCGCCGGAATCATGCGCCGGTCTCGATCATACGTCCTAAGTTGGGACATAGGCACTCTCTCTAACATTTGGTCGCACTGGTGAGGGTTACCCGATTCGTAACGATCAAATACTGTGACGGATAGCAGATTAGGCCTATTAAACAGCGTGGTTCGAGTAATTGGGTCGAGTAGCGCGGGCGCCTTGAACCTTGTCGCCTTGGCCGGGGATGCATAAGCCAAAGATATGCTCAGCGAACAAAAGATGTATGCAGCGGAGCCCGGTGGCGGCATAAGTACATGCGCCGATCCTTAGTAATTTCTTCCCATCTGCGTCCGGGAAATAAAAGTTGAAAAACGTTCAATGTGAGACATCGCCTTATCCAGAACGACTTGTAGTGTCCTTCCTACGATCGCCGCAGCACGATAAGAGATCGATGGGGATGGCAGCGCAGATGGATCTTCTCATGCGGCGCCGGCGAAGTGTTGCAGAGGTAAAGGGCCTGGTTTTGGCAGTGGTGGAGATGTTTTGAAACCGCAGTTGATTTTGGAGGGAGCAACACCCATGAAGACGAAATGCATAGAACTGCAGAAGGCCGGAACAGGCCGCCTGCGAATAGCCTCAACAGCGCTTGTCTCTCTGTTGTGGGCCATGGCGCCTATACAGGGAGCAATGGCACAAACAGCACCCACCTTGGGCACAGCGCAGAGCTTCGCTGTGCTAGGTGGGTCGACGGTTACCAATACCGGACCCACCATCATAACGGGCAACCTGGGCGTCAGCCCGGGGTCGGCTGTCACGGGCTTCCCGCCGGGCACAGTTGCCGGAGGCACAATCCATGCTGCCGATGCGGTGGCGGCCCAAGCTGAGGCAGATAACACTACGGCTTATGGCGCGTTAGCCGGCGAGGCTTGCAACACAACCTATGGCGTCCCCACTGACCTGGGTGGATTGACCCTTGTTCCTGGGGTTTACTGCTTCGCATCTTCGGCTGGGTTGACGGGAACGTTGACGCTCAATGCCGGTGGAAACGCAAATGCGGTCTGGGTATTCAAAGTATCGAGCACACTCATCACAGCCAGCGATGCGGCGGTAGATCTCATCAACGGCGCGCAACAGTGCAACGTCTTTTGGCAAGTGGGCAGCTCCGCTACATTGGGCACGGGCACTCAGTTCGTGGGCAATGTATTAGCGCTGGCCAGCATTACTCTCAACACCAATGCAACGCTCTCCGGGAGGGCTCTTGCGCAGGTGGGTGCGGTAACCATGGACTCCAACACGGTCTCTACCACGGCCTGCTCCGTCCCGGTGACTCCAGTGGCGCCGACCATCGGAAGCTCGTTTACGCCACCTACCATCGTCGCCGGCGGAATTTCGAATCTGACCGTTACATTGAATAACTCTAACGCCGGACCGGCCAGCCTTAACTCTCCCCTGGTAGATACATTACCCAATGGAGTGGTTATTTCCGGGAATGCAACGGACACCTGCGGCGGATCGATTACGGCTCCTACAGGCGGTTCCAGTATCACCCTGACGGGGGGATCAATCCCGGCGGAAGGCTCTTGCACCATCAGTGTCAACGTCACTGCGCCGGGTCCGGGCAGCTTCATTGACTCTCTGGCTGTGGGAGCTCTCAACACAAATGAAGGAAGCAATGCATCTCCCGCAGTGACCACCTTGCTGGTGGACGCTCCGGCCAGTGTCGCGCCACGCCTGGGGAAAGCTTTTAGCCCTAGCAGCATCACGGCGGGTGGGACATCAAACCTCATCATCACGCTCACCAACGGCAATGCAGATTCGGCTTCTCTGACCGCGCCACTGACGGATCACTTTCCAAGCGGTGTCGTTGTTCAGGGCTACGCCAGCACGACCTGTGGCGGAGCTGTGACGGCGAACAAGGGGAGCTCCTACATTACCCTGACGGGTGGCTACATACCGGCTGAGGGTAGCTGCACAGTGACTGTACCGGTTACCGCGGCAGTGGCGGGGAACTACTATAACTCGCTGGCCGCTGGCGCGCTGCATACCAGCAACGGAAACAACGCGTCCCCCGCAGTCGCAACGTTAACGGTGAACCCGGCAAAGGCCCCCTGCCAGCCGCCTACCCTCACCAAATCGTTCAGCGCAACCACGATAAAGACCGGCGGTACCACAACGCTGACCATCAACTTGAGTAACAGCGCATCTTCGAGTGCCAGTCTTACGGCACCGTTGAACGATCTGTTGCCCAGCGGTATGGTCATCGCGGGTGGAGCTACCACTACTTGCGGCGGGCAGGTGAGCGCTATCTGGGGTGGTTCCAAGGTAACCCAGACGGGTGGCGCCATTCCGGCAAAGGGCTCATGCAGGATAACGGTGACTGTTGCACTCAAGAATAAGTGCACCAAGTACACCAACACTATCCCTGCCGGTGCTCTCCAGACCAAGAACGGCAGCAATCCAGTCGCAGCCGTAGCTCGGGTATCCACTTATTGACAAAGCTAAGTTTTGGCGTATTTCCGGAGCCTCTCTTCGGTAGTCGCTGAACAAATGGCATCACCACTCCACCAGGTGCCAATCTGTGGAGCGGTGATGCCTTTTTTATCTTCGTGGTGGCTCCGGTGCGTTCTGTTTTGAATGGCAGTTCAGGTCTAACCGGGCCTCCGCCGCCAGCCTCAGCTGTATCTAACGCAGCACGAACATCACAGATCCCACTTCTATTTCGCCTGCGCTAACTGCGCAATCACCGCAGCAAGTTTATCGAGTATCTGGATCCAGCCCTCCATTTGACCGCTATTTTTCGCGCTCTCCATGGGTTCATTTCCAATTTGCGTGAGTTTCGTCTGGCCGTTTCCGAGATCCTCAAAAAGGGTCACGTCGTGCGCGCCTTCTATGGCCTCATGGTCTATTCCTAATTGCGCCGGATCCACCTTGTTTCCCTCCGGGTCAGAAAAGTACATGGAGGAAACGATCTTCTCGTACGGAACAATCTCGTGGTATTCCACCAAATTCCAGAACTCCTGCCCGTCCGGCGCCTTCATGCAGCAGTGCAATTTTCCCCCAACGCGAAAATCCATCTGGCAAACGGGTGAAGTAAAGCCCTTCGGTCCCCACCACTGCATCACGTACTTCGGGTCTGTCCACGCCTTCCAAACCAACTCGCGTGGGGCATCAAACACTCTTGTAACGACCATCCGTTCAATTTCGCTCACCGTTTTTTCTGTCATCTCTGACCTCCCTCTTTCTTCATTTGCTTGACCACTACATCCAGTTTGTCGAAACTCTCTTCCCAGAATCGGCGATAGCGGGTCGCCCAGTCGCTGACTGTCTTAATCGCCTCGGGCCTAAGCGTGCATACGCTCTCCCGTCCACGCTTTGTCTTGATCACAATTCGTGCCCGCACTAAATACGCAATATGTTTTGAAATCATCTGCTGCGACAGAGCAAACGGTTCCGTCAATCCATGCACAGAGGCGGGCCCGTGGGAGAGTCGCTCGATCATCGCCCGCCGGGTTGGATCAGACAGAGCCGCAAATGTTGTATCCAATCTATCCACAACCAAATGGTAGTGGATTTCCGGGAAATGTCAACTGCTGATTTTGCGATTCCTAATGGATGATCGGAATTTTGCCGCCAGGAAGCTGTGAAGAAATCGGCCGCAGGATCAAGGTAGCGACTGTTCCGGAAGTGGTAGCACCGGTAGACTGCAAGCGTGAACCCATCGCCCGCGGCCCGGCTTTGTTTGCTTTATCGCGCCCGCATGTTCTCTCTTGCCAGACAACGTAATGGCTGATCTGCAGCAATCCGCGGAGCAGTTGTTTGGCGAAGTGCTCGATTTGGAGCCGGAGCAGAGGTCCGCTTTCCTCGATCTTGCCTGTCGCGAGTCGCCCGAACTGCGCCGGCGTGTGGATGAGTTGCTCCTTCAGCATCGCCAGGCAGGCGATTTCCTGCTTAACCCGGTATTTACCGCACAGGGCGCCTCTGCCGCTTCCACTCAGACTATGGCGGCCGGCCACGGTTTGGCCGCCGGCGCCAGATTGGGCCGTTACACCATCCTTGGCCCCCTGGGCGCCGGTGGTATGGGCCTGGTCTACCGGGCGCACGACGAAAAGCTGGAACGCGAGGTTGCCATTAAAACCGTTGCCCCAGGCATGTTTGCCGGAAATGACGTCCGGCAGCGTTTTCGCCGCGAAGCACTCGCCTTGGCCAAACTCAGCCACCCTCATATCGCCACGGTGTACGACGTAGGTGAGCAAGACGGTCTCGATTACATCGTCATGGAGTGCGTGCCCGGCGAATCTCTGCAGGCGAAGCTGCGGTCCGGCCCACTGCCGGTCAAGGAAGCTACGCTGATCCTGCGGCAAATCGCCCAGGCGCTGGAAGAAGCCCACGAACAGGGCATCATTCATCGTGACTTGAAGCCGGCCAACGTCATGCTGACCCCGAAGGGGCAGGTAAAAATCCTGGACTTTGGCTTGGCAAAGCTGCTGGTATCGTTCACGTCAGCTCTTACCAGTCCGGCGCTCGAAACTAGGGGCCTGATCGGCACCCCCCTCTACATGTCCCCCGAGCAGGTGCAGGAAAAAGAACTGGACACGCGGACCGACCTCTGGAACCTGGGCATTCTTTATTACGAGCTGCTCACTGGCTCTGCGCCGTTTCAGGCGGAGAGCAGCATGGGAATTCTGCGCGCCATTACCGACGAACCGCCGTCTCCGCTGAAAACTCTGCGGCCCGATGCGCCGCCCATGGCGGAACGAATTGTTTCCCACGCGCTGGAGAAGGATCCCGCACGCCGCTACCAGGCGGCTTCTGAGGTGATGCGCGACGCCGCGGAGTTGCTCTCTGTCCTTGAGAAGCCAACCGCTCCTCCCGTCCTCGCCCAGTCGCGCGCTGTCCTGGTCACAGTGATCGTTGCTATTCTGGTCGTCGCCTTTGCCGGCGCGCTGTTCTACCATCGAGCCTCCAGAAGGCGCTGGGCGCATGAAGAAGCGATACCCCGGGTCGCTGCCCTGGCCAAAGAGAACAAAACCCTCGCCGCCTTTCTGCTGCTCGAAAAGGCACAGCAGTATCTGCCGCAGGATGCACAGCTCCAGCAGCTGGCCGACGAAAGCTCGATCCAGACCTCCATCCTCACGGATCCTCCAGGTGCGGACGTTGAAATACAGGATTACCTGACCCCGAACGCTCCCTGGCACAGCCTCGGCACGGCTCCCCTGAACCACATCCGCATCCCTAAAGGCTATTTTCGTTGGAGGGTGTCGAAGGCAGCCGTCGGAGAAATGGTCGTCGCCCCGCGCACAGCGGAGACCATGAGCTTTCCGCTGCGTGAGGCCAGCCAATCTCCGCCGGGCACCGTCTTCGTTCGTGGAGCGTCGTTCCTGAAGTTTGTCGACTTCATCGGTTGGTATGGCGCCTACAAATTGCCCTCGTTTTACTTTGACCGCGACGAGGTGACCAACCGCGACTATCAAAAGTTTGTAGACAGCGGCGGTTACGAAAAAAAAGAATATTGGTCCGAGCCGTTTCTGAAGGACGGACGGCAACTGCCATGGAGCGAAGGCGTCGCCGGATTTCGGGACACCAGCGGACGCCCCGGACCTTCCTCCTGGGTGGGAGGGCACTATCCCGAGGGCCAGGCGGATTTCCCTGTAGCAGGGGTCAGTTGGTTTGAAGCCTCCGCTTACGCCGCATACGCCGGCAAGCGGCTTCCGGTCCTCTCGCAATGGTTTGAGTCGGCGCCCTCCGAGGTTGCGGCGGAAGCGGCTCAATTGAGCAATATCAATACCAGCGCCTTCGCCCCAGTGGGCAAGTACCAGGGCCTCGGGCCCTACGGAACCTACGACATGATCGGTAATGTGCGCGAGTGGGTGGCCAACGCCGGGGGTGACACCATTCGCTTCATCCTCGGGGGCGCCTGGAACTCGCAATCCTACTTGTCCACCACCCCTGAGGCGCTCTCGCCGTTCGATCGCTCGCCCACCAACGGTTTCCGTTGCGTAAAAGACATTGGTTCTTTGCCCCAGGCAGCGACCGCACCCATCCAGCCGATTGCCCGCGACTTTTCCAAATTCAAAACTGTGTCCGACGACGTATTCCGCGCCTATACCTTGCTCTATGCCTATCCCCACCTGCCTCTCAACGCGAAGCTGGAAGGTGTAGTCGCAGACCGGCCGGATTGGCGGGAAGAAAAAGTCTCTTTCGACGCAGGCTATGGCGGGCAGAGGATGTTTGCCTACGTGTTTCTGCCCAAAAAGGTGCGGCCGCCTTATCAAACGATTCTGTTCTTCCCCAGTGCACGCGTACTGGACCTTAAAGACAGCCGAAAGCTTGGAGACCTGCAATTTTTTGATTACATCGTGCAAAGCGGACGAGCTGTCGTCTATCCCATTTACCAGGGCACCTACGAGCGCCAGGTGAACTTCGACCAGGTTGGAGGCCATTTGGGCCGTGAACTCGACATCATGCAGTATAAGGATGCGGCGCGTACTCTCGACTACCTGGCCACGCGCCCTGATATTGACAGCGGCAGGCTCGCTTATCTTGGCGTGAGCATGGGTTCCGCCAAAGGCATAGTTTTCTCGACCCTGTTGCAGAACCGTCTCAAAACCGCCGTATTTCTGGACGGAGGGTTTTTCCTCAATCCTCCCGAGCCGGGGAGCGATGGGGCAGACTTTGCGTCCCGCCTGAAAATTCCGGTGCTCATGGTCAATGGCCGTTACGATTACAGCTTTTCCCTCGAAAGAGCGCAGAACCCTCTCTTCGCCATGCTGGCGACACCGCCTGCGGACAAGCGCCACGTGGTGCTTGACACTCCGCACGACGTCACCCAGCGGCGGCCCGAACTTGTCAAAGCTGTCCTCAATTGGTTTGACCGCTACCTCGGCCCGGTCAGATATTGACCTTCGCTTCACGGCACTGCTGAGGCGAGGATCAGCCTGCCCCTCTCTTTCCTCTCAGTACCAGTTCCGGCTGATCCTGATACCCCCTGCGCATGGGATCTGGTTGCCCAGATGGGAAAATAGCCTCAACGTTTCGCTCCTCTATCCCTCTCAAGTCATTGATTATAAATAGCCATGCCCTCGACGCGGAGGATAAGATAACCATGACTTCGTGGTAAGATCGACGTCCGTATAATCAGTATCCATGCTCACCCGCGTCTACATCGACAACTTTCGGAGCTTTGTCAACTTCGAGTACCTACCCAAACGGAAGCAACTGCTTCTTGGCGCTAATGGCAGTGGGAAGTCGTCGCTTCTCGAGGCTATACGGTACGTAAAGGAATTTGTAGAAGGCGGAGAAAATCGATTCACGCAATCCACGCGAACCCGTTGGCAGGATAAGCCCCTTCAGGTGGTGGAAGTCGAAGCTTTCTTAGATGGCAGCAAATTTGTTTACCGGCTAGAGATTCGATTTGCTACGAAGACGAAGCAGCTGTCGGTCAATTCGGAAAGCTTGACGGTTTCTGGCACGCCCGTGTTCAAGCTCGAGAGCGGGCAGATACATTTTTTCCTCGATGAACGCAAGGAAACAGCCGCTTTGCCGTTCGAGACCACTAAGTCCGCGTTACAGCTGGCACAGTTGAGCAACTCGCACGTCCGTCGTTTCGTGGAATGGATGAAGAACTCGGTTCATTGTTTCCGTATAGATGCCTACCCCGGAACGATGGATGAGATTACCGACAGCGAGGAGCAACAGCCCGACTTCGAACTCGACAACCTGGCAGGATGGTACAGGCATCTGCTGGGAACATACCCTTCGGAGAACATCTTGTTTGTAAAGTCCCTTGAGGAGGCCATGGATGGGCTACAGGCCCTCAGATTTTCAACGGATGAGGATGGAGTACTGAGACTTCGGGCCGATTTCGCAACTCCCACAAAGAAGAGATCGACCTATTCAATTGAAGAACTCTCGGAGGGCCAGAGGTGCCTGCTTGCCCTTTACATGATTTTGCGCTTTGTTATCGCCAAGGGGTCCACGGTCTTCCTGGACGAGCCCGATAACTTCGTTTCCATTCGCGAGATTCAGCCATGGCTACTGGCAGCCGAGCAAGCCGTAGAAGATCATAAAGGACAGCTGATTCTTATCTCTCACCATCCAGAGCTTCTCAATCAATGGGCTGTTGATTATGGATTGCGCTTTTTCCGTGAAGAAAACGGTCACGTACGCACCGTAAAGTTCCAAGCCGATTCGGAGTCTCTTCAACCGTCGGAATTGATTGCTCGAGGGTGGGAGGGTGAGTAGTCCATCTCAGGTCATCGTTCTTGTCGAAGACCAACGTCATCAGATGCTTATTCGGCGCTACTTACATGGGAAAGGACTGAGTTTTCACCAATTACGCTTTAGCCCGCCATACCGATGGGAAGGCTCGGGGGAACAGCGCGTTCGTCAGAGCTACCCCGGCGAAGTGAGAGCCTTGAGGAAACGGCAGGCTAAGGCGCAGACGGCTCTGATTGTAGTCATCGACGCAGACACCGGAACCGTCGAGGATCGGCTCAGACAGTTGGCGGACGCGCTTGCAGTGCAGCAAATAAGTGCTATTGACCCGAATGCAGAGCAGATTGCACGACTCGTTCCGAAACGCAATATAGAAACCTGGATTCTCTGCCTGAACCGAGAGCCCGTGGCTGAGGAAAACGACTACAAGAAGACGCGAGATGATTGGAATCGCTTGATTCCTCCGGCTGCCGAGAACCTCATCGAGTGGGCGCGATCGAATGTCGAGCTGCCTGCACACGTCGTCCAATCGTTGCGGCAAGGAATCGAGGAACTGCTGCACGTCAGATTGTGACCCTGTCAAAGCGCCGTACACATCCCGCATCTCCTTAACCTTCTCACGGGTTTGCGAGATCGTCTCGATCTCCTTGGTGAACGTCAAATGCGCGATTTGATTAGGCCACGGATGCTGGAGAGCCGGCAGACGGTGGAAGACGCGATAGAGACCGGTCGAGAAGGCGTCTACCTGAGGCTCATGCCGGAGCAGTCCGCCAAGCTGAGGCGGTTGTGAGGTAAATCCTCTTAGGTAGTGGCGCGGGCGAATACGAAAAGACGTTGTAGAAAAACATGCCGTAAGTTGGAAATCCTAGATCATCCGCAAGGGCATACTGAAACACGTCAGGGGCGCTCGTTGTCCGTTTAGGCTCGGAAAACAAGTCACGAAAGCCAAGTGACCCCGTCACCATATTTCGTCAGTCATGATGGATACGAAAGAATATACTGAGACACTGATTTCGCTTTGCCGGTTAACCTATGAATCGACGTGAATTCCTCCACACCACTGCCTTCGGGTTGGCTGCGGCCGCCCTCGCCCCCGCGCAAGAATATGATCGCGACAAACGTCGGCGAGTTGGTTTGATCGGTTGTGGATGGTATGGCAAGTCGGATCTGTTCCGGCTGGTGCAGGTATCGCCGGTCGAGATCGTCTCTTTATGCGACGTCGATTCGCAGATGCTCTCGAACGCCGCCGACATGGCCGCCACCCGGCAGCGTTCCAGGAAAAGGCCTCGCACCTACTCGGACTATCGAAAGATGCTTGCCGAAAAGGATCTGGACCTGGTGCTGATTGCACCGCCCGACCACTGGCATGCGCTGATCATGATTGAAGCCGCAAAGTCTGGCGTGGACATCTGGGTTCAGAAACCGATTAGCCGCGACGTTGTGGAAGGCAAGGCCATGCTGGCCGCTGCCCGCCAAAACAATCGCGTTGTCCAGGTTGGTCTGCAACGCCGTAGCACGCCTCACCTGGTCGAGGCAAAAGAGCGCTTCATCGACCAGGGTAAGCTCGGGAAGATCGCGCTGGTCGAGATCTACTGCTACTACCACATGCGCGCGACGGCAAATCCCCCTGATACCGCGCCGCCTGCGAATCTCGATTACGATGCCTGGACTGGGCCTGCTCCCATGCGACCGTATAACAGCCTGGTTCACCCCCGCGGCTGGCGCGCGTTCATGGAGTATGGGAATGGCATTGTGGGTGACATGTGCGTACACATGTTTGATATGACACGGTGGATGCTCGGATTGGGCTGGCCCACCAAGATTGATTCCACCGGTGGAATCTTTGTCGATAAGAAGAGCAAGGCCAACATTTCCGATACCCAGACAGCCACCTTCGATTTCCAGGATCTTCGCGTCGTGTGGCAGCACCGCAGTTGGGGCGAGGCCGCGGATCCAAAGTATCCCTGGGGCGCAACATTCTACGGCGACAAAGGAACGCTCAAGGCGAGCGTAATGGGATATGACTTTATTCCCCTCGGCGGCGGACAGCCTGTTCATAAAGACGTTACTTACGAGTTGGAACAATACCCTGAGGACAAGACGGAAAAGGACCTCGAGAAACACGTCGCGCCCGCCATCCGGCATCATATGCAGAACTTTCTTGCCTCGATCGACGCGCGTAGCCGTCCGGTTTCTGACATCGAGCAGGGCTACATTTCAACCGCGTCGTGCATTTTGGCGAACAACTCAATGCAGCTGGGCCGAAGCCTGGCGTGGGATCCAGAGAAGCAGCTCGTGACCGGAGATTCCGAGGCAAACGCACTGTTGCGCCGGGAATATCGAGCGCCTTACACGCATCCCGAAGCTTAGGTAAAACGTCAATGCTGCTGCTGCGGCTGATCCTGTTCAACTCTGTCCGAGGCTCGAGAGGCACGGCAGCAGCTTATAGTCCGGGAAGACGCTCGCGGAGAAGCTTCGCCTGGCGTTCACTGACCACAATCTCGGTATTTTGCGTGTCGGCCATCACCAGCACGAAGGTGCTACGGTCATAAGGGCGAATCACCCGGACATGATTGAGATTCACCAGCGAGTCGCGTCGCGCGCGAAAAAAGTTGTGTCGCGGGGCCGATTGGGCCAGGGAGTCTTCAAGGTGGCCAATGGGGTGATTCAACCAATAGCTATCGGTAAGGGTGCGTGCCCTGACAATACCGTCGGCAACGGAAAACCAGAAAATATCTTCGGGCTTGAGCAGGAAGCAGTTGTTCTGCTTGTGCCCAACGACACTACTGAGCGGCGGGGCCGCGGATGCTGCCCGCCGCGTCTTCTCCATTTCCTCGTGGAGATCGGGCGCCGAGGCAAGCAGCCGCTCCGCCCGTTTTAAAGCAAGATTGAGGAGATTCTCCTCGATGGGCTTGAGCAAATAGGCAAGTGCGTTTTCCTTAAAGGCCTGGAGCGCATGCTGCTCAAAGCTGGTCGCGAAAATGACCAACGGTGTCGTCTCTGGATCGGGCAGTTCCCGCAGCATCTGAAAGCCGTCGAGTCCAGGCATTTGAATATCGAGAAAAATGACATCCGGCCGCAACAGCTCGATCTGCTGCAAACCAGCCAGGCCATGCTCGGCCTCGCCGGCCACTTCCACCTCCGGGTGGCTGCGCAAGAGCCTTCTAAGGCGCTCTCTTGCGGCCAATTCGTCATCAATGAGCAGGACTCGCATGGGACCCCCTTTATCAATTCTCCCTGGTAGAAATTTGAACGGGAATTTGAACGCACGCGCACACACCGCCCTCCTCGCGCGCTGCGATGGATAACGTGGCAGTGGATCCGTAATGGCATTCCAGACGCCTGCGGATGTTGGCGAGACCGACGTGGGCGCCCATGGACGTCTTCACCGAGGAAGCCTCTAATCCAACCCCCGTGTCCTCGACTTGAATGCAGAATTGTTGCCGTTCCCACCGCGTGGTGAGACGCAGCAAGCCTCCTTCGATTTTCGGAGCGAGGCCGTGAAGGAGTGCGTTTTCGATCAGCGGCTGCAAAAGAAGCGGGGGTATCAGCATCGCCCTCGACGGCCCATCGACGAGAATCTCCGTGGTCAGGCGGCGCCCAAATCGCATTTTTTCGATGGCCAGATAGTCCTCGATAAATCGTACCTCCTGCTCCAGGGGAACCAACGTATCTTCCGCGCTGGTGAGCACGTAGCGAAAGATACTAGCTAGCATGGTCGTCATGCGCTCCGCCAGCTCGGGCGCGGCGATGGTCAAATGGGCAATCGTGTTGAGCGAGTTGAACAGGAAGTGGGGTTGCACCTGGGCCCGTAACGCGCGCAGCTCGGCTTCGGTAAGCTGAGCGCGCAACCGTTCTTCATGCTGTTCACGCTCGCGGCGGATGTTGGCCAGCCGGGCAACTTCGAGCCTGCCTTCCAGTTGGCGTACGATGCGGCGCAAGAACTCAAATTCGCTGCGCAAAATCGATCCCTGGACCGGATCCCTCGCGACGGCCAATGCGTAGATCGCTTCTCCATGAACGCGCAGAGGGAGCAGCAGTTGGGCCGGCGGCTCTGTCAACGAACGAAGTGGATCGCCGGCCTGCGGAAAAATCGCCTCCCTCGTGTGCGCGGCAAAGGCAGTTGCTTCGGGGGAACCGCTGCGTAGCTTCACGATTTTGGCCGCAGCAAAACCGGAGCCACCAGAGAGAGTAGCCACCACGTCGGAAAACCATATTGTCTGCTCGTCGCTCTTTTGCAAATTATCCCAAAGGTCCGCAACCAAGCGGCCGTAATCTGGTTGATCGAATAACCATCGCGAGACAGCCCGATCGAGCAACCGCTCACCCCAGGGAACCAGCGCCATAGAAAAAAGAAGAAATCCAACGGCAAGCAAGCCTCGCTCGGCTGCAGGGATCGTTCCTGTGTTGTAGGGAAGCTGGAGGATTTCCTGGAGGCCAAACCACGTAAGAAGCAGAAGAACGCCCCACCAATATATGTGCAGGACGTCTTTGAGCAACACGTCAGCAAAACGAAGGCTTGAGAAGACGAAAAAAGCTCCCAGAATGATCAGCATCATGCCGGCCTCGACGAGCGCCCGCATGAGGAAGACCGGCACGTCTGCAAACTCAGAAAAAATGACCAACACGGCAGGACAAGCGAGCAGAGCCAGGCCACTGGCGGTAAAGAGGACGAACAAAATCTGGCTGCGCGCGAGCACTCCGGGTTGCCGCAATTTGAGCAGGACCGCGAGAGCCAGCAGGAACTCGGTAAGGAAGGCGGCTAATACTACGTAAAGATCCACCGCGTGCCGTCCCATGAGCAGCGAGCCGAGGATGAAAACAGAAAACACCGCGGCTACGCCCGCTGCAACTCTTCCCCAACGGCGATACGTGTGCGACCGGGAAAGCTGCTCGAGACCCTGAAAGAGATAGACCGGAACCCACAGCAGGATGACCAGTCCAATGATTCCAGGCAAAGAAGCGATGACCGATTGGACGAGAGTGTCTCTCCAGACGGTGCCGAGACGGATCGCGCGGCAAATGTTGAGGACGATCAACCCGGCGCACATCCACACCATGCCTCTCGGAACGGCAGTGTGACGATGCAGTACCCAGAGAAACCTCGCCAGGCGCACCGCAACAATCAGCCCCACGAAAAAGGCGACGGTCACCAGCACCAGCACACCCGCCGTCGGACGGAACCCGGAAAGCTGCCCAGGGTCGAATGTCCATGGCTTCACCAGAAAGAGCATGTCCCATCGTATGGGAACGCCGCCGCATGTTACCCGCGCTTGATGCGGAAAATCCGCGTTTGGCGGATTTGCGTCTGCCGGGGACGCGGGCAGTGTTCCCTTGATCACATGCAACACAAAATCCAACCAAAGAGGTGAAAACAATGAGAGGCTATCTTCTCGCATTCACGCTTGTTACTTGCAGCGTCATGGCTATGGCGCAGAGCAATCCCATGGTGGCAGCGGCCGACAAACTGCAGGTAGATATCGCCAAGGCGGTCCCCGCATCCACTCTGAGCGCCGACGAAAAGTCGCAAATCAGTGCGGATGCCAGTCAGCTGGTAACCAACGCCAACTTGCGCGCAAAAGGCGAAACGTCCGACCGGAGTGCAGGCAGAGCGGCAGGCATGGATATCAGCAAGAAAGTTTCCAGCGGCAAGTTCCTGGCGGCAGATTCAGAGCAGATCCAGCAAGACCTGAAGGCTCTTCAGGCTGCGGCTCAACAGTAATAGGCGATTACAAGGTTTCCATAAATCGAAACCATTTCAGGAGGTAAGTTATGAAACTCACTCTCTCGACCTTCGTGTTCAGCCTGGCGCTGGCGAACGTCGTTGCCTACAGTCAAGCCACTGCTGCGGATGCGACCGCGGCGCAGTCCAAGCCAACACAAGCCCTGATCCTCCCTTTTGCTGTAGCAAATAACGTTGCTGCCACGCCCGGAGCGTCTGGAGATGCTTGTCCTAAGGCGCCCGGAAATAACCTGGCAGCCACCGATTCTCAGAAGCTGATTGACACCATCAGCGCCGAGCTGCAAAAGAAACTGGCTAAGAAGATGGATGCACGCATCGGTCAGCCGGGAGACGAACTGGCCACCGGGACGCTGGTGTTAGCCGGTTGTCTGACGACGATCGATCCGGGGAACGCTGTCAAGCGTATGGCGGGCATGAACCTGGGAGCGAGCCACCTGGCCGCTCACGTCGTGGTCCAGTTGAAAACTGAGGATGCCCTGGTCGCTTTCAAGGAGTTCGATGCGACTGCCAAAGGATCGAAGGCGTTGCCTCCGCTCAGTGTGGTCGGCGTGGCTACCCATGCAGCCGCGGAGAGAAAGCAAACCCTGAACGCGGATGCCAAGCGCCTTGCCGACGAGATTTTTAAAACTATGTCGAAGAAAGCGACGAACTAAGACCATGGTTAGAGAGCTGATGCCGGACTGGGTGTACGGAGGCCTTCTGTACGGGATCCGTCTCCTCCTGTGCACCCCTGTCCTCGGGCGCGACTGGCCGTCTTCGGTACTAACGATCTTCCTGCGTTTCATTCTGCGTGAGGGCACGCACGGGCCATTTTTTAAATCTCATCTCACTTGGCAGGTATAAGAACCATGAAGCTCCTCGAAGTAATAAGACGCTGCAACTGTGCCTGGGACGCTCACTACGCCGAGGCTCTGCTCAACCTTTTCAAAAAAGCCCGCGCTCCCCTGATGTGCCTGGGGGCGGTTTCCGTCATAGCCATCTTCTCGGCGGTGGCCGCGGCGGCTTTCCAGGGACAGGACAACAATGCGCCCTGGTACCCATCGCTGCAGGCGTTCGAGCACTACACCTCAGCGCGCTCGCACGTGTTCTCTCAGGCGGAGTTCCGCGGATCCCTGGATGGGCCGAACAAGGTAGCGGTGGTCCGCTCCCCCGATGGCGCCTATCCCTCCGGCTACAACATGGCGTACCTCAACGAGCGCGAAGCGTATATCCAGGGCGGCAGTTACGGCGATGTCCAGAACTCCATCGGCCCCTTCGTGGCCAAGATCGATCCCAGGACGCTCGAGACCAAGTGGTACACCCAGCTACGGAACACTCAGGATGCGAAGGAGTGGGATTACCCGGGTGGGATGGCGATCGAGAGCGACGGCATGATCTACGTCGTCTCGGGCTATTACCTGTACAAGGTTCATCCGGAAGACGGGCACGTCATCGACGCGCTCCCGCTCCCGACGATGGTGTACATGCGCAACAACTACCCCACCCTGCCGGCGGAATACGACAGTACCCTCACGGACGATTCAGCCAACACGTCATACAACGGCATCAACGCGCTGCCGGACGGAACCATCGTCGTGAAGTCGGTGTACCGGGTGGCGGGGTGCGATCTGGACGGGGGCTCCGCGCTGCTAATGTGCGCGAATAGCGGGAACGTGCCGCGGTCGAACCTGATCTCCATCAACCCGCACACCATGCAAACCATTCAAGTCTATGAGCTGCCGGCTCCCGGCTCCGGCTCGACCGACCATCACCCGCTACCACGGCGTTGACTATGTCTACCTCCTTGAGAATACGGCGCTCCCTGTGCGCTACTCGGTAAGCCACGGCATATTCACCCCGGACACTTCATGGACCCCGCCGGCGGTCAGCAATGACGGCCAGGAGCCGGGTGGCTCACTCATCGTGATGAACGACTGGATCGTCGGGAACACCAACACCGTCCCTGCGACCGGCGCCATGACAACGTTCGCTATCAACCAGGGCGACGCGTCGAAGTACTTTTCGCGGCAGCCGTTCAAGGAAGACCCCGTGGCCCCCGAACTGGCGGTCGCATTCGCCAAAGCGTCCCCGGGCATGCTGCCCGCCGTCAGTTGGGACGATATGTCGCTCGAAGCTGATCCCGAGAATGGCCTTTTCTATGGTGTGGAGACGCTCGCCCGCAAGGTGGCCGCGTTCCGTATCTGCGACTCGGGCATCGAAACCGTCTGGAAGAAAACGCAGACCACCACCGAGTGGGCGACCCTGATCGGCCCGAAGGAGCACCGCGTCTGGGTGGGCACCGACATTCCCGGCGCCGAGATCCCCGGCATGAATACCACGGATAGAGTGGTGTGGCGCGACGCGAGTACCGGCCGGCTGCTTGCTGTCTCTCAACGTCTCCCGGCGATGACGCAGGGCACCGCGGTGCAGCCTGGCTACCGGGGCAGCATGTACTTCCCCGGCGCGACAGGCACGCTCGTCAAGCTGACACCCACCCCGCTGCGCGGCGGGGACGGCGGGCCGCAGCCTTAACGGAAAACCTGGGGGACCAGACGGGACGACCACCGCCTCTGTACTCAACGGACTTAGGTGAACTCCCGTCTGTCACTTCAACTGATGGTCGCACTAAAACTCAGCTCTGGTCACTCCCCCCGGCTTTTCAAAGTCAATGGTGGTAAATCACCATCGAGCGACCGGTATTCGACTTCCGCGTTCCAGCCGGATAACCACTTACCGGAAGTTACCCCAAAACGGGAGTAATGTCCGGATTGGAAACCAACCGCCCCGAGGGGTTCCTAACAGCTGTGTTATTCATGTTGGATGGGTCAAAGACGAGGCTGAAACGATGCAAGTTCCCTACGCGAAGAAGTGGCAGAAAGAAACGGCCAGGCTGCGCAGAATCGCGCTCGATTGCTATCTGACCGAAGAACTCAAGTGGGGCAAACCGTGCTTCACCTTCCTGAAGAAGAACGTGGTCATTGTCATCCCACTCAAGGAGTCGTGCGCTCTCTCGTTCTTCAAAGGCGCGCTACTCAAGGACCCGAAGCGCATCCTCGAAAGGATCGGAGAGCATACGCAGGCCGGGCGATGGATTAAGTTCACCTCGCTCAGAGAGATCACGGCCCTGCAGACGACCCTGAGAGACTACCTCTACGAAGCCATCGCATTGGAGGAGTCCGGGAAAAACGTCGCACTCAAGAAACCTTCAGAGTACGTAATCCCTGAGGAGTTGCAGATCAGGCTGGATGACAACGCCGTTCTTAAGGTGGCATTCGAAGCGCTCACGCCGGGTCGGAGGAAGTCATACATCTTCCACATCTCAAGCGCTAAGCAGGCAAAAACCAAAGTAGCGCGGACTGACAAGTGCGTGCCGATGATCCTGAGCGGGCGAGGGTTCAACGAGCTGTCAGACTGAGGCCCATTCCAGCCGAACGAGTCTCGGCCTCACCCGCATGACAGCGCGACAAGAGTGGCAACATCCCCAATGGCAAGTGGTAGCGCACGGCCACGGGTTCTGGCCGTGTCACTTCCTACTACGAAGTTGCTCCAAGACCAGCTCACTTAGGGATTGGTGACGATCCGCACGGAACTCGAACCAGCCGGGCACGGTGAGTGGTTATCCCGCCGTTCTCAACAGTTGAGCGAGAAAGTCATTTTCCAGAAAGCAGACTGTACGCCCAAGGACGCCAAGGGCGTTGCCCGGGGAGTAATGAATTACGATGCGTCATGCGATTCTTCTACTCGATGTTGGCGTTTAGCCTTTGTGCAGCATTTTGCAACGCACAGACAGCCATCAATGATGCGACGTTCCTAAAGCAGGCCCGTGCGAAATATGACGCTCCGTTTGAGAGAAACCTCGAATCCTTCAGTTGTGCCGTAGAGTTCAGCTGGAAACAACACTTTACTGAGGCCGTACGCCTCGGCGACGAAGGAACGGACGAGGAGATTGCTAAACTCATTCAGCCCATCAACACTCGCGTCACTGTCACTCGACAGAACGCTGCAGTGTCATCCGGAATGACGGAGGACGAAGAACGCAAGCTCCCCCATGGAGGCATGGCAGAGGGTCTTCTTGAACATGCAGTGCAGTTCAGCTTAAACACTTGGTTGGGTGCCAGCAATAACGCGATGCTTCCGCCGGAGAGCACAACCGTTCACATCGAGCCATCCGCGTTGGGCTACAAGCTTGAATTCAAAGTCCAGACGTTTGATGTTGAGATGATGTTCGCGCTTAACATGAGCCTCCTGAGCGAAGCAGCAAAGGGATCTGCCTCCGACCGACGGGAAACAGACTTCCGCCCTGGCCCGCAGGGCTTTCTCTTGACTTCCAACAGGCTGGGCGAGGACGGAGATTACAGGCCAGGCAATCGGATAATCCTCACCTACACGTATCAAAACGTTGGCGGATTTCAATTACCCGAACAAGTCTCGATCAATCGCGAGAGCCACCACGAAGTCTGGCACTACAAGTTGGCCAACTGCACAGTGAGCGCGACTAAATGATTCGGTATTGACAAGTCTTAGTGCTGTATCTGGAGCGCCCCGTCAGGTAACAGTGCGCGGCTGCGCGGTCTTAGAGGGGGCGCTTCTGATACAGCGACTTGAAGGAAGCCGCCCTCCGGGAAGCCTATGTACTTTGAATCGGTCTGAACAGGGGCAGAGGGATCAGGCACCGGCCGAGTGGGGCAGCGTCGGATGACTGAAGGGCCGGATGGAGCAGCATGGTGGTTCGCCGAGGCCTTTTGTGGACGCTGGAGAGGCTGTCACCCAAGGGGTTTTGGCCGGAAGAGACAAGGGATCGGCGTGTGCGCCGAAGCACGGGCAGAGGTCGAGGATGTGGATGGAGCTTCATGCGGCGCATCGGTCTGGTTGAGGTGGCGAGCGAAGCAGGAGTTGCGCGGCGGAGAGCCGTTCGACGACATGCATGCTTCCACCGCAGACTGGGCAGCTCCAGAGTGGGTCAGTCTGGACGGTGGATGGTGATGCTGGCGGAGCAGCCATGTGCTCTGAGTTGCCGAGGAGTCGAAAGCACAGCGGCAACAGAGTAGCGCGGTTGCGGTTGGCAAGGAATCCGAAGTTGCGGATGCGCACGAAGCCAGGTGGCAGCAGATGGAGCAGGAAGCGGCGCAGGAACTCATCGACTGCCAGAGCCATGAGCCGTTTCTTGTTGCCGTGGGCGGAATCGCGCCATCGGAAGGTGACGTTGCCTTCGGAGAGAGCAACCAGCCTGCTGTTGGAAATGGCGACGCGATGAGTATAGGCGCCGAGATAACGCAGCACATGTTCCGGTCCGCCGAAGGGCGGCTTGGAGTAGACGACCCAGTCGTGGCGGAACAGTACTCGCAGCCACGCGCTGAAGGCGTGTGGTTGGGCAAGAGCCAGCAGGCTTCCGTGGAACTGTAGCTCACCTCGTTGGAAGGCGTTGCGAAGTCCGGCGACGAACTTGCCGCGGAAGACACGGCTGAGCACTCCGACGGGAAGGAAGAAGGAACGCCGGGCGGAGATCCAGCCTGAGTGGTCCGGGGTGATGCCGCCAGCGGCAACGACGCAGTGGATGTGGGGATGAAACTGCAAGCGTTGATTCCAACTATGGAGCACGCTGAAGAAACCGATCTCGGCACCGAGATGCCGTGGATTGCGGGCGACTTCAAGCAGAGTCTCTGCACTGGCGTGGAAGAGCAGGTTGTAGATGAGCCGCTTGTTCTGCAATGCGAGCGGAGCCAGTTCCCGCGGCAGCGTGAAGACGGCATGTACGTAGCGAGTGGGCAGAAGTTCGCGTTCGCGCGCCTTGAGCCAGCGTCGGCGCGCGTTGCCCTGGCACCGTGTGCAGTGCCTGTTTCTGCACGAGTTGTAGGAGATCCTGGTCGTATGTCCGCAGCCGGTGCAGCGGTCGCGATGTCCGCCCCGGGCGGCAGTGCGACAGCGTGTAATGGCTAGCAACACCTTCTGGTGTTGCCAGTTGATCCACTTACGACTGCGTTCGATAAACGCCTGTCCAGCACAGCGAACAATGTCGGCCATCTCCACGAGAGGCCGGTTGTTCAACGGTGCTTGCTTCCTCCCTGTGAAGAGAACATAAGGGCATCGAGCGGGCTGGCGGTCGCACTCAGATGCCGTTGGGATAGATGCAGGTAGACCGTAGTTACTTCGAGGTCTCGATGGCCGAGCAGGATCTGAATGGTGCGCAGGTCGGCGCCGGCTTCAAGAAGATGTGTGGCGAAGCAATGACGCAGAGTGTGCGGATGGATGCGCCTATGCTCAAGGCCCGCACGTTCAGCAGCGATCTGGCAGGCAGTCCAGAGAACCTTGGTGGTGACGGGATAACTTGCCGTGTGCCAGCGGTTGCCGGGAAATAGCCACTCCTTCGGCTTGCGCCGGAGACCTCGCCAGTAGATGCGAAGTTCCTCCAGCAGCTTCGGGCTGAGCATGACATCGCGGTCCTTGCCGCCCTTGCCCTCTCGGATATGAACCACCATCCGCTTGCTGTCGATGTCACTGACCTTCAGGTGAGCCGTTTCTGCGCGGCGTGCGCCGGTGGCATACATCGTCATCAGCAGGATGCGATGAAAAGGTGTGTCTGCGGACTCAATCAGTCGCGCGACTTCTTCCTGGCTGAGAACCCCCGGAAGGTGACGCACCTTCTTCGGATAGGGCGTCTCGGCGATGCTCCAGCCACGCTTCAACACGTGGATGTAGAAGAAACGTAGCGATGCCAGCCGCAGGATGACTGTGTTCGGACTGTACTTCAACTTGGTGAACAGCATCGCCTGGTACTTGCGAATATCTTCAGGGCCAAGCTGATCGGGCGGACGCCGAAAGTACCGGCTGAAGTGCGCAACACCGTGCAGGTAGGTGCGGATGGTTGTATCGGCGAAGTTGCGGCGTTGCAACTCCTCAAGCATGAGCTGACGTAGTTGGTTCACAGAGAATCCTCCTCTGCGAACCAAACTACCGGGGCAGCCGCAAATGTCGGCTCAGCAGCACGCGAACGCGTCCGCCGCCGCAGCGGCTTCGTTCAAGTCGGCTCATGTTTACCAGCTATCTCATCCACTTGACCGAGTAAGGGCTATCCGGAAATCTGGCGATGCTGGTCCAGATCCAAATCCATGGGCAGCCAAGTGTACGAAATACCGGCTTGAACGAAGCCGCTGGCGCGGCGGACACTGCCTGAGCGCGGCGTAGCCGGCGGCGGTAGCTGAGGTAAGGTTGGGTCACAAGGAAGGAGGTTCCTGTGACCCATTTACGCAAAAGGATGCTGGAAGAGCTCCAGCGCCGCAACTATTCCGACGGCACCACTCGAGCCTATCTGCAAGCGGTCCAACGGTTTGCTATACACATTGGGAAGTCACCAGACAAGTTAGGTCCACATCCAGTGACGGTCCACAACCCAGGTCACTCCATTTAGCTTGGAAGCATTGAGCGGGTTGAGCCGTCACCCGAGCTCTTAATCTCGCCGAGTAGCCCGTGATCCCGCCCGCAACGCGGCCCCGATTCGGGCCAGGGTTGGGTTCAGGGCGTTGAACTTATCCAGACATTTTTACTTGCAGACTGATCGACAAAGGCGAGTTTCCTTCCATCCCGCGCCGGCACGCCCCAAACAGGATTCTGAGTTTCTCTGATAACTCTGGCATTGCCGGCGCGGTCGACGTATAGCAGGGAGTATCCGATATCGGTCTTTGATTCCACGAAGAAGCCGCGTGCATCGGGCGACCAGGTTGGTTTGAGGATGATCCCATGTCCAGGAAGCGGGATGTCCGTGATCGCGGACTTCGTTGGGGAAAGGGTCACGACGCGGATACCCGGCCGGCCCGGATCGTGATTGGCGAGAGCGACCATGGAACTGTCCGGGGAAATTCCCCAGTCGCCCAGAACGTTTGGCATCCAGTCGGTGCGGCCCAGTTCTTTGCCTCGGCCCATCACCGGGTCGAAGGCATAGTACACGAATTGCTTTGCAATGGTCTCTCGCAGCACGCACGTGCCACGGTTCGATACCGGGCAATCGAACTCGTCGAAGGCCCCTCCGGTGGAGACCTGTTCCGGTTTTCCCCCGTTCAAAGGAACACGAAAGATCGCGTTGGCATGGACTCTCGGCGCTGGGAACTGAGCGAAGAGCACCCATTTGCCATCGGGCGTAACTTCCGGCAGTACGCTGTCATCGGGTAGCCGCGCCAACATCTCTGGCGCCGAGGCATCCAGTCTTCGCTTGAAAATCGCATACCTTCCAGACTCGTTGGACTCATAGACAACCGCGCTCCCGTCCGGCGTCCAGCCGTGAGGATAGGCGTCCGAGGCGTGCGCGGTGAGCCGGTGCGTGCCCGCGAGCGTCGGTCCCGGCTGCTGAAGCTCACCGACGAAGACTTCCGGGGAACGCCGTTCTACCACCATGCCCACCTGTTGTCCGTCGTCGGATGCAGACAAGCTAAATGCTCTGTCACCATTCACGTCGAATAAAGGCAGCGGATTGCTTAGGAACCGGCCGGTATTCAAGTCGGTCCTGACCATCGATAAACGTGCGACCGAGTGTTCTTGTGCGTAGTTGTTCTGGGGATAGACCATGCGCCCATCTGCGAGCAGGTAAGCCGAATCGAATCGGGTGTTCCTCTCCGCGGCCAGCAGAACACCGGTTGAGCTATTGACCGATTCGTAGTCCCACTGAAACTGGCTTTGCAATTCTCCCAAAGGTGAGTTTTCTTCTGGAAGATGCGCGGCTGTCCGCCGCCGCACGTACACCAGTCTGTCTTCCCGCGGAGACCATAGGAGAGAGGAAATGGTATCTCCCTCCGCCCCGGCGACCAGTCTGCGTTGGTTTTCCCCGTGGATGCCGGCAACCCATACTTCCGCGTCGCCGTGCCGGGTGAAGGCCAGTTTCGACCCATCGCTGGATACAACTGCTTGTCCCGCATCCTCAAGCAGAAGGTGTGGCGCTTCCGCTCGTAGAGACACGACCCAGACCTGAGACTTCTCGCCGGCCGTCTCTACTCCACTGACCAATAGCTGAGTGTCCTCCGGATACCAGGTAATGCGGTCTACTCGGAACGAAGCGGGGGAGGGCAAGAGACGGTCTAAGCCGGCATCGATCGAGCGGACGGAAACGCCCAGGTGGTCGCTGTAGGCGACGGTTCCTCCCTGGTGAGAAATTGCCGCGGCCGTAATCCTGTTGTCACCATCGTTGAAGGTCGCCAGTGTAAACAGCATCTTGTGGGGAACGGCTGCGGAAGCAGGCATCGATTTCCAGGGCCTTAGCCAGAGGGCAGCGCCTCCCCCTGCAGCCAGCAAACCGAGCGCCATGAGGATCGCCGCCCCGCGCCCAAATCGCCAGGTGCCGGCTCTTAAGGGCGCGTCAGGCCTTAGGAGCGAAGTGCCCGCTTCCAGTTGTGCGTTTCCGGCCCCACCCGTCTCAGGTTCCAGCGCGGCAAGAGTGCCTGAGACTACAGCCGTTGAGGGTGCCGCATCGTGCAAACGATCTTCCGCAACCGGCTCGTCCAACACCCTGCTCCGCAAAGGGGGTGCAGAAACGTCCTCCCGCGGGTCGTCGAGAGCAGTTACCTTGGCTACGAAACGATAGCCTTTGCTGACGACTGTCTCAATGTAAATAGGCGAAGCGGGATCGTCGCCCAGCACTGTCCGTAGCCGATTGATCGCTGTATTGATCCCATGGGTTACGTCGACGCTCCAGGGCTCATTCCAGAGCCGTGCAGCAATCTCCTCCCGCGTCACCAGTTCGCCGCTCCGGTCCACCAGCAGATGCAGTAGTTCCATTGCCGACGGAGAAAGGCGTATTCGCCGATCGCGTTTGCGGAATTCATAGCCTGCCATGTCCAACGCAAAGGGCCCAAATTGGTATATCTTTGCCACGAAGTCCGGGTTGCTCCCTGCACGAGGCAGTCAACCAAGCCTCGATAGCGACCATAATATCAATAAAATCAGCCACTTGCGCTGTTATACGACGGTTACACCGATTTGCGCTCGATTTGATGCCGATACCATTGCCTTCTGCGCGATGATCCTCCAGAGTTTTGTTGCCGACGCATGACGCAAGTAATTATCGTGCGCTCGTTCCGCTATCCCCCACTAGATGGAGTGAGCAGGTCAACATGCCTGCACCGGCCTGCCTGAACCTGCACCGGCCTGCCTGAATTGGGTCGGATATTTGACTCTCTGTACACGAGGATGTTCTCTATGACGAAGACAGGTGGAATCGCTGCAATCGCCGCTAAGTTGTTTTGCGCTGCTGCTTTGGTTCTCGGAACAACGGCCCTCGCGCTCGCGCAAACTGGCGTTGATAGCGACTCTGATCGATGGCAAGATCATCGTGCCCAGGGTACGGAGAAGGTCCTCTATATCTGGGCGCAGGACGAGGCGCATGTTGCGCCGGATTTTCTTGCCGTGATCGATTTCGACGAACAGTCTCCCAAATATGGACAAGTCATTAACGTCGTACCACTGCCGCCCCCGGGTAATATCGGCAACGAACCGCACCACTGCCACTTGAATTCGAACAAGACCATCCTGGGATGCGGCGGACTGCTCAGCCTGCTCAAAAATCAGAATGGAATTTTTTTCTTTGACGTAAGCGACGCGAAGAAACCGCGGTTTATGTTTTCAACCAAGGCCGTCAAATCGAGCATGACGGACGACTTTCTGCCCCTTGAAAACGGCGGCTTTCTCATTAGCCAAATGGGCTCGTCCACGGGCATGGCGCCGGGTCGCATCGCAGAATTCGACGGCAAGATGCATTTCGTCGCAGACCACTTTGGCGCCGTATCGCTCTTTGAAGAATGGCCCACCACGCCACCGATCGACGGGTTTAATCCCCACGGCATCTCCGCACGGCCGGATCTGAATTTGATGATGACTTCGGACTTCATCCTGCCGAGCAGCACACTGATGGGTTCGATGGGAGTGGTCCTGCGGGGTTCCGTGCGCATCTGGAATTACCGCGAGCGCAAGATTACGAAAACGGTGGACCTGTTTACACCAGGCGGCGATCCTGCGCAGGGCACGATGGACGTGAAGATGCTTCCTCATGATCCCCATGGCTACGGGTATACAGCGGGCATGTTCGATGGTTACATCTATCTGATCAATCCCGAGCGCGATACAGGCACGCCGGTTTTTAATCTCTCTGCTGTGAGGCCCCATGTCGACACACCCGAACCCGGCGGAATGCCCCAGATCATGGCGGTACCGCAATGCGGCGACCGGCTGATCGTGGGCACGTTCATGGCGGGGCAAGTGGTGATGTTGGATGTTCGCGACCGCTTCCATCCTGAGCAGAAATCTGTTGTCAGCTTTGGGCCAAATGCTGGACCGCATAATATCGTGCTGAACGGCGACGATAGCCGCCTGGTGGTGACCGACTATTTCCTCAATGAAGATGATGCGGGCGTCATTCATTTTGAGGGCGACCATAAAGTCCACGTCCTCAAAGTCACACACGATACCCTCACCGAGGACAAGCGGTTCAATCTGGACTTCAACACAGCCTTCAAAACGGGGCCAGCGCGTCCCCACGGTATCGCAATGAAATAACACCGGTGTGCTCCGCTATGGAGATATTGGGGTTTCTGGTACCTATCACCGTCCAACCGAAGTTACTCCAAAACCGGTGTAACGTCAGGGCGTGGATCGCAGTCATCACGAAAACCGGCGCTGCACCGTTTGTATGCGCGGGCTCATCTAACTTCCGGAAGAGATATTAGCTGGGCGGGACGATACGTTATGCCCATAAAGTGCTTGGGAACGCCATTTTCTGCCGGGGCCTTTTCAAGAAACGCTTTCGCCGAAGCGTCGTGCTTCAAATAGGCATCGAGGAACTTCAGCGTATAGAGCACCACCCAGGCAAAGTTCGTGTTGGCGTCGTCTCGTCCGTAATCGGCTACCTGGTTTTCCGCAAAGCGCTGCGCACTCTCTCTGCGCTGAAACATCGAACTGAATTCCGCGTGTGCCATCCCCAGCATATTCACGGTGAGGAGATCGCCATGTTTCCAGGCGTTCAGAACGTTTGGGCCCACGATGTATGCAGGGGGGCCTTCATGATTTCTGGCAATATCTTCAAGCAGGTTCGGATCGCCCTGGGTGAAGAAAAGAAGCGGTAAGGTCATCCGCTCCGGATGAACGTCCCCAGCCATTTTCACCAGGCCCGGGTAATAGCGCATGCTGCCGTCCATGGATACCAGGGCCTCGATGCGGTGGTCTCGTGCTGCCGCAAAGAGGCTCGAAACTCCACCCCAACTCCAGCTCACCACGGCGACGTGGGATAAATCCGTATCAGGAAGCGACTTGGCATACGTGATGAGAAACGAGATGTCGCCTGCCTGCGCGTTGATTCCATCCAGGTCGTCCGTCATGTCGCGCGTCCGCACGCCCATCGAAGGGCTCGCAAGAACGACGTAGCCATGGCTGGCAAGATACTCGCACAGATCGGCGTTCTCCCATGAAACGGAAGAATCGCTGGTCGCGTAAATCAGAATCGGATAATGCCCTTTTGCTGGCTTCGCATCCCGCAACGCCCACAAAGAAATCTCGGACGAAGTCTTCAACAGCGAACGCCATCGATTCTGTTCAGGATGGGGCGCGTCGAAGCGGATCTCCGTGTCGGCCAGCTGGGTATAGTCGCCAACCGTCATCGGCTTGCCCGTACTTCTCAGCGACGGATACCAGATCAGCGTTTGCAGGGGACGGGCATCATCGCCTGCAGAGGACTTTGATGGGTTCTTGAAGAAAGCGGGGTAGGCGCGGGAGTGATCATACTGATCGACGACCTTCAACCCTACCGGATACGGTCCAGGCTTTTGCAGGAATCGAAATGGGGATGTTTGTGAATCCGCGAATACTGAACCAAAGCAAATACACAATGAACAACAGGCAATCAATAATCGTGTTTTCAATCTTGTTCTCCTTCCCAGCTCGTACACGGCTCGCGAAGCTAAGAGGTTCCGAAGCGCATACAACCATCCGCACCGGCTCGCTATATCTGTCCGCAAGTGGCGGACGGGACGTTCACCTGATCGTTTGAGTAACCGTCAAACGCTTTTGCCGGCTCGGAAACAAGGTAAACATCCCGTCGTCACCATATTGGCGTCCCGTCTGTCACCTCCATTTCAGAGTCTTAATGTGATTCAAAGGCAAGTCCCCTTGCTGGTTTTAGTCACGCTTTGGAATCGCGAGATAGCCGTGAAGTACGCCGGCCCCGTCGACGGCCAGGCCCGTAATTCCTTTACGGGAATTGATCGATACCCCGGACAGCAGATACAACTTCGCCGGGTTCGAAGTAACCAGGGTATTGATATCAATCATGCTGCCATTTTGCCAGAGAAAGGCCCGCACTGTACTAAAGTCCGGGCTTATCGATTGACCGACCACCTGGCCTTCATCGTTGATACCAAGAGCGAAGCTCGCCAGGTCCCCCGTTAGCGTGCCCAGGCCTTTCATGCCCTTTTCCCTGGTCCAGAGGAAGGCAACCGTGCTCGCCTTGGAGGTTACGTGACCGACGGCCACACCCTGGTTGTTGATGGCACAGGCGTGGTTCCCGGCGCCAGGCAAACCGTTCGGACCGAGGTCGCCCAGATCTGTCCCCTTTCCGTTTTCCCAGACCATGGCGTGATTCTCCGTGAGATAAAGCCCGCTATTTGGATTGAAGGGAGAGCACGTCCCGGATGCTCCGGCAACCTGACCCCGATCGTTGAGAGCCGCGGCAACTCCGTCCGAGTCCCCTGGAAAAGTAGGCAGCACGAATATTTTCCCGTTAGCCCACACCACCGGTTCAAAGCGATGGACGGGGCAGCCAGCGGCCGGATCTTTCATGGCAGTCTCAGCCAGGCCGGCCACTTCGCCTCGATTGTTAATCATATTGGCGACCCCATTCTCACCACCCAGCGTCGCGAGCTTGCTCATCACACCGTCCTGCCACACGAAAGGCACGCATGCAGTGGATGAGCGAAACCCATAGGCGTTGAAGCCGCAAAAGTCTTCGGCATCGGTCAGCGACGTCTCAGCTTCTCCCACAGCCTGCCCGAAGTGATTGACACCAAACGCGGCATTGTTCGGTCCTCCCAGCCCATTGGTGCCGATATCAAATTTGGCTCCCTCGAACCAGAGGGCTGCATGCAGGGCGCCCCCGGGGATGGCGGCCGCTCCGCTGATCAAACCATTGTTCCGGATAAAGTAGGGCTGCGCCGGTGGGTTGCCAACTTCGCCCAGATCAATTACGGAATAGCGAACAGGCGCTGCTTGCCCTGCCTGCATGGCTGACTGTCCCTGTGCCGAGGCCGACCCCGCCAACAACGCGATGGGCAGCCCGAAATATGCGATACGAAATGCCTTGAATCCAACACAACTCAGCTTCATGTTTTTTCTCCTCGATCCATCTGGTGTTTCTCATGGAAACGGCAAACGATTTGGTTTCTCTTACCCAAAGCACTGCAATAGGGAGCTCACGCAGATCTGGATTGGGCCATTCGCCGGCTGCGAAAGGTGCAGCTTGCCAGTGGCCAACCGCTCTCGGATCTGGGCAGCGGTTGCTGGTTCGATAACGCTGTCGCTGTCGACTGTGACCACGTCTACTTCCGCGCGACAAGCTGGGCACCAGGACTTGGCTGCCTTCGCATGACGGACGATGACTAACGTCTCGGTCTCTACCGTGATCCTGGTTGTTTTGCCTGGCACGGCTCGCTCCATCCGGTCGTTCCTTGCTGCATACCGTTTCCAATAAACGCATCGTGCGGCGACCGTTGATCGAAAGTCCTCAAAACGCGCCTCAAAATTTCTCAAAAACTCTCATGGCCGCTTTTTTGAAGAAAGGACACTACTTAGCGCTCAACCGTGGCGGCGCGCCGGATTTTTATCGCCGTTCGATGAGCTGCTCTGAGGGGGTGTTCGAAGGCCATCCCGGGATGGATTGCAGTGAAATTCCGGTGGGAGTACCTTCCTCCTGATAGCTTCTGGGAAAGGCGCCGCGTTCTACGCAGGGTTACACATGGTTACAGAACCTGGAGTCCTCTACGAGTTTGGACCCTTTCGGCTTGACCCGGAGAAGCAGGTTTTGCTGCGCGAAGGCCATCCCGTGGCCATCTCGCCTAAGGTCTTTGAAACGCTGCTGATCCTGGTCCAACGCTGTCGGGAGTTGGTTTCCAAGGATGAGCTGATGAAAGCCCTATGGCCGGACGCTTTCGTCGAAGAAGCCAATCTGAGTCAGAACATATTCATGCTGCGAAAAGCCCTGGGAGATACTCCGGAAGATCGGCGTTACATCGTGACCCTGCCCGGCAGAGGCTATCGTTTCGCAGAACAGGTACGCACGGTCACGCAGGATGGCGACGACGTCGTGATTGCAAGCCGTTCTCGCATGGAGACGGTGGTGGAACCAGCGCCCAGCATTCCGGGTGTATCCTTGCCGGCTCTTCCGGAAAGTATCGTGCTCGAAGGAAAATCAAAATACATCTTGCCCATCGGCGCCGTGCTTACCCTTTTGGCCGTGCTGACCGTGGGCGCGGTTTTCTTGCTTCATCGCCGCCACCCCGTGCTCCTTGGCGGGAAGAGTTCTGTATTGATTGCCGATTTCGCAAACACCACGGGCGACCCGGTGTTTGAAGGGACGCTCCGGCAAGGGCTGGCGGTACAGCTCGAACAGTCGCCGGCACTGACCCTGCTCTCTGACGATCGGGTTCAACAAGCGCTTCAATGGATGGGGCAGCCGGCCGCCGCACGGCTTACCCCCGAGATTGCCCGGCAAATCTGTGAGCGCACTGCCAGCGCCGCCGTGCTGCAAGGTTCGATTTCCAGCCTGGGGAGCCAGTACGTCGTGGGACTACGCGCAATTGACTGCTACAGCGGAAACATTCTCGCTGAGGAACAGGCTCAGTCCGCAAGAAAAGAAGGCGTGCTGAACGCGCTGACCGAAATTGCCACAAGATTTCGCATCCGCGTGGGCGAATCCCTGGCGACGTTGCAGAAGTACGACACTCCACTGGCCGAAGCCACAACACCTTCACTCGAAGCCCTCAAGGCTTACAGCACCGGCTGGAAGGTTCACCTCCCTAAGGGTGCGGAAGCGTCGATGCCCTTTTTCAAACAGGCCATTGAGATCGATCCTAAGTTCGCCATGGCCTATGCGTCGCTCGGGCTTATGTACGGCACCACCGGGGAATCGGCGCTGGCCACTGAGAACATCAGCCAGGCCTATCGGTTGCGGGACCGCGCCAGCGATAGTGAGCGCTTCTTCATTGCCGCCTATTATGATGGGCGGGCGACAGGAAACCAGGAAAAAGCACAGAAAACCTGCGAGGCATGGGCGCAGGCCTATCCTCACGCCTTTATTCCGCACGCCATGTTGTCGGGCTTCATTTATACGGCGACTGGCAGATACCAACAAGCGGTCGAAGAGGCGGAAAAAGTGATCCAACTTAGCCCGAACGCGGCCATTGGGTATGTGCAACGGGGTTATGCCGGTATATATCTCAACCGCGTGGCTGAATCCGAAGAAGCCCTGCGGAGAGCGTCTGAGCGGAACATAGAAGACCCGTTCCTCGCGATCATGCGTTTCGATATTGCATTTTTGAAGGATGACAAAGCGGAGATGGAGCGACAATTGACCCTGGCCCAGGGAAAATCTGGAACGGCAGACTGGATCTCGGATCGGAAAGCGTTTGTTCTTGCAAATTCGGGTCACCTGACTGAAGCCAGGAAGATGTCACAGCATGCGGTGGACTTCGCCCAGGAAGCAGGTCATCAGGAAAGAGCAGCTCTCTTCGAAGTCCGGGCCGCATTGTGGGAAGCCTTTTTCGGGAACGCAAAGGCGGCAAAGCAGAATGCCAGGACCGCACTTGAGCTGGCCAGGAACCGCGAGGTGCAGTATGGTGCGGCGGTTGCACTCGCCCTCTCCGGCGAATCGACCCAGGCGCTCATACTCGCGAATGACCTGCAACGGAATTTTCCCGAAGATACAGCCGTCCGCTTCAACTACCTGCCGACAGTCAGTGCGCTGGTTGCACTGAACCATGGCGACAGTCTCAAGGCGCGGGACCTGCTGCAAACCGCAACACCCAACGAGCTGGGCCAACCGCGTTCTGCCGTCAATGGGTTTTTTGGCGCCCTCTATCCGATCTACGTGCGCGGGCAAGCCTATTTGGCGGCGAGGCAGGGTGCCAAAGCTGCCGTGGAATTCCAGAAAATTCTTGATCACCGCGGAGCTGTGGTCAGCGATCCTGTTCAGACCTTGGCACGCTTGCAGTTGGGGAGAGCCTACGTGCAGTCGGGAGATAAAGCCAGGGCCAAGATTGCTTACCAGGATTTTCTTGCCCTGTGGAAAGACGCCGACACCGACATTCCTCTACTTCGGAAAGCTAAGGCAGAATACGCGACACTGTAATCCGTATAAGAAAAGGGGGTCCCGGCAGGTTGCCCGATGCGGCTCTCCTGGTGAGGGAACTTACCGATGACCCGGCTCAGCAGGCAGCGTCAACATGACGGCTCAAATCGCGCGAATATGAGCGATCTCCGCCGCAGCGCGATGGCCCGATTGTGCCGCTGACTCCAGAGTCATATCAGTCGCGGTGTGTTCTCCGGCAAAATGGATTCGACCTTCCGCTCGGGCGACGTGCGGGAACAAATCTTTCATTTCGCCAGGGGCATAGTAAGCCCAGGCGCCAAGCGACCACGGCTCCTCATCCCAGGCGATGGATCCACCGCTCTTGTAGTTTGTAGCGAAGCCCGGATGTACTTTGTCAAAATATCCCAGCGTCCAACGAATCCGTTCATCCTTGTCCATCGACTGGAGCTTTCGCGCCATATTCCTCTCCGTCATTGACACCAGGATGCCGCTGGAACTGTTCTGAGTGCCGGCGATCTCCTGAATAGTGCCGATCGGTAGATCCGTGAATGCGCTTCCTGCGACGCCCTGCTCGCTCCAGAATCTTCGCTTGGACTCCAGGTAGACACCAGTGATGGACTCATAGCGCAGCGCAGAGATGGCTTTACGCTTGAGTGTGGAGAAGGAGCCACGCATCTCCACCTTTCGCAGTACTGAAAAAGGGATAGCAAGAATTACGTGATCGGACTCTATCTGATGCTGTGCGCCAAATATCTGCTGCGGTAATTCCTCAGAAAGTCTTGATCGTGGGCGCTGGGATAGCTGGGCTAGTGGCTGCCTACGAACTTCTTCTGGGCGGCCATGACGTGCAGATCCTGGAAGCACGCATGCGACCGGGAGGCCGTATTTATACCGTGCGCGAACCCTTCACTGACGACTCGCACGCAGAGGCCGGCGCCATAGATATTGGCG
Source organism: uncultured Acidobacteriaceae bacterium (assembly GCA_963795845.1). Taxonomy (GTDB): domain Bacteria; phylum Acidobacteriota; class Terriglobia; order Terriglobales; family Acidobacteriaceae; genus PALSA-350. Next base: position 366,495 of record CAWCJV010000007.1, on the reverse strand, counting down.
ACGAATATATACGCGCATACCGAGTGAGAACGGCAGACGCTCCGAGAACAGCAGATTTGCTTATAAATTCTCTGCGATCCAAGAGTATTCTCCTTTCGCTCTTGCGGAACTCCCGTGCTCCTATGATTGCTATCCCGAGGGAAAGTGTAGTCCCCTTTCGCGAGACCGTTTCGCGAGACAACCCAGTGACGACAACCCAGTGACCTCCATTTGTCTGTCAACGCCTTTCGGAAGTTACGTCAGGACGGGTGTATTGCCGGGATCGGTGACCATCCGACTGCAACTCATAACAGACGACACCGAGTTCGGTGAGCGCATTGGACTATTGCCGTCAACTCAGGGCAAGAATCTCGGTTGCTCCACTTGCTTACCGAGGGAAGTTGGGCTATCCTCTCTCGGTAACCGTGAGGAGAGCTTATGACTAAGCCTACGGATCTCGTCCAGGGCACTTTGGATCTGCTGGTTCTGAAGATTCTTGCCCTCCAGCCGCTCCACGGGTGGGCTCTTAGCCAGAGATTGAAACAGGTTTCTGGTGACGTGCTGCAGGTGAGCGACGGATCGCTTTATCCGGCCCTGCACAAGCTGGAACAGCAGGGCTGGGTTAAGGCAGAGTGGAAGCCAAGCGAGAACAACCGCAGGGCGAAGTTTTACTCGCTCACACGGTTGGGTAGACGGCACCTCGAAGAGGAAGCAGCGAGCTGGGAACGTATCTCCGCAGCAATTTCTGGCGTATTACGGTTGACGGAGGTGTGAGGTGCGGCTCGAGAACTGGCTGTACACGATTCCGTTGCGTCTGCGTTCGCTGCTCGTCCGCCACCGCCAGGATGAGGATCTCGATGAAGAGCTGCGGGACCACATCGAACGACAGACCACGGAGAATCGGTCCCGTGGGATGGGCCAAGAGGAAGCGCGCCTTGCCGCGCTAAGGACTTTTGGGAACTTTGTCGCGGTTCGCGAACAAACCCACGAAACTTGGGGCTGGGCGACGATGGAGCGTCTGTGGCAGGACTTCCGTCGCGCGCTTCGCTCGGCGCAGCGTGCGCCCTTGCTTTCGAGTGTCGCCGTGCTTGCCCTGGCCTTAGGAATTGGGCTGAACACTGGCGTGTTCGCGATTGTGAATGCGTTGTTTCTCAGGGTTCCAACCCGTGTTGACCCGGCGAGTTTCGTTCAGATTTGTCCCCGCTACACCGGCTGGTTTGCAGGATCTGACAAGAACGCTTCCTTTACGACCGAAGACTTCGATGCCATTCGCAGCCGTTCTCACACCCTCCGTGAGGTGGCGGCATGGCGACAATATCCCACATTTCTTGAACACGGAAACAGGTACATCGGCACACTGCTGACAACCTGCAACTACTTCCACGTTCTCGGAATTGATCATCCGCGCCTTGGTCGGTTCTTTGCCTCGGACGAGTGCAATCGCGGGGCGGGAGCGTCAGTCGCCGTACTGAGCGAGACGCTGTGGAAAAGCCAATTTAACGCCGATCCGCGAATCGTAGGCAAGGCCATCTACCTCAATGGCGTACCCGTGACTGTAATCGGTGTTGTACCTTCTGACGCGGCAAATCTGCTGCTTGCCGGGATCTTTCTTCCCTATACGTTGGCGCCTCAACTTGATCATTCCGGCGATCTACTCGACAGCCCTGACAAGCCATGGCTTAACATGACCGGACGGTTGCTTCCCGGATTTACTCGAACCGATGCACAGGCCGAATTGACGGCTATCATGAGCCAGCAGGATAGGGCCTATGTGCAGCGGAAAGTTTTTGCTTTCAATCGCAAAACCTTTCTCGCCGTTACCGACGGATCGGAGATCGAAAACCCTGCCATTCATGAGCTGGCAGCGCTGGGGATGATGCTGATGCTGGGGCCGCTGGCGCTCGTTCTCCTGCTCGCCTGCAGCAATGTAGCCACGCTTTTTCTTTCGCGCGCAATTGCACGCAGGGGCGAAATCGCAATTCGCCTGGCGTTGGGTGTGAGCCGATCGCGGCTCGCAGGCATGCTGCTGATGGAGAGCCTGCTTACCGTTTGCATTGGTGGAGCTCTCAGCATGGTGCTCGCTTACCGCTTGCCGCTAATCATCCTGAACATCATGGCGCAGGGTCAATCTAATTTTCTGTGCGCCTCAATCCCGATTGGCGCGTCTTCGCCTATCTGGCGATTCTCATGGCGGCTGCAACCATATTGTCGTCGCTGATGCCGATTCGCGCTGCCTGGAAACTCGATCTCCTGACCGCGCTCAAGGGACGTGAGGCTGCCGCTACCGTCCGCTCCCGTACTACCAGCGGCCTCATCGTTACACAGATTGCTCTCGGCTTTGTACTCGTGTGCGCAGCGGTCATCTTCGGCCGGATGCCCGGTCTCATTAGGGGCGTGAATCCCGGGTTTGAGATCCATCAGACGCTTACCGTACCCCTCCGTGTAAACACGTCTGAAAACAATCGGGCGAAGGCTCAGGTCTTCTATCGGGCACTCGAAACCAAAATCCTTGCGCTGCCCGGTGTACAGTCCCTTGCGTATGCGAGCCTTCAACCATTCGATCAATCTCCTCCCGACGAAATTCGTCTGCCGCGTCAGACCAAGGGAACCGGGCGGCCTGCCTCCGTCGACGAGGTGTCAGATCGTTTCTTTTCCTCATTCGGCATTGGCGTGCTGAGAGGACGCCTTTTTCTCTCCAGTGATACAACTTCGAGCGGTACAGCGCCGGTGGCAGTGGTTTCGCGGGCGTTCGCAAACGACTTCTGGCCCGGGAACGATCCGATCGGCCAAAAAGTTGTTATGCCCGACGATCGCTACCTGACGGTTGTGGGTGTAGCGGCGGATACCCGTTCAGAGCGATTCGGCCGTCTCGACGGGCCGCGTCTCTACACGCTTCGCGGTCCATCCGCCGTCGGCGGAAACCTCTACGTGCGCTTCGTAGGAAGCGCGAAACCCCTCGAGGATGCCATACGAAAGACAGTTAAGAGCCTGGATCCGGTGCAGGCGATTGCGCCACAGACAATTTGGGAGTCGCTCGAGGATCAGGCTGAGAGTATGACTACGGCGGCGCGGATCGTTTTGGTTGTGGCCTCGATCGCATTGGTGATGGCCGTCGTGGGTGTCTACTGTGTTTTGTCATTCGCAGTGAATCAGCGGACTCGTGAGTTCGGGATCAAAATGGTGCTGGGCGCGAGTCGAGCGGAGATCTTCCGACTGGTTCTTTGGCGGGCGGTCAAGAGTATCGCAATTGGATTGATCAGCGGAATTGCATTAGCCGAACCGGGCATGTTGCTGCTTAACCGATTGCTGGCCAGGTCTCCGCTTCCATTCCACCGGTTTGATTCCGCTGTGTTTGGGATCTCCGCGGTCCTGCTTGCTGCGGTCTCCCTGATCGCCATGTATATTCCGGCATCTCGCGCGACGCGCACCGACCCGATGCGGACTCTGCGAACGGAATAGTGAAAAGTGGAAACCCGAAGAACACCGGCTGCATTCAGGACTGGTCCAAGGCAATGATGGCTGATCGCGATGCTGATCTGGAGCGGAGGCTCCAGGCGCAAGGTCCCTCTGCGACAAAACGCCTGCGGGTCTGTCTCGTTTTGCCTCAATCCAGAACTCCACGCTAAGATTCCTAATGATGGATACTTCAGGCCAGCCGCTGCAGCCGGACGAGCGTGGACTTGGGGATGCGCCTGCCAAGTCTCACGGGAAGCTAGCGCTAGCTCTGGGAGTGATCGCAATCGCGCTTAGCTTGGTTCTTGGGTTTGTTTATCTAACCACAGTCCGTCGCCTGGAGCGCGAGGTGGCACGGCTCAGCCAGCAGACGGAAGGTTTCAGCCGGCTGATCGAGCGCGCACAGGAGCAATCGCAGACCTTGGCTCAGCAGGCTTCGCAAGCGGCTGCGAACGCGCAGGCAGCCGCTCAACAGCGCGACTTGGCGAAGCAGTATCAATCGAACTCGGAGGCGCAGGCGCAACTTGCGCGGCAGCAGGCCGCCGCCGAGCAGCAAAAGGCAGATGAAGCCACACAGCAGGCTGAGAAATATCGGCAAGAGCGAGAAGAGGAACTTGCACAACTGCAACAGGCGCTCGGGGAAATCGCAGAAACGCATCGCACCGCCATGGGCCTGGTGATGACGCTGGATAGCAAGTCGATTCGCTTCGACTTTGATAAGGCAACCATTAAACCGGAATATCGCGACATCCTTAATCGCATCGCCGGGATCCTGATGACGCTTAAGGGACATTCGATTGCTGTCTACGGATATACGGACGACATCGGTACGCAGACGTACAACTTGCAACTCTCACAGCGTCGCGCCGAAGCTGTTCGCGACTTTTTGGTGCAGACCGGAATTCCCGCGACGACAATCACGAGCGCCAAGGGCTTTGGCAAATCCGACCCTCGCGTTCCGGGCGACAGCGAACAGGCGCGTGCTGCCAACCGCCGGGTCGAGATCGCCATAGTGGATTCCAAACTTATCACGAACGGCGCTCTCGTCGTGCCGAAGTGATTGGGCGGTACGGGTCTGGTGTAGACAGTCGAGAGCGGGACCTCGCCAGGAATGCCCGCCGAACGTTGTCGAGTGGGGAAATGCGGCGACAGGATACCTATTACCGTAGATGAGACAGTTGATGGAAATAGGTATCCTGTCCCTCCAAAGCCCCGAGCCCGTCGCGATCATCAGACTTGCCAATAGCACTCGATAACCGAAACCGCCGGTTGTCATCCTGAACATCCGGGCACACTCGCCTGGACTCTTAGCGATCCGCGCGTTCGCCCATCTCTTAGTAAAGGCCTGAAGCTCACCAACACCGCCGCAGGATGGAGGAGCCTTGCGGTTCAAACGCCCTTGTTCTGTCCACCATCGACATCGATGATGGATCCGTGAATCCATCGCGCTTCTTCTGTCGCTAAAAACGCGACGAGCTCCGCAACATCTCCTGGTTCGCCGAGACGAGAGATTTTCAAACGCCGGGTAGAGTCAATAAGATACGCGGCATAGTCGATGCCTTCTTGTGCGGCAAGCTTTTCCATCAGGCTCCTGCGGCGTGAGGTCTGGATCGTCCCCGGCTGGACCAGGTTGACATGAATGCAATCCTCAAGTCCCTGTTCAGCAACCGACTTGGACAGAGCCGCGATACTGCCGTTCACCGCCGATATCAGTGAGAGGGGGCGTTCCGGTGTTCGCGCCGTGCCCCCGCCGATCATCACCAGATGGCCTTTTGCAGCCTTTAACATTGGCCAGGTGTTCTTGATGACTCGGAGGTTTGCGAACAGCTTCAACCCAAACCCTGTTGCCCAGTCCTCGTCCTTCAGCTCCAGAAAACCACCTTGGGGCGCAGCGCCTGCATTGGTGACGAGAATGTCGAGACCGCCCCACAATTGCTCCACATAAGCGGCGAGCTTCGTAGCGGCATCAGGCTGAGTCAGGTCGAGAGAAGCAAATTCAACTTCGGAGGTTAACGATCGCAGCTCGTCGCATGTAGAGGAAAGCTCTTCATGGCTACGGGCCGTGAGATAAACGCGGGCGCCTTCGAGTGCAAATCGGCGCGCGATAGCCGCACCGATCCCCCTTCCGGAGCCCGTCACGAGTACACGTTTGTCTTTGAAGCGTTGCATACATCCCTTTCGCAACCCGCATACGACAGCGATGCTGCGCGATGGTGTATTCAGCATCACGCAGTTAATTACTCTCAACTTGCGCTGAGAAATGGGAGCGCGAGATTGTCAGCGACCGAAGACAGCTTTGATTTCGTCCGCCACAGTTTGCACATTCTCGTCCAGAACAAAATGCCCTGCATCCAGCCAAACAAGCTTGGCTTTTGGAAGATCCCGCAGGTATGCCTCCGCTCCGGGCGGCACGAAGAAAGGGTCCTTCTTTCCCCAGGCAATCAATGTCCGGGGCTTGTGCGCGCGGAAAGCAGCCTGCCACTCAGGATAGAGTGCGATGTTGGATTTGTAGTCCTCTAGCAGGTCAACTTGGTAGTCCTGCACCCCAGGCCGGTCGAGCAGTGTTTGATCGAGCACCCAGTTGTCCGGATTGATAGCCTCGGGATCCTTTGCGCCAACCAGCCAATGGAACTTCGTGCCTTCCAAACTGACAAACTCGCGCGCGGGCTTCTCCGTCTCAGGCGTGCGCTTCTCCCACAGCGGCAGCAGCACCTTCTTGGGCGCCTCTCCTACGCCGTCGATGTAGGCGTTCGCGTTCTGGATGATGAAGCCACTCACCTGCTCTGGTTTTTCGGCGAAGAGTCGGAAACCGACCGGGCCACCGTAATCCTGCATGTAGAGAATGTACGAGGTGAGACCGAGTTGATCGAGCAGCCCACGCACATGTGCTGCAAGATTATCGAAGGTGTACTCGAAATCCTTGCCCGATGGGGCGTCAGAATGCCCAAAGCCAATGTAATCGGGAGCGATCAGGTGAAACTGGTCGGCGAGAGCGGGAATCAGCTCGCGAAACATCTGGCTGCTGGTCGGAAGTCCATGCAATAGGACAATTGTGGGAGAGCTTGGGTCGCCGGCCTCGCGATAGAAGACCTTGCGGCTGTTGACGGTCGCCGTACGATAGTGGGTCAGGTGCGACTTTGCTTGCAATATCGGGTATGCCATGAGAACTCCTTGTCGATGGCGTGCCCCATTGGGACGGCCATTCAATAACGTAGTTCCGAGCAAGCACAAATAAAAGTTCCAAATATTGAATTGGTTAGTGAGTATTTGTCACGAATTTCCTGCTGCGGTCAGACGGGTTCCGCACGACCATGTTCACGTGAACTCAATGAACCTTGCATCGATAAGCGGACCGGAGATGACCATGCCAGGGTAGGTAGTAGCAGAACACAACTCAGTAGGGCGATCGGGCCTGCTGCGGCCTGGAGGAAGCATCTGCAGGAACACGGAAGTCCAGAGGTGATCCTTCACCAGGATTACCTTCGAGGGCAACATGAGGATTCCGTCGAGAGCACCCAAGGGATACATCTTCGCTTCCGGCTGAGCAATAGTTGACTCTGGAACCCTACCTTCCAGTGCCGGAGTTGGGATGAATGGTAATCAAGCGGAAGCTATGCCCGCTTGGCGGTCAACAGTCGCGACGGTGTGGAAGAGACATAGTTACCTGCCAACTCCTCTGTGATTTCCGCGAACCGCATCGCGTTCAGAGCCCGGAGGTTGCGTCTGCGATGAAGGACGACGGGTATGTTTCCTAGTGGGGGGAGGCCCAGGTCGATGGTCCGCACGTCTGCGGGCAGGCTAAGTTCAGTTCGTGTGGTCAGTCCCAGTCCCGCACTGACAGCGGCCCACAACCCCGTCAGGCTGGGGCTCGTCATTGCTACACGCCAAGGGCGTCCGGCATCTTCCAGTGCTTCCAGCCCCCGCGTCTGACATTGGCACGGTGGGTTGAAGAGAGCAAGTGGTAACGGCTGCTGTGCACGATCCCTGAAACCTGGGCTCGCTACCCAGTACAACGGCAGATCGCTCAACAGCTGCGCTGTCTTCTTCTGTGAGCCGCCTAACGTCAATGCAAGATCGAGGTCCCCGGAGTCGATCGCTTGAATAAGTACCTGGCCACGGTCTACCGTCACTTCGAGCTTTACAAGCGGGTAGAGCGCACCGAAGCGCGCGATCACCAGAGGCAAAACGTTGACCGCGAAATCTTGCGCGAATCCGATTCGGACGGCACCTGAAAGTGACGATCCGCGCAGAGTATCGATCATTTCATCATTCAGTTCCAGCACCTTCCGGGCATATCGGAGAGCAATCTCTCCTTGTTCGGTGAGAAGGGTCTTGCGGCCTTGCTTCCGAAAGAGCGGTACTCCTATCTCCTCTTGAAGGCGCTTCATCTGCAGACTGATGGCAGATGGTGTGCGCCCGAGGCGCTCCGAAGCGCGGCCAAAACCACCCAGGTCTTGCGTGATTACTAACGTTCGAAGGCTGTCCAGGCTGAGATTGTTCAACACCATAGTTTAAATACTCTCACCGATCACGTTAGAACTTCTCGCTTTTATTGATTTAACGCCGTCCTTATGCTGAATACCAGCCCAGCAAGCGGGCCGAGTGCAACCTGGCGATATGAGATGCACTCAGGTGCCGATCTTTTCAGCCTCCGGATAGTGGCCACCACATAAGTTTTGACTCAGCGAAAGGTCAATTATGGAAACAAACTCTTCTAATGCAACGATTGTTCTGGTGCATGCCGCATGGGCGGACGCATCCTCGTGGTCTGCCGTGATCGGCCCACTACTTGAGGCGGGCATTAAGGTGATCGCTGCCCAGATTCCAATGACGTCGCTGTCCGAAGATGTGGCTGCTTTGAAAGTAGCTCTGGAAAGGGCGGGCGCGGGGCCAATCCTTCTTGCCTCTCACTCTTACTCCGGCGCGGTGATCACCGCACTCGAAAGTGACGACCGTGTCCGAGGCCTGGCCTATGTGGCAGCCATGCCCCCAGACGAGGGAGAAACCGTGGGGGACTTGTTCTTCCGAGAGCCTCCACACGAGAAAGCTCCCCATCTGGAGCCCGACAGTCATGGTCTTTTATGGATGTCGGAGGAAGGAATGAAGAATGCGGTCGCCCACCGAGCCACGACAGAGCAAACCGCAATCATGACGGTGACGCAACGCCCGATAGCGATGAAGTGTCTTGGCGAAGCGATAAAGACGCCAGCATGGAGGACGATACCGTCGTGGTATCTGCTGGCTGAAGACGATCGTATGTTCAGCCCGAAAACACAACGTTTCGTTGCCGACCGCATGGGAGCACAAGTCCGTGCGCACCACGTTGATCATGCCCCTCAGATTTCGCAGCCAGCCACCGTCGTAGAGTTCGTGTTGGAAGCGGCCAGTGCGCTGCTCTGAGCAGTAGATGATCCCGCGTGTAAACAATCGGATTGACAACAAGGAGGAAGCACATGACTACGTACCAGTATGCCGCCATCCAGGGCCACAAGATTTTTTACCGCGAAGCAGGCTCGACCACGAATCCGACGATCGTTCTGCTTCATGGCTTTCCGGCATCGTCGCACATGTTCCGGGAACTGATCCCGCAACTCGCCAGCCACTTCCACGTTGTCGCGCCGGACTACCTCGGCTTCGGCTATAGCGATGCCCCCGCGGCAACCGACTTTCTATACACCTTCGACAGCATTACCGCGCAGATCGAGGAGCTGCTCTTCACGACACTGGGCCTGAAGAAGTTCAGCATCTACGTGCAGGATTACGGCGCGCCCGTCGGTTTCCGTATTGCCTCGCGTCATCCGGAAGCGATCGAAGGCGTCGTCGTGCAGAACGGCAACGCTTACGTGGAAGGTATCAGTGCCGCTTTCGAGCCGCTGCAGCCTTTCTGGGCCACTCGTAACGAGGAGACGGAGAAGGCGCCGCGCACGCTGCTGACCAAACAAACGACGATCTTCCAGTACACGCATGGTGCGAAAAACGAGGCGGCGGTGAGCCCCGACGGCTACACCTTCGACCAGGCGCTGCTCGACCGGCCCGGCAATGACGCCATTCAACTCGACCTCCTTCACAACTACACCTCGAACGTGGCGCTCTACGATGCGTGGCACGAATACTTCCGCAGGCACCAGCCGCGCACGCTCATTGTGTGGGGGCAGAACGATCCTTTTTTCATTGTGCAGGGAGCGCAGGCGTTCCTGCGCGACCTGCCCAAAGCGGAACTGCACCTGATCGACGGTGGCCACTTTCTGCTGGAAGAGCACAGCGAACTGGTTGCAGGCAAGATCATCGGCTTTCTAGGAAAAGGGCAGAAGACGGCGGTGGGCAAATGACCGCCGCTTCCCTGTACCCGAGCCAGGGGAGTGAGGCGCATTCGGCAGCGCGCACGTTGTCCGTCTCTCGCGCCATCCTCTATGCCACGCTGGTGGTCGGAGCGCTCGATGCGGCCGATGGCGTCGTCTTCCGCGGCCTGCAGGGCCAAAACCCGATCCAGGTGCTGCAGTACATCGCGAGCGGTCTGCTAGGCGCGAGGTCCTTCTCGGGCGGGCTTGCAAGCGCGGGACTTGGCCTCCTCGTGCATTTCGCCATTTCGTTGGTGGTCGCGACGATTTATATCCTTGCGAACCGACGCATCGCTGTGTTGCGTACGCAGTGGGTGCTCGTGGGACTGCTGTATGGCGCTGCCGTGTGGGCGGTGATGAACCTGTTGGTGTTGCCGCTCACCGCGGTTGGTCACAGCGCGATCCCGGCTGCGGCGTTAGCCAATGGCCTCATCGGGCACGCCCTGTTCGTCGGGCTGCCCATCGCGTTCTTCGCAAAGAAGGTGGCGGCGGCCGCGTGATCTGCCTTTTAGAAAAGCAAGCAGATGCAGTCCCGGTTCATGCGATATGGGCGGACCGCTTCAGCCAAAAGGTACGCAGCCGGATGCTTCCACCCCTGACATAAAGCACACGGATACAAAGGCTGCCGGTGTGCGGGCAGGGACTACGTCATGCGCGTCGTTCAAAGGGAAGAACGTAAGCCCGTTGTCTCACCCCCCTCGGGGCAGGCGTTGCGCTAAGGCGCGCGGTCGAGGCAACTGGTAAGAAGGCAAACACCGGCTGAATTGTTCCCGCCCATCCGATCTCGATTCGGAAATTATCGAGAAGTCGAAGAATCAGGCTCGCCAACTCCAGCAATTGGCCCTTCGCATTCCCCCAGTGACGTTGACTCGCCGGGACGGATGCAAGCGCATGAGAAGAGTTCATTCGAGCGATCAAGAAGCTTTCTTGATTGTGGTTACAGTCCCGTCATTCTGCATAAGGAATGGCCGAACACGAAGAAAGGTCCTAATAATGAACAGCAAATTGATCCTACTCCTCCTGACACTCTCTGTGCCGGCCGTCAGCCTTGCACAAAGGCACTCCGAAGCTGCGGCTCTCACCAAGTTTGAAGCGCGCGAAAGCCATCGTCCGGCGTACAACCCTGACGCTCCCTCGAAGTTCAAGCCCAGCGACCACGTGTTCGTTCAGAGCGCGCTCGCCGTGGATTTCACCTATCGCAAGGCAAGCGTCGTCCTGCCGCTCTTTCGCGGTCTGGATTCAAGTGGTAATTCGGTGTATTACATCTTGACCGATGCATCCGATTACGACTTCGCACGCACAATGGGCATCAACTATGCGCCCAAGCTGCGTAAAGCAGCCGGCAGCCCGGGCGCTCAGACTGCAACGATCAAAGACGGTTTGATCACCTTCAAAGGTAAGGTCGATTTTTCCCCGGTTTACAAAGTGGTTCCGGGTTCGCCGAACCCCTTTCCTCCAACGGTGGCTGATCCTGGTGCCGTGGCCGATGCTGACTGGTCTTCGATCGTCGTTTTGCCGAGCGGCATAGTGATCAACGCCCAGATCGTAGACAACAAGACGGGCACGCACGATCGCCTGCTGAACGTCGACATCGAGAACCGCACGGTCAAACTGTCAATTCTCGACGGCGTCGAGGGCGGAAAGCAATATTTCTATCACTTGGTAACGGACGTTTCGGCCAGCCTTCCATCGGTTCTTGAAAAAGGAGTTTTTGCTCCCCGCCTTGCAATGCTGCCGGCCTTCGGTAAATCTGAGGCTTCGGATGACTCGGCGCTGCTCGGCTTCTCTCCGAACGCCAACGGCGTTACAACCATCAATTCAGGCCAGGAGCAAGGATTCGCGGCTTCGCTCGCGAACGGTGGCATCGATCCCATCAATGTCTTTCCGCTTGGACCGGAAAACGACAACAGCTCAGACTCGAACAATTACAGCCCGCTGTGGGACGCACATATCAGTGCATGGACGCCCAAAGGGATTCAAGAAGGCAAAGTCCATCGCATTCTTTCTATGGATGAACAGAAACAACTTATCGCTGAAGGCTATCTGACGAGCGCAACTGGAGATGCCTCTTCGCCAACGAATGCTTTTGTCGGTGGCCTGCACCCTTCAGATGCAATCATCAACTGCCCGGTGATTGCGCATCCCGAACTGCCGGCAAGATAACCACCATCGCGGCGGTCCGCCGCCTCAGGTTTTATTGAAGCTGCGGGCCAGCAGCATGTTTGCACCCCTGAGACCGATGTGCTCATACAGCGAATGTTTTTGCAGTCATTGGACTAGTCGGAATTTCTCATTTGCAAGGCTTGTTGCTAAACAACAACGAAATAGCATCGCAACTGTCGCCACTGTTTTATCAAGATCCAAGTTGATTCTTTAATTATGTCGTCAGGCGACGTGGAATCTTATAACTACGATCTAACAACAGCTTTTAATCTTCATAGCCTTCTAGAAAGGGCAGTCGATGAACTCATATTTTTCAACAGAAACTCGAAGCACACAGAATATTCTCGAGTCATTTGACGACGAGATGTTGGTTGCCGCTGCGAAGATTGGAGAACATCAGGCCTTCTCCGAGCTTTGTAAGCGTCATTCAAAGAAAATCTTCAGCACGGTGTATCGGATCACGAGAAATCGGCAAGATGCAGAAGACGCGCTCCAGGAGGCTTTTTTGAAAGCCTACGTTCATTTGAAGAAATTCGACGGCAGGTCCTCTTTTTCAACGTGGCTCACCCGCATCGCCATCAACTCCGCACTGATGATCTTGCGTCGCAAGCGGGCTCATCCTGAGATCTCGATGGATGGGGGCTCCGAAGGCGAGACGTGGCAACACTGGGAGGTGCCGGACAGGCGGGTCGATACAGAAGAGCACTACGCAAAATCTGAAAGAGCGCACCACTTAAAGAGGGCGATTCCTCAATTACGTCCAGCGCTTCGCACCATTGTTGAGATTCAACAAGTTCACGATATTCCGATTAAGAAGATCGCGGAGATTGCGGGAATCTCTGTCGCCGCGACAAAATCACGATTGTCGCGTGCTCGAACTGTGTTGCGGCGTTCACTCGCGTGAGGTGTTGTGGCCCAGGCTTTGACTTCGTAAATCCGAAATAACCCAGGGTGGATGTCACGATCTAACCGGACTTAGATAAAAGTGACAAGAGAAGAAGTGAAAGCGGGACCTGAGCGAACCAATTCCAAGGTTGCGACGTATACTTACCCGGTCCGACTAAATAGTCCCAGAACCAATGGACTAAAAGGTGGCGCCTCATGGGTGATTTCCGGCAAGACCTCCGCTACTCCCTCCGCATGCTCGTCGCGAGCCCTGCCTTCACCCTCACCGCCATCGCCGCCATTGCCCTCGGCATCGGGGCCAACACCGCGATCTTCACCGTCGTCAACGCCGTCCTTCTTAAGCCCCTCTCCTATCCCGAGCCCGAGCGCATGGTGCAGTTCATGAACACCTTTGCCCAAGGCAACAGCCCCGTGGGCTCGCCGGTGAACTACAACAACTGGAAAGCCCAGACCGGCGTCTTTCAGGATGTCACGGCCTACGATTTCGGTGGTCCCGGATTCAACCTCACCGGCGCCGTTCCCGAGCAGGTCCACGGCATCCACGTCTCCGAAGCGTACTTCCGGCTCTTCGGCGCGCCCGTCATCCTCGGCCGCACCTTCACCACCCAGGAAGATTCTCCCAACGGCGGCCACGTGGTGGTTATCAGCTACGGCCTCTGGCAGCGCAAGTTCGGCGGCAACCCCAACATCGTAGGCACCAGCGTCTCCCTCAGCAATGAGTCCTACACCATCATCGGTGTCCTGGGAAAATCCTTCTTCACCGATCCTCAAGCCGACATCTGGGTTCCTTTCCAGATTGAACCCAACAGCACCAACCTGGGCCACTATTTCCTGGTCGCCGGGCGCCTCAAACCGGGCGTGACGCTGGCCCAGGCGAACGCCCAGCTCAAAGTGGTCGCCGATCAGTATCGCCGCCTGCATCCCGAAGATATGGACGCGAAAGCCAGCTTCGGCATCCAGCCGCTGCGCGACTCCATCGTCGCCGGCGCTCGTAAGTCGCTCTTCATCCTGCTCGGGGCCGTCGGCTTCGTGCTGCTCATCGCCTGCGCCAACGTCGCCAATCTTCTGCTGGTGCGCGCCACCGGCCGCAAGCGTGAATTCGCGATTCGCGCCGCCATGGGCGCGGGCCGCGGACGCATCATCCGCCAGCTGTTGACGGAAAGCGTCGTCCTCTCCCTTGCCGGCGGCGTTCTCGGCCTCATCCTCGGCTACGGCGGCGTGCGCGCCCTGCTCGCCGTGAGCCCGGCCGGCCTGCCCCGCATCGGCGAACACGGAGCCGCCGTCGGCGTGGACTGGCGCGTCCTCGGCTTCACCCTGGGCATCGCCCTGCTCACCGGCATTCTCTTCGGACTCTTCCCCGCACTCGGCGCCTCCCGCCCCGACCTCAACACCACGCTGAAGGAAAGCAGCAACCGCTCCGGCACCGGCTTCCGGCAAAACAAGGCCCGCTCGCTGCTGGTCATCAGCGAAGTCTCTCTCGCGCTCGTCCTGCTGGTCGGAGCCGCGCTCCTCATCCGCACCTTCCTTGCTCTGCGCGCGGTTAACCCTGGCTTCGATCCCCGCAACGTCCTCACCCTCGAAATGTCTCTCACCGGAGACCAGTTCAAGAAGACCGCCGGCGTCGCCCAGGTTGCGTACGACGGACGCGAGCGCGTCAATGCCATCCCCGGCGTCGAAGTCTCGGCCTTCACCTGCTGTCTTCCTCTCGAAGGCGGCTACGGCCTTGCCCTTCAACATCATCGGCCGCGCCCCTGAAGCAAAATCTCCCTGGAACGGCGGCGCCGGCTGGTTGAGCGTTTCCCCCGGCTACTTCTCCGTCTTCCACATTCCCATCCTGCGCGGTCGTGACTTCACCGAGCAGGACACCGGCTCAGCCCCGGGCGTGGTGCTCATCAACGAGACCATGAAGAAAAAATACTGGCCCAAGGGCGATCCCGTTGGCCAGCAGCTGCTGATCGGCAAAGGCGTCGGCCCGCAGTTCGCAGAGCCCGCTCGCCAGATCATCGGCGTCGTCGGCGACATCCGCGACGGCGGCCTCAATAACGATCCCCGGCCGCTGATGGTCGTCCCCACCGCGCAGGTCCCCGACGGCATGACCGCTCTCAACTCCAACATTGGGCCCATGGTCTGGCTGGTCCGCACCCATGGCGATCCCCACCCGTACATCGCGGCCATCACCGATCAGCTCCGCCAGGCCAGCGGCGGATTCCCCGTCGCCCGCGTGCGTCCCATGACCGAAGTCGTCGTCCAGTCCACCGCGCGCCAGGACTTCAACATGCTCCTGCTCACCATCTTCGGAGCTTCCGCCCTTATCCTCGCCGCCATCGGCATCTACGGCCTCATGGCCTACTCGGTCGAGCAGCGCACCCAGGAGATCGGCATCCGCATGGCTCTCGGCGCCGACCGCTCCCGCATCCGTTCGCTCGTCGTGTGGCATGGCATGCGCCTTGCCATCGTTGGCGTTGTGATCGGCATCGCCGCGGCTTTCGGGCTTACCCGCTTCATCGCGAGCTTCCTGTTCGGGGTTAAAACGTGGGATCCCCTGGTATTTGTAACTGTGCCCGTACTTTTAAGCCTGATCGCACTGCTCGCGGTCTGGATGCCTGCCACCCACGCTTCACGCCTTGATCCCCACGAGGCCCTGCGGATCGAGTGACCGCGGCTCAACCAGGCCTGAGTACGCTCGGAGCCTGTGACTTTTATCTCCTTTGTGTTTGCGGCCGGAAAATCCTGAATAGCCTCTGCTAACGAGTATCGCCGAGGTTCCTTCGGCTACGCTCAGGACAGGCTCTTCGACTACGCGCCATCAAGTTTCTGTTTCCAATACATCTGCGAAGCGCTTCGCTCAGGATGACGGCTTTGTCGGGGGGTTGAAACGCTGATGGTTGAGCGCGTTGCCCACTCAAGCCAAAAGAAGGCTTGAATGGGGCACCCAAAGCATTGATGGCTGTGTAAGGAGCCTTGTCATTTCGCTCTTGGTTTGCTGCAGGCCTATGAGGATCCACTGGAGCCATTTTGGTTTGGCCGGTAGGCGCCCATTAGCCTTGAGATCATCACGGCGATGTACAACACGGCCAGAACAGACTCGATCATGGATACCGATCGGACCTGCGGCGAGGCGGCCGTAATGCCGGCGGCGCCGGCCGTAGTCATGCTGCCAAAGCTGAAATAAATAAAATCAAAACCTACTGGAACAGGATGCAGATTACTCGCCGGGTCCAGATAGAAGGCATGAGGTTGGATGATGGCAAGGATGGCGTAGAGCTTGGCAAAGGAAAATCCAATCAGGAGATAAATGCAGACCGCCCCATAAATCGTCTCCGCCTCAGCCCTTTCGCGCGCAAAAACACGGCGAAAGATAACTCCGATCGTGAAAACGTCGAATGCAAAACTGAGCACCACGTTGAGGACCGACGTGGGCACCATCCTGGGCAGAAAAACAATCGTGTGCGCCACGATCGCAGGAACCGCAAGAATCAGACCGACAAAGATGAGACCTTTCCGGAAACTCACCGCGTAGACACACATCAGCGTGAGAGCGGCGCTTGCCAGCCGGAACACGTAATAACGCATGCCGGTTTCCCCCACGTACGGGTACATAACGAGGTATGCCAGCAGAAACAGAAATAACAGAAAGAACTTGTGCCCAGTGACCGGCTGGATCCGTCGCACAGACGTTTCGTTGGTAGTGTGGCATGGCATGCGCCTTGCCACTGTTGGCGTCGTCACGGGGGGTTGAAACGCTGATGGTTGAGCGCGTTGCCCACTCAAGCCAAAAGAAGGCTTGAATGGGGCACCCAAAGCATTGATGGCTGTGTAAGGAGCCTTGTCATTTCGCTCTTGATTTGCCGCAGGCCTAGGAGGGTTCAATGGAGCCATTTTGGTTTGGCCGGTAGGCGCCCATGAGCCTTGAGATCATCACGGCGATGTACAACACGGCCAGAACGGACTCGATCATGGATACCGATCGGACCTGCGGCGAGGCGGCCGTAATGCCGGCGGCGCCGGCCGTAGTCATGCTGCCAAAGCTGAAATAAATAAAATCAAAACCTACTGGAACAGGATGCAGATTACTCGCCGGGTCCAGATAGAAGGCATGAGGTTGGATGATGGCAAGGATGGCGTAGAGCTTGGCAAAGGAAAATCCAATCAGGAGATAAATGCAGACCGCCCCATAAATCGTCTCCGCCTCAGCCCTTTCGCGCGCAAAAACACGGCGAAAGATAACTCCGATCGTGAAAACGTCGAATGCAAAACTGAGCACCACGTTGAGGACCGACGTGGGCACCATCCTGGGCAGAAAAACGATCGTGTGCGCCACGATCGTAGGAACCGCAAGAATCAGGCCGACAAAAATGAGGCCTTTCCGGAAACTCACCGCGTAGACACACATCAGCGTGAGAGCGGCGCTCGCCAGCCGGAACACGTAATAACGCATGCCGGTTTCCCCCACGTACGGGTACATAACGAGGTATGCCAGCAGAAACAGAAATAACAGAAAGAACTTGTGCCCAGTGACCGGCTGGACCCGTCGCACAGACGTTTCGTTCGTAGTTATCGGCACCAAAGCCATCGCAGGGAAATAAAAGATGGTAACCGGCGGAATGTAATCCAGGCCAAACGAGGATAACTCAACATTTCACGATTACTTCCCATCACTCGATTTCGTCTCGGACGCTTCGTCTTCTGCAACGCTCCCGTCGCCGCGTCTGCGTGCCAGGCAGAACCATGCCGTGGCCCCGTGAGCGCGGAACTCGGCAGCGCTGAGCTCCAAAATTTCCAAAGCGGGCTCGATCGCCTGAGTGACGTCGCGGGCCGAGCGGCGCGGCGGACCGAACTCGCGTGGAGGGCCCTCCGTGCTGCCGATGAGGCTAAGCCAGAGGCCGCCCGGGGCCAGGATCGCTGCGACCTGTGCCGCAAAATGAGCGCGCTCCTCCTCTTCGTCGAAGACATGGAAGCAGCCGCGGTCGAAGACAAAATGGAAGGGAGCCTCGGGCGGCGAGGCCAGGAGAAAGTCCAGGGTGCGGAAACCGCAATTAAGATTGCGGCCATCCAACTTTGCCGTGGCTCGTTCGATCGCATGCGGCGCGACGTCGATCCCCAGGACCTCGAATCCGCGTTCCGCGAGCCAAAGGGCATTCGTTCCTGTCCCCGCGCCAATCTCGAGCGTCCGGGTGGGCGGAACGCGACCCGCTGTGACGAAGTCGACCAGTAGCGGCTCCGGCTCACCCGTGTCCCAGGGAAGTTCTCCCGCGGCGTAGCTCTCATCCCAGCAACGGTGCGCCATCACCGCCTTAGTGTAGCGCCCAACCGCCTCCGGGAAAAGCGACGCGACTATCATAAGGAGGCAATGGCAAATCCGCTGGGGGCACACACACAATGGTTCGGAACACAGGGTCGTTGAAAATCCTTATTGTCGGCTGCGGGAACATGGGTGCGGCGCATGCACGCGCATTGCGCAACATGCCCGGAGTGGAGATTGCCGGCCTGGTATCGCGGGGCGAAAGCAAACACCACCTTGCTACGAGCCTCTCCCTCCAGGTGCCCCTGTTCGACGATGTGGGCACTGCACTGGCTAGTCTCGCACCGGACGCGGTCTGCATCTCGACCTATCCGGATACACATGAGGCTTTCACCCTCGCCGCAATCGAGGCCGGATGCGATGTCTTTGTGGAGAAGCCATTGGCCCCCGGCAACGAAGGCGCCCGTCGCATGGTGGAGGCGGCACAGCGCGCAGGCAGGAAGCTCGTCGTCGGATATATTCTGCGCCACCATCCAACCTGGCAGAAGTTCATCGGCATCGCGCGAACGCTGGGCACTCCGCTGGTCATGCGCATGAATCTTAACCAGCAGAGTTCCGGCGCGGACTGGCAGGTGCACCGCGGCCTGCTGGCCTCCGCTTCACCCATCGTCGACTGCGGCGTGCACTATGTGGACGTCATGTGCCAAATAGTCGCAGCGCGGCCGGTGCGGGTTTCTGCCATCGGAGCCTGCCTCGACCCGAGTCTCCCCGGCGGCCGGTGTAACTACGGCCAACTGCAGATCGTCTTCAGCGATGGCTCGGTGGGCTGGTACGAGGCCGGCTGGGGGCCGATGATGAGCGAGACCGCATTCTTCATCAAAGACGTGATCGGGCCTCGCGGCGCAGCATCGATCCAGAGCATTCACTCCGACTCCAATGGTGGGTCGGCCAAGGTGGAAGACCACACCAGTTCCAATGCCATTCGTGTGCACCATGCGGAGCTGACACCCTCCGGCAGCTTCGCCCGCCCCGACGAATGGCTGACGCAAACCGGCGAGCCCGGTTTCGATGAGCTCTGCCGGCGCGAACAGGAGTTCTTCGTGCGCGCGATTCGCGAGCAACTCGACCTGACCTCGCACCTGGAGGACAGTCTCACGAGCCTGGAGATCGTGCTCGCCGCCGACCAGGCCATGCAAACCGGACAGTCGGTCGATCTCTCCAGCCTCCCAGGTCCGGAGCGCCCTCTCATGGCAAAAATAAATCCTTAAAGTCCCTCGACGCTTCTGAAAAACCGTACTACTGTGGTTGCTACAAATCATCTTCCGGCGCCCAAATGGAGGGCTTATGGCGCATAAGGCGCTTATGGCGCACACCTTTTTTTTTGAGAAAGCGCATCGGAAACTAACCCACCATGCGAGAGGGCGAAAAATTAATCAACTTGAGCACCTTGAGCATCTTGAGCACCTTCGATGAAACAAAGGACTTAGGTCCCGCACAATTATCTGGCTTTGAGCATCTTGAGCATCTTGCTCGGCAAAAGGCATCAGTCTCAAAGCGCGCCTTCCGTCATTGACTACAATGGACGGCGACGATGAATGCTTACGAGGAGTTCCGCAGTGGTACGGAAATACCGGTTCACGGATTCATCCACCGTTCGCGAGAGATCAAGGATGACTGGCTGATCCTAACCCACGGAGCGGGCTCAAACTGCAATGCCCCGCTGCTGGTAGCGCTGGCGGATAGCTTCTGCTCTTCTGGATTTACGGTTCTCCGCTGCGATCTTCCCTTTCGCCAGATGCGGGCGCATGGACCGCCGCCGCGCGGGAGTGCTGACCGCGACCAACAGGGTCTGGCCGCGGCCGTAGCATCCGCACGACAGCAAACTTCGGGCCGCGTATTCCTGGGCGGCCATTCCTACGGAGGGAGACAAGCTTCGATGCTGGCAGCGGATAAGCACGAACTCGTCAACGGTTTGCTGCTGCTCTCGTACCCGCTCCATCCACCGCAAAAGCCTGCCGAGTTGCGCACCGCGCACTTCCCTCGCCTGCAAACCCCCGCGCTTTTTGTCAGCGGCACCTGCGATGGATTCGGTTCCGTCGACGAACTGGAGACGGCGTTAATGCTCATTCCGGCGCGCACCGAACTGCTTCCTGTTATCGGCGCCGGTCATGAACTTCTCAGTAAGAAGAATCGCGATTCGCTGCTGGAGTCAGTCGTGAAGACTTTCCGGCGGTTTGTCGGGTAACGAATGATGGGCGAACTGCGGGCTAGGGCCTGGGAGCATCCACAACCGGCAGGCTGAAGGGCGCGAACTGCTCATGGACCACTTTGTCTTCACCCACCGCGACCACCGTCATCTTGTCCGGCGCCAGGTAACGCTGAGAGGCCTGCTGGACTTGTGCAGCCGTCGCGCTCATGATGTCGTCGGCATCTTTGCGGATGAATTGGGTATCGAGACCGTAGACCCAAAGCGTCGCCAGGCGCCGCGCCACAGAGGCCCGCGATTGCAGACGGAAGGGCGTCCTCACTTCAGATGGATGAGTGACCACCGAAGTATAGCCGCAATCCGGGGTTATCGCTTTTCAAAGATCAGGAAATAATCCTGCCCGTCTGCCTTGGTGAAGTCGTACCGGGCGACCTGGCGGAAGCCGGCACGCTCGACCTCGGCGCGGACAATGGGCTCGTTGAGGCCATGGTCCCCACCAGTGCCGTTGCGGTCGATTATGCCAAAGCGAGCGCCCGGCTTAAGGGCTGCCCGCAGGCTGGCCAACACCAACTGCGGATGAGCAATTTCGTGGTAGACCTTCAGCATCAACGCGGCATTCAGGGAATTGGGCGTGAGTTTCGGATCATCGGGTGTGCCCAGCAGGGTCTCGATGTTGGTGAGCTGTTCTCGCTTGG
Organism: uncultured Acidobacteriaceae bacterium; assembly: GCA_963795845.1. Lineage (GTDB taxonomy): Bacteria > Acidobacteriota > Terriglobia > Terriglobales > Acidobacteriaceae > PALSA-350. The sequence goes on along the minus strand of CAWCJV010000007.1, from coordinate 345,513 downwards.
CGCGCTGTTGAATGGAGAGGATGGCCTTGGGGTTGATTTCTTCAGCAATCACGCGTCCGTTGGGAGCCACACGGCGGGCGGCGCGAACACTGAACCATCCACCGCCGGCGCCGATATCGGCAACCACGCTGCCTGGCCGGATGTTCAGCAGGTCCATCACGCGGTCGATCTGGAGGCGTTTGTCGCGGCCCGGCTCTTCGAAAATACTCAGGTCGCCGGCGTAGGGAGTGCTGGTCGGGTGCGATGCTGGTGTCTGCGCCGGCAGGGCCGGCACCAACAGCACGAAGATGGTAAAGAGAGCGGTAATCAGTGGCCGGCGTAGAGTCAGACGCATATCAATGATGCTACTCGCATTTCCGCGCGGTGATTATCGACACTTTCCACGCCACGAGACATCAAATAGTGCGTAATCATCGTAACCTTTTCCGTCACTCGACACTACAGAGAGAATGGTGTGTTGCCAGTCCCGAAGGTGGTTCAGTCAGACGTGTAAGGGTTTCGTACAATAGGCCCATGTCTGCAGTGGATGAGCACTACGAACACCTGCTTGCACAACACTATTCGTGGATGTTCGGCGTCTCTTTCGAAGAAAGAGTGAATGAGCAGAAAGCTTTCCTCTCTAATGCTCTGGAGCCTCTAGAGTCCGCTCCGGAGGACACGCTCGCGGTAGACCTGGGATGTGGGCCCGGCTTTCAGACAATTGCCCTGGCGCAGCTTGGCTTTTCTCCGGTGATCGCCATTGACACCAGTTCCGCATTGCTCGATGAGCTGCGCTCTCACATCGGCAATCTCCCGGTGAAGACAGAAAAAGCAGATCTGAGGACGTTGCCGGCGATCGTTCCAGCGGGACAAGCCACTGTGATTGTATGCATGGGCGATACCCTGACCCACCTGCCGCAGCGGGCCGATGTAGCCACCCTCTTCCGCGACGTGTTCGAGAGTCTCCGTCCCGGTGGAATGTTTGTCATCACCTATCGCGACCTAACGAAGGAACTATTTGGGACTGATCGATTTATTCCTGTTCGCAGCGACGACGACAAGATCATGACCTGTTTTCTGGAGTTCGAAAACGAAGACTCAGTGGTCGTTTACGACCTGGTGCATGTGAGACAGGGGGTGGGTTGGTCTCTGAACAAGAGCAGTTACAAGAAGCTGCGATTAGGGGTTGCGTGGGTATCTGAAGAATTATCGAAGGCCGGTTTCGAGATCCTGTCTGAGGGCCTGACAGGGCGGCTCACGGCATTTACGGCTGTAAAGCCTGCCTGAGTACCAAGAAAAAGTCTCCTGCGTGAGATTCGATCGCACCAGAGTCGCGCAGGGACGGCTGTACTTAGCCCAGGACGCAGTCCTGGGTTAGCGTGGGCCATCGAAGATGGTCGAGAACGCGCCGGTTCGGTGACGGCTTCCTATCATCCATTGGCCTTTGATCGAACTTGGGGAACCCGAGGGATCTGCGTTTTCCTTTTATCTAGGAGCCGACTTCGATGCGCCAGCAGTCCTCGCCGATCACTCGCGCCAGGCGGGCGCGGCCTTCCACCATGGTTAGAAACTCAGCCGTATCAGGCGACCAGGAATCACCCCCTATGCGAAATAGATACGAGCCGATTTCGGTCAAGGGATTATCGCCCAGCCACAACTCGCCTTTGCGGACAAAGACGCGGACATCGTCGCCGCTGTCGCTTCTGTACTGCCCCGTCAAGGCGCCGTAGGCAGCAGGAGTGCTGAATTCCCGGTCGCCATGATATGCCGCGTTCGCGTACCAATCCGAACCATAACCAACCTCAACCACCGGTGACGGAGTGGCTTTCCCGTTCGTCTGTTCCCTGCCAAACACCAGGCTGTAATCTGCAAACGAACCCGGCCGAGTAGAAACAAAAGTATCGCCGCTCGAACGCTGCAAAACGATCTGGCTGGTTCCATCCAGCAGTAAAAGCCTCTTGCCATCCGCCTTGAAGGTTAGCTCCTTACCACCCGGGCTGCGAAACACTCCTGCATAGTCGCTGGCGTTGTCCACTTCCGTTGCGTCGGTGAGCGCTTCCGCTGACGGCAACGGCTTCTTCTCATGCTGGGCCCGCAACAGCTGGACGGCGTACTGGGTCACAGCCGTGGGGCGGTAGCCTTGCATCGCGTTGATGGAAGCAAACGCGGCGACGCCTCCATCGAGATCCACATGGATCGAGGATGCAAAGCAATTCATCCCTCCCGTGTGCCGCAGTATCTTGTGGCCATCGAGCACGTCTACCGCGATTCCGTAGCCATAGAACGACGTTGGACTGAACTCGGTAGCCTGGATGTATGGCGTGGACATTAACCTGAATCCATCGGCCGAGACGATGCCGTGACCGCCATTGAGCAACATGCGCAGGTAGATCGCCATGTCGCCCGGCGGAGCGGCAATACTGCCTGCAGGACTATCGAAGACTTCTGGCGGCCTGGGCACTAATCGGCCTTGACGCGGGAACACCTGATCGTCGAAGAAGGGCTGATAACCAGTGGCGCTGCGGGCACTGGACTTTATCGTGATCACAGCGGCCGTCTGGGTCATTGATAGAGGCGTGAGAATACGGGCCTGCAGGCATTGATACCACGGCCTTCCATCCAGCTTCTCAATCATCTGGCCCAGAATGCCGAAGCCCAGGTTGCAGTAATGAAAGTGAGCGCCGGGAGCAAAGCCTTGCACATGCCGCGCAGCCGGGTCGCTCTGAAAGATGGCGGAAGCATCGGGAAGACCGGAGCTGTGCGTGAGCAGATGATGCGCGGTGATGGGCCCGTACGGCATATTTACCGGAAGCCAGGGCAGGTATTCAAGCACCGGCCGATGCAGGTCCACTTTGCCCTCATCCCGCAGTTGCAGCATGATGAGTGCGGTGAAGGATTTGGTGATGGAGCCGATCTGAAAAAGCAGGTCCGGCGATACCGGTGTTTTCAGATCGACATTCGCATAGCCATAGCCCGCGGTGCGGATCGTCGCCTTTGTATCGGTGAGCGCCTGGGTCATCCCTGGGGCGTTCATCGCTTTCATGTAGGCCGCGGTGAAGCCGTCCAGCTTGCTTTCAACTTCATCCTTTGCGGCAGGGGCCGGGATCGCTCCAAGCCCCCAAAGCCGGGCGGAGGCCGCGGCAGCAATGGCCGTGCCTCCGCCAAGCGAGAGGAAACTGCGTCTGTCGAGCAAATGACCCATGAATTCGCGTAAGTCTAGCACGGCGACGCTTTGCCGAATTTTTAGGAAGGCATCTCATCCGCCGACGGCCCATAGGAGCCAGGAATCGGAATTCCATTCAGCCGCAGAAATACCCCGAGCTGCGCACGGTGATGAATGAGATGGTTCATCACCCATTTGCGAAGTACCTCGCCGCGAGGCATGTCGACAACGGTCTGATCTCCCCAGGTCATCTTCCACTGTTGCGCCAGAACGGTATCGTTGGCTCCAGCCAGCCGCGTGCGCGCTTCCTTGAGATCGCCCTCGAAGTGCGCCAGCATTTCTTTGGCGCCTTTCCCTTTCCGATCCTCTACTTTTTTCTGATAGTCCTCGTTGGAAAGCGCCAGCAGATCTTGTTTGAAAGTGTGGCTACACCACGAGGGCATATCCGACAGATGCCAGGCAAGCTGCCCCATTGTCATCGACTTTTCGTGGGGCTTCCAACCCAGTTTTTCATCGGGCACGAGTTCCAGAAACTTTCTTGTCGTTGCCATTTCCTCATCGAATTCCGGTAGCAAAGCTTTGCTCAGTTCCATGGGATCTTCCTCCGGGCCAGTTGGCCCATGAAGGAACATTAGGACCGCAAATATGCCACCCAATGTCATATATGAATTTTTATTGTGCGGTTAGAGATCCCGGCGAGAAAACAGAATCTGGGCCAGCAGGATGGCCAGCACCGCATAGACAGCGGAGTAGACAACCATGGCACTACTCGGGACCAGGCTGCTCCCGAAGGGAGTAGCACCGACGCTGCCGATGAGCGGCGGCTGAAAGACAAAAGCGGCGCGCCGCCAGAGCGCATCGCACGGCATGATCAGACTGGAGATGATTCCCAGGTCAACCAAAGCGCGGACGTGCCGTAAAGCCCCAAACTGCTCGATCCATCCCCCCACAAAGGCCAGGCCATACAGCCCCAGCGAGACAGCCCCGCTGGTCAGCGAGGAAAACCAGGTGCTCGCGGCCATGGTCACGCTCAGAAGAACGACTGCCTGCAACCAGACGAGGCCGAGCACGGCAAGAGCGTGGTGAGGAAGATATCCACTCTGGATCCAGCTGAGCGCGATCGTGCCGCCTTCGATCAGAGATACATAAAGGGTGAGCATGCCGACGAAGCCAACCCATTTGCCGAGCACCAGGCACCAGCGTTCGACTGGCTTGGTGGCGATGGCGTGAATCGTACCGGATGCGATCTCCCCCGATAAGGTGTCGCAGGAAGTCAGCACCGCCATGAGTGAGGTCATCATGCTTCCGGCATAAAGCACCATCATGGTCATCATGACGATGCCTTCGCGAATGCTGACAGTACTCGCTTGCCGGTTTCCGTTCTTGAGCACGAAATGAAGAGCAGTCCAGAAAAAGCCCAGGAAGACGAAGCCGGCCAAGGTTGCAATCCACAAGATCTTACGCCGGGCAGCCTCGAGGAAAGTAATGCGCGCCATCAACAACGTAGTGCGCAAAGCTCCTGGGCCGCCGGCGAGGCTGAGCGACGGCGCCCCGGTTGCGGAGGCAGCGGCGTGTACGTGGATTGCGTTCTCGCTCATAAGCCGGTGTCCGGTCCCATCATCTGCAAAAACAGCTCTTCCAGGCTCACACGCTGGGGTACGACCGAGAAGACTTGCGCCCCGTTTTCCACCAGGCAGCGTACGACCTCAGGAAGATGATCCGTCTGCATGACCCGCAGGCACAACAGGTCTCCCTGCAGGCGCACATCCTGGGTGAACTCCTTAAGACGCTCGATTGCGGTGGAGTTGACGAGAGCAACCCTGATCTGGACTTCGGTCTCGGTGGATTGCCATCCGCCCATCTCATATCTGCCGACAATGCGGCCGTCGCGGATGAAAGCTACGCGGTCGCAGCTCTGCTCCACTTCGCCCAGCAGATGCGAGTTCAGAAAGACGGTCGCGCCCCGGTTGCGCTGCTCGCTGATCACATCGCGCACCAGCTTGCGCCCGGCGGGATCGAGGCCTGAGGTGGGCTCGTCGAGAAAGAGGATCTCGGGATCGTTCACGATGGCCTGCGCCAGGCCGACGCGCTGCATCATCCCTTTGGAAAAGCTGCGGATCGGCTTGTTACTCTGTGCGCCCAGGCCAACCCGGTCGAGCAGTTGGGGAATTTTGCGGCGAAGAGTATCTTCCGGGAGCCCGCATAACCGTCCGTGAAAGAGGATGAGCTCAGACGCGGAAAGCCAATCGTAGAAGCGAAAGTGCTCAGGGAGAAAGCCAATGCGGGCTCGCACCTCACGCGTGCCCACCGGCTTTCCCAGGAGCAGCGCGCTTCCGCCAGTCGGCGTCACCAGGCCCAGCAGCATCTTGATCGACGTGCTCTTCCCTGCCCCATTGGGACCGAGAAACCCGAAGGCCTCTCCGCGCGCGACCTGGAGAGTCAGATCGCGCACGGCGGGCCGGGTTCCGTAAGTCTTTCGAAGCTGGGAAGCGTCGATGGTAAGAGCTGCCATGCAGGTTCCTTCTACTGCAACTGCGAGGCCAGGTTGATCGCGGTGGTATCGTCCCCCGTGCCGTTCAAGTTGAATATGATTCCATTGTCAACCCACATCAGCGAGAAGCGGGCAGATTCTGCTCCGTTCACCGGCCGCAACAACGCTGCGTCATTTCCGTTGACGTGCACTTGCTCGTACGTGGATTTGCCCCGGACTACGGGAAGCACGAGGGTGGAGGTCCAGTCGACCGTCTGGGTGAAGCTGGCAGCGTCATTGGCGCTCATCCCCAAAAATTGTAGTGCCACTTGAGCAATCTGAGCCGGGTCGATCTCTTGAGGAGCGGACACAACGGGGCTCGGAAGCTCAGTCAGCGAAATGCAGGTAGCATCGGGCGCCTGTTTCGATCTCGGGCCACTGCTGGGGACATTCCCCGCCACTCGAGCAGCTGAATCGCCGCAGTTGCCGTAGAACGCCATCATGCCGGCCGGTACACGCACACCGACGGTGGCGCCATCGACCGAAGCCGGGATCTGCAGGTCGCTGCGTCCGGCCTCGTCGAGGATCGATTGGATGCGGTCGCGATTGAGCTTCATTTGCATAGCGGCGCCGCTCTCCACCAGCATGCCGGACGGCGTTTCGCCTGGCAGCAGTTGAACAGTAAAGCCAGTGGCTTTCGAGGCAGCGGCCGCGTCCGGCACTGGTTGCGGCTTTTGCGGTTTCTGGGTGACGGTGACCTCGTCGGAAAGAACGCGGCTGATCGTCTGGTTGAGCAGCTGGTTGTTTTGCAAGGCATTGCCCTTGAGGGCAGTCGGGTCGATCTCGAGCACGGTGAATCGCTCGACGCGGAAGATACCCAGCAGGCTCTCCGCCCAGGCCCGGACCGGCGCAACCGTTAGAACCAGGACAACCGCGAGGGCGCAAAGGCCGCTGCCCGCGAGCGACACTCTTCGGCCCAGGGACCACCAGCTCTGTTTCGTTTCCATCCACTCCTCCCGCTTATTTTGGAATGCAGCCCAGGCTATCGCCGAGTTATCTACGCCGGGCAACTCCGGCAGGCGATCGAGGCCGTCGCGCACCCGAGCCGCGTGTTCACGCAGCAACTTCAGCTCTGCTTCGCACACTGCGCAACTCTTGAGGTGCTCGATGGCGGCGTGCTGTGCTGAGTCGAGTTGGCCGTCCAGGTAAGCTCGTAGGGTTCCTGTGTCTGCGTGCTTCATTGCCCCTCCTTCGCAGTCTGTAACTGCTGTGGCTTGCGGTCGCGCCGTTGATGCCTTTGGAAGAGCGCGGAGAACTCCGCCTCTGCCCGTGCGAGTCTTGTGCCCACCGAACGAACGTTCATCTGCAGGGCCTGGGCGATCTCCTGATAAGTCAGCCCGCTGTGGTGCAACAGCAGTAGTTGCGCTTTATCGACCTTCAGCTTTGCCAATACGTCATGCACTTCGGCGATGCGTTCTTCCCGCAACAGCTGGCTGAGCGGACCCTCGGCGGGGTCTTCGCTTTGCATGGCGAAGTCATCCTCGATCTCCACTCCGCGCCGATGGTTCGCGCGCAGGACATCGATCGAAGCTCGCGTCGCCGTACGGTACAACCAGGCGCCGACCAACCCATCGGCGGCGACTCCGGGGCCGGTGCGGTAGAGACGGAGAAACACTTCGGCGCAGACTTCTTCCGCCTCCGAGTCGCGTTGGAGTACGCGGCGGACGACACGGACGATGCGTCCGTAGTGCTCTCGAAAGATCGCTTCGAATTCGGCTTCTACCCAGCGACCGCTCATGCTCACCACTTCTACACCTCTATAACGATAGGCGCAGTGAGTTTGTGACAAGAAAATTGGGGCGGGAAAAGAGTCATGGACCTTTCGCGCGCGCTGAGACGCAACGACTGCAAGCTGAGTCCCGCAGGGACGGCTGACCTTAGCCCAGGACGCAGTCCTGGGTAGAGATTTGAGAGGTGAAAAGTCCCGTAGGGACGACTGAACGTTGTCCAGGATTGCATCGCGGCCTGTTTTTCAGCCGTCCCTACGGGACTGGTCGTGCAACCAGGTCCAACCCAGGACTGCGTCCTGGGCTAAGGTCAGCCGTCCCTGCGGGACTCGATTTCGTCGAGGCCGCGTTCTTTTCATCGAACGTTATGGCTAGGAGGGGTTTTCAGCAGTTTCGGAATCTACTGGGGCCAGGCCGTGTTTTTCCATGCGGTAGATCAGGGTGCGGCGGCTGATGTCGAGGTAGCGGGCGGCCTGGGTTTGGTTTCCATCGAACTTTTCCAGGGCTCGGCTGATGAGTTCGCGCTCGATGGCTTCCAGGCTGATGCCGTCCTCTGGCAGATTTGGCCAGAGAATGGCAGTGCTGGGAGAGACGGGTACTAACTCTTCCGGCAAATCTTCCGCGGTAATCAGATCTCCGGAGGAGAGGACCAACAAGCGCTCCAGCACGTTTTCCAGCTGACGCACGTTGCCCGGCCAACGATACGAAATCAGCCGTTGATGCACGGCGGAGGCCATTCTTACATCGAGCAAGCCATGCCGTTCTTTGGCTCTTTGGAAGAGCGTCTCGATGAGCTCGGGTATGTCTTCCCGCCTTTCGCGCAGCGGAGGCACCGTTAAGGGAACCACGGCGAGCCGGTAATAAAGGTCCTCGCGAAAGGTCTGGTCTTCCACCATAGCGGAGAGGTCGCGATGCGTTGCGGCGATGACCCGAACGTCTACCTTCACCGGCGTGTTCGCGCCAAGTTTGTGGACTTCCCCTTCCTGCAGCACCCGCAGGAGTTTGACTTGAGCATCGAGCGGGAGCTCCCCCACCTCGTCGAGAAAAATTGTGCCGCCATCCGCCGCCTCAAAGCGCCCGGACTTATGGGCGAGCGCGCCGGTGAACGCTCCACGCACATAGCCGAATAGCTCGGACTCGACCAGGTCCCGGGGGATCGCGCCACAGTTGACGGCTATGAACGGCCGATTGCTCCGGCGGCTGTTGTGGTGGATGGCCCGCGCTACGAGTTCCTTGCCGGTGCCGGTTTCTCCCTGAATGAGCACCGTTGTGGTTCTCTGGGAGACACGCGCCGCCTGATCGAGCACGCGCAAAAAGCCTTTGGAGTGACCGACGATCCCGGAGAAACCATAACGCTGGTCAAGCGCTGACCGGAGCGTGCGCACCTCTTCGATCAGGTTCTGCCGCTCCATGGCGCGATGCACAATCAGCACCAGGGCTTCGAAGTCGATGGGTTTGGTCACGTAATCGTAGGCGCCCATCTTCATCGCTTCCACTGCTGTCTCTATCGTGCCAAACGCAGTCACCACGATGACCGTCGTCTGCATGCCCTCTTTTGCGATGCGGCTCAGTAATTCGAGCCCAGTGGTCGGCATTTTCAGATCGGTAATGATGAGCTGAGGCTCCACCTCCCGCAACATCTTCCACGCCTCGTCGCCATCCGCAGCCAAGGACACTTCGTACCCAGCTTCTTCCAGCTGCATCTTCATGACCCGGCGCAGGCTGCTGTCATCATCGACCACCAGGATGTGGTTGGGCTTCATCGCATCTCCGCCTTGATTGCGGTTTGCGGGACTGCGGCCGAGGCAGGCAGTTCCATGCGAAACACGGTACCACCGCCCGCGTTGGGTCTGCAGGCGAGCATGCCTCCGTGCTGGGTCGCGATATTCAACGCAATGGCCAGACCCAATCCGGTTCCGTTTTCCTTGGTCGTGAAGAAGGGATCGAAGATGCGGTCCCGATCCTCTGGCGTAATACCGGCGCCCCGATCGCAAACATCGACGCACACGCTATCTTCCGTGAACAGAGTGCGGACGACGACCGTGCCTTCCCCATCGGTGGCTTGCGTGGCATTGAGGATGAGGTTCAGTAACAATTGCTTAATCTGCTCAGGATCGCACTCGATTTCGCGCGGCTGCCCTTCTGAGATCAATTGGAGCGTCACGCCCTGGCGGCTGGCGGTGTGTTGGGCCAATGCGGTGACCGACTGGACTAGCTCCTGCGGGTCTGCCCGCTGGAAGCGGGGCAAACGCGGGCGAGCGAAATCGAGAAAGTTCGTAAGCAGCTTGTTGAGCCGCTGCGACTCTTTGGTGAGAATCTCCAGGCACTCAGTACGGGCCTCGGCGGAAACTTGCCCTCGGGCCAAAATTCCAGCGGCTCCGCTGATGCTTGCCAATGGATTGCGAATCTCATGGGCCAGGCTAGCTGAAAGTTGGCCGGCGGCGGTAAGCCTCTCCGTCTTTTTTAACTGGTCGATATTCTGTTGCAGCTCGGTGTAGACGTGCTCAAGTTCCACCTTGGTTGCTTCCACCCGTTTTCGCTGCGTGCGCTCGCGATCCGCCAGAAGGCCGGCGATGACCGCTGCCAGGCCGAAGGTCGTGATTTCTACCACCTGGTCCTGCGCGTCGAGGGGCTCTTGAAACCAGTGACGGTAGATCGACGGGCCCTGCAGCACCGTGGCCAGCAGGATGGTCTTCAGTGCTCCGCGCCAGCCGAAGAACATGCCGGCCAACATGAAGGGCAGAATATTGAGGTGATGGAGCACGTTGTGCAGGATCACATCGTGCGCCGGCGCCACCCAACTGAAGATCGCCAGTGCGATCACCAGGATCACAATCAGCAAGGCCTTTGCTTGCGGAGAGCGCAGGCTGGATGGGCGAGACGGCATGCTCCCATTCTCCCACGTTGACCACGGATAGCCTTCGAGTGAGGGCTGCAACAACGACGCGGAAGTAAGCCTGGCAATCATCCGGGAGTCATAGTGCATTTGGATAGCCAAGTAAGGTCCGTCGCCGATTCCAGTTGCCAACTCAGTCCCGAAGGGACGGCTGACCTTAGCCCAGGACGCTTTTACGGCGCTAGATAGGTCTCGGTTGTACCTTTCGGAACAGGGGGTGTCCCTTATGGAACACCCCCTGTCCGCTGCCATGCGTTGATTGCCTGCATTTGAGCAGATCGCCTTTGGCGAACCAATTGCTTAAACCAGGGCGTGACGTTTTTCAGACTGGTACTACTTCCACTATTTTTGCCTAGTTGCGTTCTCTGGGGACAAGCGCTGCCACAAGCTCCCTCGCCGGTGACCGCGTCCGTAGAGAACCCCTTGCGCCTCACCTTGACGGAAGCCATTGCCATGGCGCAGCGCAATCACCCGCGACTGCAGGAGGCCTCGGCGGGCACCCAGCGGGCAACGGCTGCCGCCCGGGCCGCACGCGCCTATACAAACCCAAGCCTGGAAGTCTACGAAGGCGAACAATATGCGCGACCGGTTGCCATCCCCGGCCTCCCGGGCCTGCTGCAGCACTACGCCGCCTATCAGACCATCGAGATTCCTTCGGAGCGCAGGGCCCGCAAGCGCGCCGCCCAATATTCCGTGGCGAGTAGCCGCTCGTCGGAGCAGGCCGTCATGCTCTCCGTGGTCGGCGATACCAAACATGCGTTCTACAACGCGCTCCGCCGGCGCGAAGAGATCGGCCACGCGCAAGAGAATCTACAACTGGTCGAAGACCTACGCCGGCGGGTGGAAGTATCCGTCAACGTAGGCGAAGAAGGCCGGCTCGAATTGACGCGGGCCGAAGCGGAATTGGGCCGCGCGCGGTTCGCCGTCACCAGCGCACAACTGGAATTCGCCAACGCGATCGCGCTGCTTCGGGTCACGATTGCAGGTGACGGAGACGCAGACCTGGACCCCCAGGGCCAGTTTGAAGCGCGCATTTCGCTACCGCCACTGAAGCAGTTGCGAGACCACGTGCTGCAGACCCACCCGGCCCTGGCCGCGTCGCGGGCCGAAATCCAGGCAACACTCGCTACGCTGGATCGCCAACGTGCCCTGCGCATCCCGCAACCCGTCCTCTTTGCAGAGTTCGAGAACCAACCTGACCTTCGTTTCTGGCGCACCGGTGTCACCCTACCTATTCCCTTATGGGATCGACGCCAGGGACAGATAGGCGAGGCGAAAGCCGCTACCTCTCAGTCGGCTGCAGTGCTCTACCAGAGAACGTTGGAGCTTGTTTCCGCGCTGGAGCGCGCTTATGAGCAATATCAGCTGGCTGACCAGCAGGCCACTTCGCTAGAGTCCGGATCATTGCGCGCAGCGGTGAGCGCTGTGGACGCGGCCAAGGCGGCCTATCGATTTGGCGAGCGCGGCATCGTCGAAGTACTCGATGCGCAGCGGGTGCTGCAAAGCGTTCGTGGCGACCTGGTGGATGCGCAGTTTGCGCGCCAATCAGCGCTGGTGGATCTGGAAGAACTTGGCGCGATTGCGCCCGGAGCGAAACCCTGATGATTCCTCTTCATTATTCCCTGCCGGTTTTCCGGGGCCGTAAAAGCCTCGATCGTTATGGAGCACTGTTGTTTCTTCTATTGCTTCTCGCCACAACCCAAGGCTGCAAGGCGAAACAGAAGGCCATCGCGGCCGAGCGCAATACAAATCCAAATGAGGTAACGATCACCCCGGCGCTCGAGAAGAACCTCAAGTTCGGTGTTCCTGAAATGGCGGAAGTGGATGGCACCCTGCAAGTGGCCGCACACGTGGAGACGGATGCGCGACGGATCGCGCGTGTGGGCTCTCCTGTCTCGGGACGCATCCTTGAGTTACTCGTCTTTGAAGGCCAAAAAGTACGGGCCGGCACAGTCCTGGCCATGCTGCATAGTACCGATCTGTCGGATACGCAACGGGCGCTCATCAAAGCCTCCTCGCAACGTGGCCTTGCCGAGGCTTCAGAAAAGCGGGCCGTGCAACTGGTGGAAGCGGATGTGATCGGTCGCGCGGAACTGGAGCGCCGCCGCGCGGAACTACTGCAGGCAAACACCGAAGTGGAGTCGTGCCGCACGCAACTGCGCGGTCTGGGCATGACCGAAGCCCAGATTCGCCAACTGGAGAGCACCCGTAAGCTGAGCGCCGACTACCCCATCGTTACTCCCCGAAGTGGAACGGTGCTGAAACGCGAGATCACCGTGGGGCAAGTGGTGCAACCCGCGGATCCCGCCTTCACCATCGCGGATCTCTCCAGTGTGTGGATCGTGGCCAATGTACCGGAGGAAGATGCCGGGCAACTGCAAAAGGAGATGGAGGTCCAGGTGCGCATCCCTGCTCTTCCCCAGGAGAAAATGACCGGGCATCTCGCATTTGTCTCACCCATTGTGGACCCGGCCACCCGCACGGTGGAAGTCCGCATGGACGTGGCGAACACCGCTGGCCTGCTCAAGCCGGATGAACTCGCCAGCATGGTGCTCACCGGCCGCGCGGATCAAAAACTCACGGTGCCCAACGCGGCCGTGGTACGCGAAGAGAATCAGGACTACGTGTTTGTCCAGAACGGCCCGCGGACGTATGCGCTGCGCCAGGTTTCGCTGGGTGAAGAAGAGAACGATCGCCGCATTGTGCTCAGCGGCGTTGGACAAGAGGAACGCATCGTCACCGAAGGCGCTTTCCACCTGAATAATCAGCGCAAGCAGAACGCCATCAAGGGAGGCGTGTAGATGCTGCACTCCATCATCGCGGGAGCTTTGCGGCAGCGCCTTATCCTGGTTGTTGTCGCCCTGGTGCTGGTTGGTTTCGGGATTAACGCGGCACAGCATCTATCCGTCGACGCCTTTCCCGATGTGGCTAATGTGCAGGTGCAGATTGCCACCGAGGCTCCGGGCAAGTCTCCCGAAGAGGTGGAGCGTTTCGTCACCATCCCCATCGAGATCGCCATGACCGGGTTGCCGGGGATGACGGACATGCGATCGCTCAATAAGCCGGGGCTATCGCTCATCACCCTGGTGTTCACCGATGGCAGCGATCTCTTCCGCGAACGGCAGATGATTTCGGAACGGCTCTCTGAACTGCGCGACCGCATGCCGGAGGGCGTGACCCCGGTGCTCGGGCCGATCACCAACGCCCTGGGCGAGGTTTATCAATACACGCTGGAACAGGCAAACGAAGCGGCTGCCCATCGCCCGCTCACCCGCGAAGAGCTCATTGAGCGGCGCACGCTGCAGGACTGGGTCGTACGGCCCTTACTACGTTCTATCCCCGGGGTGGCGGAGATCAACTCCACCGGCGGCTTCGTCAAGCAATACGAAACGTTGGTGGATCCGCAAAAGCTGCACTACTACAACCTGACCATCAACAATGTGCGCGACGCGCTCGCGCAAAACAATGCCAACGCCGGCGGGGGTGTTTTGCCGCAGCACGCCGAGCAGTACCTTATCCGCAGCGTCGGCCTGGTGCGCGACCTGGATGACATTCGCAATATTGTGCTCACCGAGACCAAGGGCACGCCGGTTTACATTCGCGACGTAGCCGAGGTTCGCATCGGCACAGAAGTACGTTACGGCGCCATGATCAAGAACGGTTACACCGAAGCCGTGGGTGGCGTGGTGCTGATGACCAGCGGCGGCAATGCCAAAGAAATTGTCAGCCGGGTAAAAGAGCGAGTCGCCGAGATCAATCGCAAGAATATGATCCCCGGCGGCCTGCAGATTGTTCCCTATTACGACCGCTCACAGTTGGTAGATGCCGCGATCCACACCGTGACTGAGGTTCTGGGCGAGGGCGTGCTGCTGGTCGTCGTCGTCTTATTTCTTTTTCTAGGCGATCTGCGCTCCAGTCTCATTGTCAGCGCGAACCTTGTGCTTACGCCACTGCTTACCTTCCTGGTCATGAATCAGATCGGCTTGTCGGCCAATCTGATGTCCCTCGGTGGGCTGGCCATCGCCATCGGCCTCATGGTCGATGGTTCGGTGGTGGTGGTAGAGAACATCTTCGCCCGGCTCAGCCACGCAAGGCACGACCATCAACCGGGAGACACGTTCGCCAAGTTGCACGTGGTGCATTCGGCAGTGAAGGAGGTGGCCACACCGGTGCTCTTCGGGGTGACCATTATCATCCTGGTCTTTCTGCCTTTGATGACTCTCGAAGGTATGGAAGGCAAGCTATTTTCGCCGCTGGCATACACCATCGCGATCGCGCTGGCCATCTCGCTTGTGCTCTCGCTCACCCTTTCGCCGGTGCTTTCTTCGTATTTGCTGAAGGGTGGCTCCGAGGAAGACACGTGGCTGGTGCGCATCTTACGCAAACCTTACGAGGTGTTATTGCGCTGGGCGCTGGCTCACCGCAAGACTACGGTGATCGCCGTTATCGCTGTCTTTTGTGGTGCGCTGTCTCTCTTTCCTTTCCTGGGCACATCGTTCATTCCGGAAATGCAGGAGGGAACGCTGTCACCGAATGCTGATCGCGTGCCCAACATCTCGCTGGAAGAATCGCTCAAGATGGAAAAGCAAATGCAAGGCCTGATGCTGCAGGTGCCAGGCGTGGAGAATGTGGTTTCCCGTTTGGGCCGCGGCGAATCACCTGCCGACCCCGCTGGTCCGAATGAAGCCGATGTGCTCGCCTCGCTTACACCATTTGATAAACGGCCGCATGGCATGACCCAGGACAAGATCGCCGAACAGATCCGCGAACGGCTCACTGCTCTGCCCGGGATCAACCTGGTCATGTCGCAGCCCATCAGCGACCGCGTGGACGAAATGGTCTCCGGGGTGCGCGCCGACGTCGCCGTGATGCTCTACGGCGACGATTTGGATACGCTGGTGCAAAAGGCGAATCAAATTGCCAAGGTGGCCACCGGCATTCAGGGCACGCAGGACACCCGCGTTGACCGGGTCGGCGGACAGCAATATCTCACCATCGACATTGACCGCGGTTCCATTGCGCGCTATGGCCTGAACGCAGCAGACGTGAACGACGTCATCGAAACCGCTATCGCCGGCAAGTCAGCGACCGAGATTTACGAAGGAGAGCGGCGGTTTGCCGGAGTGGTCCGCCTGCCGGAAAATTTACGTGACAGCGTGGAAGACATTCGCGAACTGCAGATCAGTTCACCCGACGGACCGCGCATTCCGTTGAAGGATCTGTCGAGCGTGAAGGTGGTCGAAGGGCCGGCGCTCATTAACCGCAACATGGGCAAACGCCGCATTGTCGTCGGTGTCAACGTCCAGGATCGCGACCTGGGTGGGTACGTGAAAGAACTGCAGGAGAAGGTGGAGCAACAGGTTCAAATGCCCGCGGGCTACTACATTGAATGGGGCGGCCAGTTTCACAATATGCAGCGCGCCCTGCATCATTTAATGGTGATTGTGCCCATCACCATTGCCGCCATCTTTTTTCTGTTGTTTATCCTTTTCCAATCAGTGCGCTTCGCAGCCCTCATCATCACGGTGCTGCCCCTGGCGTCCATCGGCGGGATCCTGGGACTCTTTCTCTCTGGGGAGTATCTGTCGGTCCCTGCTTCGGTCGGCTTTATCGCACTGTGGGGAATTGCGGTGTTGAACGGCGTGGTCCTGGTGTCATACATTCGCAAGCTGCGGGAAGAGGGGCTGACGCAGGCCAATGCCATCCGCGAAGGGACCAGGTTACGATTCCGGCCAGTCATGATGACGGCTACCGTCGCGGCCCTGGGGCTCGTGCCGTTCCTCTTTGCCACCGGGCCTGGTTCCGAAATTCAACGGCCGCTGGCCATCGTCGTTATCGGCGGCCTGGTCAGTTCTACGGCGCTCACGCTCTTGTTGCTGCCCGTGGTCTACGCGGCGTTCGAGGGGAAAAACGCGATCCCGGCGCCTGGTTTGCGGTTTGTTGGGATAGATTCTCCTGAAGGCGTTCCGGTGGCTCTGGGAGGGCGGCCAGGTCGTAAGACGATCGCCCATTAGTTGGCGGGGCCGGAGATTTGGGTTTCCTTTCGAGATTCATTCATCGGAGCTTCGGGGGAAGGTTGTCGCCCACTCAAGCCAAAAGAGGGCTTGAATGGGGCACCCAAAACTTTGGTCGCCGGTGTAGCGCGCAGCGGCTGCACCTTCCTGTGGCAATCGCCCCTTCCTTATCGCAACCCTCTCCTTTTTGTCATCCTGAGCGTACCCGGATTTCCTACTTCGCTGCTCTCAATGACGACCGCGGATGTGGTTCTCCTTAAAGAGAACCGCATGCAGTTGACCGAAGTCGCAGATCTTGACTGGAAATCTGGGGAAGCGAAGGGGTCTGCGGTTTCTCCCGGTGGTGACCCGATTCTTTGACGGGAGGATGCCGGGTACTCTATAAATCTGCAGGCATTGCAGCGAGGTACCATGGAGTACATTCTTTCGCTTGATCAGGGAACGACCAGCTCTCGATCCATTTTGTTTGGCAAAGACGGCAACATCGTCGCCCAGGCTTCGCGGGAGTTCCAGCAGATTTACCCCCAGGGCGGATGGGTCGAGCATGACCCCTTCGACATTCTTACCTCGCAAATGAGTTCGGTGGTCGAGGTTCTCGGTAAGGCTGGCATCCGCGCTCGCGACCTGGCGGGAGTTGGCATCACCAATCAGCGGGAGACCACGATTGTCTGGGACCGGGAGACGGGCAAGCCGGTCTACAACGCAATTGTCTGGCAGGATCGCCGAACCGCGGAACGATGCCACCAGATGAAAACGGATGGGACGGAAGAGACGGTCCGTCAGAAAACCGGCCTGCTGGTCGATCCCTACTTTTCGAGTTCGAAGATCGCGTGGATCCTGGAAAATGTCGCCGGGGCGAGGCAGAGGGCTGAGGCCGGCAAGCTGGCGTTCGGAACCGTCGATAGCTGGCTCATCTGGAACCTTACCAGCGGGAAGAAGCACATCACTGACCGGACCAACGCTTCCCGGACGATGCTCTACAACATCAGAGAAGACCGATGGGATGCGGATCTACTGAAGTTATTTGGCATCCCCGAAAGCATGATGCCTGAGGTCGTCTGGTCGAGCGAGAAGATCGGCCAGGTGACCACCTCTCTCGGGTCTCGAGGCAACCGAGATCGCGGGCATTGCCGGAGATCAGCAGTCCGCGCTTTTTGGGCAGCTTTGCGTACGGCCCGGCGATGCGAAGAACACGTACGGGACCGGTTGCTTCCTGCTACAAAACATCGGCACGCAGTTTGTGCTCTCGGAGAAGCGGCTGATCACCACGCTCATCTGCAGCCTGGACAAGAAACTGGAATATGCGCTCGAAGGCAGTATCTTCATCGGCGGAGCGGTGGTGCAGTGGCTGCGCGATAGTCTGCAGTTGATTCGAAAATCTTCTGAGGTCAATCAACTGGCGGCGAGTGTCGAGGATTCTGATGGAGTCGTCCTGGTGCCGGCCTTTGTAGGCCTGGGGGCGCCTTATTGGGATCCGTATGCAACCGGCCTCTTGATTGGCCTGCGCCGCGGCACCAAGCCCGGCCACATCGCGCGAGCAGCGGAAGAGAGCATTGCCTTCCAGGTGGCTGATGTAATCGAGGCCATGGATGCGGATACCAAAGTTCCGTTCCACGAATTGCGGGTCGATGGAGGAGCGTCGGTCGATGATCTGCTGATGCAATTCCAGGCGGACCTGCTGGGTGTGCCCGTCATCCGGCCTGCGGTCAACGAGACGACCGCGCTCGGTGCGGCTTACCTGGCCGGGCTTGCCGTGGGTTTTTGGGGCAGCACGGATGAAATTCGTAAGCTGCGCGCAGCCGATACCCGATATGAACCGCATGCCGGCCAGAAAAAAATCGTAGCCGGACGCGAACGCTGGAAGAGAGCGGTCGAGCGCTCCAGGAATTGGCATGAAGGAGATGAGTAGATGAATCGCCCCGCAATGCTGGCTCGCGTGAAGGAACGTTCCGAACCGTGGGATATCGTCGTCATCGGAGGCGGAGCCACCGGCGTAGGTGTTGCCGTCGATGCGGCCAACCGCGGCTTTGCCGTCCTGCTGCTGGAGCGCATGGATTTCGGCACGGCGACCTCCAGCCGCAGCACCAAGCTGGTTCATGGCGGCGTTCGCTACCTGGAACAAGGCAACGTGTCGCTGGTGATGGAAGCGCTCAAGGAACGCGGCCTGCTGCGGCAGAACGCTCCCCACCTGGTCCATGACCTTGGTTTCGTGGTCCCCAACTACTCGTGGTGGGAGGCTCCCTTCTACGGCATTGGCATGAAGGTGTATGACCTGCTCGCCGGGAAATACGGTTTTGGCAAGTCGCGCCTGCTTTCGCGGGAAGAGACCCTGGAGCAGTTGCCCACCATCCAGACCAATGGTCTCCGTGGCGGTGTCATTTACTACGATGGACAGTTTGACGATACTCGGCTGCTGATCCACCTTGCCGCCACCGCGGCCGACCAGGGAGCGGTTCTGCTCAACTATGCTCCCGTGGTCGAGATCACTCGAGGAGCGGATGGCTTTGCGGACGGGGTAGTCGCGGTCGACAGCGAATCCGGTCAACGCATGAAGATAGCCGCTCATGTGGTGGTGAATGCGGCGGGCATTTTTGCCGACCAGGTGCGCCGGCTGGCCGAGCCGGAAGTGGACGCCATGATCGCGCCCAGCCAGGGTATCCACCTGGTCTTCAAGCGCGAGTTTCTGCGTGGCAATACTGCCATCATGGTGCCCCATACGAGCGATGGCCGGGTGTTGTTTGCCATTCCCTGGCATGAGCACACGGTGGTGGGCACGACCGATACCGCAATAGAGGAACCTTCCTATAACCCGCTTCCCTTCGAGGAAGAAGTCCAATTCATTCTCGACACGGCTGCACAGTACCTCAGCCGCCCTCCGCAGCGGAGCGATGTGCTCAGCGTGTATGTCGGGATTCGTCCGCTGGTAAAAGCCAATGGGGCTTCGAGCAAGACGTCGTCGCTGTCGCGCGATCACACCATCCATATTGATAACTCCGGGCTGTTGACCATTGTGGGCGGCAAATGGACGACGTATCGCCACATGGCCGAGGACACGGTGAATCACGCCATTACCCTGGGCGAGCTTCCGGATGTGCCGAGCAAGACGCACGACCTGAAGATCCACGGCTACAAGCAGGAGGAGTCGCTGACCAGCCTGGGTGTCTACGGTTCGGATGGGGACGCTATCCTGGGCATGGCCGCGGCCGACAAGCGTTTGGCTGTGCAGCTTCATCCCGATTTGCCCTACATTGCCGCCGAGGTGGTCTGGGGAGTGAGGGAGGAAATGGCCCGCACCCTGGACGATATGCTGTCCCGCCGCACCCGCGCCCTTTTCCTGAATGCCAGGGCGGCCATTGAGATGGCGCCTGCGGTCGCAGCCCTCATGGCGCAGGAGCTCGGCGCCGGCCAGGATTGGATCGATCAGCAATTGCGCGAATTCAATGACCTGGCGGCAAAATACCTGCTACCGTAGAGGGCACCCACACCGATGAAGAGACAAGATTTTGGCGAGTTGCTGGCGGAGGCCGTGGCAGTCTTCATCATCATTGCGTTCGGAGACTCGGTGGCTGCGATGTACTCCCTTTACAATCCCAGTCCTTATCTCAACTCCTATTGGGGAGTTTGTATTGCCTGGGGCCTCGCGGTCACCATGGCCATCTATGCCACTGGCTCTATCTCCGGCACCCATGCCAATCCCGCGGTCACACTGGCACTAGCGCTCTATCGGGATTTCTCCTGGCGCAAAGTGATTCCTTATTTCGTAGCCCAGGTGATTGGTGGAATCCTCGGAGCGGCTTTGGTCTACGTGTTATACGTGCCGGTCATCGACCACTTCAACCAGGGCGCTCAACTCACGCGAGCTGCCGGCGGCGCGGCTGGGGTCTTCTTTACCCATCCAGGGCTGGCGATCACGCCGATGCATGCCTTCGGTGACGAAATCATATTGACGGCGTTCCTCATCTTCGGCATCTTCGCCATTACTGAGAAGTACAACGAGATGGCGCCGCAAGCGAATTCCAGCGCGTTGATGATCGGCCTGCTGGTCGCCTTGATCGGCGCGTCGATGGGTTATCTTGAGGCCTGGGCACTGAACCCTGCGCGTGATCTGGGCCCTCGCATCTTTTGTTTTCTCGCTGGGTGGGGACCCGCTGCGTTCCCTTCTCCCGATAACTACTGGTGGGTGCCGATCGCCGGTCCTCTACTCGGCGGGTGTGTGGGTGGAGGGGCTTATCAGTTCGTGGTGCGGCCGTTTCTGCCGGCCCGTTTGCGGACCCTCGGATGAATAGGGTTTCGCGCCGAGCGTTCCTGGCCATGGCGGCCATGGCTTCGACAACCTGGGCCCAACCGAAACAGACGAGCGTCGTTCTACTGCTCACCGGCGTGATCACGGATGGCGGCTGGAGCCAGCTTGCCTTCAACGGGCTGAGGTCCTTAGGGCCGGGTTTCAGGACTGCTTACGCGGAGAACATCGGCCTGGCGCAGATGCAGGAGATCGCACGCGGCTACTCCGACGATGGATTCGATTTGATCCTGGGACATGGCTTCGAGTTCAGCAACGCGCTGATCGACATTGCGCCCGACTATCCCAATCAGCATTACTTTGTCACCAGCTATATGCCTCACGGGAAAATCCCGCCAAACCTCATGTATATCAATCTGGGCTATTTTGGCGCGGCTTACGGTGCGGGCACGCTGGCAGCATTGATATCCGAGAAGAAGCAGCTGGTTGGATTTGTCGGAGGCGGAGATGATCCTACGCAGCAGAGGATCCAGAGGTGCTTCATCGCCGGCGCGCGCAGCGCGGTAAAGGATATTCAGGGCCTGGGGATTATCACCGGCGACTACGACAACGCAGCCAAGGGGCGCGAGGCTGCTTCGACGCTCATTGGCAATGGAGCCGATGTGATCTGGCATGCGGCGGATGTAACCGGCCTGGGCGCGATTCAGGGAGCGGTCGCGGGCAAGGTTAAGGTGATGGGCTGCTATTCCGATCAGACGAGCCTGGCGCCGGACTACATGGCGACGAGTTTCGAGATGAATCTTGGCGGAGTGGTGCAGACGGTGGCGCATGCGGTGGCTAATCGATCGTTCTCCGGTGGGACAGAGTGGAAACCGCCAGTGGACTGGATGTGGCTTTTGAAGGCCGGCGCGAATGGTCACTACAATCCGCACCTGGTTTCTGCCGCGGACTGGGCTGGGTTTCAAAAGACGTGGAACGATCTGGCAGCAAATCGGATCGAGGTGCCTGCTTAGGATCGGGAAAAACATTTCCAGGAGAAGCAATTTGCCCACGTTTGAGATGAGAAGGATCGTGAAGCGGTTCCCTGGTGTAGTCGCCAACTGCGATGTGGACCTCACGATCGAAGCCGGAGAGATCCACGCGTTGCTGGGGGAGAACGGCGCCGGCAAGAGCACCCTGATGCAGATTTTGTATGGATTCCATTCCATGGATTCCGGGGCGATTCTGATCGATGGCACAGCGGTCGAGATCGCCAGCCCCAGGGATGCCATTGCGCTCGGCATCGGTATGGTCCATCAGGAATTCATGCTGGTGCCGACATTTTCAGTGGTCGAGAACACCGTGCTCGGCCTGCAGGGTAAGCTCGATCTGCGCGGCGCCGCGCGCCGGCTTCGCACCCTCAGCGAGCAGCACCACCTGGCCGTCGATCCCTATGCACTGGTGCAGCATTTGCCTATCGGTGTACAGCAGCGGGTTGAGATCCTCAAGCTGCTGTATCGCGACGCCAGGCTGCTGATCCTCGACGAACCCACCGGCGTGCTCACCACTCATGAAAAGGATCAACTGTTCACCGTTCTGCGCGGACTACGAGCGCAGGGCCGCTCGATCGTGATTGTGACCCACAAGCTACAGGAGATCGTCGACCTTGCCGACCGCGTCACCGTCATGCGCGATGGCAAGGTCGTGGCTACGGTCTCCACGCGAGAGACCACGGAGCAGGAGTTAGCTCGCCTGATGGTCGGCCGCGAGGTGAACCTTCGCGCGGTCAAAGTCCCAGTCACTCGTGGCGAAGCCATTCTGCGGATCGAGGGGCTGCATGTGCGCGATGAAGCGGGGCAGGAGAAAGTGCGTGGCGTGACCCTCGACGTGCATGGCGGAGAAATTGTCGGCATTGCCGGGGTCGACGGCAACGGGCAGTCGCAACTGGCAGAAGCCATCATGCACCTGCGCGCCGCCGAGCAAGGACGTGTCTTTCTGCATGAACGGGAAGTAACCCGGCTGACGGTCGCACAGCATCGTGCTCTGGGCCTTGCCTACGTGCCTGCGGACCGGCGGCATGTGGGTGCAGTCACGGAGATGTCGATTGCCGACAATGCGATCCTCGGGTCACAACGGAAGTTCACCTGGGGACCGTTTCTTGATTTACACAAAATCCGCGAACACGCAGCAAAGCTGATTGCCCGCTTTGGTGTGCGGGCAACCAGCATTGCGGCAAAAGCAGGCAAGCTCTCAGGGGGCAATCTGCAAAAGCTGATTCTCGGCCGGGAGATTCTGGAAGAGGCATCCGCGATGGTCGTGGAACAACCGACCCGAGGTCTGGATGTCGGCGCGATCGAATCGATTTGGGCCGAACTGCTGGCCCAACGCGAACGGGGGAAGGCGATCCTCCTCATCTCCGCAGAACTGGAAGAACTGATGAACCTGGCTGACAGGATCGCGGTCATGTTCGAAGGGCGCATCGTCGGAATTCTCAACGCGGCCAGCGTTACGACCGAAAAGCTGGGTCTTATGATCTCCGGCTTGAGCGAAGAATCATGAGGTTCCTCGAACGCCGCGTAACCCCGGCTGACTCTCCGCTCGCCATGACGGCCGCCATGGTCATCGCCGCGGTTGTGGCGATGCTGGTTACGTCGTTGCTGTTTGGCGTCTACAAAGCTAACCCACTCCAGGCTTACTTCGCTCTTTTCCATGAACCCTTTGCGAGCTGGCGCGGCTTCGGCTATACCCTGGTGCGCACGGCGCCGTTAACACTGATCGCCCTGGGCACCATCGTTAGTTGGCGATCGGGATTTGGCTATCTGGGATTTGAGGGATGCTTTGTCATTGGGGCCGCAGCCACTACCTGGCTAGCGCTAGCGATGACACTTCCCTTCTGGACATTCCTGCCCTTGGCGCTCTTGTTGAGTTTCGCTGCGGGCGCCGCATGGGCAGGCATTGTGGCGCTGATCCGGGCACGGTTTGGCGGCAACGAAGTGCTCATCTCGCTGATGATGAATTATGTGGCAATCCTGATTGTTCAGTACCTGGTGTCGGGACCCATGCGCGCGCCCTGGCGGCGTGCCCGAGACATCTCTACTGCCCCGCGCCACGTGGCTGCCCTTTATCTTGCCTGGAACGCGCGCTCACGCAGGCATCCTGCTCGCGTTGTTGGCAGCGTTGTTGGTGTGGGTGTTGCTGGGCAAGACCCGGATCGGCTATGAACTGGTGGTCAGCGGTTTCAGCCCTTTCGCTGCGCGCTTCGGCGGAATTAACGTGGGTGGGCGCCTGGTGTTTGCCGCGTTCTGTGCCGGCGGTCTGGGAGCGTGGGCCGGCATGGTTGAAGTACTAGGCGAACAACACCGCTTGATGGATGGCATCAGCGGTGGGGTGGGCTTCACCGGAATCATTGTGGCGCTGCTGGCAAAACTGAACCCGATTGCCGTCATCCCAGCGGCCGTGTTGTACGGCGGGATGACGGTGGGCGCAAATGCGATGCAAAGGCGGGCGGGGATCCCTTCCTCCATTACCTTCATATTGCAGAGTCTGATCGTATTGATGGTACTGGCCAGCGATTTCTTCCGCCGTTACCGGGTGAAGCTTACATGAATCTGCATCGGCTGATGACGTCAGCTTTTTTCGTGACCTGGCTGGCCGCCAGCCTTCGGCTCGCGGGGCCCGTTCTGATGGCCGCACTGGGCGAAACATTCGCCGAGCGTTCGGGAGTGCTGAATGTCGGCATCGAAGGCACAATTTTGCTGGGCGCGCTGGCTAGTTTTCTGACGGATTATGCAACCGGGTCGGTTTGGTTGAGTTTGCTGGTGGCCATGCTCACGGGGATCGCTTTTAATTTGTTGTTGGCCTGGATGTATGTGACGGTCCGCGCCAGCCAGGTGGTGGTCGGCCTGGTTTTCAACGTGTTTGCGGTGGGCGTGGCGGCGACGGTGTATCGCCGGGCCTTGGGCGAATCCTCAGGGCCCCAAAGCGTCGCCATGTTCGCGCCGCTACATATTCCGTGGTTGAGCGATCTTCCTTTGCTCGGGCCGGTTTTGTTTGGGCAGACGAGTTTGTTTTATTGGACGCTGGTGTTGGTGGGGTTAGCGCACTTCGTGTTATTTCGCACCAGTTTTGGTTTGGCGCTGCGGGCGGCTGGGGAAAATCCCAGCGCTGCCGATGCGGCGGGGATTTCTGTTCCGAGCATGCGCTACATCGGGGTGTTGATTGGCGGCGCGACGGCTGGGATGGCTGGGGCCTACCTGGTGTTGGCGCAGATCGGGTTGTTCCGGGAGTCGATCGTCTCCGGACAGGGGTTTATCGCGCTCGGGATTGTTATTTTCGGGCGGTGGAGTCCCTGGAAAGCGGCGTTGGCTGCGCTGGTGTTTGGGGCATCCGATGCGTTGCAGTTGTCGTTGCAATTAGGCGGCGGCAATGTGCCGGCGCAACTGCTCGCTTCCCTGCCCTATATCGTTACGATTCTGGCCATCTCCGGCTTGTTCGGAGGAAAAGCCGTACAACCAGCGGCACTGATGGTCCCTTACGCCAAGGAGTGAGGGTTAAGTGTCCCAAAGTGAGAGCTTATAGGCCACTCTCGTCGCTCACCGAGTCTCCCTCACTTCGCTCGGGATGACAAACCTTTATGGTTAGGAGAGGGAATCGCTGCTCTGCTTAGACCTTTTCCCTCTGATCGCGGCCAGGGACGATGCTTGGATGCATCCGTGCCCGCGCGCTTGGTGAGCGCGTCCGCGCTCATCTGTGCCTGCTTACGTACCGCGGCCTCGTCCACGCTACCCACCACTCCATCGCGCATCACGAAACGTCCGTCGATCATCACGCTGGTCACCTCGTGTCCCAGCGCCGAGTACACAATGCGCCGATACAGGATGGTGAATTGGCGTCATAAAGGCGTTGTTATAGTCCACCACCGCGATATCCGCTTTCTTGCCCACCTCTATCGAACCAATTTCCTTCTCCAGGCCAACGGCACGGGCGCCGCCGATCGTCGCCATCTCCAGTACCTTTTCCGCGGTGATGATGGTGGCGTCCTGGTGCACACCCTTCTGTTGCAGGGCGGCAAACTTCATCGCCTGAAAGAGACTGTGATTGTTACTGCTGGCCGGCCCGTCCGACGCCAGACCCACCGTGACCCCCGCGGCCAGCATCTCCGGAATCGGCGCGCACCCCGAAGCCAGGTACATATTGCTACAGGGATTGTGGGAGACCTTGGTATCGTGCTTTTTCATGATGGCAATATCGTCGGTTTTGCAGTGGACGCAATGCACCGCGATTACATCGGGACCAAAAAAGCCGATGTCGCTTAGAAACTGCGTGTCGTTCATCCCATAGGTCGCGGCGGAAGTTTCCAGCTCGAAATCCGTTTCCGCCACGTGGGTGGTGATGAGCACATGCTCCTCATCGGCCAGCTTCCGGGTCGCCCGGTAGCCTTCCTCATTCACCGCCCAGATCATGTTGGGAGCAAGCCCCACCTGCACCCGGCCACCCGGCTTGTTGTACCGCCGTATCTGCACTTTTGCATCCGCCAACGCGACCGCCGGCTGTTCAATGAGCGCTTCCGGAATGCCATACTGCACGCCATCGGAGATGAACCCGCGGCAAACAAATCCGCGCATGCCGGTCATCTGGAACGCATCCACCACGGAGGTGATCAAACCCGGCTGCGGGTGGACATACATGAAGTCCACCACCGTCGTTACCCCGGAACGTATCGACTCGACGCACCCATGCAATGCGGCCGCATGGGCATCGGGAGCGGTCAGGTGCACCGCGCTGGGCGCCGTCATGCAGGTAAACCACTTCTTCAGCACCATGTCGTCCCCCAGCCCTTTCAGCAAGGTCTGGAACAAATGAGTGTGCGTGTTCACCATGCCGGGCATCACAATGCGTCCGGTGCAATCCACCACTTCAGCCCCGGGATACTTCTGCTGTAACTGCTGCCGGCTGCCGACGGCGGCGATGCGATCGTTTTCGACACACACGCTGCCGCGCTCCAGGATTTCCCGGCTTTCGTTCATAGTGATCAGCCAGCCATCGGCGAGGATGAAACTCATTCGGTGGGACCTCCGGTAGACGCTTTGTTTCGTTCATCCTAACCGCTATCATGAAGTCAGGCCACGAAGATCATGCCCGCCTCACCCTCCACCGCCGAAGAGTTCTACCACCAGGCCCTCGACCGGCTCGCAGAAGGAGATGCGGCCGCTGCGGCGGAGGGCTTGCGCCGCTGCCTGGCAGTGGACCCAGGCATGCTCGACGCCATGCACGGGCTGATCCGAGCATTGCAGGAGCTGGGTGATTTCGATGGGGCCATCGCGGTCGCGCACCGGCTGCTCGATCTTGATCCAGATGAAGTGCTGGCGCATACCAGCCTATCCATCCTTTATCAACACAAAGGCATGGTCCCTGAAGCCGAAGCGGAGGCATTGAAAGCGAAGCTGTTGGGATGGAAGAAACATTTGCGGCAACAGAAGCCGAAACCATGAGTAAAGCAGCCGGGCCCATTCTGCGCAATTTTCACGACCAGCTGGCCGCCGCGTATGGCCCACAGCAATGGTGGCCGGCGCAGACCGCGCTGGAAGTGATCGTGGGTGCGTACCTGACGCAGAACACCTCCTGGCGTGGGGTAGAGCGCTCCATCGCCAACCTGGTCGAGCGTGGGGTGATGAACCTGGATGGTCTGCGGGGCCTTCCGGAAGACGAGCTGCGCATCCTCATTCGCCCCTCGGGATACATGGTGCGCAAGGCCGCGGCCATCAAGGCATTTGTCAGCTTCCTCGATCGGGAGCACGGCTCCTCACTGGCCCGGCTCGCGGACCAGCCCACGAGCATAGTGCGCCACCAACTGCTGGCCTTACCCGGGGTGGGCGAGGAAACCGCCGACGCGATTTTGCTCTATGCGCTGTCACATCCGGTTGCGGTGGTCGACGAATATTTGCGCCGCATCGCCGATCGCCACAGGCTTGCCGGCCGCGACCGGAAATATCGCGAAGTGCAACAACTGGTGGACGCCGCTTTTGCGAATGATCCGGCGGAATTCCGTTTGCAGCTCCTTAACGAATTCCACGCCCTGGTGGTGGCGGTCGGTAAGCACCATTGCGGCCCAACAGCACGGTGTGAAGGTTGTCCCCTGGATCCCTTTAACTAATGGCTCGCACCCTCTACATTGCCAGCACCAACCCCGGCAAACTACGCGACTTTAGCCTGGCGGCGGCCGGTCATGACCTGAAGATCCTGCCCCTCCCTGATCTCAAAACGATTGAAGCACCTGCCGAAGATGCCCTAACGTTTGCCGATAACGCCCGGGAAAAGGCGATCTATTACAGCTGCTTTGCCCCCGGCGAAATGGTTCTGGCGGACGACTCAGGGCTGGAGGTCGACGTTCTCGAGGGCGCTCCGGGGGTTCGCTCTGCGCGCTACGCCGCCGATTCCGGCTTCACAGCAGCCGGCAATACCGACGCCAACAACAATCTTTTCCTGTTACAGCAGCTTGCCGGCGTTGGCGAGAGCAAACGCAGCGGCCGTTACCGCTGTGCGCTGTCTACCGCCCAGGATGGGGTTCCCTTGTTTGGCAAGGAGGGGACCGTGGAGGGACGCATTCTCACCGCGCCGCGCGGCAGCGGGGGCTTCGGCTATGATCCGCTCTTTTATTTGCCGGAACTCGATCGCACGATGGCGGAGCTCGACGATCAGGCCAGATGGGCCCGAAGCCATCGGGGGCAAGCCTTTCGTGCCTTATTGGAACTATTGCGTTAAATTCTCTCCGCGCCAAATCGAACTACCGAAACCTTGACGGTGCTCGGATCGCGCACCAATAATAGAGAGTTGGGCCAGATTCAATTTCAGCCCCTCCTGAGGCATCGGAAATTCAAATGAGCACAATGGCAGCCGTCCCTCGGGACAATCGGGCGCCCGGGTTCTGGGCCTCCACCGTCGGCAAGAAGATTGTGATGGCCGTTACCGGCATCCTCCTGTTTATTTTTGTGATTGGGCACCTGCTGGGCAATCTCCAGGTATTTGAAGGTCCGGCAAAACTGAACGCGTACGGCGCGTTCCTGCACAGCATTGGCGAGGTTCTGTGGCCGGTCCGTATCGTCCTGCTGCTTGCGGTCACGCTGCACATTGTCGCCACCGTGCAATTGGCTCTGCGGAAAAAGCGCGCGCGTCCGGTCGAGTACTCGGTCAAAAAGGCGATCGCTTCCTCCTATGCTTCGCGGACCATGTACTGGTCAGGCCCCATCGTGCTGGCGTTCATCATCTTTCATCTGCTGCACCTGACCGCCGGCTACATCCATCCCGGCGCGGCCTACATTGAGGGCGATGTGTACCACAATGTGGTTTCGGGCTTCCAGGTGTGGTGGGTCTCGCTCTCTTACATCATTGCCATCAGCCTTTTGGGACTGCACCTGCGCCACGGTCTTTGGAGCATGTTTCAAAGCCTCGGCATTCACCAGCCACAACACACGGCCAGGCTCAAGACGGCGGCGATGGTTATCGCTGTGCTCATCGTCCTCGGCTACATATCCATTCCGATCAGCGTTCTACTGGGGCTGGTGAAATAGATGATTCTTGATTCCAAAGCACCCACGGGGCCCATCGAGCAAGCGTGGGAACAGACTCGTTTCGACTTCAAACTGGTCAATCCTGCGAACAAGCGGAAGCACCACATCATCGTCGTCGGATCCGGCCTGGCTGGAGCCTCAGCCTCCGCGACGCTGGGCGAGCTGGGCTACAAGGTTCATTGCTTCTGCTTTCAGGATTCTCCGCGGCGCGCGCACTCCATCGCCGCCCAGGGGGGCATCAATGCCGCCAAGAATTATCAAAACGATGGCGACAGCGTGTTCCGCCTCTTTTACGACACCGTGAAAGGCGGGGACTTCCGCGCCCGCGAGGCCAACGTCTATCGCCTGGCCCAGATCAGCGTGGAGATCATCGACCAGTGCGTGGCCCAGGGGGTTCCCTTCGCCCGTGAGTACGGCGGCGCGCTCACCAACCGCTCGTTCGGCGGCGCCCAGGTTTCCCGTACGTTCTACGCTCGCGGCCAGACCGGCCAGCAACTGCTGCTCGGCGCCTACCAGGCGCTAGAACGCCAGATCCACGCGGGTACCGTTACCATGCACCCGCGCACCGAGATGCTCGACCTGATCGTGATCGACGGTAAGGCTCGCGGCATTGTCACGCGGCACCTGGTCACCGGCGTGATCACCACCCACTTTGCCGATGCGGTTATCCTCGGCACCGGTGGATATGGCAACGTCTACTACCTCTCGACCAACGCCAAGGGCTCCAACGTGACCGCCATCTGGCGCGCCCACAAGCGCGGGGCGCTGTTTGCCAACCCCTGCTACACGCAGATCCATCCCACGTGCATTCCCGTTTCCGGCGACTACCAGTCGAAGCTCACCCTGATGAGCGAATCGCTGCGCAACGACGGCCGCATATGGGTGCCGTTGAAGGCCGGGGACAAACGATCCCCTGACCAGATACCGGAAGCGGAACGCGATTACTACCTGGAGCGCCGCTACCCCAGTTTCGGGAATCTCGTACCCCGCGACGTCGCGTCCCGGAACGCAAAAGCTGTGTGCGATGAAGGCCGCGGTGTTGGCGAAACGGGGCTGGGCGTCTATCTCGACTTCACCGACGCCATTCGCCGGCTGGGCGAGAAGACCATCCGCGATCGCTACGACAATTTGTTCGACATGTATCAGCGCATCACCGATGAGAACCCCTACAAGGTTCCCATGCGCATTTACCCCGCCATCCACTACACCATGGGCGGCTTGTGGGTGGACTACAACCTGCAAAGCACCATTCCTGGGTTGTTTGTGGTCGGCGAAGCCAACTTCTCTGACCACGGCGCAAACCGCCTGGGAGCCAGCGCTCTCATGCAGGGGCTCTCGGATGGCTATTTCGTAGTTCCCTACACTGTCGGCAACTACCTCGCGACGAATAAATTCCCTGCTGTGCTCGACACCGCGCCTGAGGTCAAGCAAGCAGTCGCCTGCGTCAAGCAGACCATCGACCTGTTGCTCTCGATCAAAGGCAAGCGCACGGTCGACTCCTTCCACCGCGAACTAGGCAAGATTGTCTGGGACTACTGCGGCATGTCGCGCACTGCGGCCGGCCTTGAATCCGCCATCGGCCAGATTCGCGCGTTGCAGGAGGAGTACTGGAAGAACGTCAACGTGCCCGGCAGCGGAGAGGACCTGAATCAAAGCCTGGAAAAAGCCGGCCGCGTAGCCGACTTCTTCGAGCTGGCCGAGTTGATGTGCATCGATGCCCTCAACCGCAATGAGTCGTGCGGTGGACACTTCCGCGAGGAATATCAAACCCCTGAAGGCGAAGCGCAGCGTGACGACGAGAAGTACTCTTACGTCGCTGCGTGGGATTATCGCGGGCCCGGCAACGCGCCCACGCTCACCAAAGAGCCATTGGAATTCCACTACGTTCATCCGAGCCAGAGGAGCTACAAGTAATGAAGGTAACGCTGAAGATCTGGCGTCAGAAGAACCGTAAGGATCCGGGCAAGTTTGTCAGCTACCCCATCGAGGTCGCCAGCGTGGAGATGTCGATGCTGGAGTGCATCGATGTGCTCAACGAGCAGCTCATTGAGCGGGGCGAAGAGCCAGTGTCGTTCGAGCACGACTGCCGCGAGGGCATTTGCGGCTCTTGCGGCTTCATGATCAATGGCGTCGCGCATGGCCCTCAGCGCGCCACCACGGTCTGCCAGCTGACCATGCGCCACTTCAAAGACGGAGAAGAGCTGGTCCTCGAGCCGTGGCGCGCTTCTGCCTTTCCGATCATCAAGGATCTGGTGGTAGACCGCCGCTCCTTCGATCGCATCATCGCTTCCGGCGGCTACATCTCTGTATCCACCGGGAACGCGGTCGACGGCAACACCCACCTTATCGGCAAAGAGACGTCGGATCGCGCCATGGATGCGGCGGCCTGCATCGGCTGCGGAGCCTGTGTCGCTGCCTGCCCCAATGCTTCCTCAGCGCTCTTTACCGGGGCCAAGATTGCCCATCTCGGCATCCTGCCTCAGGGAAAGCCGGAGCGCGACCGGCGCGCCCTCGGCATGGTGGCGCAAATGAATGCCGAAGGCTTCGGCAGCTGTACCAATATCGGTGAGTGCACCGGCGTTTGCCCGAAAGAGATTCAACTCGAAGTGATCGCGGTGATGAATCAAGACTATCTCCGCGCCAGCATCAACCGGCGCGACGAGCTGGGCACCACCATCACCCCATTTACGGAGTGGAGCACAGGAGCAAAGTATAGTAGCCCGAATGTGAAAGAATAGCGGCGAATGAAGATTGCGCCCGCGCTCCTCCTCTTCACCGCGATTCTCCCGCTCCACGCCCAGACCACCTCGAAGACTGCCTCTGTGACCAAACAGAAAGATCCGCTCGCTGTACACCAGGCCGCTATTGTCATCGACACGCATGCCGATACCACCCAGCGCCTGCTCGACGAAGGATACGACCTCACAGATCCGCTCAAGGGCGGCTATGTCAATTTCGAGTCCGCGCGCAAAGGCAACCTGGGAGCGGAGTTCTTCTCCATCTGGGTAGACCCCGCTGCGTATCCAAACGGTCATGAGGCGCGGCGCACGCTGGAACTGATCGACGCCGTCTACCAGCAAGCCGCCAAACATCCGCAGCAGATGCGCATGGCCTTCTCCCCCGAAGACATCGTGGCTGCGCATCGCGAGCACAAGCTGGCTGCCCTGATGGGGATCGAGGGCGGCCATTCCATTGAAAACAGCCTGGGCCTGCTGCGCGACTACTACCGGCTGGGTGTGCGCTACATGACCCTTACCTGGGCCAATTCCAATGGTTGGGCTGATTCCTCCGGCGATGTCGACGACCCCAAGGTTCCCCATACCAAGGACGGCCTGAGCGACTTCGGCAAAGACGTGGTGTATGAGATGAACCGCCTGGGCATGATGGTGGATATTTCCCACGTGTCCGACAAAACCTTCTACCGCACGCTGATTATCAGCCGCGCTCCCGTGATTGCTTCGCACTCCTCGGCACGCGCCCTCTGCAATGCGCCCCGCAACATGGACGACAACATGCTGCGCGCGGTCGGCCAGTACGGCGGCGTGGTGATGGTGAATTTCTATTCCAGCTTTTTGAGCGAAGACTACCGCAAAGCGGCGCAGGCCATGCAGCCCACCATCAACCAGGCGGTCGCGGACGCGAAGGCAAAACTGCAGGCGGAAGGCAAGCCCGTGCCGAACGAGCTTGAAGAGGAAATCAGCAAGAGCTACACGGCAAAAATACCGCGCCCTCCGCTCAGCATTCTGATCGATCATATCGACCACATCGCCAAGATCGCAGGGATCGACCACGTCGGACTTGGCTCGGACTTTGACGGCATTCCGTCGAGCCCGGAGGGCATGGATTCCGCCGCGGACCTGCCAAAGATTACCCAGGCGCTGATGGCGCGTGGCTACAGTGCCGAGGACATGAACAAGATTCTCGGCGGCAACTTTCTGCGGGTTTTTGAAAAGGTGCAGCAGGTTTCCCGGCAGTTGCAGTCCGAGAGCCGCCCGCGGATCAGCGAAAAGCAGCCCTTCGACAAGAAGTAGCGGCGCGAGCAATTCTCCCACGGCTGTATTAATCTGGGGTTTGAGAACTATCCATGAGACCCTGTCGTCGTTTCGCAGTTTTGTTTCTTTTTTCGACTTTAGTCGCGATTGCTCAGCAGTCCACTCCCCTGCAAACACCCCCGGCCCAGACGCCGCCTGCGCAAACCCCTCCGGCGGAGCTGCCGGATATGCCCACCAGCCAGGTCCCACCCACGATCGAACCCACCGGGCCCACGGCGGTGCTCGATACCAGCATGGGCCGTATCACCTGCAAGCTCTTCGAGAAAGAAGCCCCGCTGACCGTGGCGAACTTCATTGGGCTGGCCCAGGGAACCAAGCCGTGGACCGACCCCGTAAGCAAGAAAAAGATGACGAACAAGCCTTTCTACGACGGGACTACGTTTCATCGTGTGATTCCCGATTTCATGATTCAGGGGGGCGATCCAACGGGCACCGGAACCGGGGATCCCGGATATATGTTTGCCGACGAGTTCGATCCCAACCTGAACTTCGATGTACCCGGACGCCTGGCGATGGCCAATTCCGGACCTGGCACCAACGGATCACAATTTTTCATCACCGAAGTGCCGACCACCCACTTGGATCAAAAGCACACCATCTTTGGCCAGTGCGACCAGCCCAGCTTGTCCATTGTCTCTTCGATTGCCCGCGTACAACGGGATGCGGAGGATAAGCCTGTCCAGCCGGTTGTTCTTAACAAAGTCACGATCGTGCAGCCAGGGCAGCAGCTACCACCGCCGCCCCCTGCCCCTCCGGCGCCCGCAGCCCCGCCTGTTGTGCCGCCAACCCCGAATTAAATCCAACCCGAATACCAGGAGTTCTTGAATGTCCCGTGATCCCGGAACCTATGCCATCTTCAACACCAGTGAAGGAACCATCGTCTGCCGTCTCTTCGAAAAAGACGCGCCCAACACGGTAAAGAACTTCGTCGAACTCGCCGAGGGCAAACGAGAGTGGACACACCCCGTCGGCAACAAGAAGAGCACCAGCAAGCTTTACGACGGAACCATCTTTCACCGCGTCATTCCCGACTTCATGATTCAGGGTGGAGACCCGGCTGGTAATGGTATGGGTGGTCCAGGCTATAAGTTTGCGGATGAGACCAAGGGCTCGCCGCACAGCCTGAATGCGCCGGGCAAGCTGGCCATGGCCAATGCTGGTCCCAACACTAACGGGTCGCAGTTTTTTATCACCGTTGCGCCGACGCAGTGGCTCACGGGGAAGCACACAGTCTTTGGCGAGGTAGTCGAAGGCTACGACGTGGTGGAGAAGATTTCCAAGGTGCCCCGCAACTCACAGGACAAGCCGAATAAGCAGGTGACCTTGGAATCCGTGGTTATCGAACAGGTCTAGGGTCAAGGTTCGCGGTATCCCACATCTCGCGAAACACGAGCGAGATGTGGGGCACCCGGGCGTCATTGCAACGCCTGCTTCGTCCCTCAGCAATTGTCCTCCCCTTTCCCTCCATCGAGAGACCTATCCCACCTCCGCGAGCTGCTCGTCAACCAACTCGCAGATGGTGTGCAGAAGGAACTTATGTCCTTCCTGAATGCGCGCCGTTGTCTTGCTCGCGATTAACAGCTCGACATCCGCCATGCCGGCGCAGTCGCCGCCATCGCGCCCCAGAAATGCGATCGTCTTTAGCTTGAGACTCTTCGCCGCTACCAGTGCGCGAAAGATATTCTCGCTGTTTCCGCTGGTGGTGAACACCACCAGCGTATCCCCGGGCTGGCCGTAGGCCTGCACCTGCCGGGCAAATAGATCGGCAAAGGAATAATCGTTCCCGATCGCCGTTAAATCGCCACCGTGGGAGGCCAGAGAGATCGCCGGATAGGCCCGGCGTTCACGGTCGTAACGAACCACAAACTCGGTCGTCAGATGCGAAGCATCCGCCGCGCTGCCGCCATTGCCGCAGGCCAGCAACTTATGCCCTGAAAGCAAAGCCTCCGCAATCATCGCGGAGGCTGCCTCGATTTGCCCTTCCAGTTCCAACAACTGCTGCAACACTGCCCCGGCATCGGCAACGTTGGCAGTCACGACCTGGCGGGCGCGTTCTTTCACCGTTCAGACTCCAATGACAGCGCACAACTCTTTCACTGCATCGGCGCTCTTCTTGAGCGCAGCGTCTTCTTCCTTGGTGAGCTTGATCTCGATGATCTGTTCCAATCCGCGCTCGCCCAACTTGCAGGGGACACCCACATACAGCCCGTGAATGCCATACTCGCCTTCAAGATAAGCAGCGCAGGGAACAATCTTCTTCTTATCTTTGAGGATGGCTTCAACCATCTCCACCGCCGCGGCAGATGGAGCATAGTAGGCGCTCCCGGTCTTAAGATGCTTCACGATTTCGGCCCCGCCGTCGCGCGTTCTTTGCACCAGGCGCTCGACCGTGGCCGCATCCATGAGCTCGGTAATGGGAATTCCGGCGACCGTCGAGTAGCGCGGCAGCGGCACCATCGTGTCCCCGTGGCCACCGAGAACAAACGCAGTTACGTTCTCGACCGACACCTTCAGCTCTTCCGCAATGAAGGTGCGGAAGCGGGCGGAATCAAGAATTCCCGCCATGCCAATCACCCGCTCACGGTTAAACTTGGCCAGCTTGTACGCCGCCTGCGCCATGGCGTCCAGCGGATTGGAAACGATGATCAGGATCGCGTTGGGTGAGGCAGCGACTACCTTGCCCACCACCTCCGACATGATCTTGTAGTTGGTGTGCAGCAAGTCATCACGGCTCATGCCCGGCTTGCGCGGAATGCCCGCCGTGATCACCACAATGTCGGAGTTCGTGGTGTCCGCATAATCGTTGGTCCCGACCACGTGGACGTCGCGCTTCTCGATCGGCAGCGCCTCCAGCAAGTCGAGACCTTTGCCCTGCGGTACGCCCTCGACCACGTCCACCAGCACGATGTCGGCCAGTTCCTTGGCTGCGATCCAGTGCGCCGCGGTCGCGCCTACGTTGCCTGCTCCTACAATGGTTACTTTCTTTCGCATATCTCTCCTAACCCATGTTCTCGATCATTCGCGTGGCAAATTCACTGGTCTTCGCCTTGGTGGCGCCGGGCATCTGCCGCTCAAAATCGTAGGTTACATATTTCTGCAGAATGGTCTTCTCGAGGGAATTCTCGATCAGCTTAGCCGCCTCTTTCCAACCCAGGAAATCAAACAGCATCACGCCCGAAAGCATGACCGATCCGGGATTGATCACGTCTTTGTCGGCATATTTGGGCGCCGTGCCGTGAGTGGCCTCGAAGACCGCGTAGCCGTCGCCGACGTTGGCTCCGGGAGCGATGCCCAATCCGCCGACCTGGGCCGCGCACGCGTCAGAAATATAGTCGCCATTCAGATTCGGGCAGGCCAGAACGCTGTATTCATCCGGCCGAATGATGACCTGCTGAAAAATGGAATCGGCGATGCGGTCATTGATCAGCAGTTTTTTCTTCCACTGGCCGTTGCCGTGCGTCTTGCCGATGGAATCGATCACGCCCTTCACGTTCTTGTACATCTCCGCGCGGAAGTCGTCGGACCCGAAAGCGATGCCCGGTTCGATCAACGCGGCGTTTTCTTCCACCGTCAACTTTGGGTTGGCTTCCAGGTTGCCCAGAATCCAGCTCTCCATCTCGGTGACAGTTTGGTCGCGAAATTCCTGGGTGGCCACCTCGTAACCCCACTCACGGAAGGCTCCCTCGGTGAACTTCTGGATATTGCCCTTGTGCACCAGGGTGACGGATTTCCGTCCATTCTCGAGCGCGTACTTGATCGCGTACCGCACCAGCCGCTTGGTCCCGGTGATCGAGATCGGCTTGATCCCGATGCCTGAATCCTCGCGAATCTTCTTCTTGCCACCCTTGAGCATGTCGTTGTTCAGAAAGTCGATCACCTTCTTGACTTCGGGCGACCCCTGCTTGAATTCAATGCCCGCGTACACGTCTTCTGTGTTCTCGCGGAAGATCACCACGTCCAGTTTGTCCGGGTGCTTCACCGGGCTCGGTACACCCTGGTAATACTTGACCGGCCGGATGCACGAATACAGGTCGAGGATCTGCCGCAAAGCGACATTGAGCGACCGGATGCCACCACCCACCGGCGTTGTGAGGGGTCCCTTGATCGAGATCCGCAGATCGCGCGCTGCGCTCACGGAGTCGTCCGGCAGCCAGGTGCTGAATTGCTGATAGGCCTTCTCGCCGGCATAGATTTCAAACCACTTCACCGACCTGCGGCCGCCGTAGGCCTTTTCCACCGCGGCATCAAAAACCCGCTGCGAGGCACGCCAAATGTCGCGCCCGGTGCCGTCGCCTTCGATGAAAGGGATGATGGGATGGTCAGGAACCTGGTACTTGCCATCAGCATATTGAATCGCCTCGCCCCCCGTGGGCAAGGAAAGACCGTTGTAGCTTTTCTGCATGGATGCGTGTCTCCGAGAGCGGATAAGTGGTAGCGCGAACGAATGTTCAGGCTATCACCATGCGAATTGGGGTGGCAATCGGAGTAGTCTATAGATATGCACTTCAGGTCCCTGCCAGGTCTTGCTGCTGTTCTTGTTCTTTCGCTCGTGATACCCGCGTGGGCACAGCAGTATTCCGCGGATAAACCGGTTGGAACGGCAGCCCAATCGGCTCCGGCCTATCTCAAAAAGGCCGGTATCAGCCAGAACCTCGGCAACAAGCTCCCACTCAACGATCGTTTTGTCGATTCCAGCGGAAACAACGTGTCTTTGGGCGCCTATTTTGAGCACCGCCCGGTGGTAATGGCGCTGGTGTATTACAAGTGCAAGATGCTCTGCCCCCAGGTCCTCAGCGGCATGGCGAGGACGCTCCGCCAGGTGGGCTTTACCCCCGGCAAGGACTACGACATCGTGGTCACCAGCATCGATCCCATGGATACGCCGGCCGACGGAGCAGCGGAGAAAACCCACTTCCTGGAGTCCCTGGGAACCCCCGACGCCGGGGCGAACGTGCATTTTCTCACCGGCCAGCAGGCCTCCATCACCGATCTCGCCTCAGCCACGGGCTTCAACTACGTGCGCGTGCCCGGGCCGGATGGGAAGATGGACCAGTTTGCCCATTCCAGCGTGATCATGATCGCCACGCCGGATGGGCGGATGTCGAAATATCTTTTTGGCATCGATTACCAGCCGCGTGATGT
Source organism: uncultured Acidobacteriaceae bacterium (assembly GCA_963795845.1). GTDB lineage: Bacteria > Acidobacteriota > Terriglobia > Terriglobales > Acidobacteriaceae > PALSA-350. Next base: position 307,224 of record CAWCJV010000007.1, on the reverse strand, counting down.
GCGCCTGGCGGTGATTCAAGCCAGCACTCACCACATTGGCTCGGTGAGCGACCTGATCCTGCTCTATTGCTGCAACTACAGTCCCTCGGCCGGCAAGTACACGGTGTCGATCCTGCGCGTGATGGGGCTGGCTGCCATGGGCTCGCTCTTCATGCTGCTGGCCATGCTGTATGCCCTCTCCCGCAAGCCCAAGCGAACCGCCACCCACGCCTAGTCACAGCGTTTTTGCTTATTCTTAACAAATTCCGGGATACCACGGTTCTAAACCCCAGATCCGCGCAAGCCACACAGCCCTCGAAGGTCGCACGTCAAGCGCGATGGTCTCCCACATCTCGCGAAAAACGAGCGAGATATGGGGCACCCGGAATTTGTGGAAATGGAAGCCCCTAGTCCGCGACCATCAGTTGTCCTGGAATAATCGGCCGGGTTCGCGGCAACATCCCCAGGGCGGCAGCCGCCCCCACAGCACACAAGCTCAGCACAAACGCCGACAGCTTGATCTGGTTGGTCGCCGCTGAGCGGGGCAGCGTCTTCCATAGCACCAGCAAGAGCGTCTGAGAAATCACCGCAGCCCATACCGCCCCATAGAAATACCGCCGTTCGATTCCCTCGCCCTTGGTGGAACGCCCCACCCGGGGCAGCAGCCCTAAAAGCCCCAGCAGCAGCACCACAGCGCAAAGCGGGAAATAGGCCTGCAGATAAATCTGCTTCATTACCCATGCGCCGCTCACCACCGCAATCACCAGCCCAGCCAGGTTCAGGAGTGTGAACGTGATGACGGCATTCCAGGCAAACGTGTAACAAATCTTCCGGTACAGAGGATTGGGTTTGTCCTCGGTAAAGCGAAGGATATAAGGCCGAGGCTCTACTCCAGGAAGCTGCCCGAAGTACCCGGCGATTCCCGTTCCCACGATCACCAGCAAAAGCCAGGCCAGGTTTTTCCTGCTGCCGCCGTGCGCAAACAAGTCGAACGTCAATGGTCCGGGCGCCAGAAAAAACACCCAGATCCAAATCGGCAAGTGAGCCAGGCGGTATCGCCTCGTATTGCGCTCGCGCATCCTGCGCGCTTCCGCATATTCCACCTTGATTGGGTAAGCCATCTCACTGCTATTGTGCATCTTTTTCAATCATTGAGGAGCTGTTACGCATCCATTCATATGGTTTGTGGTAGGTTCGTCTGGGAGGACTCTGCATTGGGCAAAAACATGGTCCCGAAGCGTCTGTTTTTGACCAAAGGCGTGGGGAAACACAAGGAGCGTCTCACCTCCTTTGAGTTGGCTCTACGAGACGCCGGCATAGCTGCCCAGAACCTGGTGCGCGTCTCTTCCATCTTTCCGCCGCAGTGCAAACTGGTTACCCGCAAGGAAGGATTGAAATATCTCTCGCCGGGCGAGGTGGTGTTCGCTGTGGTGGCGGAAAATTCCACGCGGGAGCCGCACCGCCTGGTGGTTTCGAGCATCGGCGTCGCCATCCCGACAGATCGCAACACCTACGGTTACCTGAGCGAACACCACAGCTTCGGCGAGGCGGAAGAGCAGGCCGGCGAGTACGCCGAGGAGCTGGCGGCAGAGATGCTCGCCACGACACTCAACGTTGAATTCGATCCTGACAAAAGCTGGGATGAAAAAAAGGAGATCTATCGCATCTCCAACAAAATCGTCCGCACCACCAATGTCACCCAGTCGGCAATTGGCGACAAGCGCGGACTTTGGACCACAGTGATTGCCGCGGCAATCCTGATATTCGAGTAAGGAAATGACCAGCAAAACAAACTACCGCGTTGGGTTGGTACAAATGTCCTGTTCACCGGACCCCGATGCCAACCTTGATAAAGCTGCCGACCGGGTGCGCGAAGCCGCCCGCGGCGGGGCAAACATTGTTTGCCTCCCGGAGCTCTTCAATGCTCAGTATTTCTGCCAGCGAGAAGATGCTGAACTCTTCGACCTCGCCGAGCCCATACCGGGTCCTTCCACGGAGCGCCTCTCCGCCGTGGCGCGAGAGGAAAAAGTAGTGGTCGTCGCTTCCCTCTTCGAACGGCGCGCCGCCGGACTGTACCACAACACCGTTGCGCTACTGCAGAGCGACGGGTCGCTGGGCGGGATCTATCGCAAGATGCACATCCCGGACGACCCGCTCTACTACGAGAAGTTCTACTTCACCCCCGGCGACCTGGGCTTCAAGGCTTTCGATACATCCGTAGGACAAGTGGGCGCGCTCATCTGTTGGGACCAGTGGTATCCGGAAGCGGCGCGCATCACCGCCCTGCGCGGAGCCAACCTGCTTTTTTATCCCACCGCCATCGGCTGGCATCCGGCGGAAAAAGAACGCTTCGGCTCAGCCCAGTACGATGCGTGGCAGACCATCCAGCGCTCCCACGCGATCGCCAACGGCGTGTACGTCGCGTCGGTCAACCGCGTGGGCCACGAGCATGGAGACATCCGCGGTAACCGCGCCCCCGGCGTTGGACTTGAGTTCTGGGGCGGGTCGTTCATCGCGGATCCGTTTGGCCGCATCCTGGCCCAGGCTCCTCATCATGAGGAAGCCATCCTCATTGAAGAAGTGGACCTGAAGAACCTCGAAGATACGCGCCGCAACTGGCCTTTCCTGCGCGACCGCCGCATCGACTTCTACCCGCCGATCACGGCTCGCTTTCTCGACGATGGCAAATGAATCCGTAACACCACGCAGCCTGGGCTATCGCATGCCGGCGGAGTGGGAGCGCCATGCCGCCACCTGGCTGGCATGGCCCCACAACGCGGAGGATTGGCCAGGCAGATTTCACCCCATCCCATGGGTGTATTGCGACATCATCCGCCAGCTTTCGCGGCGTGGAAGATGTGCACTTGTTGGTCGAGAACCGCACCGCGGAGCAGCGCGCACGAAATATGCTCGCACGGACCGGCGCGCAACTGGACCGGGTGCATTTTCATCAGTGGCCCACCAACCGTATCTGGCTGCGCGACTCCGGGCCGATCTTCATCACCCGCGGCGGATCGCAGGAAAACCCTGTTGCCATCACCAACTGGCGCTTCAATGCCTGGGCGAAGTACGAAGACTGGCAGTTGGATGATCAGCTGCCGTTGAAGGCGAGTGAACTACTTCGCGTTCCTCATTGGACGCCGGAAGTGGCGGCACACCGCGTCGTTCTTGAAGGCGGAAGTATCGACGTCAACGGTCATGGTACTTTGATCACCACCGAAGAATGCCTTCTGAGCACGGTGCAGCAGCGAAATCCCGGCCTCAGCCGCGAAGACCTCGAGCGCGTGTTCCACGACTATCTCGGCATCGACCAGGTGTTGTGGATGGATCGCGGCATTGCCGGCGACGATACGCATGGCCACGTCGACGACATAACTCGGTTTGTGAATCCGAATACGATTGTCACCGTGACGGAGCCAAATACAGCCGACGATAATCATCTGCCGCTGGCGGAGAATCTGGACCGGTTGCATGCGGCCCGCGATTTACAAGGCCGGCCTTACACCATCGTCGAGTTGCCCATGCCTTCTCCGGTTGTCTTTCAAGGGCAGAGGCTGCCCGCAAGCTACGCCAATTTCTACATCGCCAACGGGCTGGTGCTGGTGCCCACATTCAATGACGCCAATGATCGGAAGGCGTTGAACGTCCTCGCCGATGTCTTTCCTGACCGCAAGGTAGTGGGCATTCATAGCGGCGATCTGGTCTGGGGTCTAGGAACACTGCACTGCATGACGCAGCAGCAGCCTGCAGGTGCCTGACGATGGCGGATGGAGAGGTGCTCGCGCTCGCGCTGGATGAAGCTCGCGCTGCCGCGGCAGCGGGAGAAGTCCCGGTGGGCGCGATCGTGGTCGCAAAGGGTGGTCGTAGGCCGTGGTCAGAACAGAGTTCTGCGCGACCTCGATCCTACAGCTCATGCTGAGATCGTCGCGCTCCGTGAAGCGGCTCGCGCACTGGGCAACTATCGGCTCCCGGGATGCGAGATTTTTGTTACTCTAGAACCCTGTGCCATGTGCGCCGGGGCCATGATCCATGCCCGGCATTAGCCGCCTGGTGTATGCCGCTGCCGATCCCAAAGCGGGCGCTGCCGGCTCGGTTTTGCAGGTGTTGAACCATCCGCAGCTTAACCATCAAATGGTAGTGACGAGCGGAGAACTCGCGGAGGAAAGTGGTGAGTTACTACGCTCCTTTTTCCGCGAAAGACGAACGTAACAGGGGTAGCTTCATTTTTCCAAGACGTGTCCGCGGAACCGCAGATCCCTCGGCTTCGCTCGGGATGACAAAAAGGAGAGGGCGGCTGCTAGAAGAGGGCGGCTGCTAGAGGAAAACGCGTCTTCCCGACCCCAACAACTCTTCTTTTTCACAACTGACCTATCCTTTAGCAACCGCCCTTTCCTTACTGCAACCCTCTCCTTTTTGTCATCCCGAGCGAAGCCGAGGGATCTGCAGTTCTACGGACCATTCGTGGAGAAAACGGACCCGCCCCTCAAAATAATTCCTCTACCCGGCGCCCCAGGGTGGAAGATTGAACGGAGCCGCCCACGGCGGCGCTCCAACGCTGTGGAGCTTTCGCCGGTACACCTTCCCGCCGCCCGCTACATAAAGCGTATCGAAATCATGGCCACCGAAACACAGGCTGGTCGCTTCAGCATTTCCGGGTAACGGCAGAATCCCCGCCACCCTCCCATTACGATCGAAAACCTCCACGCCCATGCGCGTAGCAACATAGGCGCGTCCATCACGGTCCATTCCAATGCCGGCTGCGCCGCTCTCATCCGCCCACGCTCGGAACAACAAACTCATAAAACGGATGCCCGGGCATCCACGGCGCCGTCGGAGCGAACGCGGTAACTGAGCCCATTCCGCGAAAGACCCTGCGCCACAAACAACCACAGGCCATCCGGTGAGAGAGCCACGCCGGAGGCTCCCTTCAAACCCCCATCCAGCCTTATCTTTTCTCCCGTCGCCCGGATAAGCCACAGCTCGTCCCGCGTCACCGCATAGACATCACCACTGTTACGAACCGTGAGACTCGCGAACACGCAGCCCATCGCCCAGCACCGCGCCATCCCCGACCTTGATGCCACCTTCTGTGCGCGCAAGGTAACGCTTGCCGTCGGCTCCAAAAGCGAGCGCAGCTTCCATCGCATCGCATCTGATCGGCTGCCCAGCAGAGATCTCCCCACCAGGATAGAAAACGCGTCCCTGCGGATCGGCAGCAATCGAAGGCGCACACCCATCGCCAGCAATCTGCCAGTCTTCGCCCGGCTGCAGAATTGCCTTCAGCACAGGATTGCCAGGCGGCAGCGCCTGCAAAGGAGCGGGCCAGTCCCGCCAAAGCCACCGCATCGCATCCGGAAATACTGCATCCGCGTGGCTGCCGTTGTGGGTGCCCGTGCCCCACACATGACGAACGTCATAGCCGGCAAACTCGAGCGCGCGATTCATGGTCTGGTTTGACATCCACCAATCGCCCATCTCAGGGCCGCCCGGCCATTCGTCGTGCACTCCATCCTGCATGAAAATGCGCAGCGGCTTGGGCTCGGTCTTTCGCACCAGAACGTAATACTGCTCTCCGCCTCGCATGCCCACATAGGTGCCGATCGCGCTGAACACGCGGCGAAACGCATCCGGGCGCTCCCATGCAACCGTGAAGGCGGCAATTGCCCCAGTGCTTCCGCCTCCAATTGCGCGGTCGTTCGGGTTTGCAGAGAGCCTGATCGGGCGTCCGTCAGGAGTCGTATGCCGCTCCACTTCCGGCAGCACTTCTTCCAGTACAAATCGGGCCAGCCGATCATTCAGGCTGTCGAATTCGAAACTGCGATCAAACCGTGGGTTATCCGGAGAACTGGCGGAAGCAACCGAACCGGGCGCGATGCCGACCGCCGATGGTCACCGGCATCGCATGTTGAGCGATGAGGTTGTCGAATACAGTGGCCGCGTGAAAGCTCAGACCATCGAAACCCACATACACGCAGGCCGGCTTGTCGCCCTGGTACGCGGCGGGTACATAAACCGTGATGGTCCGCGTTGTGCCGGGGAAGATTTTGGAATCGTTCCAAGCGAAGCTGAACGTCTTGCCCGCCGCAACCGACGGATGGACCAGGGAATCAGGTCCTAAAGGATAGTGATCCGATGGCGGAGGGACGGTTTCATCAATAGCTTGGGGCCGTGATGCAGAATCGTTTACCTGAGACATAACCGGAACACACAAAGCGAGACCCAGCAACCCGGCCACGAACCCGGTGAAGGGTTTCACTGCACCGTGCCCTGCGGCCTCAGCTTGCGCAGTTCCTGGGCGCACTCCACTGCATTCAATGCCGAGAGCTCAAGGTTGTCGGCAGATGCCCAGAGCCAAAACCGTCGCGATTGCGATACTCCCTGCTCATCAAAGCGCACTCTCACCGAAACATCCTCGTCTCCAATGGAGTTGAGGTTGCCGGGCGCATCGGCGTCGCCCAGGATCACTTCCAGGTGAGGAGCAGTCAGTGTCGCCTCCACTTGCTCTAGTGTCACCGGCCGCTCGTACTCCAACGCGATCGAAAACGTATGGCCATGGAAGACCGGCGCGTGGATCATTTGCAGCGAAAGCTGCGGCAGCCGTCCTCCGGAAAGTAGGGCATAGTGGCGCCTTACCCGCGCTTCACTGTCCGCCAGGCTAATCTTCGCTGCCTCCCCAAAAGCGGCCACGGTGTTGAAGGCCACCTGCACGTCGTACACGTTCGTAGGGATGGTTTGGAAGGAAAGCAGCGTCACCGTTTGCTGGTGCAGCTCGTCCAGCGCGGCCTTACCGTACTCCGACGCCGGCTCCAGGACAGTAGCCGAGACGTAGCGAATGGCTCCGGCCTGCTGCAGCCGTTCCAGCAACAGCGCGAGCACCAGCGCGGCCGGATGAGCGGAAACAACCGCAGGCGTATGCAGATTGGGCGAACCGGCCACAGCCGTTTCTCCCATCGCCTCCTGCACCCACGGTGCGCACACCAATACCCCGGGTTGTCCCTCCAGCGCGCCGGAAAGATCGACAATGCTGGAGCCGGCCCGCTGTGCAGATTGCCATTGCCGCAGGGTTAGCTCCGGCGCCCCGGCGAAAAAAGTGAAATCAACCCGCTCAAACGAATCGGCTGCGATGGGTTGGATAAACGTCATCTCATCGCCCACCGCCTCCAATTGCCCCAAAGCTTCCTGATCGTCCATCAGCAGGAACTCGGCAGTGGCAAATTTGGACTCGGCGAGCGCTTCGGCGAGCTGTTTGCCGCGAATGGATGCGGCGCCCACAATGGCAATACGGTAGCTGGGGGTCATCGTTCTAAAGCCTGCTCACTGATGCACGGGCGGTTGGGTAGGGGGTTCGCTGAGCGCCACTGGCTCTGGGGACGCCATCCGGCGATGGCGGCGCTGCCACGAATAAGCGGCGCGCGCGAAGATGCCGGAAAACGTATAAACAGCGGCCAGCGCGAGAAGCACATACTGAGAAAAAGAAACCGTGGCGTAAATCGCCAATCCCATCAGTACGATGCGTTGAAACGGATGTCGATCGGAGAGATCAATTTCTTTTCCGCTCCAGAAGCGCCAGGTACTCACCATCAGCAGTCCGATGAGCAACACCAACAGCATCCACATGATGGCCACTCGCCAGTTGGGAACCGGCACTCCCAAAAAGAAGTGGACCACAGCCGCAATCACTCCGGCGGCCGCCGGGATAGGCATGCCCACAAAGTACTTTCGGCCGGGACGGCCGGGATTGGTGGGTACAGGAGCGACGCTGATGTTAAAGCGCGCGAGGCGCCCGGCGCCACAGAGCAAAAACAGAAAACATACAAACGCGCCCCACTGCACCACGCGCTGCCTCAGCGCAGGATCCATGGCCGTCGGGAGCATATGGAAGCCCCAGGTAAACGCCAGCAGGCTGGGAGCAACCCCAAACGTAATCACGTCGGCCAGTGAGTCCAGCTCCTTACCGAACTCGCTGGTGGTTTTGGTCATGCGCGCGATGCGCCCATCGATGGCATCGAAGGGGATGGCAAAGCCGATGGCCAACGCCGCATAGTCGAAGTGTCGCGGCTCCTGCACTGAGCCCTGCAGGCTTTGGGTAATCGCATAGTAGCCCGCCGCAATATTGCCTGAGGTGAACAGTGAGGGGAGGATGTATAGACCCCGGCGCAAGCGGCCTCTCCGCTTGCGCTCGGGCGACCTGAGAGCGTCACGCTTCAAGCAAAACTCTCCTGCAGAACATCGAGCGATGGCTCGTCCTGCAACGGATGGATATCAGCCAAAACGGAGGCGCCTCCCTTGACCCGATGACCAAGAGCTACCCGCACACGCGCATGCCCGGGCAAAATCACGTCCACGCGGGAGCCGAACTTGATCAAGCCCACCCGCTGCCCCCGTTCCACAAAATCGCCTACCTTGAAACGGAAAACGATGCGGCGGGCAAGTAGCCCGGCGATCTGGCTAAAGGTCACATCGAACTCTTCGCCTTGGACCGTGACAATATTCTGCTCGTTTTTTTCCGCGCATTCACGGCTGAGGGCATTCAGGTGCTGCCCTTTCTGGTAGCGAACCTCGCGCACGGTTCCCGAAATTGGAGAGCGATTGACGTGAACATCGAAGACGCTGAGGAAGATGCTCAAGCGAATCCTCTCGCCCGCCGGCGTCTGGATGCGCGCGACCTCCGTGATCTTGCCGTCCGCCGGCGAAACCACCAGGCCCGCCTCGGCCGGCACGGGACGCTGGGGATCACGAAAAAACCAGAGAAAAAAGCACGCCAACAGAACAGGCAACACCGCCCACGCCCAGTGCCCGGTTACCAAAAAGACCAGAACGGCGGCGGCGATGAACCCAAACCCATAAAAATATCCGTCACGGACCATGTTTTCGATCAAACCCTTGGGGAATTATAGAGGTACAGGGGTCAGGGGAAGCAATGGCGCCTGCAGTACCAACGCGTCTTCCGCCGGCGCCGAGTAATAGCCGCGCCGGACTCCCGCGGTCGAGAAGCCATGGCGGCGATAAAGAGCATGGGCCGCGGTGTTGGACGCCCTCACTTCCAGCCGCACCGCCGCTGCCCCGGCGTTGGCTGCCCAGACCATGCAAGCGCCGATCAGGGCGCTGCCAACACCTTGCCGGCGGCAATCCATCTCCACGAACAGGCCCTCGACCTCAGCCACCGTCTCCTGCCGCAACCAACTGGCTACGGCAAAGCCGGCCACCTTCCCGCCGCTATCCGCGACCAATCCGCAACGTAACAGCCTTTCCGAGGCTTCTGCCGACAGAATCTGTTCGTAGTCACGCCGGTTCCAGTGAGGAGCCTCCAGAGAGTCGGCCGCAAGCACCAGCACCTCGTCCAGATCCTCGGCTGCCAGTTTGCGGATGATCAGGCTCACGCTCCTACCCGGGCCGCGCGCAAAACCTCAGCATCGGAACGGCGGAGGTAGTTCGCGTCCAGGGTCTCAAGGTCGTCAAAGTCACCCGCGCGGAAGCGGGCCAGGGCAAAGCGAAGCGCTTCGGCTGCGTCAGGAGGCTGCACGTAAACCGGTCCGCAGATGGCAAGAGCAGAACATGCGCTCGTGGAAGCCTCGTCGGCGCGCCCCTCATCGCAAACCAGCACGCCCGCTCCGGGTCGCTTGGCCACCGCGATGGTGTCCTCGCTGCTCAGAAGCATCTCGCTCAGCTTGTGACCGTTGCGATATTCACCGACGTAGTACTCACCGCGGCCGGCATCGATCGCCACGAGCACGTGGGGCAGTCCACTCGCATTCGAAAGCAGCGCCAAACGGGAGACAGCAATCAGGGGAATCCCGGCTCCTTCCGCCAGCCCTTTGGCCGTGCTCACACCCACGCGGATGCCGGTGAAACTTCCCGGCCCGTTGACTACCACGATGGCCTCAACATCGCGCAGGGTCGCGTGTTTGCTTTCGAGGAGTGAGGCTATTTCAGGAATCAGGAGTGCCGAATAGGTACGCACCGCAAGCTCGGCTGTGGCGACAATCCGTACCGAATTCTTGTCAGCCACGCCCAAAGCCACGCTGGCTGTGTTTCCGCAGGTATTCAAAGAAAGAAGCATGGCGCCTTTAAACCGCGGAGATAGGATCCTGGCAAATTTCGAGCAGCACGCCGTTTGCCGCCGAGGGATCAACCAGAAAATGAAGCCGCCCCCCGGCGCCAATCTCAATTTCCTCGGAGAGCAGCCGATGGCCCGCCTGCTTCATCTCTTCGAACGCGGCCGAGATGTCGTCCACATGCAGCGCTACGTGGTGCAGGCCTTCTCCATGTTTCTCCAGAAACTTACCTACGGACGTTGTCTTGTCCAGCGGTTCCAGCAAACGCAGGCGGCTCTCACCCAGGGGAATCATCACGCTGCGCACGCCTTCCTCCTCTTCTTCCTCCTTCAGCACGGTTAAGCCGAGGGCTTGATAGAGGCGCTGGGCCTGCTCGATACTTTTCACCGCAATGCCCAGGTGATCGATATTTGCCATCACTTGCTCCTAATTCCCGATTAATTCTTCTAACATCTGCGGTACAAGCTGGTAGGGATTCTGTTGTCCAGCCGCTACCTGGTGGCTGATATCGGCCAGTGCCTGATCGCTCAGGCCGCGCCCGCGAAGTGCGCGCGTCAATTCATAGCGCACCATATCCATCAGTCGCGCCCGCCAGTGCGTCTCACGCCGGGCGGTGAGTCTTCCCTCTTGCGCCAACCATGACCAGAATTGCTCCACAGCGTGTTCCAATTCTTCGATGCCGGCGCCCGTGGTAGCGATGGTTCGGATCACGGGGGGGATCCAGCTCCCATGTTCCGCGGCTAACGACTGCATGCTCCGCACTTCTCGTTCTACGTGATCGGCGCCGTCGCGATCGCTCTTGTTCACCACGAAAATATCCGCTATCTCCATAATGCCAGCCTTGAGACTCTGTACATCGTCGCCCATGCCCGGCACCAGGACGACGACGGTAACGTCCGCCAGGCGCACGATGTCGATTTCATCCTGCCCGACACCGACTGTTTCGATCATCAGACGCTGCTTGCCGCTGGCTTCGATGACCACGGCAACATCCGCGGAAGTCCTCGCCAGGCCTCCCAACGAGCCTCGAGTTGCCATGCTCCGCAGGTAAAAGCCGGAATCACCTTCGTGTTCCCGCATGCGAATCCGATCACCCAGGATGGCTCCCCCGCTGTAGGGGCTGGTGGGATCGACCGCCACTACCCCGACGGTCGCCTGCTGCGCTCGGTATCTACGGGCGAGCCCGTCGACCAATGTGCTTTTGCCGGCCCCGGGAGAACCGGTGATGCCGACGCGCATGGCCGACCCGGTAAAGGGAAAACAGCAGGAAAGAATCTGCAGGGCAGACGGCGCGTCATTCTCCACCAACGACACCGCCCGAGCCAAAGCGCGGACGTCTCCCTGGCGCAGGCGTGCTACCAATTCCGTAACCTCTGCGGTACAGCTCTCGGCGGCGGCCTCGCTCTTCATCCCTACCGATCATACGATTCGCGTGAACAGTCTCGTAGGGACGGGTGTCTCTACCCAGGATGGAGGCCCGTAAGCACTGACTTGTTCAGGGTGTCTTTCGGGCAACTCCCACAAAATCGTCAAGCTGAGCTTAACCGAAACCGCAGGTCCCTCCGCTCCGGTCTGGATGACAAGGATAGGGTAACGGTTCCATGAAGAGATAATTTTTTGAGCGAGCGTCTTGGTCCTGCGACTAACCCTCTATCGAAGCGCCACCCTCCACCTTGTCATCCCGACCGGGGCGGAGGGACCTGCGGTTTCGTTGAGCTCAGCGAGCGTTCAGCCATGCGCTCCATCCTGCTCGAACAGGTGAATGTGTGCGTATTGCAACAGCATGATGGTCTTCCCATCCTTAATGGCTCCGTGCTCGATGGCCTTGATCGCATCGTCGATCGAAAGCTCGATCACTTCGATATCTTCGCCCTCGGTCCGATTGCCTCCGCCATGCGTCACCTTGCTGCTTCGGTCATATGCGGCGACAAAGAAGTGGAGTTTCTCCGTGACCGACCCCGGGCTCATGAAGGCCTCAAAGATTTTCCTGACGTGATCGACACGGTAGCCAGTCTCCTCTTCGACCTCCGCCTTGATCCGGTCCTCTGGAGTCGCCTCATCCAGCAATCCGGCCGCCGCCTCCACCAGCAATCCTGAGTGACCGTTCACAAACGCCGGAAACCGGAATTGGCGGGTGAGCACGACGGTTCTTTGAACGAGGTTGTAAAGCAGGATCGTCGCGCCGTTGCCGCGATCGTAGGTTTCTCTGCTTTGCCTCTGCCAGGTGCCGTCACTGCGGAGAAGGTCGAAGGTCGTCTTCTTCAACACGTACCAATCGTCGGACAACGTCTCCACATTCTGGATACGCACCCGTTCTTTCATGGAAACTTCGTGCAGGGATTCAGGCATGAAACCGACAATATCGTGCAATTTCGTGCAATGTCAAGTATTATTGAGGAAATGCTGACCACTCATCGCAAGCAGCAGATCCTCGCGATCCTGAAACTCCACGGCCAGGTAATCGCGAAAGAGGTAAGCCAGGACATGGGCGTTTCTGAAGACACCATCCGGCGCGATCTGAGAGAGATGGCGCAGGAAGGCCTGCTGCAACGCGTGCATGGCGGGGCTCTTCCTGCATCTCCAGCGATCGTGGATTTCGCCGGACGTGAATTGATTACCGCGGATGGCAAAGTGGCCATCGGCCGAGCCGCTGCGAAGCTGATCCAGCCCGGACAGGTAGTCATGCTCGATGGCGGGACGACCGCCCGGCAAGTTGCGCGGCATATTCCCCTGGAATTGAAGGCAACTGTCGTTACCCACAGCCCTAACATCGCCACAGAACTCCTCAACCACCCCAATGTGGAAGTCATTCTCATTGGCGGCCGCCTGTTCAAGCATTCGGTCGTGGCCGTGGGAGCAGTTGCCATTGAGGCGATCGCGGGGATACATGCCGACACTTACTTCATGGGCGTGACAGGTGTTCACCCGAAAACAGGCCTGACAACCGGCGACTACGAAGAAGCAGCCGTGAAGCGGGCGCTCAGCCACTCTGCAGCCGAGACCATCGTGCTTGCCTCCTCCGAGAAGCTCAACGCTGCTTCACAGTATGTCGTTGTGCCTCTTTCGGAAATCAGCGGAATCATCACCGAACGAGCTGCAGCCGCAGCGCTGACCAAACCCTACGAGAAGCTGGGAATCTCGGTGACTCGAGCTTAAAAGTCGACGCTAACCGCAATCGAGGGGCCGAATCATAGCCATTTCCGTGACCTGCCGTCGAATACAGTGCTTCGCCGTGCGGTGAGGTCGTAAGGAGGCTACAATTTCGGTGCCCGGGTTCGTCGACTGGGGCCAGGAGAGCGCTATGGGCGAACCACCCGCTAGCCCAACACGCGAGCGACCGACCGAAGACCGTCTGGATTCGTGGAAGGAGATCGCAGCCTACCTCAAGCGCGACGTGACCACCGTTCAGCGCTGGGAGAAGCGCGAGGGCATGCCCGTCCACCGGCACCTGCATGACAGGATGGGCTCGGTCTACGCCTCACGGGCCGAACTGGATGCGTGGACCCAACGCCGGAACCTTCCGCCTGCCCAGGAAAATCATCACGCCACCGTTGAAAGCATTCCCACGGCGCCACCACCAGGGCCGGCGCCCGGCAACCCTCGTACCAAGTGGACGCTTGTTCTGTTGCTGGGGTCGGTGGTTTCGCTGGCCATCGGCGCCGGCGTGTGGCTGCAAAGGACGGAGCACTACTGGCGAAGCCCCCTTGCGGACGCGCACTTTCAAACCGTCTCCGACTTCGATGGGTTGGAGCAGGGCGCTGCGGTGTCCCGCGACGGCCACCTGATCGCGTTTTTGTCGAATCGCGACGGGCAGACGGACGCCTGGCTTACCCAGGCAGGTTCGGGCGCGTTCCACAATCTGACCCACGGAAGTGTCGAGGATCTCGCAAACCCAAACATTCGAACCCCTGGATTCTCTCCCGATGGATCTCTGGTCACTTTCTGGGTTCGCAAGCGAGGGGGCGCCGGCGGTGGTGACATCGGCGTCTGGGCGGCGCCTACCCTGGGCGGAGAGCCGCGGCCGTACCTGGAGGGCGTAGTGGAGTTCGACTGGTCACATGACGGGCGGCTCACCTACCACACGCCGGGCCCCGGGGACCCGCTCTTCGTATCCAACGGAAGCCTGGCGACGGCGCCCATCTACACCGCACCTGCCGGGCAGCACAGTCATTTTCCGACATGGGCGCCGGATGGCGCGTTCATTTACTTCGTTCAGGGAGAACTCCCGGACAAACTGGACATATGGCGTATCCGTCCAGCGGGCGGAACTCCGGAGCGCATCACTGCGCACGCAGGACACGTGAGTCACCCGGTCTTCCTGGATCGGCGGACGATGGCATACCTCGCGACCGACCCTGATGGTTCCGGACCCTGGCTTTACAGCATGGACGTCGAGCGGCGCATACCCCACCGCCTTAGCTCCGGTCCCGACCGATATACATCCCTGGCTGCCACCCCAGACGGTCGCCGTTTGGTGGCGACGCTTGCCAGCCCGCGCAGAACACTTTGGCGCATGCCGATCTCGGACGCACCCACCCAGGCATCGGGCCCTGCCCAAATTTCGCTGACAACCGGCATCGGGTTTTCTCCTCGCCTAGGCGCCGATTATCTGACTTATGTTTCGGCGAACGGTACCGGCGAGAGTATCTGGAAGCTCGCCAACGGAGCGGCCACGGAGTTGTGGAGCGGACAGGGAGTGCAAATCCTCGGCGCCCCGGCCATCGCCCCAGATGGACGAAACATTGCGTTTTCAGTCAGGCAAGGTGGGCAAGCGCTCTTGTACGTGATGCATGCTGACGGCGCCAACGCGCGGACGGTCACAAACTCGCTCGACCTGCAAGGCGCTCCGGCATGGACGAGAGATGGCCAATCGGTCACTGTCGCCGCCACCGATCATGGCGTCCCTCACCTGTTTCGCGTGCCGATAGACGGTCACTCTCCGGTTGTTTTTGTGCGGGAGTACTCGGTGGACCCTGCCTGGGCCCCTGATGGCAGCTTTGTCGTCTACTCGGGACCCGATATCGGAACTACCTTTTCTGTGAAAGCCGTCACCGCCGATACCGCGCCGCATCCCCTGCCAGCGCTGACCCTGACGCGAGGGGCGCGCCATCTCGCATTCCTGCCCGGAGGAAAGGCTCTTCTGCTGCTGCGCGGAGACATTCAGCATAAAGATTTGTGGCAGATAGATCTTGCGACCGGCGCCGAGCGGCAGTTAACTCGCCTTCCCGCCGATTTCGACATACGTGACTTCGACGTCTCGCCAGACGGTCATGAAGTCGTTCTCGAACGAATGCAGGAGCGCTCAGACGTAGTGCTGATCGATCTCCCCCGGCCTTAACCCTGGTCGGTCGACATTGACAGGCTAAGGTAGGTACGGGCTTTAGCCCGTACAAAACTCAGCAAAATCATCTGGCCTTTAGGCCCTGAGGTAAGCTTTTTATTTTCCGGCAGCTGGTTAGCTCGAAGAACGTATCAGGTCATACTCCTGCCGAACAACTTCGCTTCCATATTTGCGTTCCAGGCGGCGAACGATGAAATGGCCTTCCGCGAGGCTTTGAAAGTGTTGGCTGAACAGCACGTTGAGAGCGAGACCGCCGACCGCGCCCGCGACAGGAACCATTTCCGCGGCGACTTTCTCACTGACCTCAAGACCAAACCTTGAGGCAATTCGGCCCACGAAGGACAACAGCGCCGGCGCGCCTTCCTTCGCCAGGCCCTTGTGCGTGACGTAGGACGCCGCTTCCCGCGTAACCTGCGTCAACGCTGCCCGCGTCGCGTAGTAAGCGCTATCTTTCGCAGTTCCATGCGTATTTTGCGGGCTCAGCGCGAACACTTCCAGGCAAGCCAGGAGACTCGCCGGGTTCGAAAAGTCCTCACCCTGGTTGCGGGCAATCTCGACGATCGAGTGCAGCATCAGGGTGGTCGTGATGGGAAGTTCCACCAACAGACCGGGCAACCCAAAGAAGCCCCCGACAGCGCCCGTGATTGCCGCCGCAGCCGTGTGCGTGCGCTTGAAAATCATCACGGACGACCGCGCCCTGGGTACCTTGACCGCAATGCGTAAACATTGCTCCAAAGCTTTATCGACGGTGTCTTGTATCGCTGACTGGGCGGCACGGGGCAGCCGGCGCAGTAGGGCATCCACGGGCATGCCCAGCGTACCCGCGATCTTCATGGCGAAGCTCTGCGTTTCGAGCTTTGCCACGGCAGTCTGGAGATCAGCGTAATCAGAAGGGGAGAGGTTGCTCATGACTCCAGGGTACCGGGAGGGGTCCAGAGCCTTAGTTTACGCTGCTGCGGAACGGAGCCATTGTTCCATCTGCTCATGGCCGACGAGACCTGCCTGTTGGAATACTGGCTTTCCGCCGGAGAGCACCACGAAGTTTGGGATTCCCTGCACGCCAAAGCGGGCAGCCAGCTCCGGATGCGCCTCTGTATCTACTTTCAGGACGATCGCCTTACCCGCCATATCCTGCGCCGTGCGCGCGACTTCCGGCGCGGCTGCGCGGCAGGGGCCGCACCATCCCGCCCAGAAATCCACCAGCACTGGTACCGTAGCCGTCGACATGACTTCGTCGAAGAGTGCCGGATCCGCGGCCACCGGTTCCGCGATTGAATCCAGCGTGGCCTTACACGCTCCGCATCGGCCGGTGCTGGCCAGATGCCTGGCGGCGACACGATTCTTCTGCTGGCAATGGCTACAAGTTCTAATCAATGGCATGACAAGCCTCTCTTCATCAACTTCACGCACGTTAGATGCGTAAACGGAACACAGATCTTCAGAAACTCGTCACCGTATCAGTTATCTTAAGGCTCCAGGACGATCTTGCCCCGAGTGTGACGCTGCTCGAGCTCTCGATAAGCATCCCTAACCTCGGCCAAAGGGTAGACTTTTGCGATGGGAATCTCAAGCCGCCCGGCCGCCATCTGGGCGGCAAGCTGGGCCAGTACATCGGCCGAAGCTGCCTCCTGGCTTCCTTCTGTCTTTACCCCATGCTTGGCCGCGGCGGCAAAGTCGATGATGGTGTCGATCCGGTCTTTAGGAACACCTAACTTGAGTGCCAGTTCCACATAGCCCCCGCCGAAGGTGTCAATGAAGGCATCGACCTTCCCTCCCGATGCAACGCGTATCCGCTCCTCGACCCCGTCACCGTAGAGAACGGGAACCACTCCGTGATCGGTGAGCCACTTGTGATTGGCTTGCCCCGCCAGGCCGATCACCTTGACTCCGGCATTCCTGGCCAGCTGCACAGCAATGGATCCAACACCCCCTGCAGCGCCGGAAACGACCACAGTGTCACCAGCGTTCAGGGCCACGCTCCGCACCGCCGCATAGGCTGTGGTCCCGGCAACGAACAGCGCCCCGGCCTGCTCCCACGGCACGTTGGCCGGACGCGGCACCAGGTTGCCCGCGTCTACCAGCACGAACTCGGCCTGACTGGATCGCTCGTGGCTGAATCCGATCACCTCATCACCCGCCTGGAAATTTGTTACACCGGGACCAGTCTCCTCCACAACGCCGGCCAGATCGCTCCCCTGCCCGGAAGGAAATATCGCCGGCCAGCGATCGGCAAACAGCCCTTTGCGGATCGAGGCTTCGCCCGGATTAATGCCCGCTGCCTTGACCCGAACCAGAACCTTACCCGGTCCCGGGACGGGCCGGGCGACTTCTACCACCTGCAGAACGTCAATATCGCCGTATTTGTCGAATCTCACTGCTTGCGCCATCGCACTCTCCTCCATATTGCCGACGGTTGTTTGATTTCGTGTGGCCGCCGTCCGATTCACCGATCACTTCGCGACTTCAAGCTTTTCGTCCGCGGCAGGTCCTGCGATGCTCTCCAGCTTCCTGAGATCCGGAAATAACACCATCCAGAACATAGCGATTAGGATGCTCCCCACCCCGCCCACGATGGTGGCCGGGATAAGCCCGAACCAGGAAGCCGTCACACCTGATTCAAACTCACCCAACTGATTGGATGTCCCAATGAACAGCGAATTGACCGCACTCACGCGGCCACGCATCTCATCCGGGGTTTCGAGTTGGACCAGCGATGAACGCACCACCACGCTGGTCACATCCGCGGCGCCCAGCAGGCAAAGAATGGCCATCGACAGCCATACGTTTCGCGAAAGAGCAAAGGCCACGGTGGCGACGCCGAAGACGATGACCGCGGCAAACATGCGGTGGCCGGCCCGTTTACGAATCGGATGATGGGCGAGGAAGACAGCGGTCGACAACGCACCCACCGCGGGCGCCAGGCGCAGCAGCCCTAAGCCCCACGGCCCGGTGTGCAGGATGTCTCGTGCATACGCGGGAAGCAGCGCCGTTGCCCCGCCTAACAGAACGACAAATAGATCCAGAGAGATGGCGCCGAGGATGTTTCTGCGCTCACGAATGTAATGAATTCCGGAGAAGATTGACTTTGCAGTCACAGGGGCTCTGCCGGCCGTCCGCCGCTTCACTACGATGGTTGAGGACAACACGGACGCCGCCGCAAATAAGCAGGCGCACAATCCATACGGCACGTGCGGCCCAAATGCATACAGCAGGCCGCCGAGCGCCGGGCCCACGATCGATGCCGTCTGGTTAGCTGAAGTTGACCACGCAATCGCCTGCGGTACCCTTGCGTCTTCCACCAGGCCCGGCACCAAGGCCTGCGTTGATGGACTCTCGAAGGCCCGGGCAGCCCCAATCGCCGCGACTGCAAAATAGATGCCGGCCGGCTGCAGCCGGTGAAGATAGCTGCTGACCGCCAGTAGTCCCAGGGTCACCCCTTCCACCACCTGGCAAATGCTGATGATGGTTTTGCGATTGAACCGGTCCGCCGCATGCCCCACTACCAGCGTGAGCAAGAGCATCGGCATAAACTGCACCAGCCCAACCATGCCCAGCGCAAAGGTGCTGTGCGTCAGTGCATACACCTGCCAACCGACGGCCACGGCCGCCACTTGAAACGAAATCGTCGAGCAAATCCGCGCAAACCAGAACCGCACATACGCCGGCTCGCGGAAAACGGACCCTGTCTCTGGCAAACTCATCTCTTTTATGTTCGCCTGTAACGACTGAGCCCGTCCACCGCGAGGCTTACAGGTGTGCGAGCTTACAGGTGTGTGAGGTTTACGGGTGTGTGAGCGTTTACGGGTGCCCCATTCAAGCCCGCTGTTGGCTTGAGTGGGCTGCAATCTTAATTCCATCAATTGGCCCTTGCGATGGTTGAACCAGTCGGCCCAGGATCCCACGCACAGCTGAACGGTTGAGATGGGAGCCCACTCAAGCCAAAGGACGGCTTGAATGGGGCACCCTCGCGCCTGGGCTATCGCATCGGGAATTCTCCGCCACGATCCTAAATTTTCGTGCCACCCGTTGTGCGTGGAGCGCTGTAACTCATGCTCGCGTGCTCTGGACTTGGATTTAGCACCTTCGACACGCGCCCCTGCTCGCGCATTCGTTTATCAGCTTCCGTCCACGATGGTAGAGAATCTTCCGGCTGCTCCCAATGAGCAACCGAGGCCTCATCACACCAGTGCAAAAGCCGTGGCATGGCAGCTTTATGCGGCCCAGTCGTCATGAATCTGCGCATATTTTCCTGGGTATCCCACGCGGTCATGGTCCAGTACGTCTGGTTTCGGTCAGGCAGGAGCGCGCCACATTGAAATCCAGGCGCCTTTTTCACTTGCCTCACCGAGCGAAGCGCATAGAGCACAAACAACGGGACAAAACGGAAAGACCGGATTCGCAAGCGGGTTAGGCTAACGAAAATCATAGTGAACCCACACCTCCATAGGAATTTACAAAACTTTACCTGCCTTCACCAACCTTTATCGCACCCATCATGCCCCGATGCTGAAATCGAATCATCACACGCAGGCAATCGAAGGATTGTCGCAGTCGTAAGCACAATTTGATCTCACAGCACACCCAGGAGCACTTATGAATTACACAACCTTCAAAACCATATGCGCCAGAGTAATCATCGCCGCCGCTGCGACTAGTGGCATATTGGCCTTAGCCACCCAAACTGCATCGGCCCAGGCAATCACCGCGACCGTGCCATTCGCCTTTTCTGCCGCCGATCAACCGTTCCCCGCCGGAACGTATCAGTTCACTTTTTTGTCCGAGTGGTGCCTCTCGATCCGGAATGTGCAGGGCGGAGGCGAGAGATTCTTCACCGTACATCCACAGAATGGATCGCACGCATCCCACGCCCGCGTTGTCTTCGACAACGTACGCGGGCAAAGGAATCTTGAAGCAGTCTATCTACCCAGGTCAAACGGGGACGAGGAGTTGCTGGAAGGTGCGCGTCTGACTCCACCTCACGCTTACGTGCCGCAAAAGGTCTGGCTTACACATTCCTCGGGAAGCGCCGGTGTGCTGTAGCGCTCCAGCCCCGGCCGGTCCTCGTAGGGATGTGAAACGACCTCCAGCAATTCCTCGAAAGGTTGAAAATCCTGGCGCTCGATTGCAGCACTGATCGCCGCCTGAACCAGGTGATTGCGGGGAATGAATGCCGGGTTAGCCGTCCGCATCGTCGCACCGCGCTCCTGCGGAGAGGTGGGCTCTTGTTCCAGGCGATGGCGCCAGCCAGCAGCCCAGCCGTCGTAAGCAGCGGGGTCGGCGAATAGCACCCGCACGCCCGCGTCGCCTTCAGATCCTTCCGCTGCGTCGCACAACCGTCGGAAGGTGAGGGTAAAGTCGGCGCGATTTTCCGCCATGCGCTTGAGCAGGTCGACAGCCAACGCCGCATCGCCCTCGCGCTCCGTCAGCAGGCCGAGCTTGCGGCGGAGACCGGCGGCGCGAGCAGTCTCAAACTGCGGCCCGAAGGCGGTCAGAGACTCTTTAGCCAATGCCAGCGCCGCCTCCGCATCTCCCGCCTCTTGCTCCAGAACAGGAAGCAATGCTTCAGCCAGGCGCGCGAGGTTCCAGTGCATGGCCGTGGGTTGGTTGCCGTAGGCATAGCGACCGTAATGATCGATCGAGCTGAACACCTTCGCGGGGTCGTACGCCTCCAGGAAGGCGCAAGGGCCGTAATCGATGGTCTCGCCGGAGATGGAAGTATTGTCTGTGTTCATCACCCCGTGGATAAAGCCGATGAGCATCCACCGTGCGACCAAAGATGCCTGTCGCGCGATCACACCATCCAGCAACGCCAGGTATGGTTTCTTCGCCTGTGCGGCCTGGGGGTAGTGGCGGGCGATGGCATAGTCAGCCAGCCGGCGCGTCGCTTCCGCATCGCCGCGGGCCGCGAAATATTGGAACGTTCCCACGCGCAGGTGGCTTGCCGCGACCCGCGTCAGCACAGCTCCCGGCAGGATTGTCTCGCGAAACACCCGCTCCCCGGTGGTCACGGCAGCCAGGGCTCGCGTCGTCGGAACGCCCATCGCTGCCATGGCTTCGCTCAGGATGTACTCACGCAAGACCGGACCCAGCGCGGCTCTACCGTCCCCACCACGGGAAAAGGGACTGCGGCCCGAACCCTTGAGTTGGATGTCGTAGCGCACACCATCGCGCCCCACCACTTCGCCCAGCAGGTTAGCGCGGCCGTCGCCGAGTTGCGGGACGAAATGTCCGAATTGGTGCCCGGCATACGCGATCGCCAGAGGCTCCGAGCCCACGGCCACCGCATTACCGGCCAGAATCGCCACGCCTCGTTCGCTGGCGAGTGCTTCCGGATCCAGCCGCAACTCGCGCGCAAGTTCTACATTCAACTTCACTAGTCGAGGGGACGCCACGGCTGTCGGATCGACCCGGGAGTAGAAGTGCTCCGGCAGCCGCGCGTACGTGTTTTCGAAACCAAAAAGGACAACGTCACCGGCATTTGACGAGGCGGCCGCTGGGATCACGGTAGCATCTGGCAGAGTCATAATGGATTGGATGCCGGCACTCCGCTTTCGCTCCAGCTTCGTTTCCGGCCGCCTAAATCATACAGGCAGAGACCCCCACCCGCTTGAGCACTATCCCTGGAGTGAATAGATGATATTTACCGTCGTCTTCACTTCGACCGGATTTCCATTGAGGAGATAGGGCTTGTATCTCCACTGCCGGACGGCGTCGATCGACGATTGCTGAAGCTCGTCGGGACCGGATACAACCTGGATATTCTGTACGTTGCCATCGTCGCCAATCACCACGCTCAACACGACGGTTCCCTGGATCTTGGCCTGCTTAGCCGCAGGCGGATATACCGGCACGGCCTTCGTCAGGAGATTTCCTGACATCGTTTTAGCCGAAACCGTAATCTGTTTCGGCGCCTTGGATGCGCTGCTGCTGCCGCCATCCGAGACCGCATTTGCATGCATGCCCAGCGCCAGTGCGGTGCCGCAGGTTGCCAAACCCAATACGGCACATGCCGCTATAAGGGCCATGCGGCGTATTCCGTGTATCTCATTGTGTTTCTCAGTCAGGTTCATAAGTCTCCTTTCAAATACGTTGGTATCAAAAATTCCCAGGGTATGAGGGGTTGGCTTCCGAGGCACCAGCAGAGCGGCCATCCGCAAGAGCGAGCCTGCGTATTCATTTCGGCCGCTCATGGCCGCTGCCATCTGATCGCAAATCATTTCGCGGCTTTCCATGACCTGCGCGCGGGTCGCCCAGAAAAGGGGATGATAAGCCGCTGGCAACGAGAGCAACTCATAAAACAGGTTCTTCATAAAGTCGTTTCGCTGCATATGCGCGAATTCATGAGCGATGACTGTTTCGAGATCCCCCTTCGGCAGTACGTCGGCCATCGCGACTGGAAGTAACAGAACTTTTCGCCGCAGGCCCATGGTTACGGGTGAGAAAACTCGAGAGGAAGCCGCAATGGATACCTCTTCAATCGCGAATCTCATGGTGCATCGCTCCCAGAAAAACGCAGCATCCCCAGTGAGCTGTACCGGCGCAGTTTCTCGCCGCAGCAAAGAGAGATTCATACCTCGCCACAGGAATCTGGCGGCAAAATATGCGATCACGGTGACATACAAAACTGCGACAGTTCCCAGAAGAATGTCCGTCACAGGAACAGGAGCGGCTCCAGTTCCAGCACCCAGCGTCACCGATACATTCGCTTGATTCGTGTGGCTCGCATTCCAGCGCAACAGTGAGAACGTATGCAGCCAGTCGATGGGGAGAATAGAAGCGGCGGGAAGCAGGCATTGGAGCGTCAAGGTAGTGACCCACACCCGGTGCTCGGCCTCGGCGCCGGCGGACCGAAGCGCACGCGCCGCAAGCCATCCCGCGGCAAACAGTAGCGGAACCTGCCACAACGAATTGAGAAGATAACTCAAAATCCAAAACTCAACGTTTCTCATGGCTTCCTCGCTTTCTGGTTGAACCGCTCGGTCAGCTCCGCCAGCTTCCTGGCATCAATATCGCCATTCTTGAGCAGGCTCATCACCAACGCTTCACTCGATCCGCCAAACATGCGATCGACAAGATCGCGAACACCCTGACCGAGAGCCTTGGCCTCCGTGATGGCCGCGCTGTAAACGTAGGCTCGGCCCTGCAGCTCGCGCTTGAGCTTCCCCTTGCGCTCCAGAATGTTCAACATGGTTTGCACGGTGGTATAGGCCAACGGCGGCTCCAACTCTTCCTGCACCGCACCCACCGTGCACTGGCCGCGCTTCCATATCACCTGCATGATTTTCAATTCAAGCTTGGTCAACCCGGCCTTGTTCGAGCTCTTCACTCGCCCGCCTCCTAATTTCTTAGGACAATATGCCGTTAGAGCATCTCTTGTCAACTAAGACTTTAGGAGACAGCGAAAGACCGTCCACGCAGCTCAAAAGGGACGGCTAAATTTTCAGATCTGTCCCAATTAGCCTTCCCAAAGCCTCGGTGTAACCCTTC
Source organism: uncultured Acidobacteriaceae bacterium (assembly GCA_963795845.1). Taxonomy (GTDB): domain Bacteria; phylum Acidobacteriota; class Terriglobia; order Terriglobales; family Acidobacteriaceae; genus PALSA-350. Next base: position 283,362 of record CAWCJV010000007.1, on the reverse strand, counting down.
GGAAGCCTCGGTTTAGCAACCGCTTTCTATGGACCGTTGTCCTTTCCTTTTTTTCATCCCGAGCGAACGCGTGGGATCTGCAGTTCCGCGGACCCTTCATGGAGATGTTTTACGCAATAGCGAGTGGCGTCGCCGAGGTAGAGCAAAGAACGAAGCCCTCTTCCCTGGACGGGTGCCCCATGTTCGCCTAAGCGTACATGGGCCGAGGATGACGGGCGCAGCCCCTCCCAACGCTTTTGCTATCAGAGAAGAGGCTCTAACCAAGAGCAAGAACCATGCACTTGGAGCGAAAGCACTGGAAGAATCCGTTTTCTCATGTTCCCGGATTTCCCGCACGGGGCGCCGCCAACGGATGCGCGTGCGGCTTTCATTTAGGCAAGCCGCATTGTGCCAAGAAGCATTGCCGATTATCCTGACAAAACCCCACCGTAGGGAAAGGATGCATGGCATCAATACAGGAATTCAGATGTGAAGTCTGCGGAATCGTGACCAGTAACCCCGTCCACTGGTTCGTCATCACCTGTGGGGAGACTGCACTTACCGTGCACCGCTGGAACGCTGAGGCTGCCAATGCGGTAGACGCTCGACACTATTGCGGGGAAGCTCACGCCCAGGTCTACATCAGTCGCTGGTTTGAGTCGGTGTGCACCCCGCCGAAACCATCCTACAAATAGCGCGCGTTGTTAGCGCGCGTAGGTAAACGTTCCGCACAGATCGGTTGAGTTCGCGAACGCCTCGGGGGTAAACACCGGCATTTTTTGACCTGAGAAAAACGCGATATGGAGAGAGCGTCCTTCCACGAAGGCGGCCATCCACTGCGTATCTTCAGAGCCACACAAGGTGTTTTTATGTAAAAACTTTCGCGAACCGGGGATGTTCAGCCGGTACAGATGCCCGCGCCCGCCGGCATTGGTATCTACGTCGAATGCAGCGCTTACTTCGCCGGGCTCGAGGTCACGTATGCGAGCCATTGGAAAGCCGTAAAAGTTGAGAAACAGCTTCTCGTCAGAAACCGAAATATCGCCAGTGATGGACGTGGCTGACGAACTGGATGCGCGCCAAACACCCGCTTCCTGCGCTCGCGCCGAAACACAACAGGCCAGCACCGATCCCGCAACCGCACACACGAATCTTCCCCGCGTCATCCCTTGAGCATGACATTCATAGGACCTTTGAGCAACCCCACGGACTCAGCATGGCCGCAGAACTCCCAAAACAAAACAAACCATCGCAATCACAAGCAACACGATTCGCCAACGGTGATACCTATCCCACTTCCTGTTTTCTTCCCGCCACCCGGTGGGCAGAGCACCCGCCATGCGGGCGATGCGATTGGCAATGGGCACCAGGGTTGTGACTGTATAGACAATAATCGCGATCCAAAGACCCACCGCGACGAGAAGCAAGCTCTCACCGGGCTGATGACGGCGAACATAGACCTCCACCAGCATGAGAACGAGGCTTAATGCGTACCAGAAAGGCATAACCTTGCCGAGCAGACCGGCGAACAGGCTCAGAGCCTTGGCTTGGGAGTTGTCGTCCAATTTCCAGACGATCGGGTTGATGAAGAGAGAGACGGTCAGCTCATTGCCGATCATCAGGCCGGTGCAAAGAATGGTCAGAACGTCCAGGAAGAGCATCTTTGCGATCTCCTTATTTATGGCACACCTTTCTGACTCCGGTCCTCGATAAACTGATTCAGATTGAGCCGCTGACTAATTTGTCAGCTTCGCCCATAGAACGATCAGCAAGGAGGCCTACGATGCCGGTTTCCAAAAAAGAAATATCGCCGTGTCCCATTGACGCCATGCTGTCGGTCATCGATGGACGCTGGAAAGGCACCATCCTGTGGCGACTGTTTGACGGCCCGATGCGGACCAGCGAACTACGCCGCAGCATTCCTGGAATCACGGAACGCATGTTGATTCGCCATCTGCAGGAGCTGGTGGCGGACGGCATTCTTTTGAGGCACGAAGACAACAATGTGCCGCCGGGCGTACGCTACTCAATTTCGGAATATGGCATGACGCTCGCCCCCGCACTCGAAGCAATTTGCGCCTGGGGACGAACACATCTTGCCCGGCGATGCTCAGCTCATAAATAAAACAATCGCCGAAGTTCAGCGACCGGGAGCTTAGAGCGTATGCTGGTCACAACATCTCTTTGAGTCAAGCGGCCACACCCAACCTATTTCTGCGCGAAAGCGGATTGGGATTAGCAAACTCGACCTCTCTTCCGGGCCAGCTGACATAAGAACGCAAAGGAACGTCATGACTATAAAAACAATTGTCCTGGCAATTGCCGCGGCCAGTGTGGCGATGGTGGCTGGCTGCAACTCAGTCAAGCCCGATCAGGCAGCGGACACGATCTATACCGGTGGCACCGTCATCACCGTTAATGACGCTCAACCCAGTGCTGAGGCCGTAGCCGTGAAAGACGGTAGGATTCTGATGGTCGGCTCATCCGCCGACGTCAGCAAAGCCCACAAGGGCGCGACCACCCAGATGGTCGACTTCACTGGCAAAACGCTCGTGCCCGGCTTTCTTGATCCACACAGCCACTACATCAATTCCCTCTCTGTGGCGAACCAGGTCAACATCATGGCCCCGCCGGCTGGTCCAGGTAAGGACATTCCCAGCATCGTCGCCGCACTTAAGCAGTTTCGCGACGAGCATAAGATTCCTGCAGGCGTACTGATCCAGGCGTATGGTTACGACGAGAACGTCATGCCTAATGGCGTTGGTCTCACTCGCGACGACCTGGATAAAGACTTCCCCGACAACCCCGTGATGGTGGGGCATGTCTCCATGCATGGCGCGGTGCTCAACTCCGCCGCGATGAAGAAGTACAACATCACTGCCAGGACCAAGACGCCTGCGGGCGGAATCATCCTGCGCAAGCCCGGGTCTAACGAACCTTCCGGCCTGTTGATGGAAACCGCGTATCTGCCGGTCTATTCTGCGCTGCCGCAACCGACCCGCGAAGAGGAAGTGGAATGGAGCCGTGGCGGACAAATGCTCTACGCGGCCGCCGGAATCACTACGGCACAGGAAGGCTTGACCCACGCCGCCGATGTGGCTCTTATCCAACGAGCCGCTGCCGCAGGCGTTCACATCGTCGATGTGGTCTCTTATCCCTTCATCCTGGACCTGGATGCGGTCCTCAAGAACAACCCGGCAAGCAGTTTCGGAACCTACGTGAACCACGTGAAACTGGGCGGGGTGAAGATCACGATGGACGGCTCCCCGCAAGGCAAAACTGCATACTTTACGACCCCTTACCTTACGGGTGGGCCCGGCGGCCAGAAAAACTGGCGCGGCGAACCGTCGTTCCCGGAGAAGCAAGTCAAAGAATGGTTCAAGAAAGTCTACGACCTCGGATTGCCTTTGAACGTTCACGCCAACGGCGACGCGGCGATTGATATGTTGCTTCGAGCACATGAGTACGCGGCGGCAGGCGATCTCTCCAAAGACCGCCACGTCACAGTGATCCATTCGCAATTTGTTCGGGCTGACCAATTAGACAAATACAAGGCCTACTCCATCACCCCCTCGCTCTACACCGAACACACGTTCTACTTCGGCGACACCCATGTGCTGAACCGGGGCAAAGAGCAGGCCTTCTTTGAAAGCCCCATGCGGGCAGCGATTGACAAGGGCTTGCGGCCCACCAATCACACTGATTTTGTGGTGGCGCCCCTGGACCAGATGTTCGTCATCTGGACGGCCGTCAATCGCATTTCTCGCGGCGGTGTAGTGATCGGACCAGATCAGCGGGTCACGCCGATGGAAGCGTTGAAAGCGATCACCATCAATGCCGCGTATCAATACAGCGAGCAAAGCTCCAAGGGCTCGATTGAACCGGGGAAGCTCGCTGATTTGGTGATCCTTTCCGGAAACCCGTTGACGGTGCCCGCCGACAGCATCAAAGACATCAAAGTCGTCGAAACCATCAAAGAGGGCAAGTCCATCTACAAACGCCCCTAGGTAAAAGTATTCAACCCGACTTTCGGCGCTCCGATCTTTGGCGAGAAGATGCAGCATCCAAAAGCGGAGGAGAATTTCCGGAGATGAAATGCCACACCGAATACCTTGTCTTTGAAACCAAAAAGCGCAGAGAGATGGTGCACATCACCGATCAGGTGGAACAGATTGTGCGGAAGAGCGGCGTGACCGACGGGCTATGCTTTGTCTCTCCCATGCACATCACGGCGGCCGTCTATGTAAACGACCTCGAGGGTGGCCTGATCGAGGACATCGGCAAGTGGTTAGAGGAACTCGCCCCGGCGCGACCGGAATACAAGCACCACCAGACCGGCGAGGATAATGCCGACGCTCATTTAAAGGCGCTCCTGCTGCACCACGAAACCACACTACCGGTAACCAAAGGCAGGCTCGACCTCGGGACGTGGCAGAGGGTGTTTTACGCAGAGTTCGACGGGCAGCGGCCCAAACGGGTCATCGTGAAGGTTCTGGGAGTCGAGTGAACCCTCGGCAGCGCTCGCCGGTGAGCCGAGACGCTATTTACAGGCGTGGTCCACGTAGTTTCCCGCCTTTTGTGCTGTCTTCCTGAGGGAGGTCTGTGCCAATATCGAGCGCAGGCTGCCGATCGGCTGGCAACATACCGTGCCGAGGGGTTCCACAAACAGGACACGCTTCTGCTTTCAACCTGATCTCTGCTCCACAGCATGCACAAAAAGCGGCCATGTTCTCTGTTCTCCAATGACGGTTTCCATTTGGATGAACGCCCGTACCCCGAAGATTCAACCGCGACGAAGGAAGGGTCATGGAGTCATGAAAACCAATCTGAAACTTATGTTTGCCGTGATGGTTGGGATCTCAATCGGCTGCGTAGCCGGCAGAGCCCTTCGAGGCCAGCAAATCAAAACCGCTCCTGGCTATTTGATCGCAGAGGTCGAAATCACCGACCCGGCTAAGCTACAGAACTACGCCGGGAAGGTACAGAGCACTCTTGCGCCCTTTCACCACAGCTTCGTCGTTCGTACCAGCAAAATAGAGACTCTGGAGGGCGACGGGCCCACCAGCAGAATCGCAATCATCGCCTTCGACAGCGTAGACAAGGCGCGTGAATGGTACAACTCGCCAGCCTACGCCGCTATTAAGCCGATACGGCAGAGTGCTGCAAAGAGCCGCGTAATCATTGTAGAAGGTGTCGCTCCGCAATGAGGGGCGCGGGCTCGCCTTACCACTTTAACGGCACATCGTCTTCGAATACCAGACCCGTCGGCCCATCGCTCGCCAACTGCGCCAGGCGGATCGCCACGGCGGCGCCCTCTTCCACCGTGCGTGGACCGCGAAATCCGTTCAAGTCTGTCGCCACATACCCGGGAGCGGCCCCGTTCACTTTGATCGATGTCTCCGCCAGGCTGCGAGCGTAGTGAACCGTCAACGCATTGAGAGCGCTTTTGGAAGTGGAATAAGTCATGTAAGGCCTGCCCACCCAGGCGCCCTCCTCTCCGAGTGATCCCCGCTTGCTGGTTACATTGACGATGCGGCCTGCCTTCGATCGCAACAAGAGAGGCATAAAGGCGTTCGTTACCCGAACGACGGCAAAGACGTTGGTTTCATAAACCGTGCGCATGTCCTCCGCAATCTCTTCCTCGGGAGTGCGGAAACGACCTCCCGGAGCCCACCCAATACCCGCATTGTTCACCAGCGCATCGAGACGGCCGGCTTCCGATGCAATGGTCTGCGCTGCTGACCCTACAGAGTCGGGATCAAGCACATCCAATTGGACGAACCGAACGGCGCCCTCCGCGTGCAGCTCGGTAGCTGCGGTTCGTCCTCTCTCTGGACTGCGAGCGCCTAGATAGACAATAAATCCGTCCCGCGCTAATCCCCGGACGATGGCCTTTCCGATGCCTTTGTTGGCGCCGGTGACGAGTGCGATTTTTGCTTCTTCATTGGTTGTCACGTCAACCACTATAAGCAACCTTGGGTTGTCACGTCAACCTATTTTTGATAGGCTTTTGCTGGAAACATGTCCATCAAACCACTCTCCCCACAAGAACTCCGTGTCTGGCATGCCTTCAAACTGATGGGCGAAGATGTGCTGGCCCGGGTCGGGCGGGATATCACAGAAGCAACCGGCCTCTCAGGATCCGACTTCGGAGTTTTGTCCCGGCTCGCGGCTCTGGGCCATGGGGAGATGCGTCAACAGAGGTTGGCCGAGTCTATGGGCTGGGACAAGAGCCGCTTATCCCACCAACTTACGCGGATGCAGGAGCGAGACCTGATCGAGCGGCGCGAAGGCGACAAGCGCGAAGTTCTCGTGGTGCTGACCGAACACGGACGCGAGAAGCTGAAGGCCGCCCGGCCCATTCATGCGGCATCAGTGCGGCGGAATTTGCTCGATAGATTGACTGCGGAACAGACCGCAACGATCGTACGAGTAAGCAACATCCTCGGCGAGGATGAAGAAGAAGATTGGACCAGCAACCCCTAAGTACGTGGGCAAGAGACTGTGAACGAAGGGGCCACGGCTTCAGCCGTGCCGTCATGGGCTTGCCGCTCGACGGCTTCGCCGCTGAGGTATGCTTTTAGCTGCTGAGTTGCCACATACCTCGCCCGGTAGCTTACTTGTTCAATATTTCGCGGGCAATAATCAAACGCTGGATTTCGCTCGTGCCTTCGCCGATGGTGCAGAGTTTCACGTCGCGGTAGAACTTCTCCACCGGGTAGTCCTTGATAAAACCATAACCACCGTGAAGCTGCACCGCCTCATCGCAAACCTTCACCGCTACTTCGCTGGCCATCAACTTGGCCATGGAAGATTCAAGCGTCGTCTTCTGGCCCGCATCTTTCATCACCGCGGCTCGTTGCGTGAGCAGCCGCGCCGCATCGAGTTGCGTCGCCATATCGGCCAGCTTCCACTGGATCCCCTGAAACTCAGAAATGGCTTTGCCAAATTGGTGGCGCTGCTTCACATAGCTGCGCGCAGCGTCATAAGCGCCCCGTCCGATCCCCAGCGAAAGAGCAGCAATGGAAATCCGGCCACCGTCGAGGATGCGCATCGAGTCGACAAAACCCTCGCCCTCTTTGCCCAGAAGATTTTCCGCTGGGATCTCGCAATCCTCGAAAATGAGCTCCGAAGTGTCGCTGGCCCGCAGGCCAAGCTTATTTTCCTTCTTACCGGGACGAAATCCCGGAGTTCCCTTCTCCACCAGGAACGCCGACAGGCCGCGCGTGCCCTGGGTCTTATCCGTCACCGCGATGATGACAGACACATCGGCATAGTGGCCGTTGGTAATGAAGGTCTTGTTGCCGTTCAGCACCCACCGATCGCCTTTGCGGATAGCGCTCGTCCTAGCGCTACCGGCATCCGACCCTGACCCCGGCTCGGTAAGCCCCCACGCGCCAAGCCATTTGCCGGAGGCAAGCAAGGGAATGTATTTGGACTTTTGCGCCTCGTTGCCTGCTACAAAAATGTGGTTGGTGCAAAGGGAGTTATGCGAGGCCACGATAATCCCGATCGATCCATCCACAGCCGAGAGCTCTTCCACGGCAAGCGCATAGTCCACGTAACCCAGGCCGGAGCCGCCAAGCTCAACTGGGAAGATGACGCCCATCAGGCCCATTTCCCCCAGCTTCTTCACTACCTCGTGCGGGAACTCGCTGGCTTCATCCCAACGCAAGACATTGGGAGCGATTTCGCGGGCCGCGAAATCTCGAATCTCCTTACGCAACTGCTCCTGGTCATCGGTCAGTGCAAACGAATGGCTCACGCTCATGAGAAAACCCCCGGCTTACAGCACACTCAGCGCCTGCTCCAGATCTTCCAGCAGATCTTCCGCATCTTCGATACCCGCGGAGATGCGCACCATTCCGTCGGTGAGGCCGATTTTGGCCCGGCCCTCTTCGCCCAGCGCCGCGTGGGTCATGGTGGCAGGATGCGAGACCAATGTCTCTACCCCGCCGAGCGATTCGCCGACCGTGCATATCCTCAGCCGGCGCAGCACGGCGTTGGCGTTGTTCAACGAACCAGTCTCAAAAGTGATGAGCGCGCCAAACCCCGACATCTGCCGCTGGGCGAGCGCGTGCTGCGGATGTTGCGGAAGCCCGGGATAAAACACCTGCCGAACCTTAGCGTGCCCCGCCAGGTAGTTGGCAATCGCGTAACCATTCACCTCATGCTGCTTCATGCGCACGGCCAGGGTCTTGACCCCGCGCAAAACCAGGAAGCACTCGAAGGGAGAGAGAATGCCTCCGGTGCACTTTTGCACAAACTGGAAAGACTCTTTCTGCTCGGCTGTCGTCGCCACCAGAACTCCGCCCAGACCGTCACTGTGACCATTGAGAAACTTGGTGGTCGAATGCATGACGATATCCGCGCCAAATTCGATCGGCCTCTGAAAATAGGGCGACATGAACGTGTTGTCGACGCTCAGATCGATGGCCTGTCCGGCTGCTCTGCGCTCACGGCAGATATCGGCGATAGCCCGAATATCCGTAATCTGCATCAACGGGTTGGTCGGGGTTTCAATGTGGATGAGCCGTGTGGTGGGGGTGATCGCCTTCCGCACCTGTTCGAGGTCGGTGGTATCTACATAGCTGAAGAGAATGCCGTAGCGAGTGATGATCTGGTCGAAAAGGCGCGGCGTTCCACCGTACACGTTCGATCCGCAAATCACGTGGTCGCCTGTCTTGAACATGGTGACCAGGGCCGCAATCGCCGCCATGCCGCTGGAAAACACGTGGGCCGAAGCGCCCCCTTCGAGCGAAGCCAGGTTTTCTTCGAGCGCATCTCGCGTGGGGTTGGAAACGCGGGAATATTCGTATCCGCGGTGCTTACCTATCTCCTCCTGGGCGTACGTCGAAGAAGCATAAATAGGCACGTTGACCGCGCCGGTCAGCGGATCGGCAGGCTGGCCGTCGTGGATGGCCCGGGTGGCAAATCCGCGACCGCTCATAGTCCTCCCTCGAAGACCTTTTTCGACAAATAGCGTTCAGCGGAATCGGGAATGAAGGTGGCCACCCTCTTGCCTTTGCCCAGCCGCACGGCGACCCTCACTGCAGCCTCCACGCAGGCGCCGCCACTGGAGCCGGAGAGCACGCCTTCCTCAGCCGCCAGCCGTTTCACCATGGTGAAAGCCTCCGGATCATGGATCGCCATAATTTCGTCACACCATTCGCGATTGAATGTGCGGGGAATGAAGGAGACGCCGATTCCCTCCACCTTGTGATGGCCTGGCTCACCCCCCTGCAAGACGGAACCCTGCGTCTCGACGGCGACGGTCAGAATCTTCGGGTTCTGCTCTTTCAGGAAGCGCGCCACTCCGGAAAAGGTGCCACCAGTCCCGACGCCCGCAACAAAGGCATCCACCCGTCCCTCCATCTGTTCCCAGAGCTCACGAGCGGTGGTTTCGTGGTGAAAGTCGGGGTTCGCCTGGTTATCGAACTGCAATGCGGCAAAGCTGCCAGGGGTTTGCTCGGCCATGGCGCGACAGCGCTGGATGGCGCCTTTCATTGCCTCAGCTTCCGGAGTGCGAATCACGGTCGCCCCAAAACCACGCATGAGGATGCATTTCTCTTCCGCAAAGCCCTCGGGCACAAACAGCACCACTTTGTAACCGCGATGCACACCCACCAAGGCAAGTCCCACGCCGGTGTTTCCTGCGGTCGCCTCGAAGATGGTGGCGCCCGGCTGAAGCAGACCGCGGCGCTCCGCATCAAGGATCATGCCCAGCGCTGCCCGGTCCTTGACACTGCCGCCGGGATTGAAAAACTCCAGCTTGGCGTAAACGTCGGCCGCTCCAGGGGGAACGACGCGGTGAAGATGGAGCATGGGAGTGGACCCCATCAACTCCGTTACATCTTCAGCAATATGCAGCGCGCGCGCTGCAATTTCACGAGTAGAAAGGGTCATAGGCCAACTGACAAGTGTAGCAGCGACCCGCCTGAAGAGCTTGCGTGAGAACCAGGACATGCCAATTGAGTCCCGTAGGGACGGCTGAAAGGATGTCCAGGATTGGGCGCGGCCCATTTCCAGCCGTCCCTTCGGGACTCAATTCATGAGTTCCGATTCAATGGGAAGCCGGTTGGGACCCGTTCGGGGAAGGCGGCGTCGAGACGCTCGCCTTTTTGCTGTTCGGATAGTAGCCGGTGCGGGTGCGCACCTGGAGTTTGCCATAACCCTTGGCCCGCGCTTCCACATGAACCATCCGGAACCCTCCCTGAGAGGCCGGCTTGGTCGAGTGGTAGCCGATGGTGTACTGCTCGCGGATGTCCCGCGCAACCTCGGCGGCGATTTCATCCACCTGGGAGAGGCTTTTGGGGAAGAAGGCGATCCCCCCAGTCTCGTTGGCCAGCATCTCCAAAGCTCGTTTGGCACGCCGGGCCTCGCGGCCGCCGCCCGTGTCGTCGTAGAGCAAACCGATCGAATACACCACCGGACCCTGCAGGTCCTGGATCCTCCGCACCGTCTCTTCGAGCGTGGTGCTGGAAGCGTTGTCCTCGCCGTCGGTGATGACCAGCAGAACCTGCTTGGGCCGCTTGGCGTTCTTGGTGAGGTAATCGGCGGAGGCCATGATGGCGTCGTAAAGCGCCGTTCCCCCTTTAGAATCAATGTGAGAGAGGCCGTCCCGTAGTTTGTTGACGTTGGCCGTGAAATCCTGGTCGATGTACGCCTCGTCAGAGAAATTGACCACGAAGCTTTCATCGTCCGGGTTTGAGGCATGCACCAAATCGAGGGCAGACGAATTCACCGCCTGGCGTTTGGTTCGCATGGAACCGGAGTTGTCGACCAGAATGCCCAGCGAGATGGGTATGTCCTGGTGCTGAAACGAGGTAATGGTCTGGGCTACGCCATCCTCGGCAACCTTAAAGTCGTCTTTGGCGAGAGTGGTCACCATGTGCTGGTGGTCGTCGAGGACCGTGGCGTTCAGCACCACCTCATCGACATTCCGCTGCAGAGTGTATTTGCCGTTGTCACGGCCGATGGTAGCGGCGGTTTGCGGCTGGTTGGGCGCCGCGTTCTCTCCGTCCGGAGAGGCAACGGGATCGCGGTCGACGTTCAGCGGACGCTGCTTTTCCGGCTGGGTGGCAGGCGCTGCACCACCCGACTGCGCCACGGCTGCAACCGGCAGGCCCGAAAGCAGGAGAATCGATAAAACCGAAAGCCATCTACTGCAAGGGTGCATAGTATCCGGTGCGGGCATGAACAGTGAGCTGGGGCAGCCCCTCGGGCGGAACCAGCTTTACCTTCAATTTACGCCACTTCCCGTCCCGTTTGGCATCGTCCGACCGGTAGCCAAGTACATATTGGTTACGTAACTCGGCACTGATCTTGGTCGCGATATCGGCCATATCGGCCAGGTCATCGACCCGGAACAACTGCCCGCCGGTCTCCTCACTCACGTCGTGCAGCAGGATCGGCCCCAATTGCTCTTCACGGGTGGGGGCGTATTGGTCGAAGATGCCGATGGAATAAATCTGCACGTCGGACTCGCGGACCACGGCCCGCACCTCGCTCTCGGTATAGCGACTGCGATTGTCGCCCCCGTCCGATACCACCAGCAACGCCTTGCGCTCATTCTTGGCCTGCTTCATCTTGTTCAAGCCAAAGTAGATGGCGTCGAGCAGCGCGGTCCGGTGCCCGGGCTTTACGGTAAGCAGGCGGGCTTCGATGTTGTCGATGCTGGAGGTGAAATCGGTGATCAGCTCCGGCCGGTCATTGAACCCGATAACGAAAAACTCATCCTGGGGGTTGGCGGTGCGCAGAAATTCCAGGATCGAGTTCCGCGCGCGGTTGATCTTGTCGGTCATGCTGCCGCTGAGATCGAAGATGATGCCGATCGAAACCGGTGCGTCCTCGGCGGAAAAGCTCTTGAGCTTCTGCAGCGCATTGTTTTCGTAGACGAAAAAGTCCTGCCGCTCGAGCCCGGTGACCAGGCGATTGAGGGGGTCGGTTACGGTCACCGGCACCAGCACCAGGTTCACATCGACTCTCATGCGTTCATTGGGCCGCGCGCTCAACGCCTTTTTGCCCTCGATGGGAGCGGGTGTTGCAGGCTGGGCCTTGGGATCTACTGGGGTTATGGGCGTGGTTGCCGCAGGCGGCTTGGGTTCCACGTGGACGTCATTCAAAGGATCCTGGGCCCAACTGGACTGAGAAAATGCGAGCCAAAGCCCAAGTACGATGGCAGCTTTCACCGTCGACCATGTGCCCAGCCGTTTCCCCATTCCGCGCTCGCTTGTGAGCGCCATAGCCCAACCCTCGTCTCCGCATTTCCGTGAAAGCCCGCTGACTTCTCCGGAAACCCGGGCTCCTCATCGTGTGTGCAGGATGGTAGCACGCCACCATCAAACCTGCGTTTCCATATTAGACGTGGGAATTCGAGGACGGCTACCACGTTTCGGGTGTTGCCTCTCGTGGGACGCATGGATCAGGATGCGGAAGAGAGCCTGTTCCCGTCAGGTACAATCTGGCAGATATAAGAGAGCAAAGCAATTGGCAGCGCGGCTGCGGTCGCCGTTGTCTGGATTGAGACCCCCGAAGCATGGCCCGAATTTATCCCTTTCGCGCACTACGCTACAACCCGAGCATGGTCCGCGTGGAAGAGGTGGTCACCCAGCCCTACGACAAGATTACCCCGGCCATGCAGCAGGCTTACTACCAGCGCAGCCTCTACAACCTGGTGCGCGTCATCCTTGGACTGCCCGAACTGTTCGACGAACCAGGCAGCAACGACGTCTACACACGTGCAGCGCGGGATTTCGCGGACTGGCGCCGCATGGGAGTTCTTACCCAGGAAAAAGATCCCTGCATCTTTGCCTACTCGCAGCGATTTACTGTGCCGGGCGGCGATGGCGAGGTCCACGAGCGACGAGCTTTTATCGGCTTAGGCGAGGTGTGTGATTACAGTCACTCAGGTGGTCTTCCGCCATGAACAGACGCTTTCCAAACCCAAGTCTGACCGCCTGAATCTGCTGCGCGCCACCCGGGCGCATTTCGGACAGATCTTCATGCTTTACTCCGACCCGGCGTCAGACTGCGGAAAAAATCCTGTTTTCCGGCACCTCGGCGCCCGAGATCGAAGTGACCGACGAATTCGGCGTGACCCACCGGGTTTGGAAGATCAGTGACATGAGCACCATCAATATTTTGCTGGGAGCGATGGAAGACAAGAAGCTGATCATCGCCGACGGCCACCACCGCTACGAGACGGCGCTGGCCTATTCCACGGAAAACGCCCCGCCCAGCGTTACCCGTACGGAAAGGAACCTGGCCAATACCACTCCGCAGCCCGCTTATTCGGAAGCTGCCGTCATGATGACGTTCGTCAACATGGACTCGACAGGCATTACCATCCTGCCCACCCATCGCGTGGTGTTCGGGCTCAAGAATTTTTCGCCGGATACCTTTATCGATGAGGCAAAAGCGTTTTTCAACGTCGAACTCGTGAGGGCGAACGACTCGGTCGAATTGACCAGGCTGTTGGCCCGGCAACCGGGTACTGCTTTCGTAGCCGTGACCAGGCTTGGATATCACCTGTTGACGGCAAAGCCAGAGGCCGTTGCGGAAGCGCTGGCTAAAATGCCCGAACGGCAGCGGAAGCTCGACCTGACCCAACTCCACTCCCTGGTGCTGGAAAAATTGCTGGGGATCACTCCGGAAGCCATCCGGGAGCAAAGGAATCTGCGCTACGTGCGCGACGCCGGCGAAGCCATGGAGCAGGTCTGGCGAGGCGAGGCGGACGTGGCGTTCCTGACCAATCCCATCACACTGGCTCAGTTGCGAGAAGTGGCCTTTGCGGGCGACGTCATGCCCCAGAAATCGACCGACTTCTATCCCAAACTACTGAGCGGTCTCACCATCTATGCGTTGGATTGAGGAAGGCCGCCAAGCCGGCGGCCGCCTCGCCCTGGGCCTTCTATTAGCGTCTATGCCCGCCATCGCCCAGTCGCCACCGAGCCCCTCGCCAGCGCCCCCAACAGCGGCGCGGCCGGCGCCGAGGTTTGCCGTCGTGATCGACGCTGCCCATGGAGGCGCCGACAGCGGTGCGCGCCTGTCGGATCATCTGCTGGAAAAAGACCTGGTGCTCAACCTGTCGGTACGCTTGCGATCGATGTTGAGCGCGCACGGCATTTCCGTGGTGACTACCCGCGAGTCAGATAACGCCGTTACGGCGTTGAACCGCGCTGAGACGGCGAACCACGTGGGTGCGGCGGCCTGCATTACCCTGCATGCCACCACCAGCGGCAACGGCATTCATCTCTTTACGGCATCGCTCACGCCTGTGCCGGTCACAAGATTCCTGCCCTGGGATACCGCTCAGGGCGCCTATGCCGAACAGAGTTTGCGGCTTTCCTCTGAAATTGATACGGCGATGACCCATGCGGAGATCCCCGTGACCCTGGGGCGCACCGCTTTGCAGCCGCTGGATAGCTTCACCTGCCCCGCGGTGGCGGTCGAGATATCGCCCTTAAGCAGCACGGCTCACGTCACGCCGCTGTCTGACCCCGGGTACCAGGACCGGATCGTGGCCGCGTTGGCCGCCGCCGTCGGACAATGGCAACGCGACTGGAGGCAGCAACCGTGATCTCCCGTGGGCAGCGCATCTTGTTCTGGACGCTCCTGGTCAGCTCGGTGCTGATGGCGGTGGTCCTGCTGCGCATGCGCGAGCGAGCCATGGACCGGCTGCTGGCTTCCGGAGAAACCATGCCGCTCAATCCTCCGGCGGGCAGACCGGTGCAGAACGTAACCATGATGATGGCGAATGACATGGATGGGTCGGTGCAGCCGGCCACCCAGAATCTGGCTTTGCCCTTGGACACCAACGCGCGGGCCCATGTGATCCTGCAGCACCTGATCACGAACTATGCGCGCCCCAACTCCAAACATCCCATTGCCACCAACAAAGGGGTGAACGAAATATTCTTCATGACCCTGCCGCTGGATTCGAACCAGGTTGTGCCGGGTACCATTGCCGTGGTGGATCTGAGTACCTCATTTGTGGATGCCCACCCGTCCGGCATCGAGCCTGAGACACTGACGCTGCTTTCCATCATCGGTACGCTGCACGCCAATTTCCCGCAGATCTCGCAGGTTCGGTTTCTGGTCGACGGACAACAGCGCGACACGCTCGCCGGACACGCGGACCTTACCCGTGTCTACCTGGCTTCCGATGCCCCTGGAGTGAAACATTTGTGAGTGGCAGCCGCCTGAAGATCGGCGTATTTGATTCCGGGTTCGGCGGCCTGACAGTGCTGCGCGCACTGCTGCCCCTGCTGCCTGGGGCGGAGTTTCTGTACCTGGGAGACACCGCGCGCTTGCCGTATGGATCCAAGTCGCGCGCCACCATTGTGCGCTACGCGCTATCGAGCACCCGCTTTCTGCTCGACCAGGGCGCTGATTTTCTCGTGATTGCCTGCAACACGGCGACCGCCCTGGCGCTCAAAGAAATCAAGGATTCGACGGCTGTGCCCGTTCTGGGTGTGATCGAGACCGGGGCCGGCGAGGCCGCTACCTCGTCAAAGACGCGCGAGATCCTGGTAATCGGGACCGACGCAACCATTTCCAGTCATGCTTACGCCGCGGCTGCGAGAGAGCGCGGTATGCGCGCGCTGGAGAAGGCCTGCCCGCTGCTGGTGCCGCTGGTGGAAGAAGGATGGGTAGATCACCCGGTAACGGCGGAAGTAATACGCATCTATCTCACGGAATTACTGGAGCAGGCGCAGGAGGAAGGCCTAGATCCGGACACGCTGGTGTTGGGCTGTACCCATTACCCGCTGCTGCGACCGATGCTGGAAGCAGCCGTGGCCCCGGCGATCAAGGTCATCGATTCTGCCGACGCGACCGCGAGCCAGGCAGCGCGTTTGCTGGCCGGCCATCGCGGGCTCTATGGAGAGAGTGTGGGTGCGGGGCGCTGCCGCTTCTTCGCCACGGATTCCGTGGCCAAGTTCCGCCGCCTGGGCGCGCGGTTCTTGGGCGCCGCGATTGACGAGGTCGAACTCGTGGACCTGGGTGGCTGATATATCCTTGCATCGAAGGATAGGAGCAACCAGGAATGGTGGATTTGAAGGGTCAGACAGCCGTCGTATTCGGCCTGGCAAACAAGCGCAGTATCGCCTGGGCGATTGCCCAGAAGCTTTCCGCGGCGGGCGCGCAGATTGCGATCTGTTATCAGAACGAACGTCTGCGGGTGGAAGCCGAAGCGCTGGCTGGGGAGTTGCCCGAACGCCGCTACGTTTGAATGCGATGTCTCGAGCGACGAGCAGATCGACGCGGTGTTTGCGAAGTTGAAGGAGCGGTACGGCAAGCTTCACATCGTGGTGCACTCGGTTGCGTTTGCCCCACCCGATGCGCTGCAAAACGACTTTGTGTTGACCACGCGTGACGCTTTCCGGGTGGCGCATGAGATCAGCGTCTATTCCCTGATCGCTCTCAGCCGGGCGGCCGCGCCGTTGATGACGGACGGCGGCAGCATCATGACCCTGACCTACTACGGATCCCAGAAAGTGGTGCCACGCTACAACGTGATGGGTGTGGCGAAGGCGGCGCTTGAAGCCACCGTGCGTTATCTGGCAGCGGATCTGGGTGGACAGAAGATTCGCGTCAATGCGATATCCGCTGGACCAATCAAGACCCTGGCCGCCCGCGGGATTGGCGGCCTAAGCGACATGTTGAAAGTCCACGCCGCCCGCTCTCCCCTGCAGCGCAACGTAGAGCCTGCCGAGGTCGGCAACGCCGCCCTCTTCCTCGCCTCCGATTTGTCATCCGGTATTAGCGGAGAAGTGCTTTACGTCGACTGCGGTTACAACGTTGTGGCCTTCGCGAGCTCTGAACTACAGCACATGCGGGGTTAGCAACGCCCGAGGGGCGGCCGAACTTCACCGCAGTCCAAACTAGGGCGTCGGCTCTGGAGGGGCTTAAACCCCTAACCACGGTCGTTGGTGCTGGACGGGTGCCCCATGTTCGCCTAAGCGTACATGGGCCGAAAACGGATTTTTCCAATGTTTTTACTCCACGTGCAACGACTCTTGCTCACGACCACAATCTCCTCGCCATAAAGCAAAGAGCATTGGGAGGGGCTGCGCCCCGTTCTTTTCGGCCCATGTACGCTCAGGCGAACATGGGGCACCCGTCCAGGGAAGAGGGCTCGTTCTTTACTCCGGTGGTTGCTGGGAAGTGTGCAGCGTAGCGCCCGCCAGCTGTGGCATCATACTCTGGGTCTTGGAGTTTCTCATGAATCGTCGGCAGTTTCTCGGTACTACAGCGGCTGCGTTAGCCTCTGCTCCCCTCTCCGTAGCCGCACCCACGCAGTCCGCACCCCAGCAGAAGCCGTCTGCTCCAAAAAAACTGCCCATCGGAGTGTTTGATCCCCCCTTCAACAAGCTCTCTTTGGACGAGATGCTCGACCGCTTCGCCAGCCTGGGCATAGAGGCGGTTGAGGTCGGCGCAGCCGGCCCCAATGGGTCGCCGCATTGCCCTCGCCCCGAGTTGGTGGCTGACCCGGCGAAAGCGCGTGCCTGGAAAAAGAAATTTGACGACCGCGGCATTCCCGTCATGACGCTGAGCTGCCACAACAATGCTCTCTATCCCGACGCGGCCAAAGCGCGCGAGGCTGCGGAGCAGTTTCGCCAGACGCTTCAACTTGCCGGCATGCTGGATATCCCTACTGTGGTGGGTTTTTCCGGTTGCCCCGGAGGCTCGGCAACAGACACAGTGCCCAACTGGGTGGTGTATGACTGGCCGCCGGAGCACGGCGAGTCGCTCAAGTGGCAGTGGAAAGAGCGCGTGATTCCTTATTGGAAAGAAACCGCGAAGTTTGCGCGCGAACACGGGGTTCATCGCATCGCCCTCGAAATGCACCCTAATTTTGTTGTCTACAACCCACGCACCTTGTTGCAGCTGCGTGAGGCAGCCGGCGAGGAGATAGGGGCCAACTGTGACTTGAGCCACCTGTTCTGGCAGCAATGCAATCCCGTGGAGGTGATTCGGTTCCTCGGCAAACAAGGCGCGATCTATCACGCGCATATGAAAGACACAGCATTCTTTCCCCACAACGTAGATCGCTTTGGGGTCTTGAATTTTGGCAAGAAAGACGACCATGAAGCGTCGGAATTTTTCCGCGCCGTCGGCTATGGTCACGGGGCCAGCACGTGGAAAGACATTGTGGCCGCCTACATGGAAGTTGGTTACAACGGAATGCTCAGCATTGAAAATGAGGATCCGATTTTGAGCGGCGAGGTCGGGGTGCAACGGTCCCTGGCTGTGCTCAAAAACGTCCGCGAAGAAATCATGACCGATCAACCAAACCCTGGACTTGGCTAGTACGTCGCGCGGCCGCCGCTAGCGTCGTAGCATTGCGCGGTCACAAAGGAGCACTCGCTGCTCGACAGGAAATGAACCACGTAGGCTATTTCCTCCGGCCTCGCCGTACGCCGCATGGGAATACGGTCCGTCATGTAAGCCACTTGCTCCGGCGTCAGCTGATCCAATATCTGCGTCTGCACCACGGCAGGCGATACGGCGTTCACGCAAATGCCCTCGGTGGCCACTTCTTTGCCCAACGACTTGGTAAGCCCGATGACCCCCGCCTTGGTGGCTGAGTAGGGCGTCATGCGGGGATTCCCTTCCTTGCCCGCAATCGACGCCACATTCACGATGCGGCCATATCCTCGTTTGCGCATGTGCGGGACCACGGCCCGGCAAAAATTGAATACGCCCGTCAGGTTAATGGCGATGTTGCGCTGCCAGTCCTCATCGGTTTGATCCCAGATATAAGCCGCGGGGCCGGCGATACCGGCGTTGTTCACCAGGATGTCGATCTGGCCGGTTTGCTGTAACACTTTGTCGACGGCTTGGCCGACGGAGGCTGCGTTGGCGACATCTGCCTGCACCGCGAACGCCCTATTGGGCAATGCGGCTGCCGCCTGCTCGGCCCCGGAGAAGTTCAAGTCCGCCACGGCAACCCTCGCCCCTGCACTCGCCAGGCGAATGGCGATGGCTTGTCCAATACCCGTAGCGGCCCCGGTCACGATGGCGGTCCTCCCTTCGAGGCTGAACATCTTCTCCGTGCCACCGTTGCTGTCAGTCATATCCCGCCTTTTCTCAAATGCCCATCTTATATCGTGCCCATGCCGACTCTCATCGCCGGCATTTCCCCAGGCGATTCACCCCAGGTTAATGTGATTGTCGAAAACTGTCAGAAAGCAGTTTACTCATGGGCTGACCCGCCAAAATCTGCTACACCAAACCAGAGAGCCAATCATCCGATGAGATTTTCCCTATGGGCCATTGTTGCCGTTTTATGCCTCGCGCCTTTGGTGGTGCGGGCAGAAACCGCATGCCCGCGCCCGGAGCCGGGCAGCAAGGTCGGAAGAACCGGAGGACCTGCGCAGCCAGAACGGCGTGCTGGAGGCGCACCTGACCGCGAGGAACGCAGCGCAAGCCAATGGCTCCGTTCGCTACTGCTACACCGATGCTGCGGGCCATGAATCGCCAACCCTGCGTGTCCATCCTGGCGACCTGGTCATCCTCCATCTGACCAATGCGCTGACAGAGGTGAGCCACGGGAGCGCAGCCATGCCCACGCATGCGCATACTCATGCTGCTGCGAACCCTTGTACCAGCGGGATCATGAGCCCGGTGTCGACCAATCTCCACTTTCACGGTCTGACGATTCCGCCGGTCTGCCATCAGGACGATGTGTTAAAAACATCGGTGCAACCGGGCGATGCACCCTTCGAGTATCGCTTTAAGATTCCGGAGAACGAGCCACCTGGCCTCTATTGGTATCACCCTCATATCCACGGATTCAGCAAGGAACAATTGCTCGGTGGAGCCTCGGGCGCGCTGATCGTAGAAGGCATCGAGCGCGCCAAGAAGGCGACCGCCGGTTTGCCGGAGCGAGTCTTTGTTATCCGCGATCTGGATTTGGCGAATCCCAACGCGCCTCCGGCTAAATCGGAGCCGGTGGTGCCAAAATTCCTGATTGACAAGCGACGGCGACTCGGCCAACAACGGCACTGGCTTCGGTAAGCCGGCGAAAGATCTCTCCATCAACTACGTGCCGGTTCCCTACCCCGACTATCCTCCGGCAACCATCGAGATGAAGCCGGGAGAAAAGCAACTTTGGCGCGTGTTGAATGCCTCGGCCATCACTTATCTCAACCTGGAGGTTCTGTTTAACCGTGTGCCGCAATCGCTGGGCTTGGTCGCCATGGATGGCGTACCCATGAACCTCAACGACAATCTGAAAGATTCAGTAGACCCGCAGAACCATATCGGCCTGCCACCCGGCGCGCGCGTGGAATTTATCGTGACCGGTCCCCCTCGAAGGCGCGAATGGCTTGTTCGTCACTAGAACCGTGGATACCGGCCCCGGCGGAGAAAACGACACCAACCGAATGCTGGCGAAAATTGCCGCATCTCCGAATGCTCCGGAAGTCGGGCGGAAAACTGGAAAGCTCTCCCCAGCCTCTTCCTCCGCCAAGCGAAGCATGGCTTGGCAGTGTCGCCCCGGTCCGTGAACGCCATTTGTATTTCTCCGAAAAGCTAACAGATCCCAATGATCCAACCAGCGCCGTAGAGTTTTACCTCACTGTAGACGGCCAGGAGCCGAAGATGTTCGACATGAGTTCGGACACTCCGAACATCGTCGCACAGCAAGGCACGGTGGAAGACTGGATCATCGAAAACCGTTCGCAGCGAGTTGCACGCTTTCCATATCCACCAGTTGCACTTTCTGCTTGCTCGACTATTCGGGACGACAAGTGAATGAAGACTTCTTGCGCGACACGGTGAACGTGCCTTACTACGACGGCCGCCGCTTGCCTATCCATCGGTTCGCCTGCGGATGGATTTTCGTGACCCTAATATTGTTGGCACCTTCGTCTATCACTGCCATCTTCTCGAGCATGAGGACAAGGGGATGATGGGGTCTATCCGCGTGGATCCCGCACCAACCGTCACGCCGCAGAACAACGCGGGCACTGCGTGCAACAGTCACGATTCAACGGGCGCGCCATGTAAGGAATTCCACGTCAGCAAAATTAGGCAGCAATAATTACGCAAATCAAGGATCACTCGTGAATCCTTGTGCGTTTTTCAACACGCGAAACATTATTCACTGCGTGTTCATTGGATAAATATGCGGCATTCACTTAAGGCAGCTATTCCTCGGGACGGAGTTGAGCTCGCGAGCTCCGACTTCAGGAGGAAGTATGACTGCAAAGAAAATCGCGTCTGCAGCTGCAAGGGCTGCACAGACGGGACTGATCTCTACCATGATTTTCCAACTGGCCATTGGCAGCGCGTTCGCTGTTGGCCAGACCGAATCCGCTGCAACATCCCGCGACAACGCTACGACCACGCCAATCAAACATGTCATCGTCATCATTGGTGAAAACCGAAGCTTCGATCACGTTTTCGCCACCTACGTACCGCGGAATGGCCAGACGGTGTGGAATCTTCTGTCTGAGGGAATCGTGAAGGCTGATGGAACGCCCGGCCCAAATTTCCCATTGGCAGAACAGAAGGCAGCCACCGATACGCCGCCCGACGATTTTTTGCTGACCCCGCCCACGAATTCGTACTCCGTGCTTCCTGCCCCGCTCAATGGCGGCCCTGTCACCTCCTATGTGAAGAACGACAACCTTACGCTCGCAAAGCAATCAGAGAATGGTCTTCCCGCTGATTACTATGCTTACCTGGTGACCGGTGGTTCCGGCGTGTCCGGCGCCGTTCCCGATACCCGCATCAAGAACGTGAATGCACTTCCTCCTGGACCCTTTCAGCTGACCAACCAAGCGACCTTCACTTACAACTCGTATGCGGCCAGCCCGGTGCACCGCTTCTACCAGATGTGGCAGCAGCTGGATTGCAGCGTCGCTCACGCTTCGGCGACCAATCCTTCTGGCTGTGACGCCGCCCTGTTCCCCTGGGTGGAAACGACGGTAGGCGCCGGCACCAACGGACTCAAGCAACCGGCCAACTTCAGCACCGACTATTCGCCCACCGCGAAGACCACCGGTGAAGGCGCCACCGCCATGGGCTTCTACAACGTGCAGAATGGCGACGCCCCTTACTTCAAATACCTGGCGGATACCTACTCGATCAGCGACAACTTCCACCAGTCGGTAAACGGTGGAACCGGCGCGAATCACATTATGTTCGGCCACGGCGACATGATCTGGTTCAGCGATGGCAAGGGTAATGCAGCCGTGCCACCTCACAATGTTCAAGTTGCCGCGGGCACACCAAACGCCGGTATCGTGGACGAAATCGAGAACCCGAACCCAGCAGCCAGCACCAACAACTGGTATAGCGAAGACGGTTACGGTGGCGGCTCCTTTGGTGCAGCCTCCTACGGCGGCGGCTCCTACTCCAATTGCGCAGACACCACCCAACCGGGTGTCGCTCCCATCCTCAACTATCTGAAGTCACTGCCGAAGCCAGTCAACCCGCGGTGCGAAGCGGGCCACTACTACCTGCTCAACAATTACAACCCCGGCTACTTCGGTAACGGCGCCAACGCCTTCACCGACACCAATGCCAACAACACGGTGTTCACAATTCCGCCGTCTTCAACACCGAGCATCGGCGACACCATGCTCGCCAACAATGTTTCCTGGAAGTACTATGGCGACCAGTGGAACAACTATGTACCGGATCCTTACCAGCTGAACTACGGCGCAGTCGGCAAGGACACGGATGAGTACTGCAACATTTGCAATCCGTTCCAGTACGACACTTCCATCATGGCCAACGCCGCTGTCCGCACGGCCCACATTCAGGACACTGCGAATCTCTACAGCGACATCAAGAACGGAACATTGCCCGCGGTTTCCATCGTCAAGCCGAGCGGCCTGGTCGACGGCCACCCATCCTCCTCCAAGCTGAACCTGTTTGAAGGATTCACCAAGAAAATCGTCAATGAAGTCAAGGCCAATTCGGCTTTGTGGAACGACACCGCAATCTTCATCACCTTCGATGAGGGCGGCGGCTACTACGACTCCGGATACGTTCAGCCGGTCGATTTCTTTGGCGACGGCACCCGTATCCCGCTGATCGTTGTCTCTCCGTACGCCAAGGGTGGCCGCATCGTTCACGACTACTCTGACCACGTTTCGATCCTGAAGTTCATCGAAGCAAACTGGGCTCTGCCGACCGTCACGGCGCGCAGCCGGGACAACTTCCCCAACCCGGTTGCCACGCCGATAACCCCTATGTGCCGACCAATTCCCCGGCGCTCGACGACCTGATGAGTATGTTTACCTTTTCGTCTAAATAGTTCCCCTGAGTAGCAATCACTGTGACCGGAGTTGGCAAGCCAACTCCGGATTTTTTTCGTCAAAAAATTAAGCAACCACCTTCCTCCAGCAACTACCCTTTCCCTAAAACCACCCTCTCCTGTTTGCCATCCCGAGCTTACCCAGATTTACTGCTTCACCACACTCGCCACGACCAGGTATGTGGTTCTCCGCAAAGAGAACCACCTGTATTTGATCGAAGCCGCAACTCTCAACAGGAAACCTGGGGAAGCCGAGGGATCTGCAGTTCCGCGGACCTTTCATGGAGATGTTTTGACACCTCCCGGGCACACGTTGCCCTCTAACTTGTCATCCCGACCGGAGCGAACCCGGATTTCCTGCCGCGCAGCACTCAAAATGACCGCGTATGCGGCTTTCAGTAAGGAAAGCCGCATGGAGCCCACCAACGCCACTGATACCAACAGGAAATCCGGGGTAGCGTAGCGGAGGGACCTGCGGTTCAACGGACCACAACTGGAAACGCGGCAATTCAACGAGCCACCCTCATTTTCCTCTACCAGCGACTCCCAGTCACCCTGTTCAACAAGCTCAGAGCAGGATCGGTCCTCACGCGCCGTCTTTGGCCGAGTTGTTATTGAGTGTCTTTCACGCAACGAAACCCTACTGCGCCCGATCGGTCATAGCTCGGCGCCATCAGTAACAACTTTCCATGTTGGTCGTTGCGATAGGCCTGGGGAAAATACCAGACGGACCCCAGTGGCTGATAGTAGCTGCCTCCGCGCAGAATGCCGCCGCGGGTGTGCTCATCCACATACTCGTCGGTCCATTGCCATACGTTTCCCACCATATCCATCACGCCCAGCGGGCTGGCCCCTGTTGGGTGGGCATTCACGTTGTCGGGGCCGCGCATGGTTCGGCCGTGATCGACCACGGGCACGCGGCTCAAATCCCAGTCGTTGCCCCAGGGATAAGTACGCCCGTCGTTCCCTTGCGCGGCGTACTGCCACTCCCATTCATGAGGAAGGCGCTTGCCAGCCCACTTCGCGTAGGCGCGCGCGTCTTCGAGAGACACCCAGGTCACGGGTTTGTCCGCCCAGCCCTGGGGATAATTGCCATCCTTCCAGTCTTCGAGAAAGTCGAGATCATCGGCTGGATGATAGTGTGTGGCGTCCATAAATTTCTTAAACTCCGCGTTCGTCACCGGGTACTTATCCATGTAAACCGCGGGAATGTGCAATTTGTGCTCGTGATAGCGACGAGGGACATCTTCCCAGGGATACTGCACATCGACGCCAGCATCGTTAAATCCCTCGACTTCGATGCCTTTGACCTTGAATACGTAATCTGCCGCCGGGATCAGCGTCATGCCCTCCGGGGTAGTCGCGAGGGAAGATTTTGCGATCTCCACCATCTGTTGCGGCAGCGGCTTCCACTCGTGCGAATAGCTCGCGAGCGGCGTGGCGGTCATCTGCTTCATCTTTGCCATCAAGCCCACGAACTCGGGACCGGCTTCCCCCTGGGTCGCGAGCAGAGCGGCGTACCCGTGCGCTTCGATGGGAAATGTCAAGACGGCCTGATCGCCGTCATGCTCCGGGGTCAATTCGCTACCGTGATAGAGATCGTAGTAGCGCATTCCCGCGGAGTACGGAACGGAAATCTGGCTGCCATCGACATCGTATTCATTCCGATTGACAATGGTCCATACCGTCTGCTCCCCCAGCGGCCACTGGCTGGCAAAGACTCCATAGCGCTGCGTGGGATAGAGCGGGCGCCATTGCGTGCTCGAGAAAAATGGGGCAACGGCGCGTTCGATGGTGGCCACGCGCCGGGTTGCTTCTGCGTCGCGCGGAGTGATCCCGTTCCAGATCCCCCAGATGTTTTCCCAACTCTCCCAGCCTTCCCCATTGAAAAAAGCGAACTGCAGGTCGTCGGTTTTATCACGGTTCCAGCGGTCGGAGATATTCACCTGGTGCCGAGGTTCGAGCCAGCGGTAGCGGTCGACCAGGGGCACGAAGCCGAACTTGTATTGGCCCCAGGTAAGCACATTCCATGCCAGCGCTTCGTCGCTCGGACTTCCCTCCGGCTCGAAGGCGAGTGGATGGCCGGCAGCGTCTGCCGCCAGGGAGAAGGCCAGCGGCACTCCGTCCTGAGTGTCGCCGTTGACGCCGTCGGCGCCGATCTCTTTCATCGTCTCTGCGATGGCCTGCGGCCAGGGCATGCCGGGATCGCGGGTTCCCTGGTCCCACATCATCATGGGAAACAAAACGCGCACGCCGCGGCGATGGAAATCCTCCACCATCTTGCGCACTCCGGGAATGCCTCCCGGCATAGAGCGGATCATGTCGTGCTGGTTGCGATTGTCGATGCCCATATTGGGGTAAGTCGGCCAGATGAGAACAGCGTCGATGCCGCCAAATCTTTTCTCCAGATCATCGAGGTAGCGATCGACGGTATATTTGCCGGCCACCGGATCATAAAAATATCTGTCCTGCACCATCATCTGCGGCTGGATGAACGCGGATTGGGCCCACTTGAACGCAGCTAGTTGATATCGCTGGTCACTGTAGCCAATGCGGATCTTCCGCTCGGCTCGCCAGTGAGTGAGGTCGGCGAGCCACGCCTCGAAATCCTGAGCGGTGCAAGGGCGTGACCCACCCTCCCAGGCGCCTTTCTCGGTGAAGCAATCCGGCGCGGAGAATTGCTGCACACTTCCGTGGGGAGCGTAGTGCGAGTCCTGTCCTTTGGCCGGCAGGTTCAGCAAGAGGAAGGCCAACGGCAAAGAGGCTAGAGGGAAGAGGGATCGCGTCATCATGTCTTCCTGTTCAAAAGATGGGCGCGAGGGCGACCGCCGACAGTCCACAAAGAAACACGGCAAACATCCACACCAGCAGGGTCTTGGCACGGGTCGGGGCAGTGGAGAATTCGTGCCAGATAAAGACGCCCCAGGCGGCGGAGATCATGGTGGCGCCTTGTCCGATGGAGTAGGAAACCGCGGGGCCCACAATGTTGGAACGGGATGCGACGAAATTGAGTACACCGCCGGTGCACCAGATCATGCCGCCCAGGATTCCCCACACATGCCAGATCCCGGGTGCGTGGGTGAAGCCGGTCATGCTGACAGGGGGTTTGCCGTCCAGCGGACGCCGCATCAGGATGGAATTAGCGACCAGGGCACAGACACCGACACCCAGCGCGAAGAAGAACGACGTGGCATAAGGGCCGGGCGCGCCCGCCCCGCTCATGGCGCGGGAGACGAAAGGATAGAAGCATCCCATGAGCAATCCTGCCACCAGGCTGATGACCACACCATTGACACTGATGCTTTGTCTCTCTGCCTCGCGCAGGCGGTAGGCTGCAGCATCGAGCACGATGGCGGTGACGACAAGAGCGATGCCGCCAAACAGCATCAGCGGATTGCCGGCCGGCGCAAGAATGTAGCTGCTGACCGCTCCGACCACGAGCGCGAGCCCGATGCCTACGGGGAACGCCACGGCCAGCCCGGCAATATCGATCGCGGCTACCAGCAGCAGGTTGGCAACGTTGAAGATGATGCCGCCGATGACGGCCAGGCCGATGTGGTGAAGATCGCTTGCCGAAATATCCTGTAGGAAGGGACGGCCAGTGTTGCCCAGAGCCCCGAGCGTGAGCCCCCACACCAGGGTTCCGAGGATGAGGCCGATCACGTAGTCCCAATAGAAGAGCTGAAAACGGTATTGGGGACAGAGCTTGATGGTGTTGGCCCACGATCCCCAGCAGAGCATGCTGATGATCATGAATGCCAGCGCGATGGCGTACGTTTGAGGTTGATACAACAGGGATCTCCTTGCGGCCTGACGAAAGTTGGTTGGGAGAAATGTACCTTACCGGAAGGCCGAGGTGCGGGAAAAAGGGTTGCCGGGTTGCCGATGAGCAAGTCGTGCCCTGATACTTCTGCGCGATAAGAGCCGGTTCCGCATGGAACGGCCTGGTCTTGGGGCTATCTCTCACCCGATTCAGGGAGCGGTGAGCGTGAGGGTCAGTACGGTGATGTCGTCGATCTGGCCGAATTGCTTTGCGGCTTCGGCGATGGCGCCGGCGGATTGAGTGCTGATGGCCTGAGTTCGGTCGAACCCGAAGAGCTCGCGACGTTTGTTGGTAGCTTCCACGACTCCGTCCGATACGAAGGTGACGCGGTCGTTTCGATCGAGCTGGAATGTGGTTTCTGAGTAGTCGACATCCGGCGTGATGCCAAGGGGCAGCCCGGATTCAACAACCAGTTCTTGCCCATTGCGGTAGGGCAAAAGGTTTCCGGCGTTGGCGAGGGCCATGTTGCCGTTGGCGGCGATAAGCGCAGCGGTGCAGGTGACGAAGCCTGTTATTTGTCCTTGGAGAATATGGTTGAGGTAAGCAAGAACTTCGGCGGGTTGGCGCGCCGCGCAGCCGCGTAGCGCGCCGATGATGGCGCTGACGGTCATTGCAGCGGTGAGCCCCTTGCCGCTGACGTCTCCGACAACAATGAGCAGTGAGCCATCGTTGCCAGGCATGATCTGGAAGAAGTCACCGCCTACTTCACTGGCGGCAAGATAGACGCTTTCGATGGCAACACCAGGGGTGACGGGCGGTTTTGCCGGGATGAGCAGCGATTGAATGTTGCGGGCAGAGTCGAATTCACTGGAAAGCCGCGCTTCCTCCTTCCGGGCGAGCGAGAATCGCCGAATCAGAAATAGCAGAAGAGCAAAGATGAAGATCGTACCGACCGCCGGACCAGGCGTCAATACGAACGGGTGAGTGAGCAAGGGGAAATCCCAGTACAACGCCCGTCGCTGCCAACCCAGTTGCCACGCGATCAGCAGGATGTTATCGATCAAGGGGAATCCTTGCCAGAGAAGCGTGGGCACAAGCAGGATGAGCGCGTCGCGGTCGCGTTGGAGCGCACGCTTAAACAGGGTTACGAGAATCCAGACAGTGGCAGGGAGCACACCCAGCGTGGCAAGCAGGCTGGCGAATCCCACCGAGCTGACGTTGAAGACGTAAAGAAAGACCGTTGGCGGAGAAACAAACAACAGCGCGGCGACCAGCCACCACGTTCTCGAGCGCGGGACGCGCAGCACGATCGAAAAAAAAGCCAGGGCGGCGAACAGAGCAGCCGATTGCACCAAGCCGTCGATCAAATCAAAGACCGGCATAGGGATCAGAGCAAGTTGCCGGCCGATACTTAATCCAATGTCTATCGCGTTCGCGAGTAGAAGCAGCGCGAACCACAGATATTCGCGCTCATCGCGGCGGATGAAAAACAAGACGAGCACGACCAGCCCGACGAGCGTGCCCAGCACGGCATAGGTGTATTGATCGACGAGCCCGTTCCACTGAAGCGACCTGGCCGTCGCCGCACGTTCCGTGATGAGGCGTGACTCTCCGAAATAGCTGCTACCGTAAAACCCTCCCGGCGCATAGTCGGCCCAGACAGGAGCGTGCCAGACGCGGATGGCGATATGAAACGTACGCGGGCCGGGGGCGGCTGAAGATAAGGCGAAGGCGCGGCTTGAACCGGCGTAGGCCAGAGAATTGAGGATTGGCCCGTATGAACCAGCCAGACGTCCGTCGACGAACAGCTGATAGCCCGTTTCCATGGTTCCTAAGTAGATGGACCAGTTCCGGCTACCCTCAGGCACCGCGACGGTGAAGCGATACCACGCGAATCCGCCATAGTCCTTATAGCCCTGTTGGCTCCAGGACTCATCGGAGCGGAGCAGAGGCCACTGCGAATCGTCAAAATTCGGGTCGGCCCATGCGGGATCGTCCCCGGTGTGAAAACGCCAAAGGCCGTCAAGGATGGCGACGGGTTCGCGTCCGGTTTGCAGATTGAAGGTCTGGGCGTGCAGGCCAGAGGCCGCGCAGAAGAGCGAAAATAAGGCCAGCGACACCAGCAGCACGGAGAAGAGCGAGCGTCTCATTTGTACCTTGTAGGCTTCAGGGAGTGGCCGGAGAAGGAAGCACGCCGAGTTGGCCCAACAGGCCGAAAGTATCCATGAGGATCCGGGTGTCCTTGATACGGCCATCCTCCAGGCGGTCGATGACCATTCCCCATACGCGAACGGTGCGTCCGGTGGCGGGAATACCGAGAAACTCACCCCTATGCGTACCCGTCCATTCAAACCGGCTGGCGACTTTATCGCGTTCCGCAACCTGCTCCTGGATGGAGAAGACGATATCGGGAAAGCCCGCACGCATGGCGCGAAGAATGTCTTTCAGGCCCTCGAGTCCGGGACCTTGCCCAGGCAGTGGAACCTGCTCGACCACGTCTTCCCAGACATATTGCGCTGCGGCGTCGATGTTCCCCTGAGTGATGACCTCGTCTACAAATCTGCGGACAATTGTGGCGTTGTCTGGCGACACTCTCTTCTCCTTTAAACCCTCAGGTTAGGAGTATAGCCATTGCAGGAACACCGGCCGCAATCATTGATCTTTAGCACGGGAAATCGAACCAGTCATCCCGCAGTGGCTAGAGAGTTTGCGTGAGAACACGCCCGCGAACGGTACCGCCTTTAAACCCGTGCGTGAGAACCCCGTAGTCACGGCTGACCTTCAGTTCTTGTCCAAATTAGATTTCTTCAGCTGGTCGGGACTTAAACGTTAAACAGGCTGGGGGAAAAACGTCTCTCCACGAAGGGCGCGGGTTTAGCCGCGCCGCAAATAGGCTTTCCAACGACGGCTTTAGAGGCCGAGGTACGCTTTTCGACTCATAAGGGCGCAAAGTCATCTCTGGCCGCGGCATGGTTCGTCGCAGCCGATTGGAAAGACGTACATCAGGGGCTGAAGCCCTCATCGGTTCGAGCGTTATTTGGCACGGCTGAACCCGTGCCCTTCGTTCATCAACACTATCGACTACTTGGGGCAATTGACACAGTGGTCGATTCAACTGGACCAACCTGTTTCTGTTCGCCCAAGCTCTCTTAAAAAAAACCAACAAGCTACATCGCACGAAGCCCCCTTCCCTGGACGGGTGCCCCATGTTCGCCTCAGCGTACATGGGCCGAAGATGACGGGCGCAGCCCCTCCCAACGCTTTTGCTCTATAGCGAAGAGACTACGGGTGAGAGCAAGAGTCCCTACACATGGATTGAAAGCATTGGAAGAACCCGTTTTCGGCCCATGGTCCCGGATTTCCTGCATCGGGGCTCTGGCTTTCACGCACACTCTACAACCCCTGCGCTTACCTGGCAGCGATACGTGTCGCCAGCCCTGATAGCGCATAAAGCCACGCCACCAGCGAGATGACCGAAACAAGAGTAGTCATCGAGACAGTCGACGCTACCATCATTTCCTCGCAGCGATACTCTCCCGCAAGAATATAGACCGTCTTGGCCGTGGGCACTGCGGCGCAGATTACGGCTGCAATCGTGTAGAGCGGGTCGAGCCCCAGCCACACGCTGAATCCGTACACGATCAGAGGCATGATCACCAGCTTGACGACGGAGAGCACCGACGCACGCCCAATGTTGGCGCGCAACCCATCGATCGACAGCCCCAGACCGATAGCGAACAGAGCACAAGGCGTGAGCGCATCGGCCATGATGCCAAGGTACGCGGTGACCGGCCCGGGCATGCGCAGGCCCAGGGCCGAGCAAAGCATCCCGGCCAGGGTTGACAGGACCAGCGGGTTGAGCGCGACATGCTTCAAGGTGACCATCGGGGCCGTGCGTGTGCCCTGCGCATCCCGCTGACCAAGCTCTAGCAGGACCACAGCTATGGGAAACATCACAACCGCCACAAACACAGTGGCGATCGCCGCCGGCAACACAGCGCGCGGGCCATAGATCGCCTGCAGGATGGGTAAGGCGACGAAGCCGGTGTTAGTCATCGACGCTGCCATGCCATGCATGGTTCGGCTTGCGAGACTTCGAGAAGCATGAATGCTCATGAAGCCGAACACAAGCAGGAAGCACAAGAGAGAGCCGCCACCAAAGGCAACAATAAAGCGCCCATTGATCAGCGAACGGCTTGGTTCTTGTGCGATAGTGACGATCAGCAACGCCGGCATTGCGATGTTGTAGGCGAAGTGAATCAGGCCGTCAGACAACGAACGCGACAGGTAGCCTGTAAAGCCAACGATCCAGCCGGTCAGGATCACCGCAAACACAGGAAGGATAAGATCAGCGATCCGCATCGAATATGTCTCAGGTTAACCGTCTAACAGTTGCACGGAGAGCAAGGCACGGTCAATAGGACCGGCCGTTTAGCTCTGTCCGTCTATTCGGTCCTCAAAGCTTGGGATGGATTGGTGGAGGCTGCGCGTTGAGCTGGGATGAGCCCGGCAACTGCGGCTGCTGCGGTCAGCGTTAGGATGGCGATGGCGAGGACGGCGAGACTCATGCCTTTGGTTTCGTAGAGCTGAGATTCGATGTAGCGGACGCAGAACCAGGCTACGGGGATGCCGATGAAACAGAGTCCGATTGCAGTCTGGAGCATGGCTCCGCGCATGATCATACCGACAACGGAGCTGCGGTTTGCGCCAAGGGCCATGCGGATACCGATCTCGGACGTGCGGCGGGCTACGGTGTAAGCAGTGACACCGTAGAGGCCAAGGCTTGCGAGCAAAAGAGCTAGGATGCTGAAGAGAGTCATGAGGCGCGTGATCATGCGGTCTTGAGTAAATTGGTCGGCGATCTGCTCTTCGAAGGTCTGGAATTTCACAACCGAGAGGTTCGGGTTGATGGCGGCGAGTGTCTGGCGGGCGACGGATTCCATGTTATCCATGGGGCGATCGGTCTGGATGACGATGGCGCCGGCGTAGAGGCCAGTATCCTGCTCGATGGGGCGCCGGCGCGCGGACTCTGGGATGCGCTGGGTCATGGGGATGAAGTACATGGCGTGGTTCTTCCAGGTCGCGGAGTTGTAAGCGGTGTCCTCGACAACGCCGACGATCTCAAAGTCTCCTGAGGATTGCGTCCCAGGTGCACCGAAACGGCGACCGAGGGGGTTCTCCCCGGGCTTGAAGAATTTTTTGACGAAGGCGTGGTTCACGACGGCGACGGCTGCAGAGGAAGAGGTGTCCTGGGTAGTGAAGCCTCGTCCCATGAGGACGTGCGTGCCTACAGAGTCGAAGTATTCGGCATTCCCCCTGACCCAGGAAGCCCAGCTGTGCGGGTCGGGCTGGCCCTCTATCTGCACGCCATCGCCCCAGTTGTTCGCTTCCATTGGAGTGTAGGCGGAGATGCCAACCTTTTGGACGCCGGGAATGGCGTGGAATCGTTCTTCGATGGTTCGATAGAGGGCTTCCACCTGGGCGGGGGAATAGCCGGCTGCCTGTGGGTCGAAATGGACGATGTACCGGTTGGTCGAGTCGAGCTTGAGATCGATGTTCCTCAGCTTATTCAGGCTTTGGATAAACATGCCTGCTCCCACCAACAGCACCAGGGCCAGCGCCGACTGCAGCACGATGAGGCTGCGCTGCAGGAGTGAGGCACCGGAGGAGGTAGTGCGGGTTCCGCTGCGGAGGGCGTCGGCCGGGTTTGCCTTGGATGTGATCCATGCAGGGGCTACGCCAAACAGGATGCCGGTAAGGAGCGAGACGCCGAAGGCAAAGGCAAGCACCAGTCCGGAGGGGCGCGCATCGATGGGGATGTTCTGCGCGCTGGGGAACGCCATAGCGAGAAGCATGCGAGTGCCCAGGTAGGCGACGATGAGGCCGGCCGTTCCGCTGATGATCGAGAGGACGATACTTTCGGTCAGGAGCTGGCGCACGATTCTTGCTCGCATCGCGCCAAGTGCTGCTCGGACAGACATCTCTTCGCGGCGGTTCATTCCGCGGACGAGCAGAAGGTTAGCGATGTTGCCGCAGGCTATGAGGAGCACGAGGCCGGAGATCCACAGCAGAAGCTTGAGTTTTGAGGCGTAGCTGTCCTGCATGTCCAGGATGCCGGCCCCGCCAGGCGACAGGACGACGTGAACTTTAGGCAGCGCGCGCTTCCCGTGTTCGTCTGAGAAAATTGTTGTGGCTGCGAATGATTGCCGGACCAATACAGTGATTTTGGCTTGGAGCGCGGCAATCGCCACACCGGGTTTTAGGCGACCGATGAGGTATAGCCAACGGCGGTCGGGAATGTGCACGTGCTGCGCATTTGTCAGAACCGGCATGGATTCGATGGGAAGGTAAAAGTCTGGCGGGGTGCTGGACAGGCGATCGCCATAGAAGCCTTTGGGAGCGATACCTGTAATGGTGACGGCTTTCGTATTGATCCAGAATGTGCTGCCGACGACGGATGGGTCGCCGGCGTAGATGTTCTGCCACATGTCATAGCTCATGACGGCGACGAACGGTGCGCCTTCTACGTTGTCCGCGTCCGTGAAGAGACGTCCGGTCTGCGGCTTAAGGCCGAAGGTGCGGAAGTAGTTTCCGGAGACGAATTCGCTGCTGACGGAGCGTGCACCCTCCTGAGTCTTGTCGCGTCGAGCGATGATTTGACCGATGCCAGACTGCATGGCGGCTAATTCTTCAAACTCCGGGACATTCTTCTGCAGCTGGTGCCAGTCGTTGGTGGCGAACAAGGAATAGCTGCCGTCGTCGTTCGCTCCCCAGTTGACGCAGCACTCGTTGCTGTTGCCGATACGGACGAGGGTGGAGGGGTCAACGACGGGAAGGTTCTTCAGCAGGACGGCGTTGACCAGGGTGAAAATAGCAGCGTTCGCCCCTATGCCGAGGGCGAGGGTCAGCACGGCAGTTACAGTGAAGCCGCGGCTCTTTCGCAGTTGCCGGAGCGCATAGCTCACGTCTTGAAGAAGAGTTCCGAGCAAGAAGCTCGGACGTTGCTCGTGGGATTGTGCGCGCGCGCTCTCAATGCCCCCGAACGCTATGACCGCTTTTCGGCGTGCCTCCTGCGGCGTCATTCCGGCCGCGACGTATTCCTGGGCCTGCCGTTCGATGTGGAACTGCACCTCGTCGTCTATTTCGCGATTGCACTTTGGAGATATCAGAAAACGAAGGCGTGTCCACCATTCTTTGAGCATCTATCCTCCTACTTCAGCACCAGGGCGATTGCTGTTGAGAGGCGACCCCAGTCTTCAAGCTCAGCTTGCAGTTGCTTCTGTCCGGTCTTGGTGAGTGAATAGAATTTCGCCTTGCGGTTGTTTTCTGAGGCCCCCCACTCTGCCTTGATCCACCCCTTGTACTCCAACCGGTGAAGAGCAGGGTACAGCGACCCCTGTCCAATCTGAAGTGCATCCTTCGACACCTGCTGAATGCGTTGTGCGATACCCCACCCGTGCATTGATTCGAGGGCAAGTGTCCTCAATATCAATAAATCCAGGGTTCCCTGTAGAAGATCTGTGGCTGGCATCGTTCCCCTCGACATCCAACAAGAGAATGCACGGATGACCTGTCGGGTGTCAAGGGGTAAGAATCAGGGGTAAGAATTAACTGCACACCAGTCGCAGTAATAGCTATCCGGTCGCCGCATTGCGCTGCAGCACCATCGGTCCCCAATCTTAAAAAGGCTTTGAGGTACAGAAGTTCGGCACCTCGGCCAGGCCCATCGGGTTATCGATCACCGTCAGATCGGCAGGCTTGTCTTTCCACTGGCAGCGGGCGCTTGCCAGATCTTCCCGCTTCTTTTTGAAGGCTTCGACCCACTGATGTATGACCGAGGCTTCGTCGATGCCGCTCTTGAAGCTACCGTCCTGATTGTGATATTTCGGCATTGCCGCGACGCGTGCCTCGCGAAATAACGCCTCAATTTGCTGATCGGAGAGCTGGCACAGAAGACCTGCATCGAAACGGCGTCCATCTTCGCTGATCGGGGGATCGCTCAGGCCATCCTTCGCCGTCAGACTCTTGCGCAGACTCGCCTGGCATGCCTGTGGCGCGGCGTCGGTGCCAGCGCTCAGCCAGAGCTTCTTGCTGGACCAATTGTCGATGTTCATCTTCGCCGAAGTGTTGCTGGTGAACCAGCCTCCGCTGCCGAAGGAGGCGCCGACATCCTGGACGAGCATGATGGGGTGGTGACAGGTGACTGTAGGCGGCTGGGTTTTTCCGTCCACATCCACCTTGTTGCACGACAGGCGCTGCTGCGGCGGCTTGTTGTCACTATGCTGCATGAAGACTGCCAGGAGCTTGAGCCCATCGCGTTGGTAAACAGGGCGGCTATTGGCGGTGTCCAGCTCCTTCCAACTCCAGCCCTGATCGTCTTTCCCGCTTTGGGTCATTTTGTTTCCGGGCAGCTTACGCACAATGTCCGCGACAGCGTAGGTGCGCGTCGCGGTTGGACCTGATCCGGAAATGAGATTTTCCGGGCAGCCATGACATTCGACCTGGACGGGATACCATGCGTCCGCGTAATACCCCGTCGCCCACATGAGGCGCGTGGCCACGATCTCCGCGAAGACCTCGTTGTCGCCAGCACCAAACTTGACCTTGATCGGGCCGTCCTCCTGGATATCGGGAGTCAGGGTCTGCTTCTTTCCGTCCGCAGACTCGACACTGGTGATCTGGCAGCCGAACTTGGGCGTTTTGCCGCCCATCTGGTTGCCGGGAGTTTTGTAGTCGCAGATGATCTTGTCGCCGTCGTGGATCTGAAAAAGGTGTTTTTGCTGCGGAGGCCCCGCTGCTATGTCGGCTTCGCTTACCTTGCCGGTAGCGAAGAGAGCTGCCGTCTGCATAGCATTGAGCCGATCCTCCGCCGAGTGGAAGCCCTTGTCGACTTTCGGTGTCACGAACTGGGCCTCCGGAGCCTGCGCAGTGAGAAGAGGTGTTGCGCTGAGCAGCAATACAGGCAACAGGAGCGCTCCCGGGCGGCCGATCGACAGATCGGGGAGGGCAAATGTGCGGCGCCCCGGCGTGTACTTTGCGACGGCGCGAAAAGCCGGACCGGTGAAGATGTATCCAGCAAGGAACTGTGCGGCGGCAGACAGACTGAAATTCATGTGACTCCTCCTTCATCTGCACGAGTGTGCGGCGCGAATGCTTTCCGCGGGCTCATCGGCGGACATGCTCTTCCGGGGCTCAGGCTGTCAACGAGTTTGTAACAGCGTGCGATCGGTTAAAAACCCTGTGAGTCCGAGCGCCGTCCGATTATGAGGAGATAGTGACTATTGTTTGTGAAACGTTTCGCACTGTTTTCTGCACTAACAGAGTATCCGGCTTCGCACTACCGTCGAGAGAGTAGGGCCAGAGTTCATTTCAGGAAGGAATCGTGATGCTGTTAGTTACATTACACGGTGGCCAGCCCAGCAAGCACCCCGTCAGGAACAATGTCCACGCCTATGACAAAGACGGAAAACTGCTTTCCCCTGCGATTCTCGAGGACGGGGACGGGCTGGTGCTGGATGAGCTACGCGGCATTTATTTTCACGGAAGATATCTCTATGTCGTGGTTGCCAACAAAACGCAGAACAGTGTCCTGTGCTACGAGGGTGCGCAGACAAGCTACCGGTTCGCAAGCAAATTCGCCTCGCGAGAGACAACCGAGGGCATACTGCATCCTTTCGATTTGCAGTTCGATGAGGAAGGCTATTGCTACTTATCGAGCCAGGATACCAACATTGTTACCCGTTTGAGCGTGACGGAGGGCGGTAAGTCTGCCAAGGCTGCGCCGCTTCCCGCAGCATTGGAGGGACGCGGCAAGTTCTCTGCCGGAACCTTCATCCCTTCCAGTGCGAGTGCCCTCAGTCCGGCAGCAAAGACCGCGGTGCCGGCGCCGGCTGGTTTGGAGTACTCCGATCACGAGACCAAGAAGCACTCGGTACGCGGAATTCTGTGGAGCCACGGTGCACTGTACGTCGCGGACCAGCCGGCAGGCAGGATCAAAGTGTTCGACCGGGACGGCAAATATCTCGGGCAGAGCAATCCGGTGGAGACCCCGGTTCACCTGATTGTCAATGGGAACAAACTCTTCGTGAGCGGAGCAAACGAAGTCCTTCATGGAGACCTTACCGGTGAGGCCGGCAACCTGCGGCTGACGGCTGTTCCTGGGCTGCACGTGAGAAATGGGGGCGGCATGGCATTCTCCAGTTCGGGCAACCTCTACATCGCGAGCCGCACGGAGAAAAAGATCTTCAAGTTCGGACCGGATTTCAAGCCACTCCCGTTCCGTTGCGAGTTGCCGGACAATCCGGAATTCCTGCTGCATGTGTGAGGGTCTGCGAGTGGAAATCGGCCGGCTGGAATTCGTGGAAATGCAGCGTGATGTTCATCAAAGGGGACGGCAATCTGGATTTCTCAGCAGTTGCGCAGGTAGTGGACATCGCAAAGGGAGCAGGGGCTACCAATATCGGATTGATTACACCCAAGAGCGGGATGTAAGCCCAATGACTGCTCTGACCCTCTAGTCCGTTCTTATGCATTGGCTAGCAGTCGGGCTAAGGCGGCAGATATAGGCTGCCCGGTATTTAGCTCGTAGTAGCTGAAGGCTGGACTCGGATTGACCTCGAAGCAGAACACCTCTCCTTCCGGCGTGATCTTCAGATCGATTCCGCAGAAGGGCAGATCCAGCAGCTTCGAAAGCAATATGCATTTCGCCGCCCATTCATCCGAGAGTTTCGCCTCCACCAGCTCGGCAGCCTCGCCTGTCTGCTGCCGGGCATAACGGTAGTCGGTTACATCCGAGAGGATCGCCGTTGCCAGAACCTCTTCTCCGACCACATGCACTCGCAGGTTTGTCCCCTGCACAAACTCCTGGAACTGAGTCGGACACCAGCGAATGTTCTCCAATCGGGCTAGGTCCTCATCCTCGAGCGTCTGTACGATCGATCGCGTGCCGCTAATCGACTTGTAGATGATCCGGCCGTGCAGCTCTTTAAACTCCTGCACCAGGCACGGCTCGTTTGTGATCAACGTGTCGGGGATCCGGAAGCCAGCCTGGCGAATCAACTGCGCCTGGTAAGGCTTCGAGCCGTTACTCGCCATCGCATCCGTGCTGTTGACCACCCGCGCTGGCGCAATATCGATCCACTGCAACAGTGAGCGGTGTAGATCGTGGCACTGCCTCATGCGCGGAGACTCCTCTGCCTCCGCCGCTAGTTCCGGCAGCGAGCGATAGTGCATCATCCTGGGATAGATCGCTTGAAATTCCTCCAGCTCGAACTTTTTGCCGCCCAGCACGAATGTCCCTTTCACCTTGCCGCCTTCCACACTGAAGCGCAGGGCGCAATCTGCGAATTCGCGTTGATGGAAAACGACAAAGGGTGTGTTCGTTCGGTCCAGCTGCCCAATCAGCAACTGCATCGGCGTTTCACTCCGTATTCCGCATAGCAGAATCATTGAATCGCCTCACTTGACCACGTTTTTACGATTTCTTGCAGCAGAGGTGTGCCCCCAACGCACATGTCCGGAAGAGGCGTGGCGCTATGGAACGTCCAGCGGCCCTCCTCCGACTGGTAAAGATCGATCCCCAGCAGGCTCGTTCCGTTCAACGCAAAGAGCGCATGGCACGGAGCCTCGATCTCCTCGGGCACCTCCGGCCCGAACGGTGCCCCTTCAAATAGCACGACGCTGGTCAACGTCCTTCCGTACGGCAGAGAACGCTGCCAATCGGTTTCGCACTCCCGGTACGGCTCGACGTGAAATCCGGCGCGTCCAGCCAGAACGGCCCATTGCGCCGCCGAACGCCACGTTCCACATAGCCCCTGGGGAGTCGCTCGATTGAATACTTTACCGGGAAGTGCATGGAGCCAGCTCAAATAAAATGCAAACGACTCGGAGTAGGCGTAATCCTGATCGTCGCCCACGGCACGTTCGATGAGCACACGGGAAGGCCAGTTCAGTCGATTGATCACACCATCCAACGATGCGAGACCGATCTGCCTCCCGTCCGCGAGATGGATATCTACTGCGGAGCCATCGCTCTTGACGCGGTGGCTCCACCGCAGTGAGTAGGCCAGGTCCCCAGAGGTAACAATTTCTAAATCGGCACAACCCAGGCTTCTGAGGCTAGAGTAAGTCCATTGCGCTGTTGTGTCGCCATCGGAACAGAGAATCAGTTTCACTTGAGTGCCTCCACGGCGTCGTCACCTGCAGGGTTGTCGTGTGCTGCGTTCAAGCCTTGCGCGGCTTGTCACCCGCATCGGGCTCCTGCTTCAGAGCTCCCTTGCTCAGGTCGGGACGGAGATTTGCGGTGATGAAGTGCTGCAGCTCTCCTACCGTCCGCTCCAGTTTGCTGATACGCCCGAGCGGATCTTCAACCGGGCCGCCAGGATCGCTCGGACCCTCAGGAGCAAAAGCCTTCGGCGGATGCTCGATGACTTCGATCTTTTCTCTGATCTCGATCTTCTCTTTGATCTCGATCTTTTCCTTGTGCTCTAACTTCTCCGGCTTTTCCTTGTGCTCGGCCTTTTCCGGTTTCTCTTTGTGCTCGA
Organism: uncultured Acidobacteriaceae bacterium; assembly: GCA_963795845.1. Taxonomy (GTDB): domain Bacteria; phylum Acidobacteriota; class Terriglobia; order Terriglobales; family Acidobacteriaceae; genus PALSA-350. Next base: position 243,800 of record CAWCJV010000007.1, on the reverse strand, counting down.
ACTTTTCTGGCTTCTCCTTGTGCTCAGCCTTTTCCGGTTTCTCCTTATGCTCGATCTTCTCCGGCTTTTCCTTGTGCTCGAGCTTCTCAATTTTCTCGATCTTCAGGAATTCCTTCAGCTGCTTTTCTGGTGTGATTTTCAAGTTCTCGGTTGCGGAAGCCGCTTTGCTTCCAGTGATCTCAAACGGCGGTGTGCTCATAATGATTCCTCCTTCTGGCTCGATTTGAAGTGCAAGGCAGGCGCCAGTCTTTCCAGTCTTTAGTCTGGTGACTGGATGCTCGGGTGCATCGTTGTTTGGCGCGGGGAGGCTCACCTGCCGCCTGATATCTAGTGAAAACCGATGGCGAATCGTTTCAAATACTTCAGGCGCAAACGTAACTGTTACTTACACTGCAGGGCGACACACACCTTATCGGTTACGTTTTTCTGTGCAAATGACGCTGGACTGCGCCGGCGAATCCGGGCTCAGCCGCTTCGACGCTGTACGCTGAGCCAATTGTGTCCTGCGATGAACTCTCTACAATCCTAGGCGACGGCCCACGCCGGGTCGGTGCCTCCATACGGGTTGGCGACTCTCCAAAGACGCCAATGCTGAAAGTGCGTCGTCTCTCCTGTAGGATTGCGAATGAAAGGACAGACGTGGATAGGGACCATGCCCTTACTCCCGCAGATCGAGGAACCTTCTGAATGACGAGCCTGTTTGACCCAATTACGTTCGGTGCGATTAACGCGTCCAATCGCATCATCATGGCCCCTCTCACCCGTGGGCGCGCGACTCGTAGCCATGTTCCGACGCCACTGATGGGCGAGTACTACAGTCAGCGTGCATCGGCTGGACTCATCATCTCGGAGGCGACCGGCATCAGCCAGCAAGGCCTGGGTTGGCCGGGCGCTCCGGGCCTCTGGTCCGAGGAGCAGGTCACGGCGTGGAGGCCGATCGTGCGGGCGGTTCATGAGGCGGGCGGTCGCATCGTTGCGCAGCTTTGGCACATGGGCCGCATCGTGCACCCCAACTATCTTGGTGGCGCCCAACCAGTATCGGCGTCGGCAACCACTGCTCCGGGGCATGCTTACACCTATGATGGGCCGAAGCCTTACGTCGAAGCACGAGCGCTCGAGATACACGAAATCAAAGCGATCATCGGCGACTATAAACTGGCTGCCGAGCATGCCATGGCGGCCGGCTTCGACGGCGTCCAGTTACACTCCGCGAACGGCTATCTTCTCGATCAGTTTCTACGCGACGGAACGAACCGGCGCACCGATCGCTACGGCGGCTCGGTCGAGAACCGCATCCGGCTCTTGATCGAGGCGGCCGGGATACTCATCCGCGTAGCCGGCGCCGATCGGACGGGTGTGAGGCTTTCTCCCAACGATGACCCACAGGGGTGTGGTGACAGCGAATCGGAGCTCTTGTTCACAAAGGCGGCCGAAGCCTTGAACGAGCTCGGCATAGCGTTCCTGGAAATGCGTGCATCGCGCCCCGAGAGCACCTTCCATGCCGCGACCCGGCAGCTCGTTCCCGCCATCCGCCGGGCGTTCAAGGGTCCGCTGATCCTGAATTCGGACTATCTCCTCGACGATGCGTCGGAGGCCTTGCGCGCCGGCGAAGCCGATGCCATTGCATTTGGCCGGACTTTTCTGGCCAATCCCGATTTGCCCGCGCGGTTGGCCAAGCGCGTACCGCTCAACCCGGCGGTGACAACCACGTTTTACACGCCGGGGCCCGTCGGGTACACAGACTATCCGACGTATCCGTAACCGCAAGGTAATTACTGAGGAGTGCCCGGCCTTTCCGGCGCTCTTTCACCAGGACCCGCGTTATTTCTACTACGGGGTCGGCTCTCCGCCTTCGCGCTTTCTCTACGCGGTGAGCCGCACCGTGGTGACCCGCGCAGATAACGGCAATCCTCAGCCGAATTACTCTCGTTTGTTCGGATCACTCAGTTCCGGAGCCATCTCCAACACCTACCGCGGGAGAAAAGATGGCGGTTTTGGTTTGGTCGCCAGCACGGGCGCCCTTCACCTGGCTGGCTACACCGCCGATAATCTTCTGCGCGAGTTTGTGTTCCGCACCATCACCTCCAAGCTCCCGGGCTATCAAAAGAAAACGTCCGCAGATTTGCCCCCGACGAGGCTTCCCAGAAGTCGCCATGAGGATTCCGCCCTGAAGCTAAAGCCGTCGTTCGAGTTGACGAATCACACGTGCGAGCCCGCTCCATAGCGTGCCTGACCTCTCGATCGTAACCGGCATCTCAAGGAGTACGAGGAGGTACCTATGAGCGAGAATAAGGAAGCAGAACACGAAGTATCGAAAGAATTGGCGAACCAACCAAAGCAGGACGGTCCAGAAAAAGAGAAGTCCAAGGACAGACGTGCCGACGCCGAGGAAAAGCTGACAAAGTGAGCGGGGCGGGGACTACTGTGGGGCGGGTCGATGGTCCTCCGGATACCAGGTTCCGCCCCTCTCCACAAGAGCGACTATCAGATTGCAGGCTGGGCAGTCGCCAAACACCTTCGAGCCGCCACTCGTGAAGGGTGGCTTAGCCGGTTGGTCTTTTCCTGAGCACCACATCTGCTTCGCTGAAGACACGTCGCGATTATAGACCTGTCGTGGTTGCATTTATAATCTGTGGCGATGAATCACGAGTTAATCGTCCAAGCCATCAGTCAGGAAAGGATCGGCCTCAGCGAGCGCAGCAGGATCGATGCACGCTAACATAAATCGCGCCGATTGGAGCGGCGCTGGATATTCCGAACAGAGCAGGGTATCGAGAACCTTAGCCGGCACAATGACGGGAGTCCCTTTACCCCCCTTGGTTCAGGAGACTCCCGTTATTGTCGTCTGGAATCACCCGCTTCCAGTCTCAGAAAGTTAAGACTCGCGAACTTCTCCACGGGTTGCCGGAGGGTTTTATCTTTGGTAACCGGTAACCTGATTCCTCCAGGAGTCAGGCCAGGGAAGCCAGCCTCCCGCCCAATTCTGGCGGCAAATGGCGCGACTTCGACGCAGTCAGTTGAGACGAACGACTGTGGCAGTTGGGAGACCCCTGAAGCGGCCGGCAAAAGTGATTCTATGGCCCGGCGAACGAAAAAGCACCGCGACTGTAGCCAATCCACTGTGGCCTTAACTCGCATCCAATCGTCCATCTGGATTTGTGGGGCGTTGATCTCCTCGACGAAGACGCCAGCAAGGGCGTTCTCTCTGGAATTTCTTGAGAGGCCTTGTATGAAGCCCACCGCTTCTGAAAAGCTGGCATCGGCTATCGAAGCCCTGCGCCGATGTGAAGAGCGATCGATGGCAGGGCTGTTCGCGCTGGAGGTCATGCATGGGATCCGAAATCCCCTCGATGCGTTGGGCAGCCTGGTTTATCTGGCGGCTGATGCGCCAAGCCTGTCGCTAGCCCACGAATACAGGCGCGCAATGCGCAGACTGCTACCGCAGTCGACATGGTCGGTCTGGCGGAGGCCGCGCTTCGTGTTCACCATCGAAGAATTACGGCCATGCAGATTCAACTGATCCGCGACCTCTGCGATGGTGCAGTCTTGATGGTGCGCACCGGCGAAATCCTGCAAGTGATCTCTAACCTGATTGGGAATGCGCTGGATGCGCTCCCTCAGAAAGGAACCCTCTCCCTTCGCGTCAAAAAGCGGTTTAGCTGCATCCGACTGGTCGTGGCCGACAACGGCCATGGGATTTCGCCCGATCATCTTGGCCGGTTGCTTCAACCCTTCTGCACCGCGAAAAACGATCAGGGGAATGGTCTAGGGCTCGCACTTTCAAGGAAAATCGTCGAGCGCCATGGAGGCAGCATACGCGTTCGGAGTTCGATGTCCCCTGGCAAAGCCGGAACGGCTTTTCTGGTAGACCTACCGATTGTTGATGGCACGCACGCTGCGTCATAACCTGGTGCTGCCACTTCAAAGGCAAAACAAAGTACCAAGCGCCACGCTCACCGCATCCAACCGCACTATGGATTGTGAAGAGTACCAACAGCTCGAACACACCTACGCGGAGGCTGCCCGTCGTTGGTCCCAATATGCATCTCCCCAAACCATGGTCTTGCCGCGGAGGGATCAGTTGCACCGCGCGACACTCCGGCAAGAGGCTCTGGTAGAACGCAATTCTGCCGCGAACACGTTACATCTTCATCGCCATCAGTGCCAGGTGTGTAAAAGACGAGGGGCTGCTTAACGTTAGCCTCACACCACCAGGTCAGCAAAGCGGAAGGACCTGCGGTCAAGTGAACCTTTCGTGGATACGTTTCTTTTCCAGAATGCTCAGCGCTCTTTCATGGACCCATCGCCCGCTCTTGTCATCCCGACCGGAGCGGAGGGACCTGCGGTCAAGTGAACCTTTCGTGGATACGTTTCTTTTCCAGAACGCTCAGCGCTCTTTCATGGACCCATCGCCCGCCCTTGTCATCCCGACCGGAGCGAAGCGCAGCGGAGGGACCGGCGGTCTCGTGAACCTTTCCTGGATACCTCCCTTTTCCAGAAGCTGCGCTCTTTCATGGACCCATCGCCCTCCCCTTGTCATCCCGACCGGAGCGAAGCGCAGCGGAGGGACCGGCGATCTCGTGAATCTTTCCTGGATACCTCCCTTTTCTAAAAGGCTCAGCGCTCTTTCATGAACCCATCGCCCAGGCGGTCGGGGACAGGCGAACACTACGTTTCGTCTGCCCCCATGAAGTCCGTTATCTCCTGATAAAAAGACAGACCGCCTGGCAACGGTCTGTCCAAGATGACAGTTTCTTAACCCGCTAATTTGTCGAAATTTCCTGAATTGCTTTTGCAGCCTTGCGGATCACGTCAATGACAACATCGGGCTGAGAGAGCATAGGAACATGGCTGCTTTCCACCTCAACGACGGTCGCTCCCATGCGCTTCGAGACCCAGCGTTGAAGATCGGGATGCACCGTATGATCTTGCGTGGTCAAAATGAACCAGCTCGGCTTAGACTTCCACGGGGTGCTGCGGATTTTCTGTTGCTGGAACAGATCGGCAACAGGTGCATAATGAGTGGCCCAGACGAGCTTCTGCTCTTCCTGCGAAAGGTCACCCGCGAAAAATTCAGTGCCGTTGGGAAGCATCCACGCGCGCCCGTCGGCGACCTCGACGCGAGTGAAGATATCCGATGGATACTTATCGAGCTGCTGCTGTACGGTCTCGCCGACATCCGGGGCAACGGCTCCGATGTAGACAAGCCCCGCCACGCGATCATCGACACCCGAGGCGGTAATCGTAGCGCCACCATAGGAATGGCCTACGAGTAGGACGGGGCTGCCGACCCGGTTGAGCGTGCGCTTCACCGTAGCCACGTCCTCGTCGAATGAGTCCAGACCATATTGAACTGCGATTACCTCATGCCCGTCCGCCTGCAACGCGGGGATGACCTTGCTGAAGCACGAGCCATCGGCCCAAATGCCGTGGCAAAACACGATGGTTGGTTTGCGTTGTGATGACATGTTGATACTCCTGCGATTTGGATTTCCGGACAACATGAGCGTTCTCCGTTGGCTATAGGTTCCTCCGCATCCGCTGCTTGCACAAATACTTTGAATGGTTTATCTATGCCTACAAAGCATAGCCCGGAGGATTCGATGGAGCTTCGTCATCTACGGTATTTCATTGCGGTCGCCGAGGAAGGCAGTCTGCTGCACGCCGCAGAGCGCCGGCTTCACACCGCACAGCCGTCGCTGAGCCGCCAGATCCGCGATCTCGAGATGGAACTAGGGGTAAAACTGCTGGAGCGAAAAGCGCGAGGCATTGAGCTCACTGCGGCTGGGCGCGTATTCCTCGATCATGCGCGGCTGGCGTTGATGCAAGTAGAGGTAGCGTGCGAAGCTGCACGAAACACCGAGCGACCGCACAAGCCGGGTTTTGGACTGGGGTTTTTGCCGGGACAGGAAGTGATCTGGTTGTCAGCGGCATTGAAAATTCTGCGCGAGGAGGCGGCGGATGTGGACGTTACGATCACGACGAAGTCCTCGCCTGAACTCGCCAAAGCCTTGATGCAGGGAGAGATTGATGTGGCTCTGCTGAGGCGCGAGACACGAACGGCTGGCCTCGACTTCAAATTTCTCGTCAAGGAGCCTCTGGTCGCGATCCTCCCTTCCGGCCACCGCCTGGCTCGGCATAAGGCAATACGGCCAGAAGACATATGTCGCGAGGACTTTATCAGTACAGCCCGTGCCGCTCCCGTGCTCAAGACCGTGATCGAAGAGTACGCGGCGAAGCGTGGCATCAAACTAAAGCAGATCTACGATGCCGAAACTTTATCGGGCGGAATGTCGCTGGTCGCCTCTACAGGAGGCTTTACGTTATTGCCAACCTACGTACAAAATGCGCTGATTCCTGCGGTCGTCGCCCGGCCTTTGCACGGTGAGGTGCCGACCATCGATCTCGTGATGGGATACAACAAGTCGAATACCTCCCCGATGCTCAAGAAATTTCTGCTTCGGGCGGATGAATTGGCCTCCCATGGTCCCCGATTACTTCCGCAGGGAAAAACCGTACCGCACCGGCGGTCGCTCATTCATCAGAAAACTCAAATCTGACGCACACGTCCTCGTGTGACGAGGCGGAGAAGCAAGGTCAAAACAACCGCTCCAATGACCGCGACAAACACCGAGTAGATGAGGCCACCCTGGCCTGCAAAGCCGGCGGAACGCATTACGAAACCGCCGACAAGCGCGCCAATCACCCCGACCACGATATCCATGACTGGCCCATAGCCCCCGCCACTCATGAGTTTGCCTGTAAGCCAACCCGCGATGAGCCCAACGATGATCCACCAAAGTATGAACATACTGCCCTCCCTTTTGATCTGCTCGCCAATTCAGTTCCTCGGGCCCGCGCTCCAACGCAGTGCAGGCCCGAGAAATATTCAGTTGCGACGGTGAGTCGGATTCGTTGAACTGACCAGTGGATCGGCCTCCAAATCCCGGTCCACGCTGTTGGGATAGCTGCGGTTCAAGACTTGGGATTCAGTCGTTACGCCCGCCTCGCTCCGATCTACTCCATGAGTGCTGACAGCTTTCTCGCCAGAAGATGCGACATCGTCTGCGCCGGTCGCCTTCAGGATTTCCTTAGCTCTGGAAATCTCTTCAGAAGTATCGCAATGCACCGACAGGAGGATCCCGCCGTCCTTGACGCGGCCTTCGTAGCGCTTGGCTTCGTACTCCGGAATTCCCATGCCAACCAGAGCACCCACCAGGCCGCCGACTGCGCCACCGACACCAACACCCGCGAGCGCGCCCATAATAGGTCCGGCTGCTATCAGCGGACCCACGCCAGGGATGGCCAGAGCGCCAATGCCCGCGAGTAATCCGAGTGTTCCCCCGACAGTCCCTCCAACGCCTACACCGGTGACTGCGCCTTCCGGAGCTTTCGTGTTCTTTTCCGCCGCAAAATCCTTCGATCCCTGACGGTCGGCCATAAGCACCGAGACGTCGCTTTGTGAAAAGCCCGCGGAAACAAGCTGGTCGACTGCACTTTCAGCCGCCGCCCTGCTCGGATAAATTCCAAATGCTGCTGTGTTTTTTCCTGCCATGGTGATCCCCTTTTTTCGACGCTATACGCGCACGGTCTCTACTGCTTAACTGAAAGTTGATTAGTAACCTTGTCAGGGCTACCAACGATGGATTGTGCCTTGGAGGCAATACTTTGCTTCTCCTCCTCGGAATGTACCGGCCCCTTCAACGTGACGGAGCCATCTTTGGTGATGATTTTCACGTTGTGCCCATAAACCGAAAGGGACTTATCAGCAATGATTGCCTGGCGGATTTTCTTCGTGAGCATTCGGTCCGAAGTGGCCTCCGATTGCTGCTCCGCCGTTTTGCTTTGCGTCTGGTTGGTGGCCGAATTATCCGGGCTTGCCTTTGCGCTTGCCGGGCTCTGGTCCTGGGCCTGTGATGGGACGGGCGCCAACAAAACAGTAGCCAGTGCTGCACCGCTGAGCAAACGGAACGATAAAAATTGAAAGCGAACGCTGGTCATGCTATTGCCTCATGCATCTTCGATGGAAGTGTTTGGTTCGATGCACTGCTGCAGTGTGGAATAGTGCCCACAGCGCCTCCTGCACCCAGCGTTAGGAAGCCGCCCATTGGAAAGAGGTTGCAAACGAATTGCAGTGGTGATTCTTATTACTCTTTCAGCGGCAGCCCATCGGGTCTAGCTGGTAGACCACGCTCATATACCGATAGGCATATGTTCGATATCGAACATATACGTAGAAACGCATGGAGTAACATTGTTTGACAAGGCAGTAATTCACGTCAGAAATGGAAGCCGGTATTTGCGCAAGTTCAAGAACACGCTACTGCAGCATCTGGATGAGGACATCATAGAGCGTCTCTCCCTCAAGCCAGTAACCTTTGAGATCAGGCACGAGATTGAACGTCGAGGCCGGCCGATCGAACATCTTTTTTTTGTCGAGGAAGGCATGGCCTCGATGACAACAACTTTCAAAGATGGCTCGCAGGTAGAGGTTGGCATGTTCGGGCACGCCTCCGTCATCGGTGCATCCGCCCTCATGGGTACAAAGCTCAGTCTCTATCGTGTCTATACGCAAATTGAAGGCTGCGGTTTTTCCTGTACGATCGAAGCCGCTCGGGCGGAATTTAGCCGCGCGGGCGCTTTCCAGGCATTGTTGCTGCGTTACGTGCAAGCTCAGCTCGTTCAAGCCGCACAGTCGGCGGCTTGTAATGCCAAGCACAACATGGAACAGCGGCTTGCGAGATGGTTGCTGCTCTGCAGTGATCGAGCCCACACCGAGACTTACAAAATATCGCAGGAATTTCTATCCGACATGCTTGGTAGTACGCGCTCCACCGTATCGATAGCAGCCGGCACGCTGAAAGAAGAGGGGCTCATCGAATACAGCCGGGGGGTCATCCGCATCGTTAACCCGGGCGGTCTGGAAAAGAGAGCGTGCGAATGCTACGACATGATCAAGAACTACCTGGACAACTACGCGGATTTCGACGCCACCTTCACTTCGTAGCGCATGGTGGACTTCGCTGAATGATGCAACAATGGCTCACTCCCGTCGTGTTGTCGGAATGAATGGATCGTGGCATGCGGTCTGAGCACAGCGCCGCACTTTGCCAGAGGTGACCTTGCCCGAAGAAGAGGCTCTTCATATCTTTGTCGTCGATGACGAAAGGGCTATAGCAGAAACGCTCGCCATCATCCTCGGCAAATGCGGCTTCATCGTGACATCATTCACGAATCCGCTGGATGCCCTGGAACAGGCTCCTGTAAAGTTACCGGGCTTGCTACTTACTGACGTTGTCATGCCGGCGCTATCTGGCGTCGATCTTGCCGTTCAGATCAAAGAACAGTGCCCCAATTGCAGAATTTTGCTATTTTCAGGGCAGGCCGGCACTGTTGATTTGCTGACCGCTGCCCAGAAGCAAGGGCACAACTTCCCTATGGTTGCGAAGCCGATCCACCCCGCGGATCTGATTCTGCGAATCAGAGAGCTAATCTCTACCGCGCCTGCGGGAGATCCGTGATCACAGTCTCGTGCAGACCGAGTGTTTGCAGAATCAACCGGCTCTTGCGATGAGGTGGAGGCGGATCCGATTCTGCGTTCTTTGTGGAATTCGAGGTTATCGGGGAGTTGACGCTGACAAGCCAATGCGCTGCATCCAATTCCTTCGCTTACACCTGCTACGGCGACATGTGAGCTACCGTGCCCATCATAACGCCGCCCAGGGATTCCATGTCGATGAAGGCGCGGCCATCTGCTTCGCCGACGTCATGAATCGTACAGATAGCAGACTCTTGTTCCAAAGAGTACTCCACATAAAGTCTTGTCGGGCAACGCAAGAATCACCAGCTTTCGTGCAGTAAAATCATTCAATGCAAGGACCTCCACTGAGCGGCGGCTCCCGGCCGGGAGGACCTCAGGGATCTGCACCGGATGAGGCGGCGTCACTGCAACTCATCCTCTCGATCGGGAGAGCATTCAAGTTTGTCGATGATTATGTGCGCCCGCGAATGCAAAAGCACGGGCTGACCATGACAGAATTCTCGGTCTTGATGGTGCTTTGGCACGGGGGGCCTACGCCGCTGGGTGAGCTCAGCGAACGGATTCTGCTCACCGGCGCCAGCACGACCTACACGGTCAAGAAGTTGGAGAAGCGCGGACTCATCGCGCGCGAGTCGAGGAGCGAGGACAAGCGGGTGGTGATGGGAGTCATCACCGAAAAGGGCCGAACGCTGGCGAAGAAGATCGCTCCTCTGCATGCCACCGAGCTTGCGGAAGCAATGCATCATCTTTCCATCGAAGAGAAGAAGAGCGCAGCCCGCCTGCTGCGGAAGCTGCGCGGGCGCGGGCCGAACGAACACTAAGCGAATGGTGAAACAAGATTGCAGTTGCAGCCAGCCGAAGAGCATCCCCTGAAAGGGGGCTGCATCTCCGGGCGAGGCAAGATGCCCCTATTTAGAATTCTAAACGCTTTCTAAGTAGTTGCGTAAAAGTACCCCCGAAAAAAGGACGCCATACCGGAGCTGAGCCCATCGTGACGGCTGTACAGGAAGTCCGTGGACCTTTCGTGGATACGTTCCGTTTCTAAAAGGCAGAGCGCTTTTTCATGGACCCATCGCCCTCCCCTTGTCATCTCCAGAGCCTGTGACTTTTTCGATCTTTCGTGCTTCAACCTACCCAAACCAGCTATGTCTCGTCCCCCCACGACAAAGCCGTCATCCTGAGCGAAGCGCTTCGCATATTAATCGCAAACAAAGTCCTTATGCGCGGAGTCGAAGGACCTCGGCGATATTTGTTAGCAGATGCCGTTCAGGATTTTCCGGCCGCAAACTACATTGGAAGTAAAAGTCCCAGGCTCCGACCGGAGCGAAGCGAAGCGGAGGGAAGCGGAGGGACCTGCGGTCCCGTGAACCTCTCGTGGATACGTTCCTTGTTTCTAAAGCGCAGCGCTCATTCATGGACCCATTGCCCAGGTCGCGCCGCGAAAGGTTCTGTCCGCAGCAATAGATATCATGTCGACGCATCTCGGACGCATGACAACGAATTCGTCGCCGGAGACCTTCAGTCGATCAACAACTAATGCCGCCGCACCGTGACCACGATGCTTCGGCATCGTCCACGAATCTCCCGATTTGTGATCATGATGCTGGCGTTAAGCCAATCGGCCCGGCCGGTCAGTTCACCGCGATGGTAACCGTCTGCGGAGTGGCCGGCACGGAGTGGTGGGTTACGTCGTGGAAGCCGGCGCTGCTGCACATCGATGCGATCTCGCGTTGCGAAAACGCGTCGCCCGACGGAGTCGTGGTGAGCATGGTCATGGCAAACATACCGGCGCCGGCCGGCGTGATCCGATCGTCGTTGACCGCCATTTCCACGATCGCCATCTTTGCCCCGGGCTTCATCGCAGCGCGGATCTTCTTAAACAGGCCAACGTTCGTCGGCACATCGAAATGGTGGATGAAGTTAGTAACCAGCACCAGGTCATACCCGGAGCCGAAATCGGCGGCGAAGGCGCTGCCTTCGATGGCGCGCCAGCGCTCCGCGACCCCAAACTTCACTGCGTTTTCATAAGCGACGGCTAAAACATTTTTCCAATCCAGTGCATGTATTTCCGCTGCCGGATTATGTTGCGCCACGGTAATGCCGAACATGCCGTGGCCGGCGGCGATATCCAGAACCTTGATGGGGCCGGAGCCGGCGGCGAGCCGCGCAATCAACCCTGCAGAGGGTGCTGTCAGCGGCGCCATACCCCGCGCAAAATTCACCCAGACCGGGTTGTCGTCGCTGACCGAGCCCCGGTCGGGCAGGGTCGTTCCGCCCTTGCGTACGGCATCGGTCACGTTCGCCAGGCCCTTCTCCATAAAAGGGTGGAAAAGGAACGACGCCATGCCGCCCATGTAAGCAGGTGAGCTTTCCACCAGGAAGAGTTCCGAATCCGAGGTCAGCGCGTAGCCGGATTCATCTTTCGTGAGGAAGCCCGAGATGGTGAGAAAGTCGCAAAGGACACGCAGCCCTTTGACGGAGGCGGCGCACACCGGTTCGAGTGCTTCAGGCGTGCGCGCGCCGCCGGCGATGGCGGTGAAGACTTTCAGTTCGATCCCCGCGCGCAGCGCGCTGGTCTGTTGGTGCGCTTGCAGGGTTTCGAAAACCAGCATCGGAGAAGGAGCTTGCGGAGGCATCGGCGAATTCTACACGTCTCGATCGAAACTTACCTAGGTTAATCTAGCCTCCGAGTTCGCCCAGAGGGATTCGGGACAAGGGATTCGAAGGGATTCGGGACAAAGGGATTCGGGACAGACGAAACAACCCCAGTGAACCGAAACAACGGCCAAAAAGGATTTATTTCGACTGCCGCTCAGCCCGTGGCCAGCATGTAACTTATAGGTTACACTGAATTGTGATGCGAGATCCGCCGCTATACGACGCGGAGGGCAAAGATGTCTTCGGGAGTGGATGGTCAACCTGGCCGACCTGAATGCACGCGCACGCATAGCCGTGCGGATTGATCGGCTCGCCGAGGGGAACTCTGGGGATTCGATGTCGATGGGCGAAGGCCTGCACGAACTGCGGATCGACTGGGGGGCCTGGATACCGCGTGTATTACGGAAAATCAAAAGCGTATGCGTGCTGCTGTTGTGCGGAGGAGATAAACGCAAACAGGCTGCAGACAATCAAGAAAGCGCGAGCGTACTGGACGGACTACAAGGAAAGAACGGAGAAGAAATGAAACGCAAAACCAGCATTTCTCATGATGAGGCTATGGCGAAGGAGCTGCGTGAGAATCCGGAGTTCGCCGTTGAGTATCTCCGTGCGGCGCTAGAGGAAGGAGATGATCCCCCAGATTCTGCTGATTGCCCTGCGACGCATTGCTGAATCCAGAGGCGGGGTGGCCAAGGTTGCGAAAGAGGCCGGTATCGAACGCGAGAGCCTTTATCGCGCACTGTCAGCCAAAGGGAACCCACGGCTCTCTACGCTGGTTGCTGTCACCAAGGCGGTGGGGCTGCGTCTTACCGTCGAGGTGGCTCAATAAAAAAGTCTTCCCGCATCACGAAATATTTTCGCTTGAATATCGGCTAAACGCGGCCGGAGCCGAGGAAACAAGAACCGTATCTGCGGCGGCGCTCTCTGACCACGAAACTGGCTCTGCAGAGCCAGACGATCAGGTTACATCGCCCCGAATGGTTCACACCCATGACGGACTAAGGCGATCGGTCGGTTTCGTAAGAAAGAAAGCGATCGTCCCGGGGTTACTGTTAGTGATTTTTTTTGCTGGGTGAGGACCAAGGATGAAATACAGACAGATCGAGCACACTCCGAAGACTTTCATTCTCGTGTTTGAGACTGGCGACGAGTTGGCGGGTGGGCTCTCGGCATTCGCCAGCGGAGCGGCAGCTATCCGCCGCCAGTTTCCAGGCGGTCGGTGGACTTTCCTCGGTCCGCCTGGGATGGTTCAATTGGGAGGCCAAGAATTTTGAGCCCTCCGTGACGCTGGACGAACAACTGGAACTTCTCTCGCTGATCGGTGATGTGGCTTTAAAGGATGGCAAGCCCGTCGTTCACGCCCACGCTGTCGTCGGCAAGAAGGACGGTACAGCGCATGGCGGACATCTTCTGGAGGCACACATCCGGCCGACCTGTGAGGTCGTGCTGACCGAGAGCCCGGTTCATCTGCAAAAATTTGTCGACCCAGAGTCTGGCGTCGCGTTGATCAAGCCGTAGGTGTCGATTGTTCGATCAGCGAAGTACCAAAAACAACACGAATACTCCGGGTGTAAAAGTTCTCGACACAACCACAAAGACCCTGAGTATAAAGTTCTCGACACAACCACGAAGACCCTGAGTGTAAAGTTCTCGACACAACCGCGAAGACTCAGGGTGCCCATTCAAGCCTTCTTTTGGCTTGAGTGGCGAGCAGTCCCCCCCGGGGTGCGGCCTAAGGTAGTAAAGAGATGCGGGACAAGAGATGCAAGACAGACGAAACATCTCCAATGAACCGAACAACGGCGCGATGGGGGTTATTTCGTCTGTCGCGCATCCCTGTACCGCTCTGCTCGCGCAGACGTTCTGGAGATATCCCGGTTCTTGTGCACATTGCTTCCTGACGTGCCGGGATCTTGACCACGCAAAGTCCAGCGGCCGGACTTGCAGCCGTTTAGCCATGGTGATGAGTCACTTACACTTTCACCTCAGGTGCCTGGTCGGCTTCCAATGCGAGATCAGGGAGCTAGCAGGCCGCGGAGCGGCCTTGGCAGACGTCAGAAGACCGCCAGCTATTGGATTACGCGATGGCGGAGGGTGAGGGTGGGGTCGATTTGAGGTTGTCGCCCGGACAGTATGCGGCGCTGAGACGGCCTTAATGTGCCGGCCGGGCTGACTTTTGCCAAATCAGGCGAGCCATCGCCGGGCGCCAGGCACGGAAAAGGACCGCATTTGCTACAGCGGTAAACCAGCGCAGATGAAAACCCTCGCCTTTCTCTCGAGAAAACATTAAGTAAGATTGTTTCCGCAGCGATCGACAGCATGACGTCGTCTGGAAGCCATGTCTTGAGAGGGCACACGGCAGCTGGATTCCTGCCGAGGACGCATCTTGCGTGAACGCGTCGCGAACCTGATACATCGTCAGTTCCATGGAACCTCCGTTTACGGAATCTAGTATATTATCCGTTCGGACTCGGCATTTAGCGAGCAAGGGGACAGGTAGTGTTATGCAAAAGCTTTTATTCAGCGACAACTACTTTGTTTTCCTGTTCCGCACTAGACTCGCTTACGGTAGCAGAGTAATACCAGGGAAGGAGTCAAACTGCTGAATCAAAGTTTAGAATTCGTTCGATGCCGTCCCTTTCCATAATCGAAAGATGGATTGCGTCGCAAGCAGATAGGCGTCGATACCCCAGAACAATCTGCTTTGCACGCTCGACTGTCTTGCTATCGATTGCCAGAACCTCATCGACAACACCCCAGCAGCGCATCAAAGGCTCGTTGGATCGCATCCCGGCGATCGATCGTGACGTAGCGGTGAAGTATTTCCTGTAACGGTTCCGCATCCGTCGTCAATCTTTCGCGATCTCTGATGAGTTTTTCCAGTGCTCGCTGGGCCTGACTTTTATGCGGATGCGATGCGCGAGTCGGACGACATCATGCGTGCAATTTTTTGATCTTCGCGCTTCATCTTCAAACAACTGCGTCTTTCGGAGCTTTCGCGATGGCCGCTAATAGACAGATCCCAATTATGATCTCGACGACCACTGGTCCCAGGAAGAAGAAGCGAAAAGAGTCGACGGCAAAGACAAGATAGCCAAGGGCGAATGCAGCCAGAACAGGTCGAATTTCCTTTGGGTATCTCATGATCAGCGGAGCCAAAAGCCAGAGCACGATCGAGTCCATCAACAGGAAGATCGTGACTCCAAGGCCCAATCCCGTGTAGAACTCCCAGAACGTGCGCTGATGGCCAAAGGCGAGAAATTTATTCGCTTTCATTGCGGTGACTGCGACCGTCGCCGGGCCTGCCTCAACCTTACCGAAGACACCCCCGATGGTATGGAGAGAACCGCGTGTAGGAACACGAGCACGGAAGCGATACGTACCAAGAGGGTTGTTTTCATTGTTCTCCTTTTGGATTAAGGCAAGGCGCTACGTAGGAGTTGCCTGCAATGCGGCGCCAGGAGCACGGCATACTTGCACCAACGAAGCGAGGAGCCACCAGATTCCTTGAGCAAACGCGAGACCGTCGACCATGTACTGTATCGGGCGAAACAGACCGGCAAAGCCCAGGGCGGCAAAGAGAATCCCTAGAGTCAAGCCTGTATAGCCAAACACGCGGGGCAGAGCGCGCGTCCGAAGGATACAGACAGCAAAGGGGAGGAAGACCGCGGGTGCAGCAGCAATCGAGAAAAGATGCTGGGCGCCATGAATCAGACTTAGGCTTACCAGACCTACGGTAGCGGGGTCACCACTTACGGCGCTTAAATAGAACACAACTTCAAGGAGGCTCACAACGATAAGGACAATGAACCCCGCCTGGGTCAACTGCCCGGGAAAAGAGCTTGCCGCCCCGGCAAGTCGAAGCAATCCTAGCGCGAAGATCATGATCAGGAATGGACTTACCGCCTGGAGCCAGGCTCCCAGCAGGATAGTCGCATGGTGTGAATTGCCAAAGACCTCCAGTTGGTGAGCCGTTGATTCGGGCCTGGACCAGGATAGACGATAAACGAAGTCACCAGAAGGACTACTCCTATGACTCCACACCACGCAGACAGTTTCTGGAATGTCCTGGGCTCCATCCTCGAACCTTTCCGGCCTTTCTCCGGCTTTTCCTTGCCGCCTTCAGAACCACCTGATATCGACCGAGAGGAAGGAGCGATGAGTGCGGCTATGAGCGTTTTCATCTGGCGCCTCGAAGCCACGAAAGTCGTGCCGACAAACCGTTCTTCGAAAACACGGCCAAACGAAGCTCGTAACAGCAACCCGGCAACCATTTCGGAATCAAGGCCGGAAGCAGACTCTTCCCTGCAACTTCTCAGCTTCGAGATATCCGGCTATGGCAAGCCTCGACAGGTGAGGACCTTTGCGCCCCTTTCGCATCACGTCCTGCTGGGCCCGCAGCAGCTCCGGATCACTGACCACTCCGCAGAAAAGAGTGAGCACGCTCTCCTGGAACTTCGCTGCTTGGAGAAGGATGGTGCCGAGGTTCTCTTCAACCGTCTTTCGGCCCACGTACTGAGAGAGCTTTTCTAGATCTTCAACAAATGCAGTCGCGGAATTTTCGATAATCGCCAGCATCAGTTCAGCACGGTGTTTAAAGTAAAGATAGAGTGTGCCCTCCGCACAGGGGACTGCCTGAACGATTGCGCGAGTGGTCGCCCCGGCGACCCCCTTCTCCTGAATGACCCTGACGGTCGCATCGATAATTCCTTCCCTGGTGATCGATTGTCGAGCCATGTTCTGAGAGTTCCCTCTATTGTTTTGCCGTTTTTGTTATGAGCAGCTGCTCGCGAAAACTTAAGACTTAAAAATGAGCACTTGCTCACCGCACTTATACCAAGGCACTCAAATTTCTGTCAATCAAAGCCGGCTAGCCCCTAAACCACCTGATACCCCCTCTTGACGCCGGCGTCGAGCTGTTCCATTATGGCATATGCTCAATGAGCAACTGCTCATTATGGGAAGTCGGATGAAATGGGCCGGTTTGGTGTTGTTATGTCTGTCAGCCTTGACGCTCAGGTCGCAGACTCTGCCTCCGATCCAGGGAACCACACTCGGCGGTCGTGCACTTCATCTCCCAAAGGATATGGAAGGAAAGGTATCCGTGCTGATCGTGGGTTTCGCCCGCAACTCCTCCGTCCCGGCTGTGGCCTGGGCGAGCAGATTCAAAGGAGATTTCAGTCATGCTGGAGACCTGGCAGTTTTAAGGCTTGCGTTTCTGGAAGAGGTGCCCCGGGTCTTTCGCGGGCTCGCCAGGGCCGGTGTGGAGAGATCGGCGGGCCAAGATCGGGATGAGGTCATGCCCATCTTCGAATCGGAAGCAATCTACAAACAGCTAGTGCATTACTCAAAACCCGACGACGCCTATGTGTTGGTCGTTGACAGAACGGGCGCAATCCGAGGTCTGTTCACCGGGGACGTGGGCAACCAGTATGCCAAAGCGCACGACTGCGTTGACCATATCTTGCAGGAACGCGCTGTTATGCCATGAGATGGTCTTCGACACCGTGGCAGATCCAGGACAGGCAGATCCAGGACGGCAGATCCAGGCAGATCCAGGACAGACGAAACAACTCCAATGAATCGAAACTGCGGCGCAATGGGAGTTATTTCGTCCCTCATCGTTACAGTCGGATACCGGCTATATCGGAGGCCGACTACAGCAGTCAATTTCGTCTGATATCAGGCTTATCGATTGATTGAGCACCAATGAGCCGCCCCCCTCCCGCACCTTGTTCGTGTGGTTTCTACTCCTCGCCATCCCGTTCGTCACATTTTGCAGCGAATAGGAACTGTGTCACGCCATCTGGCGTACTCCGTGGAATAGAATGCGAACACGATTTGGAGGAGCGCATTGACAGACATGCGACGTTTTGGGTTGGAGTGCAGCGCGGCGATGCTGCTCCTGTGGATAGGATTTCCGGGCCTGGCGCGGGCGGCGAACCTGCCTCCGGCGAAGCCGCTGGTGGTGCCGGAGCTGCCCTATGAGAAGTACACCTTGCCCAACGGCCTTGACGTGATCCTTTATGAGAACCACAAACTCCCGCTGGTTGCGGTGGATCTCTGGTATCACGTCGGGCCGGTCAACGAGAAGGCAGGGCGAACGGGCTTCGCCCACCTCTTCGAGCACATGATGTTTGAAGGCTCCGAGCATGTAGGCGAGAAGGCCCATTTCAAATACCTTGAGGGCGCGGGCGCCTCTGACATTAACGGGACAACGAACTATGACCGGACAAACTATTTCGAAACCCTGCCCAGCAATCAACTGGAGCTGGGACTGTGGCTGGAGAGCGACCGCATGGGGTTCCTGCTGGAGACTCTGGACCGGGCCAAGCTGACCAACCAGCGAGACGTGGTGCGTAACGAGCGCCGGCAGGGCGAGGGAACTCCGTATGAGCTGGCCGACGAAGCGGTGGGACACCTCTTGTTCCCCAAGACCCACCCCTACTACGGAAATGTAATCGGTTCCCATGCCGACATTGAAGCAGCGCGCCTGAACGATATCCGTGACTTCTTTGCGCACTACTACACGCCCAACAACGCCAGCGTCGCGATTGCCGGGGACTTTGACCGGGCGAAGGTGAAAGCACTGGTGGAGAAGTATTTCGGCCCGATACCCCGCGGGCCGGAGCCGGAGAAGCCCACAGTAGTCACTCCGCCCATCGAGACCGAGCGCCGGGCAACGGTGACCGATACCGTGCAGCTGCCGCGCGTCTCGGTAGCGTGGCTGACGCCGGAGGCGTTCAAGCCCGGCGATGCGGAAGCGGATTTTTTCATGCGCGTTCTGGGCGGCGGAAAGACCAGCCGCTTGTATCGCAAGCTGGTGTATGAGCAACAAATCGCGCAGACCGTGAAATGCGAGAACAACTCCCTCACCCTCACCTCGATGGCGCAGTGCGACGTGACCGCGCGCCCGGGAGTGAAGCCGGAGGACCTGCAGGCGGCCATCGACAAGGAGATTGCTTTGCTGCGCGAAAAGGGACCGACCCAGGCGGAGTTGGATGGCGCGCGCACAGACATTCTGACGGCGAAGATTCGCGGACTGCAGCGGCTGGGCGGATTTGGCGGCGTGGCGGACATGATGGACCGCTACAACCAGTACCTCGGCGACCCTGGATATCTGCCTAAGGACATCGCGCGCTACCAGGCGGTGACCACAGCTTCGGTACGCGCCATCGGACAAAAGGAGTTCGGCCAGAACCAGCGGGTCGTCGTCTATGCCGTGCCGGGGAAAAAGGTCATCGAAGATGTGCCCCGTAGTCCGGCAGATACAGATGCAAACGTAACCGTGACGCCGCCGCATTCGAAGCAGTTCGAGACCGCGCAGAGCTGGCGCAAAGATCCGCCGCAGCCCGGGCCGGCTCCGGAATTGCATCTGCCGGTGCCGAAGACCTTCGCGTTGCAGAACGGGCTGAAGGTCTACCTGGTGGAGGAGCACACGCTGCCAGTCATCAGCGCAACCTTGGTTGACCTGGCGGGAAGCGAGGAGAATCCCCCGAATAAGCCCGGACTGGCTGCTTTTGCCGCGCGCATGCTGTCGGAGGGCACCAGCGACCGTAGTTCGGTCGACTTGGCGGACGATGTGGATTCCATTGGCGCGCAGCTTTCCACCAATGCCACCACAGACCGGGCGGGGGCGAGCATCGGTCTGCTGAGCAACAACACAGACGCGGCGTTTACGCTGCTGTCGGATGTAAGCCTGCATCCGGCATTCAAAGCCGAAGAGGTGGAGCGCATCCGCAAGCAGACCCTGGTGGCCATCCAGCAGGAAGCCGATCAGCCCGTGGCCACGGTGCTGCGCGTGGGGCAAAAGACGCTCTACGGAGACTATCCCTACGGGTATCGGGACATCGGCACGACAGCCTCGGTAAAAGCCATCACCGGTGAGGAACTGCAGCGCTTCTGGAGCGAGCATTATGCTCCGGGGAACGCGGCCTTGTTCCTGGCCGGCGACCTAACTGAGGCGGAGGCGCGGCGGCTGGCGGAGAAGAATTTCGGCAGCTGGAAGGCGGCCGAGGCAAGACCGGCGCAGATCCCGCAGGCTCCGCCCCCTCCCGCGCGCAAGGTCGTCATTGTCGATAAGCCGGGTGCTCCGCAGACCGCGCTGATCGCCTTTGGGCTGGGACTTCCGCGGGCTGCGCCGGACTACCCGGCTGTGAATGTAATGAACAGCATACTGGGGGACTCTTCTCCAGCCGGATCAACATGAACCTGCGGGAGAAGAACGGCTTCACTTACGGCGCTTTCTCAGAGTTCTTGTTCCGTCGTGGAGACGGCCCCTTCCTTGCGGGCGCGCTGGTGCGGACGGACGTGACCGGGCCGGCAGCGCGAGAGCTGTTTGCCGAGCTGAACCGCATGCGCACCGATCCAGCAACGGATGCTGAACTGCGTTTGGCCAAGGAAAATGCGTTGCGCTCGTTGCCGGGCAACTTTGAAACCGTGAACGAGACCGCCGGGCTGATGTCGGAGATCTTTACCTACGGGCTAGCCTTGGACTACTACCAGAAGCTGCCGGCGCAGTATGCGGCGGTGACGGCGGCGGAGGTGGAGAAGGCGGCACAGGACCACGTGCATCCGGAGAACCTGATCGTGGTCGCAGTCGGAGACCGGGCGAAAATCCAACCCGAGCTGGAGAAGCTGAACCTGGGGCCCATTGAGTTAAGGGATGAAAGCGGGAACCTGCTGAAGTAAAACGAACGGGTGTTCATGCTCAACGAGGCCTCCATAGGTGTCCCTCGTCGAGTGGGCCGGAATCGTAGCGGCCCTGCGACACGTGGCCGCTGGAGTGATTGACCGCATTCCAATAGGAGGCCAACATCCTCCAAGCTACGAGCCGGAGCGAAAATCCTTCGACACCAATCACAAATCTACCCTCGACGGATACCGCTAAATCGCGTGCCTGTTGATAGATGGGAGATAGTGCGTGGGGATAGGTATCATGCCCCTTTATCTCCCCTACCGCCGTGTCTCACTTTTGGGGTGCATTACATGCTCTTAGTGTCCCTTGACACCTTTTTCGCTTGACCAAAAGGTGTC
Source organism: uncultured Acidobacteriaceae bacterium (assembly GCA_963795845.1). GTDB lineage: Bacteria > Acidobacteriota > Terriglobia > Terriglobales > Acidobacteriaceae > PALSA-350. The sequence goes on along the minus strand of CAWCJV010000007.1, from coordinate 222,565 downwards.
TCTGGCGTACTGTCTGCCTATGCACACGGTCGTCGAAACCAGCGCTTATCTGCGCGAAGCCAGCAAGCTCATGAGCGAAGCTGAGCGCGAAGAGGTTGTTTCGACGATTGCGAAAGATCCGGAGGCCGGAGATTTGATTGCCGGAACGGGAGGGTTCCGCAAGATACGCATCGCGCTTCGGGGCGGAGGAAAGAGCGGTGGTTCCCGCGTTATTTATTACTTCTGCGACGAGACGATGCCTGTGTTTCTGATGCAGATTTACGCGAAGAACGATAAGGCGAATCTCACCGCCGCTGAGAAAAACCAGCTGAAGCAGCTGTCGGAGGAATTTAAACGCAGACACAGGAGGTAGGGGATGGGGAGGATGTTTGAGGATCTGAAGAAGGGGCTTGCGGAAGCGGATGCTTTCATATCCGGGGAAAATACCGGCGCGAAGGTGCATGTACCCGCAGCCATTGACGTAAAGCGCATTCGCCGCAAGCTTGGGCTTACACAGGCGGCGTTCGCCAAAGCCTACGGCTTGAGCCTCGACGCGGTGAAAAATTGGGAGACCGGAAGGCGCGTGCCTGACCGCAGCGCGATGACGTTACTCACCGTCATTGAAAGGAACCCAAAAGCCGTTATCAAAGCGCTTCACCAGGAATCCGGTAAGAAGGCACGCAAAATTGCTTGATGGATGCGTCATGGGAGTTTCAAACAGACGAAATAACCTCCTAACAGCGCCGGTTGATCAGTGCGGCTCCCGGTGCATCGATTGGGTAACGGCCAGGACGATATTCGGCAAACCTAACGGTAAGGTTCAGTAGACGGCTGTCGTTCGCACGTGTTGTGCGGCCAACGGTCAGTTATCAGATGTACGTTACCTGCCGCGCTCGGCCGACAGACGAAACAAGTCCAACCCACCCGCGCTCCGCCGGCGAAAAATAATTTCCTGGGCCTTTTCGAGGACGGAAGCAGTAACCCCTAAAGTCAGCTACGGAGGTTACTCCGGTCACGGTAGGGACAGCTATCGCTAGCTGCCCCCCGTACAGATCCGTGCGAGCGGCACTACCGCACACGGCTCCTACCTCGGATGAGTAGCGTCAAAACGTGCGCTGGGAAAAGGATGCAGGATGCGAGGACGAGGTATCCATCGTTCGAAGGTCGGACGAATGCGAACCCAACTCGGTCGGCTGCGCTGACTGCGACGACCAAGCATCGACCGCCACAGATCGCACAACCGATCGCGGAATCGCCATAACGCCCGCTGGTTCTCCGGAACCGCATGGTATCGGTAATAGCCACTGACTACACGTTTCAGCCATGCGCCCACCGCGTTGACTGGCTCATGCAACCGCTGACGTAGCTTCGCTTTAATGGAATGAAGCGTCGCGCGCATCCGCTTGGGCACAGTCCTACGCCATGTAACGAAATGGCCCTTGGATGTCGTCGCACAGTAGTGCGTGAACCCAAGAAACGTGAACGTCTCAGGCTTGCCTTCCCCACGCTGTTGCCGATTGACCTGCGCGAACCGACCAAACTCGATCAATCGCGTCTTCTCCGGATGGAGTTCCAACGCAAAGCTCGCCAGCCGTTTCTGAAACTCACTCAGGAACCGATCGGCGTCTTCGCGCCGCTCAAAGCCGACCACCAGATCGTCAGCGTAACGGACAACCACCATCTCTCCGTTCGCAGCCTTCCGGCGCCATGCCTCAACCCACAGGTCGAACACATAGTGCAGATAAACGTTCGCCAAAAGCGGTGAGATCACCGCTCCCTGCGGCGTGCCTGCCGTCGTCTCTGACCACTTCCCCTCTTCCGACACACCAGCCTTCAGCCACTTACCTATCAGCCGAAGTATGCGTGTGTCGGCCACTCGATGCTCGACGAACTTCATCATCCACTCGTGGCTTAAGTTATCGAAGAATCCACGAATATCCGCATCGAGTATCCAGTTCACTCGCTTCCGTTCGATGCCCACGTTCAGCGCATCCAGCGCCTGATGAGGACTGCGTCCCGGGCGAAACCCGTACGAAAAGCCCCGAAAGTCCACCTCGTATATCTGGTTGAGGATGGTCACCACCGCCTGCTGGACAATCTTGTCTTCCAGCGATGCGATACCCAATGGCCGTTGCCGCCCATCGGCCTTCGGTATGTACACTCTTCGCGAGGCTTGTGCCCGATACGCTCCACGGTGAACTCGGCCATGGAGTTCGGCAAGCCGAGCCTCCAGGCCTTGCTCATACTGCTGCCAGCTCACTCCGTCTACGCCGGGTGCTGCGCTTCGCTGTAAAGCGAAGTAGCTCTCCCGAAGTAAGTCGATCGTGAGATGGTGCAGCAAAGCGGTGAACCGCTCCTGCTTACTTGACCGCGCCTTCTGGCGCACGCCGCCTAACCCCTGGGACACACGTACTCCGCCCTGTGTCGGATGCGTGTGAGGCTGGGCGTCGTTCTCCTTGGTCTGCGCCCTTCCCTCCGCTGGCTCCGCGGAAGTCTTACCTTCGTTGTTCGTCAGCTTCATAGGTACTATGGCGCAGTCCGACTCCTCCAAAACGTTCATGTCCGGATGATGGGTCTTTCACCTTCCCGGACCGGTCTGCTCGCGCAGACGCTCTGGAGGTCTCCCGGTTCTCGTGCACACTGTGTGCTGACGTGCCTGGACTCTTCGACTACGCCGAGCCCAGCGGCCACTCGCGAATAACGCGGCTCACTGATGTTGCCTTCCCACTGACAGAAAAGGGTCGGCACCCGGATGCAGATTTTCGGAGCTCAATAATCCTGCCCGCCAGCCCTCTGTCTACGCTTCGCTATAATCCCTCGCGGGATCACAGGCAAGACTCGAGGCCAGAATGGAGTCGCTTCTCCTTTTCCGTAGGGCTCTTCCATCCCCTACAATGTGCCGGTTTATCCCGGCGCTCTCCGTCCCCGAAAAAACTGTCTGGGATAAAGCGTGTGCTCAAGCCGGCCGAGACGGCACAGGCCCTGATTAGAAACTCGGTTTTCCTTCAGCCCAGCTCATTGCAGCGCTTCCCGTTGCGGACATTCCGGAAGCCAGCTAGAGGGACTTTATCGGCTTGCCGGGGGCGCAGAATAGGGCTGCTCAGGTTTCGGACGCAGAGCGGTAATAGGCACGATCGATACCAGGAGCGACAACGCAGTCTCGCTCATCATTGCAAGATCTGCTCTGGCACCTGCCTCAAGCCAATGTAGATAGGCCGTGATAAACAATTGAATCCCGATGTGGGCAGCGAGTCGCGCCATATCCGCGTCAACTCCGCGTTGCCGGAGAGCATCAATAAACCCGACTGCAATGCTGTGATTCTTGATCAGATCGCGTTCAAGTAGTTCCGGATTCGCTGCGATCACTGCTTGCCGTTGGCGCTGGGATTTTCGTGATCCCAAGCTTTTCCAGTCGAACTCCGACAAGACACCAATGACTACCTGGAGCGGTTCCCCAACGTCGGGCGCCTGGAGAATTCTCTCGACGAGCGCTGTGCGCAGTTCATCTGATCCAGCGAACAGAACCTCTCGCTTGTCCGAAAAGTACCGGAAAAACGTGCGGGTCGTAACACCTGCGCGCTTTGAGATTTCGATGACGCTCGTGTTCTCGAAACCTTGCTTTTCGAACAGCTCTATAGCCGCCTTCTTTAGCCGCTCTTCGCTTCCGTGTTCCCAACGGGGCATAACCATATCCTATATAAGCCTGCCCGTGCAGCGCTCGACGCGGCCTGAGCGGCATGAGAGTCATATGAGGTCAATCAACGACTTAGTCTAAGTCACTAGCTCGAAGTGCTCGACCGCGGGCCGCGCGACGGCGAAGGGGACGACGATGGCACGCCACTCGGAAAACACCGGCCCTTGTCGGAAAGCCACGGTGCGGTCATCACCCGCCCCACCAAACCCAGACGAAGGCAGCCGCCAGCACAGCCTCGGCGACGACCGAGCGAAATATGCCAGCGCTGGCTCGTCGAGCCCGGAACTCGAAGAGTCCGAGGCACGCCAGCAGCGCGATCCCTCCGGCCGTGACCAGACACACCGCCGAGCGGAGATCCGAGGGGGCCGCCCCTCGTCCGAGGAAAAATATCAGGGCGAGGCCGAGGTAGATCGCACCAATCCGGCGAGATACGACCAGCGAGCCAGCGGTCGCCTCGACGCCCCACTCCTTGAGCACAGCCCCCGAGGCGAAGAGGAAGCGGAGGCCGAGGAGGCAGCCGGCACACGTCATGATGAGCGCCATTACGTGGAAGGTCATTGTCGTCTCCCTTGAGAGCCATAAAATACCCGGCCAGGAGAATGGCCAGGCCAGTCGAAAAGAAAGTCAGGTTGGGTTCAGCCAAGCCGATCGGGAACTATTACCAGTTTTCCCGAGGGTAATCCGGTCTTCTCGAGTTCTATGATGGCCGGAATGGCTTCCGACAGCGGCACGGTCCGGCCGATTGTCGGCGCGATCTTGCCCTGCTCGACCGCCTCGGCAATGCCCGCGAAGATTTGCGGCGTCACCTGGGCGAAGATCGTTTTATGCCGCGATGAAAGCATGCTCAAGATCATCTTGAAAGGTGTTGGAACCGTATGCAGAGCCATACCCCCGCGTTTGAGCATCGCGCCGGATTGGCGTGGCGACAGTGAGCCGTGTGTGTCGAACACCACGTCGAAGCGACCTCGATAGTTGTCGGCATTGAAGGTGTGATAGTCAACGACCTGCTGGAAGCCGAGGGCCAAGGCTTCGTCGCGCCGCGCCGCGCTACAACTGCCGTCGATCTCCGCGCCTCGCATTTGAGCTATTTGCGCCGCGATACGCCCGACCCCGCCAAGGCAGCCCGTGATGAAGACCCTTTGGCCGGCTTGGAGCTTAGCCTTTTCAATCAACCCGGTCCAGGCGGTCGCGCTCACAATGGTCAAGGCGGCGGCCCCCTCAAACGAAAGGCACCGTGGTTTAAGAGAGACCCCCTTTTCATCGGCGATGAGTACCTCGGAGAATGTGCCCGATTCCTTCAATCCCGTTGCGCCGAACACCTCGTCACCGACCTTCAACCGCCTCACGTTCGGCCCAACCGCCTCCACAACGCCCGCGAAATCATGGCCGAGGCCGCGCGGAAACTTTCGGCCCGTCATCATCTTCAACTCGCCGTTGCGGATCTTCCAGTCCATTGGATTGGCTGCCGCTGCCCTGATTCGAACGCGAATTTGACCGCGCCCCGGCGCGGCGAGCGCAAACTCCTCCAGTCGCAAGACCTCCGGTCCGCCGTAACGGTGATATTGGACGCGCTTCATGAGGAACGCTCCACCTGATTCATCGCCACTCGATGAACCGTACCAATGCCCGTGCTCTCATTCATAATCTGTCCTTTCCTCGCCGCCGATGTCCTGCCGTGACATAAACTCTATCACTGATGTCACAGAGTGTCATCAAGCCGTACGGCAGCCGCAGTTTCGATCGCCAGATGGACACGGTGACGAAGAGAAGATGAGTCGGGGTAATCTCGTGAGTCACTGGGGCGCGCGCTTGCTCTCGAACTGGGGCCACTCCGAGTTAACGTCGTTTGCCCTGGCATGACAAAGACCGAAATGTGGGATGAGTTGCCCATTGAGAATCGCGAAGCCATGTATCGCGAGATGGCTGCCAAGCTTCCGGCCGGGCGAGTGGCTGAGGCATCGGAGGTAGCGGAAACTTACCTATATCTCATGCGACAGACCTACTCCACTGGAGAGGTCATCGTGGTCGATGGCGGAAGCGTTCTCGTGTGAACCGCCACCACTCTTAGGGGCACCATCCGTTGAACAAGAATCTAGCAGATGATTACGGCCAACAAATTCAGAACGCGCGGAGGGAAAGAACCGTGGAGATCACTCACAGACAATTTTCGATTGGTGCCGGCGCGGCCGGAGCAATCCGCTTGCGCTCGATCACGGCAAAGCAGACCTCGAAACCTCCTATTTCTCAGCGATATTCACGAGAAAGTGGACTGCGCGCCATTGTTTGCCGCAGGCCGTAACTACGTGGCAGCACGCATGGCGATCTCCCGGGCTTGATTGGCAATGGACAGTTCGCCAGCAGATTCAAGACGAAAGCGGCCATCAACGCGGCTTATCCCGTCTGAACGCGACGCACCAACCTCGTCGAGCACATTATCGGGAGACTGGGGGTGTTGAGTAGTCCTTCAGCAATTGCGGCTGACCGCCATCATCCCGAGTCACCGTGGCTTCCAGGGATGTGGACATCTTCAGGCAAGAAGAAAACACGGTGCCATCGGTGAACTCGATGCAGATCTCCGGCCCGTCGATGGTGTCTTCGTAGATCGTGAATTGGAGATGCAGGACAGACGAAATATCCCCCAATGCACTGAAACAACGGCGCAAATGGGGGTTATTTCGTCTGTCCTGCATCGTCTGTCCTGCATCGTCTGTCCTGCATCGTCTCTGCATCGTCATATGTTTGACTGGCTTGGGCGGTCCACTGCCTTCCCATCGATTGATGCCAGATCTTCATATGTTCCTCCTGTAAGGTTCAAACGGTCGTTTACCCGGAATCTAGGACACGAAGGAAAACGCAGTTCAATTTTCATGCGGGTTTTGCTTCGATGGCGCAAAGCAATACCCCTGCGACAACAGGCAAACAACTTCATGCGAGACCTCGTTTCGCGTTATCCAGCCACTGGTTGCTTCATCAACTTCCATAAGGTTCCAGCGGCGAACTCCGCTTGCTCATTGATGACTTTCTCGCTCACGACGGTAAGACCGTGAAGAACTTCCTCATACAGCCTCGAACGAAGCAGTGCTTCATAGAGAGCAGCATCTTGTTCCGGATTGCGTTGCTTCCATGATTTTCGTCGCCCTACGCTCCTGAGGTAAGCAACCAGAATGCCGGTTCTGCCTCGCGCGAAGTTCTCGTGGTACTGCCTGCCTAGGGCCGGAAAGCGGTCGGCATCCCGTGTCACGACGCGGTAGAGAGCCAATTGCTCTTGAGAGAGAAGATGACCTAAATACTCTCGGCCAGCCTCGAAGAGACCACGCTGCGTAGCCTTCCGATACCACACGAACCGCTCCCCTAGCGCCTCGTCGGAGGGGGGTTCGCCCGAAAGGAGATGGTCGGTGCATGCTTCGATCATTACTTTGCTGAAAAGCTCATCCTTGCTCCTGAAGTGACCATAGATCGTCTTCACGGAAACGGTCGCTGAACGTGCGATGGCGTCCATCGAAGCTCCTGCGAAGCCGTCGCGCAAAAAGTGCTCCCGCGCGGCAAGCACAATGAGGCGATCTTTCTCTGCAATCATGGCCGCTTTCTTTGTTCGATTTGCTGCATTCACGGTCTCACTCTCCACCCGTTCAGCATAGAGATATTTGCATGAACCTACAACGATCGTTTGCGCATCAAAAGGAAACGTTCGTTGTCGTATGCGACACTACGCGCCCGCTGCGAATAGAGGAGAAGACGATGAAAGTTGGAATCATAGGAGCTGGCAATATCGGATCGGCACTTGCAAATTACTTCCACGGCGTGGGACATACGGTTTGGATCGCAAACTCGCGTGGTCCAGATACGCTGCAGGATGTCGCTCGGAAGACTGGAGCCAAGCCGGTCCTTCTTTCGGAAGTGGCAATAGACGCTGACCTGATGGTTCTCACCATCCCACTCAAGAGCGTTCCCTTACTTCCAAGGGATTTGCTGACAAGACTTCCCGCAACCTCGCCGATCATTGACACTGGGAACTACTATCCACTTCGCGATGGAAGGATCGTCGAACTTGCAGAAGGGATGGTAGAGAGTGAATGGACATCTCGTGCTTTGGGGCGCCCGGTTATCAAGGCGTTCAACAACATCGTTGCGGACAGCCTAGTCACCAAGAGTCTGCCCAATGGTTCGAAACACCGAATAGCCCTGCCGGTAGCGGGGGACGAGAGCAGAGCGAAGAAAAGCGTGATGGCCCTGATCGATCAAATTGGTTTTGACCCTCTGGATGCTGGCCCAGTTTCCGAGTCTTGGCGATACCAGCCGGGTACGCCGGCCTACTGTTCCGACCCAACGATTCAGCAGTTGCCAAAACTACTGGGACGAGCGAATCGGGAGAAGGCTCCTGCAAATCGAGATCAGGCTGCCAAGTTGATGGCGAAGCTGCCTGCCGACTTCCCTCCTCAGGAATTAGTGCGGTTGGCGCGGTTGTCTGCCGGTCTGGACACTTTAAGTCCAAGAAGCTGGGTCGCAGTGCTGCATCTAGGTCTCGCGCTTCTTCGCTCGTAATTGACAGCAAACACAGTGAGCCCGTCACATCGCCGCTATGTGCTAAATGAGGGCTCGGAGGGATCGAACCCGTCAATGCACACTTCCAGCTTCGTCTGTATAGGCGAGCGACCCAGCGATTAACGCCGAGGAACAGATTTCAGCACTTTCTTATTGGTTTTCCCCTGGGATGTCTGCTCAACCGCGCTGCCCTCAGAAGCAGCTAGCAGCCATGCCTCAAAGCCAAATGCAAGGCCGCTCTCAGGCTTGAGTGCGCCTAACACCTGCGCGGCTTCTAGTGTCACCGCGCCGTGCAGGAAGGCCCATAGCGCGACGGACGCCTGAGGGGCTCGACCCGGACCAGCAACTCGTTGGACCTGCTCGACGGTGAAGGCCCAAAGGGCTTCGTGGAGGGTCGGATCGTGCTCTGGCGCGTGGAAACTCATCATTGCCTCGTAGAGGCTGCGGTTCTCTCGCGAACTTGAAGTAGGCGAGAGACATCTTTCGCAGCGCGATGAGTGGTTCGCGGCCTTCGGCTGCTCTCCTCAAGGCTACCTCCATTTGCCGGGCTGCCTCACTCGATATGGCTGCTTCGAGTGCCCTACGATCTGGAAAATAGCGGTAGATAGCATTCGGCGCGAGTCCGAGAGAGCCGGCGATGTTTCGCAGCGATAAGTTTCGGATACTACCTTGGGCAAGTTCCGTGAGCGCGGCGGAGAGAATTGCCTTCCGGTCCGTCTTAGGTGGATACGGCATAAAGATCACTGTACACCTTGACATGACAAGCATCCAAGCGGTACGCTGCTCACATTGAAGATATACACTGTTCATCTTCAAAGGGAGGAGTGTGATGGCGGAAATGAGAGATGTCGTGGTTACGGGAATATCCACTGGAATCGGTCATGCGACCACGAAATTACTTCTTTCAAAGGGGTTTCGCGTATTCGGGTCGGTGCGCAAGAAAGGAGACGCCGATCGTTTGCAAAGAGAGTTTGGTGACCGTTACGTCCCTCTGATCATGGACATCTCGGACGGGGACGCCGTACATTTGGCAGCCGAGCAGGTCGGCTCCATGATCGGCAACAGGAATTTGGCTGGCTTAGTTAACAACGCGGGAATCGTTGTGAGTGGACCACTGCTTTACGTGCGGCCCAGTGAATACAGGCGACAGTTGGAAGTGAACATGATCTCTCCGCTTGTCGTCATTCAAGCGTTCGCTCCGTTTTTGGGGACGGATGAGAAAAGGTTGGGGCCCGCCGGCCGAATCGTAAATATAACCTCTAGCACTGCGAAGGTTGTGGTGCCGCTTCTGGGTGCATATAGTTCCTCTAAATGTGGTCTTGAAGGAATGTCGGACGCCTTGCGGCGAGAGCTCATGTTATTTGGTATCGACCTCGTGATGATTGAACCTGGCACCGTAAACACGGAGATGTACGACAAGGGCGAAAAAGAAGACCTGAGTGAGTTCAACCAGACCGAGTATTGGGGCGCCATTCAAAACTTCCAGAAGTATATCGTGACCGAGGCGCGCACCAATGGCTTGGCGCCGGAGCGTATAGGCCAGGCCGTTTATGTGGCACTGACTGTGGCGAATCCGAAGGCACGCTATGCAGTCATTCCGCAGCGGTTCAAGAACTGGACTTTGCCCAGACTCCTTCCAACGAAAATGCTCGACGCGGAGCTCGCAAAACAGATGGGTCTTACAAAGCGGTCATCGCGCTGAGATTGATCTTGCATCACAGAAAGGAAGCTAAGTCTCCAGGATCGTATCTTGTTTGAACTGGATACGACCGACGCTCTTCGTCCGAACGAGCCGGATTAGTAATGAGAAGTCTTAGTGTTTACGATCCTGGTCCACTTGGCCGTATAACGACTTCTCGGACACTTTATTGCTGCCAATTGAACGGTTTAATCGGGGACGGACGGAATATAACCCAATTGCAAGCAGAGCGGTAACAGCGTCTCTTACGAGAAGCTGAGAGGCAAGACGCTTTGTTGTGGGTTGGCGACAGTCTTTCTTGGTCTGCCACGCTTCTGGGGAGCCAGCCGGCGTTGTGTCGAGCGTTCCAGTGTACGGACGAACTCCCGAACGCCCAGTGGCCGGCCCGTGTGCGTTGACCGGCAAATTTCATCCAGCTCCGTGGCACTCTCCTGCTGGCCGAGAAACGCGCGCCACGATTCGGCACTCCATCGCCTCAGCCACAATTCCATCGCTAGGAATGCCTCCGCCCGTGCACAAGCGCAATGGGCGGCGGCGCTTGACCATGTCCAGCGCTCTGCCTCTTGGACCAGTCCTGCGCGCACCGGATTCAATTCCGTGTAGCGCAACGCCGTCCAAAGATGCGTCTCATCCAACGGGTAAGAGTAGTACCGTCCCTGCCAATCATGACCACTGCTTCGATGGGCGGCGTTCCAGTAGGAAGCAAAGCGACCGTGTGCGTGCTTTAGGGCAAGCCCCATCGATTCCGGCTTTCGGGGTATCAGGACTAGATGGACATGGTTGGACATCAGACAATAGCCAATCAACCATACCCGTGCAGTTCCAGGCTCTGCGCCAACAAATCCAGATAAATGCTGCGATGGGTATCGTTGTCGAGAATAAACCGGCGTCCATTGCCGCGCCGCGTCACGTGGTGAGGAAGATCCAGACCGATCACGCGAGCCAGACGAGCCATGTATTTCTCCCTGTTGCAAGATAGCCAGCCCCGAAAAAATCGCGCCTGACGGAGGTGGAGGCAGAAGGCCGCACACAGACGTTCTTGGCAAAGCATGCACCAAACCGATGAACCTTTCGTGCGGATGAAATGAATTCTGCTTCATGGTAAGGCTTGCATTGGAATGATCGGCCTGGAACACGTTAATGCCCCGTCGATTTAAGCAAGCCAACGCAAAGACTAAGTGTGCGGGAGATCAATTGAGGATTGATATGATTTAGCCATGCAGACGGTGCGCTATTTCCACCAAAGTGCGTTGGAACTCGCATGGCCAGAATGCCCGGACGTGCGATTCGCATTGGGGTATTTTCCGGTCGTCCTCGAAAAGACCAGCGGCTTCGTTCAAGTCAGCTTCTCGTCACCAATCTGCCTCATCCGACGAGAACGTCCTTTACTCGCTATTTGAGAAGCCGGTACATCTGGGTCCTCAACCATCCCACACCATCGTCCTTTTGCGTCCGTTCGTGCCAGATTAGACGATAAGCAAACGGTGTTTCGCCGCGCAATGGAATCTGGTCAAGCGGTGCCGAGTCAGCGAGCACGCGCCCCAAGCGTGAGGGCAGGATCATGAAGTGATCCGTATGCGTCAGCATCATTGGAGCGGAAGTGAAGTAGGGCGTTCGCAACGCAATCCTCTTCGATGGATGACCGAGGCGAGCAAGTGGATCGTCTCCCTCCAACCGGTCGCCCACCGGATACAGCAACACAATCTGCGGGTAAGTGGACGCCAGTGCGGGATCGAGGCTTCCATCTTTCCGCCGCCCGTTTAGCAACGGATGACCCCGCCGAACAAGACAGACCGATCTCTCACGATAGAGGGTACGAGCATGAAAGTTCTCAGGCAGGCGGCTTTCGGAGTCCAGGGCAAGATCGAGCCTTCCAGTTTCCAGTTCGAGGAGGGTCTGCGCATTCCACGGGCTGACCTCCAACGTGATGCCAGGTGCCAGCATGCCGAGCGCCTTTACCAGGGGCGACAGAACGACGGTTGCACCATGGTCCGTGGTTGCGATCCGTACGATCCGCTTTGCCGTGGACGGTTCAAAGGCCTCTTGTTCGAAGAGGGCTGAGACAGATCTCAGCGCTTCCGTGACCGCTGGCCGAAGTTCTTCGCCCCGTGGTGTCAATGTATTTCCCTGACCAGCTCGAACCAGAAGTGGATCGCCGAGCGCACTGCGTAGTTGAGATAGCACTCGGCTTGCAGCGGGCTGGCTAAGCCCCAGCGCTTCACCGGCCTTGGTGACGCTCCGCACATCGAGAAGTTGTTTCAACATGCGCAGCGAGCGAAGGTCAAGGTTCTCGAATGAAGCATTCGTTTTTTGCATGGATGGTATGCCTTTTCAGCCATTGGCTGCATGTCCTATTCTCGCAATAATAAATACGAGGCGATAGCAGCACGCAGAAAAGAGGGAGCAGTGAAGATCATCAGCATTGAAGAGCATTTCCTGACCCGGAGGATCCACGCCGCGTGGGATGCGTCGCCGATCGGTGCGGAAGGTACAGACCTTCTGGACCAGGGCGAGATGGGGCGGATGCTTGAAGACCTGGGCGAAGGGCGTTTAGCGCTGATGGACGAGAGTGGAATTGACGTGCAGGTTCTTTCCGTCACGACCCCCGCACTCCATAACCTGGAACCAGAAGAGAGCATCCAGCTGGCGAGGGAGACCAATGATCTGATCGCTGCGGCCATTGCGAAGTACCCAACCCGGTTTCAGGGGTTCGCGGTCCTTCCGATGGCGGCGCCGCCGGAAGCAGCATTGGAATTGCATCGCACCGTGAAGCAGCTCGGGTTTCACGGTGCGATGGTGTGTGGTCGTGTGCGAGACAAGAACCTGGATCACCCTGACTTCATCCCATTGCTTCGCACGGCGGCAGAGCTGCACGTTCCGTTGTTTATCCATCCGCAAATCCCGCGGGCTTCCGTTCGAGCAGACCTCTATTCAGGGTTCGGGGAGTTGGTCGATCTGGCCTTCGCGACATTTGGCCTAGGCTGGCACTATGAGGCCGGCATCCAGTTTGTACGACTGATTCTGGCAGGCGTATTTGACCGTTTTCCTGATCTGCAGATCATCCTCGGTCACTGGGGCGAGGTTGTGCTTTTCTACCTTGAGCGCCTCAAGTCGCTTGCGCGTGTGGCAAAGCTCGAGCGTCCTGTTGAGGACTACTTCCGGCAGAACCTGTACGTTACCCCCAGCGGCATGTGGAGCCAGGAGTACCTGAACCGGGTTGTCAATGTTGTGGGGCATGAACGGATTCTGTTTTCCAGCGACTATCCCTACCAGTACCGACCCGGGCAGCCGGGGCGTTCTTTCCTACTCAGCGCTGACCTTTCTCAGGAAGCGAGAGCTGCGTTTGCGCATGGCAACTGGGAAAAGCTCACGAATCGTTGATCCTCCCACGATAAGAGTTCCTCAAAAAGCGCGTCCCCGAAAAAAGCCGGGAGAACCCATCCTGCCGAGTCAAGGGAAATCTCCGTTTTCCCTTGACTCTTACCTATCATAGATGTCCACGAAACCTCCACGCAGAAGGTTCTGACAAAACCGATCTGTAACGTTTCTTTTCCTTCAATCACTACCCAGCGTCTCATGTCTCGAGAACTAGTTGACCGCTGACCAGCTGACTCGACGAAACGTTTTCAGGGCTTACGTGTAACGGTGGGTATACAAGCCATCTGGTCACCTTTTTTTGCCCCCCGGTTTTTTGTCATATGAATAGAGCCAGCATATTCTTCTGCCTGTTGGTTTCCACCGCCCGAATACTCAGGTCGAAGAGTATAGGGGCTTAGTAGACAAGCTCACTGGTTTTCAAAAGCGAGGAAACTCCTTCACCTTTCTCAAGTCGTGAGGACACGAAAATGGTTGAGAAACCATCTGGAAAACGTGGACTATATGCGCTTTACGCGTTGATACTTGGGGCTTTGGCCGGTGAGCTACTGATTGTCGCGTTCGCCACGACCACCAAGTCTGGACTTAGAGTCCTGGGTGTTGCGTCGATGGTTGCAGCCGCTTCTGCACTAGCGGGGGCCGTTTTTGGTTTTATCTTCGGCGTTCCCAGAACCCTTCAGCGGACCACCGAAGACGATGGTGGCTCTACGACAACATCCTTTGAGTCCAACAACAGGCAACCGTACAAGCCAAACACAAACCTTGAGCAGATTTCGGATTGGCTAACAAAAATCCTCGTGGGGGTCGGGCTTATCCAGATCGGTAACATCCGAGGATCTCTAAAGGATTTGGGCACCACCCTAGCGCCTGGATTAGGAGGGGCTGATACAGCGCCTTTTGCTACCGCGACCATCATCTGTTATGTCCTGAACGGATTCCTTATTGGATATCTTTGGACCAGGCTTTACTTTGCTGGAGCGCTAGTTGAAGCTGATGATCTCGAAGCTCTTTCTCGCGAGGTTAAGGGTATCAAAGAACAAAGTGATCTCGATGCGAGGGCTCTCGCTTTGCTGGTAAAACAATTGAATCCCTCCACTGATACCCAAACGCCCACTCAGAGCGAACTCAATGAAGCGATTAGAGTGTCGTCACAAAACGTCAGGGCACAAATCTACTACCAGGCGCAGCGAGTACGTCAAGAAACGTGGGCTGAGCAAAGCACGAAAGCCCAAATGGAACGTACGATACCGATCTTTCGTGCCTTGATCGCTGCCGATACTGACGACGCATATCATGAGTACCACGGGCAACTAGGATTCGCGCTGAAAGATCAGCGGGCGCCTGAACTGTCGGCAGCAGAGGCTTCTCTGACAAAAGCGATTCAACTAAGAGCTTCCGCACAAAAGCAAAGCTGGGCTTTTTACGAAATGTGCAGAGCGGAGTGCCGAATCATGCTGGACACGAATCTCAAAGAGTCGAAGAAATCGTCCCCCGACTTGCGCCAGCGAATACTGGAAGACCTCATGGTTGCAGCTTCCAATGTTGATACAAGGAGAATTATCTTCTCCGATGATCCGTTCAAGCAATGGATGAACCTCAATGAAGTTGGTCCTCAAGAATTAAAGACCTGATTCGCGCAATCCGGGAGTTTCGGGGCAGGAGTTCGGGATAGACGAAGTTGCCCCTGACGACTTAGATCCGCCTGTACTCTCGCATGCGATTTGGGGTTTAGTTCATCTGGCCCAAAGAAGAAGTGACCTTTACGTCTGTCACTCGTCTTTTAGTCAGTCCCATAAATGCCATCGAACTCCACATAGGCCGCTACGAACTCTCGATAACGAATTCACCCATGCCTGCATTGGTCTGTTGATTCACTCGGACGAATTTCTCTTTCTCACCCCACATCTCCGCGATTTCGACCACTGCGTTGAACTCTTTGTGCGTTCCCCGTTCAAGTTTTTGAAGAGAAAAGAGCTTAACAGTCGAGCGTTCGACGGTACTTAGGTGCGCCTGAACTTCGGGGGAAAACGGGAACAGACGGAGTAACCCCTAACGCTGGCTACGAACCCCTAACGGGGGTTACTCCGTCTGGAAGATGTGAAAAAATCGATTTTAAAAATTTGCAGTAAACTTGACGTAAAAAAATCGCTCCAGGATGCCGTATAAGCGACCGCTGGGATGTCGGCAAGCATTTGGGATCAAAAATAAAATCGCGAAAACTCAGGAAATCAATTTCTTCACATCTTCCTGTCCCGAAAAAAAGGCCCTTCCAGTTTTTTTGCCTGTTCGCGCTTTTGCCACCGAACAAACATCTCCTGAGCTGCTTTTCTCGCAGCAAGCTGTATCTTCCTGTCGCTCTCCTCGGCAGCTTTCTTCCGGGCTGATGCAGTTTGCACCACGGATTTTACCGGCCGGGTTGTCGACGTTTTACGGGGTGATCCAGGTTGCGCGCCCAGAAGGGAGGCTCGCCTTTTGGAGTTGCCAAGGGGCTGTGGCGGCGGCTTCTGTGGCTCCGTCGCTCCTTGGGCAGCAAAGGAGTAAACTAAACCCATGGCCGTCGATTGGCTCGAAATGGCGCAGAGGCTGGCCGCAGGGGCCAGAGCGAAGGTCGCTGAGGACCGCCGTCGCCTGGAAGAGTTGCAAGCGAAAAAAGGTGACTCGCGTGGTGATGTTGAGGCGTCCGCCTCCGGTCGGTGAGCCGTCCGGCTTTGACCGTAATTGCTGGGGCAAACGGAGCAGGGAAAAGCACTCTGACTGCCGGCAACGTTGATGTTTTCGGTGCAATTCCCGTATTAAATCCTGATGTGTTTGTAAACATACTGCACTCGAGCGGAATGGGAATTTCTGCGATTTCGGCAGGCAAAGAGGTTCTCCGTTTAGCGAAAGAGCACCTCGCGCGCAAGGAGAGCTTCGCCGTGGAGACAACTCTTTCCGGCAAAAATTACTTACAGATGATGCAGTATGCCCGAGCCATTGAACGAGGCTTTGAAGTAGTGCTCATTTACATTGGGACCAGAAGCGTCGAGATCAATTTGGCCCGAATCGCTAAGCGGGTTCGGGCGGGCGGCCATAATGTTCCTGAGCCGGACGTGCGTCGTCGGTATCTTCGTAGCTTTCAGAATTTGCCAGCCGCCGCTGGGAACGCACACCAGGTTTTACTCTTCGACAACTCCGAAGAGCTTGGTTACCGGCTTGTTGGCTCACTCGGCGACTCAACACGCCGGTGGCTTACTCCTGTGCCAGTCTGGGCTGCGGAACTCCAGTCGAAGTTTCCCTGAAACGACGCACTGACAGGATACAGCTGCCGGGTTGAGGAAACTCTGTACGTCCACGTTTCGTCTATCCCCAGCAGCTCAACTTTCCTTAAGACATCCCGCAGGGAAACGTTCATACAAACTAAGTCAACCCTCACTCATTCGTTGCGCAGCGCCACCATGGGTTCCACGCCCGCTGCCCGCCATGCGGGCAGCGCCGACGCAAGCAACGCTGCCAGTGCTAACGCCACGGTGGCCGAGGCCAGCATGACCGGATCCCAGGGTCTTACGCTGAACAGTTGCTGCGTCATCAGCTTCCCCGCCCCAATCGCGGCGGGAATGCCGATCGCCAAACCGATCGCCGACCTGGGAAAAGGCTCCCCTTAACACCATGCGCAATACGTTTCCGCGGTCGGCGCCCAGGGCCATGCGGACGCCGATCTCCGCCGTGCGCTGCTCCACCATGTAAGCCATCACGCCGTACAGGCCTACCGCCGACAGCACCAGCCCCAGCAAACCGAAGAGCGTCGTTAGGGTCGCAATCGTGTTCTGCTGCTGAAAGTCTCGACGGAACACCTGGTCGTAGGAGATGACCCCATACTGCACCAGATCGGGATCGACATCCGCCAAGGTTTTGCGCACCTTTTCTTCGATGCCCGGAGGATTGCCGGGCGCCCAAACCACGATGTTGTACAGGTAGTGTGACCAGATCTCGCCAGTCTTATAGTCAGGATCGTCCCATTGCGTGGTCTGCGCCTCCGATAACCAGTACATGGGCGCGATCGGGTCCTTGTAGTCCCAGGGCACGTAACGTATGTCCTTCACCACGCCAACGATTTCATACTTGGTCGCGTGCTGGATCTTGTCCGGCCCGAAATGCTTGCCGAGCGGATTTTCGTTTTTGAAAAATCGCCGGGCGAACGCTTCGTTGACCACGGCCACCGTCCGCGTAGTGGCCGTGTCCTCGTCGGTAAAGGAACGGCCCATGACCATGTTCGCGCCGATGGTGTCGAAGAAGCCGGGCATCGCGCGCGCCCAGCCGGAGGTGGTATCTTCCTTGGCCGGGGGCTCGGGTCTGCCGGCGATGCGCACGCCGTTGTTCCAGCTATCCCCCGACATCGGCGCATAGAGCACAGGCGCCACCATGCGCACACCGGGAATCTGGCGCAGGCGATCGTCGATCTCCCGGAACTTCGGCTCCATCTGTTCGGGCTTGTCCGTACCCAACGACGGGTTGATTGACACGAGATAGCGGCCCTCGGTCGCGAATCCGAAATCCTGGTGTTCCAGGTTGCGCAGACTCTTGCCCAACAAAGCCGCGGCGGACAAGAGCACAATCGACATCGCGGCCTGCCCAATGACTAACGACTTCTGTGCCCAGGAACCACGGCCACTGACCGCGCGATTTGCTCCACGCAGCGCCTCGACCGGATCGGCGTGCGAGGTGGTCCACGCCGGAGCGACCCCGAACAGAATGCCAGTGAGCAGCGAGATGCCGAGCGCGAACAGCAGCACCGGCCAGGAGGGAGACGCACTTACCGGCACATAGTTGTCCGGGTGACCCGCCTCGAAAGCCAGGTAGAGAATCAGCCTGGTTCCGGCGTAGGCCACCGCAATCCCCAGCACTCCCCCGGTCACCGCCAGCAGCACGGACTCGACCAGGGCCTTGCGCACCAGGCGATGGCGGGAGGCGCCCAGGGCCATTCGTATCGATGTCTGTGCGCGATCTTTCAGCCCGCGCGCCAGCATCAGGTTGGCCAGGTTGCCGCAGGCCACCAGCAGCACACAGGCGGCAGCCACCAGCAGGAGCTTCAGCCCATCCTGATACTGATCGCGCATCTTGGCAACCCCGGCATCGCCCGGCGTCAGGTGCAGGGTGTCTTGTTGCCAGAGCTGCTTTTCCGCCGGCTGCATATCGGGCACGTGGCCGGCGAGCCAGTCGTGGAGTTCTACTCTGAGTTTGGCTTCCAGCTGGGTTGGACTTACCCCCGGGCGCACACGGCCCAGCAGGTCGAGAAAGTTTCCGTCTGGCCGTTTGAGGCGTGAGGCCGCCCCATCGAGGACGAGTTCTGAAGTGATTGGGAGCCAGAAGTCGGGCATGCTGCCGCCGCCGAGCCGCGCGCCATAGAAGCCTGGAGGGCCGACGCCAATCACGGTGAAGGGATGCCCGTTGATCTGATAGCCCGCGCCCACCACGGAGGGATCGGCGCCGTACTTGTCTTTCCAGATGCGATAGCTCATCACCGCCACCAGCGGTGCGCCCTCTCGATCATCGGCATCGGTCATCATGCGCCCAATCCAGGGATTGATGCCGAGGGTGCGGAAGAAATTGCCGGAGACGTATTGCCCGTTGCGGGTGTCTGCCGGAGATTGCGATCCGGCTCTGCGCACGCCCAGTGCGGCGTTGCCGGCCTGCAGGGCGGCGAGGTCGCTGAACTCCGGCGTGTGAGCACGGAAGTGCTTGTACATTTCCCAGGAGAACAGGGCGAAGTCCTGATCGCTGCCTTGTACGTAACCACCCCAGTTACAGCACCGGATCTTGTCGCCGATGCGCCATAGTTCTTCGGGCTTCACCACCGGGAGCGACTTCAGCATGACCTGGTGCACCAGGGTGAAGATGGCGGTGGTGGCTCCGATGCCCAGGGCGAGGGTAATGATTGCTGTCAGGGCGAAGCCCGGAGCTTTTCGTAGTTGGCGCAGCGCGTCGCGTAGATCTGCCAGCATGCGTTCCTCCGTGGGTTGTGTTCGAGGAGGGATACGCAAAGTGTGCAGCGGTGGTTCCGTCGGTTGGTACTGCGTGTGTCGAGATGGAAGCCGAGGACCCTCACCGCATTCCACCCCCTGGACGGGTGCCCCATGTTTGTATCGGCGTAGCCGGGACACTACATGGGTTGAACGAGATGGGCGAAGCCCGTTCCGATGTTGTCTTTTGCCTCACGGGCATCCGAACCACGCAAGTTGTCGAGTGGGGCTCTAAGTGTTTCGGTAACAACCGAAGGGTGCCCCAGCCTGTCCCGGCGCGCCGTGGAGTCTCGCTTTTGAGACTTGGGATCCTTGCAACGGATCGTTCATGAAAACGCGATTCTCCCTCCCGGTTCAATCTCGAGATGAACTCCACCGGTCGCTGACAATTAAGACAGTCGCTCGGGATGACGGAACTGCAGGCGGGCGCGTCAGATTTTCTCCCAGCGGTCGCGATAGCGCTTCAGAACTGGACCATTCACCGGAGGCGGCCCCTCGTACTGGTGACGAGGGTTTTGGTCCTGGGAGCGCTTGGAATAGGCATAACCGCAGCCAGCCGGAATGAGGTCAGGACTGTGCAGTTTTGTGTTCTTACCCAGGTTGCAGGCCCGGCACAAAACCTGATCATTCGCGTTCGCCAGCATGAGCAATCCGACGTTCCGCGGATCCCAGCTTTGCTTTTGCAGTTGATTTCCCCCGCTGTCCCAGACGTTTCTTTCTTCCGCAATTGCCTGGGCAACTGCGGACGTGTCGAGGCTGTTGTTGCCGCCGTCTTTACAGGGGATGAGATGGTCTACGTTAAACAGTGATTTATCGCTTTGGATGAAGTTGCAGTTCTCGCATCGGTAGTGAGGCATGTGGGTCGTCTTGAACTCAGGAAAATCTTCCCTGACCATTTGCCAGTTCACGTCAAAGGCTGCATCTATCTGCCGCTGAGAAAACTCGAGCCTTGCCATCGCTTAATCCTTCAGATTGGTAGTGTGGCGGAGTGCAGAAGCGTAACGATGTAGACGAGATTTAATTCCGAGGGTTTGGTGCTTGGGAGGCACCGCAGGCCGTTTGCAATCTTAAAGTACTACTTCAAGAAACTGGCTCTTTTTCTTTGAGCTTGAGGGTGATGTTGCGAGTGTCTCCCCCCGCGTGCTCAATCAGGATTTCCCCATCGCTGCGCTTGACGACGGCGGGGAATTTTTCTCCCCATTCGACCAGGAGGATGGCGTCTTCGGTCGCCAGTTCATCGAAGCCGATGGTCTCCAGTTGGCGTTCGTCTTCGATGCGGTAGAGATCGATGTGGTAGAGCTTTACGTCGCGGTCCTTGCCGTCGACGCGGTGACGGCCGTCGTATTCGTGAACCAGGGTGAACGTGGGGCTCGTCACTTCGTCAGGATCGGCAGCGTCCAGAGCCTGGGCGATTCCCTTCACCAGGGTGGTTTTGCCGGCGCCCAAATCTCCCCGCAGAAAGAGCAGCGTGGGGGATTGCAGCATGTGGGCAATTTCTCCGCCGATGGCGATGGTCTCCCTGCTGCTGTTGCTGACGAATCGGCGAACGGTCATTCCTGCTCCTTCAACATGCCTGCGATTCCCTGCAACCAAACATAACCTCCCGGATCCTCCGCTCGAAAGCGGAATGCTTTATAGAGATGCGAGACCGTGTCCATCGCCAGCAGAGTGTGTTGATCTTGCAAACTTACAGCAAAATCGGCAGCCAGACCGTGAAGATATACGGCAGCTTCCACCGCCTCGGCGGGCTGCTCAGGGTACTGCGCGATCATCGCGGCCACGATCCCGGTCAGGATGTCGCCGCTTCCCCCTTTGGCCATGCCCGGGTTGCCGGTGGTATTGAGGGCGATGCGGCCGTCTGGGTGGGCGATGATGGTGCGCCATCCCTTGAGCACCAGGGTCACTGCATGGCGGGTGGCGAAGTCCCGGGCCAGCCCTTCCCTGTCGGCTTCCACTTCCTTGATGCTCATTCCGGCCAGCCGGGCCATTTCGCCGGGGTGGGGAGTGAGTACAAGAAGCCTGCCCTTGCCATTCAACTTACCGGGGTTCGCGGCCAGGGCATTCAGTGCGTCCGCGTCGATGACCATGGGGACCTTGGTCCGTTCCAACAGGCCCAGGAAGAATTGGACCGCTTCCTCTTCCTGCCCCAAGCCAGGGCCGATGGCGATCACCGATTTCTTTTCCAGAACGGGATCGAGGCGAGCAGGTTCGAGATTTCGGTTGGAGATTTCTCCTCTATCGCCTTCGACCAAAGCCATGGTCATCAGTTCCGGAGTCACGGCAGCGACGGTCGGCAGAATGGATTCCGCGATGGCAGCGGTGACCAACCCTGCGCCCGTGCGCAAAGCCGCGACCGAGCTCATGGATGGCGCACCGGATTTGCCCCTGGCGCCTCCGATGACCAGGACGTGTCCGAAGCGGCCTTTGTTGGAGTCGGGCGAACGCAGGCGGTCCGCGATCACCTTGGCGCTTCCCGCCCAGGTCAGGCCGGTGCCGGATTCGACTGCCTCGGCGGGCGATCCGATGGGCGCCACGACGATGGGCCCCCGGGTGAGCATCCCGGAAACGTGGGCGAGTTTGGGCGCGGTAAAGGTAACGACGGCATCGGCCCGGTACGCATCTGGCGAGAGAAATCTTCTCGAGTCGGCGTCCCAGCCGGAGGGGAGATCCACCGCCACCACGGGTGTTCGGGAGTAAAGCTCCAGCAGCTTGCGGCCGGCGACTGCCAAACCGCGCATCGGAGGATGAAAGCCTGTGCCCAGGACTGCGTCCACAAAGAGTTGGGCACCTTCGAGGAGCGCCTTGCAGCCGGATCCGGAAAAATCAGATTCTTCCTTGATGCTGATCGGCGCCAGGGGAAGCCGGTCCAGCATGCTCTTCGCGTCTCCATGCATTTCAACCGGATCGCCGAGGATCAGCACCGAAACGGTACAACCGTCTTCTGCCAGGTGCCGTGCGGCGACCAGGCCGTCACCGCCGTTGTTGCCTTTGCCGCACAGTACGACGATGTGCCGGCAATTGGGCAATTCGCGGCGGATGAAGCGAGCAACCGACCGGCCGGCGTGCTCCATCAATTCAAGCGATGAGATTCCGAAGCGCTCGGTAGTGACCCGATCGGCCGTGCGCATCTCTTCAGCGGTGAGTATCTTCATTGACTAGCATCGTAGAGCATTCTGCTTGCCGGGAGGGCGGGCCTGTTCCGTCATAGAGATGCTAAAAAGACCCGGAGAGGATCGTTTGGACGATGGAGGCCAGAACGGCGGGCTTGAATGGGGCACCCTTGCGCCTCGGAATGGGCCGCAGGTACGGGCGGTAGGTACGGGCTTCAGCCCGTACATTCCCCTGCCAAAATGATTTCGGCCTTTGAAGTCTGCGTGAGAACCACGAATTTACGCATTTAGTCCCGTTAGGGACGGCTGACCTTAGCCCAGGACGCAGTCCTGGGGAAATTTCGAGACACGACAAGTCCCGAAGGGACGGCTGAAGCTTGTCCAGGGTCAAGTAGCGGTTAATTTTCAGCCGTCCCTTCGGGACTGAAGTGCACAAATCTGTGGTTCTCACGCAGTCTCTAAAGGCCCTGGGGCATGCTCTTCCCATTTGGATCCGCGGAAAACAGCCAAACAATAAAGGCCTCCCCGAGGGGAAGCCCTTATTGAAACCGGAGCGCGAAACTTACTGGCTGATCGGGGTGACTACAGGCGTACTGGAGGCCGTGTCGCTGGTTAGCTTTTCGGCGAAGTAGCTGTGGTCCCAGAGGTTGTGATAGAACACGCCGGTCAGTTCCGCGGCCTTCGGACCGAAGGTGGGACGGCCACCCTCGAGGAAGAAGACGGTGACGATGCGCCCGTGGGAGGTGTTCGCAAAGGAAGCGAACCAGCCGTAGCGGGTGCCGTTGTTGGAGCATGTACCGGTCTTACCGAGAATCGGGAGCTGGTTGAAGTTGGCGTGCAGCGAACGCGCCGTGCCGTAGTCGACCGCGCCTTCCATGCCGACGGAAACTTCAGGGATCAGGTTGCCGATCTGCAAGGTGCGCTTGACGCGCGGCTGGAAGTTGGCTGCTTCCTCCGGCGTGGTCGGGTGCTGCAGGTAGTAAAGCGTTCCACCGTTGGCAATCGAGGCCACCAGGGCGCCCAACTGAAGCGGGGTCATCGAAATGCCCTGACCGAAGGAGCACATACGGCCGACTCCACCTTCGCTCTCAGGCAGTACCTGGGCGGGATAGATACCAAGCTGCTCGCCAGGGATGTTCCAGCCGGCCAATTCACCCAGGCCGAAGGAGTTGGCATAGTGACGGACCCGCTCAAAGCCGAGGCGGCGTCCGACTGTTTCGAAGTAAAGGTTGTTGGAGTGGGCAAGCGCCTGGGTCATGTTCATCTGGAACCGGCCACCCAGGTTTACCGGGGTATCCTTGGTGACGATTCCCTCTTCCAGGGCAGCCAGGGCTACCGAAACCTTAATGGTCGAGCAAGGCTCAGCGCCACTCGAAAGGGCCAGCTTCTGATTGACCATAGCCAGAATGCGCCCGGTGTTGGGGTCAATCGCTACGGCTGTGCCGTACATGTTGCCGAGCGCGTCGATCGCCGCCTGGCGGACCACTGGATCTTCGCCCGCGGTCACATCACCCTGGGTGATGTCAGAGTCGGTAAAAGAGCTAGCCGAGAAATGCTCGTAATAACGGTGATGTACCAGGACCGCGCGGCGTACGACCCGTCCGCTTCGGGTATGGACCATGACTACCCGGGTTTCAGCAACCGGGCGGGCATGACGGATCCCAGCCATGTGCCGGCGGGCACGGGCGCTTTCCTGTACGCGGGCAACATGGGCATGACGGGTAGTGGGGTGGGTAGGACGTGCGTTGGCAGTGTTCGCTAAGGCGGCGGAGGCCAGACCGATCATCAGGAAGTTGAAGGTGCGTTGCAGGAGCTGTCTGTTCACCGCGCGTTTCCTCTCGAAACCATGGCTATAAAGATGATGCGTACGTCCGGAAGTTTCCGGGTTACCAAAGTACTACCGTACTACCTGAGCCACGATGCCAAGAACCCGAACCCGCGACCCCTTGTTGCCTTCTCACTTGCCTTAACACTCATTTGACATGAATTCTTTCTGCATTTCCATATTCCAATGAGATCTTGCCGATGTCCGTACCACAATTGGGTACGCAAACGTAACGCTAGAGCGGCGATCGAACTGGAATGGTGACGGGGGGCTTAATTCACCGGCCGGCGGAGAAAGGCTGGGATATCAAGGTTTTCCAGGTGTGCGTCAGCCTCGTTACGATGGGCACTCTCTACCCCTCGTGCCGAATCGGGCTTGGCGGGTACCAACCTGGCGTACTCCTCTTCAAACGGCTCGTCGAAGTCGATGTGGACGGGGGGCGCCATCGGCGGGGGGGCGGCCTGAGTGGGATGGGGAGTTTCCTCGATCAGCACCGGCTGGGGGGCGAGGGTAAACGGTGCCGGTTCCGGCGAAGCTTCCCTGGCCGCTTCCTTAATGACTGGCCGCTCGCTCTTCGGAGCCTCCGCGCCCTTCCGGGACTGGAAAAGGGGGGTAATTTCCTCCTCGGTCGCCTCTTCGCTGGCAAAGCGGGGGACGGAGGGCTGGCCCTGCACCGAAACGCGGGGCACCAAGGCATCGCTGGCGGTGCGCTTGTGGCGGCCCATGTGGTCCTGCTTAAAGCCGGTCGCGATGACCGTGATCTTGACCTCGTCGCCCATGCTCTCGTCGAGAACGGCGCCGAAGATGATGTTGGCGTCTTCGTGAGCGGCATTTTGAATGAGGGTTGAGGCGACGTTCACTTCGCTCAGACGGAGCGAACTGGAGCCGCTGATGTTGATGAGAATGCCGCGAGCTCCGTCGATGGCGCCCGCTTCTAGTAGAGGAGAGGCCATGGCGGCCTGGGCGGCGGCGATGGCGCGGTTATCGCCACTCCGGACGGCCGTGCCCATGACGGCATAACCCATGCCGGCCATGGTGGTCTTTACGTCGGCGAAGTCGCGGTTGATGATGCCCGGGATGGTAATGATGTCGGAGATGCCCTGCACGCCCTGGAGCAGAACGTCGTCGGCCACGCGGAACGACTCGAAGAAGCCGGCATCCTTAGCCACGGCGAGCAGCTTCTCGTTGGGGATGACAATCATGGTGTCGACGCCTTCGAGCAGCTCTTCCATGCCGCGTTCGGCCTGCTGCATCCGGCGCTTGCCTTCAAAGCTGAAAGGCCGGGTGACGACTGCGACCGTAAGCGCGCCCATTTCGCTGGCCAGCGAGGCGATCACCGGGGCCGCGCCGGTGCCGGTGCCGCCGCCGAGTCCGGCGGTCACGAACACCATGTCGGCGCCTTCCAGGGCTTCAATGATCTTCTCTGAATCTTCCAGTGCGGCGCGCCGGCCTACATCGGGATTTGCGCCCGCGCCCAGGCCGCTGGTGAGTTTGACACCCAATTGGAGCTTGACCGGGGCCTGGGAGAGTTGCAGGGCCTGCACATCGGTATTCGCGACGATGAACTCCACACCTTCCAGTTTGGCGGCGATCATGCGGTTGACGGCATTGCCGCCGCCTCCACCCACGCCTATGACCTTGATCTTGGCTCCGCGGGCGACGTCTTCGTTGTACTGAATGCGGATTTCATCGGAATAATTCATCGGGTTTGCTCCATTCTCGTTGCGATACTTTAGATCCCGTCATGTGCCGTTCTGGTGACTATAAACTGCCTGCGAATATGGCGCGCAATTTGGCGCGCAGTCCCTGGTCTTCGGCCGCCCGCAGCACGCTGGTGCGATGGCTGTAAAGCAGCATACCGATAGCCGTCGAAAACTCGGGCTGGATCAGCTCATCGGGCATTCTGGAAAGTGGCACAGGATAGCCCAGGCGCGCGGGAACACGCAACAGGCTTTCGGCTACATCCAGCAGCCCGGGCAGCCGCGCCCCGCCGCCGGTGAGAACGCATCCTGCACCCAGTGCCCCGAGCACACCGCCCTGGCGCAGATTCTCGCGCAACAGTTGGAAAAGCTCACGGGCGCGCGGTTCCAGAATCTCGCTCAGCGAACGCTGCTTAATGGTACGGATAACATGCGTGCCGCCGGCAATCAACTCCAGTTCGCTCGAGACAGGAACCGAGGTGACTACGCAATGGCCGTACTCCAGCTTGAGCGCTTCCGCTTCCTGCACCGACATGTGCAGACCGACCGCAAGATCGTTGGTAAAGTGGTCGCCTCCCACGGGGATCACCGCGGTGTGGGCTACTGCGCCTTCAAAAAACACCACCAGCTCGGTCGAAGCCGGCGCCGATGTCGACAAGGCAGGCGCCCAGTTCCCTTTCGTCCGCCGAGACCGTCGCTTCGGCGGCGGCGATGCCTTCAAACACGGTATCCGTCACTTCGAGGCCGGCTTTGTTGGCGCAGGTGATGACGCTTTGCAAGGCGCTTGCGGAACAGGTGGCAATGTGCAGATTTACTTCCAGCCGGTTGCCGATCATGCCCACCGGATCATGAATGCCGGGCTGCTCGTCGAGGATGAATTGTTGAGGTAACAGATGAAGGATTTCGCGGTCGGAGGGCAAGGAGACAGAACGGGCGCGATCGACGGCGGCGCGCACATCCTCACGCGTGATTTCGCGCAGACGGTTGCCCAGGCTGATGCCACCCTGGCTATTCACACCGCGCACGTGGGTTCCGCCCAGGCCTACCACGCAGCTGGCGATCACGGCATTGGCCATCTGCTCGGCTTCTGTAGCTGCTTGATTGAAGACCCTGCTGGCCGGCTGCAGATCGCTGATGAGCCCCTTGCGCATGCCTTCCGCATTCATCACGCTGTGCGCACGATAGCGCAGGGCGCCTTCGTGTAACTCTGCAACCAGCACACGGATCTTGGAGCTGCCGGCGTCCAGTACGGTAAGTAGGTCTTCGCTTTTCTGGCTCATTGCCGTGGTATCAGCCCTTTGATTTTCCCGCTTTGGTCGATTTTGCCGCAGGCTTGCCTGCCGGATGTTTCCCTGCGGCGGAATGGTGTTGGCTGGAACTGGTGGATGCGGCATCCTGGCCCGGCTCGCCGCCGGATTGCTTCGCCATGTCGAGGACCACCTGGTCCTGATAGCGCATGTCGACCGAGGTCAAATGGGGATATTGCTGCCGCCACTCCGGCAGATGCTGCTGGTAGCTGCGGTAGCGGGCCAGGAAATCGGAATCGCCGAAGTGCACCTGGATGTCGTTGCCCTGAGCCGGGAGGAGAGCCCAGATGTCTTCAGGATCGGAAATGTCGACTTCACTGAGCTGGGTGGAGACTTTCGTTCCGCCGGAGTCCAGATCATTGATGAATTGCTGATAGAGGTGCATGCGCGCGGCGCGTACGGAAAGCGGATCGCGGGCGGAGATTCCCGTGACTACCGGGAAGGAGTAGTGTTTTGCAGCCATGGCCGCCGGAGGCAGGTGCAACAGGACCCCGTGCGCATCCACCAGGCCGATGGTATTGCCCTGGCGCACGAAGGCGACGGGTGTGCGTTCCGTGATCGCGACGCGCAATTGATCGGGCAGCAGCCGCATGACGGTCGCATGCTCGACCCAGGGCAGCTCTTCCAGTGCCGCGCGCCGTTGGCCCAGGGGAATGTAGAAGATGTTGCGGCCCAGGTCGGATCCGAACACCGAGAGCAGTTCGGGACGCGTCACCTGGCTGTTGCCCATGATCTGAATAGAGGACGAGGTGGCGATGCGGAAGCGGGGATCGTCACGGAAAAAGTTACGAATCAGGATGCCCAGAAAAAAGAGGCCGCCCACCACAGCGATTGCGGCGGCGGCCGCAAGGATGCGACCCGTTCGAGTGGGAGGAATGAGACCGCGCCTGACGGGGATGCGTCGCCGTGCGCGCAGAAAGGTATCGTCCTCAGTGTCCGGATCAGCGTTGGCGGCTTTTTTGGCCGGCCTGCGGCTTCCGGTGCGCTCAGGAGAGACGTCCTGCGTTATTTTGGCACGCGCTGCCGACGTAGCCGCGGGGCGAAAAAATTCATCCCCCTGCTCATCATCCGCGAATACCGTTGCACGGTTTACTTGTGAGTCGATTTTTACCACGCCCGAGTCAGGTCGTGAGATTTGCCATCCAAACTATAACGCGCTTTACCGGGGAGTGCTCGGCGCAATTTCAGGGAATCGCAGGGGTATCTCCCTGGGAAATGGGTGAGGTTGCGGAGTAGACCTTGATGAGGTGATTTCTCATGCGAGGTTTTACTCGCTTGCCCGCAAAATCAAACACGATTTGATTCGTCTCCTGCCGCGGCATGTGGCAGTCGATGCAGTTGCTGACCAGCGGATGATTGGGTTTTGCAAAGGTAGCGGAGCTCGGTTTGTGGCAGCCCAGGCAGCGTTGTGAAAACTCGGCCAGGTTGTGTTGCGCGACATGAACATTGTGACAGGTGAGACACGTCATCGAAGATGCAAGGTAGCAACGGCTCTGCTTCAGCATGTCTACCTGGTTGCCGTGTACGTCCAACGGGGCTGCTGGATCGGGCTTGGGCAGATGGATGTATTTCGCCAGCTCATCGCCCGGCTGGTAGGAGAATGACGGCAGCAGAGGCTGCCCATGTCCGGCATGGCACCAGGCGCATAGGTCCATTTGCCGATCGCGAGCGAAGTGTGCCGGGTTCAGGATGGCGGGATCGGGAGCGGATTTCGCTTGCTCCCGTTTCACGTGATCGCTTCCTGGGCCATGGCACTTTTCGCATTGGATACCGAGGGAGCCGCCGGTGGTGTTGTAGCGGTTATTGGGCGGCGGGAGTGCTTCGAAATAGGTCGCGTGACATTCCAGGCAGCGGGGGATGATTGGGCGTTCGAAGCCCGCGAAACCATCGCGGTAGCCTGGGCTGTTGACCCAGCCAAGATCTTTCCAGTAAGAGATGGGGAGCTCGAAGAGCTGATCCTCATCCCAGAACAAATAGGTTTGCCCTTTTTCGCCGGAGCCGATGACGTAGGCGAACTTCTCTGAGCGCTCGTTGTTGCGGGCTACCGCAGTTTGGGTGAAGGTGTTGCCCTTGGCGTCCATGCGGAAGGAGAGGTTCGGGTTGGAGGTTTTGAGGATGTTTTCGCCGGGAGTGAATTGGCCCAGGATGCTGTGTTGGGTGGGTAGGGTCGACGTGAGGTAGTGCGCAGTTTGGTGAAAGGACTCCACCTGGGCTGCGTGACAGGATCGGCAGGCTTCGTCACCGAGGTAGTTTTCGTGCTTGGGTGCGGCGAGTGCGGGCAAAGACGTGAGTAGGAACAGTGTTGTGGTCAGTGCTCGAATCATCCCGATGAGTGAGTATATGACTGATTCGTCTCGGACACTATTCCACCACTAAGGCCGGGTGCCCCACATCTCGCTCGTTTTTCGCGAGATGTGGGATACCACGAACCTTGATTTGTTCCTCCAAGGGAAAACTCGAAAAGCGCCGGGGGATGGATCAGTGCTATCCCACATCTCGCGAAAAACGAGCGAGATATGGGGCACCCGATCTCTTGTTCGGGGACAAGGCTTCCAGTCCTAATAAAGCAGGTAGGGGGTTCGCCGGGTTTCAAAGTCGTGCAGTTGTTGTTGCCAGTCTTCGGCGATGCGTTGTGGATCGCGACCGGCTTGCATGGCTTCGAGGACGCTCCGGTTGGCGAGCAGGGTTTCAATCTTGTTCAGTGCGTACTTGTCCGGGTAGAGCTTGTGGAGTGCGTAGGCCACTTCCAGGCCTAACTCCGGAGAGTCGAGAACGTTGCGGCCGGTGACGATCAGCTCGACTCCATGACAGAGTTGATCGGCATACGGATACGGCGAATGAGGCGTGAACTCCACCGGGAGGAAGCGCACCCCGGGCAGCATCCTGGCATTCAACGCGCGCGCAAGTTGCGGACCGTCTATCCAGGGCGCCCCTACGTAGGCAAAGGGAGTGTCGGTGCCGCGGCCGACTGAAATATTTGTCGTCTCGATCAGGCCCAGCGCGGGATACAGAATCGCCTCCCGCAAGCTGCGGAGATTGGGAGAAGGATTGGTCCACGTAAGCCCAGTGTCGTCGAACCAGTCTCCCCGCTGCCATCCTTTCATCTCGATCACACTCAGCGATGCGCCCAGCTTGTACTCTCCGTTGAGATAGCGTGCGAGTTCGCCCAGCGTCATGCCGTGGCGCACGGGTATCGGCGCCACGTTCACGTAGCTCTCGCTTCCGGCGTCGGAAAGCGGGCCCTGCACAAACGACCCCGCGACCGGATTGGGACGATCGAGGACTACGATCTCCGTGCCAGTGTGACCCGCGGCTTCGAGAAAATAGCGGACCACCGTTTCATAGGTGTAGAAACGCACTCCCGCATCCTGGAGATCGATGAGCACGGCATCGAGCCCGCGCAACGTTTCCAGGGATGGCCGGCGATCGGCGGGCGATGCGCCGTAGAGGCTCACCACGGGCAGACCGGTCGAGGGGTCCTTCGAGTTATGAATGCCCTCCTTGTCGAGCGCGCCGTTGATGCCGTGTTCCGGGCTGAAGAGGAGTTCGAGCTTGAGGCCGGGGACTGCTGTCTCCGCCTCGTGCGCCAGAATGTCGATGGTTCTGCGGCCCTGGGCATCGAGCCCGGTCTGATTGGTGAGCAAGCCCAGTCGTAACTTACCTCCGTGCTTCGCGGCGAGCGCGGCCAGGGGCGCGAAGTGATCTTGTTCCAGTACGTCGATGCCCGGAGAGACCTTTCCATTGCGGTCCTGCCAGCGCCGCTCACCTGCGATCGATTCGTTGTAGCCGGTCAGCGTGGCAGCGAGTGCTCCGTGGTCGGGTTGCAGCTTCACCCACCTCGCGATGGCCGTGGCGACTCCTCCGCGAATGGCATTGATCCCGGTCGGCCCGTTGGGATAGACAGCGTTCGACATGAACACCACATAGGTATCGCTGGTGGGGTCCATCCAGATAGAGGTGCCGGTGAATCCGGTGTGGCCAAAGGAACCCACAGGAAACAGCTCCCCACGGTTGCTGGAGAAAGGCGATTCGATGTCCCAGCCGAGGCCGCGCAGCGCGGTGCCGGTAGCCGGCTGGCCGGGCGTGGTCATTTTTTCCAGGGTGAGTTGCTGCAAGGGGAATTTGCTCGGCCTGCCGGCTAGCCGGTCGAGCAGGTTCTGTGCGTAGGTGGCGACGTCGCCGGCGGTGGCGAAAAGGCCGGCATGCCCGGCAACGCCACCCATGCGGCGCGAAGTTGGATCGTGCACCAGGCCGCGAAGCATGACTCCGTGATCGTATTGCGTGGGCGCGATGCGGGTGCGCCAGTCTTCCGGCGGCAGAAAGCGCATGTGCTCCACCCCCAGGGGCGCCGCGAGATAACGTTGCTGATATTCATCGAGGGTAAGGCCGGAGAGTTTCTCGACCAAAGCACCCAGCACGATGAAGTTGATATCGCTATAACGGAATTGCACTCCGGGAGCCGTGACCGGGACCGCCGCAAACGCGCGCCGCAATCCTTCTTCCTTGCCTAGCCACGGGTCTTCCAGCGAAACATCAGGAGGCAAACCAGAATAGTGGGTCAGCAATTGGCGAATGGTAATGTCCTGTTTGCCATTCGCGGCAAACTCGGGCAGATACTCTGCTACCGGATCGTTTAAGCGAAAGCGGCCCTGCTCGTAAAGCTGCATCACCGCAGGCGCGGTGGCCAGGACTTTGGTCAACGAGGCGAGGTCGAAGATAGTGTCTTCGCTCATGGGCTCGGGCGACGGCATCAACGACATGTTGCCGTACGCTTTGTGAAAGATGATGTGCCCGTTGTGCCCGGCGATGACCACGGCCCCGGGGAACTTTTTGGCCGCGATCCCGCCTTCGACGATGCGATCGATTTGGCGGAACTCAGCGTCCTGGGCTTTTAGCTGTGGAACCAGCAGGACGATGAGCAGCAGTGCGATTTTCGGCGCGGATTTTTTTGCCAGGAGTTTGCTCATCACCCATCCCAAGATAAACGTCAGCAGCGAGCCGATGAGCACGAACCAGGTAAAGGCGACCTTGGGGACTGGAAGCCAGTGTGGTTGTCTCCAGAGCAGGATGTTGGCCACCAGTCCGCCTACCATGCCGATCATTGCGCCTGCCTCGGTTGCGCTTTTAGTAAGGGTACCAAGGAGAAAGACCCCAAGCAGGGCTCCATAGGCTACGGAGGCGATCGACAAGCCGACTTCGACCACGTGGCCGCCGCCGCGCGACATCAATGCCAGCACGAACAACAGCGCCGCCCAGAAGACAGTCATTGTGCGGGACAAGCGGGCACGCTGGCGTTCGTCGGCGCCGGGGTTCCAGGCCACATAGAAGTCAACCATGCTGCTGGAGCTGAGCGAATTGACCGCGGCGCTCAGGTTCGACATCGCGGCGGCAAGGATCGCCGCGACCATGAGCCCGGCGAGGCCACGCGGCATCTCAGTGACGATGAATGCCGGGAAAATGCGGTCGGGATTCGCAGGCGCCGTGCCTTTGGTCACATGACCGTAGAAATAGTAGAGGCCGGTGCCAATAGCGAGAAAAAGCGCGAACTGCACCAGGATCACGACGCCGCTGCTGAGCAAGGCGATGCGCGAGTCGCGCAGGTTCTTTGCCGCCAACAGACGCTGCACCATGAGTTGATCGGTACCGTGGCTGGCCATGGTCAGGAAGCAGCCGCCGGCGAGCCCGGCCCAAAACGTATAGTTTTGGCTCAGGCTGAAGCCGAAGTGGAAGATCGTGAGCTTACCAGCAGCTGAGGCGACGGTGTGAATGGCGTGCCAGCCGCCGGGGATCCGATGGCCTAAGAGGATGACGCTGACGATTGTGCCTGCAACATACAGCCCCATCTGCACTACGTCGGTCCAAATGACGGCCGCCATGCCGCCTTCCAGCGTGTAGATCAACGTAAGTACGCAAATGATGGCGATGGATGCAACGTCCCCGGTGCCGATGGCGATGCCCACCACGATGGAGACGGCAAAGACACGGACCCCTTCGGCTGCCGCGCGCAGAAAGAGGAATAGGAAAGCGGTGAGCTTGTGCAGCCGCGGGCCGAATCGCTGCCCGATCACTTCATAGGCGGTGAGGAGATCGCCGCGAAAATAGCGGGGCAGAAAGATGATGCAGACCACGATTCTGCCCAGGAGATAGCCGAGGACAATTTCGAGGAATCCCCAATCTCCGGTGTAGGCGAGGCCGGGCACGCTGATGATGGTCAGGGTGCTGGTTTCGGCGGCGACGATGGAGAGCGCAATGGCCCACCAGGGGATTTTGCGATCGGCGAGAAAGTAGTTTTTGAGGGAGCGGTCTTTACTGCGAAACTGCAGACCAAAGAGGGTGATGCCCGCGAGATAGATGGCCACCAGTGATAGATCAAGCGCGCTCAGCCGGTGCATTTTCTCGCTCCGTCGAAAAACATTTCCAGGAAACGCTCATTTCTTTTCAATGCCATCACCTTCGGTGACCGTGATGTATTTGTCGATTGGCAGTTCCGTGAACCTCTCCGTCTTACCGCTGGGCTCGGGCCATTTCACTTCCAGCCAGTCGATCTTGGTCCGGGTGCCCAGGCCCAAAACCATGCGCGGATCGTGCGAGGATAAGTAGCTTCCCCCGCCAACCTTGGTTCGAGAGCGCTTGAGATCTCCCGCCTGGTAGGTGATGCGCGCGCCGATCGCGTCGCGGTTTGATTTCTTGCCCACCAGCTTGACTCCCAACCAATGATTCTCTTTGGCGGCAAGGTTGCGCAGGAGCAGCGGAGCGCCGTCGTTGACGGAGACCAGCACGTCCACGGCGCCATCGTTGTCGAAGTCGCCGATGGCCAGCCCTCGGGAGGAAAGATTCCTGGCGAAGAGCGGACCGCTTTCCGCGCTCACATTGTGCAGCGTCTTGCCGTCGCTGTGGAAGAGCATGAGCGGTTCGCGATAGGTCACGTCTTTCTGCAGGGTCTCGATCATGTCATCCGGATTTCCGTTGGCCAGAAACAAATCGAGGTTGCCATCGTTGTCGTAATCGAAAAACTTGAGCCCCCAACCGCTCAGCAGGCGAGTCGCGGCGCCGATGGAGGTCGCGTTGGCCTGGTCATCAAACGTTTCGTCGCGATTGTTCTGGTAGAGAGAGAACCTCTCGTGATCGATGTTGGCGACGAACAGATCCATCCAGCCGTCCTGGTTGAAGTCCACGGCGTCCACACCCATGCCGGAGCGGGCGCGCCCGTTCTCACTGAAGCCAACGCCGGCGAGCGCGGCTAACTCATCGAATTTGCCGTTGCCGCGGTTCATGTAGAGATAGTTCTGCACGGTGTCGTTGGCGACAAACAGATCCATCCGGCCGTCGTTGTTTAGATCGGCCGCGACCACACCCCAGGCTTTTCCCAGGTGTTTCGCAATGCCGGAAGCCTGGCTGACATCGGTGAAAGTACCGTCACCGTTGTTGTGGAAGAGCCAGCTGGCCGATGGCTTGTACAAGCGTCGGAACACAGTATCCAGGCTTGCCGTAGGCGATGCAGGGCAGATTTTTGGCTTTATGCTGAATTCGACAAAGTTGCAGACGAACAGATCCAGCCGGCCATCATTGTCATAGTCGAACCACACCGCGCTTGAGGCCCATCCGGGGGCGGCGACGCCCGCTCTTTCGGTGACGTCACGTAAAGGTTCCGTCACCGTTGTTGTGATAGAGAATGCTTTTTCCGTACTGCGTCACATACAGATCGGGAAATCCGTCGCCATCGTAGTCACCGACGGCGACTCCTTGTCCGTAGCCACCAGCCGCCACACCCGCCTTCTCGGTGACATCGGTAAAGGTACCGTCGCGATTGTTGCGGTAGAGCGCATTGCGCAAAGGCGGATTGGGACTGTAGAAGTCGCATTTGCCGCTGTTGACGAGGTAAATGTCCATCCATCCGTCATTGTCGTAATCGAGAAAGGCGCACCCGGCCCCGGTCGTTTCGGGAAGATATTTCTGCGGCGATTTGCCGGCTGTATGCACCCAGGTAATGTGACTGGCGGAGGCGGGGACTTCTTCAAAAGGGTAGCCCGGAGCGGCGTTCACGAATCGTGGCCAGGAAGCATTGGCCCCGGCGAACCCGGCAGCGCCGGCCAGCGTGCGAAGAAAATGCCGGCGGGATAACCGTGTTCTCTTTGCGGTCACTGCGGAGGCTGGCGCTCCCTGTGCGCCTGCCGGCGTAGTTTTCTGCTGCAGAGCAAATTCCCGATCGGCCTCTTCGCGTCGTCCGGTACGCGCGTAGGCGGTGGCCAGACTGTAATGTCCGGCGGGATTTGCGGGCTGCAGTTTCACTGCTTTTTCCAGCGGAGCAACGGCTTCCGGGATATTTCTTTTCGGCAAGCAGGGTCATGCCCAGGCCTAAATAGGCGTCGGCGAAATTCGGATTTAGCTCGGTGGCCTTGGAGAAATGCTTGACCGCCTCGGCAAGATCCTGGGCCTGCCGCGCCAGTTCTCCCAGCACGTATTCCGCACCGGCATTCGCCGGATCGATGGCGAGTTCCTGTTGCAGCTCTTTCTTGGCCTGTTCGGCGAAATCAGGCGGCGGACTTGGCCGTGGACAGGATCAGCCGCGCCAAGCGAAAATGAATTCCAGGATAGCGGGGATTCTTCTCCAGGATTTTCCCGATAGTCTTTTTCCGCCTGATCCCACTTACCCTGGGGCTCGCTTGTGTCCGCATCCATTTCGAGCGCGGGAATCGAAGTGGGAGCGGTGGTCGCGAGCTCACTGGCAGCGCGTGTCGCCAAATCCGAATAAGCGTGGGTCAGGATGTACAAGACCTCAGGATCATGAGGAAACTGGCGGCTTAACACACGCAGGAAGTCTTGCAGGGGATCCAGCTGCTGCAGAGTGGTCGCGCAACGGACACCGTCCAGGCCCACGCGTTTCTGCAGTTCCCTGTCTGTGAGATGACCGGCTGCCTTCGCCAGGGTAGGCAAGGCTTCGACGCAATGACCGCTCTCCGCCAACGTCGCGGCATGTTCGGCGGCAGCGGGAGTGACGGCAACCGTCGACTTCGCAGGGACCTGCGCCAGGGATGGGCCCACAACGCAAAACAGCAGGATCGAAGGGGACAACTTAGCCAGGTTACGCATCATGAGAGGGCAAAAAACAAAAGGCAGACGCTGCTTTCAACAGCGTCTGCCCCTGAGTTTAACAGGCGCCTAATAGTAGAACTTAAGCGCGAATTGGATGTTCCTTGCGGGTTGCGAGGTGTTGATCAAACCGAAGGTGGAACTGGGGAAGCCTGTATTCGGATGCCCCAGCTGAACGTTGTTGAAGGCGTTCAGGAAGTCTCCCCGGAACTCGAAGTACTTCTGCTCGGTGAGATGGAAATCCTTCGACAGGCCGATATCCGTATCCGAATAACCAGGCCCACGCACTGGTCCTTGTGCAGGGCAGTTGCCGAACGTGAACGGTGCCGGATCCGAGTAGCCCTTAGGACTCATCCATTGATATCCCTGGAAGGCGCCGGCGAAGCTTGGCTGACGGCCAAACACCTGCTGCTGTCCACAGTTAGGACGAAGACCACGAGAGTTGACTCCCGTCGTATCCGTTGCCTCGGATACCCCCAGAGGAAAGCCGCTGTGAAGGGAAACGATGGTGGAAACCTGCCAATTACCCACGACTGCATTGACGACCGAATTCATGTTGTTGCCAATAGCCTTACCCTTGCCGATGGGCAGCGCGTAGGTGGCATAGGCGGAGACAAGGTTCTTTGCGTCAAAGTAGCAGCTCGCGTAATCCGCGTGCGGGTCATACAGGTTCTGATAATAAGGCGATGCGGGTGTCGCCTGGGTAGCGCTGCCCCAGGTCCCATAGTAGCCGCTGTTGTTGGTGAGGCAGTGCGACCAGGTGTAGGACACCTGAGCTTCCAAACCGTTGGAAATCCGCTTCTGCAGAACGGTCTGCAGCCCGTTGTAGGTCTGGAAACCGGTGGAGGAGGTGCCAGATACCGTGGAGAGCTTTGAGATCAATGCGGGGTTATCCCGGAAAAACAGACTAGGTCCAGGCACTCCGTTGGTCAGCGTCCCCTGCAGATAGGGGGTCGGCACCATCAAGTGCATTCCATGCTGGCCGACATACCCGACCTGGAAAGTGGTGGTGGGACTGACCTGGGTCTGGACGGTCAGGTTCCACATCTCGATGAGCGCGGGTTGAACCGTTTTATCCCATACAAAGAAGTTGGCACCCTGGTAGGGATCGCCGGTAGCGCCGCCGGGACCGTCCTGAGTCTGGACTGTTGGAGTGGTGTACTTAGCAGTCGTTTCCGACGGCGAGAAGGGTGGATTTCTCGGGAGTCGAAGGTTGGTGCCCGTCCCTTCCAGATAAGAGGACATCGAGTATGCACCGCGCAGTACGGTCTTATTTTCCCAGAAGCCCGGGGTCCAGGCGAAGCCGATACGAGGTTGAAAAGCCGGGGCTCCGTAAACGGAGTTGTAGAGCGCACGGCTATTGCCGTCCTGACCCGCCAGCTCAAGGGCTCCGGTTTGGAGGTTCAGGTTAGATTGGAGGTTGTTGAGCTCTACCCAG
This sequence comes from uncultured Acidobacteriaceae bacterium, assembly GCA_963795845.1. GTDB lineage: Bacteria > Acidobacteriota > Terriglobia > Terriglobales > Acidobacteriaceae > PALSA-350. The sequence goes on along the minus strand of CAWCJV010000007.1, from coordinate 184,810 downwards.
GGAGTAGTCGCCTCGTAACGCAATCCGAGATTGAGGGTCAAGCTAGGCGTGATCCGCCAGTCGTCCTGACCGTATCCGCCAAATCTCCATGCAAATTGATGCCAGGTGGAACCATTGCTTACGCCGATGCCCCTGGCTTCCGGATAGCCGGTGAAGAAGTCCGAGGCCGGGTCACCGCTGAACGAATTACCGAACAAGATGTCGCCGTACCCGCCGCTGTTGCCGGTATAGAAAGTATTGACGCGGAAGCGCCACAACTGGAAACCGGCCTTGAAAACATGCTTGCCGTGGGTGATCGTCACGCCGTCGTCAAACTGTATGACCGTGTCGGCGAAGTTCTGGTTCACTACCTGGCTGCCAATGTTGGTGAGTGTGCCGGTACCTACCCCATCGGACTCACCGCCGCCAAACCCCAGTAACAGAAGGCCAGGTCCGGTCGTATTAGTGTTGGCGATCCCGAGTTCGGTTCCCAGCTTGCCAATGGCCGGATCGAACGCGGTCCCGGTCAAGAGCGTAATCCACGACGCGCCAAAGCGAGCTTCGTTCAATATGTTGGGGCTGAGCGTGTGCGTCCACGTGCCGACGGCATTGTGGATCGGGGCATGAGTAAAGCTATTCCCCAGAATCAGGAGGGAGTTCGTCTGCGGATCGTTCTGGTATGCCTGCGCCCAACGGGCACTGAGCCGATCGCGCTGGGTGATATTCCAGTCGATCTTGGCGTCGCCCTGATCGGTGTTATAGGCCTGATTTTGCAGGTTCACTGCATTGTTGGTCGGATTGCTATTGATCGGCGTCGGGTAAAACTTGGAAGCAAACAAAGCCGCGGCCACAGGGTTTATCTGCGACATGGGAATCATGTTGCCTGGGTAAGGAGTGCCGGTAATCGGATCCTTTAGCTGAGTCGTCAGTTGAGAGAAGTTGCCCTGACGCTCGGCTGCTGTGAAGACAGTTTTGAACTGCGACGTCGTCGGGTGGTCAAACCGCTGTCCCTGGTAATCGACAAAGAAGAACAGCTTGTCCTTCCAGATGGGACCACCGAGAGTACCGCCATACATGTTCCAGCGCAGAGCTGCACGGGGCAGAAAATTGCCGGGACCGTTGAACTTGTTCTCCCATTGGTTGGCATTGAGCACGTCGTTGCGGAAGAACTCCCATACGTCACCATGAAACTGATTGGTGCCGGACTTGATGGAAGCGTTGATGATACCGCCCTGGAAGTTGCCGAACTCGGCGGGTGCGTTCGAGGTGATGAGGTTGAACTCCTGGATCGCATCCGGCGCCGGCGTATAACCCAGAAGGTTATCCGAGGTCTGGTTGTTATCCATACCGTCGAGAATGAAGTTATCCGACTGCTCCCGGTTTCCGTTGATGGAGGGACGGCCACCGCTTGCGGTGTTATCACCGTTGTTGAAGGTGGAGTTGTCAGGAGTAATGCTTCCCGGCGCCAGCAGCGTCAACTCAACATAGTTGCGCGTGGCCAACGGAATGCCGGTGATCGTATTGGCGTCGATCAGGGTACTGACTTGCGTGGTGTCGGATTGGAGCTGCGGAGCCTCTGATGTGACCTGCACGGTATTGGTAACCGCGCCGACGTTCATCTTGAACTCAAGACGGGCTCTCTGGTTGAGCACGAGCACGATCGGGGGCAGGACCTGGGTGTTGAAACCCGGCGCCTCTGCTTTTACCTCATAGGAGCCGATAGGGAGGCTGTTGAAATTGTAGACACCGCCATTGCCTGACTTGGCGCTGTATGAGGTTCCGCGCTCCGTATCGCGCGCCGTCACGGTGGCGCCATCGATGGCTGCTCCGGAGGCATCTTCCACGTTACCGGTGATGCTGGCTGTGATGCCCTGCGCGAACGTAAGCCGGGTGACGCTACAAAGGCCTACGGCCATTACGAGGGCTAGGCCCCATAAGGAAATGCGTTTCATACTCGCCTCCAAAACCAACAATGTCTAAACGGGCCCTACTGACAGGAACGATGGCAACTCTCTACAGGCTGCTCTTTCACCCAGAGGACTTACTTCAGTTTCTGTACTATATCCACAGCGTTGAGGGAAATGCAAGCAGGATTGTTGAGGAAAAAACTTTTTCTTAATCTGGCTGTCAAACCGGGAAGCCAGAGACACCCGTTTGTCTGGGGGCATCCGCGCGTTAGGAGCGATTACTTTTCCGGCGCCAGCTCCTCCACCAGGATCTCCGACAACCTGGATATGAGAAGGTTGCCGGGATTGTCCACTCCGTAATCGACCGCCGGGATGTTGTTCACGGTAATCGCCATGGCCACCGGGCCATGCGCAGAGTAGAAGATGGCGGCCTCGCTTCTCAGGTGATCGAGAGCTCCGGACTTGCTGGCGACCACCCCATCTTTTATGCCCCGTATATCCCGGCCAACTCCCTGGAGATCCCGCTGGCGTTTGAGCACGTTGATCATTTCCTCAGACGCGGCCTTACTGACCAATTGGCCGCGGTAGAGTTTTTCCAGGATCACGACCATGTCCCGCGGACAGCTCCGGCCGGTTCCCCAACGATCGCTGCCCGGCTTTTTACCTTCCTCAGTAAAGCTTTCCGGCTTCGTCTGCATGATTTTCCGCATGACTGCGGTTTGGGTCAGGCCCAATTGAGCCATGCGCTGGTTGACCGCATTTCCGCCGATCCGGTCCAGGATCAGGTTGGTAGCCGTGTTGTCGCTGACCACGATCATCAAGTGCATCAGGTCGCGGATCGGCAAAAGGTCTCCTGCGGAGAGTTCGGTCAGAACGCCGCTGCCGGACACCTTGGCCTGATCGGTAAGCTCGAGCTTCTGGTTCCAGTCGAGTTTGCCCTCCTCCGCCTCGGCGAAAAGTTCCACCATAATAGGTAGCTTGATGGTGCTGGCTGTGGGCACGGGCGCATCGGCCCGAAGCTCGTAGGTGGCGCCGGTATCGAGATTTTTGGCAGAGAGGCTGACGGCGCCGGGAAATCCCTGGATCGCGGACTGGATCCGTTGATCGAGGGTCACGGTACTTTTGGGTTGGCTGGCTGCAGTGGTGGCGAAGGCGAGGACAAGCATGGGTGTGAGCAAAAAGCGAGTGGCCAATGACATCGGATAGTTCCTTATCCCAAGTGGAAAGTGCCGTTCTGCATGAGACCCAACCTTAATCGAGTTTGCTGCGCCATAAGCCTCACGGGGGCTAAAGAGTCTGCGTGAGAGCCGTTCCCGAAAGGGCGGTAGGTACGGGCTTTAGCCCGTACGTAATAAACCTGAATGATTCGGCCTTCAGGCCCTGAGGCATGCTCTTTATTCTTGTTCGAGGGAAAACTGCACCCCAGGGCCTAAAGGCCACAAGGATGACTTCCTAAGCGCCGGGGATAAATCCCCGGCCTTACCCCCATGCTGGGTACGGGCCGCGGCCCACTCAAGCCAAACGGCTGGCTTGAGTGGGGCACCCCCAGGCTTTCATCCCAGATCTGAGAGATTTTAGCGCTTCGAGTCCCGCCAGAATCCGCCGACACGAACCTGAGTGGCGGAAGCGTTGCCCCAATCTATCGTCACGTTACAAGGGTCTGACGCAGACTCCATCAGGTCAGCATAGGAACGGCCTCCCTCTGTCCTGGGTTGTAGTGCTATTCTTCCCCTGCTCAAAAGCGGGAACTCCCGATGAATCTTACCGGCGTCGTGATTCTATTCGCCCTGGCTCCCATGCTTGGCCTTGGGCAAAAGCCGGACAGCAAGGAACCCCCTTCCGACCGAGCTCGTTCCGGTCTCCGCGGTCCGGTGAAGATCTGCGTTGAAGAGACCACCTACCCGGCGGTGACGGTCTCGAACGGCACGCCGGTTCCCTGAGCGAACGATGCAGGTCGAAACAGAATACGACCGGGAGGGCCGCCTGGTGTCGACCCGTAACCGTAACTCCGACGGTTCGGTTTGGGCGGTTCGCAATACCTACGCCTCCGGTAAGCTGCTCAAAACTACAACAGGCAAGGAAGGCGAGCCGCCCGAGGTGACCACCTATGCCTACGATGGCCAGGGACGGCTCACCAGTGTCACGGACAGCAGCGCCCCTGACAACCCAACTACTTTCCAATACGACGAGCGGGGCCGGAAAACGAAGGTGCAGAAGTCCCGAGCCGAGGATTACCGTACAGACGTCGCCTTTGCGGGTTCGCCCATGCTTGTGGCCGATACTCGACCTAACCTCCCGGGCGGAGGCACCGCCACCACCACCTATGACGAAAATGACAGGCCGGTCGAGGTGCTGATTCGCGATGCCCAGGGCGCGGAGGTGAGCCGGACGGTGAGCGTATACGACGAGCAAGGACAGGTCACGGAAGAAAAACAAGTCCTGAACGACCCGTTGAACCTGATTCCGGCGGAGGCGCGAGCCAAAATTCTGGCGGATTCGGGTGCATCCGCAGCGGATCTACGAGAACAACTCAAGAAGTTTATGGGTGGCCACGAGGGCGCCAATTCCGAAGCCTATAGTTACGACGAGCAAGGGCGCGTGAAGGAAATCCGCCGGCGCATCTTCAATCAAGACAACACGGACGAAATGACCTACAACGAACAAGGCGATGTAGTGGTTGAGATCACGCAGAGCCCAGCCGGACGCAACGATGAGGAACCAAACCTGCCGGCGCAGAATTCCGAGGCGCATTTCAAGTATCAATACGATGACCACGGCAATTGGACGGAGAAAATCACCTCCAATTCATCGAGCCCCGGGGCTCCGTTTGAAACGACCGGCACGGAGCGGCGAACCTTCACCTATTTCTGAGATTTGCACGCCATTCACACGGTTTGAAGGATACTGCTGTGCAGCCGTCCGCCGGCTACGAACCACCTGCATCTGAGCAAGAGGCATGCTGGTGAGCACGCTCAAACTCGACTGGAGGTTCCATCCATGCAGCGACGCAGCTTTATCCGCGCAGCCGCAACCGTTAGTGCCATTTCCTGGGTCTCGCCCATGCACAAGGTCTTCGGTGCCGTAGGGTTCGCGCAAACGTATCCGAACCAGGTACCATTTGTCTCCGGACCGGAAGTCTCAGGGCTAACCGCGGCGGATATTCAAACCCTGTTCGCGATCAATCCCGACTACACGGCCCAGGATCAGGCGGCGACCTACCCGCAATCAGTCGCCTCGGGCGACCCGCAGCCCACCGGCATCGTGCTTTGGACGCGCGTTGCACCCACGGCGATGGGTGCCCCCTCCGCTGACAACATCGCGTGGCAGATCGCAGCAGACTCCGGCTTTACCTCCGTCCTCGTCCAGGGGGTGGCCACTGTCGACCCGGCGGTCGATTGTACGGTGAAGCTGCCGATTTCCAATCCGGTTCTGGCGCCCTATACCGTTTATTACTACCGTTTCATTTATAACGAGGTCCCTAGCCGCACTGGCCGGTTCAAGACCTTGCCTGCGTCCACCGCGGAACTGGCGCAACTCAAGATTGGTTACGTCGTCTGCCAGGATTACAACAACGGATACTACACGGCGCTCAGCTACCTGGCACTCGAAGACGTCGAGTACGTCGTGCACCTGGGCGATTACATATATGAAACCATCACGCAGAGCAATGCGGTACGGGCGATCCCTCCTTTTGCCTCCGGGGGAGACGATTCCGCAGAACGTGAACGACTACCGTCACCTCTACCAGGTCTACCGCAGCGATCCCAACCAGCAGGCGGTGCATGAAAACTTCGCTTATATCCAGCTGTGGGACGACCACGAATTCGCTAACGATTGCCATCAGGATTTCCATCCAGACAACAACACCGCGCCAAACACCGCCACCACTCCGCAACCCGCACTGCGGCAGGCGGCGAACCAGGCCTGGAGTGAGTACGGATTAGCGGATGTAGCCTTCGACCCGACCCAGACCTGGGAGCAATCGATCCAGGTGTATCGCAAATTCAGCTTCGGCACCCTTATGGACCTGGTGGTCACCGACGAACGTCTTTACCGGGACGGGCCACCGTGCGGCAGCAATATCGTTGGCCAGCGCTATTTCTCGGTGCGGCTGCAGGGCGATGGGAGACAAGCAACCGCACTATGCTCGGCCTGACCCAGCGGCAATGGTTTCTGAATCAACTCACCGGCTCGACCGCCACCTGGAAGATCTGGGCCAACGAAGTCATGCTGATGCAGCTGAAGTTCGCCCTGGTGTACATCGATCTGGATCAATGGGATGGCTACCAGCAGGAGAGGAACCTGATCCTCAACACGGTACATAATGCGGGCGTGAAGAATTTTGTCGCCATCACCGGCGATTTGCATACCTTCCTTGCAGGCTATCTCAAGCGGGATTTCGATAATCCGTTCCAGAGTCCAGTGGGGATCGAGTTGATGGTAGGTTCTATTTCCTCGGCGAATCTTGCCGAAGACATCGAATCAGCGGTTGACCTGCCCAGCTCTCCCTTCCCGGCAAAACAGATGGGCGTTCCCCCCAACCTGTTGAATCCGGTCATTCGCGCAGCAAATCCTCACATCAAGTATTGGGACTCGTCGACTCATGGGTACGCCGTGCTCACCATCACGCCGAGTTTGCTCACCTGCGAATTCAAAGCAGTGAGCACGGTGCGCGAACCGACTGCGACGTTGGTGCCGCTGCAGACTTTTACTATTCCGGTGAATGAGGTGAAGCTGAACATGGTTAGCAGCTGATTGTCTGGAGTGTGAGCGTCACAGATTTGCGAATTAATCCCGGCGGGACGGCTGGGGATGTAAGTCGTTGATTGCTTTAACCTCAGCCTGGTAGAGGAAAATGAGGGTGGGTCAATTGTATTGCCGTGTTTCCAGTTGGGGTCCGTTGAACCGCAGATCCCTCGGCTTCCCCGGATTTCCTGCCGGCATTGTTGGCGTCGGCGAACTTCCTGCGGCTTTGGTCAGGACAGGCTCTTCGACCGCACGCCATAAGCTCTTCTGCTTGCGACAGCTTTGCCATCGCGCTTCGCTTGCGGAGAACGCCGGGACTCTAGCCCAATCTTTTCCGAACCCGGGTTGCCGCCTCTCTCTCGCACTGCCATGCCCAAAACATATTTGACCCCCCGCGACACTAAATGCTCGCAATCAGGATCTATATGGTCGTGCAAATCCCATCGCCAGCCGCCTACCGCGCCGGAGGGCCGCACGGTGAGCAACCGGTTTGGGGTAAGCAGGAGGGCGCCCAGGCGTCCTCTTAGCAGGTCTTTGACAACTAACACCACGACCTGTCCGGCAAACGGCCGGGCCGTGTGGGGAGCTATTCTGCATGAAGCGAAAAGCAGCTCTCCCCTTCCTTTTAAATACAAAAAGGGGGCTTATGGCGCATAAGGCGCTTATGGCGCACACTTTTTTTCCGCACCCACCTGGCAGCGGCTCCAAAGACGGAGAACCTGGCGGCTGGTGACGGACGTTTCCCCTCCGCAGGATGAGTACCATCCGGCTAGGGAGGCAAGATGCTCAATTAATTACTTGAGCACCTTGAGCACCTTGAGCATCTTGCTCATTTTGAGAGAACAATCGCGCCACGCTTTACAGACAGTGAACTGCAGGTTCCTCGGCTTCCCCGGATTTCCTGTCGGGAGTTGCGGCTCCATCAGCTGCATGTGGTTCTCTTTCAGGAGAACCACATAAGTGGTCGCGGTGTGCGCGGCGAAGTAGGAAATCCGGGCTTCCCCCGGGATGACAGCAAGGAAAGCGTGGCGGTCGGATAGAGAGTGGTTGCGTATGCTGAAAGCCGAAAAGATCGAAAAGTCACAACCTCTTCTAATGACATCGAGCCTGGCGGGAAGCGCGTTGCCCACTCAAGCCAAAAGAAGGCTTGAATGGGGCACCCTCAGCATTGATGGAGGCATAAGGAGTGTTGTCATTTCGCAAACGACTTGCCGCAAGCAAGTCGTTTGCTCGGCATGACAAAGGTAGGGGTAGCGGTAGATAGAGAACGGCTGCTGAACCGAGGATCCTGCTTATGGATCAAATCTCGACTTCGCCTTCGAGGTAGAAGACGCAAGAGCCTTCGAGTTCGACTCGTTCGCCGCGGAGCCGGCAGAGGACTTCTCCGCCGCGTCGTGAGCACTGGAAGGCGCGGAAGGATGTCTTGCCCAGCCGATTGGCCCAGTAGGGAGTTAGCATGCAATGGGCGGCGCCGGTGACGGGGTCTTCGGGGATGCCCTTGGCGGGCGCGAAGTAGCGGCTGAAGAAGTCGTAATGCTCTTTTCCGGGTGCGGTCACAATCACGCCGGGACGATCTAAACGCGCGATCGCCGGCATGTCCGGATTCAGTCCACGCATGACTGGCGCGCTCTCAAAGAAGGCCAGGTAGTTGAAGGAGTTGGAAAAGACCTCCGTCGGCTCGGCGCCCAGGGCTTCGACCAGTGCGGGAGGCGGCACGATTCGCTCGCTGGGCCGTGCGGGGAAATCCATCACGTAACCTGCACCGGCGCGATTTACCGTAAGCGGGCCACTGGCGGAGTGAAAAATCACGGAGGTGCGGCCGGGCTCGAGACGTTCCATGACTGCGGCGGCGCTGGCCAGGGTGGCGTGACCGCAAAGGGGCACTTCTGTCGCGGGGGTAAACCAGCGCAGGCGGTAGTCTCCAGCATCGCGGACCAAAAACGCGGTCTCGGCCAGGTTGTTCTCGGCAGCAATGGCCTGCAAGGTGGCATCCGCCGGGAAGTCTTGCAGGGGGATTACGGCAGCGGGATTTCCTGTGAACCGTTGCGTGGCGAAGGCGTCGATCTGATATATGGGAGCGCGCACGGGAACCTTTTCCTTCATAAATCTTAAATTGCTCGTAACCTTATCTACGGCAAAACAATCACATTAGCGCCACTATGGAAGAACCTGAAAAGAATAACGAACCGATGCCGCTGGAGTGCGACCCTGCCCCGGCAACTGAGAATCCCGATTTGGTGGTGGCCGCCGAGCCTCCAATGGTAGAAACGCCAAGGCCCCCGGTGTCCGCTTCGATTCGCCTGGATAAGAAACATCCGCTCGCGATCCGCTGGATGCACTGGATCAATTTCCCCGTGCTCTTCACCATGATCTGGAGTGGCCTGCTCATCTATTGGAACGATTCAGACAACGCCTACAAACATCCGCATGCCGTCTACCGGCTTGGGATCGGCCCCGTCACCGTCGTCCGCTTTTTCCCGGAGTGGTTCTGGAAGGCGATGAACGCGCCGTACCATGTGACGAAAGGATTGGGATTTCACTTTTTCTTTGCCTGGGTCTTTGCCATCAACGGCCTTCTCTATGTGCTCTTCACCATCTTGTCCGGCGAATGGCATTTTGTGGTTCCCGACCGGCAGAGCCTCAAACAAGCCATCCAGGTGACGTTAAAAGATCTGCACCTGAGCAACTATCTGCCGCCGCAGACCAAATACAACGGCGCACAGAAAATTGCCTACACCTCTGTAATTTTGATGGGCTTTGGAAGTCTCATCACCGGCCTCGCAATTTACAAACCGACCCAGTTGCATTGGATAACGACCTTGCTGGGTGGCTACGAAATGGCGCGATGGGAACATTTTCTGCTGACCCTCGGATTCTGCGGATTCTTCCTCATTCACGTGACCCAGGTGGTGCTGGCTGGCTGGAACAATTTCCGCAGCATGGTAAGTGGACTGGAAGTTAAGCCGATCCAGGAAGTGTCGCTCGATGCAGAGAGGAAGAGTTGGGGATGAGCGATCTTGACGAAAAAGAACTAGCGGAACAGAAGGCAGCCGATGAAGCTGTGCTCAACGAAAGCCGCAAACATACCCGCCGCAGCTTTGTGATCGCCGCTGCTGCTGCCGCTGCGGGTTGGGGCGTCTACGAGTGGATCGATAACAGCCAGCGGCTGAGTATGCAGCCGAAGCCTTTCCGCCGGGTTTTCCAAGCCAACGCCGGGCTTTCGCGCACCATCTTTGATGAGCGGGCATTGGCGCCGACCTATCCGCTCAAGCGGGCTGAGGAATTGCGGGTGAACGGAGTCTACGGACTAAAGCAAGCCCTGGTTCCGGAGAGCTGGCGTCTGCAGATGGTCGGGGTGGCCAACGCAAAAAGCTCTCCGCTGTATGTCCCGGACGTGACGGCCTGGGAATATCAATACGCCGATACGAAATCCCACGAGGACCAGGGGCACGATACCAAGGTGGCTCCCAGCGCGGACACGGCGGAGAAAATGGCGCCGGCCTCCATGCTCGCCGGAGAAAAACTCCGCCAGGAGCGCGCCGGGCGGATGCCACGGGGGCTGGAAGAGGCCGGGGAAAGCCGTTCTACGCTGAGTCCGGGTACGCCCGGTTTGTTGCTCACCATGGACGATATCGTCAAACTGCCGAAGCACGAGATGGTTACGCAATTCAAATGCATCGAGGGATGGAGCCAGATCGTGCACTGGGGTGGAGTGCGCATGGCGGATCTGATTGCGGCGTATCCGCCGGAAAGGCGCCCCGATGGCCGGCTTCCCCGCTACGTGTATATGGAGACGCCGAACGGCGACTACTATGTCGGTTACGATATGAACGTTTGCCTGCATCCGCAAACGCTGCTGGTAACGGAAATGGGTGGCAGCCCGCTCACCCAGTATCATGGCGCGCCGTTGCGGTTGCATGCCCCGACCAAGTACGGATACAAGCAGATCAAGCGGATCGGGCTGATTGCCTATACCGATCAACAGCCTGATGATTATTGGACCAAACTCGGTTACGACTGGTATGCGGGTCTTTAGCGAGCATTTGTGGGTGATTAAGTAAGAGCGTTCGAAGAGGTCGTTTTCGGCCCACGTACGCTTGGGCGAACGTTGGGCACCCGTCCCTCACCTGAAGGTTGAAGTACCCGTCGAGCTTTGAGACCTTTAGCTCGGGGGTTGTTAGCTCCGGGGTTTGTCAAGCTTTGCCAGAGCTTCTAAGACCATGCTCGAGGCCTGCGATACGCTTCCCGCGCCCAGGGTCAGGATGACGTCGCCCTCACTGGCTTGGGCTACGGATCGGCTTACGGCTTCTTCGAACGAAGATGCGTATTGGACTTCTTTACGCCCGATAGCCTTCACCAAAGCCTTAGAATCAACGCCGGCGATGGGGTCTTCGCTGGCGGCGTAAATATCCAGCACCTGGGCACTGTCGGCGTCGTCGAATGCAGTGGCGAACTCGGCCATCAGGTCCCGCGTGCGGGTATACCGGTGGGGCTGAAAAATCACATGAACGCGGTGGTAACCCGACTCCCGCGCCGCGCTTAACGTGGCGCGTATTTCCGTCGGATGGTGGCCGTAGTCATCGACTACATTCACCCCACGAGCACATCCTTTCAATTGGAACCGCCGATCCACTCCGCGAAACGTACGCAGCGCCTGCGCAATCTCTTCGCCGGGCACTTCAAGCTGAGTGCCAATCGCCACCGCGGCGGTTGCATTGAGCACGTTGTGGCGGCCGGGTACGCTGAGAGCAAAAGGCCCGAGGACAACGCCATCGGCCGCCACTTCAAACCGGGAGCGTACCCCTTCGGCGGCGGGCAGCGCGCGCACCACATAATCGGCCTGGGGAGACATCCCGTACGTAAACACCCGCCTGCGCACCCGAGGCAGTAGCGCCGCGAGCTGTGGGTTATCGATGCATGCCGTGCAGGCTCCGTAAAAAGGAACCCGCTCCATGAACTCGAGGAACGCCGACTCCACGTCTTCCATGTCGCGGTAGCAGTCCATGTGTTCCCGATCGAGGTTGGTGACCACGGAAAGGATTGGCGAAAGCTTCAGGAAGGACCGGTCACTTTCGTCCGCCTCGGCAACCAGGTATTGCGACTTGCCCAGGCGGGCATTGGAACCCAGCGCATCCACCCGGCCGCCGACCACCACCGTGGGGTCCAGCCCACCCGCGGCCAGCACCGTGGCGATCATCGAGGTAGTCGTGGTCTTGCCATGCATCCCAGCCACCGCGATGCCATATTTCAGCCGCATGAGCTCCGCCAGCATCTCCGCCCGCTGGATTACCGGGATCTTGCGTTGCCTGGCTTCCACCACTTCCGGGTTCTGCTCGTTTACGGCAGAACTGGTCACCACCACCCCAGAACCCACCACATTGGCAGCGGCATGGCCGGCAAAGACCGTCGCCCCGAGGCCTACGAGGCGGTCGGTAATGCTCGATTGGCGCAGATCGGAGCCGGAGACGGCATAACCTAGGTTGAGCAGGATTTCCGCGATACCGCTCATACCGATACCGCCAATCCCAATGAAATGAACACGTTGCGCTTTGGCAAACATAGCTGGGGGAGGAAGGGGGGTGGTGCTCACTTTCACCGACTCTCGTAGTCGCAGGTTCCGCTTCCCCTTTGCGGGAAGGGGCATCTAATATGTAGCAACCGTTCAGTGTAAAGGCAATTGGCTTGCCAGGCGCTGTAAACGGCCGCAACTTTTTTCAGCAAGTATTGTTTGATGTAGTAGGCGCCCGAAGCTAACCCAGGGCGCTCGAAGTATCGCCAAAGCGGTGGTTACGCAATGCATGATGCCTTGGCGCGGAGGACCAAATGAAGTTTCTCAGATATTTTCTGCTGCTCGGCGCGCTGATTCCCGCAGCGTTGATGTCTACTCCGGCTAACGCACAAATCGGTGTAGGGATAGGGGTTGGCGACGGCTATGGGTACGGTGACTATGGCTATCCCGCTCCGGTTTGCTCGTGGGGTTACTACAACTATTATCCTTACGCTTGCGCACCCTACGGCTACTACGGTCCTAGCTGGTTCGTAGGCGGGCTGTTCATCGGCGCCGGCCCCTGGTATCACGGGTACTGGGGTCGCGGTGGCTACTACGGCCGTGGCGGCTACTATGGTCACGGTGGATACTACGGCCACACCGGATACAACAACGGCTATCGCGGCGGCGACGGTTATCACGGTGGAGTTGGGTACGCCCGGACTGGTAACACTTTTAACCACGGACCGTCTGGCTATGCCGGCGGTGGCCACTCGTTCGCAGGCGGGACGAGCGGATTCCACGGCGGTAATGTAGGCGCAGCAGGCGGATTCCACGGCGGAAACAGCGGTGGCGGATTCCACGGCGGCGGCGGCAGCTTCGGTGGTGGTGGCTTCCACGGCGGTGGCGGTGGCGGCGGATTCCATGGCGGCGGTGGCGGTGGCCACGGCGGTGGTGGACACCGGTAAGTCTCTAGACTGATCGACGAGAACGGCTGGCGATGTTTGCCAGCCGTTCTCTTTTGTGGTGCACCGGGCTCGTGTGCTGCTTGAGAAATGAGCGGAAAAAGAAATCTCGAATTGCCGCGTTTCCAGTCGTGGTCCGTTGAACCGCAGGTCCCTCCGCTCCGGTCGGGATGACAAGGGAAAGAGCAACGGTTGCTAGAAGACGGCTGCTTGGACAAGTCTGACGTTCAGGGGTCCCCGTTCGGCAAGCTCTTCGGGACTTCTTTAACTACGAGCCGCTATGCTCTCAGTCATATAACAGTCCTGGTCTCTGATGTGTGTCCCCGAGCGCCTGGCGAATTGCCGCCAGGAATTCATGACTCTGGACTGGCTTTTGCAAGAAGGCTTTCGCCCCTGCATTGAGAACACGTTCTTCGTTGGCTCTGCGGTCGCGCCCGGATAAGACGATGACCGGGACGGACGAGAGATGGATGTTCGTTCTCAAGGCATCCAGAACAACGAACCCATCCCCGGCCGGTATGCCGAGATCCAGCACGATCAGGTCTGGAGCATGTTTGCGTGCTTCCGAAATAGCCCCGATTCCGTCCTCAGCACAATGAACAGCGTAGCCGTTCGCTTTGAGACGTATCTGCAGGGCTTGCAGCATGTCGGGATCGTCATCCACGATGAGAATGTCCGCTGGATTCACTGTGCCACCTATCTTCACTCCGGAAACCAGACCGGGAGCGTTAGCAAACTGCTACTCGGTCTTTCGGCATCCGCCGGGCGCGCCTCATGGCCGGAAAGTTGTATCCGGATTGGGAAACGGTTCCGATCCGATTTGGAGGCGAGGCGGGCCCTCAAGGGCGGCTTGCGAGCATCATAATGATTTCTAATTCAGCTCAGCATGAAATTTTAGGAGAGAAAAAACAATGAGCAACAGCACGCGAAGAGGATTTCTGGGATCACTCTCCGGATTAGCAGGAGCCACGATGCTTGGCCGCCGGGCCAGCGCCGCACCGATCGTTCCCCGCGCAGCCGCGAAGGCAAACGCACCCATCAAGATTACAGACCTCAAGTGCGCTATCATCGGCCGCAATCCGACCGTGCGCATCGTCACCGATCAGGGAATTTCCGGTTACGGGCAGGCCGAATCTGCCAAGCCGTATCTCAAACCGATGGTCCTTTTTTACAAAAGCTATCTTGTCGGCGAGGACCCCACCAACGTTGCCGCCATCATGTTGAAGATTCGCCGCATCGGCGCCATGAAGCCCTGGGGTGCGGCCATCAGCGCCATCGAAATTGCACTGTGGGATATCGCCGGACAAGCGGCCGGCTTGCCAGTCCATAAGATGCTAGGCGGAAAGATTCGCGACCGCGTCCGGCCCTACGGGAACACCGAGAACAATATCGGCGCCACCATGACGATGCCGCGCACACCGCAGGAGTATGGCGAGTTCGCCGCCAAAATGAAGGACGCCAAAGAAGGCTACACCCTGGTCAAGATGCCTATCGGCTTCCACAATACGCCCATGATGACGTCCATCCCGAACACCTGGTATGGGCAGCAATGGCATGGACACGCGGCGCCTTACATGGATCGCGGGCTGATGACCGAACGCGGCATCGACAATTGCATCGCCTGCGCCGAAGCAGCGAGGAAAGCCCTCGGCAGTGATATCGGCCTGGCGTTCGACTGCGGGCCGGGCTGGGTGGTCAAGGACGCCATCCGCTTCGCGCGCGCGGTGGAACCGCTGCACATTGCCTGGCTCGAAGACCTGATCACCGGCGACTATGAGCCTTACCCAAAACCGCAGGTCTTCAAACAAGTGACCGATAGCACGTCAACACCGATCCACACCGGGGAGGAACTCTACCTGCGGGAGAACTGCATGGAACTGATCGAGACCCAGGCGGTGAACGTGCTGGGGCCGGATCCAGAGGATGTGGGAGGGATCGCCGAGTTGAAGTGGATCGCCGAGTATGCCGATCTCCACGGCATACTGGTAGCTCCGCACGGAATTTTCGATGGGCTATTCGGCGTCGCCGCGCAGGTGCATATGGGCGCGGTGCTGCCGCAGAACTATATAGCTTTCGAATACGCCAAGGGCGATCCCGAATGGTGGTATGACATCGTGGATGGCTTGCCGGATCCGATCGTCAAGAATGGCTTGATCGATGTCTGGGACAAGCCGGGCCTCGGCATCACCTTCCGTGTTCCACAAGCAAAGGCGCACCTTGCGGAAGAGGATCGCGACTTCTTCGACTAGAACGCATGGGTTCTGCCTCTGTTCACATGGAGGTTACGGCTTGGCCCGCACGTAAGCGATGCGGCAGGCCTCGTTTTCATCAGCTGCTACCGGCAGGCGAAGCCCGTTCGCCGATTCGCGGTTGAGCATGGTGCGGACCCAATCCCGGGCGTTTTTGATGGCGGCATCCGTGGCGCCGTCGCCCGCCCTGTCCGTGATCTCCTTGCGTTCCCCTGCCGTGAGATGCCAATTGAGCGGTTCAATTTCGTCGCTGGGGTTTTTGGACTCGGGATTCGCCGGCGCCGAGCCATAGTTGAAGACCACATGATGGATGACGAGTTTATCGAGATACGTGGTTTCGAGCAGGCACAGGCCTAGCCGATTGCGCCGGGTGACGCTCTCATGGCCGGCTTTCCAAAGCGCCCCCGGGGGCGCCGTCAGCTGTGAAATCGCGGTCCAGGCATGCTTATCCTTGGGATGAATCTGGAAATTGTAATCGTCCACGTTGCTGAGTGGGTCGAGATCGTCGCCATTGCGGATTTCAACCAGCAGAATAGCTAACGGAGGCGCCGGTAAGTTGCCTGGCTGCGCAGTTCCCTGCTTTTGTGGCTGAGCTTGTGAAAGACCTGCCGAACTTGATTGGAAGCAAGGATCCTGCGGGCCCTTAGCGGCAGGTTTCGTCAGCGCAGAACTGAGGAACTCGATGGCCGAAGCGGTGCCGTCATTGTCGTAGTAGCCTCCGTCAACAAAGTGGTAGGCGTGCGGAGCAAATTGGGCCGGTACGCGCGAGGCAGACGAGACAAAGGGGAACGTAGCCGACAAACGGGCGGCCGTGGCGATCGGCAAATCGGCATAACTATATCCCTTATGCAGTGGACTATCCGCACAAGGCTCGCCATACGCTTGCAGGAAAGACTCGGACGGAAGCAAGTCGCTGTACGGGATATAGTTCCTGGGAATCTGGTAATTCGACAGCAGAAAACGGCCGCCGGTCTCCACCGCCGTGGTGTTGAGCGTAAAGGCGGGGAGCTTGTCTGCCCGGAGCAGTTCAGCACCCTTGCCCAGGGTGAGGTGTTCACCGTCGAGCGTGAGCGGCGAGAGACCGGGAAGGCTTTGGTCGTCGGTTCGGCAGAGAGGGTGATGGAGGTTGCGATTGAACGCTTTGGTGAGCGCCCAATTGCGGTCCGGCGCCAGATGATCAAAGGAGTACCACACATTCGCGAGAAGGCGAACGAAGTCATAGTACTCAAGACCCCAGGCAACATCCTCGATGCTGGAACAGGCAGCAGCGTTGGTCATGCGGGCCGTGGCGGCGGGAAGATGGTCGTGATCGAAGGGCTTCTGCGCCGTGTATTCGAGCAGGTAAGACATCAGGCCCACGCTGCCGCCGGAGACTCCGCTCGCCAGCAAGACATGATCATGGAAGTGATACGATTCGGCGCCCGGGAACGGAGCATGCAGTGACGGGTCGCCGTCAAAGCTCTGTTCCAGGCGGCCGAGAATTTCGGTGGTCCAGGCCGCGGCGTGGATGCCTCCGCCGGTGGCGGTGATGACCACCAGGGGTTCGCTGGGGTCGTGGGTGCGGATCTGCATCGCCTGATCCGGAGAGGGAGGAATGACGCCGGTGTTGATTCGTTCCTCGGCGAGGAAGTAGTGCTCGCCATAAGTCCAGTGCATGAATTTGGGGAAGAAGATCATCACTAGCAGCGCGGTAAACACTGGGACGCGATAGCGGTCGAGCAGGAAGGCGAGCCCGGCGAAAACCCACAACATGAATGACCACAGGATGACGATGCTGGCCAGAACGGGCAGATGCCGTTCGGTTCCCGTCCAGCTCATGAATTGAGAGGCACTCAGGCAGAAGACCGCGGCGAGAAGAATCGCGATCGTGACGAAGAAATACTTGACGGGCGTGGCCCATTTGCTACGGCCGCGCGTGGGCGTGAAGGCCACCCCGGCGATGAAAAGAAGAGCGATGAGACAGGCGATGATCTTTCCTACCCGCAGAGGTCCCTCACGGGGAACAGGGGCGGTGAGGGGATATAGGAAAAAGTACAGCAGCAGGAAACCCACCAGCGAAATGAAAGCCAGAAAGTGTAGTTCCCATAGCGGACCATCGGGCCCGGGAGCAAAGCCGGGATAGGTAATGCGCGCCAGCCGGAACAGGGGCCGCTCCAACACGTGGGCGAGCATGGGCCGGGGAGCGCAGTCGAGATCGCCGAAGAACTTCTGCGGGAAGATGAGAGGTTTCGCGCCCGTGGATTCGCAATCGTTCCCTAGTGGCTCGGTGTAGGTCCAGTGATAGAACAGCGAGACCGCATACCAAAAAACCAGGGCCGCCAGGATGCCGATGCCGAAGTAGAGCCAGATAAGCCCGGAGGAGTGGTAGTGAAAGAAGAAGGGGAAGGCCGATTCACCCTCGATCCGGGCGATATGCGCCACGTAACTAAGCGTGATCAGCGTGGGTACGTGGGCCAGCGCGAGCGACCACCAAACCGCCCGGGGCTTGCTGCTGCCGAAGAGCCAGCCAAGCGAGGGAGGCGGCGGAGACTGGAAGCGATCAGCCCCGTTCATGCAGGAATTGCGTGCCGTGACCAGCACCGCCATCTGCAGGGACACCACAAAGAAGGCGATATGAAAGGCTTGCCAGGCGCTATCCGGCGCCATGAATGCCCGGGTGATCGCCGTAGTGTAGCCAAAGTGATCGAGCAGAACGAGTATCGGTAGAAAGAGCCAGGAGAGGATGCTAAAGCGCAGGAAGTAACTGTATTGCACCCAGGCCGAGATTCTCTGGCTAGTTGTCATGGGAACCCAACTGTCTTAACGGCAAGCCACTGCGATGTACTGACAGGCCGTCTTTCTCGAGCGAGTAGTGAGCCGAGGGGTCAAAGCGTTTCGCTGAAACCGGAAAAAATTGCCGGTAGGGATGACGGACGTACCCTAAAAGGAATAGCGGCGGCTACAAAAGGCCGGAACGGAAGATCAGTCACGGTATCTGGCACAATTCGCCAGATCTCTTACTCGCTCACACTGGGCGAGGAGGCAGATTGGAACTTGTCGGACGGGAAGTCCAGTTCACGAACTTGACCGTGGGCGCCGAGTGGGCCCAGTGGCTTGCCATTTAATCGGACTTCCAGGCCGGCTGCGTTGCCAACCCGCAACTTTGCGTCGTTGCCTTCGATCGTTTTTGTCTGATTGGCTTCAAGGAGGCCGGAAAAGACTGGAGCGCCATCCGAAGAGACCGGACAGCCAGGTTTCTTCGGTTGCCGTCAACGCAAGCTCGACTCTGGGGCTAAGCACAGTCGCATTCTCGGCGGGTCTATCCGCAACCTGGGATGCGGGAGTGGGGGAAACACGCTCAGTGGGCAGGCTTGATGATTTCTGACTTATGGTGCTCTGCTCTGGCGGCGCTCCGTTCTTGTGCCACCAATTATCGACTCCCCAGCAAGCTACCAGCAGGAGGACGAGGGCTCCGTAAGAAAGATATTTCGACGCGATCCCTGACGGCGGCTTCCCTTCTCTTTGTACGAGTGCCGGGGGCGCTGACACTAGAGCATCCGTGCCTGACTCGCGATCGACTTCAGCGTCGATCGCTCTCGTGTCCACCCCTAAGAATGTGGCGTACTGATGGACGAAACTCTTGTAAAAGAATTCACCTGGCAGACTCTTGCGATCGCCGCCTTCGATGGCTTGCAGGTACCTGGTCTTGATTCTTGTGCGTGCAGCGACTGTGGCTAAGTCAATCCCCTGCTCAAGGCGCGCGCGTTGCAGTATTTCACTCACCGTAGACATGGTCGGTCCATCCCGCTGAGTTCCAGCTTGTCTGCAGCTAAGATGAGATTTCAGGGGTCATGGTCGTATTTTTGTTTGGCTAAGCCGATTGTCTTACCCCTGGGCAACCCAGGCCCAGACGTGGCGGTCCCTGAAAAGGGGTCCAGCTGTGAAGGGGCCCTTCCATAGACCAGCGGTCGAGCGCTGGAGTTACTTATTCAGTCGTCCCTACGGGACTTTTCGGGGCGTGTAATAGCCCAGGACTGCGTCCTGGGCTAAGTTCAGCCGTCCCTGCGGGACTCATTTGAATGATGAGCGTTCTGTAGAATCAGGCAATTTTCGCACTTCCGGCGAGACCCACGTGCTCTTCAAGATGCGAGGGTGGCGACCATCTGTGCGATGCGGGCGGCGGCCTGGGGGTGGGCAAAACCGCGGGCGCTGGCTGCCATGGCTTGCAGCTTCGCCGGATCGCTGAACAGTCCGGTGAGTGCGGCCAGCAGGCTGGCTTCTGTCATATCCTGCTCCAGCAACATGACGGCCGCTCCTCCTTCAACCAGCACCTCGGCATTCTTTCGTTGGTGATCGTCGGCGGCCTGAGGAAAGGGCACCAGCAGAGAAGGTTTGCCACTGGCGGCGAGTTCCGCCACCGTACTGGCTCCGCTGCGGGCGAGGATGAGATCTGAGGCCGCGAACTGGGCGGGCATGTCCTCGAGAAATGCCTGGACTTTCCAGCGGTCCGCGGGGGCTCCACTGTCGGCGTAGGCTGCTTCAGTGGTTTCGGCGTGTCGGGCTCCCGCCTGGTGCAGGATGGTGAGACCGGGCACGGCGTCCAGAAGCGCTTTGGCGATCAGCGGCAGCTTCTGGTTCAATGCACGCGCGCCCTGGCTTCCCCCCATGACCAACAAGCGCGGGGCGCTTTGCGGCGACCGGGGCGCAAGGGCGAAGAATTCACCGCGTACGGGAATCCCGGTGACTTCCGCATTGCGAAAATAGGCCTGGGTAGGAGCAAAGTTCACTGCGGCGGCGCGAATGCGCTTGCCAATCAGCCGATTGGCCATTCCCGGGACGGCATTTGGCTCGAAGGCCAAAGTCGGTACGCGGAGGATGAGGGCCGCCAGCATCGCCGGTCCGGATGCGTAACCGCCTACCCCGATAACCGCCTGGGGCCGCCATCTGCGTAAAAGGCCGAGGCAGTGCAGGATGCCGCGCGGCAACGCGACTAAGGTTTTGAGCTTGGTAGCCAGGCTGACCCGGTTGAGTTGGCCAACGTCGATCAGTTCGAGCGCATAACCGGCCTGGGGCACCAAGCGGGTTTCCATGCCTCTCGAGGTGCCGATGAAGCAGACCTCCGCGGCGTAGGCAGACTTAAGCGCACCGGCAATCGCCAGCGCCGGGATCACATGGCCGCCCGTGCCGCCCCCGGCAATCATGACCCGCATGCCCGTCAGTCAATCTCCCGGGTGAGGCTTAGCAGAACCCCAACACTGGCCAGGGTGATGAACAGAGACGTACCGCCGGAAGAGATAAACGGCAGCGTGATTCCCTTGGTCGGGACCAGTGCGAGCACCACGCTGATGTTGAAGAACGCCTGGATCAGGATGGTCGCCGTAATGCCAAAAGCAAGAAAGCGCGCGAATACGTCTTTCGACAGGCTCGCCGCGCGCAGTCCGCGATACCCCAGGGCGACAAACAGAGCAATGATGGCTAACGCCCCGATGAGCCCGAGTTCTTCCGCGATGTTGGCAAAGATGAAGTCAGTATGCGGCTGGGGCAGATAGAACAGCTTCTGGCGGCCTTCCATAAAGCCGAGGCCATGCAGTCCGCCGGTGCCCACCGCAATCAACGACTGGATGGTGTGGAAGCCGGAGCCTTGCGGATCCGATTCCGGATTCATGAAGGCCAGCATGCGCGCCCTCCGCCAGGGCACACGGAAGAGCAGGAAATACAGCACAGGAGCAGCGGCGAGTGCGGCATAGCCGAAGTATTTTGTTTCCGCGCCAGCCAAGTAGAACATCAAGGCGGTAACGGCCGCGCACACCAGGGCGGTGCCGAGGTCCGGTTCCTTAACGATGAGCAGCAGAAATACCAGGCTGGGTAAAGCCGCGGGCACAAGGGTGTTGCGCCAGTCGCGGATGGACTGCAGCTTATCCTGCAAAAACCAGGCTAAGAACAGGACTAGTACCGGTTTGGCAATCTCGGAGGGCTGGAAGGAGAAAGCCCCGGGAAAACGGATCCAGCGATGGGTGTTGTGCGAGTCCCGCAGGAGAAATACACCCAGCAGCAACAGGGTGGTGACGGCCACTGCGGGAAATACGACGATGGGACGGTTGAACCTGCGGTAGTCAATGCGCATGACCACGATCATGGCGATCAAGCCGAGTACTGCCGCGACCGCTTGTGAGCGGACAAAAGTGTACGGCGTGCCATAGCGGTCCTGAGCCATGACCGCGGACGCGCTGAACACCATCAGCAAGCCGATGAAGACGAGCAGGACAGTCACGCCGAAGAGCCACTTGTCGACCCCTACGCGCTTTGCCATACGCCCGCCCCTTGGTTCGTTCCCTCGTTGGCTGTTTCGTTGGCCCGGTGCCTGGCCATGACCGACTGCTTGAAGACTTTGCCCCGCTGCTCGTAATTTTCGAATTGGTCGAAGCTGGAGCAAGCCGGAGCGAGAAGCACCACGTCTCCGGCGACCGCCTGGTTGGCGGCCTGGTCGACCGCGGCTTCAAGGGTGCCCGAATGGATCACTGTGGTGGCCCCGGCGATCTGACCTTCGATCTTCTCCGCGGCCGAACCGATGGTGTAGGCCGCTTTCACCCGCGCGCGTAGCAAGGCGTTGAGTTGGGTGTAGTCGGAGTTCTTGTCCTTGCCGCCTAGGATCAGGTGGATATTGCCCGGAAAGGAGGCAATTGCTTTCGCCGTGGCGTCGACATTCGTGGCCTTGGAGTCGTTGTAGTATTCGACACCGTGAATGGAAGCAACAAATTCGAGGCGATGCTCGACTGCTTGAAAAGCGGCGACGGTACGAGCGACCACCTCGGCCGGAATATCCACGACGCAGGCCGCGCAGACCGCTGCCAGGACGTTTT
The DNA here is from genome assembly GCA_963795845.1 of uncultured Acidobacteriaceae bacterium. Taxonomy (GTDB): domain Bacteria; phylum Acidobacteriota; class Terriglobia; order Terriglobales; family Acidobacteriaceae; genus PALSA-350. The sequence goes on along the minus strand of CAWCJV010000007.1, from coordinate 162,637 downwards.
CGATATTGTGCTCGCCCTTGAGCGGAATATCGGCCAGGGGCAGAACCGGTATCGGCTTGGCTTCTTCCGAGGGGCGGAACATCACCATGCCGCCCATGAGGAAGGTTCCGCGGCGAACAATTTTGCTGCGGCTGAACCATAGGACCTGCGACTTGGTGCGGCTCGCTGCCTGCTGGACGACCGGGTCATCGCCGTTGAGGATGAGAAAGTCTGCCGGGCCCTGGTTCGCGAATATCTTTTCCTTCATGGCGACATAGGTTTCGAAAGTGCCATGCCGGTCCAGGTGGTCGGGGGTAATGTTCAGGATCACGGCTACCCGGGGATGAAAGCTCTCGGTGGTTTCCAATTGAAAGCTGGAAACTTCGAGTACGGACCAGGCGCCGTCAGCACTCTGATCGACCACTTCGATGACGGGCAAGCCGATATTGCCGGCGACTGCGGTTTTGAGCCCACCGGCGGCGAAGATATCCCCGCACAGGGTGGTGGTGGTGGTCTTTCCATTGGAACCGGTGATCGCCAGCACGTTTCCTTTCAGGAAACGGGCCGCGAGTTCGAGTTCGCCGATGATGGGCAGGCCCAGGTTGCGGACCTGGACCAGTTCCGGGGTGGACAAGGGCACACCCGGTGAAACGACGATGAGATCCTGGCGGCGAAAGGTCAGCAGTCCATGACCGCCGGCTTCGACTGAGATTCCGGCCTCCATTAAGGAGGGAATCTCTTTGCTGAGCGCCTGGGCGCTGCGCAAATCAGAGACGGTTACCTGAGCGCCGCGGCGGCGCAAAAAGAGCGCGGCGGCGAGGCCTGATTTGCCGAGGCCAACAACCAATACTTTCTTGCCTTTTAATTCCATCCAGCGGTCCATCGATAAGGTTGGTTCGTTAACGTAGTTTCAGGGTGGTGAGCGCCAAAAGGGCAAACACCAACGCGGCGATCCAAAAACGCACGATGACTTTTGACTCCGACCAGCCCATCAACTCGAAGTGATGATGCAGCGGAGCCATCTTAAAGATACGCTTCTTGCGCAGTTTGTAGCTGCCTACTTGTAGTATGACGCTGATCGCCTCCAGAACGAAAACTCCCCCAATAAACGGCAGCAGCAGTTCCTGCTTGATGACCACCGAGACGGCGCCGATGGCTCCGCCCAGGGCGAGCGAACCCACGTCACCCATGAACACCTCGGCCGGATGAGCGTTGTACCAGAGAAAGCCGATGCTGGCGCCCACCATGGTCCCGCAAAACACCGTGACTTCGCTGACCATGGGCATGCGCTGCAACTCAAGGTAGTCGGAAAAGACAGCGTTTCCGCTGACGTAGGTAAGCACGGTGAGAGCCGCGGCGGCGATGATGGTGCAACCGATGGCCAATCCGTCCAGTCCGTCGGTAAGATTCACGGCGTTGCTGGATCCCACGATGATCAGGGTGACGAAGACCACAAAGGGCACAAATGCCAGGAGACCGAGATGGGGGATCGCACCGAGCGCGTGTATGGAGAGATCGGGGCGGAAGCGCTTGAGAAACGGAACCATCAGGTGCGTGGAGTAGGTTCCGTCGTTGCGCAGAGCTAACAACACGATGGCAAAGGCTACTGCGGTGACGATCTGCAATCCCATCTTCTGCTTCGCAGTCAGACCCAGGCTCCGCCGCTGGATGACCTTGATGTAATCGTCGGCGAATCCGATGGCTCCAAAGGCCAGGGTGGCGCACATGACCAACCAGACGAAAGGATTGGACAAGTCGCTCCACAGCAGCGTGGGCAAAAGGATGGCGATACAGATAAGAACCCCGCCCATGGTGGGGGTTCCGGCTTTTTTGAGGTGGTCCTTGGGACCGTCTTCGCGGACGTATTGGCCGATTTGAAATTCGCGCAGCTTGTCGATGACGAAGGGACCGATAAGCAAGGCGATGAGCATCGCGGTGAGACTGGCGAAAGCAGTGCGGAACGTCAGATACCGGAAGATGCGGAAGGGTCTGAAGTAGGGAAAAAGTTTTTGATAAAGGAGCCAGTAAAGCAAACTTCCTCCGCTATCCGCACAAGGATACTCGTGGCTATCTTACAAGTGTTCTCAGCCATGTCTCTGTTGCATTTCAGCGCGAACCATAGGGGAAACTAGTGTGGGTGGGATGGGTGTGAACCTGATCTTCCTTCTGCACCGCCGGAATGGTTGACGAACAGTCGTGGTATCCCACGCTTAGCGAAAATGGATCACGGCACTAATAAGGGAACGTGTGAGTTCAGAGATGCAATTAGCGAAGGGAGGGCGCTTTGTTATCGCCTATTAGGACCTTGCATGGGTCGGATCGGACCGTGCCAGGCTTATTCCTCGGCGTCGCCAATAGGGAGAGACAAAGCGAACGAGGAGCGCAGTTCATCTCGACCGTATTTTGAGTCGAAATCGCGCAGAAGCTGCAGACCAATTCAAGACGTCCCTTCGACTGAACGCGTGAATTGGGAGCAAGGATCTATTCCTGGAGAACGCGGAGTGCTTGCTCCAGGCCTACGCCGCGGGAGGCTTTGAGCAATGCGGCGTCGCCGGGTCTTAGCTCGGCTTTCAGCCACTCGCCGGCTTCAAGCGGCGTGGGAAGAAAGATGGCCAGTGCTCCGGCTTCGCGCGCACCTTCGACGATTTGTTGCGCGTTTCCGCGCACGCCTACCACCAGGTCAATGCCCGCTTCGGCGGCGGCCTTCCCACATTCGCGGTGCAACCGGACAGACTCCGGCCCCAGTTCTAACATTTCTCCGGCGACCAGGATGCGGCGCTTGGCCGGCATGGCGGCAAGGGTTGCGATCATCGACTTGAGCGCTTCCGGATTGGAGTTGTAGCAGTCATTGATCACCGTAGCGTCGCCAATGCGCAGGACCTCGCCCCGCTTGTCCGGAGGCCGGAGCCGGCCTACCGCAACGGCACACTCGGCAAGGGGGATTCCTGCTTCCAACCCGGCTGCGATGGCAGCCATCGCGTTCCAAATGTTGTGCCGGCCAAGCAGCGGTAAGGTGACGGTGGCCTGGGTTTCGCCGGCGGTGACTTGAAAGCGCATCCCCTCAGCGCCCAGCTCCTCAATATCGGAGGCGCGCGGATCGGCGCAGGGCCCCATACCGAAATAAACAGAACGCCCGTGAAAGTCGCGCCCGAACTGGCCGACGTAGGGATCGTCACAATTAAGGATGGCAACACCGGATGCCGGAAGGCTCTGCACCAGTTCATATTTGGCGCGTGCAATGCCCGCGATACTGTCGGGGAAGTTTTGCGCGTGCGCGCTACCAACGTTGGTCACGACTCCCCAATCAGGGTGGGCGATACGGGCCAGGGCCGCGATTTCGCCGGTGTGCGACATGCCCATTTCGATCACGGCAATCTCATGTTCGGGCTCGAGTTTGAGCAGCTGCAGCGGCATGCCGTATTCGTTGTTGAGGTTTCCTTGTGACTTGAGAACGGCGAAGCGTGCGCCCAGAACGGCCGCCACCGCCTCCTTGGTCGTGGTCTTACCGGCGCTGCCCGTGATCCCGACGACGCGCTTGTTCCAATGCCTGCGCACGGCGGCGGCCAACGTCTGCAGGGCGATGAGCGGATCGTCCACAATCAGCAGGGTATGGGTATGCGCCACATCAAGCAGTTCGGTGACCTTGTTGCGGGCGACGACCGCGGCACGCGCGCCCCGCTGAAACGCCGTGGCGACAAAGTCATGAGCATCGTAGCGTTCTCCGCGTACGGCAAAGAACAGGTCTCCCGATGAGAGGGAGCGCGTGTCGATGGAGTATCCCGTTGCCGGTTGCTGCAAAGAGTCGCCCTCCCGCGACCTGAGCTCGGCTCCCATGTACCCGGCAATGTCTTGTAGTTGCAGCTTCATTGGCTTGGTTCCCTGCCGCGCAGGACCTGCTGCGCGATGGCTACATCATCGAACGGTATCACCCGGCCGCCGATGGTTTGGGTTTTTTCATGTCCTTTGCCGGCCAGAAGCACCAGATCCCCCGGCCGCGCCTGGGCAATGGCCACTTCAATCGCGTGATGACGATCGGGCTCGACGATGACCGGGGCGGAAGCTCCGGTGAGACCGGGAAGGACTTCGTCGATGATGGCCAACGGATTTTCTCCTCTTGGATTGTCGGAGGTGAGCACCACGACGTCACTTCCCGTCGGCGGCTGCTCGGCCCATCAGGGGACGTTTGGTTCGATCACGATCGCCGCCGCAGCCGAACATGGTGATCACTCGCCCGCCTCGCGCGCTCACGAACTCGCGGGCTACTGCGATGATATTGCGCAGGGCGTCGTCGGTGTGGGCGTAATCGACGACCACGGCAAAGTCCTGCCCGCAATCGACCGACTGAAAGCGGCCAGGCACAAATTCCAGCGAGGCTGCGCCTTGCGCGACCTGGTCGAGAGTGAGACCGCGAGCCAACGCTGCCGCCGCCGGCAGCCAACAGGTTATAAACATTTACCCCTCCGGTTAAGCGGGTAGCAACGGGCACTTCCCCGCAGGGCGTGACCATGGTGAAGCGCATGCCGGACGGTTCCATCTGCAGCCGCTCGGCGTGGAAGTCTCCCTGCTGCAACCCATAGGTATAGATGAGCGGGCTTCGCGCGCGGGACTTCAGGGTGACCCCGTAGCCATCATCTTGATTGACAATCGCGACCCGCGGCGGAGTTCCCAGGGAGCCATCGAATAATTTCGACTTGGCGGCGAAGTAGTTCTCCATGGTGCCGTGGTAGTCCAGATGATCACGAGTGAGGTTGGTGAAAATAGCCACGTCAAAAAGCAGGCCGGCAATGCGTTCCTGGTCGAGGGCGTGCGAGGAGACCTCCATGACGGCCTCGGTTGCGCCGCCGTCTACGCCTTCGCGAAACAACTCCAGCAGATCGCGCGATTCGGGAGTGGTGTGAGGCGCGGGAAACACTCTGCCTGCAGCGTGATACTCGATGGTGCCGGCGAGGACGGTTTTGCGCCCGCAGTTGCGCAGCATGGCTTCGAGAAGAAATGCCGTCGTTGTCTTGCCGTTGGTTCCGGTGACGCCGCTCAGTTTGAGCTGCGCTTGCGGGTGAGCGAAAAAGTTTTGCGCGATGGCCGCGAGGGCGCGCCGGCCATGGATTACTGCCGCCACAGCAACACCCGGGTGCGCTGTCGCGGCAGCAAAACCGGCGGGGGAATCCGTCACGATGGATCGAGCGCCTTGGGCGACGGCCTGCGGCAGGTAGCGATTGCCATCGGTGGTGCCCCCGCGAAAAGCGACAAAGAGGGAGCCATCGTGCACGCGACGCGAATCATACTCGACGCCCGTGACATCCGGGTTGCCACCGGCACGCCGAACGAGATCAACACCGCGCAAAAGGCTGTCAAGATCCAGGGGCCGCTCACGCTTTGCTGTCGCTTTTGCGCTGAACGAAGCGAAGCGCGGTAAGCCGCGCCGACACCGACGCTACTTTGGTGTCGACGAACCCAAGACTCCGAAGAAGATGCCGCAAATCCGATTCCTTAACCTCGCTCTTCGTCCCTTTGGGGTAGACGATCCATAAAGGAGAAGTGTAGGTCCAGGCTGCAAGCTGTTGCTGTAGTTCAGATTGTGAATTGACACAAAGCAGCACAAGGTCCACGTCTTTTGCGGTGGCGGGAGTCGCTTCAGAAAGCGCTTCCTTTAGCTCTTCGCATTCGACCTTGCCGATGACGGAGACTCTTGTCGTGCGGGAGATTCCCAGTTTGCCGGCGAGACTGGGAGGCGGGGTTCTGCATGGCTTTGGCCCATCGCTCGAGCTGCCTCCGGACCGAGACCCAGTTCCACGTGATCCTGGCCCACGCTGAAGACGAGATTGTTGCCGCGGGCCAGAACGCCTGACATAGCAGAAAAGGAGACACGGCGCCGCAGTCCGGAACGCAGGATGAGCTCACGGCCTTCGAGCAGCACCTTGCAGTCACCTTCTTCCGCTGCCCCACTTGCAGTGGCATGTGGCTTCTCGTCCCATGGGTGACAGTGTAAGGGAAGATCAGCGAGAGAAGCGGACTACGATCTCAGTTCCGGGAGGCACCATGCTTCCGGGCGCCGGGACCTGCTCCCGGGCAATACCGCTGCCCACGATCTGCAGGGCCAAGCCGGCGGTTCCGGCCGTCTCAACGGCCACACGAAGCGGTTCCCCGAGGAAAGAAGGAACGCCGACCCGATTCGCGGCACTCACCACGACTCCGTGGCTGGAAACGTGAGGTTCGGGCGCAGCGACTGCTGCCTCTTCGTCTGGGGGCGTCTCCTTTTTCGCCTCAGGTACATGCACTGGAATTACAGGCGGTTGCAAAGCTGGTAGCAGTCTGGGCGCAGCCTGTGGCTGCTCCGGGCCTGATGCTACTTCATTCGCCGCTGAAGGCACCGGCTGTTGGCCGTTTCCTGTGCCGCGAAGCGGATCATCGGCGGGCAGGTTGTTGACCTCCGCAAAGAGCGCATTGAGATCGCCGGTATTTTCTGAAGGCGCATCTTCATCCATCTCCGGGCCTGCATGTCGCTTGGCCAACTCCGGTTGCGTGACCAGAGGCGTATCGTGGGGCACGCCCAGATACTCGAGCACATTCTGGGCCACCTCGGCAAACACTGGCGCGGAAACCGCGGTGCCGTAATACGACGGCCCTTTTTGAGGGTTGTCGATGATCACGGCAATGGAGATGACCGGGTTATTGACTGGCGCGATTCCAACAAACGACGCAATGTGCATGGTCTTGGAATAAAGGTGCGTCCTCGGATCAATCTTTTGCGCGGTCCCGGTCTTGCCGCCAGCGGAGTAGCCGTTAAGCTGCGCTGGTTTCCCCGAGCCATAGAGCACCACCCCTGCCATCATCTTGCGCATTTGCGCGGCGGTCATCTGGGAGATGACGCGATGCGCGCCGGGCGGCAGCGGGTCGGGCAAGTCTTCGCCGGACTTGAAGGGCGACGGCTGCGACTTGACTGGCTTGGCATTGCGATCCACCTGCCCTGGCATGAGCACGTGGGGCGGCATATAGATGCCTCCATTTGCGATGGTCGAAACCATGGACACGAGTTGCAGGGGCGTGACGGCGACCTCCTGCCCAATGGCGATCGAACCGATCGACGACGGTCCCCACTTGCGCACGGGGCGAAGGAGCCCGCGGGTCTCGCCGGGCAACTCCACTCCGCTACGCGAGCCAAAACCGAAATCGTGAATGTATTGGATGAACTTGTCCGGGCCGACTCTCAACGCCAGTTTCACGGCAGCCACGTCGCTCGACTCTTCAAGCGCCTTGTGGACTGGAATCACGCCGATAGTGTTCGCCTTGATTATCGTGAATGATTCTGCCCGCAAGCTCGATCTTGCCTCCCTGGCAGTCGATCATCTGATCGGGATGGGTGACATTTTGTTCCAGGGCTGCGGAGTAAGTCACGAGCTTGAATGTGGAGCCCGGCTCATAGACGTCGCTGACTGCGTGGTTCTTTAGCAGGCTGGTGGTGGCGTGGCGAAAGTCGTTGGGATTGAAGGTGGGGCGAATCGCCAACGCAAGAATCTGGCCGGTGTATGGATCCTGAACAACGATGGTGCCATTCGAGGCGTGGGTGCGTTCGAGCGCGGAGTCGAGAGCACGCTCCGCCATGAACTGGATGTTCTCGTCAATGGTGAGAACCAGGTTCTCTCCCGGGTCGGGCTCGCGCTCGCTGCTGTCCAGAACATGACGGCGGGCATCGATCGCGGTGAGCATGCGGCCGGGAACACCGTGGAGCTCGTGGTCGAACTTGCGCTCCATGCCTCCGAGGCCGTTATCATCGGTGCCCACGTATCCCAAGACCTGCGCGGCCAGTTGGCTGTTGGGATAGAAGCGCTTGAATTCTTTTTGGAAATAGACGCCTTTGAGATTCAGCGCTTTCACCCGCGCGATTTCCGCCGGGGCAAGTTTGCGCGCGATCCAGGCGAAGTTTCTCGAGGCGTTCAACCGAGCGGCAATCTGGTGCGCGGAAGTGAAGCGGTCGGTTGGGTCGGTGTGCACCACCTTGGCCAGGGCAGATGCAACCGCTTGCGCTTGTTGCGATCCTGCCCTCGCAATTTCTGAAGGTACGGCGTAGACCGAATCGGCCAGCATGGTCATGGCCAGTTCATGCAGGTTGCGGTCGTAGAGGATTCCGCGCCGCGGCGCAACCTCGAAGGTGCGCTGCTGCTGCCTGGCGGCACGGTCTACGTAGTCTTTGTAATGGATGACCTGCAGCCAGATCAGGCGGCCGCAGATCAACACCACCCAGGCGACAAAGAAAAGCGAAACATTGAGCAAGCCGAGGCGACGATGCACCGTACCGGTAGTAAGCGGGCGCGCCGAGGACTCACCTGGCTTTGGGGTTCCTGGCTGCGTCCGTTGCTGACGATGGAAGAAGAGCTGTTTCAACTGCACCTGCCATGGATAAGGTTCACATCTGCGCTAGTTTGAATCTCTCACCAGCGCAGTGCGATGGACAGTGGCACTTGATGTACCTAAGGTGATGGCCTTACGCTTCAGCAAGAGTACCTGGGGACTGTGCCAAAACCAGGATCCTGGAGTCTAGTCCCGCAGGGACGGCTGAAGCTTGCACAGGATTGCATCGCGGCTATTTTCAGTTGTCCTTCGGGACTATCGTACCGTACCTAAAAGCCAGACTGAAGTCGTGCACTGATACAAAACAAAGGTGTCCTTACCTACCTAACGTGCATTGGTGAGGCTTGTGCCATCACGGGGGCACTGCTGTCGAACTGGCTTCGCCGCGGACTACCTGGCCGGGCTTCGGGGCGTCGAGACCCAGTTTGCGGGCCATTTGATCGATGCGGTGCGGATCGCACAGCTGCGCTTCGGCAAGGCGCAGTTCGCGGTTCTGCTCTTCGAGCAGTGTGCGCTGCTGCTTCTCCGCCTCTACCCGGTATCCATACTCAATCGCGCTGAAGTGCTGCCAGCCGTAAAACATCACGATCACAAACAACACCGTCAAGCGCCGCGGTAAAGATACGCATCTCGCGCACGCGCACCGGATCTGCCGCCTTCACCAGGCGAGTGTTGTCCAATCGCTTGGAGTAGAAAACCTCAGGGGTGGGCCCTCGGCGGGCGCGCTGCTGCGCTGCGAAAAGATAAAGGTTCCGGTCCGCCACCTGCTGGCTGTGCTCCGTGATCCGTGTTGAGTTTGTATGCCGCGATTGTCTGGGTTGCCATTTTTCCGTCCGCCTTCAAATGCCTGTCCGATTTCTTGCCTTCCGCTACTCTATTGCCTGTTGTTTCTCGGTTCTCTCTGCGGCGCGCAATTTAGCGCTGCGCGCGCGCGGGTTGCGATCCGTTTCCTCTTCGCTCGCCGTTACCGGCTTGCGCGTAAACACCTCAAAAATTCCCTGCCGCGCGCCCTCGCGCAGGGCATCTTTTGCCAGCCGGTCTTCGAGCGAGTGGAAGCTGATCACCACCAGCCTCCCGCCCGGCTTCAACAGCCTGGGCGCCACTTGCAACAGCGCCTGTATCTCGTCCAGCTCAGCATTGACATAAATTCGGAGCGCCTGAAAAATTCTGGTGGCCGGATGGATCTGATGGCGGCCTCGCTCAGATTTCATCGCCGGGGCGACGGACGATAAGACTTTGGCCAGTTGTGCCGTGGTCTTGATCGGCCGCGCCCTGACAATGGCTCTGGCAAATCTCCGCGATCTCCTTTCCTCTCCGAATTCGTAAATCAGGTCGGCGAGAACTTTTTCGTCGGCCTGATTTACCACTTGTTCGGCAGTCGCGCCCCTCCGCGGATCCATCCGCATGTCGAGTGGCCCGTCCGCCTGAAAACTAAATCCTCTGTGCGCCGAGTCCAGCTGCATCGAGCTGACCCCAAAGTCGGCCAGCAAGCCGTCCAGGCTGCCTTCCGCAATGTAGCGGCTCATGGCGGAAAATGGCTTCGCCGTGCAGCACCCACTGCGGCATCTGCTCACCCAACTCCTCGCTCAGCGCCTCGAACCGCGCCCGCGCTGATTCCAGCGCATCGGGATCGCGATCGAAACCGATGAACTGGCCCTGGCCGCCCAATTCCCGGGCGATGGCTGCAGCATGCCCCGCAAACCCCAGGGTGGCATCGGCATAGGTCCCGCCGGGACGCACATTTAAATATCGGATCGCATCTTGTAAAAGAACCGGCACATGCCGCTCGCTACTCGGTACCATGTGCTCCCCCTGGGGGGTTTGCCTTAAAGCCCAAAATTCGCCAATGTCTGCTGGTCTTCGACCGTCAACGGATCGGTATCCATCGATTGCTTGAACTCGTCGTGGTTGGCCACTTCGAGATACGTCTGTTGCCCAAAAACCACTGCATCTCCCGCCAGCTTGGCCGTTTCCCGCAGAATCTGGGGAGCAGCACCCGCCCTTGCGCATCCATTTCCGCCATCTGGCCGTAATAGTTCACCCGGTCCAGGAACTTCTTTTTGGCGGGGTTCAGGCTGGGTATCTGCGGCCAGCTTCTCCTCGATCTTTTGCCACTCCGGCAGGGGGTAGATCTCTGCCCGCCGTCCATCCTTGCTGGTGATGTAAAACTGCGTTCCGTACCGCTCATCCACCAGGCGCTTGAACTCTGCCGGCAGCTTAAGCCGGCCTTTTTCATCGACGCGAGTTGGGTGATTGCCACGAAACATTCAGTTACTCTCACTTCTCGTGGCTTGAACCACTCAGAAAACGCTTCTTTGTTTCCACTTTCGACCACTTTTGTCCACATCTTAGCCCAGCGGGAGGAGCTGTCAAAGGGGAAATTCCGGCAAATTGTTGAGAAAGAGGGGGTTTCGAGGTGGGTTTAGTGAAAAACTACAATATGGTTGGCTTCAAGTGCGCGCGATACACAACATGATGTGTTGACTTAGTTGATTCCTGACCACGCGAGATGTACTTGTCAACTGGCCAAAAGTCAGGTCAGGCCAGATAACACTTTAGTGTTATCACGAACCGGAATTCTTCTTAATCAATACGGCACCATCGGAGTTTGCTGGCGCGCTCGCACCTTTTCGTTGACGACGATGGCCAAAGTAAATGAAGACGGCCAGGTTCAGGAGCAGTCAGCACGATCTTGAGCACGGTCACGTGGCGGATGATTTCGTACAGTTCCCAGGGCAGAAACGAGCCGGTCAGGATCAGGGTGAAGTACTCCGCCCAGACCTTTTCCAGGACCAGGCCCGGTGCCTTCGATGATGTCCAGCGCGGCGTAAAGAAAAATAGCGAAGCTGATTTCCTTGAGCCGGTGAGGGCTGAGCAGGGCTGACTTTTCCAACAAAATGTTGACGATAGCGGTTCTCAGGATCGAATCGCAAAGCCGTCACTGCCCGCAACAAGACATCGGCGATGTCTTTGTGCAACAACTTGATGACGCCAAACCCCATGGAGACGAAGAGCACCGCCTTCAGAAGCTTAAGGACGCCAATTGCGATGAGCCAGCGATTGCGGTCAGGATGGGAATGCGTTGTCAAAGCGCCGTTGTTCAGTCAACCGTGCATTCAAGCCGATGATACACCCCGGAATCGCCCTGTCAGGCATGTGAAGAGACGGTGAAAAACCCAACGCCTAGTAGCAACGGACAGCGGTCCGCTTTTGATACAGAGCAACGCCTGCCCTTCTGTTGATTATGTCATCAGGACCACGCCTGTCCGTCTGCCCGCTCAACAACGGGAGTGCAGAGCACCCTTACCTTTGGGGGATAAGAAGATCCGTTGCGGGTTGCACCCCGTACTAACAGTGCAGCTAAAGCCTGTGAGAGTGAAAGGGATCAAATTATGAATAAGAGAAATTTGCTTGCCGTTGCCGTAGCACTGATGTTTGGATTTTCCGCGCTTCACGCATCCGCACAGAAGGATCCGATGGTTGGTGGAGCCGCGATGTATCCCACCAAGAACATTGTAGAAAACGCGGTGAACTCGAAGGACCACACCACGCTGGTCGCCGCCGTTAAGGCAGCGGGCCTGGTCGAGACCCTGGAGGGTCCTGGACCGTTCACCGTTTTCGCACCCACCAATGAGGCGTTCGACAAACTGCCTGCCGGCACCGTGGATACGCTTCTGAAGCCGGAAAATCTTGCTACCTTGAAAAAGATTCTTACCTACCACGTAGTGGCCGGTAAGATGACTTCCAAGGACATTGCCAAGAAGATCAAAATGGGCGGCGGCAAGGCAACGCTGACCACGGTTGAGGGCGGCACGCTGACGGCGATGATGGAAGGCGGCAAGCTGGTTCTGACCGATGAGAAGGGCGGAACATCAACGGTTACGATTGCCAACGTGATTCAGTCGAATGGCGTGATCCATGTGGTTGATACGGTTTTGATGCCTAACTAGCTCGGAATTTATTGATCGTTTCGTGGTTCTCGTGAGCAGGCGCCTGATGGGCGCCTGCTTTGTTTTACTGTAGGGTAAAGAAATGCGGCATCATTTCCAGACCGAACAGTGGGTTCCCTTCCCCGAGGAAGCGCGTCTTTGCTTTCTTTGCGGACCCGGCGAATCTTCCTCCCTTGATGCCCGGCTGGCAGCAGGCCCGGATGGAGAGCGCGAAGTACATTTCACCGCCGGGAGCGCCTTCTACGGGTGAGGTTGTTGCCGGCAGGGGTCAATGATCACCATCAGTTTTAGAGCCGGTTCCCTTCATTCCGTTGCGACTTGCGTGGGATGCCTACATTGCGGAGTTCGGGTGGGATGAGTATTTCTGTGACGAGCAACGGCGGGGTCCTTTCAAATATTTTCGCCATTGCCATCGGTTGCGGGATGAGGTCCGTGATGGCGTGAGTGGGACTGTAGTGAGCGATGCGGTGGAGTATGAGCTTCCTTTGGGGCTACTTGGTGATTTAGCTAATGGACTGGCGGTGCGGCGGCAGATTCGCTCATTGTTTGCCCACCGGCAGAGGATGCTGCCGGAGTTGTTGGCACAGAAGTAAGGGTTGCAACTCCGCTCACCTATAACCAAGCCTCGCAGCGCACAGGGAACGATTGGGTGTCCGCGGTCTCCCGCATCTCGCGAAATACCAGCGAGATATGGGCAGCACCCAGCATTATTTGCCGGGGAAGAACCGCAGGTCCCTCCGCTTCGGTCGGGATGACAAGGTTAGGGTAGCGGTCCCCAGGAGATTGAGTGCCGGATCGAGGTGGTTTTCTTTTACTTGGGGTGGGCTGAAGGGTACGGGCTTTAGCCCGTACATTAACCACCCAAGCTACGAGGGCTTTAGCCCCTGAGTGCATCTCTTGTGTTGGTTGGAGTAGCCCTCGGCGGTGAAGCCGATCCATCTTGATGATTAGATGTACGGGCTAAAAGGCCGTACCCTTCACAGGTGAGTTTTCACGCGGGATCCGCAGGCCGATGACGCGTGGTGGAGGGATCTTGCGGTGATTTTCCTTTAACGGGCGACCAGGCGCTTGCGGTTTTTTGCTGCAGGTAGGGCGCTAGTTTTTCCAGGGCGGCTTCGACGCTGATGCCGTGCTTGGCCCGCAGCTGGTCCACCTTGCCGTGCTCGATAAAACGGTCGGGCCATCCGATGCGCACTACCGGGGCTTCGATCTGCATGTCGCTCAGGGCTTCCAGAACGGCGCTGCCAAAGCCACCCATCAGAACATGATCTTCGAAGGTGACGATCACGCCGGTACGGCGAGCGTATTCGGCCAGGACGTCGCGATCCAGCGGCTTGACGAAGCGGGGATTGATCACGGCGGCGGAAAATCCCTGCTGCCGCAGTTCGGCGGCGAGTTGCTGCGCCATCGGCAGCAAGGCTCCCAAACCGAAAATCGCCACCTCATCGCCATCGCTGATGACTTCCGCCTTGCCGATGGGCAGCGCACCGGATTGAGCCTTGACGGCGACTCCCGGTCCGGTGCCGCGCGGATAGCGCACCGCGGTGGGCCCAGGCTGCTGCAGCGCCGTGTACATCATGTCCGCCAGCTCATCCTCATCTTTGGGAACCATGTGGATGATGTTGGGAATGCCACGCAGATAGCTGATGTCAAAAAGTCCGTGATGGGTCGGACCATCATCGCCGGAAAGCCCGCCGCGATCCATGCAGAAGACAACCGGCAGGTTCTGCAGGCAAACGTCGTGCACGATGGGATCGAAGGCGCGCTGCAGGAAAGTGGAGTAGATGGCGCAGAACGGCCGGAAGCCCATGGTGGCCAGGCCGGCGGCAAAGATGACCCCATGCTCCTCGGCAATGCCTACATCGAAATATCGGCGCGGGTGATGAGGGCGGAAAAGATCGAGTGCGGTTCCGTTGGGCATGGCCGCGGTGATGGCCACGACCTTGGGGTCCTCGTCCGCCAGCTTGACCAGTGTTTCGGCAAACACTTCGGAGTAAGTACGCTGGCCGGCCGGTGTGGTCTCGCCCGTGTCCGGATCGTAGGGGCCAAGTCCGTGAAATTTCTTCTGCTTGTCCAGGGCCGGCTGGAAGCCGCGGCCCTTCTGCGTAATGGCGTGCAGCAGAACAGGACGATCCTGCGTCTTGAGGAACTGAAAGGTTTCGATCAGCAGACCGATGTTGTGGCCGTCGAGCGGACCGTAGTACGTAAGCCCAAACTCCTCAAAGAGCATGGACGGCCACAACATGCCCTTGGCCGCTTCTTCCGCTTTCCGCACCATCTGGCGTGCGGTCTTGCCGCCCAGCTTTTCGAGCAGGCGGGCGGCGGAATCGTGCAGATTGGTGTAGCGCTCGTTGGTGACAATCTTGTGCAGATAATTGGCGATCGCGCCCGACATTGCGGTCGATGGACCATTCGTTGTCGTTGAGCACGACGATCAGGCGCTTGGTTTGCTGGGCGATATTGTTGAGCGCCTCAAAACTTATGCCATTGGTAAAAGCCGCATCCCCGGCAAAGGCGATCACGTTCTCCTTGGTGCCGGCCAGATCGCGGGCCACGGCCATGCCCAGGGCAGCGGAAAGGGCGGTGCCGGCGTGGCCTGCGCCATAGCAGTCATGGTCGCTTTCGGTGCGCAGGGTGAAGCCGTTCAGGCCGCCGGGCTGGCGCATGGTGTTGAAACGAGTACGCCGGCCGGTGAGCAACTTGTGAATGTAGGCCTGGTGGCTTACGTCAAAGACGAACCGGTCAGTAGGGGTGTTGAAGACGTAGTGCATGGCCAGCGTCAGTTCGACGACGCCGAGGTTCGGACCGAGGTGGCCGCCCGTCTTTGAAAGTACGAGGATCAGCTGCTCGCGTATCTCCTGAGCGAGTGCCTCCAGTTCGGGCACGGTAAAGCTCTTGATATCCGCGGGCGAGTGAATCGTATCGAGTAGTTTCCCCATGGTGTCTCGTGTACGCCCTTGCGACCCTTTCTTCTGCATCGCGCCATCAAAAAAGACCCCGGGTGGGGCCTGCTGGCGCGCCTAACGTGCTCTTAATCACTTAGTATAGCAAGCTTGCCCGCACGCCTGACACTATCTTTACGGCAGGGCATCCATGGTTTCAACTGGCCGGCGCTCTCCGAGCCAAATTCGCCCTCCCATCGCGCGATTACCGCGGAAGCCAGGCAATTGCCCACCACATTGACGGTGGTGCGCGCCATATCCATCAGCGCATCGATGCCGAGGATGACAAAGATCGGTTCTTCGGGCAGATGGAACATGGCCACAGTCGCCAGCAGCACCATCAGGGTGGCACGGGGCACGCCCGCCACTCCTTTGCTGGTGAGCATGAGGGTGCCCACCATAAAGATCTGCTGCTTCCAACCCATGCTCACGCCGGCGGCCTGGGCGACAAAAACCGACGCCAGCGCAAGGTAAAGGGTGGAGCCATCCAGATTGAAGCTATAGCCGGCGGGAATGACAAAGGCGACAATTCTGCGCGGAACACCCAACGCCTCCATCGCTTCCATGGCGCGGGGCAACGCTGCTTCAGAAGTGCTGGTGGCGAAGGCGATGGTAGCCGGCTCGGCGACCGCCCGCAAGAATCTGCGGATGGGCACGCCGGCAATGAGCGCGACCGGTAATAAGCCAACCAGCCCAAAAGCAAGCAGCGCGCGCATAAAGCGTAAGCAGCAGACGGCCGAGGTGAAACAACACACCCGGTCCCATTTGCCCTACCGTGTATGCCATCGCGGCGCCCACGCCGACGGGGGCGTAGTACATCACGATGTTGGTGAAGGCAAACATCGTTTCGGTCAGCGATTCGATCACGCGCAGCAGGGGCGCGCGATTTTCCGGGCTCAGCCGGCCCATGGCCACGCCAAACAGAATGGCGAATACAGCTACCTGCAAAATCTGGTTGTCGGCCACGGACTTGGCGATGTTTTCGGGAAAGGTGTGCAGTAACACTTCATCCCAGGCAAGCGGTGGCTGCGCAGCGGGAACATTCGCTGAGGTGCTGCTGGGGAACAGCTAATCCCACCCCGGCACGGGTGATATTGATGGCCGCCAAGCCGACCAACATCGCGATGGTGGTGAGAACTTCGAAATAGATCAGCGCCTTCAGGCCCATTCTTCCCAGGCTGCGCATCTGCCCATGAGCGGCGATTCCGGTAATCAGAGTACCCAGAATCAATGGGGCAACGATGGTCTTGATCAGACGCAGGAAGATATCGCTGAATACGCGCAGGCTGACAGCGAGGGCCGGCGCGTCCACACCCAACTCGCCGCCCGCGATCATGGCCCAGAAGATCCAGCTCATCAACGAACGGCTGCCGCCAGGCTGCCCACGCTAGCAGAGCCAGACCAGCGAGCCGCAACAGCAGCCCGACATGAGCGGTGAAGTGCAGGGCTGCCGTCAACAGACCCATACAATAAAGGATCATTCCCGCAGCGGCGACCGCATGCTTGCGGAGAGAAGTGACGTCACCCGTTACGACTTGTCGCGATTCCATCATGCAGTGTTACCTGCGGCCATTACTTTACGGTTAGATAGATTTATCGAAAAGCGCAACCTGCCACGTCGGTAACCTACACTTTGCAACTTCGGTCGATTGTTGCTGCGTTCTCAGGTACAGGAATACGACTCTCAGGTTAGGATGTACCCAGTCTGTATCACTCATCCCCCAGGCGAATGCACGTCCCCCATGTTGAATGCGCGGAGTGCTTTCCGTTTTTGCATTCTACCTGCCCCCGGGTAATTGATGATTCGAAGCATAAGGATGCAGGGAATTCCGATGCTTTCAAGTTCCGCCACAGTGCAGCACGACGAGACCGAGCGGCTCAAGACTCTTTTGCAATATGAGATTCTTGATACGCTTCCCGATCCCGCGTTCGATGAGATCGCGCGGATGGCGGCTTCGATCTGCAGTGCACCGTATGCGTTCATCGGCTTTCTTGACTGGTCGCGGGTTTGGTTCAAATCGACGGTAGGTTTCGCGGCACGGCAAATTCGCCGCAGCGGCTCAGCCGTGCCAGTTTCTCCTGCTCGACGGCAAGCCCCTGCATCATTACCGATGCCCTGGAAGACCACCGGTTTGCCGCATCGGGCATTGTGCTTGAGGATGGCATCCGATGCCGCTCGTACGCGGGCGCCCCTCTGATTTTCTGCTTCCGGCATGATTCTGGGCACGGTTGCCGTTTGCTCTCTGCGAGCCCAACGCTTTCAGCCGCAGCAACCTGGAGAATCTTCAGGTCCTCGCCCGGCAGGTGAGTCACCCGCCTGGAGCTCTACGCTACGGGCCATGTGCAGGAGAGCGTTGTCCGCTCGCGCCAGCGCTCCGAACAGGCACTTACCGTGGAACGAAACTTTGTTGCCGCGGTACTCAACACCATCAGCGCGCTGGTACTGGTATTCGATACTGCCGGCCGGATCGTGCGCTTCAATCGCGCCTGCGAAACTATTTCCGGCTACAGTTTTGGCGACCTGGCCGGCCGCGCCTTTCCTGAAGAACTTTTCCCGCCGCGAGGAACGCGAGACCGCCATCCGCATCTTTGAGCAAGTGCGCACCGGGCAACGCAACCGAATCCTTCGAAATTAACTGGCGCACCAAGTCAGGTGGGATGCGGCGCATTGCCTGGACCGCCACGTCGCTGGTGAATGCTCAGGATGAAGTTGGCTTTGTGATCATGACCGGCGCGGACGTGACCGAGCAGCGGGAAGCGGAAACGGCTCTGCGCACCAGTGAAGAACGCTATCGGCAGTTGGTGGAAAGCAGTCTGGGCTTCATTTGCACCCACGATCTGAACGGCGTTCTGCTCTCCATCAACTCGCATGCCGCCACCACCCTGGGCTACGAGCCGGAAGAACTGATCGGCACTCCGCTGCGCGACCACATCGACACCGATCATCTGCCTGATTACGACGCGTACTTCGCGGCGCTGAAGGAAGCACCGGATCAGGATCACCAGGGACGCTTTTATCTGCGTGGAAAAACCGGCCAGCTGTGCATCGTTGCTTATCGCAACAAGCTGTTGCAGCTGCCAGGCATGGATCCTTTTGTGCTCAGCCATGGCATCGACATCACCGAGCAGACGCAGGCGGAAGAGGAGCTCAATGCCCTGACGCGCCAGCATCAATCGATTCTGGATTCGGTGGGCGATGGTATCTGGGGCATGGACATGGAGGGCAAGCTCACCTTCATCAACCGCAGCGGTGCAGATATGCTGGGCTACTCGCCGCAGGAGTTGCTGGGACAGAACATGCATTCGCTGATCCATCACTCGCGTGCGGACGGCGCACCGTACCCGGCAGAGGAGTCCCCTATCTTCGGCAGCGCGCAACGGAAACGCCCTTGCATGTCGACGACGATGTGTTTTGGCGCAAGGATGGAAAGTCGTTGCCGGTGGAATATGTTGCCTGCCCGCTGGTGGAAAGCGGCCAGGTGGACGGCATTGTGGTCGCCTTTACCGATGTTACGGAACGGCGTCGCCTGGACCGGATGAAGGACGAATTTATCGCCACGGTCAGCCACGAACTGCGGACGCCGCTCACCTCGCTGCGCGCTGCGCTGGGCCTGGTTGCCAGCGGGGCTCTCGAGAAGCGTCCGGAAAAGATTCCGCAGATGCTGGATATCGCGCTGGCCAACTGCGACCGGCTGGTTCGCCTGGTCAATGACATTGTCGATTTCGAGCGCATTGGCAACGGCACTCTGCCGTTGCACAAGGGTGAATGGAATGCTATCGACTTGCTTCGGCGAGCGATGGATCCGGAACGGCCGAGCGCGGCACGCGCGGGATTGACCTTCCGCATCGACGCACAGCCGGTCGATGTTTGGGTGGACGGCGATCGCATCCTGCAGGTGCTGGGCAACCTGATCCGCAATGCGATCAAGTTTTCCGAAAAGGGCGGCGAGATCCGTCTGGCGGCGCGGGCGAGCAGCGAAAAGGAAGTCACCTTCGAGGTGCAGGATCAGGGCGCAGGGAATTCCCGCCGGAAAAGCTGGACTTGATTTTCGATCGCTTTCAGCAGGCCGACGCCTCGGATTCACGCTTGCAAGGCGGGACCGGCCTGGGCTTGGCATTATGCCGTGGGATCGTGAATCAGCATGGGGGCCGGATCTGGGCCAAGAGCAATCCGGGCAGCGGCAGCACGTTCTATTTCACGGTGGATTTATTGTGCCTAAAGATGAGTCTGAGGAGGAAGCAGCGCCTGGTGAACAGGAGACGGAAGCCAGCCAGAGCTGAGGCGATTAGCTTACCCCGTGTAACCGATGCCGGGTCTTCTGTCATCCGATTTAGGTTGATTGAGAGCCGTGCAAAACGATCCCGCAGGGACGGCTCACCTTAGCCCAGGACGCAGTCCTGGGTACGGATTCTGGATGCGAAAAGTCCGGTAGGGACGACTGAAGCGTGCCCGCATGCCGTTTCCTATTTCGATAAACCTTTTCAGTCGTCCCTACGGGACTTTTCAATGATGCCTGCTAACCCAGGACTGCGTCCTGGGCTAAGGTCAGCCGTCCCTACGGGACTCGATCATGTTTCCTGATTTACCCGGTTTTTGGGTAGGCCGGGGATTTATCCGCGGCATAAACGTCGTCATCTTCGCGGCCTTTAGGCCCTGAGGTCCGATTTCGCGGAACAAATGGAAGAGCATACCTCAGGGCCTAAAGGCCGACAATTGATCTGGATTTATGTACGGGCTGAAGCCCGACCTACGTGTACATACCAGCCTGTAGCTGCCTTCTATTCCTCTGAGCCGCGCAGTTGGGCGATGACGGTAAAGTCTTCGAGGGTGGTGGTGTCGCCTTTGATTTCGCCGCTGGTGGCCAGCTCGCGAAACAGGCGGCGCATGATTTTGCCGCTGCGGGTTTTGGGCAGCGCCTGGGTAAAACGGATGTCATCGGGGCGGGCGAGCGAGCCGATTTCCTTGGCCACCCATTCGCGCAGTTCCTCTTTGAGTTGCGGCGAGGGCTCATGGCTGCTTTCGAGCGAAACAAAAGCGGCGATTGCCTGCCCTTTTAGATCGTGAGGGCGGCCGACAACAGCGGCCTCTGCCACCTTGGGATGAGCCACCAGCGCGGATTCCACTTCCATGGTGCCCAGGCGGTGTCCGCTTACGTTGATGACATCGTCGACCCGGCCCATCAACCAATAGTCGCCATCCTGGTCCACGCGGGCCCCGTCGCCGCTGAAGTAGCAGCCGGGAATTTCCGACCAGTAGGTCTTGGCGTAGCGCTCGGGATCGTTGAAGATGGTGCGCGCCATGGAGGGCCAGGGCCTGCGGATCACCAGCAATCCGCCGCTGCCGGCAGGGACGGTTTCTCCTTCGCGATCGACAATCGCGGGCTCGATGCCGAAAAACGGGCGGGTGGCCGAGCCGGGCTTGGTGGGAACGGCGCCGGGCATCGGGGCCAGCATGATGGCTCCCGTTTCCGTCTGCCACCAGGTGTCGACGATCGGACACCGGCCTTTACCGATCATCTCGCGATACCAGATCCAGGCCTCGGGATTGATTGGCTCGCCGACCGTGCCCAGCAAACGCAAACTGGCGAGCGAGTGCCGCATTGGATACTGATCGCCCCACTTGATACAGGCGCGGATGGCCGTGGGCGCGGTGTAGAAAATGGTTACCTTATGGTCATCGACGATTTTCCACATGCGATCCGGCTCGGGATAATTGGGCGCCCCCTCGTACATCAGTGTGGTGACTCCGTTCTGCAGGATGCCGTAAACAACATACGAATGGCCGGTGACCCAGCCAATGTCGGCGGTGCACCAGTAGACGTCGTCAGGCTTGAGATCGAAGATCAGTTTGCTGGTGAGGTAGGTCTGCACCGAATAACCGCCGGTGGTGTGCACCAGGCCTTTGGGCTTACCCGTGGTCCCCGAAGTGTAGAGAATGTACAGCGGATCTTCTGAGTCGAGCGGCTCGGCCGGGCACTCGGCCGGCGCTTTGGCTACCAGGTCCTGCCACCATTGATCACGGCCCGGCTTCATGTTGACTGCGGAACCGGTGCGGCGATAAACGACCACGTGTTTGACCGTGGGGCAATGACTCAAAGCCTCGTCCACAATGGGCTTGAGCCGGACCTCCTGCCCACGACGGTACGAACCATCCTGGGTGATAACCGCGACGCAGGAAGCGTCGTTGATGCGGTCGACCAGGGCATTGGACGCGAACCCTCCGAAGATGACGGAATGTACGGCGCCAATGCGCGCGCAGGCGAGGAGCGCGATGGCCAGTTCCGGAGTCATGCCCATATACACCGCAACCCGGTCACCCTTGCGGACGCCGAGTCCTTTGAGTACGTTGGCGAATTTCTGCACCTCGAGATGCAGCTCGCCGTAGGTGAGCGTGCGGGTCTCGCCCGGCTCGCTTTCCCACAAAATGGCGACCTTATCCTTCTTGTCGCTGAGCGCGTGACGATCGACGCAGTTGTAGCAGAGATTGGTTTTGCCGCCGACAAACCAACTCGCCACGGGAGGTTGCCAGTCAAGCACGCGGGTCCAGGGGGTAAACCAGTGAAGCTCGCGCGCAGCTTCTGCCCAGAAGCTTTCCGGATCCTGAATGGAACGGCGATACAGCGTCTCATACTCTTCGAGACTCTTAACGTGCGCCTGCGCTGCAAACTCGGCGGGAGGGGGAAAGACTCTGTGTTCGCGCAGGATCGAACTCAGGTTGGGATGGATGGTGCCGGATTCCATGGCTCTACTCCTCTTTTTTGTGCTCATCGCTGTTACGAGATAAACCCCGCGTGCAAAATGCTCCCCGGGGGCCCCTGAGCATTGTACTCAGGCTCATGCGTGTTGGTAGCGCTGCTGGTGCCACTCCCAGGCGCTGCGCATGATGTCGTCGAGGTGAGCAAACCTCGGCTTCCATCCGAGTTCGGCTTCGATTTTCTTCGCACTGGCGATCAAGACCGCAGGATCGCCGGGGCGGCGCGGTAACTCCTCCACGGGTATCGGGTGCCCGGTGACGCGGCGGGCCGACTCCACGACTTGCCGAACGGTGAAACCCTGCCCGTTACCCAGGTTGTAGATCATGCGCGGGCGTTGATCGAGGGCCTCGAAGGCCAACAGATGAGCCTCCGCCAGATCCTGCACATGAATGTAGTCGCGGACCGCGGTGCCGTCTGGGGTGGGATAGTCCTGGCCGAAGATTTTGATCCGCTCGCGGCGGCCCAGGGCCACATCAAGAATGAGGGGAATCAAATGCGATTCCGGTTCATGGGCTTCTCCGCGGCCCGGAATGGCGCCGGCCACGTTGAAATAGCGCAAACTGGCATAGCGCAACCCGTGAATGCGGTGCATCCAGGTAAGCATTTGCTCCACGAGCAGCTTTGATTCCCCATAGGATTGGTGGGGATCAGGGCGGCGTCCTCCTGAATCGGAGTGCTCACCGGTTCGCCATACACCGCAGCGGTAGAGGAAAAAACAAGCCTCCGTAAATTATTCCTTATTGCGGCTTCGAGCAGACCCAGGGTAGCGGCAGTATTGTTCCGAAAGTAAACTTCCGGCTCCCGCATGCTGTCTCCGGCCTCGATGAGTGCGGCAAAATGCATCACGCCGGCAAAGGAGCCATCGGCAAACAACTGATCAAGCCTTTTGCTGTCAGCAACATCGCCCTCAACAAAGGTAGCTCCTGCCGGCACCATGGAGCGCTGGGCATGGCACAAATTGTCGTAGACCACCACGGTATGGCCGCGATCCAGCAGGAGTTGGGTAACGGTGCCGCCGATATAGCCAGCCCCGCCCGTAACCAGAATCTTCACGCCTTCACGTCCCTTCTTGTACTCTTAGTGCAGAGCCTTTAAAAGGCCGTACTCGTAAGCAACGAAAAGCTAATCGCTGCGATTCACATTGTTGGGTTTCTGGGCGACGCTGATGCATTCCAACAACGCGCACCCAAACGGGCTCTCAGGCTTTGGGACTGCCCCCGAAGCAAGGACATAAAACGCTATGGCTCTCCTCATACCTTATCCATACACTTCTGTTCCCAATCGCTCCACCTTTGGGTTACTGCATCCTCGCGAGATCTCGTCTATCGTGAGCTTATCCGCAAGTACTTTGGTACCGAGATTATGACGGCGCGAAAGTCGATAATGGCTGCAGGTTTCTCGGCAGGAGCTCGGGGATATTTGAAGCATTGGTCTCGGGCGTGCGTCTGTTTGAATGTACGAGTGTTTTAGCTGCGTTTTGATCACCCCGGTGGCTCGCACATCACCTTACGACTAGAGAGAATTTAGGAAATTTCAATTATGCCGAAAGATCTTCTAAATCGCGAAAACTTCGGACTGCTCCCCGAACCAGAAGGCCGTTGGGGGTCTTTCGGGGCCAGCATGGTGACGAACATCATCATTATGTCCCTGCTGGTTCTGTTCACCGCCGCCATCCACAAGGTCGAGAAGCAAAAGTACAACGAGACCCTGATCTTTCCGCAGGAAGTTCCGCCGCCACCGAAGATTGTGGTGCCTAAGGTGAAGGTATTTGCTCCGCCTCAACCTGAGGTGGTGAAGCTAACCCCGCCGAAGATTACGATACCGAAGATCCAGCCTCCGCCTGAGATTCCCAAGCCGGTTGAGCTGAAGCAGCCGGATGCGCCCAAGCTTCCTCCGGCGCCGCCGAAGGCGGTCGCGCCTCCGCCGCAGCCCAAGGTCGGTCTGTTCTCCAGCCCGAAGCCTACGGAGACGGCGAACAATCAAGTCAAGCCGGACGTAAAGGCGGGTGGCTTTGGTGATCCGATCGGCGCCAAGACCAATCCCAACTCCACCAAGTCTGCGTTGGTGGCGGTAGGTAACTTCAACAGCGCTCCTGGTGCAGCGACAGGCGCCGGCGCGGCTCGTAAAGGCGCGGTTTCCGGCACTTCTTTCGGCGCCGGAGTCGCCAACGGTGTTCCGGGCGGACACGATATGGGCAAAGTGGCCTCGGCCGGCTTCGCCAATGGCATCGTCGGTGGCACGGGCAAACCAGGTGGCACCGGTACGGTAGCGTCGGCAGGCTTCTCGAATCAGACCGGCGCCGCTCCTACCCAGGTGGCCATCAAGACCAGCGAACCGGCCTTTGTTCCGCCGGTTGTGATCTCAGAGCCGCATCCCCAGTACACCGCGGAAGCTGCTCAATTGAGGATTCAGGGTGAGGTTACTTTACAGGTGCGTTTCCTGGCGAGTGGCCAAGTAGAGGTATTGCGTGTAGTGAACGGCCTAGGGCATGGTCTGGATGAGGCGGCAAAGCGCGTTGCCGAGCAAATCCGGTTTAAGCCTGCGGAAAAAGATGGGCATCCGGTAGATCACACGACATTGATTCACGTGACCTTCCAGCTGGCTTAGCCAGCGGTTAGCCCAGGTTCTACGAGTTCAAGTAACAGGAAATCTGAAAAGTTCGAAATCGTTAAAGGTTACAGGAGCCAGGAAATGACCCTGCGTCGAGTTTGGATTACCAGTCTGCTGCTTACGCTTACGGCGTCTGCAGCACAGGCCAAAACCAAGTATCAGCCCCCAATGGCCCTGTCGCCGGAACAGAGCGCGCTGGTGCAGAAAGCGATTGCGGCCGAAAAGGTCACCATCAAGCAGATCCAGAAGCACTCTCCGCTGGTGCAGACCTATATCCAAAACATGCGGCCCGACCAGGTTCTGTACGCAGTGCCGGAATCGGATCAGTATCTTCTTGGCCGGGTAGATTTCGGCAAGTCGATCAGCGACACCTCTTATTCTGAGCAGGGCAACAGCAAAGGTCTGTTCAAGGGCTCGATGAAGTATGTGTCGGGTCTGACCAAGGCGTTCAAGATGCAGTACATCTCCGCCGGCTTTATGGAGATGATGTTCCTGGACCCGATCTCGTTTGACCAACAGCACTACGACTTCAGCTATGTCCGCCGCGACTTCCTCGGTGCGGTGCGCACGCTGGTGTTCGACGTGCACCCCAAGCCGGGCACCGGCAGCGGGCGCTTCACCGGCCGTATCTGGGTTGAGGATCAGGGCGGCAACATCGTCCGCTTCAACGGCACGTACACCGGTGGCAACCAGGATGACGACAGCTCCAGCTACTTCCACTTTGATAGCTGGCGCGAGAACCTACAGCCTGGTTTGTGGCTGCCGGTTGGCGTCTATGTCGAAGAGACGCAGAAGAGTTCAGAGCACCCGGTGTCCTTCAAGGCCCAGACCTATATCTGGGGCTATAGCTTGAAGCTGCCCACGCACGAGTCTGACAACGAGTCGGTAAAGATCGACGACGTTCAGGATCAGAGCGACGCCAACCAGGATCTGAGCCCGCTGCAAGCGCAACGGCAATGGATTTCCCAGGCAGAAGAGAACGTCCTTGATCGCCTGGTCCAGGCTGGCCTGCTGGCGCCTCCCAGCGATTTCGATAAGATCCTGGAGCAGGTTGCCAACAACATCGTCATCGGCAACAACATTCAGATCTCCGACGCGATTCACTGCCGTGTTCTGTTGACCGCGCCGCTCGAGTCTTTGGCGGTCGGCAACACCATCATCCTCAGCAAAGGGTTGATCGATGTTCTGCCCACCGAAGCGGATCTGGCAGCGGTTCTTTCGTTCCAGTTGGCGCACATCGTTCTGGGCCACCACATCGATACCCGTTATGCATTCAACGATCGCCTTCTGTTCCCGGATGAAGCGACCTTTGAGCGCATTCACATGTCGCACTCGGATGCAGACAACGAGCTCGCTGCCAAGAAGGCGCTCGATCTGCTGAACCACTCTGTGTATGCCAACCAGCTCTCTCAGCCGGGCCTGTTCTTCAACCAGCTGGATGCACGTTCCAAGCAGCTCACCGCCCTCAATACACCGAGGCTGGGTGATTCGCTCCTACGCCCCACCGGCGAGCCGTGGTTGAACGGCCTGATGCCCAAGGCGCCAAAGCTCGACATCAACAAGCTCGATCAGATCGCGGCTCTGCCCCTGGGCAGCAACCTGAAGATCGACGCCTGGGATGACAAGGTGATTCGCTTGAATGCGAGGATCCCTCCCATCATGAACGCGCGGGATAAGATGCCCTTCGAGGTAACTCCGGTCTTCTTCCGCTTAATCCGTTACGCGCCACCCGTCGCGGCAGCTCCTACGCCGGCAGCCGGAGCAGCAGAGACTACTGCTCCTCCTGCAGTCGATACGCAGCAGAGCGCAGCCCCGGCGCAGGCGTCGGCAACGCAACCGAGCCCACAGTAGACCGCTACTAGAGAGGTTACCAAGGGTATATCTTCGAAGTACCGCAGGACAGAGGCGGGGTAGACTTACAGCTACCCCGCCTCTGATTTTTTCAGGGGTCCTCTGCGTGGTGCGCATGAATAAAAGGTATCTGCTAGCAAGTCTTCTCTCCCTCCTGCTTACCTTGTGGTCGAGTTCTTCCCTTCAAGCACAGGTCGTCGCTCCTGGCCGAGGCGGCGCTCACTTAGTGGGAGGCGGATTCCTTTCTGACTACAGCCCGGATTACGGCCCGAACCGTCTGTGGGGGATCGGCGGTTTTCTCGATCTGAATCTGCGAAACCATATCGGAGCTGAAGGAGAAGTGCGTTTCCTCCGGTTCAAAGAGACCTACTCAGTTCACCAGGATAACTACAACATCGGCCCGAGATACCGGTGGCGCTTTCGCCGCTATGAGCCCTATGGGAAGTTCATGATCGGCAATGGGCAGATGAATTTCCCCTTCAGTTACGGGCACGGCGGCTACCTATTGATCGCGCCAGGAGCTGGGCTGGATATTCACTTTCAGCGCTTCACGGTGCGCGCGATCGACTATGAGTACCAGCATTGGTTTAATTTCCAGAACAGCTCTTTGAGTCCGGATGGATTCAGTAGCGGGATTGCTTATCGATTCTTCTAGTGGAGGGGCTCTCGGACGCTTCGGTAAATCTGTGACAGGGAGGCTGAGATGATCGGAGCCTGGCGGGAAGCGCGTTGCCCACTCAAGCCAAAAGAAGGCTTGAATGGGGCACCCTCAGCATTGATGGCAGCGTAAGGAGTGTTGTTATTAACCGAGGCTCTTCGAAGCTAATTTAGACGGGTTTGAAGTTCAGCCGTCCCGGCGGGACTCACTCCGCTCGATCCGCCCAAGAAACATTTCCACGAATGGTCCGCGAAACTGCAGATCCCTCGGACCTTTCCTGGAATTTTTTTTGGGGGGTACGGAGCAGTGCAAAAGGCACGGCCGAGGCCGTGCCTTTCCTGCAGGACAGCGTTTCTAGAAGTGGTAGGCGATGCCGATGACTGGGTTGTAGACGTTGTAGAAGCGGCCTGTCTTTTGCGGTTCGAGGCCGAAGTTCGGGGTCTTCATGAGCAGCCCGCGGTATTCGGCACGGATGTCCCAGCTGGGGCTGAGTTCGTAGGCAACTCCGGCGCCGTACACCGCTCCCAGAATGGTTTGCTGCTTCACATCGAGCTGCGTGGTGCTGGCGTCGTCGAGGGGAGAAAAGATGAAGGCGGCGGGCCCACCCTCGAGAAATGGGTTCCAGTTCTTGAAATTGGCGTTGAGCACGTAGGCGCCGGAAAACTCCTGCATACGGTCATGCACTCTCACGTTATTGAAACTGGTGTAGTACTTTTGCGCGTTCTGGGCGTATTGATAATTGAGTTCGAGGCCGCTCCTCGGAGTCAGCATATAGCGGTAGCTGATCAGGCCGCCTAACCCATAGGTGGCGGACTGCTGAACATCATTGCCGGTGATAAACGGGGGGAAGATGCCGGTTACGCTCACACTCACATCTTGACGGCTTTCCTGGGCCTGACTCGCCACCGCCAAAAACGGCAGTAGCAGAAATAACAACAGCGTTTTCTTCATTCGTTCCTGAACCTCTCGCCTGCGCGCAACCGAAATCCGTGATCTACTTTGGCAATTGTACCTGCGCCCAGCGCGTGCACGCACATCAACCCGCTCGTTCAGGGCGAAACTCATAGGGCAAGCCACGCTCGAGCGACACGGAACGCACCACCTTAAGAAAGGCCTGCGCCGCGTGTGACAGGTTGGCCTGCTTGCGGTGGACCAGGCGCAGGTGGCGCTCAAAGCGCAACGCCTCCACCGGAACCCGGACCAGTTCTCCGTTGGCCAATTCGCGACCCACCGTCAATCCAGGAACCAGAGCCACACCATTGCCCATGGCTACAAAGCGTTTGACAGCTTCCAGGCTGGGCAGTTCCATCCCCATATTCAGCGGGGTTTTGTGCTTCTCAAACGCCGCAACCACTTGCCGGCGTAAGGGTGAGGGCACATTGTGGGCGATGAAACTCTCCGCGCCCAGGTCTTCGATCGCTACGCCTTTCTCGCGTGCCAAAGGATGATCCGGGTTGACAACCAGCGCGAGTTCGTCGGTGTAGACGGCGATCGATTTGAAAAGATCTCCTTCCGGGCGGAAAGAGAGAACACCGATTTCGGCTGTTCGCTGGACGAGCTCGTCTGGAATTCTGCTGGCCAGAGAGCGCTGAATGGTCACCCCGATCTGTGGACAAAGGCGACGAAAGCGGTCGAGAATGGGGAGCAGGTAGAGGCAGGTGTATTCGTTGGCTGCGATCAGCAGGCGCCCGCGATCAAGCGACTTAAGCTCTTCCATCGCGCTGGCGGCTTCTGTCCGCAGAGTTAACATTCTCCGCGCATACTCGCGCAGGACTTCGCCGGCAGCGGTGAGGGTTCCGTCCCTGGCGCTGCGCTCAAAGAGTACTTCGCCAAGATCACTCTCGAGCTTACGAACCACCTGGCTCACCGCAGGCTGGGTGCGGTGCAGCCGCTTAGCGGCGCGAGAAAAGCCCTTTTCTTCGACAACGGCGAGAAAGGTCTCGAGCTGGTGGATATCCATAAGGCTTAAAGGCCTGCCCTCTCAGTTTAAGGCGTTAATATAAGTATAGTTGATGGTTTTGAGAAGTATTATAAATTTGATCTATAGCGTAAGTTCCGCGACAATGGTTAAAGAGTGACTGAAGGGTGGCGCCTCGATGAGCAAACATCAACCCCGCGATCGAGTGTTCTTTTTCGACACCACATTGCGTGATGGCGAACAATCCCCGGGCTGCAGCATGACCATCCCGGAAAAGCTGCGTATGGCGCATGCACTGGAAGCTCTGGGCGTCGATATCATCGAGGCCGGCTTTGCGATTGCTTCCCCTGGCGACCTTGCCGCTATCAACAGCATCTCCCGCGAAGTCCGCGGTCCACGCATCGCTTCCCTGGCCCGTACCCGCCGGGAGGATATTGAGGCGGCCGCGCGATCGCTGGAAGGAGCGGACCGGTCCCGCATTCACGTATTTCTGGCCAGCTCGGACATTCACCTGGAACACAAGCTCAAAATCACCCGCGCAGAGGCGTTGCATCAAGCAGATAACGCAGTGCGCCTGGCACGCACTTATGTGGACGACGTGGAGTTTTCCCCCGAAGACTCTTCTCGCTCCGACCCCGATTTCCTGTGCAGCCTGGTCCGCGTGGCGATTCAAGCCGGCGCAACGGTCATCAATCTTCCGGATACCGTGGGCTACTGCGTTCCCAACGAGTACGGCGCGATCTTCCGCACGCTGCGCGAACGGGTTCCGGAAGTCGCAGAAATCATACTTTCTTCTCACTGCCACAACGATCTGGGTATGGCGGTCGCGAATAGTCTTGCGGCCTTAGAAGGGGGTGCACGGCAGATCGAGTGCACCATCAACGGCATCGGCGAACGAGCCGGAAATGCGGCGCTCGAGGAAGTGGCCGCCGCCATGCTGGTGCGCCCGGACAAGTTTCCTTACGAGCACGGGCTGGTTACGGAGCAGCTTTACCCCACCAGCCAGATGCTGGCTGAGGTGATCAGCTTTGCGCCGGCACCGAATAAGGCGGTGGTGGGCAGCAATGCCTTCGCTCACGAAGCGGGCATTCACCAGCACGGTATGCTGGCTCATCCGCTGACGTACGAGATTATGACCCCGGCTTCCGTGGGTGTACCCACCAACCGCATGGTGCTGGGCAAACATTCCGGCCGGCGGGCGTTGGCGCACCGGCTCAAGGAGCTGGGATATGCCCTCGATGGGGCCGACCTGGACACGGTCTACCACCGGTTTACGGAACTGGCCGACCGGCGGAAATCGATTTTCGACCAGGACCTTCTCTCCCTGCTGCCAGCGCACCACCGCCCGGCTGACGCCATGTTGCCGGAAGCTGAGTTACAGATCTGAACGCGAGGTAAGTCACGCATGAAATTGAAAGTGCTGATTGGCGCCGGTGATGGCATTGGGCCGGAAGTAACGCGCGAGGCGGTGCGCATCCTGACCTCGGTGGCGGAGTTCGGTGGGTATGATTTCCAGTTCACGGAAATGCCCATCGGAGGCCAGGCCATTCGCCAGGCGGGCACGCCGCTTCCTGCAGCCACTCTTGACGCTGCGCTCGAAAGCGATGCTGTATTGCTAGGCGCTGTGGGTAGCAACGAGTTCAATTCCCTGCCGCCGGATCGCCGGCCAGAAGCCGGCCTGTTGCAGCTTCGCCAGGCGTTGGGCGGGTTCGCAAATCTGCGTCCCTCGTTTGCGTACAAGGCTCTGTCTGCCAACTCACCGCTGCGCCCCGAGGTAACCGATGGAGCGGATATTCTTTTTGTCCGCGAGCTGTTGGGGGGGCTTTATTTTGGCGAGCCGCGAGCCTGGAACCGAGAGAGCGGAGCAGCATGGAACACCATGCGTTATACGCGGGATGAGGTGACCCGGGTGGCGCGGGTGGCGTTCGATCTGGCTGGGCAGCGGCGCAAAAAAGTTACGTCGGTGGATAAGGCCAATGTGCTCGAGGTTTCGCAACTGTGGCGGGCGACCGTGATCGAGGTCGCACAGCAATATCCGGGAATCACCCTGGAGCACCAATACGTCGACGCCTGCGCTATGCACCTGATGAATACGCCGCGCAACTTCGATGTGGTGCTGACCGAGAATTTGTTTGGGGACATTCTGAGCGATGAAGCCGCGGTGATCACGGGTTCGCTGGGGATGCTGCCTTCCGCGACGATTGGCGGGGCGGTCAATCTGTATGAGCCGGTGCACGGCTCAGCGCCGGACATTGCAGGCAAAGGGATAGCCAATCCACTGGGTGCGATTCTGACGGCTGCGATGTTGTTGCGGCACTCGGCAGGATTGGAAAACGATGCACAGGCTGTTGAGTTGGCGGTGCGCAAGGTGCTGGAGCAGGGCTACCGCACCGCGGATCTGCTGCGCGAGGGGCAGGCGGGTGAGCGGGTATCGACCCAGGATATGGGACGGTTGGTACACCAGACGCTCAACGAGTTGATCGATCGCCGTCAGGCTTTACACGCGGTTTAGAGCTGTCCCCTCAGGGGCTAAAGCCCAGTAGTGTTGCAGGGTTAATGTACGGGCTAAAGCCCGTACCCTTCAACCGCGAACAGTGAAGGGTGTGGGCTTTAGCCCATACACAAATCGACAAGATCAGGCGGGCTTTAGCCCCTGAGGGAACCGGGTTCGGTGGCAGGGAAAGAGGTAGGGAAAACATTATGTCGCAAGCCGCTAAAACGCTGTTTGAAAAGGTTTGGGATTCGCATGTGGTGGTCGCTCCTGAAGGGGAGCCGGCCTTGCTCTATATCGATCTGCACCTGTTGCATGAAGTGACTTCACCGCAGGCGTTTGAAGGGCTTCGGCTGGCGGGGCGGACTGTGCGGCGTCCGGACCGGGCAGTGGCGACTGTGGATCATAACGTACCCACGACCGCAAACCGGCTCATCATCGAAGATGCGATCGCGGCGAAACAGATGGATGCCCTGCGGACGAACTGCGCCGAGTTCGGGATTCCTCTCTACGACGTTCAATCCCCGGAGCAAGGGATCGTGCATGTGATCGGGCCGGAGCTGGGCGTGACCAAGCCGGGGATGACGATCGTTTGCGGCGACAGCCACACCAGCACTCATGGAGCGTTCGGCGCGCTGGCTTTCGGCATTGGAACTTCAGAAGTGGAACACGTTCTGGCCACGCAGTGCCTGCCGCAATCGCTGCCTAAGACCTTCCGCATCACAGTGGATGGCAAGCTTGGCCCGGCTGTGACGGCGAAAGACATCGCGCTGGGCATCATTGGCCACATAGGAACCGACGGCGCCAGTGGCTGCGTGATCGAGTATGCAGGCGAGGCGATTCGCGCGCTCTCGATGGAAGGCCGCATGACCTTGTGCAACATGAGCATTGAGGCGGGCGCGCGCGCGGGCATGATTGCTCCGGACGAGACCACCTTCCGCTACCTCAAGGGGCGGCGCTTCAGCCCCACCGGCGCTGACTGGGATCGCGCGGTCGCTGAATGGAAGTCACTGGCGAGCGATACCGGCGCCAAATTTGATCGTGAGCTCGTGCTGCACGCAGAAGACCTCGCGCCGTTCGTCACCTGGGGCACCAGCCCTGGGATGGTGGTACCGGTCACGGACCGCGTGCCCGATCCGGCCGCCAGTCATTCTCCTGCGGAACGCCGGGCGTGGGAGCGTGCGCTCGAATACATGGCTCTGGAGCCAGGCAAGGCGATTGAAGAGCTGGCGATCGATCGCGTGTTTATCGGCTCGTGCACCAACGCCCGTATCGAGGATCTTCGCTCCGCGGCTAAGGTGGTAAGCGGATACCGCGTTCATCCGCATGTTCGCGCCATGGTGGTTCCCGGCTCGCAGCAGGTGAAGAAGCAGGCGGAAGAAGAAGGGCTGGATGAAGTTTTTCGGGCGGCTGGTTTTGACTGGCGCGAACCCGGCTGCTCCATGTGCCTGGGCATGAACCCGGATATTCTTGCTCCCGGCGAGCGCTGCGCTTCTACCAGCAATCGTAACTTTGAAGGACGTCAGGGCCGGGGTGGGCGCACCCACCTGGTAAGCCCGATGATGGCCGCGGCAGCCGCTGTCTCCGGCCACTTTACCGATGTCCGCAAATGGCAGTTCAACCCGGTTCCTACGCAAGCAGTGGAGTCTCTCCAATGAAGCCATTTCGCAAACACACGGGCGTTGTCGCGCCCCTCGATCGCGAGAATGTCGACACCGATCAGATCATTCCCAAGCAGTTCCTCAAGCGGATTGAACGCACCGGCTATGGCGAATTTCTTTTCTTCGACTGGCGGCGCATTCAGGAAGGACCAAATGCCGGAGCGCCTCATCCGGATTTCGTTTTGAACCATCCGCACTATAAGGACGCGGAGATTCTGGTTGCGGGGAAGAACTTCGGCTGCGGCTCTTCACGCGAACATGCTGCGTGGGCGCTTTCCGACTATGGATTTCGTTGTGTGATCGCGTCTTCCTTCGCCGATATTTTTCATTCCAACGCAGGCAAGAACGGCATCCTGCTGATCACTCTGCCCGAGGAGCAAGTGCAGACGCTGATGCAACGGGCCACGACGATTCCTGGTTACAAGCTCACGGTTTCGCTCGAGGACGAGAAGCTGCACGATGAGCATGGTCTGTCTCTTCCCTTCTCGACCGATCCTTTCCGCCGCGAGTGCCTGCTGCTGGGCCTGGACGACATCGGATTGTCGCTTAAACATGGCGGGGCGCTGGAGAAGTTTGAGCAGCAGCATGACAAGGCATTCTGGTTGGCGCCAAAGGCGTCGGATGCAGCCACTACCCAAGGAGGTATATGAGCACGCAGGAACATACCCGGCTCACCGGAGCGGAAATCATCTGGGCAACTCTGGAAGGTGAAGGAGTGCGCGAGGTGTTCGGCTACCCCGGCGGGGCTATTTTGCCGGCATACGATGCGTTGCGCAAGTTTCCTATTCGCCACATCCTGGTGCGCCATGAGCAGAGCGCGGTTCACATGGCCGATGGCTATGCCAGGGCCTCTGGCCGCGTAGGAGTGGCCATTGCGACCTCAGGCCCCGGTGCGACCAACATGGTGACAGGCATTGCGACCGCGATGCTGGACTCGATTCCGGTGGTCTGCATTACCGGCCAGGTGGGCAGCAAAGTACTGGGCACTGACGCTTTTCAGGAAGTGGACATCACCGGCATCACGCTGCCGGTGACCAAGCATAACTACGTGGTCACGCGCGCCGAAGACATAGCGCCCGTCCTGCGCGATGCGTTCCGTGTCGCCCAATCGGGCCGCCCTGGGCCGGTGCTGGTCGACATAACGAAAGATGCGCAGCAAGCCACGGCGGAGTTCGATTTTGCCGCGGCGGCGCCGGCAAAAGTGGGTACCCACCCGATGCTCAGCGTAGCGGAGCCAAGCATCGCCGAGGCTGCTGAGCTGATCCTCACTGCCAAGCGTCCGCTTGATTCTTGCGGGGCACGGCATCATCCAATCGGGAGCGATGAGCCAGGTACGCGCGCTGGCGGAACGGGCACAAATTCCCGTGGCCTGCACCCTGCTTGGGTTGGGCAGCTTCCCGGCCTCGCACAAACTCAACCTGGGCATGATGGGCATGCATGGCGAGTCGTGGGTCAACCACTCCATTCAGGAAGCCGACCTGTTGATTGCGTGCGGCATGCGGTTCGACGACCGGGTCACGGGCACGCTGGCAACTTACGCGCCGAAAGCCAAGAAGATTCACATCGACATCGATCCCTCGGAAATCAACAAAAATGTCACCGTGCAGGTGTCGTTAACCGGTGATCTGGCTTCGGTCCTGGACCAGCTTTTGCCGCGAATTCGTACCCGTGATGGATCGGCATGGCTGCATGCGATCGACTGCATGAAAGGGGATGCGGCGGTCCGCGATATCAAGAATTTGCCGGATAACGGTCACCTGTATGCCGCGCACGTGATCAACGACCTCTGGCATGCAACCTCGGGGGACGCCGTGATCACGACCGATGTGGGCCAGCACCAGATGTGGGAAGCGCAGTATTACAAGCATGAGCAGCCGCGCTCTCTCATCACTTCGGGCGGTTTGGGAACGATGGGTTTTGCCTTGCCGGCTGCCATCGGCGCCAAGATGGCGTGCCCGAACAAGGAAGTGTGGGCGATCGCGGGAGACGGCGGGTTCCAGATGACTAGCCCCGAGCTGGCGACGATTGTGCAGGAGAAGCTGGATATCAACATCGCCATCATCAACAATGGCTATCTGGGCATGATCCGACAGTGGCAAGAGACGTTTTACGAAAAGAATTATGAGTGCTCCCCGATCTTCTCGCCGGACTTCGTGAAGCTGGCGGAAGCTTTTGGCATCCGGGCTGCGGCAGTGACCAAACGCTCCGAGGTAATGAAAACGGTGGAAGCGGCGCGCACTCACAAGGGGCCCTTCCTGATCAATTTCATGGTGGAGCAGGAAGATACTGTTTACCCGATGATCGTGCCCGGAGCTGCATTGCACGAGATGATCCGCCGGCCGTCGGCCAATCCACTGATCGAAACGGCGTCGGACGTCTAGAAAGGTTTCCATGCAGCACACATTCGTCGCCTACGTAGAAGATAAGCCTGGTGTGCTTACCCGCGTAGCGTCGTTGTTCCGCCGATTGAACATCAATATTTCCTCGGTCACCGTGGGTGGTTCGGAACGCCCGAATATCTCGCGCATGACCCTGGTTGCCGATGCTCCGCCGGCTGCCGGCCACCGCATCATGGCATCGCTCTACAAACTTGAGAATGTGATCCAGGTGGATGACGTGGGACGCTTCTCCTCGGTGAGCCGCGAACTGGCGTTGATCAAGGTGGCGACCACGCCCAAGACGCGGTCGCACATCTTTGAATTGGTGAATGTCTTCCGGGCGCGCGTGGTCGATCTGGCGCCGGGGTCGCTGATGATCGAAATCACCGGCAGCGAGAGCAAGATCGAAGGACTACTCCAGGTCCTGAATGAGAATGAAGACCGGGTGCTGGAGATTTCCCGTACCGGGCGCATGGTCATGCGCCGCGGTCACCACACCAGCCGCGTACTTGAAGCGCTGGGCGATGTCGAATCACAAAACGGCGCGGTAGGCGCGCCCATGGCGGATGCGCTGCCCGAAGAAGAAGACACCCTCCCAGACGACAGCGGCCTGCCTCATCAACAAACGTAACTACATCTGTATACAAAGGAAAGGTTAATGACCAAGACTTATCACGACCACGATGCCGATCTTTCGCTGATCCAGGATAAAAAAGTAGCCATTATCGGCTATGGCTCCCAGGGCCATGCCCACTCGCTGAACCTGAAGGACTCAGGCGTTGATGTGCGCGTCGGTTTGCCGGCCACCAGCCGGTCCATCAAGAAGGCCAAAAGCGCCGGCCTCGAAGTACTCTCCGTGGCCGATGCGGCCAAGTGGGCCGATGTGATCATGATCCTCGCCCCCGATACGTCGCAGGCGGCGATTTACAACGAACACATCGCTCCTTACATGGGCAAGGGGAAGACGTTGATGTTTGCGCACGGATTCAACATCCGTTACGGCACCATTGTTCCCAACAAAGATATCGATGTGAGCATGGTCGCTCCCAAGGCTCCCGGACACCGGGTGCGCGAAGTGTTCACGGAAGCCGGCGGCGTTCCGGCCCTGATCGCGGTACAGCAGGATGCATCGGGAAAGGCTCATGCCCTGGCTCTCTCGTATGCCAAGGCCATCGGCAGCACACGCGCTGGCGTCATCGAGACCACGTTTACGGAAGAGACGGAAACCGACCTGTTCGGCGAGCAGACGGTTTTGTGCGGTGGAGTGAGCGCGTTGGTAAAGGCCGGATTTGAAACCCTGGTGAACGCCGGGTATCAACCGGAAGTGGCCTACTTCGAATGCCTGCACGAGCTGAAGCTGATCGTCGACCTGATGTATCGGGGTGGCTTGGCGTACATGCGGTATTCGATTTCCGACACGGCGGAATATGGCGATTACACCGCGGGGCCACGCCTGGTGACAGATGCCACCCGCGCGGAGATGAAGAAGATCCTCACGGAAATTCAGGACGGCACGTTCGCCAGAAATTGGATCAAGGAGAATGAGACCGGCCGGAAGCAGTTTGACCAGATGCGCAGCAAGGAAGCGTCGCATTCGATTGAGGAGGTAGGCAGCAAATTGCGCGCGGCCATGCCGTTCCTTGATCCGGTCACAGTCACGGTCGATGGCCCCGGCGCGGCGCCCCGTCTGGCTGAGCCTGTCGGCGCCTGAAGCGGTCGACAGTCCCGTAGGGACGGCTGAATTTAGCCCGAGGACGCTGGTCCTGGGTTAAGTTTTAGAGGACGAATAGTCCCGAAGGGACGGCTGAAGATGGGCCTAGGCGTAATCCTGGACAAACCGCAGCCGTCCCTCCGGGACTGAATCAGGTTGCTTGATGTACCCAGGACTTGCGTCCTGGGCTAAGTTCAACCGTCCCTCCGGGACTGTAGCTCCTGAGAGCGACGACTGCGTTTTACAAATCAAGCGTTGAAGCCGTTGCCCGTCGTCAAAGGTTCCATAGAAAACAGGATGGTTACGTTGAGGACCTTTTGAGTTTTTAACGCACCCCTAACCGGGTTTTTCGAGTCTACTCTGCATGCACTTCCCGCCGGCTTTGCGTTTTTCCGTTTGCGCCCTGCTCTCGGCCTTTTCGCCGTTTGCGATGACTGGGCAAACGCATGATCAGCAGCAGCCCAGTGCAGGATGTCCCGCCCAGCCCAAGACTCTGCTCGCCATGCGGGGTTGTTACCGCCCCTTGCTGGTCTTCGCCCCGAGCCTGGACTATCCGCAGTTGGTCGAAGAGTTAAACCAACTGAAGGCTCATGCGCCCGAGCTCAAGAGCCGTAGTGTGCTGTATGTTCCCATCGTGCCCGAGGGACATAACCAGCCCATCCCGGGCTCCAAGGTCCCTACTGCCAGGCTCAGCGAGGATGAACTGGCTGCCATGCGTCTTCGCTTCAAAGTTGAACAGGCTGATTTTCTGGTAATCCTGATCGGTAAAGATGGCCAAGAGAAGCTGAGCAACAAAGCCCCGGTTCCGGTAGATCAGCTCGAACGCTTAATTGACTCTATGCCCATGCGCAAGAACGAGATGAAGCCGGCACCGCAAGGCGACGAATAGCCACACCAGCCATGCCGACGGAGGGTTCCGCCGGCTTGAACCCTGCCGCATCAGCTAAGATCAAAGGCAACACCGCGAGGTGCCATGACGACCCAAGCTACGATCCCCGGTTTGAACACGGTTACCCCTCCGTATCGCGCCCCCCATGACCCGGCGCGGGTCCCTGAACTGGTAGAGGCTCTTAAGAAGATAGGCCCCCTCCACGACCTGGAAGAGGCGGATTACGAGTGGTTGGCTACCCACGGCACAGAGGTTTTTGCCGAGTCGGGGGCCATCGTCTTCCGTGAAGGCGACCCCGCCACCAAGATGACCATCCTGCTCAAGGGGGAAGTCTATGTGCGCCGGGAACACGGTGGGCCGGCCGCTCTGTTCATTGGACGGTCGGGATTGATCACCGGCCTGCTTCCCTTCTCGCGCATGAAGGCCTACGGCGGGCTGGGATACACCTCTGCTCCGACCTGGATGTTGGAATTTGACCGATCGCTGTTTCCCGAGATGCTCAAGGAGATTCCGGCGCTCAGTGAACGATTCGTTGGAATCCTTCTGGACCGGGTTCGCGAGATCACTCGCATGGAGCAGCAGTCAGAAAAATTGAATGCCTTGGGCAAGCTTGCCGGTAACCTGGCCCATGAGCTCAACAATCCGGCTTCGGCGGCGCAGCGCTCAGCCGCCGGGGTTTTGGAAGAATTGCGAGTATACGGACATGAGCGCTTCAACCTGGGACGTCTCTGTCTGGATGCTGAAAAGACTGAACAGGTGATGGCCTGGGAGGATCAGGTTCGCAGCGAGGCGAAAAGGCTGGGCACCCCCGCCGAAGCAGAGCAGACCTATCGCGAAGATCAGATCGTCAGCTGGCTGCACCGGCATGACATCCAGGAGTCCTGGCATATTGCGCCCGAGCTGGCCGAGTTTGGCGTAGTGCCTGACCAATTGGAGCCGCTCACCGGGTATCTGGACCCAGGCGCGATCGCCGTGGTGCTGTCCCAGTTCACCTCATCTCTGCGAACGGAAAGGATCGCAGAGGCCATGCTGGATTCGACGGCGCGCATTTTCGACTTGATACGCGCCATCAAGGACTATTCCTACATGGACCAGATGCCTATCCAGGAGGTCGATGTCCCGCAGAGCCTGGAAAATACGCTGGCGATGGTGGCCTCCCGTTTGCGCAAGGTGGAATTGGTTCGCGACTATGAACCGAACCTTCCTTCTGTGAGTGCCTATGGTCGGGAACTCAACCAGGTTTGGACGGCGTTGATCGAAAATGCACTGGATGCGGTCCACGACGAAGGGAAGATCAAGCTTCTGGTCCGCACGGCCGGCGATATGCTGCTCATCGAAGTCTGGGACAACGGTCCTGGGATTCCGCAGGAGCTGCAGGGTCGGATCTTCGAGCCCTTCTTCACGACCAAGGCGCCAGGAAGCGGGCTGGGGCTGGGACTGGACGCAGTCAGCCGAATCGTCCGCATGCACCGCGGTTTTGTCACGGTTCAGTCCAAGCCGGGCAGTACCTGTTTTCAGATCCGGCTGCCGCTGCAGCAGGGGCAGGCTTACTAGCTACAGCCTCTCCAGCCGAGTCCCGTAGGGATGGCTGAATTTAGCCCGGGGAGGCGTTATTGGGTGGCGGATGGTGCGGGCGTGGCGGCCACGCGTACGATTCCGCACTTTGTCTTCTTGCCGTCGGACGTGGTGGCTTCGCCGTTCTGGCCGTTGAGTTTAAATTGCAGGGAAGATCCCACAACGAACTGCGTCGGCTTGAGAGAGCTGCCCAGCTTTGTCCGGCAGACGTACTCGTTGGTCGCCGTATCGATAATCAGGTCGTACTGCTGGTGCTTCATCTTCTTGGTGGTCGAACCCACAGTTTGCAGGTCTTTTAACGTGGCTGTCTGGACCAGGCTGTCGGCCATAGCTGCCGTGGAAAGTACTGCGGCGGCCAAACAGAGGCAAGAGGTTGTACGAAATCTCATGGCTGCTCCTAATCAGGCTCCTGCGAGTTTGGCGCCGAAGGCCAGCAGTAATGAGCCCAGAATGATGCGATAGATCGCAAAGATAACAAACCCGTGGCGTCGTACCCACAACAGAAACCACTCTACCACCCCCAGGGCAACGACAAAGGAAACCACCAAGCCAATGGCCAGGACGATCCAGCCATGCGTCGTCATGACCAGGGGCCCGGTGGCGTCCATTCCAGGAACCTGCTTGGGGTGGAGAGTGCGAAGAAATTGGTAGCCGGTGGCGGCGATCATCACCGGTATGGAGAGAAGAAAGCTGAACTCAAGGGCCGCCGTGCGGGTCATGCCCACGGCTTGACCTGCGGCAATGGTCGACATGGATCGTGAGACCCCCGGGAACACCGCCGAAGTGACCTCCCACAGTCCGATCCAGACCGCCTGGAAGAGAGTCATCTGTTCCACATCTTTGGTCTTCAGATCACGACGCACGCTGAGCGCATCCACCACCCACATCACGACGCCCCCGATGAGCAGAGCCCAGGCCATGAGGCGAATGCTTTCCAGGTGCTTACCGATTAACTTGACCAACAGGAGCGAAGGAATCGCGGTGCAGACAAAAGCCAGGAGGGTCAGGGAAAGAGGGTGGGTGAGAACCGTACGGTCCGCGTTTTCTCCCTCGGGGAAGGTGCGGAAGAATTCCAGAATCCGCCCGGTGAACAGCAGGACCAGGGCAAGGATGGCACCTAGCTGGATCACGATGGTGTACATCTTCCAATAAGGGCTGGTCAGGTCGATGTGAAGCATCGCTTCCGCGAGTCTGAGATGCGCGGTGGAGCTGACGGGCAAAAATTCGGTCAGTCCTTCGACGATACCAAGCAAAACCGACAGGATGTAATCGTTCAAAGGCCCTCCGGCAACCGTAACGTTACTGCCGGTCGACGCCGTAGATGGGAATTGACTCCTGCAATTGGTATACCAGAGTGGCCGCGCGGGCGGCATAGTCGGATTGCGGATATTTGGCGGCGATGGTACCCGCAATGGTTACGGCTCTCGTCTTGGCCTCGCCGGCTTTTTTGTCGTCTCCATTGGCGCTGTACATGTCGTTCAACGCGCCTTCACGGTAGACGGCATTGTAGAGAGCCTCGGGGGCGCGTGGAGAGTCAGGATGCTCCTGCGCGTACTTTTCATACATATCGGCTTCTTTTTGGGGGCACTTGGTTGAGCCCTGCCAATCGCCGCAGACTTTGTTATCCAGCATGTCCCAATCGGCAAGGTCAGCCCATTTTGAACGCGGGAAAGCTTTTTTTAATTTACGGAACTCCTCATCGTCGATCTGTTCGCGCATGTAAGCGTCTTTTTCATGGGCCGATGGGAGAGAGGATATGTCGGTCTTTTGCAGCTGCCAGCGGATATCGGCAGAGCGCCAGGCGGCTTCCCCGGCCAGCGGCGACTGGGGAAAGAAAT
Organism: uncultured Acidobacteriaceae bacterium; assembly: GCA_963795845.1. Lineage (GTDB taxonomy): Bacteria > Acidobacteriota > Terriglobia > Terriglobales > Acidobacteriaceae > PALSA-350. Next base: position 121,085 of record CAWCJV010000007.1, on the reverse strand, counting down.
CAGACATACGTTGGTAGAGGAGCCGCGCTGCCTGGGCAACGCTCTGCGGGGCCCTGGGCAACATGGCATCTTTCTCCTGGCTGGCTGCCGCGCCAAACAGGATCAAATCGCCTTTCGGGGTTTCCGCGCTGACTACGCCGGCGGCAGGCATCCATCCGGACACCGGAACGGCGGCCGCGTCGTGACCAAACACGGGCGCATCCTGCGATCTCGAAATTTCCTCATCGGTGTTCGCGAATACTCGCAGCCAGGGGCCATTCTTCTCTACGATCACCATTTCTCTGCCCGGCGAGATTTCGGCCAGGCGCGAAGAGGAATTGTCGGGCGCCACATAGAGGTTGGTGTTGCGGATGACCGTTGCCTTGGGACCATTGCTGGGGGCTGGCGGCTTTTGGGCCGCATTCGCCTGGACCGCGATTACCAGGAGGGCAGAAAAAGCGATGAATCCAGTACGCATAAAGACTTAGACGAATCCAGAACTAGAATACGCTGACAGGAAAAAGGGACATGAGAGGCCAGTCGCTCCGGCCCCGAAAAACATTTCCACGAAAGGTCCGCGGGACTGCAGATCCCGTCGCTACGCTCGGGATCTGCAGTCTTCCACCGTCCCTTTCTCTTAGCCCTGTTCTTCCAGAACGCTGCGCAGCACAGACGGTTCGACGTTGCCGCCACTCATAATCGCAACCGTTTGCTCGGCTCGCGGCAATTGTTGAGGATGGAAAAGTGCAGCGGCCAGGGCGACGGCTCCACTGGGTTCGGGAACCAGGCGGGCAGCAAAGATCATTCGACGCATGGTCTCACGGATCTCGGCTTCGGTAACGGTCACCACGTCGTCGACAAACGCCTGCATGTGAGCGAAATTCAGCTCACCGACGCTTTGGGTTCTGAGCCCATCCGCGGCGGTGCGGCTGGTTTGCTCGCCGGTAAACGACACGATTTCACGTGCCTTGAAACTCTGAGCCGCATCGGAAGCCAGTTCCGGCTCTACGCCGATCACCCGCACGTTGAGGCGAGTCAGCTTCACGGCAGCCGCGACTCCACTGAGCAAGCCGCCTCCTCCCACCGGCGCAAGCACCAAATCGACCTCCGGCCGGTCAGACATAATCTCCAGACCGCAGCTTCCCTGCCCGGCGATAATGTCGCGATCGTCGTAGGGAGGAATGACGACATACCCGCAGGCGGCAGCCAGTTCCTCGGCCTTGGCCTTGCGCTCCAGGCTCGCCGGGCCAACGGTGACGATCTCGGCGCCGAGCGCCTGGGTGGCGTTTACTTTCACCACGGGCGCGTTCGATGGCATCACGATGACGGCTTTGATGCCCAGCGCCCGCGCGGCATAGGCGACGCCTTGAGCATGGTTGCCGCTGGAGTAGGTAATGACGCCACGCGCGCGCTCGGGAGCAGACAGTTGCGCGATTTTATTGAAGGCTCCTCGGAGTTTGAAACTTCCGATGGGTTGGAGTCCCTCGGCCTTGATCCAGAGATTGCCGGGCTCGAGACGAACCAGCGGTGTGTGGACCGCAACGCCGCGCAGCCGCTCCTGGGCGGCGCGCAGCTCGGGTAGTGTGACCAGCACTCAGATTTCCAGAATAATCGGCATGATCATGGGCCGGCGTGACGTGGCTTTTTGGATGTAACGCTTGAGATCGAGACGGATCTTCTCTTTCATCACGCCGTAGTCGGCCTTCTCTTCCGCCGAAGACGATTCGAGTGTCCGATTGACAATCTCCTGCGCCTGGTCGCTGAGATCGATCTCGCCGGTCACGAAGCCACGAGTCACCACTTCCGGTGGACGCTCCACCTTGCCGGTGCGCTTGTTGATGGTGATGATCGCCAACACGATGCCATCTTCGCTCAGGTGCCTGCGGTCGCGGATGACCAGGTCTTCCACCACATCGGTGGTGGAACCAGCATCAATGCAGATGCGGCCGGTGGTCACTTTGCCTGCCTTGACTGCGGTATTGGCGTCCACTTCCAAAACATCGCCGTCTTCGAGCAGCAGAGCCTGCTCGACCACGCCAGTGTTCTTGGCTAATTGCACGTGTTTCTGCAGATGGCGATAGTCCCCATGGACCGGGATAAAGAACTTCGGCCGCAGCAGGTTGATCATCAACCGCATCTCTTCCTGGCTGCCGTGTCCGCTGACGTGGATGAGTCCGGATTCACCATCGTCATAGATCACGTTGGCCTCGCGGCGGCACAAGTGATCGATAACCCGGTAGATGCTCTTTTCATTGCCGGGAATGACGCGAGAACTTAACACCACGGTGTCACCCCGCTCGACGCGGGCGTGTTTGTGATTGTCGACCGCGGCCCGGGAAAGAGCCGACATCGGTTCCCCTTGCGTGCCGCTGATCAGAACCATGACTTCCGAGGCTTGAAAGTCGCGGATCTGGCCGGGATGTATGAGCAATCCGTTGGGTACGGTGAGGTAGCCAAGATCCTGCGCGATTTCTGAAGATTCCACCATCGACCTGCCCACGATCGCCACTTTGCGGCGATGGGTCTGCGCCAATTCCAGGGCGATACGAATGCGATAGATCGACGACGAGAAACAGCTGAAGAACAGCTTTTGCCTGGTCCGAGAGAAGACCTCGTCCAAGCGTGGCTTCACTGCCCACTCGCTGGGGGTGTAGCCGGCACGATCGACATTGGTCGAGTCCTGCAGGAGCGCCAACACACCGCGCTTGCCGTACTCGGCAAAGGCATGCAGGTCGAAGGGTTTGCCATCCGGAGGCGAGAGATCGATCTTGAAGTCGCCGGTGTGCACAATCACGCCGACCGGGGTTTCAATCGCGAGCGCGACGCAGTCCACCAGGCTGTGGGTGACGCGAATCGGCTCGACGGTAAACGCGCCGAGGTGAAACTTCTGCCGCGGCGTAATCTCGATCAGTTCCGAGGTGTCGAGCAGCTTGTGTTCTTCCAGCTTGCCTTCGACATAAGCCAGGGTGAATTCGGTCCCGTAGACCGGGACTTTCAATTCACTCAGGATCCACGGCAGCCCACCGATGTGGTCCTCGTGGCCATGGGTCAGGATGATGGCGCGCACATGCTCGCGGTTTTCGATGAGGTAGGTGATATCGGGGACGACAATGTCGACGCCTAACAATTCCGTCTCGGGAAACATGAGACCGGCATCGATGACGATGATGTCGTCTGCCCAGCGAAGCGCCAGGCAGTTCATTCCGAATTCGCCCAGCCCGCCCAGGGGGATGACTTGTAACTTACCAGCAGACATTAACGTCTTATGCTACCACGCATAGCACTACTCCCTTCTTTCTCACCGGAGAGATGCGTCAGCGCAACAGATCTTCGAGAGTGGTGCTTAAATCGGTTTTGTCATCGCGATACTTAACGATTACCGGCGTGTAAAGGCTCAAGCCCCAGGAGGGCTCTGCGCCGCGCTTCAGCTCTCTCGATCCGGGCACGACGACTGCGCCTTCAGGAATGACGAGGGGTTGATCGGCAGATGCCTTCAGCACTTCTCCGCGCACGATGTCGTAGACCGGTGTTCCGCGGGTCAGGATGGTGCCGGCGGCCAAAACTGCTCTCCGCCGCACGAGTGTGCCTTCATAGACACCGGTGTTGCCCCCGATGAGGACATCATCTTCGATGATCACCGGCGTGGCATTGACCGGCTCAAGCACACCGCCAATCTGCGCTGCGGCACTGAGATGGACTCGCTTGCCTATTTGGGCGCAGCTGCCCACCAGCGCGTGAGAATCGACCATCGTGCCCTCGTCCACGTAGGCGCCGGCGTTAACGTACATAGGCGGCATACAGACCACTCCGCGAGCCAGGAAGGCGCCTTCACGAATGGAGGATCCGCCCGGAACCACACGTACTCCCTGCTGCGGGTCGAACCGACGGGCGGGGTAGGTGCTCTTGTCCACGAATGAGAATTCATCGCCGCCCATGTGCACCATCGTGCCCAGGCGAAAGCCGAGGAGAATGCCTTGCTTAACCCAGGCGTTGACTCGCCACCCGAGGGTGGTTCCCGGGTCCGGCTCGGCCGCCCGCACCTGCCCAGCGCTGAGTGCGCTGCGCAGTTCGAGAAAGGCTTCCATGGCTCCTCGGTCGCCGATGGCATCGGCTCCGGCGGAGAAAAATCGCTCTATGTCAGCCTTCAGTGTTGCAGTGTCTATGGTCATCGAAACTTTTTCCTAACGGAGATTTCTGGGTTTGTTGAACATCAGTATCTAGACGAGCAGGCCCAATTCTCCTGCGAGAGTCTTCAGTTTCTCCCGCGTCGCCGGCGTTACAGGCACAATAGGCAGGCGATAGTTTTCCTGGAGACGGCCCATCATGGCCATCACGCACTTAACGGGGCCGGGACTCGACTCCCAAAAGTTTGCCGTGATCAAGGGAAAATATCGCCGGTTGAGCGAACGCGCTGTGTTCCAATCGCCATCGAGCGCTGCTGTTACGAGACGCGCCATCTCTTGCGGAATTTCATTCGACGCAACGGATATCAGGCCCATTCCCCCCAATCCAATGACTGGGAGTGCCATCAAGTCGTCCCCAGCCAGAACCGCGAAATTCTTGGGCAACGAATAAACCAACTCCGCAATCTGTTGCAGGTTCCCGCTTGACTCCTTGATTCCCTGAATGTTGGGCACATCCTCGGCCAGGCGCAGAACAGTTGCCGGCTCCAGGTTAACGCCAGTGCGGCCCGGAATGTTGTAGAGCACGACAGGGCAAGGAACCGCCTCGGCAATCGCGCGAAAGTGACGGTACTGGCCTTCCTGATTCGGCTTGTTGTAGTAAGGGCTCGCCGTGAGCAGACCACTGACTCCCGGCACCGAGGCAGCTTCCGCCGCGCGGGCTACAGCTTCCACCGTAGAGTTGTGGGTACAACCAGCCAGGACCGGCACTCGGCCTGCGGCAGTTTTCGTCACGATGCCAATGACCCGCAGCCATTCCTTATGGGTGAGCGTGGGAGTTTCGGCGGTTGTTCCGCAGGCGACCAGAAAGTGAATGCCGCTTTCGATCTGCCATTCCACCAGCTTGCTGAGAGTTTCCTCATCAAGGCTGCTGTCGCTGCGGAAGGGGGTCACCAGTGCTGTGCCACAGCCACGGAGGGTCATAACAAATGGAGTCTACTACCCCAGCAAGGGATAAATCTCCTTGAAGTCGTAGCAACCGGTCTTACCACTTAGCCACTCCGCTGCCCGGACGGCGCCCTCGGCAAAACTGCGGCGAGAGATTGCCTCGTGGCGAATCTCAATCACATCGTCTCCCAAGCGAGCGCTGATGACGTGGGTGCCCACAGCTTCACCCTCACGATACGAAACAATGTCGATCTTCAGCGTCGGGTCCATTTCCAGGAGAGTCTGTTTCAGAGCCAGGGCCGTTCCCGATGGGGCGTCTTTCTTGCCCTCATGGTGAGTTTCCCGGATGCTCAAATCAAATCCATGCACCAGGGGCACCAGGCGATAGGCGAGTTCATACATCACCTGCACACCGATGGAGAAATTTGCCCCGTACAACAGCCCGCCATTGCGGCGTTCGCAGATGGTGCGTATTTCAGGAAGTTTGTCATACCAGCCGGTGGTGCCGACGACTACGCGGGCTCCGTTCGCGAGGCAGGCTCGCACGTTGTGGATGACGGCCTGCGGCGTGGTGAAATCGATGACCACGTCGAACTGGGCCAGCATCGGACCGGTGAGCGCGGAGGCATTGCCATTTTCTTCTTCGCCGATGACTCGGATGCTGTGCCCTCGTTGAGCGGCGACATCCGCCACCACCTGCCCGGTTTTGCCTCGCCCCAGCACTAGGAAGATCATGGTTTACCGTTGCACGCTTTCCACTGTTTTTCTTGCGCTCACATCGAAAATTTCGGGATCGGGATCGACAAAAAAAGCCGCGTGCAGAGATCGCACCGCTTCATCCACATCATCTTCGTCGATCATGAAGCTCATGTTGATTTCAGATGCGCCTTGCGAAATCATGCGCACATTAATGTGGCGGACGGCATGAAAAACCTGGGCAGCGATGCCATTCTGCCCACGGATATTGCCGCCCACGAGGCAGATGAGGGCTTTGCGTCCCTCGTAGGTCACGTCCGCCAGCTTGCTCAGGTCGGCGGCCAGTTCCGGTAACTGCTCGTTGGAATCCACTGTCAGCGAGACGCTTACCTCGGAAGTGGAGACCATATCGACGGCACACTTGTGTTTATCGAAGACTTCAAACACCGCCTTCAGGTAGCCATGCGACATGAGCATGCGGCTGGCTACCAGGTCGATGATGGTCAGCTTTCGCTTAGCGGCGATGGACTTGAAAGGGCTGTTGCAGTGAGTGGCCAGCGCGGTGATGCGAGTCCCTTCATTTTCTGCGTTGCGTGAGTTCAGTACCAGCACGGGAATGTTCTTCTGCACTGCGGGAAGAATGGTCGCCGGATGAAGCACCTTGGCTCCGAAATAGGCCAGCTCTGCAGCTTCTTCGAAGCTGATGGTCTTGACCCGGAGAGCGTCCGGGCAAACCCTGGGGTCGGCGGTCATGATGCCGTTCACATCGGTCCAGATCTCGATGGCCTCGGCGTCCATTCCGCCGCCGATCAGCGCCGCGGTGTAGTCCGATCCGCCACGACCCAGGGTAGTCGTTACCCCGTCGACCGTGGAGCCGATAAAGCCGCCCATCACCGGCACTTGTCCCGCATCGACCAGCGGCTGCACATGCTGGCCGCACCGCGCCTCGATGAGGGCGCCGTTCGGGGTCGCTTTGCCGTGCTGCGCGTCGGTCACGATGAGGGTGCGCGCATCCATGTGCGCCGCGTTAACTCCCAACTGGCGAAAGGTTTCGGCGACCATGCGGCTGGAGAGGCGCTCGCCGAAACTGACCACCATATCGTTGGTCCTGGGGGTGAGTTCGCCAACCGCGGAAAGCCCGCGGAGGATCTCGTCAATCGACTCGAATTCCTGCTGGATCCAGTTCTGCAGTTCAGCCTGGCGATCCGCCGGGAGAAGCTGGGCCGAAGTGTCGCAATGACGGTTGCGTAAACGAGAGCTGATGGCGAGCGCTCCGTTACGGTCACCACGGCCGGCGGCTTTCGCTCCGGCCAGCAATTGGTCGGTGACTTTGGCCATGGCGCTGACCACGACCACTGGCCTTTGCCCGCGTGCAATGCGGCTCTGAACGATTTTGGCGGTGCGCTTGATGGCGTCTGCGTCTTCGACAGACGTGCCGCCAAACTTCATCACTACCGGTTTCATACGGGAACAGCCACGTGGTCGCGCGCAGCCGCGGGAGCAAGTTTGCCCAGGGCAGCCAGGAACTCTCCATTCAATACCGCCGCACCGGCGCCGCCACGGATGGTGTTGTGGGAGAGCACGGTGAACTTCCAGTCCAGCAGCGAGCAAGGACGCAGGCGGCCCACCGTAGCGGCCATTCCCCTGCCACGCATGCGGTCCAGGCGGGGTTGTGGCCGGTCCTCGGCAGCGCTCCACTCGATCGGCTGGGCCGGCGCGAGGGGCAGAGCGTAGCTGGCCAGCGGCGCGAACTCGCGCCAGGCAGCAAGGACTTCTTCCCGCGTGGCTCGAGTAGACAGCTTGATGCTCACACTCTCGGTGTGGCCGTCTTCGACCGGAACCCGGTTGCAATGCGCGCTGACGCGGGCATTCAGGGGCTGAACGCTGTTCCCGTTCAACTTGCCCAGCAGCTTCAGCGTCTCGGCTTCCAGCTTTTCTTCTTCGGTCTTGATGTAAGGAATGACGTTGCCCAGAATGTCGAGCGATGGCACGCCAGGGTACCCGGCGCCGCTAACAGCCTGCATGGTACTGACAAAGACGCTCTCCAGGCCAAAGCGGTCGGCCAGGGGCTTGAGCGCCAAAACCAGACCGATGGCGCTGCAATTGGGGTTGGTCACGATGTAGCCGCCGGATTGCTTGCGCCAGCTTTGCGATTCAAGCAGGGTTAAGTGATCCGCGTTGACCTCAGGAATGACCAGAGGAACATCCGCTTGCATGCGAAAAGCGCTGGAATTGGAGATCACGGCGCAGCCGGCGGCGGCAAACCTGGGTTCCAACTCTCGCGCGATATCAGTGTCGAGCGCGGCAAAGATCACTCCCGGAGCACCCTCCGGAGTGGCGGGCGAGACCATCATCTCGGCGATTCTTGCCGGGAGTGGGGTCTCAAGCTTCCACTTTGTGGCTTCACCGTAGGGCTTGCCGCTGGATTTGTCACTCGCCGCGAGCCACGTGATCTCAAACCAAGGGTGATTCTCGAGTAACTGGATGAAGCGCTGACCAATGACCCCGGTGGCGCCAAGGATGCCAATCTTGTGTCTTGTCTGCATGGTCTTGAAAATAGTCTGTTTATTTTAGACTATTCGGCACCCCTTCGAGCGGTCGACAGCATCCGGGGGGCCAATCTCGATATCGACAGGCCGAATGAAAAAGGTGATTCATCGCCATATGGTCCCGTTAGGGACGGCTGACCTTAGCCCAGGACGCAGTCCTGGGTACATCACGAAACGTGATTAAGTCCCGCAGGGACGGCTGAAGCTTGTCCATGATTGCGGCGCGGCCTGTTTTCAGCCGTCCCTAACGGGACTCAGTTCCTACAGCGTCGCCAAGACCCCCGCGGTGAACGCCTTGGTGCCGCTGGTACCGCCTACGTCGCGGGTCAGTGTTTTCTTCTCGATGTACACCTTCTCCAGGGCGGCCTGCACCCGGTCGGCGGTATCGGTCTCCCCGATATAGCGCAGCATCAGGATGGCGGACTGGAGCAATGCCGTCGGGTTGGCGATGTCCTTACCGGCGATGTCCGGCGCGGAGCCGTGAACCGCTTCAAAGATGGCGCAGCCGGTTCCTAAATTGGCTCCGGGAACCAGCCCCAGGCCACCCACGAATGCGGCACACAAGTCGCTGACAATATCGCCGTACAGATTTTCCGTGAGCAGGGTGTCGTACTGGTAGGGGTTCATGACCAATTGCATGCAGGTGTTGTCGACGATGTGCTCGCCATAAGTTATCTCGGGATAGCCCTTGGCCACTTCGCGCGCGCAACGCAGGAACAGCCCGTCGGACATCTTCATGATGTTGGCTTTGTGGATGGCGTGGATTTTGCGCCGCTTGAACTTGCGCGCATATTCAAAAGCAAATTTCGAGATGCGGGTCGAAGCTTTCTCGGTGACGATTTTGAGCGACTCCACCACTCCGGGCACTACTTCGTGTTCGAGACCGACATACTCACCTTCGGTATTTTCCCGCACGATGATCAGGTCGACGCCTGGATAGCGGGTATCCATTCCGGGCAGGTTCTTGATGGGCCGGAAGTTGGCGAATAATTCGAACTTCTTGCGCAGATGAACGTTGATGGAGGCGAATCCGCCGGCGATGGGCGTGGCGACCGGCCCTTTCAGCGCTAAATGATTCCGCTCGATGGATTCGTACACTTCTTTGGGAATGTACTCGTGATATTTCTCATAGGCGCTGGCGCCCACCAGGAATGGTTCCCAGGCAAACTTCGCACCCGACCCTTCGATGGCCGCTTCGAGAATGCGTACGACCGCATCCGTTACTTCCGGCCCGATGCCGTCACCGGCGAGCAGTGTGACTGTATGTGTTCTCTCTGCCATGGTCTCTCCTGGCGACTAACGTTTGCCGGTCTTGGCTGTTTCCCGGGTGTTGAGGAGCTGTTCCAGCTCTTCTTTGAACTCGCGTACGTCTTTGAAATCGCGGTAAACGCTGGCGAAACGAATGTAAGCGACCTTATCGATGGTTCTAAGATGGTCCATGATCAGCTCGCCGATTTGGTTCGTGGTTCGTTCCCGTTCCGGGGAATCGACCAGAAATGCCTCCGTTTCATCCACGATGGCTTCCAGTTTCGCGGCCGAGACAGGACGTTTCTCGCAAGCCCGCAGCAGGCCGCTGAGCACTTTTTGGCGCTCGAATTTTTCCCGGCGGCCGTCTTTCTTCACCACCATGTAGGGGATTTCATCGATGCGTTCGTAGGTAGTGAAGCGCTTATTGCAACGCTCGCATTCACGACGGCGGCGAATGGAGTCCGCTTCTTTGCTTTCGCGCGAATCCACGACTCGATCCTGCGCAAATCCGCAATAGGGGCATTTCATCAGTAGTTAAATTCTAGCAGTCGCAGATTGCTCGACTGGGGGCTGAAGAGTCTGCGTGTGAACCAAAGACTTAGGTCTTAGTCCCGTAGGCACGGCTGAACCCGTGCCCTTCGTGTTTCAGGCTTGGCTGACGACTGGACTCTGCTCCGAGTCCTCATGACCAAGGTGTTCCGATTGCTCGGAGATCTTCTTGAGCGAAACGTGCTCTACGCGGGCCCAGATGAGGCCGATAGGAATGACGCACATGAAGGTGACGATCAGCAGCATGGCGCCACAGGCGAGCGCCGGCTCAAACTGCACATGGAACACCTGCTGCATCACGCCCGTCGTCACGCCGATCTGGGTAAACCATCCGATCACCGGCAGTTGAACGATGGAGCCAACCATGCTGGCAGCCATCAACACCATGCAGCGCGCGAGAGTCATGGCGGACAGCTCAGGCGAGAGCACGAAGGCGTGGGCAGTCTGGAGATAAGCGGCCGTGATCAGGCCCCACATGAGCAGGGAAAGTGCGAGAGCGCGAAAGAAGTCTCCCAGGGTGGCGATAGAATCCAACCCGTCGCGAAAGGCGCGAATCTTGACTCCTGCCGAAACCCCAAGCGAGGGCGAGATAGTGCCGAAAGCTCTTTCCGCGAAGCCGGCTACCGCTTTACCGGAAGCGCGCACCGCGATGGCAAAAATGGCCAGGACCACAGCCACGGCAACGCCGCCCAACGCGGCGTGCTGCAGGGCTTCGTGGTGGGGCAGCGTGGCACGATCTGGAGCCAGCAAGAGGGCACCCGAAAAGATCAACGCCATCGCCCCGAGATCGAACATCCGCTCCACGGTGTACACGGCAATCTGCGAACTCAACGGCAGCTGGGTTCGCTTCGCGACCAGATAAGGACGTACGAGGTCTGCGAGGCGGCCAAAGAGCGCCACACCAGTGAAGCCGATGACCTGCGAGCCCAGCAAAGCGAAGGAACTCACCTTTTTCTGCGGCTTAATGAGAACTCCCCAACGCGCCGCACGCAGCCAGTAACAGAACACCACCATGGCGATGCCGAGAATAATGCGGCGCCAATCCACGTGCTGCAACTCGTTGCGAAAGATACTCCACTGAAAGTGGACTCGCTGGTGGACCTGCCACACCAGCGCCCCCAGGAGAATCGCTCCCACGAGGTACATGATCCAGGAATGCTTTTTCACCTGCGACTCCAAATGCGAAGCGATCGTTTGAGAGGTTTACCGGCTGGATGGCAAAGAGGAAAGAGCGGCAGTACCGGCCGGGTGTTGCTTTTCCCATTGCTTCTTACGGTTGAACTCACGGATAACGCGCGCCACATATACCTGGGTTTCGCGATAGGGTGGTACACCGTGATACTTATCTACCGCTGCCGGACCGGCGTTGTAGGCGGCCAGCGCCAGGGCCAGGTGGTCGTGATAGCGCAGCAGTAAGGCGTCCAGATAAGCCGTGCCGCCATTGATGTTCTCATCGGGACGGAAACTATCGGTCACGCCTAATTGGGTCGCGGTTCCTGGCATCAGCTGCATCAGGCCCTGGGCTCCCGTGCGGCTCACCGCGTGGATGTTGCCGCCGCTCTCGGCCCGGATCACACTGGCCAGCAAATCGACGTCCAAATTGTGAGTTGCCCCGGCATGAGCAATCAACTCGTGCACGTCGGCATTGGTAAGCCTAGGTGCGACGGCGGCGCTAGCCACAGGAGACAGAGGCGAATCAGGCACCGTGTCCACCGAGGCGATCGCGGCGGCGTCGACTTCGACGAAATTACTGCTGCCCTGGCTGGTAAACAACCGCACCTTCTCACCCGCCTGTTCGCGGTGATCGCACAACAGGTTGAACCCGTTCTTGAGGGTGACCTCTTCGGCGGCATGCAGGGCAGGAGCCGTCCCCAGCAAAGCGAGGATCCCGGCCCAGCAGGCGAAGGCGGAGATTTTGCTCATTGGGCAAACTGTACCACGGGGCTGGTGGCGATGGTCTCTTCCCCGTTACGGGCAGTATCTTCTGCCGATGTTTGCTGGCGCAGTAACTCCTCAATTGTGTGGGCCACCCCATCGTCGTCATTCGAGGCGGTGATCTCCCAACCCTGGCGACGAGCCAGAGCACGAATTTCTTCGCTGGCATTGCCCATGACCACGGCACGCCCGGCGTATTCCAGCATTTCGAGGTCGTTGAGGTTGTCACCGATGGCCATGATCTGGTCCCGCTCGAGACCGCGAATCCGGGCCAGGCTGTCGAGCGCAGCGCCTTTAGAGCAACCCGGTGGCAACAGGTCGAGGATGCTCAGGTTGCGGACCGCGTACTCGGTGCGGTGCATGGCAATCTGCCCCGCCACATCGCTCAACAGCAACTGCCTTTCCGCTTCCACCATCTCCGCGACCGTGCCGCAAATCATGCCCTGAATCGGCTCCTCGCCCCCATCGAACGCTCGCTCAATGGGCTGAAACTCGACTAGGTAGGGCCTGTTGGCTTCCACCCACCGGTCGATCCGGGCGTGCAACTGTTGAAAGCTCTCGATAACCAGAGCACCCACACCCTCGCGATCGAAGGTAAACACCAGGGTGCCGTAGCCTTGCAGCTGAAAACAGAGGTGGCGCGCGGTATCCAACGGGAGAAAGCGGCGATCCAGCAAGTGACCGTCAAAACCCCGGACCACGGCCCCGTTGGAAGAAATCATGACCGAGTTTTCGCTCAGACCCACTTGGGCGATCAACGGCATGGCATAAGCCTGACGCCGCCCGGTAGAGATGACAATCTCAATGCCGGCAGCTTCGGCCGCTTGCAGGGCGGCACAGTTCCGGGCGCTGATTTTCGGCCCGGATGAGGGCATGAGGGTGCCGTCGATATCGATCGCGATTAGCTGGATACTCACTCCACTATTTTACCTGTTCTTCGCCCTGTTGCCGGGGGTGTCTCGAAATGAGAACCCCTCGGATATCATAGGTTTATGCCTTCTTTCGCCTGCGCCAACTGCCATCGTCAAATTTCGGCCAAAACAGGGCAAACCGTTTGCCCTCTATGCGGTGGCGCGCTTCTGGCGGGTCTGAGAGCGGCCGTCCCAGGGGCGGAAGAGGTCGATCACCGGGGGGTGGTCTTGCCGAGGAGACATTTGGCGGGCGGGATTATTACTCCCCAGTAACCATGCGATCACGTGCCGCAGCGGCTGAACAGGCCTCGATGCGGCTTTGGGTGACCGGCAAAACCTGCGGAAGATTCGTTTGGGGCAGCCGAAACTCGGTTTGGGGTAGGTTTGGACTAGGCCGCGGCTTGGTTTGCGGTAGGCTGAGCTGGTTTGGGGTAGGCTTGGCGTATTTTTGGGTAGAACGAGGATCGGTTTTAGGGGTAGGCCGGGGATTTGTCCCCGGCACAAGCGTTATCAACGTTCCGGCCTTTAGGCCCTAAGGCATGCTTTTCTCGCATTGCGTGAGGAGCATACCTCAGGGCCTAAAGGCCGAATCATTGGGTGAGCTTATGTACGGGCTAAAGCCCGTACCTACCAGCCCGTACCTACCAGCCCTGACTTGCCGCAGAACAACCCAACCTATCGCTTCCCGGTGAAAAGGAGAACTCCGCCGCCGATGATGGCGACTACGCCTAGAATCGGCGGTAATGGCACTGTATTGGTTTCTTTTTTCGATGCCTGGATTGGACCCAAATCCACTACCTTCTTCTCGTGGGTATAGGTAAATCCGCCGTATGCCAACGCGAGAACACCGAGGACGATCAAAACGATACCTAAGGCTTTCATGCCTAAGGGATGCCTGATTGTCTGGGGGAGTTGGTTCTTTAGCTCAGGCGAGCAAAGGAATGATGTGCAGCGAGGGAGTTGATGTGCTTCACAGTGACCGAATTGCCCTCGATGTAATAAAACGCGATGGCAATCAACAGGAGCACCGCCAAAAGCGCGATGACCACCACGAAGTGTCGAACCATGTCTCGGCTGTGTCTTTCCGCCTCGGTCGGCTTCAAGACCACCGCACATTTTATGGGCTCTCCCATATCGGCACGATTTCCGTGCTTCAAACCCGCCGTCATTGGAACGTGCATGGGGCGCCCTCCTTTCTAAGCGTTTCTTAATAGACGGACGCAAGCCCCCAGAGGTTGTTTCGCCTCGCGCACCGAATGTTCCGTTCGAGTAACCTCGCCAACGATAAGTGGCTGATTGCTCTAAAATGGAGAGGTGAAGCAAGACTTAACAAAAGAAGCGCCTTTGGGCACAACCGGTGTTGCGGATGCGGTGCTCGAGCCGCGCCCCCGGATCGGCTTTGTCAGCCTCGGCTGCCCTAAAAACCTGGTCGATAGCGAAGTCATGATGGGCTTGCTTGACCAGGCAGGCGCGGAGATGACCAACCGGCCCGAGACGGCCGACATTCTGGTGGTAAATACCTGCTCTTTTATTGATAAGGCCAAACAGGAGTCGATCGACACCATCCTCCAGATGGCACAACACAAGCTATCCGGCAAGGCGCGCAAGCTGATCGTTGCCGGCTGCCTGGTGGAACGGTATCGCGACGAAATCCGCAAGAATATGCCGGAAGTCGACGCTGTGGTCGGTACGGGCGAATTAGAAGCCATTCTCGCCGCCGCCGGGCTGGAAAAACCGGCCGCGTCCCAGTCACCCCAGCTCTTTTCCATCCTCCCGAGCAGCACATCCCGCCCTGAGGGCGATTTGCGCGAGTCCCAGGGGCGTTTTGCGCGGCAAGAGTGGGAAGGCGCTGAGGCCAGGCTTCCCCAGTACCTTTACGACCACACCACGCCACGGCTGCTGGCGACACAGAAATCCTCGGCCTATATCAAAATTGCGGAAGGCTGCGACCATCCTTGTAGTTTCTGCGTGATACCCAATCTCCGCGGCAAGTTTCGCTCACGGCGTTTCGAGTCCGTGATCGCCGAGGCCGAAAAACTGGTCGCCCAGGGGGTCCGCGAACTCACGCTGATCGGCCAGGACACGACCTGTTACGGCGAGGATCTGGGCATGAAGGACGGGCTGGCGCAGCTGCTGGACAGTCTGGCCCGGATTCCCGATCTCAGGTGGCTGCGCTTTCTCTACGCCTATCCCAACAAGGTGACCGGCCGGCTGCTCGAAACAATCGCGCGGCATGACAACATCTGCAAGTACCTGGACATGCCATTGCAGCACGCGGCGGCCCCCGTTTTGAAGAGCATGCGCCGGGGTGGCAATCCCGATATCTTCCTCAAGACGATTGAACGGGTGCGTGCAACCGTGCCGGATGTGGCCATTCGGAGCACGTTTATCACCGGTTTTCCTGGGGAAACCGAAGCTGACTTTGCCGTGCTGAGCGATTTTGTCCGTACAGCCAGGCTCGACTGGCTGGGGGTCTTCAATTATTCCGACGAAGAAGGCTCCGGCGCCTTTCACCTGGGGGATAAAGTGCCGGCGCGCACCATTGAGGCCCGCCGCCGCTCCCTGATGCGGTTGCAACAGTCGATCAGCCGTAAATCCAGGGCTCGCCTGGTGGGCCGCCGCTTCGATCTGCTGGTGGAGGGGCCGTCCGAGGAAACGCCGCTCCTATGGGAGGGCCGCACCGAGCATCAGGCTCCGGAAATCGATGGCAAAGTCTATATCAACGACTTTGGTCCGTTCGATCAGTTAACTCAGGGACAGTTTTACCAATGCGAGATCACCGAGTCGCAGGATTACGACCTGGTGGGCAAGATAATTTTGTAAAGGAATGTTGTGATGAACCAACGGGCGAAAAAATTGAAAAGCCTGCGCTGCCCGACTTGCGGAAACATCGTCACTGCGAAAGACGAGGATTTCCCCTTTTGCAGCGATCATTGCAAGACCGTCGACCTGGGCAAGTGGGCCAGCGGAGTCTATCGCATCTCCTCGCCGGTGCTCGATCCTGAGCTGCTGGAGGAGATTGAAGGAATGCAGCCCCGCTCGTCCGGCGATGAATGAGCCGGGCGGAGCAGGAAAGACGAAGTGGGCCTGGACGGTGGGTACGTTCTTCGGCGCGGGATTGCTGCGGCCGGGTCCAGGCAGCTGGGGGTCCGCAGCGGCCGCCCTGCTTTGGCTGGGGGCTGCCGACGGCCTGCATCTTGCTCGAGCACCCCTGGCTTGGCTGACCTCGCTGGCTGCTGTGTGCGCGATCGCGATTGGAGTGCCCGCCGCTACGGTGGTGGAACGAGAGAGTGAGCGCCAGGACCCCGGACACGTCGTCATTGATGAGGTCGCGGGGCAGTGGATTGCTCTCGTCTATTCGCGGGTAAACTTGAGTCACTTGCTCGCCGGGTTTCTGTTTTTCCGTCTCTTTGACATCATGAAACCATGGCCTGCGAGGCAGCTTGAGAGCATGCCCGCCGGCTGGGGAATCATGCTCGATGATGTTGCCGCAGGCGTGTATGCTTTGCTCTTGATGCTGGCGCTGCAACACTGGATTGGCTGAAGCCCTTTCGGTTTGCATCGAAATAACTATCAACAAGCGTTCAGGAACTCAGCCGATGAGATTCTCCAAGGAGTCACCCATTCCGAACTCGCCCAGGATCGATTCCGCCTTTCCCGATGCAGCGCTTCCCGGCGGAGAAATCGAGGTTCGCGGTGCACAACTGGGCGCGGTGCGCTCGCGTTTGCCCGTGGCTGTGCTCGACGGAATCGTGGCTCCGGTTCTGCTTAGCCGTTCGAACCGGATGATCGTGCGTGTTCCCGAGGATGTGCAGACGGGAAAACTGGAGATCCGGCAGAACGGACAGGCCAGCAATTCCATCCGGTTAAAAATCGCTCGCCTGATCACCGGAAATCTCCATCCTGTCGGCAATCCCGCGGTCGATGCCGACGGCAACATCTACTCCACGGATTCGGGTCCACGCGGGCAAAAGACTGCAGTTTCGGTTTACCGCATTACGCCCACGGGAGAGATGCAGCCGTTCGTGAGCGGCATTACCAATGCCACGGGACTAGCAATCGACGCGCAGGGATTCCTGTATGTCTCCTCACGGCTGGATGGCACCGTGCACCGGGTTTCTCCGCAGGGCGCATCGTCGGTCTACGCCGAGGGAATGGGGATCGCGACCGGGATTGCTTTCGACTCTGCCGGCAACCTCTACGTCGGAGACCGCAGCGGAACCATCTTCAAGATTGCACAGGACCGGCAGATTTTCGTTTTTGCCACCCTGGAACCGAGTATCGCCGCTTACCATCTCGCCTTCGGTCTGGATGGAACGCTCTTTGTGACCGCGCCCAGCACCTCCAGCTATGACTCGATCTATGCCATCGATCAGGCCGGGGTGGTGCGCGTGTATTACCGGGGGCTGGGCCGCCCGCAGGGACTGGCCTTCGACGTCGCCGGCAACGTGTATGTCTCTGCTTCCTTCCACGGCACTCGCGGCATTGTCTGCATCAATCCTGAGGGAGACGCCTCCGTGGTGCTGGCCGGTTCTGGTATCGTAGGTCTCGCTTTCGTTCCCGGCGGGAATGCGATTTTGGCTGCTAATGGCGCGGTCTATGATGTTGGTTTGGGCATCGAAGGCGTGCGTCTGTTCTAGAGGATCCAGGTAAGAATGAATTGCGAAATTATTGCAGTCGGCTCCGAACTGCTAACTCCCTACCGTCAAGACACAAACTCCCTTTTCCTCACCGACCGGCTGTTGCAGTTGGGCGTGAACGTAACTTTCAAAACGATTGTGGGAGACCGGCTGGCAAATCTGGCCAATGCGATTCGCATTGCCCTGGGACGCGCGGACATCGTGATCACCATGGGCGGATTGGGCCCTACGGAAGATGACTTGACGCGCCAGGCGGTGGCCGAGGCATTAAACATTCGCCTGCGTCGCAATCCGGATATCGTCGGCGCCCTGTATGCGCGCTTCGCTGCCCGCCGGATACAAATGACCGATAACAACGCCCGCCAGGCAGATGTGCTGGACGGTTCGGTCATTCTTGAAAACGGTCGCGGGACCGCTCCCGGCCAATGGCTGGACACCGTGTTCGGCGAGCATCGCAAGCTGGTGATTCTGCTGCCGGGGCCGCCAACCGAAGTAAAGGCCATGTTTGACGAGCAATGCATGGACCGGTTGCGGGCGGTGGTCCCCAAACGAACGATCGCTATGCGCACGCTAAAGGCGGCGATGATCGGGGAGTCGCAGGCCGATGCGCGCATCGCGCCGATTTACACCAAGTACAAGGATGTGGATACGACCATCCTCGCGCACACCGGCGATATCACGCTGAACCTGATCTGCTCGAAAGGCGACCAGGAGACCGCGCAGGCACGCGTGGACGAGCTGGCGGGAAAAATTGAAGAAGAGCTCGAAGAATTTATCTATTCCGCGCAGGCCGAGTCGTTGGAGCAAATCGTTCTCTACTACCTGGGGATGCATGCTTCCACGCTGGCGGTAGCGGAGAGTTGCACCGGAGGTTTGGTGGCGCAGCGCCTGACCAGCATCAGCGGGAGTTCGCGATCATTTCTCGGGGGAGCCGTCGTTTACAGCGACGAGCTGAAGACGCTGTTCGCCGGTGTGCCGCCGTCGATGATCGAGGCCAACGGGGCCGTCAGTAAGGAAGTTGCCGGGGCTCTGGCCGAAGGGATTCGGCGGAAGACTTCCGCGACATTCGGGCTAGGGGTGACTGGCATTGCGGGTCCAAGCGGCGGGTCAGAAGAGAAGCCGGTGGGCTTGGTTTACGTTGCCGTGAGCGACGGCAAGCAGACGGATGTGGTGGAACGCCGGTTTGGTGGAGACCGGGACCATATTCGCGCCTGGACGAGTCAGTTGGCGCTGGATCTGGTTCGGCGGCGATTGAAGTAGAACTGCCCTTGGAAATGTTTTTCAACACCTAAGCGGGGCAGGCCTCCACGGCGGCGGCCTCGCTGTCATAAACCTTGAACAGGGTGAGAATACCGACCATTTTGAAGGTCTTCGCCGCAAAGGGGCTGGGGCTGACCAGCTTTGCATCCCCGCCAGCCTTCTTGGCCTGGCGCAGAGCGTCGACAATGGCGCCGATCCCGCTGGAGTCGATATAGGGCATTGCGGATAGGTCCAACAGCAGGTGAATGTGTCCGGTGGTCAGAGCGCCTTCGACCGCCTCGTCCAGCTGCTTGACACCCTCTCCATACTTGAGCGGCCCCTTCAGTTTCAGGTAACAGATGTTACCGCTCTGTCGAATGTCCAGATCCACGTCTTCCTCTCCAAGCTGGAAATTTTCCTTGCCGTCTCCGACCAGATTAACAATCAACCTATCCTGCCCCAAACGTCAAGCAGCCTGGCTAAACCATGCGACCCTGCAGGCTGGTCGATTGGATACCCCCCTGTTGCGGGAATAGCGGCGGATAGGCCAAGCTAAAAGAGGGAAACGGGTGGCGAATTTGCCGCACAGATTGTGGCTAAGTAACCGTAGCGCTTGCGTATTGTCCGCCATGGCGGCGCTGTGCTGTCTTGCGGCCTGCAATCAGGGATCCGGCGTAGCGTCGGGACCGGTGCTGGCCTCCTCACCCGCAGCTCCAGCCGCGGACCCGCCATCGAATCCAGCCGCCGATTCAGCAGCTCCGCCGGCGACCGGCGAGGGGCGCGCCTACACCACAGTGGCCCCGCTGATCGTGGAACACCAGGCCAACGCGGTGGCCGAACGCGACGGGCGCATCACCGCGGTGAAAGTCGAAATTGGCGATCATGTCCGGCACGGCGAAGTGTTGGCTTTGCTCGACGATCGCGCCCTGCAGGCAGCGCGCGCGGAAAAGGCGGCTAAAGTCGATTCCGTCCGCGCTCAGATTCGGACCGGGAAGAGCCATGAGGCAGACCTGCGCCGGGCCGAAGCGGAGCTGCGCACCGCCGACGTCGAGTTGGACCAAGCGCGCATCAGGGCCCCGTTCGATGGCGTGGTAGGGCGTCGAATGGTACGTGATGCACAGGAGGTCAAGATGGGTGAAGCCCTCTTCTGGATCACGGCCCAGGCACCCCTGCGCATCGTCTTTACCGTGCCTGAATCCTCGATAGCCTTCTTCTCCCGGGGAGCAAAACTGGAGTTGAGCACGGCGGATTATCCCCACCTGAAACAGTCGGCGAGTGTTTTCCGGGTCAGTCCGGTCGTTGATAAGGCGAGCGGCAGTGTCGAGGTCATCGGCAACCTGGAAAAGCCGTCACCCTTGTTGAAGCCGGGCATGTCGATGCAGGTGAAGCTAAGCCAGAGATAACCTTGGCCCCCGGCGCCCTATTTGGGGCCTTCGTCTCCCCATACCTGCTGCAGAAAAAGATACCGTTCCCGATGCTGGTCGGGAGCAGCGCCCGGATCCGGGCTAAGCCGCATCACCGGCCAGTTGCCCGTCGAATCGTATTTGGGCCAATGCGGTGCTGCATCGCCATTGGGATCGCCGGTCCGGGCAAAGTTCGTCCAGTAGGTCTGCATCAGATCAGAAAGCTTGTAATCTTCCGGCCGGAAGGCCGCTCCCTTGCGCGAATCCAGGTTGCCGAAGACATATTCGATCTCATCGGAATGGAAGGCGCCGGCGGAGACAGGATGGAAAGGATCCCCAGGCGATGGGAGAGCAAACAAGTACCGGTACGACCGGTGACCCACCCGTCTTCACGTGCGCATCGAGCCAGGCCCAGGTGGAATACACCAGAAAGTGATCGCCGGAATAGTCCTCGGCTGCGCGGAGTGCTTCGGTATCGTCACTGGCGTGATAGACCTTCAGGAAGTCGCCCGCGCGCGGGCCAAATTCCTTCGCGGCTGTAGCGCGCAAACCGTCCACGGTCCCTTTTTCCGGAGCCTTCACAATGTCGCCGGTTCCTTCATCCTGATTCCAACCTGCAATCAGCGGTACGTGCGCCTGCTTACCGGCGGCATAAATCGCAGGAATACTTTCAGGCAGGAAGTAGCCATCGATATCCGGGCCGAAGCGAGGTTTGCCCGGAGCCTTTTGTGTGGCCAGCTTGAGGATCTCGGCACTGCTGGTAGCACGCAGCGCGGCGAGGCTGCTGTCGCTCAGAACGCTGTGGAAGTAGTCCTCGTTGTCTTTCGCGAACTTCTCGAGCGGAGGAAAATTCAACTCCTTGCTGGCAAATGCTCCCCCGCTTTCCCCAATAGCATGAGCGAACAAACCCTGAGCGAGGGGTGAAGCCATTTGCGCGCTGACGGCGAACGAGCCGGCCGATTCGCCGAAGATGGTGACGTTGTCCGGATCGCCGCCGAACGACGCAATATTGCGGTGCACCCACTGGATAGCAGCCAATTCATCGAGCAGTCCGTAGTTGCCGGCGGCGTGGTGGGGGTCTTCCGCAGCCAACTCCCGGGTGGCGAAGAAGCCAAAAATACCCAGGCGGTAATTCATCGAGACGACCAGGACACCCTTGCGGCTGAGATGTTCGCCGTCCTGCCGCGGCTCTGAAGTGCCTCCCCCTGCAAACCCGCCACCAAAAATCCAGACCATGACCGGCAGCTTGCCCTTGGGCTTGCCGGCGGGCGCCCAGACGTTCAGGGTAAGGCAGTCCTCGCTCTCGCCTGGATCGCGAAACACCATGTCGTCAAAGCGCTCCTGCTGCACGCAGCGCGAGCCGAAGCTGGTGGCCTGGCGTACGCCTTTCCATTTCGCTGCGGGTTGCGGGGATTTCCAGCGCAAGGGGCCAACGGGGGGCGCCGCAAAAGGGATACCCAGAAAATCCCGCGTCTGGTTATCGGCGCTCATTTTCCCCTGGACTTTCCCCTGGTCCGTCTTGACCACCAATGGGTTGCTTGCCTGGGCGGGCAGTGCAACCGTGATCGCGGTGACTGCGACAGCTGCGTACTGGAAAATTAATCTGATTGACATCGGACCCTAATTTACCAGATGACTGCGGGGCAGCAATCAGCTACACAGTCGCTGCTACACTCAAAACCGGACGCAACCATGTCTCTGTATCTGATCGTCGTGATCGTGGCGTATCTGCTGGGTTCCATTCCCTTTGGCTTCCTGCTGGTATGGCTGGTGCGCAAGGAGGATATCCGCGCCAAGGGCAGCGGCAACATCGGCGCGACCAACGTACTGCGATCGGGCGCAAAGGGATTGGGCATTCTGACCTTTGTGCTCGACGGCAGCAAGGGTTATGCCGCAGTGGCAGTGGCAGATTTTCTCGGCCGCGCCAAGGATTCCACGACCCTGAACCATCTCGCGATCGTGGCTGGACTCTTCGTAATTCTCGGCCACATGTTTCCCGTCTGGCTGCACTTCAAGGGTGGCAAGGGAGTCGCCACGGCGTTTGGCGTTTTTCTGGCACTCTGCCCGTGGGCTGCGCTCGCTGCGTTTGTGCTGTGGCTGGTGTTGACGGCTCTCACCCGCTACGTGTCTCTGGCTTCAATTGTGGCGGCGTTCGTGCTTCCGTTCCTTACCTTGTGGATGTCGCCCGGAAAGTACAGCTACCTGTCTGGCGCAGCGGTCTTTGTCTGTTGCTGGATGGTCATCGCGAAACACCGGCAAAACATTGTGCGTCTGCTTCAGGGCACAGAAAATCGATTCGGCGCAACGAAGAAGCAGGAGAAGGCCGGCGCGTGAGTCGCATTGCGATGATCGGCAGCGGCTCCTGGGGAACCGCATTGGCCCTGAGCCTGGCCCGGCGCGGCGACCACTCGATCGCCCTATGGTCGCATTCGTCGGCAGTGGGTACTTATCTTCCCGGGTTTCCTATTCCTCGGCAGGTGAGCCCGGTCATGGATCTGGCGGCAGCCCTGGCAGGCGCTGAAATCGTGATCAGCGCGGTCCCATCGCAACATGTTCGCGCAACCTACCAGAAGATGGCTCTCCATCTTGCGCCGGGACAACGCATCGTCAGCGCCACCAAGGGTATCGAGGATGGGAGCTTTCTGCGGATGACTCAAGTCATCGGTCAGGTGCTCGCCGATCATCGGCTTCGTGACAGCCCGCTGAGCGTCCTGAGCGGACCTTCGTTTGCCCAGGAAGTAGCAGCCGGCGATCCTACCGCGGTCACCATCGCCTGCGCCGATGGCTCGCTGGCGAACTGGTTGCAGGAGGAGCTCAGCGCGCCCGGTTTGCGGATCTACACCAATGATGACGTGATTGGCGTGGAGCTGGGTGGGGCACTCAAGAATGTCATCGCCATCGCCGCCGGCATCGCGGCGGGCCTGGACCTGGGTCATAACAGCGCCGCGGCCATCATCACTCGCGGCGTGGCGGAGATCACCCGGCTGGCGGTGGCTTGCGGCGGCCGGCGGGAGACGCTGGCAGGCCTATCCGGTTTGGGAGACCTGGTGCTGACTTGCACCGGGCCGCTCTCGCGCAATCGATCGGTGGGAGTGGAGCTCGGACGCGGAAAGAAGCTCCCGGCCATCCTGGCACAACTGCAGGGCAAAGTCGCGGAGGGAGTGCGGACCACCTCCGCCGCGCTTGGCCTGGCTAAGGCTCATCAAGTGGAGATGCCCATTACGGAACAGATGGCCGCTATCCTCGAGCACGGCAAGTCTCCTCAGGACGCCATCCGCGAACTGATGGCCCGGCCAGGCCGCGACGAATAGCCCAGCGTTTTCACTTCCGAAGTGTCCAGAGCAACCGCTTCCAGCGCGGGTTTTCCTCAAGAAAAGCCGCACATCGCGGCGCTTCCCGATGAAGCGTTGAGGTGAAAGTGCTCTTGTACACTCAGATCATGCAGTATCGAGTGCAGTATCGATGATTCAGACCCTTTTTGGCAGCCTGGAAGAACCCGAGAAAAAGAGCATATTCGGCCGCATGAAGGAGGCAGTCTCGCGCACTCGCGAGACCCTGGCCGACCGGATCGAAGACATAGTCTCCCTCACCCACGAGGTCGATGAAGCCGCCCTGGAAGAGCTGGAAATGAGCCTGGTGGCCTCGGACCTTGGAGTCGGCACGTCGACCGAGATCATCGAGGCGCTGCGCGCCAAGGTGAAGCGCCATGAGATCCGCAACGGCGCGGAACTGAAGCAACTGCTGAAAGAGGAGATTCAATCCATCCTGGATGCTCGGGAGGAGCAGAACTTCTTCAAGCCAAAGTACACGACGCCGCCCTTTGTCATCATGATGGTGGGCGTCAACGGGACGGGCAAGACAACCACCACCGGAAAGCTGGCCAGCTATTTCCGCGGCCAGGGCAAAACGGTTTTGCTGTGCGCCGCGGACACCTTCCGCGCGGCGGCCATCGAACAACTCGAGGTTTGGGGCCAGCGAACCGGGGTGGAGATGATCAAGACCAAGCAGGGTGGCGATCCCTCCGCGGTGCTGTTCGACGCCATGCGCGCCGCCCAGGCGCGGGCTACCGATGTCCTGATTGTCGATACGGCCGGACGATTGCACACTAAAGACAACCTGATGGCTGAATTGAGCAAGATGCGCAGGACCGCGGAGCGGATCATCCCCAGCGCACCCCACGAGGTTCTGTTGGTCATGGACGCGACCACAGGGCAGAACGGATTGCAGCAAGCGCGGCTGTTTACCGATTCGGCGGGCGTCACGGGTATCGTGCTCACCAAACTCGACGGGACCGCAAAAGGCGGCATTGCCGTCGCCATCGCGCGTGAACTCAAGGTGCCGGTGCGATATGTTGGAGTGGGAGAGAAGCTGGACGACCTTTTACCGTTTGACAGCAAAGCCTTTGTAGATTCGTTGCTCGGCAACTAGAAAGAGTTCGATGCCGGATATTGATCAGCAGTGGATGGAACGTGCGTTACAGCAAGCCGGGAAGTCGGTCGGTCTCGCCTCCCCTAACCCGGCCGTCGGTTGCGTGGTGGTTCGAGGCGATGAAGTGGTAGGCGAGGGCTTCCACGAATTTGATCGCCGCGACCATGCCGAAATCGTCGCCCTCAAGCAAGCGGGCCCTCAGGCCCATGGGGCGACCGTCTATGTGACCCTTGAACCCTGCAGCCACCAGGGACGAACCGGACCCTGCGCGGATGCGCTGGTAGCCGCCGGCGTCGCACGCGTGGTGGTGGCCACGGCCGACCCCAACCCGCAGGTTCATGGCAAAGGTATCGCCCGGCTGCGTGCGGCTGGCATTGAGGTCACCACGGGAGTTCTCGAGGAACCCGCGCGCAGGCTCAACGACGGCTTCGCAAAATTCATCACCAACTTTCTCCCTTTGGTCACTATGAAAGTTGCTGCTACTCTGGATGGCCGGATCGCGCCTGCGGAAAGCTCCGTCCGCGGCCACTTCTGGATCAGCGGGGCGGAAGCGCGTGCGGAAGTGCATCGCATGCGCCACGCAGCAGATGCACTGATGGTCGGGGTGGGAACGATCCTTGCCGACGATCCTCTGCTTACCGATCGCAGCGACTTACCCCGGCGGCGGCCACTGCAACGCATCGTGCTGGACTCCACCCTGCGCACTCCACTGGACTCGCAATTGGTGAAGACCGCCTACCAGGATGTGCTCATCTTTTTTAGCCAGGCGGATGTCGCCACGCAAAGAGCGCTCGAAGCTCGTGGCGTTCGCCTGCAACAGATCGCGCATCGCGGAACGCGCATTCCTTTGCAGGAGGCACTGGTGCGACTGGCGGAGATACAAATCACCAGCGTGCTGCTTGAAGGAGGCGCGGAACTCTACACCTCAGCTCTTAACCAGGGTCTGGTGGATAAACTCACGCTGTTTTACGCGCCCACGTTTCTCGGGGCAAGCGGCGGTTCCGATGCTCTCCTCCATCAACGGATTGCCTGCGATTGAAAACTATTCGTTGAAACGATTTGGCGAGGATTTTGCGCTGGAAGCCTGTCTCCACGATCCCTGGTCGGAAGTGTTTTAAATGAGGCTGAGATGTTTACCGGGCTGATTGAAACCACAGGTTCCGTCCTTGCCGTCGAACGACGAGAGGGTTCGATGCGGATCGCCATTACCGCACCCCTCGTTCAGACCAGCAATCTGCGCACCGGCGATAGCATCGCGGTAAGTGGCGTGTGCCTTACGGCTCTTGATATTGAGCCCAGTGCAACGCCCCCTCGTTTCCATGCAGACCTGGCTGCGGAAACAGTGGCCCGCACTTCCCTTTCGCTGCTCGCTCCGGGGTCGACGGTCAATCTGGAATTGCCGACCCCCGCGGGCACCCCGCTTGGCGGCCACGTCGTACAGGGCCATGTCGACGGCACAGGCACTCTGTTGAGCCTCGAACCAGTCGATGCTCATGCCGATCCAGCGCTGGCCGATTGGTGGCTCAGGGTGGCTGTTCCCGCAAACGTGAGCCCTTACATGGTAGAGAAAGGTTCCATCGCCATCGAAGGCATCAGCCTGACCATCGCCCGATGGGAACGGGGAACGGCGGAGGGCGATGTGGTCAGCGTGGCGATCATTCCCCATACGTATGCGCGGACCAACTTGCACGCGCTGAAGACCGGCCAACCGGTCAATATCGAAGCGGATGTGATGATCAAGTTTATGGAACAGCGATCGTTGAACAAGCAGGAGCCGCTCGAACCCGAGTTCGATCTCACCGTCGAATACCTGATTGCCAACGGCTATTGAGAGAGTTGTGGGGTCGATCGCAGAGTGGCGCCGGTGATATTATCAATGGGTGCCGGGTCCTACGCGACGCAACCCCGCCAACCCCGCCAGGTCCGGAAGGAAGCAACGGTAACGGGTCAGTGCGTGCGCAGTAGGTTGCCCGGTACAGACGACCGCCCGTGATCCTTCCAACATTTCCATCCCTCTTTCATTGCGATTTGTCGGCGACCGGCTTCCCTTCGCGAAATTCGAATAACGGAGAAGTATATTGAGCATCGAACTGCGTCCGCGTGCACCACGCCGCGCGAAAATCAGCGCTCTGGGAACTTATGTGCCGCCCCGCATCCTGAATAATGCCGACCTGGCAAAGATGGTGGACACCTCGGATGAGTGGATCATGCAGCGCCTGGGCATTCGCGAGCGACACCTGGTAGAACCCGGCATGGCGACCAGCGATATGGCAGTGGAAGCTGCGCGCCGCTGCCTGGCTCATCGAGGCATCCAGCCCAACGAGGTGGAGGTGGTGATTGTCGCCACCGTCACGCCCGACATGCTGTTCCCCGCCACGGCTTGCCTGGTGCAGGATAAGCTCGGCGCCCACGGCGCGTGGGGCTT
This sequence comes from uncultured Acidobacteriaceae bacterium, assembly GCA_963795845.1. Lineage (GTDB taxonomy): Bacteria > Acidobacteriota > Terriglobia > Terriglobales > Acidobacteriaceae > PALSA-350. The sequence goes on along the minus strand of CAWCJV010000007.1, from coordinate 94,014 downwards.
CGACCTTTCCGCCGCTTGCTCTGGTTTTCTTTACGCGCTTCAGGTGGGGGCCAAGCTGGTCGAGTCCGGGGTCCACTCCAAGGTTCTGGTCATCGGAGCGGACACCATGTCGTCGATCATTGACTACACCGATCGCACGACCTGCGTCATTTTTGGCGATGGCGCCGGTGCGGTCCTGGTCGAACCAACGGAAGAGGGTGAGGTCGGGCTGATCGACTTCCAGCACGAGATTGATGGTTCCGGGGCCGCGGCACTGAACATGCCGGCGGGAGGCAGCCGCTGCCCCGCTTCCCCCACCACCCTTACGGAAAGAATGCACTACGTGCATCAGGATGGTCAGGCGGTTTACAAATACGCGGTGCGCAAGATGGTGGAAACCTCCAGCAAGTTGCTGGAAAAAAACCATATCACCGGAAATGATCTGGCCTGCTTTATCCCCCATCAGGCGAACAAGCGCATCATCTTGTCCACGGCGGAGCGCCTGGGCCTACCCCTGGATCGAGTAATCATCAACATCGATCGCTTCGGAAACACCACCGCAGCCACCATTCCCCTGGCCATGCAGACGGCTCTTGATGAGCGCAGGTTGGAGAAGGGGAGCCTGGTGTTGCTGGCCTCGGTGGGGGCCGGGTTTACCGTAGGGGCCTGTCTGCTTCGCTGGGAAATGTAGAACGGCTGTCAAAATCTCCCGCCCGAGTCCCGTTAGGGTCAGGATAAAGTCCCGCAGGGACGGCTGAACTTAGCCCAGGACGCTAGTCCTGGGTAGCTAGTGCTTCATGATTAGTCCCGAAGGGACGACTGAAGGCTTTCCAGGGATTGATTCGTGTCCTATTTTCAGCCGTCCCTACGGGACTCGGTCACGTTGCATGATTCACCCGGGACTGACGTCCTGGGCTAAGTTCAGCCGCCTCAGCGGGACTAAACCAATGATTGCTGTTTCTCCGAAACCGCCCATTATTTAGTGCTCAACGCCGCATCCCTGGGCAAGCCTGGCTCGCGCCGCTGGTGGCGGAACTTCCATAGGCCGTACAAGATACCAGCCACCACCAATCCCAAATAGACCCACATGAGGGTAGTGCTCCAACCGGAGAGATAGTGGCGAAAGGCACGAACCATCACGGTGCCGTACGTCGCGGCAAGCCACGCTACCAGTGAATACCTGAAGGTCCTGGCCAGACTGAAAGAGATCAGGAACCGCTTCCGCGAGACACCTAAAGCGCCGGCAGCCAGCAACAACGGCATCAGAGGAAAAGGCGGGGGAAGCAACGCCGAGACGATGACGGCAACCGTCCCACTCTTCTCTACCCACTTTGAGAGACGCCGTCCGAACCGCTTGGGTAGGTGGCGATGGAGCGCGGCTTCTCCGCCCTTCGCACCGCTAGCCCAGGTCAAATAGCCACCCAGAATCGACCCCACCGTAGCAGCTACGGCCGCCAACACCGGACTCCCTCGATGGGCTACCAGAAGAATCAGCAACAGATCCGTGCTGCCCGGCACCGGCAGAGGGATGATCGACGAATCGATCACCGATACGGCGAACAGCCCCAGGGTGCCGAACCCCATGAGCCAGTGCAGGCCATGTGCCGAGTGGCCACTCCGGGCCGCCCCATGCTTCGCTGATACCTGAATCATTGAGCCATTGGACGCAGAAAGGGTCTCCGGCGACGCAGTACACATGGAGTTCGCTAAAGGATAGTCAAAGCGGGCGCTGGCGGCAGCGCCCCGCACTCAGAAGCAAGCCGGTAAAACAGGTCCAAACCGCGCAAACATGCCTCATCTAATATGTAGTGGATATTTTTGCTCAGATAAAAGCGGATGGTGTCTCGGGGGACGGCGATGCGCTCCGACCACTCCTCCGCCAAATCCTCCACATGCCCCAGCCCGTGGTCCCGGGAAGCCTGCAAATCCTCCGTCAGATCCCCAGCTTGCGCACCTGTCTCCTCCAACGCCCCCTGGCGGACCGCCCAAAAGGCGGAAACCCAGGGCAGCCCGGTAAAGCCGTGCCACTCGTGCGCCAGATCCAGGTAGAGGAGCGACTCTCCGGTCCTGGCCTCGCGGGCCTCCTTGTCTTCCAGTGCCAGAAGGGCTGGGTCGCCGATCAGTAAAGCCGCGTCGGCCACCGCCAGCATAGATTCCAGGACCGGTGGATGGGGAATAAATTGGGCTGGAACCTTCCAAAAGGTATGGAACAGAATGCGGGCGTATGTATACGATGTGCGCGAAGACGTGTCGGCCGCGATGGTCCGCACCGCGCCGATTCCCTTCCTTGCACGGACCACCAGGATGATGGAGCGTACCCGGTCCAGAGCAGCAATGGCGCAACCGGGTACGATCGACAGCGAGGGAGTCGTCGCATGGGCGGCAACGGGGACCAGGCCGATATCCGCCTCGCCTGCAGCCAACTCGCGAGCACATCGCGAGGGCGTGGTGTAACCGATCTGGTAGCGTTCCCGCAGATCGCTGCGCCGGGGCTCGTGTTCAAAGTCCCACATTAAAGGAGCAGGATTAAGGAAGTGGATGGCCGCCATACGAATGCGGCGTTTCAGTGGACGGGGCACTGATTAGTGTACCTTGGCATGCACGATGAATTCGCCGGAACAAAACCGCCTGGCCTGGGTAGCGCTCACCCTCACGCCCGGCCTGGGACCCAAACGCATCCTGCGGGCTGCCAAGGCTTTACCGGATCTATCCAGCCTGTTTCGCCTTTCCTTGACCGAGCTTGAGTCGTTCAACTTTCCCGCACCGGCAGCTCAATTTCTTTTCACCGGAAAGGCGCGAACTGAGGCGGAACGGGAGCTGGTGCGGATTGGCGAACAGAAAGGCAAAATTCTCACCTTCGAGGAAGAAGACTATCCCGAACAGCTGCGCGAAATTTTCGATCCGCCGCCGGTGCTTTGGGTCCTGGGCAACGCGAAGCTCCTGGCGCGGCCCTCCATCGCGGTTGTGGGCACGCGGCATCCGACACCCTATGGGACCGGGATGGCGGAAGTCCTCGCACGGGATCTTGCTATCCACCGCATGGTGATTCTTAGCGGCATGGCGCGGGGCGTCGACACGGCCGCGCATCGCGGCGCACTGGCTGCAGGTGGCAGCACCGTTGCGGTATGGGGCACCGGCGTGGACGTCATTTACCCTAAAGAAAATAAATCGTTGGCCGAAAACATTCTCGTTGCCGGAGGAGCCATCGTTTCTGAGTACAGGCTGGGCACCTTCCCGGCCCCGCAGAACTTTCCCAAACGTAACCGCATCATTAGCGGGATGAGCATCGGCGTACTGGTGGTGGAGGCCGGCGAAAACAGCGGAACCCGGGTGACCGCACGATGCGCCCTGGAGCAGAACCGCGACGTCTATGCCGTGCCGGGGAACGTAACCACCAAGAACGCCTGGGGGCCCAACACGTTGATAAAACAGGGCGCTAAGCTGGTCGCCACGTGGGAGGATGTGTGGCAGGAGCTACCCACGCAGGTACGGTTGCAATTGGAAGGCGAACTAGGTTTTGCATCGCAACCGGAGCAAGCTGCATCGATTGTGGAAGAACTTCCGCTGCACGAGCCGGAAAAGGTAGTGCTCAACGCGCTGCACCACGATGAAGCGGTGCAATTGGATGAGCTGATGGAAATGCTGGAGTCAAAACTGACTTCTTCTGAAATCTTCACCGCCTTGTTCGAACTCGAGCTTGCCAACCGGATTAAACAACTTCCGGGCAAGAACTACGTCAGACGAATGTAAAGTTCTTGCGTCTCTGCACCATAAGTTGCAGACGCGGAAGTTGCAGACAGGGCAGGAGAAAGCACATCCTGACCTACGCTGATCGAAGCCGCCGCCAACCTGCGGATCACGATAAGTAAATAACTGTGAACCTTCCAGGTGGTACAGTCAGTCCCATCGGAAGACGTTTTGTTGTCCCTGGGTGTCATCGGGTTTAAGGAATGCAATGAGTAAATCACTAGTGATCGTCGAATCGCCGGCCAAGGCAAAGACGATCAGCAAATATCTCGGAAAAGACTTCACCGTCGAAGCCTCCGTCGGTCACATTAAAGATCTGCCTAAGAACAAGATCGGCGTGGACCTGAGCGATGGCAGCTTTGCGCCTGAACTCATCGTCATCCCGGGAAAAGAAAAAGTTGTCGACCGGCTGAAGAAGCTGGCTAAAGCTGCGACCACCATTTATCTGGCGCCTGACCCGGATCGCGAAGGCGAAGCCATCGCAGCGCACCTTGAAGACGAGCTAAAGGGCCTGTCCAAAGGCAATTCGATTCGTCGCGTGACGTTTAATGAAATCACTGCCAAGGCGGTGCATGACGCCTTTGAGCACACACGTGAAGTGGATCGCAACCTGGTGGACGCGCAACAAACGCGGCGCGTGCTCGATCGCATTGTGGGCTACCAGATTTCGCCGTTGCTGTGGGATAAGGTGCGGCGCGGACTCTCCGCAGGCCGGGTGCAAACCGTAGCGCTGCGCCTCATCGTAGAACGCGAGCGCGAGATCAAGGCGTTTGTTCCGGTCGAGTATTGGACGCTCGATGCCCAGCTCACTCCGGCCAACCAAAAGACCGAATTTACCGCGCGCTTCACCGGGATCGATGGAGAGAAAGCGGTGGTCGAAACCGTCGATGCTCCTTCTCTGCCCAACAAGCAGCGGATGGATGCCGTCGTCGCGGCCCTCGAAAAAGCCAGCTGGTCGGTACAGAACGTAGAGAAAAAGGAGCGCCGGCGCAATCCTACCGCACCCTTCACCACCAGCAAACTGCAGCAGGACGCCTCGCGGCAGTTGGGCTTCAGTGTGCGCCGCACCATGGGCGTCGCGCAGCGCTTGTACGAAGGTATTGAATTGGGCAGCGAAGGAGCAGTCGGTCTCATCACCTACATGCGTACCGATTCCACGCGCGTTTCGCCCGACGCTATCGCCGAGGCACGCAAGTGGATCGAACAGAACCACGGCAAAGACTATCTGCCGGCCTCGCCCAATGCATTCAAAAGCAAGAAAGATGCGCAGGACGCACATGAGGCGATTCGCCCCAGCAGCGTCGAACATCATCCGGAAGCAATCAAGTCCTATCTCAGTGACGAACAGTATCGCCTCTACCGGCTGATCTGGCAGCGATTTGTCGCTTCGCAGATGGTCCCCGCCGTCTTCGATCAGACCACGGTCGATATTGTGGGGAAGGCGGATCGCAGCTATAACTTCCGCGTGACGGGTTCGGTGATGAAGTTTGACGGTTTCCTCAAGGTCTACGAGGAAGCGAAAGAGAAGAAGGACGACGAAGACGAGGAGCTCAAAAACAGGCTTCCCGCGCTCGAAAATGGGCAAGCACTGGCGTTAATCGCGCTTCAGCCGGAGGAGCACGCAACCGAGCCTCGCCCCCGCTTCAATGAAGCATCGCTGGTGAAAGAACTGGAAGAGCGCGGCATCGGACGGCCTTCCACATACGCCACCATCATCAATACAATTCAGGAACGCGAATACGTCCAGAAGGTGGGTGTTGGCAGAGGCGCGAAGTTTGTGCCCACCGAGATCGGCTTCGTGGTCACCGACCTGCTGATCGCCAACTTTCCCTATATTTTCGACCCGCAATACACCGCAAAACTCGAAGAAGAGTTGGATGATATCGAGGACGGCAAAGAGGTGTGGACTACCCTGCTGGGTGCTTTCTATGGCCATTTCGAGAAAGAGCTAGAACATGCCGGCAAGCACATGGAAAACATCAAGCGGATGGAAAAGCCTACAGACGAGAAGTGCGATGTCTGTGGTTCGCCGCTGGTACTCAAATGGGGCAAGTTTGGCAGCTTCTTCGCCTGCAGCACCTACAACAAGAAGGACAAGAACAGCTGCACTTTCACCAAGGAAAATTTCGCTGCTAAACCCGAGATGAATACCCAGGAGGGGCAGGAGGGGGAGCAGGCAGAGGAATACTGCGAGGCGTGCGGCCGCGTCATGGTGCTGAAGCGGGGACGCTTCGGCGCGTTCATGGCCTGCCCGGGCTACAACGAAGATCCGCCCTGCAAGACCACCCGCAAGCTGACTCAGAAACAGCAGCAAAAGGCGCCGCAACCGCTGGACGAGAATTGCCCCAAGTGCGGATTGCAACTCGTCCTGCGCAATGGTCAGTACGGAGAGTTCGTCTCCTGCAGCGGCTACCCAAAATGTAAGTACATCAAGCAAAACCTGGTTGAGGGGATGAAGTGCCCCAAGTGCGGCGATGGAGATATCGCGGAACGTAAGGCCAGGCGTGGCAACCTGTTTTACGGGTGCACCAACTATCCCAAGTGCGACTTTACGTCGAATGCCAAGCCGGTGCCGGAGAAGTGTCCGGAATGCGGCAGTCCCTACCTGCTGGAAAAGACGCGCACTACGGGGACCTATCTCGTTTGCCCCAATAACCGCAAATCGGCTGCAGAAGACGAGGCGCCCAAAAAGCGGGCTAAGAAAGGCGCGGCCGAGGAGCCGGCAGAGCAGGTGGCTTGTACTTACTCCAAGAAGATCGCGGAACCCCAGGCGGAATCAGTAGAGGCGATGCGCTATCAGACCAGGGCCGAACCGCTTCCCGTCGGTTGAACAGGATCAAACTGCTTTTCCCTGGGGACTTGCCAGAGACTTGCGCCGGAGCGTACAAATCCAGAGGCGGTGGTTTCACGCTATTTGATCGCATGGAGCAAACATGAAAGCACTACTAGTAGTTCTGGCACTCTCAACCGTTCCGGCATTAGCCGCGGATATGAGCGCCGCGAAGGTCTCTGGATATATCAGTGATTCAATGTGCGGAGCCAAACATAACGGCAGTGCCCCAGACGCGGCCTGCGTGAAAAAGTGCATCGGCGGTGGAGCGAAGCCAGTTTTCGTGGATGATGCCAGTAAGACCGTCTATACCATCGACGATCCGGACGCTGTCAAGGGTCACGAGGGTCATCATGTGAGCGTCATCGGGAAGATGGATGACTCCGGCAAGAGCATCCACATCACTAAACTCTCGATGCTGGCCGATCAGGGTAAGCCGAGCGGCGCTTCGGAGATGCACTAAACCTATAACCGTCTTTCGCTAACCTGGCAGCAGTGCACTCGGTTTGCCGAGCACTGCTGCATTTTCGTGTGTTCAATCGTCTAATGATGAGAGATGCCACAGCGGGCATCCATCTGCTAAGGTGAAGAAAGGGTAGGAAGGAATGCAGGATTCAACCCCAGTTATGGCAAAGGCAACTTGGAACGGCAAAGTTATCGCAGAGAGCGACACCACGGAGTTGGTGGAGGGCAACATCTATTTCCCGGAGAGTTCTTTGAAGCGGGAATTCTTTCGCCCCAGCTCGACGATTTCGACTTGCCCCTGGAAGGGACAAGCGAGGTATTACAGTCTTTTGGTCGACGGACAAGAAAATCAGGATGCGGCCTGGTACTATCCGGATCCCAAGCCGGCAGCTCGAAATGTCAAGAATCACGTAGCTTTCTGGCGTGGAGTCGAAGTCGAAAAGTAGCCTGCAAAACGCCCGCCGGAGCATCGCTGCCCTGCTCCTGGGTCTGATGATTCTCAGTCCCGGCATGGTACTCCCTGCCCAGCCGGCCGCCAACTCACCGCAAAAGGACCTGGAGATTTTGCGGCGGCTGGAAGAAGAATATCTTCGGGCTGAGATTGAGGACGACACCGCAATCGCGGGCACGATTCTTGCGGACGACTACGTCGGTCTAAAACTGGATGGCTCAACCTCCACAAAAGCGGATGTATTGAGCCGTCTGGACCGGCATGAGACGGCGCCGTGAGCCCTACCTGATTACGGCCACGAATATGCGGCAACATCTATTTGGTGATACGGCCTGTGTGACTTATACCAAGGTCTACACCAAACCCGGCACTCAGACCGCCTACAGCGAAAATGTCCTCCACGTCCTGATCCGGCGCAACGGAATCTGGCGGCTACAGGTGAGTAGTCCGCTGCCTGCGCCCAAGTGACTTTAGGCTTTCTCCCTGCAAAAGAACCCCGGGTGCCCCATATCTCGCTCGTTTTTCGCGAGATGTGGGATACCACGGTTCTCGAACCTTGAACTGCCAGCACCACGACAAAGTTATCGGTTCAGTGCGGTGAATCCCACATCTCGCGGAAAACGAGCGAGATATGGGGCACCCGGGGTTCTTTTGCAGGTAAAGATCCAGGGAGTCACGGAATCGGTTCCCCGCCCTTCCCCTCCCGTCTGTTTTTAATTTTCCCCCGCCCATCTCTGGGATAATGAAGCCACTCTGGCGTTCGAATTGGCGGCCGCACCTGGCAGTTCCTGGCAAGCGGCAAGCACCGCAAAGATCCCCGATGAAGCCACTCAAACTGGCATTGACGCCGACTCGCAACCGTCGCCTGAATGAAGTCACAGGCATGGTGCTGCTGGTGGCCGCGAGCCTCCTGTTCCTCGCCCTCGCTTCTTATAGCCCCACCGATCCGTCCTTCAATACCGTTGGGGCGGCCGGACGGCCGGTCCACAACTGGATAGGCGTCCTGGGTGCTTCCGTGAGCGACCTTTTGCTGCAACTGGAAGGCGTCGCCGCCTTCATGATCCCCTTGATGCTGGTTGCGCTCGGGTGGACCTGGCTACGATCGCGGGCGGCAGGTTCGCTCGGAGCGAAAATATCCGGCGTGTTTCTCTACCTGGTGTTCGCACCCGCCATCTTCGGCCTCATGCCTGGCCATCTCCGCTGGTTGCACGCGCTGCCCGTGGAAGGCCTGACCGGCCGCCTGGTGGTCGATTCCCTGGTAAAGTACCTCAACTTTCCGGGTGCGGCCATCGTGGTTGTGAGCATGGTGGTCATCTCGCTTTACCTGTCGACCACGTTTAGCTTCAACACCGCGCGACAATGGTTGGCGATTCATTTCGCGTTTGTCCTGGTATGGCGAGACCGGTGGCGCAACTGGCGTTCCGCCTGGGCTGAAAAGCGGGCGGTCGCCCGCGCGGAAAAGAATGCGGCGAAACGCGCGGTCGCCAGAGACACTGCCGGCAAACAGGCGCAGCGGGCCGAGGACGAGGATAGGATTCCCGTCCCGCGTCGCGCCGCCTTTGCCGACGTGAAGGGCTCCGAGCCCGCGGCGAAACAGGAAGGCACTCCTAAACCACACAGTCCATCGCTTTGGGACCAGATGCCGCGCACCAGTATTCCCGACCGGGAACCGGAGCCGATAGAAGAAGATTCGGAATACGAGGCGGAAGAGGTCGCAGCAGCCCCAATCACGGCGCGGCCGCAGCCTGCAAAGCAGGCGCCACCCAATATAGCGGTGAAGAACCGCGCCGACGCTGACGCCCGGGCGGTCACCCTGGCTCCCCGCGCCGTCAGCGGCTTCAGCTTGCCGCCGAGCACGCTGCTGCACCGCAGCGACGAGTCACAGATTGTGCGCGAAGACGATCTCCGCAGCCAGGCTCGAGTCCTGGTGGAGAAATGCGCGGAGTTCGATGTACGCGGCCAGGTCGTACAGATCAATCCCGGACCGGTGGTCACCACCTTCGAGTTCCGCCCCGAAGCCGGGGTCAAGTACAGCCGCGTGACCGGCCTGGCAGAGGATCTTTGCCTGGCGATGCGCGCCGAAAGCATCCTCATCGAGCGCATGGCAGGGAAGAGCACCGTGGGCATCCAGGTGCCAAATCACGACCGTGAAACCATCTGGTTGCGGGATGTGATCGAGGCCGAAAACTTCACCCAAACCAAGTCGAAACTGACCCTGGCCATGGGCAAAGACATCAATGGCCGCATTGTGACCGCCGATCTCGCGACCATGCCCCACGTGCTGATCGCCGGATCCACGGGCAGCGGCAAATCGGTCGCCATCAACGCCATGATCATGTCGGTGCTCTACAAGGCGACGCCGCAGCAGGTAAGACTGATCCTGGTCGATCCCAAGCGGGTGGAACTGGGGATGTATGAAGGCATTCCCCATCTGTTCACGCCCATCATTACCGAGCCCAAGCTGGCCGCCAATGCCCTGCGCAACGGGGTGCGCGAGATGGAACGCCGGTTGAAGCTGCTGGCCTCGCGCAGCGTCAGAAATATCGATCAATACAACAAGCTCTTCGACAACCAGACGCCCAGTCTCTTCGAAGAAGGAGAAGAAGAGGAGCCGCTGCCGCACATCATCATCATCATCGACGAGCTCGCCGACTTGATGATGCTGGACAAGGCCAACGTCGAAGAAGCGATCACCCGCCTGGCGCAGATGGCCCGTGCGGTCGGCATCCACCTGGTGCTGGCCACCCAGCGGCCTTCGGTGGACGTGATCACCGGCCTGATCAAGGCCAATGTACCTACCCGGGTTTCCTTCCGCCTGGCGACCAAGGTAGATTCACGAACCATCCTGGACTCAAACGGAGCCGAGGCGCTGCTGGGACGCGGCGACATGCTGTTTCTCCCCCCCGGAACCTCCCGTCTGCAACGGCTGCATGCTCCTTTTGTTACCGAGAAGGAAATCGCAGACGTGGTCACCTTCTGGAAGAACCAGGGAGAGGCGCAGTACGTGCAGGGCTTCCTCGAATCACCGCGAGACGACAAGGGCCGCGACCTCGATGCCGAGCCGGAAGATGGCGAAGCCAACGACGAGCTGTTCGAGGACGCAGTGCGGCTGGTGCTGGAATTTGGCAAGGCCTCCACTTCCCTGCTCCAGCGGCGGTTACGGATTGGATATGGCCGGGCTGCCCACCTGATCGACATGATGGAGCGAGACGGCATTGTGGGTCCTGCCGACGGCTCAAAGCCGCGCGAGATCCTCAAGCCACCCGACTGGCTCAACCAGATCGAGCCCGCCCTGCGCTAGACTGGTTGTTTCCCGTACCTTCTACAACTGCCGGGTGCCCCATATCTCGCTCGTTTTTCGCGAGATGTGGGATTCCACGGGACTCGGACCCTGAACTTTGCCCGTAACACGACAAAGTTATAGGTTGAGTGCAGTGGAATCCCACATCTCGCGAAAAACGAGCGAGATATGGGGCACCCGGCAGTTGTTGTCGAACGCAGACAGATGAATCAGAGTCCCGTAGGGACGGCTGAAAAACTTCATGGGTGAAGTTCACGCCGAAAAATTCCGCAATCGGCCCTAACGGGACTTGACTCGACCGGTTAACGATCCACTCATCCACGCAGGCCAAGCCAGTTCCTTTGGTAGGCGAAGCTGATCGCAAGCAACAGCACACCCAGCGCCAGAAAACTAAGCACCCGATAACCCTGGTTTTGCTGGCTCACCCCGTTCAGGAAAACCTTGGCAATGCTGAAGGCGAGAACCGCCAAAGCCTGCCAACGTAAAAATGCACTACGCCGGAGAAACCCCGCAGCCATGAGGACTGCGCCGTATGCCATCCACCAAGCACTGTAGCCCCATCCTGCGGCCAAGCTACGGCGCTCCAATTGACCATACCCACCGCAGTAATCGCGAAGAAACCCCGCCCCACAGAACCAGTAATGATGGATTTCCAAACTAACCGCGGCCAGGATCGTGAGGTTGAACGCAATGGCCGAAAAACCGGCCAGATAGGTCCAACTGCCGAAGGCGCGCCCCGGTGGCCCTCCACCCAGACTAAGGCGCGCGACCACCGCGAATACCGCCGCTCCCACCAAGCTTGTCGCGAAGTGCATGTTGGTCGCCACCGCCAGCGGATGCGGTGGTCCGACAATCCAATCCACCAGGAGAGCACAGGCGGCAAGAGTCAGAACCAAGGTGGCAAAAATCCGCAGCGCTGAGTTCTCCCTGACTTTGGCCAGGACGACCAATGCCAAGGATTCACCTAACCAGCCCAGCGTGATCCCGGTGCCGTGGAACTCCAGCGGCACAGCCGCTGTTACAAAGAAGATAGCCAAACCGACATTGGTGGAGGAGAGGAGCGCGGGCCGCCGCCGGGCGGCCGCCATCAGCAGGCAGCCGCCCGCAAGCGCAATCGTCACCCAGGGCCGTCCCCCCTGCTGGCCTTTCAAGCCGAACAGCACCATCAACGCCACCCACGTGGCAACGGCATTGACAATGGGGAACGCGATGAAAAAAGAGTCCGGCGGCAACGGCTTGCCCCCGCGCAAAATCAGGAAAGGGGCCACAGCAAAACCGGCAAAGAACAGCGCCAGGAAGAAAACCACGAGCGGCAAATGAGAAGGATCGTTCTCAATCACGCTCCAGCCAATGTAATAAGCCGCCGTGCCCAGCAGGGCGGCCCACGCCACCCGCTTCCACTGGTGACTCGCCATCAGAAACAATGCGCCGGCGTTCAGCAAAGCAAGGTAGAGGAAGAGAAAAACCTCATTGCTGTGCCCCATCGACAGCAAGCCGGGAGTCGCCAGGCCGCCGGCAAGCGCGTAAAGCCCTAAAAGTTCCGAATTCTGCCGCCGGGCCAGGACCGCGTTCGCGATCGTTACCGCCGTCATGGCGACAAAAATAAGCCACTGCGGACCGAGATGGAAGACATTGGAAGCCGCCCAAAGCGACAGATACGCAATGCTCGTGCCCAGGGCCTTAAGACTGAAGGAGAAGGCCGGGAACCCCTGGCCGCGAAAGCGCTCCGACCAGACCATCAGCCCGGCAGCGGCAGCCAGGCCGATCCAGACGCGGACCGGGGGCCCAATCCAGTTGCGATCAAAGGCCAGCTTCAAAAACCAGGCGACACCAATAAGGACGGCAAGAATGCCGATCCGGTTCAAGAGCTGGGCCCCGATCCGGCCCTCCAGCGAGCCGGCGGGCTTTGCTGCTCCAGGTCTAGTTTCTGTCGCCCGCGGCGGGGCCGGAGTGACCGGCTCCTTAACAGGGGCAGCCGGCTCCGCCCGGGCGTAGACCCGCGACCGCCGCTTCCAGAGACGCGACCCGCGCCGACAACTGCACCAGTTGTTGACGCAGATCGTCCTCAGAATCCATAGCAAAGACTCTAGAGCATTTCGCTAACGACCGTTACTTGCGTTTGGCCGGCTAACACTTTAGAGTGCCATTTGCCGCAGAATGCCTTAAGCTGCAAAAGTACCCACTCAGGAGGCATCCCCCCTTAATGACCCGGTCGAGTGGAATCGAGGCCCGGCACAAGGTTCTTCTGGTCGATGATGACGCGGTGAGCCTGGAACTCATGGCTCTGCTCCTCGCTCACGAGGGCCACCAGGTGGTGCGTGCCAACGACGCCGGAACCGCTCTGGAATTGCTCTCATCCGATACATCAGCCCGTCCCGATGTACTGCTGGTAGACCTGCAAATGCCCGGCGTCTCCGGCGGTCAGCTGGCGGAACAGGTGCGCGCCATGGGCAGCCCCGGCCCCCTGTTATTGGCCATGAGCGCCTCAGAAGTCCAACGCCAACAGCTACTTGCGTTTGACGGCTTCCTGCTGAAGCCGCTAGCCGTGGATGACTTACGGCGAGCGCTCACGCCCCAAAAGCGCGGCCGGAAACCCGGTGTCCGCGTGGCTCATCCGGGACGGACAGCACCCCAGCCCCTCACCAACCAGATCCTTGACATGACAGTGGTTAAGAAGCTGCTGGCCATGATGCCCAAGGAGGCGCTGCTGGAGCTCTTCTCTGCCTGCATAGCGGATACCCGGTCCTGCATCCGCGATCTCCAGAACTACGTGACGCAAGGCAGTAGCAAAGACGAGAGCGTATGCCCCCTGGCCCATCGGATTAAGGGCGCGGCCTCCATGGTCGGAGCCGTTCGACTCGCCCGGCTGGCCGCCGGCCTGGAGGTAGGGGGTAGCAAAGAAGCGGCCACCCCCGGCGTTTTGGACGATTTACTCAACGCTTGTAGTGAGTTGGAGCGTATGCTTCTGGCAGGAAATTTAACCAAAACCTAGGGCCCCCCATGACCACAACGACAATCTCCTCCACTCCTAAAACGAGCAACGATCGCCTCCATCAGATCCGTATTGTCATTGCCGACGACCACCCGGTTGTGCGAATCGGCGTTAAAAACATGCTTCAGAGCGATTCTGGCCTCGAAGTTCTTGGCGAGGCATCGGATGGCGATGAAGCCATCACGGCCACACTCGAACTGCTGCCAGACATCCTCTTGCTCGACCTGCAGATGCCCCGTCTTCCCGGACTGGAGGCGATGCGGGCCATCATGAGTGGTTCGCCCACGGTTAAGATCCTTCTTCTGACCAGCACCATCACCACCCAGCAGATCATTGAAGCGCTGCAAATTGGCGCCCGCGGCATCGTACTGAAAGATGCCTTGGCCGACCATCTCACCACCGCCATACGTGCGGTTTCCTCAGGCGACTATTGGATTGGCGGCAAGCGCGTCGTGAACCTGGTAGGCGCTCTGCATGAACTGATGCAACAGGCTGCCGTACCCGAGCGCAAGACCTATGGACTCACGCCGCGCGAATTGGAAGTGGTTGGGTGCATCGTGGAAGGATGCAGCAATCGCGATATTGCCAAGCAGTTCAGTATCAGTGAAGAAACGGTGAAGCGTCATCTGTCGAATATCTTCGATAAGACGGGAGTTTCCACGCGTCTCGAACTGGCGTTGTTTGCCATAGCCCACCAGTTGGTGGCACTGCAAAGCTAACACTCGATTACTCCAAGGGCATTACCTTCGGCCAAATACGGGAAAGCTGTTACGCTCTCACTCCCCACAGCCCTCCAAGTCTGCATCTAAAACAACGATGCGACGGAAAGGTCTGTGGGGATTTGGCCTTGCGTCTTCACGAAATGACGGACGAGCGAGGACACCCAACCCCACTCTGAATCCGCTAAACGCTGAACTTCGAACCGGAGTAAGACAACATGATCGTTGGAAGACTGTTTCTCCTTACCTTGCTTTGCGCTGTCTCGAGTGCTGCTTACGCGCAGGAGCCGAGCCCCACCGCCCAGCCACAACAACAGCAACCGATCATGCCTGCTGACAACGGCAACGGCAATAACGTTCCTCTTTATCGCATCCAGGTGGTTGGGCGGGATATTCCAGCGATCAATTACTGGCACCGCAGCGGGAGCACCAAAATTGGTTTTGCCGGCACCAGCCTCCTACCCCAGGGCAAAGGCGAGGCGGATGTCACCAGCAAAGGCCAGACTTACATTAATGCCAAGTTTCAAGGATTCGTGCCCGCGAACAGTTTCGGTGTCGAATACCTGACGTACGTACTGTGGGCCATTACTCCACAAGGCCGCCCCGTCAACCTTGGTGAGGTAATGCCTGGCGGCTCCAAGGCCGAGATAAACGTCACCACCAATCTGCAGCAATTTGCGCTCATTGTCACCGCCGAACCTTACTTCGCCGTGACTACACCGAGCGACCTGGTGGTAATGCAGAATACAGTCGCCAAAAACAAGACCACCGGAATCATCGACACCGTAAACGTGCACTTTAACCTGCTGCCACGCGGCGCCTACGTGCAGACGGCCGGCCAGCACGCGGTGCTGAACCCGGTCAAACCCAGTGACAAATCTCCTCTACAGCTTTATGAGGCCATCAACGCGGTACAGATTGCAGAGGCCGCGGGCGCGGCTCAATATGCGCCGGACATTCTCGCCAAGGCGAAACAGGAACTAGAGAACGCGCAGGCAATGGACGGGAAGAAAAGCCAACGCAAAGAAATGATTACCTACGCGCGCGGCGCAGTGCAGGATGCGGAAGATGCGCGTGTGAGCACGTTGCGCAGGATGCAGCAGGAAAAAGAACACCAGCAACAATTGGCCATGCAGCAAGCGCAATCGGCTGCGCAACAAGCTCAGATTGAAGCGCAACAACAAGCATTAAAGCGCGCCCAGGCCGATGCCGCGGCCGCACAAGCGGAAGCAGCAGCAGCCAATGCCAGGGCCGCACAGGCAGCCGCGGAACACAGCGCCCAGCAGGCAACCGACCAGACCGAGCAGATGCGCGAGCGCCTGAAGGCGCAGCTGAGCCAGGTCCTACAGACCCAGGAGACGGCTCGCGGGCTGATCGTGAATATGTCTGACGTGTTGTTCGACTTCAACAAATTCACGCTCAAACCAGAGGCGCGAGAGAAACTGGCCAAGGTTTCCGGCATTCTTCTTGCCTATCCAAATTTGAAAGTGCAGGTGGAAGGCTACACCGACAATGTCGGTACCCAGGAATATAACCAGACGCTGTCTCAACAGCGAGGCGATGCGGTGCGCGATTACCTGGTGTCCCAGGGCGTGGGCGCCGGCAACATCACCTCGATCGGTTACGGGATGAGCAATCCGATCGCAGACAACGCCACCAACGCCGGACGGGCTCAGAATCGTCGCGTGCAGTTGGTCGTGTCAGGCAGCGCGATCGGCGTGCAGGAGAGTGCACCCTCGGCGGCAACTCAACCGCAACCTGCTCCGCAGGGAACCAGCAACCCGCCGCAGTAAGGCAATTCTTTGAAGGGGACGGCCTAGAGGCCGTCCATACATGTGTCATGGCGTCCGGCTTTAGCCGCTGAGGGTACGCAATGACACGGGCCTAGGGCGACCCCTCTCAGGAAAGAAGAGCCAAACGGGATTCGACGTCGGCCAGCGCTGCCTCCAGCGCGGCCCGTCGGACCGGGCTTGAGGTACGCTCGGACAGGATGCGTTCCCGTTGCAAATCAAGCTCCTGCTTTTGCCGCTCGATCCTTGCCCGCTCCAGTACGTTCTGCTTGGCCGCCTCGACCGCGGCCCCCGAAGCGGTTAGATCCGCCGCCGATTGCTGCTCTTCAACAGATTTGCTCTCCCACCCTCGTGCCATGCTCCTATGGTACGACATGCCGCTACATACCACCGAGGTTTCGTGGCAGCCACAACCGCGGCCTGAACTATTTATTTCAAACGGTCGTTTCTATTTAGGAACGCCGGTGGAGGAACGATGAAAGTCTGGCAAATTCAGTCGTTTGGGATTGACCAACTGGTATTCGCAGATTTACCCAAGCCCCGCCCCGGCCGGGGACAGGTTCTGGTGAAGGTCCATGCGGTGTCGCTGAACTATCGCGATCTCCTCATGGTCCGCGGCCACTACAACCCGAAAATGGCTTTGCCCCGTATCCCTTGCTCCGACGGCGCGGGCGAAGTGGTCGAAGTGGGAGAGGGCGTAGAGAATGTCACTGTAGGACAGCGCGTGGCCGGCATCTTCATGCAGCATTGGCTGGACGGCTCGCCAACGGCGGACAACACACGCGGCGCCCTGGGCGGTGACGTGGATGGAATGTTGGCGGAATACGTAGTCCTGCACCACAGCGGCGTCGTCACCATCCCCGAGCATCTCTCCTTTGCCGAAGCAGCTACCCTTCCCTGCGCCGGCGTGACGGCATGGAACGCAGTGGTGAACGTGGCCCAGGTAAAGCCGGGGGATGTCGTGCTCATCCAGGGAACGGGCGGAGTTTCTATCTTCGCTTTGCAATTTGCGAAGTTGGCGGGAGCGGTCGTGATCGGCACTTCGAGCAGCGATGAAAAGCTGCAACGGGCGAAGACGATGGGGCTGGACGCAGGTCTCAATTATCGACAGTCTCCCGAGTGGGCGAAATGGGTACTAAAGGAAACCGGACAACGCGGCGCGGATTTGATTGTCGAAGTTGGCGGGGCCGGCACCTTCAACCAGTCTTTGCAAGCCGTCCGCTACGGTGGCATTGTCGCGCAGATCGGAGTGTTGAGCCAGTCAGAACAACCGCTGCCCATACCGTTGATCCTGCACCGCCAAATTCGGATTCAAGGCATTTATGTCGGCTCAAAGGCTCTTTTCCAGGAAATGAATCGGGCAGTCGAAGCCCTGCGTATACAGCCAGTAGTGGATCAAATCTATACATTCGAACACGCCAAAGAAGCCCTGAAAAGCATGGAATCAGGTTCACATTTCGGCAAGATAGTAATCAGAATTGTTGCCTGATTGTGTCTATTCCCGACTTGGTACTGCGCTATCTAATTGAAATTGCTGGGCTATCGAAAGGACAGTAACTTTTGGGTGATCCGTCGGGGACGAAAGCTGTATTTTCCCTACGACAAACGCGACATTTTCGTGCAGAATGCATCTTAACAGTACGATTTTTACCGACAACCACGCACTTGGTTAAGGAGATTTTTATGATCACATGGATTCAGAACCTGCTTGGTTTCTTCTACGACATTGTGTTCGGCTGCCGCCATTGGAGTCAGACGAGGCCCTTCACGCTCGAGCAGCAAACCTACAAGGTTTGTCTCGATTGCGGTAAACAGATTTACTACTCACGGGAGCGCATGACGCCGCTGAGCGCGCGCGAAGTCCGCCGGATGAAGGCTGAGGCCGCTGGACCAGTTACCGTGATTGCTGCATCGATGAACGAAGGCGGTTTCTTCGCCCGGCGCGCGAGTAAGTCAAACGCTGCTGCTTAAGTTGCTGACCAACGAGCCGATAGGCTGAAGCTCCGTATCGTATGGCGCTAACTCCGCAGCCCGATACGGGGCTTTTCTATGTCCGGATATCAACCGGCGTAAAAGATACCGCCGCAGTTTCTTTTACGCCAGTACCTTGGTAATGGATCACCTACACTTCGGCCGGCCTTCCCTAAGCCGTCGCTGGTATCATGCGCTCCCTTTTCCTGTCACTCACCGTTTTGGGTGAGTTCTGCCTCGTCTCCCTAATCCGTATTTTCATGAAACTGCTTACTCCGCCTGGCATATCCTTGACTCTGGCCGTAGGCCTTTCACCACTCGTGCCGTCTATCAAGAGAACCGCGCGAACCTGGGCGACGTAGGGAGCAGCAATGGCAAAATCCGCACTAAGTCTGCTGCCTCTCACCGCCCCGCTTCTCCTTCTCCTGGCTGCAGGATGCGGAGCTGTCGGCGCCAGCCCGGGCGGTCTCGTCATCAGTGCGGAAAAGGCCACCCTTGATACCACCCGTACCGACCAGTTGACCGCCCGCCTGGGTTCCGGGGCCCCCGTGAGCGTCAAATGGACCATCGCAGCCGGCCAAAACGACGCATCGCTGGGCCAGGGAACCATCACCGCAAATGGAGCCTATGCCCCTCCGCCATTGCTTTCACGTGACCAGGTACAGGTGCAGATCACGGCCACCTCGCGCACGGATCCGACCCTCAGCTCGACCTACCCGCTCACGGTCACCCCGGGCTTCGTCCAGGTACTGACGCCGGAAACCGCTACCTTGGCGCCAGGCGGCACGATTCAGGTCCGCGGTGAGATTGCCGAGGTGAACTCCGGCACCATCCGCTGGGCCCTGTCTACCACCCCGGGTGGCGAGAATGATCCGGGTGACAGCTACGGCAGCGTAGGAGATGCCAGGTGCTATCACTCCAGCCGTTCGTACACCTACTGCACCGCCACCTACACCGCTCCGCGGAGTTTGCCCGCCGGCAGCCCCGCCGTCTACCTGGTGGGGCAGGCCTCGGGAAACCCCCATTCCGCCGCCACCCTTCACCTTCTCCTCAACGGCAGCGGGTTTAGCAGCTCGGGCATGCAGAACCAGGCGGTACAGACCGGCTACGTACAGATGGGCTCTTCTGGCGGCAATGCCAACGATTACGACTCAAGAAAAGACGGCCGTGGCAAGGAGTATGTAAACGACTGCTGTGGTGGAACGCTGGGCGCCCTGGTGGCGGACCGCAACGGCAATCCCTACATCCTGAGCAACAACCATGTACTGGCGGAATCGGACCAGGCTCGCGCCGGGGATACCGTCGTCCAACCCGCACTGGTCGATTTGAACTGTAACCCCCAAAGCGGCCGAAGCGTCGGGGCTTTGCGCTACGTTGTGCCCCTGCAGAGCCGGCAGACCAACGTGGATGCCGCGCTGGCGGCAGCGACGCCCGCGGTCGACGGAACCGGGGCGATCCTGCAGCTGGGGCCATCGGTCAATGGAGTGTTGACTGCCGCGCCTCCCGCAGCCGGTGAGGGGGAAGCTCTGACCGCCGGTCTGCTGAACCAGTTGCACGTGGTCAAGAGCGGGAGGACCACCGGGCTGACCTGCTCGACCGTGAACACCATCGATCTGAGCGTCCAGGTGGATTACTACTATGACTGCGCCGAGACTCAGCCCTACTACACCAAGACCTATGTCAATCAGATCGGCATGCCCGGGGCCAGTTTTGCGGACAGTGGAGACTCCGGCGCGCTGATCCTCGATGCCAGCAACGCCAAGCCGGTGGGCCTGTTTTTTGCCAGCGGCGCCGACGACAGCAATCACGGATTCAGCGTGGCTAACCCCATCCAGGATGTGCTGAGCGAGCTGGGGCAAAAGAGCCAGGCCGACGGGCAGGAATTCCAAATCGCGGGGGGGGCGCCTCATCCGGTTACCTGCTCCAACTACGATGAGCACACCCCGCCGCCGGTAGCCAACGTGAGCTCGTCGCGGATGGCCGCGGCTAAGTCCGCAGCAGAATCAGCGACCGCCCTCCTGGCGAACAGTGGAATCCTGGGGACCGCTCCGGGCAAGAGCCTGGATAGCCCGGGCGAAGCGGCGGTCATTGTTTACGTGGACAAGAACAAACCGGGGATTTCGGTCCCCAGGGTCATTAACGGGCTGCGAACAGTGGTCATTCCAACCGACGCGGCATCCTTGAACGCGCGCAACGCCCCCACGACCCTACCCCAGATAGAAGGCATTCATTTGCCGGTCGACGTTCTACGGGCCGCAGCCGCCGCCCAACGGCAATCCGCACCCCAGTTGATGGCCGACCCGGCATTCTTCGGCGTGGGCGTAACCCAGAGCTACGACAATCCGGCAGAGGCTGCCCTGCTGGTCCTGGTGGATTTGACCAAGACCCCACGCTCCATGCCCGACGTCGCCGGAGGTCTGCGCATACGCTACATGAGGATTAACCGGCTCCACGTTACCCGCTCGAAATTCGCCCCAGTGCCGCAAGCGCCGCGCTGTGAACTGCCAGCTGTGCAGGCGGTCGAAACAGAAACGACTCATTAGAAACGACCAAAATCTGTCCTGACCACAAAATCCGGGTGCCCCATATCTCGCTCGTTTTTCGCGAGATGTGGGATACCACGGGCGCTCATTAAGGTGCGCAGTCCCGGAGGGACGGCTGACCAGAGTTGTCCAAATTGTCCCGTGGATGAACGCACGCTTGGCGGTGAACAATGTTGGGGTTTGCTTTGTATCAGGGCACGACTTTAGTCGGCCATTAAGGGGACAAAGGGTCACACGCTCTGCGTGGTCGCAGCGGGGTCCGCAACCGGAGGCACACCGATCCCGTTCTCAGGGAAAAACACCATGAACACGGTCCCGGACTGCCTACCGCCGGCTGGAGTACGGCTGGCCACCCGCACCGTGGCATTGTGTTTGAGGATGATCTCGCGGCTCACCCAAAGACCAAGCCCGGTCCCCGTCGACTCCTTAGTGGTGAAAAAGGGCTCAAAAATCCGCTGGCGCGTAGCCTCGGTCATTCCGCAACCGTTATCGGCAACGAAAAGCCGGACCCCGGGAGCGCCATCCACCCAGGAACGCGAGCGCCGTACCGACAAGACCAAATGCCCTCCCCTGGACATGGCGTCGATGGCATTGCCAATCAGGTTGGCGAATACCTGCCGCAACTCTCCGGAAAAGCAGTAAAGCTCGACATCCGGCCGGATCTTACGGTGAACCTCGATCTGCAGCGCCACCAGGCGCCCTATGAAAAGGGTAAGAACCGACTCCAACAGCTCCGCAACGTTGGCCACCACCGGAAGTGTAGATTGCCGGTAGAACCGGAGCGTCTGCTGCGTCATCTCGGCGACACGAGAGATTTCCTGCTGCGCCAGGTCTGCATAGGCAGTCGCTTCTTTATCGAGCGAAGGCTGGTGCCGCAGCAGGTAGAGAAGATTGGTGACCGACTCGAGAGGGTTGTTGATTTCGTGCGCAATCGAAGCCGCAAGGCGCCCCGCGGCAGCCAGCTTCTCCGTTCTCCGCAAAGCTTCCTCGGCGCGTTTCCGCTCGGTGGCTTCGACCACGATCGCCCCTACCCAGCGGACAGCCTCGGACGTTGCCTTTACCGGGTACACATTGATGAGCCAACTGCGCACCTGGTCCACGTCCACTGGAGAGGGAGTATTCAGCTCAAATTGAGTCACCGGTTGACCCGTTTCAAAGACGCTTTGCACCTGGCGCTGCAGAAGCTCCGCCGCAGGACCAGGGAGCAATTCGGGAATCGATCTCCCCAGATGCCGTCCGATCGGCACCTGGTTCATCTCCGCCATAAACTGGTTAACCCGTACATAGCGAAGCTTCCGGTCGAAAAAGGCGAAACCAATCGGCGCGTTTTCCAACATCGAGTCAAGCAATGCCAGGGTGTCGCTCAGCCCGGCTCTCTGCTCCTCGATCGACGTCACCATCAGGTTGAAAGCCCGGGTAAGGTCCGCTGACTCGTTATTCGAGGTCACTTCCAGCGGAAAGCCTTCCTTCGTCTCAGGATCGCGAATCAACTTGCGTGTCGCGGCAAGCAAGGTGCGGAGTGGGCGCGTAATGGAACGGGCCAGTGCGCCGGCGATGATCGCCGTCCCCAAAGCCCCCAGTCCGGCAAAGATGAAGGTGATGCGGATGAGCGAAGAAATCTGCTGCAAGGCAGCGGTCGCATCTTCATAGACCCAGGCAAACCCGCTGAGTTGTCCACCGACGTGGATGGCCTGGACTGCTTCTCGAGCACCGCCCGGCACGCGGAAAATCACCGCCCGGTTTGTATCCTCCAGATGCTTTTTTTCCAGGCGGGTCAGCAGTTCCTTGCCGTTCATTTCCGGATCACTGCTGGCAATCACCCGGCCGTTGGCATCTGTAACCATCGCTGTACGGATGGCGGGAGAGTTGATCATGGCCCGCAGAATCGGCACCAGGTAGCCTGTCTGGCCCTGGGCCAGCGAGTCCTGGCTCTGTAACGCCAGCAGGTTCACTTCGGACTCCAACCGCAGGCGAGCCCGTTCATGGATTTCCAAAGCTTGTTCGCGGACCAGAAGAATCGCGAAGACGACCACCAGCAAGCCTTCGAAAAGGATGAGACCCGAGATGAGCTGACCCCGAATCGAACGAGGCTTTAGCCAACTCATTTGGCGGCGGCCCTCCTTCCCTTCACCTTGCTTCAGCCCACCTTCACCGGGGCTTTGCCTGCGAGCTTGGCTTCCATATCCTGTGCGATCTGGCGGCCATGAAATCGGCCGTTTTCAATGAAAATCTCATTGGTTCGCATGCCCGCCACGATCACTCCAGCAAGGTAGAGACCGGGTATGTTGCTTTCGAGCGATTGCGGATCACAGGCCGGGCAGCGATCTTGCCCTTCCATGCGCACACCAAGAGCAGTCAGAAAATCAAAGTCGGGATGGTACCCCGTCAAGGCAAACACGTAGTCGTTACCGATGGTAACGGGACCTTCGGGTGTTAGCAAGTCGACCGAATCTTCCCCGATCTTGACCACCGAGGTCGAAAAATGAGCGGTGACCTCGCCGTTTTTGATGCGGTTATTGATATCCGGCAGGATCCAGTATTTGACGTGATGGTGCATCTTATCGCCGCGGTGAACCAGGGTCACATGGGCTCCGTGGCGCCACAAGTCCAGGGCGGCGATGGCCGCCGAGTTCTTCCCTCCCACCACCAGGACCTTCTGGTCATAGTAGGGGTGGGGATCGTGATAATAGTGCAGCACCTTGGGCAAGTCTTCCCCGGGGACTTCGAGGTAGTTCGGCAGGTCGTAGTATCCGGTGGCCAAAACGACCTTGCGCGCCCCGTAGATCCGCCGCCGGGAAAACCGGTCAACCGTCGTAATCGTAAAGTCTCCGTCCGCCCCGGTAATACTGGCGACTCTTTGATATTGACGAAATTCGAGCTGGTAATGCTCAGCGACCTTCCGGTAGTACTCCAGCGCCTCATTCCGGCTCGGCTTTTGGTTGGGGCTGGAAAACGGCATATCGCCGATTTCCAAAAGTTCAGGAGTGGTAAAAAACGTCATGTTCGACGGGTAATGGAACAGCGAGTTGCAGAGGCAACCTTTGTCCACCAGAACCGCGCGGAGACCGACCCGTTGAGCCTCGATGGCGCAGGCAAGACCGGTCGGACCGGCGCCTACCACCAGCACGTCAAAGTCTTCCTTTAGAAAATCACCGCTGTGCTCCATATCTATAGATTAGACGATGAGTGAGCAAGGCCGAGTGCGTCGTTCACAGCCGGCAACTGAAATCGCTATAATCGAACGTTCGACCAGGGTTATTCAGGAGCCACATCCTCATGTCTGATCTCCGCAAAGAAAAAGATTCGCTTGGTTTTGTCGAGGTGCCCGCCAAGGCCTATTACGGTGCGCAAACAGCGCGCGCGATGGACAATTTCCCCATCTCCGGGATGCGCGCTCATTCTCCGCTTATCCGCGCCCTGGGCATGGTCAAGCGTGCCGCCGCGGAGGCCAACAAGGAACTCGGCTTGGTGGATGCGAAGCGCGCCGACGCCATTATCCAGGCTGCCCAGGAAGTGATCGATGGCAAATGGGACGCGGAATTCATGGTCGATGTTTTTCAAGCGGGCGCAGGGGTAAGCCTGCATATGAATACCAATGAAGTGATCGCCAATCGCGCCAACGAAATCCTGGGCGGGAAACTGGGCGAATACACCCACCTTCATCCCAACGACCATGTGAATTACGGGCAGTCCACCAACGATGTCTTCCCTACCGCGATGCGGTTGGCCACGTTGCTGGCGCTGGACGAGTTGTACCCGGTGCTCGAGCACCTGTCTGCAACATTCACGGACAAGGCGAAGGCCTTTCACCACATCATGAAGTCCGGCCGCACCCACATGCAGGATGCGGTTCCGATGCGTCTCGGGCAGGAATTTGCCGCCTACGGCATCGCGTACGTAAAGGGACAACAGTTCCTGAAGCTTGCCTCCACTACGTTGCGAGAGCTGGGGCTGGGTGGAAGTGCCGTGGGCACGGGAATCAACACTCATCCCGACTACCGGGTAAAGGCCATTGCCAATCTGGCCCGCGTCTCGGGTCAGCAGCTGACGCCGACGGACGACATGCGCTGGGCGATGCAATCCAACGCCTGCATGGCTGATGTGAGCGCAGCATTGCGCGGAATTGCTCTCGAAACCATCCGCATTTCGAACGACATCCGGCTCCTTAGCTCTGGACCGAATACCGGCTTTGCGGAAATCTATCTTCCCAGCCTGCAGCCCGGTTCTTCGATCATGCCCGGGAAAATCAACCCCGTCATTCCTGAGTTGGCCGCTATGGTCAGTTTCCAGGTCATCGGCAACGATGCGGCGGTCGCTTATGCCGTGCAGGCCGGTCAACTGGAACTGAACGTGATGATGCCGACCATGGCCTACAACGTCTTGCTGAGCGTGACTATTCTCAGCAACATGCTCCGCCAGTTCGATGAATACTGCGTGCAGGGCATCACCGCTAATGAGCAGCGCTGCCAGATGTACGCCCAGAGTACGGTCTCTTTGGCCACGGCCCTGAATCCGTACATCGGGTATGCCAAGGCAGCGGATATCGTGAAGGAATCCGTCGCTACCGGCAAGTCCATTATCGAAATCGCGCGCGCCAGGAAGCAACTCACCGAAGCGGAAATTGCAGAAATCCTGGACCCCGTCCGGATGACAGAACCGCAGTACCCCCTGGAAGCCGCCAAGGAACGCGACAAGGCTGTCACGGCCTAGGGGCAAATCACGAAGCCCTGGGTTGTCCTCACCACAGATCTCGGGTGCCCCACATCTCGCTCGTTTTTCGCGAGATGTGGGAGACCAAAGCCTTGTCCCTTCAACCTTGAATGCTTTACGTGTGTTCAAGGATGAACGATTGAAATCCGTGGGGCACCCGGAGGCTTTCTTTCGATGGAAGGTAATTCCCGCTACTGCCGGCCGAAGCGATACACCACGCCGGCGGTGAAGCCCAGATTCTTCACCTGCGTCGTGCTGCCAAACGTCGTCAGCCAATAGTCCGGCTGCAAACGAATAGCGAACCCCGGGCCCACGTTGTAGTCGATCGGCACACCCGCCGCAAAACTAAGGCTGGTGCCGTTACTCCATAGCCCAACCAGTGGGCCGGGTAGCTCGGCACCATTGGCGTTGAAGTTGCCCTTCGCTCCGCCCACCAGTACCTGCCCACTCACCGCCCAGTGCTCCCGGCGCACAATGCGATACTGCGGCCCTGCCATAAACGAGTACTCGCTGATACTGGGCTTGAAGATATTGAACGGGTTGGGAGGAATAAACGCAATGCCGTAATATCCCCGCAGATCCGCCGTTACCCCCAGCCGGCCCCGTAGATAATCGGTGAACCCGGCGTTCCAGGCGGATTCATTGATGTGCTGGAGCGAACTGCCAGGACGAAAGCGCGTATAGCCGCCCCCGCCATAAACCTCAAACTTGTGGCTATACGTATCCTGGATCACCCGCTGGGTTCGCTGTTGCCGTCGAGCCTTGATACGCGCCTGAGCCTCCTGGGCCAGCCTGACTTGATTCTGCTGCGGATTCTCCGGCTCGGTCTGAGTCGCTGCTGGAGCCTGAGTACTGCTGTCGGTGGGATTTTGCGCCAGGAGCCCGGGTACCGCGAGAAGGATCAAAAAAAGAAGCGGATACACTTGGCATCCAAAACGCTTGCTATGATGCATGAACCTGAAAGCCTCCACTGCTGCCGCCACTCGGCGATGAAAATGCGGTTTGCTGTCCTGATTAGTATTAGAGCATTTCTGCGCTTGCTATATCCTGCTCGGGACCGGTGAGTGCAGCTTTTCTTATCCCACACGACAAAAGAGGGCGACTGAATGAAATTTCTGATCGGGCTCGTGATCGGCTTGCTGATTGTGCCGGCAGCCATCTGGCTTTATCTCACCGCGGGTAGCCCCCCGGTAGCCACTGGCGACGCGCCTCTACCCTTCGAGGCCAGAATCGTCCATATTCCCATGCACGCCCGCATCGATCGAGAACTCATCAAGACGCCGCCGGTCGAGGCCAGCCCCACCAACCTGGAGATTGGCGCCCACATCTACCGCCGGCAATGTGCCGTCTGCCACGGCCTTTATGGGGTTCCTGCCAGCTTCGCGAAGGGTATGTTTCCCGTTGCGCCCCAGCTTTGGGAGCCGCACCGCAACGGAGTCGTAGGCGTCAGCGACGACCCTCCGGGTGAAACCTATTGGAAGGTGGCCAATGGAATTCGCCTCTCCGGCATGCCTGCCTTCAAAAATGTGCTCAACCAGACAGAGATGTGGCAGGTGTCGCAACTTCTGGCCAATGCAGATAAACCCCTGCCCCCTGGCGTATTGACGCTGTTGAAGCAGCCGCTGGACCTTGACCCAGCGGCCCCGCAGTAGCCCCTACTTGAGCGTGTAGGTGACCCCGGCAGTGAACTGGAATGAATTCTTCTTGCTGCCGGCGGCTGGATCGTTCAGGAAGTCGTCCAGCGTCCCAACGCTAAATCCAAGCCTCTTGTACACCGGGAACAAGAGATTCGCCGTCGCCTGTGCCGAATAAGCGTTCGAATCGTTGAATGCCGGAGTGATGGTTGCCCCCTGGGTGAAGACCATGCCCTTGGGCAGCTTCAGCATGTAGGTGTCGCCGAAGTCAGCTCCGATCAGATTCTTGCTCGGGCTGACCGGTGGAGGGATGTTCGGGAGCAGGAAGAATTTCTGTTTCTCGTAGTGGATATCGAACTTCACATCCAGTTCCTGCTTCGGTGTCTTTACCACCGTGTAACCCGCTCCAGCTCCGTAGATCTGCTGCAGATCCAGGCCTTGCGAGTAGTTGTGGTCCTGGGCACTCGTCACCAGCAAGTAGAAACGGGGCGTGAAGTACCAATCATGCTCAGCGTCGAAATGGAGGATGTTGGTCTTGATGCTCGCTGTGCCGGGCTGGCTGACCGTGCCGTAAGCCCCGGTGAAATCAATCAGCGTTCGATTGCGTGGATCGAGCCAGTTCACCGTCGGAATCGCTCGTACCAGGGCCACCGCTCCGTTAAATGCCCTGCTATTCTGTGTCGCCTCCACGGTGGACGCGCCGGCGGTGATCGAACCGTTCCATCCGTAGCCCCAGCCTGGATTTCTCCGCACTTCCTTAACGTAGGTCGGCTCGTCAATCATGTACTGCGCATTCTTCACCGGGATATCCTTGGTCGCACCGCCGGTGTTGGTCGCCACTTTGACCTGGTCATCCTGAACCTGGACCACGCCCTGGGCAACATCAGCGTCTGGGGTTTTGCGGGTTACGTGCTGCCCCTGCTGGATCACGGCAAACTGCTGCGACGAGTGAATGGACTTGATCTTGTCCCAGGTCACCGTGACGTCTCCAGCAATGTCGCTGTGAAACGTCACACTGCCGGCGACCTCGCGCAGCAGCTTGCCGGTTAACTGGTCGCCGTTGGTGAAGATGATGACATCTGGAGCCGGCGCGGCGCTTTTATCAGGGGCGCTCTGTGCGTGCCCAGGTAGGGCGAAGGCGAATCCAAGGCTCACTCCCAGCAAAAGACGCGCAACGGCGGGAAGTCGTGAAAACACACTGGCAAATCTAAATTGGGACATAGAAACGGAACCTTCCTCGAAGGAGATGGGGTGGCGCAGCAAAAAGACAGCGCCTTATAGTGGCTTGGCCCGCGAAACTGTCGAACTTATCGTAAATCGTTGGATCGAACGCGCCGTGCTAACTGTCACAGACGTCTTCAACTGGTTGTGATAGGGTGCAACCAGCTTACAGAGTCCGCATATGCGGACCTGTATCGGCACAGGATCTCTCGTACCGTGGCACTGGATTGTAAGCCGCCATACCCGTAAAATACGGATGTGGCTATTACCAGGACTCAAGCTCTCGATTATTTCCGCTCTGACGACCTCATCGGCTTAGGTATGGAAGCCGATGCGCTTCGCCGAAAGCTGCATCCCGAGGGCGTAGTTACCTATATCGTCGACCGCAACATCAACTATACAAATTTTTGCACCGAATATTGCAGCTTTTGCGCATTTTATCGGCCTCTTAAAGGTAAGCTCGCCAGCGAAGGTTACATTCTCGATTTCGAAACCATTTACCAGAAAATTGCAGAAACCGTCGAAATGGGCGGCACCGGCGTACTTATGCAGGGCGGTCTGCACCCTGACCTCAAGATCGAATGGTTTGAACGCCTGCTCAGGGGCATCAAACAGCGGTTTCCCCAGGTTTGGCTGCATTGTTTTTCCGCTTCTGAGATCTTGGCCATCGCCGAATACAGCGATCTTTCCGTCCGCGACACGATTGCCCGGCTGCGGGATGCGGGCCTATCGTCTATCCCCGGCGGCGGCGCGGAAATCCTGGATGACGAAGTACGGCATCGTATTGCGCGCTTGAAGTGCTCGACCCAGGACTGGGTGAATGTGCACCGCACTGCCCACGAACTCGGCATGCGCACCACGGCCACCATGATGTTCGGCGTGGGAGAAAGCTTCGAGCAGCGCATCAACCACTTCGAGCAGGTGCGCCGCCTGCAGGAGGAAACAGGGGGATTCACCGCATTTATCCCCTGGAGTTTTCAGCCCACCAACACCGCCCTCGGCGGCCGAAAATGGGATGAAGCCACCTCGGTCGAATATCTGAAAGTACTGGCCATCTCGCGCCTCTACCTCGACAACATTGAGAATGTGCAGTCAAGCTGGGTTACACAGGGGTTAAAGGTTCTGCAGCTCGGCTTGCGCTTTGGCGGCAACGATGT
Source organism: uncultured Acidobacteriaceae bacterium (assembly GCA_963795845.1). Taxonomy (GTDB): domain Bacteria; phylum Acidobacteriota; class Terriglobia; order Terriglobales; family Acidobacteriaceae; genus PALSA-350. The sequence goes on along the minus strand of CAWCJV010000007.1, from coordinate 64,504 downwards.
GGGTTCGGTCATGCTCGAAGAAAACGTGGTCAAAGCCGCCGGAACCTCCAACTGCACCACTGAAGAGGAACTGCGGCATGTGATCCGCGGCGCCGGCTTCCGGCCTGTGCAGCGCGATACCTTGTACACCACCTATTTTCTTAATTGAGCTTTGTAGAACCGCCGCGGGAAGCATCAAAGCCCGCAGGATGAGTGTCTTGGCGGATCATTGAGTATGCGTGGAGGAAGTACCCTGCTGGCATTGATCGACCAACTCGGCAATTTCTCTACTACGGCCCTGCGCTATGGTGCGTGGGGGGGCCGATGGGGTTTGTGCCTGGCCTATCCGCAGCGCGGTTTCGAGCATTATTTCAAGACCCATTACGCTGACAAGACCTTCGAGCACTTATATCGCTGGAACTCGTTCGACACCGCGCTTCTCGTTCCGTACTTCATCGTAATGGTGATCCTTGCCTTTTACGGCATCCACCGCTACCAGCTGGTGTACCGCTACTACAAGAACCGCAAGAACGCTGTGCGAGAGCCTGAATCGCATTTCTCAGAGCTTCCCGCCATCACCCTGCAGCTCCCCATCTTCAATGAGCAATTCGTCGTCGATCGGCTGATCCGTGCCTGTTGCAATCTGGATTACCCCGCCGATAAGTTGGAGATCCAGGTACTCGACGACTCCACCGACAGCACCGTTGAGGTCGCCAAAGCGGCCGTGGACTTGTATCAATCGCTCGGCCACAAGATCGTCTACATTCACAGAGTCAATCGCCACGGGTTCAAAGCGGGCGCGCTCGATGAGGGTTTGCGCGTGGCCATGGGCGAACTTGTGGCCATCTTCGATGCTGATTTCGTGCCCCCAAAAGAATGGCTGATGCAGGTGGTGCATCACTTCGCCAATCCGAAAATCGGCATGGTGCAAACCCGCTGGACGCATCTCAACCGCGATTACAGCTTTCTCACCCAGGTAGAAGCGATCCTGCTCGATGGCCACTTCGTTCTCGAACACGGCGGACGATCCCGCACCCATGCCTTCTTTAATTTCAACGGAACCGCCGGCATGTGGCGGCGCGCAGCGATTGATGGATCGGGAGGCTGGCAACACGACACCCTCACCGAAGACACCGACCTCAGCTATCGGGCACAGCTGAAAGGCTGGAAATTTCTGTATGTGCAGGACATCGAGTGTCCCGCCGAACTACCCGTGGAGATGACTGCGTTCAAGACCCAGCAGGCGCGCTGGGCCAAGGGTCTCATTCAGACCTCAAAGAAAATCCTACCCATGATGTTCCGCAGCGATGCCCCCTTTCATGTGAAGCTGGAGGCGTTCTACCACCTGACAGCAAACATCAGTTATCCATTGATGATCGTGCTGTCCACGTTGTTGATGCCGGCCATGATCATCCGCTTCTATCAGGGATGGTTTCAAATGCTGCTGATCGACGTTCCGCTCTTCATGGCGTCAACATTTTCTATCTCCTCGTTTTATCTGGTTTCGCAAAGGGAGCTTTTTCCCGGCAAGTATTACAAGACGTTTCTGTATCTCCCCTTCCTCATGGCTCTCGGCATTGGGCTCACCGTGACCAATACCAAGGCGGTCATGGAGGCGATCTTCGGCATCAAGACCGCCTTCAAGCGCACTCCTAAATACCGCATAGAAAAACGTGGCCAGGTTCCACAGGCCAGTAAGTACCGCAAGCGACTCGGCATCGTGCCCTGGATTGAGCTCCTGATCGGCAGCTATTTTGCCCTGACCATCTGGTATGCAATCGTCAATGAGAACTATTTCACCGTGCCCTTCCTCCTTCTCTTCGTGCTGGGCTACTGGTATACCGGCTTGATGTCGCTGCTGGAAGGCAGGTTTGACCGCTTTCGGATTGGCGGGGCCAATGCCGATGAGTCCTCCCCCAAGCCCTTTCCCGTGGGCGTGTAGTCAGGCTCGGCTTTCTGTCCATGCGGCCAGTTCGTTTCCATCCGGATCGCTGAAGTGGAAGCGCGATCCGCCGGGAAACGGGAAGATGTTTTTGGTTATCCTGCCGCCCGCCTCTTTGATTTGTTTTTCGGTCGAGGAGAGATCCTCGACGTAGATGACGACCAGCGGTCCTGCACCCGGCGCGACCGGTCCCAGGGCAAAGCCGCCAGCGATCCTGCCATCTTTGAAGCTGGTGTAATCAGGACCATAATCTTCGAACTCCCATCCGAAGACCCTGTTATAAAACTGCTTGATAGCGGGCAGATCGTTGGCGTGAAATTCGATGTAGTCGATGGTTTTGTTGCGATCCATACGTTCCTCCGTGCTTCGACAGGTGGCGGGCAAAAGTAAGCACACCACCAGGGTGTGCTCGCAATTCCTCCATCCATGCTCCCTGCGAGTTGGAGAACGTGGGTAGGGTCTCTTGATCCGAACGGCAGAGACCACCGAGGTACCCCAAAAGAATAGGCGAGGCCAAGCCAGAATTCAAGGGAACAGCAAACAAGGGTCAGAGGACCTCGACGCGCGGTATGAAATCAACCCTCACGAAATTGAGTCTCGGAGGGACGGCTGAGATATGAAAGTTGCCTTTGTTCCGCAACCACTGTTTCATCCAGCAATCGCCGTTTCCTTGCAACGACCCTCTCCTTTTGTCATCCCGAGCAAACGACTTGCCTGCGGCAAGTCGACAGCGAAATGACAACACTCCTTACGCCGCCATCAATGCTGAGGGTGGCCCATTCAAGCCTTCTTTTGGCTTGAGTGGGCCAGCGCTTCCCGCCAGGCTCGATGTCATCAGGAGCGAAGCCGAGGGATCTGCGGTTCTGCGGACCCTCCCTGGAACCCCGAATGAGAGAGGGAAGGTTGGTGGTTTCATCCGATTCGGTGATGATTGGCGGAGGTTGTGGCATGTAGAGGCGGGGCACACGAATGGCGCACCGCAGATCCCTCGGCTTCGCTCGGGACGACAAGGAAAGGGCAGTGGCCCACAAGAGAGTAGTTGCTGAATCGAGACGTCTGAATAAACCCAAGACTAGCGTCCTCGGCTAAGTTCCGGCCATCCCTGTGGGACTCATTTGCAATCGCCGTTCACGAACTCTCGGTGCAAAGTTCTTTGCAAAGAAAAGCCCGCCTCCTGATCAGGAGGCGGGCTTTGAAGGCTAACTCAAACTACCAGCGAAACCCAAACGTGACCGGGAACATATTCACCGTACCGGTCCCGATACTGGTATTGGAGCTTGTCGGAGAATCAACCCAGGTATAACGCGCCTCGGCATAAAACTTCGCTTTACCATCCGGATTGGGCTTATAAGTAATACCTGTGCCGAAGTTGACCCCGCCCTGGTTGCTGGAGAAGTGGCTCAGCGTCACGTTCTCGTACTGCGGATAGCAACCATAGAAATAATCGCAGTAGTCACCAACATAGACCGGCTCGGTAAACGTGGTCAGCTTACGATAGAATCCGCCGCCGCCAATTACGTAACCGCCAAGGTGACCGCTGGTCTTGTAGTAGATGATCGGTTCCAGCCCCAGGGACCACACGTGGACATTGCCATCCGGCTCACCGATATTGGTCAGCGTGTTGATGGGGATGTTGGCGCGATTGAACGTATACTCCGCCAAAACGCCGATCTTGTCGTTGAACATCCATCCGCCGCCCAGGTTGATGCTGTATCCGACCGACTGCCACGTGCTGGTGTTGCCTGAAGGCACGTTGAAGCCGCCGCCCAGTTCAATCGCCACATGGTCGGTCAAGCTGTCGCTATGGTGGCTGTTGTAGCTAGGCCGGTTGTAACCACCCTGGTTGGGATACTGATCCTGCAACAGGGCTTCAAACGCCTGGTGGTTTTCCGCGCTCGAACTTACCTGGGCGAATGCAGCCGGCACCAGACAGGAGGAAAGGGCAGACACTACTACTGCGAGCCGAACAAAGGAACCGGGACCCGACAACATCGCTTTAGTCACCCATGGGAATTGAGATTTGGAAGTCCCCAATAGCGGGGCCTCCCCTTGTTAACACTCATGTGACTATTTTGACGCGCAGAAGTTTGCAAAGGATGGCAGATTAGCGCGATTTGACGCGGTCTAGGGTCCTGCCCCGATTTCCTGCACGGGGTGCCAGGCAGGACCCTAGCGTCTTTAGTGGATATCGAACTGCTCCGGATGCAAGGCCGGATCGCTCTTGACGATGATGGTCTTCCCGCTCATCTCCTCCAGTTCATTGAGCCACCGGGCGTTTCCAACCTTCAACGTCTTGACCACCTCTGGATGCACGCGAAGCAGAACGTCCTGGCGCTCCAGGTGGTGCTGCATCTTGCGCATCTCGATGTAGATTTCGTTGCACACCGTAGTCGGGCTCTTGACCATACCCGTGCCCGCGCAGATCGCGCATTGCGTGCTTAAGGTCCGCTCCAGCGACTGTTTGACGCGCTTACGGGTAATTGCGACCAACCCGAAATCGTTGAATTGAAGCACTTTCGAGGGTGCCCGATCCGACTTAAGTTCCTCCTCAAGCGCCTGCATCACCTTGTTCCGGTTCTTGCGCTCGTCCATGTCGATGAAGTCGATCACGATAATCCCGCCCAGGTCGCGCAGGCGAATCTGCCGCACGATCTCCGGGATCGCATCCAGATTGGTCTTGAGAATCGTGTCTTCCAGGCGCGCCGTCTTGCCGACGTATTTGCCGGTGTTGATATCGATGGCTACCAGGGCCTCGGTCTGATTGATCACAATCGATCCGCCCGACTTGAGCCATACCTTGGACTTGAGTGCCTTGCTGATTTCGTCCTGGATGCCGAACTGCTCGAACAGCGGCGTCTCTTTGGTGTACAGCTTCACGCGCCGCACCAGCGAAGGCTGAAAACGGTTCAGGAAACGGACGATGCGCTCGTACTCCATCTCGGTATCGACCCAGATGGTGGAGAAGTTATCGCTCACCTGGTCGCGCAGGATCCGCTCCACCAGGTTCAGATCGTGATAAATCAGGGCCGGCGCCTTGGCCGTATCCGAACGCTGTTTGATCTCAGTCCACAGGCTGATCAGGAAGCGGATATCCGCGCGCAGATCGTCTTCGCTGGCCCCATCCGCCGCAGTGCGGACGATAAAGCCGCCGCTGACCGTTCCCTTTTCGCTGATCAAAATCCGCTTCAAACGCTGGCGCTCCTCATCCGAAGAGATCTTCCGCGACACGCCAACATGATTGACTGTCGGCATGAATACCAGAAAGCGGCCCGGGAGCGCGATGTGACTGGTGATGCGCGCACCCTTTTTGGCAATAGGTTCCTTGGCGATTTGCACCAGGATTTCCTGCCCCTGCTTCAACAACTCGCTGATAATCGGCAAGTCGCTGGTTTGGGCATTCTGCCGGCGGCCATGTTGGCGGCGGCGGCCATCATTCCGCTGGCCTCGCCCTCCGCGCCGCTGATCGTCACGTGGCCGGCGAGCGGGCTGCCCAGCCACCGCAGCCGTTTGGCTCTCTTCCGCTTCCGGCTCTTCCCCACCTTCGGCTGTCTCGAGTTCGTCTTCTTCTTCCTCCTCCTCGATCATGAGGCCGGAAGCATCGCTATCCGTGCGCTGGTCGATATGCGCATCCCGTACCATGTCGCCGATTGCACTGCCGACTGAGACTTCCTGGTCGAGTGTCTCCTCTTCCAGATCCTGCAAGTCATGGTCCTCACTCTCCACGTAGAGCGGGGTGAAGTCGTACTCTTCCTCGTCGGTGACCTCTTCCTCCTCTACCAGCCCGGTTACCGGAGATCCCTCCTCCATGTCATCCTCAAGGTCTTCGAACTCCGTTTCCGGGTCCGCGAAGCCAGGGCTGGGAGCAGCGAGAGCGGCATGCTCCTCACTGGCTTCCGGACGCGGATCCACGGGCGCGGTGAGCGAGGCTTCCGTCTCCGGTACGAGCTCTTCCTCCTCATCCAGTTCTACTTCCATTTCCATTTCAACGACCGAAGGGGGAGTGGCAAAACGGAACTCGATCGGAGCCGAGGGATCGATCCGATAGGACGCGGAAGCTTCCTCAGGCTCGAACTCGACCGGCGTCATGGGCTCATCCGCCATGCTGGCCAATACTTCTTCTTCCTGCACTTCCGTGGCTTCTTCCGCCTCGGGGGTCGCGGTTACCTCTTCATACGTAGTTGCTTCATGAACCACCGGAGCGTCGTGCGCCGCGGCTGGAGCCGCCTCGGGCGCTGAAGCCTCTTCATGCACCGCAGCCTCAGTTTCCGGCGCAGCGGCCGAAGCAACCGGCTCGCTGTAGACCGGAGCGGAGGCCTCGCTCGCCGGACCCCGATAGCGGGAGATGGACTCCCCGGCCAGCAGGCCATCGCCGCTCCATGCAATCGGCGTCTCAATGAGCGTTGACGGCTTGGTCAGAATGACGTTGGCTTTGGAGGGCACAGCCGGCGCTGCCGCAGCGGGAGTGCGGGCGGCGCTCTGACCGCCATACTTCGAAAGCGACTCGCCCGGCAGCGAGAAGGCAACGGCAGGGGCTGGGGCTGTATAGGACCCTGTATCGACCGGGGCCATCGGCTCGACAAACGGGGCCGTCTCCTGACGAGCGGCAGGAGCCGCCTGTTCCTGCGCGGACTGCTGTCCCCCTTGGCCTGGACGAAAGCCCTTGCGGCGGCCACGGCGGCCACGCCAACGCCGCGTCCCATCCTCAAACTCTCCTTGTCCTCCGGGCCCAGAGGCTGCGGGTGCGCCGCTCGGGGCGCCATTTCGCCTGGGTTCTTCTTCTGCTGGACGTTCTGCCGGACGCTGCGGCCGGTTTTGAGTTTCACGGCCCTGACCCGCCCGACCAGTTTCTTCACCGTTCGTCGTAATGCGTTCGAAATCGGAGGAGTCTTCCTGTTCCTCCATGAAATCGGTGACATAGAGGAAAGCGTCGCGCTCTAGTCCCAGGTCGACGAAGGCCGATTGCATGCCGGGAAGCACGCGAGTGACCCGGCCCTTGTAAATGGAACCCGCGAGCGTATATTCGTTTTCCCGCTCGTAATAAACCTCTGTGAGTTGATCGTCCTCGAGGATGGCCAGACGCGTTTCATGCGGCGTGCTGGAAATACAAATTTCTTTTGACATGCTGCCTCTCCTATCCGCAGGTCATACCTGGCGGAAGGCCGGCGCGGCAGATCTGAGTGGGACTGCTAACCCACTCCCGGGATGCTGGGAAGGATTAGGTCAGACGGAGAGAAAGCCTGGGCAAAGGCGCGTGATCCTCGGGATAGAATCCTGCGAAATTCTTTGTGCGGAGATACCGGCGCACAGTCATGACCGGGATCGGTCGCTGTGCCGCCTGGCGTTCCAAGGCCATCCGGGCGCAAAGAGTCGGTGACCACTTCAGCCTTGATCTCAGGCGGGGCCGTTACCCTTCTTTGCGAACTCATTCCTAAATCCTGCCCGGCCCCGGTGATTTACCTGGCCGGCTTATCTAAATTACTGAAAAATCTAAGCTTCGTGACACGACTCTAATTCACAAAACGGCTCATGCGAACGTTCATCGCAATGCCCAGAGCCAGGAACGTGAACAATACCGAGGATCCCCCGTAACTCATTAATGGTAAAGGGATTCCTGTGACCGGCATCAGACCGATAACCATTCCGACGTTAACTGCAATCTGAAAGATGAGTACTGCGACCACGCCCATGATCAGGAACGTACCGGAGATATCGGCGGCTGTTTGAGCATTTTGAATCAAACGCGTCAATATGAGGAAGTATAGCAGGAGTACAAACAGGGCGCCCACGAACCCGTGCTCCTCGCAGAACGCCGCAAAGATGAAGTCCGTATAGGGGATAGGCAGAAAGTCGCCCTGGGTCTGCGTCCCCTTGGTGGCTCCCCGGCCCCAAAGCCCTCCGTCGCCCACCGCGATCAGCGACTGCTTCACCTGGTAACCGCTGCCCTTGGGATCGGTATCCGGGTTCAGGAAGCTGGTCAGCCGTTGCTTCTGGTAAGGCTTCAGCACCTTCGACCACACCGGGACCACCAGGGCCAGTCCGGCCACGATCAGGATGACGGCCTTCTTCCACTCCAGTCCGCCCAGAAACAGCCCGATGATCAGCACCGGAATGTAGGTGAGCGAGGTCCCCAGGTCCGGCTGTTTCAGGACCAGCAGCATGGGTAGGCCGACCATCAGGAAGGCCTTGAAGATATCGCTCCAGGTAAGGTCCTTGCCCGCCAGGTTGGAGAAATATCGCGCCATGGCGACGATCAGCACCAACTTGACCCATTCTGAGGGCTGGAAGTGGATGCCACCGGGAAGCTTGATCCAGCGCCTGCCGCCCATGACCTTGGTCCCAACCGCCAGCACTGCCACCAGCGAGAGGAGGCAGAAGCCATAGATCCAATGCACTGACTCGAGCAGCCGATGGTAGTTGATCAGCGAAAAAACAAACATCGCTCCCAGCCCGCCCAGGAGCCAAAAAATCTGCTTGGTTTCGAACCCGACAAACTTGGTGTGCAACGTAGCGCTATAAATCTCAAAGATGCTGATCACGGAAAGCAGCAGCACCAGGCCCAGGAGCAGCCAGTCGAAATCGCGAAATGAAATAAATCGCCGCATCTTCCCTTTGTCTTTCTCCCTAGCCTTGTTTCACGTCAAAATTAGCCCCGAAAGGCCTCGGTCCGGCAACCCCTCTTTATGAACCGTTGACCTTTCCTTTTGTCATCCCGAGCGAAGCCGAGGGATCTGCAGTTCCGCGGACCACTATTGGAAACGCGGGACTAAATTCCTAAGCCCAGCGCCTTCCTCCTACCGTGGAAAAACAACGCTCCACGAAAAGACTTCTTAAACATGCTGCTGCGTCGTCAACCGACGATTCAGCACCCAACTTACTGGGCCGGGACCGTAAAGTGCCCACCCTTCATCGACGAGAGCGGATTCTTGACCGCCGCCGTAGTCGTCTTCTCTGGAGTCGAGCCGGTCTCGGGCTTCTCCGACCACACGGCGCCCACTTCCACCTTCGAAGGAACATTGGCTTCCTGCAGATTGTTGTTCAGCCGGCGCTGTTTATCGACAAAGGTTTCAATGACCCGTGCCGCGAGAGGCGCGGACGCTTCTGCCCCCCAGCCACCATGTTCCACCAGGACCACCACAGCGATATCCGGATTGCGGCGCGGGGCGATTCCCACAAACCAGGCGTTGGCGCGTTCAGCGCCGACACCAAGGCTCTTCATACCGGCGCTGTGGTTCACCACCTGCGCCGTGCCCGTTTTGCCCGCGAAGTCGATGTTTTCCAGGTGCGATGCCGCTGCCGTACAACCCGCGCAATGATTGGTCGTCAGGGCCATTCCGTCGGTGATCGTCTCCCATACCGCAGGCGTGACCGGTATGTTCACGTCGCCACTGCCTGGGTACGTGTCATAGATCGCCTGGCGAAAGTCAGCCGGTAACTGATCGGGCTCGACGACGTGGGGCCGCTTGAGGGCGCCGCCGGAAGCAATGCCGGCGATTGCCCGCACCAACTGCACGGGGCTGACGGCAACCGCTCCCTGCCCGATCCCCACGGAGATGGCTTCGCCTGCATACCATTTCTCGTGGAAGGTCTTCATCTTCCATTCTTCTGAGGGCATCACGCCGCTGACTTCCCCGGGTAGATCGATGCCCGTCTTCTGCCCTATGCCTACCTTGTGCGCCCAATAAGCGATCTTCTCAATGCCCAGCCGTTCAGCAAGTGTGTAGTAGTAGGTATCGCAGGAGAACGGGATGGCGTGCAGAATGTCGACCGGACCGTGGCGCTTGTCGCAGGCAAAGAAGCGTCCGTAGAACGTGGCGCCCCCGTTGCAGACCACCCTCAACTCCTGGGCAACATTGCTTTCCAGCCCGGCCAACGACATGATGATCTTGAACGTGGATCCTGGCGCCAGCTGGGCCTGTATTGCCTTGTCCAGAAGTGGGTGGCGAGGATCGGTGATGAGCTTGTTCCATTCGTCGCGGGAAACGCGCACCGAAAAATCATTGGGGTCGAAGGCGGGCCGCGAGACCAGCGCCAACACCGCGCCGGTGTGAGGGTCCATGGCGATAATCGCCCCGTTGCGGTCGCCCATAGCCGCCTCAGCAGCGCGTTGCAAGTCGAGATCGATGGTCAGCTTGAGACCCTGCCCAGGTACCGCCGGTTCCCGGCCGAGAATGCCCACTTCCCTGCCGTGGCTGTCGACAATGATGTCCTGCGAGCCGTCCTGGCCGCGTAGCAGCTGGTCGTACGACTGCTCAACACCAGACTTTCCGACCACATCGCCTGGCTCGTAATAGGCGAAGCGAGGGTCGTTCAACATGTCGTCGCTCACTTCGCCGACGTAACCAATCAGGTTGGCGGCAAAGCCATTGCGCGGATAGAGCCGCCGCTGTTCGTCGATGGTCTCTAACTCCGGCAGCTCGTCACGGTGGGACTCGATGAACTCCACCTCGTCCGGGGTGATGTCCTGCTTGAGCGGTATGGGCTCGTACTTCGGAGCAAGAGCGTAGTGAGCCAGGGTGCTTTCAAGTTGCTCCGTCGTCATATGCAGCCCGCGCGAAATCAGGGGAAAGTCAGCTCGCAGATCGCGGCCGGGTTCGCGGATCAGGAAACAGGAAACGGAGGGGTAGTTGTCCACCAGCAGGCGCCCCTCGCGGTCGAAGAGCTTGCCTCGCGGAGCCAGGATGGGTACTTTGCGGATGCGATTCTGCTCCGCCAGGGTGCGGTAGTTCTGCGCTCCGATGACCTGCAGCCTCCACAACCCCGAGAGCAATACCAGCAGGATCGCGACGATCGCATATTGCACGATCGTTAGCTTGAACGCCGGTAGTCTCTCTTCCTTATTGAGCAACTGATCCATTCCCATACTGTGACGTTTTTGCTATCGATTCGGTGCAATTTTCTTTTAGTCCCGCGGCCGGATCCGGTCCAGGATATCGAAGAAGAACACACCGATAATCGAGTTAATCACTGCCTTGATGACTTCATGCAGCCAGTTCGTGTGGACATTCAGCGCCAGCATGCGGTGCATGATGAAGAGGTAAATCCCAATATTCAACAACGTGAATGCGAAGTTGATCAGCAGCCGGGTGCCGGGATTCTCTACATCGATCTTGACCCCAAGCGAGGCGGCGAAGAACCCCACCACACATTGTGAGATCCCGTTGATGCCCAGGGGCCGGCTGGTCAGCGCGTCCTGCACCAGGCCGATCACGGCGCCGGTGATCGTCCCGGCAATCGGATTGCGCCACCCTACCGAGAAGTAAATGGTGACCAGCAGCGGCAGGTCGAGAATGTCGAACTTGGGAATGAACCGGGGGATCAGAACCTGTAAAAAGATAGCCAACAACGGCACCAGCACCACCACGATGAGCGGGTAGCGCTGTACATCCAGTTCCCTCCGCGCTAGTGATGCCGACATTGCCATTTTGTTCCTTCTCCTCTTACCGCAGCCTCGGAAATCCTATTGAGGCTGGCTCCCAGCCGCAGGTCCCGGATTATCGTCAGGCGCCGGAGGACCCGCCGGCTCGGTCACCTTCGGAGCCTTCGGCTTAGCCGCCGGCGTACGCGTCGCGCCGGGTGCGGCCTCCTGGCTCGTCGCCGCCGGGCTCGTCGCAGGATGCTTCGGCTTTACGGCAGCGCCCGTATCTGTTTTGGGCGCCGCTGGGCCGCTCTCTAGCTCTGGTTTGCTCGTCGTTTTACTTCCTGCCGGCTTGGCAGGCGCCGTCTCGCTCGCCACCGGTTTGGGTTGAGGCGCGTACCTTTGGTCGACCACAGCCTGCCCAGGAGTGAGCGCCGTCGCCGGCGGCGTCGCATCCGGACTGTAATGATCGGGATGAACCGTCGGAGGCGGATGCAGCGGCGGAGGGACCGCAGGGACTGTCGCGGAAGCAGCAGGTTTCTGGCCCGGACCCGGGTTAGCCAGCGCGTTGGGATCGTTCAGCCCCGGAAGGCGCTCCGCGAGAATATCTGAGGCCCGCTGCTTGCTCACCGCAGCCCCTTCGGCGGCACTCTGGGCCATGTCCTGCTGCGCCGTCGGCGGCATGCGGTCAGAAGCCTCGGTGATCACCAGCAATTCCTCGAGGTGTCCGAGATTGGCTGCCGGCTTGATCACAATGTCGACATACGGCGGATTGGAAGTATCTTCCACCACCTGGGCGACCACCCCCACGGGGAGTCCACGAGGATAAATCTGGTCCCCGCCGCTGGTGATGACGTGCTCGCCCGGCTTGACCCGCTCGTCGGGAAGCATATTGATGATCTGCGGCTGACCGAGTGCGTTGCCGCGAAGGACTCCGCGCAGCCGGGTTGACTCCAGCAGCACACCCGCCCCACTGGTCTGATCGTTGATCACCAGCACCTGGGAGGTGTGCCCAAAAACGTCTCGCAGCTTGCCTACGATGCCGTCAGGGGTAATAACCGCCATGTCCGGCTTCAGGCCGTCCTTGAATCCCTTGTCGATCGTGAGGATACGGGATTGATCCGTACCGGAAGTGCCGATCACCTGGGCCGGAACGGTACTGTAAATGTAGTGTTCTTTAAACCCCAGCAGGGCCTGCAGCCGTTGTCCCTGGCGGGCGTCTTCGAGCAGCCCTGCCTGCTCCAGTTGCAGACGGTCCACCCGCTCCTTGAGCTCCTGGTTCTGCTGCCGCACGTGGCGAAGGTCGAGGTAGTTCGACCACAGGCCGCGCACGCCACTGCCGGTTCCGTGCACTGCTTTTTCGGGGGGCGACATCAGGCTAAGGGTCCAGAGGCGGATCAGGCGCACAGTCTTCCCATCCCCGCCGGCGGGGTTGGGCCTGCGTACCTGCATTGCCAGTCCGATGACCTGGACCAGCAATACAGCCACCAGAAACATGATGTTTTTATAGCGGCTCAAGCGAAACCCATCGCTGCTTCACTCACTTTTCGATCGACTTGCCCGCGGTAATTAGTCGATCTTGATTTTGCGCAGCAAACGGAAGTCACTCAGCATTTTGCCGGTGCCCAGCACCACGCTGGCCAGGGGATCATCCGCAATCGAAACCGGCAAGCCAGTCTCTTCGCGAATACGCTTGTCGAGGTTCTTGATGAGCGCGCCCCCTCCGGTCAGAACAATGCCGCGGTCGCTGATATCGGCGCTGAGTTCCGGCGGGGTACGTTCCAGTGCTACGCGAATCGCGTTCAGAATGGTCGAAATGCACTCCGTGAGCGCTTCACGAATCTCGCTGTCATCGATGGTGATCGTCTTGGGCACGCCTTCAATGAGGTTGCGCCCTTTGATCTCCATGGTGAGCGGCTTGTCCAGCGGATAGGCCGATCCGATGTCAATCTTGATCTGCTCCGCCGTGCGCTCGCCGATGAGCAGGTTGTACTTGCGTTTGAGGTAGTTCATGATCGCCTCGTCCATCTGGTTGCCGGCCATGCGGACGGAACGGGAATAGACGATGCCGGAAAGCGAAATGACGGCGATATCCGTAGTGCCGCCGCCAATATCCACGACCATGTTGCCGCTGGGCTCGGTGATCGGCAAACCCGCGCCGATCGCCGCCACCATGGCTTGCTCGACCAGGAACACTTCGCTCGCCTTCGCGCGATAGGCGGAGTCTTCCACGGCCCGCTTTTCTACTTGCGTGATCTCAGACGGCACGCCAATCACGATCCTGGGGTGCACCAGCATCTTGCGGTTGTGCGCCTTCTGGATGAAGTAGTTCAACATCTTTTCCGTGATTTTGAAGTCGGCGATGACGCCATCCTTCATAGGCTTGATGGCAACAATATTGCCAGGCGTACGCCCGAGCATCTCTTTGGCTTCTTTACCGACTGCTTCGACCTCGCCGGTGTTCTTGTTGATGGCGACGATCGAGGGCTCGTTCACCACGATGCCCTTGCCCCGCGCATACACCAAGGTGTTCGCGGTGCCTAAGTCGATTGCCAGATCGCTCGAGAATACGCTGAACAACGAACGCACACCGTGCGTCCGCGAAGAACGCGAATGGAAACCGTTTGATGACATGAATGCAGGACTTTTCCTGTCGACCCGGAATTCATTGTACGGCCATGGTTGCTTTGTTGTACCGCTACTCTTTTGAGTCTTTACCACCACTTTTAGGGCATACGACCTGTTTTGACGCTGCGCTCACGGCGCGGATGCAACAGCGACGGTTCGCCTGAGTTATCCTCTGAAGTTCAACGAAGGGAACGTGCATGACAACGAAAATTTACAAGAACCTCATTGGCGGCAAGTGGGTCAACGCCGAGAGCGGCAAGACTTTTCTCAATCACAACCCCGCCAATGTCGACGATGTCGTAGGAGAGTTTCAAGCTTCCAGCCAGGCGGACGTGGATCGCGCCGTCAAGGCGGCCCGGGCGGCCTATCGCCAGTGGCGGCTGGTGCCGGCGCCCAAGCGGGGCGAAATGCTTTACCGCACCGGCGAGTTGCTGCTGCAGCGGAAGGAAGAGCTGGCCCGGCAGATGACGCGCGAAATGGGCAAAGTCCTGAGCGAGACCCGCGGCGATGTGCAGGAGGCAGCCGACACCGCCTTCTACATGGCGGGCGAGGGCCGCAGGCTCTTCGGTCAGACCACGCCTTCCGAGCTGCGGGATAAATTCGCCATGTCGGTCCGCATGCCGGTAGGGGTCTGCGGCATGATCACGCCCTGGAATTTCCCCATGGCCATCCCTTCGTGGAAGCTGTTTCCTGCGCTGGTGTGCGGCAATACGTGTGTGATCAAGCCGGCGGAAGATACTCCCCTGTCCACCATCAACCTGGTGGAGTTGTTGCTGGAAGCGGGATTGCCCGACGGCGTGGTCAATATTGTCACCGGCTTTGGTCCCGATGCCGGCGCGCCCCTGGTGGCTCATCCCGACGTGGACGCGGTTTCGTTCACCGGGTCGAGTGAAGTCGGACGGATCGTCGCTCAGACCGCCGCCGGCCTGTTCAAGCCTTGCTCCTTGGAGATGGGGGGCAAGAACGCCATGATCGTGCTCGAGGATGCCAACCTCGACCTGGCCCTGGATGGCGCGGTTTGGGGTGCTTTTGGTACCACCGGCCAGCGCTGCACGGCAACCAGCCGGATCATTGTGCAGAAGAGCGTTGCCGCCGAGTTTACCCGCAGGCTGGTGGAGCGAGCCAAGGCCCTGCGCGTGGGCGACGGCCTGGACGGCCAGGTGGAGATGGGACCGCAGATCAACCAGCAGCAGGTAGAGACCTCCGAGCGCTACACGGCGATTGCGCAGAAGGAGGGCGCGCGACTGCTGACAGGTGGAAATCGCCTCGACGCGCTCAGCCGCGGCTTCTTTTTTGCCCCTACGGTGTTTGGCGGGGTGGGTCCGGAAATGCGTATCGCCCGGGAAGAGGTGTTTGGGCCGGTCGTAAGCGTGCTGGAATGTGACAACTTCGACCAGGCGATCGAGTTTGCCAACGGGATTGAATACGGACTATCGACTGCGCTTTATTCCCGGAATGTAAACCTGGCGTTCAAAGCGATGCGCGATCTGGAAGCTGGGATTACGTACGTCAACGCGCCGACCATCGGGGCCGAGGTGCATCTGCCCTTCGGCGGAGTGAAGCACACTGGCAACGGGCATAGGGAAGGCGGGACGGGTGCGCTCGACTTTTATTCGTCGTGGAAGGCCGTGTACGTGGATTACTCCGACCGGCTGCAGCGGGCGCAAATTGATTTGGGAGAGTGATGAAAAGGCGCGACCATCACTATTTCATGTATATGATGGCCAGCCGGACGCGCGTTCTTTACTGTGGCATGACGAATAGCCTGGACCGCCGTGTTGAAGAACATAAGACGGGGAGGACACCGGGCTTTACGTCCGAGTATCGCTGCGAACGGCTGGTGTGGTTTGAGCGGTATCAGTATGTCCGCAACGCAATCGCCAGAGAAAAGGAAATCAAAAGCTGGACCCGCGCGAAAAAACTCGCGCTGATTAACGAACAAAACCCCTTTTTGTCATCCCGAGCGCAGCGAGGGATCTGCAGTTCTCTCACCGAACCCGCATTTGCTAGCATTCCCTTGCGAGGCATTTTTTAAATGATCATTGGCGTTCCCAAGGAAGTGAAAGACCATGAATCCCGGGTGGGCATTACCCCCGCCGGCGTGAAAGCACTCGTCGATGCAGGCCATACCGTCCTGGTGCAAACCGAGGCCGGCGATCTCTCCGCCTTCTCCGACGACGAATACCAGGCAGCCGGCGCCGAAATCGTCGGCGCCGCCTACAACGTCTGGGGCAACGCCGACATGGTCGTCAAAGTGAAGGAACCCGTCGAAAAAGAATACCCCTTCTTCCGCGAAGGCCTGGTCCTCTTTACCTACCTCCATCTCGCTCCCCTCCCGGCCCTCACCGACAAGCTGCTGGCCACGAAAGTCACCGGCATCGCCTACGAAACCATCCGCGACCGCGCAGGCACCCTCCCCCTGCTCACCCCCATGTCGGAAGTGGCCGGAAGAATGTCCGTGCAAGTCGGCGCCACCTACCTGGAAAAAGAAAAAGGCGGCCGAGGCCTGCTTCTGGGCGGAGTTCCCGGAGTACCACCCGCCACAGTCTGCATCCTGGGTGGCGGCATCGTGGGCACCAACGCCGCCAAAATCGCCCTGGGCATGGGAGCAAACGTCACTATCGTTGATTTAAATCTAAATCGGCTGCGGGAACTCGACGATATCTTCAACGGCCGCGTCTATACCCTGGCCTCAAACTCCTACAACGTCGCGCGAGCGGTACAAAGCGCCGACCTGCTCATCGGCGGAGTGCTGATCCCCGGCGCGGCAGCACCCCGGATCGTAACCCGGCAAATGATCTCCCGCATGAAAAAAGGAGCGGTCGTGGTCGACGTGGCCATCGACCAGGGAGGCTGCATCGAAACCGCCAAGCCCACCACTCACAGCGACCCCTCCTACCTGGTGGACGGAGTGGTCCATTACTGCGTCACCAACATGCCCGCGGCCGTCCCGAATACCTCCACCCTGGCGCTCACCAATGCAACCTTCCCCTACGTCCTGCGCCTGGCACAACACGGCGCCGCGGCCGCCATTAAAGCCGATCCTGGAATGTGTGAAGGGGTGAACACCTACGCCGGGGAACTTACCTATAAAGCAGTGGCGCAATCGCAAGGCAGGGAGTGGAAACCGGTCACGGATCTGCTGAACTAACCGGCGAGCCCAGGGAGGGCCCGCCGGCAATAGACGGTTACTGAGCCGGAGGTCCGCCGGGAGCGCCCCCGCCGCGTTGCATCATCCGTTCCTGCATTTTCTGTTGGTCTTCTGTGAATTTCTGCTTCTGGCTGTCGTTCAGGATCGCCGAGATCTTGGTGTTGGCATCCTCGTGAATGCTCTTCATCTTGGCCATCTTATCGTCCCGGGACATGGAACTGTCCTGGCGAAGAGCCATCATCTGCTGTTGGGTATCGGCAACAATCGGCTTGATTTGAGTCTGCTGGTCCGCGGATAGGTTGTAGCGCTTGGTCATACGCGCAACTTGTTCGTCGGGGGTCATCGGTTGACGCCCCATACGGCCATGACCGGATTGGGCGGAAGCATCGGGGGCGGGGCTATCCTGCTGCGCGAAAGCGGCAGCCGTCCCAAGGGTGAGCCCAGTGGCTAAAAGACCACTGAGTGCGATACGACAAAACTGGTTCTTCATGGGGTGTTTCTCCTGCATATCTACCACGGTGATAAGAACACACAGTCTGGCGCATGGTTGCTGCAGAAACCTGTTCGCATGCACCCCTTCATGAGAAATTGACGTAAGTAAGGGCTCGGGAGTTTAGTTTTTCGGTGGCATAGGGACCGGCGCCGAGCGCAATCCACAGGCCAGCTGCCCCGGTTGTTGACCCGCAGGGGAAAGATACGCGTAGGCAAACACGACCTGGTACTCGCTCTCGCCAGGATAGGAGCACTGCGCACAACCGGGTTTGTACTCGAGTACCGGGTTCTCCTGAGGACTTTCTACCCATTCCCTGGCCTGGTGCGGGGCTAAGGTTAGCCACTTTGGATCAGTACCGCCCGCGGCTGGAGGATACACAGCTACCCGCCCATGCGGATTCTCTGCATCGACCAGGCTTCCACCCGCGCCGTTCGAAGCTCGCCAAAGCCAGCGGCCACGCGAACGGGCGTACCAATGAGAACTGGAGGGCACGGGCTCGGCCAGCTTGATCGCCCGGCCGGTGTGATTCGTCAGGACGAAACGAAATCCTGACCCCTGATCCTTCCCCACCAACGCCAGGTAGCTTGCCGAAAGGGTCACGCCGGAACAAAGGGGTAGCGACCGCACCGGCCTGGCGGCAACCCCATTTCCCCCGAGAAGCAGGAAGAGGATGATCCCGGGAAGAATCAGACCACACCTTTCCCTTCTACGACATGAATGTAGCGATTGGCAGCAAGCTTGGTGAGCTTCTCGACGTGCTTGCTGGGCGCCGGCCAATGGATCTCGAGTTCATCAATCTCAGTGGCGGTGGCAATTCCCAAGACTTCTCGCGGATCGTGGGACGAAAGATAGCTGCCACCGTTATTTTTTAACCGCTCTCGCACCTTGCCTCCCGCTTTCCAGATGATGCGCGCGCCGATCGCATCACGGTTGCAGGTGACGCCTTCGAGCTTGATGCCCAGCCAGTTGTTACCTTTGGCCGCGTTGTTTTTCAAGAGCACGGGAGGACCGCCATTGACGCCGACGATCACATCGATTGCGCCGTCATTGTCGTAATCGCCTACCGCCAACCCTCGCCCCGCCCAGTCTTTCTTGAATGCCGGGCCGGCGTCGTCGGTCACATCATGCAGCTTATGATCCGTGCCTTGGTGGAACAACAACAGCGGCTCCTTGTAGTGCACCTGCATGGAGTAGGAATCGATCATGTCGTCGGGATGACCATTGGCCAGGATAAGGTCGATCAGGCCATCGTTGTCGTAGTCGAAATATTTAAGTCCCCATCCGCTCATGAGCCGGGTGCTGCGCGCTACGCCTTCTGTCTGCGCTGTGTCGGCAAACGATTCATCTTTATTGTTGATGTAGACCGAATACATCTCGTGATCCACGTTGGACACGAACAGATCCTGATATCCGGTTCCGTGCAGGTCCGCGGCATCCACGCCCATACCCGAACGTGGCCGCCCGCTCTCACTGAAACCGACACCCGCCTGCAGCGCGATCTCCTCCCACTTCCACGAGCCATTCGCTCCCGGACCACGATTCACAAATAGAAAATTCTGCACGGTATCGTTCGCGACAAAGAGATCCATGCGGCCGTCATTGTTAATGTCGGTCGCTACGACTCCAAGGCCTTTGCCCAACGCCGACGCGATCGCTGTTCCCTTCGTCATATCTGTAAAAGTGCCGTCGCCGTTGTTGTGGTAAAGGAAACTCACGCTGGGCTTGAACACTCGCGGGACGCAGTAGTAATTCCTGCCGATCGCGTTGTTGCCGCACTCCAGCTTACGCACGCCGGAGTAGTCGACAAAACTGCAAACGAAGAGATCAAGCCGCCCATCATTGTCGTAATCGAACCAGACTGCACTGGTGGTGAAGCCGGGCGTGGCAAGGCCCGCGTGCTCCGTCACATCGCTGAAGGTCCCATCGTGGTTGTTTTTGTAGAGGATGCACTTCCCGTAGGCCGTGACTAATATGTCCGGCCAACCGTCGTTGTCATAGTCCCCAACGGCAACGCCCATGCCAAAATAGGCACCGCCTACCCCAGCCTTTTCGGTGACGTCGGTGAATGTCCCATCACGGTTGTTCTTGTACAGCGCATTGCGCAACGGCTTGGGAGGTTTGTAAAAATCGCTGGGACCACTGTTCACCAGGAAGATGTCCATCCAGCCGTCGTTGTCGTAGTCGAGAAAGGCACAGCCGGGACCAAGCGCCTCGGGTAGAAATCGGCTGGGAGACATTGCATTTTCATGAACCCACGTAATGCCGGATGCGGACGCCGGCACCTCGGTGAACAGAGGCCCCTTCGGAGCAGGCACTGCATCCGCGGATACACCAAAAACATTGGCAGCCCCGGCAAGCATGCCAAATCGCAGAAGCCCGCGTCTGGAAAAATTCATTCTTCTCATCCTATATGTCTAGCCGGGGTAGGGTTCATTAGGCTTCACGACGCGAATGCGATGATCGGTGAACTTGTAATGCGCCCCCGGCAACTCGATTCTGGGCATGTGACAGGACACGCATTTATCTTTGGCGACGGGGCAGATCTTCGCACCCGGTTTGCCCGCTGCACCCTTGATCCCGCCATGACAGGTCAAACACTTCGGATCGAAGTTCACGGTCTGGGGATTGAAGTCGTGGTGCGGGTTGTGGCAAGCGAGACAACCGATGCGCGCGTCATCCGGGTCAAAGCATTTGCTGCCCGTCAGACGGTATGGCTGGAAGCGGATATTGGCGATACTTGGGTTCGCCCAACCCCACTACTTCGGCCCATGTCCGGTGGCATTGACCGCAAAAGTTCGCAGACAATTCCGCGGAAAGCCCGATCAGCTTGTGCAAGTCTTTGGGCGCCGCGTGGTCCGGGCTCCCCGCCAGCATGGCGGCGAGATGCTCATCCACGCCCTGGTGGCAGTGGGCGCACTGCACTCCAGGAGACAGCTTGTCGAGGGTGACTTGCTTTCCGTGCACGGCATTGGTCGCGTGGCATCCAAAACAGCGCAGCTTTTCATCCTGATGAATCAATCGTCCGGCAGCTTCATTGATGTCGGCAGGCGGAGAATGTTCGTATCCCATCGTGGTGTCAAGACCCTTCAGCTCCCGGAACCAGCTCACGCGGCTCTCATACAGACGCACCGTCTTTCTCCAAAAGGTAGGTCTGCCCCAATGCGGAACTGGCTCCCATGGTCCAGCGAATGGGCAGCGTCACCGTGTTCACGCCATCGGTCACGGAGTACTCGCTCTGGTTGCCCTTGCGTTCAATGCGATAGGTGTATTTGCCGACCGTGGTGGTCAGCAACGGGTGATCGATGAGGACCTTGCTCTGATCCACGGTCTCGAGAGCCTGGGCCATGTAGGTGGCCGGCTGGGTCAGCGCCTCCACGTGACATTTCGCGCATGCAGCTGGAGCGACAGAATCAGTCTGCGCCACCGTGACCACGGGCAGAAGCAAACACCACAGCAGGAGATACCTTCTCATCAGGAACCCAACATCACTGCACCTTGGCGCCCGACAGCTTTGCGCCGGGTTGCTTGGCCTGTGCTTCCGCCGTCAACTTGAGAACGATTTCCCGTTCCCGCTTGCTGTCTTCCGGCCGCTTGAGGCGGTAGTAAACCAGCGATAACGAGACGTGCGCTTCCGTAAATTGCGGAGACTGCTTCACCAACCCTTCGAGAAGATTCCGCGCCTCGTCGAGATGACCTTCGTCGATCGCGATCAACGCCAGTTGATAACGAACACCAGGATCTCCTGGCCTGGTCTCCTCCGCGCGCCGAAAATACTTGCCGGCCTTCTCGTAGTCTTGTTCTTCGCGTGCCGCCACTCCCAGTTGCAGATTCGCCTCGAAGTTGTAGGGATCGACGGCAATCTCATCCTGATATTGTTTGGCCGACAGGTCAGAGTCACCGGTGAACATCAAGGCCTTGCCGTACAACACATGCACGTCGGGAAGATTGGGATTCAGGGCCACCGCCTTCGCGAACTCATCCCGAGCTCCGGCAAAATCCTGAACGTTCAGCTTCGCGGTTCCCAACATGAGGTGCGCTTCCGCGGAATCCCCATTGCGGAGAATTCGATCGACAAGAACTTGTCCTTCATCCACCCGCTTCTCATGAATCAAGGCGGTTCCGAGTAAGTACGCGATCGCCAGATCGTCAGGATACTGCTGCTCCGCTGGCTCCAAAATGCGAATCACGTCTTCGTCCCGGCCCATGCGCATATAGCAATCTCCCAGCAAAAGCGTCGCCTGGTGGTTCTGGGGATCTTCCGCGTGAACCTTTTCGAGTTCCCTCGCCGCGTCGTCGAGCTTGCCCATCTTGTAGTAAACAAGCGCAAGATTCAGCCGGGCGCCAACCAGCTTCGGAGAGAGCTTGAGAGCAGTCTTGTATTCCGGGAGCGCCTCTTCATAGCGACCCAGGCCCGCAAGCGCAGCACCCAGGTTGGAATGAATGGCAGCGACTTCAGGATGCAACTTCAGAAACTGGCGGTACTCCGGAACTGCGCCTTCGAGATCCCCGGATTGCTGCTTCTGCTCGGCGTCCTGTACCAACTGCTGAGGGCTCACCTGGACCTGCGCCATGACGGGAAGGACTGAGGCGAGGCTCAAAGCAAAAAAGAGTGAGGGCTTCCGCATACCGGTAACTGATCTCTATTCAGAGACAAGTATAACGGTACGCCAAAGCCCTCACTTCTAATCCGTGCTGGTTTGTAGTGTGCTCGAAGCTAGAAGTAAAACTTCGCTCCGAACTCCATAATGCGAGCGCCCTGCTTCTGTGTGGCGTAGCCGAAATTGGCATTCGTCTGGGTGATCGCTAGTGATTTTGGATCTTGCGTGAAAGTCAGATTCAGGTTGGAACTGCCACTGGGGAACGAATACAACGGATGGTTCAGGAAGTTGTAAGCCTGCGCACGCAGTTGCAACTTCATACCTTCCCTGATGGCGAAGTTCTTGAACAACCCAAGATCTGAATCGAAGAACGCAGGTCCGTACACCGCGGGAAGCAGCGTCGGACCATTCTGGCCGACCACAGTCGGAGCTGCGAAGCAGTTCCCGTTAATGAACTGATGCGACCCGGTATGCGAACGCGGGTTGCAGGTCAGGTACGGGTGCAACTCCTGATCCGGCGTTCCCAGTATGGATTGATTGTTGATGGCAATTCCCTTTGGATTCGCAACGCTGACCGATCCAGGAATGATCGCGGACGTCTGCAGGCACGTCGTATCCGGGCAGGAGTACGTCGCGTTGAAGTTGCCATTGATCGCATTGCCGCCGAAGCCATTGCCGCCGTAACTAAGATTGGCGCCGCTTTCCAGCTGCGTGACTCCGGAAATTTGCCAGCCGTTGCCCACACCATTTACCAGTCGATTGACATGCAGCCGGTTACCCAGATCGATGGAATAAGCAACGTTGAATAACTGCCCACGGTTTACAGGCAACGCTCCATAGTTAGCAGCCAGGTTAAAGGGCTCGATATTCGGCGAAATGATGCCCATAGCCTTTTGCCATGTGTAATTCGCTTGTATGGTGTACAGCCCTGCGTGACGAATCCAGCTTACCTGCATCGCGTTGTAGTTCTGATACAGGTTATTAGTTGCGAACTTAAGGTTGCTGTAGCCCTGATATGGCCGATAGAGGTCGCCATTCGCGGTACCAGGATTGGTAGCAGTCAACATCGCCCCGAACGGAACCAGGTTGATGTCGCTTCCCGCTCCACCCGCGCCACCATTGTTCAGCTGATCTCGGCTGCGATTGCCGACATAGCCAATTTCCAACAAACCCTGCCAGGGCGTCTGCTGATCGACGTTCACGCTCCAACCATCGGTGAAGGGCTGCTTATCATCATTCGAGACGACTGCTGAAGGTGTTGCCGGCGTTGCCGAAAGGTTCAAGCAGGACAGGTACGCGGTGTAGAGAGCTGAGCCAGCCGATGGATTGGTTGGGCAACCCGCGCCGCCCACCCAGTTGCTCGGCTTCAGGGTAGCGCTGGCTACGCCTGCCGCAGCTTCCAGGCCGTTCGTAAACTGCCCAGAGTGGTAGTAGAAGCGTCCCCAGCCGCCGCGGACCACGGTGAATCCGTTTCCGGTGACATCGTAAGCCGCTCCAATGCGGGGTTGGTAGAACAGGGTGCGAGTAGGAAAGCCTCCCACGGGAACGGCTGAGTCTTTAGCGTGCCATTCGAATCCGCAGAAGGTAGGCGCAGAGGCGCAACCAGGTGCAAATTTAGATGAATCAAAGATCGAATAGCCAAAGCCCAGAGCATCTTGCCACGGCTGGAAGTGGGTGAAACGAATGCCCGCTTCGATCGTCAACCTGCGGGTCGCCTTCCACGAGTCCTGGACGAAGAACTCGTACGTGCCATAGTGAATATCGTTGATCCTGTTCTTGTTTGTCTCCTGATATTGGGAGAGGTTACCGGTCAGCAAGTCAGCATATTCATTGCCAGTGCTGTAAGTGTTGGTAGCCGCAACCTGAATGCTTCCGTTGGTGTCTTCATTCGCCGGCTGCGAGTTCCGGATCCATTCATAAAAGAAACCGGCCTTGATGGTGTGATTCCCCTTCACCATGGTGAAGGTATCGCTGGCACTCGGCATCCATTTATTCGCATACAGACCCTGGGATGCGCCGCCTGCTTCGAACCCACCAGGATTGAAGACCAACCCTGCTTCGCTGGCGTTTCCGCCGAACGATGGGATCTGGGACACGCCGTTGTTAAAGAGACCCTTATAACCGTAGCCGACGGTGCTGCGAGCAATCTTATTAGGATCCGCAAAGACATTCGGGAAGCCAACGAAGGTGTAAGCAATAATGGTCTCGTTGGTCATGCTCTGATTGAAGACGTGGGTGATTGAGCCGGAGTATGAATCAGACTTGTTCTTACCTTCCACCGGGGTGGGGTAAGGTACCTGGTTGGTTTGCCGCCACCAGAGACCGACCGGGAACTGCTGGACTTCGCGCTGATAGTTATAGCGGACGAACACTTTCGTGGCTTCGCTGATGTTGTAGTCGCCGCGAACCACAAACTGCCGGTTGTTCTGATTGAATATTTCAGACTGCGTGTAGTTATAACCCTGGGTGGCGAGTGGATTCGCGTTCGGCGCCGGATAGAGTTTCGCCAGGGCGAGCATATTCGGATCGATGCAAGTGCCGTTAGCGGGACCGGTGCAAGGACTTAAGTGGGTCGTTCCACCAAAGTTGGCGATCGCCGTAGAATTGAGCTGCCCGGGAAGTTTGCCAGTGGACGCCAAGCTTCCCACCGCCGCCTTCCTTGGCGATTTCCTCAGGCGAAAAGTCGCCCGCAAGTTCGCCCGGGGTCGGCATCGTCGAGCGGAGCAACCCGGTGTCGAGTTTCTGGTAGAAGTACTCAAAGCCGGCAAAGAAGAACAACTTGTCGCGGTTCTTATTGAACCGTGTTCCTGGAATGATGATCGGGCCGCCAATGTCGCCGCCCGGATAGTAGTACACGTTCCCCGGCTGCTTCACATTGCTGTTGTTGTTCAACCAGTCGTTGGCATTCAGGACGTGGTTGCGTGCGGTGAAAAATCCTTGGCCATGGAACTGGGCGCCACCTGCCTTGGTGACCGAGGTGATGAGGATCGGGCCCTTCTGGTCTTCTGCGCTGAAGTTCGACGTCAGCACCTTGAATTCCTGCAGGAAGTCCGCGTTGGGATTTACGGGCGTATCGCAGTTGCAACCAGGATCGGAAACGTGGGCGCCGTCAGCCACGATGTCCAATGAGTTTGTAGGCAGACCGTTGTAGGCCGAGGAAGCATTGAGCGGGCTCTGGCTGCCTGAATCGCCATTGCCATTGATACCGACCGTTTGGCCGGTGTAGTTCGCATGGTTGGAAGTGCCGTTGGTGACGCTGAAGCCGGGAACAATCTTGATATATTCGGCGGCGTTGCTGCCTACCTGCACGAAGTTTTCCAGTTCCTTGGTGCCCAGCGAGAAGGATCTTTCACCCGAGTCAGTGGTCGCCAGGGCCACGTTCTGCGCATCGACGGAAACCGTCTGATCAGCCGCGCCGACATTCAGCGCGACGTTCACGTTGCGCTTTTCGCCGCCACCCAGCGTGATGTTCGCTGCCGCGTAATCCTTAAAGCCGCCCGCCGCAACGGACAAATTGTAGGTACCCACAGGCACCGAAGCGAAGCTGTAGTAGCCGCTTGAATCCGTCTGGGTATCGCGCGCCGAACCCGATCCGGCATCGGTCAAGACCACTTTGGCATTCGGAACAACCGCGCCTGTTGGATCGGAGACCACACCGGTGAGGGTGGCGAAAATACCTTGGGCTAATAAGGGTTGACCGCAAAACACAAGGAAGGAACAAAGCGCGGCTATCCGCGAAAACCTGCGTACGTTCACTGACACACCTCTCCAAAAACACTGCAAAATTCGTCCGGTAGTACAACGCGTGCGTCGCGCCGTATTTGTTGGGTTCCGCTGAGCATATGAATCCTTGGCATATACGGTTGTCAAGCAAATTTCGCAAAATACTTAAACGTTTCTGTGGAATCAGGTTTTTGGACGTTTTTGGGGTTACCGGCTCTCCAACTCGAGGGGTTACCTGACCAGTTTCGGATGCGTCGGACCGCCTTGACATGCAAACCAATAACCGGTTTGTTTTCAGGCTCTTTATGCAAACAGGCGAGCAAGAAGGCAAGCTCGGCCGCAGAGGAAAAGACAGCACTGCCATGGCAGTTGCAGGTCAATGCGCCGCCCCGGCACAGGGGGTTATAAGGGAAACACTCCAGTAGCAAGATAGGACACTGGCACTTACAGTCTTTATTCACCTTGCGGCGGGCTAAAGAACACAGCTATAGCTGCTTTTCCATATGAACGATGGGAAGAGAAAGGCCGGGTACCAGCGGCACCTCACCGGTGTTCCCGTTCGACGTAACCCCGGGCAAGATATAAAGGCACCCCGGTCAGCGTCGCTCCCATTTCGAGACGGCGAAAACCTTCGGCTTCCGCGGCTGCCTCGCAAACCCCCAGGATGCGACTGCCGACTCCGCGGCGAGCCCACGCGGGATGGACAAAGAAGGCTCGTATCTTTGCCGCATCGTGCGCGGGCTCGAGAAGAGCGTCCTCGCGTCCTGCGCAGTGATCGCTGCCGAAGAGTGTCTTCCGCTTGCTCCAACCTCCGCAGCCGGCGATGACATCGGCGTTATCGACCTTGGCCTCGGCTACAAAGTAGGTCCCATCCTCAATCAACTGTGTGTCTACGCCGAAGACGCGTTCCAGGGCCAGCTCCAGTTGTTCGGGAGTGTAGTCGGCGGTTTGCAGTCCCAGGACGGACGCGCGGATGAGTTCCCGAAGCGCCGGGATATCGGAGGGAATGGCTTGCCGGACGGTGAGCAGCATGGGACACGCGTTGCAAATTGAGATTATCAGTTATGGGGCCAAGTTATGGGACCACGCAATAACAGGTCTTGTAGGCAGCGGGGTCCAGTGCTTCGTCGGCGCATTGGAGGGTTCGTACCCCGTTCGCGGGCACGGGGTCGTGCGTGCTGGAGACGTTGAGCAGGGTGAGCCACTGGGTGCTGGCGTCCGGATCGCTTTTGAGCTGCTCGTAAACGGTGTTGAGACTGGCCGCGTCCAGGCGTGGGGTGTGCCACTTTTCGACAAAGCTGTACTCCTTGGACCAGACGCCGGGAACGCCGCTCTGGGCAGCCAGGAGGTTCGTCAGGTAATAGGTGCTTTGGTCCACCAGTTGACCACCGGCGGTGAAGGTGACCACGCGGAAGGCGGGATTCTGGCCGTAGATGGGCGAGACGGGCGGATCGATCAGGACGAACAGCGCGGTCTTGCCGTTCCCCCGGATGATGCGAAAGTCGTCGGTATGATCGTGGCCGGCGAACATGGCGGTGATGGTGCTCTGGTGGTCGGCTACCAGGTGATCGAACAGGCCGGTCCAATAGGGCTTCCACATAGGAACGATGGCGTCGCTGCACAGGTCATGAGAGCTCCCAGCCTTGGCCAGGGAGCGATACTTCATCATGGTGGCGTAGCCGTCGATTCCCGGCGGGATGTGGAACATGAGCCAGACTTTTTCGCGATTCTGTTCGGCCCGCGCGAGGGTTGATTCGAGCCAGGCAAAGGTTTGGGTTGCGGCTTTGGAGTCTACCGGCGCGCAGGAGTCATTAAAGTTCGCGGCCTGATACCTGTTCGAAAAGAAGACGGAATTCACGGAAATGATGCGCACCCCGGGCACGGAGCGAGGGCGGAGAGTGTAGGTGCCGAGAGATTTCCAGTCGGCGGCGAAGCGGCCGTAGGAACGGGCGAGACCTCGCGCTGGCCTGGCCGAATCGCTCAGGAACGGGCCGCCGGCCTCAATGTCGTAGTCCCCACATTCGTTGTCGTTATTGCCCGGGGTCAGCAGGATTTGCGACTTGTTGTATCGCAGGCGCAGCTCCGCGGTGACAAAGGAAACCGTCTTGGCTACGAAAGCGCGGTAGTGCTCCGGCTTGGTGTCGTGCGTGGCATTGGCCCAGGCCTGGGGAAATCCATGGGCTAGCAGATCGCCGGTGATCATGATCAGGGCGGGATCGGGGTCCGTCCTGCGCATCGCGTCGAAGGCAGACCGCAGGAGCCACCAGTTCGTGTCTTGCCCGTAGGGGCTGTAAGCGGTTGGCTGGGAGCGATTGAGAATGCCCTCCCATTTGCGTACCGGGGCGGAGGCCAACTCGGCGACCAGCGCGGGATCGGCGAAGGGGTTGAAGTGAATGTCTGAGGCGATGAGGACTTGTTGGCTGGGCTGTTTGGGCCGCGCATGAGCCGTGCCCGCCAGCAAAACCAAACAGCCAGTAAGACGAGTAGATGGCGCTTAAGCTCGATCAGTTCCCTCTCCTCCTGATGGTTAGCTTAAGCGATCAAGGTCGAGGCTGTTGCTGAACTGGCGGTGAGTCCGTCTCCCAGGTTGCCCTCCTCGTGTTGTGGCCGAGTAGGGCTGAACCTGGGCCGACGAAGGCGGGGGGCTCGCCGTTGGAACATCGATGCCAAACAACGGGAGGACCGGGGGAAGACAGGCAATCACCAAAAGAACTGCCAGATGCCGACAGCGCGTGATGCTCATGGTGAGCCTCCGCCGGCTTGCATTCCCGCTGGGAGGGGGAGCCCAATCACGAGAACTGAGTCGAACCAACCATCTCCGGCGGGCCGTGTACCCGGCGGGGGTTTCTTGGTGGAATGACGGGCGGCACGGGAATTTAGTCTCAACCTTACTTCGCGGCGCAGGACTTCGTTCCGGTGTCGGCGATACCGGCAATGACCCACTTGCCGCCGGTTTGTACCAGGTTGAAGAGGTCAGTTCCGCAATGGTCTGGTTTGCCATCCACCAGAAACTCGAAGGGAGCCCAGACCACCGCCAAATCATGATCGGTGCGTACCAGGGGATCGTGGATGCGCTCTTCCAGATGCGCTTTGGTGGGCTTGCTGAAGTGATCGGCGAAGGCGTCCATGGTCATCTGCTCCGGTTTGCCGTCGCGCATCAGCACCAGAATGGTTCCGGGCAAGGCGGCTGCCTTGATGGCGGCGGGGTCCCGGTCAGTCATGCCGTGAAACATGGCGTCGATGGGCGCGAGCACGGCAGAGTCTGGGGTTTGGGCGCCCGCGGGAAGCGTGAGGGCGAGCGTCAGGGCTCCGGCAAGGTAGAGGAGGGTCTTCATGGGTGCCGATTATAGTGCGTGGCTACGGTTGGCGGAGGAAGCCTAGTATCTCGGACCCTTGCGCGTAGTAGCCGGTGATCACGTCACAGTTATTGATGCTGGTAGGGATGGTCTGCTTGCTGCCCGGATAGTTAAAGGTGGTGACGACTCCGTTTTCGAGGCGGAGGAAGGCGGTTGCGATCTGGGCGGCGTTGGTGGTGTAGCCGATGATGCTCCCCTCATCATTCACGAGGATGGTCTGGGGCACGACTGCGATGAAGCCCGGACTGAACTGGGCAATGCAGTTTGGGACGGCGCCGGGGAGGTAGAGGGTTTTGATGAGGCCGTCGCGGGCGCGCACGAAGTAGTGGTAGAGGCCACCGTGGGTATAGCAGCCTACGATCGTGCCGTCTCCATTGATGCCGGTGGGGAAAGTCCCGGTGCTCCCGGGTACGGTGATCGGGGTGAAGCCTTCGCCGGGAGCCGGAGGAGGGCCCTGCCCACTCCATAGAAAGCCTTCGGCGAGGTTGAGACTCTGGCTGCTGGCGTAACCGACGATGGATCCGCCTGCGCTCAGGCCGGTGGCCACTGTTGAGTAGTGGGCGCCGAGACTAAGGCTGAAGTCGAGGACAACGCCGGCTGCCGAGCGGAGGAACACCTGGGAAGCCAGGGCGGGATCGGGATAGTTGCCGATGATCTCCCCGGCGGCGTTGATGGCGATGGGCTGAGCCCAGAAGCTCGCAGGATTCGCCGTGGTTCCAGGGTTGCCGAAAGTCGTGATCTTTTCGTCGGGGGTGCGGGCGAAGCCTTGCGGGATGTTGCCTGGGAGGTTGTAGTAGCCGGTGATGTCTCCCGCGGTGTTGATGCTGAGCGGAATGGTCGCTACGCTACCGGGCACGTCGAAGGTGGTGATCTGGCCGGCTTCGGAGCGCACGAATCCGTTGCTTGTTCCTGAGTGGGTGATGTAGTAGCCGGTGACGGTGCCGGCTTCGTTGATGCTCAGGGGGTAGGTGGCTCGGCTGCCCGGGACCTGGAAGGAGATGAGGCTTTGTCCCTGGAGTTTTTCGGGCAGGGACAACAGCAGGGCGAGCAGGCAGAGCACGACGGTCTTGTACGGGAAAGGCATAGAGGATCCCACCAGCTTTCGCAACCGGCGTAGGCACAAATGCCGTATCGGCAGGTGGGATTACGGAAGTAAGGGGAATGAGAGGGTTTGTTCGCAGGAGAGAACGGGTCTTGCCCACAAAGGGAATGTTATTCCGGGTGCAGGGCGTCGAGATGGGGCAAGAGGACTACGCTTTCCTGTTCGTTGGGGTCGGTGCGGGCGATGATCGCGACGGCATTTTCCGTGGCGCTGGGGTTGTAAGGGAGATGGGGCATGTCGGCTGGGATGTAGAGGAATTCCGTGGGGCCGAGCAGGATGTGTTGCTCGAGTTGATCGCCGTACCACATGCCGCTGACTCCGCTGAGCATGTAGATGGAGGTTTCGTGGGAGGCGTGCTTGTGGGCTTTGGCGCGGCCACCGGGCGGGATGGTGAGGAGTTGCATGTGGATGCCCTGGGCGCCCACGGTCTCGGCGGAGATGGCGGGGGCGTACATGAGACCTTGCTTGCCTTGATAAGGTTCTCCGGGTCGGACGCTTTTACAGGTGGGGTTCATGCGACTTAGGGTAGCTAGTCTTTGGGTTTGGTGTCCAGGGATGAGCAGTGTTGCCCACACAAGCCAAAAGAGGGCTTGTATGGGGCACCCGAGTGTTCGATTAGGGGGTCAGGGGGTTCGAGGTCTAGGGGGTTCGGATCGGGGGTTCGGGTCTGGGGGTTCGGGCTGGGGGTTAGAGTCTGGGGGTTAGGACCAGGGGGTTAGGATCAGGGTGAAGGCTTTGGTGGTGAAGGGGATGTGTAGTTGATGGGTGGTTGGGTCGTAGTGCGTGTTTTCTGCGGGCTTTCCATCCAGTTGGATGTTGGTGGGTGGGGCTGGTGTGGTGACGATCACCTCGTAGGCGCGCTCGGTGGGTGAGGTTCCCGTGATGGTCAGGTTGGTTGGGGTGGTTTGCAGGGTTGCGGTCGTGCCGTCGGGCAGGGTGAAGGTGGAGGTGTTCGCGGTCTTGGTTGGGTAGGCTTTCCAGACCAGGGGGCCGGCAAGGAGATTGGGATCGCTCCAGTTCAGGGTGGCGGTTTCCTTTTCTGGTTTGAAGGGGAGGATGGCTCCGGCTCGGACGAAGATGGGGATTTGCTCCAGCGGGGCAGGGACGGTTACGTCGGCTCCCCCGGTGAGAGGGTCTCCGGTCCAGTAGTTCAGCCAGTTCCCTTTTGGGAGATAGAGTTTGCGGGTGACGGCTCCTTGTTCGATGACTGGGGCTACGAGGAGGCTGTCGCCTAGCAGGTATTGATACTCGGCGGTGGCGCTGCGCGGGTCGTCTGGATATTCGAGGACCAGGTGGCGGAGGATGGGCACGCCGGTGCGGTGGGCTTCCGCGGCGTAGGTCGCGAAGTAGGGGAGCAAGGACGTGTGCAGGATGGCGTAGCGGCGGAAGAGGGCGATGGTTCCGGGATCGTGCCAGAGGTCTACGGAGAACTTGGGGCGGGACCAGGGGTGGTCGCGCATGACCGGGGTGAGGGCTCCGAACTCGGCCCAGCGCAGCCAGAGTTCCCTATCGTAACCGTCACTGATAATGTCTGGCCCCCAGGTGGAATAGCCGGACATGCCCGCGGTGATGCCGGCGGTGATGACGGAGGGCAGGCCGGTGTCGCGCTTCCAGTCGTGGGATTGGTCGCCTCCCCAGAGCATGGGGAATTGCTGGGTGCCTACGAAGCCGGAGCGGGCGAAGGAGACGATGTTGGGGTTGAGGGCCAGGACGATGCGGCTGGTGATCTTGTGATACAGCAGTGGATACACTTCCGAGAGCCGGGTACCGTCGCCGGCGGCGAGGTGGTCGCTGTCGTCGACGTACTCGCCGAAGTCTTCCATCCAGCCGTCCCAGGCCTGGTCGCGGGCGGCGTGGGTAAGCATTTCCTGCCACCAGTCGACGGTGCGGGGATTGGTGAAGTCAAGATTGCCGGTGCGGACGGGCTCGAACATGGGTCCGTGGGGCAGGCCGTCGATGCCGGTGACCATGAGCTTCCCGGCTAATGCCCGGTTGTAGGTGGGGCTTGGCGTGGGATACGGGAGCATGCGCTCGCGCAGGTAAGGATGGACGTAGCCGAGGACTTTGTAGCCCTGGGCGTGAAGGGTGTCGTTGAAAGCGCGGGGATCTCCGTAGTAGCTGGAGAACCAGAAGGGCCAGCCGAGGTTGTTGGGCTCATCCAGCTCGTCGAAGACCCAGAGGGCGCTGGCGGGTATGCCTTCGGTGCGGATTCTTTGGGCTTCTTCGAGGACGGCGTCTTTTCCCTGGAGGGCGGTGATCCAGGGTCCGAAGGTCCACAGGGGCGGGTTTTCGGGGCGGCCGGTGAGCGCGGTGTATTGCTCGAGGATGGCTTTGGGGTTGGCGACGGCGAGGAAGTAGAGGGTTACGGGGGTGTTGGCGACGCGGAGATCGAAGGCGGAGCCGGCGGTGTTGAATTGGAAATTTGTATCAAACACTGTGTCGGCATAGAGGCCGAGGCCGGTGGGGGTGTAGACCAGGGGGATGGCTACGTAACTCCAGTTGTGGCCGGGCTCTCCGGAGCGATCGGCGGGGCGGACGTCGAAGTGGGTGTTGGAGAGGGCGGCCTGGTAGAAGCGCTCGCCTAGTCCGAAACAAGGATCCGCTCCGGCGATGTGGATGGTTTGCGGGGATTGGGCCTGCGCCGCGGTGGGGCGGGCGATGGTGATCCGGGCCATGCCTGCGGTCATGAGTTCGAGGTTGAGAGTGTTGTTCGCGAGAGGGATGGTCCAGTTGTTTTGTTGGCGGGTTATGTTGGCGATGGGTGCGGTTTGGTCCGGGAGCGAGAAAACCCAGGACGCGTGGGTTTGCAGGTTGAGCAGGGTGAGGGTGGCGGCCTGGCGGTCGATGGTGATTTCCATCGATTGCGTTTTGAGGTTCACGGCGGTGCGGGTGTTTCGCTCTTTTACCTTGAGTGAGGCGTCGGGGAGCGGCCTTTGCCCGGTGGCGAGGTAGATGGGCGAAGGCGCGGGGGCGCGAAGTTCCTGGAGCATGCCCTGATATTCAGCGGAGCTGGCGTAGGTGCCGGACTGAGCCTGGAGGGACGAAACGAAGAGGGCCAGGATCAGGACGGGTAGATACCTGATGTCGCGGGTGGGGCGGTAAGTCCGCTGATTTATCAAGATGATCAAATTTTAGTTTCCCGTTCTCCCACGTGCCTGGGAGATGGGAGGTCCCCGTAGTTCGGATTTGGCTCACCCAATAGATGCGATTTGGGAGCGTTTCCACTCGGGCTTTTCTCTTTATTTTCTGGTTTGAAGCCAGGTGTTGCGGATAAAGCCCTGGGTCACAGAACCTGTGGAATCGTAGCCGATGATGACGCCGCAGTTGTTGATTCCTGTTGGTATGGTCTGCGTGGCGCCCGGCTGGGCGAAGGTGTTTACGCTTCCATTCTGGTTGCGGACAAAACCGCGGGGCACTTTGTTCTGATCGAGGTAGTAGCCGACGACCATTCCCAGGTCATTGAGGGTGATGGAGGGCGGATTCACGTTGAAGATCCCCAGGGCGCTGAAAGCGGGGAGACAGGACGGGGTGGCGCCGGGAAGGTTGATGGCCAGGATGGAGCCATCGGGGTTGCGGACAAAGTCCTGATAAAGGTTGTTGGCGAAGGAGCAGCCCACCACGGTTTGGCCGGCGTTGATGGCGGTGGGAAAGGTGCCCTCGCTGCCGGGAACGAATATTTCCGTGGTGGTTCCGTTGGTTGGGCTGGGCAGCGGGCCATGGATGCTGGCCATGAAGCCCTGGGACGAGTCGAACATCTCGCTGGTGGTATAGCCGACGATTTCGCCGGCATCATTCATGGCGCTCACGAAGGTCGGGTAGGACGCTCCCTCACTGAGGGTAAAGGCGCCGATTGTGCCCGTGGCTGATCGTATGAAGGACACCGCCGCGTAGGAAACATCGGGGTAGTTGCCGACGACTTCCCCGGCGGTATCGATGGCGACGGGTTGCGCCCAGAAGCTCGCAGGGTCGCCGGTTTGAGCGCTGTCTCCAAAAGTGGTGATGGTTCCGTCCGCGGTGCGGATGAAGCCCTGAGCAATAGGGCCGGAGGTGCTGCTGAGCTGGTAGAAGCCGGTCACGTCGCCGGCGGTATCGATGCTGATGGGCTCGGTTGCGATACTTCCCGGGACGGCAAAGGTGGTGATTTCTCCGTTGTAGGCGCGGACGAAGCCGCTGGTGGCTCCCGCGGTGTTGATGAAGTAGCCGGTGATGGTACCGGCGTCTTGATTTTAAATTTGAAATTTCAAATTTGAAACTTTGAATTCCAGGAACTCGTGATGTCCTCGGTGGCGAACGACCCCGGGAGGGAGCCAAGGCGACGATGTTCGGGAACCTGACGGTCGCGGCGGCGGCCCTGGTGGCTGATTTTGCTGCCGTTGATCATCCCCCCCCTGGTCCTGGTGAGCACCCGCAGCCTGTCGGGCCTGGGCGCGGTGCGTCGCGCGATCGCGATCGCGCTGCGGACGGCGGTCATCACGCTGATCGTGCTGGCGCTGGCCGAGGTGCAGATGGTCCGCCGCAACGACCGGCTGACGACGATGTTCCTGATCGACGCCTCGCAGAGCATCCCGCGCAGCTCCAGGGGCCGGCGCTGCAAGTACGTCTCCGACGCGTCGCGGAAGCGTCGCAAGGACGACCTGGCCGGGGTGATCGTCTTCGGCAAGGGGCCGCGGGTCGAGACCCCTCCGGCGCCGACGGAGGTGAACCTGCTCGGGATCGAGAGCACGATCGACCCGGAGTACACCGACCTCGCCTCGGCGATCAAGCTCGCGCTGGCGACCTTCCCCGAGGACACCGCGCGGCGGATCGTCATCCTCTCCGACGGCAACGAGAACCGCGGCAACGCGCTGGAGCAGGCGCTGGCGGCCAAGACGCTCGGCGTGCAGGTCGACGTCCTGCCGATCGACTACCACTACGACCGCGAGGTGCTGGTCGAGAAGGTGTCGATCCCCCCCGACGTCAAGAAGGGGGAGACGGTCAACATCAACGTCGTGATCCGCGCCAGCGAGCCGACCCGCGGGCACGCTCCAGGTCTTCCAGAAGGCCGACAACTACCGCGCCCCCGCCCCGGGCAACGAGAAGCCGCAGCCGGTCGAGCTCCAGCGCGGGATCAACGTCTTCAACCTGAAGCAGCTGATCACCGAGCCGAACTTCTACACGTTCACCGCCGAGTTCGTCCCCGAGGAGGGGAGCGGCGACCGTCGCGCGATCAACAACGTGGCCGAGGGGTTCACGCACGCGCGCGGCACGGCGCAGGTGCTCCTGATCGAGGGGACGGCCGGCGAGCACGTCGAGCTGGTCCGCGCCCTCCGCGAGAAGAAGCTCGAGGTCACGACCCTCGTCGCCCCCCGCATCGACGGCTCGGGCGCCGTCGGCGGCGACCCCCTGCCGATCGACCTGGCGCAGCTCCAGCCGTATGACACGGTGATCCTGGCCAACGTCCCCAAGGACGCCTTCACCGAGGCGCAGCACCAGCTCCTGGAGTCGAACGTCCACGACATGGGGGCCGGCCTCGTCATGCTCGGCGGCCGCGACAGCTTCGGCGCGGGGGGCTGGATGAACACCCCGGTCGAGAAGGCGCTGCCGGTCGACATGCAGATCAAGGCGCTGAAGGTCCAGGGCATCGGCGCCATGGTCATGATCATGCACGCCAGCGAGATCGCCGAGGGGAACTACTGGCAGAAGGTCGTCGCCAAGGCGGCGCTGAACGCGCTCTCGACCTACGACTACGCCGGGATGCTCCACTGGGAGGGGCAGGAGGCGTGGCTCTTCACGCTCCGCCCGATCGGCTCGGGCCGCGGCGGGATGCTCAGCTCGATCGACCGGATGACGCCCGGCGACATGCCCGACTTCGACCCCTCGCTCCAGATGGCCATGAAGGGGCTGATGGGCGTCAAGGACGCCATGACGCGGCACATCGTCATCATCAGCGACGGCGACCCGACCCCGCCCACCGCGCAGGTGATCAACCAACTCGTCGCCAACAAGATCACCGTGACCGCCGTCCTGACCGCGGCGCACGGCAACGACCTGGGCGCCTTCAGCGTGATGCAGAACCTCGCCAAGAGGACCAAGGGCCGGTTCTACAACGTGACCAACCCCAAGGCGCTGCCGCGGATCTACCAGAAGGAGGCGCGGACGATCTCGCGCCCGTTGATCTTCGAGCACGAGACCCCCTGGCGCCCGAAGGTCAACTACCTGAGCGAGCCGGTCATCGGCCTCCCCGCCGAGGTGCCGCCGATCAACGGCCTGGTCCTGACCAGCGTCAAGGAGAACGAGCTCGTCGAGGTGCCCCTGACCTCGCCCCTGCCGGCCGGGCAGTCGAACCCCCTGCTGGCCCACTGGACCTACGGGCTGGGCCGCTCGGTCGCGTTCACCTCCGACGCCGGCCGACGCTGGGCGAAGGCGTGGCCCGACTGGGAGAGCTATGCCGCGTTCTGGTCGCAGGTCGTCCGCTGGTCGATGCGCCCGGTCGACCGCGGCAACCTCACCCTCAGCGTCCGCCGCGACCAGGGCCGGATCAAGGTCGTCGTCGACGCGCTGGACAAGGACAACCAGTTCCTCAACTTCCTCCAGATCCAGGGGAACGTCGTCAACCCCGACCTGAAGCGGTCGTCGGTCGAGCTCGAGCAGACCGCGCCCGGCAAGTACGAGGCGACGATCGAGGACGCCGAGGCGAGCGGCAACTACTTCGTCAACCTCGGCTACCGCGGTCCCGACAGCATCCAGGGGGTGATCTCCTCCGGCGTGTCGGTCCCCTACTCCGACGAATACCGCGAGCTCCGCTCGAACCCCGCGACGCTGGAGACCGTCGCCAGCCTGACCAACGGCCAGGTGGCCAACTGGAAGTACCGGCCCGACGGCCGGGTGGACCTCCAGCGCACGATCGACTCGGTCGACCACTTCCGCCGCGACCCGTCGCTGGTCAACCCGCCGTCCTACACGGACCTGTGGCCCAACCTGCTCTGGCTGGCGGCCGTGATGTTCCTGGGCGACGTCGCGGTGCGCCGGGTCGCCCCCGACGTCGCGCGGATCCGGAGGACGGTCGCCGACCAGTGGAAGAAGATCCGCGGCCAGGAGGTCGCCCCGCCGGTCGAGTACATGGAGAAGCTCAAGGGCCGCAAGGCCGAGGTCGCCGAGCAGCTCGACCGCTCCCGCGCCGCCACCCGGTTCGAAGCCCCCCCGCCGGCCGACCCGAACATCCTGGCCAACGAGCCCGGGCTGGGGGGCAACCTGCCCACCAGTATGCCGAAGCCGTCGCGGACGAAGCCCGAAGGCCCCGGCCTCGGCCCCGAGCAGAAGCCGCCCGAGGCCGAGAGCTACACCAACCGTCTCATGCGTGCCAAGCAGAAGGTGTGGGAGGATCGCGAGAAGGACAAGGGGAAGCCGTGACTTCGAGGTCGATACGCTTCTGGCTGCCGCCGCTGGCCGTCGCGCTCGGGACGGCGTGTTTCTTCATCGGCTTCATCTACGACCTGAATACGGCGGGGCTCCCCCACCAGCCGGACAGCCCGATCGAACTCCAGCTCGGGTGGGAACGCGGCCGGGCCGTCGCGGATCGAATTTATCTGCTGAGTGCGGTCCTGGTGGTGCTGGGACTCGGATGGACCGTCCTCCGCTTGGCGATCCGATTATTCCGCGAACCCGTTCGGGAGCGTGGAATCGAAAGCGAGGGTCAACCCGCGAGGCCCGTCCCGTGAGCCGGTTCACCGTGGCGAACATCCTGGCGCTGATCGCCGTCCTCGCGGCCGGGCTGGCCGCGATGCGCGACGGCTCGGACCTCGCGGACAGGGCGTTCTTCACGCTGACGATGGGGACGCTGCTCGTTGGCATGCTCGGCGCGATCGTGTGCCGGGGGGATGCGGCCTGGGTCGGCTTCGCGCTGATTCGGATGGGGATACGCCCTGTCGGCCTGCGTCTCCCCGATCAAGGAGGAGATGAGGCCGCGACTCCTGACCACGGAGCTGCTCGATCGTTTCATCGATCGCATGCACGACATCCCTCCCAAACCCCAGGAACTGCCGTTCGGCACGGTGACGGAAAATGGCCGGCTCGTTGGGAAAATATCGGGGGGAGGCGTCGTGCCCGTGTCGTCCGCCGAGGTGCAGATGTTTAGCGACGCCCGTGGACAGACGCTCGCCCGGAACTCTGCACTCACCGGCATGAGCGCCCGGATTGAGCATGCTCGCCAGGTCGGCCACCTGCTCTTGTCCCTGATCTTCGCCCTCATTGGTGCCATCCTGGGCCGAATTCTGGCGTCCCGATGCCGATCGGGCGCGACGACTTCTCCCCCGAGTCCCGCGGGATGGACACCGCCCACTCCAGACCGATAACAGAAGTGGAATCCCCGACGATGGCCACCGCCGACCCCGCATCGATGGAAGCCCGGCCCGCTCTACCCTGGGTCGCGCGAGCCTGGCCCGTTTGATGGCGGTGGTAGCTGTGCTCGCGGTCGGCCTGGCCGCGATGCGGGTCGCGTCCGACGCGGCGACCCGGGCGACCTTCGCCGTGGCGCTGGTCGCCCTCCTGGTCGGCACGCTCGGCGCGATCGTCCGCCGCCGGCGCGAGGCTTGGATTGGCTTCGCCCTGTTCGGCTGGGCCTACGTCGCGATCGCTCTCGTGAATCCGATCCGCGAGGCTGTCGCCGACGACCTGCCGGTCGGAAAGATTGTCGACCGGGTCGTCGGATGGTTACATCCCGATCTGCCCCGGCCGCCGATGCCGTCGTTCGGAGGCCAGATCATACCCGAGGGGGACGGGGAATACGTGAAGTGGGTCGGGCCGGACAGGGGGGGCACCCGGTCCCGCTGACGCCCGACGAGGCCAGAACCTGGGATGCCTATGCGGCCCAGGTGGCGGTCGTCAGCGTCCGATCGGAAGCCGCCAGGCGTGCCCGCCGGATCGGCCACGCGATCTCGGCCCTGGCCTTCTCCCTCTGCGGGGCCGCCGCCGGACGGGCCCTGGCCGACCGGCCGATGCCGGCCTGGCCGCCGGACCTTTCCCGAACCTGAACTGAACCCGGAACCCATCATCCAACGCACCGCACCGAAGGAACCCTCGCGATGGCCACCGCCGAAGCCGCCTCGATGGAAGCCCGGGCCGACGAGTTCCGCACGGCTTATAACCGCGTCAAGGGCGAGATCGCCAAGGTGATCGTCGGCCACGACGAGATCGTCCACGGCGTGCTGACCTGCCTGTTCGTCGGCGGCCATGCGCTGCTGGAGGGGGTGCCGGGGCTGGGCAAGACGCTCCTGGTGCGGACGCTCGCCGACGCGCTGACGCTCGACTTCAACCGCATCCAGTTCACCCCCGACCTGATGCCCGCCGACATCATCGGCACGAACATCGTCATGGAGACGCCCGACGGCCGCCGCATCTTCGAGTTCCAGCGCGGGCCGATCTTCTCGCAGATCGTCCTGGCCGACGAGATCAACCGCGCCACGCCCAAGACGCAGTCGGCGCTGCTCGAGGCGATGCAGGAGCACTCGGTCACCGTCGGCGGCCAGATCCACCGGCTCAAGGAGCCGTTCTTCGTCATGGCCACGCAGAACCCGATCGAGCAGGAGGGGACCTATCCCCTGCCCGAGGCGCAGCTCGACCGGTTCCTGTTCAAGCTTGTCGTCGGCTACTCGACCCGCGAGGAGCTCGGCGTGATCCTCGACCGGACCACCCGGGGCGAATACCCGAAGGCCGAGCGGGTGATCGACGGCGAGACGCTCGTCCGGATGCAAGGGCTGGCGCGCGAGGTGATCGTCGCGCCGCACGTCCAGGACTACGCGATCCGCCTGGCGCTGGCCACGCACCCCGAGGGTCCGTTCGCCGCCGACGTGACCAACCAGTACAT
The DNA here is from genome assembly GCA_963795845.1 of uncultured Acidobacteriaceae bacterium. Classification (GTDB taxonomy): domain Bacteria; phylum Acidobacteriota; class Terriglobia; order Terriglobales; family Acidobacteriaceae; genus PALSA-350. Next base: position 24,336 of record CAWCJV010000007.1, on the reverse strand, counting down.
CCGCTGGGGGAGCAGCCCGCGAGGCGTCCAGACGCTGGTTCTCGCCGCCAAGGTCCGCGCCCTGCTCGACGGCCGGTATAATGTGAGTTTCGAAGACCTCCGCCGCGTCTACCTGCCGAGCCTCCGGCACCGCGTCCTCCTGAACTTCGAGGCGCAGGCCGAGGGGGTCGACTCCGACGACGTCCTGCTGAAGGTGCTCGACGCCGTCCCCGAGAAGGCCGAGGAGAAGACGCCCGTAGCCAAGGCCGGCTGAGCCGCGGCCCGCCTCGTCGAGGACTCGCACCATGCACGACATCTACAACCCGCCCCCCGCCCCGGTCCCGTGGAACCCGCCCAAGCCCGAGCGGCTGGTGTTCACGACGGGCGACGTCGTCGTCCTGGTGGTCCTGTTCGCCCTGCTGTTCGCCGCGTCGCTCGCGGCCTGGCGATCCGAGCCGATGGTCGCCCTGATCACGGCGCTGGGCGGGACGCTCGTCATCCTGGAGAGCTGGTTCACGGCGCTCGGCTTCCTGCACCGCCGACGGTCGCTCAGCCTGCGGGCGCGCTGGACCGTCTTCCTCGCGGCGCTGGTGCCCTGGCTCGTCGGCCTCGGCATCGCGGCGATGCTGATGATCGGGCTGTTCATGGTCTCGGACTGGCTCGGCTAGGGAGCGACGGCGATGAGGAGGCCCCGGATCTCGATCGCCGGGATGCTCGTCCTGGTGGCTTGCATCAGCATCGTGCTCGGCGTCCTGAAACAGCCCGACGAAGCCCTGATCGCACTGCTCACTCTCGCGCTGCTCGTGGTACCGGTCGCCGTCATCATCCTCCGTTTCGGCCCCCGTCGCCGGTGGCTCGCGGTTCGCGACTTCGTGCGTGCCTCCTTGCTCGGGCTATGGATCGCCGCCGTCGGATTGCTCACCTTCGCCCTGGGCACCCTGCTCCCCGTCTTGGCTTACATCATCCTCGTTCGGGCGGCCTCGACCCCCTTTGACGTGGTCGTGCTCCTGATGGTCTCCTCGACCGCGCCGCGCTCCTGACCGCGACGTGCGCGGCGGCGTTCGGCCGCGGCCGCCGGCGGGCCTTCGGGTGGGGCTTCGCGCTCCTCGGTTGGCCCTACGTCCTGTTGGGTCTGGCACCGGTCGCGAGCCGCCACGCCCCCGACCTGCTGACCACGCACGCCTTGCACGCGGCGTATTCCAACCTCTACGTCTTCGCCTATCCGGTCGGGATGCCGTCCGCGATCCGACCCTGCGGCTCGGGATCGCGGGACTATCAGCGTTACCAGCGCGTCGGGCATTGCGTGATCGGACTGTCCCTCGGCTCGGCCGGGGGCCTCGATCGGCCCGGGCGCTCGCCATCCGGGGCGAGCCGCGCCGAGACACCGAGGAGCGGGCAGCGGCCCCATCCTCCGACACCTCGTACGAGTGCCGCTCCTGAACTCCGCATCATTCCATTGATCGCCCCGAGGCGCCGACCGATGCCCGAGACCAAGGCCCCCCCGCTGCTCGACCCCGAGTTCCTCCACAAGCTCGAACAGCTCGAGCTGGTCAGCCGGAAGATCTTCGTCGGCCGGATGAAGGGGGAGCGCAAGAGCAAGCGGCGCGGGTCGTCGGTCGAGTTCGCCGACCACCGCAACTACTCCGTCGGCGACGACCTCCGGCACATCGACTGGAACGTCTACGGCCGGCTCGACAAGCTCTTCCTCAAGCTCTTCCTCGAGGAGGAAGACCTGCACTTCTACACGCTGCTCGACACGAGCCTGTCGATGGACTTCGGCGACCCGACCAAGCTCCACTACGGCAAGCAGGTCGCGGCGGCCCTGGCGTTCATCGGGCTGGTGAACCACGACCGCGTGATGCTCGACACGTTCAGCCACGGCGCTCGACGCGGGGATGCCGAGCGTCCGGGGCCGGTCGCAGATGTGGCGGGTCGTGCAGTACCTCGACGGCCTCCAGGCCTCGGGCGCCAGCGACCTGACGGCCGCCGCCAAGGCGTTCGCCGATCAAGCACGCGGGCAAGGGGGTGGTCGTCGTCATCTCCGACTTCCTCGACAAGCGCGGCTACGAGGACGCCCTCCGCTACCTCCTGGCCCGGAACATGGACATCTACGTCGTCCACGTCCTGAGCCGCGAGGAGGTCGAGCCCGAGCTCGTCGGCGACCTCCGCCTGGTCGACGCCGAGGACGACGACATCGCCGAGATCACCGTCAGCGCCCCGCTCCTGAAGCGGTACAAGGACAACCTCAACGCCTTCGTCGGCGGCCTCAAGGAGTGGTGCACCAAGCGCGGGATCACGTACATCTTCACCACGAACCAGAACCCGTTCGACAAGCTGATCCTGAACTACCTGCGCGAGCGCGGGCTGGTGAAATAACCGTGATGTCCAAGATTGTGAAATTCCGATATGTTCCGGATCCTTCGACCGCATCGAGGCCGCAATGCCGAGTGCGACGATCAAGAACCCCTGGGTCTTCTTCGGCGTCGCGGGCGCGGTCGTGGCGTACCTGCTCTACATGATGATCCGCAAGCGCAAGGGCGAGCGGCCGGGCGGCCGAGGACCGCGAGCCGGAACTTTGACCGGCGAGCGGGGCGTCGCGCATGAATCCGACTCGGTCCGGGCATCCCGGTGCAGTTCTCCAGCCCGCTGGGCGGGGTCGCCTGGGCGGTCCTGGCGGGCATCCCGGTCGGGATCATCGCGCTCTACTTCCTCAAGCTCCGGCGGCGGCCGGTGCAGGTGCCGAGCACCCTGCTCTGGCGGCGGAGCCTGGAAGACCTGCACGTCAACAGCCTGTTCCAGCGGCTCCGGCGGAACCTGCTGCTGTTCCTCCAGCTCCTGGCCGTCCTGCTGGCGATGCTCGCGCTGGCCGGGCCGCGGATCCGGGGGACGGTCGGGCAGGGGCAGCGGTTCGTCCTGGCGATCGACAACTCGGCGAGCATGTCGGCCACCGACGTCGCGCCGACCCGGCTGGAGAAGGCCAAGGAGGAGGCCAGGAAGATCGTCGACGCGATGGAGTCGGACGACCTGGCGATGGTCATCGCCTTCTCCGACCGCGCCAGGGTCGTCTCGAACTACACGGGCGACCGCCGCCTGCTGCTCCAGCGGATCGACGCGATCGCGCCGACCGAGGCGACGACCTCGCTCCGCGAGGCGCTCCAGGTCGCCGCCGGCCTGGCCAACCCGTCGAAGCGACGATCGGCGAGGGGGTCGTCGCCACGTCGGTCGTCCCGCCCAAGCTGATGATCTACACCGACGGCGGGTTCCCCGACGTCGAGGGGTTCAGCCTCGGCAACCTCGAGCCCGAGGTCGTCGTCATCGGCCCGCCGCCCCCGCCGCCCGCCGACGGCCGACGACGCCGAGGCCGAGCGCCGACGCCAGGGCCGAAGGCCGCCCTCGAACAACGTCGCGATCCTCGCCCTCCAGACCCGCCGGAACGACGAGAAGCCCGACGTCTACCAGGTCTTCGGCCGGGTCCACAACTTCCGCGCCGAGGACGTCGAGACCGAGGCCCAGCTCTTCCGGCTCGACCCCGACCAAGCCCGGCGCGCCGGGGGCCCTGATCGACGCCATCGCCCTGAAGGTCCCCGCGCAGAGCGACCAGTCGTTCAAGTTCGACCTGCCCGACACCGGCATGGCCGAGCTGGAAGTCCGGCTCGACGTCGACGACGCCCTGCCGCTCGACAACCGCGCCTTCACCCTGATCGGCAACCCGCGGAAGGCGCAGGTCCTGGTCGTCACGCCGGGCAACCGCTACCTGGTCGACACCCTCCGGACGCCGACCGGCCGCCGAGCGGGCCGACGTGATCGTCGTCACGCCCGACGAGGCGCAAGGCCGACGCCGTCGCGCGCGACGTCGGGCCGGCCGGTACGACCTGGTGATCTACGACCGGTTCCGCCCCGACGCGCCCCCCGAGGCCAACGCCCTCTACTTCGGCGTCCTGCCGCCCGGGCCGGCCTACGAGAAGACGAAGGACGGTCGAGCGGCCGACGATCCTCGACTGGGACGTCTCGCACCCGCTGATGCAGTACATCCGCGACCTGTCGACGGTCGTCGATCGCTCAAGGCGATCGTCGTCGAGCCGCCGCCCGGCTCGACGGTCCTGATCGAGAGCAACCGCGGCCCGCTCGCCTTCGTCGCCCCGCGCGAGGGGTTCTCCGACACCGTCGTCGCCTTCGCCGCTGATGGACGGCGACAGTTCAACACCGACTGGGTCAAGAAGATCAGCTTCCCGCTGTTCCTGTTCAACGCCCTCAGGTCGCTCGGCAACGCCCGCGAGTCGGCCGGCGACGAGGTCCACCTCCCCGGCCAGCCGGTCGATCCTCCGCGCCGAGACGCCCGACGAGACGGTCGACGGTCACCGGCCCCGACGGGCAAGGCCGAGACGCTGTCGCGGACGCCGCAGGGGACGTTCGTCTTCAACGAGGCCGACGCGACCGGCATCTACCACGCCCGCTGGGAGCCCGACGGGCCTGCTGGCCGTTCGCCGTCAACCAGTTCGACCCCCGCGAGAGCGACCTCGCCCCGCGCGGCCTCGTCCCCGAGGGCGACCCCGCCCGACGCAGGCCGACGCCTACAAGATCAAGATCGGCTACAACCCCGTCGCCGGCACCCGGCCAGCCCGCCCGGCCCGCAAGGACTGGTGGAAGCCGCTCGCCGTCGCTGGCCCTGGGCGTCGTCCTGGTGAGTGGTACATCTACAACCGGCGGGTCTACATCTGAGCCGGGATCGTCGACGATCGTCCGATGGGCCTGGACGCTCGAGTCCGGTCGCACCCGTGCCGAACTCGCCTCAGCGTCGGCCGATCGTCCGCGATCCGTCGATGGCCGGGCCGTCGCGATCGAGCCGCGCCGGGGCGACGGCCGGCCGGGCCGCGACGCGGAGGACGAGCCGGCCGATCTCGGGGACGCAGCCGGTAGCGGACCGGGTGCTTGCCGGCGACCCCCTGGCTGACGTGCAGCAGGTCGGCCCCGCGCGGAAGAAGCCGCGGTCGAACCGGCGCGAATAGACGCTCGGCATGAAGACCGGGCCGACCAGCGGCAGGCGGATCTGGCCGCCGTGGTTGTGGCCCGAGAGCATCAGGTCGATGCCCCACGCGCGCGGCCCAGTAGAACTGGTCGGGCGAGTGGCTCAGCAGGAGCCGGAAGTCGGCCTCGGGCATCGCGCGCCGGGTCGAGCGCCGGGCCCCAGGGGGACGGACGTCCCGCCGAGCGCCAGCGTCGCGCCCGCCGACCTCGAGGCCGGCCCAGCGCCCTTCCAGGTCGGTGAAGCCGGCCTCGCCGAGCGCCCGGCGGATCCGGTCGGGGTGGTGGTCGAGGTCGTGGTTGCCGAGGATCGCGAACGACCCGAGCCGGCCGCGGAGCCGCGACAGGACCGGCACGATCCAGTCGAGCGCGTCGTCGTCGTCGACCAGGTCGCCGGTGAAGAGCGACGAGGTCGGCCTCCCAGGCGCGCCGCCTCGTCGGCCACGCGCCTCGAAGAACCGGCGGTCGAAGCACGGGGCGAAGTGCAGGTCGCTGAGGTGGACGATGCTCAGGCCGTCCAGGCCGCGGGGAGGCCGGGCAGGGTCGACCTCCCACTCGCGCCTGCGGAGCCGCAGCGACTCGTTGCCCGGGAGCCGCAGCAGCCAGGCGTGCCGGCCCGTCGCCGATCAGCGCGTCGGCCCGCGGCGCGCGGCCAGGTCGACGCTCCGACGACCGCTCCGCGATCCCCGCCGGGCCGGCGGCCGGAAGCGCCGGCGAGCGTCGACGGCCGGGCAGGCCGACCAGCCCGATCGCCAGGCAGAGCACGCGCGTAGACCCGCAGCGGCCAGCGGCCACGGCGGACCAGGGCCCGTGCGACGCCTCCCAGGCCAGCGCCGGCCGAGACGGCGACCAGCGGCGAGCGAGCAGCGAGCTTGACGCGCGTCGATGCGCCGCTCGCGCAGCCCGAGCGCGTGCGACGACGTTGACGATCAGGACGAACAAGGCGACGTGGCCGACGGCCAGGGGCAGCGAGCAAGAGGCCAGTCACGACTCATGAGCGTGGGCCTCGGCGGGCGGGTGCCGTCGTGGCGGCGCCCGGGCGGTCGCCGACGGGCGGGCGTCGGGGCGGCGGGGGCGCGTGCCGGCGTCGGCGGGCGGGGGGCCGCAGCGCCTGCTCGACGGCTTCCATCAGGCGGTCGGCGCGGAACGGCTTGTAGAGGACGGTCTGGAGGCCCTCCTGGCGCGCCTTGACGATCGAGTGCGACGGGTCCCAGCCGAAGCCCGTCATCAGGATGATCGGCACGCCCGGCTGGACCTCGCGGAGCCGCTTGTACGTCTCGAAGCCGTCGAGGTCGGGCAGGCGGATGTCGACCAGGGCGGCCGAGTACGGCGTCTGCCGGGCCAGGGCGATCGCCTCGTGCGCGTCGCGGGCCGTCTCGACGGTCGCGCCCTGGCACGCCGAGCAGGTGGTGGGCCGACCGCCGGATCGTCTCGTCGGCGTCGACCACCAGGAGCCGGCGCTCGGCCAGCCGGGGCGCGGGCGCGGGGCGTGCTCCGCTTCGGCTCGGGGACGATCGTCGAGCCGACCTTCTGGATCAGGCTGCGGATCTCCCGGGCGCGGTACGAGCAGGTGGCGGAGCCGGGCGATGATGTCCTCGTCGTGGCCGGCGTAGCGGTCGAGCACGGTCGTCGCGTCGCTCAGGATGTCGTCGAGCGGCAGCGCCAGCTCGCGGCTGATCGCCTCGACCGACGCGGTCGCCGCGCTGAACTTCTCGGCCTGGAGCAGCTCCAGCGTGTTCAGGGCCGAGGCGACGTTCCGGGCGTAGATCTCCAGGAACTGGCGGTCGCGGTCGTCGAAGGCGTTGGGCTGGGCGTTCTCGACGTTGAGCGTGCCGATGACCGTGCCGTGGTAGATCAGGGGGACGGTCAGCGAGCTCCGCGCGCCGGCCGCCCCTTCGAGGTAGAGCGGGTCGTGCGTCGTGTCGGGGCAGAGGTAGCTCTGGCCGGTCGCCGCGACGAACCCGGTCACGCCGTTGCCCTCCTTGCGGGCGAACAGCTCGCGGTTGGCGGCCGCCGGCGTCATCCCCTCGGTCAGGAGCGGGACGAGCCGGCCGGTGGCGCGGTCGAGCAGGCGGATCTCGATGAAGTCGAGGCCCGAGCAGGTCCTTCATGTGGCGGGCGATGTTGTACTTCAGCAGGTCGGTCCGCTCCTCGACCCCCATCTCGGCGAGCTCCTCGGGGGTGAGGTCGGCCAGCTCGTCGCCCGCCTTGTGGATCGCGTTGACCTTGAGCTGCTGCTGGGTCTCGTCGGTGATGTCGCGGGTCAGGGCGATCAGGTGGCGTCAGCGTGCTCGGCGGCGTCGAAGACGGGCGTGACCGTGACCCGCAGGTAGCGGTTCGCGCCGATCCGCAGCACCGTGCTCGCCGGCGCCTTCGAGGCGACGGCCGAGGTGAACGGGCAGGGGTCGGGGCCGAGCACCTCGGGGTTGCCCAGCGCCCGGTAGAACTTGCTGCCGATCGGCTCGACGGTCGGGGTCGGCGAGCGAGTGGAACTCGGGGTTGGCCCAGATGATCCGGAGGTCGGGGTCGACGACCGCGACGCCGTCGGCGATCGCGTCGAGGATCTCGTCGGCCTGGATCAGGACGCCCGCCCAGCGGACCGCCGAGAGCTGCGCGGCGTCGACGTAGACCCCGGCGAACTCCTGCTCGCGGAGCAGGACCAGGGCGCGGGCCATCGTCCGGGCCGTGACGACCTCGTAACGATCGGCCAGGTGCTCGCGCGCCGACGGCCCGGGGTGGGCGTCGCGTTCGATGACCAGGAGTCGAGGCTTCTCCGCCACACGTGTCGCCCCCGCCCGGACGCGGTACGCTCGGCCCGGCCATCGGGCCGTCTTGGACCTGCTCATCGCCGTCGCCCCATCCTACCGCCGATCACCCGATCCCGACAAGCCAATCATAGCTCGCATGGGACGAGGAGTGAGGCACGCTTTCGTCACCCCTCCGCGAGATGCTCGGGCGCGGCGAGGCCCCTTCCTGTCACTACGCCCCTTCCGGCCCCTGGCGGTCAGGCGAACTTCTTCGCGGGACGGGCGGGGCGACCGGCCTCGGCTCGGGAGCAGGGCCGGACGGGCCTTTCCCCGTCCGCCGGGGAAGAATTCCGGGGGCAGTTCCCCATTTTTTGGATTACAAATCGCCCGCTCCGGCGGATTACTCGTGAAATCCTCCGAATCTACACGGTCGACGCAAGCGAGAGGGTGCGGTCCTTCGGGCATTCCGCCGTCATGCTTGTCACCATGAGAAGCTCCAGCGCCCGGGAGGGTGAGTTCGCCGAGGACCTGCGCCGTCACCAGACGCAGATCTTCGGCTTCATCTACTCCCTGGTCCGCAACTTCGACGACGCCGACGACCTGTTCCAGCAGACGAGCCTGGTCCTCTGGAAGAAGTACGACCGGTACGACCCGTCGAAGAGCTTCGTCGCCTGGGCCTGCGGCGTGGCCCGCTTCGAGGTCGCCGAATTTCCTGCGGGCCCGGACCCGGCGGCGGCGGCACTTCAGCGACGAGCTCGAGCGACCTGCTGGTCGACGCCCACGCCGAGTTCGAGCGGCGACGAGCGCTCGAGGAGCGGCGGGGTGCCCTCGCCGAGTGCATGAAGAAGCTCCGCCAGCGCGACCAGGAGCTGCTCCAGGCGTGCTACGGCGGGTCGGCCCGCGATCCCGGAGGTCGCCCGGAGCCGGAGCCGCTCGCCCCAGAGCGTCCACAACTCGCTCCGCCGCATCCGGCGCGCGCTGCTGCGAATGCGTCCGCCGCACGCTGCGGGGAGGGAGTGACGCGGATGAGCGACCGACGCCCGACCCGCCCGAGGGGCTCCGCGACCTGATCGACGCGTACTGCGGCGACACCATCGACGACGAGCAGCTCCGCCGGCTCGAGGCGCACCTGCTCGCCGACGCGGCGGCGCGGCGGGAGTTCGTCGCGTATTTCCAGCTGCACACCGAGCTCCACTTCGCCGTCCGGGCCCGCCGGGCGGCCGACGCCGTCCTCGGGCTGATCGACGACCGGCGCCGCGGCCCCGACGCCGGCCGGCGGCGTTGGACCGCCGCCGCGGCCGCGGCGTCGTGCTGGTCGCGGCCGCGGCCGTCCTGTCGCGGTGCTGGCCCGGCCTGCGCCGCCCGGGGACGTCGCGGGCGGCGTCGGCGGCGGCGACGGTGGCCGGCCCGGCGGCCGGCCCCCGCGGGTCGAGGTCGGGCAGCGGGCTGGCCATGGTGCTCAAGCTCGACGGCGCGCGCTGGGAGCCGCGGCGGGGCCGCCCGACCGGCGGAGGGGGACGGCTCCTGGCGGCGGGCCGCTCCGCCTGCTCTCGGGCCGCGCCACGCTGTCGTTCTCAGCGGCGTGATGCTGATCGTCGAGGGGCCGGCCGACCTGGAGCTGGTCGCCGGCGACCGGGTCTTCTGCCGGCGGGGCCGGCTCCGGGCCCGGGTCCCCGAGGGGGCCGAGGGGTTCGTCGTCGCCTCGCCCGGCTTCGGCCGTCGTTCGACCTGGGGACCGAGTTCGGCATCAACGTCGAGGACGGCGGCACGGTCGCGGGTCATGGTCTTCGAGGGCCAGGCCGAGGCGGCGCTGCTCGACGGGGCGGGCTCCGCCCAGCGGACCCAGCTGCGTGGACGCGGAGCAAGGCGTTCGAGCTCGACCCGCACGCCGGCCGGCATCGCGGGCCGCCGCGCGGCCCGGGGGATTCGTCGCCCGCCTCGACTGGCCAGCCCGCCCCTGGTCCTGGACCCGTCCTACCCCGACGCGGTCCTGCGCGTCGCGGCCGCGGGGCTACTGGCGGTTCGAGGCGCTGCCGACGGCGCGGTCCCGAACGAGGTCCCCGACGGGCCGCCGCTCCGGGTCAACGGCCCGGTCGCGCTCGCCGGCGACCCCGGCCCCGGCGGCAACGGCTACGCCGTCTTCCGGCCGGACGCGCCCGAGCAGTACCTCGACACCGACGGCCTCTGGGAGCTGGCCCGCGACGCCGGGGCACGCCGTCGAGCTCTGGTTCCTGGCGGAGGACTATCCACTACGCGACCCTGGTCGGCCTGCTCCCGCCGCCGAAGACCTGATCCCGCCCGACGCCTACTGGAATGGCCCCACACCTTCCTGCGTGGAGATCACCGCGCGGAACCGGCAGTCCCTGTACCGGCCGGCCTCGGTCCGGTTCCTGCACCGCTGGCCGCTCGACCTCGAGGGGGCGACAACATCTGCTCCGAGGCGTTCTACGTCCCCCGCTGCTGGCACCACGTCGTCGCGCAGAAGGCGGCGGCCGGATGGAGCTCTACTTCGACGGGGACCCGACCACTCCCTGCCGCTCGACCCCGACCATCCGACCGTCTCCTGCCGCCTGGTGGTGGGACGGCGGACGACGACCCGACCGAGCCGACGCACATCCGCCCCTTCGTCGGCCGCCTCGACGAGCTGGCCCTCTACGACCACCCCCTGTCCGCCGAGGAGATCCGCGCCATCTCGGCTGGCCACCCCGACGGCCCGCCCGCGGTATGACCCGGGCGCCGCCGGAGGGACGGCGCCCATCGCTCGATACCCGTCACCCCGGCCGCCGGGCGCGGGCGTCTCGCAAGCGACTCTTCCCCTCTCTCAGGGAGCGTATCTCGATGAGACGACGTGGTTTCACGCTGATCGAGCTCTTGGTGGTCATCGCCATCATCGCCGTGCTGATCGCCCTGCTGCTGCCGGCCGTCCAGGCGGCGCGCGAGGCCGCCCGCCGCTCCCAGTGCGTCAACAACCTCAAGCAGATCGGCCTCGCGGCGGCCAACTATCACTCGACGAACAACTGTTTCCCGCCGGGCGGATTCTGACATGCGGAAGTCCACGCGGCCGCCACACACGGCCACGCCTTACGGCTCCTGGAGCTGCTTCGCGTCCATGCTCCTCCAACCTGGAGCAAACCGCCCTCTACAACGCGATCAACTGGTCATTCGGCACCGGCCAGGGGGATGCCGCCAGCCGCTTACATCCACTCGACCGCCCTGTCGACCGTCTCAACACGATGCTCTGCCCGTCCGCGACCCTCCCGCCGGGGCGGGATCACCCACGGCCACGCGGCGATCTCGGTCCCGGCCGCGGGCGATAGCTACTTCGGGTCCGTCGGCTCGAGCCTGGACTATGACGCGCGCGACGCACGGGCCCCCGAATGGGGTCTTCACGTTCCGGGGTCTCGCGATCGGCGTCCAGGATGTGACTGACGGGACGTCGAACACGATCGCGTTCGGCGAGTTCAGGATCGGCGACTTCAACAACTCCAAGATCACCATCCCTTCCGACGTCGCCGATGCGTCGAGTTCGGCACCGGCCGGCGTCACGCGGAACCCCAGGCGATGATCGCCGCCGTTCGGCACGGCCGAGGGCTCGAATCTCCTCGCGTGGCTCCAGATCCTCGTGCTCGCCCCCCTTCCCACGCTGCACCGATCCTTCGTCGGCGACACCTGGGCCTTCGGGATCATGGGCCGTGGCCTGGGTAACTTCGTCACGGCCCCGAACCCGAAGACCCCCAATTGCCTGGACTACACCGGCCAGGGCGACTTCGATTCCGCCCCGGTCGTGATCGGGCCCAGCAGCTACCACCCCGGCGGGGTGAACGTCGGCATGTGCGACGGCTCGGTCCGGTTCCTCAAGGATTGCACCAACTTGCGGACCATCTGGGCCCTCGGCTCGAGCAACCAGGGCGAGGTCATCGACGCGTCGAGCTATTGATGTCTCTCGTCTCCGCGTCTCCGCGGCGGCCGGCTGGACGAGCTGGCCATCTACGATCATCCCCTTTCCGCCTAGGAAGTCCGACGCCACTCCAGGCTGGCCAGCCCGAAGGCCGACCCCCGGTGAGGGCCTCGGGCTGACGGCGGCGTGCGACGTATCAACCCATCCTTCTCTCGAAGGTGCCTCAATCATTTGGGAGGACCCTCATGCGACGCCGAGGCTTCACGCTGATCGAGTTGCTGGTGGTGATCGCGATCATCGCCGTGCTGATCGCCCTGCTGCTGCCCGCCGTCCAGGCGGCGCGGAGGCGGCGCGGCGGTCGCAGTGCGTCAACAACCTGAAGCAGATCGGCCTGGCGATGCACAACTACCACACCATCCACAATTCGTTCCCGCTCGGGGCCTCCAAGAACATGTCCGGCCCCATCGGCACCTACGACGACTGGACCGCCTGGAGCGCCCAGGCCCAGATGCTCGGCCAGATGGAGCAGATTGCGCATGTACAACGCGATCAACTTCAACTGGGCCCCAACCCGTACGCGCCGTACGCCAACATCAACACCACGGTCTTCAGCGCCATCGTCGGCTCGTTCCTCTGCCCCAGCGACCCGTACGCCTACACCAGCGGCACGAACAGCTACTTCGCCAGCGTCGGCACGGCCCCCGGCAACGGGGTCAACGGCAACACCGGCAAGCAGAGCCGGGCCTGTTCGCCTGGTACTTCTCGTACGGCGTCCAGCAGTGCCCCGACGGCGTCTCCAACACGGTCGCCTTCGCCGAGGGGAGGCTGGGCACGGGGATGTACACCGACGAGACGCACACCCCGGGGGGCACGTACCCGGGCAACACCATCATCGTCGAGCAGAATGCCACGACGCCGGCTCGGTCATCGACGCCTACACGAGCATGGCGACGGTCATGGCCGACCTCCAGACCTGCACCCAGAACTTCACGACCACGTCCGGCGCCATCTGCAGCCGGCGCGGGTGGCGATGGTGCCTGGGCAGCACGGGCAACTCGCTCTTCAACCACCTCCAGACCCCGAACGACTCGCAGTACCTCGGCAACGGCTGCCGCCTCGACTCCGGGTGCGTCGGCCACTGCGGCCCCGACGACAGCGTGACCGTCCCGGCCAGCAGCGCACCCCGGCGGCGTCAACGTCACGATGGGCGACGGCAGCGTCCGCTTCATCAAGAGCTCGATCAACCGCATGACCTGGTGGAACCTCGGCACCCGCAACGGCGGCGAGGTCGTCAGCGCCGATCAGTTCTGACCCGCGACCCGCCCGTCGTCCGGCCCGAGACCGGCTCCCGGCGGTGTCTACTCGCCCGAGGGCCCGGGGCCCGGACTCGTCGCAGACTCGGTCACCCCCGTCGCGAAGCGGCCCAAGGCCCTCGGCGAGCGAACTCCTCCGATCCCACGGCAACCGACCCGACCGCGTCACGAGGGGCGATCGCGCAGGCCCGCGCACCTCGTAGACGGGACGGGCCCGCGCCATCGCCCCGCTCCGTCGGGGCGAGGCCGCCCTCACCGACTCATCCTGGATCGCCGGCCGGGCCGAGGATATAATCCAGGCCATGTCCGGACCCTCTTCACTCCCTCCTCGGTGAGGACAGACGGCCCAACCGTCCTCGCGGCGCCCGCCCGTGTCGGAGTCCGCCCATGGACCGCCCCCCCGCCCCGTCCGGTTTCACGAGGCTCCTGCGCGTCCTGGCCCTGGGGGCGGTCGCCGTCCCGGCGTGGGCCGCGCCCGAAGGCGCGAAGGCCTGATGCGCCCCGCCGCGACCGCCGTCGGGACGGTCGACTTCGCCGCGCGACGTCCGGCCGATCTTCGCCGCCAGGTGCCTGCGTCGTGCCACGGCGCCTCGAAGCGTCGCGGGGGACTGCGGCTCGACCGCAAGGCCGACGCGCTGGCCGGCGGCGACTCGGGCCGGGTCGTCGAGCCGGGCAAGGGGGCCGAGAGCCTTCTGATCGAGTACGTCGTCGGGCGCCGACCGACGCGGTCATGCCCCCCGAGGGCCAGGGGGAACGCCCTCACCCCGGAGCAGGTCGGCCTGCTCCGGGCCTGGATCGACCAGGGGGCCCCCTGGCCCGACGACGGGGCGCCCGCGGCCGCCGGGTCCGACCACTGGGCGTTCCGGCCCGTGGCCCGGCCGGACGGTGCCGCCGCCCTGAAGGACCGATCGTGGGTCCGCAACCCGATCGACGCCTTCATCCTGGCGAGGCTGGAGGCCGAGCGCGTCGAGCCGTCGCCCGAGGCCGACCGCCCGACCCTGATCCGCCGCCTCAGCCTCGACCTGCTCGGCCTCCCGCCGGCGCCCGCCGAGGTCGAGGCGTTCGTCAACGACGCGTCGCCCGACGCCTACGAACGGCTGGTCGACCGCCTGCTCGCCTCGCCGCACTTACGGCGAGCGGTGGGGCCGGCACTGGCTCGACCTGGCCCGCTACGCCGACAGCGACGGCTACGAGAAGGACTCGCCCCGCCCCAACGCCTGGCGCTACCGCGACTGGGTCATCGACGCCCTCAACCGCGACCTCCCGTTCGACCAGTTCACCGTCGAGCAACTGGCCGGCGACCTGCTCCCCGGCGCCGACCTCCGAGTCAAGGCCGCGACCGGCTTCCACCGCAACACGCTGACCAACCGCGAGGGGGGCGTCGACCAGGAGGAGTTCCGCGTCGCGGCGGTCGTCGACCGCGTCAACACGACCGGCACCGTCTGGCTCGGCCTGACGGTCGGCTGCGCCCAGTGCCACACGCACAAGTATGACCCGATCCTCCACAGGGAGTACTACGGCCTCTTCGCCTTCTTCAACACGGCGAACGAGGTCGACATCCCGCTCCACACGCCCGAGGAGGTCGCCTCGTACGAGAGGGACAAGGCCGCGTTCGACGCCGAGACTCGCGAGCTCAGGCAGGCGCTGGCCTCCTACGACGCGAAGGGCCGCCCGGCCCGCCAGGAGGCCTGGGAGGTCGGCGTGTTCCTGGGGCGGTTCCCACTGGTCGGATTGCCGGATGAGGTCGTCGAGGCCCTGGCCACCCGTCCCGAGCACCGCTGCCCGGTCCAGGCCGAGGAGCTTGCCCAGCATCACCGCACGATCGACCCCGAGTGGAACCGCCTCAATACGGCGCTGACCCGCCGCGCGAGGAAGGCCCCGAAGCTGCCCGACCGGGCGATCCCGACGCTCGCGGAGAACCCGAAGCCGCCCGAGACGCACGTCCTGATCCGCGGCGACTTCCTCCGCAAGGGGGACGCCGTCCCGCCGGGGACGCCGGCCGTCCTGCCACCGATGCCGGCCTCGGGGAAGGTGCCCGATCGCCTCGACCTGGCCCGCTGGCTGACCGACCCGGCCAACCCGCTGACCGCCCGGGTCGCGGTCAACCGGGCCTGGCATCACCTGTTCGGCCGCGGCCTGGTGGCCACCGTCGACGACTTCGGCACCCGGGGCGAGCGCCCGACGCCACCCCGAGCTGCTCGACTGGCTCGCGACGGAGTTCGTCCGCCTCGGGCTGGAGCCGCAAGGCGCTGATCCGGACGATCGTCGGCTCGGCGACCTACCGGCAGATCGTCGCGGCGCGGCCCGACCTGCACGACCGCGACCCGAACAACGTCTGGCTGGCGCGGCAGAACCGCCTGCGGCTGGAGGCGGAGGTCCTCCGCGACGTGGCCCTCGCCGCGAGCGGCCTGCTGGCACCGAGGGTCGGCGGGCCGAGCGTCCACCCGCCGCAGCCGCCGGGGATCTCCGAGCTGACCTACGCCGGCTCGCGCCAGGTGGGTCGAGAGCACCGGCCCCGACCGCTACCGCCGCGGCCTCTACACCTGGTTCCAGCGCACCAGCCCGTACCCGATGCTCATGACCTTCGACGCCCCCGACTCGAACGTCTGCGCCGTCAAGCGCGAGCGGTCGAACACCCCGCTGCAGGCGCTTGACGCTGCTGAACGACGCGGCCTTCGTCGAGTGCGCCAGGCCCTGGGCCGGCGGATCGTCGCCGGGGCCGGCCGACGGCACCGAGGGGCGTATCCGGCACGCCTTCCGGCTCTGCCTGGCCCGCGACCCGTCGGCCGAGGAGGTCGTCGTCCTGCCGCGCTGCACGACGCCCTCGCCGAACAGTGCCGGTCGCACCCCGAACGCGCGCCGCCAAGCTCGTCGGCCCGGACCCCCCGGCCGGGGCCGACGTCCCCGAGGCCGCCGCCTGGGTCGCCCTGGCCCGGACGATCCTGAACCTCGACGAGTTCGTGACGCGGGAGTGAGCACGCGGTCGCAGAAATGAGAAGTTCCTTGCTCTATGAATCGCCCGCCCCGAACCCGAGATCGGCAGTGAGCCGATGGACCCCCTCGAAGCCCACGTCCGCCAGTCCCGCCGCGACTTCCTGACCTCCGTCCGCCAGCGGCGTCGGCCTGCTGGCGCTGGCGTCGATGCTCCGCGACGAGGGCCTGCTCGCCGCCGAGGCCGAGACGGCCAGCCCGCTGGCGCCGAGGCGCCGCACTTCGCGCCGAAGGCGAAGGCGTGCATCTGCATCTACCTGGAAGGGGCGCCGAGCCAGATCGACCTGTTCGACCCCAAGCCGAAGCTCGACGCGACTGCACGGCCAGACGCTGCCCGAGTCGTTCACCAAGAACGTCCGCTTCGCCTTCCTCCAGAAGGAGACGGCCCGGCTCCTCGGCAGCCCCCGCACGTTCACCCCGCACGGCGAGTGCGGCATGGAGCTGTCGGACTTCCTGCCCCACCTCGGCGAGTGCGCCGACGACATCGCGCTGATCCGGTCGATGCACACCGAGGCGTTCAACCACCACCCCGGCCAGTTGATGATGAACACCGGGTGCCGACGTTCGGCCGGCCGAGCATGGGGTCGTGGCTCAACTACGGGCTGGGCAGCGAGTCGAACGACCTGCCCGGCTACGTCGTGCTGACCGCCGGCCGGGGCACCAGCGGCGGCGCGTCGAACTGGTCGAGCGGGTTCCTGCCGACGCACCTACCAGGGCGTCCTCTTCCGCAACCAGGGCGAGCCCGTCCTCAACCTGAGCAACCCCGACGGCCTCAGCGACGCCATGCAGGCGAAGACCATCGAGGCCCTCCGCGACCTGAACCGGCAGCGGCAGCGAGCCGATCGGCGACCCCGAGATCAACAGCCGGATCGCCGCCTACGAGCTGGCCTTCCGGATGCAGGCGGCCGCCCCCGAGCTGATCGACCTGTCGGGCGAGACCGGCGAGACGCTCGACCTGTACGGCGTCGGCCGCCGACCCGACCAGGGGGTCAGCCAGGGGCGGCGCGGGCGGGCGGCAAGGGGGTCTACCGCCGTTCGCCACCAACTGCCTGCTGGCCCGCCGGATGGTCGAGCGCGGCGTCCGGTTCGTCAACCTCTACCACGCCTCGTGGGACCACCACAGCAACCTCGACGCTCGAGCTCGGCCTTCAACTGCGGGATGGCCGACCAGCCGGTCGCCGCGCTGCTGAAGGACCTCAAGCAGGCGCGGGCTCCTCGACTCGACGCTGGTGATCTGGGTCTCCGAGTTCGGCCGCACGCCGCTGGGCGAGAACCGCCCCGGCTTCAAGACGGTCAACGGCCGCGACCACCACCCGTTCGCCTTCAGCCTCTGGATGGCCGGCGGCGGCGATCAAGGGGGGCCAGGTCATCGGCAAGACCGACGACCTCGGCTGGAACGTCGTCGAGGACCCGGTCCACGTCAACGACTTCCACGCCACGATCCTCCACCTGTTCGGCATCGACCACACGCGGCTCACCTACCGCTTCCAGGGGCGCGACTTCCGCCTGACCGACGTCGCCGGCAAGGTCGTCCCGGAGCTGATCGCCTGAGCAACCCCGGATCTCAGCCTCCGGTCGATTGTTGAACATTCGCTTCGTTTCGGGAGTCGCCCGACGGCCTACTGTTAAACATTCGCTTTGTTTCGGGAATGGCCCGGCACCGTCGATTGTTCAACATTCGGTTCGTTCGGCGCGGGCCATCGAGTTCGTTTGGGCGCGGCGCCGAGTTCGTTCGCGCCGCCATTTCGGTTCGTTCGGCGCCGGCCCCGGTCCTCGCAGGGTGGGCACCGCCCACCTCCGGAACTGGTTTGTATGCCCAACGTTATGAGATCGTGAACGGTGCCCACCCCACGAGGATCGGGGGCCGTTGGGTTCGTTCGACGCGGGCCATCGAGTTCGTTTGGGCGCGGCGCCGAGTTCGTTTTGGCGTAGCGCTGTCCGGCGATTGTTCAACATTCGGTTCGTTCGGCAAAGGGACCGCCCAGTTCGTTCGTACCGAGCATCGAGTTCGTTTGGGCGCGGTGCCGAGTTCGTTCGGGCCAGCCGTCGAGTTCGTTCGGGCGCGGTGCCGAGTTCGTTTGGGCGCGGCGCGTCGGCCGGCGATTGTTCAACATTCGGTTCGTTCGGCGCGCGGCTGTGGGTCGTCTGGAGAGAGTGCTTCGAGTTGCCAAAGATCATCGAATAGGTCGTTCGCCCTCATTATTATCGGGGGTAAGCGATCCGGTGTCCTCTCGATTTGGCCACGTAACCCTTCCGACCGTCCAACCCCTCGGGGTTCCCGACATAGGGACGGGCGGCCTCGTCGGGGGCGATCGCCAGTTGTCGCCGGCCCCCCCGAGCGGCTACAATCGTCGCGCGCCGTCCTCGGGACCCGACGTCTCCGGCCGGGGCGGGGCACGAGGGCCCGCGCGATGGCGATGGCGAGCGACCTGCTCAAGACCCCCCTGCACGCCTGGCACCAGGCGCACGGCGCCCGGCTCGTCGAGTTCGGCGGCTGGTCGATGCCCGTCCAGTACTCGACGATCGTCGAGGAGCACCAGGCCGTCCGCCAGCGCGTCGGCCTGTTCGACATCAGCCACATGGGCCGGCTGACCTTCGACGGCCCCGACGCGCTGGCCTGGCTCGAGCACGTACCACCAACCACGTCGCCCGCCTCGGCCGCGGCCAGATCCAGTACAGCCTGATGGCCAACGGCGGCGGCGGCCTGATCGACGACATCCTCGTCTACCGCCTGCCGTACGGCTACGCGGTCGTCTGCAACGCCTCGAACCGCGGCGAGGTCGTCGCCCAGTTCGAGCGCCACCGGGCCGGGGTCGTCGACACGATGCTCGACCGGACCCTCGACACGGCGATGATCGCCGTCCAGGGGCCCAGGGCCCTGGCGACCCTCCAGCCGCTGTTCAATGCCCCGCTCGACGGGCTGAAGTATTACCATGTCACCGATGGGACGGCTGCTCGACTCGGTCGACGCGGTCGTCAGCCGGACGGGCTACACGGGCGAGGACGGCTTCGAGCTGATCGTCCCGGCGGCCAAGGCCGAGCGCGGTCTGGGACGGCGCTGCTCGACTCGGGCCGGACCCGCGGCGATCGTCCCGTGCGGCCTGGGCGCCGCGACACGCTCCGGTTCGAGGCGGCGATGCCGCTCTACGGCCACGAGCTGTCGGAGACGACCAACCCGTACGCGGCGGGCGTCGGCTGGGCCGTCAAGCTCGACAAGGGGGAGTTCGTCGGCCGCGAGGCGCTCTGCGCGCTTCAAGGACGAGCCCGGCCAGGCGCGGGTCGGCCTCCGCCTCGAAGGCAAGCGGATCGCCCGCCAGGGGAGCCTGGTGCTGCGCGACGGCCAGGACGGTCGGCATCGTCACCTCGGGCACCTTCTCGCCGACCCTGGGCAGAGCCTCGCCATGGCCCTGGTCGACCCCGTCGGCCGCCGCGCTCGGCGACCTCGCTCGTCGTCGACGTCCGCGGCCACGACGAGCCGGCCCGGGTCGTCAAGCTCCCGTTCTACCGCCGGTCCGCGGCCCCATCGCACCGTTCCTGAACCATCCGATTCTGCTCGCATCCGGCCACGAGGATCACGACTCCATGGACCCGAAAACCCTCCGGTTCACCCCGACTCACGAATGGGTGCATCTCGACGGCGACGTCGCGACCGATCGGGATCTCGCGGTTCGCCGTCGACCAGCTGACCGACCTGATCATGATCGACCTGCCGGCGGTCGGCACCAAGCTGACCGCGGGCAAGAGCTTCGGCGAGGTCGAGAGCGTCAAGGCCGTCAGCGACCTGTACGCCCCGGTCGGCGGCGAGGTCGTCGAGGTCAACGCCGAGGTCGCCGGCAACGTCCAGCTCCTGGCCGAGGACCCCTACGAGAAGGGCTGGCTGATCAAGGTCAGGGTCGATGACCCCACGGCCGTCGCCGACCTGCTCGACCACGACGCCTACCAGAAGAAGGTGGCCGACGAGGCGCATTGAAGCCGGATTGCGAGGAGACGTGGTCGACTTCGCCAATTCCGTAAACAGGATCAATTCGGATCGGGACGGTGATCCTCGGAGTACCCACCGGGTCTCGGACGGGACGGATGACCCGGCCGTGAGGCGACCTTCGCTCTCCCCGGACTCACGGCGCGGCGACGATTATGAGTCGCTCTCGCGGGGCCGAGCGCCGCGGATCGCCCGGGTGTCCGCCGCCCCGAGCCGGAGTGGGATCAACGGACATCATGGCTTATATCGCGAACACGCCCGACGACGTGCGCGTCATGCTCGGCGCGATCGGGCTCGACTCGCTCGACCAGCTCTTCGACATGATCCCGCCGGAGTACCGGCTGCGACGGCCCCTGGCGATCCCCGAGGCGCTGGGCGAGCTGGAGCTGACCGCCGCAGGTCGGCGACCTGCTCGGCCGGAACGTCGGGGCCGACCTCCGCCCCTGCTTCCTCGGCGGGGGGAGCTACGACCACTTCATCCCGGCCGTCGTCGACAACCTCGCCGCCCGCGGCGAGTTCTACACGGCGTACACCCCCTACCAGCCCGAGGCGAGCCAGGGGACGCTCCAGGCGACGTTCGAGTACCAGACCCTGGTCACCGCAACTGACCGGCATGGACGTCTCGAACGCCAGCCTCTACGACGGCGGCTCGGCGGTCGCCGAGGCGATGCTCATGGCCCTGACCGTCACCCGGCGGCTCGGCCGGGTCGTCGTCGCCGGGTCGGTCCACCCCGAGTACCGCGCAGATCCTCGCCACGTTCCTGGCGAACCTCGAACCCGAGCTCGTGACCGTCCCCGCCGCGGGGGGCCGGGTCGATCCCGACGCGCTGGCCGAGGCGCATCACCGACGACACGGCGGCCGTCATCCTCCAGTACCCGAACTTCTTCGGGCAGCTCGAAGAGGTCGAGGCGCTGGTCGAGGCGGCGCACCGCAAGGGGGCGCTGGCGATCGTCAGCGTCGACCCGATCAGCCTGGGCCTGCTCCGCCGCCCCGGCGACTACGGCGCCGACATCGTGGTGGCCGAGGGGCAGAGCCTGGGCAACCCGATGTCCTTCGGCGGCCCGTACCTCGGCATCATGGCCTGCCGCGAGGAGTACGTCCGCAAGATGCCCGGGCCGGATCGTCGGCCAGACGACCGACCGCCACGGCAAGCGCTGCTGGGTGCTGACCCTCCAGACCCGCGAGCAGCACATCCGCCGCGAGAAGGCGACCTCGAACATCTGCACGAACCAGGGCCTGCTCGCCCTCCGGGCCAGCATCTACCTCGCCGCCGTCGGGCCCCGGCGGGCTCCGCCAGGCGGCCGAGCTCTCGACCCGCAAGGCCCACTACGCCGCCGAGCAACTGGCCCGAGGTCCCCGGCCTCTCGCTCGCCTTCGACGGCCCCTTCTTCAAGGAGTTCGTGATCCGCTCGAAGCCGACCCGACGCGGGTCCTCGCCGAGGTCGGCCGCCTCGGCTACCACGGCGGGATCGCGCTGGGCCGCTGGTATCCCGACCTGGCCGACGGCATCCTCGTCGCCGTGACCGAGAAGCGGACGAAGGCCGAGATCGACGGCCTGGCCGAGGCTTACGCGCAGGTCGCTCGAATCCTGACAATGGACTGTGGAGGCGGTCCCCATGAGCACCACGACCCGCCCGATCACGGCCGACGAGTTCCTCCTCATGCCCGACAACCACATGAGGAACGAGCTGATCCGGGGAGAAGTGAAGTCGATGACATTGCCCGGCGGCCGACACGGGAAGATCGGTTCAAAGATCCTCCGTCTGCTCGGTAACCATGTCGAGGCCAACGGACTGGGCGACACGTTCAATGCGGAGACCGGGTTCCTGATCGAGCGCAACCCCGACACGGTCCGCGGCGCGGATGTCGCGTTCGTCCGCCGCGAGCGGTTGGACCAGATCACCAACTGGGACAAGCACATCCCCTTTGCACCCGACCTCGCGATCGAAGTCGTCTCGCCTAGTGACAGTCCGCCAAGGCCGACGAGAAGGCGGCTGCCTGGCTCGCGGCCGGTTCGCTGATGGTCTGGAACGTCTTCCCGAAGACGCGGACGATCACCGTCCATCGCCCCGGGATGGACCCCGTGACCCTCTCGGTAGACGAGATGCTGGACGGGGGCGATGTCGTGCCAGGGTTCCGGTGCCGGGTCGGGGATGTCTTCGCGTAACGTGGGATCCAGCGAGGTTGAGGAAGAAAGTCTATGTACAAGCTCGACCCCCCTGCCCTCCTCTTCGAGACCAGCCGCCCGGGCCGCTCGACGGCGATCTTCCCGGCGTCGGACGTGCCCGACCGGCCGCTCGACGAGCTGATCCCGGCCGTCGCACCGGGCGAAGGACGCCGCCGCCCTTGCCCGAACTGGGCGAGCTCGACGTCGTCCGGCACTACACGAACCTCTCGACGCTGAACATGTCGATCGACTCGAACTTCTACCCGCTCGGGTCGTGCACGATGAAGTACAACCCGAAGCGGAACGAGCGGCTCGCGGCCCTGCCGGGGCTGGCGGCGCAGCATCCTTACCAGGACGAGGGCACGCTCCAGGGATTGCTCGCGCATCCTGTACGAGCTCCAGGAGATCCTCGCCGAGATCGCCGGGCTGCACGCGGTCAGCCTCCAGCCGGCCGCCGGGGCGCAGGGCGAGCTGACGGCGCTGCTGGTCGCCGCGGCCTACTTCCGCGACCAGGGCGAGACGCGGACCAAGGTCCTGATCCCCGACAGCGCCCACGGCACCAACCCCGCCTCGGCCAACCTGGCCGGGTTCGAGGCGGTCACGATCAAGAGCGACGCGCCGCGGGCTGGTCGACCTCGACGACTTCAAGGCGAAGCTCGACGACCAGGCCGCCGTGTTCATGATCACCAACCCGAACACGGTCGGCCTGTTCGACCCGCAGGTCGGCGAGATCGCCGAGCTGCTCCACGATCGCGGGGCCCTGCTCTACCTCGACGGCGCCAACATGAACGCGATCCTCGGCGCCGTCCGGCCCGGCGACATGGGGGCCGACCTGATGCACTACAACCCGCACAAGACCTTCTCCGGCCCGCACGGCGGCGGCGGCCCCGGCGCCGGGCCGATCGCCGTCCGCGAGCACCTGGCCCCCTACCTGCCGTCGCCGATCGTCGCCCGCGACGACGACGGCACCTACCGGCTCGACTCCGACCGCCCCAAGTCGATCGGCCGCGTCCGCTCGTTCTTCGGCAACACGGGCGTCCTGTTCCGCGCCTATTGCTACATCCGGAGCCAGGGGCCCGACGGGCTCAAGGCGGTCGCGCAGCACGCGGTCCTGAACGCCAATTACCTGATGTCGCTGGTCCGGCACGTCTATCCCGTCCCGTTCGGCGACCGCTGCATGCACGAGTTCGTCGCCTCGGCGCGGGGCTGGCCCGCGACCGGGGCATCCGCGCGATGGACATCGGCAAGCGCCTGATCGACCACAACATCCACGCGCCGACGGTCTATTTCCCGCTGATCGTCCCCGAGGCCCTGATGATCGAGCCGACCGAGACCGAGAGCCGCGAGACGCTCGAAGCCTTCGCCGGGTCCTGCTCGCCGATCGCCGAGGAAGACCCGGAGATCCTCCACGACGCCCCCCATCACCACGCCGATCAGCCGCCCCGACGAGGTCGAAGGCGGCCAAGGAGCCGATCCTGCGATGGCGTCCGGCGTGAGGAGGCGAAAGTTCAAAGGCGAAAGGTCAAAATCAAAGGATCTTCACTTTCGCCTTTGAACTTTTCGAGGTGGGGCCCGCGATGACGATCATGCCCTGCCGGGTCCTGCCCCACGAGACGGCCGACGGACCGGCGAACATGGCCCTCGACGAGGCCTTGCTCGACGCGGTGGCCGCCGACCCGTCCGCGGCGGCCTTCCGGACCTACGAGTGGGACCCGCCGACGCTCAGTCTGGGCTACTTCCAGGAGACGGCCGCCCTGGCGGCCGACCCCCGCTGGCGGGGCGCCCCGGTGGTGCGGAGGCCGACCGGGGGCGGGGCGATCTGGCACCACCACGAGGTGACCTACGCCCTGGTCGTCCCCCGCGGGCACCCGCTGGCCCGCCGCAGCGGCGACCTCTACCGCGCCGTCCACGAGGCGATCGCCGGGCTTCTCCGTGCCCGGGGCGTCGCGGCCGGGAGGCGGGGCGAGTCGCCGCCGACGGTCGCCGCGGGCCGCCCCTTCCTCTGCTTCGCCGACCGCGACCCCGAGGACGTCGTCGCGGGGGGCTCGAAGCTGGTCGGCAGCGCCCAGAGGAGGCGGTCGGGGGCGATCCTCCAGCACGGCTCGGTCCTGCTCGCCCGCTCGCCCATGACCCCGGAGCTGCCCGGCGCCTCCGACCTGGCGCCGGTCGCCGCCGAGCGGTCGGCCTGGGTCGCTCCCCTGCGCGACGAGATCCCCGCCGCCCTCGGGCTCCGGATACC